>NZ_KQ954256.1:0-130234 GCF_001519065.1 Novosphingobium sp. FSW06-99
CTGCGGAATTTGTCCACGCCACCTAGAGCCTGGCCGTGCGGCGTCGTCTGACACGAAAAAGCGGCCGGGATCGCTCCCGGCCGCTTTTTCGTGCAATCAGTCGGCGATCAGTGACCGTAGACTTGCGCCACGTCGACCTTCAGGCCGGGGCCCATCGAGCTCGACAGGCCGACCTTGCGGACATACTTGCCCTTGGCGCCGGCAGGCTTGGCCTTGACGATCGCATCAACAAACGCGTCAAAGTTGGCGCGCAGCGCTTCGTCCGAGAACGACAGCTTGCCGATGCCGCCATGGATGATCCCGGCCTTTTCGACGCGGAATTCGATCTGGCCAGCCTTGGCGGCCTTGACCGCGTCGGCCACGTTCGGCGTGACAGTGCCCAGCTTCGGGTTCGGCATCAGGCCCTTGGGGCCCAGGATCTTGCCCAGACGACCGACCAGACCCATCAGGTCCGGAGTGGCGATGATGCGGCCATAATCGACGTTGCCGGCCTGGATATCTTCCAGCAGGTCTTCGGCACCGACGCGGTCGGCACCGGCGGCGAGCGCGGCTTCGGCCTTGTCGCCACGTGCGAACACGGCAACCTTGACATCCTTGCCGGTGCCCGACGGCAGCGTGACCATGCCACGCACCATCTGGTCGGCGTGGCGCGGATCGACGCCGAGGTTCAGCGCGACTTCGAGCGATTCGTCGAACTTGGCGCTCTTGAGTTCCTTCAGCAGCGCAATGGCTTCATCGATGCCATAGAGCTTCTGGTTGTCGCCCAGCTTGGCGGCCAGCGCCTTGGTCTTCTTGGTCTGCTTTGCCATCGGATCAGCCCTCCACAACCTGGATGCCCATCGAACGGGCAGAACCTTCGATGATCTTCGACGCCTGTTCGATCGAATTGGCGTTGAGATCCTTCATCTTGGCGTTGGCGATTTCGTCCAGTTGCGAACGCTTGATCGTTCCGGCCGAAGTCTTGCCCGGCAGCTTCGAACCCGATTTCAGGTTCAGCGCCTGCTTGATGAAGAACGTCGCGGGCGGCGTCTTGGTGATGAACGAAAACGAGCGGTCCGAATAGACGGTGATCACCGTCGGCAGCGGCGTGCCCTTTTCCACTTCCTGGGTGGCGGCATTGAATTCCTTGCAGAAACCCATGATGTTGACGCCGCGCTGACCCAGCGCGGGCCCGATCGGCGGCGAAGGCTTGGCTTCGCCAGCCTTGATCTGCAACTTGATATAGCAGTCGATCTTCTTGGCCATGATGGCCTCCTTGTCGTCCTGTCGGGGTTGCCCCCTCAGATTTAGCGGTCAGACAGCGCCCATCAGGCGCCTCCCGCGGCGGAAATCACCCCGGCATGGCCGTGGCGAAGGCGCGCGCTTAGCAGCACACGCCGAAAATGCAAGGTCTGTGTGCCGTTGTCGGGCGCGGCACCGGCCCTCTCCCCCACCCGACCGCCCGACGACAGTACCCTGTGGGTGGTCGGGTGGGGGAGAGGGCCGGTGCCGCGCCCGGCCTTCGCCGATGGCGAAGGACCAGGGAAACCCTGTTACTTGACCAGTTCGACTTCTTCGAAGGCCAGTTCCACCGGGGTGGCGCGACCAAAGATCGACACCGACACCTTGACGCGATGCTTTTCGAAATCGAGTTCCTCGACCACACCGTTGAACGAGGCGAACGGCCCCGCGTTGACCTTGACCGAATCGCCGATTTCGTAATCGACCAGCACTTGCTTGCTGGGTTCGGCGGCGGCCGCCTCGCGCGCGCCGAAATAGCGTTGCGCTTCCTTTTCGGAAATCGGCTGCGGCTTGTTGTTGGTGCCCAGGAACCCGGTCACTTTGGCCGTGTTCTTGACCAGGTGATAGATATCGTCGTTGAGCGTCAGCTTGGCCAGCACATAGCCCGGCATGAACTTGCGTTCGACCTGGACTTTCTTGCCGCGTTTGACTTCGGTGATCGTTTCGGTCGGCACTTCGACCGCTTCGACGAGCTGGGCCAGGCCCTTGCGCTCGGCTTCGGAAATGATCGCCTCACGCACCTTGTTTTCAAAGCCGGAATAGGCGTGAATGATGTACCAACGGGCCATAAGTGTTCCTGAAATTCAAGTGCAGCCGCGCCCCGGGCGTCGGCCACGGCCATTCACGCAAGCGACAGCAGCATCCGCACCGCCGCGCCGAACAGACTGTCGATGCCCAGAAAGAACACCGACAGGATCAGCATCATCAACGCGACGAAGATCGCGGTGGTGGTGGTTTCCTGACGGGTCGGCCAGACAACCTTGCGGGCTTCGGCTTTGACCTGGTTGAAAAACTCGTTCGGGCTGGCCATGGCGCTTGTCTTGCCTTTGACGAAAGAAATGTACGTGCCTTCCGCCTAGGGGCCATCGCCGCCCCGGACAGGTCCGGGAGGGGCAGGTCGGCTCCATGATGCGGGAGAGATTCGTATCTAGGCCGCGTCACGCAAAAACGCAAGAGCAGCGCTGATACACGTCACGCCACCGCGCGCACGCCGTTGCGGCCCGATCGTTTCGCCTCGTACAGCGCGAAATCGGCGCTGTCGAACAGCGCCTCGCGGCTCATCCCCGGACGCAATTCAGCGATGCCGCACGACACCGACGACAGCACCACCACCGAGCCGACCACCACGATCGGGTCGGCCGAAATGGTGCGCACGATCCGTTCGCAGATCGCGCGCGCAGTGCCCATCCCGCACCGCAGCAGGATGGCAAATTCATCGCCGCTCAACCGTCCGACCACGTCTTCTTCGCGGGTGCCCGCCAGCAGTCGGCGGGCGATTTCCACCAGCGCGGCATCGCCCGCCGGATGGCCGTGGGTGTCGTTGATTGCCTTGAAATGATCGACATCGAACAGCGCCAGCGTCAGTGGACGCCCCGGATTGTCGGTGGCGAATTCGATCGCGCGCGCCAGGCGGCGGCGAAACCCGGCGCGGTTGAGCACGCCGGTCAGGTCGTCGGTTTCGATACGCCGCGAAATCGCCAGTTCACGCGCCTTGCGCACGGTAATGTCACGCAGCGTGATGACCGAGCCAACCGTCTGCCCCGGCACCGACGGGGCCATCCGCAACGAAGCTTCGAGTGTCAGATGCCCGCGCCCGACAGGGCGCAGTTCGACCGTGCGCAAGCCGCCTTCATCGCGCGCGCTGTCGCGCAGCAACTGCCCCAGATCGAGCCCGGCGAGCGCCACGATGGCATCGATCGGCAGCCCCACCAGGGCATCGGGCACTTGCCCGGTGTAATCGAGCAAGGGGCCATCGGCCCAGCGGCAGATGCCATCCCCATCCAGCCCGATGATCGCATCGGGCGAATGCGCCATGATCAGGCGCAACAGTTCCTCGCGCGCGCCCAGCAGATTGCGCGCTTCGGCCCGGCTGGCGACGATTGTCGCCACGGGCAGCGCGGTGCACATCAGCACCGCCAGGAACACCTGGAAACACAGCGCCTCGAACGCAGCGAGATCGGGCAGCACAGAGAACGGCCCGCCGTGCTGGATCAGCGCCATCGGCCCGGTGTGGTGCAACGCTGCCAGCGCGCCGATCACCGCGACCAGCATGACCCCGGCCTGCGTTGCCAGCCGCCCCAGCCCGAACGACAGCAACAGCAGCGTGGGGAACAACAGGAACAGCAGCGGCACTTTTGTCTGGCCGAACACCAGCAGCGTCACGCCGACGTGCAGCGCAAACAGTGCCGTCCCGCGCAGCATCCCGGCGCGGCTTTGCCCTTCGAGCGCGCGGGCATAGCTGCCATCGAACAGACTTTTGAAAAACGGCGTAAAAATCACGAAGCCCAGCGCATTGCTGGCATACCAGCGGATAAACGCCGCGCCGGGCGCCTGGCCATAAGTCAGGGCCGAAACCAGCGTCCCCACACCCGCGCCGATGGCCGGCATCAACAGCCCGCAGACCAGCAGAAACCGCGTGATCGTACGTCCGTTGGCCAGCACGCCCTGGCCTGACCGGGCCTTGCGCAGGCCCCAGGACGACCGCAGGATCTGCGCCGCGATCAGCGTCTGGCCCAGGTTGATCGCGCCAAACAGCACGATCCCCGGCACCCAGCCGCGTGTGATGCCGTTGGCCAGCAGATTGCCCAGCCATCCGGCCAGCACCAGCGCGGGCCAGTCGCGCCGCGCGCGCGACAACAGCAGCGCCAGAATCACCGCATCCGATGGCCACACCGTCGCCGGGTTGCGTCCGTCGCTGGTCAACGCGATCGTCGCGGTCGTCATGAAGAAATAGGTCGTCGCCGCGATCAGCGCCCATAGCGCACTATCGCGCATCGCCGTGGCGCTGCCCGTGCGGTTACTGTGCTCCGTTTGCGACCCCACCATACCGACACATTTGAGTAAGAAAGATCAACCAACCGTTTGCGTGAGTGGTTAACCGGCAGACTTTCACCCCGAAGCCCGGCGCGAGACGCCGGCGCCACTTACCGGCATTTGGGCGGCAAGTCACCAAAACGCACCGTGGTCCGACAAAAAGGGGGGAAATGGCAGGAGTGGAGGGATTCGAACCCCCGGCCCTCGGTTTTGGAGACCGATGCTCTACCAGCTGAGCTACACTCCTGCATCCGATGGCATTGCCTGCGGAAGAGCGTCGCCCATAGTGGGTTGACGAAGGTGATGCAACCGGGGAGATCGTGATATTTGACGTAGACCATGGCGCGCGAGGACCCACAGATCATTCCGCCCGAGCTTTTGCTGAGGGCCTATCGTGCCGGGATCTTTCCCATGGCCGACAGCCGCGACGATCCCGAAATCTATTGGGTAGAGCCGCGCATGCGGGCGATCCTGCCGCTCGACGGGTTTCATCTGTCGCGATCGCTGGCGCGCACTTTGCGCCGGGGACGCTTTCGCGTGACCTGCAACCAGGCGTTTGATGCGGTGATCGACCATTGCGCGGCGCCGCGCCCCGAAGCGGAAGAAAGCTGGATCAGCGGGCGCATCCGCGAAAGCTATCGCGAATTGCACCGGCTGGGCGCGGCGCATTCGATCGAAACCTGGATGACCGGCGCCGATGGCATCGAACGGCTGGTTGGCGGGCTGTACGGGGTGGGCTTTGCGCGGGTGTTCTGCGGCGAAAGCATGTTTGCGCGCGTGCCCGATGCCTCGAAAGTGGCGCTGGCCTGGCTGGTCGCGGCACTGCGCCGGGGCGGCGGCGAATTGCTCGATTGCCAGTTCACCACCGCGCATCTCGAATCGCTGGGCAGCCGCGAACTGCCCCAGGCCGACTATCTGGCACTGCTGGCGCATGCCGCGCGCCCGTGGGAACCGGGCGAGCGATCGCTCTATTGCGGCGGCGCGTCCTCGACCGGGGCGTCATCGTCGGCGGTGTCCGGGGCCGGTTCGCTGCTGGCCTTGGGCTTTGGTGCCCTGGCCCAGGATGCGGCGGCGGCGGGATCGTCCTCTTCGCCGGGGAACTTCATCGCGCAATCCTTGACCCAGACATCGTAGACCGGGTGTTCGACCACGTTGAGCGACGGCGCATTCTTGAACAGCCAGCCAGAAAACACTTTGTGCCAGGCCAGCTTGTCGCGGATGTTGGCGCGCTCTTCAACGAACACCTGGACAAACGCGCCGGTTTCCTGCGGATCTTCCCATGGCGCGGTGCGCTCGCACGTGGCCAGCTTGATGATCACATTGCCGATACGGCGTGATTCGCCAGGTTTGAGCACCACGTCCTGGGTGATGTTGTTGCGCTTGTTGATCAGGCCGATCGTCGCCACGCGGTCCTTGACCGGGGTACCGTGATCGCTTTCCACCACACCACTGGCGAGCGCCGAGGGCCCGGCCGCCTCGGTCGCTTCGGCAGGCGGCGGCGCGTCGGACTGGCGATTGCACGATGCCAGCAGCAGCGACAGCAGACATAGCCCACCGATCTGGCGGGATACCTGCAGGGCCGGGCGAATCATCGGTTCAGATCGCGGACTGGGTGCCGTCAGCCCTGATCGGGCGACCAGGCTTCATAATCGCCCGTCGCGGCGGCGCGATGGCCACCACGTTCCAACGCGCCTTGCGGGCGATAGGCGGCAGAGGTGCCGGTGGCATTGGGGGTGAAATCCACTTCCCACACGCGCGGCGGGGGCAGATTGCTTTCGGGCACGCCGTCGAAATTGCCGTGCAGCCAGCCGTGCCATTCGGCCGGCACGCGGCTGGCATCGTTGGCGCCGTTGTAGATCACCCAGCGCCGTTCGCGCCCGGCAAACGGATGCCCCTTAGGATAAGGTTGCTTCGCGCGGAAATAGACATTGCCCTGCGCATCCTCGCCCACGCGCACGCCGTGACGTGCGCTGTCAAGCATGGTGCCGAAGGTGGCGCCGTTCCACCAGGTGAAGATTTTGCCGAGGATGCTCATGGCCGTTGCGCTTAGCCCTTTCCGGGGGAGTGAAGCAAGATATTACCAGCGGACCGTATCGCCAGCTTTCAGTCCGATCTGCGCCGCGCGGCCCGCGTTGAGTTCCAGCACGCCCGCTGCTTCGCCAAACGAGGGCAACGGCGTTTCGTCATAGGGCACCGCGTTGGCGGCGATGTTCAGCACTTTGTGATCGGCGCCGATGAAGATGATGTCGAGCCCGATCACCGTGTTCTTCATCCAGAACGCCGCCGGGCGCGGCGGGTTCATCGGAAAGATCATGCCTTCATCGGCGCCCATCGCGTTGCGGAACATCAGCCCGCGTTCCTGTTCGCGCGGGGTGGCGGCGACTTCGACCTGGAACACGTGCGATCCCTTGGCGGTGTCCACGGTCAGCGGAATGACCGCCAGCCCCGATACGGGGTGGATACGCTGTTCGACCGCCGCCGTGCTGGCGCCTGCCTGCGCGCTGGCGGCAACCGGCGAACAGGCGCCCACACCCGCCAGCAGGCCGCACGCCGCCACCAGCACCGAAAGGTTCGTCAAAGTCTTACGCATCATCGGCTTCATCCACCCATTCCTGTGCCGCGCCTTCGTCGGCCGCATCGATCAATGCGCTGGCCGTGGCAAACGGATGCCCGGCGCGCACCATGGCCGCCACCTGCCGCGCGCGCAGCGCGGGATCAAGCCTGCCGTTGCGCGAATCAGCGGATTGCCCTGAACCGGAACCGAACGGACCCAGTCGCCGCCGCCGCGCAAATTGCAGCGCGGCCACGCGCCCCTCGTGCACCGTACCGCTGGCCTGCGCCACCAGCGGCGCATCGATCCCGTCGCGCGTCAGCGTCTGTGCGATCCGCCGCGCGCCATAACCGCGCCGCATCAGCCCGGCCCCGCGCGCCAGGGCAAACCCGGCGTCATCGACATAACCGCGCCCGACCATCGCCTCGACCAGCGCAGGGACATCGGGCGCGGCCACATCGTCCCACCCGCATTCCCTGATCTTGCGCGTCAGATAGGCGTTCAAACGCCCCGCGCTGGTGGCAAACCGCGCCACATAGGCCAGTGCCAGCTCGTTCAGTCGCGCCGAATCGAGCGGTTTTGTCGCCTTTTGTCGCCGACGTCCGCCGCGATCATCACCATTGTCCATCGTTGCGCCTTATTCGTGCCACAGTCCGGGATATACGAGAACTCTGGCCTGTTGTGCGAATTTGTGGCACCGGGCGCGCCAAATTTACGTAGCCGATCTTACGTTGATGCCGTTCAAACACGCGAAACAAACCCGGGGTAGCAGATGACCGTTTCCGAAGCCGTCCGCAATGCGGCGGCACTGGTTCCGACACCCAACGACGACGCGCATCCGCGCCGTTATGCCGATTTCGCCACATTCTGCGATGCGCTCGATTTTGCCGCAACAGGGGATCTCGGTTTCAACTTTCACGATGCGCGCGGCACGCTGACGCAGGTCTATCCTTATGCACAACTCCGCGCCGATGCGCTGATCGCGGCGCGACGGCTGATCGCGCTGGGCATTGCGCCGGGCGACCGGGTGGCCCTGATCGCCGAAACCGGCCCCGATTTTGCCGCGCTGTTCTGCGGTGCGATCTATGCCGGGGCCTGGCCGGTGCCCCTGCCCTTGCCGACCAGTTTCGGCGGCAAGGACAACTATATCGATCAGATCGCGGTGCAGCTTGCCAGTTCCGATCCCGCCGTGCTGCTCTATCCCGACGAGATCGGCGCGATGTGCGCCGCCGCCGCCGAGCGCCAGGGCTGCACCGGGCTGAGCTGGACCGCAGTGGCCGCCACCGAACCTGCCGCGACCGCACTGCCGCCCGCCGATCCCGATGCCATCTGCTATCTGCAATATTCCAGCGGATCGACGCGGTTTCCGCATGGCGTGGCGGTGACGCATCGCGCGCTGCTGGCCAACCTGGCCGGGCACGCGCATGGCATGCGTCTGCAACCGGGCGACCGCTGCATAAGCTGGCTGCCGTGGTATCACGACATGGGACTGGTCGGCTGTTTCCTGTCGCCGATCGCCAACCAGGTGTCGGTCGATTTCCTGCGCACCGAAGACTTTGCGCGCCGTCCGCTGGCTTGGCTCGACATGATCAGCCGCAACCCCGGCACCAGCGTGTCCTATTCGCCGACCTTCGGCTATGACATCTGCGCGCGCCGCATTTCCAGCCAGACCCACGTGTCCGAACGGTTCGATCTGTCGCGCTGGCGCGTGGCGGGCAATGGCGCCGACATGATTCGCCCCGATGTCATGCAGGGCTTTGTCGATGCCTTTGCCCCCGCTGGTTTCCGTGCCGGGGCGTTCCTGCCCAGCTATGGCCTGGCCGAAGCGACGCTGGCGGTCACGCTGATGCCGCCGGGCGAGGGCATCCGTGTCGAACTGGTCGAGGAAGAACGCCTGTCGGGTTCACCGCGCGACCTGTCACGCCCGGCGCGCTATCGTGCGATCGTCAATTGCGGGCTGCCAGTGCGCGGGATGGAAGTGGTCATCCGGGGCGAACATGGCGAGCCGGTGGCGCACCACCATATCGGCAAAGTGTGGTGCCGTGGATCATCGGTGATGCACTCGTATTTCCGCGATCCCGAATCGACCGAGGCGGCGATGGCCGATGGCTGGCTCGACACCGGCGACATGGGCTATCTCAATGCCGATGGCTATCTGTTCATTGTCGGCCGCGCCAAGGACATGATCATCATCAACGGCAAGAACCACTGGCCGCAGGATATCGAATGGGCGGTCGAACAATTGCCCGGATTTCACCAGGGCGACATTGCCGCCTTTTCGATCGAGACCGAAAACGGCGAGGAAGCGCCCGCCGTGCTGGTGCATTGCCGCGTGTCCGATCCCGCCGAACGCCAGCGCCTGCGCGACCAGATCCGCGACAAAGTGCGCGCGATCACCGGCATGAACTGTGTGGTCGAACTGGTACCGCCGCGCACCCTGCCGCGCACGAGTTCGGGCAAATTGAGCCGGGCAAAGGCGAAAAAGCTGTATCTGACCGGCGAAATCGAACCCTATCGCATCGCCGCCTAATAGGGGATCGGCGCCCCGTCCCATGCGAAAAACCCGCCGCTGTCGGCGGGTTGCAACCGATCGATCACATCGAGCAGCGCCGCCGCGCTGACATCGGGGGTGAACAACCGGTCGGGCGCCACCCCGCGCTGAAACGGTGCGGACAGGCCGGTGTCGACGGTGCCGGGATGCAGCGCGGCGACCACCGCCTGCGGGTGCGAGCGGGCCCATTCGATCGCGATCGTGCGGCACAGCATGTTGAGCGCGGCCTTTGACGCGCGATAGGCGTGCCAGCCGCCCAGCCGGTTGTCGCCGATCGACCCGACCCGCGCCGACAGCACCGCAAACACCGCGCGCCGATCGCGCGGCAACAGCTGCTGCACCGCGCGCGCGATCAGCGCGGGAACGATCGCATTGTCGGCAAACAATTCGTGCAAGCCCGCCGCGCTGACCTGACGCAGCGCCTTTTCCGGCCCGCTGCCATCGGCGCGCGTCAGCCGCCCGGTGGCGACCAGCACCAGATCGAGCGGTGTGCCAAGCGCTGCAACCGTATCGGCCAGACTGTCATCCATCGCTGCAAACCGGAACGGCGTGATCTTGGCGCCCGTCGGCACCGCACCGCGCCGCGATCCGGCAAAGACCACCGCGACATCGTCCCGCGCGGCCAATCGGCGCACCAGCGCGGCACCAATCCCGCCCGAGGCCCCGAACACCGCGCATCGCATCATCGTCGCTTCGCTTTCCATGCCACGGGATCGGTGGCGATCCGCATGACCGCCGCCAGCACCGCTTCGTCGGCCGGCCTCACGCTGTCGGGCGTCCCGGTCGGCTCGTAATAGGCGGTCACTGCCAGCGGCGCGTGAAATCGGCCATCGCCCACTGGGGCAAGCACCAGCGCCAGATCGACGACTTTGGCAATCGAGGCGCCGTCATTCCACGTCCCGGTCTTGTCGCCCGCCTGCCACCCCTCGGGCAATCCGGCGCGCAAACGGCCAAGCCCGGTGCTGCATGCCTTCATCCAGCCCCACAGCGTGGCCCGTGATCCGCCCGACAGCACCGGCCCGGTCAGCAATCGCCCGAGGGTCTGCGCCATCGCGGTGGGCGTGGTGGTGTCGTGCACCGCACCCGGTGCCACGCGGTTGAGATCGGGCTCGTGGTGATCGAGCCTGCTGACATCATCGCCCAGTGTGCGCCAGAACGCGGTGAGCGCCGCCGGGCCGCCAAAACGCGCCAGCAACAGGTTGGCGGCCAGATTGTCGCTGCGTTCCACCGCCGCCTCGGCCAGGGTCAGGATCGGCAGGCCTTCCTTGCCCGCCGCCGCCTCGGTAACCGGTGATGCGGGCAGGATGTCGAGCACCGAATAGGCCAGCACTTCATCGCCGCGGGCTTGGCCCGCATCGATCTGCGCCAGCACCATCGCCGCCAGCGACAGCTTGAACGAGGAACAATGCGCAAACCGTTCGTCCTGCCGCCAGCCAAAGCCGCGTCCGCTGGCGGTGTCGCGCACCGCGACCCCCAGACGCCCGCCCGCGCGGCGTTCGAGCGCGGCAAGCATGGTCCCGCCGGCAAGCGCAGGCTGGGCCAAGGCAGGAAGGGGGGCGAAAGTGGCGCCTAGCGCGCCAAGCAATGTGCGACGATCCATGCATGCCACGCTATCGCGAATTCCGACCAACCGCCATCACCCATCGACAACACGCCCTTGCCGCGCAGCCCGCATCGGGCCATCTTGGTATCAGAGTTTGAATCGAACCGCGCGAAAGGGCGCGTTTCGAAGTCGGCACCGGCCCGCTCCCGCACCCGGCCACCCACAGGGTACTGTCACAGGGTGGCCGGGTGGGGGAGCGGGCCGATGCCGACTTCCCGACACGACAGTGTCGGGACAGGCTCTCAGCACCGTGCCTCCAGCCGAGTAGAACCATGGCCACGAACGCCGACACCACCCCCGCCCTGACTTTGACCCCGCCCGATCCCGTGCCGGTCGTCGCGCCCCAACAGGCGGCCGGGCTCGTCCCGCTGGCTGACGAAGCCAAGTCGAAACTCGAACAGCGCGCCGACGCCTTTGTTGCCGACCTGATCGCGCAAGACGCCGCCAGCCCCGAATTCGGCAAGCGGGTCGATCAGTTGACCGCGATGGGGGGCAAGGAAATCGCCGCCGCCGCCGGGATGTCCAACCGCTTTCTCGATCGCCCGGTGCGCGCGATGGACAAGGACAGCGGCGTCGGGTCCGACCTGGCCGCGCTGCGCCGCACGGTCGAGGATCTCGATCCGGGCAAGAAAGGCGTGACCACCGGCGGGCGCAAGTTTCTGGGCGTGATCCCGTTCGGCAACAGCGTGAAGAAGTATTTCGACAGCTATGTCTCGGCGCAGGGCCATATCAAGGCGATCCTCGACCGGCTGGCGTCGGGCAAGGATGAATTGCTGAAGGACAATGCCGCGATCGATGTCGAACGCGCCAAGCTGTGGGAAGCGATGGGCAAGCTGGAGCAGATGATCCACATCGCCCGCACGCTCGATCAAAAGCTGGAAGATGCCGCCAACGATCTCGACCACACCGACCCTGCAAAGGCCAAGGCGGTGCGCGAAAGCGCGCTGTTCTATACCCGCCAGCGCACGCAGGATCTGCTGACCCAGATGGCGGTGACGGTGCAGGGCTATCTGGCGCTCGATCTGGTCAAGAAGAACAACGTCGAACTGGTCAAGGGCGTCGATCGCGCGGGCACCACCACGGTCGCCGCGCTGCGCACCGCCGTCACCGTGGCGATGGCGATGACCAACCAGCGGCTTGTGCTGCAACAGATCACCGCGCTCAACACCACCACCGCCAACATCATCGATGCCACCGGGCAGATGCTGAAAGACAACACCGCGCGCATCCACGAAATGGCGGCATCGAGCACGATCCCGCTCGAAACGCTGCAAAAGGCGTTCCAGAACATCTATGACACGATGGATTCGATCGACACGTTCAAGCTCAAGGCGCTCGATTCGATGAAGCAGACGATCGGCACGCTGACGAACGAAGTCGACAAGTCGCAGGCCTATATCGCCCGCGCCCAGGGCGTGGCGCCGACCGGTGTGCTGCCCGCGCAGCATCCCGCGCTGTCGCTCGACGGCGATATCTGACGATGGCAGGCGAAGCAGCCGATCACGCCGCGATCATGCGCGCGGCCAGCGCGACGCTGGCGTTTCAGCAACAGGGCGGGCGACGCACCGGCGGCTCGATCGGCAAGCGCTCGGCCGAACTGAAGCGCCAGCACGCCTTGCGCAAGCTGATCCGCGCCAGCCTGGCGGTGGGGGTGATCCTGCTGGCAGCGACGGTGACCGGGATCGTGATCGGCGGGATCGGCCTGGGCGGGTTCATGCTGACGTTGCTGGCGCTGGCGGCGGCGGTGGTGTTTCTGGGCGCGTTCCCCCGGCTCAAGGTGCCCGAACTTGGCGCACTCAACCGGGGCGATGTGCGCGCCACCGTGGGCCGCACGCAATTGTGGCTGGAATCGCAGCGGCCCGCGCTGCCACCGCCTGCCTCGCGCCTGCTCGACGGGATCGGGCTGCGGCTCGATGCGCTGGGCACGCAACTGGCGGGGATCGATCCGGGCGAACCGGCAGTGGGCGATGTGCGCCGCCTGATCGGCGAACATCTGCCCGGCATGGTGGCCAGCTATACGCGCATTCCGGCGCATCTGCGCGGCGAACAGCGCGGCGGCAAGACCGCCGACCAGCAATTGACCGAAGGCCTGTCGCGGATCACCGACGAGATCGACGCGCTGTCGCGCAAACTGGCCGAAGGCGACATCGATGCGCTGGCAACGGAAGCCCGCTATCTTGACTATCGCTACGGCAACGCGCTTGAGGAACCGGGTAAACTGACCGGACCTGTCTGATGCGCCTCGAAATACCCCACACGCTTGGCAAGGATGAAGTGCGCCGCCGCATCGCCGCACGGATCGACGGCGCCGAGGAAAAGGCCAGCGTGCTGGTTGGCGGCCCGCTCAGCCTGCACCTGACCTGGATCGACCGCGATCGTCTGTCGGTCGAGGCCTCGGCAATGGGCTATACGGTGCCCTCGACGCTTGAAATCGCCGAAACCGCGCTGCTGTTCGATGTAACCATCCCCGGCGGGTTGGGCTTTGCGCGCGGCATGATCGAAAACCTGATCCGCGAACGTGGCGAAAAACTGCTGGCCTGACCGGCGCGCGCTGCGATACCCCGCCATCGCCCCCCGCAGGAGACTTTTTGCATGCCCGTACCTGCCTTGCGCCTTTTGCCGATCGCGCTGATGCTTGCGGGCGCCAGCCCGGTGCGGGCGGCAACCGACTTTGACCCACCGGCCTATGCCGCCGCGGTGGCCCGCGCCGAAGCGGGAGATCAGGGCGTAGACTACACCTGGTTGCGCATCCAGACGGCGGCCCGGCTGCACTTTGCCGAAAAGCCCTGGGCAGATCTCGACCGCGCCAGCGGCCTGGTCGATGCCGATCCCGACCAGGCGCTGCAACTTGCCCGCACACGCATCGCCGAAGACTGGACCGATTTTACCGCGCATATCGTCGCGCAACTGGCGCTGAAACGGCTGCACCGCGATGCCGACGCCACGCGCGAGGGCGCGATTGCCGGTGCGATCACGCGGTCGATCGCCGGCGGGCACAAAGGCACGGTGATCGACGATGCGTTCAACGCGGTCAGCATCGCCGAAGAAGCCCGCGTGCTGTTCCTGCTGCATTTCCGCAGCGACCATCAGGCGCTGGTGATGCAGGGCGGCGAACGTTTTGACGTGTTCGACGTGTTCGACACCCGCACCGATGAACCGCGCAAAGTGTGGTTCAACATCGACGCGTTCTACGGCAAGTGAGCAAGAGCATCGTGCAAAAAAGTGCGTCCCGGTTTTTGCAAAAAAACGATGCAAAAACAAAAACCTATAGCGCGCGACCTGTGTTAAATTTAACGCCGCCTAGGCCGTAAAACACGCGGCGATGGCCGCGCTGTAGCAGGCGATATTGGCTTCGCCGCAGGGGTCGAGCGTCTGCAGAAAGGCGCGCGCGCTGGCGCGATAGGCATCCAGTTCCGCATCGTGGCGGGCGATCGCCGCAATCAGCGCCTGCGCCCCGCCCTCGCAATCGAAATCTGCATAGCGATAGCCGCAATCGCCCAGCATGTCGGAATTGTGGATCAGCGGATAGCCTCCGTGGATCGCCTCGTAATGGAGGTAGTTCTGCGCGTTGTCGACATGGTGCGAAACGATGCAATCGGCATCGTCATGCAGGATGCGGGTAACCTTGATGCGCGGGCGAAACCGCACCAGAGCGCGCCGCACGCAATCGAGACCGGCCGCAAACTGGCCGAAATTCTGCCCTTTGCGAAAATGGTCGGTGTTGAACACGTGGATCGCCGCCAGCGCATCGGGATGGCTGCGCACCACCTGTTCGCAGATCAGCAGCGGCACATGCGCGGTCTTTACCGAACAGCGGTTGGGCTCCATCACCGCGATGCGCCAGGCCGCGCGGCCGGGTCGGTATCCCCAGGTCAGGCCCCGCGCCGCCGCATCGCGTTCGATCAGCAGCGGGCTCCACAAATGCGGCATGGCGCGCACCGGCGCGCGCAACAGCGCCGCATAATAGGCCGCATTGGTGCGCACAAAGGCAGGCAGCGTCCAGATCTGGTCATACGTGATGCCATGCGCCACTTGCGCAGGCGGCAGCGCGTGGACCATGCTTTCGGTGTCGATCACATAGTCGTTGGCCACGCGCATGCCGATGATCCGCCCGCCGCGCGCGCGAAATTGCGCGGCCCAGGCGGGCGGCACATGCGCGCCCAGTTCGATCACCAGATCAAGGTCGCGCAGCGCCTCGTCCATGGTGATCACCGGGCACAGCAATTCGGTTTCGAACGCATCATCCCGCTGCCCGGCGGGCGATGCGCCGTTGACCACAAAGCAGCGCGCCACCACGGGCGAGCGCGTCAGCAGCATGGTCAAAAAATTGCAGTTCTGGCCAAGCCCGTTTTCCCACAGCGATTGCCCGCCGCCCCGGATGAACAGCGTCACCCCGACCTTCAGCCCGGTCACGGTCATGCCCCCACCGCCAGATGCACCGCCCGGCGATAAGCATCGACATTGGCGCGGTTCGCCACGTCAAAACGGGCCAGCCGGGCGCGCTGATCGGCCAGTCGGGCCGCGAACTGTGCCGGGTTGGCGCGCAACACCGTGCAAAGCCCCCGCACCGCCTGATCCAGATCGCAATCCGGATAAAAGTGCCCGCTATCGTACAGCGCGGGCAGATTGTGGACCAGGGGATAGCCGCCGAACAGCGTGTCGAGCAATTCATGGCGCAGCGTACCGTCAAGGCTGTGCGTCACCACCACATCCGCCTTGACCGGCAGAAAGGCATACAGATCCTGATCGGCCCAGATCGTCAACAACCCCTGGCGATGCACATCGAGCCCGCCGGCCAGATGTTCGAATGCCACATGCCCGACCAACGCGCGCCCGTGGCGAAATTCCACCCGCGCAACCGCGCCGCGCCGTTCGCGGTGGAACCGCTCGATCGCCAGCAGCGGCAAGACCCCCATCGCACGCGGCGAGGTGTTGGGCGCATCGATCACGCAGCGCAACATGCCCCCCGCACGCGGCGCATAGGGCAATGCAAACGCCGTGCCATGCACCCGGTCGTGCCAGCCGATCACCGAGGCGGACCAGACCGGCGGCACCAGCGCGACCGGGCAGCGATAGAGCGTGTGGAGCAGGCGGGCCTGATCGCCGAAGGTGTCACACGTCCACACCGCATCATGGCACTGCACCGGGCCAAACGGTGTTGCAGGCGCAAACAGCGCCTCGTCGACCCACCGCGCATAAGGATTTTCGGGCAGGAACAGCACATAGCGTCCGCCCCGCGCGCGCAAGGCGGCAATCGCCGCCAGCGGCATGTCGGTTTCCACCGCAATCACCAGATCGCACATCCGCGCGGCCATGGCGGGCAGCACCACGTCAAACCCAGCAATCTGCCCGGCACCGGCATCGGCATCGGCATGGGTGTCGACAAGCACCAGCCGCGCGTCCGCGATGCCATGACCAAGCACTTCGAGCAGATGCCACGCCGCACGGTTGGCGCGGGCCACGGTCAGGCCATCTGCCCCGCCCCATGCAAACGCCACTCCCACTTGCATGCCCCTGCGCGGCCCTTTTCCCGATCGATCGGGCCAAGGATAGGCCGGCGCCCCGCGCACGACATCAGGAGAAAGACCTATTCCGGTTACAAATCCTTGCGATGCAATTCGAGCAGTTCGGGCGGCAACCGCAAGGTCGATGCGACCAGCCGGGTTTCGAGCAGCAGATAGACCAGCGCGACCATCAAAAGGCTGATCGCCGCAAAAAAACTGACCTGGGTCGCGGTGCGCAGTTCCACGCCCAGCAATTCGCCCAGAAACAGCATGCCCACGGTAATCCCGATGCCGATCCCGCTGAGCACCAGCACCAGCAAGGCATTGCCGATCAGCGCGATGCGCCGGTCGACATAGCGCATCTCGATCACCACCACGTCGTGTTCGAGCCCCTTGGTCTTGGCATGGAGCACTTGCAGGCTGCGCGAACGATCGACAATCCGGCCAAGCCGGGTGGTCAGGATGTTCATGATATTGCCGATCGCGACCAGCACGAAAACCGGCGCGAGCGATAGCTGGATGGTCTGTGCGATCATGCGGCTGTCATGACAGACGCCACGCGCTACTTCCAGAAAAACGATTGCCGCCAACCATAGCTGGCCTCGATCGGATCGCCGTTCTGATCGAGCGCGGGGTGAAAGCGGAAGCGGGCGCGGGCCAGCGTGCAGGTTACCGCATCGGCATCGGGATCGCCGCTGGGCTGGTGCACGCGGCAGGCGGAAACATGGCCATCGGTGCCCACGGTCAGCACGACGATCACCGCCGTGCCAAGCCGTTTGGCGCGGCCCGCCACGGCATAGTCGCTCTCGGCCAGATCGCCCGCGATCTTGACCGGTTTGGTCGCCACATAGCGCCCGCCGCCGCCGTTGCCCGTGCCGCCACTGCCCGTGCCCGCGCCGCTGCTGGCGCCGCCGGTGCCTTCGCCGCCGGTGCTCGCGCCCGAACGCACATCGCTGCCGACCCCCGCGACCGGCGCGGCGGGCGGTTCCGCCATCGGCAGGCGCGCGGGCGGCGCCACGATCTGATCGGCCTGCGCGCGCAGCCCCGCTGTGCCGCTGGCGCCCTCGCGCTGATGGCTGTGGGTGGCCGGGGCGGGCGGTGGTGGCGGCGTCTTTTCGGGGGTCACCGTGGCCGTCAGCACCGGGAGCCGTTGCGCGTCGCCAACCAGCGCCTGCACCCCGCCAAAGGCCCGCACCAACGCGATGCCAAGCACCACATGCGCCAGCACGATCAGCACCAGCAGCGCCCCGCGCACCCGCCCTGGCAAGGCGGGCGCATCGGCAAACCGGGTGGGCAACGAACGGGCCATGGCCGCAGTACTATCAGGTTTCGAGCAGGCTGTCCTCGCGCGCCAGGCTCAACAGCGTCAGGCCGTGGGCGCGCGCCTGATCAACCGCCATCGTCGAAGCCGCCGAAATCGTCGCCAGCACCGGCACATTGGCGATCACCGCCTTTTGCACCAGTTCGAAACTGCAGCGCGCGGTCAGCACGACAAACCCGGTGGCCGGGTCAATCCCGGCACGGGCCAACGCCCCGATCAGCTTGTCGAACGCATTGTGTCGCCCGACATCTTCGCGCACCATGCGGATGGTGCCATCGGGATCGCAGAACGCCGCCGCATGCGCAGCGCGGGTGATGCGCCCCAGCGTCTGATGATCGCCCAGCGCCGCCACCGCGCGGAACACCGCCGCCTTGGCCACATCCAGCCGCGCCGACACCGGGACCAGCGGGCGCAGCACTTGTTCCAGGCTTTCGATCCCGCACAGACCGCAACTACCCTCGGCCAGCCGCAGGCGCGCGCGCTCGATCAGTGGCCCGGCAGCAGGCGCGTCGAGCGTAACCCGCAGCATCCAGCCGCCGTCGGGCACCGCAAAGGCATCGGCGGCAACAAATTCGCCGGCCCGCCCGATCAGTTGTTCGGACAGGCAGAACCCCAGCGCATAGTCGGTCAGATCGGCGGGGGTCGCCATCATCACGGCATAGCCGATGCCGTTTATCTCGATCGCCACCGGCGCTTCCTCGACCAGCGCGCGGGTCAGCGCGCGCGGATCGGCGCCATTGGCAAAATATTCGGTGACCGGGCTTTCGCGTGCGCCGTCAACCGGCATCGCAACCATTGTCCAGCACATCCGCAGCGCGGTTGCGATTGGGCGAAGATGCCCCCAGCGCCAGCCGTTCGAGCGCGGCGATCGCCACCGCATCGAGCCCGTCGGGCCCATGCGCCAGCAACTGTTCCTGCATGCGCATCGACCAGAACGCGTGGACATGGTCGGCCACCGCGGCGACCTGGTCCTTGTCATGAACCAGGTTGCGCGCGATCTGGTTGATCATCGTCACCAGCTTGGCGGTGGTGTCGACATGGTGGGCCACGCCGGTCATTCCGCCGCCTCGACAGCGATGCGCCGCGACAGACCGGCCTGCGCTTCATAGTCAAGCTGCCACTGGCTCGGCCCGTTCGAGGGGGTGATCTGCACCGCCGTCACTTTGTATTCGGGGCAATTGGTGGCCCAGTCGGAATTGTCGGTGGTGATCACGTTGGCCTGGGTGGTGGGGTGGTGGAACGTGGTATAGACCACGCCCGGCGCCACCCGGTCGGTCACCGTCGCGCGCAAGGTGGTCTCGCCCGCGCGGCTGGCCAGCCGCACCCAGTCGCCGCTGCGGATGCCCCGGTTGTCGGCATCCGACGGGTGGATTTCGAGCAAGTCTTCGGGATGCCATGCGGTGTTTTCGGTGCGCCGGGTCTGCGCGCCGACGTTGTATTGCGACAGGATGCGCCCGGTCGTCAGCAGCAGCGGGTATCGCGGCCCGGTGCGTTCGTCGGTCGGGATATATTCGGTCACCACGAATTTGCCCTTGCCGCGCACAAAGCCATCGACATGCATGATCGGCGCGCCATCGGGGAACGCGGCGTTGACCGGCCATTGCAGCGAGCCTTCCCGGTCCAGTCGGTCAAAACTGACGCCTGCAAACGTCGGCGTAAGCCGGGCGATTTCATCCATGATCTGCGACGGATGGGCATAGTTCCAGTCCAGCCCCAGCGCCCGCGCCAGCAACTGGGTGACTTCCCAGTCTTCGTATCCGTTCAGCGGTTCCATCACCTTGCGCACCGGCTGGATGCGGCGTTCGGCGTTGGTGAAGGTGCCGTTCTTTTCCAGGAACGTCGATCCGGGCAGGAAGATATGCGCATAGTTGGCGGTTTCGTTCAGGAAGATATCCTGCACGATCACGCATTCCATCGCTTCCAGCCCGGCCACGACATGTTTGGTGTCGGGGTCGGACTGCACGATGTCCTCGCCCTGGATATAGAGCCCCTTGAACAGGCCATCGACCGCCGCATCGAGCATGTTGGGAATGCGCAGACCCGGTTCGGGATCGATCCGCACGCCCCATTCGGCCTCGAACAGCGCGCGCGCGTCTGGGTCGGAGACGTGGCGATAGCCCGACAATTCATGCGGGAACGAGCCCATGTCGCAGGCGCCCTGCACATTGTTCTGCCCGCGCAGCGGGTTCACGCCCACGCCGCGCCGCCCGATATTGCCCGTCGCCATCGCCAGGTTGGCAATCGCCATCACTGTCGACGAACCCTGGCTGTGTTCGGTCACGCCCAGCCCGTAATAGATCGCGCCATTGCCGCCGGTGGCAAACAACCGCGCCGCGCCGCGCACCAGTTCGGCCTCCACGCCGATCACCGGCGCCAGGAATTCGGGGCTGTGTCGCGGGTCGGACACGAATTCCACCCAGTCGCCGAATTCATCCATGTCGCACCGTTCGCGCACGAACGCTTCATCGACCAGCCCTTCGGTCACGATCACATGCGCCATCGCGGTCAACACCGCGACATTGGTGCCGGGGCGCAACGGCAAGTGATAGTCGGCCTCGATATGCGGCGAACGCACGATATCGGTGCGGCGCGGATCGATCACGATCAGCTTTGCCCCCTGCCGCAGCCGCTTTTTCATGCGGCTGGCAAACACCGGGTGCCCGTCGGTGGGGTTGGCGCCGATCACCAGCATCACGTCGCTGTCTTCGACACTGTCGAAATCCTGCGTGCCGGCAGAGGTGCCAAAGGTGTTCTTCAGCCCATACCCGGTGGGCGAATGGCACACCCGCGCGCAGGTATCGACATTGTTGGTGCCAAACCCTGCGCGCACCAGTTTCTGCACGAGGAAACCTTCCTCGTTGGTGCAGCGGCTCGACACGATGCCGCCCAGCGCGTTGTTGCCGTATTTGGCGGCGATCCGCTTGAATTCGCTGGCCGCGTGGCCCAGCGCCTCTTCCCAGCTCACTTCGCGCCAGGGGTCGGTCACATGCGCGCGGATCATCGGTTTGGTCATGCGGTCCTGATGGCGCGCATAGCCCCAGGCGAACCGGCCCTTGACGCAACTGTGCCCGCGATTGGCCTTGCCGTCCTTCCACGGCACCATGCGCACCACCTGTTCGCCGCGCATTTCGGCGCGGAAGGTGCAGCCAACGCCGCAATAGGCGCACGTGGTCACCACCGACCGTTCGGGCTTGCCGATCTCCTTGACCGCCTTTTCGTTCAGCGTCGCGGTCGGGCAGGCCTGCACACAGGCGCCGCACGATACGCATTCGGAACTCATGAAATTGTCGCTGGCCACGCCCGCGCTGACTTTCGAGCCAAACCCGCGCCCCTCGATGGTCAGCGCAAAAGTCCCCTGCACTTCCTCGCAGGCGCGCACACAGCGCGAACAGGCAATGCATTTGGACGGGTCGAAATCGAAATAGGGGTTCGAGGTATCCGCCACCTCGCCCAGATGGTTGGCGCCGTCATAGCCATAGCGCACGTCGCGCAGGCCGACATTGGCGGCCATGTCCTGCAATTCGCAATCGTTGTTGGCGCTGCAGGTCAGGCAATCGAGCGGGTGGTCGGAAATATACAGTTCCATCACCCCCCGGCGCAGCTTTTGCAGCCGGGCGGTTTCGGTGTGCACCACCATGCCCTCATTCACCAGCGTGGTGCACGATGCGGGCGTGCCGCGCATGCCGTCGATCTCGACCAGACACAGGCGGCATGAACCGAACTGTTTGAGATTGTCGCTGGCGCACAATTTGGGGATCGCCCCGCCCGACAGCGCCGCCGCGCGCATGACGGTGGTGCCGGCCGGAACGCTGACCGCGCGCCCGTCGATCGACAAGCTGACGGTGGTATCGCTGTGAACTGCGGGGGTGCCGAAATCGGCCTGGGGTTCATAGCCCATGGGCATTGTCCTTCAGGGCGGCAAAATCCGCCGGAGTGTTGATATTGGCTGGCATGCGCGACAAAGTAACCGCGCGCGCGCCGATCTGTGCGGCAAAGGCGCGCACGGCATGAACCTCGTCCTGTGCCAGAAACGCATCGAGTGCATCGCGCACGGCGACAGGCCACAGCCCGATTACCGGCGCATCACCCGCAATGGCAGGCGCGGGCGACAGTTCGCCGATCAGGTCGGGCGGCAAGGCAAAGCCATCGACCGGGATCGACAGCACCGCGTCAAACCCGTGCGCGGCGGCATGGTGAAGCGCGCCGTTGAGCCCGCCGAGCGGGCCCAAAGCGGCCTGCGGACGATCCGCCACCACCGACGCCGGTGCCTCCGCGCGCCCTGCCACCACCACCGCCTCGCACTGGGCCGCCAATGTGGCCACCGCGCGATCGAGCAACGTGTGCCCGCCCAGTTCGGCCAGCGCCTTGTCGCTGCCGAACCGACGCGAGCGGCCACCGGCCAGCACAACGCCCAGCACGCGCATCACTCCGCCGCCTCTTGCGCAGGCGCGGGCAGGCCGAAATCCTCGGGAAAATTGCGCAAGGCCGACAGCACCGGATAAGGTGTGAACCCGCCCAGCGCGCACAGCGAGCCGAACTTCATCGTTTCGCACAAGTCTTCGAGCAGGCCGATGTCATCGGTCAGCGAGCGCGCCGCCTTGCGCGCATTGTGCATCTGCGGCAGCGTTTCGACCGCGTCGACCTGCCGCCCGCTGCGCGCGCGAATGCGGTCGAGCACTTCGACCCCACGCGTCGAACCGATCCGGCACGGGGTGCATTTGCCACAGCTTTCCGCCGCGCAGAACGACATCGCGAAACGCGCCAGCGCGCTCATGTCGGCGGTGTCGTCAAACACGCTCAGCCCGGCATGGCCGATCAACCCGTCGGCGGCGGCGAACGTTTCATAATCGAACGCCAGATGGAATTCTTCGGGCGTGTGATAGGCGCCCAGCGGCCCGCCCACCTGCACCGCGCGGACCGGGCGCCCGCTGGCGGTGCCGCCGCCGATATCCATCACCAGCTCGCCCAGGGTAATGCCAAAGCCCACCTCGAACAGCCCGCCATGGCGCACATTGCCCGCAATCTGGATCGGCATCGTGCCGCGCGACCGGCCAAACCCGACCGCGGCATAGCGCGATGCGCCATGCGCCAGAATCCACGGCACCGCCGCCAGCGTCAGCACATTGTTGACCACCGTCGGCTTGCCGAACAGCCCTTCGAGCGCGGGCAGCGGCGGTTTGGCGCGCACTTCGCCGCGCTTGCCCTCCAGGCTGTTGAGCAACGAGGTTTCCTCGCCGCAGACATAGGCCCCCGCACCCACGCGCACTTCAACGCTGAACGGTGCAATGATCGCCGCCGCCAGCCGCGCCGCCGCCTGCATCTTGGCGATCGCATGGGGATATTCGCTGCGGATATAGACATAACCCTGCTGCGCGCCGACTGCGAGCCCGGCGATCGCCATGCCTTCGATCAGCATGAAGGGATCGCCCTCCATCACCATGCGGTCGGCAAACGTCGCGCTGTCGCCTTCATCGGCATTGCACACGATATATTTGCGCGGGTCGGCGGCCTTGGCCACGGTGGTCCACTTGATCCCGGCGGGAAAGCCTGCCCCGCCGCGCCCGCGCAGGCCCGACTGGGTCACTTCGGCAATCGTCGCCTCGCCGCCCAGATCGCGCGCGCGGGCCAGCCCGGCCCAGCCGCCGGTCGCGGCATAGTCGTCGAGGCTGAGCGGACGGGTCTTGCCGGCACGCACAAAGGTAAACCGCTGTTGGCGCGCGATGAACGGATGCGCCTCGATCCGTCCGATGCCCAGCGCGCTGGTGCCGGCGAGCACCGCCGCCACGTCCGCCGGGGTCAGCGGGCCAAACCCCTGCCCGTCGATTTCGGCCAGCGGTTCGAGCCAGTGCATGCCCCAGCTCGACACCCGTTCGACGGTGCACCCGGCCTGCGCAAAGGCGGCGGCGACGGCGTCTGCACCACAGGCCAGTGCCAGCGCGTCGTCGCTGATCCGTACCGTCACGCTCATGCCACTTGCTCCACCAGCGCCGACAGTTTGGCCGTATCGAGCCGCGCGTGCAGCGTTTCGCCGATCATCGCATTGGGCCCGACACTGCACAGCCCCAGGCAATAGACCGTTTCTATGCTCACGCGTGTCTCGTCCACCAGCCCCGCCGCCAGCGCCTCGACCCCGCGGGCCTGGCAGCTTTCGGCGCGGCACAGCTTGATCACCGGGCGGGTGGCCGGGGCCGTGTGGAAATCGTGGTAGAAACTGATCACCCCGTGCACTTCGGCGCGGCTGATATTCAGCGCCTCGGCAATTGCCGGGATGGCCCCTTCGGGCACGTAGCCCAGTGCAGCCTGAATATCGTGCAGAATCGGCAGCAAGGGGCCTTCGCGGCCCGCATGCGCGGCCAGAATGCGGTCGATCTCGGCATCGATTGCGGCGGAGGTCGTGGTCATGGTGCGGTTTATAGCCATGGTTTGCAACATCGACGATCTACCCACTCGGGTCAAATCGAAAGGGGCAAAGGTTGATAGATACCATCTATCATAAAAGCGCGCGCAGCAGCCAGCGCCGCGCGCGCACGCGGCAGTGCCGGATCGCGATCGAGCACCAGCAGCCCGACCCGCCGCACCGCCTCGGGCGGATCGAGCGGCAGGAACCGCGCCCATTCCAGCCCCGCCAGCAGATGCGCATAACTGTCGGGCACAATGGCACAAAACGCACCCGAAGCGACCAGCGCAAACAGCGCGACATGGCTGTCTGCCGTGGCGCGTGGCCGCACCACATGGCCGCGCGCGGCCAGCGTGCGATCGAGCATGCGGCGATAGAGCATCGTCTCGTCGAGCAGGCACAGATCCTGCGCCACCGCATCGTCCCAGGTGATCGCGTTCAGATCGTCGAACCGGCTGCCGCGCCGGGTTAGAAACAGGTAGTCTTCGGTGGCCAGCGGCACCCCCTTCATGCCGGCGGGCGGCTCGGGATCAAGATAAGTGATCGCCGCATCGATTTCGAGCGCCGACAGCGCCTGCTCGATCGCGCGCGAAGTGCTTGATCGCACCGACAGCACCAGATCGGGATTGGCCGCCAGCAAGGCCGCGCCAAACCGCCCGACCAGCGGCAGCGCGGCGGGAATTGCGGCCAGCGTAAACGGCCCTTCGAGCGGGGTTTCCGCCACCGCCGCCGTCATTGCCCCCATCGCGCCCAGAATCTGCTGCGCCCAGGGCAGCATCGCCTCGCCATGCGGGGTCAGGCCGACAAAGCGGCGGTCGCGATCGATCAGGCGGCGGCCGAATTCCTGTTCCAGCGCGACCAGCCCCGATGACAGCGTGGGCTGCGACACCCCGCAGGCCTCTGCCGCGCGCGCGAAATGGCGCATGCGGGCCAAGGTCACAAAATATCGCAAGTGGCGCAATTGCACGGCGGCAGGCTCTCCCCTGGCATCGCCCGAACCGCAAGCGATCGGCGCGCCACGGCCCAGGCCATAGCGCAAGCACGGCGGGCCGACAAACCACGGCGCCCCATACCAATCGGAAATGGGGCCTGTTTCGGATGATGCGCGACCCGCCGCTGATAAAGTGCCGGGGCAAACGCAATCCTGCCGCCCACTCGGTAGGATTACGGGGGGACTTGCACGGCGCGCGCGCTCCGTCTGGAACAGGAAAATGGCTTTGATGCTCCACACCACCGGCCAGCCGCGCCAGGGCGTCACGACCGATTTTGTGACGAGCGATTTTGGGACGCGCGATTTTGTGACGCGCGATTTCGTAACGCGCGGCCAACAGGTGATCCGCACCGAGGCCGACGCGCTGCAACGGCTGGCCGATGCGATTGATGACAGATTTGCCGATGCGGTGCGCCTGATCCTGGCGGCACGGGGCCGGGTGGTGGCCACCGGCATGGGCAAATCGGGCCATGTCGCGCGCAAGATCGCCGCTACCCTGGCGGCCACCGGCACGCCCGCGTTGTTTCTCCACCCGGCAGAGGCGGCGCATGGCGATCTGGGCATGGTGGTGCCGGGCGATGTGCTGCTGGTGCTGTCGAATTCGGGATCGACCCCCGAAGTGCGCCCGATCATGCGCCATGCCCGCGCGCTCGGCTGCCGCATCATCGGCATGTCGGGTCGCGCGCAGGCGCCAGTGGCGAAAGGGGCCGATGTCGCGCTGGTGCTGCCCGATGCGCGCGAGGCCTGCCCGGTCAATATCGCGCCGACCACTTCGACCACGATGATGATCGCGCTGGGCGATGCGCTGGCGGTAACGGTGATGGGCCAGCGCGGCATTTCGCGCGAAGGCATCCGCATGCTGCACCCCGGCGGCGCGATCGGCGCGCGGCTGACGCCGGTTGAAGAAGTGATGCATGGTGGCACACGGCTGCCGCTGGTGCCGCTGGCCATGCCGATGCGCGACGTGCTGGGGGTGATGACCGAAAAGAGCCTGGGAATCGCAGGCGTGGTCGATCACGCCGGCCGGCTGGCCGGGGTGATCACCGATGGCGATCTGCGCCGCCATATCGACCGGTTGGGCCAGGCCTGCGCGCAAGACGTGATGACCCGCGATCCGCGCACCGTGCCGGTCGGCACGCTGAGCGGCGATGCGCGCCTTCTGCTGGCCGAGGCACGAATCACCGCGCTGTTCGTGGTGGCCCGCGATGATCGGCACCGCCCGGTGGGCGTGCTGCATATCCACGATCTGGCGCGGTGCGACACGCCCGCCGATGCCGACGAACCGCCCTGCGCCACCGCCCTGTCGCAGGCCCGCCGATGACCGGCGACATATATCCGCAACGGATCATCGTGATCCCCGCGCGCCACGGCTCGACCCGCTTTCCCGGCAAGCCACTGGCGCCGTTGCGCGGCGCGGGCGGCGATGCGCGGCCGCTGATCGAACGCACCTGGCGCACCGCGCGCAGCGTGCCGGGGATTGCCCGCGTGCTGGTGGCGACCGACGATGAAGCGATTGCCGATGCTGCGCGCGGGTTTGGCGCCGACGTGGTGATGACGCCCGGCGCCTGCCGCAACGGCACCGAACGCTGCGCCGCCGTGCTCGACAGTCTGGACCAGGACCCCGATCTGGTGATCAACCTGCAAGGCGATGCCCCGCTGACCCCCCGGCACGTGATCACCCGCCTGATCGAACGGATCGATCAGGATGACGCGCTGCCCGTGGCCACCCCCGCCACCCCCTGCACGCCCGGCGTGATGGCCGCGCTGGTCCGCGATCAGCAGGCGGGCCGCGTCGGCGGCACCACCGTGGTGTTCGATGCGCAGGGCCGCGCGCTGTATTTTTCCAAACGCATCATCCCCCATATCGCGCCGGCGCGGTTGATGGCGCAGGCGCACCACGTTCATCTGCACATGGGGGTCTATGCCTATCGCCCGCAGGCCTTGCGCGCCTATCGCGCGGCGGCCCCGGCCCTGCTGGAAGACCTGGAAGGGCTCGAACAGTTGCGGTTCGGCGCGATCGGCCTGCCGATCGGCGTCGCGCTGTGCCCCGCCCCGGCGTGGGATGCAATCGAATGCAACAACCCCGCCGACGTGCCGCTGATCGAGCGCGTGCTGGCCGAACTCGGGATCGATTGATGGATTTTGTCGGCCACACTGTGGGCACCATGGCGCGCCCGTTCCTGATCGCCGGGCCTTGCGTGATCGAAAGCGAAGACTTGTGCCTGACGGTGGCCGACCATCTGGCCCACCTGTCGCGCAGACTGGCCATCCCCGTGGTGTTCAAGGCCAGTTTCGACAAGGCCAACCGCAGCGCGCACACCAGCTTTCGCGGGATCGGACTGCACGAAGGGCTGGCCGTGCTGGCCAAAGTGCGCGACCGCACCGGCCTTCCCGTGCTGACCGATATTCACGATGTCGCGCATGTCGCCACCGTGGCCGAAGTGGTCGATGTGTTGCAGACCCCGGCGTTCCTGGCCCGCCAGACCGATCTGATCGCCGCCGCCGCCGCCAGCGGGCGCCCGGTCAACATCAAGAAGGCGCAGTTCATGGCGCCTGGCGACATGACCCAGGTGATCGCCAAGGCGCGCGCCGCCGCGCGCGCGGCAGGGCTTGGCGAAGATCGCTTTCTGGTGTGCGAGCGCGGCACCAGCTTTGGCTATCACAATCTGGTGGTCGACATGCGTTCGCTGGTCGACATGCGCGCGACCGGGTGCCCGGTGGTGTTCGATGCCACCCATTCGGTGCAATTGCCCGGCAGCATGGGCGGATCTTCGGGCGGGCAGCGCGAATATGTCGCCCCGCTGGCGCGCGCGGCGGTCGCGGTGGGTGTGGGCGGCCTGTTCATGGAAACCCACCCCGACCCTGCCAACGCGCTGTCCGATGGCCCCAACGCGGTGCCGCTGGATGAAATCGACGCGCTGGTCGAACGTCTGTTGCGTCTGGCCCACACCGCACACGGATAGGTTTCGCACCCGGTTTCGGGTTGCCATGGCGGGGCCGATCTTGATACTGCCAGACACCGCGTTGGCCCGGCACGGGGCGACTGACAAAGGTGCGAGTGTCGATGCCCAGCCTTGTTCAGGTGGTGATTACCCGGTTCAGCCTGATCACGTTTGGCCGCGAATATGCCTATCGCATGGCGCCCGGCTGGCTGGAGGGGCGGTTCGACTTGTTCGAACGCTATTGCCTGCCGACGATCGCGGCGCAGACGCAGCAGGATTTCATCTGGCTGGTGCTGTTTGACGAAGGCACGCCCGGCTGGGCGCGCGAACGCATCGCCCAATGCCAACAGGTGCGCCCGTTCACGCCGCTGTATCTGGGCCAGTTCGATGCGGCCGGCTGGGCCCGCATGGTGCGCGACGCCATCGGCGCACCGGTGCCCGACCGGTTGATCCTGACATCGAACATCGACAACGACGACGGCGTCGCGGCAGACTATATCGCGCGGGTGCAGGATGCCGCCTTGCGCGAATGGCGCGGCGAAACCTTTGCGGTGAACGCACCCTGGGGCCTGGTGCGCACCGGGCGGCGGCTGTTCCTGCATTACCACCCCAGTTGCGCCTTCACCAACATGGTAGAAGCCGACACCCCGCTGTTTCGCACCACCATGACCACCCGCCACAACGATCTGCCCCTGCAAATGCGGCTGGTTCAACTGGCAGGCGGCCCCGGCTGGCTGCAAGTGGTGCACGGCAACAACGTGTCAAACCGGGTACGCGGCAAAGTGATCGACAAACCCGGCGAAGCCGCCTTTCCCGCCCAGGTGCTGACCGGCGTCGACAACCCCGGCTGGCTGGAAAAAATCTGGGACAACACCATCCTCGCCCCCGCCCGCGCCCTGCGCGACCGCGCCTTCATCCTGATCCGCCGCATAATCCCCGCCGACCGCGCCGCCCTGCGCCAAAACCTGCCGGGCGCATCACAGGGGGCGTGAGCAAAGTGCGCTGTGATTGAGCGGCTGGTTTGAGGGAATGAGCGGTTAGTCTCCTATCAGGAACGCCAATCGGGATCGCCGACCTTCCGGGCAGCGTACCGGCATATCAGCTATGCGCCCTAATTCCGGCCGCTTGCCGGCATGTGGGTGCAGCCCAACAGCGGACACAAGCATCTATTCCGTATACTGGCCCCGGAATTATTCTCTGGCCCCGGAATTATTCTCTGGCCCCGGAATTATTCTCTGGCCCCGGAATTATTCTGGCCCCGGAATTATTGCGGGGTAACGGCGACTGGACCCTCGAAACCATCAAGCGATCCGACAAGGCGCAAGGTTTCGAAGTGCTCCCAAGGCGATGGGTCGTGGAACGCACATTCGCATGGCTCGGTCGATGCCGTCGGCTCGCAAAGGACTGGGAGCAGTCCATCGAAAGCTCAGCGGCTTGGGCCACCATAGCTTCAATCCGAATGCTAACTCGTCGAATTTCAAAAGGTTAACATACTTGAACGGACTTGCGAGTCAGACACTTACGCAGGCGCGTCAGTGCCAAATAATTGATTCTGTGGACTTTGTCGCGCCAGGCTCGTCCTATTTTGATGCGAACTTCACTTAATTGCTGTGACCCCGGGCAATTATACGTATAAACTCAAAGTTTTTCGCCGGAATTTCGATAACCAGTGATCATCAACCGCAGACGTGATCATAATTTAGACGAGCTAAGCCCTCGACAAGATGCCAAATTTTGTTTCACGACTTGTCCATTATTTAAATTAAATAAAAGCACTCCTATACCGGCAAAATTGACTTTTAAATTAATAGATTCGATAGAACTTCTTTGAATATAATTTCCGAATACATCTACAATTGAATCAGATATTAATATTTTATCGGACTTTTTAAAACAGATCGCGGCTGCTGGATAAAGATATAAATGAGTAAATGCCAAAATTGCGATAACACCAAATAATATTCGATAAAGTCGAACAAAATTTAGCAAACTATCTTCAGATTCAAGCTTCACATGATATCCATAGATCAATGATAATGCAATGCTGAAAATTAATATTACAGATATAGTGTTCGCAAAAAGCACTCCAGGCCAGAATATGCGCGCGATAAATCCCTGATTGCCCTCCTGTATGAGCTCTAACTTTTCAAAGGTAATGGCAATATTTTTCATGAATCACCTCGGTCCGTGTCCATCAACTCTCCACACAGCAGCCACCGCAGCTTTTGCGGCCAAATCGAACCATGCGTTTTGAATTCCGGGGCCAGGAATTTCGGGGCCAGTATACCCATTAGTCGCGCTTCGGGAAGGGCGGTTAGCTCTACAAGGCTGACCGAAACCAGCCATTCCGCAACCGGCCCGTTTGCCGCCATCGGCAGGCGATGAATCTACGACCGCTTTCGACGATACGGTATGGGGCCGGGAATGACGGCTAACAAGGCGACATCAGTCAACCGGCTGCGGCCTCCCTTGGCGCGGCTGACTGCGCCTCCAGCGCAGCTTCAGCTCACCCACTCTCTGACCGTGGCGCTCGTCGAGAAATCGGGCCTCCACGATGCGGTCGGTGCGGAAATGGCGGAAGTCCTGGCGTGTTTCGCACCAGGCGGCCAACATCTGCGCCGTCTCGAAATAACCGATCAGCACCGGCCAGATGACCCGATCGCTGACCTTGCCGCCCTCGTCCCGATAGGTGATCGCCAGCTTGCGCCCTTCATGGATCCACGTCCGGGTGCGGGCCAGATCGATCCCGTCGGGTGCCGGAACTCGCCCGGGCGGCGTGCCCGTGGCGGAATGGACGATGAAGGGCCGCAGCCTTTCGGGCACCACCGAGGTGATCTTGGCAATCAGATCGCGCGCGGCGGCAGCCAGCGCCGGGTCGCCGCGCCCGGCCACCCATTGCGCGCCCAGCACGGCCGCCTCGATCTCCTCGGGTGTCAGCATCAGCGGCGGCATGTCGAAACTGTCGTCGAGGATATAGCCGAACCCGGCCTCGCCGCGCAGGGGAACGCGCTGGCCGATGAGGTCGGCAATGTCGCGATAGACGGTGCGCGGTGAGACCTCCAACTCGCGGGCCATGTCCTGCGCGGTGACGGGCCGGGTCGAACGGCGCAGGATCTGGATGATCTGGAACAATCTGTCGGCGCGGCGCATGGGCGGTCTCCCTGCTGACACCATGCTGTCAGCAGGGGTCTCGTACAAGGCTCGTGTCACCCCCAACCACCGGACAGGATTGCCTTCATGATTACGCTTTACCACGCTCCAAATTCCCGCTCGTCGCGTATCGTCTGGTTGCTGGAGGAACTGGGCGCGACCTATACGATTCAGCCTGTCTCGATTTTCCGCCCGATGACCGGGCAGGGCCATCCCGACCCCACCAATCCGCACCCCGATCGGCGCGTACCTGCTATCGAGCATAAGGATGCGCTGATCACCGAATCCTTGGGCATTGCGCTTTATTTGGGCGATGCGCTGCCGGCCGCCGGTCTCGCCCCCGCGCTCGATGATGCCCGGCGCGGCGACTATTGCACCTGGCTGGCGTGGTATGGGTGCGAGATGGAACCGGCGATGTTTGCTGCCTTGTCCGGCGCGCTGGCGGGCTCGCCTGCCAAACAGCGCGATCATGCTGCTGTGTTGCGGCGGCTGGAAGAGCGGCTGGCGCAATGCCCCTATGTGCTGGGAGACAGGTTTTCCACCACCGACGTGTTGATCGCCAGCGCGCTGGGCTTTGGCCGCGCTGCCTTTCCTGACAGCGCCGTGCTTGATGCCTATGTCGAGCGATGCAAGGCCCGATCGGCGGCCATCCGCGCCCTTGCGCGGGACGGAGCGTCGGGGCTTCAGAAGGCCGCTTAACTTGCGGTCACCGTGACTGCGGGGCGAGGGACGAGGCGGCCACCGGTAGCACTGAAAAGTTGCCCAAAACCATCCATTCGTTCGCGTAGCACAGGCCAATGAACCACCGGCAGGTTTCAGGGAGCCGCTTGGATGGCTGCTACGGCAGCTCTGAGGGCGCTTCCAGCAGCCGTGGGCCCGTGGCCGCTCGACTGTCGTGTGCCTCGTACCGGTCCTTTCGCTGCACGGCATCGGTACGGATTCCCACCGACGGAGTGCCCTGCTGGATCTCCACCAACGCGATTGGCGCGTTCGTTGCCAAGGGGGGCGGCATCGGCGCGCCGCGCCGAAATTGCTGTACCGGTGACATTTGACGACGGCGCCTGTTCCGGCTTGCCGGGCGCTGCGCGCGGCATCCGGATCGCGCTGGTCCGGCCGCGCGGCGAGGGCCGATGCGCCCGCGCTATTTCGCCTGATTGATGATGCCGATCCCGGCATAGGCCAGGTTCGCCACGGTCTGGGCAAATTTCTGCAGATCGGCGCCCGGGGCGTTCGACACATAGATCACGTCGTGGTCGCGGATGCGAAAGCCCTGCGCCACAAAGAACGCCGCCGGATCGCTCAGGTCGAGCCGATAGATCACCGGTACGCGCCCATCGGCAAGCGCCCTGGCGCCCGCCGCCACCGCGGGATCGAGCGCCGCCGGGCGTTCCAGCCGGAACAGGAATATCCCGCGCATGTCGGCGCGGGCATCGGCCAGCCCGCCGGCCCGGCCCAGCGCCTGCGCCAGCGTCAGGCCGGTCGCTTCGAACGGCACTTCGGCATTGTTGCCCGTCGCCCCCAGCACGGTGAACGTCCATGGCTGAAACAGCGCGGTCACCACATCGTCGGACGCCAGCCGGATATTCTGCGCCGGATCGCGGATCACCGCATCGAGCGGCATCGTCGCCACTTTGGTGCCGCGCGTGATCTGCAAAACCGTCTTGGTCACCGGCTGTTTGGTGCCCCCGGCATAGGCCAGCGCATCAAGCACGCGTTCGCCGTGCGGGGTGATATTGAACCGCCCGGCGCCGCTGACATCGCCCAGCACCGACACGTTCTTCAGGGCATTGTGTGTCATCCGCACGATCACCTGGGGATGGTTGGCCTTGCCGTGCAACCGCTCGGTCACTTCGCGTTCGACATCGCGCGGAGTGCGCCCGGCCACCACCAGGCTGCCGACAAACGGCACGAACACGCGCCCGGTCTCGTCGACCATCTGTTCGGGCAGGCCTGCACTGCGTGCCGCCTGCACGCCGGAATTGACCGAGCCAAGCGGGCTGATCGTGCCAAACAGCGCGGCGGGCGGCGCCTCCCAGATCGCAATGTCGATGCTGTCGCCATTGCCGATCACCGTGCCGACCGGGGCGATATCGCCAAATGCTTCGGCAAAGCTCTGCGTGCGGTCCACCTCGAACACGTGGCGGGCCGCCGTGCTGGTCAGTTCGACCACGGTGATCGGGCTGCCCTGCAGTGGCGCGCCCGCCGCGCGGGTGACCGCTTTCTGGTATGGCCCCGACCGGCCGAATTCGCCACAACCCGCCAGCATGATCGACACTGCCAGCGCCGCCACGGCGCCGATGCGGATCATGCCCGCGCAAGGCCTGTCTGCGGTGTTCATATGTCTGCCCAACCTGCCGATGGATATCCTGGCGCCGATCCACGCCGGGGTCCGCCATAGCGGTTTGTCGGCGACCACCGGCAAACCTATCGATCCGTTACGGCTGCGTTACGCACGATCGGCAGCGGCATGGCCACGGCGGATCGCCGTGCGCGGCGCTGTCAAAAAACCCATTCTGGCGACGAATGGACAGATGCCGCCGAAACGGCGCGGGTCCAGATGCAACACGTGTTTGGCCTGAGGGCGAGCACGGGTATGTCGCCACGCAGACCGGCCACACAGACGGATTTTGCCATGAATGCACCCCCTGCCGATTTGCCCGCCCATGCCCGCGCGTGGTGGCTGCGGCCGCTGTTCCTGATCTGCGTGGTGCTGCCCACACTGGTGGCGATCGTCTATTTCGGCGTGCTGGCGTCCGATATCTACATCTCGGAATCGCGCTTCATCGTGCGCAGCCAGGATAAATCGACACCGACCGCGCTCGGCCTGTTGCTCAACAACGCCGCGCTCAACCACGGCACGCCCGAAAGCGCGGCGGCGCAAAGCTATCTGCTGTCGCGCGATGCACTGGCCGCGCTCAACCGCGACCGGGCCTATGCCCGCGCCTATGACCGCCCGGGCATTGCATGGCTCGACCGGTTCGATCCGCTGGGCCTGACCGGCAGTTTCGAGGATCTCTACAAGTATTACCTGTCGCACGTGCAAGTCGAAACCGACAGCACGGCGGGGATCTCAGAGCTGACCGTGCGGGCCTATACCGCCGCCGATGCCCGGGCAATCAACGAACATCTGCTGCGCCTGGCCGAAACGACGGTCAACGCCATGAGCGAACGCGCACGCCGCGACCTGATCGCCAGTTCGGCACACGAAGCGTTCGATGCCAAGGCCGCCGCGCGCGCCGCCGGCAGCGCGCTGGCGCGCTATCGCAACACTGCCGGTGTGGTCGATCCCGAAAAGCAGGCGCCGATCCAGTATGAACTCGTCTCGAAATTGCAGGACGAACTGATCGAGGCACGCAGCGACCGGCGCCAGTTGGCCGCAGTTGCCCCGCAAAGCGACCAGATCCCCGCGCTCGATGCGCGCATTCATGAAATCGAGACGCGTATCGCCGAACAATCGGGCCTGGCCGCGGGCAACAAGCGCAAATCGCTGGCGGCGGCAGGCGAGGAATACGAACGCCTGTCGCTCGAAGCCGATTTCGCCACCAAACGCCTTGGTGCCGCGCTGGCCTCGCTGGAAACCGCCGAAAACGAGGCGCAGCACCAGTCGAGCTATGTCGAACGCGTGGTCGAACCCAACTTGCCCGACAAAGCGACCGAGCCGCGCCGCCTGCGCGGCATCCTGACCACATTGGTGTTCAGTCTGGTGGTCTGGGGGGTGGCGACGATGCTGCTGGCCGGGGTCAGGGAACACCGGTCATGACCGGCCTGCCGCACCCGCGCCGGGTGAACCCCTCGCTGGCGGATGGCTTTGCCGTGCAACGCCGGGTCATCGGCGCACTGCTGATGCGCGAGATCCTCACCCGCTATGGCCGCCACAACATCGGTTTTCTGTGGCTGTTTGTCGAACCGATGCTGTTCACGCTGGGGGTAACCGCATTGTGGTCGCTGACCCGCGAATCGCACAGCAATGCGATCCCGATCACCGCCTTTGCGCTGACCGGCTATTCGACCGTGCTGCTGTGGCGCAATATGCCGGGCCGGTGCATCTCGGCGATCGAGCCCAACCGGTCGCTGCTCTATCACCGCAATGTCCGCCTGCTGGATATCTATCTGAGCCGCCTTCTGCTCGAATTCGGCGGGGCGAGTATTTCGTTCATGATCCTGACGCTGCTGTTCATGAATTTGGGCATGATCGATCCACCCGAAGACCTGCTGAAGGTCATCTTCGGCTGGGTGACGCTGGGCCTGTTCGGGACGGCGCTGGCGCTGACGATGGGCACCCTGGCGATCAACAACGAGATCGTCGAGAAACTGTGGCACCCGATTTCCTATCTGACATTTCCGCTGTCGGGCGCGGCCTACATGGTCGATGCCCTGCCCAAGAGCGTGCAGCCGCTGGCGCTGTACCTGCCGATGGTCAATTGCGTCGAGATCATCCGCGACGGCTATTTCGGAAAGCACGCCAATCCGCATTACGACATCGGCTATGTTGCAGCGGTAACGGTGGTGATGATGTTGTTTGCCCTGATCACTCTGTCGATCAAGGGCCGCCTGGTCGCGGTCGACTGAACGGCCATGGCGCAACCTGTCCGCGCGATCCGGGCCATCCGCCTGTGCAAATCCTATCCCACCCGGACCGGCCCGCGCCAGATCCTGTGCGATGTCGATTTCGAACTGCAGTTCGGCCAGAAACTCGGCATCCTTGGCCGCAACGGGGCAGGAAAATCATCGCTGATCCGGCTGATCAGCGAAGCCGAAGAACCCACTTCGGGCAGAATCGATCGCACGATGTCTGTATCCTGGCCGCTGGCATTCGGCGGTGCGTTCCAGTCATCGCTGACCGGGCGCGACAATGTCCGCTTTATCAGCCGGATCTACAATTCGGATTACAGAAAAAACGTCGAAGCGGTCGAGGATTTTGCCGAGCTGGGCACTTATCTCGATGAACCGGTCAAAGTCTATTCGTCGGGTATGCGGGCCAGACTGGCGTTCGCGCTGTCGATGATCATCGAATTTGACTGCTTTTTGATCGACGAGGCCGCGTCGGTCGGCGATTCCCGCTTTACCCGAAAGTGCGAATATGAACTTTTCCAGAAACGCCACGACCGATCGATGATCATCGTCTCGCACGACGTCGGCTATGTGCGCGATCACTGCACCGTCTTCGGGGTTCTCGACAGCGGTCGTTTCACGCTGTTTTCGACATTTGCCGAGGCGCAGGACAGCTTTGAAAACACGATGACCTGGACCCCGCCCGAAACCGCCGCAGATCCTGCTGCCGGGGTGTGACATTCGCCTCTGATATGGATTTACCCTTGGTTGTGCTGGCGCAAGGCCCGCGTCAGACCAATTCAGGTCGCGAAGGCGCGACGGGCCGAGGCGCCCCTGGGATGGAGCTGACGATGCGAGTTTTGACCCCCATTCTGATCAAGATGGCCGACGCCGCGAGGGACAAACGCGATTGGGTTCAGGCCGAAGCCTTGTATCGCCGCATCTTGCGCCAGTCGCCCGAACGCAGTGGCGTGTGGGTGCAACTGGGCCATACGCTGAAGGAACAGGGCGACCTGAACGGCGCGCTGGCAGCCTATGACCAGGCGTTGGCGCTGGCGCCCGACAAGGCCGATACCCACCACCAGATCGGCCGGGTGCTGTCTGCGCTGGGTCGGCTGGACGAAGCCACCGTGGCCTATCAGCGCGCGGTCGAACTGGCGCCAGCGCTGGGCGATGCCGCGCAGGAACTGGCCGGTCTGTGGCTGGCCAAGCTGAACCTGGCCGACAATGCCCGCGATCGCCGTCAATGGGCGCGCGCGGCAGACCTCTATCGCGAAGTGCTCGATCATGATCCGGGCTTGAGCGCGATCTGGGTGCAGATGGGCCATTGCCACAAGGAACTGGGCAATATCACCCTCGCTCTGGAGGCCTATCGCCAGTCCGAGGCGATCGCCCCCGACATTGCCGACACGCTGCATCAGGTGGCGCGCGCGCTCTGGCTGACTGGCCAGGTCGACGAGGCGATCGCCAAATACGAACAGGCCCTGGCGCGCGAGCCCGGCTTGAGCGATGCCGCGCGCGAACTCGAAGCGCTGCGCAACGCCGCAAACGATGCCCGGTCCCCGGTGGCGGCAGAGGTGATCGCCAATGTACCGGCCGATCGGCCCGCCGGCCTTCCGACGCATCTGCGTTATGTCATCCTTGGCACGACCGGGCTGTGCAACGCATCGTGCATCCATTGCCCCACCGGCAAGACCGAAACCAGCCATGTTCCGCGCGTGCCGATGACGATGGAGCTGTTCCGCAGGATTGTCGATCAGATCGCCGATCTGCGCCTGCCGATCACCGATCAGGTCTCGTTCGGATTGTTTGGCGACGCGCTGATTGATCCATTTGTGGTGGAACGCGCGCGCTACATGATGGATCGGCTGCCTTATGCCAAGATTTCGATCAACACCAACGGCGCCGCGTTCAATGCCGCCAAGCATGGCGAACTCGAACGCTATGCGGCGACGATCGCGTTGCATTGCGAATCGCTGACGCCCGAAACCTATAATTATCTGATGCAGCCGCTCCGGGCCGAGCGGGTCCACCCAAAATACGAACCGATCCTGAAGGCCTTCCCCGGCAAAGTCGTCGTCAGCGTTCCGGTCAGTCGCCGCAATGTCGAGGAATTGTCGGCGATGCGTAACTGGTTTCTGGAACGCGGTGCGCGCGATGTGGTGTTCGACCCACTTAGTAGCCGCTGCGTCGAAGATCGCACGCTGTTCAATTCGCTGGCGCTCAAGCCCAAGCCGATCCGCTGCTCGGCGGAAATGGTCGAAGACCTGATTGTCGATTGCGACGGGCAGATCCTGATCTGCTGTCAGGATTTCAAGCGGGTGGAAGGCATCGGCAGCCTGCGCGACGAAAGCCTGGCCGATGCGCTGACCGGGGTGCACCGCGCGCGCATTCGCAAAGTGCTGGAAGAAGGGCGGCACGAAACGGTCACCACGTGCAGCCGCTGTTTCGGCGACCACCGCGTCGATCTCGACAAAGTGATCGCCGAAGTGGTCAACGGCAAGGCCAAAGTGCCCGCCTAGCGCCTCGCCAGGGGCGCAACCACACGCGATCCCCGGGGCAAAGTCCCGCATTCAGGCGCGCGCCGACGGCGCGGCCCAAAGAGGTATTGTTCATGGTCGTGCACGTGGCGGGTCTGACATGACCCGCGTCCTGATCGACGGGCGCAATCTCGGGCTGGAAAAGGGCACCGGGGTAGCCACTTATGCCCGCAACCTGTCGCACGAATTGCATGCGATGGGGCATGGGGTGGAAGTGCTCTATGGCTATGGCGCGCCGCGTTCGCGCAACAAGCTGATGCGCGAAATCGCCTTTTTTGACAGCAACCACGGCGATCGCGATCGCATCGCCGCGATGATCGAGGCCGTGCGCGGCCGATTGCTGGGCCCCTTGGGCAAATATGCCTATGATGTGCCGATCAGCGGGCGCGTGGTGTCACGCACGTTCAGCGCGCGGCTGCCCTATTACGACCGCATCGTCAATTCGCCCAATGTGTTCACCCGCAGCCAGGCGACATTCGGCGCGTGGAAGATGTTTTCGCGGCTGACCATGGATAATCCGCCCGATATCGCACACTGGACCTATCCGCTGCCGATCCGGCTGAAGGGCAAGGCCAATGTCTATACCATGCACGACATGGTGCCGCTCAAGCTGCCCTATACCACACTCGACAACAAACGGTTCTATCTGCGGCTCATGAAGCGCATCGCGCGCGTGGCCGATCATATTGTCACCGTGTCGGAATGTTCGAAACGCGACATTGTCGAATTGATCGGCGTCGCCCCCGAACGGATCACCAACACGTATCAATCGGTCGATATCCCGGAAAAATTCCTCAGCAAACCCGATGACGAAGTCGCACGCGAAGTCGAAGGCGCGGTGGGCGTCGATTACAAGGGCTATTACCTGTTCTGGGGCTCGATCGAGCCCAAGAAGAACATCGGCCGGATGATCGAGGGCTATCTTGCCAGCAAAGTCGATGCCCCGCTGGTGATCGTGGGCGCGATGGCGTGGAAATCCGACGAGGAACTGCGCCTGCTCAACGAGGAAAATATCGTCTTCCGCCGCACCATCGAAAACGACGAATTCACCCGCAAACGCGTGATGATCCTGCCCTATGCGCCGTTTTCGCTGCTGGTCAGCCTGATCCGGGGGGCGCGTGCGACCCTGTTCCCGTCGATCTATGAAGGGTTTGGCCTGCCCGTGCTCGAGGCGATGCTGCTGGGCACGCCGGTGATCTGTTCCGACACCGCCAGCTTGCCCGAAGTGGCCGCCCAGGCCGCGCTGATGGTCGATCCCTATGACACCAGCGCGATCGCCCGTGCGGTGCGAAAGATGGATGCCGATGCCGATCTGCGCGCAGAGCTTGCCGCGCGCGGACGGGTGCAGGCGGCGAAGTTCAGCCGCGAGGCCTATCGCGACAAGCTCGCGTCGGTCTACGGCCGGCTGGTCTAGGGGCGATCGTCATGACCGACATCCTGGACCGGTGCCTGTTCGTGATCGGGCGGCAAAGATCGGGCACGACCGTGCTGCGGGCGGCACTGGCCTCGCATCCGCGCGTTCACGATCTTGGCGAACTGCTGCACGAACAGAAGCCGGGCGGATTTTACGCCGAACTGGGGGCGCGTCTGGCCGAAACGGCCTCGGCCGGATTGCACGAACGCTGGTTCGATATCCTGGTGGCAACGATCCAACGCCTTGCCCCGCCAGAGGATGACAAAGTCCTGCTGGTCGACATCAAGTACAATGGCGCGCTCAATTTCGGTTCGCTGTTTGTCGGGCCGACCATGGTCAACACGCTGATCCACAAGCTTTCCCTGCACCGTGCCACGGTGATCCATGTCCTGCGCCGCAACAAGCTGTCGTTGCTGACATCGGTGGAAATGGCGCGCAAGACCGGCCAGTGGCGTTTGCAGCACGGTCAGGAGCGACACATCGCAACGATCGGGCTCGATCTGCGCAAGCTGCCCGCGCGCATCGCCGCCGAAGAGGCGCTGGACGCCTATTTCACCGCCCAACTGGCCGGGATCGGCGCGCGCATTCCGGTGGTCTACGAGGATATGTTCATGCCCGACGGCAGCTTTGCCAAAGGCTGTTTCATGCAAGTCGCGCAACGCTTCGCGATCGAACCCGCGTTCGACTTCGGCCCCCGCCTGGCCAAACAGAGCGCGCCACTGTCCACCGCAATTGCCAATTTCGCCGAGGTTTCCGCGCAGATCGACAGTCTGATCAAGGCCGGGTCGCTGTCGCCCGACTATCGGACCTACCTGCGGGCCTGACCCGCCCGCCCCGCCATTGCACTCGCCAGCCGGAGACATGCCATGATCGCGTTCACGTTTGCCCGCAGAAGTCTTGCGCTGATTGGTGCTGTTGCCGCGTTGATGGCTGTCCCGGCCCATGCCGATCAGGGCCAGATCACCCTGATCAAGGGGGCGTTGTTGCGCGATGGGCGTCCGTGGATTGTCAAAGGGGTCAAACTGACCAGTCGGCTGGTCCCGCCCAAAGTGATCGACCGCCCGCTGATCAATCCGCACCTGCGCGAATCGCAGGCTCTGTGGTCATCCGCGCTGCCGCTGCGCATCCGCGCCTATGGCGCCGATACGGCCGTGATTTCGGTATCGCAGCCCGGTCTGGACCCGCAGCACCCGATCCATGACCCGCAATACCGCGACGAAGTGGTCTCGGCCATCAACGCATTGCGTCAGGCCGGGCTGACGGTGGTGATTTCGATGCAGTGGGAAAATGGTGCCGGTGCGCCCAAACAACCCGACTTGCCCGGCGACAGCACGCTGTCGGCCTGGCGCGCGCTGCTGCAGGCCCTGCCCGCCGACGACGCGGGGCTGGTGTTCGAAGTGTTGAACGAACCGATGCCGATCAAGACGTTCACACCTCAGATCCCGGCGGACTTATGGGCAAACTGGAAATCTGCGCACGAGACGGTGATCGCCGCGATCCGTGCCGCCGGGTTCCACCGGCAGGTGGTGGTGGTCGGAGGGCTCGACGGGGCGCACCGGCTCGATCAGGCGCCCGACGTGACCGATCCTGACCACAGGCTGGCCTATGGCATTCATCCCTATCTCAATGCGGGCAATCTGGAGTTTGACACGGCGGCGGGGTGGGACCGCTATTTCGGCGATTTCTGCCAGCACCATGCCTGCATGATCACCGAATTCGGGCTGGCGCGCCGCCCCGGCGATGCCGGCACCGCGTGCAAGGGCGATGCCCCGCAAGTGTTCGCGCGCTTGCTTGCCTATGCCTGGACCCGGCGCATCGGCATGGTCGGCTGGGCCTATGACTATCCCTGGACGCTCAACCAGGGGCCCGATTACACGACACCGACCAATTTCAAGACCTGGGCCGGGACGTGCGAGGCATCGACGATGCCCTATGGCATTGGCCAGATGCTGACCGACTGGTATCACAGCCATTGACCGGCGAAGTGCCTCCACACGCGGCAAGCCGCCTGCGCGCCGCCTTTGCCCGGCATGGCGTGACGCAGTGCGCCTTGCTGACCAGCACGTTCCGTTCGGGCAGCACGTTTGTGGCCGCGCTGCTGGGGCACAACGGGGTGCCGGGGCTGCTGGAAGAACGCTTCAACGATGTCTGGCAGGCCACATCGATCGATGACCATCTCGACCGCGTGATCGCCCCGTTTGCCGGAGGCCAGTTTCCCACCAAGATCATGTGGCCACAGCGCAACAATCTGGCCCGCATGATCGATGCCCCGCGCACGGCTTCGGCGCAATTTGCCGCCGCCTTCCCCGGCGCGCGGTGGCTGCATGTCCGGCGACGCGACACGTTCCGCCAGGCAATCAGTTTCTGGCGCGCCCAGCAAAGCGACCGCTGGCAAGTCTATGAACCGGGCAACGAACCGGAAATCCCCTATTCGTTCGAACAGATCGATGCCTGCGCGCGCGAACTGGCATTTCATGACCGGCTGTGGAGCGATTTTTTCGAACGGGCCGCGATCACGCCCTATAGCGTGGTGTATGAGGATGTGCTGGCCCATCCCGACATTCTTGATGGCTATCTGGCCCGGTTTGGCGCACGCATCGCCGACACGCAGGTCAAGCTGCGCCGCCAGGCCGATGACCTGACGGACCGCTATCTCGATCGGTATCTGGGCGATCTCTACGCGCGAGGGGATTGATCGGGGCTGGCTGCAGGTATGGTCCCGGCGGCGGGTTCGGCCGCGGATGCGTCGTCGTCCTCCGGCACGATGGCGGCAAGCGGGCCTCGTTCGACAATCCGGCGGCGAAAATCATAGTCTGGCCGCCCCGGCAACGTTCGGTTGTGCGCGTGCAACAGCGCGCCGAGGCCATCGGCGCGATCGGCAGAGGCAACATTCTCGGCAATCATCGCGCCCAGCGCGGCCTCGACATCGCGTTTCAGCGCATAGGCCGCGGGTGACTGCACCGGCCCATCCGGGCGATGGCGCGACGGCCGATTGCCCGCAGCCGCCAATGCCCGCAGCCGGTCAAGGATCTCGGGATCGTCGTCAAACGCATGCTGGCGCAGCACCAGCCAGGGCAGCACTTCCTCCTGCCGGGCCAACACGCGCGCGAGTTCGCCCAGCAGCGCGGTGTCGGGATCGCGCCCCAGCACCAGCGCGATTGCCGATCCCAAGGCGGCAGGTTCGATGGTCATTGCACAGTCTCCCGCGTGGCCAGAACCTGTTCGTAAAAGGCCTCGATGCCTTCGGCCATGGCCTCTGCGCTGTAATGCGCGGCCCAGGCGGCGCGGGCCAGATCGGCGCGCCGGTCCAATTCTTCGCGGTCGGTCGACAGCCACACCAGTTCGGCGGCGATGCGTGTCGCCACATCGGGCGTGTCGGCAAAGGCGCGCGCGCCATGCGCCTCGCGCGCGATCTCGCCCAGTCCGCCGCTGTCGAGCGCCAGCACCGGCCGCCCCGCAGCCATCGCCTCGATCGCGACCAGCCCGAACGATTCGAACCGGCTGGGCATCAGCACCACATCGGCGGCGACATAGGCATCATCGAGCGCGGCGCGATCCAGCACCCCGCCGAACGCGATGCGCGGGTGCCACAAGATCGCCTCTGCCCCCGCCTGCGCGATCGCCTCACGCGAAGCCGCATCGAGAGCGCCGCCGATCAGCGTCATTTCGACATTGGGCATGTCGATCACCGCGCGCGCCACTTGCACGGCGATGTCAAAGCCCTTGCGCGGTTCGAAGCGCCCGGCAAACAGCACCCGCAGCGGCGCATGGTCGCGCCGCGCCTGTGCCCGTGCCGCCGCCGCTTCGGCGCGCGTGATCAGCGGATCGGGCGTGCCATGCGCCACCACCACCGCACGATCACCCGGATCGACCCCGTGACATTCGGCAATCGCGGCGATGATCGCGCGGCTGTTGGCCAGCAGATGCGGCGCGCGCTGCAGCAGCGCGGTTTCCGCCGCGATGATCGGCGCGACATGGCGCGCCGCCAGCAGGGGACGTTCCTGCCATTCGGGCTTGAACGGCAATGCCATCGCATAAGTCGTGTGCAGGCTGACCACGGTCACGAAATCGGGATCGTCGACCAGCGGCAGCCCTTCCAGATCCCATATCGGAAACGACACCAGATCGAGCCCGAACGATTTGAGGAAGTGCGCCTCGCGCCACACCCGCTCGGCCCAGGCCGCCTTGCCGTGGGGCAGGCCATAGCGTTCGGCCACGGCGCCCACACTTGCAGCATCGGGATCGACCTGCAGGCGGTGGACCCACAGGCCGTCATTGAACGTGACGGTTTCCTCAGCCCCGGAGGCAGCCAATGTCAGCACGTGGACATTGTGCCCGCGCGCGCGCAATCCTTGGGCCACGAGATGGGTCCAGCGGGCGATGCCGTTGTCGTTGGCGGGTGGCCAGCCTTGCGAAACCAGCGCGATCCGGCGACCGGGATTGGCGGCAAATCGCGCGAACGCGGGCGGTTCGCCAAGTGCCACCAGATCGAGATCGCCGCCCGGCTTGTCACCACTGGCCATGGCCCGGCGCTGCCCTTCGCGCAGGCCCAGCATCAGATCCTGATCGAGCGAATGGCGGTGGTCGGCATCGATCGCCCGGTTGGCTTCGCACTGCGCGTTACCGGCCAGCACAGTCTCGCGATAGGTATTGAGCGCCTGCCCCGCCTGCACCAGGTCGTGTGTGCCGCCGTGGCGCGTGATGAAATAGCCCTTGGACACTGCCGAAGGATAGAGCGTGCGCGCGACCCGCCCGCCCGACCGGATATGGCTGGGGGCAAACTGGTGCCAGACCATGGCATGGGGTTCATAGCGCACATGCCAGCCCGCATCGACCAGCCGCAGGCACACGTCGGTTTCATCGAGCAGATAGGCAAACGTGTGGTCGAACCCGCCGATCGCGCGCAATGCCATGGCGCGAAACGACGAATTGGTGCCGAGCAGGCTGGGAAAAAACGGCGTGCCCGGCTGGTTCAACGGTCGTTCGTCAAAATAGTCGGTCACTTCGTGCGCATTGCCATAGCGATCACACAGCACTTTGCGCACTTGCCAGCCGGTGCCGGTGTTGTCGACGGTATAACCCCCGACCGCGCCAACCGCCGGGTCGGCATAGACCGCCGCCAGCCGCCGCAACCATTGCGGATGCGGCACGGCATCATCATCGATAAACGCAATGATCTCACCCGCCGCGGCGGCAATGCCGATATTGCGCGATACCGCCAGATTGGCCTGATCGCAGCGCAGCGCCTTGATCGCATCCCCCCAGCGCGCGATCACCGCCGCGCTGTCGTCGGTCGAAGGGCCATTGACCACGATCACCTCGAATTCGGGATAGTCGAGCCCGGCCAGCCCGCGCAGCGCGTCATCGAGCCATGCCCCCCGGTTGTAGGTGTTCACGACGACCGAGACGGCAGGACAGATCGCGCTCATGTCAGGCCCCCAGCACGGCAAAAAACGCCCGGTTGGCATGCAGGACGCCCGGCATATCGAGCATGCGCAGCAGCACCGCGCGATTGTTCGGGGCGGTACGCAACAGTTGCAGCACGACCTCGCACCCCGTCAGGCCCGGCAGGCGCAGCAATTTGCCCAGCACGCCAATGTCGTGAATTGTCGGTGGCGCCAGCATCGGCGCCACGTCGAGCCGGGGCAATCCCTCGCGTTCAAAGTCCGCTCCGTTCAACCGTGCCACGAACGCCAGATGCTGATCGACCATGTCCGCAGGCGCGCCCAGCGCCACCGCGCTGCGGTACCAGATCTCGGCCTGGTCGAACATCTCCTGTTCCTTGACCGTGTGCGCAAACTGGATGCAATAACCCCAGTGCAGCGGAAAGCGGCGCAGCGCCTGGCCATATTCCAGCTCTGCCATGGCCCAGTCGCCCCGGTCGCGCGCGGCATCGGCCAGGGCCACGCTGGCGCGGAACCCTTCGTGCACGACCGCGCCGTCGAGCGTTGCGGCAATCTGCTGCGCGCGAGTCAGCGCGGGCTGTTGGGCCATGTCGAACCGGTGGGGCGCCACCAGCGCCACCCCGACCGGCGCAGCCTGAACCGCACCGGGCAGGCTGATGATCTGGTCTGTTTCGGCTCTCATCGCCAGCAACTCCATTCGCCCCCCGCGGTCACCCCGTCGCCGCTGCCATGTTTCGGTTTACGCTCATGGCAAATGCCCTTAGGTCGCCAATAAAGCCTGCCCGACGCCGCTGCGCCTGACCGCTTGAACCCGGACAGGTTGCTAAGCCAAACCCCGTATAATGGTAGCATGCCATGCTCCGTTTTCGAACGATTGCGCCCGAGGCGGCGAACGCGTCGGAGGCCCGATCGGCATGACCATCGCCCCGCAGCTGCTGCTCGATGTCAGCCGCCTGGTCTGGCGCCGGTGGGCCGGGCGATTGCCCACCGGGATCGACCGGGTGTGTCTTGCCTGGCTCGACCGCCATGCCGACAACGCCCGCGCGGTGCTGCAATGGCGCGGGCGCGTGCGGGTGCTGTCTGCGGCCCGTTCGGCGCGGCTGTTTGGCTTGCTTGCCCAGCGAGGACCCGGCTTTCGCGCGCGGTTTTGCGCGATGGTGCCGGGCATCGTAGCCAGCGCGTCGGGTGGCGAGGATCTGGCCGGGCGGCTCTATTGCAATGTCGGGCACACCGGGCTCAACCATCCAGCGCTGGTGCAATGGGTGGCGGCCCATCGCCTGCGTGCGGTGTTTCTGGTGCACGACCTGATCCCGATCACCCACCCCGATTTGTGCCGTCCAGGCGAGGCCGCACGCCACCATCGGCGCATGCGCCATGCCTTGCTGGCGGCCAGCGCGATCATCGCCAATTCGGCCGCAACACGTAACGAACTGGCCCGGTTCGCCGCCGCCGAGCGTCTGCCGGTGCCGCGCCTGCACGCGGCCTGGCTGGGCAGTCCCGATCGGCCCGATCGAGTCACCCCGCCACCGCTCGATCGGCCCTGGTTCGTCACTGTGGGGACGATCGAGGCGCGCAAGAACCACCTGCTGCTGCTGACCCTGTGGCGGGACCTGGCACGGATCATGGGCGCGGCCACGCCGCTGCTGGTGGTGGTGGGCCAGCGCGGCTGGGAGGCCGGATCGGCCCTGGCGCTGCTCGATCATGATCCGGTGATCCGCGCGCATGTGCGCGAACTGGGCCGCGCCGACGATGCCACGCTGGCCGGTTTGATCGCCGGGGCGCGCGCGCTGCTGATGCCCTCGCTCGCCGAAGGGTTCGGCCTGCCGGTGATCGAGGCGCTGCAGGCGGGCACCCCGGTGATCGCCAGCGATCTGCCGGTGTTTGACGAGATCGGCAGGTCAATCCCGCTGCTGCTCGATCCGCACGACAGGCCGGCCTGGCTGGCGGCTGTGCAAGACTTTTGCAGCGATGGTCCCGAACGGACGCGCCAGCGCGCCGCCATGGCGGATTTTCGCGCGCCGCGTTGGCCCGATCATTTCACAAGCGTCGAAACCTGGTTGCAGCAGGAGGGCTTGTGGCCGCAACCGGGCGTCTGATCGCGATCGGATTTCGCCGCTGGCGCGCCTGGAATCTGGGCCCGCTGTTGCGTGCCGAGGCGGACGCGGTGCGGTTTGTGCGCGATGTCGCCGCGGCGCGCAGGCTGCGCCCCGGCCCGCGCGACCGCATCGCGGTGTGGGGCGCGACCTCGCCGGCCGGGCTGGAGCATCTGATTGCCGACACAGCGGCGCGGCTGGTGCGGATCGAGGACGGGTTCATCCGCTCGGTCGGGCTGGGCTCCGACCTGATCGTGCCGCAATCGCTGGTGTTCGACGCATGCGGGATCTATTTCGACGCGACCCGCGCATCGGGTCTGGAACATCTGTTGGCGACGGCACAATTCGATGCCGTGCTAACCGCCCGCGCGGCGGCGCTGCGCGCGCAGATCGTTGCGCGCGGGCTGACCAAGTACAACGTCGAAAGCGATGCCCCGGCGCAGTGGGACAGCGGCACGCGCCCGGTCGTGCTGGTGCCCGGCCAGGTCGAAAGCGATGCCTCGATCGCGTGCGGCGGAGGTGCCGTGCGCACCAACCAGGCCTTGCTGCGCGCGGTGCGCGCGGCCCGCCCCGATGCCTTTGTCGTCTACAAGCCGCACCCTGACGTGATGAGCGGCAACCGGCGCGGGCGGCTGGCCGAGGCGGCGGCCTTGCGCATGGCCGATCATGTCGAAACGCGCGCCTCGATCATCGCCTGCCTGGCGCGCAGCGACGAAGTGCACACGATCACCTCGCTGGCCGGGTTCGACGCCCTGCTGCGCGGGGTGCCGGTGGTAACCTGGGGTGTGCCGTTCTATGCCGGGTGGGGGCTGACCGACGATCGCGCGCACGACCATCCGGCCTGGGCCCGGCGCGGACGGCGGCTGACGCTCGACGCGCTGACCGCTGCCGCGTTGTTGCTCTACCCGCGCTATTGGGACCCGCTGGCGGGCGATTTCACCACGGCCGAAGCCGCCATCGCGGCAATTGCCTCCGAACGCGACCGATTGCGCGCCAGTGCCGCGCCAGACCGGCTGATGCGCGGATTTTGGCGGCGCCAGCTACGCAAGGTGCGCGTGCTGGTGCGCGCTGCCTGTGCCGACAAAGGCCGGTTGGGGCGCGATTGACACCGAACCGGGTTGGTCGCCGCTTTGGGCGCAAACGCCCGTTTGTTACCCGTCCCCCGTAACGAATTCCCGGCGGAACTTCGCTAGCAGGGGGCCATGGGTGATCGAGGGCGGGGTCGAGGCATTTGCGGGATCTCGCGTGCTGCTGCTGCAGGGCCCCGTCGGACCGTTCTTCGCGCGCTTTGCGAAAGATCTGAAACGCGCAGGCGCCCATGTTGAAGCCATCGCGTTCAACGGCGGCGACTGGTTGTTCCAGCCGCCGCGCAGCGTCTGCCCGACCACGCTCTATCGCGGCACGATGCAGGCCTGGCCCGACTGGCTGGCGCGCCTGATCGTGGCGCGATCGATCGACATGGTGTTCCTGTTTGGCGATTGCCGTCCAGTCCATCGCGCCGCACACCGCGTGGCAACCCGTCTGGGTGTCGAAGTCGGCGTGTTCGAAGAGGGCTATCTGCGGCCCGATTTCATCACGCTCGAACGCCACGGGGTGAATGCCAACAGCCCGTCGCGGCAGGGCCCCGCGCATTATCGCGCCTGCCCCTTGCGCCAGACTACGGTGCGGCCGATGCCACGGTCGTTCTGGCCGATGGTGTGGTGGGGGTTTGTCTATTTCCTGGCCGCCAGTCTGGCCCGGCCATGGTTTCGCGATTACCGCCATCACCGCCCGATCGGGTTTCTGCAGGCGCTGCCCTGGCTGCGATCGCCGCTGCGCAAGGCCTGGTATGCGCTGGCCGAGCGCGGGGTTCAGGCGCGGATGACCGGGGCCTGGTCGGGGCGGTTCTTTCTGGTTCCGTTGCAGGTCCACAACGATGCGCAGGTGCATTTTCACGCCAATGTGGGGGGCGTGGCCGGGTTCATTGCCGACACCATCGCCTCGTTCGGCCGCGCCGCGCCCGCCGATGCGCTGCTGGTGTTCAAGCATCACCCGCTGGACCGGGGCTATTGCGACTATGCCCGTACCATCGCGCGCGCCGCACGGGCCTCCGGATGCGCCGCGCGCGTGGTCTATTGCCATGATCAGCACATGCCGACGGTCCTGCCGCATTGCCGCGCGGTGGTGGTGATCAACAGCACCTCCGGGCTTGCCGCGATCGGCTGTGGCCGCCCGACCAAAGTGATGGGCGAGGCGATCTACGACATGCCCGGCCTGACGTTTCAGGGTTCGCTCGACCGGTTCTGGTCCGAGGTGGACAGCGCCGCGCCCGACCGCGACCTGTATGAACGGTTTCGCGGCGAGCTGATCGCAACCACGCAGATCAACGGCAATTTCTATCGCCGGCTCGATCGCGACGCCTGCGCCACCGGGCTGGTGTGGACCGGCGAGCGGGCCCGCGCCGCGGCCACCATGGTGGCATTCCCGCTCAGAGGCTCCAGTACCGCAACCCTGGCGGCAAGGACGCCGGCACGAGCGACGATTTGACATCGATGATCACGCCGCCGGGCACTGCCATTGCCGCAATCGCCGCCCCGCCCAGATCGGCATAGGCGCGATGGCCGACCGCATAGATCACCGCATCGAGATCGCGGAACGCATCGAGGGGACTGAGCACAATGTCGAATTCGTGCGCCGCCGCATGCGTGTCGGCCAGCGGGTCGTGAACCAGCGGCGCAATCCCGAATTCGCGCAATTCGCGCACGATGTCATGGACCTTGGAATTGCGGATATCGGGAACGTTTTCCTTGAACGTCAGGCCCAGAATACCGACCCGCGCATCACGCAGCGCCCGGCCGCCCCCGGCCAGCAGCTTGACGGTGCGCTGCGCGATATAGCTGCCCATGCCATCGTTGATCCGCCGCCCGGCCAGGATCACTTGCGGGTGATAGCCAAGCTGTTCGGCCTTGGCGGTCAGATAATAGGGATCGACCCCGATGCAGTGCCCGCCGACCAGCCCCGGATAGAACCGCAGGAAATTCCACTTGGTGCCCGCCGCCGCCAGCACTTCGCGGGTGGAAATGCCGACCAGATCGCAGATCTTGGAAATCTCGTTCATCAGCGCGATGTTGATGTCGCGCTGGGTGTTTTCGATCACTTTGGCTGCTTCGGCGACCTTGATCGACGAGGCGCGATGGACACCCGCCGTCACCACCGAGCCATAGAGCGCGGCCAGCGTGTCGAGCGTTGCAGCGTCTTGCCCGGCGACGACTTTGACGATCTTTTCGAACGGATGCTCCTTGTCGCCCGGATTGATCCGTTCGGGGCTGTAACCGAGCGTGAAATCGACCCCGCTGACCAGGCCCGACACGCGTTCGATCACCGGAGCGCAGATTTCTTCGGTGGCGCCGGGATAGACGGTCGATTCGAACACCACGATCGTACCGGGCCGGATCACCCCGCCAACCGTGATGCAGGCCGACTCCAATGCGCCGAAATCAGGCCGGTGCCCGTCATCGACCGGGGTCGGCACTGTCACGATGATCACCGGGCAATCGGCCAGCGCCGCCGGATCATCGGCAATTTCCAGCGCGGATGCGGCCAGATCGGCATCGCTGACTTCGCCGGTGAAATCGTGGCCCGCGCGCAAGCTTGCCACGCGGTGCGCGCCGATATCATAGCCGACCACGGCGTACTGGCGCGCAAAGGCAACCGCCAGCGGCAACCCGACATAGCCCAGCCCGACGACCCCGATCCGTTCGACAGATTTCATGATGTTCCGGGCGATCCCTTGGTGGTGTCAGGCATGGCGCGCGCAGCGGCGCCCGAGTCGGGTCATAATCGCCACCCCCTTACTCGTGGTAAACGCGGCGCAACGGCCGGTCAGCGTTTGGCGGCGTCGGCGCCGATCATGGATTGCATGATCTGTTCGGAAATCGACTGTACCGATCCTGGCGTGTGCGACAGGAACAGGGTGTTGGTCTTGTCGCTTTCGCCGATTGATTTCAGCGTGTCGAAATACTGCGTCACCAGCACCAGTTGCATCACGTCCTGCGCGGTGGCCTCGCCCAGCGCCTTTTGAAACCCTTCGATCGACCCCGACAGCCCTTCAATGATCGCGCGGCGCTGGTTGGCAATGCCCTGGCCCTGCAGGGCCTTGCTTTCGGCTTCGGCCTCGGCCTTTTTGACCACCAGGATCTTTTCCGCCTCACCCCGCGCGTTGGCGGCGACTTGTTCGCGCTGCGCGGCGTTGATGTCGTTCATCGCCGCCTTCACTTTGGGATCGGGGACGATGTCGGTGACCAGCACGTTGACGATTTCAAAGCCGAACGCGGCCATGTCGACATCGAGTTCCTGCTTGACCGCCGCGGCAATGCTCGACTGGCTGGCAAACACTTCGTCGAGCGTCATGCCCGGCACATGGCCCAGCACGACCTGTTCGACATAGGACTGGATCTGCGCCACCGGGTCCGACAGGCTGTAATAGGCTTCATAGATCTTTTCGGGCCGCACCCGTGTCTGCACCGAAATCGGGATGGTGACGAACACGTTGTCGTGCGTCTTGGTTTCCATGGTCAGCGCGATCTGGTTGACGCGCAAGCTGATGCGCCCTTCCAGCCGATCGATGAACGGCACTTTCCAGCCCAGCCCCGGCGCGGCACTGCGCCGAAACTGGCCGAATCGAGTGATGATCGCTGCTTCGGCCGTCTTGACCGTGTAGAAACTGCCCAGCGCCGCAATCAGGCCGAAGAACAGCGCAATCATCGCCAATGTCGTCAGCACGATATCCATCACACCCCCCAGGACGGCCACCCATGGCCGCGATCGCAACGCTGCGCCGGGCCATGGGATAGGATGGAACGCACCGGATTCCAACCGGATGCGTGTGCTGTCAGCGCGATGGTTTGACCACGCGGCAGGCAAACCCCGCCCCGGCAGGCCGCGCCTGCCCGGGATAGGCACACAACGGGCGTTCGCGGCCCGGCCAGGGCGTGGCGGGCCCGGCCTTTGCGGGGATGGCCTCGGGCGCATGGTGATCGATCACCCAGGATTCGAGCGCAGCCAGGCCATCGAACTGGTCAGTCGCAGGCCCGCCTGCACAATGGTTCATGCCCGGCACCGGAAAGACGCGCGCAAAGTCGGCGGCATGGCCGCCGGCCTTGCGATTGACCGCGTTCCACCAGGCGATCGTGTCGTTGGCCGAAAACACCGGATCGCTCATACCGTGGGGCACGATCAGCTTGCCCCCATGCGCGCGAAACGCCGACAGGTCGGTTGCGTGCATGCCCACATCGAACCACGCGGATTCGGTGAACGGCGGCGCCACGGCATAGATGCGCGGCGCATCGCGATCGAAATCAAACGCCAGTTGCCAGGCCAGCAGCTTTTCCGGATCGGCCCCGAGCACCGTCGGCGGGGTGGTGAACACCGCCGCCAGCGACCCTGCGCCGAGCACGACATTGAGCGAGGGCGGGCCGTTGTCGAGCCCCACCGTCCACAGCCGCCAACCTGGCAGGCCGACACCCGCATCCCACGGCCAGGCGGCATAGAGCGGCTTGCCCGCAGAATTGCGCGGCCCCGCCATCAGCCTCTCGATCGCGGCAAGCTGGTCGGGCGCGAGACACGCGCCGGTTGCCCCCGGTGCGCACAGGTGTTTGCGCAATTCGGGCAGCACACGCGCGGCGGTGCACTGGCCGATCGCGTTGATCATGCCGTCCGCCGCGCCATCCAGCGAGTCGCACGCGGCCAGCGTCGCCTGTGACACCAGCGCCGATTGCACCGGCGTCAGCGCGGTCTTGAGTCCCGCCACGGTCGGGTTTTCACCGCGCCCGCGCAAAATGCCCGCAAACTGCTGCGTGTCCCAGGCCTCGGCCAGCGCCGCGCGCGGCAGCGCGAAGCCCGGCGCCATGGCAAAAATGCCATCGAACGCATCGGGGTAGCGCTGGGCAAAGGCCATGCCTTCCTGCCCGCCCTTCGAACAGCCCCAGAACAAGTTGGTCTTGCTGTCGCGGCCATAGAACGCGCGGATCACATGGCGCCCGACATCATAGGACGGTTTCAGGCTGGCAAAGCCATAGTCGCGGCGCGCCTGCGGGTCGTGACCGAACACCAGATCGCCGCCATGGTCGGGCTGGTTGTTGCGCGTGTTGTCGTGGCCCGCGTCCTGCGCGATCACGGCATAGCCGCGCAGCAGGCCAGGGGTGGCGCCGCCGCCGACAAAGCCCAGGGCATCACCCACCACACCATCCGACCCGCCACCGCCGGTGAACAGATAGCGCCCGTTCCATGCCTGGGGCAGCCGCAGGCGGAACCCGATCCGATATGTGCCGCCAACCAGGCCTGGCCGTTCGCCGAAATAGCCTTCGACCAGACAATGCGCAGGCGCCGCCACTGGCCCTTCGCGCGTGGCCACCTGGGTTCCCGCCGCCTGCCATGTGGCGGCGGTAATGGTCAGCCCCTGCACCGGGGCGCCCTTGACCGCCGCAGTGGCAAGCCCTGCGCACGCCGCTTCGCGCGATGGCGCGGCGCCTGCCTGCGCCCGCGCCATCTGTGGCGCGATGAACAAGGCCGCACCCGCAAACAGGGCAGTGGCGGCACGCGTTGTTTGATGGATGCGACCCTTGATCATGTCAGAACCTCGCCTGGAAACGCACGCCGAATTCGCGCGGCGCGCCGAAGAACTCGTTGGCACCGGACACGCCCGTCTCGTAATATTCCTTGGTGAGATTGGTGCCATAGACTTCAAGCTTGTAGTCATGCCACGTCAACGCCACACTGGCCGACAGCAACCGGTGCGCATTGATCAGCGCCTGTGGCAGATAAGTCAGGTTGGCTTCCTGCGACCCGACGTAGTTGTAATTTATCCGCGGCTCCAGCTTTGTCTCGTCGCCAAGGTCGAAGGCATAGGCCAGGCTGGTGTTCCAGGTCCATTTCGGCGACAGCAGGTTGGGCCCGCCGCCCGGATTGGTGACCGTGTTGCCCAGATAATCGAAACACGACGGGAACGTGGCACCACCCGTGCATTGCGGCAGATTGGCGCCCACACCCAAGGCATAAGGGTTGACCGCCGGGAACGATGGCAGGTGCGAGGCCACGTATGACCCGCCAAAGTCGAAGGAAAAGCCGCTGAGGCGCGCCTGTGCCGAGGCTTCGAAACCCTTGATGCTCGATTTGCCGGGCACGTTGTACACCCCGGCCTGCCCGCTCGACAGCGTGCTGTCGATCTGGAAGTTCCGGTACGAGTTGTAGAAGGCGCCCAACTGGGTGCGGATATGATTGGCCATGAAGCTGGATTTCCAGCCGGCTTCATAATCCCACACTTCTTCGTGCAGGAACGTCTGGCCCGGAGGATTGATCCCGCCCGGTTTGTAACCGCGCGCAACGAAGACATAGATCATGTTGTTGGCGTCAGGCTTGTAGTTGAGCGCCACTTTGCCGGTGGCCAGACCGTCGGACTCAGTGCCGTTTTGCGGCGCCAGAACGATCGTGATCGGGTTTGGCGGAGGGCCGAACGTGCCGACCCCGACCCCGTAGACATTGCCCGTGCCATCGACGTGGAAGTGCGAATAGCGCACGCCCGTTTCGAGTTCGAGCTTGTCATTCAGCTTCAGATTGCCTTGCGCAAACACGCCGTAGACAAGCTTGTCGGTGATCGGATTGGGGATGATCTCGAACGGCGCCGTGCCGGTGATGTGCAACAGCACGTCGATCTTGTTGCGCTGGGCATAGCCACCCAGGATATAGTTGAACGCGCCTGTGGTGGGCGAAATGATGTTGATTTCCTGGCTGTATTCGCGCTCGCGCACCCACTGGTCCTGGTACTGGGGTTCGCCCGGACCGCCGTAATAGCTCAGGATCGACGTACCATCGAGGTCATAGGTGTTGTTGATACGCTTGTTCTGATAGCCGGTTTCCGACCGGATGATCAGGCCGCCCGGCGTCTGGTACTTGATTTCGAGCGCGGTGTTGGACGCGCGCTCGAACCCGGTCGTGGGCGAATCGTAATCGAGCACATAGGGAATGCCCGTCGCGCCCGCCGAAAACGGCGTGTGGGCAATCGGCTGATAGGCATAGCCGCCGTTCTGGTTCTGGGCCAGTTCGCCTTTCCAATAGACCGTCAGGCCGCCATTTTCGTACAGCGCCGACAGCCGTTCCTGATGCGTATCGAGCCGGTCGGGACGGTTGTCATAGACGCCAAGGTCTTTGTAATAGCTGTCGCGGCTATGCTGATCGGTGGCAAAGCGCAGCGCGAAATGATCACCGATCGGCACGTTGATCGCGCCTTCGCCCTTGAAATTGTTATAGCTGCCCGCTTCGAGATCGATGTCCCCGGTCAGTTTGCCCAGCACCGGGCGTTTGGAGTTGATGAACACCGCGCCGCCGGTCGAATTCGACCCAACCAGCGTGCCTTGCGGGCCGCGCAGCACTTCGATGCTTTTGACATCATACAATTCAAGGCTTTGTGTGATCGGCGGCTGGAACAGCCCGTCGACATACGTGGCAACCCCGTTGGCGACTTGCGGCGATCCGCTCGCCAGCCCGATGCCGCGAATGTTGACCGATTCGGTCAACCCCGCCTTGGTGATGGTCAGGCCCGGCGCAACATTCTGCAGATCGCGCTCGGTCGTCACTTCCTTGTCGTTCAGATCGTCGCCGCTGATCGCGGTGATCGCGATCGCCACTTTCTGCGCGCTTTCGCTGCGGCGCTGCGCGGTCACCACGATTTCCGCCGGGGTGGGCGACGACGACGACGACGACGCCGGTTGATCCTCGGCCAGCGCAGGCTGTGCCAAAGTCACCACTGCGAGCGAAATCCCCGCAGCAAGCCAATGCTTTTTCATAAGTCCCTCTCCCATTATGATCGTGTTGTGTTGTGGTACCGTGTGGCCGCTGTTCAGGCCTGATCGCCTCCGATCCGCTCCAGACTTTCCAGCATGGTGACGAGCCGGGCACGGTCTTCGGGTGACAGGACGGCGGCGATGCGCGCCTGATGCCGGGCATGGGCCTCGGTCATCTGTGCGAGCACGCGCGCGCCCGGCCCGGTCAGGAACAGGCCGTTGACGCGCCGGTCGTTTTCACGCTGGTGACGTTCGACCAGGCCCCGTTTTGACAAGTCGTTGATCAGGCTGACCAGGTTCGGCCCTTTCAGACCCAGTTGCGCGCTCAGGTCCTGCTGGCTGAGCCCCGGCGCATCGTTGATCATCACCAGCGCGGCATAATGCGGCGGGCGCAGACGAAACGGCCGAAATGTCAGCAACAGATCCTTCCACAAGGCGGCCTGGGTAAAGCGCAGACGAAACCCGATCTGCCGCGCCAGGTCGCACGTCGCCACGTGTGGCGTATCGATCACGCCACCGCCGTCCGATGCCTCTGCCCTGTCACGCATCGCTGCCCCCGTTGGCCGCCAGGCGGCCGTTCATGGCGAGCAAGTGCCCCGGAATCCGGCTGCAAACCTTTGTCCGCACCGCATCGCTCCCAATTCTGTTATGACTCATAATTATCATATCGAATAACAATCCGTCAAGCCTGTCGTGCGATTGTGCGCCGATGCACCGCCGAACCGGATGGCCGCCAAGGGTTCACCTTGCGCGTCCCATGCGCTAAGCGGCCCGGCATGAGCGAGCTTTCCCCTATCGAGCGCGATCTGGTTGCGCGGATCGATCCGGCGCCGATGCTGGATCAGGTCCTGGCGTGGAGCGCGATCAACACCGGCACGCGCAATCTCGACGGGCTGGCGCAGCAGGCCGATCTGCTGGCGCGCGCGTTCGGCGCCCTGCCCGGCACGGTCACGCTGGAAGAGGCCGCCCCGGTCGAGGCCGTGACCGGCGACGGGCGCAGCGTGGCGATCGCGCATGGGCGCCATCTCGTGCTGCGCGTGCGGCCCCAGGCCAACCGCCGGTTTCTGCTGACCGGACACATGGACACCGTGTTCCCACCCGATCATCCGTTCCAGACGACGCGCTGGCTCGATGCCGAAACGCTGAACGGGCCGGGCGTGGCCGACATGAAGGGCGGCATCGCGATTATTCTGGCGGCGCTGACCGCGTTTGAGGCCAGTCCGGCGGCGGCCGGCGTGGGCTATGACGTGCTGATCAACGCCGATGAAGAAACCGGCAGCCTGTCGTCGGCACCGCTGATCGCGCGCCTCGCCAATGGCAAGGCCGCGGCGTTGACGTTCGAGCCCGCCGCGCTGCCCGACGGCACATTGGCGGGGGCACGGCCCGGCAGCGGCAATTACAGCGTGGTGATCCACGGAAAGTCCGCGCACGCCGGGCGCAACCCGCAGGACGGGCGCAACGCGATTGTCGCGGCGGCACATCTGGTGCTGGCGCTGACCGAACTGGCGGGCAGCGACATCAGCGTGAACCCGGCAAAGATCGACGGCGGATCGGCCAACAATGTCGTGCCCGATCTGGCCATCGTGCGCTTCAACATCCGCCCGCGCGAAACCGGCGCGGCCGCGCGCTTTGCCGCCGCGATGCCCGTCGTGCTGGCGCGGATCGAGGGCGACCATGGCGTGCACACGCATGTCCACGGCGGCCTCTCGCGCCCGCCCAAGCCGTTGAGCGAGGCGGCCGAGCGGCTGTTTCACCTCGTGCGCGAATGCGGCGCAGCGCTGGGCCAGACGATCGGCTGGCAAGCCAGCGGCGGGGTGTGCGATGGCAACAACATTGCCGCCTGCGGCGTGCCGGTGGTCGACACGATGGGCGTGCGCGGCGGCGCAATCCACTCATCCGACGAATTTTGCATCGTGCCCTCGCTTGCCGAACGGGCGCGCCTGGCAGCCGTGGTGCTGCACCGTCTTTCCGGGGAACAACCATGACCTTTCGCATCCGCGCGGCGCAACCGGCCGATCTTCAGCATCTGTACGACATGGCCAAGCTGACCGGCGGCGGGTTCACCAACCTGCCCCCCGATCGCAAGGCGCTGACGGCAAAGCTCGACCGCGCCGCTGCCGCGTTCGGCAACACCGACGCAGGCGATCCGCGCCAGGTGAAGGACGAACTGTTCGTGCTGGTGCTGGAAGACACCGCCACCGGCGAAGTGCGCGGCACCGCGCAGATCTTTACTTGCGTGGGCCAGCAGATCCCGTTCTATTCCTATCGCATCGCCACGCTGACCCAGCATTCCAAGGAATTGGGGCGGACGTTTCGCGCCGAATTGCTCAATCTGGTCACCGACCTGGAAGGATCGAGCGAAGTCGGCGGGCTGTTCCTCCACCCCGGCGAACGCGCGGGCGGGCTGGGCATGTTGCTGGCGCGCAGCCGCTATCTGTTCATCGCCATGCACCGCCAGCGCTTTGCCGACCGCATTCTGGCCGAATTGCGCGGGATCATCGATGAACGCGCAGGCTCGCCATTCTGGGACGGCGTGGCCGGGCGGTTTTTCGGCATGAGCTTTCAGGAAGCGGACTATTTCAACGCGATCAACGGCCACCAGTTCATCGCCGACCTGATGCCCAAACACCCGGTCTATGTCTCGATGCTGCCCGAATCCGCGCGGCAGGTGATCGGCCTGCCCCACCCAACCGGCCGCGCGGCGATGCGCATGCTGGAAGAGGAAGGCTTTCACGCCGAAGGCTATGTCGACATTTTCGACGGCGGGCCGACAATGACGGCGCGCACCGACCGCGTGCGCTCGATCGCCACCGCCAGCGCCGCCACCGTCACCCAGGTGCGCGCGCCCGAAGGCGACGCCGGGCACCGCCGCGCGCTGATCGCGACCGGGCGGCTGGCCGATTTCCGCTGCACTTATGGCGAAATCGCGCTCGATGGCGAGGTCGGCGTAGTGCTCGATCCACTGGCGGCGCAGGCGCTGAATGTGGGCGAAGGCGACGCGGTCTGGCACGTGGCGCGATAGGATCGGATGCAATGACCCTGGTGGAAATCAATTTCGACGGCCTGGTTGGTCCCAGCCACAACTATGCCGGGCTCAGTCTTGGCAATCTGGCCTCGGCCAGCCACGGCGGCGATCCTTCATACCCGCGTGCGGCGGCGTTGCAGGGGCTCGACAAGATGCGCCACAATCTGGCGCTGGGGCTGGTACAGGGCTTTTTCGCGCCGCTGCCGCGCCCGAATGACGGGTTCACCGCCGCGCTGGGCGTGCTCGATGCCGGCGATCCCGCGCAAGTGCGGCTGCGCGCGGCGGCCTGGTCGGCCAGCGCGATGTGGACCGCCAATGCCGCCACGGTCTCGCCCGCGCCCGACACCGCCGATGGCCGGTGCCACCTGACAGCCGCCAATCTGGTGACAATGCCGCACCGGTCGCACGAATGGCCCGACACCGTGCGCCAGTTGCGCCTGGCCTTTGCCGCAACGGCCCATTTCGCGGTGCACGACGCGGTGCCCGCCTGCTTTGGCGATGAAGGCGCGGCCAACCACATGCGCATGGCCGCGCATCACGCGGCACCGGGGATCGAACTGTTTGTCTATGGCCGCCCCGGCGGACGCTTCCCCGCGCGCCAGCACGAACAGGCCAGCCGCGCGGTAGCCCGCCTGCACGGGCTTGACCCCGCGCGCACGCTTTTCATCGAACAATCGGGCGAAGCGATTGCAGCCGGGGCGTTCCACAACGATGTCGTGGCGGTCGCCAATGAACGCGTGCTGTTCACCCACGAAGCCGCCTTTGCCGACCCCGAAGGAACATATACCGCGATCCGCGCCGCCTTGCCCGAGGCAGAGATCGTGGTCGTGCCGACCAGCGCGGTCAGCCTGGCCGATGCGATAAAATCCTATCTGTTCAACGGCCAGTTGCTGACGCTGCCCGGCGGCGAGATGGGCCTGGTGATCCCCCTGGAAGCCTGGGAAACCCCCAGCGTGCGCGGCTGGCTCGATACCATGCTGGCCTCGAACGGCCCGATCCGCCGCGTGCTGCCGGTCGACGTGCGCCAGTCGATGGCCAATGGCGGCGGCCCCGCCTGCCTGCGCCTGCGCGTGGTGGCCGATCCCGCCACGATCGATCCGCGCTTTCTGCTCGATCCTGCGCGCATCGACACCCTGTCGGCGGTGATCGCCGCGCATTGGCCCGAACAGATCGACCCCGCCGATATCGGCACCGACACGCTGGCCCGCACCGTGCGCGCGGCGCGTGGCGCGTTGCTCGATGCGGCCGGGCTGGGGGAACTGGCATAGACGACCCCGACGACCAAACCGGCCCGTTTTCGATCCTCCCCGAAACGGGGAGGGGGACCGGCGAAGCCGGTGGAGGGGTTTCGCCGCTGGGTAAAACATCGAAAATACGCGGATCACGGCCTGTGACCTGGCGCGTCTGCGCTATCTGGCGCAATCCGGCAGGGCCCCTCCACCAGCTTCGCTGGTCCCCCTCCCCGTGCCGGGGAGGATTTTGGCAGGCGGTTTCCCGGGACGTCGGTTCCGTTTACAGTTAACTGTCTTTTTTCGGGAACGACGGGGAACCAATCTGGCAAATCCGCCACTGGCACGATGCTTGCGGATGGCTATGCTGCTATGCTGGATGCGAAACATTAACCGGATGCCCAACCCGATGCGCAAGATTGCCCGCCTGTTCATCATCAAGAACCGGATCGAGGCATTTGCGATCATCTATGCGCTGGCGCTGGGCGGGGCCGAACGCGGCAAGCATTACCTGGACATCTATCCCGGCTTCCCCGGCAAGATGCTGTTCGTCGCCGCCATGGTCGCCGTCTTCATGGCTGGCGCCAAGATCCTCGACGCCCTGACCTACGAACGCAACCGCCCAGGGGCAGAAGTGGACTAGCCATCGCCGACTGGGCCTTGTGTACGGTTCTGGAGGACTCGAGACGGCCGGCTTTCGACACGAGGCAGGACTTAGCTGCTGTTGGCAACCCTTGCCCGCTCAAATTCCCAGTTGAGTGCGGTCATGAAAAGCAGTCCAGCCCAAGCCGGATAACCGGCATTGCCCCCAGACCAGACCAGCCAGACGAAATAGGCGGCAAGACAGACGTTCAGAACGATGCGAAGCAGCCGAGCGGCAGGGTGAAGAAGAAGCCGACGAATGACCAACATCTTTCAGCCCCTCACCTCAGCTTTGAGCATGCGGCAAAACCATCCTGAATGGCAAGCTCTGCAGCGCTTCCCGTCATCGCCGCTGCATCAGACAACGACAAGAATGCTCCCCAAGCAGTGTCCGTACAACGCATGCGCCGCGCCCCGGATCGGCCCGGACCGTTCGCAGCCCGACATTTGCCGGATTCCGGCACAAACGGTGGGGCGTTTCTGTTGCCGGGTACGCCCCCAACCCCTGGTATCCCTTCTGTTGCCCGGTGGGTCCAACCGCGCTTGCGCCTTGTAAAATCTGGCCGTTAGGCCGTCAGATTACGCGGCGAGAGCGAGTGCTTCGTTATCGTTGGCACTTGTGGGTTTTGAGCCTTGAACGGGTTACTCAGCCCGGGCAAAAGCAGCGCTTTTCAATACACGTCGATCCTAGTTCGGCCCCGTCATCTGCCCCGCTCTCGCAAACGAAACAGGTGGTGGAGCCGCCGGGTACCGCCCCCGGGTCCGCTGCATCTATTGCACGCCACACTTTATCACCATAGCCGGTCGAAACCGGCAGGACCGCATATAGGGCCTGCGCGCCAAAAGGAAAGGGGCAGGCCATCGCTGGCCCGCCCCTTCTGCCTGTCCACGCTGAAAGCAATCAGCCCCTGGCTTTGAGCGCGTCGCGGATTTCGGTCAGCAGGTCGACCTCGCTCGGCCCCGGCGGCGGCGCGGGCGGCGCGGCGGCGGGCTTTGGCATAGCTTTCGACATAAAGTGGACCAGCAGGAAGATGACAAAGGCCATCAGCAGGAAATTGATCACCTGGGTGATGAACGCGCCATAGCCGAACATTGCCACGCCCGCCGCCTTCAGCGCGGCATAATCGCCCAGCGATCCCTTGTAGGTCGCCGGGATCGTGCCCAGCACGACGAACTTGTTGGAAAAGTTGATCCCACCGGTAATCAGGCCCAGCACCGGCATGATCATATCCTCGGTCAACGAGGTCACGATCTTGCCAAAGGCCGCGCCGATGATCACACCGACCGCCAGATCCATCACATTGCCCCGCGCAATGAATGCCTTGAATTCGCCAATCAACGCCATGTCCCACCCCAGATATGGTTAAGTTTTGAACCTTGCCACTGGGCTTGCCGCTTCGCAACCGACAAACGCCATACCGGGATCGACCGGGCGTGCTTGAACCGTCATCAAGGCGCGCTATCTATCATGCGTGCACCGCGGCGCGTTTGTCCGCCTGCGTGTCGGGGAAAGTCACTATCATGGCCGCTCGCCTGTTCAATCGTATCGCCCGCTTTGCCATCGTTGTCGCCGCCGCGGCGAGCCTGGCCGGTTGCGGGGTCAATTCGATCCCCACTGCCGAGGAAAACGCCAAGGCAAAATGGGCCGATGTGCAAAGCCAGTATCAGCGCCGGTCGGACCTGATCCCCAACCTGGTCGCGACGGTGAAGGGCTATGCCAAACAGGAACAGGACACCCTGGTCAAAGTGACCGAGGCGCGCGCCGCCGCAACCCAGGTCAAGATCACCGCCGACGATGTGACCGACCCGGCCAAGATCGCGCAATTCCAGGCCGCACAGGGCCAGTTGTCCCAAGGTCTTGGCCGTCTGCTGGCCTCGGTCGAGGCCTATCCGCAGTTAAAATCCGACGAGAATTTCCTGGCGCTGCAAAGCCAGTTGGAAGGCACCGAAAACCGCATCGCGGTGGCGCGGCGCGATTACAACGAGGCAGTGCGGCAATACAACGTGACGATCCGCACGTTCCCCGCCGTGATCGCCGCCAAAGTGATCTACGGCGCGCGGCCGATGGTGCCCTTCACCGCCACGTCGCCCGCCGCCGAAACCGCCCCGACGATCAGCTTTGACGGGGCGGGCAATGGCACGACCGCCAGCCCCGCCAACGACAACGCCGCCGCCAGTCCCGCCAAAAAGACCGGCAATTGATCCTTTTGCCATCAGGCGCGCGAGCCATGCGCCGGATGATCGCAGTGGCGCTGGCCGGGCTGGCAATGTTGGCGGCCACGCTGTCACCCGCATGGGCGGACGCTTTTCCGCAATTGACCGGGCGGGTGGTTGATGATGCCCATGTGCTGCAACCCGCCGAAGTTTCCGCGCTCGATGCCAAGCTGGCCGGGCTCGAAGCGCAGTCGCAGCGGCAGGTGGTGGTCGTGACCGTGCCTACGCTGGGCGGCGCGGACATCGACGATTACAGCAACAAGCTGTTTCGTGCCTGGGGCATTGGCAACAAGCAACGCAACGACGGATTGCTGCTAGTCATTGCCCCCACCGAACACAAAGTGCGGATCGAGGTCGGCTATGGTCTGGAAGGGATCGTTACCGACGCGATTTCGTTCCTGATCATCCGCCACGATCTGACCCCGCGGTTCAAGGCCGGCGACTATGCCGGCGGGATCAACGCCGCGGTCGATGCGCTGATCGCACAATTGCGCCTGCCCGACGATCAGGCCCGCGCCGTTGCCGCCAACGCCAAAGTGCAGATGGCGCGCGAGAGCAAGCCGCAATTCGACGCGGGCTCGGTGGTGTTTGTCATCATCTTCCTGCTGTTCTTTGTCCTGCCGTTCCTGCGCATGCTGGGCGGAGGCGGTCGGCGCTATGGCGGCGGCGTGTGGATCATGCCGATGGGCGGCTTTGGCGGCGGCTGGGGCGGTGGTGGCGGCGGCGGCTCCGATTGGGGCGGCGGCGGTGGCGGATTTTCCGGCGGTGGCGGCAGTTCCGGCGGCGGCGGCGCGTCGGGTGGCTGGTAGGATGGATCGCACGATGACACCTGGGCCTATCCTGTCGCCGGTCGACAATGCCCGCATTGCCGCAGCGGTCGGCGCCGCAGAAGCGCGTGCCAACGCCGAAATCGTAACCGTCGTCTCCCGCGCGTCCGACAGCTATGGCGATGTCGCGCTGGGCTGGTCGGTGGTCGTTGCGGGAATCGCGTTGCTGGCGCTGACCACGGCTGCGCCGTTCTATCTTGGGCTGGTCGACCGACTGCTCGGGCTGTGGGATCACCACTGGACGGCGCGCGAAACGTTCGGGCTGGCGCTGCTGGTCGGATCGGTGAAATTCGCGGCGATGCGCGTGATCCTGCTGTGGCGCCGCCTGCGCCTGCTGCTGACCCCGCGCGCGATCAAGGCGGCCCGCGTGCGCGCCCGTGCGCTCACCGCGTTCCGGCTGAGCGCGCAAGGCCGCACCCAGGGCGCGACGGGCGTGCTGATCTATCTGTCGATGGCCGAACGCCGCGCCGAAATCATCGCCGACGCCACGATCGCCGCCAAAGTCACCCCCGAGGTGTGGGGCGATGCGATGCATGCGATGCTCGACCATTTTCGCGACACGCGCATGGCCGATGGCCTGATCGCGGGGGTCGAGGCGGTCGGCAAAGTGCTGGCCGCGCATGTTCCGCGCGATGACAAGCCCGCCAACGAACTGCCCGATGGACCGATCGAACTATGACGCTTGAAGACGAATACGCCCTGCCCGAAGACGTGCGCTGGCAGGGCCGCTTTTTACAGATGAAGACGCGCGGACGCTGGGAATATGTCAGCCGCACGCGCAATATCCGCGCGGCGGTGATCCTGGCGATCGACGACGGCCATGTCATCCTGGTCGAACAGTTCCGCATTCCGCTGGGCCGCCGCACGATCGAACTGCCCGCCGGGCTGGTCGGCGACGATGATGGCGGCGAAGGCGAAGACACCGGCGTTGCCGCCGCGCGCGAACTGGAGGAAGAAGCCGGCTATCGCGCCGGACGCATGGACGTGATCGGCGAATTCTTTTCCTCGCCCGGCATGGTGACCGAGGCCTTCACGCTGTTTCGCGCCACCGATCTGCAAAAAGTGAGCGCGGGCGGCGGCGTCGAAGGCGAGCAGATCACCGTCCACCGCGTGCCAATCGATGCCATCGACGCCTTCCTCGCCGCCCGCCGCGCCGATGGATTCGGTATCGATACAAGACTTCTGTTGTTTCTTGGCGCTCGCCTGTTAAGCGTTTAATCAAACGACTAAAACAGGTGGAGCAGGATCATGGCAGGCAGGGTTGCGGGTAAAAAGGCGCTGATCACCGGCGCGGCACAAGGGCTGGGCGAAGCGCATGCCCGCACGCTGGCGCGCGAAGGTGCGCGCGTGCTGCTGACGGATATCAACCACGCCAAGGCTGCCGCCGTGGCCGACAGCATCAATGCCGAACGGGGCGCGGGCACTGCCTTTGCGATCGCCCACGATGTCACCAGCCCCGAAGACTGGGACCGCGCGATTGCCTTTGCCGCCGAACATCTGGGCGGGCTGTCGGTGCTGGTCAACAACGCGGGCGTGGGCGTGCGCGGCAATATCGAAAGCTGCACGCTGGAGGATTGGCGGCGCGGTTTTGCCATCAACGTAGACAGCGTGTTCCTCGGTTGCCAGAAAGCCCTGCCGCTGCTGCGCGACAACCAGCCCGGATCGATCATCAATATCAGCTCGATCGCCGGGCTGATCGCGTCGGACACCATGCCGGGATACAACGCCAGCAAGGCGGCGGTGTGGATGCTGTCGAAATCGGTCGCGCTCTATTGCGCCAAGCGCGGCTGGAACATCCGCAGCAATTCGATCCACCCGACCTTTGTCGACACCCCCATCCTCGACGGCATCGGCGCCAACGCCGGGCTGACCAAGGATGTGGTAATGGGCAAACTCGCGCGCCAGATCCCGCTGGGCCGCGTCGGCGTACCGCAGGAAATCGCCAATGGCGTGCTCTATCTGGCCAGCGATGAGTCAAGCTTCATGACCGGCGCGGAACTGAAACTGGATGGCGGCATTTCCGCGATGTAGCGGCAACAATTGGTGCCACTATGGCGCGATACAAATCTTGCCCCCTGCAAATTTAACGGGCAGCTTCATGAACATGATGATCCCGTTTCGCGTTGTCGCACCTGCCGCCCTGATGCTTTCCACGGCTCTTCCGCAGCTTGCGCAGGCCGACGATGCTTCAAAGTGCAAGATCGCCGTCTACGCGCATTTGCCGGTCGAAATGGAAGGCTCACGCGCGAGCATTGCAGTAAAGATCAACGGCAAGGATACGCGACTTTGGCTCGACAGCGGGGCCTTTTTCAACGTCCTGCCCAAATCGAGAGTGGTCGAACTGGGTCTGCCGATCGAGCCCGCACCAGCGGGCCTGATCGTCAATGGCATCGGGGGCAGCTTCGTTCCCGAAGTGACGCATGCCCACGATTTCAGCATGGGCAGTGTAAACATGCACAACATGCACAACATGCAGTTCATCGTCGGCGGCAGCGACATGGGCAACGGCTTTCTCGGCGCCAACCTGCTCGGAATTGTCGATACCGACTTCGATCTGGCCAAAGGCACGATCAACCTGTTCAAGGACAGCGGTTGCAGCCATGTCAGCCTGGCATATTGGTCTGCGGGCATGGCAGTGGGCGAGTTGCGTCTGCGCGCGGGCGAGCGGCCCAACGATTATCACCTCTATTCCGAAATCGCCATCAACGGCCATCCCGTGCGGGTCATGCTGGATACCGGCGCACCCACCTCGTTGCTAAGCCGCCGTGCTGCCGAAAGTGCGGGCATCGACCTGCACGACCCCAAAGTCGTGGCTTCGGTCAAAATGAGCGGCGTGGGCAGTCAGGCGCGGCAAAGCTGGATCGCGCGCACCAAGACGATCTCGCTCGGCGGAGAAGAGATCGCCAACAGTCCGATCCGGGTGATCGACAGCCGCGACGACTGGTCGACCTATGACATGCTGCTGGGGATGGATTTCTTTTTGTCGCACCACGTGCTGGTGTCGCAAACACAGCGCAAGATCTACATCACCTATAACGGCGGCCCGATTTTTTCCGCCAGCACCGAGCACGAGATTGGCAAACTGGAAACCCGCGCCGACGGCATGGGCGAAGCCAAGGCCGAGCCCGAGCCAAAGACCGCCGACCAGTTCGCCGGTCGCGGATCGGCCCGCCTGTCACGCGGCGACTTGCCGGGCGCGATCGCCGACCTGACAGAGGCGATCAATCTGGCGCCGACGCGGACCGACTTGCTTGGCGAGCGCGCTACTGCGTGGTTCCGCAGCGGGAAAGCCGATCTTGGCATCAAGGACATTGATGCGGCCCTGGTGATTGCGCCCAACGACCACCGCTTTTTGACGCGCCGCGCCCAGTTCCTGCTGGGCAAGGGCGACAAGGCAGGGGCTCTTTCCAGTACCGAGGCGGCGGCGGCTGCGACACCCAATGGATCGCTCGACATCATGCCGGTGGTCATCCTCTACGAACGGCTCGGCAAGGCCGATCGCGCGCTGGCGCTGCTCGATCCGGTGATCGATCTCCATCGCGAAGATTCGCGCTATGCGCTGTTGCTCAACGCGCGTAGCTGGAACCGGGCGCTGGCCAATGCCGATCTGGACCGCGCGCTGCGCGATATCGATACCGCCCTTCGCAAGGCCGACGGCCCGGCTGCAATGCTCGATACCCGCGCGCTCGTGCAATTGCGGCGCAAGGACTATGCGGCGGCGATTGCCGACGCGAGTGCGGCATTGGGCAAGGCGCCCAAGATGGCGGGATCGCTGTTTGTGCGCGGACTGGCGCGTCTGGCCAGCGGCGATACGCCCGGCGGCGAGGCCGATATTGCCGCTGCCCGCGCGCTGTCGCCCAAAGTCGGCCAGATCTATGCCGACTATGGCCTGATCGCGCCAAAGGTCGAAACCCCCGCCCCCGCCCGGCCATCGCAGCCGGACCCGGGCGGGGACGACGACGATCAGTAGACGATCACGCTGCGGATCGACTTGCCTGCGTGCATCAGGTCGAACGCGGTGTTGATCTCTTCCAGACCCATTACGTGGGTGATCATCGGGTCGATCTGGATCTTGCCGGTCATGTACATGTCGACGATCTTGGGCACATCGGTGCGGCCCTTGGCGCCGCCGAACGCGGTGCCGCGCCAGTTGCGCCCGGTCACCAACTGGAACGGGCGGGTGCTGATTTCGCGGCCCGCTTCGGCCACGCCGATGATGATGCTGGTGCCCCAGCCGCGATGGCAGGCTTCGAGCGCGGTGCGCATCACTTCGGTGTTGCCGGTGGCGTCAAACGTGTAATCGGCGCCGCCATCGGTCAGTTCGACCACTTTGGCCACGGTTTCCTCGCGGCTCAGTCCCTTGGAATTGAGGAAGTCGGTCATACCGAACTTGCGGCCCCATTCTTCACGGTCGGGGTTGAGATCGACCCCGATGATCTTGCCGGCCCCGGCCAGACGCGCGCCCTGGATCACGTTGAGCCCGATCCCGCCCAGACCGAACACCACGACATTGTCGCCCACTTGCACTTTGGCGGTGTTGACCACCGCGCCAACGCCCGTGGTCACGCCGCAGCCGATGTAGCAACTCGTCTGGAACGGTGCGTCTTCGCGGATCTTCGCCACCGCGATTTCGGGCAGCACGGTAAAGTTCGAAAAGGTCGAGCAGCCCATGTAGTGAAAGATCGGCTGACCCTTGTAGGAAAAGCGCGTGGTTCCATCGGGCATCAGGCCCTTGCCCTGGGTCGCGCGGATCGCGGTGCACAAGTTGGTCTTGCCCGACAGGCACGATTTGCACTGGCGGCATTCGGGGGTGTAAAGCGGGATCACGTGATCGCCAGGCTTGACCGAGGTCACCCCGGGGCCAACCTCGCGCACGATGCCGGCGCCTTCGTGGCCCAGAACGCTGGGGAAGATGCCTTCGCTGTCCAGCCCGTCGAGGGTATAGGCATCGGTGTGGCACACGCCGGTCGCCATGATTTCGACCAGCACTTCACCGGCGCGGGGGCCTTCAAGATCGATTTCGACAATTTCCAGCGGCTTTTTGGCCTCGAATGCGACAGCGGCGCGGGTCTTCATAACGCGATCCTTCCCCTCGGCGTGATGCAAAAAAGTGGGCACCGGTTTTTGCAAAAATCACGCGGCAACAAACAGGCCCGGCGCGTGATTGCGCCGGGGTGGTAAAATACTGGGGCCGGTGCATAGTGCGGAGCATGCGGGGTGGCAATCGGTGGCGCCCCGACTTGCCAAAATGTGATGGCCGCTTGCGGGCTGGCTTATGAACGAGGATCTTTGCAATGCGTGTCAACCGGCTGGACCACGTCAACATCATCACCGACCGGCTGGATGAAACCGCGCAGTTCTATGCGACGCTGCTCGGGCTGGAACGCCGCAACGCCCCGCCACCGCTGACCCCCGACAACGCGCAGTGGATGCACGACGAAAACGGCCAGGCAATCCTGCACATCAATTCGGTCGATTGCCCGCGCACGTATGACCGCGCGGTCGCACCGGGGGCCGAAACCGGCGCGATCCACCATGTCGCGCTGGCCTGCACCGGCCATGCCGAGCTGATGGCACGCATCGCCGCGATGGGCCTGACGTGTCAGACCAACCACGTTGCCGCGATCGGCCTGACCCAGGTGTTCACCACCGATCCCAACAACGTCCTGCTGGAACTCAATTTCTTCGGCAACTGAATCCTCCCCATGCCGGGGAGGATTCAGTTCGATGCCAGCGCCTTGTCCTCGTTGGCGCGGTGGACCAGATAAGTGCGGATTGCTTCGGCATCGGGCGCGGTCAGCGCCGATTTGAAGCTGACCATGCCTTCGGAATGCAAGGCACCACCCAGCACGACCATGCGCAAGGCCTGTGCATTGGCGATCACGCCCGAATGGCGCAGATCCGGGTTGAGATCGCCCGACACCGCCGCATCGCCGTGGCACACGCTGCAATAGCGCGCATAGAGCCCGGCCCCTTTGGCGATCTGCGCCGGGGTGCCGAATGGCAGCGGCGGATCGAGCACCATTTTCGCTGGCTCGGGCGCGGCCGGCAACTGGCCATTGGCGCCCAGCTTGAACACCAGCAGACGGCTGATGTTGTGCGCGGCACCGCCCATGGTGGCCAGCACGCCAGAGGCGACATCCCACACCCCGCCCCAGCCGACGAGCACCGCGACATATTGCTGGCCGTTGATCGCATACGTCATCGGCGCCGCGATCACCCCGGTCTGGGTGGGAAACGACCACAGCTTTTCGCCCTTGTCGGCGCTATAGGCAACGAAACTGCCCCCGGCGGTGCCCTGGAACACCAGATTGCCCGCAGTCGACAGCACCCCGCCATTCCACGGGCTGGGCAGATCGGCCCGCCACGCCTGCCGCTGATGCGCGACATCCCAGGCCACCAGCGCCCCGGTCGACTGCGCCTTGGCGCCTTCGCGGATTTGCGTGTTGGCGGGCATCGCCGTGGCCGCACCATCGAGCCCGGTCTGGAACCCGATCGCCGACGGCTGCCAGTCCTTGGCCGCCATATAGGGAAAGGCGGCAATGTTGGCGGGGATATAGAGGTAACCCGTCGCCGGGCTGTAACTTTGCGGTTGCCAACTGTGCCCGCCAACCGCGCCCGGCACGCTGATCCACGGCTTGCCAGTCTTTTCATAGCGCGCGTCGGGGTTGAGCATGGGCCGACCGGTGACTGGATCGATACCGGACGTCCAGTTGACCGGCACGAAGGCCTTGGCCGACAGGAACTTGCCGGTCTTTACATCGAGCACATAGACATGGCCGTTCTTGGGCGCGTGGATCGCGACGTGGTGCACCGCGCCGTCGATCGTGACATCGGCCACGGTGATCTGCGCGTCGGAATCGAAATCCCAGCGGTCTTCGGGGGTTTCCTGGAAATGCCAGGCATAGGCGCCGGTATCGGCATTCACCGCGACGACCGACGAGGTGTAGAGATTGTCGCCCTTGCGCCCCATTGGCGCGGGGTTCCACGGTTCGGCATTGCCCGTGCCGAACAGCACGAGATTGGTTTTGGGATCATAGGTGATCGAATCCCACACCGTACCGCCGCCGCCGACGGTCCACCAATTGCCCGCCCAGGTTTTCGCCGCCCGCGCCATGGCCTTGTTTTCAAAACCCTTCTTCGGGTCACCCGGCACAGTGTTGAATTTCCACGCCAGCTTTCCGGTCTGCGCGTCAAAGGCGGCGAGATAGCCGCGCGCGCGGTATTCCGACCCGCCCTCACCGATCACCACGCGCCCTTTGACCACGCGCGGCGCCCCGGTGATGGTATAATCGTGGCTGTTGGGCACGGCGACGATCGACCACACAACTTTGCCCGTGGCCGCGTTCAACGCCACCAGCCGCCCGTCGAGCGTACCGACATAGACTTTGTTGTCATAGAGCGCGACGCCGCGATTTACCGCATCGCAACAGGCGCGCACCAGCGTTTCGCGTGGCACTTGCGGATCATAGGCCCACAGCAGCTTGCCATTGGTGGCATCATAGGCGCGCACTTTCGACCAGGCGGTCGACACATACATCACCCCGTTGTGCACCAGCGGCGTGGCCTCCTGCCCGCGCGCGGTGTCGAGATCGGACGACCACGCCAGCCCGAGCCCGGCGACATTGCCCGCATTGACCGTGTCCAGCGGCGAAAACCGCTGTTCGCCATAATCGCGCCCATAGCTGAGCCATTCGTCCGCCGGACTGGCGGCAATGTCCGCCCCGGTCACCCCGGCCAGTGCGGCGCTGCCCGCCAGTTGCCCAGTGATCAGCGCCAGCGCGGTGGCCACCGCCATGCCGCTGCCAAATCGTTTACGCGAAAGCTTCGCCGCCATGGTTTTCGACACCTCTCCTTGCGCCGGAGTGATTCCCTCGGTCGCATTGTCTCGATCGTTATCTTTATAGCAATCCGATCGCGCCGGATACAATTGTTAAGTGCTTGGTTAAACGGCCGCGCCCTCATGGGCAAGAGGCGGTTGCGGCACACCATCGATTGCAACCGCGCGCGGGCAGGCTATCGTGCCTGCCACCCCCCGAAATCCGGAGCCTGACGCCATGTGCGATGATCTGACCGAAGACGACAATGCCCGCTTTCTTAGCCGCCTGCCCACGCTCGATCGCCGCCGCTTTGCCGCGCTGGGCGCAGGCGCGGTGACTTTGGCCAGCGTGCCGGGATGCATTGCCAAAGTGGCCGACCAGACGCCGGGCATGCCGGTGACGGGCCGCGCAGTGGCGATCCCCACGCCCGATGGCGTGACCGATGGCTGGTTTGTCGCGCCGACCAGCGGCAAGCACCCGGCGGTGATCGTGTGGCCCGACATCGCGGGCCTGCGCGAAGCCTACAAGACAATGGCGACACGGCTGGCCGGGGCGGGTTACGCCGTGCTGGTGGTCAACCACTATTATCGCGGGGCCAAGGCGCCGGTGCTCGATTCGCTGGTTGCCTGGCGCACCCCCGAGGGCCAGGCCAAGCTCAAGCCGCTGATCGCTGAAATCACCGCTGCGGGCACCATCCGCGATGCCAGGGCCTATGTCGCCTGGCTCGACCGGCAGGCCGAAGTCGACACCGCGCGCCGCATCGGCACGAGCGGCTATTGCATGACCGGCGGCTATACCGTGCGCACCGCCGCCGCCGTGCCCGACCGGATCGGCGCAGGTGCCTCGTTCCACGGTGCCGGACTGGTCGATCCCGCCGCCGGGGCCGACAGCCCGGACAAATTGCTGGCCAGCACGCGCGCCGCCTATCTGTTTGCCATCGCGCAGAACGACGATGCGCGCGCGCCCGATGACAAAGTCGTGCTGAAGGCCGCCGCAGCCGCAGCCGGGCGCCCTGCCGAAATCGAAGTCTATCCCGCGCAACACGGCTGGTGCACGATCGATGCGCCGATCTATGACGAAGTGCAGGCCGAACGCGCCTGGGCCCGCCAACTGGCGCTGTTCAAGGCCAATCTGTAAAGCCCGGCCCCAAACTTTTGTGAACGAGAAGAACCCCGTTCATCCTGAGCCCGTCGAAGGATGCGCGCCGACGTCCGCCCTCCGGGTATCCGCCGCGCGCACCCTTCGACAGGCTCAGGGTGAGCGGATCTTGCTGATATTATTGACTTAAATTAAAAAAGATGCACTTGTGTGAATCCCGCAGGGTCATCCTGTCGAAGGATGAGTGCGAACGAACGAGGACGAGCGGACAGAGGACAACTGCTCCATCATGGAGCACGGGTTCATTTCGCCACGGCCCCGCCCTTCATCACATGCGCAACGTGTTCCAGCACGGTGACATCGCGGGTGGGATCGCCCGCCACCGCGATCATGTCGGCATAGTGGCCGGGCGACAGCGCGCCGACATCGTTGCTCCATCCCAGCATCCGGGCCGACACGATGGTCGCGGCCTGGATCGCCTGCATCGGGGTCATCCCCCATTGCACCATATATTTGAACTGGCGCGCGTTCAGCCCGTGGGGATAGACCCCGGCATCGGTACCGAACGCCAGCTTCACCCCGGCCTTGACCGCCTTGCGAAAGGCTTCGCGCTGGGCCAGCGTGGTCTCGGTGTTCTTGCGCATGTAATCGTCGGGATAGTGGTCGCGGCGGCCCACTTCGTCGGTCCAGTCGCCGTTGTAGATATCCATGTCGAGATAGACGCCGCGCGCCTTGGCCAGCGCGATGCCTTCATCGTCGATCAGGCTGGCGTGTTCGATCCCGCGTACCCCGGCGCGGATGGCCGCCTTGATGCCCGCCGCGCCATGGGCATGCGCGGTCACCCATGATCCGCGCGCATCGGCCACCTCTACGGCGGCGTGCATTTCCGCTTCGGTCAGTTCCTGCTGTCCGGCGACCGTGCCGATGGCAAACACCGCGCCGGTGGCGATCAGCTTGATCGAATCCGCGCCGTGCTGGAACAGGTAATTGACCTTTTGCGTCACCTCGTCGGGGCTGGTGACGACGCCCACGCGCATGTCGTCGGGCACATGCACATCGGGCGCCATGCCGGTCACTTCGCCGCCACCGCCAGGCGCGGTAATATAGGCACCGACCGCCGCCATACGCGGGCCGATCACATCGCCGCGGTTGATCGCGTTGCGCAATTCGACATCGGCAAAGGCGCGATAGCAGCCGACATCATGGACCGAGGTAAACCCCGCCTCCAGCGTGGTGCGCGCATTGCGCGCGCCCATATAGGCGACTTCCATCGCCGAATGGAGCAGCGGCTCGACCGGATTGCTGCCTTCGTCGACATCGGCCAGATGGACATGCATGTCGATCAGGCCGGGCAGTACGGTATAGCCCGACCAATCGATCACGTGTGCACCCGGTGGCAGCGCGCCATCGGGCAGGATCGCCGCGACCCGGCCATTTTCGACGCGCAGCAGCCGCGCACCCTCGACCGTGCCCGCTTCGGGATCGACCAGATGCCCGGCGCGCACATAGACCGTTTCGGCATGCGCGGTCGCGCCCATGCCCGCCACCGCGCACACCAGTGCCGTTGCCATCACAATCCGCATAGCGACTTCATTTCCCCGTTCTCGATCTTCACGCCCAGCGGGCAATGCACCCGCACCACCGCACCGAGTTGCACTTCTTCGTCATGCGCATCCTCTTCGGTATCGCCGGGGCGATCAAAACAGCCGCGCGGCTGATGCAGGCCATAATGCATCGCCACATCGGCGAACTGTTCGACCCGGGCAATGATGCGGTAATGCGCTGAAAAGGCACGCCAATGTCCGGGCAAGAGCGGTTCCGGCTGCCGGCCGGAAGCGTCGGCATGAACCACGTGCCAGCGTCCGTCGTTGGCATGGTCGCTGAACGTGGCCGGGGCGGGCCGCAACGCCACCACGTCGCCATCCGGCGCCGCATCGCCCAAAGCCAGACGCTGGCCACTGAAGACGATCGTGAAGGGTCGCCCCGTGCCATTGCGCAAGACAACATCATAAACCAGATCAAAAGTGTGGCGCCCATCGGGCAACCGCCCCAGATCGCGCGCATAGAGCGCAGCCGAGGGATTGTCCCCCGGCACGCCCGGCGGCGGCGGTGGCGGATGGTCGGGGCGCCCAAACACCAGGTGCAGCGCCAGCGCGCCGAGCGCGAGCGCGCCCAGCACGACCAGCCAGCCGAGCGAATCGGTCACGCGATCGATCGCCCCCGGCGTTTCGACCAGAAACCGGCGCAAGGCCATGCGGCGCGCCTTCTTGTCCTTGTTGCTCACATGCGCCCCCGACTCCCGAAACGCACGTTTCGGCGCAGGCACTTAGACCGCATGCGCCAGCCCCGCACAATCCCTTAGGGCGCCTTCACGCGCATTAAGCCCTGATTGACCCATGCCTGTTGCACCTCGCGCGAAAGATCAGGCCAGTCGTGTTTCACAGCAAATTCACCCCCGCAGCGCTACTGGCCAACGGGTTGGACGATCCCGATGCGCTGGCCGCCGCGCGTGCCGATCTGATGCGCCAGGCGCTGGCCGCCTGCGCACTGGGTTCGCCGTTCGTGCGCGACGTGCTGACGGCGGCCGCGCGCCAATTGCCGCGCGCGCCGCTGCTGGCGCTGCACCTGGCGACCTGGCCGGGCGACCGCGCGGCGGCGGCGCTGGCGCTGCGTGTCAATGGCGCGCTGCATGCGCTGGCACGCAGCGGGGCGATCGCATCGCTGTCGGCGGTCTATGCCGCACGCGCGGGGGATATCGAGCGCGCCGTCGCCGATGCCTTCGAGCGGGCCGATGCCGCGCTGGCCGATGCGGTGATGCACCCCACCCAGACCAACGAGGTGGCCCGCTGCGGCGCGATCGTGGCGGGGTTGATGACCGCCGCGGTTCGCTTCGACCAACCGGTCGAACTGCTCGAACTCGGCACCAGCGCGGGGCTCAACCTCAATCTGGCGCACTATGCCTATTGCCTGGGTGGCACGGCCGCCGGCGATCCCGCCTCAACCGTGCGGATTGCCCCGCGCTGGCTCGGGCCTGCGCCGCGCCGCCATCCGCTCCGGCTGGCAAGCGCGAGCGGAGTCGATCAGGCCCCGCTCGATGTGGCCGATCCGCAGGCGTGCGAACGCCTGTTTGCATTTGTCTGGGCCGACCGCGTTGACCGCATGGCACAATTGCAGGCAGCGATCCGGCTGGCCCGTCTCCATCCACCGCACGTCGACCGGGGCGATGCCGCCGAATGGCTGGAGACGCGGCTGGCCAGCCCGCAGGCCGCCGGAGTGACCCGCGCGGTGGTACATTCGATGCTGCGCCAATATTGCGACATTGCCACCCGCGCCCGCATCGCGCGCGCGCTGGCCCAGGCGGGCGCGCGCGCCGATGCTTCACGGCCACTGGTGCACGTGTCGTACGAGTGGGATGAAGGACGGCGCAAAGTCGAACTGGTGTTGACCACCTGGCCCCACGGCGAAACCCGCCTGCTGGCGCATCCCGATCCCTATGGGGACCACGTCCACTGGTTCGGGTGAACGCCTGCCGCCCGCGCGGTGGACGACAGGCCCGCGTCCTCAGAATTCAGACCAGTCGTCCCCCGCCAGCGCGGTATTGCCAACCACGCGAGGGGCGGACACGGCGCGCGGCGCACGCGGCGCACGCGGCGCCTGCCGCACCGGGGCCGGCACGCGCCGGCCGGATGCACTGCCCTCGACGCTGAACGCGGCCACCGCATTACCCAGCTTGCGCGCCTCGTCGGCCATCAGGTTGGTGGCGGCGGTGGTTTCCTCGACCATCGCGGCGTTCTGCTGGGTGGCCTTGTCCATGTCGATGATCAGGCGGTTGACCGCCTCCATCGCGCGCGATTGCGACGCGGCGGTTTCGGCAATGGTCTCGATCGCGCCGCTGACATGACCAACGCGTTCGATGATCCGTTCGAGCGAATGCCCGGTTTCATCGACCAGTGCCACGCCCTGACCGACATGCGTGGCGGCAGAGCCAATGCGCACCTTGATATCGCGGGCCGCATCGGTGGCGCGTTGCGCCAGCGCACGCACTTCCATGGCGACCACGGCAAACCCCTTGCCCGCCTCGCCCGCGCGCGCCGCCTCGACCCCGGCGTTGAGCGCCAGCAGGTTGGTCTGGAACGCGATGCCATCGATCAGCGTGGTGATATCGGCAATTTCGCGGCTGGCCTGATCGATCCCGTTCATCGCGTCGATCGCGCGACGCACGACATCGCCGCCCGCTTCGGCTTCGCTGCGGGCCTCGATCATGGCGCTGTTGGCGCGGGTGACTTGCGCGCTGCCTTCGCGCATCAGCCCGGTGATTTCCTCGATCGACCGGGTCGAATTGGCCAGACCCAGCGCCTGTTGTTCGCTGCGCTGCGACAATTCGGTCACCGCGTCGCGGATTTCGCCCGAGGTGCTGGCGATCGAGCCCACGCCATCGCGCACCACCAGCATGGCCGCGCTCAGCTTGTCCATCGCGGCGTTGAAATCGACGCCCAGCCCGGCAAATTCCGACGGCAGCCCGCCCAGCCGGTGGCGCAGATCGGCCGACGACAAGTGGTGCAGCGATTCCCCGATCGCCTTGACCGCGGTCTGGATATCACGATCGGCGGCGACTTTGGCCCGCGCGGCGTCGCGAAACACCCCGACCGCGCGCGCCATGTCGCCCAGTTCGTCGTCGCGATCGGCATCTGGCACATGCGCATCGTGATTGCCCGAGGCAAGCTGCGACATCACCCCGGTCAGCGCCACGATCGGACGGGCAATACCCTGGCCCAGCTTGCGCGACAGCACCAGCGCCAGCGCGATCATCGCGATCCCGCCCAACACCAGCGTGATCAGCGCGGTGGTGATCGCGCTGTGCTGGCGCGCCGTGTTGTCGGCAATCAGCTTGTCTTCGGCATCGCGCAGCGCACGCAGCGCCAGCACCGGCTTGCTGATCAGCACCGCCTTGCCCGCCTCGCGCACTTCGGTTTCGGCGCGTTCGCGGCCGCCCGATTTGACCACATCGATCAACCGGTCGCCCCAGTCGCGCCGCCACGCCAGCGTGTCTTCGCGCGCGCTGCGGATCTGTGCGATCTTGTCGGGATCGGTCAATTGCGCCTCGAGCGCGGCCGACGTGTGATCGAAATCGTCGCGCGCCTCGAAATAGGATTTGAGATAGGTGTCATCGCCGGTCACCAGAAATCCGCGCATCTGGCTGTTCTGGCGCAGCAGCGCGGATTCGAGTGTCAGCGCTTCGGCATGGATCTGCTGGCTGAGATCGTTGCGCTCGATCGCCGATCGGATCATCAGGATATTGGCCAGGAACACGGCCATCATCACCGCCGCAGACGCGATCACCAGGACGAAGGACAGGCCGAGCTTGCGCTGGATATTGAGCGAATTGAGCATGCGATATGTCTCCCCCGGGACACCGGGACGCTTGAAAATGCCGCTGCCGATGCGCCCGCAAACGCCCGGCATTCCGGTGCTCCGCGATAACGGCCAGGGATTAACCACGAGCCGCGCCGCGATCAGGTGATGCCACGGGCGCGCCGTTAACCGCTTGATCGCGCACCTGAGCACGGTGCGCACCGCGCCATCCGCAAACATCCCCATGCCCGCATCGCCGGGCCGTAAACCACGCCCGGCGCAAGAGGCAGGCTGTCCGTTCACCAGACGAGAGGCCTTTTGTGAAGACAACGCTCATCCTGCTTGCGGCGACCACCGCGCTTGCCCCGATCACGGCCTGGGCCGATGCGCCCGCCCCGGCAGCGCCCGACAGCCCGTCTGCCGAAGCCGCCGCAGACCAGCCCTCAGCCAAAGGCGCCTTTACCACCGGCGTTGCCAAAGGCCGCGACTTGCTCGACACCGCCATTTCGGCCAGCACCATCAGCAGTTCGGATCTGGCCAAGATTGGCACCACCTCGATTGCCGAAGCCGTCGGCAACATTCCCGGCATTCGCGCCGAAACCGGCGGCACCGATGGCCGCACCTCGATCACCATCCGCGGGCTGCCGCTCGATGCCGATGGCTCGAAATTCCTGCAGATCGAGGAAGACGGGCTGCCGGTGCTTGAATTCGGCGATCTCTATTTCGCCGGCACCCCCCAGTTTCTGCGCACCGATCTCAGCCTTGGCCAGGTGCAGGCGATCCGGGGTGGTTCAGCCTCGACCTTCGCGTCGAACTCGCCGGGCGGCGTGGTCAATTTCCTGTCGCGCACCGGCGAGGACAACGGCGGCGTGTTGCAAGTCAGTTCGGGCGTAAACTATGATCTGGGCCGCATCGATTTCGACTATGGCGGCAAGATCGACGACCACTGGCGGTTCAACATCGGCGGTTTCTATCACGAAGGCGAAGGCCCGCGCGCCAGCGGCTATCAGGCGTTCAAGGGCGGGCAGATCAAATTCAACGTCACCCGCACGTTCGATGGCGGCTATATCCGCCTTTACGTCAAAGTGCTCGATGATCGCGAGCCCTATTACGGGCTGGTCCCGGTGCAGATCGGCGGCAGCAACGATGCGCCGCAGCTCTCGGCCCTCCCCGGTTTCGACCCGCGCACCAATTCGGCCTGGTCGAAGAACATCGTCAACCTGCAATCGCTGAACCAGAACAACCTGCCCGAAACGATCAATCTGCAACATGGCGACCACAGCAAGGTTCGCTCGTTCGGGATCGAAGCGCAATTCGACGTGGCCGGATGGACCGTCACCGACCATTTCCGCTATTCGGATATCTCGGGCGAACACAACGAAACCTCGGGCGCCGAATTCGTGCCCGCCGCTTATGTCGGCGCGGCGCTCGGCGGGCCGGGTGCGACGCTCAGTTATGCCGATGGCCCCCTGTCAGGGCAGGCGGTGACCAATCCGGCAGGGCTTAACGGCAACGGGCTGGCCGCCGTCAACACTTACTCGCACGCCGATCTCAACAGCCTGAACTATACCGTCAACGATTTGCGCGCCAGCCGCGTGTGGACGGCGGGCAGCGGCAAGCTGACCACCACCGCCGGGCTCTATGCCTCGTCGCAGGATATCAATGTGCTGTGGACGTTTGCCACCACGCTCAACGATTTTGCCAGCGGCGGCAATTCGACGATGCTCAATGTCACCACCGCATCGGGTCTGCCGGTCACCCAGCAGGGCGTGCTGGCCTATGAACTGCTCGGCAATGGCGGGCTCTATCACCGGCTCTACGATGTCAATTTCCGCGTGCTGGCGCCTTATGGTTCGGCCAATTACCAGTGGGGCAAACTGGCCATCGGCGGCAGTCTGCGCTATGATTTCGGCAAAGTGACCGGCGCCGTCTACGGGTCGGATCTGGGCGGCGGGCGCGTCGGATCGGGCAGTTACGATTTCAACGGCGATGGCTTGATTTCGCTGCCCGAATCGCAGACCGCGCTGCTGCCGCTGTCGCAACCGGGTTCCGTCGGCTATTCCTATGGATACTTGTCCTATTCGGTCGGCGCCAACTATCGCCTGGCTGAAGATCTGTCGGCCTTTGCGCGGTACAGCAAGGGCGCGCGGGCGAGTGCGGACCGCAACTTGTTCCCGCCGACGTTCAACCCCACCACCGGCCAGTTGGCCAGCTCCAGCCTGGCCTATAGCCCGATCAAGCAGGCCGAGATCGGCACCAAATTCCGCACGGGCGGGGTAACTGTCTATGTCACCGGGTTCTGGGCCTCGACCACCGACAACAATTACCAGGTCGGCAACGACGACAACGGCGCCACCATCGTGACCGCGATCGACCGCACCTACAGCGCCAAGGGCGTCGAAGTGGAAAGCGAGGCACGCAAGGGGCCGTTCAGCCTGCGGCTGGGCGCGACCTATACCAAATCGAAAATCGACAACGACTTGTACAACCCGGGCGAAAACGGCCTGACCCCGCGTCACGAACCGAATTTCTTCTTCACCGCGATGCCGCAGTTCGAAACCAGGCTGGTTTCGATCGGCGCGAATGTGGTGGGGGTGACGAGCAGCTTTGCCGAAGACACCGACTTGCTCAAGCAGCCGGGCTATGTGCTGGTCAATCCGTTCATCGAAGTGCGACCGCTGGCGCGTGTCACCGCGCTGCTCAATGTCTACAACCTGTTCAACAAGCTGGCGTTTGTCGAGCTCGATTCAGCCGCAGTCCCGGCGGGCGGGATCGTCAACGCGCTGACACTCAACGGGCGCACGATCACCGGATCGATCCGTTTTTCATTCTGACCGGACCGGCATGAGCGGGCGCGGCGACACAGTGCCGCGCCCGCTATATATCAAGCAGCCTGTGCCTTCTGGCCCGCGCGTTCAAGATTGATCGCTTCGGCCAGCAGGAACGCCAGTTCCAGCGATTGCGCGGCGTTCAGCCGGGGATCGCAATGCGTGTGATAGCGATCGGCCAGCGCGTCCTCGCTGATCGCTACCGCGCCGCCGGTGCATTCGGTAACATCGCGGCCGGTCATTTCGATATGAATGCCACCCGCATGGGTGCCTTCGGCGCGATGCACCGCGAAGAACCCTTCGACTTCGCGCAGAATACGATCGAACGGGCGCGTCTTGTACCCGTTGTCGGCCTTGATCACATTGCCGTGCATCGGGTCGCACGACCACACCACCGGATGGCCTTCGCGCGCCACCGCACGCACCAGCGCGGGCAGACCGGCCTCCACTTTGTCGTGGCCGAACCGGCTGATCAGCGTGATCCGCCCGGCTTCGCGCGCCGGGTTGAGCGTGTCGAGCAGTTTCAGCAGCACGTCGGGTGCCAGGCTGGGTCCGCATTTCACGCCGATCGGATTGTCGACCCCGCGCAGGAATTCGACATGCGCCGAGCCTTCGAACCGCGTCCGGTCGCCGATCCACAGCATGTGTGCGCTGGTGTCGTACCACTTGCCGGTCAGCGAATCCTGCCGCGTCATCGCTTCTTCGTATTGCAGCAGCAGCGCTTCATGGCTGGTGTAGAAGCTGGTGCCCTGCAATTGCGGTACGGTCGCGGGGTTGACGCCGCAGGCCTCCATGAAGTCGAGCGCTTCGCCGATCTTGTCGGCCATTTCGGCAAATTTCGCCGCCCACGGGCTCTTGCCGATATGGTCGAGCGTCCACTGGTGAACCTGACGCAAGTTGGCATAGCCGCCGGTTGCGAACGCGCGCAACAGGTTGAGCGTGGCCGCCGCCTGCGAATAGGCGCGCAACATGCGGTCCGGATCGGGAATGCGCGATTCGGGGGTGAAATCGATGCCGTTGATGTTGTCGCCCAGATAGCTGGGCAATTCGACATCGCCCTGGCGTTCCATCGGCGACGAACGGGGCTTGGCAAACTGCCCGGCCATGCGCCCGACCTTGATCACCGGCTGCTTGCTGGCAAATGTCAGGATCACCGCCATCTGCAACAGCACGCGGAACGTGTCGCGGATGTTGTTGGGATGGAATTCGGCAAAGCTTTCGGCGCAATCCCCGCCCTGGAGCAGAAAACCGCGACCCGCCGCCACTTCGGCCAGATCGGCCTTGAGCGCGCGCGCCTCGCCCGCAAACACCAGCGGCGGAAAGCTCGTCAGGGTCGTTTCGACCGCCTGCAGCTTGTCCGCATGCGGATAGGCCGGCAGATGCCGCGCCTCGTATCCGCGCCAGCTATGCGCATTCCAGTTGCTTGCCACTGTTCCTCATCCTTGGATCACGGCCGACTGCCGACCGAACGCGCGAAATAGGCGTTCGGGGCCACAAAAGCAAAGGCAGCGTTCCGATCACACAGATCGGCCTTCGAAAATCAGCGCTTTTCGGGCACGACTTCCAGTTTCCAACTCGTATCGGGGCGCAGATAGCGACGTGCCAGGTCCTGCATTGCAGCGGGCGTGGTGGTTGCCGAATCGATCAGGATCGAGCGCAGATCGGTGAACTTGCGCGGTTCCAGCGCGCCGCCCTGCAACTGGTCGAGATAGAACCCGTTGCCGGTCAGCAGCCGGGTGATCCATTGCTTGGTCGGCTCGGTCACCCGCGCGATCTCGTCGGCACTCGGCGGCGCGGCCACCAGATCGGCGGCAATCTGTTCGGCGGCGGCAAAGAATGCGGGAAGATCGCGCGGACGCAACTGCGTCATCGCCGAAATATAGCCCCCCGATGGCAGATCGAGCGGCCATGACGAGCCGACTTGGGGGGCATAGCTCGCGCCGATCTTTTCGCGCATCACGTCGAACAGGCGGTTCTGGAAAATCTGCGCCAGCAATTCGAGCTGCCGCGATTCGCGCAATTGGCTGCGTCCGCCGCTGGTCGGCCAGGCCACCAGCGCCGCCGCCGTATCGGGATCGCCCCGGTGGGTCAGCACCAGCGGCGTGTCGTTGTGCGCCGGAACATGCGGTGCCAGCGTCGCAGGCGGCAGCGGCGCGCGCATCGGCAGCGCGCCGAACGAGCGGTTCAGCGCGGCAATCGCCTCTTCGCGGTTGAAATCGCCGAACAGATCGACCTCGATCGGGCCCTCGCGCAGCAAGGGTTCCCACACACGGCGGAACCCTTCGGGGGTGGCCTTGGCCAGTTCGGCCGGATTGGGCCGGGCAAAGCGCGGATCGCCATCGCGAATCAGCCAGGGCAGATCGCGCTGCAGCACTTTCATCGGCGCGCTGTTGGTGCTTTCATAACCCAGCCGCTGGGCCGCCAGCGTGCGGATCACCGGATGATCGTCCCAGCGCGGCATCGCCAACTTGGCCGCAAACAGATACAACTGGTCGGCCAGATCGGCGGGGCGAGTATCGGCCGCAAACGCAAAAGTGGTGTCGCCGATATCGAAATCGAGCCCCAGCTTGCGCCCGGTGGCCAGCCGGTCGAGATCTTCGCGGCCATATTTGGCAAAACCGCTGTCCATCAGTGCGCCTTCGGCAACCGAGGCATAGACCGCATCCTTGGGATTGATCGCGGCAAAGCCCCCGCCAAAGCGGACTCTGACGATCACCCGCCCGGGCTCGGCATCGTTGGGCCACAGCAGCACTTTTACGCCATTCGACAGCGTGATCCGCTCGATCCCGAGCAGGCCCGAAGGTGTGGCCTCGATCACTTTGCCCGGTGCGCCGATCGGCGGCAGGTCGGCAAACGTGAGCTTGGTGGCGGCGATCCGGCTGCCCGCCGCGGCATCGACCGGCGCCAGCATCGCTTCACGCACATCGGCGGCAGTGGCATCGCTCGCCTTGGGCGTGATCAGCACGGCACGCTCGACAGTCCCCGCAAACAGCGCGCGGGTATGCGCCAGCACGGCCTGCGGGGTGAACAACGGGATGGTCTGGTGAAAGATCGCATAGACCGTTTCGGGATTGGCGACGGTTTCGCGAATATCGACCGCTTCGGCGATTTCGTCGGCCAGTTTCGATCCCGCTTCGGTTTCCTGGGTTTCCACCGGGATACGGTAATCGTTTTCGAACTCGGCCACTTCGCGCGCGATTTCTTCGGCACTGGGCGGGGTGGCCAGCGCATCGGCGATCACCGCGCGCACTTCGTGCAGCGCGCTTTTCCAGTCATCGCCCAGCGGGGTGACCGTGATCAGCGTGGCATCGGCAGAGCGGTTGATACGGTTCTGATCGACCGACGCGCCCAGAAAGCTGGCATTGGTGCGCGCCTTGGCCTCAAGCCGCCGGTTGATCAGCGCCAAAGCCAGCCGATCGATGATATTGCCCTGGTTATAGACGATCGTGTCGTTGACTTTGTGCCATGGCCGCAGGATCGCCGCATCGATCACGCGCGGCAGATCAGGTTCGACAATCACCGCGGTCTCGCCCACCGGATTGGCGCCAGGACGCGCACCATCCTTGCCCTTTGGCGCCTTTGGCTCGCCGAAATCGGGCTGCGGCGGCTTGGGACCGGTAGCATGCCAATCGCCGAACCACTTGCCGATTTCGGCAACCAGCGTGGCCGGATCGGCATCGCCCGCCACCACGATCACGGTGTTGTCGGGCCGATACCATTTGTCGTGAAATGCCCGGATGCTGTCGGCGGTGGCCGCTTCGAGCGAGGCGACGGTGCCGATCGGGGTGCGGTCGGCCAGCAATTGCCCCTTGAAGAAGGTCGCGCGGGTGGCGTCGGTCACCGCGGATTCGGGCCCTTCGCGCTCGCGCATTTCGGCCAGCACGATCGGCACTTCGGTGCGTACCCCCTGCGGGGTGAAAATCGGCGCCGAAATCATCCCCGACAGCAGCTTGAACGTTTCGTCGAGCGAGGCGGGCGTCGCGCCGGGCAAATCGAGCTTGTAGGTCGTCTGGGTCGGGCTGGTTTCGGCATTGGTATCGCTGCCGAACGTCGCACCCAGTTTTTGCCAGGTGGGGATTGCCTCGCCCGATTTGAGATATTTGGAATCGCGGAAAGTCAGGTGTTCGATCAGGTGGGCATAGCCACGCTGTGCATCGGTTTCATACAGCGAACCGACATCGGCGACGATGCGGATCGACACTTGCCCCGGCGGCACCCCGTTGTGGCGCACCGCATAGCGCAAGCCATTGGGCAGAATTCCGAAAGTCCATTGCGGATCGTGCGGCACATCGGACCCGGCATAGAGCCAGGCCTGATCTGCGGCAGGTGCAGCCCAGGCCTGCCCGACAGGCAGCGCGGCACCAAGCAGGAGGGCGACGAAAAAACCGAGGCGCGCACGGCGCAGACGCGAAGAGACCATGACCCGATCTATAGGGCGCAGAAAAATGAAGGGCCAGTGAATAGGGGGTCGTCCGCTGGTCGCGCAAAACGGCGCGACCAGTCTGCAATCAGGTATCAATGCGCGGCGGGTTGCGGCCCTTCACCGGCGGTTTGCGCCTTGCGCATGGCATCGACTTCGGCGGCCGTCTTGGAATCGATCAGTTCGATCTGGAACACCAGGTCGCTGTTGGCCGGGATCGCATCGCCCGCGCCCGTTGCGCCATAGCCAAGCGCCGCCGGCACGCACAGGCGATAGACGCTGCCGCGCGGCATCAGTTGCAGCCCCTCGGCAAAACCGGGGATCACGCTGTCGAGGCTGAGCGGGGTGCCGGGGTTCTGGTCGAACACCTGGCCGGTGGTGGCGAGATAACCGATATAACCGATCAACACGAAATCGGTCTTGCCCGGCTTTGGCCCGGTGCCAGGCCGCAACACCGCATAGCCCAGACCCGATGCCGTCTTGGCCGAACAGGCGCGCATGTCCGCGCCCACTTGCGGCTGCAACGGCAGCTTGATGATGGCTGCGGCTGGCGCAGATTGCGCCTCGGCAGGCACGGATGTGCCCAGCAGCAGGGCAACAAGGACGGGGGCGATTCGCAAGGCGGTCTTGATCATCCGCTCGCGCATAGTGAGCGCGCGGCACCTGTGCCAGCGTCGAAACGCATCGGCGATCGATTGTCGTGCGATTGTCCTCGCAAAAAAAGGGCCAACTGCCCCGCAAAGGCCGCGCGAGCCCTTGACCCCCCGGCCTTCGGACCTAAATGCGAATCATGTTCATCGAAACCGAAACCACGCCCAATCCGGCGACACTGAAATTCCTGCCCGGCGAAGTGGTCATGACCACCGGCACGCGCGAATTCACGTCGGACGAAGAAGCCGCCGTTTCTCCGCTGGCCCAGGGGCTGTTTGCACTGGGTGATGTGACGGGTGTGTTGTTCGGTCGCGATTTCGTGGCGGTGACAATTGCACCGGGGTCCGAATGGAGTGATGCCAAACCGCAAGTGCTGGCCGTGCTGCTCGACCATTTCGTCACGCAGACCCCGCTGTTTGCCGGTGGCGTTGCCGATTTTGCAGTGCCCGATGACAATGACGGCGTGGACGATGATCCTGCCGATGCCGATATCGTCGACCAGATCAAGGATCTGATCGAAACGCGGGTGCGCCCGGCAGTGGCCAACGACGGTGGCGACATCATCTATCGCGGGTTCCGCGACGGGGTGGTGTTCCTGCGCATGCAGGGTGCCTGTTCGGGTTGCCCGTCCTCGACCGCCACGCTCAAGAACGGGATCGAGGCGCTGCTCAAGCACTATGTGCCCGAAGTGAACGAAGTCCGCGCTGCCTGAGCGCACTTTGCCAAGGACCGGCGTTGACCATGCACCAGCCCCTTGCCGATGCGGCGCTCGACCAGTTGTTTCGCCAGGCCCGCACCTACAACGGCTATCTCGACCGGCCGGTCAGCCAGGATCAACTGACCGCGATCTGGGACCTGATGAAGATGGGGCCGACTTCGGCCAACCAGTTGCCCGCGCGGATCGTCTGGTGCGTCAGCGACGCGGCAAAGGAAAAACTGGCCGCGCTGGCAGGCGGCACCAATCCCGACAAGATTCGCAAGGCGCCGGTCACCGCGATCATCGCCATGGATCTCGACTTTCACGAACAACTGCCCTGGCTGTTCCCGCATGCCGACGCCAAAAGCTGGTTTGCCGGCGATGCAGCGGCGCGTGAAGTCTCGGCATTTCGCAATTCAACCTTGCAAGGCGGCTATTTCATTCTGGCCGCGCGCGCCTTGGGGCTCGATACCGGGCCGATGTCGGGATTCGACAACGCCGCGGTCGATGCTGCGTTCTTTGCGGACACCCCGCGCGTCCGGTCGAATTTCATTTCGACGCTCGGTTACGGCGATCCGGCAACAATTTTCCCGCGCAGCCCGCGTCCCGACTTCGCGGTGTTCAACCGCATTGCGTGACGTGCTGGTCATCGACAGCGCGACCGAGGCCTGTTCGGTCGCGCTGTTTGACGCCGGCACTCTGGTGGCAGGCGAATGTGTCGAACTGGGCCGGGGCCATGCCGAACGCCTGGTGCCGATGATTGCCGATTTGCCCGATCGCGGGCGCGCGCGGCGGATCATGGTCAACCTTGGCCCGGGCAGCTTTACCGGCATCCGCGTCGGACTGGCGGCGGCGCGCGCACTCGGGCTGGCCTGGGATGTGCCGGTCGGCGGCTATCATTGCCTCGATCTGGTCGCGGCCATGGCGCGCGACACGCATCCTGCCACCGCCATCGATGTGGTGATGACTGGCGGGCATGGCGAATGGTTTTTCCAGCCATTTGGTGCCGATGGCGTTGCCGCCGCGCCGCTTGCCTCGTTGCCGCCAGAGGCAGTGCTCGACCGCGCGGCCGCACGTGTCGTCGCGGGTAGCCAGGCCGAAGCGGTGGCCCGGCACAACGGCGCGCTGGCGCTGGCGATCCGACCCGACGCGCGCCATTTTGACCTGCTTGCGCACGCCTGCTGGCACGATGCGATCAGCCCCGTCTATGGGCGCGCGCCAGACGCACGCCTGCCGGCCTGAGCGTCGCGCCGGTGCTGCCCCCGCTCGACGATGTCGACCGTATCATGGAGGTCATGACGGTCGCCTTTCCGGTCGAGTTCGGCGAGGCATGGAATCGTCGGCAAGTCAGCGATGCGCTGTTGCTGGCCGGGACCCACCACGCGCTAATCTCTTCCGAAGCGACATCACCGCCCGCGCCGCACGATGCGGTAGCGGGCTTTTATCTGTCGCGTGGCTTGTTCGATGAAGAAGAACTGTTGTTGTTCGCAATTGCCCCCACTTGGCGGCGACGCGGTCTTGGCCATGCGCTGCTGGGGCATTTTGTTGAAAATGCCCGACAACGTGGCAAGAAGAGACTGTTTCTTGAAATGCGTCGCAACAATCCGGCCGGCATCCTCTATGCTGCACATGGCTTTCAGCCGATCGGAATTAGGCCCCGGTATTATCGTACATCGAATGGCGATCGCATTGACGCCATCACACAGGAATTGGTGATCACCTGAATCCTTGGATACCTCCACATCGGTGAGATTTTTTGCAGATTTTTGCGTCGATCTGCCGAAGGGTTATTGTCAGTGAATGCGTTTAGCTTATATGACAAATCCTAAATGGAAGAGTCGATCTGCTTGATCGGTTAAAAATATAGCAAATTCAATGCTATGAAAATTGTACGACAAGATACAAAAATCACGAAGATACCAAAATCACTGCACCAGTTACCAAGCCAAGAGTTACCAAGCCAAAATTGAAAACAATGGCATCAACAGAAAGAAGGTCGGTTCGCAATGTCTGAAAACGATAACGATCTGCGTGAAACGCTGATCACCCTCACCTCTGATATCGTCGCAGCCCATGTCAGCAACAACAGCGTCGCTGTTGGCGATCTGGCGACGTTGATCAGCAATGTTTACAACGCTCTTGCTGGCCTGAAGCCTGCCGAACCGGCGGCCGAGCCGACCCCGGAACCAGCCGTTTCGATTCGCTCTTCGGTCAAGAACGATCACATCGTCTGCCTTGAAGACGGCAAGAAGCTCAAGATGCTCAAGCGGCACCTGGCAACGCGTTACAACCTGACCCCGGAACAGTATCGCGCACGGTGGAACCTGCCGGCCGACTATCCGATGGTTGCCCCGGCCTATGCCGAAAAGCGTCGTGAACTGGCCAAGAAGATCGGCCTTGGTCGCAAGCCCGCGCCCAAGCGTGGCCGCGCCAAAGCCGCGAGCTGATTTCGATTAGCTGACGCTGTCAGCAAACCCGCATGACCGCATGGCTTTGCCATCCCGGTCATGCGGGTTTTGCTTTGCCCAAATCGACCAGCCGTTGTAGGCTTTGGCTCGCAATCAATCACCGTCGCCTTTGCGCGACTGCTGCGGATGGACCGTGCAACAACCGATAGACATCGAGGCCCTGTGCGCTGAACGGGGCTTGCGCATCACCGAACAGCGCCGGGTCATCGCCCGGGTGCTGTCCGAAAGCGAAGATCATCCTGATGTCGAAAAACTGCACGAACGCGCCGTGCAGCGTGATCCGCGCATTTCGATCGCCACGGTCTACCGCACCGTGCGCCTGTTCGAAGAGGCGGGCATCCTCGACCGGCACGATTTCGGCGATGGCCGGGCGCGCTATGAAGCCACGCCCGAAGCCCACCACGACCACCTGATCGATGTCGAAACCGGCAAAGTGATCGAATTCGTCGATCCCGAACTCGAAGCGTTGCAGCGGCAGATTGCCGAAAAGCTTGGCTATCGGCTGGTCGACCATCGCATGGAATTGTATGGGGTCAAACTTGGCCGTGATGCCTGAACGCCGTCGCCCGACCGGCCCCGAACGCGGGGTTCCGATCGGCTGGACCGGATGGCTGCGGCTGGTGCTGCGCTCGCTCGGGCTGGCGCTGACGCTGCTGATCTGCGTGCCGTTGCACTATACCTATCGCACGATCCATTACGGTTCACCGTTTCCCAAGATTTTCCTGCGGATTGCCTGCCGGATCTGCGGCGCGCGGCTGCGCATTCACGGCGTGCCTTTGCGGCGCGATGTGTTTTTCATCGCCAACCATTTGTCGTGGATCGATATTCTTGCGCTCGGCGGGGCCAGCGGTACGGCCTTTGTGGCCAAGGCAGAGCTGGGCATGGCCCCGGTGGTCGGCTGGCTGGCACGCATCAACCGCACGGTGTTTGTCAGCCGCGAAGACCGGTTGGGGGTTGCCGACCAGATCAACCGGCTGCGCGAAGCGCTGGCTGACAACTGGTCGATCACCGTGTTTCCCGAAGGCACCACCACCGACGGCCATTCACTGCTGCCGTTCAAGACGGCGATGCTGCGCGTGCTCGAACCGCCGCCGCCCGGCGTGATGGTGCAACCGGTGGCGCTCGATTACGGTGCCGACATCGGCGAATGGATCGGCTGGATCGGCACCGAAGGCGGGGTCGAGAACGCCAAACGGGTGCTGGCACGGCGCGGCTCTTTCAAGCTGGAAGTGTTCTTCCTCGAACCATTCGACCCGCGCGACTTTGTCGGACGCAAGGCGATCGCCGCCGAAGCCCGCGCGCGCATCGTGCCCGCACTCGAAGCACGACTGGGCAAGCCGCTGCGCCCGTTTGCCCACGTGGTCGGCCCGGTCGGCTATATCCCGCCCCCCGACAAGGCCGCCTGACGCTTTCGCTTCGTGCATTTCTGGCGTATGGCGCGCCGCTTATGTCCTCCACCGAACACCCCCGCACCTTTCACGTCAAAAGCTTCGGCTGCCAGATGAACGTCTATGATGGCGAGCGCATGGCCGAATTGCTGACCGCGCAAGGCATGCACGCGATCGACGCACGCGAAGACGCCGATCTGGTCGTGCTCAACACCTGCCACATCCGCGAACGCGCCACCGAAAAAGTCTATTCCGATATTGGCCGGTTGCGGCGTGAAGACGGCACCACGCCGTTGATCGCGGTGGCCGGATGCGTGGCGCAGGCAGAGGGCGCGGAAATCATGGCGCGCGCGCCGTCGGTGCGCGTGGTGGTCGGCCCGCAGGCCTATCACCGCCTGCCGCAGATGGTTGCCGCCGCCGCCGCCGGTGGGCGCGAAACCGAAACCGACATGCCCGCAGAGGCCAAATTTGCCGCGCTCCCCCGGCGGCGCAAATCGGGCCCGACCGCGTTCCTGACCATCCAGGAAGGCTGCGACAAGTTCTGTACCTATTGCGTGGTGCCCTATACGCGCGGCGCGGAAATCTCGCGGCCCTATGCCGATCTGGTCGATGAAGCGCACGCGCTGGTCGATGGCGGTGCGCGCGAAATCACTCTGCTGGGCCAGAACGTCAACGCCTGGACCGGCGAAGATGGCGCCGGCCGCGCGGTCGGGCTGGCAGGGCTGGCCCAGGCGCTGGCCGCGATCCCCGATCTGGCACGCATCCGCTATACCACCAGCCACCCTGCCGACATGGACGACGCGCTGATCGAGGCGCATGCCAGCAATCCCAAGCTGATGCCGTTTCTGCACCTGCCGGTGCAATCGGGCAGTGACCGCGTGTTGAAGGCGATGAACCGCAGCCACACCGCGCAAAGCTATCTCGACCTGATCGCGCGCGTGCGCGCGGCAAGGCCCGATATTGCGCTGTCGGGCGATTTCATCGTCGGCTTTCCCGGCGAAACCGAGGCCGAATTTGCCGACACGCTGGCTCTGATCGATGCGGTCGGCTACGCGCAGGCGTTCAGTTTCAAATATTCCGCGCGGCCCGGAACGCCCGCCGCGGATATGCCCGGACACATCGCCGCAGACGTGATGGACGACCGGTTGCAGGCGTTGCAGGCGCGGATCAACCGCGACCAGTTGGCGTTCAACCAGGCGTCGCTGGGGCGGCGGTGCAGCGTGCTGGTCGAACGGCGCGGGCGCCAGGCCGGACAATGGCTGGGCAAATCACCCTGGCTGCAATCGGTGCATTTCACCGACGAGGTTGCGGTGGGCGATCTGGTCGAGGTTGACCTGATCGAGGCCGGCCCCAATTCGCTGGCAGGGCGGCGGGTCGGTTGACCCCCCGCCCTGTCAGCGGCATCGATCACATGTGGTGATGATGGCGGTGATGATGGTGGTGCCAATGATGGGCACTGGCCATCGTCGGGGTCAGGGCGACCACGGCGGCGGCGACGGCGACGATCGAAAGAATGGTCTTGCGCATCTGGGATATCCTCCTGTTATGAGGTTGCACGTCGGACCTCACAAGGTTCGGCGGCAACCGAACGGGTCATGCCATGTTCCACATGAACCGTCACGCCACGATGACGTCATGCGCGATTCATGTTTGTCGCGGATCTGTGACAGGCGCGCGCGCCCCCCTGAAAACGGCGTTTCAACAAACAGGCTGTGCAAATCGCACGAATTCCTGCCTGAGTGACTTGCGCCTGCCACATCGAGGCATAATCTGTGGCATCGGACATAAGGGAGACGCATGGCCCGTAAATTCCCCCGCGCCACGACAGAGGCGCATCGCGATTCCCGTGGCGAACCCACTGGCCATTATGGTGCCGCGCATGAAGGCGCGCATCGGACCGAGCAAAATCGCCGTGCCCGGATCGAGATAGAATTCGACGAACAGACCGTGCTCGGTGCGCTGTTCGGCCAGTTCGATACCAATCTGGTCCAGCTCGAAAACCGCCTTGGCGTCTATATTTCCGCCCGTGGCAACCGCGCCGTGGTCGAAGGCCCCGACGATGCGGTGGCGCGCGCGCGCGACGTGCTGAAGGGCATGCATCTGCGCCTGCAAGGGGGCCACGAAATCGACGCCGGCGCGATCGACGCCCTGATCGCGATGTCGAACGAGCCCACGCTCGAAGGCATCATCACCGGTGCCCCGCTCGACAATCCGCCGATCCTGATCCGCACCCGGCGCAAGACGATCGCGCCGCGTTCGAAGACGCAGATCGATTACATGCGTGCGCTGATCCGCGACGACGTCATCTTTGCGCTGGGCCCGGCCGGCACCGGCAAGACTTATCTCGCGGTCGCACAAGCCGTGGCGCAATTGATGAGTGGATCGGTGCAGCGGCTGATTCTGTCGCGCCCGGCGGTCGAGGCGGGCGAACGGCTGGGCTTTCTGCCCGGCGACATGAAGGAAAAAGTCGATCCCTATCTTCGCCCGCTTTACGACGCGCTGTACGACTGCATGCCGCCCGAACAAGTCGAGCGGCGCATGGCCTCTGGCGAAATCGAGGTGGCGCCGATCGCGTTCATGCGCGGACGCACGCTGGCCGATGCCTTCATCATTCTCGACGAGGCGCAGAACACCACGCCTGCCCAGATGAAGATGTTCCTGACCCGGTTTGGCCAGAACAGCCGCATGGTGATCTGTGGCGATCCGCGCCAGGTCGATTTGCCCGGCGGGGTGGCGGCAAGCGGGCTGGCCGATGCGGTGCGGCGGCTCGAAGGCGTTGACGGGATCGGCACGGTGCGGTTTGGCTCGGGCGATGTCGTGCGTCACCCGATCGTCGGACGGATTGTCGAAGCCTATGAAGGCAAAGACGGCGTGGATCCCAATCCATGACCGCGCCCAGCCTGGATATCGACATCGATCCGGTGTGGGGCGATGCCACCGATTGGGAAGCGCTGGCCGCCGCCGCGGCCGGGGCGGCCGCGCACGTCGCGCCGGAAATCGCGCACGAGGCCATGCTGGTCAGCCTGGTGCTGGCCGACGACGAGGAAGTCCACGCGCTCAACCTGCAATGGCGCGCCAAGGACAAGCCGACCAATGTGCTGTCGTTTCCGATGCTGTCGCGCGAGGAAGTGCTGCGCGCTGCGGCGCAGGTCGATGCCCCGGCCATGCTGGGCGACCTGATCCTGGCCCATGGCGTGTGCCAGCGCGAAGCGGATGAAAAAGGCGTGCCGCAAACCACCCATTGCAGCCACCTGATCATCCATGGCCTGCTGCACCTGGCGGGGTATGACCACGAGACGGGCGAGACCGAGGCCGAGGAAATGGAAGCGCTGGAGCGCAAAGCGCTTGCACTATTGGGCATGGCCGACCCATATGCATGACTTGAGGGTGGCAGGTGCAGGGGTGCGCCACACGCTTCACGCGTAAAGGAGATCAGACAAGTGCCCGAGGGCAACGGGTCCGGCGGCGACAGCCGTTCGGGCGAAGGCGACAGTAGCCACGCGCTTTGGCGCATGGTCAAGGCGCTGTTTCGCGGCAACGACCACGACCAGTCGCTGCGCGCGCAGATCGAGGAAGCGATCGAAGAGCACGAAGGCGATCTGGGCACGGCCACCGATACCAGTGGCGACCTGGTTCCGCTGGAGCGGCAGATGCTGCGCAACCTGCTGCATTTCAGCGAACACGATGCCGACGACGTGGCGATCCCGCGCGGGCAGATCGTCGCGGTTCCGGCAGGCGCCAGCTTTGCCGAACTGGTCGCCGCGTTTGCCGAACATGGGCACAGCCGTTTGCCGATCTATGGCGAATCGCTCGATGAAGTGGTCGGCATGGTCCACGTGAAGGACTTGTTCCCGATCGTGGTGCAGATGGCGCTGCACGGCGCGCCCGCGCCCGAAGACTGGTCGGGCCTGATGCGCCAGCCGCTGTTTGTGCCCCAGGCGCGCGGCGCGCTCGACGTGCTGGGCGACATGCGCGCCAGCCGCACCCATCTGGCGATCGTCATCGACGAATATTCGGGCACCGACGGGATCATCACGTTCGAGGATCTGGTCGAGGAAATCGTCGGCGAGATCGAGGACGAACACGACGATGCTCCGGTCGATCTGATCCACCGGATCGATCCCGACACCTGGGATGTCGACGCGCGCGCCGAACTCGACGCGGTTGGTAAAAGGGTGGATCCCCGGCTTGCCATTGTCGACGAGGATGTCGATACGCTCGGCGGACTGGCGGTTGTGCTGGCCGGAGAAGTGCCGCCAGTCGGCCGGATTCTCGACCACGACAGCGGATGGCGGATTGAAGTGACCGATGGGGACGAACGGCGGCTGACTCGATTGCGGCTGCACGCACCGGCAACAGCAGGTCAGGATATCGAAGCGTGATTCGCCGCCTGCCCCCGCTCCGCTCGCTCGAAGCGTTCATCCGCGTGGTCCGCGCGGGCTCGGCCAAGACGGCTGCGGCCGAGCTTGCGCTCAGCCCTTCGGCGCTGTCGCGGCGGCTGGGCGCGCTGGAGGAATTCGTCGGCAAACCGCTGTTCGAACGCAAGCACCAGGCACTCAAGCTGACCGAGGAAGGCCAGGAGCTTTACGACGTGGTCGCGCCGCTGATCGACGAGATGGCCGATCGCATCGACCGCCTGATCGACACCGGGCGCGGCATGCGGCTGCGGCTGGGCGTGTTGCCGCTGTTCGGCAGCCAGCGCCTGTTCCCCCGGCTGGGCGAACTGCGGCGGCTGCACCCGCAATTGCACATCGATATCGACAGCGGCCATTCCGCCGAAACCAAGCTGGGTGACACGATCGATGCGGCGATCATCCTGTCCGAAGGCCCCGACGCCTCGCTCCATGCGGTGCGGCTCGATCACAACCGGGTCTATGCGATCGCCAACAAGGATGTGGCGGCGGCATTGGGCAGCCGGCCCGATATCGAAAAGCTGTCGAAGCAGACGTTTCTGGTCCACAACGACCTGCCGATGAGCTTTGAGGCGTGGAAACGCACGCTCCATCTCGAATCGCTCGAACCGGCGGCGATCGACCATTTCGATTCGGGCCAGTTGATCCTCGAAGCCGCCGCCCAGGGCCTGGGCATCGCGATCATGCACGATGACCATTTCACCCGCAGCCACGATTCGCGGCTTGCGCGCGTCTATGACATCGAAGTCGACAGCCCCTACAGCTATTGGTTCGTGTGCCGCCCGCGCGCGCTGCAATCGCGCCCGGTGCGGCTGTTCCACGACTGGATGATCAAGGCGGGGCTGTAATCAGCCCGCGCCGGGAACCGGCCTGATCGGCATGACTTCGACCGCGTCACCCGGGAAGATCGCAAAATGCGGGTGGTCTTCGAACAGCGCCGCCGCGGTCTCTTGCGTGTCCGCCGCGACGATGGTGAACGCCGACAGCGCGTTGTGCGTCGGCGTCACGCCCATCGTCGAAACGCGCAAGGTGGACCCGAGCGGCCCTCCCATCACCACGATCGACGCCTGGTGCCGCTCGACCCAGCCATGCCATGCCGCCATGCCCGCCTGCTGGCGCCGGTTCCGCTCGTCCTCCGCCAATGCGTTCCACCGCGCCATTGCCGGGCTGTCGGGTGATCCCAGAAAAACGGCGAGAAATTTCGGCTGATCGGTCATCACGCTCTCCCCTCGCGACGCAGTGCGGCGCGCTTCCTTCTAAAGGATGACTCGAAACGCGCGAAAAGGCGAGTTTCGAAGTCTGCACCGGCGGCAAACGGGGGCCTGCGGCGCCGTGATCAACGCAAGCGCCCCGATGCGATCAAGTCGGCCAGCGCCTCGGGCAAGGGCAGGTCGTGGTGCGGGCCGGGCGCGGGTTCGGCGGCGCCCAGCGTGGTGGTGATCGGCAGCACCCCGGCCCACACCGGATGGCCTGCGTCTTCGGGGTCACCCGGCGGGGCCGCACGGTGCTTGACGCTGGCTTCCTCGATGTCCAGCCACAGCACGCTGGTCGCCTTGAGCTCCTGCGCGGTCATCGCGCGCAAGTCATCCCACCGGCCGGGGAACATATCCTCGACAAAGCGGTGCAACGCGGCGGCGGTCTCGTCGGGATCGGTCACCACGTGCGCGCGGCCGAACACCATCGCGGAACGATAATTGACCGAATGGTTGAACGCCGAACGCGCCATGACATAGCCATCCATCAGGCTGACCGTCAGGCACACGCGTTGGCCCGCGACCTTGCGCAGAAAGCGGCTGGCGGCGGAGCCATGCCAATAGACGCGATTGCCTTCGCGCCAGTGGATGGTCGGCGTCACATAGGCCTCGCCATCGATGACATAGCCGACATGGCACAAGGGCGCGGCATCGAGCACGGCGTGGACGGCCGCCTCGTCATGCGTGCCGCGTTCGTGCAGGCGGCGGATGCGGCTGCGTTCGGTCACGGGAAAACTGGACATGAAACCTCCGTCATGCGGTGAGCGATCCCCGGATAGCCATCAACCGGACTGGTCAAAACTTCCACTTGTGAAATTTTCGGCAAACCGCTTTGATGCCCCCATGCGACACGCGATACCGGCATGGCTGGCGCTCGACCGGGCCAGCGGCGATCTGGAAGGGCAGATCTACCACGCGGTGCGCGCGCGCATCCTGGCCGGCCAGATCGGTCCGGGTGGCGCCCTGCCCTCGACGCGGGCCCTGGCCAACCAGTTGGGTGTGGCGCGCAGCACGGTGGTCGCCGGGTATGACCGGCTGCGCGCCGAAGGCTATATTGCCGCCCGCACGGGATCGGCCACGCGCGTCGCCGAATTGCCCGCGCACCCGATGGGCCACGGCGCGGCGCCAGCCGTACCCGCCCTGGTCCCGCACGAGCCCGAACGGTTTGCGCCGCTGCGCCCCGGCCTGCCCGATCTCGACCTGTTTCCGGTCAAGGCGTGGAGCCGCTGCCTCGGCACACGGGCACGCAACTTGCGCTGGCACGACCTGGGCTATGGCGAGGAGATGGGACTGGGCCCGCTGCGCGAAGCGATCGTCGAGCACGTCGCGCGCACCCGCGCGGTGGTGGCCGACCCGGCGCAAGTGATCATCGTGCCCTCGACGGCGGCGGCAATCGACCTGATCGCCCGGCTGACGCTGGCGCCAAACGATACGGTGTGGATCGAAGACCCCGGTTACCCGACCGCACAGGCGATCTTTGCGCGCGCCGGGGCACGGCTGGTGCCCGTACCGGTGGACGATCAGGGCCTGGCCCTCGCCGCCGCGCCCCTGTCCCCCGCGCCCAGCCTGATCCACGTATCGCCGTCGCACCAGTATCCCACCGGGGTGGCGATGAGCCTGGCGCGGCGGATGGCATTGCTCGACTATGCCGCAGCGCACGGCGCGCTGATCGTCGAGGACGATTACGACAGCGAATTCCACTATGCCGGACGGCCCCTTGCCGCTCTGCAGGGTTTGGCTCGTGCGGCGCAAGTGGCCTATATCGGCACGTTTTCCAAAGTGCTCGCGCCGGGATTGCGGCTGGCCTATGCGATCGTCCCGCCGCTCCTGCTGCCCGCTGCGCAGGCCGCGCTGCGGCGCAGCGGCGGCGCGGTGGCGATGCATGTGCAGGCGGCGATGGTCGATTTCATCCGCGAGGGACACCTTGCCGCGCATATTCGCCGGATGCGGCGGATCTATCAGGCACGGATGGAGGCCACCGCTGCGCTGCTGGTGGACAAGTGGGACGATTGGCTGATGCCCGGCCCGCGCGACGGCGGCCTGCAACTGGCCGCCCACTTGCGCGACCAGACGACGGATGACCAGGCGCTGGCCACCGCGCTCAACCAACGCGGGCTGGGGATCATGGCGCTGTCGCGATGCCATCTCGGGCCACCACGCCCTGGCCTGTTGCTGGGCATCGCCTCGGCCACGCCCGACTTGCTCGCCCGGCTCGACCGGGCGCTTGGCGAAACGCTGCCCGCGCGCGCGGGGTAAACCGTCTTTGTTTGCGGCAGCGGTTGCACGCCTGCGCAGCCGCAGTGTAGACAGCGCATGAAGGCGGCTGATACCACGCTGCACTGACGTGCAGTCATACCTCCCGCCCCTCCTCCCCGCCCGACCACCATAACCTACTGGTATCGTTGGTGGTCGGGCGGGGAGGAGGGGCGGGAGGTATGGGTCGCGCTTTGCGCGACGAGGTATCACACGCGCTTTTTCCGATCATGTGAAGGAAGCTGCCGCCATGCTGATACGCGCCGGATACGATATTGCCTTTGCGTCAAGCCAGGCGGTGCCGATGCTCGCCAACTTGTCGGTGCATGCTTCGCGCAACAAGGACTTGCGCACTGCACAACGGATTTTCACCACGCCCGACGTGCCGTTGTATGACTATGTCGACGGCTTCGGCAATATCTGCACCCGGTTGACGATGCCGGCAGGCGGGATCACCATTTCGTGCGGTTTCGTGATCGAAGACGCGTTCGAGCCCGATCTGGTGGTGCCCGACGCACGGCAGACCGCGCTGGCCGACTTGCCCGACGAAGTGCTGCTCTATCTGCTGGCCAGCCGCTATTGCGAAACCGATCGCCTGACCGAGGCGGCGTGGGGCCTGTTCGGCCACGTGCCACAAGGCTGGTCGCTGGTGCAGGCGATCGTGTCGTGGGTCCATCACCATATCCGTTTTGACTATCTGGCCGCGCGCCCGACCAAGACCGCGTTTGACGTGTTTCATGAAAAAGTCGGCGTGTGCCGCGATTATGCGCATCTGGCGATCACGCTGTGCCGCTGCATGAACATCCCCGCGCGCTATTGCACCGGCTATCTGGGCGATATGGATCTGCCCGCGCTGGTCGGCGACATGGACTTTTCGGCGTGGTTCGAGGTCTGGCTCGACGGACGCTGGTACGTGTTCGACGCCCGACACAATTACCCCCGGCGTGGCCGTATCCTGATGGCGCGCGGGCGCGATGCCGCCGATGCCGCGCTGACCACCACTTTCGGCATGGTCACGCTGACCCGGTTCGACATCTATACCGACGAGGACCGGCTGGGCTGACCGGCCCTGCCGAATTGATGGGGCGCGCACCCACCTTCGTGGTAGGGTCGACCGGTCGCGCCCCAAAATGCCTGCCGCGCGCCCCCGGATACCTGTTTCATGGCCAAATCACAAAAACGCAGCAACCGCGAAGAACGCAAGCCCAAGGCCGCCAAAGCTGCCAAGGCCCCGGTCGCTCTGGCGCCCAACGACAATGCGCAGTTCAAGAACGCCGTGCGCGACCCCAAGGCCAAGCACTGAGTTTCCGGTTCAGGCGCGCATCGTCCCGGTTTCGACGAAGCGCTGATGCCACGACAACGCCTCGGCCAAGAGCGTCGGGGTATGTTTACCATAGGAATCGTGCAGCGCGCGGGCATAGTAGTCCGCCAACTGGTCGCGGTAATCGGGGTGGACGCAGTTGGCGATCACCGCCTGGGCGCGCTGTTTGGGTGCCAGTCCGCGCAGATCGGCCAGACCCTGGTCGGTCACGATCACCTGCACGTCCTGGTTGATATGGTCGACATGGCTGACTTGCGGCACGATTGTCGAGATCTTGCCGCCTTTGGCGGTCGATGGCGCCATGAACATCGAAATATAGGCGTTGCGCGCAAAATCGCCCGACCCGCCGATACCGTTCTGGATACGGCTGCCCATCAGGTGGGTTGAATTGACATTGCCGTAGATGTCGGCCTCGATCATCCCGTTCATCGCCAGACAACCCAGACGGCGCACCACTTCGGGATGGTTGCTGATTTCCTGCGGGCGCAGCACGATGCGGTCGCGATAGAGCGCCATGTCGCGGTTGAGCAGGTCCGCCGCTTCGGGGCTGAGCGAAAAGGCGGTGGCCGATGCCATCGACAGTTTGCCGCTGGCCAGCAGTTCGAGCATGCCGTCCTGCAGCACTTCGGTATAGGCCGTCATCGGCTCGAAGGCGCTGTCGTTCAGCCCCAGCAGCACCGCATTGGCAATATTGCCGACGCCCGACTGGATCGGCAGCAGGCTGCGCGGCAGGCGGCCCAGTTTCACTTCATGCGCCAGAAATTCCATCAGGTGCCCGGCAATGGCATGGGCGGCGGCATCAGGCGCCTTGAACGGGGCATTGCGATCGGGCGTGTCGGTCTGCACCACCGCCACAACTTTGTCCGGATCGATGCGGAATGTCGGCTGACCGATGCGGTCGCGCGGCGCCAGCAGGGGGATCGGCACGCGATGCGGCGGCAGCGCGGTGCCGTAATAGATGTCGTGCATCCCTTCGAGCGCGGCGCTCTGCCAGGAATTGACTTCCAGAATCACGCGGTCGGCACGGTCGAGCCAGGTCTTGTTGTTGCCGACCGAGCTGGACGGCACGGCAGAACCGTCAGGCAGGATCGCCGAAACCTCGATCAGCGCGACATCGAGCGGCCCAAGAAAGCCCTGCCACGCCATTGGCGCAACCTGGCTGAGGTGCATGTCCATATATTGCATCGTGCCCGCGTTGATCTGTTCGCGGGCATATGGATCGGAATTGTAGGGCAGGCGAAAATCGATGCCCTTGGCCTTGGCCAGCGCACCGTCGAGTTCGGGCCCGGTCGAGGCCCCGGTCCACACGCGGATCGCAAAGGGATCGCCCGCGGCGTGGATCTGTTCGATGCGGCGGGCCAGCGCCTGCGGCACAGCCTTGGGATAGCCGGCCCCGGTAAACCCGCTCATCCCTACGGTGTCGCCTGCCCGGATCAGCGCGGCGGCGGCATCGGCGTCCATGATTTTGGCGGCGAACCCCCGATGGCCAATGCGGCTGGGACTGGCGGATTCTGCGGATCGGGACATGAGATTTCAACGCCTGTTGCAAGGGGACTGTCCCCTTATGCCGCTGCCCCCTGCAATACGACTTATACCTCAGTCTAATAAAGTTTTTTGTAGCCGCATGCTCCCCGATCGGGTGACCGGGGAGCACCGCAACCGATCAGGCGGCGACGACGCTCGCCTTGTTGATCACGCCCGGCTTGGCCGGCGGTTCGCCCTTGGGCAGCGCGTCGATATGTTCCATGCCGCTTTCTACCTCGCCCCACACGGTATATTGCCGGTCGAGGAAGCGCGCGTCGTCAAAGCAGATGAAGAACTGGCTGTTGGCCGAATGCGGCGCCTGGGTGCGCGCCATCGAACAGATCCCGCGCACGTGGGGCACGTCGTTGAATTCGGCCTTCAGATCGGGCTTTGACGAACCGCCCATGCCGGTGCCGTCGGGGCAGCCGCCCTGCGCCATGAAGCCGGGGATCACGCGGTGGAATTTCACCCCGTCATAGAACCCTTCGTTCGCCAGTTCCTTGATCCGTTCGACATGGCCGGGCGCCTTGTCGGGGAACAGGCGGATCACCACGTCGCCCGAATCGAGCGAGAACACCAATTTTTCTTCGGCCATTGCAACGGTCCTTCCATCAATTTGCGGCTGATATAGGGCGTCTGCCGCCATTGTCGATGCTAGGCCGTAAACTCATAAACCGCACCATCGAGGTTTGGCCCAGAAGGCCCAGCACAAGGCGGATAGGCGCAGGAATAGTGGTTCTATTTCCAGCCTATCCAACGCAGGGATGGGCCTTCTGGGCCAAATCCCTGCGGGACGCCAAAATGGCTGCCATCTCGAACAAAAATGCGCTTGCAAAGGCAACCAGCCTTCGCCGCGCGCATTTTCGCCCGATATGTTTGCCATTTTGGCGCCTCGATGGTGCGGTTTATGAGTTTACGGCCTGACTTGCGCCAGCGGGCACCTTCCCTTTGGACGCCGGGCACCCTAGATCGGTGACATGCCGCTCAACATGACCAAAGTCGCCTATGGCGCGCAATCGCTCGAAGAAGTTCACGGCTGGTTCCAGACGCGCGGCGAACGCGCGCACCTGACCACGCGCAACATGCCGCGCCGCCATGCCGAAATGATCGGCGGTTCGGTCTACTGGATTCTCAAGCACCAACTGGTCGCACGTTCGGAAATCCTGGGTTTTGCCGAAGCCCCCGACGGACGCACCGAAATCATCATTTCCGGCCGGCTGATCGATGTCCACCCGCGCCCGCGCCGCGCGCACCAGGGCTGGCGCTATCTGGAACAGGCCGACGCGCCCGCCGATCTGGCCTCTGGCGAAAGCGCCGACATGCTGCCCCCGCAAATGGCCAGCGAGCTGGCGCGGCTGGGACTGGCCTGAAGCACTTCGGTTTCGATCCAGGCGATGATCTCCGCCGCGCGGCGGCGATCGTCAAGAATGTCGTCATCGATACCCAGTTGCCAGGCCAGATCGGCGCGCGTGTGGTCGGCGTGGAGCGCCTCCAGCTTGTCGTTGTGCGCGGCAATCGCGGCATGGTCGGCAAAAAAGCCTTGCGCGATCATGTCGTCCTCATCCAGCCGATTGAGCTGTGCGATCTGCGCCAGATCGAATTCGGGGTGATATTGCACCGCCCACACCGTGCTTTTACCCAGCGGGATCAAGGCCGCCTGCACCGCGCTGTGGCCGTTGGTGGCCAACAGCGTGGCGCCCGGGGGCAACACCGCGACTTCGTCATAATGGATGCAGGGCGCATCGAACACCGGGGTCTTCGCCGCGAACATCACATGGGCAAGCCCTGCGGGCGTGACCGCAATCTTGCGCGCCAGGCCGACTTCCCGTCCGCGCGGGGATCGGGCAACAGTCCCGCCTGCCGCGACCGCCGCAATCTGCAACCCCCAGCACGAGCCAAAGATCGGCAGGCCGTGCTCTGCGGCAGCGACCATCAGCGCAATCTGGCCGGTCACCGCCGGATCTCCATCATAGGCATGGAGCGCCGACCCCGTGATCACCAGCCCGGCATAGTCGTGCCACTGGCGCCCCGGTGGCAGGCCCTCGCCCGGATCGGCAGCATAGGCCACGTCGAGCACCAGATCGGGGAAATGCGCATGGATCGCCTGCGCATAGATCTCGCTCGACCAGCGCACGCCGCGGGTGCGCGCCAGCGCGCGGCGATCGGCGGGGTTGCCCTCAAGCAGCAGCAGGCGGGCCATCAGTGCGCGGTCTTTGCCATGCGCGCGCGCCAGGCCTGTGGCGAAACCCCGCTCCAGCGGTGGAACGCGCGGGTGAAATTGCTGTGTTCGGCATAGCCCAGCCGCAACGCAATTTCGGCAATCGACAGATCGGGCCGGGTGCGGAATTCGAACAGCGCCTGGCGCATGCGGCATTCGTCGAGCACTTCCTGGAACGAACTGCCCTCGTCGGCCAGCTTGCGACGCATCGTCCGGCTCGACATGCCGATTTCGCGCGCGATGCGTTCCTGTTCGATCGGGCGGCAATTCATGTCGCGCCACACCACTTGCGCCAGCCGTTCGACCAGCGGGGTGGCGCGGCGGCGTTCGACAATCGCGCGGTTGACCTGGCTCAGGTCGTTCGACGGGCGTTCCACCGGCAGCGCCAGATCGAGCATCGCGGCCGGAAACCGGATCTGGTTGGTATCGCCGCCGAAACTGCACGGCGCGTTCAGCACTTTGCCGATATCGCCGCGCATTTCATGGGCTTCGGCCTCGAACGCGAATTCCACTTTGTCCCACGCCCCGCGCGTGCCGCGCCGGATGATCTGCGCCACGATGCCCAGCGTGAACATCGCATCATGGTGGCGCGGCCAGATATCGGGATCGAGAATGCGATAGCTGACGCTGGCCATGCCCTCTTCGTGATCGAGCGTCATCTCGGTGCAATCCTGCAGCACCACGAACAGATCAACCAGCCGCCGCAGCGCCGGGCCGACGCGGGTGGCGCCCAGCACCGGTTCGCCAAGGCCACCGCCCAGCGTGCCCAGATCGAACCGCATGCCTGCCGCCCAGGGAATCGCCACGTCGCGCGCGCGGGCCACCACACCTTCGGAAAAGCGCACGAATTCGGCCAGCGGGATCGACGGCCGGCTGATATCGCACGGCAGGGTATCGCGCAGCGCATGAATTTCGGGAACGTGCGCCGCGTCGACCAGCCCGTCCCAGCCGTTGAGCGCGCTGGCATGAACCTGGCTGGCCGTGTTGCGGCCCAATTGGGCGCGCGGCGGCGCCATCGTGATGTCCGGCATGCGAATCTCCCCAGAATCGCGTTCAATCGCGTTATGGATGAACGGTATCGCAAGTGGGGCGATGCGAATTGATCATAAATATCATATCTTGATATTTTAAGTCACCCCACACAAAAGGAAGCTGGCGCCTTGGCCATTTGAGACAAGCCCGGACCGGTGCATGATGCCAGACCAGGGTTGGGGAAATATCATCGGGACAATGGCGCACATGGCACAAGAACAGCAACGACGGCGCGAGATCAACGTCAACGGCTGGCCGGCAATCGTCAGCGCGATCGCGCTCGGCACGATCGGGGTGCTGTCGTTCATCATCCAACCGGGCATCGTCCAGGGCTACGTCGAACATCTTCACGTGTCGGACGCGCGCGCGGTCGATCTGGTCGGGCTGGAAATGCTCGGCGTGGCGCTGGCGACGATTTTCATGGCGCTGGTGGGCACGCGCATCGACTGGCGCGCCATCGTCGCCGCCGGTCTGCTGATTGCCGCTGGCGGCGATCTCGCCTCCGCGCTGGCCAGCCACGCACCCGCGTTCGGCTGGCTGCGCCTGATCGCCGGATTTGGCGAAGGCATGATCATCTCGATCAGTTTCACATTTGTCGGCATCACCGCCAAGGCCGAACGCAATGTCGCGCTCTATCTCGTGCTGTTGCTCAGCTATGGCGCATTCGGGCTGTGGTATCTGCCGGTGATCCTCGACCGGATCGACATCGGCGGTCTGTTCATCGTGTTTGCCGCGCTGTCGACGCTGGCACTGATCGCCGTGCTGTTTGTGCCGCATGGCTATGGCGCGGCGGAACTGGCGCGACCCGGCGTGCGCCAGTTGCCGACGGCGCTGCTGGCGGTCGCGCTGATGGCCGTGCTGGCCTACAACATCGCGCAGGGCATCGCCTGGGCGGTGCTGTTTCTGGTCGGCACCAGCGCGGGGATCACCGAGCAGGTGGTCGCCAATGCGCTGTTCCTGTCGCAAGCGATGGCGGTGGCGGGCGCGCTCGCCTCGGTCATGCTGGCCGATCGCATCCCGCGCGATGTGGCGATCGCCGGGGGCATCCTGGGCGGCGCGGCCAGCATCGCGCTGCTGCTGGGATCGCCCGGCGTCCTGCTGTTCACGCTCGGGGTGTGCGGGTTCAACATCCTGTGGAACTTTGTCCTGCCGTTCATCCTTGGCCGGATCGGCGATTTCGATGCCAGCGGGCGGATGATGTCGTTTGCGGTGGCGATGCAGATGATCGGTCTGGGCGGCGGCCCGCTGATCGCCGCGCCGCTGATCGACGGCAAGGGGTTCCGCACGGTCGAACTGGTGTGCATTGCGCTGTTCCTGATCAGCTTTGTCCTGCTGCGCATTCCCACGCTGGCGCATCGGCGGCTGCACGCGGCGGCGTGAACCGCGCGCAATCGACAACGGCGGCCGATTTGGCCGCATCTGGCAAGAGCAGACCGCAAACTCGCCGCATGGTGTGATCACGGGCCGCACATAAGCGGCCGATCGGTAGCGCCCGCCAAGGGCTGTGCCAATCATGCGGGGAGTTATTTGCATCATGGCAATCAGAGGGATTTGTTCCACCCGGGTCGCGGCACTCGCGCTGGCCATCGGCATCATGCCCCATGTCGCCAGGGCCGCCGAGGCGACAGCGCCCGCCGCCACCACGCCCGAAGTCGGCGAAATCGTCGTGACCGCGCAGAAACGCGAACAAAGTGCCCAGAAAATCGGCATCGCCGTGACCGCCCTGGGCAAGGACACGCTGGCCGCGATCGGACGACAGGATGTGACCGCGCTGGCCGGGCATGTGCCCGATCTGGAGGTCAACCAGTATTCGCCGACGATCACCGTGTTCAACATCCGCGGCGTGTCACAAAACGATTTCACCGACGCACAGGAAGCGCCGATCGCGTTCTATGACGACGAAGTCTATGTCGCCTCGCTGGGTGCGATCACAGGCATGAACTTCGATCTCGACCGCGCCGAAGTGCTGCGCGGGCCGCAGGGCACGCTGTTCGGCCGCAACGCCACCGGCGGGCTGGTCCAGTTTGTGTCGGCCAAACCCAGTGCCCGGCCCGAGGCATTTGTGACGCTGACCACCGGCTCCTACGGCCAGGTCGCCACCGAAGGCGCGATCAGCGGGCCCTTGTCCGATGCCATCCGCGCGCGGTTTTCGTTCACCACCAACGATTCGGGCGGCTATATCCAGAACACGCAAGGGCCCAGCCTTGGCAACAACAAGTTCTATGGCCTGCGTGGCCAGATCGCCGCGGACCTGAGCCCGGCGGACAAACTGGTGATCAAGATCCAGACGCTGCGCAACGATCACGAACGCGACGCCGGGCTCTACTCCTGGGCAGCGGCCTATCCCGATCCCAACAACCACAATCTGGGCACATTTGCCGCGCAACTGCCCAATTTCAATCCGGGGGCCTATTTCGGCACCAGTGCCGTCAATGGCGAAGATGCCAATGGCTATGAAAACAAATCGGGCAGCCCGTTCATCCAGAGCGAGGACCGCGTGCCCTATTTCAACCGCACGTTCTGGGACGTCAGCGCGCGCTACACCCACGATTTCGGTTGGGGCGCGCTGGATTCGGTCACCGATTACCAGCACCTGGGCAAGGACTATGGCGAAGATTCGGACATGTCGCCCAACGATGCGTTCAATTACGACACGCATCAGCACTTGTACCAGATGTCGCAGGAATTGCGCCTGTCGGGCAAGACCGCCGCGCTCAACTGGGTGACCGGGCTCTATGCCATGAACATTCACACCGCCAACCAGTACCAGGTCAACAGCCCGACCACCGCTTTTCCGGGGATCGGGCTGCTCAATTACGGCGGCACGCAAAACACCGATTCGCTGGCGGCCTTTGCCCAGGGCGAATATGCGGTCACCCCGACCGTCTCGCTGATCGGCGGCCTGCGCTATTCGCACGACCGCAAGCATATCGAATTCCAGGATTACGAAAACGGCGTGCTGCAGTTCGACTGGGCGACCACGTTCCCCGATGTCGCCGCCTTGCGCTTTGCCACGTTCAACAACTGGTCGGGCAAGGCCGAAATCGACTACAAGCCCGACAGCAACACGCTGGTCTATGCCTCGGTCAACCGGGGCACCAAGGCGGGCGGGTTCGGCACCGTATCCTCACCGGGCCCCTATACCGACAACCCCGCCGTTTCGTCCGCAACCGGATCGCCGCTGGTGCAGTCGATCCCGTTCGGGCAGGAAGTGCTGACCAACTGGGAAGGCGGGTTCAAGCTGAGCCTGTTCAACCACACCACCCATTTCAACGGGTCGGCGTTTTTCTACAACTATCAAGGCTATCAGGCGTTCCAGAACGTCGGGGTCAACCAGTACATTTCCAACCACCAGGCCTTTGAACACGGCGCCGAGTTCGAATTCAATACGCGGCCCGTGACCGGGCTCTATATCGGCACTTTCGCCACGTTCCTGTCGACCAAAGTCAAGGATATCGCGCTGCCCGACGGCACCCTGGCCGATCGCAAGCTGCCTCAGGCGCCCGGATTTTCGCTGGGCTGGAACGTGCATTACCAATTCCCGGTCGGCCCCGGCCAACTGGGCCTGGGCACCGACTGGAAATACGAATCGGGCAGCTATTTCGAAACCAACAACGCGCCCGACGATTACGAACCAGGCCGCACCCTCGGCAATGTGCGGGTGACGTATGCCGTGCTCGACGGAAAGCTGGAATTCGCAGGGTTCCTCAACAACGTCACCGACAAGCTGTACCGCGTCTACAACCTCGATCTGTCGGGCCTGCTCGGCGCGACCAACCAGACTTATGCCAAACCGCGCACCTGGGGTGTCAGCGTCACCGTGCGGTACTGATTACCCATCACATTCCACCCTGGGGGCGTGCCGGATTGTCCGGCGCGCCCCTTTTTTCGCGCGCCCGTTTTTCATCGCGGCGCAACCGGTCGTTCACCAGTTGCTGCTAAGGCTGTGCTCTGGCCGGGCAAGATGCCGCCCGTTGCAGGCCCTGCCCTGGCATCGAAGGCCGATCGATGTCCGAAGACAGTTTTTTCCTCGAATGCGACCGCATTTCGCAAGCCGTCGATGCCGTGCAATACGAGCGCATGCGCTGGGCCAAGACCGAGGGCCCGATGCTGGCCCGGCTGGTTGAACTGGCGCAAGCCGCGATTGCCGAACGCAGCGAATTCGAATGGACCGAAGAAGGCGCCACCAGCGACATCAAGCGGTTTGTGCTCAAAGTGCACAGCAACCGGGTGGCCGGGCTGGTGCTGTGGCTCGACCAGGGCCATGCCATGGCCACCATCGAGGAAATCGGCCGCAGCCGCTATGGCGTGACCCCCGGCGATCCGATCCGCGCCGATTTCGCGCTGGTCGACGAGGCATGGATGGCCGCGACCTTGCAGGCGCTGTTTGCCCGCATCCGGTTTTGATCGTTCACGCCCTTAGAGCGTCCTGCGACAAGTCTGTAACACCGTGATTGCTCTGGAAAGCCCCGTGGGGAGGCGCGTCGCGCAGCGCGGGCTGGTTGCCCCGTGCAAGCGACGCAACGCTGCCAAGGAGCTTTCCAGAGCAACCCCTTCGGGGCGGGCCGCTTTTGGCCCATTGCGGCGTCGAGGTGGCTTGAAATATTCCCGATATTCCTGCGCCATCCCTCCTTGCACTGGGCCAAAATCGGCTCCGTCACGGTGTTACAGATTTATCGCAGGACGCTCTAATCCCGACTTTCCCTCGGACTGCGCCCGAAATGGCGTGAAAAAGCCCGGCTGAAGCTGGCGCTTTCGGCATAGCCGACCGCCAGCGCGACATCGGCCACGCTGCGGCCGGTTTCGCGCAACATGCGCTGCGCGGCGGCCATGCGGTGATCATCGAGCAACGTGCGCCAACTCGTGCCGGTCGCGCGCAGGCGGCGGTGGAGCGTGGGGAGCGACAGGCCCAGCCGCATGGCCACGGCGGCGATCTGCGGCGGGGTGTCGAGCGGGGCGTTGGCAATGATGGCCCGGATGCGATCGGGCAGGCTGCCCTCGTCGCCGCTGTGGGCCCGGCGACGCAAGTGGTCTTCCATGATCGGGTGCAGCACCGGGCTGAGCACCCGGCCGCGATGGCGCAGTGTATCGGCCGAAAACGCGATCAGATTGGTGGCCTGTTCAAAGAACACGTCGCAGCCGAAATAATCGCGGTAGACCCCATAGGCCCCGGCGCGTTCGTGTTCGAACCGCACTTCGCTCAGTTCGATTGCGCCGCCGGTATATTGCCGCGCCAGGCTGAACATCGCGCTGATCGAATATTCCGCATCCTGGCGGCGCAGCGGCAGGCCGGGATCGACCACGCGATATTCGAACATCGCCCGATCGCCCTCCACCACAAAGCGATTGCGCGATGCCTGCTGCATGGTGTCGAGATAGCGGGTGAAACTGGCGAACGCGGTGGCCAGATCGGGCGCGCTGAGAAACAGGAAACTGAGCGGCCCGATGCTGTCGGACCCGACCAGCCGCCCGGCATGAAGGCCGAACGACGGATTGCGCGCCAGCTCTGCCGCGCGCTCGAAGAACACCAGAAACTGTTTGAGCGGAATTTCGGTATCGGCGCCTTCGATCGCATCGCGGTCGAGCCCGAGTTCGGCCAGCAATCCGCCCGCCGACCGCCCCGTCAGTTCAAGGCAATTGGCCACATGGCGCAGGAATTGTGCCGCAATGACGGGTTCGGCCATCGCGGCACAATGCGGCGGCACCGGGCCGCGATCAAGCGATCACTTGTCCTCGACCGCGGATTCGTAGTGCGCCGCACCCGCGCCACGCGCCGCGCGGTGCCCGCGAAATTCCCAGTCGCCGCCCATCGCGGTCGAGATCACTTCTTCGGATTCGGTTGGCTGCGCGCCGCAATCGTCGCGGATCGGGGTCGGCCCGTGGACGATGGTGTTCGACAGGCGGCCCAGCCCCTCAACCTCGACTTCGACCACGTCGCCGGGCTGCACCGGACGGCTGTTGGCCGGCGTGCCCGACAACAGCACGTCGCCCGGTTCCAGCGTGATCGTGCGCGCGATGTCGGCCACCAGATAATGCATGTCCCATTCCATCTCGCGGGTGTTGCCTTCCTGGCGCACCTCGCCGTTGACATAAGTGCGGATGGTCTTGTCGCGGAAATCCCAGCCGGTGACGAGGCCGGGGCCGATCGGGCACAGCGTGTCCGAGCCCTTGACGCGCAGCATCGATCCGGCATCGGTGTCGCGGAAATCGTGCAAGCCGTAATCGTTGGCCACGCTGTACCCGGCGATGAAGTCGCCTGCCTCATCGGGCGCGATGTTGCGGCAGGTGCGCCCGATCACGATGGCAATTTCGCCTTCGTAATTCAGCCATTTGCAGCGTTCGGGGCGGACCACCGCGCCTTTGTGCGTGTTGAGCGCGGTCAGCGGTTTCTGGAAATAGGTGGGGGCGGGCGGCAGTTTGGTGATAAATTCGCGCACCCGGCTGATATAGTTGAGGTGGACGCAGATGATCTTTGACGGGTTGACCGGCGCCAGATGCACCGCCTCGTCCACGCCCACGCTGCGCCCGTCGCGGGTCACCAGTTCATCGCCATGGCGCGTGGCCAGGATCGGATAGCCATCGAGCAGGATGCGGCGGTATTCGACAGTCATGGGGGGGAATCCTTTCGTTCGTAGCCGTGTCATACCCTGCGATGTGGCGCGCTGGCTTTGGCCGTTGCGGCCAAGCTTGGCACGATCAATCGGCTAGAACACAGCCACACACCATGCGAGGCAGTTTGATGAGCGATCTTAAGGGCCTGTTCTACCCGCGCACCCCCACCGGCAAGGCCAGCATCGTGCCACCGGTGCCCTGGCACTATTCGGGCGAACTGATCACGCTGGAATACCGCACCGACCCGGCGAAGATCGCCGCACTGTTGCCCGACGGCTTTACACTGGCCGATGAAGACCCCGGCGCGGTCGCCGCGATCTGGGCCGACTGGCAATCGACCAGCGACGATCCGGCGCAGATCCTCGATCCAGTGCGCGTGCAGTACAAGGAAATGTTCATCGTCGTGCGCTGCAAGTACCAGGGCAAGACGTGGTCGCGCTGTGTCTATATCTGGGTCGACAAGGAATTCGCGATGCTGCGCGGGCAGCATCAGGGCTATCCCAAAAAACTGGGATCGATCCACATGAGCCGCCCGGTCGTGGTGGGCAAGGCCGGGCCCCGGCTGGCCCCCGGCGGCACGTTCGGCGTGACGCTGGCGGCCAATGACCGACGGCTGGCCGAAGGCCGCTTCACGATCACCGGCACGGCGGAAAAGCCCGGTTTTGTCAACGGATTGCCGATGGTGCACAATCGCTGGCTGCCCGCCATTGAAACCGATGGACGGCAAAGCCTCGACGAAGTGGTGACGATGTCGAGCTATGACGTCGATTTCGGACGCTGCTTTACCGGCGATTTCGACCTCGCCTATTTCGATTCGCCAGTCGAGGAACTGCTCGACATCGCTCCGCACGAAAAGATCGCCGGATATTGGCACGAAGTCGGCGTGTCGTGGCGCGCGGGCACCACGCTGGCCCGTAACAATCTGGCCTGATATGGACTCAAGAGTCTGATCGGAAATTCCGGCTTTGCCGAAATTTCCGAAGGCCGCACCGGCCCGCTCCCCCACCTGACCACCCACGTAAGTATACGGTATTGGGTGGTCGGGTGGGGGAGCGGGCCGGTGCGGCCTTCAAAATTCGCTATTTCGCGAATTTTGTATCAGACTCTCAGGGACGCCCCCCGTCCAAAAGGCCAGTATTCGATGACCGAGCCGCTGTCTGCCCGCGCCCGCCGGGGCCGCACAATCCTGCGCTGGGTGCTGGTGGTGTTCTATGCGCTGGCAGGCTGGCTGCATCTGCACAGCGCGCACAGCTTCGAACAGATCGTGCCGCCCTGGGTGCCCTGGCCGCACGCGGTCGTGCTGGCCACCGGGATGGCCGAACTGCTGGGCGCGGCGGGGTTGATCATCACGCCGGTGCGCCGCGCGGCGGGCATCGGGCTGGCGGCCTATGCGCTGTGCGTGTGGCCGGCCAATTTTTACCACGCCTTTGCCCATGTCGCGATCGACGGCGTGGCGCTGGGCTGGGGCTATCACGCGCCGCGCCTGCTGTTTCAGCCCGTGCTGATCTGGGCGGCGCTCTATGCCGGCGAAGTGGCCGGGTGGCCCTTTGCGCGGCGGCGCCACGCCTGATTATCGTGCCACAGGATCTGGGGTAATCCTGTGGCACGCCCTTCGCGGTTTGCGACCCGAAGGGAACCGGTTACTGCCCGGATTGCGCCTTGAGATACGCGATGATCGCGGCACGGTCGGCGGCATTGGGCACCACAAGAACCATCCGCGTGCCCGGCACCATCTTTTGCGGCCCCTGCAACCAGCGATCCAGCGTGCCATCGTTCCACACGATATCGGCCGCCTTCAGCGCGGACGAATAGGCATAGCCCGGCACCTGCCCGGCGTGGCGACCATAGACTCCGCGATGCAGCGGCCCGACACGGTTGGTATCGAGCGCGTGGCATGTGCTGCACCGCGCCTGCCACAGCCGGGCACCCGGTGCGACATCAGGAGAAGAGGCGGCGGCCCCGGAGATCAAGGCCGCCGCCATGAACAGGCATGCGACAACGAGGGAATTGTGCATACCGGCGCATCCTTATTTGGCGATGATATCGCGGTGCATCGGCGCCAGCGCGGCCACCAGGCGATTTTGCGCGCTGAACGGAATGCCGCGCTTGTTCATCGCGATCTGCAATTCCTCGACCAGCGCATAGAAATTGCCTTCGCGGATGTTCAGCCCGCGATGCGATTCCGCCATCGTGCGCCCATCATACGTGCACGGCCCGTGCAGCACGACGCAGAACTGCTTGACCAGCAAGTCCTTGATCCGCGCCTGATCGGCATGTTCGAAAAACGGGCGGGTGCGCGGATTGACCAGCCAGCGGTTCATCGCATCGTCGATCAGCGCGGTCAGCCCCGGCTTGCCGCCGAACTGGTCGAACAGATGCTCGTTGTCGGTGATCACCGGCAGCGTGGGATAGTGCGGCTTGATCGAGGGATCGCCCAGGGCGGGCTCGGTAACGGGCGCGGCGGTCAGCGCCAGCGCAACGAACAATGAAATCATCGCAAACAGTCCTTTGTGACGGTCAGAAACCGAATTGCAGCGAAAGATAGCCGGCGTGCTGGGTACGCAGCGCGATCTGGCCCAGATCGACATAGGCCGCGGTGACCGAGACATGGCGGTTCAGCGCATAGGCAGTGAACACGTCCCACGCGGTCTGTTCGCGGAACGTCGTCCCGCCCAGCGTGCCTTCCAACTGGTTAGGCTTGGTGCGCACTTCGCCGCCAAACGCCAGCTTGCGCGTGATCAGATAGGCGGCCGAACCTTCGAATTCGGCCTTCAGCGCCTGATCGGTGTGGCCCAGCCCGCCAAAGCCCAGAATGCCGTACTGGTTGGCATCGGTCAGGCGCAGCGTCGCGTTGAGCAGCAGGTTTTCCGACAGCAGCAGCTTGGTCGCGGCCACATAGTAATCGGTGCCCGACCGTTTCAGCCCCAGCGCGCCGCCAACGACGGTGGTATCATCGTTGATCTTGTGTTCAGCGCCCACCGCGATCTGCGGCAACAGGCTGTTCTGATCGAGCACGGCATCGCCGATCAGCCGCACTTTGGCGCCGATGATCGTCTGGCTGATGATGAAATTGTTGCCCAACCCCAGCAGCGCGCCGGTGCTGCGCAGATCGAAATTCTGCCGCGCCAGCGACACTTCGACCCGGTTGAACAGATTGACCGACGCGCCATAGGCCAGCAGATGATAGTCGGTCGTGCCCACCGCCGTGGCAAACGCCTGCATCCCCACTTCATCGCGCGTGCCATAGCCGCCGATCAGCGCCCACGGCACCAGCCCGCCACCGCCCGCGCCTTCGATCGTGGAAACCCCGCCGGTCAGCAGCAGCCGCCCGCCGGTTTCGATCATCGGCGCATGGTCGCCCGGTGCATCGGTGCCCGCGCCTGCGGGCATGTCGGCCGCGCCATCGCCTGCCGCGGCCGCGCTGGCAGCCAGCGCCGGGGCGCTATCGGCATAGGCCATCGGCGCCCACGCGCATCCTGCAGCCGCAATACAGACCGCAAGCGCGATCCGGTGCCTCATAAAATCCGTCATTCTGGTCTGCTCCCCTCATAAACGGAGCATTACCGGCAATCCATTCCCGTATTTGCGCGCATTGATCGGCAAGTCCTGCCCAACACCATGCGCAAAATAGGTCGTGAATACTGCCGACAATACTCCCCCAACGGCACCGACAATGGTATCGGGCCGCGCATGAGAACGGTTTCAAACCGTTCGCGACAATTACGTCGCGGGGCAGGCCTGCGGATGCAGGATGTCGTAAATTATTTTTCGGCAGCGCGATCGCGCGCCACCAGCACGCTGCACGGCATCCCGCCGAGCAGATGCGCGCCCACCGATCCTTCGATCCAGCGCGCCAGCAGGCCTTTGTGGCTGTGCCCGACGACGATCAGATCCGCCTTGGCCGCCTGGGCATAGGCGATGATTTCGCGCGCGGGTTCGCCATCACGGATCGCCGTCTGGACCGGGTGGTCCCGCTGGCCCAGCGCGTGTGCCGCATCGGTAACGGTTGCCTGCAGGATCTGGCGTTCGCTTTCCAGCAGGTCGATCGGCACGATTGCCGGATCGAGCAACAACCCGCCCGATGAAACGACAATCCCCAGCACATGCAATTGCGCGTGGCACACCCGCGCCAGATCCCCGCCCTGGCGCAGGGCAATCGCCCCCGCATCGGTGCCGTCAAAGGCCACCACAATCGTCTGATACATTCCGGTTTGTCCTGATTTTGCGAGCATCATGCGCCATGGCGGCAGTGCGCGGCTTGCCACCGTCGCACCGCCGCCATCATGCCGTTGCCGTCATGTCGTTGGCGTCATGTCGTGGCTGTCATGGCGTTGCCGTCATGGTTTGTCGCGCAGCACATCCTTGGCCCCGCCGATCGCGTTCTGGATTTTTCCGGCAGCTTTGTCCGCCGCGCCTTCGGCCTGCAACTTGGCATCGCCGGTCACTTTGCCGACCGCTTCTTCAATGGCGCCCTTGACCTGCTTGGCCGCGCCGCGAATTCTGTCTTTGTCCATTGTCTATGCTCCGGTGGGTGGCAACGCCGTCAGTCGAGTTGCGGTGATCAGGGTGCGCGATGCGCATGGGCGGGGCCGCGATTGGTGCAGCCATCGCGCAAAGTCCGTGTGCAAACCGGATAAGTCTTGCCCATCGCCGCAGCGGGCGGCGGTGTCAGCGCGCCCGCATAAGGCCCGCCGTGATACGCCGGATCAGCAGGCAGGGCAGGCGCCACCGTGCTTTCAGCAGTAACCGGATCGGGCGGATTGGCCTGCTGCGCCGCCTGACCCGTCCCCTGCCCCAGGGCAGGCACCGCCAGAACGCCAAGCGAAAGCGACATCACGACCCGGGCAAACACAGCAGCGCGCATGGCGGCGTTCCTTTGTCGGCTCCCCGGCGCATCAACACGCCGAACCGTCAACCACCCCTAGCGCCCGCAGATTGCCCGACCAGCATCGGAATATACGTGGCCCACATGCCGTATGTACGACATCGAAGCTTTCCGCCAAGGTTGAGGAGCCTTAACCCGATGTCCATCAAACGGGCAGCAGCCCATATTTAGCGATAATAAATGGAAACTCGTATTTTTCAGAGCGTGTAAAATTTTTGAAAGCGGTTGAAAAATAACCACCAATCGATTCATAGAATTTTTCTTAAAAATCTCGATAATAGTCTACTAAAAATTATTAATTTTTATAATGGTCGTAAAAATATCAACATCTTTCGTATTATTTTTTGGATGGATATTTAATATGGCTAACGTTATTTCATTGTTATTGCTAATAATTATATTGATTTCTAAATTTTTTAGAAACACAGCCGTGGGATACATCATACACGACAATGTCGTTAAGCCTCTGGCGAGAAAAATTGAATCAAATGATCGCGCAAAATTGCTATATTTTTTTGCATTATGTGGGATAATCATATTCGGCGGAGAAATTATAGTTCTGACCGGCGGGTTTGATGCAGCTATAATACTGGCTTGGCACCTTTCTATATATATTGATGCCATTATAATTGGAGTATTTCTATCAACAATAGCTATATTCAAAATCTCTATTGATATCGTAAAAATCAAATTACGCGTTTTTATTTCTTACTTTATAAGTACAAAATAATCATTCCTTCGAAGTGCTATTAAACGCTCATTATCATGTTTCGGCCGCCTGACTGGTCTAATTGACCGTCATATTGTGCTTTTGACCAATGGTTCACGTGACCCGTGGGCGTTCAAACAAACCCATATCCCATTCGCACCCACGCGCTCCGGTCATCCTGCTCCCCTCATTCCGCAGGAATATGGGCCAGCCGAGATCATGGGCGAAGGCCGGGCTTGAATTCAGCACTTGACAGACGAGGCTCCGGCAAGGCCAGAATTTGCCGCGTAATGCCTATGTGATGTCAAGCCATGCCCATGAAGCTATTTCAGCTCCAGATGCCTCACCTAAGTTATTGAAAAGGTGGTGCCGCTTAGAGGATTCGAACCTCTGACCCCATCATTACGAATGATGTGCTCTACCGACTGAGCTAAAGCGGCGCGCCGTTGGCGTGGAAAGGGCCCTTAGCGGGGGGCGGGCCGGGTTGCAATGGGGATTGTGGCTAGGCTTGGGCGGTCTGGCGCATGGCGGCGATGATCTGTGCGGGCACGGCGGGGTCTTCGATGGTGGGGGGGATGGGGGTGTCTTCGCCGTTGGCGATTTTTCGCAGCAGGTTGCGCAGGGTCTTGCCGCTGCGGGTTTTGGGCAGCGCGGGCACGATGAACGCGGTTTTCAGCGCGGCGACCGCGCCCAGTTCGCGGCGGACGCTGGCGATCACCGCGTGGTGGAGCGCGGCGTGGTCGCGCATGTCGGCGCGGGGCACCACATAAGCGACCGGGATCATGCCCTTGATCGCATCGTCGGCGCCGATCACCGCGCATTCGGCCACGCCGGGCGTGGCGGCAACGATCTGTTCCATCTGGCCGGTGGACAGGCGATGGCCCGCGACATTGATGATATCGTCGGTGCGTCCCATGATATGGACAAAGCCCTGATCGTCGATAAAGCCCGCGTCGCCGGTTTCGTACCAGCCGGGGAACGCGGCGAAATTCCTGGCATAGGCCACCGGGTTGTTCCACAGCGTGCGGAAAGCACCAGGTGGCAGCGGGGCGGCAATCACCACCGCGCCGCTGGTGCCGGCGGGCACGGGCACGCCCGTTTCGTCAAGCACGGCAAAGCGATAGCCAGGCACCGGAAAGCCCGCGCTGCCCCGCAGACGGCGCCGGTCGCCCAGCCCCAGGCACGTCGCAGTCGCGGGCCAGCCCAGTTCGGTCTGCCACCAGTGATCGATCACCGGCAGGCCGCTGTGCGTCTCCAGCCAGCCGATCGTATCGGGATCGGCGCGCTCGCCGGCCAGAAAGATCGCCCGGCACGGCCCGGTGCCGATCGCGTGGAGCAGCGCGGCATCGGGGTCTTCCTTGCGGATGGCGCGGATGGCGGTGGGCGCGGTGAACAGGCATTTCACCCCGTGGCGCGCGATCACCCGCCAGAATGTGCCCGCATCGGGCGTGCCGACCGGCTTGCCTTCGAACAGCACGGTGGTCGCGCCCACCAGCAGCGGGGCATAGACGATATAGCTGTGCCCGACGACCCAGCCGACGTCGCTCGCCGCCCAGAACACGTCGCCCGCGCCGATGTCGAAAATATGCGCCATCGACCAGGCCAGCGCCACGGCATGGCCGCCATTTTCGCGCACCACCCCCTTTGGCGTGCCGGTGGTGCCGGAGGTATAGAGCACATAGAGCGGGTCGTCCGAGGCCACTGCCACCGGCGCGGGAACCGGATCATGCGCGGTGGCGGCGCGCAAGACGGCCCAGTCCAGATCGCGCCCCGGCACCAGGTCGGCCCCCAGCCGGTCGCGTTGCAGCAGCAGCACGTGCGCCACCGGATGATCGGCCAGCCGCAGCGCCTCATCCACCATCGGTTTGTAGGCGACCGTGCGTGTGCCCTCGATCCCGCAACTGGCGGTCAGCACGAGTTTTGGCGCGGCATCATCGATGCGCTTGGCCAGTTCCAGCGGGGCAAAGCCGCCGAACACCACCGAATGGATCGCCCCCAGCCGCGCGCAGGCCAGCATGGCGAACACCGTTTCGGGGATCATCGGCATATAGAGGATCACCCGGTCGCCACGCCCCACGCCGAGCGAGGCCAGCATCGCGGCAACCCGGCCAACCTCTTCACCCAACTGGTCATAGGTGAACCGGCAGACGGTATCGGTAACCGGGCTGTCGTGGATCAGCGCCAGCGCGCCTCCCCGCCCCGCCGCGATGTGGCGGTCGATCGCGTTGTAACAGGTGTTGAGCGTCCCGCCGGGGAACCAGCCGGCCTGATCGTCCCACGTCGCGGCGGGCGCGGTGGTCCAGTCGATGGCGCGCGCCGCCTGCGCCCAGAAAGCCCGGGGCTGGTCCATGCTGTCTTGCCACGCCTGGCGATAGGCCCCGCTCATCCCGCTCTCCTGCATATCCCGCCCACCCGTTTGCGTTTGGCGCAATCTGGCCCAGTTTGCCGCGGCGGGCGAGAGCGACTTTTGGCGGATAGGCAAACGAAAGGGGCATGCGGGCAGAACGCGCCAGTCCTGCCCGTTGCTGTCGTGATGGTCGATCAACCGTCGATCGCGCGGCGGAACGTTTCCGGCAGGAACAGCGCGCCAAGGACGGCCGTGCCCGCCGCAACCACCACCGGATACCACAGGCCATAGAAGATATCGCCGTTGGCCGCGACCATGGCAAAGCTGATCGCCGGAAGCAACCCGCCCAACCAGCCGTTGCCGATGTGATAGGGCAGCGACATCGCCGAATAGCGGATCCGGCTGGGGAACAGTTCCACCAGCAGCGCCGCGATCGGGCCATAGACCATGGTGACCAGGATCACGAGATAGAACAGGATGGCCACCACCAGCGGCTTGTTGATCTTGTCCGGATCGGCCTTGGCCGGATAGCCGACAGTGGCCAGCGCGCCCTTCACCGCCGAGGCCGCGGCCACCGCCGGTTTGCCCACCACCGATGCGGTGAACGCGCCGATTGCCGCTTTCCTGGCATCACCCGAGACTTTGGCGGGATCGGGCGCGGTAAAGCTGGCGCTGCCCACGGTGATCGATGCCACTGTCCCGGCCGGGGCCGCCACGTTGCGATAATTCACCCCGGCCCTGGCCAGCATCGCCTTGATGATGTCGCAGCTTGTGGTGTCATAGCTTTTGCCGCCGACCGGATCGAACTGCGAATTGCATTCGCCGGGGTTGGCGATGACGGTCACCGGTGCGTTGGCCTGTGCGGCGGCCAGCGCTGGATTGGCGGCCGATGTCAGCAGGTGAAACGCGGGAAACAGCGTTGCCGCCGCCAGCACGTACCCGGCCAGGATCACCGGCTTGCGCCCGATCCGGTCCGACAGCGCGCCGAACACCAGATAGAACGGGCTGCCCAGCACGAGCGCCACCGCCAGCAGCACGTTGGCGGTCAACCCGTCAAGCTTCAGCATCTTTTCCAGGAACGTCATGACATAGAGCTGGCAGCCATAGAAAATCACCGCCTGCCCTGCGATCGCGCCAAAGAACGCGATGATCACCACGCGCAGATTGATCCACTGCCCGAATGCTTCGGTCAGCGGTGCCTTCGATCCGGTGCCTTCGGTCTTCATTTTCAGAAACACCGGCGATTCGTGCAGTTTCAGCCGCAACCACAAACCGATCGCCAGGAACAGGCCCGACAACAGATAAGGAACGCGCCAGCCCCATGCCTTGAACGCCTCTTCACCCACGCCGGTCACCGGCGAGCGCACCATGATCACGATCAGCAGCGCCATCGCCAGCCCCGCCGTGGCGGTGATCTGGATCCAACTGGTATAGAGCCCGCGCCTGTTGTCGGGCGCGTGTTCGGCAACATAGCTGGCCGCGCCGCCATATTCGCCGCCCAGCGCCAGCCCCTGCAGCATGCGCAGGCCCACCAGCATTGCCGGGGCGGCGACCCCGGCCGTCTTGTAAGTCGGCAGGCAGCCGACCAGAAATGTCGAGGCGCCCATCACCGACAAAGTGACAATGAACGTATAGCGCCGGCCGACCAGATCGCCGATGCGGCCAAACACCAGCGCGCCGAACGGGCGCACGATGAACCCCGACGCGAACACCAGCAAGGCCATGATATAGGATGTGGTGGGATTGAGCCCGGCCAGGAACTGCGACGCGATAATCGTCGTCAGCAGCCCATAGAGATAGAAATCATACCATTCGAACACCGTGCCCAGCGAGCTGGCGGTAATCACCAGCCGTTCGCTGCGGGTTACGGCGTGATGCTGGGGCAGATCGTCATACGTCGTTGCCATGGCGCACTCTCCTGATGCCCCGGCGGGCGCCGGGGCATGTTTGTTGTTCTGGTTTGTTTAGAACTTCACGCGGATGCCGGTGGTCAGGGTCACCTGGTTCTGGCTGCCCTGGGTGCCGTTGCCCGCACCGCCCTGATTGTCGGCAAAGCCCCAGGCCAGGCCATCTGTCACCACCGAATAATTCACCCCGGCATAGATATCGACATGCCTGATCACCGGCTTGTCGACCACCAGCGAAGCTTCGGAGAAATTGCCCGCGCACAGCAGACCGGCCGCGCTGCAATCGAGATTGTCGGTGCCGCCGGGGCCCAGCCCGATGGTCCACGCGGCCTGGTGGATGTGATAGAGCCCGGCCGACACCGACAGCCCCTGCGGATCGGTCCAGCGGGCGCCCAGCCACAGCACATTGTATTTGGCCGCCTGGTTGATGTTGATGCCGACACTAATGGGATAGGCGCCCTGGGCAGCCCCGCCGTTGTAATCGCCATGCGCCTTTTGCAGGTGGGTGTACCCGGCATAGAACGCCAGCTTTGACTTGCCGGGCAAAGCCAGCGTGTATTTGCCCATCACGTTGTACGAGATGTTGTCGGAAACGAACGCGGCCAGGCCGGCCGGCGGGCTGCCGGTAGTCGGCGCGGGACCATTGTCGAACGACGAGCGCAAGTTCACCGCGCCATCGACTTTGGCATAGAGCGCATCGATCTGCAGGCCGCCATGCGCCACGCCCACATCGGCAAACACCGTCTTGCCCAGCACGCCGGTATCGCGTCCGCCCACCGAATAGAGCGCACTGGCATGCACATCGCCCGCCGTGACACTGTATTGCACCGAATTGTCGAGACGGGTCGCCTGGGTCGAGCCGGCCCCGGCCTCGAACCCCGAATAGCCAAAGAACGAAAACGCCGGGCCCACCGTCTGCGGATCATACGTCGCCAGCGCAGTCTGCACCGGCGACAGCAGCCGCCCGACGATCAGCGTGCCATAGGCGTTGCTGGCGATCCCGCCATAGAGCACGCCGTTGATCGCCTGGCCGCAGCGGCTTGAATCGAAGTTGGCATTCTGGCCCTGCGGATTGGCCGGGGTGCCGACCCCGCTGTTTTCGGCCAGCGATTTGCACGCATCGCTCAATTCGCCCGACAACGGATTGAACGCGGTTTCCATCCGACCGACCACGGCAAACCCGCTGTCGCCCAGCTTTTCCGACAGCGCGAGCCCGATTTTCGACTGTTCGATGGCGTTTTCGGCCAGCGTGGTCTGCGGACCGGTGAAATTGCGCGTGGTGGTGAACGCCTGATATTCCAGCCCGCCGACCGACGCCCCGTTCAACGGCACGCCTTGGGATTGATAGGCAAGGCCCACATCGACGGTGGCAAAGATCGAAATGCCCGCCGCGACCGGGGTATCGGCATGGGCGATGGCGGAAAAGCCGACGGCAGCGGCCAGCATGGTGGTCGCACCCAGCACATCGCGGGCGGCACGCCCGACGCGATTGCGCATAATCCTCTCCTATATTTTCGTTGTCTTGTCTGAAATGTGAAGATGTCTGGCGCAAAGCGTCGACCCACCCCGGGCAACCGTTTGCGCCCCTCCTGTGTCGCTTGCCGGTCGCCACCTGCCCAGCCCGACCAAGGTCGCGCGATTGCGACCAAGGTCGATGTGCCGCCGAGATTTTGGGGCCATCAGCGCAAAATCCGCGACGCTACGGCTTTGCACGCGCGGCACAGAAGGCTTATAGCACAATGCGCTGCGCGGAACTTTGGGTCGTGCAACAGGCGGTGTCGGCCACTTGCGCTATTTCGGCCCGACCGCGATGGCGCGAGAGGCTCTAATACCATGGTCTAAACGACCATCTGCGCGCACATGCGCTAGATGGCCCGCAATAACGAGAGGAGTGCTGCGAACCATGGGCGAGGCTGTCTATCCGGTACCGGCCGATTGGGCTGCGTCTGCGCTGATCGACGAAGAGCGCTATTTTGCGATGTATCACCGCTCGGTCGAACAGCCAGAGGCGTTCTGGCGCGAGGAAGCGCAGCGGGTCGACTGGATCACGCCGTTCACCACGGTGAAGAACACCTCGTTTCACGAGGCCGATTTCGGCATCCGCTGGTTCGAGGACGGCACGCTTAACCTTTCGGCCAATTGCCTTGACCGCCATCTGGCGACGCGGGCCGACGATATCGCAATCATCTGGGAACCCGACAGCCCGGACGAGCCCGAACGGCGCATCACCTATGCCCAGCTTCATGCCGATGTCTGCCGCTTTGCCAATCTGTTGACGGCACACGGGGTGGTGCGCGGCGATCGCGTGACGATCTATCTGCCGATGGTGCCCGAAGCGGCGGTGGCGATGCTCGCCTGTGCGCGGATCGGCGCGATCCATTCGATCGTGTTCGCGGGCTTTTCGCCCGATGCGCTGGCCGGGCGGATCGTCGATTGCAACAGCCGCATCGTGCTGACCAGCGATGAAGGCCTGCGCGGCGGGCGCAAGGTGCCGCTGAAGGCCAATGTCGACGAAGCGTTGAAGCAATGCCCCGATGTGGCAACGGTGATCGTGCTGCAACGCACCGGCGCGGCGGTGCCAATGGTTGCGGGGCGCGATATCGACTGGCACTCCGGCGTTGCCGCGCAATCGGCCGAATGTGCCCCTGTGGAAATGAACGCCGAAGATCCGCTGTTCATCCTCTACACCTCGGGTTCGACCGGCAAGCCCAAGGGCGTGCTGCACACCACCGGCGGCTATGCCGTGTGGGCCTCGATCACCCACCAGTATGTGTTCGATTACCGGCCCGGCCAGATCTATTGGTGCGCAGCGGATATTGGCTGGGTCACCGGCCATTCCTATGTCGTCTATGGTCCGTTGATGAACGGCGCGACGACGGTGATGTTCGAAGGCGTGCCCAACTGGCCCGATCCCAGCCGGTTCTGGCAAGTGGTCGACAAATATGACGTCGAGATTTTCTATGGCGCGCCCACCGCGCTGCGCGCGCTGATGCGCGAAGGCGATGACTGGGTTAAAAAGACCAGCCGCAGTTCATTGCGCGTGCTCGGCTCTGTCGGCGAACCGATCAATCCCGAAGCCTGGGAATGGTATCACAAAGTGGTCGGCGACAGCCGCTGCCCGATTGTCGACACCTGGTGGCAGACCGAAACCGGCGGGGCGATGATCACCCCGCTGCCCGGCGCCACCGCGCTGAAACCCGGATCGGCCAGTCGCCCGTTCTTTGGCGTGAAACCCGCGCTGGTCGACAACGAGGGCCATTTCCTCGACGGGGCCGCCGATGGCTGCCTGGTTATCACCGACAGTTGGCCCGGCCAGATGCGCGGCGTGTGGGGGGATCAGGAACGGTTTTTCCAGACCTATTTCACCACCTTCAAGGGGCTCTATTTCACCGGTGACGGGTGCCGCCGCGATGAAGACGGCTATCACTGGATCACCGGGCGGATCGACGACGTGATCAACGTGTCGGGCCACCGCATGGGCACTGCCGAAATCGAAAGCGCGCTGGTCGCCCACCATCATGTGGCCGAAGCGGCGGTGGTCGGCATGCCGCATGAGATCAAGGGCCAGGGCATCTATGCCTTTGTCACCTGCAACGCCGAAGTGGTTCCCGACGAAGCGCTGCGCAAGGAACTGATCGCGTGGGTACGCCACGAAATCGGCCCGATCGCCACGCCCGACGTGATCCAGTTCGCACCCGGCCTGCCCAAGACCCGGTCGGGCAAGATCATGCGCCGCATCTTGCGCAAGATCGGCGAAAACGATCTGTCGAACCTGGGCGATACGTCGACGCTGGCCGATCCGTCGGTGGTCGATCACCTGGTCGCCAACCGGCCGCAACTGGTCGGCGCCTGATGTGGCCCCGCCTGACTTGGCCGCGCCTGCCTTGGGCCTGACCGTTCTGATCGCGGACGACCATCCGCTGTTCCGCCAGGCACTGGCACTGGCGCTGGCCACAGCCGCGCCCGAGGCAACAGTGATCGAGGCGGGAACACTGGCGTCGGCCGCCCGCGCGGCGGCCGAAACGCCCGATCTGGCGCTGATCACGCTCGATCTGAAAATGCCGGGCGCGGTGGGCTATTCGGGCATCGCCCTGTTGCACGCCGAACGCCCGACCGTGCCGATCCTGGTGGTGTCGGGCGCCGACAACGCCAACGCGGCCGACGAGGCGCGCGCGTTCGGTGCGGTGGGTTTCTTGCGCAAGGATGCCGATCTGCCGCAGATCGAGGCGGCGATCCGCACCGCGCTCGGCCGCTCGCCTGCTGCACCCGATGCGCACGGCGATGGCGCGCAAGGCGATGGCGCACACGCCACAGTTGACCGCGTGCGCGGCACCGTTGCCGGATTGACCCCTACCCAGCTCAAAGTCCTGCTGGCCGTGCTGGCCGGCAAGCTCAACAAGCAGATCGCCTATGATCTGGGCATGAGCGAGGCCACGGTCAAAGCGCACATGACCGCGATCATGCGCAAGCTCGATGTGCAGAACCGCACGCAGGCGGCCCTGGCCGCGCGCTCACTGGGGCTCGACCTCGCGCTTTGACGCCGTGGCGATAAATTCGGCCAGCAGCGCGGGATCGACCGGCTTGGCATAGAACGGCACGCCGCGACGGCGCAGCGCCATCCGCAGGGCGGGGTCCTGGGCCGCACTGATCAGTGCCAGCGCCAGATGCGGCATCGTGCGCTGCAAGGTGTCGATCAGGTCCAGCCCGGTTTCACCGCGATCAAGATTGTAATCGATCAGCGCGGCATCGGCCTGGTCGGCCAGCGCCAGCGCATCGGCGATCGTGCCCGCCCCCAGCACACGATGGCCCTGGCCCGCGAACAGGGCTTCGCTCGCCTCGATAATGGTCTTGTCGTTGTCGACCACCAGCACGGTCATGGCACGCAGCGGCACCGGATCGGCGGATTGCGCAATCGGCATGGCGACCGGCGCCACGTGCGCGGCGGTGGGCGCGATGGTCACCCCAAAGCGGCTGCCCCGCCCCGGACTGGACGCCACATCAATACCCAGATCGAGCAGCCGTGCGATGCGCTCGACCATCGCCAGTCCCAGCCCCAACCCTTCGGCCTCGACCGTGCCAAGCCGGGTGAATTCGCCAAAGATCGCGCTGCGCTGGTCCTGGGGAATGCCGACCCCGCTGTCCACCACATCGATGCGCAACCGATGCCCGCGGCGGCGCACACCGATCAGCACGCTGCCGCGTTCGGTATAGCGCACCGCATTGCTCAGCAGGTTCTGCACCACCGAACGCAACAGCCCGGCATCGGTGCGCACCACGCCGAACAGCGGCCCGATGATCAGCCGCAGCCCCTTTTGTTCGGCCAGCGGCCGCACGCCTTCGGCAATGTCGCGCAGGAACGGCGCCAGCGCGATCGGTTCGGGATGGGGTTGAATGCCCCCCGCATCGAGCCGCGAAATATCGAGCAACGCCCGCAACAGCGCCTCGGCGGCGACAATCGCGCGTTCGACGCGGCCAACCAGCACCCGCTGTGCATCGTTTGTCTGTCGATCGAGCGCCGACAGGAACAGGCGTGCGGCATGCAGGGGCTGCAACAGGTCATGGCTGGCGGCGGCCAGGAAGCGGGTCTTGTCACGGGTCGATTCGGCAAGCCGCCGGTTGGCCTGCGACAGCGCCTGGGTGCGCTCGGCCACGCGGGTTTCGAGTTGTTCGAGCGTGCGCTCGAGCTCGTCGCGGGTTTCGGTTTCGGCGGTGATGTCGGTAAAGCTGGTCAGATAGCCGCCGCCGGGCATCGGCCCACCGACCGACTTGATCACCCGGCCATCCTGGCGGATGCGTTCGGACACATAAGGCTGGCGCGCGCGCAACCGGGCCAGACGCCGATCGACCTCTGCCTCGATAGTGCCGGAAAAACCGCTGCGAACAATGTTGAAACGGATCAGATCGGCCACCGGCACACCCGCGCGGACCAGCCCCGGCGGATAGCCGAACAGATCAACATAACGCGAATTCCACGCAACCAGATTGAACGAGCCATCGATGACGCTGATCCCCGACGGCAGGTTTTCAAAGCTGGCGGCCAGCAACGAGCGTGAAAACCGCAGGCTCTGCCCACCTTCGTCGAGCAGGCGGGTCACATCGTCGAGCCCCATCTGCCCTCCGGCCAGGGCGGAAGCGACCAACGCGCGGGCGGACGAGGGCCCGACCACCGATGCGATCAGATCCTGCGCCTGGCGCGCCGCCTTGCGATCGACCGGGGCATTGTGCAGGGCGGGCGGAAACGCGGTTTCGGCGGCCTGTTCGCCCACGAAACGCGCCGCCAATTGCGCCAGTTCGCCCTGGTTGCGCACATGACGTGCCCCGCGCAACAAGTTCGGCCTGACACGCACGCCATCGCGCGCGGCCGACATGGCGAACAGCACGACCCCGTTCACGCTCAGCGACCACAGCACCCCGTGGACCAGCGCGCTGGCATGGCCGAGGCCGAACAGATGCAACGGATCAAACGGCGTGCCCAGCAACCCCGCCAGCCATGACGGCGGCAGGATCGGTGGCAGCGCCAATGTCCACAGCCATAGCGCAAATCCCGCGCCCAGGCTCCATCGCCCGGCCACCGGATCGCGCCCTTTACCATAGACCGCGAGCAGGAAGTGCGGGCTGAACTGCGCCATCCCCGCAAACGCGATCAACCCGATCGAGGCGAGCGAACTGCCCGCCGGCAGCAGCAGAGCCCACGCCAGTGACGCGCTCATCACCGCCATGATCGCCAACCGGCGCACCCCCATCATGCGCCGACCAAGCTGGCCGACGCCCATATCGGCGGCACTCGTGCGCAGCACGGTCGGGAATATCAGGTCATTCGACACCATGATCGCCAGCGCGGTGGTATCGACAATCACCATCGCCGCCGCCGAACTGATCCCCCCGCTCAACGCGGCAATCACCGCCCAATCATACCCCGTCGCCGCCGGCAGCCGCAGCACGAACAGATCCGGCGTGCCATCGCCGGGCAAGGCCACCAGTCCACCCAACGCAATCGGCACGATCAACACCGCCATGGCCGCGATATAACCCGCCGCCCCCAGGCGCGCATCGCGCAGATCATGGGCCCCGTGCGCCTGTGCCAGCCCCATGAAGAACTGGCGCGGCAGGACCACCACCGCCAGCGCAGACACCAGCCCGATCACCAGGAAATCGACCGACAGTGCAGAAGGGCGGAAATGGGCCCGCAACAGGTCATACCCTTGCGCGACATTGGCGCGCGGCGCATGCGCGATGACCGCGATGGCCACCCCGGCCACCACCACCAGCGCCACCATCTTGATCACCGATTCAAGCGCGATCGAAAACAGCAGGCCTTCGGTGCGCCCCGCCACTTCGTAACGCCGCGCACCAAACAGGATGGCGAACAACCCCAGCACAAGCGCCGCGGCCACCATGACTGGCGCCGCCACCGCTCGATCGGACAACAAGGCAATGGCAATGCCGATCGACCGCAATTGCAGCGCAACATAAGGCACGATCGCGCTCAACGCGGTCAGCGTGACAAGCCGCGCCATGCCGATGTCGTGGCCAAACCGCGCGGCGATGAAATCGGAAATCGTCGCGGCTTTTTCCGCGGCCACAGCATCGCCAAGCCGACCAAGAAATCCCGGCGCCGCCAGCAGCAGCAGGCACGGCGCCAGATAGATCGGCAAATAGTTCCAGCCCTCGCGCACGACGCTGCCGACCGCGCCATAGAACGTCCAGCTTGAACAATAGACGCCCAGGCCCAGCGTATAGACCATGTGCCGCAGACGCGGCGGCATCGCGCCAGCCCGACCGACCGTGCGCGCTTCAACCAGCCATGCCACCGTGAACAGCAGCGCAATCAACAAGAACGACAGCAGCGCTGCCAGACCAAGGCTCATTGTGCCGATCCGCCAATCGCGACATCCGCCCATTTGCCCGGTCTGTCGCACCAGAAAGTCTGCACCATGTCGGACACACCCGCCTGTTTCAGCATCGGATATCCAACCATGTAACACCCGGCGCGGTGCGATTTTTGTCGCATCCCCTCCCAAGACCGCGCCGGGCGAACGTCACAGACGGTAACGTCGATCTAGCGCGTTTGGGGCCGGGAGTCAGCGGGATAGGCGAATACCGCTGCGAATCCGCAGCTATTGATGCATTGTTACCACATTGGTTTCTTTGGTACCCAACCAAACGGGAATTTACCCGCCTTATGAACAAGATGGCCAAAACATCCGCTGCGCTTCCTCACCACTTCCATCGTCGCCTTAATGCCGGTATTCTGCCTCGGCACCATTTGACGGTCAGGATGCCGGACTATGCCCGACCCATCGCATTTGACCGAACGCCAGGCAAAGTGGTTCCAATCGGTCCGCGAAGGCCTGGAGCGTGATACCGGGCGAACACTGGACCAATGGGCCGACTTGGCCCGGACTTGTCCGGAGACTGCACACAGAGCCCGCCTGGCGTGGATGAAGGCCACTTATGGCCTTGGCCAGAATCACGCCTCGATGGTGCTCAATGCAGCCTTTCCGCCGACAGCATCCTGGTCAAAACCCGACCAGCTTGCCGGCAATTTATGGTCAGACCCGCACACTGCACAAATCTTTGCGGTGATTAGGGATTACATCGAAAGCATGCCCGATGTCGTGATCGGACAACGCAAAAGCTTCACCGCGTTTTCCCGGAATGTGCAATTTGCCGCCGCCCGTCCGCTCCGCAGCGGCGGCGTATTGCTGAGCCTTGCCCTCACCCCCGATGACAGCACCCTACTCGGCGTACCGGGCCGTGAAAGTTGGTCCGAACGCCTGAAGGGGGTGACCACAGTCACTCGGACCGAGCATCTCCAACCCGAATTGACGGAACTGCTGCAGCAGGCGTGGACGCGTTCCTGACAGGTGGGTGGTTGTGCGCACAGACACAAAAAAAGGCCCGCACAAGGCGGGCCCGGTTTCAGCCTCATGCACTCTGTGGTGCCGATGGCTGGAAT
>NZ_KQ954256.1:131296-133796 GCF_001519065.1 Novosphingobium sp. FSW06-99
CTGTGAATGGGTTTTTAGCGCAACACTTGACTGCGTCGGCGACAATGCCTGGCGACGACCTACTCTTCCAACGCTTGAGCGTTAGTACCATTGGCGCGGACTGGTTTCACGGCCGAGTTCGAGATGGGATCGGGTGGGGCACAGACGCTATGGTCACCAAGCAATGTGGCCGACGCAGTGTGGGTGTTGGGTTTTGATGCCGTTGTGATGATGTCAGATGTGGCTTGATTACCGCTGCCATCACGCTGCGATCCGAAGTTCGCAGAGCTGATATTGATGGTGGGGACTCTCAAGCATGAACAGAGTTATTAGGACCGGTTAGCTTCACGCGTTACCGCGCTTCCACACCCGGCCTATCAACGTGGTGGTCTACCACGACTCGATGATACCTTATCTTGAGGGAGGCTTCCCGCTTAGATGCTTTCAGCGGTTATCCCGTCCATGCATAGCTACCCTGCTGCGCTCCTGGCGGAACGACAGGTACACCAGAGGCATGTTCACCCCGGTCCTCTCGTACTAGGGGCAACTCCTCTCAAGTATCGACGCCCACGGCAGATAGGGACCAAACTGTCTCGCGACGTTCTGAACCCAGCTCACGTACCACTTTAATTGGCGAACAGCCAAACCCTTGGGACCTGCTCCAGCCCCAGGATGTGATGAGCCGACATCGAGGTGCCAAACGATTCCGTCGATATGAGCTCTTGGGAATCATCAGCCTGTTATCCCCGGCGTACCTTTTATCCGTTGAGCGATGGCCCTTCCACGAGGGACCACCGGATCACTATGACCGACTTTCGTCTCTGCTCGACTCGTCAGTCTCGCAGTCAGGCAGGCTTATGCCATTGCACTCTAACAGACGGTTTCCAACCGTCCTGAGCCTACCATCGCGCGCCTCCGTTACTCTTTAGGAGGCGACCGCCCCAGTCAAACTACCCGCCACAGAGGGTCCCCGAACCGGCTAACGGTCCTGGGTTAGACATCAGAAAACAACAGGGTGGTATTTCACCTATGGCTCCACACCAGCTGGCGCCGGTGCTTCATAGCCTCCCACCTATGCTACACAATTCTTTCCTAATGCCACTCTGAAGCTGCAGTAAAGGTGCACGGGGTCTTTCCGTCTAACCGCGGGTACTCCGCATCTTCACGGAGAATTCAATTTCGCTGAGCATATCCTGGAGACAGTGGGGAAGTCGTTACGCCATTCGTGCAGGTCGGAACTTACCCGACAAGGAATTTCGCTACCTTAGGACCGTTATAGTTACGGCCGCCGTTTACCGGGGCTTCAATTCGGAGCTTGCACTCCTCCTCTTAACCTTCCGGCACCGGGCAGGCGTCAGACCCTATACGTCGTCTTGAAGCCGACTTAGCAGAGTCCTGTGTTTTTGCTAAACAGTCGCTACCCCCTGGCCTGTGCCCCCTGCCAATGCTTGCGCATAGACAGGGCCTCCTTCTTCCGAAGGTACGGAGGCAATTTGCCGAGTTCCTTCAGGATACTTCTCTCAAGCGCCTTGGTATACTCTACCTGACCACCTGTGTCGGTTTCGGGTACGGTCTATATGGAGAGGCTATTTCCTGGAACCACTTCAAAGCCAGAACAATCCAATAAGCTCTGACAATTCACGTGATCCGTCACTCATCTCCAGGCCCACGAATATTAACGTGGTTCCCATCGACTACCCCCTTCGGGCTCGTCTTAGGGGCCGGCTCACCCTGCTCAGATTAGCTTTAAGCAGGAACCCTTGGTCTTTCGGCGAGAGGGCATCTCACCCTCTTTGTCGCTACTCATGTCAGCATTCGCACTTCCGATACCTCCACGGTCGGTTACCCTCCCGCTTCTCTGGCCTACGGAACGCTCCGCTACCGCTGGAACAAATGTTCCAACCCTAAGCTTCGGTGCGTGTCTTGAGCCCCGTTACATCTTCGCCGCAGGAACCCTTGTTTAGACCAGTGAGCTGTTACGCTTTCTTTAAATGATGGCTGCTTCTAAGCCAACATCCTGGTTGTTTTGGGATTCCCACATGCTTTCCCACTTAGACACGACTTGGGGACCTTAGCTGTAGGTTAGGGCTGTTTCCCTTTTGACGACGGACCTTAGCACCCGCCGTCTGTCTGCCGGATAAATCTCGTTGGTATTCGGAGTTTGGTTAGAGTTGGTAGATCTCGCGACCCCCGCATCCATCCAGTGCTCTACCCCCAACGGTATACGTCCGACGCTCTACCTCAATAGATTTCGCGGAGAACCAGCTATTTCCCGGTTTGATTGGCCTTTCACCCCTAAACACAACTCATCCGAGAATTTTTCAACATTCAACGGTTCGGCCCTCCAGTGCGTGTTACCGCACCTTCAGCCTGGTCATGCCTAGATCACCGGGTTTCGGGTCTAATTCATCGAACTATAGTCGCCCTATTCAGACTCGCTTTCGCTGCGCCTACACCTAACGGCTTAAGCTTGCTCGATAAACTAAGTCACTGACCCATTATGCAAGAGGTACGCAGTCAC
>NZ_KQ954256.1:137431-378546 GCF_001519065.1 Novosphingobium sp. FSW06-99
CCGGGTGGACCCGGTCAACAAATTGTGGCGGCCAATTATCATCCCCGATTTGGTCTCGGGGAGAAAATTGTCCGTCTATGTTGGCGACCGCAGTGGCTAAATCCGGTAAAAACCGGCGTCAGCCCCTCGGTGAAGCCGCATATATGGAGGGTGTGCTGGGTGGTCAACGAGATTCTGTATTCTTTTTGCAATGGAAGGATAACAAACTGATATAAAGAGGTTTTTAGTCGCAAAAACTGCTCTGAACCGGCCGCATGGGTCGATTGGCCGATTCAAATCCCGCGAATCCCGACCGTGGATAGCCCCTTGCCCACCAGATCGCGTGACAACACGCTTTGTTTACCCGGCGCGGGGTAAAAACGATGGTTCAAAGCGATGGTTTCCGCACACGCTTTTGTGGATGAGACATGCAACCCAGCGTTCCCGGTATCAGCGTCGCGATGAGCATCTACGACGGTGAACGCTTTCTGGCCGCCGCGATCGAGAGCGTGCTCGGGCAGACTTTCGCAGATTTCGAGTTTCTGATTCTCGACGATGGTTCGCGCGATGCCAGCCGCGCGATCGCCGCGCACTATGCTGCGCGCGACCACCGCATCCGGCTGATCGCGCGCGAAAACCGGGGACTGGTGGCCAGCCTCAATGAATTGCTGGCGCTGGCGCGCGCGCCGCTGGTGGCGCGAATGGATGCTGACGATGTCTGCCTGCCCGACCGTTTTGCGCGCCAGGTCGCCGTTCTGGCCGCCCGTCCCGAGATTGGCGTGCTCGGCACCTGGACCGAAGATATCGACGAAAACGACACGCCTTATCCGCTCGATGCGCTCGATCACCCGGTCGATCATGCGCAATTCATCGCCGCGATCGATGCGGGTGCACCCTTGCTGTGCCATCCTGCGGTGATGTTCCGGCGCGATCTGGTCTTGTCGGTGGGTGGCTATCACCCCGCGTTTCGCCATTGCGAGGATCTCGACTTGTGGTTGCGGCTGGCCTCGGTCACGCAGATCGCCAACTTGCCCGAACGGCTGTTGCAATACCGGCACTACAGCCAGCAGGTATCGAGCCGCCACGCCACCGAACAGCAAGTCAACGCCGCGATCTCCCGCCTGGCCTATGCCGAGCGCAAGGCCGGACGCGTCGATCCCACCACGAAACTGGCTGCGCTGCCGCCGATCGACGCGCTCGACACGCTGTTCGGCCGGGCCGGTGTGGCACGCGCTGTGCGCGCCCGCGTGGCACCGGGCCTGCTCTATTCGCGCGCGGGCCTGGGGGATCACGGCTTTGCGATCGTGTGCCGCTATATCCGCGAAGGGGGCGACTGTCCGGGGCTGTGGCGCACGGTCGGGCGGTTGATGCTGTTTGGCTATCCCCTGCGCGCGCTGCAACTGGCCGCAGTGCTGGCGCGCCGGTCCCCGCACCGGTACACCCAGCCGAACGCCGTGGCAGCCTGAGGCAATGACCGCACCCACCACCCCCGGCCGCGAGCCCGCCGCGATGAGCGTGCGCGGCGCCGCCGTGTGGGCGATGGCGGGACAATATCTGTCGTTCGCGATCCAGTTCATCGCTTCGGTAATCATTTCGCGCTGGTTTCTCAGCCCCGGTGAAGTCGGGCTGTTTTCGATCGGCATGGCCACCGCGCTGATCGTGGCGGTGCTGCAGGATTTCGGGCTGTCGCGCTATATTTCGGGGCTGACCACGCTCGATGGCGAAGAAATCGCCCGCTGCGGGTCGGTCGCAGTGCTGTTTTCGGGGCTGGTCGCCCTGCTGGTTGCCGCCACCGCCTGGCCGATGGCACAGACTTATCACGAGCCGCGCCTGACCGCGATCCTGCTGATCCTGGCCGGCAGCTATCTGTTTGTGCCGATGTCGGTGGTACCTATGGCGTTGATGGCGCGCGCGATGCAGTTTCGCGGGCTGTTCGTCGTCAATGTCTGCACCGCATTGGCGCAAGGCGGGTTGGCGGTCGGGTTGGCGGCGGCAGGCTATTCCTCGTTTGCGCTGGCACTGGCCACGGTCGCCGCGGCCGCCACGCGCGGGGTGGTGGCCCAGATGATGCGCCCAAGCTGGCCGCGCCGCCTGCGGTTCGACGGCATCGGCCATGTCGTCGGGTTCGGCGCGCGCGCCAGCGTGCTCTATCTGACCGGCGCACTGGGCACGCGCACCCCGGACCTGATCGTGGGCAAGGCGCTGGGCGTAACCGCGGTCGGGCTCTACAGCCGTGCGGTCAGCCTGTCGGACCAGTTCCGCATGCTGATCGCCGGGGCGATCGGCAGCGTGTTCTACCCCGCCTTTGCCCGCATCCGCGATCGGGGCGAGCCGCTCGGCCCCGCGTACTTGCGCGTCTGCGCCGGCTATTCGGGGGTAGTCTGGCCCGCCATGGCCGGGCTTGCGCTGGCGTCCGGGCCGATCATCCGCCTGCTCTATGGCCCGGCGTGGCTGCGTACCGCGCCACTGCTGGCGATGATCGCGCTGACCGAGATCATGCTGATTGCCTTGCCACTGGTCAGCGATCTGCCGATTCTGGCCGGCAAGCTCAACCAGTTGCTGGCGCGCAATCTGCTCGACACCGCGGTGTCCGTGATCCTGCTGGCGCTTGGCACGCATTGGGGCGTGAACGGCGCGGCCGGATCGCGGCTGGTCTATGCGGTGTTCTGGTATGCGCTCTATTTCCGCTTCATGCACCGGATCGTCGGGTTCGATCGGATCAGGCTGATGTTGATCTATCTGCGCAGCGGTCTGGCCAGCCTGGCCGCAATTGCGCCGCTGGCGCTGACATACGCGCTATGGGCGCCACCGGCGACGATCACTTTTGCGCAATTGCTGCTGGCGACCATGGCGGGTGCGGTGTGCTGGCTGATCGCGCTGCCGCTGGTGCGTCATCCGGTGCTGCACGAAATCCTGGCCATTGCGGCCTCGATCCCGATCGTTGACCGCTGCATCCCGGCGCGGTTTCGCGTGGCCTGAGGCGATCATGGGGCATACCGAAACCGAAGTGCGGCTGACCAGCGTAACGCTTGATCCGGCAAACGGACTGCGCCGCGACAGCCCGCGCCCACCGGCCTTGCGCAATGGCGCCTATGCCGCGGCGTTCGACTGGGACACGCTGTTCTATGATTGCTATCGCGTCGGCGCCGATGTGGTGCTGCAGGGGCCGCCGCTGTTCAACCTGCTGGCGCCCCTGCTCGCCTCGGCCCCGATTGCTGCGCAGACGCGCCGCTGGTTCGCCCGTCCACGCCATGTCGGTCGCGACAAGCGCGGCGAACTGTGGCTGCGCTGCGCGGATCAGCGGCTGCACCTCGACGGCCCGATCGGGCGCCACGATCTGACCATCGGGCCCGACCTGTCGCACCTCTATGCCGGGCGCCGGGTGATCCTGACGCTGTCAAAGGACAATGCACCGCGCTGGATTCACGACTGGGTGCAATTCTATCGCGCCGAACACCATGCCGATGGCGTGCTGATCTATGACAACGGATCAACCACTTATCGCGCCGCCGATTTACAGGCCGAATTGCGCGCGGCGTTTCCCGACATGGTCATCCATGTCGTCGCCTGGCCGTTCAAATATGGCCCACAGGGCGGCCTGGCCGGGGCGGTCGACGGGCAGGAAGCCCCGTGGGATTCGGATTATTGCCAGACCGGATCGCTGCAACACGCGCGGCTGCGGCTGTTGCGGCAGGCGCGCAGCGTGCTCAATGTCGATATCGACGAACTGGTGCTGCCCGCGCAAGGCGGGTCGATCTTTGCCGCCGCGGAACGCAGCCGGGGTGGCTTTGTCAAGTTTGCGGGGCAATGGATCAGCGGTGCTGCGCCGGTGGCGGTTGCGCCGGAATCCTGCCGCCACGCCGATTTCGCCTGGCGCGACGTGCGCGAAACGCGCACATGCCCGCCCAAATGGTGTCTGGTCCCGGCGCGCGACGATCCATTTCGCACCAGTTGGTCGGTGCACAATGTGTTCGGTTCGCGCCATAACCGGCACGTCGATGACACTTATGTCTATCGCCACATGACCGCGATCTCGACAAGCTGGAAAGAGGCGCGCGGGCTGGCCGCCGCGTTCGACCCGGATCACCATGCGCTCGACACTGCGCTGGCCGACAGTCTGGCCCGCGCAGGGCTGGCCCGCTCCAACACCTGACCATCAGGGCGCTGGCCAGTGTGCCGCGACAGGCGTACAATCGGCATCAGGGAGATATCGGATGCCTTTGCGCGCCGTCACCATGCGTGCGGCACTTGCCGGGGCCGCGCTGGTGGTGGCGATCACCGCCGCGCGGGCAAGCGATCCCGTGCCACCCGCGCCCAACGCCCCGCGCCGGTTCGATTCCACGCCACTGGCCGCGGCCGCGCGATCAACCGACAGCGCGGATCAGGTGCTGTCGCTCAAGCGCGATGGTGGCGGCCGGATGACCGTGGCCGTCGCGATCGGCAACACGGCGGGGGCGCAGCGCACTTATGCCTTTCTGGTCGATACGGGCGCCGAACGCACGGTCGTCGCGCATGGCGTGGCCGATACACTGGGCCTGGTGGCCAGCGGGCGCGGGCGGCTGATCGGCATGGCCGGGATGCGCGATGTCGATATGGTCACGCTGGAATCGATCACACTGGGCCGCCGCGTGCTCTACGCAGTGTCTTCGCCCGTGCTCGAAGCCGATACGATCGGCGCCGACGGCATCATCGGGCTCGACGGGTTGCAGGGGCAACGCGTGCTGCTCGATTTTGACCACAACCGCATGGCGCTGGGCGATGCCGCGTCGCTGGGTGGCGACCGGGGCTATGACATCATCGTGCGCGCGCGGCGGCGCAGCGGCCAGTTGATCATGACCAATGCCACGATCGACGGGGTGCGCACCGATGTGGTGATCGACACCGGGTCAGACACTTCGGTCGGCAACGCCGCGTTGGCCCGTGCGCTGGCGCGCGATCACCGCAACGATACGGTGCAACTGGTTTCGGTCACCGGACAGCAGGCGACCGCCGGCCTTGGTCTGGCGCGCACGCTGGAACTGGGCGGCATGACGCTCAACAACACGCTAATCGCGTTCAGCGACGCGCCACCATTCGAAAGACTGGGGCTGCAACGCCATCCGGCATTGTTGCTGGGCATGGCGCAATTGCGGTTGTTCCACCGTGTGGCGATCGATTTTGCCAGCCATCGCATCCTGTTTGCGGTGCCCGAAACGCCGCCTTCCTGATCGGGTGACTGGCACTTTCCGGCAAAATCCCTATTTGCACAGGATGCCTCCCGATAATCCCCACACCGCGTCGACCGGCCGACCGCCCCGCCACGATGGCTGGCGCACGTTGCAACGGTTCCTGCCTTATCTGTGGCCGCGCGATAATCCCGATCTGCGCTGGCGCATCGTGGTGTCCTGCGTGCTGATCCTGTTGTCGACCGGGATACAGATGGCGTTGCCGTTTGCGCTCAAATGGGCGGTCGACGCAATGAACGTGACCGGGCCCCGCGTGGTGACGGCGGTGATGCTGCTGGTGCTGGCCTATTCGGCAGGACGCTTCACCGGGGTGGCGTTCGACAACGTGCGCAACATCGTGTTCGAACGCGTCGGACAAGAGGCCACGCGCAAGCTGGCCGAACATGTGTTTGCCCGCCTGCACCGCCTGTCGATGCGGTTTCACCTGGCCCGCCGCACCGGCGAAGTAACCAAAGTGATCGAGCGCGGCACCAAGAGCATCGACACGATGCTCTATTTCATGCTGTTCAACATCGCCCCGACCGTGCTGCAACTGGTGATCGTGGCGGGGATCTTCTGGTACAATTTCGGCTGGGATCTGGTCGGCGCCACCGCGCTGGCGGTGGTCGCCTACATCTGGGTGACCCGCGCGATCACCGACTGGCGCACGCATCTGCGCGAACAGATGAACCGGCTCGACGGGCAGGCGCTGGCACGCGCGGTGGATTCGCTGCTCAATTACGAAACGGTCAAGTATTTCGGCGCCGAAGCGCGCGAGGAACGCCGCTATTCCGAGGCGACTCGGGCCTATGCCGATGCCGCCGTGTCGAGCGAAAACAGCCTGGGCCTGCTCAACATCGCGCAGGCGCTGGTGGTCAACCTGCTGATGGCAGGCGCACTGGCGCAAACCGCGTGGGGCTGGGCCCATGGCGCCTATACCGCCGGACAACTGGTGTTCGTGCAGGCCTATCTGACGCAATTGTTCCGCCCGCTCGATCTGCTGGGCATGGTCTATCGCACGATCCGCCAGGGGCTGACCGACATGGCGGAAATGTTCCGCCTGATCGACACGCAAGTCGAAGTGGCCGATGTGCCCGGCGCGCCCGCGCTCGTGGTCAAGCGCGCACATGTCACGTTCGACAATGTCGTGTTCGGCTATGAGCCCGACCGCACCATCCTGCATGGCCTGTCGTTCGAGGTTCCGGCGGGCAGCCGGGTGGCCATCGTCGGGCCTTCGGGGGCGGGCAAATCAACTATCGGCCGCTTGATGTTCCGCTTTTACGATCCGTCGAGCGGTCGCATCCTGATCGACGGGCAGGATATCCGGTTGGTCACACAGGCCAGTCTGCGCGCCGCGCTGGGCATCGTGCCGCAGGATTCGGTGCTGTTCAACGACACCATCGGCTATAACATCGCCTATGGCCGCGAAGGCGCAGACGCAGTCGAAGTGGCTGCGGCGGCGCAGGGCGCGGCGATCGGCGATCTGCTCGCCCGCCTGCCGCAGGGGCTCGACACCGAAGTGGGCGAGCGCGGGCTGAAACTGTCGGGCGGGGAAAAACAGCGGGTGGCGATCGCGCGCACGCTGGTCAAAAACCCGCCGATCCTGCTGTTCGATGAAGCCACTAGCGCGCTCGACACGCGCACCGAACAGGACATTCTGGGCACGCTGCGGGTGATCGCGGCCAACCGCACCACCATCTCGATCGCACACCGCCTGTCGACGATCGTCGATTCGGACACGATCCTGGTGATCGACCAGGGGCGTCTGGCCGAGCATGGCAGCCACGCCGACTTGCTGCGCCACGACGGGCTCTACGCCGAAATGTGGGCCCGCCAGGCCGCCGAAAGCAGCGAGGACGATCTGGTCGAAGCCGCGCAGTAACGGGTCTGTTTCGAAAGTCGCCTTTCGGCGACTTTGTGCCACCCACCACCCCGCACCCCCGACCCAACCACCCACAGGGTACCTTAAATAGGTGGTTGGGCCGGGCGTGCGGGGTGGTGGATGGCACACCCTAGCCCTTGATCACATCGGCCTCCTGCCAGACCACTGCCTGCGCCACCTTGATGCAGCCCGCGCCGCCGTCCCACGTCATCGACGGCGAACCGTAGAGCCGCCAGCCTTGCGCCAACGCTTCGGACACGCGCTCGCAAAAGGCGCGGTCGTCCTTGCCGGTCAGCAGGCGATAGATCGGGCGGTCGTCGGGGGTCTGGTGCATGGCCCTTGCTCTATCAGGCAGGAACCGCCTCGCCAACGGGGTCATCTGCGGGCGCGGTCAGTTTCCCGCTGCGCATCCAGTGCCGCACCGGGATCAGCAGGATCAGGCACGCCGCCAGGCTGACCCCGGCATCCATCCAGAACGAGCCTGCAACATTGCCGACCAGGTGATAGCCATAGCCATCGAGCGCCAGCATATAGGAATAAGGCAGGAGCGCCGCGGTGTTGAGCAGGCCGAATTGCGATGCGGCCAGCGGGCTGCCCCGCCGGATCGATCCGAAAATGACCGCGTTCTGCGACACTTGCGCAAACGACTGGGCCATGTTCTCGCCAATCACCGCCACCAGATAGACCGGGGCCGTATGCGGCAGCGCGATCACCGTGACCGTGAACAGCGCCCCTACCACCCCGATCCCCAGATAGAGCAGCGGCCCATGGACAAAGCGCAGGAACCAGCGCGCCAGCAGCGCCGCGGCAAGGCCGGTGACCGTCGCACCAAACCCGTTGGCCAGATCGACCACGCCCGCTGAAACATGAAAATCAGGCCCGAGGCCGCCAAATGCATTGGTCAGCGTGAACGCGGCGCACGGCAGCGCAAACATCACCACCAGCCGCAGCACCAGCGGCTGGCGCACCAGCACCGCAACATCGCGGCCCAAATCGCCAAAGCTTTCGCGCACCGCCTTCAGCCCGGCATCGGGCGACGGGATCAACGGTTGCAGCGCCAATGGCGCCAGCGCGATCACGCCGACCGCCAGCGGCCCCCACGGCGCGGGCAAAGTGGTAATCAGCCAATACTGACTGAGCGCGCCCAGCCCGAACCCGCCGGCATTGCCCATGGTGAACCAGGTGCCGATGGTATCATCCATATCCTTGGGCAAGGCGGCGCCCAGCCAGCCGCCCAGCGCGGTGGTCAACATCACCAGTGCCAGCGCATCGGCCATCATCAGCGGCCCGACCAGCACCCCGGTGGGCGACACCGCCAGCAACGCCGTGGTCAGCGCCGCCACCAGCACGCCCAGCACCAGCGCCCAGGCGCGGCGGCTGATCATGGTATCAAGCAGTGGCGCCAGCGCAAACGTGGCCAGCGATGCCGCACCCGACAGCGCGGTGTAGTTCGCGATCACCGGTTCGGCCACGCCGTGCGCCGCCATGACTTGCGGCATCGTCACCAGCACCCCGGCATAGGCATAGCCATAGGCCGCGTTGGACAAACCCATGGCCCAGACAAATCGGGGGCGCGTTTCGATCGGTACGCTCATGGTCGCCCCCAGAGCAGGTCTTGCCCGATCCGCAACATGTCGCAGGCGCGGCGCGCGATCAACACCCTTGCCCCAATGGCCAGCAAAGCGCTTGCAGCGACGCGATCACACGTTACGTCGCTGTGTTCCAACGCAAAAAAGCAGGGCGCGCGGTATGGAACTGGTCAACGACATGCATGCCAACGTCGTCGCCCCGCGCCCGGCGAACTGGTTCGGGCATCCGCGCGGACTGTGGGTGTTGAGCGGCACCGAATTGTGGGACCGGATTTCGTGGCACGGCATGGTGTCGATGCTGGTGCTCTACATGACCGGCGACTTGCTGCATCCCGACCGCATCGCGCATGTCGCCGGGTGGCGCGCCTATCACGCCGGGCTGGCGGCGGTGTTCGGCACGATGTCCGACACCGCGATCGCGACGCAGACTTTTTCGCTGTATTTTGCAGGCATCACGTTTCTGCCGCTGATCGGTGGCTGGGTGGGTGATCGGGTGATCACGCGGCGCAGCGCGGTCACGCTCGGCGCGCTGGTGATGACGCTGGGACATTTCCTGATGGCCTTCGATGCCACGTTTCTGGTCGCGCTGGTTGCGCTGATGATCGGCGCGGGGCTGGTGCGCGGCAATCTGGCGCCGCAGATCCGCGCGCTCTATGCCTCGGGCGACCGCCGTCTGGGCGAAGCGTTTCAGGTCTATTCGCTGGCGGTCTGCGTCGGCGCGTTCATCGCCCCGCTGGTATGCGGCACGATCGCCAAATATTATGGCTGGCACGCGGGGTTTGGCGTGGCGGGGTTCGGCATGCTGGCCGGGCTGGTTTGGTATCTGGCGGGATCGCACGTGCTGCCGCCGCAACCGCCCCGTACGGCCAGGTCCATGCACGCGGCGTTGACCCCGCGCGAAGTGCGCAATCTGGCTGCGCTGGCGCTGATCTGGCCCTTTTCCGTCGCGTTCTGGACCAGCCAGGCGCAAGTGTGGAACGTGTACAACTTGTGGGTGCGCGACCACGTGGCGTTGACGGTGGACGGGTTTGTGGTGCCCGTTCCGTGGCTGCAATCGCTCGACGGACTGGCTCCGGCGGTGGCCATCCCGCTGACCATCGCGGTGTTTCGCGCGCTGGCGCGGTACGGTATCGAACCCGACAGTTTGCACAAACTGGCCATCGGCAGCCTGATCTTTGCCGGCGGCATGCTGCTGCTCGCGGCCGGGCCGCTGGTCGCCGGGCCCGACGGGCGCGCGCCGCTATGGCTGCCGATCGCGTTTCACGTGGTTTCGAATATCGGCGCAATGTGTTTCGTGCCGTTTGCCGGCGCGCTGTTCACCGGCCACGCACCCGAACGGCTGCGCGGCACGGTCTTTGGCATCTATTCGCTGTCGGTCTGCGTCGCCAGCCTGATCACCGGGCCGATGGGCGGGTGGTACGACCATGTCAGCCCGTCGCTGTACTGGGCGGTTGCGGCCGGATATGCCGGGGTCGGCGGGATCGTGCTGTTGCTGATCGCGACCCCGCTTGGCCGCTGGATGGGGCCGGACGAGGAGATCCGGTCCGGCCCTTGAAGGATTTCAGAGGATATATTTCGACAAGTCGGTGTTGCTGGCGAGGGTGGCCAGCCGGTCGGCGACATAGGCCTCGTCGATCGTCACGGTCGAACCGGTGCGATCTTCGGCTTCGAAGCTGACGTCTTCAAGCAGCTTCTCCATCACCGTCTGCAACCGCCGCGCGCCGATGTTTTCGACGCTGTCGTTCACTTGCGCGGCGGTGCGCGCAATCGCGCGGATCGCACCCGGGGTGAAATCGAGCGTGACCTGTTCGGTTTGCAGCAGGGCGCAGTACTGTTCCACCAGATTGGCGCGCGTTTCCGACAGGATGCGCACGAAATCATCCTCGGTCAGCGCCGACAGTTCGACGCGGATCGGCAAGCGGCCCTGCAATTCTGGCAACATGTCGCTCGGCTTGGCGATGTGGAACGCGCCAGAGGCGATGAACAACACGTGGTCGGTCTTCATCGGGCCATATTTGGTGGCAACGGTGGTCCCTTCGATCAGCGGCAGCAGATCGCGCTGCACGCCTTCGCGGCTGACCGAACCGCCACGCACATCGCTGACCGCGATCTTGTCGATTTCGTCGATGAACACGATGCCATTGGTTTCGGCATTGATCAGCGCGACGCGCGCGACATCGTCCTGATCCATGCGCTTTTCGGCTTCTTCATCGACCAGTTTTTCCCACGCATCGGGCACGCGCAGCTTGCGCCGCTTGGTCGGCTGGCGCCCCATCGCCTTGCCCATCATGTCCGACAGGTTGATCATGCCGATGCCGCCGCCCATGCCGGGGATCTCCATCGGCATCGAGGGGCTGTCCTCGACTTCGATTTCCACTTCGACATCGGCCATCGCGCCTTCGACAATGCGCTGGCGAAAGCTTTCGCGGGTGGCCTCGCTCGCGCCGTCGCCGACCAGCGCCTTGAGCAGGCGGTCCATCGCCGCCTTGCTGGCCGCCTCGCGCACGGCTTCGCGGCGACGCGCCTTTTCCAGCCGGATCGCCTCTTCGAACAGATCGCGCGCGATCTGTTCGACATCGCGCCCGACATAGCCGACTTCGGTGAACTTGGTCGCCTCCACCTTGACGAACGGCGCATCGGCCAGCCGCGCCAGGCGCCGGCTGATCTCGGTCTTGCCGCAACCGGTGGGCCCGATCATCAGGATGTTCTTGGGGCTGACTTCATCGCGCAGCGCCGGGCTCAGCCGCTGGCGCCGCCAGCGGTTGCGCAAGGCGACGGCCACGGCGCGTTTGGCATCGTGCTGGCCGACAATATGTTCATCGAGCGCGCGGACGATCTGTTTGGGCGTAAGGGTGTCGTTCATACTTGTTCCAGCGTCACGCGGTCGTTGGTGTAGACGCAGATGTCCGCCGCCACTTGCATGGCGCGGCGGGCGATCACTTCGGCATCGGCTTCATAGCCGGCGATGGCGCGCGCGGCGGCCAGCGCATAGTTGCCGCCCGATCCGATCGCGGCGATCACCGTGTCGCCCAGCTCTTCGGGTTCGAGCACGTCGCCATTGCCGGTCAGCACCAGCAATGTCCCGGCGTCGGCGACGATCATCAGCGCTTCGAGATTGCGCAGATATTTGTCGGTGCGCCAGTCCTTGGCCAGCTCGACCGCGGCGCGCAGCAATTGCCCGCGATGCGCCTCAAGTTTGCGCTCCAGCCGTTCGAACAAGGTGAACGCATCGGCGGTTGCGCCGGCAAATCCGGCGATCACTTTGCCGCCCTCGCCCAGCCGCCGCACTTTGCGCGCGTTGGGCTTCATGACGGTGTTGCCCATCGACACCTGGCCATCGCCGGCGATGACGGTGCGGCCATTCTTGCGCACACCGATGATGGTGGTTCCGTGCCACTGTATCAGGCCGTGGCTGGCCATCTGGTCATTCATGCACGGGATATGGGTGGTGGACCCGGGCAATCAATAGCCAAAGTCCACCGCCCCGGATCAGCTCCCGTTCGGGCCGGTGCCGCCGCCGCGACCACCACCGCCGCCGCCGCCCGCGCCGCCGCCCTGGCCCTGCGTGCCGCCGGGCAAGGCGCCGACCGTGCCGATATTGCCGAACAGGTCTTCAAAGAAGCTGCGCTCGCGGCCCAGCGTCGGGGTCTTGTGCTTGTCCGGCTCAAGCCGCACGGCATGTTCGACACCGTCGCGCGTGACGTCCTGCACATTGCCCGCGCTGTCGAAACCGACCCGCATGATCGACCCGCCCTTGATGCGCGGCCGGGTAAACGGCTTTTGCACGGTGTCGAGCGAGATGTAATAATAGGCCTGCTGACCGAACTGGCTCTTGATCGTGGGCTGGCCGAGCGACTTTTCCACCGACAGACGGTTGTCAACGCCGGGCAGCACCGACTGGGTCAGCGCAGGGTCGACCAGATAGCCGCGGTGATCGTGGATATTGCTGCATCCGCCGATACCCGCCACCAGCACGCAAGCCAGACCCGCCCGCACAGCTCCGGCGCCCACGACTCCGGCCCTGGCCTCCACTTTCCGCTCGCTACGCCGCGTTGCCACCTTAAAAGCCACCTTTCAAACCTGCCTGAACAGATAACTGCACCGAGGGTCGTTTGCCTTCGCGCCCGCGCTGCCTATATCACCTGCCTTAGGCATCAAAGCGCATTCCCGCAATGGCGGGGTGCGCTTTGATCCGTGGCGGGCCCCCGATCAGGCCCAACCAGGACAGAAAGAGACGTGATGTCGCGATTTGCGAATTGGCTGCGACCCCGCCCGGACCCCCGCGCGGCCATGCGCCCGCTGTGGCACAAAGTGGTGGAAATCGCCCGTGAAAAGGAATGGTATCGCGACTGCGGCATTGCCGACACGATCCCCGGCCGGTTCGATGCGATCACGCTGATCTTGGCGCTGGTGCTGATCCGCATGGAACAGGACACGATGCTGATCGAGCCTTCGGTGCGGCTGACCGAACTGTTTGTCGAGGATATGGACGGGCAACTGCGCCAGGGCGGCGTGGGCGATCTGGTGGTGGGCAAGCATATCGGCACACTGATGAGCACGCTGGGCGGCCGGCTGGGCGCCTATCGCAGCGCGCTTGACGAAGGCGAAGCGGCGACCACCGCGGCGGTGGCGCGCAATGTCACCTTGCGCGAAGGGGTCGATCCCGTGCTGGTGGCGCGGCGCGCGCGGGCCTTTGCCGCCGGGCTGGCGCTGGTGCCCGCGCTGCGCGTGCTCGATGGAGACATCGGCAAATGAGCGCGCCTGCCACCCCCGAATGGACGCGCCTGTTCGATATCCGGCAATTGCCCGCGACCGCGATCGATATCGAGGCCGACGCCGACGAACGGCGCAGGCTGGCGGCGCGATTCGGCCTGACCGCGATCGAGCGTCTGGTTGCGACCGTGCAGTTCGAGGACGACAAGGACAAGATCACCGTGACCGGCCGGATTCGCGCCGCGATCATCCAGGCCTGCGCCATTTCGGGCGAGGATTTTCCGGTGGCGATCGATGAACCGGTCGATCTGCGGTTTGTTCCGCTGCAAGGCACGATGGTGCCCGACGAGGAAATCGAACTGAGCGCCGAGGCCTGCGACGAAATCGAATATGCCGGAACCGCGTTCGATCTGGGCGAGGCGCTGGCGCAGACGCTGGCGCTGTCGATCGACCCGTTTGCGCAAGGCCCCGATGCCGACCGCGCGCGCGCCGAACACGGGCTGGCGGGCGAAACCGGCGGCGGGGCGTTTGCCGCGCTATCCGCGCTCAAGCCAAAGGAATAGGCGCCCGCATGGCCAATCCCGAACCGCACCAGCACGGCCCCGGCGGGGCGCGGCGTGGCGATCTGACGCGCGGGCCGATCATGGGCACACTGCTGCGCTTTTCCGCGCCGACGCTGCTGGCCAACGTGCTGCAATCGCTCAACGGTACGGTCAACGCGGTCTGGGTCGGGCGCATGCTGGGCGGCAGCGCGCTGGCCGCCACCGCCAATGCCAATGTGGTGATGTTTCTGGTGTTCGCCGCCACGTTCGGGTTCGGCATGGCCGCCACGGTCAAGATCGGGCAGGCGTTCGGCGCGGGCAATGTCGATGCCGCGCGGCGCACGTTCGGCACGGCGATGGGGTTTTGCGTCGGCCTTTCGCTGCTGGTGGCGGTGATCGGCTGGATCGGCGCGCCCGCACTGTTGCGCACGATGTCGACCCCGCCTGTGGTCTATACCTTTGCGCTGGCCTATTTGCGGGTGATCTTCATCGCCATGCCCGCACAGATGGTCAGCGTCATTCTGGCGATGTCGATGCGCGGCGCGGGCGATTCGGCGACGCCGCTGCGCATGATGATGATTTCGGTGGTGCTCGATGTGGCGCTCAATCCGCTGCTGATCGCCGGGTTCGGGCCGATCCCCGCGTTCGGCATCGCCGGATCGGCGATTGCGACGACGATCGCCTCGACCGTGGCGATGCTGGCCTTTGTGGTTGTGCTCTATGCGCGCGACCTGCCGGTGCGGCTGTTGCGCCACGAACTGCGCTATCTGATCCCGCACCCCGCCGAGCTGCGCTTTATCGTCACCAAGGGCCTGCCGATGGGTGCGCAGATGCTGCTGGTATCGATGGCCGGGATTGTCATGGTCGGGCTGGTCAACCGCGAAGGCGCCACCGCCAGCGCCGCCTATGGGGCGTCGCTGCAAGTGTGGACCTATCTGCAGATGCCCGCGCTGGCGATTTCGGCGGCAGTCAGCGCGATGGCCGCGCAGACCATCGGCGCGCGGCTGTTCGACCGGCTGGATGCGATCACTCGCGCGGGTGTCGTTCTGAATGTGATCATGACCGGGGTGATGACCGCGCTGCTGCTGCTGTTCGACCGGCCAGTGCTGGCGCTGTTCCTGGGCGCGCACAGCCCGGCGGTCGATCTGGCGCGGCATATCCAGTTTCTTGCAAGCTGGACCTATATCCTGTTCGGGATCACCATCGTGCTGTTCGGCACGATGCGCGCGGCGGGCACCGTACTGCCGCCGCTGATCGTGCTGGGCATCGCGATGTACCCCGGTCGGCTGGGGTTCTATGACCTGATGCACGCCAGGCTGGGCATGGACGCGATCTGGCTGAGCTTTCCGGTCGGATCGGGCATCGCGGTCGTGCTGGCCTATGGCGCCTATCGCCTGATCCCCTGGCGCCGGAATGCCGAACAGGCGCGTGTCACGCCCGCGCGCGCGTCCGCCCCCGCCTAGGCAGCAGGGTCAAAGTCCACCGCTTGCAGAGCCAAGATTGAGTGGCCGGAAGCACCCTACAAGTTGCCGATCCATGTGTCCGATGCGGACATTGCATTTTGCCTTTGGTAGGCTAAGCTGCGGTAAAATCCACATAGTGATTGAGGACATGGAGCAGAGTGCGTGCCGAAACAACTAGCGCATACTGTGTCGCAGGCTTGTTATGGCATAAGGAATTTTTGGAGCACTCTTAAATGAAGTTGCCATGCGATCAAAAAGGAATGCTGCGACTTATTCTTGCAGTTTTCTGGCTTATTCCTGCATGGCTTAGTTTTTCAATTCGCAATGATGCCCACCATCACGCGGGAATACGTCACTACGCATGGGTCGCGTTTCTTATTTCATCATTATTTGGAATATACTCGGCTTGTAGTGAAAGCGAAACTAAGCCACGCGCCTGACTTTTAGTAAAGATCGGTCCGCTCCCCTCCATTTTCCGCCGTTGCTGTGGGTAGCGGTCATGCCGCGAACGCTATGGTGGGAATCGCTCCACTTGCGGACATTGACGTGCTGGGTGATTATCCGCTTATGGAATACATCAGCAATAAAACGACCGCGGATCGCCTCTATTTGAAGGGGCTGACAGTCCGCTATGAGCAAGGTATCGGCAAGTGGATGCCCATCATGTGGCACTTGGCGCTTCGCGGTCATACCGGAGCGATGATTGAACTGGCTGACTGGTTCTCCGATGACGACAGCGCGGTATCGTTTGGCAAACCGGCCGATGCATTTAGCCCGGCAGGCCTTTACTATCGCGCTTGGCGGAAAGGCGATGCTCGCGCGGCTGGTAATGCAGCGATGAGCTGCTTCAATCGCAATGACATGATCGGGTATCGCCGTTGGCTAAGATGCGCTGCAAAAGCCGGTGACGCGGACGCGGCAAGGTCATTGCAGTTCTTTGAAACTCGGCTGTGGCATGCCGCTGCGAGGAAAGTTGGTCGGTTACGCCCTCGGCAAAAGCGGGACGGGTTCGCTTAGTTTAAACGACAGTTAGCCTCCAAAATCCGCCGTCGAATCAAGCGGAAAGCCTGCCCGCCCCCACCTAGCGGCTCTGCGCGCGCCAGCGTTGCAGGGTGCGTTCGATCATGGCGTCTTCGCCGCCCGATTTGCTCCATTGCGCGGCGAACGACGGGTCGTCGGAGGCCGGGCGCAGCGCGGCGTCGAGATCGTCGAACGACACCCGCATGGGGATCGATACGCCTTCGCCGCAGACCACGCATTCGCGATTGCGCAAGGCCGGGATCGCATCCATGAACCCGCGCGCGCCTTCGGGCATTGCCGCGCGCACATGCGCCTGGTCGCGTTCGTTGTTCAGCCGCATGGCGATGATCGTGCCGCATTGCGACAGCACCCCTTCGGCAAGGTCGGATGGCCGCTGCGTGATCAGGCCCAGGCTGACGCCGTATTTGCGGCCTTCCTTGGCGATGCGCGACAGCACGCGGCCCACTGACGAGCCATCGGCATTGCGTTCGTTTGGCACATAGCGGTGCGCCTCTTCACACACCAGCAGGATCGGACGGGTTTCCTCGTCACGCGCCCAGACCGCGAAATCGAACACCAGCCGCGACAGCACCGCCACCACGGTCGAGGTGATTTCCGAAGGCACGCCCGACACATCGATGATCGAGATCGGCTTGCCATTGGCGGGCAGGCGAAACACCTGGGCCAGGAAATCGGTCATGCAATCGGCCACCAGCATGCCCGAAAACATGAATTGATAGCGCGGATCGCCCCGGATTTCCTCGATCTTGGTCTTGATCCGCTGATAGGGGATCGATCCGGTGCCCTTGTCGAGCTTGCCCATCTCGTTTTGCAGGATGTTGACCAGGTCGGACAGCAGATAGGGAATCGGCGAATCGACGGTGATCTTGCCGATCGCCGCCGCCAGCCGGTTCTTGGCGCGCGATTGTTGCAGGCACCGCGCCAGAATGTCGGCATCGACCACCCGGTCCGACCCGCTCGACGTCAGGAACACCTCGCAATGTTCCTCGAAATTCATCAGCCAGTACGGCATCTGCAGGTTCGACACGTCGAGCAGATTGCCGCGATCGCGGAACGCCGAGATATATTCGCCGTGCGGGTCGATCATCACGATATGGCCCTGCGGCGCCAGTTCGCAAATGCGGTGCAGGATCAGCGAGGCCGAGGTCGATTTGCCCGTGCCGGTCGACCCCAGCAGCGCAAAATGCTTGCCCAGAAAACTGTCGATATAGATCCCCGCGCGGATGTCCTTGGTCGGGTGCACGGTGCCGATGCTGATATTGGGGCGGCCGTCGCTGGCATAGATCTGCGCCAGATCGGCCCGCGTGGCGACATGCGCCAGCGCGCCGGGCATGGGATAGCGGGTGACCCCCCGGCGAAAGCCATAGATATTGCCGGTCAGGCGTTCGGTATCGCCTTCGCCCATGAAATCGACTTCGGCGACCACGCCGCCATGCTCTTCGGCGGTTGTGGCCTGGCGCAAGGTGCGCACCACGCCCAGCAACCAAGTGTTGCCGACGCGGATCTTGATCTGGCTGCTGACCTGGCCCGACATGGCGATCGCCGGATCGGCATCGCTCAGGCATTCGTGCAGGCGCTCGGGATCGAACACCACGATGGTGGTGCCGCCCGCTACGTCGCGCACCACACCGATCGGCCGGCGCGCGTTGTCGAGGCTGACCGGATTGCCCGTCGGATCGCAGTTTGCCTGCCGGTCGTCACGCGAAGACTGGCCCGGCCCGGTGACCGCCTCGCTGCGTGCAGGATCGAACGCGGCATGCCTGCTCATTTCCGACATCGAGACCTTTCCCCCGTCGGCCATTGTGCACCGACCTGACGTTGGTTAGCCGTTACTGGTTAATTCGGCGCTAATTCGCGGCCTGATCGCCTTCATCGTCCAGCACGATGAAACGCGCGCGAAACCGCCCGCGCCGTTCGTCTTCCTCCAGCGCGGCATAGAGCCGGTCGAGACACCCGGCGCGGTCGGGCATGTCGGGGCTGTCGATCACCACGATCCGCAGACGCGGATCGCCGCCGGTTGCGGCCACTGCATCAAGCATCGCCGGATAGCCGATGGGACAGCCGACATAGACCCGCGTGCCGATCACCGGCCAGCTCGCCAGTTTGCGCCGAACGAGCGCGCGCGCCGCAACCGGATGGGCGGGAATGCGCATCAGCACGGCGGTCATGCCTTCGCCGCGCCCGGGCCCCCGGCCAGGCAGTCGGCGCCCTTGCGCCAGCCAATGCGGCCCGCGCCTGGCCAGCCAGACCGTGGTCAGCCAGACCAGATCCGAGCCGCGCCATGGCCCCAAGCGATATGCCCATTCCAGCATCGGCATGTGCCCCCGCACCCGGCATATTGGTACGCTGCGGGCAAGCCGCTGACAATTGCCCAAACCCCGACAATTGGGGCGAAAATGGTGCATCACGACGACCGCATGGCGAACCGCACAAATCTATTTTCTCGATGTCCGCAACCGAACATATTCACTAACCAATCGCGCGTTCGCGGTGCTAGGTGGACCAATGACAACCTGTGAAAGGGATCATTCCATGCCGGGTGACAATGCCAAGAAAGCCCTGATCGACAGCCTCAACGGGCTGCTCGCCGACTTGTTCGCGCTCTATCTGAAGACCAAGAATTTTCACTGGCACGTGGCCGGGCCGCAGTTTCACGATCTGCACCTGCTGTTCGACACCCAGGCCACCGAACTGTTCACACTGACCGACGTCATCGCCGAACGCGTGCGCAAGAACGGCGGCGCAACGCTGACCTCAATCGGCGCGATCACCGCCAAGGCGGCGATTGCCGACGATGATCGCGCCGGGCTCGATGCACTGACGATGGTGCGCGTCCTGCGCGATGACAACGCCACGCTGATCGGTCGCATCCGCGAGGTCAAGGCCGCGGCGGGCGAAGCGGGCGACAACGCCACGGATGGCGCGTCCGACGACTGGACCGACCAGGCCGAACAGCGCGTGTGGTTCCTTACCCAGATCCTGGGTGGCTGATCTAGGGTCATTCTGCCGTAGATTGAGGCACCGTGACGGAGCCGATTTTGGCCCAGTGTGAGGAGGGATGGCGCAGGAATATGTCGATATTTCAAGCCATCTCGACGAAGCAATGGGCCAAAATCGGCCCGCCGCTTCGCGATTGCCCTGGAAAGCCCCGTGACAGGGTCGCAGCACTTGCGCGGGACAACCAGCCCGCACTGCGCGCTGCGTCTTCTCACGGAGCTTTCCAGAGCAATCACGGTGCCCCTATCTACGGCAGAAAGACCCTAGCTCCCGACTGTCTCGCCCCCGATCGGGGGGGCACAGGCAGCCAGCCGCGCGTCGAGCGTGGCCGACAAGCGGGCTGCATCGCGCCTGCCGGCAAGGTCGCTGGCCAGGCTCGCCTTGCTGCGCGCCAGATCGGCGCGCACCGCTGCCGGGTTATCGTTGTGCACCAGCGCCAGGTGCAACCAGTGGTCGGACAGCGCATTCAGCCGCTCAACCGTCGCGCGATCCCGGGCCTCGGCCCGATCGCCGCCAAGCAGCGCGGCCAGCGTGGCCTCGCCCGCCGCACAGCCTATCGCGCGGTCGTAATCGCCCCCCGGCGTATCGACCACCGCAAGCGCCATTGCCAAAATCAGTGCCACACCCATTTCAGCCCACTTTCCGTCCTTGCCTCGCAGCGTCCTGGCAGACCCGCCCGTGGTCTGTCGAGCGCGGCCCAGACCCTATCGATACGGCGTTTCGCAACGGGACAGACGCGGCCCAAAGTCTTGCCGCACAGGTCATGAACGCCACCGCGCTGATCCCCGCACCGCTGCATCGCTGGCTGTTGCGCGTGCTGCAACCCTGGCGCCTGTGGCTGTGGGGCCGGCTCGGCCGCGAAGTCGAAGGGATCATGGTACTGGGCTTTGCCGCCGACGGACGATTGCTGCTGGTGCGCCATTCCTATCATTTGCCCGACCAGTGGCTGGTGCCCGGTGGCGGGCGGGCGGCGGGCGAAGACATCCTGACCGCCGCCGCGCGCGAAATCGCCGAAGAGACCGGCTGCACGCTCCACAACGCGCGCTCGCTCGGCCAGGTGCGGCGCCGGATGCCGCAAGGCTGGACCAACCGCATCGAAGTGGTGACCGGACGGATCACCGGAACACCGCGCGCCGATGGCCGCGAGATCGTCGCGGTCGCGCTGCACGCCCCCGACGCGCTGCCTGCCGCGACCAATGGGGCGGTCCATGCCTATCTTGCGCTGTGGCAGGCGTCAGAACGGTAACGAGGCCTGCCCTTCCGGGGCGGCATCGTCTGCCACCTGCCGGTCGGTTTCGAGCGCCGACAGCGTCAGCCCCATCAGTCGCACCGGCTGACGCAGCGGCAACAGCCCATCGAGCAGATCGCGGCCCAGACCGGCGAATTCCTCGATCCCCGCCACCGCGCGCGGCAACGACCGGGCCCGCGTCAGCGTCTGAAAGTCGGCACTGCGCAATTTCAGCGTGACCGTGCGCCCGCGCACCCCGGCCTTTTCGATGCGTTGCCAGACAATCTCGACAATTTCGGCCAGTGCGTCGCGCAGGCCCGGCCCCGAACCGATATCATGGGCATAAGTCCGCTCTGCGCCGACCGATTTGCGCGGGCGGTCGGGTTCGACCCGGCGCAGATCGATGCCCCGCGCCGCGCGATAGAGGTAATCGGCCTGGGCGCCGAAATGGGTGCGCAGGACATCGAGCGGAACCGCGCGCAAGTCTGCCCCGGTCTGCACGCCGAGCGCGGTCATGCGTTGCACCCCGCGCGGGCCGACCCCGTGAAACCGCGCCACCGGCAGCCGCGCGACGAACTCTGCGCCCTCGCCGGGGCGGATCACGCACAGCCCGTCGGGCTTGTTCTGGTCGGACGCCAGTTTGGCCAGAAACTTGTTGTACGACACCCCGGCGCTGGCCGTCAGCCCGGTTTCGGCGCGGATTCGCTGACGGATGCGTTCGGCAATACGCGTTGCCGAGCCGATGCCGCGATCGTCCGCCGTCACGTCGAGATAGGCCTCGTCGAGCGACAGCGGTTCGATCAGTGCGGTGTAATCGGCAAAGATCGCATGGATCTGCCGACTGACCGCGCGATAGACATCAAACCGGGGCGTCACGAACACCAGCGCCGGGCATTGCCGCGCCGCGCGGGTCGACGGCATCGCCGAGCGGACCCCGTAGGCGCGCGCCTCATAACTGGCCGCGGCCACCACGCCGCGCGCCGAAGACCCGCCAACCGCCACCGGACGGCCGCGCAAACTGGGGTCGTCACGCTGTTCCACGCTTGCATAAAAGGCATCCATATCGACATGGATGATCTTTCTGAAGCCGGACGCGGCAGGGTCTGGGGCGTGCTCCATGGGCTTTGTCCTAGCACAGATAAGAGTGGGAACACGTCCGCGCCATGCCTATAGCGCGCCGCATGTCCCGATCCCTTTCCCCCGACCAGCCCATGACCGAATCGACCCGCCGCCCCATCGGCAGCGGCGAATTCGTCGCGATGATGGCGGCGACGATGTCGCTGCAGGCGCTGGCGGTCGATGTCATGCTGCCCGCGCTTGGCATGATCGCGCGCGATCTGGGGGTATCCAATCCCAACCATCGCCAATTGGTGGTCGGGGTGTTTCTGGTCGCCGCAGGGTTCGGTTCGTTGCTGCCCGGCCCGCTGTCGGATCGCTATGGCCGGCGCCGCGTGCTGCTGGTGTGTTTTGGCGGCTATATCCTGCTGTCGCTGGGATGCGCGCTGGCGCCCGGTTTCAACACGCTGATCGCGCTGCGCGTGGCTGTCGCGCTGTGCAGCGCGGGCCTGACCGTGCTGCCGTCGGCGATCATCCGCGATCGCCATTCGGGCGATGCCATGGCACGCATGACATCGACCGTGTCGATGGTGTTCATGATCGCGCCGATGGTGGCGCCCACCGTCGGCCAGGCGGTGCTGCTGGTGGCAGGCTGGCGCTTCATCTTTGCCATGCTGGCCGCGCTGGCGCTGGTGATCGGCACATGGATCGCGCTGCGCCTGCCCGAAACGATGGCGGTGGCGCATCGCCAGGCGATCCGGCCCGCCCGCATCCTGTCGAACATGACCCACGCCGCCACCTATCGCCGGTCGATTGGCTATACGCTGGGCAGTTCGCTGACGTTTGGCGCAATGCTGGGCTATATCAATTCATCGCAGCAACTGGTGGCGGAACATTTCGGCGCCGGGGCGATGTTTCCGCTGCTGTTCGGCGCCACCGCGATCCTGATGGCCACCTCCAATTTCCTCAATTCGCGCATTGTCATGCGGTTTGGCGCAAGGCGGGTGTCGCACGGGGCGCTGATGGTGTTTCTGGTGCTGGCGCTGGTGCAATTGCTGCAGGCACGCAATCCGCACGAGACGCTGGCGCAGTTCATGCCGGTGATGGCGCTCAACATCTGCATGCTGGGCTTTATCGGCGCCAATTTCAGCTCGATCGCGATGCAACCGTTTGCCGGGATTGCCGGTTCGGCCAGTTCGGTACAGGCCTTTTTGCGCATGCTGATCGCCGCCAGCCTGGGGATCGTGATCGGACAGGCCTATAACGGCACCGCGCTGCCGCTGACCACCGCATTTCTGGTGTGCGGCCTTGGCACGCTGATACTGGTGCTGTTCAGCGAAGGCGGCCGCCTGTTCGGCGCGCGCGAACCGGTGGCTGAACACGCCCCGCCCCATTTCGACGTGCATTGACGGGCTCAGGCGACGGCGCGGTGCAATCCGGCGACCAGCGCCGCAGCGGTATCGGGCGCGCCAAAGTGAAAGCCCTGCATGCGGGTGATGCCCAGTGCGCGCGCCGCCTCGGCCTGCGCCTCGGTTTCAATCCCCTTGATCGTGCATTCGAGCCCCAATTGCCACGACAGCGCGACGATCATCCCGACCACCGCGCGCGCGCCGGGATCGACCGGCAGCGCCTCGGCCAGCGTGCCGTTGAGCTTGATCAGATCGAGCGGCAGGTCGCGCAATTGTGACAGGCTTGACCAGCCCGCGCCGAAATCGTCGAGCGCGATGCGAAAACCTTGCGCGCGCATGGCTTCGAGCTGGCGCGCGGCGCGGCGCGGATCGTCGAGCAGCGCACGTTCGGTGACATCGAGAATGAGGTCGGACGGCCTGCCCCCAGCCGCCAGGGTGATGTCGGCCAGCACCTCGGCAATCCCGTCGCGCACCACATCGCGCGGTGAAAGATTGACCGACAGCGCGATGGCATGGTCGGCGGGGCGGCATTCCTCGATGGCGCGCGACAGCACCAGCCGGGTCACTTCGCCCATCCGCCCGGTGGCATGGGCCATCGCCATGAACGAGGCCGGGGGCTGCCAGATCCGGCCATCGGGCGACCAGCGCGCGAACGCTTCTGCCCCGACCACGCGCCGATCGCGCAGATCGATCATCGGCTGATAAACCAGCCGCAGCCGATCCTGCAGCACGCTGTCGTGAAATTGCCGGGTGATCAGCGCGCGCTGGCGCAGCGCGGCTTCGTCTTCGGGCCCGAACAGCACCACCGCGCCATCGCCTTGCTGCTTGGCCTTGTACAAGGCGGCGTCGGCGCGTTCGAGGCAGGCGCCCGAATCGGGCTGATCGAGACGGTAGAGCCCGATCGAACACAGCACGCGCAGCCGCGTGCCATTGAACGGGATCGGCTGGCGCACCATGCCCGACAGCCGGCGGCAGGCTGCGCGGGCCTGCGTCTGGTCGAACGCCGCGTCGAACAGGATGGCGAATTCGTCGCCGCCCAGCCGGCCATGCGCCACGACCCCGGCCAGTGCGCCCGTCCGCCCGGCCACCGCGCGCAGCACCGCATCGCCCGCACCATGGCCATACGTGTCGTTCACATGCTTGAACCCGTCGAGATCGACCAGCGCCAGCCACAGCGGTGTCGCGGAGGCCCTGGCCACTTCGTCGCGCAGCCGTTGCAGGATCGCCCGCCGGTTGAGCACCCCGGTCAGATCATCGATCGTCGCGCGATCATAATTGACCAGTGATTCGCGCGCGGTGTGCGCCAGTTTGCGTGCCAGCCGCTGGTTGGCCAGTTCGCGTTGCACAAATTCGCGATGGCTGGTGACGATCGCGATCAGCATCGTGGCGGTGAACACGATCTGCACCAGCGCCAGCAACAGCGCATCGAAGGTACGCGCGGCAAGAAACATCCCCAGCGCCGGCACCGAGAACGCCAGCGCGACATTGAGCGCGGTGCGCGGCGCCTGGGCCAGCGCGACCATCGCGGCGAACGCCGTCACCGCCAGCACATATTCGACCAGCATGCGCTGTTCGAACGTACCATAGCGCATCAGCACCATCGTCCAGACCATGAACGCCAGCGCGAACAGTCCGCCGATTGTCTGCATCCGCGCCAGCGCACAGCGCTTGGCCTCCAGCGGTTGCACGGTGATGCGATGCGCGCGCCAGGCCTGCCCGCGAACGCCGGCGATCAGTGCCAGCACAGCGCCGAGGCAAAGCACCCAGCCCGGCGCCACCGTGCGATAGCTGCACGTCAGGATCGCCACATCGAACAGCAAGACCAGATAGAGCACCGGCACGCGCGCCGCGATTCCCGCCACATAGGCATCGACAAACTTCGACGACGTGCGCTGGCGCAAGGCGCGATCAAGCCGCCACAGCAGGTGGTTGAACTGCCGAACGACAGACCCGGTAATCTCGATCAGACGACCCATGCCCGATGGCATAGGCCGCCGGGGGTTAAATAGGGGTCAACACGCCACTACTGCCAATCCGCCGGATCAGAAAAAATGCTGATTTTTTAAAGCGCAGCGTGCGCGCGGAGCCAGCACGGGACAACGTTTGCCAGGCCGGTTCAGGCCTGCGGCGGGTGCAGCGCAGCCACCAGCGCGCGGACTTTCTTCTGGCGCCATTGCGGCAAGGGCGCGACCAGCCAATACCCGCGCAGGCCCTCTTCGGGCGCGCCCAGCGCACGCACCCGGCCGGTTGCCAGCGCCGCCTCGGCCAGTAGGCGCGGCACCCGCGCGCGGCCCAGCCCGGCCGCCGCCGCGCTGATCGCGGTGCCCGCATCACCCACCGAAATGTGCACTTCACGCGGGCTATTGCCTGTGGCGGGATCGCCCCCGAGATCGCCCCCGAGATCGCCGTCGTCACCTGCCGGATCGCCCGGCCAGGCAATCCACGGCGCCTGGTCGGCAACATCGTGCCCGGCCACCACGATCGTGCCGCGCGGCCCCAGCGCGATCCCTTCAAGATCGCCCGGCCCTTCGCTCCAGCGCACGGCGAGATCGAGATTGGCCTCGGCAAAATCGACATCACCGTCGCCGCCGATCAGCGCAAACCGCAATTGCGGGCTGTCTTCGCGAAACGCCGCCAGCCGCGCCGACAGCCACGCCGCAAAGAAATCGCGCGGGCAGGCGATCGTATAGACATGGCTCGACTGCCCGGCGCGCATCGCCTGAACGCCTTCTTCAAAGCGCAGGAATCCCTCGCGAATCGCATCGAGCCCGGCCGAAGCCTCGTCGGTCAGTTCCAGGCCTTTGGAGGTGCGGCGGAACAGGATCACCCCCAGCAGATCTTCGAGCGCGCGAATCTGCTGGCCGACTGCCGCCGGGGTCACCGCCAGTTCGTCGGCGGCGCGCGTAAACGACAGATGCCGTGCGGCGGCGTCGAGCACGCGCAAGCCATTGAGGGGAAGATGGGTCCGCTTCATCCCCGCCTCCATCACGCGGCAGGGCCGGTCTTGTCAATCTTTGGCGACTTTTCCCACCGGCGCGGATGCGGCCAGAGGAAAGAACGGGATCGCCACGTCAAACCGCGATCCATCGTCGCGGATCATCGTATAATGCCCCTGCATGCTGCCCAGCGGCGTGCCCAGCGGACAGCCGGAGACATAGTCATGCGACTGGCCCGGCTGCAATCGCGGCTGTTCGCCGACCACGCCTTCGCCATCGACATGGTTGACCACCCCGCGCCCGTCGGTGATCTGCCAATGGCGGGTCAGCAATTGCACAGCCTGCGCCGAATCGTTCTCGATGCGGATGTGGTAGACCCAGAACCATTTTCCGGATTCGACGCGCGACTGTTCTGGCAGAAAATTGACCGCAACCCGCACGGTCACGCCATCCGTCATCGCGGCATGCTGAAAAAGCTGCTTCATGATCGCAAGGCTATCGCACATCGCCGCTTGTTCCAACGGCGTATTTGCAAGGGTTTGACGATTCTCATCAGTCCATTGGCGCACGGGTTTGCGGGCGGCGATCTGCGCCTCTATGCGTGGCCCATGCTGATCCGCTCCCATGCCCTGCTCTGTGCCGCGCGCGCGCATGGCGAACATGGCGCGGTGGTGCGCGCGCTGACCGCCGAACACGGGCTGGTTGCGGCCTATGTGGCGGGCGCGCGAGGGCGCGAACTGCGCCCGGTACTGATCCCCGGCAACACCCTGGCGATCGAATTGCGCGCGCGCGGCAACAGCCAGTTGCCCTCCGCGCGGTGCGAACTGGTGGTCAGCCGCGCGCCATGGCTGTCCGAACCACTGCCCGCCGCCGGGATCGGCTGGGTCACCGCGCTGGCCGCCGCAACCTTGCCCGAAGGCCATCCCTATCCGGCTATCCACGCCGCGCTGGAGGCCGCGCTCGATGCGATCTGCCATGCCCCCTCGGCGCGCGGCTGGGCGCGGGTGCTGGCGGGGTACGAAGCGCTGTTGCTGCGCGAAGTCGGCTATGGCACGGCGCCACTGCCCCCGCCCGAAGAAAGCTGGCCCGATCTGCTGGCCCGGCTCGACCGCCAGGGCCACGCGCTGACCTCGCGGATGTTTGGCGATCGCGGCCAAAGCCGCGTGATCGCCGCGCGCGAACACCTGATCGAACGCCTGCGCCGCATTGACCCGGACAGTTGAGCGCGGCAAAGGGGCCGCTTTGATTGCAACGGGACAAGGCTGGCCATGAAAATTGCGGTGTTGCCGGGCGACGGCATCGGTCCGGAAGTCACGCACGAGGCGGTGCGCGTGATCGCGGCGCTCGATCTGGGCATCGATCTGCAGTGGGCACCGGTCGGCGGCGCCGCCTACAAGGCGCATGGCCACCCGCTGCCCGCCGACACGCTGGCCGTGGCGCAAGCCTCGGATGCCATCCTGTTCGGCGCGGTGGGCGATCCCGATTGCGATGCGCTCGATCGCCATCTGCGCCCCGAACAGGCCATTCTGGGCCTGCGCAAGGCCCTGACCCTGTTTGCCAACTTGCGCCCGGCGCAAGTGTTTGCCGGGCTGGAGGCGCGTTCGGCGCTGCGGCCGGAAATCGCCGCCCTGATCGACATGGTGATCGTGCGCGAGCTGAACGGCGATGTCTATTTCGGCGAAAAAGGCTTTCGCACCAACGCTGCGGGCGAACGCGAAGGCTATGACGTGATGTCCTACAGCACGTCCGAGGTGGAACGCATCGCCCATGTCGCCTTTCGCACCGCACAGGGCCGCAAGCGCCGCGTGTGCTCGGTCGACAAGGCCAATGTGCTGGAAACCTCGCAACTGTGGCGCGATGTGGTGATCGAGGTGGCGCGTGCCTATCCCGACGTCGCGATCGAACACATGTATGTCGACAACGCGGCGATGCAACTGGTGAAGAACCCGGGCCATTTCGACGTGGTGCTGACGGGCAACCTGTTCGGCGATATCCTGTCGGACCAGGCCAGCATGTGCGTGGGCTCGATCGGCCTGCTCGCATCGGCCTCGCTCGGCGCGCACCAGACCGCGCATGGCACGTTCGGCCTCTATGAACCGATCCACGGTTCGGCGCCCGATATCGCCGGCCAGGGCCTGGCCAATCCGATGGCGACGATCCTGTCGGCGGCGATGCTGCTGCGTCATTCGCTGGGCCTGGCCCCTGCCGCCGACCGGATCGAGGCGGCCGTGGCGGCGGCGCTGGCCGACGGTGTCCTGTCGCGGGACCTGGGCGGGAACGCGCGAACCACGGAAATAGGTGACGCCGTGCTCACAAGGTTGTAAGCGCGCGGCCCATGCTTCAACTCGCAGTCATACTTCCAACCTACAACGAGCGTGCGAATATCGCGCGCATGGTCGAACGCATCGACGCCGCGCTGACCGGCTACACCTGGGAAGCGATCTTCGTCGATGACAACAGCCCGGACGGCACCGGCGACGAAGTGCGCCGCATCGCGCAGGCCGATCCGCGCATCCGCGTGATCGAACGGATCGGGCGCCGGGGCCTTGCCTCGGCGGCGATCGAGGGCATGTGTGCCAGCGCGGCGCCGATCGTGGCGGTGATGGACGCCGACGGACAGCACGATCCCGCGCTGTTGCCGGGCATGTTCGCGGCGATCACCAGCGGTGAATACGATGTCGCCTATGCCTCGCGCTTTGCCGAGGGCGCCAGCACCGAGGCCTGGGGCCGACCCGATCGCGTGAAAGCATCGGGCATTGCCAATGCCATCGCCCGGCGCGTGACCGGGGTAGACCTGAGCGACCCGATGAGCGGCTTTTTCATGCTGCACGGCGAAACCTTGCGCGCCGATGCGCATCGCCTGTCGGGGGTTGGCTTCAAGATCCTGCTCGATATCCTGGCCACGGTCGATCGCCCCTTGCGGGTCAAGGAATTCCCCCTCAATTTTGCCGCCCGCATGGACGGCGAATCCAAACTGGACAGAACAGTCGTGTTCGAATTTCTGATCGGCCTTTACGACAAATGGCTGGGGCGGATCATCCCGACCCGGTTTGCGCTGTTCGCTACGGTGGGCGCGATGGGCGTCGCGGTGAACTTTGCGGTGCTGTGGCTGGTGCTGAGCGTGATCTTGCGCGAACGCTTTGTCTATGGCCACTGGGTGGTGGGCGAAACCACCTTCATCATCGCCAATGTGATCGCCGCGCTGACCGCGATGACGTTCAACTTCGTGCTGAACAACGAACTGACGTATGCGGAAAAGCGGCTGCGCGGGCTGATTCCGCTGTTCAAGGGCTGGGCCAAGTTCTTCCTGACCTGCGCGATCGGCATCCTGTCGCAGATCGCCAGCACCGACGCGCTCAAACGGCTGCACGTCAACGACGCGCTGGCCGTGCTGGGCGGGATCATCCTTGCCTCGGTGTGGAACTTTGCGCTGTCGAGCAAGTTCGTGTGGGGCAAATACGGCTGACCGTCGGCCAAGAGTCTGACCCGAAACGCGCGAAAGGGCGCGTTTCGAAGTCGGCACCGGCCCGCTCCCCGTGACGAAGAACACGAAAACGTCCGGGGGACGTTTTCGCTGAGGAGCCGACCACCCATAGGATACCTATAGTAGGGTGGTCGGGTGGGGGAGCGGGCCGGTGCCGACTTCCCGACACGCCAGTGTCGGGTCAGGCACTAAAAAAGGGGGCCCGCAAGGCCCCCTTTTTCATGCAACCCGCCGCAGCGCCGCCGCCAGGCTAGCCACGCGCTCGGCACCGGCAAAGCGTGGTCGGGTGCGCGCGAGTGTGGCCCATACCGGGCGGGGCATATCGCACAGGATCACCCGCGCGCCGCGTTCGCGCGCGCGGCGCACCACCGTTTCCAGCACGTGGACGCCCGAACTGTCGATATAGGGCACGCGGTCCAGCCGCAGGATGACCGCGCGCGGGTTGCCGCCGATGCGGCCCAGCGCCTCGACCATTTCGCTGGCCGCGCCAAAGAACATCGGCCCGGCGATGCGAAACACCTCGACGCCGGGCGGCAGAGCCGCGCGCTGGTCGGGGTCTTCGACGCTGTCGTCGTCTTCCAGCACGCCGGTCGCCTCGCTCATGCGCGCCATGAACAGCAGGCTGGCCAGGGTGACACCCACGCCGATCGCCACCGTCAGATCGACGAACACCGTCAGGGCGAACGTCAGCAGCAACAGCGCGCGTTCGCCCGCATCCATCCGCAACAGCGCGCGAAAGCGTTCGATCTCGCTCATCCCCCAGGCCACGATCAGCAGAATCGCGGCGAGCGCGGGCATCGGCACATAGGCCACCAGCTTTCCCGCGACGAGCAGGATCACCAACAGGAACCCGGCATGTGCCATGCCCGCCACCGGGGTCTGCGCGCCCGCGCGGATATTGGTCGCGGTGCGCGCGATCGCGCCGGTCGCGGGCAACCCGCCGAACAGCGCCGAGGCCATGTTGGCAACGCCCTGCCCGACCAGTTCCTGCCCCGAACGGTGGCGGAAACCGGTCATCCCGTCGGCCACCACCGCGGACAGCAGCGCCTCGATCCCGGCCAGAAAGGCAATCGTGAACGCCGAAGGCAGCACATCGCGCACGATGCCAAGGCCCAGATGCGGCACGTGCGGCAGCGGCAACCCGGTCGGCATCGCCGGAAAGCGCTGCCCCACGGTTTCCACCGGCAGATGCAGCAACGCCACCCCCAGCCCCGCCGCGACAATCGCGATGAGATAGCCGGGGAGGCGCGGATTGATCCGCCGCAGTCCCAGGATCAAAGCCAGCGTGCCCAGCCCGACCCCCACCGTGGCGGGCGAGATCGTGCCGACCGCGCCCGCATAGGCGGCCCATTTGCCGATGAATTCGGCCGGCACACGGCCCGCGTGCAACCCCAGAAAATCGCCCACTTCGCCCGACGCGATGATCACCGCGATCCCGGCGGTAAACCCCGTGACCACCGGCATCGGCACATAGCGCATCAGCCGCCCGACCCCGGCATAGCCCGCCACGATCAGGATCACCCCGGCCATCAGCGTCGCCGCCAGCAACCCGTCATAGCCATGGCGCGCGATCACCCCCGCGATCACCACCACGAACGCGCCGGTCGGCCCGCCCACTTGCACCCGGCTGCCGCCCAGCGCCGAAATCAGGAATCCGGCGATGATCGCGGTGACCAGCCCCCGGTCGGGCGAGGCGCCGCTGGCGATCGCCAGCGCCATCGACAACGGCAGCGCGACGATCGCCACGGTCAGCCCGGCGACCAGATCGGCGCGCAACCGCGCCGGGCCATAGCCTTCGCGCAACACGGTCACCAGCTTGGGCGTAAAGGCCAGCGGCAGGCGCATCATTCGTGGCTTTGCCGGGGCGGCTGGTCAAACAGCAACGATCCTGCACGCACCGCGTCGGCGCCCTGCCCCGGCTCGCGCAGGCGAACCCCGCGCCCGGTGCCCGCCGACGGTGCATGTTCGCCCAGGATCTCGATGCCTGCGCCTTCGAGCGCACGGATCAGCCGCATCAATTTGTCGACGGTGCCGCGCACTTCGCCGCTGGCCGCTTCCATCCGCTGGATGGTCGGCAACGACACCCCGGCAAGTTCCGCCAGTTGGCGCTGGTCAATCCCCAGCAGGGCGCGCGCGGCCCTGATCTGCGCAGCAACGATCATACATGTATCCTGATGCTTCAGACATCAGGATAGATACACCAATTCGGCGCTCTGCCAAGTCGCGTGATGCAGCGCTCAGCGCCAGCTTTTCAGCCACATATAGTCGAGATAGGCTTTCTTGCCCGGCAGGGGCCCGGCCGAAATGATCGGATAAAAGCCGATGAACACCACCGCCGTCACCGCCAGGGCAGTGCGGCCCGGCCATTTCAGCCCGGCATCCCACCACCGCCCGAGCACCAGCGCCAGCGCCGCGATCAGGAAACAGGCAGCCAGCTCATAGTGGTAATAGAACTGCACCGGCTTGCCGTTCATCGCCCAGAAAATCAGGCTGAGCACATAGAGCACCACGATCAGCGCGGGCAGCCCCTGGCCCTTCCAGCCCTTCCACGCGCACCAGCCCAGCGCGGGCAATCCGGCCAGCATCGAGAACGGATTGCCCAGCATCAGGATGCCGCGCTGATCGCCGTCGATATGTTCATACAGGAACCAGATCGGGCGCAAGTTGAAGATCCATTGCCACCACCGGCTCATATAGCGGTGCGGCTTGACCACGCTGTCCTGCAATTTCAGCATGTAGCTTTGCCACGGGATCACCCCGCGCAGCGTCATCGGCTGCACTTTGTAGAAGAACGCCGGGGCAAACGTGGCCAGATAGACCACTATCGGCAGCAGCCCCAGCCACAGCGCAGCCTCGGCCAGCGAGACCCCGCGCACCGGGCCCGCACGCGTGGCAAACAGCCAACGCCCCAGCCCGCGCAACACGCCGCGCACATGCGCTGGACGGCGCCAGCCGATCAGATCGAGCGCGGCGGCGCGTTGCCAGGCAAACAACAGCCCCGGCACCACCATCAGCGGCGCACCGTTCCATTTGCCGCCCAGCGACAGGCCAAAGAACATGCCCGCCAGCGCCAGATGCACGCGCCCGCCGCGCCGGTCGGCCCAGTGCGGGCGCGCGGCAAGCGCCCATTGCCACATCCCCAGCGCCAGCATCGAGGCCATCGCCATGTCGAGCATGCCGATGCGCGACAGGATGAACCAGATGAAATCAGTCGCCAGCAGGAACGTGAACAGCAGCGCCACGCGCCGCGATGCCGACACCCACCACATCGCGCGCGAGGCCGCCAGCAGCCCCACCGTGCCCAGGATCAGATTGGGGAACCGCCAGCCGAACGGATGATCGCCGAACAGCCGCATGCCGATCGCGATCATTTCCTTGCCCAGCAGGGGATGTTCGGGATTGAGCCGCCGGGTCAGGTCGATCAGGCGCCGCGCGGCGGGAATATAGTGGATCTCGTCAAACATCATCTTCGACGGTATCGCCAGGCGGCACAGGCCCAGCAGGAAGAACCCCGCGACCAGCACCAGCGTGGCCGCCAGCGGATCGCGCCGGTCAACAAGGGTACGCATGGCCCGCGCCGGGGCAGCAAGAATATCAGACCTGGGCATCGCTGGCAGCGCGCATACGCGAAAGGCGCCGGGATTGGTAGCGTCCTCGCAAATCCGGCTCGCCCCTTCGCCGCAATTCGATTATGGGCCCACGCATGAAACGCACGACAGGACAGGATCGCTCGATCACGCGCCACTGGCGCCCCGCCACACAGGCCATTCGCGGGGGCACCTGGCGCTCTGAAATGGGCGAAACGAGCGAGGCACTGTTCCTCACCTCGGGGTACACCTATGACGATGCCGCCACCGTGGCGGCGCGGTTTGCCGGTGAACAGGACGGGATGACGTATTCCCGCCTGCAGAACCCCACCGTGCAGATGCTCGAAGAACGCATCGCCCTGCTCGAAGGGGCAGAGGCCTGCCGCGCGCAAGCCAGCGGCATGGCGGCGATGACCACCGCCCTGCTGTGCCAGTTGTCGGCGGGCGATCACATCGTCGCGGCCAAGGCGGCGTTCGGATCGTGCCGCTGGCTGGTCGACAACCTGCTGCCGCGTTTTGGCGTGGCGGGCACCACCATCGATGCCAACGACAACGCCGCGTGGGAGGCCGCGATCCGGCCCAATACCAAAGTGTTCTTTTTCGAAAGCCCGGCCAATCCGACGATGGATGTGGTCGATCTGGAATTCATCTGCACCCTGGCGCGCAAGCACGGCATCATCACCGTGGTCGACAACGCCTTTGCCACCAGCGCGCTGCAAAAGCCGATGGAATTCGGCGCCGATGTCGTCGCCTATTCCGCCACCAAGATGATGGATGGCCAGGGCCGCGTGCTGGCGGGCGCGGTGTGCGGATCGGATGCGTTCATCAATGACGTGCTGTTGCCGTTTCAGCGCAACACCGGGCCCAATATCGCCCCGTTCAACGCCTGGGTCGTGCTCAAGGGGCTTGAAACGCTGGACTTGCGGATTTTCCGCCAGAGCGAAAACGCGCTGAAGGTCGCCGAATTCCTCGAAACGCGCGTGCCCCGCGTGCTCTACCCGTTCCTGGCCAGCCATCCGCAGCACGCGCTGGCCAAAAAGCAGATGAAAGCGGGCGGTTCGATCCTGTCGATCGAACTCGACGGCGGCCGGGCCGAGGCGCACGGGCTGCTCGATGCGCTGGAGCTGGTCGACATTTCCAACAACATCGGCGATTCGCGCTCGCTGATGTGCCATCCGGCCTCGTCGACGCACCATGGCGTGGGGCCGGAAACGCGCGCCGACATGGGCGTCGGCGAAAACATGCTGCGGCTGAACGTGGGTCTGGAAGACCCGCAGGACGTGATCGACGATCTCGACCAGGCCCTGCGCAAAATCGGCCTGTAACCAATCCTCCCCGCAACGGGGAGGATTTATTCGGGCTTGGCGTTTGCCTCCAACGCGGCAATGCGCGCCTTCAACGCCTCGACTTCCTCGCGCGCGCTGGCGGCCAGGTCTTTCACCGCGTCGAATTCCTCGCGGCTGACGAAATCAAATCCGCCAAAGGCTTCCTTGGCGCGTTCGCGCACGGTCTCGCCTGCTTCGCGGCCGATCCCGGCGACGGTGCCGGCGGCGCTGTTGAGCAGCTTGACGAAATCGGCGATCAGCGGGTTTTCGCTTTGCATGGGGTATGGCCCTGTGAGGAGTTTGGGTAACGGGTCTGAAGCCCGCTAGATGGGAGCGAACCGCCGCCGGGGCAAGGCCGGATTTTACAACTGCACGCGCACGGCCGCAGCAGGTGCATCCGCGCCATCGGCGCCGGGGTTGAGCTGGAGGAACTGCAGGTTCAGCAGCGAGGCAAAGCACACCCACACCAGATAGGGCAGCAACAGCGCCGCCGCCAGCCGCCGCACCCGCCACGCCAGCGCGATGGTGACACCGACCAGCACGATCAACACACCAATGATCGCCAACCCCAGGGTCAGCCGGTGGCCCACAAAGAACACCGGGCTCCAGGTCAGATTAACCGCCAATTGCACGGCAAAGGCCCCCACCGCCAGCCCGCGACCGCGCGCGCCGCGTGCCGAGGCGATCAGCGCCAACGCCACCCCCATCAGCACATAGAGCACCGACCAGACCACCGGAAACACCAGCGGCGGCGGATAGAGCGCCGGTTTGTCGAGCATCGCGAACCAGGGGTTGTCGGGCACCGACCCCGATACGCTGGCGGACAGAAAACCAAGGCCAAGGCACAAGGGAACGGTGAACAGCGACCAGCGCACGATCACGGCACGAAGCTGGGCATTCGAAGCAATCTGTTGCATGGCACCTGACAATTCACCCCACCTGCGCCCGGACCATTTCCGTGGCGCAAACGCGTGATTCGGGTGGGATATTGGCCGGGCAAATGCTTAATGGCAACGTCACTGTTCCTCCATTACCGCGCAGCCGAAATCAGGAACTCGATATTGCCTTCCGGGCCGGTGATCGGGCTTTCGACAATGCCGTCGATCTGCCAGCCTTCGCCACTCAGCCAGGCACGCACATCCTCGCACACCCGTGCATGCAGCGCCGGGTCGCGCACCACGCCGCCCTTGCCCACTTCGCCCCGCCCCACCTCGAACTGCGGCTTGATCAGCGCGACCAGCCGGGTCGGCCGCGTCGCCAGCGCCAGCGGCACTTCGAGCACTTTGCGCAGGCCGATGAAGCTGGCATCGCACACCACCCAGGTGGCCGGCCGATCCATCATCGCGGGCGTCAGCACACGCGCGCTGGTCTGTTCCAGCACGGTGACGCGCGGATCGCTGCGCAGTTTCCACGCCAACTGGTTGGTGCCCGAATCAACCGCAAACACATGCGCCGCGCCATGGTGCAGCAGGACATCGGTAAAGCCCCCGGTGGAACTGCCAATATCCATTGCCACCACATCCGACGGATCGAGCGCAAAATGGTTGATTGCATGCGCCAGCTTGATCCCGCCGCGCGACACCCACGGATGATCGCGCCCCCGCACGGTGATCGCGGCATCGGCGGCCACCGCCTGGCCCGCCTTGATCGCCTTGACCTCACCCAGATAGACCAGTCCGGCCAGGATCAGCGCCTGCGCCCGCGCGCGACTTTCGACCAGGCCGCGTTCGACCAGCGCGGCATCAAGCCGCAGTTTGCCAGCAGGTTTGGCCGGGGAATTGGGTTCGCGCCTTGAGCTCATCGCCGGTCTCTTCCATAGATGCCCCATGACAATCAACCGCGCGTTCGTTTTGCCTGCACTTGTGCTGTTCGCGCTTTCGGCTTGTGACGGCGCTGTCCCGCGCGCCGACGAGCGTCAGCCCTCGCACCCGGCCCCGCCGCCACCCCTGCCGCTGCCCCCGCGCGCACCCCCGGCGGCGCGCCCGCCCGCGCTGCCGCCCGCACCACAGATCGACTGGCGCGATGTGCCATTGCCTGCGGGCAACTGGGTGTGGACCGCGAATGCCGGGGGCAGCGCGGCGCGGTTCGGGTTGGCCGGGGCCGAACCGGTCGCCATGCTGGTGTGCGACCGCGCCGCCGCTGTCGTGTGGATTGCCCTGCCCACCCAGATTGCGCCCCCACCGACGCCCGCGCCGCGCGCCGCCACGATCACCGCATCGACCAGCAGCGCCACGCTTAGCGCCGAACCGCGCGTGATCGACGGCCTGAACACCTGGGCGATTGGCGTGCCGGTGGCGAACCACCTGCTCGATGCCATCGCGTTCAGCCGTGGCCGGTTCAGGATCGAAATCGCCGGGCTTGCCGGTGCGGTCGTGCCGAGCTGGTCGGAACCGGGGCGGGTGGTGGAAGATTGCCGGCCCTGAAACATCACCAAAAACGGCTGATTTCCGCCAGTCCGAAACGCTGATTCTGACGACAATTTTTTTTATATCAAGTCTTGTTGTTCGCCTCGCAATGAATCATTTTCATCCCAAGGCCGACGCGGGTGTAACGCCTCATGCGGCTCAGTCGGACGGGTGATTTTCCAGCCGCACGGCGAATTGGCTCAACAGCGCGAAAGGAGGTGATCCGATGTCTCATGGTTCAGCACAGAGGTCGGAAATCCGCAGCGCGAGGCATTATCGCTGATTTTCAGCAATACGCGATAAAGGCTTCGTGGGCGGCACTTCCTGCCGCTGACCATGCGAAGGGCCGCTTCCCTATGGGAACGCGGCCCTTCACATTTATTTCAAACCTGTTGCATCGCACGCAACAATAGTTCAAAGCGGCGCAATGTCTGCTGGGACTCGGGGAATCCGGCCTTGCCGACGCCCGAACCGCTTGCAACAAGGACTTGCCCCATGGCGTCGCCCGCCACCACTCTGCCCGGGTTTGCCCGCACCCCGCACCCCGCCCCGCGTGCGACCGAAGATCGCGCGGCGATCCTTGCCAATCCGGGTTTCGGCACGACCTTTACCGATCACATGGTCGAAATCGATTTCGACGCCGATCGCGGCTGGCACAGCCCGCGCGTGGTGCCCTATGGCCCGATCGCGCTCGATCCGGCGGCGGCTGTGCTGCATTACGCGCAGGAAATCTTCGAAGGGATGAAGGCCTATCGGCTGGGCGACGGCGGCATTGCGCTGTTTCGCCCGCAGGCCAACGCCGCGCGTTTCAACGCCTCGGCCCGGCGTCTGGCCATGCCCGAATTGCCCGAAGACCTGTTTGTCGAGGCGGTGCGCCAGCAAGTCATGGCCGACAGCGACTGGTTTCCCACGGTCGAGGGCGGCTCGATCTATCTGCGCCCGTTCATGTTCGCGTCCGAGGCGTTTCTGGGCGTGCGCCCGTCGCGCAGCTACAAGTTTCTGGTGATTGCCAGCCCGGCGGGCAACTATTTCAAGTCGGGCGCGCCCGCCGTGTCGATCTGGGTGAGCGACTATACCCGTGCGGCGCCGGGCGGCACCGGCGCGGCCAAGTGCGGCGGCAACTATGCCGCCAGCCTGGTGCCCACCGCCGAAGCCTTTGCGCGCGGGCATGACCAGGTGCTGTTCCTCGATGCGGCCGAACACCGCTGGATCGAGGAACTGGGCGGCATGAACCTGTTTTTCGTGATGGCCGACGGGTCGATCGTCACCCCGCCCCTGTCGGGCACGATCCTGCCCGGCATCACCCGCGACAGCCTGATCGCGCTGGCCCGCGAAGAAGGCCTGACCGTGCGCGAAGATCGCTATGCGCTCGACCAGTGGCGCGATGACGCGGCCAGCGGCAAACTGATCGAAACGTTCGCCTGCGGCACCGCCGCCGTGGTGACGCCGGTGGGCAAAGTCGCCGATGGCAATGGCGAATTCGTGATCGGCAGCGGCGGCCCCGGCCAGTTGACGCAAAAGCTGCGCCAGCGGCTTGTCGGCATCCAGCGCGGCGAGGTCGCCGACACCCACGGCTGGGTCCACCGTATCGCGTAAAGGGTTTGGCGACACTGACGTGTCGGAGACGGCACCGGCCCGCTCCCCCACCCGACCACCCCTAGGATACCTATAGTAGGGTGGTCGGGTGGGGGAGCGGGCCGGTGCCGTCTCCTGCAACCCCGTTGCAGCAAAGACTCCAAAGGTTGCAAACCGGCCTGCGGCGTGGCATCGGCGCGTGCGTTAATCACGCGGTTAAGCGCGTGCAGGAGGCAGACGCAATGAGCATTTCGTTCGAAGGCCGCGTGGCAATCGTGACTGGCGCGGGTGGCGGCCTGGGCCGCGCCTATGCGCTGGAACTGGCGCGGCGCGGCGCCAAAGTGGTGGTCAACGATCTGGGCGCGGCGCGCGATGGCAGCGGCGCTTCGGATGCCGCGGCGCAAGTGGTCGAGGAAATCCGCGCGGCCGGCGGCGAAGCGATCGCCGATGGCAGCTCGGTCACCGAATTCGAACAGATGCAGGCGCTGGTCGCCCGGGCCAAGGAAACCTGGGGCGGCGTGCATGTGCTGATCAACAACGCCGGGATCCTGCGCGACAAGAGCTTTACCAAGATGGACCCGGTCGATTTCGAACTGGTCGTCAAAGTTCACCTGCTCGGGTCTGCCAACGCCACCAAGGCGGTGTGGGACCTGATGCGCGAACAGGCCTATGGCCGCATCCTGATGACCGCATCGTCGACCGGGCTGTTCGGCAATTTCGGCCAGGCCAACTATGGCGCGGCCAAGCTGGGCCTGGCGGGTCTGACCAAGACGCTCTATCTCGAAGGCGCCAAATACAACGTGCGCGTCAACACGCTGGCCCCGGTGGCGGCCACGCGGATGACCGAAGACATTTTTCCCGAACAGGCGTTCAAGCTGTTCGCGCCCGAAAACGTGGTGCCCGCCGCGCTCTATCTGGTCTCGGAAGATGCGCCCAGCAACGCCATTGTCGGCGCGGGCGCGGGCGCGTTCCACAGCGCCTTTGTCACCATGAACCCGCCTGTGTTCCTGGGTGAGGACGATCGCACCGTCGAAGGTTTTGCCGCCAACTGGGCGCGCATCAGCGACCGCACGGGCGATTTCGTGCCGCAATCGGGCTCGGAACAGAGCCAGGCGATCCTGTCGGTGCTGCAGGCCGCGCTGAAGGGCTGAACCGTGTCAGGGGCAGGTCCCGCGGACCGCCCCCGACAACTGCATTCGCTTCATCCAGTCGACAGCCTCGGCGTGCGTGATCTGGCGCACGCCGTCGCTGGCATCATCGATCAGCAAGGGGGCCGCGCAATCACCCGGCGGCAGCCCGTGCGGACCGTCGGCCAGCGCGACCAGCAAATGGTGCGTGCCATCGCGGTAGATCGCGCGCAGCACCGGCGTGCCGCGCGCATGGATCTGGCGCGGCGCGGAATGCCCGCATCCGGCCAGCATGACCAGCAGGCAAAGACCGCTAATCCGCAACGATCTTGAGCAATTTGCGCTCAAGCGGCGACAGCACACCGGCCAGATCGTGCCCGCGCTTCAGCACCTGGCCCGCTTCGCCATAGAGCGCCCACATACCCTGCCGCCCGCGCAGGGCCGGGCGCTTTTCCACGCGCGCGGTGGGTCGTTCGGCGGTGCGCTTGTAGGCGCTGAAACTGGCCGCCTCTCGATCGAAGCTGATGGCATAGTCGCGCCACAGTCCGGCAGCGACCATGCGGCCATAAAGATCGAGAATGCGCATCAGTTCGGCGCGATCGAACGCCACCTGCGCCGCCACCGCGCGGGGAAACGCGACAACCGTGCCCGGCCCGTCGCCGGTCGATACCGTCATGCGCGCGCCGCCCGCACCCGTCCGATCACTTCGCAGACCATGCCATCGTCCTCATGCCGCGCCTGCACCTCTTATAAAAGCCTTGGCTGCCATTGACCACCTGTCAACGCACCAGCCGCCAGCGCGTCGCGCGCCAGGGCCAGCGTGACCGGCGCCTTGCGTTCGAGCGACAGCCGGTCGAGCGTGGCGACCACCGCTTCGGTTGCGGCATGGCTGCGTTCGAGGCGCGGCACCAGCCAGTCGAGCACCGCCTCGCCCAGGATCAACCCGCGCCGCCGCGCATGTTCATCGATCAGCGCGCGCAACAGCGCGTCATCGGGCGCGCCGATCCGCAAGGGCAGCGCCGCGCCCAGCCGCGATCCCAGATCGGGCAATGTGATGCGCCAGCCGCTGGTCTGGCCGGGCATCGCCACCGGCTGGCGCGCCACCACCAGCAGCGCGTGACCCGCAGCCTGCGCGCGGTTCCAGCGATGGAACACCGCTTCCTCCTCGATCCGGTCGGCATCGTCAATCGCTTCGCCCGCGCCGCTGGCCCCAAACCAGCGCGCCAGCAGGCTCTTGCCCGAACGCGGCGGGCCGCTCAGCACGGCGGTGCGATAGGGCCATGTTTCGCTCGTCTGCAGCGCGGCAAACACCGGCAGCAGCGACGGCCCGCCGACAATCGTTTCGGCGCCACCGGACAGTTCGAGCGGAAGGGCAATCTGGCTCATGTCAACGCCGGATGCTGAGCGCGCCCGGCCCTTGCGTCACTTTCCAGCCTTGCGCACGCAACGCCGAAGCCAGCGCCTCGATATCGCCGCCATACGTCACGCGCATCACCGATACACCGCCCAATGCCAGCGAGCTGGTGACGACGCCCTGCACCCCCGGCACCGCGCGCAAGGCGGCCTGCGCCGCGTCGACCGCACCGGCATCGGGGCTGGCAAACTGCACCTGGATCGCTGCGCCTGCGGCCACGCCCCCGGCTGCGGCCGTAACCGGCCCGCCCGCGACATGCACCCCGGCCTGCGGCGGGGGCAGCTTGTCGAGGATCGCCGCGATCAGCTTGGGATCGATCTGGGGCGTGCTGTTGAGCGAGGCATCGGGCGACAGTTGCCCCGCCGCCAGCGCCTGGGCATAGATCGCATCGAGCCGCTTGGTCGCCTCGCCCAGCATCGCGGGCAGCTTGTCCTCGTTGTCGGCGGTCAGTTCGAAACTGCCCAGAAACAGGTTGTCGGGGCCGTGGCGCGCGGTGAACGTGCCCTTGATCGGCCCGCCCGGCCATTGCCGTTCCAGCCGCGCGATCGGGATCACGACATCTTCGGCGCCATACTGGTCGAGGATCGTGCGCCACCAGTTGCGGCTGCGCCTACCGACTTGCCCGGCATCGATCAGCAGGCCATCGGCCCCGCCGCCATTGGGCCGCACATAATCGATCACGCTTTCGCCGGTATGGAAATCGGCCCAGGCCTTTTGCCACGGGGTGCGTGTTTCGAACACGCTGGCGACGCCACCTTGATAGAGCAGCGGGATCACCAGCAACGGCGCAGAGCGCGTGCCCCCGCCTTGCAGGCCGAGATAGCCCGCCGCGCGCGCGCGTTCGAACACCACGCCCAGCCGCGCGATATAACGGTGGGGGCCAATTTCCTCGTGCTCCACCGAAATCGCCGAAACCATGCCGGACAATGTGCCGTCATCGAGCGCCGGCGCCCCGCCGCCCAGGTCGCGCTGCGCCCACAGCTTCTGCCATGCCAGCCGGGTTGCGGTGTGCCAGCCATTGGCGCGCGCCTCTTCGGCGGTTCTGCCGGTCACTTCGACATCGATCCCGGTCACTTCGAAGTCGCCCGTGCTGGCAACCGGCGCGATCCCGCGATCGCCCTCGATCTGGGCCCAGACCACCGCGCCGCCGATGCCCAGCACAAGCAGCCCCGCGCCCGCAAGGGCGAGCCGGTGGTTACGCGAATTTTGCGACAAAAGGCGCGATAGGGCCAAGCGAACTCCGACGCGGCAAGCGTTCGCCGCAAACAGGACAGGGATAACCGGGGCGCTTTTGCCCAAAGGCAAGTGGAAATCCAAGCGGGAAAGCGATAGGGGGCACAGGCATGACCTCCGAAACGCACGAAAACGATCGCTACAGCTACGCCAGGGCCGGCGTGAACATCGCCGCCGGCAATGCGCTGGTCAAGGCGATCGGGCCACTGGCCCGCGCCACCGCACGCCCCGGCGCCGATGCCGAACTGGGCGGGTTCGGCGGATTTTTCGATCTGCGCGCGGCGGGTTACCAAGACCCCTTGCTGGTCGCGGGCAACGATGGCGTGGGCACCAAAGTCAAGCTGGCGATCGACCACGACCGGCACGATGCGATCGGCATCGATCTGGTGGCGATGTGCGTCAACGATCTGATCGTGCAGGGCGCAGAGCCGCTGTTTTTTCTGGACTATTTTGCCACGGGCAAGCTTGACAACGGCATTGCAGAACGCGTGGTCGCGGGCATTGCCGAAGGATGCCGGATCGCCGGATGCGCGCTGATCGGGGGCGAAACCGCCGAAATGCCGGGCATGTATGCGCCGGGCGATTATGATCTGGCAGGTTTTTGCGTCGGCGCGGTCGAACGCGGCGAACAGTTGACCGGCGATCGCGTGGCGGCGGGCGACGTGCTGCTGGGGCTGGCTTCGTCGGGTGTGCATTCCAACGGTTATTCGCTGGTGCGCCGTCTGGCCGCCGACAAAGGGTGGAAACTCGATCGCCCGGCGCTGTTCGACAACGAACGCCTGCTGATCGACCACCTGATCGAACCGACGCGAATCTATGTGAAGACGCTGTTGCCGTTCATCCGCGCGGGCCGGATCCACGCGCTGGCGCATATCACCGGCGGCGGCCTGCTGGAAAACGTGCCGCGCGTGCTGCCCGCAGGGCTCCATGCGCGGATCGACGCCGATGCCTGGGAACAACCCCGGCTGATGGCATTCCTGCAGGCGCAAGGGCAGATCGAGCCCGGCGAAATGGCCCGCACCTTCAATTGCGGGATCGGCATGGTGCTGGCGGTTGCCCCCGATGAGGCCGCAGCGCTGTCCGCCGATCTGACCGCGGCGGGCGAAGCGGTGGTGACCATCGGCGAAATCGTTGCCGGGCCGCGCGGCTGCACCGTGACCGGCAGCGCCGAAGCATGGTCCGCGCGCGAACCGTGGGAAGCGACCCATCTTGCCTGAGCGCATCCCGGTGGCGGTGTTCGTTTCGGGCGGCGGCACCAACATGGCGGCGCTGCTCTACGCCAGCCGCCTGCCCGATTGCCCCTACGACATCGTGCTGGTCGCGTCGAACAACCCGGCTGCGGGCGGGCTGAAACTGGCGCAGGCCGAAGGCGTGGCGACGTTTGCCCTGCCGCACAAGGGCATGACCCGCGCCGACCACGATGCCGCGATGGAGGCGGCGGTGGTTGAGGCAGGCGCACGCTATATCGCGCTGGCCGGCTATATGCGCATCCTTGGGCCCGAATTCGTGACCCGCTGGGCCGGACGCATGGTCAATATCCACCCCAGCCTGCTGCCCAGATACCAGGGGCTCGACACCCATGCCCGCGCGATCGCCGCCGGCGACAGCCATGGCGGGTGCACTGTCCATCTGGTCACGCCCGAACTCGATGACGGCCCGGTGCTGGGGCAGATCCCGGTGGCCATCGTGCCCGGTGACAGCGCGGAAACGCTGGCCGCGCGCGTGCTGTTTGCCGAACACCAGCTCTATGCGCGGTGTCTGGCCGATCTGGTGATCCAGCCGCACGCATGACCAGGGCCAATCCGCTGGGCGCCGTCACGGTCCACAGTGGCTTGCAATCGCTCGCCGAAAACACCGGCGGGCTGTTCATGACCGCGTTCCTGGTGAAGCAGGGCGTGTCGCAGCCGTTGGCTCTCGCGGCATTTGCGGCGCTGGTGATGACACGCTTTGCGATGCGCCCGGTGGTGCTGCCGCTGGCAGTGGGCCGGGGGCTGCGCGCGGTGGTGCTGATGGGCATTGTCGTGCGTGCGATGGGCTATGTGCTGTTGGGGTTCGTCACGCGCGCGGATGGCTGGATGGTCGCCTATGTGCTGGCAATGGGGCTGGGCAGCGTGCTCTACTGGACCGCCTGGCATGCCTACAACGCCGCGATTGCCGATCATGCCACACGCGGCCAGCAAGTCAGCCTGCAACAGGCCGCCTCAGCCGGGGTGGCCATTGTCGCGCCAGTGCTGGGCGGGCTGATCCATGATTCGATGGGGCCGGTAGCGGGGTTTGCACTGATCGCGGCGATCCAGTTGGCCGCCGCCTGGCCGTTGTGGTCGGCGCCCGACGCGCGCGTGGCCGCGCAAGTCACGCTCGATCGCGCGGTGATCCGCTTTGCCCAGCCGCTCTATTGCGCCGAAGGGCTGCATTCGGGCGCGGTCAACGTGGTGTGGAACTTGGCGCTGTTCGTGTCTTTGGGCGAACGGTTCGGCGCCTTTGGCGGCACCATGGCGCTGTCGGGCGCCTGTGCGGCGGTTGCCAGCCTGCTGATCGGGCGGCGCATCGATGCAGGGCAAGGCCGCGCGATGGTGCCGTTGGCCTATGGCTGCGCCGGGCTGGCGGTGCTGATCAAGGCGGTCGCCTGGCGCTATCCGGTGGCCGCGATCGCCGCCACCGCGCTGGGCGCGCTGGTCACGCCGATTACCCAGGTCGCGCTGCTGGCCCCGCTCTATGTCATGGCGCACCGTTCGGCCTGCCCCTTGCGCTTTGCCATGGCGACCGAGGCGGGGTGGGATTTCGGCTGCGCGGTGGCCTGCCTGCTGGCGGCGGGCGCACTGGCACTGGGCGCCAGCTATACCGTGCCGATCCTGGCCGGGCTGATCGGGGTGGCCACGGTCACGCTGATGCTGGCGCGCTGGTACGCGCGCACCACGTGATCCGCCCCGGCACGGGGAGGATCAGGGTTCAGATCTCGCTTTCGGCCACCACCGGGCGGCTTTCACGGGTGCCGCGATAGCGCAAGGTGTCATCGTTGGGATCGGGCGCCAGAATTACGTGGTCGTCGTGCACTTCGACCAGCGTGCCGACAAACGGCATACCGTCCAGGCTGCCGGTCACGCGATAGCTGACCACATCGCCCGGCTTGAACGTCGTTTCATCGAAATTGAATTCGAACGGGCAATCGCCCCCGCCCATCCCCAGCATATGCGCATCCCTTCCGCGGGTCAGTGGCTGACCTGAAACGCGCGAAAGGGCGCGTTTCGAAGTCGGTACCGGCCCACTCCCCCACCCGGCCACCCTACCATAGTACCCTATGGGTGGTCGGGTGGGGGAGCGGGCCGGTGCCGACTTCCCGACACGACAGTGTCGGGTCAGACACACAGTCTACGCAACAAAAAGGGGGCCGCAAGGGCCCCCTTCGCGTCATGCTACGGGCGCAGCGATCAGCCGACGATTTCTTCGGGCTTGAAGAAATAGGCGATTTCGATCGCGGCGTTTTCGTCCGAATCCGAACCGTGCACGCTGTTGGCTTCGATCGATTCGGCAAATTCCTTGCGGATCGTGCCGGCTTCGGCGTTGGCGGGGTTGGTCGCGCCCATCACGTCGCGGTTGCGCTTGACGGCGTCTTCACCTTCCAGAACCTGGACCACGACCGGGCCCGAGATCATGAATTCGACCAGATCGTTGAAGAACGGGCGCTCGGCGTGCACCGCATAAAAGCCTTCGGCCTGGGCGCGGGTCAGGTGCAGGCGCTTCGATGCGACAACGCGCAGACCGGCTTCTTCAAGCTTGGCGGTCACCGCACCGGTCAGGTTGCGACGCGTGGCATCGGGCTTGATGATCGAAAAGGTGCGGGTAACCGCCATGGTGTAAATCCTTGCCTGAATATAGCGAACAGCGGGCCCACCGGGGTCGGCCCTTGGGCGCGCCCCTAGCCGGGAACCGTTGCAATCGCAAGGCGGGGCCGCCTAGGGCCCTTCGCGCCACTTGCCGCCGTCCTGCCGCCAATAGTGGCGTTCCACCCCCTTGCGCTGGCCCAGCATGCGCCAGGTGCCGCGCGCATCGTCGATGCGTTCGGGGGCAAACAGCAGGAACACGCGCGTCATGCCCCCCACATCGCGCCACTGCCCGTCGGCCAGTGCCAGATAGCGCGCGCCGTTGACGGGATCGGGCGCGGGGCCCAGCAGGACCGGCTGGCGCGCATCGTGTGCGCCACCGGCCAGGCCATGGGCCAGAAACGAATCAGGCACACGCTGCCACAAGGCGGCACTGATCCGCCCGAGTTGCGCCGGTTCGTCCGACACCACCAGCAGCCGCTCGCCCGCGCCCAGCGTACTGCGCGCCAACAGCGGCACCACCAGCTCCGCCGGATCGCGGGTCAGTTGGTAGAAGTCGACACGCATGACTTGGCATTTCCCCGGCAGCGATCGGAACAGTACCGCACATTGTCCCAGTCGCGTTCCCATTTCTTGCGCCAGGTGAACGGCAGGCCGCAGGCGGCGCAAAGCTTGCTGGGCAGATCAGCCTTGCGCCGCATCTTTGGCATGGCTCAGCCTTCGAGCACGTCGCGCACATAGCGGTCGAGCAGGCGCACGCCGAACCCGGTGGCGCCCTTGCCATGCGTCGCGCCCGGCTTGTCGGCCCATACCGTGCCCGCGATGTCGAGATGCGCCCAGGCAACGCCTTCGTTGATATAGCGTTGCAGGAACTGCGCGGCGGTGATCGAGCCGCCAAAGCGGGGGCCGACGTTCTTCATGTCGGCAATCGGGCTGTCGATCAGCTTGTCATAGGCCGATCCCAGCGGGAAACGCCACAGCTTGTCGCCGCTGACTTTGCCCGCCGTGTCAAGCTGGCTGGCCAGCAAGTCGTCGTTGGCGAACATCCCGGCATATTCGTGGCCAAGCGAGATCATGATTGCGCCGGTCAACGTGGCCAGATCGACGATCGTCGCCGGGGCATACGTGCGCTGCACCCAGGTCAACACGTCGCACAGCACCAGCCGACCTTCGGCGTCGGTGTTGATCACCTCGATGGTCTGGCCCGACAGGCTGGTCACCACGTCGCCGGGACGCTGCGCGTTGCCATCGGGCATGTTTTCAACCAGCCCGACCACGCCGATCACGTCGGCCTCGGCCTTGCGCAGCGCCAGCGCCAGCAACGTTCCCGCCACTGCGCCCGCACCGCCCATGTCCCATTTCATGTCTTCCATCCCGGCCGGCGGCTTCAGCGAAATGCCGCCGGTGTCGAAAGTCACGCCTTTGCCGACAAACGCAGTCGGACGGGCGCCAGCGCGGCCTTTCCAGCGCAGGGCCAGCACGCGCGCCTCGCGCACGGAACCTTGCGCCACGCCCAGCAGCGCCCCCATGCCCAGCGCTTCGAGTTCGGCCTTGTCGAGCACGACGATATCGACCCCGGTCCCGGCGAACCGCTTGACGCAGCGTTCGACAAAGCTGGCAGGATAGATCACGTTGGCCGGTTCGGTCACCAGTTCGCGCGTGAATTCAATGCCTTCGGCCAGCGCCGCTTCGGTTGTCCAGGCGCCCTGGGTGCCTTCGGGAGCATCGATCGCAACGATCTGAGTCAACGACACTTTCTGCTCGTCGGTCAATTTGGTCTTGTAGACGTCATAGCGCCAGCCCCGCAGCCGCGCGCCCAGCAGCACCGCCGCCGCCTCGGTCGCGGTCAGCGCGGTGCCGCCAAAATCGATCCCCAGCGCGGTTTCGCCCGATGTCAGATATTTCGCCACCAGCGCGCCGCCTGCGCGTTCCAGCGCGGCCAGCCGTTCGGTGCCGCTGGCCTTGCCAGTCCCGGCCAGTGCGATACGCGCCAGGCCGGTATCGCCGGGCACGAAAGTTTCGAACACTTGCCCGGTCTTGCCCGCAAAGCGGCTGGCAGTGGCTGCTGCGGCAACCGTTTCGGGCAGATCGGCAGGCAAGGCGCCTTCGCTGACCAGCCGGGCCAGCAGCCGGGGGCGGGGATCAGTGGCAGAGGCGAAAACGACGGACATGGATGGCTCTCCTGATCGGCACCGCAAAGCGACGATGTTGCGGACATTACCGGAATTGTGGGTTTGCAGTTAAGCCGCACCGGTGCGATAGGCAAGCGCATGCGACCCCTGACGCGGCCCGCGCGCCATGCCTTTTCAACGCGCAGCCGCGCGCTCCATTCTTCTGCATTGCTTGCCCTTGCGGGCATGTGCGGCGTCGTGCCCGCGATCGGGACCGCCCGGGCCCAGACTGTGGCGGCGCCACAAACCGTGGCCGCCGCACCCGATTCGACCCCGGTGGGCGTTGCCGCTGGTCCTGGCACGACCGAAGCGCAGCCGGGCAAGAACGACATCGTGCGGTTTTCCGCCGACAAAGTGACCTATGACCGCGATACCGACGTGGTCACGGCCACCGGCAACGTGGTGATGCACCGCGACACGCAATCGTTGCGCGCCGACACAGTGGTGTGGAACCGCAACACCGGCGCGATCACCGGCACCGGCAATGCCCGGTTTGTCGATGAAGACGGCGATGTCCTCTATACCGATCGCATCGATCTGACCGAGGAATTCAAGGCCGGTGCAACGCAAGACCTGCTGCTGGTGCTGCGCGAAGGCGGGCGCATGGCGGCCCGGTCGAGCGAGCGCGATGCCGCCGGGCACGTCGTGCTGCACACCGCAGCCTACAGCGGGTGCGAAGTCGTCGATGACGAAGGCTGCCCCAAAAGCCCAAGCTGGGAATTGACCGCCGTCCGCATCGCCTACAACCCCGACACCAAAATCGTGCGCTATTACGGGGCAAAGCTGCGCATTTTCGGCGTTCCGCTGTTGCCGTTGCCGGGCCTGTCGCACCCGTCCGATTTCCGCGCCGAAACCGGGTTCCTGATCCCGACTTTCGGATCGTCCCCGGGCAACGGGCTGGAAGTGACCAACACGTTCTACTGGCGCCTGGCCGACAACAAGGATGTGGCGATCACCGGCACGGTGTTTTCGGCCGCGTTGCCGATGATCGAGGGACGCTATCGCCAGTTGACCGACAAAGGCGCGTTTCAGGTCAATGGCTATCTGACCTACAGCCGCCAGACCAACGAAACACTCGATGCGACGGGCGGTCTGGTCTCCGAAGGGACCGGCGACTTTACCCTGCGCGGCTATCTCGAAGGCAATGGCGTCTACCAGTTGGGCAACGACTGGAGCGTGAACGCGTCGGGCCGCTATGTGTCCGACCGCACGTTCCTGTTGCGCTACAACATTTCGTCCGACACGCGGCTGCGCTCGACGATCAATCTCGAACACGTCAACGACGACAGCTATTTCAGCTTTGCCGGTTGGGCGGTGCAGGCGATCGGGGTGACCGACGTGCCCAGCCAGCAGCCGTTTGCCCTGCCCGCGATCGATTATCGCCAGCGCTTCGACATGCCGGGACTGGGCGGCAAGCTGGAGATCGAGGCCAATTCGCTGGCGCTGACGCGCACCGACAACCAGGATACCCAACGCGCGCTGGCGCGGGCCGAATGGGATCTGCACACGATCACCGGGTGGGGCCAGGAACTGACGCTGACCGCGCTGGTGCGCGGCGATGTCTACCACAGCACCGACAATTCGCTGGCGACCAACACGACCTATCAAGGCCTGCCCGGCTGGCAGGCACGCGGCATCGCCACGGCGGCGGCCGACCTGAAATGGCCGCTGGTCGGGGAAGCGCTGGGCGGCACCCAGGTGCTGACCCCCGAAGTGCAAGTGGTGGCAACGCCCCACGTGCGCAATATCGATATCCCCAACGAGGATTCGCGCGCGGTCGAACTGGAAGACGACAACATTTTCGCGCTCAACCGCTATCCCGGCTATGACCGCGTCGAAGACGGCGTGCGGGTTACCTATGGCATCGACTGGCGGCTGAACCGGCCCGACTGGAAGGCCTCGGCGACGATTGCGCAATCCTATCGCACCACCACCGAAGAAAACCTGGTGCCCGACGGCACCGGGCTGGCCGCGCGGGTGTCCGACGTGGTCGGGCGCGCCGAAGTGCGGTTTCGCGACATCGTCCAGTTGACCGAGCGGTTCCAGCTCGACAAGGACACGCTGCAACTGCGCCGCAACGAATTCGACGCGACCGTGGGCGACCACCGGACATACCTGGAGGTCGGCTATATCGCGCTCAACCGCAGTATCCCGCTGACCTACGAAGACTTGCAGGACAGCAAGGAACTGCGCGTGTCGGCGCGCGCGGCGTTTGCGCATTACTGGTCGGTGTTCGGGTCGGGCATCGTCAATCTGACCACCAAGGCCGACAACCCCACGCTCGGCGCGGACGGGTTCCAGATGATCCGTCACCGCCTGGGCTTTGCCTATACCGATGGCTGTCTCGACCTGTCGTTCACCTGGACGCGCAATTATGTCTCGGCCGGCGACGCCGTGGCCGGCAGCGCCTATTCGTTGACGCTGTCGCTGCGCAACATCGGTACGCGCTGATGGTTTTTGCAGCGGGAAAACTTCCCACACCGCCGCAAAGACGCTATCGAGCCGGTCACTCAGCCCTGGTTCAGCCGGATTTACCAAGATCGGCGGCGCCAATGGCCCAGTTCGTGCCGGTCAGCCGGTGCGCCAAACAGGAATAATCGACTGCCATGACGTCTGCATTTCGCCGCTTGCATGTTTCGACTCCGGTTCCCTTGCGGTTGGCGCTAATGCTGGGCCTCGTGCTGGCCGGAGTGCCCGGTCCGATCACCGCGCCCGCCGTGCATGCGCAGGAAGACGTACCGGCAGCCCCGCCGCCGCCGCCACCCGCCTCGACCGATGCCGACGGCAACCTGAACTTGCCCAACAATCCGCAGTTCTATGGCAAGATGGACCCCAACCATCGCCATGCCACCGCGATCGTCAACGGCGAGATCATCACCGGCACCGACATCGATCAGCGCTTTGCGCTGTTTGCCAATGCCAACACCGGCAAGATCAGCCCCGAAGAGCTTGAACGCCTGCGCGCGCAAGTCGTGCGCAACCTGATCGACGAAACGCTGGAAATCCAGGAGGCCAAGGCCGCCGACATCACCATCGACGACGATGAAGTGAACCAGCGGTTTGCCTATGCCGCGCAGCAGAACATGGGCAAGGACGCCGCCGCGCTCGAAGCCTATCTGACCCAGATCGGATCGTCCGCCGCGTCGCTGAAGCGCCAGATCAGGGGCGAAATCGCCTGGCAGCGCCTGCTGCGCCGCAACGTGCAGCCCTATATCAACGTGTCCGACAGCGAAGTGCGCGAAATCATGGACCGGCTCAAGGCGTCCAAGGGCACCGAAGAGTATCACCTGGGCGAAATCTATCTGGCCGCCAATGACGAAAACCGCACGCAAGTGCTGGCCAATGCCGACAAGATCGTCGAGCAGTTGAAAAAGGGCGGCAACTTCGTCGGCTATGCGCGCCAGTATTCGCAAGCGTCCACCGCTGCGGTTGGCGGCGATCTGGGCTGGATCCGGCTGGCCCAGTTGCCCAGCGCGATCGCCGGCACTGCCGCCGGGATGGGCCCTGGCCAGTTGGCAGGCCCGCTCGAAGTGTCGGGCGGCTATTCGATCATCTATGTGATCGACAAGCGCCAGGTGCTGACCGCCGATCCGCGCGACGCGATCCTCAGCCTCAAGCAGATCTCGATCAGCTTCAAGCCCGGCACCCCCGAACGCGAAGCCGCCGCCAGCGCCAGCGCCTTTGCCAAGGCGATCAAGGATATCCACGGCTGCGGCCAGGTCGATGCGGCGGCCGCCAGGATCGGCGCGACTGTCGTCGGCAACGACCAGATCAAGGCGCGCGATCTGCCCGTCGCGCTGCAGCAGAGTGTGCTCAAGCTGGCCGTGGGCGAAGCGACGCCCCCGTTCGGCTCGGTCGAAGACGGCGTGCGCGTGCTGCTGCTGTGCGGCCGTGACGATCCCAAGGTCAACAACGGGCCCAGCTTTGAGCAGTTGCAGGAACAGCTCGAAGACGACCGCGTCAACAAGCGTGCGCAGACCTATCTGCGCGACCTTCGCCGCGACGCGGTGATCGAATACAACTGATCGCGACGAACGGGCGCCCATGAGCACGGCCGCGCGCCCCGCCCCTCTGGCGCTCAGCATGGGCGATCCGGCGGGCGTCGGCCCCGAACTGGCGGTCGCGGCGTGGCAGATGGCCGTGTCCGGACACCTGCCGCCGTTTGTTGTGGTCGGTTCGCACGCGGTGATCGCAGCGGCGGCGCGCGACCGGCAAGTGCCGGTGGTCGCGGTGGCATCGCCAGACGCCGCGCTGGCCGCGTTTCCCGCCGCACTGCCGGTGATCGATATCGGCACCGGCGCCTATACGCCGGGCGCACCCGATGATGCCGGGGCCGCGCTGGCGCTGGCCAGTCTGACGCTGGCCACCGAATTGACCCGCCATGGCGCGACATCGGCGCTGGTGACCGGTCCGGTCGCCAAAAGCCGCCTCGCGCGGGTCGGCTTCGCGTTTCCGGGCCAGACCGAATGTGTCGCCGCCGCTTGCGGCATTGCCGCCGATGATGCGGTGATGATGCTGGCCGGGCCCAGCCTGCGGGTGGTGCCGATCACTGTCCATGTGGCGCTGGCCGAAGTCCCCGGCCTGCTGACCACGCGGCTGATCACCGCGCGCGCGACGATCGCCGCCGCCGCGCTGGCCCGCGATTTCGGGATTGCCCGTCCGCGCCTCGCCGTGGCCGGGCTCAATCCCCATGCCGGTGAAGAAGGCCGCATGGGCCACGAGGATCAGGCCGTGATCGCGCCCGCCGTTGCACAACTGCGGGCCGCCGGGATCGATGCGGTGGGCCCGCTGCCCGCCGACACGATGTTTCATGCCGCCGCGCGCGCGACGTATGATCTGGCGATCTGCATGTACCACGATCAGGCGCTGATCCCGATCAAGGCGCTCGATTTCGACGAAGGCGTCAATGTCACGCTGGGGCTGCCGATCATCCGCACCAGCCCCGACCACGGCACCGCGTTCGGCATTGCCGGAACCGGCACCGCGCGCGCCGGTGCGACGCTTGCGGCGATCCGCATGGCCGCCCAATGCGTGGCCCACCGCAATGCCTGATCTTCCGCCTCTGCGTGATGTGGTCAATCGCCACGGCTTGCTGGCGCAGAAATCGCTGGGCCAGAATTTCCTGTTCGACGAACAGTTGCTGGCGCGTATCGCCGCCGTGCCCGGATCGCTCAAGGATGCCGACGTGCTGGAAGTCGGTCCCGGTCCCGGCGGGCTGACCCGCGCGCTGCTGCGCGCCGGGGCGCGCGTTACCGCGATCGAAATGGACCGTCGCTGCCTGCCGGCGCTGGCCGAACTGGGCGAGGCCTTTCCCGGCCAGTTGCGGGTAATCGAGGGCGATGCGGTAAAGATCGATCCGGCCAGCTTGTTCGACGGCCCTTATCACATTGCCGCCAACTTGCCCTACAATGTCGGCACCGCGCTGTTCACCGGCTGGCTATCGGGGCCTGTCTGGCCGCCGCGCTGGCAATCGCTGACGCTGATGTTTCAGCTCGAAGTGGCCGAGCGGATCATCGCCAGGTCCGGCAGCGATGGCTATGGCCGCCTGGCCATCCTGTCACAGTGGCGCGCCAGCCCGCGCATCGCCATCAAGGTCCATCGCAGCGCGTTTACGCCGCCGCCCAAAGTCATGTCGGCGATCGTCCACGTGGTCCCGGGCGCGATGCCCGAAGGCGTCAAACCGCGCACGCTGGAACGCCTGACTGAAGCCGCCTTTGGCCAACGCCGCAAGATGCTGCGCCAGTCGCTGAAAGGCCTGCCCGGCGCGCTGCCCGCGCTCGAAGCCCTGGCCATCGACCCGTCCCGCCGCGCCGAAACGCTCGATATCGCGGAATTTATCGCCATCGCGCGGGTGATCGACGGCCAGTAAGGCTTGGCCGATCAGCGCGGATGGATCGGCGTGATCTTGGTGCCTTGCAGCGTCAGGTCGGCCATCAGGCCCTTTTCGCTGAACGGAAAGGCATAGATGTCCTTGGTCAGCGTGGTCGAATTGGCCTCGGCTGCGGCGCCGGTGTTGATGATCGCCACGCTCGGCCCGGTACCGACATCGAACCCGGTGCTGCGACGCAGATGGCGCAAGGCGCCGTCGTTCATCAGGAACAGCACATAGCCGAACTTTTCGACCCCGGCCTGAAACCCGAAGCTGCCGCCCGACAGATTGTAGAAGCCCGCCGCGTGCCCGTTGACCAGCAGCACGCCGTCGCCGCTTTCCCCGCCGAACACAAACCCCGCCTTGTAGATCGCCGGGAACACCAGCACGGCGCGGGCATGATGGGCAAACAGCCGCGACCTGGGCTCGGTCCGCTCAAGCTCATGCAGGGCGCGTTCGCCGCGCACTGCAATCTTTGCGGCGGATTCACGGGCTTGCGCGGCGGGGATCAGCGGCGCCGACACGGCAGCGACAAGGGCCATCGTGGCGACGAATGAAGCGCGGAAATAGGGCATGGGCAATGTTCCTCTCGGCAGGTGGCCGGATTGACGCGGGGCCTGTGGCCACCGCTGCCATCCGGCGCCTGTACCTGCGGTGAAGCGTTTGGCCGCCCCCCGATTTCAGAACCGCTGGGTGAACTTGATCGTCACCGTCAGCGGCGGCATTGTCGCGACTTGCGGCACGACATTGCCACCTGCGTTGAACTGGGCATAGCCGACATAGCCGATGTCGCCCAGATTGGGCCGCGCGCCGGTCAGGTTGTTGGCATTGACCGACAGTTCCGACCGCGCCCACGCCACGCCGACGCGCGCATTGACCAGCGAATAACCCGGACTGGTTGCCAGCGTGCCGCTGCCGCTGTTGAGGATGCGCACTTCATTGCCGGTATAGCTGTAGTCGGCACCGATGAACCCTTCGAGGCCATGACCGATCGGCGCGCGATAGTCGCTGCCCAGTGTCACCGTTGCGGCCGGTGTTCCGGCAATCCGCTGGCCCGCCGCAATGCCCAACCCCAGCACCGCCAGATTGCCCGGATCGGTCAGATCGGTGTGTTCATAGCCCACACCCAGGTTGAAGCTCCAGTACCGCGTCAGCTTGCCCGAGGCTTCGAGTTCGCCGCCGTTGATCGTCGCCTTGGTGCCGTTGACCGAGAAATAGGCACCGCAGCCCAGCGCGACCTGTTGCTGGATATTGCTCCAGTCGATGTGGAACCCATCCGCAGTGATCAGGATGCCCGGATCGCGCAATTGCAGCTTGGCCCCCGCTTCATAGCTCCACAGCGTATCGGATTTCAGATTGGTGATCACCGAATCCGGCACCCCGTTGGGCAGCGAGCAATAACTCAGCAGCGGTTGTGCACCCCCGGCCCGGAACCCCTTGGACGCCGAGCCATAGATCATCAGATCGCGGTTGGCCTGCCAGGCCAGCTCGAATTTCGGATCGAACCCGCTTTCGCTGTTGGCTGTCGGGCTCGACGGGGTCGGTCCGCCGTTCATGAACCCGTCGGCGGTGTAATCGGCGTGCTGTTTCAGCCAATAGGCGCGCCCGCCCAGCGTTACCGTGAACTGGTCGAGAAACTTGTAATAAAGCTCGCCGAACAACGAAAAGTCGTCCTGCGAACCGGGGTTGTTCTGCGTCCAGATCAGATTGCTGGGCGTGCCAGGGGTGCCTTCGGTCCACCCGGTCAGCGCGGCAAGACCGGTGGCCGTGGTGTCAGGAATCGAAAAGTCGTTGCTGACATGCGAATAATACAGCCCGATCGTGCCGGTCAGGCCCTTGAACGGCTCGAACGACAGGCGGTTTTCGCTGACGAACTGTTTCTGCGTGTGGACCCCGTTCCAGATATAGGGCTGGGCGGGCAAAGTGCCCGGCCCGACCCCGGTGGTCACGCCATAAAAGCTCTGCAAGGCCTGCTGCGTGCCATATGTCGAATCTTCATAGTCTTCGGTCTTGCGATAGAAATAGCTGTTGGCCGAAACGAACGACCAGCCTTCGCCCTTGTATTTCAGGTCGATCGATTCGGTGATCCAGCGGTCCGACGCGGTGGGCTGCACATTGAACGCGCGGTCGAGCGTGTAATCGGGGGTGAAATTCGGCAAAGGCGCAAAGGCTGCGGGAAATCCGTGGTCGCTTTGCGATTGGCCCATCACCCGCGCGATGACTTCCAGATCTTCGGTCGCCTGCCAGCGCGCCGTGACCGATCCGCCATAGCTGCTGACCGCGCCCTGGTTGCCGACCGTGGTACGCGGCGCGGTGGTGTTGGTGGGATCGTACGTCGCCTCGCTGGTCGGGTCGGTGACATAAGTGCGCTTCAGATAGCCCGCTTCGTGATCGTAAAAGCCGACCACGCGCAGCGCCAGCCGATCGGGCACCAGCACCACATTGCCCACCCCGCTGACCCCGCCATCGGCGCTGCCGCCGTGCTCGGTCGCGCCGATATCGGCGGTCATCGCCGCGCTGTCGGTGGTCAGGTCGGGTTTTTTGGTGATCAGGCGTACGTTGCCGCCCAGCGAGCTTTCGCCAAACAGCGTGCCCTGCGGCCCTTTGAGCACTTCGATATTGGCAATGTCGAGCACACGCGGATCGAGCGAGCCGGGCACCGGCGTGTCATCGATATAGAACCCGGTCGCGCCCGCCGTACCGGCCAGATTCTGCCCGGTGATGCCGCGAATGGCGATCGTGCGCGCCGAGGAAATCCCGGTCGGCCCGCCGCCATAGGAAAACGACAGGTTGGGCACTTTGGTGGCATAATCGTCGAAGGTCAGGATGTTCTTGGCTTCGAGCGTCTTTTCTGAAAACGCGGTGATCGCGATCGGCACGGTCGCCACCGTTTCGCTGCGTTTGCGCGCGGTCACCACCAGTTCGGGCGCCGCGTCGCCTGGCGCGCTGGCGGCCGCTGGCGGGGTGTCTGCGCGTGCCGTTACCGGGCCGAGCAGCGCCGCCGTGCCCAGCCCCGCCAGCAGGCAGGTCGTGCCCGCCCAGCGCCCCGTACCGCGTGTAAACTTGCGTGAATGGCCAATGCCGGTGTCGTGCCGCATGTCTTTGATCCCCTTGCCTGATCGGTCGAAGCCTGATCGGTTGAATTTCCGAGAAAAATTCAGCCGCGTACCAGCTTGCCTGTCGTTGCCCGGCCGGGCCGGGTGCTGGTGTGATGGTATGCAAGCCCGATGCCTGCACAGCGCCGTAAAGCGACGGTCGAATGCTGATTTGCGACATGGCCAACAAGGACATCGCGCCCCGCCAAGCGCCCCCATCCCGTCGTCCTATCGCAAAAACCGGTTTGCAGACGCGCGCGGAATGCTAAGGGCGGGTGCAATATGGCGTGCGGTTTTAGCGCCGTCGCCCGGTTCGCCACTTTGCAAGGGACACTTCGCATGTTTGCAAATGCCAGCACCTCGCCGGTTCGCAACGACTGGACGCGCGATGAAATCGCCGCCCTGTTCGACCTGCCGTTCACCGAGCTGGTGTTTGAGGCAGCACAGGTTCACCGCGCCCACCACCGCGCGGGCGAAGTGCAATTGTGCACCCTGCTGTCGATCAAAACCGGCGGTTGCCCCGAAGATTGCGGATACTGTTCGCAATCGGTCAAGGCCGACAGCGGCGTCGAAGCGACCAAGCTGATGGACGTCCAGGCCGTGCTGCAATCGGCGGCACAGGCGCGCGACAACGGGTCAAAGCGGTTCTGCATGGGCGCGGCCTGGCGCAATCCCAAAGACCGCGACATGCCCGCGATCATCGCCATGGTCAAAGGCGTGCGCGAAATGGGCATGGAAACCTGCATGACGCTGGGCATGCTGACCGAGGGGCAGGCCGCGCAACTGGCCGATGCGGGGCTCGACTATTACAACCACAACATCGACACCTCGCCCGAACGCTATGGCGAGGTGATCACCACGCGCACCTTTGGCGAACGGCTCGATACGCTGGACCGCGTGCGCGCGGCGGGGATCAATGTGTGCTCTGGCGGGATTGTCGGCATGGGCGAAACGCGCGCCGACCGGGTCGGCTTCGTCCACGCGCTGGCGACGATGGCGCATCACCCCGAATCCGTGCCGGTCAACGCGCTGGTGCCGATCAAGGGCACCGTGCTGGGCGACATGCTGGCCGATACCCCGCTGGCCAGGATCGATGACATCGAATTCGTGCGCACGGTTGCGGTCGCGCGGATCACCATGCCGCTGTCGATGGTGCGGCTATCGGCCGGGCGCGAGGCGATGAGCGAGGCGACGCAAAGCCTGTGCTTCCTGGCCGGGGCCAATTCGATCTTTACCGGCGACAAGCTGCTGACGGCGGCCAACGCGGGCGACGATGCCGATGCGGCGATGTTCGCGCGCCTCGGTCTCAAACCGATGGAAGGCGAAGAACCGCTGCGCGCGGCCAAGACCTGCGCCGGGGCTTGCGCAGCCTGACGCCCAATGTGGCAGAGGCATCACGATGACCTGACGGCGCTGGCGGCACGCGGGCGCGCGCGCGCGCTCGTGCCCCGGCAGGGACGCGACTTTGCCAGCAACGATTATCTGGCGCTGTCGGCCTCGCCCCGCCTGCGCGATGCGATCGGCGCGGCGCTGGCGCGCGGGGTGCCCGCCGGATCGGGCGGATCGCGGCTGTTGCGCGGCAACGATCCCGAACACGAGGCGCTGGAGGCCGAGGCTGCAACCTGGGCCGGCAGCGAGGCGGCGCTGTTCCTGTCATCGGGCTATTCCGCCAATGTCGCCCTGCTGGCGACGCTGCCGCAAACCGGCGATCTGATCGTGCATGACGAACTGATCCATGCCTCGATGCATGAAGGGCTGCGCCTGACCCGCGCAACAGCGCTGGCGGTGCCGCACAACCACGCCGATGCTTTTGCCGAGGCCTGCGCGCAATGGCGCGCGGCGGGGCACACCGGGCGCATCTGGCTGGCGTTCGAAACGCTCTATTCGATGGATGGCGATTGCGCCCCGCTGGCCGATCTGGTGGCGATTGCCGAACGCCATGATGCGGTGATGCTGATCGACGAGGCGCACGCCACCGGCGTGTTCGGACCGGGCGGACGGGGCCTGGCCGAAGGGCTGGACGGGCGGCCCGACACGGTGGTGCTGCGTACATGTGGCAAAGCGCTGGGGGTGGAGGGCGCGCTGGTGTTCGGCCCTGCCGTGGTGCGCGATTTTCTGGTCAACCGGGGGCGCCCGTTCATCTTTTCGACCGCGCCCTCGCCGCTGGTGGCCGCCGCCGTGCGCGAGGCCTTGCGCATTTGTGACGATGAACCCGATCGCCGCGCCCGGCTGGCCGCGCTGGCGGCAGAGGCCGAACGCTTGATGGTGCCGCTGGGCGCGACTGCCACCGGCACCCAGATCCTGCCGGTGATGCTGGGCGATGATCGGCGCACGATGCGCGTGGCAGGCGCGATGCAGGCCGCCGGGTTCGACATTCGCGGCATTCGCCCGCCGACCGTGCCGCCGGGCACAGCACGGCTGCGCATTTCGCTGACACTGAACAGCACGCCGGGCGATCTGGCCGCGCTCGCCCGGGTGCTGGAGGAGACGCTGGTATGACCGCATTCGTCGTCACCGGAACCGACACCGGGATCGGCAAGACCGTGTTTGCCGCGGCGCTGACCGGGGCACTGGCCGCGCATTACTGGAAACCGGTGCAATCCGGGCTGGAAGACGGCGCCGATGCCGACACCGTGGCCACGCTGTCTGGCGTAGCGCGCGATCTCATCCTGCCCGAAGCCTATCGCCTGACCCAGCCCTTGTCGCCGCATCGCGCCGCCGAACTCGACGGGCTGATGATCGATCCTGCCCGGCTGGCGCTGCCGCCGCAACGCCCGCTGGTAGTCGAAGGCGCAGGCGGCGCGCTGGTGCCGATCACGCGCAGCACGACTTATGCCGACGTGTTCGCCTGGTGGAACCTGCCGGTGATCGTGGTGGCGCGCACCGGGCTGGGCACGATCAACCACAGCCTGTTGACGATCGAGGCGCTGCGCGCGCGCGGGATCACCGTGCACGGCCTGGCGTTTGTCGGCGATGCCAACGACGACAACGAGGCAACGATTGCCGCAATGGGCGATGTGCGCCGTCTGGGGCGCCTGCCATTGCTGCCCGCGCTCACCCGCGACAGCCTGGCCTCTGCGTTTGCCGCCGCGTTCGACCTGGCCGCCTTTGCATGAGCGCGATCTGGCATCCGTTTACGCAGCACGGGTTGAATGAACCGATCCCGCTGGTCGACCGCGCCGAGGGCGCCGCCTTGTTCACCCGCGACGGGCGGCGGGTGATCGACGGCATTTCAAGCTGGTGGGTCACCACCCACGGCCACAACCACCCGCGCATCATGGCCGCCGTACGCGACCAGGCCGACCGGCTGGATCAGGTGATCTTTGCCGGCTGGACCCACCAGCCCGCCGAAACCGTGGCGCAGGGCCTGCGCGCGCTGATGCCCGCCGAACTGACCCGCGTGTTCTTTTCCGACAGCGGATCGACCGCGGTCGAAGTCGCGCTGAAAATGGCGCTGGGCTTTCACGCGCACACCGGTACCGGGCGCAGCGGCATCGTGGTGATGGAACACAGCTATCACGGCGATACCATCGGCACGATGTCGGTGGGCGAACGCGGGGTGTTCAACGCGGCCTATGCACCGCTGCTGTTCGATGTCGGCACGATCCCGTTCCCGGCGGGCGATGGTGACAACACGTTGTCCGCGCTGGCAACACTGTGCCGCGACACGCGCCCGGCCGCGCTGATCGTCGAACCGCTGGTGCTGGGCGCGGGCGGCATGCTGTTCTATCCGCCGGCGGTGCTGGCGCAGATGGCCGCCATCTGCCGCGCGCACGATGTGCTGTTCATCGCCGACGAAGTGATGACCGGATGGGGTCGCACCGGCACGCTGCTGGCCTGTGAACAGGCGGGCGTGGTGCCCGATATCCTGTGCCTGGCCAAAGGTCTGACGGGCGGATCGATGCCGATGGCGGTGACCATGGCCAGCGAGCCGATCTATGCCGCGCATTTGTCGACCGACCGCGCGAAAACCTTTTTCCATTCGTCGAGCTTTACCGCCAACCCGATCGCCTGCGCCGCCGCCGCCGCCAATATCGCGATCTGGCAGGACGAACCCGTGCGCGACCGGATCGCCGCGCTGGCCGCGCGCCAGACCGCGATGGTCGAACGGCTGGCCGACCTGCCGGGCGCCACCAACCCGCGCACCTGCGGCACGATCGCGGCGATCGACGTAGTCACCCCCGATGGCGGTTATCTGTCCACGCTCGGGCCCCGCTTGCTCGCGCATTTCCGCGACAACAATCTGCTGCTGCGCCCGCTGGGCAACACCGTCTATGTCATGCCGCCCTATTGCCTCGACACCGAAGACCACGCGCGGATCGAGGCCGGCATCGCCCAGGCGCTGCACAATCTGGCGTAACGCAGCCTGATGCGATAGCCTTGCGCGCATCGGAAAAGGACCATGGCCCATGCGCGACTGGCAGGATGTGGTGACATTTGCATGCGGCTTGCCCGGCGTCAGCATGGCCCCGTTCTACGGCACGCCCTGCCCCAAGGTGAACGGCAAGGCGCTCGCCTCTCCCGGACGCGAGGCAGGCAGCTTTGCCCTGTTCACCAGCGGCCTCGATGAAAAGCATATGCTGATCGAAACCGACCCCGCCACGTTCTGGCAAACCGACCACTACCGCAATTACCCCGCCGTGCTGGCCAGCTATGGCACCGACGCCCACGAGCGGCTGGAAACCTGGCTCACCCGCCGCTGGTGGGATTGCGCGACAAAACAGCAGCGCGCAGCATGGGGCGAGCGCCCTTGACGCGAGGGCTTGATTGCCGGTCGACTGTGGCAGGTCTCCGTTATGATTGAACGGCAAATTTTGGATGAAAGCGGACATTAACGTCCAGTAAAAATGTCCTAACCGTTAAGAGGAATGGTAGATATAGTATTCCTTCAATGAGCCAAAAAATCCACGCCGTGCGAGGGACTGTTGCGTTTCACCCCGACCGATGGCCTTTATCAACTGCTGGTTCTTCCGCTTATGGACAAAATTTTGTATATTATTTCTGCCAAATGAGCGGTAATTGAGTAAAGATGGCTGGCCTCCAGCTAATAATATCCGCCGCATTCGCCTAATTATGGATACATAACGCTGAGCGTCCCGCGCGGGGTAGGGTCCGAGCGCTTTGCGCCGTTGCGAGAATTCAACTTGCCATAGAAATTGATATTCATCGCAAGCTGGATCTAAAAAATAGCTCATCTGTTTCCTCGCTGTTGAAGGTCGTTCAACCGTTAGCACGCCTATGATCCCCCTCGAATGACCAAGCTGGACCCGTTTTGGTTTGGCTCAAAGCCGACAAACCAATGCATTATGAAGATAATTGCCCATCGGAGGAAAAGCCACCGGGCAACGGAACGGCAATATCTGGGCGATACCAGCCGCTACAACGCAGTGCATCACACCTGATCACCCCCTCAGGACGCCACCGGCTCCCGGCGCACGGTCAGCACTTTGACCGGGTCGGCCAGCATCTGGCCGCGCATCACGCCTTCGCCGGCGGTGGGGGAGATCGGCGCGTCCCAGATCTTGCGCACCACGTCCATGCCCGACACGACATGGCCGAACACTGCATAACCCAGCGCCAGATCGGGGTCGGCGTTCTTGGGATCGGCGTCAAGGCCGGTCATGTCGGACAGCAGGATCGAGAAATCGGCGGTCGCGGTGCCCGGCGCGTTGCGCGCCATCGATAGCGATCCGGCCTTGTGCGACAGGCCGGTCTGGCTGGTTGGTTCATGCGCGATCGGCGGGAACAGCTTGCGCGGATCGCGGATGCCGCCTTGCACCAGTCCGTTGGGCTGATCGCCCCAGGCCAGATGCATCGCGCGGTAGAAGGTGATGCCGTCGAACCGTTTTGTATCGACATAGTGCAGGAAATTGGCGGCGGTGATCGGCGCATGCTTGCCATCGAGTTCGATCTCGATCGTGCCCAGCGTCGTCACCATCGCCACGCGCACGGTATCGGCCAGCGGGATCGGCGCAGGTTCGGGCGGGGCCTTGTGGGTGGGGTGCGTGGCATGGCCGGTTGCGGCCAGGGCGGGCAGCGCAAACAGCGCGAAAACGAGCGACAGGGCGAATCGGCGGATCATCATCGCGCGACCGTGCCGCAGCAGGGGCCCTGCTGCCAAGGGCGTTAACACCCCCTTTCGCGCATCTACCCATGTGGTGCCTTACGCTTCGGCCAAAGGTCGTGGGCTACATCCGGCAAACCGGCGATTGCATCGTCCACGCGCCGGTTGTCAGTTACCGGAGCCACCATGATCCGATTCAACATTTCCGCCAAACTGTTGACCGCCTTTTCGCTGTTGCTGGCGATCATGGCCCTGACCGGGCTGTTCGCGATGCAGAAGATGGGCGAAGTCGATGCGCTGTCGGGCGAACTGCGCGGGCGCTGGTTGCCTGCCGCGCAATCGCTGGGCGATGTTCACGCCTATCTGTCGCAATACCGCATCAAGCAGGGCGATCTGATCGACGCCCCGTCCGATCGCACCGAAAAGCTGGTGCGCAATGCGCAGGCGGTGATCGGCGGATTGCTCGACGATTACGCCAAGCACGCCGATGGCAGGCAAAAGGCCGCGCTCGACCAGTTGCGCGCCAACTGGACCGCCTATACCGACGAAAACGCCAAGATCGTCAAACTGGCGCGCAGCGGCGATGCCTCGGCCCGCACGCTGTTTCAGGGCGAAGCGCTCGACCAGTTCTACGGCATGGAAGACAATGTCCTGGCGATGATCGATCAGGACAGCAAAGCGGTGGCCGACGTGTCGAACCGCAGCACGCAGATCTACGCCGCCGCGCGCACTGTACTGATCGGCGCGATTGTCGGCGGGCTGGCGGCGGCGATCGCGCTGATGGCCATGATGATGGCCAATGTCGCGCGTCCGCTGGCGCGGATGAGCGATGCGGTGGCGCGGCTGGTCGGCGGCGATATGCGGGTGCATCTGCCCGGTGTCGGGCGCAGCGATGAAATCGGCGCGCTGGCCCGCGCGCTCGAACAGTTCAAGGATCTGGTCAGCGCCGATACCGACCGTGCCGAAGCCGAAAAGGCGCGCGCCGCGCAGACCCAGATCACGATCGAGGCGATCGGCGGCGGGCTCGCCGCGCTGGCCGCGGGCGATCTGCGCCATCGCGTACCCGAAAATGGCGAGGGCGCGCTGGCCAAGCTGCACGTCGATTACAACACCGCGGTGGGCGAACTGACCGCCGTGTTGGCCAAGATCGTGCAAGGATGCACCACCATCCAGACCGGCACGATGGAAATCGCCGAGGCCGCCAACGATCTGGCGCTGCGCAGCGAACAGCAGGCCTCCTCGATTGCCGAAACCGCGCGCACGCTGGGCACGTTCACCGGCACCGTGCGCATCACCGCCGACAACGCGCGCCAGACCAGCAGCCGGCTGAGCGTCGCGCGCAGCACCGCCGGATCGGTCGAGGATATCGCGCGCAAGGCGATCGAGGCGATGCGATCGATCGAAGGTTCATCGCGCGAGATGTCCGAAATCGTCAACGTGATCGATGGCATCGCGTTCCAGACCAACCTGCTGGCGCTCAACGCCGGGGTCGAGGCGGCGCGCGCAGGCGATTCGGGCAAGGGTTTTGCCGTGGTCGCCAACGAAGTGCGCGCACTCGCCGCGCGCAGCGCCGATGCGGCCAAAGATATCAAGGCGCTGATTTCAACCAGCACCGAACAGATCGGCGGCGGGGTGAGCCTGGTCGAATCGAGCGGCGATGCGATGCGGCAGATCGTCGGCGAAGTCAGCGCGGTGTCCGACCTGGTCGACGAAATCGCCGAAGCGGCGGAAAAACAGGCCACCGGCATTGCCGAGATTTCCGACATGGTCAGTTCGATGGACCGCTTCACCCAGGCCAATGCCGCGATGGTCGAACAGACTTCGGCGGGAACGCGCAATTTGTCCGAAGAGACCGGGCGGCTGGTCGACCAGTTGCAACGGTTCAATGTCGGCGACGCCGATCACGGCCCCGCGCATATGCCCGCGCCCACGCGTGCCGCCTGGCAGGATGATGCGCCCGTGGTCCGTGCACAGGCCGCACCCGCCTTTGACGGCAATGCCGCGCTCAAGGCCGCGCCACAGGATGACGAATGGTCCGAATTCTGACCGGCACCCTCGCGCGAATACCTAGCTCGCGATTGGCAGCAAACTAACGCCGGACTGCAATAAGCGATTCAGGTCATTCGAAAACAGCCCCCCGAACGTCCCCCGCGCCAGTCCCCGGCCCCCCTTGCCCTCCCTTCCCCATCGAAAGGACGACACGATGCCCAAATCTCTGGCCCTGACCATTGCCCTGTCTGCGCTGGCCCTCGCCCCCATTGCGGCCAATGCGCAATCAGCCGACTGGATCAAATCGGTCGCGCGCACGATCGCCGCCAAGCAGACTTATCCGCGCAGCGCCCAGATGCGCGGCGAGGAAGGCACCGCCAAAGTGAAGATCTATATCAGCGCCGCCGGTGCGGTCGAACGCACCGAACTGGTCAGCCCTTCGGGATCGTCCACGCTCGACAAGGAAGCGCTCGCGCTGCCGACCCGCGCCGGACAAGTGCCCGCACCGCCGAGCGGCGCGACCACGGTGATCGTGCCGATCACCTGGAAACTGCTTTAGGATTTCCAGACGGCCGCAGCGTTCCCCCCTCTCTGCTGTGGCCCACATTCCCTGGAAGACCACCGCGTTATCGCGGGGGCCATCGGGGGGCGGAGCGATCCGCCCCCCCTTTTTTGCGCCCGGTTACACCAAGGCTGCACTGACGTGCAGTCAGACCTCCCACCCCACCTCCCCACCCGACCACCAATGATACCATCAGGCTATGGTGGTCGGGTGGGGAGGTGGGGTGGGAGGTCTGAACAGCGCTTTGCGCGACCTCGTATTAAAGATCCTCGATCCGTTCGGGGGTCAACCGACCACGCAGCACATCGGCAAAGCCCAGCCAATTGCCGCGGACGCGGCCGATGCGATCGACCCAGGGTTCGGGCCACAGGCTGCGCGCGTGGTTGCTCAGCACATTGCGCACCATCAGGCGCAGCGCCTTGGCACGGGGCATTGTGCCCTTGCGCCACAGATAGAGCGGATTGTGCACCTGGCTATAGCCAAGCCGCACCCCCGATGTGCGTCCTGCCTTGGTGCCGAGATGCACCCCGACAAAGGCATCGGTCTTGACCGTGCGCCCGCGCCGGGCGACCTGCACCGCAAAATCGACATCTTCCTGCCAGCCATACAGCTTCAACCGTTCGTCAAAGCGCAGGCCATCGAGCGCCGACAGGCGATAGGCCATGTTGCACCCATAGAGATCGGGCACATCGACGATCAGCGCGGGCGGGTGCGCCCCCTTGCGGTCATGCGCGGCAACGATCGTTTCGGCGCGGGTATAGGGAATGCCGGGCGTCTTGATCCCGTCGGCCAGCACCACCCCGGTCGCCCCGACAATCGGCGGATGATCGCCGAACAGCGCGGCCAATCCGGCAATGGCGTGGCGCGAGGGCACGAAATCGTCGTCGAAAAACACCACCACATCGGCATCGCCCGCCAACCGGTCGAGCCCGGCATTGCGCTGCGCCGGCAATCCGCGCCGCGCCAGCACGACTTCGGCGTCTTTGCGCGTGTGCGGCGGCGGCAAATCGCGATCGCCGGTGACCGCCAGGATGATCCGCGATGGGGGCAAAGTCTGGCGCCGCAGATCGCCCAGCACGCTGGCAATGCATGCCGGGCGCCCGGTCGAGGCAATGATCACCGCAACGCGCAAGGACAAGGTCATCACAGAGGCTCCTTTGGATAAGGCAGGCGGGGTGGCAACGTTCGGCGAAGGACCAATTGCACACCGGCAAACACGATCAGCAGCGCCAGCCCGTTGCGCGCCAGCAGCACCACGCCGACCAGACCATGCGCCGCGCCCAGCGGCGGCAGCACGCCGGCCAGCGCCGCAACCGCCAAGCCCGATACCAGCGCCAGCGCAAACGGTCGCAGCACCTGCCGCGCCGACAGCCCGCCATCGATCACCAGGGTCAGCAGCAGCGGCCCCAGCATCAGGATCGCGGCGACCATGTCGGCCAGCGCCACCATGGTCAGCCCGAACGGCAGCGCGATCAGGAAACAGGCAAGCCCCGTGCCCGATGTCAGCAGCGCCAGCCGCCGCGTCAGCCAGGCCTTGCCCAGCAGCGGAAACAGCGGTTCGGCCAACGCCTGCGGCAGGCGGGCAATCATGCCCAGCGACAACAGCATGACCAGACCTGCCGCATCGGTCCATCTGGCCCCCAGCAGGATCTGCACCACGCCGCCCGCTTCAAACGCAAGCACCACCAGCAGCGCGGCACCGACGGTCACCGCCAGATCGAAAAACTGGTGCGCGGCGGCCAACAGCCGTCGTGACGGCGCACCTGGACCGGCTGCGCGCGCGGTGATGTCCTGATCCATCGCGGTGCGCAGCCAGGACCAGCCGACCATGCGCGCCGGTTCGCGAATCACTTCCTGCGCCGTGCCGCCCAGCCGCATCGCCGCGCGATAGAGCCCCACCAGCGCAGGCGAAAACACCGCGCCGATCACCAGCGTGGTCAGATTGCCCTGCAAATAGGTCAGCACCCGCGCCGCCGTGATATGCATAGAAAACCCGATCATCGCGCGCGCCGCCTTGCGCCCCGGCAATGCCAGCCCCAGCCGCCCCGCGCCCAGCGTATAGCCGAACAGTTCGACCGCCAGCAGTGCCAGCTTGGCCCAGGCCAGTGCGGCCAGCCCGGCGCCCTGGTGCAGCAGTGCCAGACCGGTCAGCAGCCCGGCCACTTCACACAGCCATTGCACCACGGCGATGTGCGACAGCCGCCCCGCGCGCGTCAGCACCCCCATCTGCACCGACACCAGTGGCCGTGCGACGATCCACGGCAACAACAGCGCCGCGATCATAATCAGCGCCGGGTTGATCGCCAGCCGCGCGCCCAGCGCCAGCAGCCCCAGCCCGACCGCCACGATGATCGCCCCGGTAACCAGCGCCGCACCGCCCGCCTCGTCAATCTGGCGCGGCGCGATCGCGCACAGCACCCATTCGCGCCACCCCGCCTCGGCCAGCACGGTCAGTCCCACGATCACCGCATAGGCCAGGCTGAACACGCCGAAATCGGCGGTCGACAGCACCCGCGCGGCATAGAGGAACAGCGCAAACTGCATCGCCTGCGCGGCAACGCGGGCCAGCGCCAGCCCCCCTGCGCCCATTGCGCGCGATCGCACCCCGCGCCGGTCGGGCCGGGGCAATTCGCGCAAGGGCGCGGTGGGCGGCAGATCTGCCGCGACGCGGGTGGCGATGGTATCGGGTATCACGCCGCCAAAACACCCGACCTGCGCGCGCCCGGCAACCATCGAAGCCGCGATATTGAACCCAACGCCGCCCTGCAAGTCGTCGCCCCGCACCCCGATCCGACCCCGGCGGCCCGGCGCAAGGGCGGGATCGATTGCGGCCGGTTCCTCTCGATAATGGTCGAACTCGCGGTTGCCTGTGCAAGGGGGGGCGACAAAGATCGGCCGCAGGGGGGCAAACCGTCTTGCCGCCGCCAACAGGATTCCCGGTGCAGCCGCGCACAGTCATCATCAACGGCAGGTTTCTGCTCGGCGGTTCGACCGGGGTGCACCGTGTCGCCGAAGAGCTGACCCGGCAATGCCACGCGCTGCTGCGCGAGCGCGCCGATCTGGCCGAACGAATCGCCTTTGAACTGTGGGTTCCGCCCGGCGCGCGCGCCGGGGCAGAGGCGCTGGGGGTGCCCTATCGCGTTGCCGGGCCGCTCGACGGGCGGGTGTGGGAACAAGTCACGCTGCCGCTGATGGCACGGGGGCGGATGATTCTAAGCCTGTGCAATGTCGGCGTGATCGCCGCGACGCATTCGGTGACCATGATCCACGATGCCCAGGTGCACAGCACGCCCGCCAGCTATACCCCCGCGTTCCGCGCATGGTACCGGTTCCAGCAGGGCCTGATCGGTCGCCGCCATCGCCGCATTCTGACCGTTTCGGAATTTTCGAAGGATCAGCTCGCCCATTATGGCGTCGCCCCGCGCGATCGCATCCGGGTGATCCACAATGGCATCGACCATCTCGGCCATGCGCAACCCGATCCATCGGTGCTGACGCGGCTGGGGCTGACCCCGGGGCAATTCGTGGTGTCGCTGGCCAACACGCAGGCGCACAAGAACATCGCGATGCTGTTGCGCGCCTTCGCCGACCCCGCGCTGCACGATGTCACGCTGGTGCTGTTCGGCACCCACGGCGCCGACCAGTTCCGCAGCGCCGGCCATGATGTGCCCGCCAACGTGCGGTTTGCCGGGCGGATCGACGATGCCCAACTGGCCGCGCTGTTTGCCGCCGCGCGTTGCATGGCCTTTCCCTCATGCACCGAAGGGTTCGGCCTGCCCCCGCTCGAAGCGATGCGATCGGGCTGCCCCGCCATCGTCGCCCCGGCCGGCGCCCTGCCCGAAGTGTGCGGATCGGCCGCGCTCTATGCCGACCCCCACCGCCCCGACCTGTGGGTCGATGCGATCACCCGCCTGGGCCACGACACCCCCTTGCGCGCACGCATGATCGCCGACGGTCACACCCAGGCCGCCCGCTTTACCTGGCGCCAGGCGGCGGAACGGCTGATCGAGGAATTGCTGGCAATTTGAGGATGCGCGGGAGACGCAAATGGCCAATTTTGTGGGAAATCAATCGGTTATGAAGCCTCTGCGCAAGCTTTCCGGCGTCTAAAAAATGTGCCCATGCGCACCGTCGTTTGGATCGCTTTCGATTTTCAGCACACGGCGTATTCGGAAGCTTCCCGAATACCAATCACCGTCAGATGCTTCGACATTGTACCTGATGTTTTCCTGTAACGGCTTCGCAGGAGCCGATGACGTTGTACCGCTTGGCAATTTTCCATAAATGAGCGGGAAATCAATCCCGCAGTCCAAATGCGGTAATGGCCGCTCAAAGTGCCACATGACTTCGCCGCTTTCACTTCTAACTTCCAAATAGGACAAGCAGCCAGAGCCATGTCTATTCGCCACAAATGAGACTTTTCCCTCATAGAATTCAACGTCCAGCGGATATCCATACGAACAGCCCGCAAGTGTTAGCGAAGCTGCCGCAGCCAGCAATGCGCACTTGCCGGAAAGCGGCCATGTGAAGCTGCGATGCATGTCGCATCGTCTAACACACTGAAGATTGTCCGCATATGGGCGATACCAGCCTTCGCAGTCTGCCCCTGCATCGCTACCCAATCCGCCGCACCGGGCTGCCCACTGCACGCCAGTCATCATCCATCCCCAGGCCTTGCGCCACGGCGGCGCGGATGCCGGCGTCGAACACTTCGGGGGCGAAGCGGCGGGCGTTGGTGATGGCGGCGGCGGGGGAAAAATGGTTCAGCCAGCGTTCGCAGCGTTCGACCGCGTCGATCAGCGAATCGACCGACTGGTCGTCGAAGAACAGGCCGGTTTCGCCATCGACGATGGTTTCGCGCGCGCCGCCCCCGGCATAGGCCACGACCGGGCGGCCCGAGGCGTTGGCTTCGACCGGGATCAGGCCGAAATCCTCTTCGGCGGGAAAGATCAGCGCGCGGCATTGCGCATAGGCGCGCGTCAGGTCGGCGAAATCGAGCCGGGGCACGATCGTCACGTTGGGGGTGGCGCGGCGCGCGACGTGCGCCGCCAGTTCGCCGGTGCCGACCATCAGCAGCGGCAGCCCCAGCCGGGCAAACGCCTCGACCACCAGATCGGCGCGTTTGTAGGGGGTCATCTGCCCGACCCACAGATAGTGATCGCCGATGCTGTCGGCAGGGCTGAAGCGCGTAACATCGACCGGGGGGTAGACCACGCCCGCCTCTCGCCCCCAGGCCTTGCGCACGCGGCGGGCGATGAACGCGCTGTTGGCCAGCACGCGGTCGGGCCGCTGGGCCGAGGCCTGATCCCACTGGCGCAGGCGGTGGAACAGCGGCGGCATCAGGTGCCGCGTCAGCCAGCCAGCGCGCGCGTGATAATCGTGGAAATGGTCCCACAGATAGCGCATCGGCGAATGGCAATAACACAAGTGAAACGCATCGGGCGGCGCGATCACGCCCTTGGCGGGCCCGGATTCGCTGCTGATCACCAGATCATAGCCACGCAGATCGAGGTGTTCGAGCGCCATCGGCATCAGCGGCAGGTAATGCTGATAGAACCGCTGCGCACCGGGCAGCCGTGCGATGAAGGTGGTCTGGATGCGATGCGCGCGGATCGTGTCGGACATCGCCTCTGGCCGGACAACGTGGGTAAAGATGTCGGCGCCGGGGAACAGCCGCAACAGCCGTTCCAGCACGCGTTCGCCGCCGCGCATGCCAACCAGCCAATAATGGATGATCGCCACCCGTGGTGCCTGTGTGCTCCGTGCCATGCCCGTGTTCCCGAATGATGTCTCTATCGGCACAGTGACCGGCAACGCGGGTGCGAAATACGCCAAGCCGGTCCGCTTCCGACCGGCCATGGCCGTTTACCCCGCATCAAACCTGCGGATTCTCATGCGCGGGCCGCGCAGGAGGCATGCGCGCTTTGCACCAAAACCGGTGCATCTTTCGCACTGCCGCAAATGGAGACAATCGCGCTGGCAATCGGGCGACGGCCCGGTCATATGCGCCGGACAAATCCACCGGCAATCGAGGCTGTGATGACAATCACCGTAAAGGCGCTGATGCAGGAATGTGGCGTCGCATTTGGAACCAGCGGTGCGCGCGGGCTGGTATCGGCGATGACCGACCGGGTCTGCTATGGCTATACCGCCGGGTTTCTGGGGCACATGGCCGATGCTGGCGAATTTGCGCCGGGCGGCCGGGTCGCGCTGGCAGGCGATCTGCGCCCCAGCACCCCGCGCATCCTGGCCGCCTGCGCACGCGCGGTGCGCGATCTGGGCGGGGTGCCGGTGTTCTGCGGCTATGTGCCCACCCCGGCGCTGGCGCTCTATGCCTTTGCCGAGCACATCCCTTCGCTGATGGTGACCGGCAGCCATATCCCCGCCGATCGCAACGGCATCAAGTTCTACCGTTCGGCGGGCGAAGTGCTGAAAGCCGACGAAGCCGGGATGAGCGCGCAAGTGGTCGATCTTGACGGTGGCCGGTTCGATGCGGCGGGCATGCTGGTCGAACCCGAGGCGCTGCCCCCGGTCACCGATGTCGGCAAAGCCTATGTGCAGCGCTATATCGACCATTTCGGGCGCGGCGCGCTGACCGGCAAGCGGATCGGGGTCTATCAGCATTCCGCCGTGGGCCGCGACATCCTGGCGCGGATCCTGACCGAACTGGGTGCCGAAATCGAACTGCTGGGCCGATCAGACGTGTTCGTGCCGGTCGATACCGAGGCAATCCGTCCCGAAGATGTCGTGCTGGCGCGGCAATGGGCGGCGGCGGGCGCACTCGATGCAATCGTATCGACCGACGGCGATTCGGATCGACCGCTGATCGCCGATGAAACCGGCAAGTGGCTGCGCGGCGATGTGCTGGGCATCCTGTGCGCGGCGGGGGTCGGCGCCACCAGCGTGGTCACCCCGGTCAGCAGCAACAGCGCGGTCGAGGCATCGGGCCGGTTTGCCAGGGTTTTGCGCACGCGGATCGGATCGCCCTATGTGATCAGCGCGATGGATGCCGAACTCGCCGCTGGGGCGGATTGCGTGGTGGGGTATGAAGCCAATGGCGGCTTTCTGCTGGGCAGCGCAATCCCCGGCAAGACCGGCACCACGCGCGCGCTGCCCACGCGCGACGCGGTGCTGCCGATGCTGATCGTGCTGACCGCCGATGCACCCGGCGTCGCCGCGCAACTGGCCAGCCTGCCCGCGCGCTATACCTATTCCGACCGCATCACCCCGTTCCCGCCAGAGGCGAGCGCCAGCCTGTTCGCGCAATTGACCGCCGGTGACGAGGCCGACCGGATCGCGTTGCAGACCCGCCTGTTTGGCGCCTTTGCAGGTGCGGCGCAGGCGATCGACATGACCGACGGGGTGCGCACGCGCTTCGCCGGGGGCGGTGTGATCCATCTGCGCGGATCGGGCAACGCGCCCGAACTGCGCTGCTATACCGAAGCGGGCAGCGAGGCCGAGGCGGTCGCGCTCAACGCCGATGCCTGTGCCGCGATCAGGGGCCTGTTGCGCCTATAATTCCGCGACGATCAGCCGCACCCCGGCGCCGCGCACCATCGCGGCGTCGGCCTCGGTAATCCCGGGATCGGTGACCAGCACGTCGACTTCGTCAAGACCGCAGACGATCGCCCCCGACGACGAGGCGAATTTGGTCGAATCGACCAGCAGGATCACTTCGTCGGCGCGCGTCAGCAGGCGGCGTTCGGCGGCGACAAGGATCACATCCTGCTGCATCACACCGCGCGGGCCCACCGCGGCTGCGCCCATGAACAGGCGCGGGGCGTGAAAGCGCGGCATCGAATCTTCGCCCGCCGGGGCCAGGATGATGTTCTGTTCGCGAAACACCGCGCCCGAAGGGACCAGGATGCGCGTGCCCGGCTGGGCCAGCAGCGCATCGACGATATGCAGCGAATTGGTCAGCACCTGGCAATCGAGCCCTTGCAGATGCGGGCACATCTGGAACGTGGTGGTGCCGCCATCGATCATCACCGCCTCGCCCGGCTGGCACAAGGCGGCAGCGGCGCGCCCGATCGCGCGCTTGGCGGGCAGGTTGCGGGTGATCGCCAGGTCGAACGGCGTGCCGGTCAGGCGTTGTCCGCGATCGGCCGCGCCTTCGCCGCCTTCGACCAGCCGGGCGCCGCCGTGCACGCGCACGATCTGCCCCGCCGATTCCAGCCGGGCCAGATCGCGCCGGATGGTCGCGGGCGAGGCATCGAGCCGCGCCTCGAGATCACGATAGGTCACAAACCCGCTGGGGCCCAGCGCGGCCAGGATCAGCCTCTCGCGTTCGGTAGCATGCATGGTGGTGTAACAAGGCCCCTCTTCAGGGCCCCCTTATGCCGCCACAAACGGTCAAAAGCCATCACGAACCGGTGGCCAGCATGTTGCCCCCGCCGATCACCACGGTCGCCGCGATCAACAGGCCGATCCCGGTCCATACCCGCGCCCGTGTCCGCCCGCTTGCCTGCGCCCATTCGCCCAGTGCAAAGCCCCACAGCGTCGAGAACAGGATGATGCTGGCCATGTGCAGGGTCCAGCTCGAAAAGCCGAACCGGCCCATCTGGCTTTCCCCCATGGTGTAGAAAAAGAACTGCCCGTACCACAGCGTGCCGCCCAGCGCGGCCAGCAGCCAGTTGCGCCCCAGCGGCGCACGCGCCACCGCCGGATCATTGGTGGCGCCGAAAAACTGCGCGGCGCTGCGGTTGCGCGCGATCAGGATCGCACACCAGACCAGATTGGTGGTCAACCCGCCCGCCAGCACCACGCACAGCACCGGCAATCCTTGCGCCAGAGGATCGGTCCCGGCCTTGAGCGCCAGATCGCGGATCGGTTGCCCGGCATCGAGCCCCCAGGCAAAACACCCCGACATCACGCCCGAAAACACCGCGATCAGCAGGCCCTTGACCACGTTGAATTCGCTTTTGTCCCCCCGTTCGCCGATTTCGCGCGCCTTGGCCTGCCCGGCGCGGGCCACCACGACAATGCCGATCAGCGTCACGACGATGCCCGCCAGGGTCAGTTGCCCGCTGGTCTTGCCCGCAATCGCGCCGATCGTGCCGTGGAAGATCGGCGGCCCCAACGTTCCGATCACCGTGGTCAGCCCCAGCGCCACCGCCATGCCCAGCGACAGCCCGAGATAGCGCATGGTCAACCCGAAGGTCAGCCCGCCAAACCCCCACATCACGCCCCAGAACCAGCACCAGAACAGCGTCTGGTGCGGCACGCCGGCCAGCACGCCAATCAGATCGGGCGTGCGCGCAAAGGCCATGACCCATGGCGCGATCAGCCAACTGAACAGGCCTCCGGCAAGCCAGAACACTTCCCACGACCACAGCCGGATGCGTTTGTAGGGGACATAGAAACTGGCCGAGGAAAAACCGCCGATCCAGTGAAACACCACGCCGAGTGCGGGATTGGGTACCATGATTGTTGTGCTCTCCCCCAGGTCCGATTTATGGCGCGGCCAGCGCGGACCGGTCGATCTGATCAATCCGCGTAAACCCGCCCAGCGCCATCGCCACCCGCAGTTCGGCGGCGATCAGTTTCAGCATTTTGGCCACCCCGGCCTCGCCATCGGCGCCCAGCGCATAGGCCCAGGCGCGCCCGAGCATGACCCCGCGCGCGCCCAGCGCCAGCATCCGCGCGACATCGAGCCCCGAACGGACCCCGCCATCGGCCAGCACCGTCAAGCGGTGACCGACTGCATCGGCGATCGGCGGCAGGGCGCGCGCCGACGACAGCACGCCGTCGAGCTGTCGCCCGCCATGGTTCGACACGACAATCCCGTCGGCGCCCCGATCGGCCGCCTGGCGCGCATCTTCGGGATCGAGGATGCCCTTGATGATCAGCGGCCCATCCCATTCGGCACGGATGAAATCGAGATCGGCCCAGGTGATCGTGGGATCGAAATTGCGCCCCATCCACGCCATGAAATCGTTGAGGCCGGTCTTGCCCTTGAGCACCGGCACGACATTTCCCAGGTGATGCGGCCGCCCGAACAGGCCCACATCCCACGCCCAGCCGGGGCGCATCGCCCCCTGGATCAGGCGCCGCATGTCGCCCCACATGCCCGGCGCACCCGCCAGTCCCGACCGCACATCGCGATAGCGGCTGCCCGGCACCGGCAGATCGACGGTGAACACCAGCGCGCTGCACCCCGCCGCGCGCGCCTGCGCAAGCAGGTCTTTCATGAACACGCGGTCGCGGATCATGTAGAGCTGAAACCAGAACGGCCGGTCCGACGCCGCCGCAACTTCGGCAATCGGGCAGACCGACACCGTCGACAGCGTGAACGGCACGCCCGCCGCATTGGCCGCGCGCACCGCCTGCACTTCGCCGCGCCGCGCGTTCAACCCGGCCAGCCCGACTGGCGCCAGCACCACCGGCAGCGCCTGTTTCACCCCGAACAGTTCGGTCGAAAGGTCGATCTGCGAAATATCGCGCAACACCCGCTGGCGCAGCGCGATCGCTTCGAGATCGGCCACATTGCGGCGCAGTGTGACTTCGGCATAGCTGCCGCCATCGATATATTCGAACAGGAAATGCGGGGTGCGGCGGCGCGAGGCTTCACGGAAATCGGGAATCGAGGCGATGATCATCGGGCATCCTTCCGGGCCGCCACTTCGGCGGTCCACGCCTTTCTGTACCCGGAAAGATCAACGTCAAGCGGAATGACCCGCGCCAGCCCGCCCGGCGGCGCCAACCCCGGATCGACCAGTCGCAAGGCGCCGAACGACACGTCGGTATCGGCATGCGCGACATGGACCGCCAGATCAGGGCGCAGGCTGGCCAGCGCGCGCACGAACACTTCGGCACGGGCAAAACGTCCTTCGACCAGCAGCGTGCCCCGCGCACCGACCAGCCCGAGCGCGACATCGGCGAGCAGCGCGGCATAGAGACACGCCGCCGCGCGCCGTTCGTACCAGTCGCCGGGCTGGTTGATCCAGCACCCGGCCTGATCGGGAAACGGGCCGCACCCCGGCGCCAGCGTCGGCAGATGCATTGCACCCCTGGCCAGCACGCGCGGCACGGCGGCGATCAGGTGCGGCTGATCGGGGCGGATATCGACGCGGCGCGTGTCGATTTCGATCAGGCTTTCGATCTCGCGCCCGCCCATGAACCGGGCCGAGGGCACCGGATCGCCCGCGCAATCGACATTGACCAGACAATCGCGCGCCTCGGGCAAGGCGGCCAGATCGGCCGGATCGGCCCCGGTGCGCATGGCGATGAACCAGGTGCCGGTCGACAGCACGGTGGCAGACCCCGCCCCCACTGATGCAAACCCGCGCGCGGCGTGCAGCGCGGCGTTCGAATCGTGCAGCCCCGCCAGCACGCGGATCTGCGGCGACAGACCGGTGCGCGCGGCCAGATCGGGGCGCAGCGTGCCGATCACGTGCGCCGCCGGAACCACGCGCGCAAACCGCGCGGCCCAGCCACGATCATGCGCCAAAGTCGAAAAATCCCCCGCCGCCGGGTTCCACAGATCGGTGTGGCAGCCCAAACTGGTCACTTCGCTGACCGCGACCCCCGACAGCCACCACGCCCAGTATTGCGCCCAGGGCACCAGCGTGGCGCGCGCCATCGCGGCGCCATGGACATGATCCATCCACCACAGATGCGCGCCCAGATTGAGGCCCTGCGGCAGCGCGGGCGAGCCGGTCTGCGCAAACGGCGCGCGTAACGCACGGTATTGGCGCATCAGGTCGGCCGGCGGATCGGCCTCGTAATCAAACGGCGCAAAGGCCAGCGCATCATCCACCAGCGCCGCCGCCCCCGCGCCGTGGCCGACCGGCACGATCGCGCCAATCGGCCGATCACGCCAGGTGGCCAGCACCGTCTCCAGCCATGCCGCGATACCGCCCGCATCGAGCCGCGCGATCCCGTCTTGAGCAAGGCGCGTGTTGGGCCGCGCATGGCGGTCAAGGCACGTACCGTCGGCCGACCACAATGACACTTTGGCCAGCGTCTTGCCCAAGTCGACCACGACAACCAGCGCGCGGGGATCGGCAGCAGAGGCTGGAATCGACGTCAGGGGAACCTCTCCGATGATCATGCTGCATTAGCGAACTTGATTGTTTATGATTGAATACTATCAACTCCGATTGCCAATGCAATGCCATTTTGCTAGGGGCAACGCAAATCAGCATTGATCGGAGATTCCCGTGTCTGCCCTCATTCTCGACCAGGCCGCCGCAATTCCGTTTGCCGTGCCGCACAGCCGCTGGGACCAGGCGCATGCCGCAACGCTCAGCCCGGAACAGGCCTTGCTCTATCGTTCCAACTTGCTCGGATCGGACCTGACGGTCACCAATTTCGGCGGCGGCAACACTTCGGCCAAGCTGTCGGCCACCGATCCGCTGACCGGCGATGCGGTCGAAGTGCTGTGGGTCAAGGGATCGGGCGGCGATATCGGCTCGATGAAACTGGACGGGTTTGCCACGCTCTATCAGGCGAAACTGCTCGCGCTCGAAACGCACTATGCCGGGCCCGACGATGACGACAAGATGGTCGGGTTTCTGCCACATTGCACGTTCAACCTGAACGGTCGCGCGGCCAGCATCGACACGCCGCTGCATGCGCTGCTGCCTTATGCCCATGTCGACCATGTCCACCCCGATGCGATCATCGCGCTGGCCGCATCGTCGGGCGGTGAGGCCGCGACGCAGGACATCTGGGGCGGGCGGATCGGCTGGCTGGGATGGAAACGGCCCGGCTATACGCTGGGCGTGATGCTGCGCGATTATGTCGCGGCCAACCCCGGCATAGAGGGCGTGATGCTGGCGGGCCACGGGATCATCTGCTGGGGCGACAGCGCCGAAGGTTGTTATGAACACACCGTCGCGCTGATTGCCGACGCCGCGCGCTATCTCAACGCCAAGATGGCCGGCAAACCCGCGTTTGGCGGCCAGATCGTCGCACCCCACCCCGACCGTGCAGCGATTGCCGCCGATCTGATGCCGCGCCTGCGCGCGCTGATGACCGGCGCCCGGCGCAAGGTGGGGCATTGGTCCGACGATGCCGAAGCGCTGGAATTCACCGGGTCCGCCGACTTCACGCGGCTGGCCGCGCTGGGCACATCGTGCCCCGACCATTTCCTGCGCACCAAGATCGCGCCGCTGACGCTCGATCCCGCGCGCCTGGCCGACGATGCCTGGCTGGCCGAACAGATCAGCGCCTATCGCGCGATGTATGCCGCCTATTACGAACGCTGCAAACGCGCCAGCAGCCCGGCGATGCGCGATGCCAATCCGGTGGTCGTGCTGGTGCCGGGCGTCGGCCGGATCACCTTTGCCACCGACAAGACCACCGCGCGGCTGGCCGGTGAATTCTATGGCAACGCGATCAACGTGATGCGCGGGGCAGAAGCGATCGGCGACTATATCGCGCTCGACGAACAGGAAGCCTTCGATATCGAATACTGGCTGCTTGAAGAGGCCAAGCTGCAACGCATGCCTGCGCCCCGCGCGCAAGTCGGCCGGATCGTGCTGGTCACCGGCGGCGCCGGCGGGATCGGCGCGGCGACGGCGGCGCGCTTCCTGCGCGATGGTGCCTGTGTCGTGCTGGCCGACCGCGATGGCGCCGCGCTGGAAGAGGTGCGCGCGGGCTTTGCCAGGCAGTATGGCAAAGACGTGGTGCGCGCGGCGGTGTGCGATGTCACCAGCGAAGACCAGGTCAAGGCCGCGTTCGATGTGGCAGCGCGCGAATTCGGCGGGCTCGACGTGCTGGTCGCCAATGCCGGGATTGCCTCGTCGGCGCCGATCGAGGACACCACCGTGGCGCTGTGGCGCAAGAATTACGACGTGCTGGCCGAGGGCTATTTCCTGACCGCGCGCGCGGCCTGGCCGCTGCTCAAGGGCATGAACCAGCAGGGCGGCAGCGCGATCGTGTTCATCGGCTCGAAAAACGGTGTCGCGGCGGCAGCCGGCGCTTCGGCCTATGCCAGTGCCAAGGCGGCGGCCAACCATCTGGCGCGCTGTCTGGCGCTCGAAGGCGCGCCGCACGGCATCCGCGTCAACGTGGTCAACCCCGATGCGGTCATTCGCGGCAGCCGCATCTGGGATGGCGACTGGCGTAAGGAACGCGCGGGCACCCACGGCATAGATCCGGGCGCCGAACTGGAAGCGCACTATCGCAACCGGTCCTTGCTCAAACGCGATGTCCTGCCCGAAGACATTGCCGAGGCGACGTATTTTCTTGGCAGCGACGCCTCGGCCAAATCGACGGGCAACATGATCAATGTCGATGCCGGGAATGTGCAGTCTTTCACGCGCTGAAAGCCAACTGGGAGGGGAATACGATGACAGCCAACCATCGCCGAATGGCGGGATTGCTGACCGGTCTGGCGAGTGTGGCAACGGCGGTTGCGGCGCAAGCCCAGCCTGCCGACATGCCGGCGGCGGTGGCGGCCCAGGCACCAGCCGAGCCGGGCGCGATCGCTCTTTATGGCGACAAGACGCCGGGCAGCGTGGCCGGCGAGAACTGGTCGTTGTATTTCGGGCGAGATTACAACGTGCGCAATGTCACGCGCCCGACACTCACCCCGGTGCTGCCCGACCCGGCCAAGGCGACCGGTGCGGCAGTGATCGTTGCGCCCGGCGGTGCCTTCATGGGCCTGTCGATGAGCCACGAAGGGTGGCAGGTGGCACATGCACTGGCCGAGCGCGGGATTGCCGCATTTGTGCTCAAATACCGGTTGTTGCCCACCCCGCCCGATGAAAAAACGGCGGGGGCATATATCTGGCAAAAGCTGTCGGCGGGCCTGGCCGATCCTGACGCAATGCCGACGCTGACCGATCCGTTGGCCACCGAGGACGGTCTGGCCGCGCTCGCGCTGGTGCGCGCCAACGCGGCGAAATGGGGCATCGCCCCGGCACGCATCGGCATGATCGGGTTTTCCGCCGGGGCGATGACCGCGCTGTCGACCGTGCTGGCCGCCGGGCCGGGCCAGGGTCCGGCGTTTTTCGGGTATATCTATGGCCCGCAGGCGCGGATCGACGTGCCCGCCGCCGCACCGCCAATGTTCGACGCGATCGCGCTCGACGATCCGTTGTTCCCCCATCGCGGCTTTCCCATCGCCGAAGCGTGGCTGGCCGCCAGGCGTCCGGTGGAAATCCATGGCTATCAGAAGGGCAGCCACGGCTTTGGTCTGGGCGTGCCCGGCACCACCACCACGCTGGTGCTCGACGAATTCATCGCCTGGCTCGGCATGCAAGGGTTCCTGGCGCGAAAGGATGCACAATGACTCTCCCCGTTTCCGCCGACCTGATTGCCGAACACAACCGCGCCCATGCCGATGCGCTGGAGGATGACTACGCCGCGCTGGGGCGCAAACTGGCGCGCGGCGGCGTCGATATCGATGCGATCAAGGCGCGCGTGGCCGGTTTCAGCGTGGCCGTGCCCAGTTGGGGCGCGGGGCGCGGGGGCACCCGCTTTGCCAAGTTCCCGATTCCCGGCGAGCCGACCAATATCCACGAAAAGCTGGAAGATTGCGCCGTCATCAACCAGCTCGGCCGCAGCACGCCACGCGTGTCCCCGCATTTCCCATGGGACAAAGTCAGCGATTACAAGGCGCTGCGTGAAGAGGCGGCAGAGCTTGGGCTGGGCTGGGACGCGGTCAATTCCAACACTTTTCAGGATCAGCCGGGGCAGGCGCGCACGTATGCCAATGGCTCGCTGTCGGCGCAGGATGCCGCCACGCGCCAGCAGGCGGTCGATCACAACATCGAATGCATCGAAATCGGCGTGCAACTGGGATCGACCGACCTGACCGTGTGGGTCGGCGACGGCACCAATTTTCCGGGGCAGCAGGATTTCGCGCGCAGCCTCGACCGCTATCTCGACGGGGCATCGCAGATCCATGCCGCCCTGCCCGAGGGCTGGCGGATGCTGCTGGAACACAAGATGTTTGAACCGGCGTTCTATTCGACGGTGATCTCCGACTGGGGGTCCTCGATCCTCGCCGCACAGGAACTGGGGCCAAAGGCGAAATGCCTGGTCGATCTGGGACATCATGCGCCCAATGTGAACATCGAACAGATCGTCGCGCGACTGCACCGCTTTGGCAAGCTGGGCGGGTTCCATTTCAACGACAGCAAATATGGCGACGACGATCTCGATTCGGGCAGCATCAACCCGCACCAGCTATTCCTGGTGTTCAACGAACTGATCGAGGCCGAGCAGAACCCGCGAGACGGGTTCAACCCCAGTTATATGATCGACCAGTCGCACAATGTGACCGACCCGATCGAATCGATGCTGTCGAGCGCCGAGGCGATTGCCCAGTGCTTTGCCAAGGCCAGCCTGGTCGACCGCCCCGCGCTGCACGCCGCGCAAGCCGACAACGACACGATGATGGCGTTTCAGGCGCTGCGCCGCGCCTATGGCATCGATGTCGCGCCGATCCTGGCCAAAGCGCGCGTCGAGGCGGGCGGGGCGTTTGATCCGATCGCGGTCTATCGCGCCAGCCAATACCGCGCGCGCAAGGCGCAGATGCGCAAACCGGTCGGCCTGGGTGCAGGAATCGTCTGAAAAACAAACAGAATCGGGAGAGAATCATGAAACATCGCCGCCTGAAACTCGCCGCTTTGGCGGCTTGCGCGCTGATGCCGCTGACTATGGCGCGCGCCGATGATCTGGCCGACCAGTTCCGCGACCCGCCCAATAGCGCGCGCCCGCGTGTGTGGTGGCACTGGATGAACGGCAACATCACCAAGGACGGGATCGCCAAGGATCTGGCCTGGATGCAGGCGGTGGGCATCGGCGGCGTGCACGTGTTCGATGTCAACCTGCAAACCCCGCAGATTGTCGACCGGCGGCTGGTCTATATGACCCCGGAATGGAAGGATGCCTTCCACTTTGCGGTGACCGAGGCAGACCGGCGCGGGATGGAACTGGCGGTTGCCTCGTCGCCCGGCTGGAGCGAAACCGGCGGACCCTGGGTCACCCCCGAAGACGGACTGAAGAAACTGGTGTGGAGCACGATCCGGCTGGCGCCCGGACAGCGCGCCAGTGCCCCGCTGGCCCCGCCGCCGGGCATCACCGGCCCGTTCCAGACGATAGCGTACCAACCCGGGCTGGCCGATGCGGTTTCGACCGGCAAGCCATCTGCGCCGCCGCACGATTATGGCGATGTGGCCGTGCTGGCAGTGCCGGTGCACGAAGCCGCGCTGATTAGACCAAGCGCCACAACCGGCGGCGGGCAGCCGCTCGATGCCACAAGGCTTGCCGGGGCGGATCTTGGCCAGGGCCTGTCGATCGCGCATCCCGCCGATGGCACCCCGGCGACGGTGATCCTGTCGTGGCCCACCGCGCAGACGGTGCGTTCGGCGCATGTGTTCATCGCCCATGCAAGCATGATGTTCGGCGGCGCGCTGGTCGCCCCGGTGATCGAGGCCAGCGATGATGGTCAGACCTGGCGCGCGGTCGCCGATGTGCCGGTGTCCGACGTGCCCACCACGGTCAGCTTTGCCCCGGTCACCGCGCGGCAATTCCGGCTGGTGCTGCGGCCAAAGGCGATGGTGATGGCCAACATGGGCGCGCCCGCGCCGGGCATCGTGATGCCCACACTGTTCGGCCCGCCGCAAGGCGCAGCGACCCCGCCGTGGGATCTGCGCCAGTTTGCGCTCGATGCCAGTCCGGCGGTCGACCGGTTCGAAACCAAGGCCGGGTTTGCGCTGACCATGGACTATTACACGCTGGCCGCGCCCGACGACCATGCAGCGGGGGCAAAGCCCGCCGAAGTGATTGACCTGACCGCGAAACTGGCCCCCGACGGGCATCTCGACTGGACCGCCCCGGCCTTGCCCGCGGGGTGGAACTGGCAGGTGATCCGGCTGGGCCATTCGCTGCTGGGCACCACCAACCACCCGGCACCTGCCGAAGCAACCGGGCTGGAAGTCGACAAGTTCGATCCCGCTGCGGTCGAACGCTATATCACCCATTACCTCGGCATGGTGCGCGATGCGGCGGGCCCAGGCCTGTTCGGCGCGCATGGCGTGACCGCGCTGCTCAACGATTCGATCGAAGTTGGCGCGGCCAACTGGACGCCGCGCATGCTCGACGCCTTTCGCGAACGGCGCGGCTATGACGCGACGCCATGGCTGCCTGCGCTCACCGGGGTGCTGATCGGATCGCGCGCCGATACCGACCGGTTCCTGTTCGACTGGCGCCGTACGCTGGCCGACCTGATGGCCTCTGCCCACTATGGCACGATCGCGCGCGTGGCGCATGACAACGGGCTGAAGCTCTATGGCGAGGCGCTGGAGGACAAGCGCCCCTCGCTGGGCGACGACATGGCGATGCGATCGCACGCCGATATTCCGATGTCGGCGCTATGGACATATCCCCAAGGCAGCGCGCCCAACCCCAGTTATCTTGCCGACATGCGCGGTGCGGCCAGCGTGGCGCATGTCTATGGCCAGAACCTGGTCGCCGCCGAATCGATGACATCGGCGCTCAGCTATTGGGCCGACAGCCCGCGCACGCTCAAGCATGTGATCGACACCGAATTCCTCAGCGGGGTGAACCGCCCGGTGGTGCACGAAAGCGCGCACCAGCCGGTCGATGACAAGCAGCCCGGCCTGTCGCTGATGATCTTTGGCCAGTTCTTCAACCGTCACGAAGCCTGGGCGCCGCTGGCGCGCGCCTGGGTCGACTATATGTCGCGCAATGCGCTGATGCTGCAACAGGGGCACTTTGTTGCCGATCTGGGCTATTTCTATGGCGAAGAGGCGCCGCTGACCGGGCTTTACGGGGAAACACCGGTGGCCGATGCGCCGGTCACCCATGGCTATGACTTCGTCAACGCCGATGCCCTGTTGCACGTGCTGACGAATGATGGCGACACGCTGTCCACGCCGGGCGGCGCGCGCTATCGCGCGCTCTATCTGGGGGGCAGCAGCCGCCACATGTCGCTGATCGCGCTCGAACGTCTTGCCGCGCTGGTCGATCATGGCGCACGCGTGATCGGCCATCCGCCGGTCGGCGACCCGGGGCTGGCGGGGGCCGATGCGGCGCGTTATGCCGCGCTGGTGGCCCGGCTGTGGCCCGCCGGCGACGCGCAGGGCAGCGTCACCACAGTCGGCACCGGCCGCGTGGTGGTCGCCGCCGATGCAGAAAGCGGGCTGGCCGCGCTGGGCGTGGCGCCCGATCTGGCAGTGTCTGGCCGGGCGGACGTGGGCTTTGTTCATCGCCACTGGGCAGGCGGCGACGACTGGTTCGTGGTCAACCGCCAGCAGCACGCGCAGACATTCGAGGCGCGCTTTCGCATAACCGGCAAAGTGCCCGAACTGTGGCATGCCGAAACCGGGCGCAGCGAACCGGTCAGCTATCGCACCGAAGGCGGCGATACCGTGGTGCCCCTGGCGCTGACCGGCGAAGAATCGGTGCATGTGGTGTTCCGCCGCGCCGGGCCCGATCAGGCCGTGGTGCCGGTGGTGCAACCGCGCGCACTGGCCAGCCTCGACGGCGCGTGGCGCGTGGCGTTTCAACCCGGACGCGGCGCGCCCGCCACGGCCACGCTGGCGCCGCTTGCCCCGCTAAATGCCAATGCCGATTTCGGCATCAGCCATTTCGCCGGGGTGGCCACGTATACCCGCGATCTGGTTGCCCCGCGCGGCTGGCAACCGGGCCGGCCGCTGTGGCTCAATCTGGGCGATGTGCGCGAAATGGCCGAAGTGGTGGTCAATGGCAGGGTCGTCGGCACGGTCTGGCACGCACCGTTTCGGATCGATATCGGCGCCGCGCTGCATCCCGGCACCAATGCGCTGGAACTGCGGGTCGCGACGTTGTGGGTCAATCGCCTGATCGGCGATGCCGCGCCCGGGGTCAGCAAAGTCGCGTGGACCTCGCTGCCCACCTATCGCGCCGATGCGCCGTTGCGCCCGGCGGGGCTGATCGGCCCGGTCACACTGGAGGGCGCAGGGAAATAGCGCTACGACGGGCGCGATGATCGATCCTCGCGCCTTGCGCATGTTTCACGAAGTTTGCGTCGCTGGCTCGATCAGCGGCGCAGCACGTGCATTGAACATTTCGCAACCGTCGGTATCCGCCGCGATCGCCGGGCTGGAATCACGGCTGGGCGTGGTGCTGTTCGAACGCACGCGCGCGGGCGTGGTGCTGACCCCGGCGGGCGAAGCCTTGCGCATCCGCGCGCAAAACCTCGACCACCTGCTGCGCGATGCAGAGGCCGACGTGGCCGCCGTGCGCGAAGGTGGGGTCGGCGCATTGCGCGTGGGGGGCACCCCCGGCGCGCTGGTCAGCATGCTGCCCACCGGGGTTGCCGGTCTGGATCGCGAACTGGCGCACGTCTCGCTGTCGCTGATCGTGCGGTCCGACAGCGAATTGACCGACATGTTGCGCTCTGGCGAGATCGAGCTGGCGTTCGTGACCACCGCGATCGAGGAACCCGCGCTCGATATCGCCGAACGCACGTTGCGCCACGATCCGTTTGCGCTGCTGGTTGCCGCAGAGCACCCCTTGTCCGACAGCCCGATCTCGCTGAGCCAGACCGAAGGCCTGCGCTGGGTCCTGCCCGAAGCCGAAGGCGGGTTCCGCCGCCAGATCGAGGCGCTGTTCCTGGCCGCGGGGGTTGGCATTCCGCGCGATGTGGTGCGCTGTGATTCGCTGCTGGCGATGAAGGCGATCGTGCGTGAAAGCCTGCGCGCGACCATCCTGCCGATCCATGTCGCGGCCAGCGAATTGCGCGACGGCGCCTTGCGCGCCATCCCGCTGGCCGAAGCGGCGACCAACCGTTCGGTCGGCGTCCATTGGTACAAGCCACGCGGGCTGTCCCCGCTGGCCAGCCGGCTGCTGGATCTGATCGAACATCATCCATAGGCCAGGCCTATGGTAAGCGCAAAATCGCATATTTTACGCGATGCCTGAAACAGGCGTAAAACACCCCCAACAAGAATGCAAAACGGGAGAGACCTCGCGTGACCACGCTGTTCACCAACGTGCGGATTTTCGACGGCACGGCCAATGCGCCCCGCCCCGGCAGCGTGCTGGTCGATGGCGATACCATCGCGCAAGTTGCCTATGATCCCGCAACCATCGCACCCGCAGCGCACACGCACGTGATCGACGGCGATGGCCGCACGCTGATGCCCGGCATGATCGATGCCCACACGCACCTGACCTGGGGGTCGTCGGTCGAAAAGATCTATCACGCGTTCATCCTGCCCCCCGACGAACTGGAAGTGGCCGCCACGCGCAACGCGCGTGTGCTGCTCGATCATGGCTTTACCAGCCTGTGGTCTGGCGGGGCACTGGGCGATGGCATCGAAACCCGGCTGGCGGCGCGCATCGCGGCGGGCGAAACGCCCGGCCCCCGGCTGATCCCGTCGACGCTCGAACGCAGCCCCGAAGGCGATGGCATCGACACCGGCGACGTGTTCAATGGGCGCGGGCCCGACGCGATGCGCGCCTTCATGGCCTATTGCGCCGACCAAGGGGTAAAGACGGTCAAGCTGGTGGTGTCGGGCGAATCCGCGCTGAAACCGAACAGCCACACCGAAATCAACTACACACCCGAAGAAATGGATGCCGCGCGCGAGGCGGCGCAGGCGCATGACCTGACCATCACCTGCCATGCCTATACCGATGAAGCGGTCGATCTGGCGCTGCGCGCCGGCGCGCGGATCATCTATCACATGAGCTATATCAGCGATGCGATGGTCGAACGCCTCGCCGGGCTGAAGGACAGCGTGTTCTATGGCCCCGGCTGCGGCGTGTCGGTCGCCGCGCTCGAAGCGAGCCCACCGCCGCATATCGACATGAGCGGCATGAAGCATTCCGCCGCCGAGCGCATGGCGCTCGAATGCGCGCTGGTGCCCCGGCTGAAGGATGCGGGCCTGCGCGTGCTGATCGGCGGCGACTATGGCTTTCCGTTCAATCCGATCGGCCGCAATGCGCGTGATCTGGCGCATTTCGTCGATCATTTCGGCTATTCCCCGATCGAGGCGCTGGCCGCCGCGACCAGCCTGGGCGGGCAACTGACCGGGGCAAAAGTCGGCGAAATCCGCGCGGGCTGGCTGGCCGACCTGCTGCTGGTCGATGGCGATCCCACCACCGATGTGACCGTTTTGCAGGATAAGGACCGCCTGAGCGCGATCATGCTGGGAGGGGCGTTTCACAAGCTGACTTTGCCCGAAACGACCCCGGCGGCGGCAGGTTGAGGATCGATGATGTCCACAAGTCCTGCCTATGACGTTGCGATTATCGGCTGTGGCCCGGTCGGCGCGCTGGCCGCCTGCCTGCTTGGCAAGGCCGGGCTGTCGGTCGTCGTGCTCGAACAGGAACTGACGCATTATCCGCTGCCGCGCGCGGTGCACCTCGATCACGAGATGATGCGGCTGTTCCAGACCGCCGGCGTGATCGACCGAGTGCTGCCCGATATGATCGATACCGACGGGCACCTGCATGTTGGCGCGGATCACCAGGCCATCCGCTATATGGGCACGGTCGGGCTGGCGCGCCCGTTCGGCTGGTCGAACGACTGGTTCTTCTATCAGCCCGAACTTGAAACGCATCTGCGCGCAGGCTTTGCGGCCTTTGCGCATGTTTCGCTCAAACTGGGTGCGGAATTCGCCGCGATCGATCAGGACGAACACGGCGTGCGCGTCGGGTTCGATCAGGACGGCACGGCGCACACCGTCACCGCGCGCTGGGCGATTGCCTGCGATGGGTCGCGCAGCCCGGTGCGCAAGGCGCTGGGGATCACGCTCGACGATCTCGATTTCGAGGAACCCTGGCTGGTGGTCGACGCGCATGTCGATGGGCCGGTGGCGTTCCCCGCGATTGCCGGGGTGCCGCCCGAGGCGGATCTGCAACGCCTGTCGGTGATGATGTGCGATCCCCGTCGCCCCGCGACGGTGGTGCCGGGCCGGGGCAACCATCGCCGCTGGGAACTGATGCTGCTGCCCGGCGAAGACGATGCGGCGATGATGGCGCCCGACCGGGTTGCCGAACTGCTCAAGCCCTATGTCGGCGAAGTGCCGCACACCATCGTGCGTTCGGCGACGTATCGCTTTCACGGGCTGGTGGCGCACCGCTGGCAACAGGGCCGGGTGTTTCTGGCGGGCGACGCCGCGCACCAGACCCCACCGTTCTTTGGCCAGGGCATGTGCCATGGACTGCGCGATGTGGCCAATCTGGCGTGGAAGATGGCGGCGATCGTGCAGGACGGCGCCAATGCGGCCATTCTCGATACCTACCAGGGCGAACGCGATCCGCATGTGCGCGCGGTGATCGGCGCGGCGGTCGCGACGGGGCGCTATATCTGCGAACTCGATCCCGCCAAGGCCGCCGCGCGCGATGCCGAGATGGTGGCGCGCGCCGCGGCCCAGGCCGGGACGCCCCAGACCGCCGCCGATCTGGTGCCGCCGATCAGCCACGGCGTGGTGCTGACCGGCAGCGCGGGCGCGGGCGAACGCTTCATCCAGCCGGTGCTGGCCGACGGGCGCAAGCTTGATGACGCCACCGGGCAAGGCTGGCGGCTGTTTGCCGCCGCCACCGTCCCCCCGGCCGCAGGTATCACCACCGTCGATGCAACCCTGTTGGACGATGCCGGGGCCGTGGTCCAATGGCTGGCCGCACGAAATGCCCCGGCGGTGCTGGTGCGCCCCGATCACTATGTGTTCGGCACCGGTACACCCGCCGCGCTGATCGCGGCACACACCGCCGCGCTTGGCCTGATGGCGGAGACTGTCGCATGATCACGCTCGCCTCGGCCCAGGCCATCATCACCGCCGCGCTGGCCCATGCCCGTGCCAGCGCGCTCAAGCCGCTGGCCGTGGTGGTGCTCGATGCCGGGGGGCATGCGGTGGCTCTGGCGCGCGAAGACGGCGCCAGTTTCGGGCGCGAGACGATTGCCCGGGCCAAGGCGCACGGCGCGCTGGCAATGGGTGACGACACCGCCGCCATCGCCGAACGGGCCAAAGGCAATCCGGTGTTTTATGCCAGTCTGGTCGGCGTGTTCGATGGCGGCCTGGCGCTGTCGCCCGGCGGCATGCTGGTGCGCGATGGCGATGGCGCGGTGATCGGCGCGGTGGGCATTTCGGGCGACACCGGCCCGGCCGACGCGACCGCCGCCATCGCCGGAATTGTGGCCGCCGGATTTGCAGCGGGAGCGACAGCATGATGAACTTGCGCAGCATCGAACTGGCGCTGCCCAGCGCCGCCGAGGCGCATCGCTGGATGATCGACGTGTGGGGACTTGCCGACGGCGGGCAGCATGGCGACACCTGGTATCTGCGCGGCAGCGGATCCTATCCCTATCTGGTCAGCCTGTCCGAAAACGCCGACCGCTTCGTGCGCTCGACCACGTTCGTCTGTTCGCCCGATCGTCTGGACCACGTGGCGCGCGCGGCCGCCGCGCACGGGCTCAACGCGGCCACTTGCACCTCGTCCGATCCGGGTGGTGGCGCAGGGATCGTGGTCGAACTGGCCGAGGGCGAGATTCTGCGCTTCCTGGTCGGCGCCGCCGAGGTCGAAACCATCGCGGGCCACGCCAAAGCCAGCCGCCGGGTCATGCCGGTCAAGCTGACACACGTGGTGTTCAACGCCGCCGATGCCGAAAACAGCGGGAATCTGGCCGAACAGGTGCTGGGTTTCCGCGTGTCGGACCGCACGCGCGGCATGGTCTTCGTACGCTGCAACACCGCGCACCATTCCACCGCGTTTGCCCGCGCCGGGTTTTCCAGCCTGAACCATATCGCATTTGAAATGGACGATCTCGATGCGGTGATGCGCGGCATCGGCAACATGCGCGACCATGGTTTTGCCCCCGCCTGGGGCCCCGGTCGGCATGGGCCGGGCGACAATGTCTATGCCTATTACATCGCGCCGTTCGGCCCGGTGATCGAATATTCGACCGCCGTCGAAAAAGTGCCCGACGATTATCGCGCGGGCGAACCCGATGACTGGACCTGGCCTGACAAGCGGATTGACCAATGGGGCGTGTCCGACAAGGACTTCGCAGGTTTGCGCGTTGCCGAGGAGACATTCCGTTTTCGCCGGGAATGGCAACCCGCGCCGATAACCCTGCCAGTGGGAGCCTGATTCATGCGTTTCATTTCCTTTCTTCGCCCGGACCGCAGCGCCTCATGGGGCCGCCTCGACGGCACGACCGTCACCGACCTCGGCGCCCATGCCGCCGATCTGAAGGCCGCCATCGCGGCTGGCCTGCCCGATGATGCAACCGGCCCCGAACTGGCGTTGGCAGCGGTCACGCTGCTGCCGGTAATCCCCAATCCGGGCAAGATCCTGTGCGTCGGGCTGAACTATGCCACGCACGTCGCCGAAACCGGGCGCGAACAAAAGGAACACCCGGCGATTTTCCATCGCTGGGCGGATTCGCTGGTTGCCGACGGCGCCGCGCTGATCCACCCGCCCGAAACCGCGCGGTTCGACTATGAAGGCGAACTGGCCGTGGTGATCGGCAAAGGCGGGCGCCGCATCAAGGCCGCAGATGCCTGGGAGCATGTGGCCGGGTTTGCCCCGTTCAACGACGGGTCGATTCGCGACTGGCAACGCCACAACATCCAGTTCACGCCGGGCAAGACCTGGCCCGGCACCGGCGGTTTCGGCCCGGCGCTGGTCACCCCCGACGAAGTGGCCGACCTGGGCAGCCAGCGCGTGCAGACCCGCGTCAATGGCCAGCTCGTGCAGGATCAGCCGATCAGCGACCTGATCTGGGATATCCCCACGGTCATCGCCTATTGCTCCACCTTCACCGAGCTGGCGCCGGGCGATGTGATCGCCACCGGCACCCCCGGCGGCGTCGGCGACAAGCGCAACCCGCCGCTTTACCTCCATCCCGGGGACACCGTCACCGTATCGATCGGCACGATCGGCACGCTGACCAACCCGGTCATTGCCGAAACCTGACCCCAACCACCGACCAAACCAACGGATGCTGATGCCGGGTCCGACCGACGGAAAGCATCTTCAAAAAGGGAGAGTACCCATGTCCATTCACAAGCATGCCCGTCTGCTCATCAGCAGCGCGACGATCGCGCTGGCGGTGATGTCCGCCCCGGCGCTGGCCGCCGATGCGGCCACCACCACCACCGCCAGCGACCCGGCGCCGGGCGAAATCATCGTCACCGCGCAGCGCCGCGCCGAAAAAGTGACCGAAGTGCCAATCTCGATCACCGTGGCCGACGCCGCGCAGCTTGAACGCGAACAGATCGACACCGTCGGCGACTTGTCGCGCATCGCGCCCAGCCTCGAAATCAACAGCGCACCGGGCCAGACGGCGGGCGGTGGCGGCACCATCCGCGGCATTGGCACGCAGACGTTTTCGGCAGGCGCCGTGCCTTCGGTCGGGCTGGTGGTCGATCAGGTCAGCCAGGGCAATGCCAACATCGCCAATCTGTTCGACGTCGCCCGGGTCGAAGTGCTCAAAGGGCCACAGGGCACACTGTTCGGCCTGACCACCTCGGCCGGCGTGATCAACATCACCACCAACAAGCCCGATTTCAACGCCTTCTCGATGCGTGTGCGCACCGAACTGTCGAGCGCGGGGTTTGCCGGGTCGGAATATGGCGACCAGATCGTGCAAGGCGTAGTCAACCTGCCGCTGGCGGCCAATGCGGCGCTGCGCGTATCGGCGTTCACCAACACCCGGCAGGGGCCCGATTACAACCTGACCGACGGGAAATACGTCGCCAACGATACCTATGGCGTGCGCGGCCATCTGCTGTGGGAACCGACCAGCGCGCTGTCGATCAACCTGATCGGCGATTACAGCCAGACCCGCATCACCGATGGCGGCGACTTCTTCACGTTCATTGCCGCCAGCGGGGCGGGGATCAATCCGGTGATCCTGGGGGCGACCGGCGGCGCAGTGCAATTGCCCGACAACGTGAACGCGAACCTGCAAAGCTGCGGCATCACCGCGCAGACCGGCAATCGCAATTTCTGCATGGCCAACAGCTTTGTCGATCATCAATATATCGGCGGGGTGTCGCTGCAAGTCGACTACAAGGCCCCGGCGTTCACGGTCACCTCGATCACCGCCTATCGTCGCAGCATTGAATCGGGCTATGGCGCAGCCAGCGACGTGTTCCGCGCCGACCCGCTCGAATTGCAGGTGACCAACGGCCCGTTCGACCATCCGGTCGATCTGCTCAGCGAAGAACTGCGGCTGTCTTCGCCCGGTTCGACCCGCCTCGAATATACCGCGGGCGTCTATCTTTCGAGCCAGATCCAGCATGTCAGCGGGGAAACGCTGCAAATCCAGCCGGCCGAGGGCATCATCCCGATCGTGATCAATTCGGGCACCGGCGAATACCGCGTCACCGACAGTTCGGCGGCGGTGTTCGGGCAGACCACCTTCCACGCGACCGACAAATTGCGCCTGCTGGCCGGTGGTCGCTACACCTGGGACGATCTGGCGCTGACCACGACAGCCGATGCCATCCCCGGCTCGGTCAGCAGCTATACCAAGCTCGATGTCGGCAAGTTCTCGTGGAAAGTCGGCGCGCAATACGATGTCGCGCGGCGCACGATGGCCTATGCGACGATCTCGCACGGGTTCAAGGGCGGCCAGATCACCGAGCCTTCGGCCGGCACCGCGCCGACCGTGCTGCTGCCCGAAATCCCCACCGCCTATGAACTTGGCCTCAAGTCGACGCTGCTGGGCACCTGGGTGCTCGATGCCAACTTGTTTTATGAAACGATCAAGAACTTCCAGGCCCAGACTTGTGCCAGTTCCAGCTCGGGCGATCTGGTCTGCAACCAGGTCAATGTGCCCTCGGTCAAGACCCGTGGTGGCGAAATCGACCTGTTCGGCAAAGTCACCCCCAATCTGTCGCTCAACACCGGGTTCATCCTGGCCAAGGCGACCTATCCCGGCAACTTCATCGGCAGCGACGGCACCAATATCGGCGGCACCCAACTGGCCAATGCGCCCGAATACAAGTTCACCATGTCGGGCGAATACACCGTGCCGGTCAGCCAGAGCGTGAACAGCTTTGTCGCGCTCGACACGATCTGGAAATCGCGCGTGCGCTATGAAGAAACCTCGGTCGAACAGAGCACGTTCGGTCCGCACTGGACGGTGGGTGGCCGGATCGGCGCACGCACTGCCGACCAGCGCTATACGATCGCGCTGTTCGTGCGCAACTTGTTCAACGTGCATGAACCGATCGCGATGCAAAGCGGATTTCCCTACAGCGGGGCATCGAACATCGGCGCGATGTACGGCCCCAACGGGTTCCGCCAGGTCGGTCTGTCGCTCGACGGCAAGTTCTGACCCCTTGGGAGCCGACGCCATGCCATCGCGCGACATTGCCCGGGCGATTGCCGCGATGGGGCAGGGCCTTGGCCCCGATACCCTGGCGGCCTGCCGCGCGCTGTTCGATACCGAACAGCGCGCGCTGGCCCACGCCGTGCCGGTGCTGGCGGCGGATCTGGCCTATGGGCCCGATGCACGACACCGGCTCGATCTTTATGGCACGCCGGAGGCAGCGCTCAAACCGGTGCTGCTGTTCGTCCACGGCGGCGGCTTTGTGCTGGGCGACAAGGGCGATGCGGACAACTGGGCCAATGCCGCCGTGGGCCGCATGGCTGCGCGGCGCGGATGGATCGGCGCGGTGATCAACTATCGCCTGGCGCCCGATCACCCCTGGCCTGCGGGCAGCGAGGATGTCGCCGCCGCGATCGACTATCTGATTGCCAATGTCGCGCGTTTTGGCGGCGATCCGGCGCGGATCGTGGCGATGGGCACATCGGCGGGCGCGGTGCATGTGGCAGGCTATCTGCGGCACGAGCCCAACCATGCGCAGCAGATCGCGGGCGCGGTGCTGCTGTCGGGGCTCTATGGCTATACGCCGATCGATGCCCGCGACGAACGCTATTACGGTGCCCCCGCGACATATCCCGACAAGGCCCCGCGCGAAGCGGTGGCAACCACGCCGCTGCCGCTGCTGGTGGCCAGTGCCCAATATGATCCCGACCGGTTCCAGGCCGAATTCCTGGCGCTGCTGAGCGACCGCCGCGCGCGCCACGGGGCAATGCCGCGCAGCGTGATCATGACCGACCACAACCATTACACCATGGCGATGCACCTGGGCACCGGCGACACCCGGCTGGAACAGGAAATCGCCCATTTTATCGAGGATTTGCCATGATCGATCGCCGTGCGTTGCTGGCCGGAACCGTCGCCCTGTCGGCCAGTCCCGCGCTGGCCGGGATCGCCGCCAAAGCGTTCGACCCGGCGTTCCCCAAGGGGTTCCTGTGGGGCGCGGCGACATCGGGGCACCAGATCGAGGGCAACAACACCAACGCCGACAGTTGGGTGCTGGAAAACGTCCATCCGTCGATCTACGCCCAGCCCTCGGGCGATGCCGACAACAGTTTCGAACTGTGGCGCGCAGATCTCGATCTGGTCAAGGCAATCGGGCTCAACACCTATCGTTTCAGCCTGGAATGGCCACGCATCGAGCCGGTGCAGGGACAGTTTTCGCGCGCCATGCTCGACCATTACAAGGCCATGATCGATGGATGCCGCGCGCGCGACCTGATCCCGGTGGTGACCTTCAACCATTACACCACGCCGATCTGGTTTGCCGCGATGGGCGGCTGGACCAACCCGCAGGCGCCCGCGCTGTTTGCGCGGTTCTGCGAAACGGCGGCGCGCGCGCTGGCGGGCGGCATCGGCTATGCGCTGACGCTGAACGAACCCAACATCATGAACATTCTCAAGGTGGTGCTGCCACCGCAGGCCATCGCCGGGCAGCATGCCATGCTCGAAGCCGCCGCGCGCGCGCACGGCACCGCCAAGTTTGCAGCCGGCAACGCGATCGAGATCGACGATATCCCGACTTCGACCCGCCTGCTGATCGCCGGGCACAAGGCCGCGCGCGCCGCGATCAAGGCGGTGCGCCCCGACCTGCCCGTCGGCGTCAGCCTGTCGATGTTCGACGATCAGGCCGTCGGCGCCCATTCGATCCGCGACCGGATGCGCGGCGAACTCTACGGGCCGTGGCTCGATGCGGTCAAAGGCGACGATTTCCTGGGCGTGCAAAACTATGAACGCATGGTGTGGGACGACGAGGGCCGCGTAGCGGTGCCCGCCGACGCGGTGCGCGGCGTGGGCGGGGCCGAAATCTATCCCGCTTCGCTCGGCGCCTGTGTGCGCTATGCCCATGCCGCCACCGGCTGTCCGATCATGGTTACCGAAAATGGCGCCTCGGTCGATGACGATGCGATTCGCGCGCGCTATATCCCCGCCGCGCTGCACGGTCTGAAAACCGTGATCGACGAGGGCGTGCCGGTGCTCGGCTATGTTCACTGGTCGCTGCTCGACAATTTCGAATGGATCTTCGGCTATCGCGTCCACTTCGGGCTGGCCAGCGTCGATCGGGAGACGTTCGCGCGCACGCCCAAACCCAGCGCCGGCGTCTATGGCGCGATCGCCCGCGCCAACCGGCTGCCCGCCTGACCCCAATTGGCAGGTGGCGCGCCGACGGTTCGCGCGCCACCTTGTGCCCATGATGTCTTCCCCGCCACAGGTCACCGTCTGGTTCGACGGCGGATGCCCGCTGTGTCGGCGCGAAATCGCGCTGATGCGCAGGCTCGACCGGCGCGGGCGGATCGCATTTGTCGATGCGATGGATACCGACGCCACCTGTCCGATCGATCGCGCCGGTCTGCTCGCGCGGTTTCATGCGCGCGAAGGCACCGTGCTGCTGTCGGGCGCAGCGGCGTTCGCGGCAATGTGGCGCGCCATCCCGCTATTGCGTCCGTTCGGCCTCGCCGCGCGATGGAAACCGCTCGAATGGGTGCTCGAACGCGCCTATCGCCGGTTTCTGCGCTGGCGGCCGAGGCTTACCAGCCGCCGCCGAGCGCCAGGAACAGATTGACCTGATCCAGGGCGACCGCTTCGCGTGCGGCGGTTTCGGCAGCGCGTGCCGACAGCGTGCCTTGCGCCGCACCGATGGTGGCAGACAGCGGGCTGCGTCCGGCATCGCGCATCGCCTTGGTTTCGGCGGCTTCGCGTTCGGCGGCTTCGCGCGCATGGGCCAGATCGACCGCACGGTTGTGATCTTCGGCATAAGTCGCCAGCGCGGTTTCGGTGTCACGCAGTGCGCCCAGCACGGTGGCGTCGAACTGCGCCAGCGCGGCATCGGTTTCGGCATCGGCGGCGCGCACCCGCGCGCGTGCCCCGCCGGTGGGGATCGACCATTCGATCAATCCGCCGATGCTCCACATGTTGGCGGGCGCGGTGCCCAGATCCTTGAGGAACCCGAACGAGCCGCCCGACAGCCCGATCCCGACATGCGGATAGAGCGCCGCCGTGGCCACCCCGATCCGCGCGGTGGCGGCGGCCAGGCGGCGTTCGGCGCCATGCACATCGGGGCGCCGCGCGAGCAAGGCCGCACCGTCGCCCACCGGCAGCGGGTGGGCAATCGTCGGGATCACCGTGCAACGTTCCGCTGCGCGCGGATAGTCCGCCGGCGCACGCCCCAGCAGATAGGCCAGGCGATAGAGCGCCGCGCGTGATCGGGCGCGCTGCACCGGAACCATCGCCTCGACTTGCGCCAGCCGCGCCTCGGCGCGGGTCACATCGCTCTGTGCGCCGCGGCCTGCAGCCTGCAACCGCTGCGCGATGTCGAGCGCGCGGGCATCGACCTTGATCGCCGCCTCGCCCACGTCCAGCGCTTCGGCAGCCGCGCATTGGGCCAGATAGGCGCGCGCCACTTCGGCGGCGAGCGTCACCTTGACCGCACCGACGGTCGCCTCGCTGGCCGCCGCATCGGCCCGCGCCGCCTCGATCGAACGGCGGATCTGGCCGAACAGATCGACCTGATAGCTGGCCCCGACGTTGACTTCGCCCAGATTGGACACCGGCAGCGGGCTGTCGAGCAGATAGGATTCGCCCGACAGACGCGCGCGCTCGGCCTCGAAACTTGCGCCGAATTCGGGCGTGCGTGCCGACCGCGCAACGTCGATCGCCGCGCGCGCGCGCGCCAGATTGGCCCCGGCAATGCGCAGATCGGTGTTGGCGGCCAGGGCCTGCTGCTCCAGATCGTCGAGCACCGGATCGTCATAGAGATGCCACCAGCGCGGCGGCAGCGGATCGGCCACCACGCCCGTTCCTGCCACTCCGTCTGCGCCCGCCTCGCGGAACGGCGCCTTGGCCGCAGGTGCATTGACCGCCGCTGCGGCGGGCACGTGGTAATCGGGCCCGACCGTGGTGCAACCGGCCAGCATCAGCGCCGCCAGCCCCGGCACAACCGCGCGCATCGTCATGGCCGTTTGCCCGCCATGTCGAGCGTTACCGTCGCCGTGCGCCCGGGGATCAGCGCCAGATCGGCGGGCGGATGGTCGATCGCGATGCGCACCGGCACGCGCTGCGCCAGCCGCACCCAACTGAAATTGGGATTGATCGCGGGCAGCATGCTGGGGGTCACCGCGCGATCATGGTCCTCGATCGCGGTGGCGATCGACATGACATGCCCGCTGACCGTGCGTTCATCGCCCATCATGTGGATCAACGCGCGCTGCCCGACATGCACCGCCCCCAGCTTGGTTTCCTCGAAATAGCCCTCGATCCGCAAGGTCGCGCTGTCGACCAGCGCCATCACCGGTTTGCCCGGCGTGACATAATCACCCACGCGCAACGCGACATCCGACAGGCGGCCATCGGTGGGCGCGATCACGCGCGTGCGTTCGAGATTGAGCCGCGCCAGATCGCGCGCGCTGCGCGCGGCGGCAACCCCGGCATCGGCCAGCGCGACCGCGCCTTGCGCATCGGCCAGCGCGGCCTGCGCGCTGGCCACTTTGGTTTCGCTCTGCTGGGTCACTTCGGTCGACACCAGTTCGTGCAACGATCGGTTGCGCACCGCCTCGCGCTGCGCTTCGGCCAGATCGGCGCGGGCGCGCACCACACCGGCACCCGATCGCTGCGCCGTGGCAAGGGCCTGCGCCAGGCTGGCCTCGGCCTGGGCCAATGCGATGGTAAAGCGCGGCCGGTCGATTTCGAACAGCACCTCGCCGCGATGCACGACGGCATCGTTGCCGACATTGACTGCCGTTACCAGCCCCGACACATCGGGCGCGATCTGCACCACTTCGGCGCGGATGCGGCCATCGCGGGTCCACGGATCGGCCTCGTAATGGGTCCATAGCCGCCATCCGGCCAGCACTGCCGCGATCACAATCACAGCGGTCAGCACAAACCGGATCGTCATCGCAACGACAGGGGCCGGAACAGTCAGACGCGGGGCATTCATGGCAACAATCCCTGAGGTATCGGCAAAGGATGAAACGTGATGAACGTCCACACCAGCACGAACAGCGCGGTGTCGAACAGCACGGGGTGCCAGACCCAGCGGTAGAACCGCAAGGCCACCAGCACGCGGTGCACCACCAGCGCGATCGCCAGCGCGATGCAGGCGGTGAACGGGGCGGCGGCGATCAGCACGCCGTGGATGGTATATTCCTGGATCATGCCGTCCGCTCCGGCTGAAAATCGGCGCCCTGCGGGAACAAGTTGCGCCGGAATGCGACCAGCGCGGCGCGCCCGGTGGCCCTATCCGACCCGATCAGTTCACCGGCATGGCCGGTATGCGGCGCGGCGCCGCCCAGCGTGAAGCGCAGCGCCCGATCGATATGCACCAGCAAGGCAGGCGGCGGCGGGGTGCCGGGCGCGCTCTGCGCAAAATGGCGCGCGGCGGTCTGCAGCAGGCGGGTGCAGGCCACCCGCAACGGCCGATCGGCATTGGCGCGCAAGACCTGGATCTGCGCGATATTGACCGCGATCCGCACTTCGCGCAGCCCCATCGTCGCCGCCGCATCGCCCGCCCCCAGCCGCTGGGTGATCAGCGCCAACTGGTCGTTGGCGTGGCTGAGCACGTGCGCCGGATCGGGCGGCGTGCGGGCCGAAGCCAGTCGCCCCAGCTCGGCGCGCTGGCGCCGTGCCAGCCGGGCCACCGCGGCGCCGGTGGCCACACTGCGCACGGTCGCCGTCACCCCGGCCGAGGCAATCACCGCCAGCACCTGGCCGATGTTGCTGTTGATGAAGCGTTCGAGATCGGCGGTATATTCCTGTTGCAGCGCCAGCGCGGAAAAGAACCCCATCATGAACGCAGTGGCCAGTTGACCATGGCGCGGATTGAGCAGGAATGCGCCGACAAACAGCATCGGCGGCAACAGCACCAGGCACAGCGGCACAAACCCGTCGACATTGGGCAGAAAGCCGAACAGCCAGATCCCCGCCAGCGGCACACCCGCCGTGATCGCGACCCCAAACGCCAGGATCATCGGCACCGGGTTGTCCATCGCCGCAAACAGACAGCAGAACACCCCGGTCAGCACCGCCGCCCCAGAGCCATCGGGCCACCCGGTGAGAATCCAGAACGCACAGACCAGCAGGATCGCGATGGTGGCAGACAGCCCCGACAGCAGCGCCAGGCCGGGGTCGCTGTTCAACCGCAATTGCACGCGTTCGCCAGTCAGCGCGGGCGGCAACGGCAATGTCGGATCATCAAGCCGCGCCTTGAGCATGCGCGCTTCGCCCAGCACGGTCCCAGCCTGACCCAGCCGCACTAGAAAGCTTTCGCGCAGCAGATCGCTCCACCCGCGTGCCGGGCCCTCGTCGGCCAGGAAATCGGGCTGTGCCGCAGGGTTGGCGCCCGCGTCGAGCCAGGTGCGTGCATGGGCCATCGCCGGTTGCAACGCGTCGTCCTGGCCCAGACCACGGCGCCGGTCGGCCAGCCCGGACAGCACCGGCAGCAGCAACAGCATGCGATAGAGCAGTGCCTGCACCGTGCGGTTGGCTTCGCGCCAGTGCGAGGTGTCATAGGGCACGTGGCTGGCCAGCAACAGGCAATCGACCGCGTCGACCGCCAGCCTTTGCCGGTCGCGCACGCCGGCCTGAAGACTTGGCACATCGCCCGTTTCCAGAATGTCGCGCAGCCAGGTTTCGGCATCATCCAGCCACGCCGCCAGCCTGGGCCCGAGCCGCGCACCCAGCGATTGCGGCAGGATCAGACTGTGCACGACCGTCGCACAGGTGATGCCCAGCAGGATTTCGGTCACCCGCGCGGCGGCCACATCGAACACCGCTTCGGGTCGGGTCACGCTGGGAAAGCCGATGATCGTCGCGGTATAGCCCGCCAGCATCAGCACATAGGCGCGCGGACTGCGATCGAGCAGCGACACCGCCAGGCACCCGCCCACCCACAGCGCCAGCGCCAGACTGAGCATCAGCGGCCAATCGACCAGCATCGGCACCAGCGCGACCGCAACAGCCGCGCCGATCACCGTGCCGAACGCGCGATAGACCGCCTTTGACCGGGTGGCCGCAGAAACCGGATTGGCGACAATATAAACCGTGGTCATCGCCCAGAACGGCAGGGGCTGGCCGACCGAAAGGCTGATCCCCAGCGCCATCAGCGCCGCAAGCGCGTTCTTGGCCGAATAGAGCAGGGCCGGCCACCAGCGCGGTACCAGCCAGACCCCACGGGGCCATTGCACGGCGATCAACGAAACCCTCCAGACGATGAATGCGCGCATACCATACCGCGCCCGACCGCAAGCCGCCAGTCATGCGGGAACCGAAACAACCGCGGGTTGATCAAGGGCGGTAAATCCCCACGCCGTGCCCCGCGAATTGCCGCCCGTTGGGCGAGTCGAAAAGGCTGGCGCCCGTTGGGCGTGCCAGTCGAATGCCGCCCGTTGGGCGTGCCAGTTCGAATGCCGCCCGTTGGGCGTGCCAGTTCGAATGCCGCCCGTTGGGCGGCGAGGCATCGCGGTGGGATTGGGGCGGGTGCGATGCCTCGCCGCAGCACCGGGCCTGCCTTGGGGGGGCTTGGGGTGGGTGGCCCGGGCTATTCCGGCAAACTTGAACAAGTCCTGCTTCACGTTGCGTGGCCAACGGTGCCTCGCCTGCTTGCGCATACGATGTACAACGCAGTCGGCTACTCCAGTGACCGTGTTTCGACCAACCGGACTTGTCGTCCGACCAGCCGCAACGCGTTAGGCCGACGAGCACCCCGCCAGCGGTTCAAGTACCGCCGGCGGGGTGCTGCCGTCTATTCTGGGATCTCACTTAACATAGGTTAGGTGGTGAACGCTCACAAGTGGACTGGTCAATACTCATAAATATATTTATAGAGGGGGGATGCTGATCCGTCTGCGCACTTTTGTCGAAGTCTATCGCCAACGATCGATCAGCGGAGCGGCCCGCGCGCTCGATCTGACCCAACCGGCCATATCGCAACATGTCGCCAGTCTGGAAGGGGCAATCGGTCGCCAATTGTTCGAACGCCATGCCCAGGGCGTTACCCCCACCGCCGCCGCCGACGAACTGGCCAAGGATATCGGCGACCGGCTCGATCTGGCCGAGGCCGCACTGGCCACCGCGCGCGCGCGGTCGGCGGCCATGGCGGGCGCGGTGCGGATCATCGGCCACGCCGATTTCCTGTCCGAAATGATCGCCCCACTGCTGGTTCCCCTGCTCGAAACGGGCATGCGCGTCCGGCTCGAAACCGCCAATCATGATGGGGTGATGCACAGCCTGGTCGAAGGGCATTGCGATCTCGGGCTGTCGGCCTCGCCCATCAACGACCGCCGGTTGCGCAGCGAACTGGTCCATTGCGAGCGCGTGATCGCGGTGGCCGCGCCTGCCGTGGCCGCGCGCATCGCCGCAGCGGGCGATCTGGTCACCGCGCTGGCAAGCGAACCGGTGCTGGCCTACAACATCGAACAGTCGCTGATCGATGAATGGCTGGAAACCAACCGTCTCCACCGCGAACCGGTCAGCCCCGCGCTGGTCGCGCCCGATCTGCGCGGCCTGCGCGCGCTGCTGGGGGTCGGGTTCGGCTGGACCGTGCTGCCGATCTATCTGTGCGCCGCCGAACTGGCGCGCGGCGATCTGGTCGAGATACCGGCGCCGATCGGCCCCGGCACCAATTCCTATTTCCTGGTCTGGCTGCCGGCCGCGCTGCGCCAGCCGCGTATCGCCCATGCCCGCCAGACGCTGATCCGGCAATTGCGCCACGATCTGCCGCTGGATGCTGTCCCGGCATAGCGAAACTAACCGATCGCCCGATTATTTTCAGTTGTCCGCCAGTGCCCCCCGCCGCAGGTTCGCCGCGACGGAGGCGATCATCATGCGTATCGGATTTATCGGGCTGGGCAATGTCGGGGGCAAGCTGGCGGGTAGCCTGCTGCGCAACGGGCACGATGTGGTGGTGCGCGATCTCAACCCCGATCTGGTCGCGGAATTCGTGGCGCGCGGGGCCAGCGCCGCCGAGACCCCGCGCGCGCTGGCGCAAGCGGTCGAAATCGTCATCACCTGCCTGCCCTCGCCCGCCGCCAGCGCGGCGGTGGCCGAAGGCACCGACGGGTTTCTGCCCGTGTTGCGGCCCGGACAAGTGTGGATGGAAATGTCCACCACCGACTATGCCGAAGTGCTGCGGCTGGGCGCGGCGGTCGAAGCGACCGGCGCGCTGTTCATGGAATGCCCGGTTTCGGGCGGGTGTCACCGCGCCGAAACCGGCAATATCTCGATCTTTGCCGGGGGCCCGCGCGAAGGGTTCGACCGCGTGCTGCCGGTGCTGACCACGCTCGGGCGCCGCGTGCTGCACACCGGGCCGCTGGGCACCGCCTCGCGGCTGAAAGTCATGACCAACTATCTGTGCACGGTCCACCTCGTCGCGCTGGCCGAGGCGCTGACCACCTGCAAGGCCGCCGGGCTCGACATGAACACCACGTATGAGGCAATCCGCATTTCGTCGGGCAACAGCTTTGTCCACGAAACCGAAAGCCAGGTGATCCTGAACGGCAGCCGCGACATCAATTTCACCATGGATCTGGTGTCGAAAGACATCGGCCTGTTCGACGATCTGGCGCAGGCGCACGGCGTGCCGCTGGAAATGTCGCCGCTGATCGTGCGCCTGTTCAACGAAGCGCGCGCCAGGTATGGCGACCGCGAATTTTCGCCCAACATCATCCGCCGCTATGAAGAACCGCTGGGCCTCAAAGTGCTGGGCAGCGGCTTTCCCGACCAGATGGTCGACGATGAACCCGAAGAACCCGGCTACGAAGTCGTGCCCAGGCGCTGATTGGCTGCCAGCCAGTCGATGAACAGGCGCACCGGCAACCGCTCTGCCGCCTCGCGGCGACAGATCAGCCCCCACGCGCCGGGACAGACGACGGTGTGGCCGCCCGCGCGCACCAGCCGCCCGGCGGCCAGATCGGCCTCGGCAAAGGGCCCGTTGACCAGCGCCACGCCGCGCCCGGCCAGCGCCATTTCCAGCGCCACCGCCAGCGTATCGACCATCAGATAGGGCGCGCCCGGCACGAAATCGACCCCCGCCGCCGCGAACCATTTGGCCCAGTTGTGCTCTTCGGTGTAATTGGCCACCAGCGGCTGACGCATCAGCGCGGCGGCATCGATATGGCCCCCCGCGCGCTCCAGAAACGCAGGGCTGCACACCGGATCGAGCGTGTAATCGAACAGCGGCACCCAGTGATAGCGTTCGGGATCAGGCGCGACCTCGCAATAGATCAGCCCGAGATCGGCGTGCGCCTCGTCAAATGTCCAGTCGACCGCGCATGTCGTCAGCGACAGCGTGATGCCCGGATGATCCTGCAAAAACAGCGGAACGCGCGGCGCCAGCCAGCGGATCGAGGCGGTGACATACGTCTGCACGCGCAGCGGCGCATCCTGCGCCTGGCGACGCACCGCCTCCACCCCTTCGATCAGCGATTCGAACGCGGCGCGCACATAAGGATAGAACACCTGTCCGGCATCCGATGACACGACATGCCGCCCGTCCTGCGCAAACAGCCGCACCCCCAGCATGTCTTCGATCGCCTGGATCTGGTGGTTGATCGCGGGCGGGGTCAGGCACAACTCGCTCGCCGCAGCGCGGATGCTCTGGTGCCGCGTCGCCGCTTCGAACCCGCGCAAGGCCTTGAGCGGCGGCAGGGCGCGCAAATTGATCCCGGAACCCATGACTGCTCCCCATGTGGAAGAGCGCCCGCGCTATCGCAGATTGCGGTCCTGGGCCAGCATTGCCGCGCCTTTTTCAGCCACCATCACCGTCGGCGCATTGGTGTTGCCGCTGGTCACCTGGGGAAACACCGAGGCGTCGATCACCCGCAACCCCTGCACCCCATGCACGCGCAGCCGCGCATCGACCACCGCATCGCGCGGATCGGGCCCCATCCGGCACGTCGAGGTGGGGTGATAAACGGTGTCGGCACGGGCGCGAAAATCGGCAAACAGCGCGTCTTCGTCGGCCACGGCTGGGCCGGGCACCAGTTCCTCGACGATGATATCGGCCAGCGGCTTGCTGCGCGCGATCGTGCGCAACAGCCGCACGCCGATGCGCGCTTCGGCAATGTCCTGTTCGGTCGCCAGATAGTTGGGATGGATCAGCGGCGGGGCGAACGGATCGGCCGAGCGGATTTCCAGATGGCCCCGGCTGGTCGGCCGGCACGCATTGAACGACAGCAGAAACGCGGGGAACGGATCGGGATTGAGCAGCCGCCGTGCCGCGATCGGCGTTTTGGTATAACTGACCGGGCTGAAATAGAGCTGAAACGTCGGGTGCGGGTCTTCGGGCCGGGCGCGCACGAACCCGCCGGCCTGGTTCACGCTCATCGACAAAGGCCCGCGCCGGTCGATCATATAGCGGATCGCCGCCGCCAGCTTGCCGGTGAACGGGCGCAGCACATTGTTGAGCGTGGGCACCGAGGTGCGATAGAAATAGCTGACCGCCAGATGGTCCTGCAGGTTCCGGCCCACCGCCGGCAGATCGGCCACCACCGGAATGCCGTGGCGCATCAGCAATTGCGCATCACCCACCCCCGACAGTTGCAGCAATTGCGGCGATCCGATCGCGCCCGCGCACAGCACCACTTCGCGCCGCGCGCGGATCACGCGTTCGCGCCCGCCCTGGATATAGGCGACGCCGACCGCGCGGCGCCCCTCGAACACCACACGCAAGACCCGCGCCTTGCGGATCAGCGTCAGGTTCTGGCGATGGCGCACCGGCCAGTAATAGGCATTGGCGGTCGAGGCACGCCAGCCGCCGCGCGTGTTGATCTGATAGATGCCGAACCCTTCGCCGTGGGGTCCGTTGAAATCGGCGGTGACGGGGTAGCCCATCGCCCGCCCGGTTTCGAGGAACCAGTTGCACAACGGGTGTACCGAGCCCGAGATATCGGTGACATGCTGCGGCCCGCCGCGCCCGTGGAAGCCCTCGTCGACCAGATCGTGATCTTCCGAACGGCGAAAGAACGGCAGCACATCGTCCCAGCCCCAGCCGGGATTGCCCGCCGCCGCCCAGGCGTCGTAATCGTGGGGAAACCCGCGCACATGCACCATCGCGTTGATCGAGCCCGACCCGCCGACCACTTTGCCGCGCGGCCAGTAACTGGTGCGCCCGCCCAGCGCGGGCACCGCCTCGGTCTCGAACATCCAGTTGATACGCTTGTCGAAAAACGTGCGACCATAGCCGATCGGCAACTGGATCCAGATCGACAGGTCGGACCCGCCCGCTTCGAGCAGCGCGACTTTGGTCCACGGGTCTTCGGACAGGCGGCTGGCCACGACACACCCGGCGGTGCCCGCCCCGATCACCACATAATCGGCTTCTTCGATCATCGAACGGGGTGCTGGGTCATGTCGAGGTGCAGCATGTCGCCGGCATAGGGATGCGCCAGCGCCACCGCGTCGTCCAGTTCGACGCCCAGCCCTGGTGCAGTGGGCGGGATCACCCGGCCCTGTTCAAAGCGGATCGGGGTCTTCAAGATCTGCGCATGGAACCCGCCCCAGTCCTCGATCCCTTCGAGGATCAGGAAATTGGGCGATGCGGTGGCCAGGTGGATATTGGCCGCGCCGACCACCGGCCCGCAATAGAGATGCGGCGCGATCTGGACATGGCGCACTTCGGCCATCCCGGCGATCTTCTTGGCTTCGAGCAAGCCGCCGACCCGGCCCAGATTGAGCTGCCAGATCGCCGCCGCCCCGCAATCGAGCAGGCGCGCAAAATCGTATTTGGTGGCCAGCCGTTCGCCGGTCGCGATCGGGATCGTGGTGCCGCGCGCCACCCGCGCGGTCTCTTCGGGCGCATCGGGCGGCACCGGTTCTTCAAGCCACAGCGGATCATAGGGTTCCAGCCGCCGGGCCAGCCGGATCGCACCCGCCGCCGTCATCTGCCCGTGCGTGCCGAACAGCAGATCGGCGCGGCTGCCCACCGCCTCACGCAAGGTGCGGGCGAACCGTTCGCTCAGATCGAGCGCTTCGAGCGACAGTTGCCGCCCGTCAAACGCCGAATAAGGTCCGGCGGGATCGAACTTGAGCGCGGTGAATCCCATGTCGAGATACGTCTGCGCACGCTCGGCGGCCAGATCGGGATCGTGATAGACATCGGTCGCATCGCCGGGGCGCGGATAGATATAGGTATAGGCGCGCAGGCTTTCGTGCACTTGCCCGCCAAGCAACTTGTAGACCGGCTGGCCCGCCGCCTTGCCGATGATATCCCAGCAGGCCATTTCCAGCGCCGACAGCACGCCCATCACGGTCAGATCGGGATGCTGGGTAAACCCCGCCGAATAGACCCGGCGCCACAAGGCCTCGATATCGTGCGGATCGGTGCCTTGCGCATAGCGCGCGAACACGTCCTCGCACAGCTTTGCCACCAGATGCGGCGAAAACGGCACGCAATAGGCCTCACCCAGCCCGGTAATCCCGCAGGCCGTGGTCAGCCGCACAAACACGAAATAGCGTCCGCCGAAATGCGGCGGCGGATTGCCCACGACAAACGTCTCGATGTGGGTCAGCCGCATGCCGGTTCGCGCTTGTCCATTGGGGATCCTCTCCTGGTCGGGCTGTCCTGCCAGAGTGAAAGCCCCGCGCGCGGGCGGCAAGTGAAGCTTTTTGCCGGACCGGACAATTTCCTTATTGCCATAGCCCGATCCGGTGCGCGCCGCTATGGGCGGGGCCATGCCCGGCCCCCTATCCATCCTCGTCGATGCCGACGCCTGTCCGGTCAAGGACGAGATCTACAAAGTCGCGTTGCGCCGCATGGTCCCGGTCACCGTGGTCAGCAACAGCCGCATGCGCCTGCCTGATCATCCGCTGATCGGCCGCATGGTGGTCAGCGACGCGTTCGATGCCGCCGACGACTGGATTGCACAGGCCTGCGACACCGGCAGCGTGGTGATCACCGCCGATATCCTGCTGGCCGACCGTTGCCTGAAGGCCGGGGCCACGGTGATCGGGCCCAACGGCAAACCGTTCACGATGGCCTCGATCGGCGCGGCGATTGCCACCCGCGCGATCATGGCCGACTTGCGCGCGGGCGGCGATGCGATCGGCGGGCCGCCGCCGTTTGCCAAAGCCGACCGGTCGCGGTTCCTCCAGGCGCTTGACGAGGCGCTGGTGCGGCTGTCGCGATGACGTACGACGCCATCATTCTGGGCGCAGGCGCCGCCGGGCTGATGTGCGCGGCCCAGGCCGGGCAACGCGGTCGCCGCGTGCTGGTGCTCGACCATGCGCCCGAAGTGGGCCGCAAGATCCTGATTTCGGGCGGCGGACGGTGCAATTTCACCAATCTGGGCACCAGCCCCGACCGGTTTCTGTCGCAAAACCCGCATTTCGCCAAATCGGCGCTCAGCCGCTATACCCCCGCCGATTTCCTGGCGCTGGTCGAACGCCACGCCATCGCCTGGCATGAGAAGACGCTGGGGCAATTGTTCTGCGACGGATCGGCCCGGCAGATCGTGGCGATGCTGTTGGACGAATGCGCGCGGGGCGCGGTCGATATTCGCTGCAACGCGCAGATTGGCGAAGTCGGTCATGCCGATGGCCGGTTCCAGGTCGGCGATGCCAGCGCACCCGCGCTGGTGATCGCCACCGGTGGGCCGTCGATCCCCAAAATGGGCGCCACCGGTTTTGCCTATGAGCTGGCGCGGCGGTTCGGGCTGAAAGTCGTGCAGCCGCGCCCGGCACTGGTGCCGCTGACTTTGGCGGGCGAAGACCTGCTGTTCCGCGAACTGTCGGGGGTATCCGCCGATGTCATCGCGCGCTGTGGCAAGGCCGCCTTTCGCGAGGCGGCGCTGTTCACCCATCGCGGGCTGTCGGGCCCGGCAATCCTGCAGGTTTCCAGTTACTGGCAGCATGGCACGGCCATCGACGTGAATTTTCTGCCCGACCGCGCCCCCGGCTGGCTGCTGGCGGCCAAGGCGGCGCATCCGCGCGCGGGCCTTCGCCGTCTGTTGCGCGAAGGCTTGCCCGAACGGCTGGCCGATGTGCTGTGCGACCGGCTGGCGATCGATGGCGAACTGGGCGCGACCACCGACCGCGCACTGGCCGCCGCGCAAACGCACCTGGCGCAATGGCGCTTTACCCCCAATGGCAGCGAAGGCTATGCCAAGGCTGAAGTAACCGCAGGCGGCATCGCCACCGGCGACCTGTCATCAAAGACGATGGAGGCCCGCCGCGTGCCCGGCCTTTACGCCATCGGTGAAGCGGTCGATGTGACAGGCTGGCTGGGCGGCTACAACTTTCAATGGGCATGGGCCAGCGGCTGGGCCGCTGCGCAGGAGATATAGACATGATTCCCCGCGAACTGATCGCCACGGCGCAAGTGCCCGATGGCGAAGAGCTGCGGCTCTATCGCCATGGGCGCGATTTCATGATCGTGCTCGATCGCAACGAACTGATGAGCACGCGCCAGCGCGGATCGGAAGAGGCGCTGGCGACGATGACATGCGCGCGCATCGCCGCAACGCCGCGCCCGCATGTGCTGGTCGGCGGTTATGGCATGGGTTTCACCTTGCGCGCCGCGCTGGCCGCCCTGCCCGCCCATGCCACGGTCACCGTGGCCGAAGTGCTGCCCGATATCATCGAATGGGCGCGCGGGCCGATGGCCGAAGTCGCCGCCGGGTGCCTCGACGATCCGCGCGTGCACCTGGTGGTGGGCGACGTGGTCAAAGTGATCGACACCTCGCCGGGCACGTTCGATGCGATCCTGCTCGATGTCGACAACGGCCCCGACGGGCTGGTCCGCCCCGACAACAACCGGCTCTATTCGCGGCGCGGGCTGGCGACGGCGGGCGAGGCACTGCGCCCTGGTGGGGTGCTGGCAATCTGGTCCGCCGCCAAGGACGAACGCTTTGTGCGCCGGCTGCACGAAGCGGGCTTTGCGGTCGACGAAATCACCGTGCGCGCGCGCTCGAACGGCAAAGGCGCCAAGCACGTGATCTGGTTCGCCACGCTGCAGCCCTGATCGCCCGTGCGCCACGACAGCCCTTCAACCGCCGCGCCGCGCGCGCTATGCGCGGGCGCCATGCCCCAGACCGACCCCTTGCGCGTGGCCGCGCTGTATCATTTCTGCCGGTTCGACGATTGCGCCACGTTGCGCATCGGGCTGGACCGCGTGTGCCGCGACCATGGCGTGCGCGGAACGCTGCTGCTGGCGCAAGAGGGCATCAACGGCACGATTGCCGCCAACCCCGCCGGGATCGACGCGGTGCTGGCGCATATCCGCGCCCTGCCCGGCTGTGCCACGCTGGAGGCAAAGTTCTCGACCGCCGCGACGATGCCGTTTCATCGCCTGAAAGTGCGCATCAAGCGCGAGATCGTGACGATGGGTCAGCCCGACATCGACCCGCTGTTGTCGGTCGGCACATATGTCGATCCGCATGACTGGAACGCGCTGATCGCCGATCCGCAGACCATCGTCATCGACACGCGCAACGATTACGAGGTCGCGGTGGGCAGCTTTGCCGGGGCGGTCGATCCGCACACGCGGTCATTCCGCGAATTCCCGGCCTGGTTCCGCGCCAACCGCGAAGCCCTGCTGGCCGGCAAGGCCAAAGTGGCGATGTTCTGCACCGGCGGCATCCGCTGCGAGAAATCGACCGCATTCCTGCGCGCCGAAGGGGTGGAACAGGTCTATCACCTGAAAGGCGGCATTCTCAAATATCTTGAGGACGTGCCCGCGCAAGACAGCCTGTGGCAGGGCGAATGCTTCGTGTTCGATCAACGCGTCAGCGTCGGGCACGGGCTGGCGCAGGGCACCCACGCGCTGTGCCATGCCTGCCGCATGCCGGTCAGCCCGATCGACACGCGGTCACCGCTTTATGAGCCCGGCGTCAGTTGCCCCGCCTGCCACGCCGAACGCACCGATGCGCAACGCGAAGCCTATCGCGAACGCCACCGGCAGGAGGCGCTGGCCAGTGCACAAGGCCGCGCGCATGTCGGCGCGGTGCTGCCCGATCAGGCCCAGGCCTCGCGATAGAGCGCCACGATCGTCGCCGCATCGGGCACGCGCGGGTTGTTGGCGGGCGATCCCGATGCCAGCGCCTGTTCGGCCATCAACGGCAGCAACTCGGTCCAGCGCGCCGCGTCGATGCCGTATGTCCTGGGGCTGGGCACGGCCAGATCGCGGTTGACCGCGTGCAGCGTCTCGACCAGCCGCGCCACCGCCGCCTGATCGCCTTCGTCGGCGCGGGCCAGGTCCATCGCGCGCGCGCAATCGGCATAACGCCCCAGCGCGGCCGGCGCCGACCAGGCGGTCACCACCGGCAACAGCATCGCGTTCGACAGGCCATGCGCAACATGGAAATGCGCGCCGATCGGGCGGCTCATGCCATGCACCAGCGCCACCGAGGCGTTGGAAAAGGCAATCCCCGCCTGCAAGGCGCCTATCATCATCGCCTCGCGCGCGGCGCGGTCATCGGGCGCGCTGCACACCCGGCGCAGATTGGGCCAGATCGCGCGCATCGCCGCCAGCGCCATCGAGTCCGAAAACGGGTTGGCGCGGGTAGAGACATAGGCCTCGATCGCATGAGTCAATGAATCGATGCCGGTGTCGGCGGTCAGCCGCAGCGGCTTGGTCAGCGTCAGTTCGTAATCGACGATCGCCAGCACGGGCATATAGGCCAGCCCCGCGCAGAGCATTTTCTCGTCATTGGCCTGATCGGTGATGATCGTGAAGCGCGTCGCTTCCGAGCCGGTGCCCGCCGTGGTCGGAATGGCCACGATCGGCAGCCCCGGCGCGTCTTCCTGATGGGGTGCCTTGAGCGCGCGCATGGTGCCGCCACGCGCGGCCAGCACCGCCACCGCCTTGGCCGTATCGATCGCGCTGCCCCCGCCAAAGCCGATCACGCAATCGTGCGCGCCCGCCACAACGAATGCCACCGCCGCATCGACCGAAGCGACCGTGGGATCGGGGCTGACTTCGCCAAATGCGCGGGCAGGCACGCCCGCTTGCGCCAGAATGCCCAGCACCCGGTCAAGCGCACCGCTGCCCGCCAGCCATGGGTCGGTCAGGATCGCGGGTGCGCGCAGGCCCAGTTGGGCCAGCGCCTCGGGCAGTTCCTTCAGCGCCCCGGCACCGATGCGCATCGCGCGCGGCAGGACAATCGTCGACATGGGCAACCTTTCGCGAGGGTTATTCGGGGGTAAAGGTGATCGTCGTTCCCTTGGGCTGATCGGGCACGACAAACCGCGCCCCTGCCGGCGCCGCCAGCGCGTGCCCGTCGATCTGCGCGCGATACTGCCCTTCGCCGTGAACGACGATTGCGATCTGGTGCCACCACGGCGCATAAGAACCGGTGCGCGGCGCCAGCGTCAGGCTGCGCAGGCGGCCATCGACGCTGATGCAGGTGATCGTCTGGCGCAGCGCCACGCCGCGCGCAAAGGCCATCGAATGGCCATCGTCGTCATAGATCGCCCCGCCGCAATCGGGGCCGGGATAGACATCGAGTTCCAGCGGGCCATCGGGCCGTTGCGCGGTCGATTGCACCAGCGGCTGACGCACCAGCACCGTGCCCGCGCGCACAAACACCGGCAGCACTGCCGGATCGGGGGTGATCGTCAACAGGCCATACCCGCCCAGCGATGCGGGCGTTTTCACGGTGGTCCCGGTCCAGTAATCATACCATTGCCCGGTTGGCAGGCACGCCTGCCAGGCATTGTGCTGTTCGGGCCGGGGTGCGCCTGCCACCAGCAGCCGCCCGCCCAGCGTAAAGCTCATCTCGGTACGGCAATCCTCTCCGACCGCGGCCGGCCAGTCATAGATCACCGGCCGGGCAATCGGATCGCCGGTGCGCGCACTGGTTTCCGCCAGGGCATAGAGTGTCGGCATCAGGCGATAGCGTTCCTCGACATAGCGACGCCGGATGGCCAGTTGTTCGGGCCCGTCGACCCACGGTTCGGCGCGCGGCGCGCCCTTTTGCGAATGGTCGCGCATGATCGGCAGGAACGCCGAATACTCGAACCAGCGAGTCATCAGTTCGGGCGTCGGCCCGCCGGTAAACCCGCCGACATCGGTGCCTACCCAGGCAAACCCCGACAGCCCCAGCGACAATGTCTGCGATATCGCCAGCTTCAGATGGTCCCACGTTGCCGAATTGTCTCCGGTCCAGGTCGCGGCATAGCGCTGCCCCCCGGCATAAGAGGCGCGCGTCATCACAAAGGCCCGCTCGTCGGGCGCCAGCGCGCGCAACCCGTCATACGTCGCGCGCGTGTTCAGCATGCCGAACACATTGTGGATTTCGGCATGGGTCGCAGTGCGCGGGGCAAAATCATCGCTGGCGATGCGATGCACCACGTCCTCGGGCATCGTCTTGGTCGGTGTGTCAAAAATCGCTGGCTCGTTCATGTCATTCCAGATGCCGGCAACCCCGTCCTTTACCAGCGGCGCAAACAGACTGCCCCACCAGGCGCGCGTGCTGGCGCGAGTGAATTCGGGAAACACCGCAGGGCCCGGCCACACCGTCCCGACATAGACCGACCCATCGGCGCGATGGACAAACTGGTCGCCCGCCATACCGCTGTCATAGGGCCCATAGCCCTGCCCCGGCGCAGACGCGACATGCAGATCGGTGATCGCCACGGTCTTGATGCCCAGGCCGTCAAGATCGTGCACCATCCCCGCAAAATCGGGAAATGTCTGATGATCGACCGTGAACGGCCGGTTGCGATCCTGATAATCGATATCCAGCCAGATCACATCGGTCGGCACATGTTCGGCACGCAGGCGCGTGGCCAGCGCGCGCACTTCTGCCTCTGACATATAGGACCAGCGCGACTGCTGATACCCCAGCGCCCAGCGCGGCGGCAGCGGCGCGCGGCCGGTCAGCGCAGTATAGCGATGGACCACATCAGGCAGCGTCGGCCCGGCGATCACATAGTAATCGATCGGCCCGGCCTCGGCACCCATTTCCAGCGTGGTCTGCGCGCGGTGCCCGAAATCGAACCAGGTGCGCCAGGTCGAATCGAGCAGCACGCCATAGGCACCACCACGGCCCCCGGTGCTGATGAAAAACGGGATCGATTTGTAGAGCGGATCGGTCCCGCTGCCGAAACCAAAGGAATCCGAATTCCACAAGGCATAGCTCTGCCCGCGCCGGTCAAGCGGCCCGGTCTTGTCGCCTAGCCCCAGGATATGTTCGCCCAGCGGCAGATCGGCGCGCAGCGTAAAACGCGCACCGTCACGCTCGATCGGGTGCGCCGCTTCGCCCAGCACGGTGTGGCCTGCCGCATCCTCGAAATGGAGCCGCGCGGTGGCGGGATCATAGACCGCGCGCAACAGCGCCGTGGACAGCACATTGCCCGCCAGTGTCACCGGGGTCGCGCCGTGGCGCACGTCCGCCGGCACCGCCCAACTGGCATCTTGCGCCGGGGCGCCGACCGGCGCGATCCGCACGCGCATCACGCCCGGCGCGATGGCGTGTACCGTGACGGTCGTGCCGTCGCGGTCAACCACCAGATCATCGGCGTGTGCCGGGGTTGCTGTCATCGTGCATAGCGCCACCGCGCCAAACACGCCTGCGTACCATTTTTGCGGCAATGTCATGGGCGCACCTTTCCGCACTTTGGCGCGCCAGACAATCAGAACCTTAGATGTGGCAGAACCTTAAGTGTGGCGATAGACCGCCCGTTCGTGGCTGAAACAGCGAAATCCGAACACCCCGTGATAGCTGCCCATGCCGCTGGTGTTGACGCCGCCAAACGGCAGATTGTTTTCCAGATAGTGCGAAAACAGGCCATTGACCGTCACCCCGCCCGACGATGTGCGCGCCAGGATCTTTTCGACATTGGCCGCATCGGCGCTGTAGATATACAGCGCCAGCGGCTTGTCGCGCGCGGCCACATAGCCGATCGCCTGATCGAGCGTGTCATAGGTCATCACCGGGATCACCGGGGCAAAGATTTCGTCCTGCAGGATGGTCATCTGCGGGGTCACCCCGGTCAGCATCGTCGGGTGGATGGTCAGATCTTCGCTATCGAATTCGCCGCCCACCGCCACCGTCGCGCCCTGGGCAACCGCATCGTCGAACATCGCCTTCACCCGGTCGAAATTGGCGCGGTTGACGATCTGCGCGATGCCGTCCTTGCGCAAGTCGCCCGCCGCATCATAGAGATTGGCGCGCGTGCCGGCCCTGAACCCTTCGACCAGCGCGGCCTGCTGGTCGTGCTTCACCAACACATAGTCCGGGCTGATACAGGCCTGACCACCATTGAACTGTTTGGCGGCGGCCAGTTGCGCGGCGACCTGGCCGATATCGGCAGTGTCATCGATGATCACCGGCGACTTGCCGCCCAGTTCGAGCGTCACGCTGGCAAGGTGGCGCGCGGCGGCGGCCATCACGATCCTGCCGACGCGCGGGCTGCCGGTGAAGAAGATATGGTTGAACGGCAGATCGAGCAGCGCGGTGGCGACCGACACATCGCCCTCGAACAGCGCGACATCCTTCTCATCGAACGCCTCGCGGATGATCTGCGCGCCGATCCGCGCGGTCGTCGGGCAAAGATCGGTCAGCTTGACGATGCAGGTGTTGCCCGCCGCAATGGCCGCCGCGACCGGGCCGAGCGCCAGGCCGAGCGGGAAATTCCATGGCCCCAGGATCAGGCAGACCCCGCGCGCTTCGTGAACAATCTGCGCACGATCGGCCGGGTTGAGCGTGGTGGCGACGTCGGTCGGCTGCATCCACGTATCGAGATTGTCGATGTTGCGCTGGATATTGGCCGTGACATTGAGCACTTCGGTGACCCGGATTTCGCCAACCGGTTTGCGCGTGTCGGCCAGCACGGCGGCCACGATATCGTCCGCATGCGCCTCAACTGCCGCCTTGAGCCGCGCCAGCTTGTCCTTGCGTTGCGCGGCACCGGATGCCTTGGCCTCCCACTGATACGCCTGCTGAAGCGCGAAGACGCGCTGGATATCGGCGGCAAGATCGGCCGCAGTGGGGACAGATGGGGTCATCGGCTGTGGCATCCTGCGCATGGTTATATTTGTATGTCTTGCTAACAAACCAAGGCAGCAAACGCAACGGCAGCCACCACCACGACCGCAACCATGCGGTCCCCGGAGGGATATTGTCTGTTTCGTAAGGATCTCTGAATTGACTGGTGCCCAAGATGATGACTCGAAGTTCTTCTCCGTTTTGACCACAACCCGCAAATTTCGTCCCGCAATGTCCGGGGCTTGTGGTGGCAAAGATGTTGCTGTCAGTCCTCAGCGATTGGCTCACATGAATGCATCCCATCGCCTCCCGCAGATCGACCGGAACTTTGACCCGAAACTGATAAACCGACCCTCGCAACCACAGTCCCCGCGCTGGTATTGGGTATGACGATTTGGTGCTACAGTCCTCGCGACGATTTTTCGAACGATTTGAGAGTGTTAAGCCCGACTTTAATGCATCGCGGGATGACGTTTGGGGACCACAAGCATGGGAATCCGCCCGTTTAGTGGCAGATTTTCTTGATTTTTCAGATGTTTGGGGAGGCGTGGAGCGGGTAGCGGGAATCGAACCCGCCTAGCTAGCTTGGAAGGCTAGTGCATTACCACTATGCTATACCCGCTTGTTGGGGTCGCATTTGCATGGTTGGGCCCGGTTCGTCAATGTCCTGCAAAGCTGACCAGGGCATCGACGGTCAGGTTGGCGGCGCGCAGGCGGTCGGCGCCGCCGAGGTCTGGCAGGTCGATCACGAATAGCGCGTGGGTGATCTCGGCGCCGGCCTGGCGCAACAGTTGCGTGGCGGCGAGCGCGGTGCCGCCGGTGGCGATCAGATCGTCGATGACCACCACGCGGGCGCCGGGGCGGATTGCTGCGGGATCGATTTCCAGCCGGTCCGTGCCATATTCCAGCGCATAATCGATGCCCAGCGTCGGCACCGGCAGCTTGCCCGGTTTGCGCACCGGAACAAAGCCCAGGCCCATCTGTGCCGCGACGGCGGCGCCAAAGATAAAACCGCGGGCTTCCATCCCGGCGATCATCGTGGCCTGGGCGGCCGCGGCGCGTTCGGCCAGGTGGCGTACGGCGGCGGCCAGGCCTTCGCCGTGGCCGATCAGCGTGGTGACATCGCGGAACAGAATGCCGGGGCTGGGGAAATCGGGCACGGTGCGGATCAGGGTCTTGATCTGTTCGGGGGTCATGCAGGGGTGTCCAGGAATGAAGGGGCGGGCACGAAAAAGGCCACCGTTGCCGGTGGCCTCTGTTCGTTGGCAGGCGTCGTTGCCTGTGATCAGTGCACGTCGGCCCAGATGTTGCGCTTGGCCAGATAGGCGAGCGAGGTTGCCGCGATCAGGAACAGCACCACGGCCCAGCCGGTTTGCTTGCGCTTTTCCATCTTTGGCTCGGCGGTCCAGGTCAGGAACGCGGCCACGTCCTTGGCCATCTGGCCTACGGTCGCCTTGGTGCCGTCGGAATAGGTCACCTGGCCATCGGTGGTCAGCGGCGGGGGCATCGCGATGTTCAGATTGGCGAAGTAGGGGTTGTAGTACAGCCCGTCCGGAGTCTTGGAATCCGGGTACTTCTTGAGTAGCGCGGCAGGCTGATCGGTATAGCCGGTCAGCAGCGAATAGACATAGTTGGCCCCGCCGTGACGCGCCTTGGTGATCAGCGACAGATCGGGCGGGTTGCCGGTGCCCGCGTAATAGACCGGCGGGATATGGTCGGACGGAATGTTCGGGCGTTCACCGGCATCACCGGTCTTGACGTCAAAGGTCTTGGCCTTGGTGGCCCAATCTTTGGCGATCGCCTTCACTTCGGCCGGGGTATAGCCCAGGTCGGCCAGATTGCGGAACGCGATCTGCTTGAGCGAATGGCAGTTGTTGCACACTTCCTTGTAAACCTGGAAGCCGCGCTGCAACTGGCGGTTGTTGAACGTGCCGAACGGGCCGTCGAAGGTGAACTTCACATCTTCCTTGGGGTCGAGGTGAAAGTCCTTCGCCGCCGTCGACGGATCGGGCTCGCGAATTTGCTGCACCACGCCGACCCCGAAGGACCAGAGCAGGGCTGCCGCGAAGAAAAGGCCAACCAGAGGGCCAAAGATACGGACCATTGCGCAGTCTCGCTTTCGTTTCCTGGCCGCTTAGGCGGCTACGGCTTCATCGGTGCCGAGCACGGCTTGCGTGATCGAGAACGGAAGCGGTTCCGGTTTCTCGATCGACGAAACGATCGGCAGGATGACGAGGAAGTGGAGGAAATAATACGTCGCGGCGATCTGCGAGATCAGCACGTATTTGGTTTCCGCCGGCGAACCACCGCAATAGCCCAGCACGAGCACGTCGATGACCAGCAGCCAATAGAACTTGCGGAACAGCGGACGATAGTGCCCCGAACGCACCGGCGAGGTATCCAGCCAGGGCAGGAAGAACCACACCAGGATTGCCGAGAACATCGCCAGCACGCCCATCAGCTTTGCCGGGAAGAACAGGAAATCGGCAGTGAAGGCGCGCAGGATCGCGTAGAACGGCCAGAAATACCATTCGGGCACGATATGCGCGGGCGTCGACATCGGATTGGCGGCGATATAGTTGTCGGGGTGACCCAGCGCGTTCGGAAAGAAGAACAGGAACGTGCAATAGAGCACCAGGAACACGCCCAGCCCGAACCCGTCCTTGGCCGTGTAATACGGGTGGAACGGCACGGTGTCGGATTCGCTTTTCACTTCCACACCGGTCGGGTTCGATGAACCGGGAATGTGCAGCGCCCAGATGTGCAGGATGATCACCGCCGCGATCACGAAGGGCAGCAGGAAGTGGAGCGAGAAAAAGCGGTTGAGCGCGGCGTTGTCGGGCGCAAACCCACCCAGCAGCCACTGTTGCAGTGGTTCGCCCACCAGCGGGATGGCCGAAAACAGCCCGGTGATCACTTTGGCGCCCCAAAAGCTCATCTGCCCCCAGGGCAGCACATAGCCCATGAACGCGGTCGCCATCATCAGCAGGAAGATCACCACGCCCAGCAGCCAGATCATTTCGCGCGGCGGCTTGTACGAGGCGTAGAAGAACCCGCGGAAGATATGGATATAGACCACCACGAAGAACGCCGAGGCGCCGTTGGCATGCGCATAACGCAGCATCCAGCCCCAGTTCACGTCGCGCATGATGTGTTCGACACTGTCGAAGGCCACGAGCTGATTGGCGGCATAATGCATCGCCAGAATTACGCCGGTGACGATCTGCAGCACCAGGCAGAACCCGGCGAGCACGCCGAAATTCCAGGCATAGTTGAGATTGCGGGGGACCGGAAATCCGCCACCGACGGCATTGTAGACGAACCGCGGCAACGGCAGCTTTTCGTCAAGATAGACCATCAGGGGATGGGTCGGCTTGTAGTGTTTAGCCCACGGAAAGCTCATCGCCGGTATCCTCAGCCGATCTTCACGACAGTGTCGGAAGAAAATTCATACGGAGGCACCTCAAGATTCTTGGGCGCCGGGCCTTTGCGGATGCGCGCTGCGGTGTCGTAGACCGAGCCGTGGCAGGGACAGAAATACCCGCCATATTCACCCTTTACCTCACCGGGCCCCGCGCCGAGCGGAACGCAGCCGAGATGGGTGCACACCCCCATGGTGATCAGCCAGTTGGTCTTGTTCGGCTTGGTGCGCTGTTCCAGCGTAGCGGGATCGCGCAACGTGGCGGGATTGACCGCATCGGCCTCGGCGATTTCCACCGGGGTCAGATTGCGGACAAACACTGGCTGTTTGCGGAACATCGTCTTGATCGCCTGCCCCGGCGCGATCGCCGAGATGTCGACTTCGGTCGAGCTTTCCGCGAGCACGTCGGCCGATGCGCTCATTTGCGAAATCAACGGAACCAGCACGGCGATCCCGCCGACACCGGCGAAACTGACTGCGGCAATATTGATGAAATCGCGTCGCCTGACGCCTTCGCCGTGAATTTCAGAAGAGGCGACTGTCGCCCCGTCAGCCTTGAGCAGGTCCGTCATTGAAAGTCCTTGCCTTATGCTTCACGCACACACGTTAACCGTGCAGGCGCGGCTGCATTGATCCTTTTTGCTCCCCAGATGAAGCATAACGAGGACCGTAATGCTCCATTTATTTCAAGGTTGCGACTGCCCAAGCGCGCAATGGCGACAGACGTGCGACCCCGACTTTCGACCGGCGTGATAGCCATAAACAAGCTGCTTTGCCAACAGCCATTTTGGTCTTTGCGGGCAGCCCTTGTTAAGAGTCCGATGCAAAATCCGCGCGAGAGCGGATTTTGAAGACGGCCCCGGCCCCCTTCCCCACCTGACCACCCTACGATAGTACCTGATGGGTGGTCGGGTGCGGGAGCGGGCCGGGGCCGTCTTCCTTAATAGCTCAGGTTTGAAATCCGGCGCCATCGGGCCAGTCGGGTGCGGCCAGACCCAAGACCTTGAACAGCGTCCCCATCGCCTCTGGCGCGGCCAGCCGGTGCGCGGCGGCCCGTATCGTCGGTGCCTGATCAGGCGCGGCCGCGCATAGCGCTGCTACCCGCGCGCCCAGCCCGAGCGCGATCAGGAACGTGCCCTGTTCGGCCGTGCCCAGCCAGCGCGCGCCACTGCCCGTGGCGATTGCGGGCAGATCCGAAAAATCGACGTGTGCGGTCAGATCGGCCTCGCCGGGCCAGGCGAACGGATCGACTTTGGCATGCGCGCGCAAGGCCTGGAGCGAACTGCCGTGTGCCGGCGCGCTACGCCCGTAATCGATGATCAGCGCGGCACCGCCCTGCGCCGCCAGCCGTCGCGCCACTTCGCCGGTGATCGCGGCCGCGGCGGGGCAGGTTTCGATGATCGCGCCCGGCTGTGCATCGGCCAGTGCGGGCGGCACTGCCGCATCCATCGGGCGCTCACCCGCAACCGGCACCAGCCGATCGCCACCTTGCGTACGTTCGAGCCCGACCATGCGTTCGCGCCAGCCAGCTTCGGTGCGCACCAGTTGCCGCACCGGCAGCGCGTCGAGAAATTCGTTGGCCACGATCAGCAGCGGTGCGTCGTCGGGCAGGCTGGCCATGTCCTGGTGCCATTGCGCTTGGGGGAACAGCCGGGCCTGCACTCTGCGCAAGGCGGTGCTGGCCTCGACGAAATGTACCTGGGGGATCAGGCCGAACCGCCGCGCCGCGCCCAGCGCATCGCGCGCCAGGGTACCGCGTCCGGGGCCGAGTTCGACGTAATGCACGGGGGCGGGCCGCCCGGCGCGGTCCCACACGTCGGCCAGCCACAGCCCGATCAGTTCGCCGAACATCTGGCTGATTTCGGGCGCCGTGATGAAGTCGCCCGCGCTGCCCAGCGGATCGCGGCTGTCGTAATAGCGCGCGTTCGATTCGGCCATGAATTGCGCCACGCTGATCGGGCCGGTGGCCGCGATCAGGCGAACGAAGCGGTCTTTGGCAGTCATCGCGCGGGGATCGTCAGGCCGGCATCGATTGCACCGCAACGCCCAGCGGCGGGCGACGCAGCGCACGCACGATCAGCGCCACGCCGATCGCGATCATCGGCAACGTCAGCCACTGACCCATCGACAGCCCGGTGGCGTGGGCAAAATCTTCCAATTGGCGATCGGGCTCGCGGAAATATTCGACCACGAACCGCGCCATGCCATAGCCGGTGGCAAAAGTGCCCACCAGCAACCCCTGGCGCCAGCGCGCGCGGGTGGTCCAGAACAGCGTGATCAGCACGGTGCCCAGCACGATCCCTTCGAGCCCGGCCTCATAAAGCTGGCTGGGATGGCGCGCGATATCACCGCCGCCGGGGAACACGATCGCCCAGGGCAGCGCGGGGTCGGCGGCGCGCCCCCACAGCTCGCCATTGACGAAATTGGCGCAACGTCCAAGGAACAGGCCGACCGGCACGCATGGCGCGATGTAATCGCACACCCGTATGAAATCGAGCCGCCCGCGCCACGACACCCACGCGATTGCCAGCGTCGTGCCGATCAGCCCGCCGTGAAAGCTCATCCCGCCCTGCCACAGCTTTAGCAGGTCGAGCGGATTGGCAAACAGTTCGGGCGCGTAGAACGTGGCATAGCCCAGCCGTCCGCCGAAGATCACCCCCAGCGTGGCATAGAAGAACAAGTCTTCGGCATGGCGCTGTGCCATCGGCGCGCCGGGCAGGCGCAATTCGCGGGTAACGTGCCAATAGGCAAAAATGATCCCCACCAGATAGGCCAGCGAATACCATTTTATCGTGAAAAAGCCCAGATCGAGCGCAATCGGCGACAAATGCAGATTTTCAAAACGGATCGGCGTGTGCGCGCCAGCCAAGGATGCCGCAGCGTCACTCAGCACCGGCAGCATGCCGGCGACCGACTGGGCCACCCATTGTGCGACATCGGGGGTTGCGACCGATAGTGACAGCACGCTGCGAACTCCTTAAACGTTTTGAAACGGGACCTTTCCGGTGCCGGCGGCCCGGGTCACGGCGCGCCGCCTTTTGGCACAAGGGTGGGTGACTGTGAACGTGCAAACGACAATGGGCGAAGCCGAATTCCGCGTGGCGGAAGGCAGGTTGGAAACGCCGCTGGAGATGGTGCCGACAATGAAGACCGAACTCGATCTTGCCCTGTCACAGGTCATGGACAGCCTGGTGGCGCCGGGCGGCATGATGCAACTTGGCACCCATCGGCAATACGATCGCGACCTGCCGATCATCGCGGCGGCACCGCCCAGCCTGGCGCATTATTTCGCGCATTTCTGCACCCTGCATGGCGACCGGGAATTCCTGGTTGATGATGGCGTGCGGCTGACTTTTGCGCAGACCCTGGCCGCAGCGCGTGCGGCGGCGGGCGGGCTGATCGTCAGCCATGGCCTGGCGCGGGGCGATCGGGTGGGCATTGCCGCGCGCAATTCGGCCAACTGGGTGGTGGCCTATATGGCCGTGCTGATGGCCGGCGGGGTGGCGGTGCTGCTCAATGGCTGGTGGTCGGGCGAAGAACTGGCGCATGGTCTCGATCTGGTCGGGTGCCGGCTGGTGCTGGCCGATCGGCAGCGCGCCGAACGGTTGGCCGCACATGGGCATGGCGCGCAAGTGCTGCCGATCGTGCACGATTGCCTGCCCGAACAGGGCCTGGCCGCGCTGGGCCACGACACCGATGTCGCGTTGCCCGTGCTGACCGCCGACGATCCGGCCACCGTGCTGTTCACTTCGGGATCGACCGGCACGTCAAAGGGCGCGCTGTCCGATCATCGCGGGGTGGTGCAGGGCACGTTCAACTATATCGCGCAGACGGTGATGGCGCTGGGGGTGATGACCGCGCGCGGCGAGGCGCCCGATCCATCGACCCAGCCCTGTGCGCTGGTCAATGTGCCGTTGTTCCACGTGACCGGCGAAGTGCCGGTGCTGTTGCAGTCGTTTGCCATCGCGCGCAAACTCGTGATCATGGCGCGCTGGGACGCGGCGCGCGCGATGGACCTGATCCAGCGCGAGCGAGTGACCTATTTTGTCGGTGTGCCGCTGATGAGTTTCGAGATCGCCACGCACCCCGATCGCGGCCAATACGATCTGTCGTCGTGCGTCACGTTTGCCGCCGGAGGGGCGCCGCGCCCGGTCGATCATGTCGCGCGCATCCGCCGCGAATTGCCCCATGCCTTTCCAATCCTGGGTTATGGCCTGACCGAAACCAACGGGGTGGGCTGCGGCAACTTCAACGAAAACTATCTGGCCAAGCCCGGCAGCACCGGATCGGCTTCGCGCCCGCTGGTCGATCTGGCGATTCTCGATGACGACGGCAATGCCCTGGCGCAGGGCGCCACGGGTGAAGTCGCGATCCGCAGCGTGGCCAATTTCATCGGCTATTGGAACAATCCCGAGGCCACCCGCGCGGCGATCATGCCCGATGGCTATTTCCGCACCGGCGATCTGGGCTATATCGACGAGGAAGGCTATCTGTTCATCGTCGACCGCAAGAAGGATATCATCATTCGCGGCGGCGAGAACATCAGTTGTATCGAGGTGGAAAGCGCCATCTATGGCCACCCAGCGATTGCCGAAGCGAGCGTGTTCGGCCTGCCGCACGAGCTTTACGGCGAAGTTCCGGCGGTGGTCTATCTGGCCAAGCCGGGCACCAGCCTTGATGGCGAAGCGCTGCGTGCCTGGCTGGCGGACCGAATCGCCGCGTTCAAGATCCCGGTCAAATTCTGGCAGGTGACCACCCCGCTGCCGCGGCTGGGCACTGAAAAGGTTGATAAACGCGCACTCCGCGAAACCTACCAGCGCGAATGGGCAGAGACTGGTAAGTGATCATGCGCTAAGGGTGGCGGCATGCTGCCCCGGATTGCCAACCAGCGTGCGATCATCGATCGACGTGCCCTTGCCGATGATATCACTGCGCTGGTCGCCCAGCGTGGCGATGCCGCGCAGGCGCGTGCGACGATTGTCGAAATGTTGCGCGCCAGCCTGGCGGCGGGCCGTGAAGAGCTGGTGCGGCGGCTGGCGCTGCACCCCTCGCACGGTACCGAATGTGTCGAGGGACAGGCCTTCCTGATCGACCAACTGGTGCGCGTGATCCACGATCATGTGGTGGCGCGGGTCTATCCGGCGCGCAACCGGTCGACCGGCGAACGCATCGCGATCGTCGCGGTGGGCGGCTATGGCCGGGGCGAAATGGCCCCGCATTCGGATGTCGATATCGCCTTTGTCACGCCCAACAAGCCGACCGCCTGGTGCGAACAGGTGATCGAGGCGATGCTTTATTTCCTGTGGGATCTGGGGCTGAAGATCGGGCATTCGACTCGCTCGCTCGACGATCTGGTGCGCCAGGCCAAGGCTGATCTGACCATCCGCACTGCCTTGCTCGAAGGGCGCTATGTGTGGGGTGACCGGCCCTTGCACGAAGAGGCCCAGCGCCGGTTCTGGACCGATGTCGCCGCCGGGACCGAGCGGCAGTTCGTCGCGCAGAAGCTGGCCGAACGCAACGAACGGCACAAACGGCTGGGTGACAGCCGCTATGTCGTCGAACCCAATGTCAAGGAAGGCAAAGGGGGCCTGCGCGATCTGCACACGCTGTACTGGATCGGCAAATATATCCACAAAGTGCGCGATCCGTCGGAACTGGTCGATGTCGGGCTGTTGACCGGGATCGAATATCGCGCGTTCCGCCGCGCGGAAAATTTCTTCTGGGCGGTGCGCTGCCATCTGCACATCATCACCCGCAGACCCGAAGACCGGCTGACGTTTGATCTGCAACGCGAGGTGGCGCTGCGCATGAACTTTGCCGACCGCCCGGGCAAGAGCGCGGTCGAACGGTTCATGCAACTGTTCTTTCTTCACGCACGCCAGGTGGGGTCGTTGACCGGGGTGTTCCTGGCGCAGCTCGACGAACAGTGGGCGACGCAGCGGCTGGGCTTTTTTGCCAAGCTGCGCGCGCGGCGGCGGGCGCGGCGCAAGATCGGGGTGTTCACCATCATCGCTGACAAGATCGCCGCCGGAGGGGACGATTTCTTTGCGCAGGACCCGGTGCGGCTGATCGAGCTGTTCCATGTTGCCGACCGCGAAGGGATGGAAATCCATCCCGAAACGATGCGCCAGGCGCATCGCGATGCCGGGCTGATCGATGCCGCGGTGCGGCGCGATCCGCGCGCCAACCAGTTGTTCATGGATATCCTGACCAGCCGCCGTGATCCCGAAACGGTGCTGCGCTGGATGAGCGAGGCGGGCGTGTTCGGCCGCTTCGTGCCCGATTTCGGCCGGGTCGTGGCGCAGATGCAGTTCGACATGTACCACCATTACACCGTCGACGAGCACACCATCCGCGCAATCGGCCTGCTGGCGCGGATCGAACGGGGCGAGGAAAGCACCGTGCACCCGCTGGCCAGCGCGATGATCGGGCGGATCGTATCGCGCCGGGCGCTCTATGTCGCCACGCTGCTGCACGACATTGCCAAAGGGCGGCAGGGCGATCATTCGGTGCTGGGTGCCGAAGTTGCGTTCAAGCTGTGTCCCCGGCTGGGACTGAACCCGGCCGAAACCGAAATGGTCGCATGGCTGGTGCGCTGGCACTTGCTGATGAGCGCGACCGCGTTCAAGCGCGATCTGGCCGATTACAAGACGATCGCCGACTTTGCCGGGCAAGTGCAAAGCGTCGAACGGCTGCGCCTGCTGCTGCTGCTGACGGTGGTCGATATCCGCGCGGTGGGTCCGGGCATCTGGAATTCGTGGAAGCGCCAGTTGCTGGGCGATCTTTACGAATTGACCCACGACATGCTGCGGCTGGGGCACAAGCAATATGGCCGCGCCGAACGCATCGCCGCCAAGAAAAAGGCGGTCGCCGCGATCCTGAAGGAACGCGACGCGCTGATCGGCACGGTCGGCACCAAGCTGATCGATGCCTACTGGATCGCCGAGCCCGAAGACATCATCGCGATGAACCTGCAACAGCTCGACATCGCGCTCGACGAGCCGTTGTCGGTAGAGGCGCGCTATTACCCCGCGCGCGGGGCCACGCTGGTCACAGTGATCGCCGCCGACCATCCAGGGCTGTTCTATCGCATCGCCGGGGGCATCCATCTGGCCGGGGGCAACATCATCGATGCGCGCATCCACACCGCGCGCAACGGCGTGGCGGTCGACAATTTCCTGGTGCAGGACCCGCTGGGCCGCCCGCTGAACGAGGCGGTGCAGATCGCCCGGCTGAAGACCGCGATTGCCGATGCGCTGGCCAACAAAGTCAAACTGTCGCCCAAACTGGCCGCGCGGCCGCTGGCGCGCACGCGTGCAGAGGCGTTTGTCGTCCACCCCATCGTGATTTTCGACAACACCGCGTCCGACCGGTTTACCGTGATCGAGGTCGGCGCGCTCGACCGGCCCGCGCTGCTCAGCCGTCTGGCGCGCGCGCTGTTCGAGGCGCGGTTGATGGTCCATTCGGCGCATATTGCAACGTATGGCGAACGCGCGGTCGACACGTTCTATGTGACCGATGTGCTGGGCAGCAAAGTCACCGGCGAGACGCGGCTGCGCACGATCGAGCGCCGCCTGATCGAGGCCGCGGGCGACGCCGATATCAAGGCGGCGGCGTAACGCTGGCAATTGCGGGCGCGCCGCGTATCATCGCGCGATGACCGATGCACACTATCTTGGCGGTTCGATTCTGCTGGCGATGCCGGGCATGGGCGACTCGCGTTTCGACCATGCCGTGATCGCCATGTGCGTCCATGATGCCAATGGCGCGCTGGGCATTGGCGTCGGCGCAATCCATCCCGGCGTCACCCTGCACGGTCTGTTGCGGGATCTCGGTATCAAGCCGGGGCTCGCGCCGGATGCCCCGATCCACGCCGGGGGGCCAGTCGAACAGCAGCGCGGCTTTGTGCTCCACAGCGCGACATGGGACGCGCCCGGGACAATGCCGGTGTCGCCGCAATGGAGTCTGAGCGCCTCGCTCGATGTGCTGCGGGCGATTGCCGACGGGACGGGGCCGGAGCGCTGGCTGGTGGCGTTGGGCTATGCCGGCTGGGGCGCCGGGCAGTTGGAAGGCGAAATGCGCCAGCACGGCTGGTATGCGGCGGCAGGCCGGTCCGCGATCCTGTTCGACACCCCGCACGAAACACGCTGGCATGCCACCTGGCGCGCCGAAGGGATCGACCCCGCGCACCTGGTTGCGGCGACCGGGCGGGCCTGATCAGCCAGCCAGACGGCGGAGCGCCGCTTCGCGGCCGATCAGCGGCAGCAGTGCCTTCATGTCCGGGCCGTGGTCCATGCCGGTCAGCGCACGGCGCAGCGGCGCGAACAAGTCCTTGCCCTTGCGCCCGGTCGCCTCTTTCAGCGCGGCGGTCAAAGCGCTCCACGGGTCGGTGGACCAATCGAGCGTGGCGGCGATCCCGGCCGCTGCATCCAGATAGTTGCGCGTTTCGGTGTCTGTTGCGGGTGCGACGATCGGCCCGGTGATCACCTGCCACCAGTCGGCGGCCTGCGCCACGCGGTCGAGATTGGGGCGGATGGCCAGCCAGGCCACTTCGTCCATCCCCTGCGGCAGGCGATCGGCAACCGCCGCAAAGGGCAGGCGGTGGATCACGCCTGCGTTGATGCGATCAAGCTCTGCCTCATCAAACCGCGCCGGGGCCCGGCCAAACCGCGACAGATCGAACGCGGCGGCAAGATCGGCGGGATCGAGCGTGGCATCGACCGGATCGGCAGTGCCTAGCCGCGCCAGCAGCGCAATGATCGCCTGTGGCTCGATCCCCGCCTCGCGCATGTCGGCAACGCCGAGCGAACCCAACCGCTTCGACAGCTTGCCCTCCGCCCCGGTCAGCAGCGCGGCATGGGCAAAGCGCGGCACGGCGGCGCCCAGTGCGGTGAACATCTGCACTTGCGTGGCGGTGTTCGACACATGGTCTTCACCGCGCAGCACGTCGGTTACGCCCATCTCGACATCGTCGATCACGCTGGGCAGCATATAGAGCCAGGTGCCGTCGGCGCGGCGCACCACCGGATCGGACATCTGGCGCGGGTCGAACGCCTGGGCCCCGCGAATGCCGTCGTTCCATGCGATCGGCGTGTCGTGGTCGAGCAGGAACCGCCAGTGCGGCGCCTCGCCCGCGGCGGCGCGCGCGGCATGGTCGGCCTCGGTCAAGGCGAGCGCGGCGCGGTCATAGATCGGCGGCAGCCCGCGCGACAACAGCACCTTGCGCCGCAGATCAAGCTCGGCCTGCGTTTCATAGCAGCGATAAACGCGCCCTTGCGCGATCAGCCGCGCAAACGCCGCCTCATAGATAGCAAAGCGTGCCGACTGGCGTTGCTCGGCATCGGTGTCGAGCCCCAGCCAGGCCAGATCCGCACGGATCGCCACGACATGTTCCTCGCGGCTGCGCGCGGCATCGGTGTCGTCGATGCGCAGCAGGAACGTGCCGCCGTGACGACGCGCCAGCAGCCAGTTGTGCAGCGCGGTACGGATATTGCCGACATGCAGCCGACCAGTGGGCGAAGGGGCGAAGCGGGTGACGACGGTCATCCCTGCCCTATAGCGGTCAACCCGCGAACGGCAACAGCGCGACCGCGTGCAGCGTTGCCTGATAGAGCGCCTCGTGCCGATCGGCGCGCACGAAGCCTGCGATCTGGTCGGCAAATCCGGCGTGATCCGCGCGGCGCGCGGCAAGGGCCAGCGCGGCCAGCGTGGCTTCGTCGGGGGTCAGCCGGGTGCAGCAGGGGCGCGCCACGCCAAACGCTTCGGGCCAGACCTGGGTGACCGTACGAAGCAGGCCGTCGATCGCGGTGGCGGCTTCGACATTGCCATAACGGCGCGCCAGATCGGGCAGCGGATCGCGCCCCGCGCGTTCGAACAGCGCGGCCAGACGCGTCGCCACCACCAGTTCGGCAGCGACCAGCGGCAGCGCGCGCAGATCACCGGGCCGGGCCAGCGCGGCGATGGTGGCCCGCGCCGGATTGGCCGCGTGCGAAGGCGGGATGGAAGGCGGCATCGGGCAATCTCCATTTTTGCGAACGATTCGCAAGTTATGATGCGCAAGGCCGTCGGTCAATGATAATCATTCGCAACAAGACGCGGGCGACTACCCTCGTCGACCGGTTGCGCCCACCCGCAAGCCGTGTACTCTGAAACCATCATGCCGGTGCGCCCGTCTGCGCCTGCAGCCGACGAAAGGACGATGCCGATGATCTTGCGCGTGCTGGCCACCTCGATTGTGGCGCTGGCGATCGCCGCCCCCGCCCTGGCCGAACCGGCGCAGGACCCCGCCATCGCGAAAATCATCGACGAAGGCATGCAGCGCAGCGAGGTGATGAAGACCGCCTCGGCGCTGTTCGACGGTATCGGCCCGCGCCTGACCAATTCGGACAACCAGCGCAAGGCGCAGGCCTGGGCGATCGCCCTGCTCAAAAGCTATGGCCTGGCCAATGTTCACGAAGAACCGTTCCATTTCGGGCTCGGCTGGAATCTCGACAGCTATGCCGTCAACATGGTTACCCCGCGCAAACTGGCGCTGACGGTGATCCCGATCGCCTGGTCACCGCCGACCGAGGGCACGCTGACCGCGCCGGTGATCGTCGCGCCGATGTCGAAGGAAGAACACCTAGCCCGGTGGAAGGGCAAGCTGACGGGCAAGATCGTGCTCATCTCGATGCCCGGCGAAACCAGCGAGAGCAAGGATGCGGTGTTCCAGCGCTACACCGACAAGGATATCGCGGAATTTGACCACTATGATCAGCCCGTGTTCGATCCGCTGACCAAACCGCGCTGGCTCAAATCGCTGATGTTCGCCGAACGGGCCGCCGCCTTTGCCAAAGCCGAAGGCGCCGTGGCGGTGGTGACAATGGCCTATCGCGATGGCAAACTGGTGTCGGGCGAGGGCTATCACTTTCAGCCAGGCCATACCCTGGCCCTGCCGGCGGTGCAGATGGCGCAGGAGGATTACCGCCGGCTGGTGCGGCTGGCCGCAACCGGCACGGCGCCGCAATTGAGCGTGACGGTGGCCGCGCATTATGATGACAGGCATCTGGATGCCACCAACATCATCGCCGAAATTCCCGGCAGCGATCCCAAGGCAGGGGTGGTCATGGCCGGGGCCCATTTCGACAGCTGGATCGCCGCCGACGGCGCCAACGACAATGGCGCGGGCTCGGTCGCGCTGATCGAGGCGGCGCGCCTGATCCAGAAACTGGGGATCAAGCCGCGTCGCACCATCCGTTTTGCGCTGTGGGCTGGCGAAGAGCAGGGTTTGCTGGGTAGTGAGGCCTATGTCTCCCAGCATTTTGCCACGCGCGCAATCGACCCGGCGTTGACCGGGATCGAGGCTTATCTGGCGTGGGACAAGGCTTTCCCGATCACGCCGAAGCCCGAATATGCTACGCTCAAGGCCTATTTCAATGTCGACAACGGCTCGGGCAAGCTGCGCGGGATCTATACCGAGGGCAATCCGGGGGTGAACGCGTTGCTGGGCGATTGGCTGGCGCCGTTCAAATCGATGGGCGCGGGCGCACTGGTTGCCAGCAAGACCCATGGCACCGATCATGAAAGTTATCAGGCGCTGGGGCTCAACGGCTATCAGTTCATCCAGGACCCGCTCGATTACGAAACGCGCGTGCACCATTCGACGCTCGATACGCTCGACCACATGCGCGCCGACGACATGCGCCAGATCTCTGTGGTCTGGGCCGGTGTGCTGTGGCAGGCCGCGACCAGCGACAAGGACCTGCCACACCCGCCGCTGCCCACTCAGCCGGTGCCGACCGACCCATTCAAGGTCGCCGATCCCGACGATTGAGCCCGGCGCGCCCGATCAGGCCGTGCGAAATCCGTGGGTGATTGGATAGCGGCGGTCGCGGCCGAAATTGCGTGTGCCCAGTTTGACGCCCGGCGGGGCCTGGCGGCGCTTGTATTCCGCCAGGTTGACCAGGCGTTCGATGCGTTCGACGGTGGCGCGGTCGTAGCCTTCGGCCACGATCTGGTCGACGCTGCGTTCCTGTTCGATCAGATCGCCCAGGATGGCATCGAGCACGGCATAGTCGGGCAGCGAATCCGAATCCTTCTGATCGGGTCGCAATTCGGCGCTGGGCGGCTTGGTGATGATCCGCTGCGGCATCACCGGGGCATCGGGGCCCAGGCCGATCCTGGGCCGTTTGGTGTTGCGCCATGCGGATATCGCAAACACGGTGGTCTTGTAGGCGTCTTTCAAGGGGTTGTAGCCGCCGTTCATGTCGCCATAGATCGTGGCATAGCCCACGCTCATTTCGCTCTTGTTGCCGGTGGTGACCAGCATCGGGCCAAACTTGTTCGACAGCGCCATCAGCGTGGTGCCGCGAATGCGCGATTGCAGGTTCTCCTCGGTGATGTCGGGTGCGCGTTCGGCAAATGCTGGTGCCAGCATCTCGGCAAAGCCTGCCACCGCCGGTTCGATCGGTATCGTATCGAGCCGCGTGCCCAGCAGCGCGGCGCACCCTGCCGCGTCCTCCAGACTTTCCGCGCTGGTATAGCGGCTGGGCAACATCACGCACCACACCCGTTCGGGGCCCAGCGCATCAACCGCGATCGCGGCGGTGATCGCCGAATCGATCCCGCCCGACAGGCCCAGCACCACGCCGGGAAAGCGGTTCTTGTCGACATAGTCGCGCAGCGCCAGCACCATTGCGCAATAGATGTCTTCGGGGTGTTCGGCCAGTTCATGCACTTCGCCCGGCGCACAGCGCCAGCGGTGCCCGTTGCCGACCCGCACACGGTTCCATTCGGTGCGGATCACCGCCTCTTCCCAATCGGGCGCCTGGATCCACAGCGCACCTTCCGGCCCGACGACAAAGCTGGCCCCGTCGAACACCACTTCATCTTGCCCGCCGACGCGGTTCAGATAGGCCAGCGGAATGCCGGTATCGATCGCGCGGCGCTTGGCCACGCCATCGATGCGCAGCACGTCCTTGTCGATTTCATAAGGGCTGCCGTTGACGCAGATAAAGATTTCCGCGCCCAGTTGCGCCAGGTGGCGGCAGACATCGGGGTGCCAGATATCCTCGCAGATCGGCAGGCCAAGCATCACGCCCTTGAACAGCACCGGTTCAGGCAGCGGCCCGGGCAGGAAATAGCGCTTTTCATCGAAGGTGCCGTAATTGGGCAATTCGTATTTGAAGCGAACGGCGGCAATGCGCCCGCCTTCGAGCAGCGCAACCCCGTTGTGCAGCGCGCCATCGCGCACGAACACGCTGCCCACCAGCATGGCTGGGCCACCATCGGCGGTATCGGCGGCCAGCTTGTCCAGTTCCAGCGCCGCGCGCGCAATCAGCGCCGGTTTCTGGATCAGGTCTTCGGGCGGATAGCCGACCAGATGCATTTCGGGAAACACGATCAGATCGCTGTCGGGCGACTGGGCGCGCACCTGGCGCATCTGCGCGGCGTTGGCGGCAAGATCGCCAACCTGTTGGTTGAGTTGGGCAAGCGTGATGATCAGTCGGTCGGCCATGGACGACGTCCTACGCGCCAATCGGGCCCCGCATCAAGGGGCTGTCCACCGTTCGTGCCGGTCGAGTATGTTGCAAATGCGTCATCTTGGGCTAAGGCCCGCGCCAAGAGGTCGCCCGCCGATTCGTGCGGTGTTGCCGGAACGCCCGCGAACGGGCGTCATGGACTTTGGTCAGACAGGGACGAAAGGTGCGCAACCCATGAAGATCATGTCGGGCAACGGCAACCTGCCGCTTGCGCGGGCGATAGCCGGCTATCTCGAACTGCCGCTGACGGCGGCCTCGGTGCGGCGGTTCGCCGATGAGGAAGTGTTCGTCGAAATCCACGAAAACGTGCGCGGCGAAGACGTCTTCATCGTCCAGTCGACCAGTTTCCCGGCCAACGACAACCTGCTGGAACTGCTGATCTGCATCGATGCGCTGCGCCGCGCCTCGGCCCGCCGGATCACCGCGGTGGTGCCCTATTTCGGCTATGCCCGCCAAGACCGCAAACCGGGCCCGCGCACGCCGATCTCGGCCAAGCTGGTGGCCAACCTGATCACCACCGCAGGCGCCGATCGCGTGCTGGCGGTTGATCTGCATGCCGGGCAGATCCAGGGCTTTTTCGACATTCCGACCGACAACCTGTTTGCGGCACCGGTCATGGCCGCCGATATCCAGACCCGTTATGGCGGCGAAGGCCTGATGGTGGTGTCGCCCGACGTCGGCGGCGTGGTGCGCGCGCGCGCGCTGGCCAAGCGGCTCGACAACGCGCCGCTGGCGATTGTCGACAAGCGGCGCGACCGTCCCGGACAGTCAGAAGTGATGAACATTATCGGCGATGTGAAGGGGCGCATGTGCATCCTGATCGATGATATCATCGATTCGGGCGGCACGTTGTGCAACGCGGCGCAGGCGCTGATGGATGCAGGGGCCTCGGGCGTTGCGGCCTATATCACCCACGGCGTGCTGTCGGGCGGCGCGGTGGCGCGCGTCGGCAATTCGGCGCTGAAGGAACTGGTGATCACCGATTCGATCCTGCCGACCGAAGCAACGCGCAATTGCGATCGCATCCGCCTGCTGCCAATCGCCCCGCTGATCGGCGAAGCGGTGCGCCGGATCGCCGATGAAAGCTCGGTCAGTTCCCTGTTTGATTGAGAGTCTGATCGGAAATTCCGGCTTTGCCGAAATTTCCGAAGGCCGCACCGGCCCGCTCCCCCACCCGACCACCCATAGGGTACTATCGTAGGGTGGTCGGCTCCTCAGCGAAAACGTCCCCCGGACGTTTTCGTGCTCTTCGTCGCGGGGAGCGGGCCGGTGCGGCCTTCAAAATTCGCTCTTTCGCGAATTTTGACTCAGACTCTGAGAATACGGTCGAGCCACGGCGGTGATTCGCCCGGCGCAAGCCGGTCGAGCACTTGCAACCGGCGCGCCTGACGCGTTTCCAGGCAGAATGTCATCAGCGGTTGCGGGCGCTCGACAAACTGGCGCGGGCTCATCCCGATCAGCGCGATGAAATCGCGGATCAGATGGCTCTGGTCGTAATAGCGCAGCATCAGCGCCTCGGCCTCGTTGCGGTCGGCCACGCCGCGCAAGTGGCTGGCCATGTCGAGCGCGCGGGCGCGCCGCAGCACCTGTTTCGGGGTCATCCCGAAATCGCGCCGGACGATGCGTTCCAGCCGTTTGATGTCGATGCCGATCTCTTCGGCGCATTGCCCCACCGAGGCTGACGGATTGGCATAGCTGATGCGCTCGAACCGCGCCGTGACGGCATCGGGCGTCGCGGCGTCGCGGTGCGCAATCAGCAGGCGCAGCGCGTTTTCCATCCGTTTGCACCAGACATCGGGCTCGGCATCGGGGCGCAGCATGTCGAGCCACATGCCGCGATCGACGCCGATCTGTGCAGGGTCGTTCAACCGGTCGGCATTGTCGGGTTCGGGCCGCCCCCCCAGCACGCGCATGGCACCGGGGCGAAAGGAGATCCCGACGCTGGTAAAGCCGCCGCGCACTTGCACCGGCATACGCTTTGTCTGCGGTCCGAACAGGATCACGTCGCGGCCGCGCGTCACCGGGCCATCGGCGCTTTGCGCCTGCCAGTCGCCGTCGAGCTGGATGCGCAGCACCGATCCCTCGCAGAACAGCCCGCACGACAGCACATGCGTGTCGGGGGCCGATACGCTGGTCACGTAAAGCCGCCCGACCCACGGCGCCAGATCGGGCGAGGGGGCGCGGCTGTTGGACAAAGGTTGCCCGTCGCGCGCAATGGCACTGCGCGGCGCAATACGGTGATCGATTGCCGGGGCCGTGTTACGGCTCATCGGTGTGCTGCGCCCCCTTTTTGTTATAGCCCTATTCCCTTGGGTAATAGCTTGTGCAAATCTTGGGGCTGCGGTCAAGTCCTGACCCATTTACCGCATTGGTTCATTGGCAATTCGTCAGCGATCGACGGCACATCCGCTTGACCTGCCGCGCCCCGGTTGCCAGACGCTGATGCCATGAAACTCGACGTCGAAATCGCCCTCGCCCACCGCCTTGCCGATGCGGCCGGGGCAGCCATCCGCCCGCATTTCCGCGCCGCCGGGTTCGAACGCAAGGGCGATCAGACCCCGGTCACCGCCGCCGACCGCGCCGCCGAAGAAGCAATGCGTGCGCTGCTGCGCGCCGAAATGCCCGGCGACGGGGTGATCGGTGAAGAATTCGGGGCGCAGGACGGATCGTCGGGCCGCGCCTGGGTGCTCGATCCGATCGACGGCACCACCGGTTTTGTGGCGGGGCGCCCGCTGTTCGGCACGCTGATCGCGTTGATCGTCGATGGCTTTCCGGTGTTGGGGGTGATCGACCAGCCGATCCTCAAGGAACGCTGGGTCGGGGTGATCGGTCAGCCGACGCTGTTCAACGGCGCACCGGTGCGCACGCGGCCCTGTCCGGCGCTGGCCGAAGCGGCGATCGCCACCACCGGGCCGCATTATTTCAGCGACCACGACGGCGAACATTTCATGGCGCTGGCCGCGCAGACCGATCACAAGCGGATGGTGATGGGCGGCGATTGCTACAACTATGCCATGCTGGCCAGCGGGCATCTGGATGTGGTGTGCGAATCCAACCTGAAAATCTATGACTGGGCGGCGCTGGTGCCGGTGGTCGAAGGCGCGGGCGGAGTGATGGCCGACTGGAACGGCGAACCGTTGCGTCAGGGATCGAGCGGCCACGTGCTGGCGCTGGGCGATCCGGCGCGGCTGGACGACGTGGTCGAGGCGCTGGCCTGCGGGCACTGAGAGTGTACCACCCACCGCCCCGCACCCCTCGTGGGTGCGGGGCGGTGGGTGGTACTTTGAGGACGCCCACTGACAACGCCTTGCAATAAGACATCGGCGCGCCTAGATCGGCGGCAACATCAAGAGTTGGGGGCAACCCCGACGCCAACCTGCCGGCAACCGGGCAAGGTGGCGCCTTTCAGCGATGAAAGGGATGTGGCCGCAGCGGCAACCAAACGGAGCCAATGCCTGCATTCCTGTTCGTGCTGATGGCGCCTTGCCCCGGTCGCCACGTTCGAGGGACATGCCCGTGCCGATCCGCATTGCCGACAACCTGCCCGCCCGCCGCACGCTCGAATCCGAAGGCGTGATCGTGATGAGCGAAAGCGAGGCGGCGCGGCAGGATATCCGCCCCTTGCGCATCGCGCTGCTCAACCTGATGCCCGACAAGATCACCACCGAAACGCAGATCGCGCGCGTGCTGGGGGCGACCCCGCTGCAGGTGGAACTGGAACTGTTGCGCATTTCCGACCATGTCAGCAAGAACACCGCCGCTGGGCATATCGCCGAATTCTATCGCCCGTGGGGTGAGGCAGCGGGCGAAAAGTTCGACGGGCTGATCGTCACCGGCGCCCCGGTTGAAACGATCCCTTATGCACAAGTCACGTATTGGGATGAACTGGCGCGCATTTTCGACTGGAGCCAGACCCATGTCCACCGCACGCTGACGCTGTGCTGGGGGGCGATGGCGGCGCTGTACCATTTTCACGGTGTCGACAAGCATCCGCTCGATGCCAAGGCCTCGGGGGTGTTCGCGCACTGGAACTGCGCGCCCGCCACGCCGTGGCTGCGCGGCTTGCCCGACCGGTTCGATGTGCCGGTGTCGCGCTGGAGCGAAGTGCGTGCAGAGGACTTGCCCAGGGATCGCGGCCTGACCGTGCTGGCGACCAGCGACGAAGTTGGCCTGTGTCTGGTCGATGACCCGGCGCACCGGTCGCTGCACATGCTCAACCATCTGGAATATGACACGCTGACGCTGGCGGGTGAATATGCCCGCGACCAGGGCGCCTATGTGCCCGCGCACTATTTCCCCGGCGATGATCCGGCGGCGCGCCCGGTCAACACCTGGCGCGGCCATGGCCACATCCTGTTCGGCAACTGGATCAACGAAGTCTACCAGACCACACCGTTCGATCGCAGCATGATCGGGCGTTGAATATCCGGCCCCCTTCCCGCCCGGCGAGATCCGCCGGAGACGGGCGCGGCAGAGGGCTTTTGCATGGCTGGGCCTTTGCAACACTGTCACGCGATGCCCACGCCGCCCAATCCGCTTGCGTTTTGGCGCGACTGCCCATAAGGGCCCGCACTTCATCCGGTCGCCCGTATGAGATTCGCCTGGCCATCAGGGCTGCCACGGCGAGTTCAGGCTGCCAGAACCCTAGGAGACCAAAATGCCCAAGCTCAAGACCAAGAGCGGTGTGAAGAAGCGCTTCAAGATCACCGCAACGGGCAAAGTGAAGCACGGCGTGGCCGGCAAGCGTCACCGCCTGATCAGCCACAATGCCAAGTACATCCGTCAGAACCGCGGCACTGAAGTGATTTCCGATGCAGATGCAAAGGTGATCAAGAAGTGGGCGCCCTACGGGCTCAACTGAGGAGACTGACCGATGTCCCGTATCAAGCGCGGTACGACTACCCGCACCAAGCACAAGCGTCTTCTTGAACAGGCCAAGGGCTACCGTGGCCGCCGCAAGAACACCATCCGCGTCGCGCGCCAGGCCGTCGAAAAGGCCGGCCAGTACGCCTATCGCGACCGCAAGGTCAAAAAGCGCACGTTCCGCGGCCTGTGGATCCAGCGCATCAACGCCGCGGTTCGCGCCGAAGGCCTGACCTATTCGCAGTTCATCCACGGTACCAAGCTGGCCGGGATCGAACTCGATCGCAAATCGCTGGCCGATCTGGCGATGAACGAAGGTGGCGTGTTTACCGCCATCATCGCGCAGGCGAAGGCAGCTCTGCCGGCTGCTTAATCGCAACCGGACGATTGCACGCATTCGAAGGGCGCCGTCCGCAAGGACGGCGCCCTTTTGCTTTTGGTTGGATTTGCGTCGCGTATGGCGCTAGCGGAACGGGCATCATGGAACAGCTCGATCAGACTTTGGCGGCCATCGCCGCAGCCGACACGCCCGACGCGGTCGAAGCCTTGCGCGTTGCCGCGCTGGGCAAACAGGGCTGGGTTTCCGCCCTGCTCAAGACGCTGGGGGCGATGACCCCCGACCAGCGCCAGGCCGAAGGGCCGCGCATCCATGCCGCGCGTGAAGCGGTCACTGCCGCATTGGCCGCGCGCAAGGCCGATCTGGAAAGCGCCGCGCTCGACGCCCGGCTGGCCGCCGAACGCGTCGATCTGACGCTGCCCGCGCCCGAAACTCCGCGCGGTTCGGTCCACCCGGTCAGCCAGGTGATGGACGAACTGGCCGAGATTTTCGCCGATCTGGGCTTTGCCGTCGCCAGCGGTCCCGAAATCGAGGACGACTGGCACAATTTCACCGCGCTCAACATGCCCGAAACGCATCCGGCGCGCGCGATGCACGACACGTTCTATTTCCCCGATCGCGATGCGGCGGGGCGCGCAATGCTGTTGCGCACGCACACCTCGCCCGTGCAGATCCGCACGATGCTCAGCCAGGGCGCCCCCTTGCGGATCATCGCGCCGGGCCGGGTCTATCGCTCGGACAGCGATGCCACCCACACGCCGATGTTCCATCAGATCGAAGGGCTGGTGATCGACAAGGGCATCCACCTCGGCCACCTGAAATGGACGCTGGAAACCTTTCTCAAGGCGTTTTTCGAGCGCGAGGATATCGTGCTGCGCCTGCGGCCGAGCTATTTCCCGTTCACCGAACCCTCGGTCGAAGTCGATGTCGGGTTCACGCTGGTCGGCGGCAAGCGCGTGGTCGGCGGTGACGGCGATGCGCTCGGCGGCGGCTGGATGGAAGTGCTGGGCAGCGGCATGGTCAATCGCCATGTCATCGCCGCCAGTGGCCTCGATCCCGACGAATGGCAGGGTTTCGCGTTTGGCACAGGGGTCGACCGGCTGGCCATGCTCAAATACGGGATGGACGATTTGCGGGCCTTCTTCGATGGCGATGCGCGCTGGCTGGCGCATTACGGTTTTGCCGCGCTCGACGTGCCGACATTGTCGGGCGGGGTGGGAGTGCGGTCATGAAATTCGCCCTGTCCTGGCTGAAACAGCATCTCGAAACCCAGGCCGATGCGGCCACCATCGCGCGCGCGCTGACCGCGCTCGGGCTGGAAATCGAAGGCGTCAGCGATGCTTCGGCGGCGCTGGGCGCGTTCCGCGTGGCCCGCGTGCTGACGGCAGAGCGCCATCCGCAGGCCGACAAGCTGCAAGTGCTGTCGGTCGATATCGGTGACGGCACGCCGTTGCAGGTGGTCTGCGGCGCGCCCAATGCACGCGCGGGGCTGATCGGCGTGCTGGGTCTGCCCGGCGCGGTGGTCCCCGCCAATGGCATGGAATTGCGCAAGAGCGCGATCCGCGGTGTCGAATCCAACGGCATGATGTGTTCGACCCGCGAACTGGGTCTGGGCGATGAACACGACGGCATCATCGAATTGCCCGCCGATGCCCCGCTCGGGATCAGCTTTGCCCACTATCTGGGGTCAGACCCGGTGTTCGATGTGGCGATCACCCCCAACCGGCCCGATTGCATGGGCGTCTATGGCATCGCGCGCGATCTGGCCGCGGCCGGGATCGGCACGTTGCGCCCGATCGCAGTCGATCATGTGCCGGGCAGCTACCCCTGCCCGATCGACGTGCGCACCGATGATCCCGAAGGGTGCCCGGCGTTCTACGGTCGGGTCATTCGCGGCGTGCGCAACGGACCCAGCCCGCAATGGCTGGCCGATGCGCTGAAAAGCGCAGGCCAGCGCCCGATTTCGGCGCTCGTCGACATCACCAACTATGTCATGCTGGCCTATGGCCGCCCCGCACACGCCTATGACCTGGCCAAGCTGCGCGGCGCGGTGGTCGCGCGCAAGGCGGTCGCCGGCGAAACGGTGCACACGCTCAACGGGCGCGAATACACGCTCGATGCCACGATGACGGTGATCGCCGATGATGTGATGGTGCATGATGTTGCCGGGATCATGGGCGGAGAGCATTCGGGGTGCAGCGACGCCACCACCGACGTGCTGCTCGAAGTGGCCTATTTCGACCGGCAGGCGATCTCGCGCACCGGGCAGGCGCTGGCGCTGACGTCTGATGCGCGCAGCCGGTTCGAACGCGGGGTCGATCCCGGCTTTCTCGATACCGGGCTCGACCTGTTGACCGCGCTGATCTGCCAGATCTGCGGGGGCGAGCCCAGCCATGTGGTGCGCGCGGGCGAACCGCCGCTGGCCGACAAGCTGGTCGCCTATGATCCCGCGCTGGCCGCGCGGCTGGGCGGGATCGACGTGCCGCAGGCCGAACAGCGCCGCATCCTCGACGCGCTGGGCTTTGGCGTGTCGGGCGAAGGGCTGTGGCGCGTGGCCGTGCCCGGCTGGCGCTGCGACATCGATGCCGCGCCCGACATTGTCGAGGAAGTGATCCGCGTCCACGGGCTCGACGCCGTGCCCTCCACCCCGCTGCCGCGTGCACCGGGCGTGGCCAAACCGACCGCGACCCCGGCGCAGACGCTCGAACGCCGGTTGCGGCGGCTGGCGGCGGCGCGTGGCAGCCACGAAGCCGTCACCTGGTCGTTCCTGCCCTGGCTGCAAGCAAATCATTTCGCTGATCTAGACAACCCGGTCTGGCACCTCGCCAATCCTATTTCAAAAGACTTGGAAGCCATGCGGCCTTCGCTGCTGCCCGGACTGCTTATGGCGGTTCAGCGCAACCTCGATCGTGGCGCGACCTCGATCCGGCTGTTCGAGATCGGTCGCCGCTATTTGCGAGGGGCCGACGGGGCCAGCGCCGAAGCACCGAGCCTGGCGGTCGTGCTGGCGGGCGAACGCCATCCGCGTGGCTGGGCGCAAGGCAAGGCCGCGCCGTTCGATGCCTTTGATGCCAAGGCCGAGGCGCTGGCGCTGCTGGCCGAAGCGGGCGCGCCGGTCGACAACCTGATGGTGATGGGCGAGGCGGGCGCGCAGTTCCACCCCGGCCAGTCGGCGACGCTGCGGCTGGGGCCAAAGACCGTGCTGGCGCGGTTTGGCATGGTGCACCCCGCCACGCTCAAGGCGTTCGATCTGGCCGGGCCGGTCGCGGTGGTCGAACTGTTCCTCGACCGTCTGCCCGCCAAAAAGACCGCCGGCAGCTTTGCGCGCGCGGCCTATGCGCCGCCGCCGTTGCAGGCGGTGACGCGCGACTTTGCCTTTCTGCTGCCGATCGACCGCCCGGCGGGCGATCTGGTGCGGGCGGTGCGCGGCGCGGACAAGGCCAACATTGTCGCCGCGCGCGTGTTCGACGATTTCCGGGGGGCAGGCGTGCCCGAGGGGCAGCGCAGTCTGGCGATCGAGATCACGCTGCAACCGGTCGACAAAAGCTATGACGAAGCCGCGCTCAAGGCGATTGCCGAACGCGTCGTGGCGGCGGCGGCAAAGCTGGGCGGGACCTTGCGGGGATAGTGGATGGCGCAGGATCTGGTCGAGATTGCCTCCGACAGCTTGTCGGCGCGGATCAACCCGACCGGGGCAGAGCTGTGGTCGCTGTGCGACACGCACGGCGCGCAATACATGACCGATGCCGATCCGGCATTCTGGGGTGGGCATGCGCCATTGCTGTTTCCGATCGTCGGTTCGCTGGCGGGCGACCGGCTGCGCGTCGATGGCATCGACCATGCGATGCCGCGCCACGGTTTTGCCCGGCACAGCGCGTTCGATGTGGTCGAACAGGCGCCCGACCGCGTGCGCTTTCGCCTGACCGACAGCGCGGACACACGCGCGGTCTATCCTTTTGCGTTCGCGCTGGAGATCGATTTTCGCCTCGATGGCTGGCGGCTCGTCATGGCAGCGCATGTGCACAATCCCGGTGCAGAGCCACTGCCGTTCAGCTTTGGCTATCACCCCGCCTTTGCCTGGCCTTTGCCGGGTGGGGCGGACAAGGCGGCGCACCGGCTGACGTTTGAATGGCCCGAACCGGGGCCGGTGCGGCGCGTTGCGCGCGACACCGGGCTGTTGCTGCCCGAGGCCGAGGCCAGCCCGGTGACGGGGCGCGACCTGCCGCTCGATGCGGACCTTTTCCGTGCCGATGCGGTGATCTGGACCGATCTGGCCAGCCGCGCGTTGCGCTATGGCGCGCCGGGCGGGGCCTCGCTCGACATCGCCTTTCCCGACACGCCGATGCTGGGGCTGTGGCAAGTGCCGGGTGGGCACTATATCTGCATCGAACCCTGGCAGGGCCATGCCGATCCGCAAGGTTTCGATGGCGAATTCGCCACCAAGCCCGGCCTTGTCATCCTGCCGCCGGGCGCGGTACGCTCGTTTCGTCTTTCGGTATTGGTGAATCCCTGATGGTGCTGCGTCCTGTGCTGATTGTTGCCCTGCTGGTGGGGGTGCTGGCTGTTCTGGCCGGTATCGCGCTGATGATCCCGCGCGGCGGCGAACGGCTGATGGGCCGCGCATCGAGCCCGATTGCCGCCGAGACTTTGCGCACCTGCCTGGGATCGCACCTTGGCCTGACCTGGTCGGGCGATCCGCGCGCCATGCATGCCAGCGCGTTTGGCCTGCGCGTGGTGGTGTCCGACAACGGCAAGTCGCGGCAAGTGGGCCTGTTCACCGATGGCGGACGCCAGTTGTCGAGCAGCGAATCCGACGCAATGAAGGCCTGTCTGACGGTCGAGTAACAAAAACCGGTCCCATTTCCCGGATAATCCGTTAGGGCGCGATGCCATGTCCAATCGTCGCACCTTTGCCATCATTTCGCACCCCGACGCGGGGAAAACCACGCTGACCGAAAAGCTGCTGCTGCAAGGCGGGGCGATTCACCTGGCCGGTGAGGTCAAGGCGCGGGGGCAGGCGCGGCGCGCGCGGTCCGACTGGATGAAGATCGAGCAGCAGCGCGGGATCTCGGTCACCAGTTCGGTGATGACATTCCAAAAGGACGGGATCGTCTTCAACCTGCTCGACACGCCGGGCCACGAAGACTTTTCCGAAGACACCTATCGCACGCTGACCGCAGTCGATTCGGCGATCATGGTGATCGACGCAGCCAAGGGCATCGAGCCGCAGACGCGCAAACTGTTCGAAGTGTGCCGCATGCGTTCGGTGCCGATCATCACCTTCGTCAACAAAGTCGATCGCGAAGGGCGCAGCGTGTTCGAAACGCTCGACGAAGTGGCCGATGCGCTGGCGCTCGATGTCGTGCCGATGTCCTGGCCGATCGGCATGGGCGGGGTGTTCGAGGGCGTGCTGGATCTGACCCAGCGCACGATTGCCCGGCCCGAAGGCGATTCGCGCGAATTTCTGGGCCGGCGCGATCCATTGGACGGCGCCACGATCCCCGACGCGGTGGCCGAGGAGATCGAACTGGCCCAAATCGGCTATCCCGAATTTGATCTGGAGGCCTATCGCCATGGCGATCTGACGCCGGTCTATTTCGGATCCGCGCTGAAAGGCTTTGGCGTATCCGAACTGATCGACGCGATTGCCCGCTTTGCCCCGCCGCCCCGCCCGCAATCGTCGGATCAGGGCGTGATCGACCCCACGCGCGAAGATGTCACCGGGTTCGTGTTCAAAGTGCAGGCCAACATGGACCCGCAGCACCGCGACCGCATCGCCTTCATGCGGCTGGTTTCGGGCACGTTCCGCCGGGGCATGAAGCTGATCCCGTCGGGGCTGGGCAAACCGATCGCGGTCCATTCGCCGATCCTGTTCTTTGCCCAGGACCGCGAAATTGCCGACACCGCGCAGGCCGGCGATATCATCGGCATTCCCAACCACGGCACGCTGCGGGTGGGTGACACGCTGTCGGAAAAGAACGATGTGCGCTTTACCGGGCTGCCCAATTTTGCGCCCGAAATCCTGCGCCGGGTCGCCTTGCGTGACCCGACCAAGACCAAACAGTTGCGCAAGGCGCTCGACGATCTGTCCGAAGAAGGCGTGATTCAGGTGTTCTATCCCGAAATCGGCGCGCAATGGATTGTCGGCGTGGTCGGGCAATTGCAGCTCGACGTGCTGATTTCGCGGCTGGAGGCGGAATACAAAGTCGAAGCCGTGCTCGAACCCTCGCCCTTCGACACCGCGCGCTGGATCAAGGGCAGCGATGCGGCGATCAAGGGCTTTGTCGATTTCAACAAATCGAACCTGGCGCATGACCGCGACGGCGACCCGGTGTTCATGGCGCGTTCGGCCTGGGATGTCGGCTATCAGCAGGAACGCAACCCCGAGCTGACCTTTTCCGCGACGAAGGAACGGTAGGGCGGGAATTTCCCGCTGCCGACAGGCGTACGGGCAACACGGGTCTTGTCAGCGCAGGCATCGCACGGCAGTTAGGCGCCATGAACCTGCTCGGCCCCACCTCGAACACCTTTATCTCGCAACGCCTGCGGCTCCACTATGTGGACTGGGGCAATCCGGACAAACCGCCGCTGTTGCTGATCCACGGCGGGCGCGACCATTGCCGAAGCTGGGACTGGACGGCCGAGGCGCTGCGCGAGGATTGGCATATCATTGCGCTCGACCATCGCGGCCATGGCGACAGCGAATGGGCATCGGACGGCAATTACCGCGTGATGGACATGGTCTATGACGTGGCGCAACTGGTGCATCAGCTTGATCTGGCGCCAGTGACGATCGTGTCGCATTCGATGGGCGCCAATGTGTCGTTGCGCTATGCCGGGCTGTTTCCCGAAGACGTGCGCAAACTGGTGGCGATCGAGGGTATCTTTCCCACCCCCGATTGGGAATTGCGGATGCGCGATGTGCCGTTCGGCCGGCGTATCCGCGACTATATTGCCGAAAAGCGCAAGGCCGCCGGGCGCCTGCCGCGCCGTTATCCCACTTTGCGCGATGCCTATGCCCGCATGAAGGCGGAAAACCCCTATCTGACCGAGGAACAGGCCAAGCACCTGACCATCCACGGCATCAACCGGAACGAAGACGGCACGTTCACGTGGAAATTCGATCCCTACGTGCACATCGACCACCCCTACGATATTTCAACCGAGCGCAAGCACGAGTTGTGGGAGGCGATCACGTGCCCCACGCTGCTGCTCAACGGGGCCGACAGTTTCGCCAGCAATCCCGAAGTCGATGGCCGCATCAGCCATTTCCGCAACGCCCGCGTGGCCGAATTCGCCGATGCCGGACACTGGCTGCACCACGACCAGTTCGACCGCTTCATCGCCACGCTCAAGGATTTTCTCTAGCCCCGGCATGGCGTGCCTAAAAAACAGGCATGCCATGCGGTCTGCACAAGAATCGGGCGCAGTGCGGCTGTTGCGAGACATTTTATTCCGCGCAATATATTGAATCCGCATAAATACGGATCTGGCATGCTTTATGCATTCATGTTTTGCAGCGTCTGGACCTGATCGGGGGCAGGCCAATGCAGGGGGCATGAATGAAATTCATCATCGCCATTATCAAGCCGTTCAAGCTCGATGAAGTGCGTGAAGCGCTGTCGAACCTGGGCGTTGCCGGGATGACGGTGTCGGAAGTCAAGGGATTCGGGCGGCAGAAGGGCCAGACCGAAATCTATCGTGGCGCCGAATACACCACCAATATGTTGCCAAAGGTCAAGCTGGAGATTGCCGCGTCCGATGATCTGGCGCCGCGCATCATCGAAGTGATCCAGCAGACCGCCAACACCGAAGCGATCGGCGACGGCAAGATCTTTGTCGTCGACCTGGTCTCTGCCACGCGCATCCGGACCGGCGAGTCCGGCGAAACCGCGCTGTGAAATCCGACAAGAAGGGAAACCATATGATCCGCAAGATGATCAGTGGCGTGGTGGGGTCGGGTGTTGCACTCGGTTTTGCTTCGACTGCTTTTGCCCAGGCGGCCTTGATCAAGGCGCCCACCGCTGCCCAGCAGCTCACCATGATCAACAAGGGCGACACCGCCTGGTTGCTGGTGTCTTCCGCGCTCGTGCTGATGATGAGCGTGCCTGGCCTGGCGCTGTTCTACGGCGGGCTGGTGCGCACCAAGAACATGCTCAGCGTGCTGATGCAGGTGTTCATGATCGTTTCGGTGGCCGGGATGCTGTGGGCGACGGTCGGCTATTCGATGGCGTTCACCACCGGGTTCACGCCGGGGTTGACACCCTATGTCGGCGGTTTTTCCAAGGCGCTGATGCGCGGGATCGATGCCACCACGGCAGCGACGACATTCTCGAACAACGTCTATGTGCCTGAATTGGCCTATTTCGTGTTCCAGATGACGTTTGCGATGATCACGCCCGCGCTGATCATCGGATCGTTTGCCGAACGCATCAAGTTCACGCCGCTGATCGTGTTCACCGTATTGTGGTCGATCCTGGTCTATTACCCGATCGCGCACATGGTGTGGTATTGGGGCGGGCCCGACTTCATGAAGGACACCCCCAACGAAGCCGGTCTGCTCAACCATTGGGGCGCGCTCGACTTTGCCGGCGGCACCGTGGTGCATATCAACGCCGGGATCGCCGGGATGGTCGGCTGCCTGATGATCGGCAAGCGGGTCGGGTTCGGCCGGGAAAATACCCCGCCGCACTCGCTGACGATGACCATGATCGGCGCCTCGCTGTTGTGGGTGGGCTGGTTCGGTTTCAACGCCGGGTCCAATCTCGAAGCCAGCGGCGTGACCGCGGTGGCCTTTGTCAACACCATGCTGGCGACTTGCGCCGCGGCGGTAAGCTGGGCGGTGATCGAACAGGTCGTGCATCGCAAGCCTTCGATGCTGGGTGCCGCTTCGGGCGCCGTGGCGGGCCTGGTCGCGGTGACACCGGCTTCGGGTTATGCCCATCCGATGACCGCGATGGTGCTGGGTCTGGTCGTTTCGCCGATCTGCTTCTTCTTCGTCACCACGGTGAAGAACAAGTTCAAGTATGACGACACGCTTGACGTGTTCGGGGTGCACTGCGTTGGCGGGATCACCGGCGCGCTGGCCACCGCGATCGTCGCCAGCCCCGCACTCGGCGGGCAGGGCGCGGCCGATTACACCAAGTTCCCTTATGTCGCGGCACCCTATTCGATCAGCGCGCAACTGGTCACCCAGTTGGAGGCGGTGACGATCACGTTGCTGTGGTCGGGCATCGTTTCGGCGATCCTGTTTTTCGTGATCGACAAGACGCTGGGCCTGCGCCCGACCGAAGAGATCGAACGCGAAGGGCTCGACATCAACGAACACGGCGAACGCGCCTACAACTATTAAGACTTTGCCAGCTTGGCGGGGTGGCCGGGGTGATCCTCTCCCCACCCTCTCTACCCCGCCAGACCATGTTCCTCCTGCGAACAACCTCGGCCCGGAAGACTTGTCTTCCGGGCCTTTTTCCTTGACGCCCCCGGAAGACTTGTCTTCCGGGCCTTTTTCTTGGTCTGCGGTTCCCTTGACCTGCGAACCCGGTTAAGGCCGCGCGCCATGACCGACACTATCTCCACCCCGTCCGCCGACCGTCCGAGCCCAAAGCCGTGGATTGCGCAAATCCATGCCTATGTGCCCGGCAAATCGACCGGCACCGACGGGCAAGTGCTGCTCAAGCTGTCGGCCAACGAAAATCCGCTCGGCACCAGCGCGGCGGCGCAGGCTGCACGTGCCCATGCGGGCGATCAGGCGCGCTATCCCGATCCTGACAGCGTGGCCTTGCGCGGTGCGCTCGGCACATTGCATGGCATCGATCCGGCGCGCATCGTGATGGGCACCGGGTCCGACGAATTGCTCAATCTGGCGGCGCAGGCCTATGCCGGGCCGGGCGATCAGGTGCTGTTCGTGCGCTATGGCTTTTCGGTCTATGACATTGCCGCGCGGCGCTGCGGGGCCCAGCCGGTGGTCGCGCCCGATCGCGATTACGGCACCGATGTCGATGCCCTGCTGGCGGCGGTAACGCCTGCCACGCGCGTGGTGTTTCTGGCCAATCCCAACAATCCCACCGGCAGCTATATCGGCCGCGCCGAAATCGCCCGGCTGCACGCGGGCCTGCGCCGCGACATTCTGCTGGTGATCGACCAGGCCTATGCCGAATATGTTGCGGCGGCCGACGATGATGGCGCGCTGGCGCTGGCGGCGACCGCTACCAACGTGCTGGTGACGCGCACTTTTTCAAAGATCTATGGCCTGGCCGGCGAACGCGTCGGCTGGGCCACCGGCGATGCCGCGCTGGTCGATATGCTCAACCGCATCCGCGGTCCGTTCAATCTGTCGCTGTCGGCACAGGCGACAGCATTGGCGGCGGTGAGCGATCAGGCATTTGTGGCCGCATCGCGCGACCACAACCGCCGCGAACGCGCGCGCTTTGTCGAACGGCTGGCTGCGCTTGGCAACCATGGCCTGCGTCCCCTGCCCAGCGAGGCCAATTTCGTGCTGATCGAATTCACCGGGGGCCTGACCGCCGAAGCGGCCTATCTGGGGCTGATGGAGCATGGCTATATCACCCGCTGGCTGCCGGGGCAGGGGCTGCCGCAATGTTTGCGCATCACCATCGGCACTGCCGAACAGATGGATGCGATTGCCGCCGCGCTGACGCAGATGGCAGGCGCATGAGCACGGATCTGCCGTTCCGCCATCTGGCGGTGATCGGGCTGGGCCTGCTGGGCGGATCGGTGGCGCGCGCGGCCAAGGCGGCGTTTCCGGCGATCCAGGTTACCGGCCATGATGCCGATCCGGCGGTGCGCGAGCGCGCGCGCGCCATCGCGCTGACCGATGGCATTGCCGACACCGCGGCCGAGGCCGTGGCGGGGGCCGATCTGGTGGTGCTGTGCGTGCCGGTCGGCGCGATGGGCGATGCCGCGCGCGCGATGGCGCCAGGGCTGGCGCCGGGCGTCTTGATCAGCGATGTCGGGTCGAGCAAGGCCGGGGTGGCCGCCGCGCTGGCCGAGGCCCTGCCTGGGCACCGCGTGATCCCCGCGCATCCTGTCGCGGGCACCGAACAGAGCGGTCCCGACGCCGGTTTCGCCACGCTGTTTCGCAATCGCTGGTGCATCCTGACCCCGCCCGTCGACGCCGATTCGGCCGATCTGGCGCGGCTGGTCGCGCTGTGGGAGGCGTTTGGCGCGCGGGTCGAGGTGATGGACGCCGAACACCACGATCTGGTGCTGGCGGTCACCAGCCACCTGCCGCACCTGATCGCCTATTGCATTGTCGGCACGGCGTCTGATCTGGAACGCGTGACGCAAAGCGAAGTGATCAAGTATTCCGCCGGGGGTTTTCGCGATTTCACCCGCATCGCCGCGTCCGACCCGACGATGTGGCGCGACGTGTTCCTGACCAATCGCGAGGCTGTGCTCGACATGCTGGGTCGCTTCAACCGCGATCTGACCGCGCTCGAAGGTGCAATCCGTGCGGGCGACGGCGCCGAACTGTTCGACCATTTCACCCGGACCCGTGCCATTCGCCGCTCGATTATCGAAATGGGCCAGGACGACGCCCGCCCCGACTTCGGCCGCAGCGACCATAACGGCGACACCTGAAATCGTCCCCGTGCCGGGGAGGAACTCGTGGATCAGTGCAGGGCGTTGATCGCGGCGGTCACTCTGGCCTCGATCTCTGCGCGTGGCAGGCCGGGCGGCAATGCCTCGCCGATGCGATACCGGATCACGCCTGCGCGCTTCCAGCGGCGATGGTACAGCGGGCCGCTGTCGACCGCGATCGGCACCACCGGCAGGTCGGCCATCTTGTAGATCCCGGCAAACCCCGCCTGCAACGGTCGCACTTCGTCGTGCGGCACGCGCGTGCCTTCGGGAAAGATCGCGATCGGGCGGTGGCGGCCGCTGGCCAGTGCATTGGCGCGTGCGGCGGCGATCATCCCGCGCAGCGCGCGCGCGCCGGCCTGGCGATCGACCTTGACCAGCCCATAGCGCCGCCCGAGCAGGCCCCAGACGGGGATCGAAAACAGCTCTGCCTTGGCAAAGATCACCGGGCTGCGCAGCAGCATCGGCAGATCGATCGCTTCAAAAAACGATTCATGGCGCATCGCGCACAGGACCGCGCCATCGGGCACCGGGCCTTCGACCACCACGCGGATACCCAGCAGATAGCGGCAGCACCAGCGATGCCACGCGCACCACACCCGCACCATCACGCGCAGCGCCCCGGCAGGCAGCGGCAGGCTCAACAGGTTGCCGGTTACCAGCACCGCGCTCACCCCATAGAACACGGGATAGAACACCAGGCTGCGCAGCACGTCGATCGGGCGAATGGGGGGCTCAGTGGAGGTCATGGTCCGTACTTGGATGCCGTGTCGTTTCGGGCCAGTCGACCAGCCAGGCGAAAACCCGCGCGACGTATTTGTTGTATTCCAGGAACAGCACTTTCATCGACGGGCGCGACGGCACCGCATCCTCGACGATGACCAGCCCCTTTGGCCCGGCCACCGCCAGATCGAACGCCGCGCGGCGCATGTGCCAGTCGGTGGTGACCAGGCGGACAGACCGGACGTGATAGCGCGCAATCCATGCCGCCGCTTCGCGCGCGTTTGACCAGGTGTCGAACGATTCGTATTCGAGCGTCAGGCAACAGGCAAACAGCGCGGGCGACACGGTGTACTGGCTGGCGAATTGCGCCTCGCTTACTTCACTCGACACGCCAGACACCAGCATGCGCCGCGCCTGCCCCGCCCGCAGCACGTCGAGCCCACGCCCGATTCGCCCCTGCGCCCCGGTCAGCGCGATCACCCCGTCGGTATGCGTGGCATCTGCGGGGCGCGGCAGAAACAGCGCAAACCACAAGAAGCCCAGCAGCCAGACCAGCAGCACGAGCGACAGCATGCGACGAAACAGCCCGGGCGGCTTAACGGATCTCATGCCAAGGGCTTACAACATGCGCCGCAGTGCGGAAAGCACGGTCAGGCGTGCGGTCAGCACCGCAAGGGCCACCCCGCACAGCGGGATCGCCGCAATCACCACCCAGTCGAGCCAGCCCAGCGCCGCGCCAGAGGCCATGCCCGAGCCCAGCGCGCTGAATTGCGCCGACAGCACGACAATCGCCACGACCCCGGCAATCAGCCCGATCGTGCCCCCGGCGGCGGCCTCCATCGCGGCGGTGCGTTGAAACACGCGCGCGATCTGCGCATCGGTGCCGCCCAGCATATGCACGATCTCGATCGTTTCGCGCTGATTGACCAGCGCGGCGCGCGCGGCCAGCACCACCGCGGCAATCGTCGCCACCGTCAGCAGCGCGATCAACCCGCCAGCAAGCCATTGCAGCGTGGCAATCGCGCGGAACACCGGGGTCAGCCAGGCGGCCTGCGCATCGACGCGCGCCGCCGGGGCAACCCCGGCCAGCGCGGTCTGCAGCGCGCTGACCCGGTCGGGCGTGGCGGGTGCGCGCAGCCGCACATCGATCAGCGCGGGGATCGGCAGATCATCGATGGTGTCGCCGGGCCGGGTGCCCAACCAGGGTTCGAGCAGGCTTTCCAACTGGCTCTGATCGACACGCTGCGCGTCGGCCACGTCGGGCAGCCGCCGCAGCACGGCCAGCGCGGCGTCGGCCTGGCGGTTGCGCGCGGCGGGTGCGGCGCTGACGATCTGCACGGTGATGCCGCCGTTGAGATCGGCACTGGCGTGCGCGCCGGCGTTGCGCAGGCCCAGCCCGCTGGCCGCTGCAATCACCGTCAGCGCGATGACGATGGCGATCACCCACGGCATCGGGCTGCCCAGTCGCGGATCGGGCAACAGGCCGGGTTCGCCCTCACGCGACCGGCCGAACAAAGCGGCTGCGTTCATTTTGTGGCAAACCCCAGCGGCGGGCCGCCTTGCCCATCGCCCCGGCTGTCCTTCGGCGCGGCCGACAGCACCGGCTCGGTCGGCGTGGACGTGCGGCGCGGTGGAAAGCGCAGAGCGCCGGTCGGGTCCGACAGGCGACCCTTGTCCAGCCGCATGATCAGCGAATCCGGCACTTTCTGGATCAGGTGGACATCGTGCGTGGCGACCACCACGGTGGTGCCCAGCCGGTTCAGACTTTCAAACAGGCGCAACAGTTTCAGCGCCATGTCGGGATCGACGTTGCCGGTCGGCTCGTCGGCGACCAGCATGTCGGGCCGCGCGATCACCGCGCGCGCGATCGCCACGCGCTGTTGTTCCCCGCCCGACAGCGTGGCCGGGCGCGCGTGGCGCCGGTCGGCCAGCCCCACCCAATCGAGCATTTCATCGACCGGCTTGGTAATCTCGCGCTCGGCCACCCCCGCCACGCGCAAGGGCAGCGCAACATTGTCAAATGCCGACAAGTGCTGGACCAGCCGGAAATCCTGGAACACCACGCCCAGCCGCCGCCGGAACCCCGGCAAGCGCTCGCGCGGCAGCGTGATCGCATCGGTGCCGAACATGCGGATCAGCCCGCGCGAGGGCCGCTGCGCCAGATAGAGCAGTTTGAGCAGGCTGGTCTTGCCCGCGCCCGACGCGCCGGTCAGAAAATAGAACCGGCCGGGGTACAGCGTGAACGAAATATCGGTCAGCGCTTCCTTGCCAGTGCCATAGCGCAGCCCGACATTGTCGAACTGAACGATTTCGGCATCAGGCGCGTTCATGATCGGTGCGGTGGCTTTTTCGTTCGGATCTGGGCCGGCCAGATTGGCCTTTGCCCTGCATACGCGTCAATGCATGTGGAAAAAAGGCCGTGGACGCAATTCTCCCCACCTGAAGCTATTGTTTAGGTGGGCGCATGCATGCTTAACCCCAAAGGATGATTATCGCCTGTCCCGCATGTTCGACGCGCTATGTCGTTCCCGACAGCGCGATCGGTGTGGATGGGCGCACGGTCCGCTGCGCCAATTGCCGCCATAGCTGGTTTCAGGCCGGTCCCGAGCTGGACCTGCCGCCCGAACCCGCGCCGCCCGAACCCGCGCCGCCCGAACCCACACCTGTCGTGCCGGAACCGGCTGCACCGATTGCCGAGCCTGCTCCGGCGCCCGCGCCGCTGCCACCGGTGGTGGAAACCCCGCCACCCACGCCCCGGCCACAGCGCCCGATTGCAGCCGTGCGCGGGGCCGAAGCGGTGGCCGCCGGGCCATCGCCGTTTGCCCACGAACCCCCGTTTCGCCCCCGCCGCAATCCGGCGCGGCTGTGGACCCTGGCGGCGGTGCTGTTCGCGCTGACAGTCGGGGCACTGATTGCGGCGGGCGCCTGGTTCGGATTGCCAAGCTGGCTGGCGGTCGCACCGCGCACGTTCGGCGCGACGCGCCCCGATCTGGAACTGCAATTCCCCGCCGAGCGCCAGGATCGCCGCACGCTGCCCAATGGCACCGAATATTTCGGCGCCAGCGGCACCGTCACCAATGTCGGCAAGGATGTGCGCGAAGTGCCGCAGATCCTGATCGTGCTGCGCGATGCGCACAACCGCGTGGTCTATACCTGGACCGTGATCCCGCCGCGCGATGTGCTCAAACCCGGCGAAAGCGAAACCATCAACGAAGCCGTCACCGACGTGCCCAAAACCGCCAAATACGCCGAAATCGGCTGGAAACCCGAATAAGCGGCAGGACCATCGGCAAATTTCGAACGCGCAGGCCTGAATCCCGGTTGCGCCCTGCACAGGCCTTTGCTAGGGGCCCGCTCCTACCCCGGCGGGAGCAGCGGCCATTGGCCCCACACCCCGTTTGCGATGTGCGGTCGTGGCGGAACTGGTAGACGCGCAACGTTGAGGTCGTTGTGGCCGAAAGGCCGTGGAAGTTCGAGTCTTCTCGACCGCACCAGTAGCCATCCCAAGGCTACTCACTAAGGCTCAAAAACGGCTGAATTCAGCCATTTGTTGCCTTGTTGCAGCACGAATGTTCAGTCCGCGCCGCGCATAGAGCGATCCAATGAATTCGAGCCGCACCAACCTGGAACGGGCGGCTTAATTCGGGGTTAGCTAATTTCGTTCATTGTTTCTTGCTCACCAGATCGGGGTTTTCGAGTGGGCAGGGATTGGAACGGCGCTCGTCCGGACGCTGACAAGGGTATGCACGCGGCCTTGGCGCAGGCTGCGGCCGTCACGGCCTATGCTGCATGGGTAATCTTTGTCGCGTTGCATCACGAGGCCTGGTTCGATGAGATGCAGGCGTGGTTGCTTGCGCGTGACAACGGCCTTGGCATGCTGGTCGGGCATTATGCGCGGTACGAAGGCACGCCCGCGCTGTGGCATGTGATCTTGTGGGGCGCGGTGCGAGCCGGTTTGCCGTTCAGCGGGATATGGGCCCTTTCGGCGGCCTGTGCGATTGGCGGCGCCGCGATCGTCGTGCGGTGCGCGCCATTTCCGCTGCTTTTGCGGCTGGGCCTGCTGGCCGGCTATTTCTATGGCTATCAATTCAGCGTGATCGCCCGGGGCTATTGCCTGGATCTGCTCTTGGTGCCGATGGCCGCAGCGCTGTTTTCGACCCGGATTGAACGACCGTTGCGCTATGCCCTGGTTGTGGGATTGCTGGCCAATGTCAATGTGTTCAGCTTCTTGGCGGCGGCGGTAATGGGCCTCGAACTGCTGGCTCGGCAGATCGCGGCCCGCCGGATATTTCAGCCGCCTGCCCTGGCGGCACTGGCGCTCGCCGGGGTGTGCGGGCTGTTTGCTCTGTGGACCGTGTGGCAACCGGCCGACAACGGTTTTCTGGCCCAGGCCGGCCCGCAAAATCCGCTGGCCGCGATGCTGTTGTTCGTCGCCAACGCGCTGTTCGATCGGGTGACCGTGTGGAGCGCGATCAACCAGGCCGGGCCGGAGTACGGGATTGCGATCCTGCTATCGGTCATGCTGCTTGGCCAGATTGTCCGATTGGCGATGACGGGCCGCGAACGGGCCTTGTCGCTGGCCCTGCTGGCAGCGCCGATCCTGTTTGCGGCCATGGTCTATTCGGAACCATGGCACGCCGGGGTATTTTTCGTGCTGATCGTGTTTGTGCTGTGGATCAACTGGGACAATCCGGTGATCGATACCGATGATGCCCAGGCCCGCCGCATCCTGATCGGTGCGCTGGTGCTGCTCGAAGTGATGCAAGGGGCGCAAACACTGCATAGCGGGATCGAAGACATCGATGGCCGTTATTCCGCTGGCAAACCGGCTGCACAGGCCATCATGGCCTGGCGCAGCGGCCACCCACAGGGCCGGATCGCGGCATTCGGAATGCAGAGTTTTGAAACGCAGCCGTGGCTTGGGCGTAACGAATTTGCCAATTATCACGGCGGCATGCCCACACCGCAATATGTAAACTGGGCAACCAGCGAACCCTGGCATGCCTTGCCAAAACCCGCCGAATGGAACCAGTTGCTGACCACTCGTCCCGATCTCGTGCTTGCCGCGCAGATCTGGCTGCCATCGGCGATGAAGCAGGATCCACAGCGTGCCGCCTGCCGCGCGGGCTATGATGTCGCCCAGGTCTTTGCGGCAGGGATCATCTGGCGCGGCGTGGTCATCGATAACCCGCTGATCCTGTTTGCCCGCGCGACGTCGGGCCCCTGTGCAAAACCTGACAGCCGCCCGGCACCATCGCCGGCGTGACGTTGGCGTGCAGGGCGACGCATCCTAAAGGGGGGCAGGGAAACCTGCCCCCCTTCAAGTATCCGGTACGCGCGCTGCGAATCGCGATCGGCGCGTGCCTTGCCATCATCGCCAACCGATTCGGTTATTGCCAGCCGGGTGCGCCGCGCCACATGCGGCTGCCGTTCAGTCCAGTTTCGGGACATAAAATCGCCGATATCTGCGATATTTCAGGTGGCGGACGGCAATTGCACCAAAATTGCGCGGCGAAAAGTTGCCGCAGGCCTGCCGCTTTAACCTGTGATTTACGCCCTGTGCGTAGAAACGGTCTTGCCACTCCGGGGACAACGAGCGGCATCTAAGGGGAATATGACCATGAAGCTGATCAACAAGATTCTGAAAGACGAAGCCGGCGCCACTGCAATCGAATACGGCCTCATCGCCGCTTTGATCGCCGTCGCCGCCATCACCGCGATGGGCCAGCTCGGCAACTCGCTGTCGAACACGTTCTCCTACGTGTCGAACCAGATGGCCAGCGCTCAGAGCGGCAAGATCTAAGTCGACTGTCGACAGATCCAGGTTCAGGGGGGCGGGGAAACTCGCCCCCCTTTCCGTTTGCGGGCCTCATTTCTGGCACGTCTTATGTCTGGCACTTGGGGCAAAAGAAGCTTGATCGCCCGCCCTGGGCGATGCGCACCACCCGCCCGCCACAGCCGCACGGTTCGCCTTCGCGGCCATAGACACGCCAATCCTTGGCGAAATAGCCCAGTTCGCCATCGGGCCGCGCATAATCGCGCAAGGTCGACCCGCCTGCGGTGATCGCTTCTTGCAGCACTGCGCGGATTTCCGGCACCAGCCGCATCAGCGCCGCGCGCGACACTTTGCCCGCCTCGCGCGCCGGATGGATCCGCGCGCGATGCAGCGCTTCGCAGACATAGATATTGCCGAGCCCCGCCACCACCTGCTGATCGAGCAGCAACAGTTTGACCGCGGCAAACCGTCCCTCGAACGCACGCGCCAGATGCGCCACGGTCAGATCGGGCCCCAATGGTTCGGGGCCCAGCGCGGCGAACGGCCCAAATGTGTTGAGCGCGGCGGTATCGACCAGATCGACCGAACCGAACCGGCGCGCATCGTTGAGCACCAGCACATGCCCGCGCGCGGTTTCGAGTACGAGATGATCGTGCCGGTCGAACGCCGCCGGATCGATCCGCCAGCGGCCCGACATGCCAAGATGAAACACCATGGTCTGACCCCGATCGGTCTGGATCAGACCGTATTTCGCGCGCCGCCCCAGCGCCACCACGCGCGCCCCGGTCATCGCCTGAACCAGATCGGGCGGAAACGGGCGGCGCAGATCGGGGCGGTTGACCGCCACGCGCACCAGCCGATCCCCGGCCAGAACGGTGGCCAACCCGCGCACGGTGGTTTCGACTTCGGGCAATTCAGGCATCGGCTGGCTATCTCTGGTGCACACAAGCAGGCATTGCGCCCTATCAGGCTTTGCCCGGCGGACAATAATCACTAGGGTCCGGACCCGTTACCAGCAAGCCCGAGGTTTGTCCCAAAAGGCCCAGCGCAAGGCGGATAGGCGCAGGAATAGTGGTTCTATTTCAAGCCTATCCAACGTAGCGATGGGCCTTTTGGGTCAAATCCCGAAGGGACGGCAAAATGGCTTCCATCTCGAACCGAAATGCGCTTGCAAAGGCAACCGGCCTTCGGGCTGCGCATTTCGGCCCGATCTGTTCGCCATTTTGCCGCCTCGGGCTTGCTGGTAGCGGGTCCGAACCCTAAAGCCCCATCATGACCACCAGTGACAGCTCCGCCGAAACCGCCTCCTTCGGGTATGAGGACATTCCAGCCGAGGACAAAGTTGCCCGCGTCGGCGCGGTGTTTTCCAATGTGGCAAAAAAATACGACGTGATGAACGATGCCATGTCGGGCGGCATGCACCGGCTGTGGAAAGACCGCTTTGTCGCGCGCGTCAAACCCCGAGCGGGCGAGGCGGTGCTCGACATGGCAGGCGGCACCGGCGATATCGCGTTCCGCATCGCCAAGAGCGGCGCGCTCGTCACCGTGGCCGACATCAACCAGGACATGCTGGATGTCGGCATCGAGCGTGCGCAAAAGCGCGGGATCGAGGGGCTCGACTGGTCGTGCCAGAATGCCGAAACGCTCGATTTTGCCGATCGCCGGTTCGATGCCTATACGATCGCGTTCGGCATCCGCAATGTCACCCATATCGATCGTGCGCTGGCCGAGGCACATCGTGTGCTGAAATTTGGCGGGCGGTTTTTCTGCCTGGAATTTTCAACCACGCAATGGCCGGGTTTTGCCCAGGCCTATGATCTCTATTCGCACCATGTCGTGCCGCAGATCGGCAAACTGATTGCCGATGATGCCGATTCGTACCGGTATCTGATCGAATCGATCCGCCGTTTTCCCCCGATGCCCGCGTTTGCCGCGATGATTCGCGAAGCGGGCTTTGCACGGGTGAAAGTCGAACCGATCCTGGGCGGGCTGGTGGCGATCCATTCCGGCTGGAAAGTCTGACGGGCGGCCGACGTGAATTTTACAGACCTTGGCCATATTCGCCGCCTGCTGGGATGGGGCCGCGTGCTCGCCCGCCATGGCGCCCTGCGCGGGATAGAGCGCGATCGCAACACCCCGCCGCAGATCCGTCGCCTGTGCCGGATCGCGCGGGCGGGCACGCGGCAATCGGCGGTGCCCGACTATGCCGGGGCGTTTTCGGCAATCGGCCCCGCCGCGATCAAGCTGGGCCAGACGCTGGCCACGCGCCCCGATCTGGTCGGCGATGCGGCGGCCAACAATCTGCTGGCGCTGCAGGATCAATTGCCACCGGTGGCGTTCGAGGCGATCCGCCGCGAGATCGAGACAAGTTTCGAGCGCCCGCTCGAAAGCCTGTTTGCCACGTTCGACCCGGTGCCGGTCGGCGCCGCCTCGATCGCGCAAGTCCACCGGGCAACCACCACCGATGGCCGCGATGTCGCGGTCAAAGTGCTGCGGCCCGGTGTGCGCGAGAAATTCGCGCGCGACATCGCCACGTATGAATGGGCGGCGGCGCATTTCGAGGCCCTGGGCGGCGAGGCGCAGCGGCTGCGCCCGCGCATGATCATCGCCAATTTCCGCCGTTGGACCACGCGCGAGCTCGATCTGCGGCGCGAGGCGGCCTCCGCCTCGGAACTGGCCGAAGCGATGCATGCCTTTGCCGGCTATCGCGTGCCCGCGATCGACTGGGACCGGACCAATGGCCGGGTGATGACGCTCGACTGGATCGACGGGATCAAGATCAGCGAGGTCGACCGGCTCGATGCCGCCGGGCATGACCGCAAGGCGCTGGCCGAGCGGCTGGTGCTGGCCTTTTTGACCCAGGCGATCAGCGGCGGCTATTTTCACGCCGACATGCACCAGGGCAATCTGTTCGTCACCGCCGACGGCACGATTGTCGCGATCGATTTCGGCATCATGGGCCGCATCGACCGGCGCGCGCGGCAATGGCTGGCCGAAATCCTCTATGGCCTGACCACGGGCAATTACCGCCGCGTCGCCGAGATTCATTTCGAGGCGCAATATGTGCCGAGTTACCATTCGGTCGAGGAATTCGCGACGGCCCTGCGCGCGGTGGGCGAACCGATGCGCGGCAAACCGGTGAAGGACCTGTCGGTCGGGCAGATGCTGGACGGCCTGTTCGCGATCACCCGCGATTTCGACATGCAGACCCAGCCCCACCTGCTGCTGCTGCAAAAGACCATGGTGATGGTCGAAGGCATCGCCACCCAGCTCGATCCCGATATCAACATGTGGGAAACCGCCGCGCCGTTCGTGCGCGCATGGATCCGCGACGAGCTGGGGCCAGAGGCGGCGATTGCCGAACGCCTGCGCGAGGATGGCGCCACACTGTTGCGCCTGCCCGGCCTGATCCGCCGGATCGAAGACCGGTTCCCGCCCAAGGGTGGCGCGCCAGAGGCACCCCCGCTGCCCGATGTCGCGCTGATGTGGGATCGCAAGCCGGGCGCCGGGCTGGCCGGGCGCATCGCCACCCATGCCATGGCCGGCGCGCTGGCGATCGGCGCCTATCTGGTCGGGCGTGCCGCTGGCTGGTGGGGCTGACTTGGCCGCGCCGCTTGCCCGCCTGCCCAAACGGCATTTCAACGCGCTCGACCTGTCGCGATTGCTGGCGGCCTGTGCGGTGCTGTTCTGGCATTACCAGCATTTCTTTGTGCCGCCGGTCAGTTTCGAATTCCACGTGCGCCGGTCGATCTCGCCATTCTATCACCAGCTCGCGTGGATCTATGACTATGGCCATGTCGCGGTGGAATATTTCTGGGCGGTGTCGGGATTTGTGTTCGCGCATGTCTATCTGGCCGACCCGCAGGCGCGCGGACGGTTCTGGCCCGCGCGGCTGGCACGGTTATGGCCGCTGCACCTGCTGACGCTGGGCGTGGTCGCCGTGTTGCAGGCGATCTATACCGCGATCAACGGCACCGCGTTCATCTATCACCATCAGGACTGGTGGCACTTTGTGCTCAACGTGTTCATGGCACAGACTTGGGGGTGGCAGGTCAACCAGTCCTACAACGGACCGACATGGTCGCTATCGACCGAAATCCTGGCCTATGCCGCATTCTGGGTGCTGTTGCCCGCCTTGCGCCGCATGCCGCTGGCGCTGTCGGCGCCGGTGGTGCTGGCCATGTTTGCGCTGGTGTTCGCCGATATCCTGCCGCCCGGCGCGCCTGCCGAAACGATGGGGGCAAAACTGGCCACGGTGGTCAATTGCGTGGGCTATTTCTTTGCCGGGGTGATGGTCTATGGCGCGGCGCTGCGCGGGTGGCTGACGGTGCCACGGCTGATCGCGCTGGCGCCGTTGCTGGCGTTCGCCGGCTATGCGTTGTCGGGCATGAAACTGCATGGGCATGACGCCGCCATCCTGGCCGGGACGATGGCCGCGCTGTGCGCCATGCTGGCCATCGATCTGACCGATCGCGACGATGCGCTGCGGCTGGGCAGGCAATTGGGCGATGCTTCCTACGGCATCTATCTGTGGCATTTTCCGCTGCAACTGGCGCTGGTGCTGCTGGTCGATGCCACGATTGGCACCCGCATGGTGTTTCGCCAGCCGGTATTCCTGGTAATTTTTGTCGGCGCGTCAATCCTGGCCGGATTCGCCTCGCACCGCTGGATCGAGCGGCCAGCCCAACGCGCGGTGATGCGCTGGTTCGATCGGCACAAACACGGGCACGCCGCCACAGCGTAATTTTCTGTAGACGGCACCGGCTTGCCGAACCGCAAGGTTCGGCACAAACATTCAATCCGCCAGTTCGGCGATCTTGTGGTGCGGCAGATAGTGCCAGCCGGCCAGCAACAGGACCACTTCGACCGCCTCGACCGCCATCGGCAAGGGCCAGCCGGGATAGGCGCCCGACACCACCAGATCGACCGCGCGCCCGGTCAGCGTGACGGCAAACAGCAGCAGCGGCACCAGCATCAGATCGGCATTGCGGCGCCAGGCGCCCCACAGCATGGCGAACCCGGCCACGCCGAAAAACGACGTGAAATCGGCGCGCAGCGTCGAAACCCCGGCGGCGGCCCCGGCAAACGGTGCCACGCCCAGCCCCTGCCCGGCGGTCAGCGGCGTCAACAGAAACGAAGCGGCCATCATCAGATCGAACAGGCCGATCACGAAAATCAGGGCGGTCAGGACAAAACGCATCGGGCACGGTTTCCTTGTGGCGAACGGCCAAAAGGATTGCGCGCTTAACGCCGCCAATGCAAGAAGCAGCCACGATGCGTATCCTGCTAATCATCGGTGGCGGTATCGCCGCCTACAAGGCGTCGGAACTGGTGCGCCTGATCCGCCGCGAAGGCGGCAGCGTGACATGCGTGCTGACCGAGGCAGGCGCGCACTTTGTCACCCCGCTGACGCTTGCCGCGCTGAGCGAGAACGCGGTGCACACCACGCTGTGGGATTTGAAAAACGAAGTCGAGATGGGCCACATCCAGCTCTCGCGAGAGGCGGATCTGGTGGTGGTCTGCCCGGCGACTGCCGATCTGATGGCGCGCATGGCGGCGGGCATCGCCAACGATCTGGCCACAACACTGCTGCTCGCCACCGACAAGCCGGTGCTGGCAGCACCGGCCATGAACGTGCGGATGTGGCAGCATGCCGCGACGCAGGCCAATCTGGCCACGCTGCGCGCGCGCGGGATCACCGTGATGGACCCCGACGAGGGCGTGATGGCCTGCGGCGAATTCGGCCCCGGCCGCCTGCCCGAGCCAGAGGCGATCCTGGCCGCGATCCGCGCGCAACTGGCGCCGCTGCCGCGACCACTGACCGGGCGCCACGTGCTGATCACCGCCGGGCCGACGCATGAACCGATCGACCCGGTGCGCTATATCGCCAACCGGTCGAGCGGCAGACAGGGCTTTGCACTGGCCGCTGCCGCCGCGCAGGCAGGGGCACGGGTGACCCTGGTGGCCGGGCCGGTCAGCCTGCCCACCCCCGCCGGAGTGGACCGCATCGACGTTGAAACCGCGCGCGAGATGGCGGCGGCGGTCGAGGCCGCGCTGCCCTGCGATGTGGCAATCATGGTCGCCGCCGTGGCCGACTGGCGCGCGGCCGAGGCCGCCGGGCAAAAGCGCAAAAAGGACGGCAGCGGGCAGATCGCACCGCTGCAACTGGTGGAAAATCCCGATATTCTGGCGGGACTTGGCGCGTCGGCGGCGCGTCCGCGCCTGCTGATCGGATTTGCCGCCGAGACCGAACAGGTCATCCCCCACGCCAAGGCCAAGCTGGCGCGCAAAGGGGCCGACTGGATCATCGCCAACGACGTGTCGGGCGATGTGATGGGCGGCACCGCCAACACCGTGCACATCGTATCGGCCAGCGGGGTGGAAAGCCTGCCGCGCATGGACAAGGCCGACGTGGCGCACGCCATCATGACAAAGGTTGCCGATGCATTCCGTTGATTCCGTTGCCGTGCGCATTCACCGCCTGGATCACAATCGCGATCTGCCGTTGCCCGCCTATGCCACGGCGGGCGCCGCCGGGATGGACGTGGTCGCCGCCGAAGACGTGACGATCGCGCCGGGTGGGCGCCATGCCGTGGCGACCGGTCTGGCGCTGGCGATTCCGGTCGGTTTCGAGATTCAGGTGCGCCCGCGATCGGGGCTTGCGCTCAAATACGGGGTCACCGTACCCAACACGCCCGGCACGATCGACAGCGATTATCGCGGCGAGTTGAAAGTGATCCTGATCAACCATTGCGATGCCGCGTTCGACGTGCGGCGCGGCGACCGTGTGGCGCAACTGGTGCTGGCCCCGGTGACGCAGGCCGCCTGGGTCGAAGTTGACGAACTGGACGCCACCGCGCGCGGCGAAGGCGGCTTTGGCTCGACCGGCGGCCTGTCGGCCCTGCCGGGCTGACGCGCCTCTCCGTCACGGAGAGGCGCGCGCGATTGCGGGTTACTTCTTTTCGGGCGGGATCGAGATGCGCACGGTTTCGCCGTTCTGGCCGGGGAAGCCCTTGAACAACGCCTCGACCAGGTTGGGCACCAGATAGGGCAGGCGGTTCGATGGCGACACGGCCTGCGCCTTGCCCTCGAACACGCGCTGGCCGTCGCTGCGGCGCTTGATGCGCAGATCGATGCTGCTGGTATAGACCGTGGTCACATCGACATCGTTGAACCACGGGTCATACAGGCCATAGCCCCAGCGGCGCCCATAGAAGCCTTCGCCATAAAATCCGCCGTGATAGCCGCGCCACGGGCCCCAATAGGGATCGGGACCAAACATGCTGATCTTGTCGCGGCCCTTGTCGACACCGTAATCAAATTCGACCACCAGATCGGATGTCGCCGGATCACCCGCGACATAGCCCACCTTGCGCAACTGTTCGGCGACCACACCGGCATATTGGCCGAATTCCAGACCCCCGGCGTTGCGCGGATCTTCGGCGACCACAGCAAATGTCTGTCCGGCAGGCGCGGGCAATTCATGGCTGAAACGCGACACATTGGCGTTGAACGGCTCGGCACAGCCCACCAGCCCGGTCGCCAGTGTGGCAGCCAGCGCCAGCGCGGCGATCGGCGCAAAACGGCGGCGGGTACGGACACTCTTGGTCATCGGCATTTCATTTCCACTCCTGAACGGCCCGGTCATGGTCTTCGCATGCACGCATGCGAGTGTGTCGGGCGCTGGCTGAACGCCGGTTGAACGCGCGATCAGCCCGCCGACGTGACCAGCCCGAGCGCGGCATAGGCCGCATCGAGCGTGGGGCGTGCCAGCGCACGTGCCTTGTGTGCGCCTTTGGCCAGAATGGCGTCGAGCGTGCCGTGATCGTCGCGCAAGTCGCGATAGCGCGCGGCAATCGGCGCCAGGCGTTCGACCAGCAGTTCGCCCAGCGCAGGCTTGAACGTGCCGAACCCCTGCCCGCCGAATTCGGACAGCACCGAGGCGACATCGCGGCCCGACATCGCCGCATAGATGCCCACCAGATTGCGCGCCTCGGCCCGCTCGGCCAGTCCGGCGGCTTCGCTTGGCAGGGGTTCGGGATCGGTGCGCGCCTTTTTCACCTTTTGCATGATCGTGTCGGCATCGTCGGTCAGGTTGATGCGGCTCTGGTCCGACGGGTCGGACTTGCTCATCTTGGCCGATCCATCGCGCAGCGACATGATCCGTGCGGCCTCTGGCGGGATGATCGGGGCGGGCAGCGTGAACACTGGGGCCTCTTCGCTGGCGAAATCGTTGTTGAATTTCTGCGCGATGTCGCGCGCCAGTTCGAGATGCTGTTTCTGATCCTCGCCCACCGGCACGTGCGTCGCCTGATAGACCAGCACATCGGCGGCCTGCAGCACGGGATACGTGAACAACGCGATCGAGGCTCCTTCGCGGTTCTTGCCCGCCTTGTCCTTCCACTGCGTCATGCGGTTCATCCAGCCCATCCGCGCGGTGCCCGACAGCAGCCATTGCAGTTCGGCATGGGCCGGCACCTGCGCCTGGTTGAACAGCACCGAGCGATCGGGATCGATCCCGCAGGCGACCAGCGCGGCAACCATCTCGCGCGTGTTGGCCGACAAGTCGGCCGGCACGTGCGGCATCGAAATGGCATGCAGGTCGGCCAGGAAATAGAGGCACGTGGCGCCTTTTGCGGTCCATTCGTCCTGCATCGCCACCCAGTTGCGGATCGCCCCGAGATAATTGCCGAGGTGAAGATTGCCGGTGGGCTGAATGCCGGAAACAATGCGCATTGACGTGAACCTTGTCGTGTTGATCAGCGGCGGCGCCGCAAAAGCAGGGCAATGTCATCGCGGGAAAACGCCCCCATGATGACAGTGGCAAGGGCATAGACCAGCATGCCGCCCGAAACCAGCGCCGCCAGCGCACCAAACCGCATGAACCACGTTCCGTGGACATAGGGCATCATATAGATCTGCCCCCGCCATAACACCGCGCCCATCGCCACCGCTGCCAGCACCAGCCGCGGCGCGCGGCGGCGCAGGCGCCGGTCGGCGATGAAGTGCCCGCGCCGCACCAGCCGGTGATAGAGCAGCCAGACATTGACCGACGATGCGATCGCCGTCGCCAGCGGCGGGCCCATGTGTTTGAGCGGCACGATCAGCACCAGATTGCCGACCAGATTGACCGCGATCGAAATCAGCGCAAAGCGCACCGGTGTGCGCGTATCCTGCCGCGCGTAAAAGCCGGGCGTCAGCACCTTGACCAGGATATAGCTAGGCAACCCGATCGAAAACGCGGCGAGCGCCTGTGCGGTATAATGCGTGTTTTCGGCCGTAAACCGGCCATAGCCGAACAGCGCGGCGGCAATCGGCTCGCCACAGACCACCAGCGCGACAGTGGCGGGCAGGGTCAGCAACAAGGCCAGTTCCATCCCCCGGTTCTGCGTGTCGAGCGCCGACAGATCATCCCCGGCGCCGAGTTGGCGCGAAATCGTCGGCAGCAGCACGGTGCCAAGCCCGATGCCGATCAAACCCAGCGGCAACTGGTTCAGCCGGTCGGCCATGTAGATATAGGTCACCGAGCCATGATCGAGCAGCGACGAGGCCAGCAAGGTGGAAATCGTCAGGTTGATCTGCGCGGCCCCGGCCCCCGCCGCCGCGGGCAGGATCAACACCATCAACCGCCGGACATCGGGATTGAGCCGGGGCAGCCGCAACCGCAGGCTGACCCCGCTCATCCGGCACGCCCAGGCCAGCCAGGCCAGTTGCAACGCGCCCGATACCGACACCGCGATCGACTGGTTGCGTGCGGTCGCCAGTGGATCATGGCTGTGAAACAGCACGATCGCGGCGATCATCGTGACATTGAGCAGGATCGGCGCGGCCGCGTTGACCCAGAACTTGTGCATCGAATTGAGGATGCCGCCAAATAGGGACACCAGGCTGATCAGCATCAGATAGGGGATCGTCCAGCGCGAACAGGTGACCGCAAAGGCAAAGTCGGCTTCGCTGACCCCGTGAAACTTGCCCGACAGCAGCAGCGTGACCGGCCAGGCGAACACTTCCAGCGCCACCGTCATCGCCAGCAGCACCGGCAACAGCACCGCCAGCGCCTGTTCGGCAAACATCAACCCGTCGGCCAGGCCGCGCCCCTCGGGATCGCCGACTTTCTGGTTGAACATCGGGATGAAGGCCGAGGCAAACGCGCCTTCGGCAAACAGCGCGCGAAACATGTTGGGCAGGCGGAACGCCACCAGAAACGCATCGGAGGCAAAGCTGGCCCCGACATAGCGCGCAAACAGGCTGTCGCGCACGAGCCCCAGCACGCGGCTGATCAGGGTCAGCCCGCCGATCGTCCCGGTCGCCTTCAGCAGATTCATGAAACCGCCCGGATGGCGGGGTCCGAACCGGGCCGGACCCCTGGCACGATCAGGCCTGACCCATCGGGTTGGCAACCGCGGCTTCGGCCTGCTGCTGCAACTGGGCGAAATAGAGCCCGTTGAAATCGATCGGTTCGAGCATCAGCGGGGGGAAACCGGCGTCGCGCACGGCATCGGCGATGATGCGGCGGGCAAACGGGAACAACAGGCGCGGCGCTTCGGCAAACAGGAACGGGTGGGCCTGATCTTCGGGGATGTTGCGCATCGCGATCAACCCGCAGAACGCCAGTTCGACGATATAGGCAACGCCCAGCGACGTCTTGGAGTTGGCCTTGATCTTCAGTTCGACTTCATGCACGTCGGGCGCGATCGGGCGCGCGGCAATGTTGAAATCGATCGCCATTTCAGGCGCTTCAGCCCATTGCAGGCTGTCGGGCGCATTGGGGTTCTCGACCGAGAGGTCTTTCACATATTGCGAAATGAACCCGATTGCGGGGGTGGTGTCTTCACCGTTGACAGCCTGTCCGCCCGGCTGATCGAGATTGAGAGTGCTGATGATGTTGCCTTCGTCGGCCATGGAACGTGCTTTCGTGCAGATTGGCGTCGGGCAGGGCTGTCTGTGTGAAGCCCCGCCTTCGGCGGTGCGCCTAGCACCTGCCGATTTGAACGGCAACCGATCGGTTCCCTGCCTGGCCTGGCGTTTGCCTGCGCAAACTTTGCCCGCATGGGCTTTTTTGCCACGCAGATGCAACAAAGGTTCATCCATCGGTTGTTCATTTGTAAATCGTATCTATCTCGGGCACTATGAGTCCGGGTACTTTGGCGAACTCCACGATTCCTGCGTGGGTTTGACCTGGGGACCAGGCAGCGATGCGGGATTTGGCGCGTGGTTTATGAAATTGTCATTCTGGCGATGATCGCCCTGTTTTTGGGGCTGCGGCTCTATGCTGTGCTGGGCCGACGCCCGGAAGACAGCGATGAACCGCTGCGGCGACGGCTGGAACAGGCCGACCCTCAGGCCAGCCCGCGTGCCCTGCCCGCAAAGCTGCCGGAAAAGACGCCGATCATTGCCCGCGCCGCAGGCGCCAGCGTGGAACCTGCCGCGTTCGATTCGCTGGCAGAGGCCGGCATTCGCGCAATCATCGCCGCCGATCGCCGGTTTGATGTCACGCTGTTCCTGACCGGAGCCAAGGCCGCCTATGGCATGGTGCTCGATACGTTCTGGCGCGGCGACAAGGATGCGCTGGCGCAATTGTGCGAACGTGCGGTTTATGACGGGTTTGCCGCCGCAATCGATGCGCGCGTCGAGGCGGGCGAAACGATCGACGCCCGGCTGATCCGCATCAACGATGCGCGGATCATCACGGCCGAATTCACCGCGCCGCTGGCCCGCGTTGCCGTGCGCTTTGTCGCCGACATCGCCTCGGTCACGCGCAACGCCGATGGCACCGTGGTTGCCGGATCGCTCGATGATGCGATCGAAAGCCGCGACTTGTGGACGTTTACGCGCGATCTGACTTCACGCGATCCCGACTGGCAACTCGACGAAACCGACCAGGGCTGATTTTTCGCGATGCGCTGGCATGCGACGGCGCTGCTGCTGGGGCTTGCCCTGTTGTCGGCTTGCGGCCGGGTTATCCCGCCCAGTGGTTCCGCGCGGCCGTTGCCCAGGGCAGCCAACGCGGTGCAGGCCGGTTCCTATCGTGCGGGATCTGCCGCGGCGCTCGCCATTGCCCCGGCCAATGCCCGCGCCGCGCTGGCCGCCTTTGCCGGTAGTTGTGCGCGGCTCGGCTTGCGCACCGATACCAGCGGGCTGACCCAGCCGACCGACTGGGTGGCGCCCTGTCAGGCCGCCGCAACGTGGCCGCGCGATGACGCGCGGCGCTATTTCCAGACGTGGTTCGTGCCTGTTGAAGTGGGCACCGGCGCCAGTTTTGTCACCGGCTATTTCGAACCCGAGATTGCCGGAGTGCGCACGCACCAGCCGGGGTTCGACGTACCGATCTATCGCCTGCCGCCCGATCTGGTGCGCGCCCGTCCCGGCGATGCCCCGCCTGGCGCGGATGGCAAGCAACCGTTGGGCCGCTATGACGCCAACGGGCGGTTTGTGGCCTATTGGGATCGTGCCCAGATCGAGGATGGCGCGCTGGCCGGACAAGGGCTGGAGATTGCCTGGGCGGCCGATCCGGCAGAGCTGTTTTTCCTGCAAGTCCAGGGGTCTGGCCGTTTGCGCGCGCCCGATGGCACGATCATGCGGATCGGCTATGCCGGGGAAAACGGCTGGACTTATACCGGCATTGGCAGCGTGATGAATGCGCAAGGGCTGATCGGCGGCGGCCCCGGCCAATATTGGGGATCGATGCAAGGCATCCTGCACTATATCCGCGACCACCCCGCGCAGGGCCGCGCGCTGATGCGCCAAAACCGCAGCTATATCTTTTTCCGCGACACCACCGCGATCGGGGCCGACCCGCTGGCGGGCCCGGTCGGGGCGCTGGGCGTGCCGGTGACAGCGCGCATCACGCTGGCGGTCGATCCCGCCTTTGTCCCGCTGGGCGCGCCGGTGCTGATGACCTCTGACCGCCCCGACGTGGGCGGGCTGTGGGTCGCGCAGGATACCGGCGGCGCCATCAAGGGGGCAAACCGGTTTGACAGCTTCTGGGGCGCGGGCAGCGAGGCGCGACAGATCGCAGGCGGCATGAGCGCGCATGGCCATGCGCTGATCCTGCTGCCCAAACCTGCCGCCGACCGCCTGCCCCGGCGATGAGCCGTCCGCCGCGCGGACTGAGCGCTGACGAAGCGGCGCTCTGGCGCAAAGTCGCCGCGACCGTAACCCCGCTGCATCCACAGGCGCCCACCCCGGTGCCCGCTGCGCCGCCGGTCGCGGTACCCGAACCGCCGGCTCCGCCCAAACGCGTACGCGGCCGGGTTCCGGCGCCGCCCCCGCCGCCGCTGCCGCCGCCGGTCACCCGCCCACTGACCCGCGACGGGCTGGACGGCAGTTGGGACCGCAAGCTCGCCTCGGGCGCGATCGTGCCCGATGCGACCATCGATCTGCACGGGATGAACCTGGACACCGCGCACGCGCGCCTGATCAGCGGCATTGGCCAGGGGCTGGCGATGGGATCGCGCGTGATCCTGCTGATCGCGGGCAAGCCGCGCCCGCATGGCGACCATGACTTGCGCGGCGAACGACGCGGCGCGATCCGCGCAAAATTGCTCGACTGGCTGGCACACAGCCCGCATGCCGGGCGGATCGCGGCGGTGCGTCCGGCCAGCCCGCGCCACGGTGGCGCGGGCGCGGTCTACATCGTACTACGCAAGGCTCGCTAGCGCGATGCGGGCATAGATCCGGCTCAGCACGACCAGATCCGCCATCGCCACGGCCTCGTCCTTCTTGTGCATCGTCGCGTTGGACAGGCCGAATTCGATCACCGGGCACAGCGCGCGCAGAAACCGGGCGTCCGACGTGCCGCCGGTGGTCGACAATTCGGGGGTGATCCCGGTCTCGGCAGCAACCGCATCGGCCACCAGCGTCGAAAACGCGCCCGGCATGGTCAGAAACGCCTCGCCCGAGATCACCGCGCGCACCGCCACGCGGTGGCGTTCGGCCATGGCAGTGACTTTGGCGACCAGATCCTGGCCCGTCTGCAAATCGTTGAAGCGGATCGACAGCCGCGCGCCCGCTTCGGCCGGAATCACATTGGTCGCCGGGTTGCCCACGGCCAGATCGGTGAGTTCAAGGTTCGACGGCTGGAACCAGTCGCTGCCATCGTCGATGTGCCAGGCATCCAATTCGCCCAGCAGCGCGACCAGCCGGGGGATCGGGTTGTCGGCCAGATGCGGGTAGGCCACATGCCCTTGCGCGCCTTGCGCGGTCAGCCACATGTTGACCGACCCGCGCCGTCCAATCTTGGCCATGTCGCCCAGCCGGTGCACCGAAGTCGGCTCTCCCACCAGGCACACGTCGGGCAATTGCCCGGTCTGGCGCAGATGCGCGATGATTTCGACCGTGCCGAACCGGGCCGGGCCTTCTTCATCGCCGGTGATCAGAAAGCTCAAGGTTCCGGCCTCGGCGGGGATCTGCGCAACGGCAGCGACCATCGCCGCAATGGCGCCCTTCATATCGACCGCACCACGTCCGTACAGCAGATCACCGCGCCGTTCGGGGCTGAACGGCGCCGTGGTCCAGCCCTGCCCCGGCGGCACCACGTCGAGATGCCCGGCAAACGCGAAATGGCGGCTGCCGGCAGGCCCCGCACGCACCGCGACCAGATTTTCAACCGGGCCATCGGGCGCCTCCCCGGCGACGAACCGGTGCACTGCAAACCCCAGCGGTTCCAGCATCGCCGCCAGTTCGGCAAACACAGTGCCGGTGGCGGGGGTCACGCTGTCGCAGGCAATCAGGCGTTCCGTCAAACAGACCGGGTCGGTCACGTCAAAACTCATGCAAGGGGGCTTTCATAGCTGTCGATGCGCCAGGTCTCGGCGGCGGCTTCGGCGCGCCAGGCGGCAATCCACGGGTGTTCGTCGATGATCGCGGCATAGCTCTGCGCAAAGCCGGGCAACGCCACGCCATAGCTGATCAGCCGCAGCACGACCGGGGCAAAGGCAATATCGGCGGCGCCAAACGTGCCGAACAGATAGGGCCCGCCTTCGCCAAACCGCGCCCGCGCCTCGGCCCACAGCGTCAGCACGCGGTCGATATCGGCGGTCACCGCCGCATCGATCGCCACGGGTTCACCCTTGCGTCCCAGATTGAACGGCAGCGCTGTGCGCAGCGCGGCAAACCCGCTGTGCATTTCGGCCACGATCGACCGCGCCAGCCCCGCCGCCGCTGTCTCGCGCGGCCAGAACCGGTCGCGCCCGACCCGATCGGCCAGATAGTCCAGAATGGCCAGGCTGTCCCACACCACCGCCTGCCCATCCCACAGAACCGGCACTTTGCCCGCCGAGGGTGCAAGCGCGGGCAGAGTGCGGCGCACGGCATCCCAGTCGGGTCCGAACAACGGCACCACTTCGACCTCGAACGGCAGTCCCGCCTGGCGGCAGGCCAGCCAGGCCCGCAACGACCAGCTTGAATACCTGCGATTGCCGATCACCAGTTTCATCGTCACGACACGCTCCTGTTGTCGCGGGTGATAGAGGCTTTCCCGCTGCTGCGAAGCCAATATTTCAACCAAATATCTGCAAACTCCCTTCATGCGCAAACGCTACATGGTCCTTTGCCTGTCCGATTGACCGACGGGTCCTTCATCCGGCGATCCGACAAACCCTTGATGACAGATGTTCCCGCCACGGCAGACGACGATGTCGAAACAGTGGTCAGCGCCAGGCTGTTGCCGCTGGCGCAGTATCGCAACCTGTCGCGGCAGGTGCCCGTGCTCTATGTCCTGCTGGCAATCAACGCGACCGCCGTCGGCTGGGCCTATGCGCGGATTGCGCCGCCATCGCTGACAATCGGGGTACCGGTGGTCGGCATAATGCTGGCGCTGTGGCGCATCATACACTGGTCGACGCCGCAGACCACACCGGTGGAGATGCTGCAACAGGCGCGCACCAGCATCCGCCGCGCCGAATACTTCTCGGTCAGCGTGGGGCTGACATTCGTGGCCTGGGCCATCACGCTCGATCGCTATGGCGGGCCCTACGAACACGCCCATATCACGCTGTTCGTGGCGATCACGGTGATCGGATGCATATTCTGCCTGACCTATGCGCCGCGTGCCGCGCGTGCGGTCACGCTGTCAGTGCTGGGACTTTATCTGCCCTATTGCGTGCTGCGCGGGCCGTCAGAAGTGGTGGTGATGGCCGTTGACATCGCCATGGTCGGGCTGCTGGTGCTCAAGGTGCAATCGGACAGCTTTGCCGCGTTCGTGCTGCTGGAAAGCTCGCAATTCGAATTGCGCACCGAACGCAGCCAGGCCCAGCGGCTGGGCGCGGAAAACGCGCTGCTGGCGCACACCGACGCGCTGACCGGGCTGCCCAACCGGCGCCATTTCTTCAACCGGCTCGACATATTGCTGGCCAGCGCAGCGCCCGACACCCGCTTTGCCGTCGGGGTGATCGACCTCGACCGGTTCAAGCCGGTCAACGACACGCTCGGGCACAACTTTGGCGATCGGCTGCTGGCGATCCTGGGCGAACGGTTCGGCGCCATGGCCAACGATCGCGTCACCGTGGTCCGGCTGGGCGGCGACGAATTCGGGCTGATCATCACCGATGCGATCGAGCCTGCCGAAGCGATCACCGCGCGGCTGGTCGAGCTTGTCCAGACCCCGTTCGATCTGGGCGAAGCACAAGTGCGCATCGGCTGCTCGTGCGGGCTGGCCGCCTATCCCGAAGCCGGCGACAACGCGCATGACTTGTTCGACCGCGCCGATTTCGCGCTGTACCATGCCAAAAATCAGCAGCGCGGCGGCATTGTGCGCTTTTCCGAAGCGCTCGAACACCTGATCCGGTCGGAACAGTCGCTCGAATCCGCGCTGCAGACCGCCGATCTGGCGCGCGAGCTGACACTGGCCTATCAACCGATCGTGGTGGCCCGCACCCTGCAATTGAGCGGGTTGGAAGCGCTTGCCCGCTGGGAATCGCCGAGCGTGGGCGCGGTGCCTGCCGAAATGCTGATCGCCACCGCCGAACGGCTGGGCATGGCGCGGCAGGTCACGCTGGCACTGTTCGATCGCGCACTGGCCGACCTGGCCCTGATCCCTGATCATCTGCGCCTGTCGTTCAACTTGTCCGCCGCCGATCTGATCGATCCCGAAACGATCAACGCGCTGGTTGCGCGTATTGCCGCGCTGCGCGGCAGCCAGCGCCGGATCATCCTTGAAATCACCGAAACCAGTCTGATCCCCGATTTTCAGGTTGCTCGCGCGGCGCTGGCGCGGCTGCGCAGCGAAGGCGCAGCGATCGCGGTTGACGATTTCGGCACCGGCTATTCCAGTCTGGCCCGGCTCAACGAACTGCCGATCGATCTGGTCAAGATCGATCGCAGCTTTGCCACGCGACTGACCGACCCGGCCGGGCGCCGGCTGATGGCGGCGGTGCGCAATCTGGCCAGCGCGCTCGAAGTCGAATGTGTGTTCGAAGGGATCGAGACCGAAGGCCAGTTGCTCGAAGCCACACTGGCCGGGTTCCACTATGTCCAGGGCTATTATCTGGCGCGGCCCGACCGGCTCGACCGGGCGCTGCGGTTTGCCACCAGCGAGACCGACGACCGCCCCGACGCAGTCGGCGTCGGCTGATCAGATGGGCTGATCAGATGGGCTGATCAGATTTCCGAATCTTCCAGGATCGCCGCGCGCAGGGCGGCAATGCCAAGGCGCTTTTCCGCCGAGGTGATCATCACCCCCGGATAGGCGGCGATGTGCTTGCGCGCGACCACTTCGGTGGCGGCGTGGACCGCGGCCAGTTCGTCGGAACGGATCTTGTCGGCCTTGGTCAGCACGATGCGATAGCCGACGGCGGCTTCATCGAGCATCGTCATCATGTCGAGATCGACCGGCTTTACCCCGTGGCGCGCATCGATCAGCAACAGCGTGCGTTTGAGCACCACGCGCCCGCGCAGGAAATCGCGCACCAGCTTGCGCCAGGCCTCGGTCACTTTGGGTGGGGCCTTGGCAAAGCCATAGCCCGGCATGTCCACCAGCCGCAGCACGGTCGGTTCGCCCACTTCGAACCAGTTGAGTTCCTGCGTGCGCCCCGGCGTGACCGAGGCGCGCGCAATCGACTTGCGCCCGGTCACCGCGTTGAGCAGCGAGCTCTTGCCCACATTGGACCGCCCGGCAAAGGCGATTTCCGGCTCGACCGGATCGGGCAGGAATTTCAGCGCAGGCGCCGATTTCAGGAATTCGACACGGCCCGAAAAGAGCGCGCGGGCGCGCTCTTCGAGTGCCATCAGGCGCAGCCCTTCTGCATCGGGGCCGGTGGGTGATACCATGATCAGGCTTTCTTGTTGTCGCGCTTGACCACCCGGTTGATGTCGGTCTGATCCTTGTCGGCCTGCGCCTTCAATTGCGGATGGCGGGCATAGAGATAGCGCTGCTGTGCAATCGTCAGCAGGTTCGACGTGGTCCAGTACAGCAACAGGCCCGATGCAAACGTCGACATGACGAACATCATCATCCACGGCATAAGCGCCATGACCTGCTGTTGCGAGGGGTCCATCGCCGCCGGTTGCAGTTTGAACTGCAGCCACATCGTCGCACCGAGCAGGATCGCCAGCACGCCGATGCCGAAAAAGCCGGTAGGGGTGAACGGCAACAGGCCAAACAGGTTCAGCACGTGGCTGGGATCGGGCGCCGACAAGTCGTGAATCCACAGCACGAACGGCTGGTGCCGCATTTCGATGGTCAACGTCAGCACTTTGTACAACGCAAAGAACACCGGGATCTGCAGGAACATCGGCAGACACCCGGCCAGCGGATTGACGCCTTCTTCCTTGTACAGCGCCATGACTTCCTGCTGCGCGCGCTGCTTGTCATCCTTGTAGCGTTCCTGGATTGCCTTCATCTTGGGCTGGATCGCGCGCATTGCCGCCATCGAGGCGAACTGGCGCTGCGCCACCGGAAACATCAGCCCGCGCACGATCAGCGTCAGCAGGATGATCGCCACGCCGAAATTCTTGACCGCGTGGAACAGTCCGTCGAGCAGCCAGAAGATCGGCTTTTCAAACCAGCGGAACCAGCCCCAGTCGATCGCCAGCGAGAAATTGGCGATGCCCTGCTTTTCATAGGCTTCGAGCACGCTGTTCTGCTTGGCCCCGGCAAAGATGCGCGAGCGCAGGGTGATCGTCTGATGCGGCGCGATCGTCACCGGCTGATAGACCAGATCGGCACGGAACAGCCCGCCGCCCAGCGCGCGAAAGCTGCCCGCCGGATGCGCACCCGCATCGGGGACCAATGCCGACAGCCAATAGATGTCGGTAAACCCGATCCAGTTGGCCTGGCCCGCCGGGGTCACTTCGCCCGCGGTGGCGACATCCTTGTACTTGTTGGCAAAGCTGACTGCGCCGTCAAAGGCGCCGATCGGGCCCGAATGGATCTGCCACGAATCGAGGCTGGCGGTGCGGTCGGTGCGGTTGATCAGCGCAAACGGCTGCACCGTCACCGGGCTGGCCCCGGCGTTGGTCACGCTCTGTTGGACCGTCAGCATGTAATTGGCGTCGATGGCGTATTTGATTGCGAAAGTCTGCCCGGTGGCATTGGCCCAGGTCAGCGTGACCGGGGTGGCCGGCGTCAGCCGACGGCCATCGGCCTGCCACAGCGTGTTGGCCGCAGGCGTCGCGATACCGTTGGTGCCGACCCAGCCGGTTTGCGCAAAATGCTGCGCCGGGGTCCCGGCAGGCGAAAACAGGCGCACCGGCGCGCTGTTGGGCTCGGCCGTTTCGCGATAGTTGTTGAGCGTCAGATCATCGACCAGTGCGCCGTTCAGATTGATCGAACCCTTCACGCCGGGCGCATCGATCGCCACGCGGGTCGGCGCGGCCAATGCGGACTTCAGCCCCTGCGTTTCGGCCAGCAGATCGGTCGGGTCCTGCAGCCCGCCTTCACGGGTCGGCTTGGCCGGCATCGCATCGGCGCCCACCGGCGCGGTATGGACCGTATGGATCACCCCGCCGGGGCCGGTGACCGGGGCACTGGCGGCGATCACCGGCTTTTGCCCGAGGTGGGGGTAGAAATAGCGAAGACCCAGATCCCAGCCGATCAGGATGATCCCCATCAGGACCACCGCCCAGATCATGTTGCGCTGATTTTCCACTCTGCCTCACATTGTTTGGTCGGTACGGGGTTTGATCGGTTTGGGAACTGGTCGGGGGCCACCTGGCCACCCCACCCGATGCCGTCAGGGAACGGGATCGAACCCGCTGCCACCCCACGGGTGGCAGCGCAATAGCCGCTTCAACGTCAACCAGCCACCCCTAAACGCACCGTGGCGTTCCAGCGCCTCGATGGCATAGGCCGAACAGCTTGGGGCAAAGCGGCAGGTCGGCGCCATGACCGCCGAAGGGCCGATCTGCCAGGCCCGCACCAGCAGGATCAGCACCCGCCGGATCATCGTTTGCCGCCCGGCCGTGGCTTGCGCGGCGGATCGCCCTTGCCGGCAGCGACCCGTGCCAGCGCGGCCTCAAGCTCGGCGCGCAACAGCGCAAAATCGCGTTCGACCCCGCCTTCGCGACCGATCAGCACATGATCGGCGCCGCCAATCCCCTGCGTCGGCAGGATGTCGCGCAACAGCGCGCGAAACCGGCGCTTCATACGGTTGCGGCAGACCGCGTTGCCGATCTTGCGGGTGACCGTCACGCCAAAGCGCACCTGATCAACCGCCTGCACACCGGGGCGCACCAAAAGCACAAATCCGGGCCTTGCGACCCGGACTGCATGGTTGGCCGCGACGAAATCCGCGCGTTTGCGGATGACGCCAAGGCGCATCGGGCTGCGCAGCGCGGGGGATTCATCCCCCAGCACCGGCTGGATCAGGCCGACAGCTTCTTGCGGCCGCGCGCGCGGCGGGCGCGCAGGATGTTGCGGCCACCGACAGTCGCCGTGCGGGCGCGAAAGCCGTGACGACGGGCGCGGACAAGACGGCTGGGCTGAAAGGTGCGCTTCATGGTTCTGCTCTTTTAGGTTCGAATGAAAGGCGCGGATCGGCATCGGCACGCAGGCGAATCTGCGCAAAGCTACCCCCCGTGCTCGGGAATCAGGCGGTGGCGGATACGCAAAGCATGGGGTTTCGTCAAGTTGCGAAGATCCGGGCAAACTTGCGGTGAACCGGGCACCATTCGCTTGCCCCAAACAGCCCGGTCAAAAAAGCCCGACCCAAAAAAAAGCCCGACCGTTGCCGGCCGGGCCTTGAAAGTTTGGGAGAGGATGCCTGAAAGGCAGGATCTATATGCAGTGCACCCGGAATTTGTGCAAGTGCGAAATGATACGGATAACTTGCATTTTTTGCATGCGTCGCAATTTTTGCTGCGTCTCGTCCGGCAATCGCTTGCCATTACCCGATTCGGCGGCTCACGATGGTTTCACGAAGCGCAAGACAAAGCGGTCGGTGTGCCCGCGCACGCTTGCGTCGAACACCGGCACGGTGTGCGGATCATCATCGCGGTGCAGCACGGCGCTTTCTTCTTCGAGCACGAAGCCCGCACGCGCGAAATCGGCCTTGACCCGCGCGGGATCGATACGGTGGAATTTCTCGACCGTTTCGCGCGGATCTGCGCCCAGCGCGGCATGATCGACCACGATCACGCGCCCGCCGGGACGCAGCGCGGCAAACCAGTTGCGCACCACCGCATCCACATCGCGGGTCGGGTAATGGTATTTGGCCGATGTCCAATAAAGATCATGGTATTCGAGGTGTGCGAAAATCGCATCCAGGCTGTTCGGCGCCAGCGCCTGCGCATCGCCCGGTACGAACAACGGGCGCACATTGGCGTGATGCGCCAGCACTGGCGCCCAGGCGTCGGCATGGTAATTGGCGGCAATGCCGATGGCATAGACCACGCCCTTGGGCCCGACCGCATCGGCCAGCAACTCGCTGTAATACCCCGCGCCCGCACCCCAATCGGCCACCACGTCGCCGCGCCGCAGTTTCGCAAAGGCGAGCACCGCCGCGGGCTTGCGCCCCTCATCGAGCGCGCGGTTGTCGGCCTCGCGCGTGGAATCGGCCACGGCCGCCGCGATCTGCGCGGGCGAGACGGCGGGGTGATCGTCGCCGCTGCCTTTGGCGGCAGCCATGGCCGGGGTCAGCGCAATCAGCGCGACGGCCATCAGCGATCGGGTCAGGTGTAGGGATGACATGGCGGGGGGCCTCCTCTGCTGTGTGCGGCGTGATGGTGTCACGACCGCGCCCAGCATCGGCAGGCTACCCCGCCTGCGTCAATTGCGATTCGGTGAACGACGTCAGTGCGCGAGAAGTAGCGGCAGCACCGACCGGTCGAGCAGCGCGCGCGACACCCCGCCCAGCAGCAATTCGCGCAGGCGGCTCTTGCCGAACAGCCCCATCACGATCAGCCCGGCCTCGATCTCGCGGGCAAAGGCCTCGATTGTCGCCGAAATCGATCCCGTGGGTTCTGCCTCGTGGCATTCGGCATGGATGCCATGGCGCGACAGATAGCTGGCCGCATCGGCGGCGGGATAATCGTCGCCCTTTTCGCGCACCGTCAACAGATGCACCGCGCTTGCCAGCCGCAGTAGCGGGATCGACGCGCGCAAGGCCGCCGCGCTTTCATGCCCGCCGTCCCAGGCCACCACCACCGGCTTGTCGAATGCCAGCAACGGCGCGCCCTTGGGTACCGCCAGCACCGGCGCGCGCACGCCAAGGCCGATTTCTTCGAGCGTCGGATCTTCCAGGCTGGTCACCACAATGTCGGTGAAACGCGCCGCGCTGGCCACGCCCTCGATCCGCCCTTCATCGACCACCACCACATCGAAAGCCACGTCCTGCGGCGCCAGCCGGGCATCGAGGTCGGTGGCCAGCCGTTCGTCCGACGCGCGCACCTGGTTGATCGCCTCGGCCGACAGCGCGGCGCCGCCAAACGGTTCCCACAAGGCCAGTTCGGCAAACGGCGTGGCGATCTGGAACGTGACATGGCCGCCGATCACCCGCGCCAGCGCCAGCGCGGTTTCAACGCGATCATCAAGCGTCGGGGAATTATCGACGGGGCACAAAATGGAGCGCATGGGGATCCTCCTTCGTTGTCGGTCACGGACTTGCGCCGGATGAATCGAGTCGGCCATGATCCAGGTCAATTCCGCGACTATTGACCCCTTGCCCGATTTAAGCGAGCCATTAAGAAGAAAATGGACCTGACAAGTCGTTGAAACAAGGGAAGGCAAGATGGCCACAGCACAGCGGTTTCAGGCCGTCGTCTTCGATTTCGGCGGGGTGATCACCAGTTCGCCGTTCGAGGCGTTCAACCGGCTGGAGGCGGAACGCGGCCTGCCGCACGATTTCATCCGCCGCGTCAACGCCACCGATCCCGACAGCAATGCCTGGGCGCGGTTCGAACGCGCCGAAATCGATGCCGCCCAATTCGACGCGCTGTTCGCTGCCGAGGCACAGGCGCTCGGCCATCCGCTCGACGGCGCATCCGTGCTGGCGGTGCTGGCAGGGGCCGTGCGCCCGGCCATGGTCACCGCGCTCGATCGCCTGGCCGAGGCGGGCTATCGCCTGGCCTGCATCACCAACAATGTGCCCACCGGCCACGGTGCGGGCATGGCGCGCAGCGGCGACCGCGCCGATGCGCTGGAGGCAGTGTTCGCGCGGTTCGAACATGTCATCGAAAGCTCGAAAGCGGGCGTGCGCAAGCCCGATCCACGCATCTATACGATGATGTGCGATCATCTGGGCGTGCCGCCGCAGGCCTGCGTCTATCTCGACGATCTCGGCATCAACTGCAAACCCGCCAGCCAGCTTGGCATGCATGCCATCAAGGTGACCAGTGGTGAACAGGCGCTGGCCGACTTGTCGGCGGTGCTGGCCATCCCGTTGATTTAGGGATCGATCTGCAAGAGCGACGCGCGGCGGAACAGTTCGAGCACCAGCGGGTCGCGTTCGGTTTCGCGGATCGCGGCTTCGAACTGCAACTGACGGCGCGGGCGCGGTGCCACTTCGACCAGCGCGCCGCTGGCCAGATCGGCGCGCACCATCGTTTCGGGCATCACCGCCGCGCCGCACCCGGCCAGCACGATATCGATCAGCGTGCGCACGTTGTCGCACGTCGCCACCGCACGCGCGGATATCCCGGTCTGCGCCAGGCATTCATGCGTTACCGCGTTGAGCGGCGAACTGGCGGGCAGCGCCCAGATCGGGATCGGGTCCCGGCTCGGCGCGATCGTCGCCGCCGTGGCCGCGCTGGCGGCAAACACCAGTGCCACCGCGCCGATCGGCGCGGTGCGGATGCCCGGATTGGCCACCGGCCCGGCCAGAAACACCAGATCGCTGCGCCCCGCCATCAATTGCTGCACCATGCGCGTGGTCAGATCGAGTTCCACCTCCAGCGTGACGCCGGGCAGATCGCGTTCGACATCGCGCACAAACCCCGGCAGGCACCCCGCGGCGGCGATCTCGCCCGCGCCCACCCGCACCACGCCGGCCACCCCGGCAAAGCCGCTGGCCCTGGTCAGCGCGCGTTCGAACCCCGCGCACAGCGGTTCAACTTCGCGCACCAAATCGCGTCCACGCGCGGTCAGCACCATCACCCGCCCCTCGCGGCGGAACAGTGCGACGCCAAGCTGATCCTCGATCTCGCGCACCCGCGCCGAAATCGCCGGCTGGGTGGTGTTCAACCGCTCCGCCGCAGCGCGAAACGTGCCGAGCCGGGCAATCCACAGCAGGGTGTCGAAGTGATAGATGGCCAATCGAGACATGCCCAAGTCTTATCGGATTTCATAAAAAAGTATCGCTGTTTTCGATTGATGGACGCGCATAGGATGGCGCCAACTCGATGGGAGAGATTCATGGCCAACAAGCTCTATCCCGACGCCGCAGCCGCGCTTGACGGCGTGTTGCGCGACGGATTGCTGATTGCGTGCGGGGGCTTTGGCCTGTGCGGCGTGCCCGAACGGCTGCTCGACGCGGTGCGCGATGCGGGCGTGAAGGATCTGACCTTTGCCTCGAACAACGCTGGGATCGACAACGAAGGCATCGGCAAGCTGTTGCGCACGCGGCAGGTCAAGAAGATGATTTCGTCCTATGTCGGCGAAAACAAGGAATTCGAACGGCAATATCTGTCGGGCGAGCTTGAGGTCGAATTCTGCCCGCAGGGCACCCTGGCCGAACGCATGCGCGCAGGCGGCGCGGGCATCCCCGGTTTCTATACCAAGACCGGCGTCGGCACGCTGGTGGCCGAGGGCAAGGAAGTAAAGAATTTCGACGGGCAGGACTACATCCTCGAACGCGGCATCTTTGCCGACCTGGCGCTGGTCAAGGCGTGGAAGGCGGATGAAACCGGCAACGTGGTGTTCCGCAAGACCGCGCGCAATTTCAACGTGCCGGCCGCGCAATGCGGCAAGATCTGTGTGGTCGAAGTCGAAGAGATCGTGCCCACAGGCAGTCTCGACCCCGACGCCATCCATCTGCCCGGTGTCTATGTGCAGCGCCTGATCGTCGGCGCGCCCTATGACAAGAAGATCGAATTCCGCACCACCCGCGCACGGGAGAACGCATGATGCCCTGGACCCGCGACGAAATGGCCGCCCGCGCCGCGCGCGAATTGCAGGACGGGTTCTATGTGAACCTGGGCATCGGCATCCCGACACTGGTGGCCAACCACATCCCCGCCGGGATGACGGTGACGCTGCAATCGGAAAACGGCATGCTGGGCATCGGCCCGTTCCCTTATGACGAAGACGTTGATCCCGACCTGATCAACGCCGGCAAGCAGACCATCAGCGAACTGCCGCAATCGGCCTATTTCGACAGCGCCGCCAGCTTTGCGATGATCCGTGGCGGGCATATCGACCTGACCGTGCTGGGCGCGATGGAAGTGTCGGAAACGGGCGACATCGCCAACTGGATGGTGCCCGGCAAGATGATCAAGGGCATGGGCGGCGCGATGGATCTGGTCGCGGGCGTCAAAAAGATCATCGTGGTGATGGAACACAACGCCAAGGACGGCAGCCCCAAGTTCATCCCCGCCTGCACCCTGCCACTGACCGGGGTGGGTGTGGTCGACATGATCGTCACCGACCTTGCGGTGTTTGCGCGCCCGGATCATGCCAGCCCGTTCCATCTGGTTGAACTGGCCCCCGGCGTCACCGCGCAAGACGTGGCCGCCAGGACCACCGCGCATTACGTGGCGTGATGGTTACGCTGGTCACCGCCAACCGCAACTATTCAAGCTGGTCGCTGCGTCCGTGGGTGCTGATGCGTGCGCTGGGAATGGCCTTCGAAGACCGCATCGAGCCCTTTGCAAAGCCGGTGAACTGGCAGGAATTCCGCGCCTTTTCGCCCAGTGGACAAGTGCCCGTGCTGATCGACGGCGATGTCACGGTGTGGGATTCGCTGGGTATCACACTGTACCTGGCCGATCGCCACGACGGGATCTGGCCGACCGACCCCACTGCCCGTGCCTTTGCGCAATGCGTGGTGGCCGAAATGCACGGCGGGTTTTCCGCGCTGCGCAACCGCTGCACGATGAATGTGGGCGTGCGCGCCGCGCTGGCCGAAATCCCTGCCGATCTGGCGCGCGATGTGGCCCGCATCACCGAGATCTTTGCCGAAGGGCTTGATCGGTTCGGCGGGCCCTGGCTGGCCGGTGCCGATTTCACCGCCGCCGACGCCTTCTATGCCCCGGTCGCGTTCCGCATCCGCACGTATGGGCTGAATGTCGGTGCCAAAGGCGCGCAATGGGTCGAAACCGTGCTGGCCCACCCGGCGATGGTCGAATGGGAACGCGCCGCGCTGACCGAAACCTGGCGCGAGGCCGAGCACGAGGCCGATCTGGCGCGGTGCGGCCGCGTCACCGCCGACTATCGCGCGCAATGATCACGGCGCGTCGTTGACATATTGCGAGGCGACCAGCCAGCCCTTGAACGGGCGGAGCGAACCGAGGCAACCAAGGGCCAGGATGGGCGCCGACACCAGCGCGTGAACCCACCAGGGCGGCGAAAACGTGACCTCAAGCCAGACCGCGACGAACACCAGCGGAAACGCGGTGATGCACAGCGCAAAGAACGCCGGGCCATCGTCGGCATGCGCAAAGCCATAGTCGAGCCCGCAGGCGGGACAGCGATCGACCAGTTTGAGCCAGCCCCGGAACATCGACGCCTGGCTGCATCTGGGACAAGTGCCGCGCCAGCCCGACCGCACGATGAACCTGAGCTTTTCATTGCCGAGCAAGCCCATGCTGCATCTCCCGCGCGTTGATTTGGGGGGACCGTAGGCCATTGCACCATGGCCCGGCAAGCCGTTCGACTTGGCGCGCATTGCCGTGTAAGGCCGCGCGCGGGGGAGAGGCATGATCGAGACGACCAGCACACCAGCCATCGGCACGCTGTCGCGATGGACGCGCGCGGCGCTGTTGACGTTTTACCGCCGCCAGGGCTGGCGCGCGGTGGGCACGCCGCCGCCGGGCGGGCGCTATGTGATCATTGCCGCGCCGCACACGTCGAACTGGGATTTCGTCTATTTCCTGGGGCTGGCGGGCGAACTTGGGCTCGATCTGCATTTCATGGCCAAGGACAGCCTGTTCCGCTGGCCGATCGGCGGCTTCATGCGCGACATGGGGGGTATTGCGGTCAACCGGTCGGGCCGTCACGACATGGTGGCGGCGATGATCGCCGAATTCGCACGGCGCGACCGCTTTGCGCTGACCATCGCGCCCGAAGGCACGCGCAGCAAAGTCGGCACCTGGCGGACCGGGTTCTACCATATCGCGCTCGGCGCCGGGGTGCCGATGGTGATCGGCATGATGGACTATGCCAGACGCACCGGCGGCCTGGGCCCGGCGATCATGCCCACCGGCGATTACGCCGCCGACATGAAACTGGTGGTCGAGGCCTATCGCGATGTCACCCCGCGCCATCCCGAGCGCGCGACCCGCGATTTCGGCACGCTCAGGTCGGCGGATTGAGGCGGTATTCCTCGACCGGGCGGCCTTCGCCCAGGTGTTCGACGATGATCCGTTCGAGCACCTCCGGGGTACACGAATGGTACCAGACGCCGTCAGGATAGACCACCGCGACCGGCCCGGCGACACAGACGCGCAGGCACCCGGCCTTGTTGCGCAACACACCCGCCGATCCGCCCAGCCCTAGCTCGCCCAGCCGCCGTTTCAGATAGGACCAGCTTTGCTGGCCCTGCTTGCGCGGCGCACACTTGTCCTTTTCGGGATCGACGCACAGGAAAATGTGCCGCTGCGTCGTGAAACCGCCCAGTTTGGCCAGCGCGCTTTCGGCCTCGGCAACGCGATCGGCCTTTGCCATCATGCCTTTTTTCGCACGATCCGGGCGATTTCGGCCGCTACCAGCCGGTCGACCAGCGGCGGCAAGTGCTGATCGAGCCATTCGGCCAGCATCGGACGCAACATTTCGCGCACCAGACTTTCAAGCGAGGTTTCGCCCGAACGCACGATCTGCGGCTGCACACCAGGGGCCGACAGCATCGCCAGCGCGGCCAGCGAATCGTGCATCGTCGACACCGTGGTTTCGCTCAGCAGCGGGCTGTCGGCGCCGGTGTCGGCCACCGGTTCGGCACCCAGCACTTGCGCGGCCACCTCGCTCAGGTCGAGCACGTCGAAACGGTCGCGCAACGCGGCATCGGCACCGGCGGAATGGGCATTGGCGGATTGGGTATTGGCGGCTGGGTCGCGCCGCGCGGTTTCCACGCGGTTGTCGCGCGCGATCACTTTCTTGATCGACGCAAGAATCTCTTCAACTGAGGGTTCACCCGCCTGGCGCATGCTCATTCTATCCCCGAACCGCAAAGACCGCCGCAGCTAACGCCGAATCGACCGCCCCATCAAGCCTTTGTCACGGCGCATTATCACGGAAGCGCGCGCTGCGGAACCGTGGCGTCCTGTGCCGGGGTGGTGTCGGTCGGGGTCGACTGACGAACCGGAGCGGGATCGCGGTGCCAGTCGTTGGCATCGCCCGCATCGCGATCATAATGCGTCTGCGGGTCATAGAGCGCGGCGCCCAGGTCTTCATCGAGCGCCAGATCCCTGGCCTGCGCCTTGCCCATCGCGGCCAGCAGGTTGAAGCCTGCGACATAGGCGTTGCGCTGCGCGGTCACCAGGTTGACCTCGGCGTTGACCAGTTCCTGTTCGGCATCGAGGATGTTGAGAATGGTGCGGTTGCCCACGGTGTTTTCCGCGCGCACGCCTTCCAGGCTCAGTTTCGCCGCGGCAACCGCGGTTTCATTCAGCCCGATCGAATCGTTGGCCGCCCGCCACGCGGCAAAGTCGGCGCGCACGGTGGCGATCACTTCGCGTTCGACCGAAATCTCGTGCTCGTCGGCGGCGCCTTCGTTGGCCTGGGCCTGGCGAATCTGCGCGCTGGGCAAGCCACCCTGATAGAGCGGGATGGTCGCCTGCAATCCGATCTGCGCAGTGCCGGTGTGCGGCAACGTGCCCAGTTCGACCGCCTGCGCGGGCAGGGTGCCCAGATAGTTGGTATAGGCGGTCGATCCCACCATCGCCACTTTGGGCAGGCGCGAGGCATCGGCGGTCTTCACGTCATAGCCCGCCGCCTTGGTCGCCAGCCGGGCCGCGACCAGATCGGGATTGGTGTCGAGCGCGAATTCCACCGCTTCATCGGGCGCCTTGGGCAAGCCGATCAGCGGCGGCGGGGTTTCGAGCGCGCCGGGGGCATGACCGACCTCCTGAATATAATGTTCGCGCGCGGCGATCAGGTTGGATTCGGCGGTGCGCAGCGTGGCGCGCCCTTGCGCCAGCCGCGAATTCGACTGCGCCACGTCGGTGCGGGTGACATCGCCGATTTCAAACCGGTCGCTGGTCGCCTTCAGGTTGACTTCGAGCACTTGCACGTTGTTGCGGTTGAGCGCGACAATCGCGGTGTTGAGCGTGACATCGAGATAGGCCGCGACGACCTGTGAAAACACGCTGATCTCGGTGCTGCGCAGCGTGGCCTGGCCCTGCTTGACGCGCACTTTGGCCGCATCGATCGCGCTGCGCACGCCGCCACCCGAATAGAGCGGCACGTTTACCGAAGTGTTCGCCTGGAACGTGTCGGTGGGATAGAAATCATAGGCACCATAGGCCAGCTTTTCGAGGGTCTTGGTATAGCTTACCGAACCTTGCAGGCTGGGCAGCCCGGCCGCACGCGCGATCGGCACGTTTTCATCGGTGCCGCGCTGGGTGGCGCGCGCCGAGGCCAGGTCGGGGTTGTTCTTGTAGGCGGCGACCAGCGCCTCGCGCAGTGTTTCGGCCTGCGCCCATCCCGGCGCCGCGATGATTGCCACACCGATCAACCACCGCGCCCATTGCCCCCCCCGGCGTGGCATTGCGTTTAGAAACTCCAGCTTTTCTTAGCCGCAAATTCGGGCAGCGGGGCAAAGTCGGCCTCACCCAGGCGGGTGAACACCAGTTCGCCGGCCGCACGACGACCGATTGCCAGCCGCGCCACGCCGCGTTCGATCAGGCCCGTCACCACCCGGCCCTGATCGGCCAGCACGGCGGCAAGCCCGGCGGGCGCGACTTCGATCGCGCCATCGATCAGCACCAGCGAATAGGGTGCCGCCGCCGTCCAGTCGCCGTCGGGCGCGGCTACGGTTACCCGCGCGGCCAATTGCGCGGCGAGCGCGCCGAGATAGGTCCCGGGCTTGCCGATCACCAGTACGTGGTCGTCGGCGACCGGCACTGCGGCGGTCAGCATCTGCCCATGCGTCAACGCCGGGGCGAGCACTGTACCATCGCCCAGCGGCACGGCGCGGTCGATATAGGCAATCGCGCGGGCCGCATCGGGCACGTAATCTTCGCGCGGCAATGCGGCAAATGCGGTCAGGATGGCCGGATCGTTCACCCCGCTGACTCGCAACTGGCTGTCGATCATCGCGCGGCGTGCCGCATCAAACCCCACGCGGTCTTGCACCAAGGTCATGAATTCCCTCGTTAGCTGATGTCCGGACGCACTGGCGCCGCACAAGACTTGTTGCCAAAGCCCTAGATTATCATGCGACGCGCGCCAAGTTATTTGCATGTCGTCCGTCGAGGCGTAAGGGCGTTCGTCGAGTGCCCGTGCCACAGCAAAGGTGACAAGACACATGGCCAACATGGTGACCATCCGCGAAGCAGACCTGATCGACAGTGTCGCCGACGCGTTGCAGTACATCAGCTATTTCCACCCGATGGACTATATCCGCGCCCTGGGTCAGGCCTATGAGGCCGAACAGGGCCCCGCCGCGCGCGATGCCATCGCGCAGATCCTGACCAACAGCCGGATGTGCGCCGAAGGCCACCGCCCGATCTGCCAGGACACCGGCATCGTCAACGTGTTCATCAAATGGGGGCAGAACTGCCGGCTGGAAAGCGACCAGAGCCTGCAGGACGTCGTCGATGAAGGCGTGCGCCGCGCCTATCTCAACCCCGACAACACGCTGCGCGCCTCGGTGCTGGCCGACCCGGCGTTCACCCGCCGCAACACCCGCGACAACACGCCGTGCGTGCTCCATGTCGAAATGGTCAAGGGCAGCAAAATCAGCGTCGATGTGGCGGCCAAGGGCGGCGGCAGCGAGAACAAGTCGAAGTTCAAGATGATGAACCCCAGCGATTCAATCGTCGACTGGGTGGTCGAAATGCTGCCGCAGATGGGCGCAGGCTGGTGCCCGCCGGGCATGCTGGGCATCGGCATCGGCGGCACTGCCGAACATTGCGTGCTGCTGGCCAAGCAGGCACTGATGGAACCGATCGACATGGCGCAGTTGAAGGCGCGCGGGCCGCAGACCGATATCGAGCGGCTGCGCATCGAGATCTTCGACAAAGTCAACGCGCTGGGCATCGGCGCGCAAGGGCTGGGCGGGCTGTCGACCATCCTCGACGTCAAGATCATGGATGCGCCGTGCCATGCCGCCGGCAAGCCGGTGGCGATGATCCCCAATTGCGCCGCCACCCGCCATGCGCATTTCACGCTCGACGGATCGGGGCCCAGTTATCTCGAAGCGCCCCGGCTCGACGAATGGCCGCAAGTGCACTGGGCGCCCGATGCGGCGGCCAAGCGCGTCAATCTCGACACGCTGACCGCGCAGGACGTGCAGGGCTGGAAACAGGGCGATCGCCTGTTGCTCAACGGCAAGATGCTGACCGGGCGCGATGCCGCGCACAAGCGGATCAAGGACATGCTGGCCAAGGGCGAACCACTGCCGGTCGATTTTGCCGGGCGCGTGATCTATTATGTCGGCCCGGTCGATCCGGTGCGCGACGAAGTGGTCGGTCCCGCCGGACCCACCACCGCCACGCGGATGGACGGGTTCATGGACATGATGCTCGATCTGGGCCTGCTCGCCAGCGTCGGCAAATCCGAACGCGGCGCGGCGGCCACCCAGTCGATCGCCAATCACAAGTCGGCCTATCTGATGGCAGTCGGCGGCGCGGCCTATCTGGTGTCGCGCGCGATCAAGCAGTCCAAAGTGGTCGCCTTTGCCGATCTGGGCATGGAGGCGATCTATGAATTCACCGTCGAGGACATGCCGGTGACCGTTGCGGTCGATTCCGAAGGCCAGAATGTCCACCAACTGGCCCCGCTGGTGTGGAAGAAAAAGATCGCCGCCGAGGGCCTGCTGCCGGTTTGAGCATCTGATTCAAAATTCGCGGAAGAGCGAATTTTGAAGGCCGCACCGGCCCGCTCCCCATTCGACCAACGACTGATGGGCCCCGATTGCCGCACTGGCGCAATCGGGGCCTTTCGTTCTAGACGTCAGGTGATGGCCAGCTTTTCGAATGATGTGTGCGTCCCTTCCGCCTGGCAGAGGATCGCATGAACGACGTACCCCACGTTCCCGCACGACAGGTGCTGGCATCGGCGGTTGCGCTGTGGCTGTGCTATTTCGTGCTGATCACGATGCGCGCGCTGGTGGTGGAACTGGGCGAATTCAGCGACATGCTGTGGCGGCGTGCGCTGGTCACGCTGGCCGGGATTGTCGTGACGATGCTGGCCTGGCCGCTGTTGCGCAAATTCGACGGGCGCGCCACGTCGGTGCGACTGGCGGCGGCGCTGGTGATCATGCTGCCCGCCGCGCTGGCGCTGGCGATAGTCAACCAGCAGGCGTTTGCCCCGGTCGAAGCGCAGATGATCGCCCGGCTGACCGACCAGACCCACGATCAGGCCCGCGACCAGACCCACAATCAGTCCATGCCGCCAATGCCCGTGCCGCCGGTACCCCCGCCACCAATGCCGGCATCGCCCGTACCCCCCGTACCCCCCGTCCCGCCCAGCCCCCCGCACACCAAACTGCGCATCGCCCATGATCCGTCGGGCAACATGCTGGTCGATCTTGATGATGATGACACCCCCGACACGGCCCCGTCGGCCAGCCCGGCGCGGCCAATCACGGTGATCCAGAATCCGGTCGAGCAGGAAGGGCTGTGGCGCCAGTTGACCGATGTGGCGCTGGGCCGTTATTTCCTGCTGATCGCCTGGGCGGCGCTCTATCTGGCGCTGGGCAATGCCGAAATGGTGCGCGCCGCCGAACGCCGCGAAGGCGAATATCGCCGTGCTGCCAAGGCCGCCGAATTGCGATCCCTGCGCTATCAGGTCAATCCGCATTTCCTGTTCAACACGCTCAATTCGCTGTCGGCGCTGGTGATGACCGGGCGCGCGGCGGCGGCCGAGCAGATGATCCAGACGATGTCGAGTTTCTACCGCCACAGCCTGGCCGCCGAACCCAGTGCCGAAGTGCCGCTGAACGATGAAATCGCGCTGCAGCGTCACTATCTGGAAATCGAGGCGGTGCGCTTTCCCGACCGCCTGAAGACGGTCTATCACGTGCCCGGCGATCTGGCCCATGCCCCGGTGCCGGGGATGATCCTGCAACCGCTGGTGGAAAATTCGATCAAATATGCGGTTGCCGCGACCACCCGCGCGGTGACCATCACGATCACCGCGCGCAGCCATGCCGGGCAACTGGTGCTGACCGTGGCCGACGACGGCCCGGGCAAGACCGGGCACGAAGCCGGCACCGGAATCGGCCTGGCCAATGTGCGCAGCCGTCTGGCCGCGCGCTATGGCGCGGACGCATCGTTGCACAGCGGGCCGTGCGCCGGCGGAGGCTATGCCACCACGCTGACGCTGCCGCTGCTGCCCCCCGACCATCATCACCAAGGCGGCCCGTTCGATGCATGATCTCCAACCCTTGCGCACATTGATTGTCGATGACGAACCGCTGGCGGTCGAACGCCTGCAGATCCTGGCCGCGCGCATCCCCGCGCTGCATGTTGTGGGCACTGCCAGCGACGGGGCGCAGGCGCTGCGGCTGGCCGAGGCGCTGGCGCCCGATCTGCTGTTGCTCGACATGACGATGCCCGAAATCGACGGGCTTGCGGTGGCGCGGCAACTGGCTGCAGGCGCCAGTCGTCCGGTGGTGATCTTTGTCACCGCGCACGACCAGTTCGCGGTAGAGGCGTTCGACTGCGATGCTGTCGATTATGTGCTCAAACCCGTTGCGCAGGATCGGCTGACCCGCGCGGTCGAACGCGCGCTGGCGCGGCGGACCAGCGACGCGCCTGCGGCACCCCCGGCCGAAGTGGAACCGGGCGACTGGCTGGAAGAATTCTGGGTGCCCCATCGCAGCGAGCTGATCCGGCTGGCCGCGGCCGACATCGACCGCATCGATGCCGAACGCGATTATGTGCGCTTGCACGTCACCGACCGGTCATACCTGATGCTGCACACCATTCAGGGGCTGGAAGACCGGCTCGATCCGGCGCGGTTCATCCGCCTGCACCGTTCGACGATCGTGCGCCGCGACCGCATCGCGGGGCTGCGGCACGACGGGCTGGGCGTATGGTCGGCGGAACTGGCCGATGGCAGCGCGCTGCGCATCGGCCGGACTTATCTGCCCCGCGCCAAGGCGATGGCCGGGCGCTGACCGTTATCTGTCCAGAACCACTTCGATCAATGTCGGGCGGGGCGTGGCAAACGACCGGGCCAGCGCGGCATCCCAATCGTCCGCCGTGTCAACGCGCACCGCGTCCACGCCTTGTGCCTGTGCCAGCCCGGCAAAATCGAGTCCGCCCAGATCGGTGCCCGGCACAATGCCCAGGCCGAACATCTCGGCAAAACTGTGCAGCGCCTGATAGCGCGCGTTGTTGAGCACGACAAAGCTGATCGGCAGATCGAGCCGGGCCGCGGTCCACAGTCCCTGGATCGCATACATCGACGATCCATCGCCCAGCAGCGCGATCACGCGCGTACCCGGGCGCCCCAGCGCGACACCGATCGCGGCGGGCAGGCCGTGGCCCAGTCCGCCCGAGGCCGTGGTGTAAAAGCTGTCGGGTGCGACCATCGGCAGGTGCGTCTGCATCGTCGCGCGGTGGCTGGGCGCTTCTTCGACCACCACGCTGCCCGGCGGGCGATGCGCCGCCAGCAGCGCCAGCGCCTGATCGGCGCGCAACCGGCCACCCGGCGCGGGCGGCACGATCCGGCGCAAGGGCGGCGCGGGCCGCACCGGCGCAGGTGCGCGCAACAGCGCATCGAGCGCGGGGCGCAGACTGGTGACGATGGCGGTACCGACCGGCAGGGCACTGGCGGCGGCAGGATCGTCGACCAGTTGCCACACACCGGCACCTGGCGGCACATGCGGCCCGGCACCCTCGGCGTGATAGGTGAACACCGGCGCGCCGAGCACCAGGATCAGGTCGTGCCCGTCGAGCGCGGCCACGATCGCTTCGCGGAAGGCGGGCAGGAACCCTTGAAACAGCCGATGGTTTTCGGGAAAGCCGTTGCGCGCCGCCATCGGCGCCACAAACACCGCGGCATTGTGCGCCTCGGCCAGCGAGACGGTCTGTGCCCAGGCATCATCGCGCGCCACGCCTGCGCCAACCACGATCGCCGGACGCCGGGCGGCGGCGAGCGCATCGGCCAGCGCATCGAGCAATGCGGCATCCCCGCCGATCTGCCGCGCCATCATGGTCACCGTGACGGGCGCACAGACCCGGTCCCAGTCATCGACCGGCACCGACACGAACACCGGGCCGCACGGCGGGGTCATCGCGATATGCCAGGCGCGCAGAATCGCCCCCGGCACATCTGCGGCGCGCGCGGGCTCGATCGCATATTTGACATAAGGGCGCGGGAATTCGGTGGCGCGTTCGGCAAACAGGAACGGATCGTGCGGCAGGATCGCGCGCGCCTGCTGGCCCGCTGTCACCACCAGCGGGGTCTGGTTGCGAAACGCGGTGAACAGGTTGCCCAGCCCGTGGCCAAGGCCCGCCGCCGAATGCAGATTGACCAGGGCGGCGCGACGGGTGGCCTGTGCATAGCCATCGGCCATGCCGATCACCACGGATTCCTGCAGCCCCAGCACATAGCGGAAATGCGCCGGAAAATCGCGAAACAGCGGCAATTCGGTCGATCCCGGATTGCCGAACACGGTGGTCATGCCCAGCGCATCGAGCAGCGCAACGGTGGCCTGGCGAACCGTGTGCGGCGCGGTCATCAGCGCGCCTGAAGCCTGAACCGCGCCAACAGCGCGAACGCCGCCAGCGACCCGCTGCCCATCACCATGGCCACCACCGGCAGGCCCAGCCCGCCCTTGAACAGATATCCCGCCAGGATCGGCGACAGTGCCCCGCCGAACCGCCCGATGCCCACCGCAAAGCCGGTGCCGGTCGCGCGCACATGGGTGGGAAAGCCGGCCGCAAAGCTGGCATAGAACCCGACGATCGCGGCATTGGCAAAGACCATGCCCAGCGATGCGGCCAGCGACCATACCAAAAGGCTCGACGCCTTGTCATGCAGGCCGAACGCGGCGATCCCCGCCGCCGATGCCAGCAGCGCGATCAGCGTCGGGCGCTTGATGCCAAAACGGTGCATGAACACCCCGAAACAGGCGCCGCCCAGCGCCCCGCCAAGATTGGCCGCCGTCAGCACGCCCGCCGCCTGGCTGGGCGAATGGCCCAGATCGGCGATGATCTTGGGCGCCCATTTCAGGATGAAATAGAAGCTGATGGCGTGAAAGAAGTACCCCAGCGTCAGCACGGCCGTCGTGCCGATCAGGCCGGGTTTGAGAATGTCGAGCACACTGGCGCGCGCGGCATCGGCGCTTTGCGGCGCCAGCCGGTCGAGCGTGGGCAAGCCAAACCGCGTCAAGGTACGATTGATCCTCGCCAGCGCCCCGGCCGGGCGGCGTTGGTCGAGAAACGCCGGGGTTTCGGGTACAAACAGCCAGACCAGCGGGATGAACACCGCGGTGGCCACCGCGCCCAGCATGAACACCGCGCGCCAGCTTTGCCCCTTGAGCACCTGACCGACGATCAGCCCGCCGATCACCCCGCCCAGCGGATAGCCGATGACCATGATCGCCATCGCCAGGCTGCGGTGGCGCAAATTGGACAGTTCCGCCGCAACCGCGTTGATGGCCGCCAGCATGCCGCCGATACCCAGCCCGGTGATCAGCCGCCATACCGACAGATTGAGCGGGCTGGTGGCGGTGGTGGCCATCACCATGCCCAGCGTCATCACGCACAGGCACAGCAGGATCGTGCGCCGCCGCCCGACCATGTCGGCCAGGCCGCCCAGCACGATCGAGCCGGCAACCATGCCCCACAATTCCATCGACAGCACCACGCCCAGCGCTTCGCGCCCGACATGCCATTGTGCCGCGATGCCCGGCGCGGCGAACGCGCTCGACAGGATATCGAACCCGTCGAGCGCGTTGAGGCCGATGGTGATACCCACCGCCACCCATTGCAACGGGTGCATGCGACCATGTTCGAGAATGCTGCGCGCCGTCGTCAAGGATCGTCCCCCGGGTCATTTTTTGTGATGATATATAGCAATGACATCAGGGCGCAATCAGCACTTTGCAATCATGGGTGCGGCGGCGCAGCGTCTCGAACCGCAACGGTGTATCGGCGAGCGTGATCGTGCCCGTCACCAGGAGGCGTGGTTCGGCAGCACCCGCATCCAGCGCATCGAGCGCCGCCTCGTATTCGCCGCGCGTGAAAAACGCCGAGGTGATCAGCCGCAGTTCCTTCGACAGCATGGCAAAGCTGTTGATCGTGTCGGGCCGCGTGCACAGACCCAGCAGCACGATCGTGCCGCGATTGCGCACCTGATCGACCGCTTGCGCGATCAGGCCGGGCACGCCCACGCATTCGAACACCACATCGGCCTTGCCGCCCAGTGCACGCTCTGCGGCGCCGACCGGGTCGGTGGGGTCCACGGCAAACCCGGTCGCCCCCATTGCCAGCGCGCGCGCCTGCTGGTGCGGGGCAATGTCCTGCACCACCACATGCGTTGCGCCGCGCCGCCGCGCCCAGAACGCTACGGCCAGCCCGATCGGCCCGGCCCCGAGCACCAGCACCCGGTCTCCCGGGCGCAATCCCGACAGGCTGACCCCATGCAACGCGACCGCCAGCGGTTCGATGATGGCGCCATCGGTCAGGCTGACCGAACAGGGCAGTTTGATGCACTGGTTGGGGCGGGTTACCGCAAATTCGGCATAGCCGCCGCCCTGCAGGCCGAACCCGGCGCACCAGGCGGGCTCTCCGGCCAGGCACGATGCGCACGTGCCGCACGATTGCAGCGGAATCACCGAAACCAGATCGCCGGTCGCCACGCCTTGGGTGCCGCGCCCCAGCGCCACCACTTCGCCCGCGAATTCATGCCCCAGCACGTCGCCCGCGCGTTTGCCGTAAGTCGCGTCTTCGGTCATGTGCAGGTCCGACCCGCAAATGCCGCAGCGCCCGACCCGGACCACCAGTTCGCCCGGACCCGGTGTCGGATCGGGCAGCGTGGCCATGGCCAGGGGCCGCCCCAGCCCCTGCATGACCACGGCCCTCATTGGGCCCGGCCCCTGCCGATCATGACTGTATCGCCTGTTCGGCGGCGATCATCTTGCGCAACTGGCGCCGCGCGCGGATACCCCCGCCATCGCCATCGAGCACCAGCGGACGCAAATCCCAAAAGTCCTGCCCGGCCATCAGCCGGTGCGCATCGCGGATCAGCGGCATGTCCTCGTGTTCAAAGGCATGTTCCAGCGCGCCGCGCATGGCATCGGAAAACGCCGCATCGCCCACCGCGAAATCGCGGCCCGTGGCCCACAGATAATGCGTGGTGTCGGCGGTTTGCGGGGTGAACGCGTGGAGCGAGGGCATGTTGCCCAACTGTTCGAACGGCGTGCCGGGCTCTCCGGTGCGGAAATCGAACGACAGCGTCGCAGGCGCATGCCACACCACATGACCGTCGAACGCTTGCTTGCGCCTGGTCGTACCCAGGATCGCGGAAATGCCGACCGACAGATAATCATCGGGCTGCGCATAGTGCGCGTGGACCGTGTCGCCCTCTTGCCAGAACCGCCGCGCGCCCTCGGTAAACGCGCTGGCGACCAGTGCAGGGTGCACGAAATTGGCATGGCTGAGATCGAGGATATTGTCGCTGTAGAGCTCGTAATGCCCCTCTGCACAGGTGGCGCCGCGCACCACGTCCCAGCGCGGATCGGCCAGCCAGGCGAAATCGGGGATCGTCGCCGGATCGGCATGCGCGGGATCGCCCATCCAGATCCACAGCAGCGCATGGCGTTCGACCAGCGGATAGGCGCGCACCGCCGCCTGCGGCACATTGCCGCCCGGATGCGGATTGAACACACAGGCGCCATCGCTGCCAAAGCGCAACCCGTGATAGGGGCATTGCAAGGCGCCATCGACCACCACGCCCGCCCCCAGCGGCGCAAAACGGTGCGGACAGCGCCCGCCGATGGCGGTGGCCACGCCCGAGCCATCGCGGAACAGCGCCACCGGCTCTTCCAGAAAGACTTGGGCCTGCGGCGCATCCCCCAGACCATCGGCCCAGCCCGCAACATACCAGGCATTGCGCAGATAGGTGCCGCGCGGGCCGTTCAGCTTTGGCATCGCGTCGCGCATGGCCGCCCCTGTCAGAGATAGAGCGCCGGGTTGATCGGCAGGCCGTGTTCGCGGCAATATGTCTCGTAATGGTTGATGAACCACCAGACATCGAGCGTTTCGACATGGTTCCCGTGTTCGTCGTAGAACTCGTTGGCGCCCTGCATGTGGAACAGCGCCTTCATCCCGCCCGGATCATCGGTTACCAGCGTATGCGCGGTGCCGGGGGTTTCGGTGATGAATTCGCCCGGTTTGCACACCCAGTCATATTCGAGATAGCGAAAGCTGCCTTCGAGCCCGATCGCCCAGACCCGGCCGCGATGCTTGTGCGTGCCGATCACCCCTGGGCCCTTGATCCACAGGATGTTGACATAGACATTGTCGCGCACGTCGAACGCCAGATGGCGGATCGCCGCGTTGTCGCCAAATGGCACCCACGGGCTGTCCGCCTCGCTGCCGCCGACATAGGTCCCTTCGACGCCCAGCCGCCTGATCGTGTCGCCATAGAGTTCGGGAACCGCGACAATCTTGTAAGCGCCCGAAGGCGGGGCCGTCATCGCCATGATTGGTGACCCTTCACAGATAGAGCTTGGGATTGAGCGGGACGCCGTGCGCCTTGCAGTGGGTTTCGTAGTGGTTGATGAACCACCACACGTCGGTGGTTTCGACGAAATTGGCATTTTCGTCGTAGAATTCGATCGGTCCCTGCATCCATCCAAACAGTTTGACGCCCTGCGGGTGGTCGGTGACCAGCGTGTGGCTTTCGCCCGGCACTTCGAGGATCAGCCCGCCTGGCGAGGCGACCCAGTCGTATTCGAGGTATTTCACGCTGCCTTCGAGGCAAACCATCATGATCGTGCCGCGATGCAGGTGCGTGCCGATCACGCCGGGTTCCCTGATCCACAGGATGTTGGAAAAGATCCCCTGCCGCACGTCGAACGCCAGATGCTTGATCGCCGCCTTGTCGCCGAACGGCACCCACGGGCTGTCGATATCCGACTGAGCGTCGATATAGCGCCCGCCGGGGCTCAGCCGCGCGACGATCTCTCGATGGGCAAACGGCACATCGACAATCGCGGCCTTTGAGGACGGGGGCGCGGTCATGGTGGTCATGGCTCAATTCCCGATGCTGAGTAGATGGAAAAAGAGCGGGGCATCGCTGCCCCGCCCGATGCCGTGCAGTGCGCCTAGAACCGCACCCCGACCCGCGCATACCATTCGGACGGGCGGTTGTAGGTGCCGGTGATCGCGCCTGCGGCCAGGTTTGAATCGCCGGTGATCAGATAGCGCTGGTTGGTCAGGTTGGTGCCACCCACGGTCAGATCCCAGATGCCGTCGGGCGCCTTATAGGTGATCGACCCGTTCACGATGTCGGTGCCCTGCCGCATGATCAGGTACGTGCCGAGCGAATCGTTCCACATGCTGGTGGTGTGGGTCCAATCGGCCAGCAGCACGATCTTGCCCTTGGGCAGCGCGATTTCGTAACGCGGCGACACGTTGATCTTCCAGTGCGGTGCCTTGGGCAGCGGAGCCCCGGCATAGACGCCCGCTTCATAGGGGTTCGATCCCGGCGCGATATAGGCCGAATTGCCGTTGCAGAATCCCTGGTACACCCCGCCCTGACCACAGACATACGTGTAATGCGCGTCGAGGTACGACAGCGACGACTGCACGGTAAACCCGCCGCCCGGCGCGATGGTGGTTTCCAGTTCGGCGCCGCGATTGATTGCCTTGCCCAGGTTGAACACGGTCGGCGAGGCACCGATCTGTTCGTTCAACTGGATGCCGTTGTACTGGGTGTCGAACAGTGCCGCGTTTACTTGCAGCTTGCGGTCGAGCAGGGTCGACTTGATGCCCAGTTCATAGGTCGTCGCATGTTCGGGCCCGAATTCGGGCGCGGCCAGCAGCGGGTTGGACAAACGCGTGGTCCAGCCGCCCGACTTGTACCCCTTTGACCAACTGAAATAGCCCATCACGTTTTGCGACGGGTGGATCTGGATCCCCAGCTTCGGACTGAAGTTGTTGAAATCCTGCGAATTCGGTGTGGCGGGGTAATAGTCGAGATATTGCGCCAGCGATCCCAGATTGGCGCCATAGGTGAACCCGGCGGAATTGTTGTTGTTGACCGGGAAGCAGGCGGTCGGCTCCATCGCGCACAATTGCGCCGCGCCGGCCGCGCTGGGGGTCAGATCGAACGGCAGCTTGTAGCTAAGACCGTTGTCATCGGCCTGGCCGCCGTAATAATTCTTGTGCTCGTGGGTATAGCGCGCACCGGCGGTGACGCTGATCAGATCGTTGAACTTGTAATCGAGCTGCGAATAGGCGGCCAGCGCGTCGGTGTTGATCCGGCCCGGACCATCGACTTGCAAGATGCCGTCGTCAAAGTTGACATAGTCGTGCAAGTTGCCGGTTTCGTTGAAAAAATAGGCCCCGAACACATAGTTCAGCTTGTCGTTGATGGCCTTGCCGGTCAATTGCAGTTCCTGGCTCCACTGGTGCTGATCCACCGTGAAATCGACCATCAGGATGTTGAGCGGCGATCCGTCCTGGTTGGTCCCGGCGTTGAGATCGACCTTGCGGAACGAGGTGATCGATTTCAGCGTGGCCGACCCGATCGGCTGTTCCAGCGTCAGCCCGACGCCCCACTGCGACACTTGCGAATAGTTCTGCCCGGTGGCGTACGTGGTGTCCTTGTTGCCGGTGATGAACTGGTTGCCATATGTCTGATAGCCGTTGGCCCCCTGCCCGGCGAGCCCAGGCAGCGTGTTGTACCCGTTCACCCCGCCGCGCGGGCCGCACACCCCCGCCAGCGCAGTCTGCGCCAGCACCGAGGCCGGCAGCGAGATACAGGTGTTGTAGATCGACAGCAGACTGGCGTTGTAGACACCGGCATAGGCGGGCGTCGAGGTGTTGTTGACCGTGCCGAGCAGCGTACTGGCAGTCGATTCCTGGTTCACATGGGTATAGTCGAATTCGACCACCGCCTTGAAGCCGTTGACCCCGGTATATTTCAGCTTGGCGCGCATGTTCCAGGTGTTGTCGCCGCCAAACCGGCCATCGCCACCGTTGTGCCCGGCCCCGGCAAAGCTGGTGAAGCTGTCGGTGGTATATTGGCCGGGATAGGGGATCTGGTACTGATAGCCTTCGCGGTTGAGGATCCCGAACGAAATCGACGAGGTCAGATTGTCGGCCAGCGGCACGTCCATCGTCGCACGCGCCTGCATGCGGTTGTAGCTGCCGGTAGTGAAATCGCCGATGAAGCGATATTTGTCGCCCGGATCGTGGGTGACGATGGAAATCGCGCCGCCGATGGTGTTGCGGCCAAACAGCGTGCCTTGCGGGCCTTTCAGCACTTCGATGCGGTCAACGTCGAGCAGATCCTGGTTCGCCCCGACCGACCGGCCCAGATAGACGCCATCGACATAGACGCCGACCGCCGAATCGATGTTGAACGCAAAATCCGCCGCGCCGACCCCGCGAATCGAGGCGCCGAGCACCGCCGATGATCCCGAAAACGGCGTCGAGGCATCGAGCGTGACATTGGGCGACAGGCCCGACAGCGCCGACACGTCGCCGACCGCGCGTTCCTTCAGCGCGTTGGCGGTAAAGGCGCTGATTGCGATCGGCACGTTCTGCACGTTTTCCGACCGCTTTTGCGCGGTTACCACGATTTCCTGAATGCCACCCTCGGTGGGGGGCGTGGTGGCCGGTTTGGATTGTGCATGGGCTGTGCCGGTCATCAGCACGCCAAGCGCAACGCCCGCAAGAATCCCCGATGGTCGATTCATGTCGCAACTCTCCCTGTTCACCGGCGCAAACTTCCCGCTGCGCTCGATGCGTGTCGAACATTTGTATGTTTCACTCACATATTTGTATGCGAGGCAAACGAAGTCAACTGCGAAAATTCCGGGGCGGGTGGTCGCCTGCCAGGTGTGGCGCGTCTGCCTGCGCGCAAGGGATTGCGTCCGATGGACGGTCGTTCCCGTGTCCCCTTCCCCAATGAGTCTTGTTTGTACGCGAAACAAACAGAATTGCGCCGCGTCGGCAAGCGCAATCGTCGGGCGCGTTTTTGCTTGCACTCGGGGGCGATGGCCTGCACTTTGTATGCAACAAATACAAAAAGCGGTTGGCCGGGAGAGCTGCCATGAACGAGAAACCCAGTGTCCTGCTGGTAATCACCCAGGACACCAAGCAGGACGAGGCGCGCTTTGTCCGCCAGACGCTCGAATCGGCCGGGGTCGAGGTGGTGCATCTCGACCCCAGCGTGCGGCGCAGCGTCGGCGGCGCGGAGATTTCGCCCGAACAGGTGGCCGAGGCTGCCGGTCATACCATCGAAGCGGTGCGCGCGCTGGGCCATGAAGGCAAATGCCAGGCGGTGATGATCGAGGGATCGATCAAGGCCGCCCATGCCTGGCACGCGGCACGCCCGGTGTCGGGCGTGCTGGCGGTGGGCGGGTCGATGGGCACCGCGCTGGCCGGGGCGCTGATGCAATCGCTGCCTTATGGCCTGCCCAAACTGATCATCTCGACCATGGCATCGGGTTTCACCGCGCCCTATGTCGGGGTGAAGGATATCGCCATGCTGAACGCGGTGACCGACATCGCCGGGATCAATTCGATCAGCCGCGAGGTGTTCCGCAACGGTGCGCTGGCGGTGGCCGGCATGGCCAAAGGCTATGACCCGGCGCGCACTGCGGACAAGCCGCTGGTGCTGATGACCACGCTCGGCACCACCGAACAGGGCACTCGCCGCATCCGTCAGGCGCTCGAAGCCGATGGCGCCGAAGTGATGGTGTTCCATTCCTCGGGCGCGGGCGGCGCCACGCTCGACAGCATTGCCGCCGAGCGCGATGTGGCGCTGGTGCTCGATCTGTCGGTGACCGAGATCATCGATCATCTCAACCATGGTCTGGCCGATGGCGGGCCCGATCGCGGCAAGGCGGGCATGGCCAGGGGTGTGCCGACGATCTGGGCGCCGGGCAACGCCGATTTCATCATCGCCGGACCGATCGAGGCGGCGCGCGCGCAGTTTCCCGACACCCGCTATCACCAGCACAACCCGCAATTGACCGCGGTGCGCACGCGCCTGCCCGAATTGCAGGTGCTGGCCGACCATCTGTCTGCACTGGTGGCCGACGCGCGCGGCCCGGTCGAAGTGTTCACCCCGCTGCACGGGTTTTCCAGCCATGACAGCCCCACCGGGCATATCCAGGACACCAGCCTGCCCGGCCCGTTTGCCGAATATCTCAAACAGATGATGCCAGCACATGTGCCGGTGACGGCGGTCGACGCGCATTTCAACGACGCGGCGTTCGCCGACGCCATCATCGCCGCCGCCCGCCGGATGATCGCCGCATGAGCACGCCCGATCTGCCGCTGTCGCCCGAGGATGTCGCCGAAATCGCGGCGATTCTTGATGGCACCGCCTATCAGCGGCTCGATGTCACCACCGCCCGCTTTCGCCTGCGCGTGGCGCGCGACGGCGATGGCTTTACGCAGGAGTGGACCTTTGGCGAGGATGCGGCGCCCGCCGCAACGGTCGAAGCCGTAGCGACCGCCGACACCGGGCCGGGCATCCGCGCCCCGCTGCCCGGCACATTCTATCGCGCCCCGGCGCCAGGCGCGCCGCCGTTTGTCGAACCGGGCGCAACCGTCGGTCCCGACACAGTTGTCGGCATCATCGAGACGATGAAGCTGATGAACCCGGTCCACGCGGGCGCCCACGGGACAATCGCCGAAGTGCTGGTCGACAATGCCACGATGGTGGCCAAAGGCACCGTGCTGATGCGGTTGGACGATACTGCACCATGATCCGGCGGCTGTTCATTGCCAACCGGGGCGAAATCGCGCTGCGCATCATCCGCACCGCGCGCGCGATGGGGCTGGTCAGCGTGCTGGGCGTGTCGGAGGCCGATCGCCACAGCCTGCCCGCGCTGAGCGCGGACGAAGTGGTGGTGATCGGCCCCGCGCCATCGGCGCAATCCTATCTCGATGTCGCCGCGGTGGTCGCGGCGGCCCGCGCGGGGCGCGCCGATGCGGTGCACCCCGGCTATGGCTTTCTGTCGGAAAACGCCGCCTTTGCCCAGGCCGTGGCGGCGGCGGGGATGATCTTTGTCGGGCCCGATCTGGCCAGCCTGACCGCGATGGGCGACAAGCTGATGGCCCGCACGGTGGGCATTGCGGCAGGGCTGCCGGTGGTGCCGGGCGGCGAGGCGGCAGACAAGGCGGCGGCGCGCGCGCAGGCGGCGCACACCGGCTATCCCTTGTTGTTGAAGGCGGTGTCGGGCGGCGGCGGGCGCGGGATGAAGCGGGTCGATGCGCCCGACCAGCTCGACGCGCAGATCGATATGGCGATGGCCGAGGCACAGGCCGCGTTTGGCGATCCACGCGTCTATGTCGAACGCTTCATCGCGCGCGGTCGGCATGTCGAAGTGCAAGTGCTGGGCGACGGGCACGAGGCGATCCACCTGGGCACGCGCGACTGTTCGATCCAGCGCCGGTTCCAGAAACTGGTCGAAGAGGCCCCGGCGCCCGCGATCCCCGCCGACAAGCGCGCCGCGATCGAGGTGGCGGCGGTCAACCTGGCGCGCCACTTGCGGTATCGAGGCGCGGGCACGGTCGAATTTCTGGTCGATGCCGAAACGTTTGATTTCTACTTTCTGGAAATGAACGCACGCATCCAGGTCGAACATCCGGTGACCGAGGCGATCACCGGGGTCGATCTGATCGAACAGCAGATACTGATCGCCGGCGGTGCGCGGCTGTCGCTGCGGCAGGGCGATATCCGGCCACTGGGCCACGCGATCGAAGTGCGTATCAACGCCGAAGACTGGCGCGCCGATTTCCGCCCCTCGCCGGGCCGGGTGACCCGCGCGGCCTGGCCCGCCGGGTCGGGCATCCGCATCGACACCCATATCGCCAGCGGGGGCGAAGTGCCGCCTTATTACGATTCGCTGATCGGCAAGCTGATTGTTGCCGCCCCCACCCGCGCGCAGGCCGTCGCGCTGCTGGCGCGCGCGCTCGACCACCTGACCATCGAGGGGGTCGATACCACGCGCGATCTGCACCGCGCGATTGTCGCCGACCCCCGGTTTGTCACCGGCGGCGTCGATACGCGGTTCTTTGAAGGTCTGGCCGCATGACCATCCAGCTTGTCGATGTAACCATGCGCGACGGCAACCAGTCGCTGTGGGGGGCGACCGGGCTCAACACCGCGCATATGCTGCAGGCCGCCGCGCTGACCGAGCGGGCCGGGTTTCGCGCGGTCGATTTCACCTCGTCCAGCCATATGGCGGTGGCTGTACGCTATTTCCGCAACAACCCGTGGGAACGCATCCGGCGCATGCGCGCGGCGATGCCGACCACGCCGCTGCAACTGATCACCACCGGCTTGCGCTTCATCGCCTGGCAACAGGCCGATCCCGAATTCATGCGGCTGGTCTATCGCTGTTTGCAGGATTGCGGCATCCGGCGGTTTGTCGTGCTCGATCCGATGCACGAAGTGCCCGCCGTGATCGCGGCTGCGCGGATCATCAAGCAGGAGGGCGAGGCCGAAGTGATGGCCGCGCTGACTTTCACGCTGTCCGATGTGCACGACGATGCGTTCTATGCCGGATTTGCCCGCGCCCTGATGGCCAGCCCCGACATCGACCTGTTCTATATCAAGGACCCCAGCGGGCTGCTGTCGGTCGATCGCGTGCGCACGCTGGCCCCGGCGGTCAGGGCGGCAATTGGCAATCGTCCGCTCGAAATCCACGCGCACAACACGCTGGGGCTGGGCGAACTGTCTTCGCTGGAGGCGGCGAAGCTGGGCATTTCGGCAATCCATGTCGGCATCGGGCCGGGCGGCGACGGGTCTTCGCTGCCCGAGGCAGAGCGGATGGTGGCCAACCTGATCGAGGCAGGGCACGAGGTGGCGATCGACCGTGCGACTTTGCGCCAGTTGTCCGCCTATTGGTCGCGCCTGGCCTTTGCCGAAGGTCTGCCGCCCGGCACCCCGCAGGCGTTCGACGCCAGTTTCCTGCGCCACCAGATCGCGGGCGGGGTGATGACCACCACCCGGCGCCAGTTGGAGGAACTGGGCATGGGCGACCGGCTGGCGGCGGTGATTGCCGAAACCGAACAAGTGCGCGCCGAACTCGGCCATCCGATCATGGTCACCCCGTTTCCGCAGATGGTGATGAGCCAGGCGCTGTTCAACGTGATCGGCGATCGCCGCTATGCCCAGGTCAGCGATCAGGTGATCCGCTATGTGATGGGCAAGTTCGGCAAGCCGACGCGCCCGGTCGATCGCGCGGTGGAGGCAGCCATTCTCGATCGCCCGCGCGCGCGTGAACTGGCCAACGAGGGCGATTTTCCGGCGCTGGGCGATCTGCGCAAGACATTCGGCCACCACATGCCCGACGAGGAATTCCTGTTGCGCGCGGTGATGCCCGGCGATCAGGTCGATGCCATGTTGGCCGCCGGGCGCAGCCGCGCGACATACACGCCCGAAGCCGCGCCCTTGTTCAAACTGCTGCGCGAACTCGCCGCGCGCCCGGCAGCGCGCGATATCGTGATCGATCGCCCCGGCCTGCGCATCGCCCTTCATGCCGGAGCCTCGCTGTGACCCCCGACATCGCCGACCGCGTGCGCCAGGCCAGCGGCTTCATTTTCGACATGGACGGCACGATCGCGCTGGGCGATGCGGCCAGCGGCGGCCATCGCGCGCTGCCCGGCGCGATCGAACTGCTGGCGGCGATCAAGGCACGCGGCATTCCGCTGTGCGTGTTCACCAACGGCACCGCCAAGCCGCCCGCCGCCTATGCCCGGTCGCTGCGATCGGCCGGGTTCGACCTGGCCGATGGAGAGATGATGACGCCGTCGTCATCGGCAGCGGCATGGTTCGTGAAGCGGGGCATCCGCCGCGTACGCGTGCTGGGCAATGCCGGAGTGGCCGCGCCACTGCGCGAGGCGGGGATCACCTGCATCGGCCCCGCCGAACGCGCCAGCGAGGTGGAGGCGGTCTATACCGGCTGGTTCCGCGAATTCACCTTTCCCGATCTCGAAGCGGCGTGCCAGTCGGTGTGGGACGGTGCGCTGGTCACCACCGCCAGCCACGTGCCGTTTTTCGCCACCGCGCATGGCCGCGCGATCGGCGCCAGCTTTGCGATCAACGCGATGATCGCCGCGATGACCGGCAAGCGCGCCAAAGTGCTGGGCAAACCCTCGCGCACCGCGTTCGACACCGCCGCCGACGCGATGGGCATCGCCCGCGCCGACCGGGGCCGGATCGTGATCGTCGGCGATGACCCCGCGCTGGAAATGCGCATGGCCCGCACCGTGGGCGCCACCGGCATCGGCATGACCACCGGCATCATGAAGCCCGCCGCCCTCGCCACCCTGAAACCCGCCGAGCGCCCGCATGCGATCATCGAAACGCTGCGGGCACTGCATGACCTGATCTAGCCAACATTGCCCCTTTTCGATCCTCCCCGGCACGGGGAGGGGGACCGCCCGAAGGGTGGTGGAGGGGCTTCGCGGCTGGGTAAAACATTGAAAATAAGCGCCATAACCCCCGGCACCATGGTCCATCTTCGCGACGTTGCGCAATCCGGCGGGGCCCCTCCACCAGCTTCGCTGGTCCCCCTCCCCATTCTGGGGAGGATTTGGGTTGGCGGATCAGGCGCGGCTACAATGTAATCACCACTTTGCCGAACAAGTCGGGCGAGGACTGGTAGCGATAGGCCGACAACGCATCGGCGATATCGAAGCGGCGGTCGATTACCGGCTTGATCCGATGCGCGTCGACCAGATCGTTCAGCCCCTGCGCCATCGCGCGCGATCCGACGAAAATGCCCCGGATCGATGCGCCCTTGAACATCAGGCCGTGAGGGCTGGTGTTGCCTTCGCGGGTCAGCACGCCGATCAGCGCGATTTCCCCGGCATAGCCCACCGCCGCGATCGACTGCGCCAATGTGCCTGCACCGCCGACTTCGACGACATGGTCGATTCCCCCGGTCAGCCGGGCCGCCTCGGCCCCCCATTCGGGAACGCTGCGATAATTGATCAGATGATCCGCGCCCAGCGCGCGGGCGCGGTCCAGCTTGGCATCGCTCGATGATGTGGCGACCACGGTGGCGCCCACCGCCCTGGCGATCTGCAAGGCCAGCAGCGACACCCCGCCGGTGCCCAGCACCAGCACGCTGCCCCCCGCCCTGAGCGGGCGCGGCCCGGCCATCAGCGCGTTCCACGCGGTTACCCCGGCACAGGGCAGGCAGGCGGCTTCTTCGAAACTCAGGCTGCCGGCGATGGCGATCACCCCGCCGGCGGGCAGCGCCACCAGATCCTGCAACATGCCGGGCGCGCCCGCCGCGCCCAGCGCCACGCCCATGCCCGCCGAGGGCGGGCCATCGTGCCAGCCTTGAAAAAACAGCCCGGCCACCCGGTCACCCACGGCAAAGCCGGTGACCCCGGCGCCCAGCGCGACAATCTCTCCGGCGCCATCGGACAAGGGCACCGTATCGCTGGCGACCGGCCCGCCCATATAGCGGCCCAGCGGGATCGCCTGATCGCGATAGTTAAGCGAACAGGCGCGCACGCGCACCAGCACTTCGCCCGGCCCCGCCACCGGCTCTGGCACATCGCGCAGATGCAGGCCGTCGAGCGAGGTTGCCCCCTGGTTGATGATCCACTGCCGCATCGTCGCACTCCCACCCATCGGTTATTGTATGCCTTGCTTACAATAACCGATGGGTGGGTGTCACCTGCGGATTCAGGCGGCGTAGCGCTGCGACGCCCCAGCCCAGTCGAGCAGCGGGATCACCGCGCTGACATAGTCTGCACGGCGGTTCTGTTCGTCGAGGTAATAGGCGTGTTCCCACACGTCGATCACCAGCAGCGGGGTCAGGCCATCGGCCACCGGCGTGCCTGCGTTCGACGTGGCCATGACCTTCAGCTTGTCGCCATCGGCCGCCAGCCAGCCCCAGCCGCTGCCGAACTGGCCGGTCGCCGCTTTGGCCAGTTCGGCGTCGAGCGCCGCCTTGCTGCCGAAATCACGCGCGATCGCCGCCGCCAGTGCGGCACTGGGCGCGCTGCCGCCGGGGGTCAGGCTTTGCCAATAGAGGTTGTGGTTGAGCGCCTGCGCCGCGTTGTTGAAAATTGCGCGCGATTCGCCCTTGCCGGCGGTGGCCAGAATGATCGCTTCGAGAGAGGCCTGTTCCAGCGGGGTGCCCGCCACCAGCTTGGCCAGATTGGTGAAATAGCCCTTGTGGTGCTTATTGTAATGGAAATCGACGGTTCGCGCCGAAATCGCCGGGGCCAGCGCATCGGGCGCATATGGCAGTGGCGGCTGGACTTGCGGCGAATGGCCGACGGCGCGCGCCGCCGCACGCGCGGGTGCCGCGCCCGCCGCCAGGGCAACCCCGCCCACGGCAACGGCGGCACGCAGAATGTCGCGGCGATTGGTGGTATCCATGATGCGATGTCTCCTGTCGGAACCGTCCGATCTGCGCATATGTCTAGCCGGAATTGGCCGCCATGCATCATGCCATCGGGGGCAGCGCGATCATAGCCTGCCTAACCCAGCTCCGCCACCGCGCGCGCCGCCATGTCGATCGCCAGTTCGGTCGAATCGGTGCCGCCCGAATCGGTGTTGGCAATCGTGATCGCGCCGACCGGCTGCCGCGCCAGCAGATGCGGCGGCGGCCCGCCGGTCTTCAGGAAATCATCGTACAGCGCCGAATACCAATAGGAATAGCCGTGGCCCCAGCGGTTGACGGTCAATCCGGCAATGTCGCGCGCCGGATCGAAGCCCGACGGGCCCAGCGCCGAGGCCAGTTGCGCGCGGGTTTCGCGTTCGAACGTGTCGAAGGTGGTCGCGTAGAGTTCGGCGCGACCTAGGCGGAACTGGTCCTTGATCGGCAGGCCCGGCGTTTCATAGCCGCGCAGCATCGTCAGCACGGTCGGATCGTCGGGCGAGGCCGAATGGGCATAGCCGCCCAGCGACACCGGCTGTTCGAGGATCAGCGAGGCATAATAGCTGCCGGGCGCATTCATGAAACAGGTGCCCGCCCGGTGAAACGCGCGCCAGTTGTTCAGCCAGACATTGACCCAAAGATTGGGCGTCTTGACGTTATAGGCCAGCGCCTCGCGCTGCGGCGCGGACAGTTCGGGGCAGATATAGGGGATCACATAGTTCCAGCACGCCAGCACGCAGTGTTTGCCGCGCGTGCGCATCCGCGCGCCATTGACACCGCCCAGGGTATAGCTGACCTCGACCCCGCCACGCACATTGGCAACGTGATAGGCCATCGCATTGAGGCGGATGCGCGTGGCGTTGCCCGGTTGGTCGAGCACGCCATAATCGACCCGCGCCAGCATCGATTCGCCCGGCGTGCGCGCGGCGAGCGCGCCCGGCACCAACCGGGCGACCAACAGCCGCGCAACCGTCGCGTTGCCTTCGGGGAAGTGATAGCTGGTGCCCGATTCGTCGGTATCATAGGCGGCGGGCAGGCCCAGCCCGGCAAACCCGGGCAGGCCAAACCGCTGATGCGCCGACAGCGCGGTGGTCGACGACAGCCCGCGCCCGCTGCCGAACGTGCGATCGCGCAGATATGTCGCCACCATCGGATCGCACCCCGCCGGGCCGGTCAGGAAATCGGCATAGCTCATGGTGTCGAGCCGATGGACTTTTTCGGCAGCGCTCAGCCCTGGCAGATAGTCGGTGGCGGCATGATAGAGCCGGTACAGATCGGCCCTCGCGCGCTCTGGCAAGGGCGCCTCGGCCATGAATCGCGCCCAGCGCGCATCGGCATCGGGCGGCGTCGTCGGCGAGTAGAGAAACGTGAAATCGGTCCACGGCGCGGGATCGGGCAACAGCACGTCGCGGCCAAACGTGGCGCGGTCGAAAAACACCCCCTGCCCCATGCCCAGCCGGTGATAGAATCCCGGATCGACGGTGTCCCTGGCCAGCGCCGCTATATCGATGCCCAGCGCGCGATAGAGATCGACATGCGCGCCGCTGTCGTGATCGTCGGCAAACACATTGAAACTTCCCGCGTTCGACAGGCGCATGGCGGCACCGGTGCCGAATTCATTGCGTTTGGCATGGCCGCCGAAATCGTCGTGGTTGTCGATCACCAGCACCCGCGCGCCGCCGCCATGGCGCTGCTGATAGAACCATGCCGCCGCCAGCCCGCTGATCCCGCCGCCGACCACGATCAGGTCATAGCTGTCGGCACTCTCGCTCGCCGCCGGGCCGGGGGCAAAGTCATGATCGCGCAAGGCATGCCCGGTGGAATAGGCCCCCGGATAGCCACTGCCGCGCATCCCGGTCAGCGCGGGGGGATAGGGGCCCGAATCGGCCGCCCGCGCCCGTCGCCCGGGTGCCAGCACGCCGGCTCCGGCCATCAGTACCCCGTTGAGGAAATCGCGCCGCTCGATCGGGCGCCCCATGCCAAGTTCGCGGTCGCTGATGGTCATTGTCGCTGGTCCTGCGCGGTTTTTTCAGATCGCTGCAGCCATAGCGCGACCCACTTGTCGGCGCGTCAACTTTGTTCAGGCGCGCGGGGCCACCCGGCGATAACTCAACGCCTCGGCCACGTGCACACGCGTAACCTGGTCCGCCCCGGCCAAATCGGCAATCGTGCGCGCGACGCGCAGGATGCGGGTATAGCCGCGCGCCGACAGCTTCATCGCGGTGGCGGCGCGGGTCAGCAGATCCTGCCCCGCGGCATCGGGCTGGGCATGGGTTTCCAGCAAGTCGCCATCGAGTTCGGCATTGCTGCGCCGCCCGGTCCCCGCCAGCCGTGCGGTCTGGCGCCCGCGCGCCACAGCCACCCGCTGCGCCACTTCGGCAGAGCCCTCCAGCGGCGGCGGCAGTGCCATGTCGCTGGCCGCCACCGGATCGACCTCCACATGCAGGTCGATCCGGTCGAGCAGCGGGCCCGAGATCTTGGTCTGGTAATCGGCGGCACAACGCGGCGCACGGCTGCACGCCAGCGCCGCATCGGCCAGATGGCCGCACCGGCACGGGTTCATCGCCGCTATCAACTGCACCCGCGCCGGAAACGTGACATGGGCATTGGCGCGTGCCACGGTCACTTCGCCGGTTTCGAGCGGCTGGCGCAGCGAATCGAGCGCGGCGCGCTGAAATTCGGGCAATTCGTCAAGAAACAGCACCCCCAGATGCGCCAGGCTGACTTCGCCCGGCCGCGCCTTGGCGCCGCCGCCGGTCAGCGCCGCGATCGAGGCGGAATGATGGGGCGCCCGAAACGGGCGCGCGCGACTGATACGCCCTTCCTCCAGCGTGCCCGCGACCGAGGCCACCATCGACACTTCCAGCGCCTCGGCCGGCGTCAGCGGCGGCAGAATGCCCGGCAGGCAGGCCGCCATCAGCGATTTGCCCGCGCCCGGCGGCCCGATCATCAGCAGGTTGTGCCCCCCGGCAGCGGCGATTTCGAGCGCGCGCCGCGCCACGTCCTGGCCTTTGACCTGTTTCAGGTCGGGCCCGCGCCGGGGCGGATCGGGCTCGCCCGGTTGTGGCGGGGGCAAGGCCTGCGTACCCTTGAAATGGTTGAGCAGGCCGATCAGATCGGGCGCGGCAATCACCGCGGTCCCCGCCCAGCTTGCCTCGGTGCCTTGCGCGGCGGGGCAGATCAGCCCGCGATCGGTCGCGCCTGCGTGCAGGGCGGCCAGCAGGACGCCGGGGCTGGCAATCACCCGCCCGTCGAGCGCGAGTTCGCCCACCGCGACCTGATCGGCCAGCGCCTCGCGATCGATCACCCCCATCGCGCACAACAGTGCCAGCGCGATCGGCAGGTCGTAATGCGATCCTTCCTTGGGCAGATCGGCGGGCGAAAGGTTGACCGTGATGCGTTTGGGCGGCAGCGACAGGCCCATCGCGGCCAGCGCCGAATGGACCCGTTCACGGCTTTCGCCCACCGCCTTGTCGGGCAGACCGACCACGCGAAAACTGGGCAGGCCCGACGACAACTGGCACTGCACTTCGACCGCGCGCGCCTCCAGCCCGAGATAGGCGACTGTCGCCACGACTGCGACCATACGCTTGCGCTGCCCCCTGTTTTCGGCCCAGGGTCCTGCCTAGCGCGCGCAGGGCCCTGCGGCCAAGGGCACGATCTCGCCCATTTTGGCGCGATCACCCCATAGAACAACGTAAACCCGGCATTCACCGCATCCCTTGGGGCGAATACAAGGTCTGTGGCCCAGACAGGGCATCATGCGGTTCCACGCCCTTGCCCTGTCTGTGCTGATGCTTGGCGTCTTGTGCCTGCCCGTTGCGGCGGGGGCAGAGGCGGCAGGGGCTGAGGCGGTGTCGACGCGTAGCTGGACCGATACGGCGGGCGTGGTGTGGACCGAAACCACCCGGGTCGAGACCGGGCCCGAACGCGCCGACCGGTTGGTGGGCGTGGCCGATCACGCCGCGCGGCGCGGGATCGCGCGGTTCGGGCCGTTTGTGGTGATCGACAAGGCGCATGCCGCGCTGGTCGATGCGACCGACGCGGCCAGCCCCGCGCGGTTTGCCGCGATGCTGCACGCCTATCCCGCGATCCGTGTGCTCGAACTGGCCGATTGCCCCGGCACGTATGACGATGCCGCCAATCTGCGCCTGGGCCGGATGATTCGCGCCCATGCCCTGGCCACCAGCGTTCCTGCGGGCGGGTCGGTGCGATCGGGCGCGGTCGAGCTGTTTCTGGCCGGAACCACGCGCCATGCCGCGCCCGATGCCGATTTCGGCGTGCATGCCTGGCTCGATGATGCCGGGCGGGGGCCCGCCGACTTTGCCGCCAATTCCCCGGTCAACCGCGCCTATATCGACTATTACCGCGCCATGGGGATGACCCCCGGCACGGCGGCGGCGTTCTATGCGCTGACCAATTCGGTGCCCAACACCCGCGTGCGCTGGCTGCACACTGCCGATATCGCGCGCTATGTGGCGCTGAATTAGGAGCCTGACCCGAAACTCGCGAAAGGGCGAGTTTCGAAGACGGCACCGGCCCGCTCCCCGCGACGAAGAGCACGAAAACGTCCGGGGGACGTTTTCGCTGAGGAGCCGACCACCCAATAACATACACTTACGTGGGTGGTCGGGTGGGGGAGCGGGCCGGTGCCTTCTTCCTGAAATGCGAGCTTCGGGTCAGACACTAACGCCAGGTTTCGTCGTCGAGCGGATCGTCGATGGCATCATCGTGGCCGCTGTTGTGCGATACGAACACCAGCCCCATCAGCGCGCCGAACAGCATGACCATGACGCCGACCCCCAGCGCGCTGGCGATATACAGGTGGATCGAGACCAGGCCGAATTCGTGGTAGAGCAAGACCCACACCACCCCGATCAAGCCCACCGCCAGTTCCGCCGTCCAGCGCAACATGCCGCGGTAATGCGCCCAGGCCCGTTTGGCCTGCTGCGGGTCGTCGAGCGGGGACGGGCGGGGATCTGCCATGGCAAAACTCCATGCGCCAATCGGCACGGCGCGGCAATCGCCTTGCACCCGGTCGCAGTTGTGTCATGCTGTGCCAACGGCAACAAAAACAGCCGTATCTTGGGGCAGCGAAAGGAGGATGCAATGACGATTGCAAGGCTTATTGCCGGACGGTCCGGCCCGGTCTGGAAAATCAGCGCCGAAGCTTCGGTGGCCGATGCGATCAACCTCTTGGCCGAACATCGCATCGGCGCGCTGCCGGTTGAGGATGCCGGGGTCGATGTCGCGGGGATCTTTTCCGAACGCGACGTGCTCTATGCCCTGCGCCGCCACGGCGCCGAAGTGCTGCAACGCAAAGTGCGCGACGTGATGACCGCGCCGGTGATCTCGGTCAGCCCCGACCAGTCTGCGCTCGAAGCCCTGGCACTGATGACCCGGCGCCGGTTCCGCCACTTGCCGGTGGTCGATGGCGGGCGGATGGTGGCGTTCATCTCGATCGGCGATCTGGTGAAATACCGCATCGAACGAATCGAGGCCGAAGCCGACGCGATGCGCAGTTTCATCCAATCCGCTTGAGGTTGGGCACAGGCCTCCCTATCTAGGGGGTATGAACGCCCAGACCATCGCCTTGTCCCCCAGTGCGGCCGCGCGCGTCGCGGCGATTGCCGCGCGCACGCAAAAGCCCGCGATCCTGCGCCTGTCGGTCGAAGGAGGCGGTTGTTCGGGATTCCAGTACCGCTTTGGCCTCGCCGATGCGCCCGACAGCGATGACATCGTGGCCGAAACCGACGGGGTGCGGCTGGTGGTCGATCCGGTCAGCCTCGATCTGGTGGCAGGTGCGGTGGTCGATTATGTCGAATCGCTGGGCGGTTCGGCCTTCCAAGTCGAAAATCCGCAGGCGGCTTCTGGCTGTGGCTGCGGCGCCAGCTTCAGCGTATGAGTGACGGAACTGGCGGTGCGATCACCATCGCCTCGTTCAATGTCAACGGCATCAAGGCGCGGCTGCCCCGGCTGATCGAATGGCTGGACGAAACCCGGCCAGACGTCGCCTGCCTGCAGGAAATCAAGACCCAGGACGAAGGCTTTCCCGCCGCTGACCTGGCCGCGATCGGCTATCAGGCGATCTGGCACGGCCAAAAGGGGTTCAACGGCGTGGCCATTCTGGCGCGCGGCGAAACCCCTGTCGAAGTGCAGCGCGGCCTGGCCGGAGAGCCGGAGGACGAACAGGCGCGCTATCTCGAGGCCTGTGTGTTCGGCATTCGCGTGGCGGGCATCTATCTGCCCAACGGCAATCCCCAGCCCGGCCCCAAATTCGATTACAAGCTGCGCTGGATGGAACGCCTCGCCGCGCGCATGGCGACAATCTATGCCGACGAAGTGCCCGCCGTGGTGATCGGCGATTACAACGTCATCCCCGACGATCACGATATCTGGGACCCGCGCGCGATGGCCGACGATGCGCTGATGCAGCCGCAATCGCGCGCCGCCTATCGCCGCCTGCTGGGCGCGGGATGGACCGATGCGCTGGGCCTGCACAATCCGCGCGGCGGGGTGTGGACATATTGGGATTACCAGGCCGGCGCCTGGCAACGCGATCACGGGTTTCGCATCGATCACGCGCTGTTGTCACCCGAACTAGCCGACCGGTTGCAGGCCGCAGGCGTCGACAAAACCTTTCGCGGTCGCGAAAAGGCCAGCGATCACGCGCCTGTCTGGGTGCGTGTGGCGCGGTGATCCGCACTGTCTGTGCGACCAGTCGCACGGGGGCAGATCGACTTGAAGCGTTGTTTTCGCTTAAGAGCCGCTTGTATTGTGCGGCACGCATTCCCATCTCGCGAAATCGCAGAGACACTGTAACCGGTTGCGGTGCACATGCGAATGGCAGGCACCGCCGCCGCACGTGTCGATCGATCGGGCCCCTCGTGGCGTCGGCCCGATTTCGGCCCCCTCCCCCCCGGGGGTGCGGCAAGAAGGATGAAACAGACTGGGTATGAAGGCTTTCGGCAAGGAATTTTACCGCGCGCTGGCGATCGGGTTCCTGATCGGGTGCGCCGGGATGGCGCTGAGCGCGAATGGGGTGGCCACCCATGCGCGTGCCGCCACCAGCCACGTACAGAGCGCCGTCCACTAGGCCGGTATCTTTACGCGCGCGCCGGGCAGGCCTATCGTTGAAGCATGACAGGGCACTTGCATCATGATCTGGCGGGCGAGCATCTGATCGACGCGGCGCGCCAGGCGCTGGTCGCCGCTGGTGAACAATGGACCGACATGCGCGCCGACGTGTTCGAGGCGCTGACCACGCGGGCGACGCCTGCATCTGCCTATGACATTGCCGAAAATGTCGGCACAGTGCGGGGCAAGCGGGTTGCCGCCAACACCGTCTATCGCATTCTCGATCTGTTTGTGCGCGCCAACCTGGCGCGCCGGGTGGAAAGCGCCAATGCCTATGTCGCCAATCCGCATCCGGGCTGTCGCCACGATTGCATCTTTCTGATCTGCGATTCGTGCGGCACGGTCACCCACCTCGACGATGACCGCCTGACCGGATCGTTGCGCGAAGCGGCGCGCCATGCCGGGTTTGCCGACGTGCGCCCGGTCGTCGAAATCCGCGGCCTGTGCAGCCGCTGTGCGGCGGCCTAAATTTCCTTGCGCATCCGCTTGAGCGGCACCGGCGCGCCGCCGCGATCGTCCTCGATCTCTTCGATCACGCGATAGCCGGCCGACAGATAGAGCGGAATTCCCGCCATCGTGCCCATCAGTTCGCACGTCGTGAACCCTTCGGCGCGCGCTGCCGCTTCGCAATGGGCCAGCAGGGCCCGGCCAACCCCGCGCCGGGCATGATCGGGATGGGTGTACATCGCGCGGATGCGCGCCGGTTCGCTGGCCGGATCGAGCAGGCGCGGTTCGCGCAAGCCCGCGCTGTGATCCCCGCCATAGAGCGTGGCGCGTCGGCTCCAGCCGCCGCACCCCGCCATCGCCCCCTCGATCAGCGCGATAAAATAGGTTCCATCGACCACCAGTTGCCGATCGAGCCCCATCACCGCCCGGCTCGACACGATCTGTTCGGCAGACAGGAAACCGCGCTGCAATTCACCGATTGCGGCATCCATCACTGTGCGCAGGGCATCGAGATCGGCAAGTGCGGCGGTGCGAAAATGAATGCTGGTCATGATCAGGGGGTTTGGCGGGCCCGGCGCGATGTCGCAATCCCGTTTTGCCCACAACGTGACGTTCGACAGGACCGATATGAGTGTGTATGACGTTGCGATGTCCGCAAATCCGGCCACGCCGCTTCTCGATACGGTCGACACTCCGGCCGACCTGCGCAAACTCCCCCAGGCGCAACTGCGACAACTCGCGGATGAACTCCGCGCGGAGATGATCGCTGCCGTGGGCCAGACCGGGGGTCACCTCGGTTCGGGGCTGGGCGTGGTCGAACTGACCGTCGCCGCGCACTATGTGTTCAACACGCCCGAAGACCAGTTGATCTGGGACGTGGGGCATCAGGCCTATCCGCACAAGATCCTGACCGGTCGTCGCACGCGCATCCGCACATTGCGCCAACCCGAGGGGCTGTCCGGATTCACCCGGCGCAGCGAAAGCCCCTATGACCCGTTCGGCGCGGCGCATTCGTCGACCTCGATCTCGGCGGCGCTGGGGTTTGCGATCGCCAACAAGCTGACCGGGCGGCCGGGCAAATCGATCGCGGTGATCGGCGACGGCGCGATGAGCGCAGGCATGGCCTATGAGGCGATGAACAACGCCGGGCTGGCGGGCAACCGCCTGATCGTCATTCTCAACGACAACGACATGTCGATCGCACCGCCGGTGGGCGGGCTGTCGGCCTATCTGGCGCAACTGGTGTCGTCGCGCCCGTTCCTCGAACTGCGCGATCTGGCGCGGCGGCTGACCCGCCGCCTGCCGCGTCCGCTGGCCACCGCTGCGCGCAAGACCGACGAGTTCGCGCGCGGCATGGCGATGGGCGGCACCTTGTTCGAAGAGTTGGGCTTCTATTACGTCGGCCCGATCGACGGGCACAATCTCGACCAGTTGATCCCGGTGCTGGAAAACGTGCGCGATGCCGCCGAAGGCCCGTGCCTGATCCATGTCGTGACGCAAAAGGGCAAGGGCTATGGCCCGGCCGAAGCGGCCGCCGACAAATACCACGGCGTGCAGAAATTCAACGTGGTGACCGGCGAACAAGTCAAGAGCGCGCCCGGCGCGCCCAGCTATACCACCGTGTTTGCCGATGCGCTGGCGGCCGAGGCCACGCGTGATCCGACCATATGCGCGATCACCGCGGCGATGCCGTCGGGCACCGGGCTCGACCGGTTTGCCAAGGCGCACCCCGATCGCATGTTCGATGTCGGCATTGCCGAACAGCACGGGGTGACATTTGCCGCCGGGCTGGCCGCGCAAGGCATGCGCCCGTTCTGCGCGATCTATTCGACATTCCTGCAACGCGCCTATGACCAGGTCGTCCACGATGTGGCGATCCAGAATCTGCCGGTGCGCTTTGCCATCGATCGCGCCGGTCTGGTCGGCGCGGATGGTGCCACCCATGCCGGATCGTTCGACGTGACCTATCTGGCCAGCCTGCCCAACATGGTGGTGATGGCCGCCGCCGACGAGGCGGAACTGGTGCACATGACCCACACCGCCGCGATGCACGACACCGGACCGATCGCGTTCCGCTATCCGCGCGGCAATGGCACCGGCGTGCCGCTGCCGACGGTGCCCGAACGACTGGCCATCGGCAAAGGCCGCGTGCTGCGCGAAGGCAGCAAAGTGGCCATCCTGTCGCTCGGCACCCGTCTGGCAGAAGCATTGATTGCCGCCGATCAGCTTGATGCACGCGGATTGCCGACCACGGTTGCCGATCTGCGCTTTGTCAAGCCGCTCGATGCCGACCTGATCCGCCGCCTGATCCTCAGCCACGATGTCGTGGTGACGATCGAGGAAGGCGCGATCGGCGGTCTGGGCGCGCATGTGCTGACCATGGCAAGCGACGAAGGGCTGACCGATGCGGGGCTGAAAATCCGCACGCTGCGCCTGCCCGACGTGTTCCAGGAACACGATGCGCCCGACAAGCAGTATGACACCGCCGGCCTGACCGCGCCGCACATTGTCGACACCGTGCTGGCCGCGCTGCGCCACAACAGCGCGGGCGTTCACGAAGCGCGGGCCTAGAGCATCGGGGAAATTCGAGCATCGTGCAAAAAAACGGGTAGCGGTTTTTTGCAATAATCGATGCGAGAACAAACACGCCCTGCGCATGATGCGTTTCAGATTGAACGTATCATGCGCTGGAGAGCGCTTCGCTGTTCAGGCACGGGTATTCAGGTAAGGCCGGGCAGCCAGTACCACGCCCCGATCGGGGTAAGCGTAACGTGCGATTCCAGCCAGGTGAGCGTCAGCCAGAGCGCGATCCCGAACAGCCAGGACAAGCCCAGCCTGCGCCACCGCCGCAGATCGGGCCAGAACGGCGTGCGGCTGGCCCACACCGACCATTCGCGGCCGGTCTGCGCTATCTTCTTGCGGTCCTGCAATCGCGAACCGGCCAGCGCCAACACCACGAAACCGCCAAATACAATGAGATTGCGCACGGTGGGATTGATCAGTGTCTGTTCCACCGACCAGATCGCGATGGCGAACATCATCGGATGGCGGGTGATCAGATAGACCCCCGAGGGCGGCCGCGTCGACAGATCGGCGATCTGCGCGCCGATAAACGCCGGATTGTCGATCAGCGAAGCGACAAACAGGGCCGCGGCAAAGCAACTGCCCACGCTGAACACGATCTGCAGCACAAGATTGTCCGACGACCAGTACACCGGGGCGTGCGGCGCCCGATGATAGGCCACCAGTGCCAGCAACAGCAGCGTGACCGACACCAGACCATAAAGGAGCTGAAAGCCCCCTTCGCCCAGCGCGCCAACCAGAGGCGCCCGCAACGGATGTGACAGCACAAAATGCGTGCCCACAAAGGCCACCACGGCGACCAGAAGCGCAATCAACCCTTCAATCATGCATTCCCGACACCCTGCCCCCGCCCCACCGAAACATCGCGACGAAGCGGTTAATTTCCCATTTGCAACTTAACGACCGTGGTACAATCGCAGGCAAGTGGGAAGCCCATATTAGGTCCATCCCGGATGCCATTCGGCCCCGGGATGACACAATCTGGTCGAGATCAGTTGACCGCGTGCATCAGGCGGCGGATCGGCCAGGCGAGCAGCAGCAGCAGCGCACCGATCCCCACGGCGACCCAGCCGATCGTGGTGAACACGTGCACATACGTATCGAGGCTGAGCTTGGGGTTGGTCACTTCGCCGCCAACCGTATCGACACTGGCAACCTGGGCAATTGCGCCCGCGACATATTGCGCCACCGCGATCGACAGGAACCACACCCCCATCATCAGCCCGACGATGCGTGCCAGCGACAGCTTGGTGATCATGCTCAGCCCGACCGGCGAAATGCACAGTTCGGCAATGGTGTGGATCAGATAGAGCCCGGCCAGCCACCACACCGAAACCTTGAATGCGCTGTCGGCATGGCCCGCGCCCCACACCAGAAACAGAAAACCCGCGCCGACACCGGCCAGCGCCAGCCCGAACTTGACCGGGGTCGACGGTTCGATGCCGCGCCGACCAAGCCATATCCACAATGCCGAAATCAGCGGCGCCAGCGTGATGATGAAGAACGAATTGAAGAACTGCGTCTGCGCGGCCGGCATGGCCCAGCCGCCGATGATGGTCAGATCGGTGTTGCGATCGGCAAACAGTGTCAACGATGACCCCGCCTGTTCGAACAAAGTCCAGAACACGGTGTTGAACGTGATCAGCACCATCGCGGCGACCATCATCTGGAATTCTTCGCGATTGCCGCTGGTCCAGGCATAGCCGAGGATGGCCGGCACCGCGATCAGGAACGTCCCGAACAACAGCTTGCCCATCAGCGGCAGCGCCAGAACATAGCCCAGAACACCCGAACCGGGCACCGCGGGGGCCGCGCTCATCAGGTTCTGGAACAACAGCATGACCAGTGGCACCGCGACCAGCGCCCCGACAAAGATCGGCAGCGCGCGTGCATTGGGCTGGTCGGCCGGGGGATTGCCGAATTGCGCCAGCCGCCCGCCATCGAAGTGGATCAGCGCCCACGAGACCAGCATGCCGATCGCGGCGAGCAGAAACCCGGCCCACCACCCGACCACATCGGCCAGGATCGGGCAGAGCACCTGCGACAGCAGCGCGCCCAGATTGATGCCCATATAGAAAATGGTGAACCCGGCATCCTTGCGCGTATCGCCGGGGCGATAGAGTTCACCGACCATGGTCGAGATATTCGGTTTGAAAAATCCGTTGCCGACCGTGATCAGCGAAATTGCCAGCAGGACCAGCACCGTGGTCAGGCTCGACCGGTCGCCACCCGACTGAAACCGGTCGGCGGCGACCTGACGCACGACATGTCCATCGCCGGCCACCAGCGCGATCGAGCCATCGGCCTGGCCATGGATCGCCAGACGCTGGCGGTCGATCACCACATAGCGCTTTTCCTGCCCGTCGGACGTGGGCCGATCGACCACGTGTTCCTGCACCACGGTATGGCGCACACCGTCGATCTTCGCCCAGGGCTGCGCCGCCTCGCCGCCGAAACACAGCACGAAATAGCCCAGCGCCATGACCAGCGCACCGAATTTGACCGAGCGCTTGGCGCCCAGATAGCGATCCGCCAGCAATCCGCCGACCAGCGGGGTCAGATAGACCATCGCGGTAAAACCGCCATAGATGCCGTTGGTGGTGCGGTCGCTGAACAGGAAATGCTTGGTCAGATAGAGCGTCAGCAGCGCCCGCATGCCGTAATAGCCAAACCGTTCCCACATTTCAGTGGTGAACAGCCGGGCCAGTTGTCGCGGATGGCCAAACCAGGCGGGATCGGATGCCACTGCTGCGGGCTCATCGCCCGCCGTAACCGGATTGTTCAATCTCATGCTCCCGCACCAAGGGGGGCCAGCGCCCGCCGCCTCGGACTTCGCGCGACTCCTAGCGCCCGCGATCTTGTAGGCAAAGGGGCAAATTGTGCACCCGCAAGGCACCCCGGAAAGCCAAAAATCGGCAAATCGCGCAGACTTGGTCTCATTTGGACCAAAAAATGTCACAGATCGGGTCAAACTGCTTGAATAGCACGCAAAACCGGGCAATTTCAGCCCTTCGACCCGATTGTCTCGGCGCTTGCGCTCTGGCATGGTCGAAACGGCACGGCGATTGGGGCGCTGTGCCGGGGGACAGGAAAAACCTGAAAAGGCTTGGGGGATGTCTTTGACATCCGGTGGAGGGACGTACGGATGATCAGATCCGAATTGCTGCAAGCACTCGCGAAAGAAAGCCCGGACATGCGCGGCGAAGAGATCGAGCGCGTGGTCGAGGTGTTTTTTGATGAAATCGGCAAACGCCTGTCCGAAGGTGGACGGGTGGAGCTGCGCGGGTTTGGGGCGTTTTCAACCCGCACCCGCGATCCACGCAAGGGGCGCAATCCGCGCACGGGCGAAAATGTCGACGTGCCCGGCAAGCGCGTGCCCTATTTCAAACCTGGCAAGGAAATGCGTCTGCGCCTGAACGCCGACGGCGATTGAGGCACGATGCGACTGTCGCTGCCTCCCCTTGCCCCGCGCGGGCAAGGGGCGGCAACGGTGGCGGCACAAAAGGCCATAAAAAAGCAAGGCCATAAAAAAGGGGGCGCCAGGCGGCGCCCCCTTTTTTCGTCTGGATCGATCTGACCCGGTTTACTTGGCCGCACCCGCCGGAGCAGGCGCCGCGCCGAGCGTCAGTTTGCCGCCCTTGGAATTGAGATAGGCGATCACGTCAGCGCGCTGTTTGGCGTCATCAAGACCCGCGAACGTCATCTTGGTGCCGGTGGCGAATTTCGCCGGGCCCGACAGCCACTGGTCGAGCGTCGCCGCGTCCCAGTTGCCCTTGTGCGCCTTCAATCCGTCGGAAAAGGCAAACCCGCCCCGGCCTTCGGCAATTGCATCACCGGCAATGCCATAGAGATTGGGGCCAATGCCGTTGGGCGCGCCCTGGTCGATGGTGTGGCAGGCCTTGCACTTGGCAAACACCTTTTCACCGGCGGTCGCATCGCCGACCAGCGCCACGGCAGGCGTTGCCGCCGCCGCCCCGGCGGCAGGCGCCGCGCTGGCCGCGACCGGTGCCGGCAGCGGCAGGTTCGAACCCTTGGAATTGAGATAGAGGATGACATTGGCGCGATCGACCGGATCAGTCAGCCCGGCAAACGTCATCTTGGTGCCGGTGGCAAAGGCCGCGGGCGAGGTCAGCCACTTGTCGAGCTGATCGAAATCCCACTTGCCGGTGTGCGCCTTCAGGCCATCCGAAAAGGCAAAGCCGCCCCGGCCTTGCGCGATCGCATCGCCGACCACCGCCCACAAGTTCGGGCCGATTCCGTTGGCCGCGCCCTGGTCGATGGTGTGGCAGGCCTTGCACTTGGCAAAGATCGCCTCACCCTTGGCGGCATCGGCCTTCGCCAGACGGTTGGCAATCGGTTCGACTGCTGCCGCGCCGCCGCCAGTGCCTTCGTCGGCGCCGGCAATCGCATAGCCCATGGTTTCGGGGCGTTCATGCTTGTCGGCCTGGAAATAGTGGCTGGAAAGGCTGGACAGCCCCAGCGCAACAATGCCGCCGAACAGAGCCCAACCCGCAATGGTATTGAAACGGTCGTCCATGCCCTTCCTCGAATCCCTGTTATGTTGCCGTGCCGACTTCCCGCGCGATCACCACTTTTTGCTTTGTCGCTCCGCTCTAGTGATCGCCCTGCACCCGCGCAAGTGCGTTTGAGCACCCTTTGATCCCGCATGTGCGGCATGCCCGACAGTCGGCGTCCAACGCGGTTTGCCATTTGGCTTGTCCCCTGGCGCCTTCACGCCTAATCGCCTCGGCCCATGGCCAGTTTTCCTGCACCCGCGCTCGCCCTTGTCGAATCAATGACCGCCGCTGCCGCGGCAGATCCTGCCCGCGCGGTTGCGTTTCAGGGCGCACCCGGCGCCAATTCGCACCGCGCCGCAATCGAAGCCGTGCCCGATGGCCTGCCGCTGCCGTGTTTCAGTTTTGAAGACGCGCTCGACGCGGTGCGCGAAGGGCACGCCGCCTCGGCGATCATCCCGATCGAAAATTCGCAGCATGGCCGCGTTGCCGATATCCATTTCCTGTTGCCCGAATCCGGTCTGTCGATCGTCGGCGAACACTTTCTTGATATCCACCATTGCCTGATGGGGCTGGGCCATGGGCCCTTCACCGCCGCCTACAGCCATCCGCAGGCGCTCGGCCAGTCGCGCCATTACTTGCGCGAACGCGCGATCACCCCGCTCAGCCACGCCGACACGGCGGGCGCCGCCGCGTTTGTTGCCGAACTGGGCGATCCGGCGGTGGCCGCGCTGGCGCCCCGGATTGCCGCCGAACTCTACGGCCTCGACGTGGTGGAGGAAAATGTCGAGGACGCGCACGACAACACCACCCGGTTTGTCCGCCTGGCGCGCCAGCCGCTTGACCCCGCGACGATTACGGGCGAGGCGATCACCACCTTCATCTTCGAAGTGCGCAACATCCCCGCCGCGCTGTACAAGGCGCTGGGCGGGTTTGCCACCAATTCGATCAACATGACCAAGCTGGAAAGCTATCAACAGGGCGCCAGCTTTGCCGCGACCACGTTCTATTCGGATGTGGTGGGCAAACCGGGTGATCGACCGCTTGACCTCGCGCTCGAAGAACTTGCGTTTTTCGCAAACAATTTGCGCATTCTGGGCACATATCCCCTGGAACGCGAGCGCGGATAGCATTTCGGGTAGAATCAATACAAAATAAGGTCTGCGCGCTTGCCGCTGGTGTGGCGACATGCCAGCATGGCATTTGTGACGCAGAGCATTCCCCACCCCGGTGCAACGCCCGCTGCCGATGCGGCCTGGGCCAAAGTCCGGGCGATGGGTGATATCCAGTTCACGCCGCTGTCACCCCCGCCCACACCTGTGCAACAAACCCCGCCATGGCTGCGCGCGCTGGCGGCATGGCTGGAAAAATGGCTCGGGCCGGCGGGGCTATGGCTGGCACAGCATTGGCGCGCGATCGAAATTGCCACGGTGGTCGTGGTCGCGCTGGTCGTGCTGTGGGTGCTGTGGTCGGTGCTGCACGACCGCCCGGCCAGGCAGCGCCGGGCCGCCGCCGAGCCTGCGCCCGACTGGCATCCCGATGCGGCCATGGCCAGCGCGCTGCTGGCCGATGCCGATCAGCTTGCCGCAGCCGGGCGCTATGACGAGGCGGTGCATCTGCTGTTGCGGCGCAGTTTTGACGATATTGCCAAGGCCCGGCCCGACTGGCTGACCCCGGCCAGCACGGCGCGCGAAATCGCCGGGCTGGCCCCTTTGCCGGGGGCGGCGCGCTCGGCCTTTGCGGTGATCTCGGGTGAAGTCGAACGCAGCCGCTATGCGCTTGCACACCTCGACCATCCCGACTGGCTACGCGCCCGCGCCGCCTATGCCGCGTTTGCGGTGCCTGCCGCGCCATGAATACCGTCGACAACCCCGCTGCCTTTGGCCCCCGCCGCACTTTGGCGATGATCGTCGCCGGATTTGTCGCGTTTATCGTATTGCTAGCGTGGCTGGGGGTGGGCGAACCGCCGGGCAACAACGGCGGCGCGCACGCGCTGGGCAAGGGCATCGCCGGCTATGCCGCGCTGGCCACGATGCTGGCCGAGGAAGGACAGCAAGTCGGCTACAACCGGGTGCCCAAGCGGGTGGGCGGGCGCGAATTGCTGGTGCTGACCCCGCTGGCCAATGCCGACGCCAGGGATATGGCACGCCTGGCCACGGTTCGGCGGGCGGGGATGGGGCCGACCGTGGTGGTCACCCCCAAATGGTTCACCATCCGGTTGGGCAGCGATCCGCGTGTGCCGCCAAGCCTGTGGACGCGCACCTTCGGCCCCCCCCGCGCGCCTGCCGGGTGGACCACCATCGTGGCCACTCAACCGCCGCAATGGCGGGGCTTTCTCGACCATGTGAACGTCACGCTGGGCCAGGCCAAAGGCCCCCCGGCAGGGGGCTGGCGCAGCGGCGACGGCGCCTCGGGACCTTTGCCCGATGAACATGTGGTGCTGTCAGGGGGCGGCAGCGATGATGCGGGCGCGCCGCTGGTGCCGCTGGTGCGCAGTGGCGACGGACGGATTCTGGCGGGCTATTTCGCCGATGGCGGCGCCTATCCCGCGCTCGATGCGATGGCTGGCGTCGATCCCACCGGCAGCGATGCCGCCCGTCAGCCGCTGATCATCGTGTTCGAGCCCGACTTGCTGAACAATCGCGGGATGGCCGATGCGGCGACTGCGCGCAATGCCCGCCGGCTGATCCTGGCGGCGGCCGGGCGCGGGGTGCCGCGCGTGGTGTTCGACGTGTCGCTGGCCGGGCTGGGCGCGCCGCGCAATCTGCTGACGCTGGCGTTTACGCCTCCGTTTCTGGCCGCGACGATCGGCCTGATCCTGGCCATGGCCGGGGTGATCTGGCGCGGGTTCGTGCGGTTTGGCCCGGCGCGGATCGACGCTGTCGGTGTGCCCGCAGGCAAAGCCGCGCTGGTCGGTGGCGGCGCGGCGCTGCTGCTGCGCGCGCGGCGCCATCACTTGCTCGCGCAGCCCTATGTCGATGCCACGCGCGAACGGCTGGCGCGCGCGCTCGGTCTGCCGAGACCGCGCACGCCCACGCAGACCGACGCGGCGATCGTGCGCATCCAGCACGAGGTGGCGCCCGACAGCGTGCCGTTTGACGATGTCGTCACCAAGCTGCTCGCCGCCACCGGCCCGCACGCCCTTGCCGCGCAGGCTGCCGAGCTTCACGCCATCGAAAACGCCTTGTTCCAGAAAGAGAGATCATGACACCAGACGATGTGCGTGCGCTTGCAACCGCGATCCGGGGCGAAGTGGCCAAGGCGATTGTCGGGCAGGATGACGTGATCGATCACTTGCTGATCGCGCTGTTTTCGGGCGGGCATGTCCTGCTCGAAGGGCCGCCGGGCACTGCCAAGACCCTGCTCGCGCAGAGCTTTGCCGCCGCGCTGGGGCTCGATTTCGGGCGCATCCAGTTCACGCCCGACTTGCTGCCCGGCGATATCCTGGGATCGAACTTGTTCAATTTCCAGACCAGCCAGTTCACCCTGACGCGCGGGCCGATCTTCTGCGAGCTGCTGCTGGCCGACGAAATCAACCGCACCCCGCCCAAGACGCAGGCCGCCCTGCTCGAAGCGATGCAGGAACGCCGCGTCACGCTCGATGGCGTGGCGCACAGCCTGTCAGACCGATTTACCGTGATCGCCACGCAAAACCCGATCGAAAGCCAGGGTGTCTATCCGCTGCCCGAGGCACAGCTTGACCGGTTTGTGTTCAAGGTGCTGGTCGAATATCCCGCCGCCGCCGACGAGGCCGCGATTGTCCGGCGCTATGCCCGGGGAGGCGGCACGCCGCGCCCCGCCGCGCTGGGTGTGACCGCGGTGACCGATGCCGCGCAATTGGGCGTGGCGATCGCCGCCACCGGGGCCGTGACCATTGCCGACAGCATTGTCGATTACGTCGTGCGGCTGGTGCGTGCCACGCGTGACAGCGGCGATCTGGTGTCGGGCGCATCGCCGCGTGCCGCTGTGCTGCTGGCAGGTGCGGCGCGGGCGCGCGCCGCGCTGGACGGGCGCGCCTATGTGGTGCCCGACGATGTCAAGGCGCTGGCCACCGCGGTGCTGCGCCACCGCCTGCTGCTGTCGCCCGCCGCCGAAATCGAGGGCCGCACGGTCGAGGCGATTGTCGCCGATCTGATCACCCGCACCGAGGCCCCGCGCTGAGCGTGACGGAAAGCACCACCCCGATCCGGCCGCGCCGGGCCAGCCTGGCCCCCAGCGCGCGCGCGATCCGGCTGACCGTGCTGATCGCGCTGGCCGCGCTGGTGGTGGCGGCACTGGCACCGGGCGCGTGGGTGGCGGGCCCGGCCGCGGGCGCCGTGCTGGTCGTGCTGGTGCTGGCCGACGGCGTGCTGGCGGGCGGGATGGTGGCGTTGCGCGTGGTCGCCCCACCCCATGGCGAAGTGGGTGAACCCCTGCCGATCCGCATCGAGGCCCAGCTTGTGCGCGGCTATGCATGGACGCAGCCGATGGTCGCGCTGGCCACCGATCCCCGGCTGTGCCCCGGCGGGCGGCTCGATGTGGCACTGGCGCAAGCCGACGACGGGCGCTGGGCCGGCACCGGCCTGCCAGTTCCGGCGCGGCGCGGTACGGGGCAGATTGCACGCGGCTGGTTGCGCTGGCGTGGGCCGCTTGGTCTGGCCCATCGCCAGCATGTGGCGAACCTCGATCTGGCGGTGCGGGTGCGGCCCAATATCGCCCCGGCGCGCGGCAAGGCCTTGCAGATCTATTTGCGCGAGGCCGGGTTTGGCCAGGTTGCGCGGCGCATTCGCGGCGATGGCAGCGAATTCGAGGCGCTGGCCGAATACCAGCCGGGGATGGACCGGCGGCGGATTGAATGGAAGGCATCGGGCCGCCACGCCCGCCTGCTAGCACGCGAATACGAGATCGAGCGCAACAACCAGATCGTGCTGGCGTTCGATTGCGGGCAGGCGATGTGCGAGCCGATCGGCGGGATCGCGCGCATCGATCGGGCAGTCACCGCCGCGCTGACCACCGGGTGGGTCGCGCTGAAGGCCGAAGACCGCGTCGCGCTGTTCGGGTTTGCCGCAAGGCCGCTGGTGATGAGCCCGTTCGTCACCGCCCCGCACCAGTTCCACCGCTTGCAGGATGCCGCCGCCGCGCTCGATTACACTACGCAGGATGCCAATTTCACGCTGGCCATGGCGACGCTCGCCACGCGGCTGCAACGCCGGTCGCTGATCGTGATGTTCGCCGATTTCAGCGATCCGACCGGCGCCGAACTGATGATCGAAATGGTCGGGCAACTGGTGCGCCGCCACCGCGTGCTGTTTGTCGTGATGCGCGATGAAGATCTCGACCGGTTGGCCGAGGCCGCCATCACCGGTCCCGGCGACGTGGCGCGCGCGGTCGTCGCACAAGCGCTGATCCGCCAGCGTGCGCTGGTGCTGACACGGTTGCGCCAGGCCGGGGTCGATGTGGTCGAAGCCCCGTGGCAGACCATTGGCCCGCGCCTGCTGGAAACCTATCTGGCGATCAAGCGCGAGGGCAGCATCGGATGAGCACGATCCTTCCGCGCTGGTTTTCCAGACGCGACACGGCAGCGATTGCCGCCGCCCAACAGGCCAGTTTGCGATCGGACCGGTTCCGGCTGGAGCGTGAAGCCGACTGGCGGCGGCTGGAAACGATCGTCGCGCGGATCGAGGCAGGCCGCCTGCGCGCGATCAGCGACGATGATCTGGTCGCGCTGCCGGCGCTCTATCGCACATTGGTGTCCAGCCTGTCGGTGGCGCGCGACACCACGCTCGATGCCGCAACGCTGGCCTATCTCGAAGCGCTGGCGCAGCGCGCATGGTTTGTGGTCTATGGGCCGGAGATCACCTTTCGCGGCTGGTTGCGGCGCTTTTTCGGCGGCGGGTGGAGCGCGGCGGTGCGCGCGATCGGCCCCGATATTCTGATCGCGCTGGCGATCATGATCATCGGCACGGTGATCGGCTGGCTGCTGGTGGCGAACGATCCCGACTGGTTCTACGCCTTGATGCCCGCACAACCGGGGGATCCGCGTGTGCCCGGTGCCAGCCATGCGGCGCTGCTGGGATCGCTGTTCGGCAAAGGCCAGAAATCGGGTCTGGCGATGTTTGCCGCCTATCTGTTCAGCAACAACGCACAAGTGTCGATCCTGTGCTTTGCGCTGGGCTTTGCGTTTGGCCTGCCGACGATCCTGCTGCTGGTGCACAACACCGCGCTGCTGGGGGCGCTGCTGTGGCTGTACCATGGCCAGGGCCTGACGCTCGACCTGATCGGGTGGCTGTCGGTGCATGGAACGACCGAACTGTTCGCGATCATGCTGGCCGGCGCCAGCGGTATTCATATCGGCCGCGCAATGGCCTTTCCGGGACAGCGCGCGGTGCTCGATGCCGCGGCGCAAGCGGGACGGCGCACCGCCACGGTGATGATCGGGGTGGTGCTGATGCTGATCGTGGCCGGACTGCTTGAAGGCTTTGCCCGCCAGTTGATCAATGCCACCGCGCCCCGGCTGATGCTGGGCGGGGCCATGCTGGTGTGGTGGCTGGGCTATTTCTTTATCTATCGCGGCAAGGGGGCGCGGCGCTGATGGCGCGGTGGCCATGGCAACGCGCCACAGGCGCACGGCCGGTGGGCAAGGCACGGCGCACCCGTGAAGTGGTGACCGCCGAGGGCCTGCGCCTGACGCTGACACTGGCACCGCGCGGCAGCCGGGTGGCCGCGCTGCTGATCGATCTGGTGATGATGTTCATGATCATGCTGGCCACGGGCGTCGTGTTGAGCCGCCTGTCGCATGGCGCGTTTGCGGGCGTACGAAAACCACAAAATGCCGGTTTGCAGGGCCTGATCGAAACGTTGCAGGTGCTGTGGATTCTGGCGCTGTTCCTGGTGCCCAATGTGTGGTTCGTGTGGTTCGAACTGGGCGCGCGCGGGGCGACGCCGGGCAAACGGCTGCTGGGCATCCGCATCGCCGCGCGACCCGCCCGCGACGGCACGGCCGCGCGGCTGAAGGCCGAGGCAGTGATCGCGCGCAACCTGTTGCGCAACATCGAACTGTTCATGCCGGTAGTGTTCATCGCCGGGGCGCTGAACGCGGGCAGCGATACCACACTGGCGGGCTGGGCGGCGCTGGTGTGGTTCGGCATCTTTGCGCTGTTTCCGTTTCTCAACCGCGATGCCTTGCGCGGGGGCGACGTGATCGCGGGCACCTGGGTGGTCGAAGTGCCACGCCACCGGCTGGGCGATGCGATGTCGCTGGGCCAGGGCGCGCAAGGGATCAGCACGTTGACCGGCGCGCAATACCGGTTCAGCGAGGCGGAGCTGGCGATTTACGGCGAATATGAATTGCAGGTGCTTGAACGCGTGCTGCGCGACACGTCGCAGGCCCAGGCCAAGGCATTGCAGGACGTGTCCCAAGCGATCTGCGCCAAGATCGGCTGGACCAGCGGCGCAGGCGACGAGCGCGCGTTTCTGGAGGCCTATTACACCCAGTTACGCGCCCGTCTGGAAACCGGCATGCGGCTGGGCAAGCGCAAGGCCGACAAACACGATGGGGGCTGAGAGTCTGATCGGAAATTCCGGCTTCGCCGAAATTTCCGAAGGCCGCACCGGCCCGCTCCCCCACCCCACCACCCAATAACATACACTTACGTGGGTGGTGGGGTGGGGGAGCGGGCCGGTGCGGCCTTCAAAATTCGCTCTTTCGCGAATTTTGAATCAGACTCAGAAACACCCCCATCTGATCACCTCAATCGCGGAATTTCAGCACGCGCAACAGGGTCGCGCCGGTCTGGTGGCGGTATTTGGCGCGCTCACCCGACCCGGCCTCTTCTTGCGCGACGGTGGTCTGCATATAGGCCTGATAGGCCTGTTCGCGCTTGTCGGTTTCCGCCTGGTCGGCAAAATGGGCAAACCGGGTGACCAGATAGATATCCGGCTCGCCGGGACGCCGATATTCGTTTTCGAGAATTTCATAGCCGGTGATCCAGCCCTGTTTCAGCGCGAATTCTTCGGATTTGCGCCAGATCGACGCCAGATGTTTGGCGTAATCGAGGAAATGGCCGTCATCGATCGAGATCGAATCGACCTGCACATAGTCGCCCGAGACCAGCGGGAATTGATCCGCATGCGCGGCGGAAAACGGCACGACGGCAAGCGACAGCGCGGCAAGCGCCACGCAGGTTTTGATTGTCATGGGATCTGCACTCCGAAATAAGCGCGAACGACAGTAACCCCCAACGCTCGCGCGGATGATTGCTTCGGTGCCGGTGCAACCCTTTGAACGACTCGAACCCCTTGGCGAGGCGCAGGCTGCGCCCTGCCCTGCCATCCGTCAATCTTGCCCGAAAATGCCCACTTCGTTCAGCCCGCTGCTGTCGGCGCGGCCCCGGAACATGCCCGGCGTGGTGAACGCCAGCGCGGTTTCGCCCTGTGGGGTGACCACGATCACCCCGCCGACCCCGTCCATGACACCGATTTCGGCCAGCACGGTGCGCGCCGCCTGATCCGCGCTTTCGCCGGTCAGCCGCATGCGCGCACAAATCTCGTGCGCAGCCCCGGCGCGGATGAACTGCTCGCCCGATCCCGTGCAACTGACCGCGCCGGACCGGTCGTCGGCATAAGTGCCCGCACCGATCAGCGGCGAATCGCCGATGCGGCCCCAGCGCTTGCCGGTCAGCCCGCCGGTCGAGGTGGCCGCCGCGACATGCCCCGCCGCATCGCGCGCCACGGCACCGACGGTGCCGTATTTCATCCCCGCGTCAAACCAGCCGTCCTTGCGCGCTTTCAGCTCTTCCAGTTGGCGCAGGCGTTCGGGGGTGGCAAACCAGCCGGGATCGACCGCTTCGACACCATGGTCGCGCGCGAAGTCCTCGGCCCCGGCGCCCGACAGGAACACGTGCGGCCCTGCCTCCATCACCGCGCGCGCCAGTCGCACCGGGTTTTTGGTATGGGTGATCGCGGCCACCGCGCCGGCTCCGCGCCCGTCGCCGGCCATGATCGCCGCATCAAGCTCGTTGGTGCCGTGATACGTGAACACCGCGCCGCGCCCGGCGTTGAAATGGGGGTCATCCTCCAGCGCGACAACCGCTGCCGTCACCGCATCGAGCGCACTGCCACCGACTGCCAGCACGGCGCGCCCGGCCTCCAGCGCGGTGTTCAGCCCCGCCTCGTGCGCGGCGATCGCGGTGGCATCAAGGGTGTCGGGGGTCATCGATCCGGCGCCGCCATGGATGGCGATCGCCCACTTTGGCGTTGCGTCTGTCATGCGCGATCCGATAGCAACATTCGCACGGAGGGGCGATGACCCAGTTGCACATTCGCGAAGATGACGTGTCGGGCCCGGACATCCGCGCGCTGGTCGCGCTGCACCTGGCGGGCATGCAGGCCAACAGCCCGCCCGACAAAGTCCACGCGCTGCCGGTCGCGGCGCTGCGCGCGCCCGGTGTGACATTCTATTCCGCCTGGGCGGGCGAGACGCTGGCCGGGATGGGCGCGATCCGTCATCTGGAGGCCGATCACGGCGAATTGAAATCGATGCGGGTGGCGCCTGCATTCCTGGGCCAAGGCGTGGGCGAGGCGATGCTGCGCCACCTGCTCGATGTTGCGCGGACACGGGGATATGCGCGGGTCAGCCTGGAAACCGGGCGCGGCGCGGCGTTTGAACCGGCGATCGCGCTCTATCGCAAATACGGCTTTGTCGCGTGCCCGGCGTTTGCCGACTATGTGCCCGACGACTTCAGCCAGTGCCTGACGCTGGAATTAGCCTAGCGTCTCGGCCAGCCGGAACCCGATCGCCCCGGTTGCGATACGCGGGTTGTAGCCCTGTCGCCGCCGGGTCCGTGCCCGCTCGCACGATCCCGCATAGTCGCCGCCGCGCGTCACGCCATGTTGCCGGGTTGGCACGGCGGCCACCAGTTCGGCCACATTGCCGGCCATGTCGGACACGCCAAACGGCGATTCGCCGCCGGCAAATGCCCCCACCGGCGATGTCTGCATCAGCGCGCATTCGCGCGTGTTGCACAAACCCGGATCAAACCGGTTGCCCCATGGCCAGGCCAGCCGCGCCGGGCCCGCAGCGGCATATTCCCATTCCGCCTCGGTCGGCAGGCGAAACGCCCGACCGGTGCGCGCCGCCAGCCAGGCGGCATAGGCTTCGGCACACGTGGCCGCCACGCCATGCACGGGATGGTTGGAACGCTCTGCCGGATAGCGCGCCTCGATCCAGCCGCCGGGCAGCCGATCATGGCCGGTGGATTCAACAAACACGCGGTATTCGCCATTGGTGACGGGAAACCGTGCCAACGCATAAGGCGCCAGACGGACGCTGTGACGCGGCTGTTCGACGGCGATCCACTGCTCGACGATCCCCATCAGGGCAAGCCCCAGCGCACGTTGGTCCATCTGCGCCGGATCGAGCCCGATCGACACCGTGCCGCCGGCGATCGCGATCATGTCGGGGGCCAGCGGCGCAAGGCGCGGATCGCCAACCAGCGCCAAGACCTGCCCCGCCGCAATCCGCACCGGCAACGCAATCCGGGCATCGCCGATCATCGCCGCCAGCAACGGCACCGGCGCCCCGCGCAAATCGGCTATCGCGGCCGCAACCCCGTTTTGCAACGCGCCGGGGCCACAGCGATCGGGGGCCGCGATCGGCGCATCATGCCCCGCTATCTGCCAGCGCAAGGGTTGGGCGGTCATCGTCGCGCTCCTGCTCGGGAACGCGGTTGGCGCATGCCCTGGTCAAAGAACGGCTGGATCCGCCGATTTTGAAGCGTACCTGCCCGATCGGGCAGGACAAAGGCGCTGGTCTTTGCCCGATCGCCGGGTAAACACGCCCAGACGAGGTGCCGGTGCGGTCAGGGGTGGCCGTTGCCGCTGCGACAGCCCCGGTTCACCTTGACACTGTCAGAACAGGACCGCCGATGGACCGACGTCCGCCGTGCGCACCAAGGAGGACACATGACGCCCATCACGTTTGCCGGAACGGCGCTGCCCGTTCGGCCCGTCACGCTTGCCCTCTTCACGCTGATCGCATCGAGCGGTGTCGTGGCCCACGCCGCCGATCCCGGCAAAGCCGCCTGCATGCCAGATGCCAAGCGACTGTGCGCCGCCGAAATGCAATCGCTCAGTCGCACCAAAGTGCGTGCCTGCCTGATCGCGCACATCGATCAGACGGGGCCGACCTGCCATGATTTCATGATCAAGGCACGCGCTGCCGCATTGGCCGAACACAAGCCGGATTCTACGACCCGATGATCCCTGCCCGCCTGCTTGGCCTTGGGCACGCCACCCCCTCGCACGACCTGCCGCAAGACGTCGCGCGCGATTGGGCCAGAATTCAGTTTGCCGACCGTTTCCCTGCCTTTGAACGCATGGCCCCGGTGTTTGCCAACGCCGGGATTGCCCATCGCCAGATCGCCATGCCCGTTGAATGGTATCTGCAACCGCAGGACTGGGCGACACGCACCGCGGCCTATCGCCAGATCGCGCGCGGGCTGTTCATCGATGCCGCGCGCGATGCGATCGGCGCAGCGGGGTTGACCGCCGATGCGATCGATATCGTCGTGACGGTATCGTCAACCGGCATCGCCACCCCCAGTCTGGAAGCGCTGGCCCACGCCGAACTTGGCCTGCGCGCCGACGTGGTGCGCGTGCCGGTGTTCGGCCTGGGCTGTGCCGGGGGGGTCAGCGGGCTGGCGCTGGCGGCGCGGCTGGCGGCGGCGACGCCCGGCGCGCGCGTGCTGCTGGTGGCGGTGGAGCTGTGCTCGCTGTCGTTCCGGCAGGACCAGCTCAGCAAATCCAATGTGGTGGCCACCGCGCTGTTTGGCGATGGCGCGGCGGCGGCGGTGCTGTCGACGCAAGGTCCGGCTGAGGTCGCGGTGGTTGCCGCTGCTGAACATCTGTGGCCCGGCACGCTCGATGTGATGGGCTGGGATGTCGCGCCGCATGGCTTTGGCGTGATCTTTGCCCAATCGATCCCGGCGCTGGTGGCAGGCCATCTGCGCTCCGCGATGACCGGGCTGTGCAATCGGATGGAGGTCGCGCAGGGCGATATCGGCCGGTTCGTCTGCCATCCCGGCGGTGCCAAAGTGATCGAGGCGCTCGAAGCGAGCCTCGATTTGCCGACCGGCACGCTGGACGACGAACGCGCGGTGCTGGCCGACCATGGCAATATGTCGGCGCCGACGGTGCTGTTTGTGCTGCAACGGCTGCTGGCGGGCAAGGGCCTGGCCGACGATCGTCCGGGCATGCTGCTGGCACTGGGGCCGGGCTTTACGCTCAGCGGCGCGCTGGTGATGCCCGTGCCATGATTGCCGAACTCGCTCTTGGCTATGTAACGCTGGCGCGGCTGGTGGAAATGGCGCTGGCGCGACGCAACACCGCGCGGCTGCTGGCCAAGGGCGGCCATGAAGTGGCCGGCGGGCACTATCCGCTGATCATCGCGATGCATGTGGGCTGGCTGGCAGGACTGGCCTGGCTGGCGCCGGGGCGCGCGGTGACGACCGGCTGGCTGGTGCTGTTTGTGCTGCTGCAACCGGTGCGGATCTGGGTGATGGCCGCGCTGGGGCCCCGCTGGACATCGCGGATCATCGTTGTGCCGGGCGAAACGCTGGTGCGATCGGGCCCTTATCGCTTCATGCGCCATCCCAATTATGCGGTGGTGGTGGGCGAAGTTGCCAGCCTGCCACTGGCGTTCGGGTTACCGTGGATGGCATTCGGGTTTTCCATCGCCAATGCCGTGCTGCTGACCATCCGCATCCGCGCCGAAGATGCGGCGCTGCGCCCATTGCGATGACCCGCGCGCGCGCCTCTGGCCTGGTCTGGGCGGGCTTTGCGCTGATGTGCGTGGCGCTGTTCATGGCCGTGCTTGATGTGCAGATCGTGCTGACCGCGCTGCCGACGATCCAGCAGGCGTTGCATATCGATGCCGATGCGATGAGCTGGATCCAGACCAGCTATCTGACCGCCGAAGTGATCACCATCCCGCTGTCGGGGCTGTTGACGCGCGCGCTGGGCCTGCGCGGGTGCCTGGTGCTGGCGGTGGCGGGGTTCACGCTGGCCTCGCTCGCCTGCGGGATCAGCGACGGGTTTGCCGTGCTGATTGTCGCGCGCACGGTGCAGGGATTGTTTGGCGGAGTGATCATCCCGTGTGTGTTCAGCGCGGTGTTCCTGTTGTTCGGCCCGCGTGACGAACCCCTGGCGACCGGGATGGCAGGGATTGCGGCGATGCTGGCCCCCACGCTGGGGCCCTGGCTGGGTGGATGGCTGACCGTCCATGCGGGTTGGCCCTGGCTATTCTTCATCAATCTGGGGCCCGGCATCGTCGCCACGCTGGGCATGGCGTGGCTGGTGCCGCGCGGCGCCAGCGCGCCCGCCTTGCTGCGCCAGCTTGACCGGGTGGGGCTGGTGCTGCTGGCGCTGGCAATGGTCGGCATCGAGGTGGCGCTGAAAGAGGGTCCACAGACCGGCTGGACCGGATTTGCCACGCTGTTGCCGGGGTTGGGCGGGATCGCCGCGCTGGGGGCGTTCGTCATGCGCTGTCTGCACACGCCCTTGCCGCTGGTCGATCCGACGGCACTGGGCGACTGGCGCGTGGCGCTGGGCACCGGATGCAACGCGGTGCTCGGCGCGACGCTCTATGGGTCGACATATCTGATGGTGGTGTTTCTGGGACTGGTGCGCGGTCTCGACGCGCTGGCGATCGGCCAGACGGTAGTCCTGACCGGCGCGGCGCAACTGATCAGCGCGCCGGTTGCGGTCTGGGCGGAAAAGCGCGTGCCCCCGCTGCCGTTCTGCCTGATCGGCTTTGCGCTGTTCGGTCTTGGCTGCTGGGCCGATGTGCGGTTGACCCCCGACAGCGGCTGGCAGGCGCTGATCCTGCCGCAGGCGCTGCGCGGATGCGCGCTGATGGTGTGCATTCTGGGCACCACCCGGCTGGCGCTCGGGCATCTGGCGGCAGAGGCCGTGGCCAATGCCAGCGGACTGTTCAATCTGGCGCGCAATCTGGGCGGGGCACTGGGCATCGCGCTGATCGACTCTGTACTCTATGGCCAGACGCCGGGTCGTTTCACGGCGATTGTCGCCGCATTGCAACATGGCAATATCGCGGTCGCGAGTGCGCTGCACCTGCCGATCGAAGATTTTCTGGCAATGCATGATCAGCCGCTCGATGCCGATACCCGCACGCTGCTCGAACCGTTGATTACCCATCTGGCGCTGTGTCAGTCGATCACTACAACCTGGATGGTTCTTGCACTTGCCTGCGTTGCGCCTGTTGTTGCCTGTGCCATCCCTTTGATCCGCAACGGTTCGCGCAAGCCAGCCCCTTTGGGCAATCGCGGATTCTCGTAAAAGGGCGTTCCCTTTTCATCGTTCCGACGCAATCGCAGCATATGCGCGCTGTAAGCAGTGGAGGAACAACCGTGACCAAGAATTCCTTGTTGAGCCATGCCTGTCATGGCGCAATTGCGATGCTCATGGTGGGTGCCGCCCATCCGGCCCTGGCCGCCGATGCCGACCAGACCGCCACCAATCCCAATGTCATCGTCGTGAAGGGCCAGGTGCCCGCCGATCAGACCGCGCCGGAATCGCCACCGCTGACCGCGGCCTTTTCGGAAAGCACGATCACCAGCGAGACCGTGCGCAACCTGCCCAACGATGTCAGCCTGCAGACTATGCTGGCCAGCCAGCCTTCGGTGTTCGCCTATGAAACCGGGCCCAACGGGGTAGGCGCCAATATCTTTTTCCGCGCGTTCAACTCGGGCCAGTTTGCCGAAACGTTCAACGGCGTGGCGATCAACGACATCTTCAACGGCGGTGTCACCGGCCAGGCATCAACCTGGAACAGCGTGCTGTTCATCCCGCAGGATGTCGACAGCGTGGTGCTCAACAACGGCATCAACAACCCCGCGCAGAATTCGTACAACTCGCTTGGCGGCACCATCGACTTCCTGCCGCGCCAGCCCACCGAAGCGTTCGGCATGAACGCCAGCGCCACCTATGGCAGTTTCAATTCGTGGGGTCTGAACGGGTCGGTCAACACCGGCGATGTTGGCGGGTTCAAGCAACTGGTGCAGGTCGACTACCGCCAGAGCGACGGCTGGCAGGCCAACACCGCCGATGACAACATCAACGTCTATTATTCCGGCCGGCACGACGATGCCAACGGCGGCTTCCTGTCGCTGATCGCGGTGTTCAACCAGAATCGCGGCTCTGAACCCTATGCCATGCCCGTGCCGGTGCTGCAGTCCGAGGGTGGCTTTGGCATCTACAGCCCCAGCACCGATTTCCAGCATGCGCGCGACAACGAATGGATGGTGATCCTCGATCACAAAGTGGTCGTATCGCCGGTGGTCACGTTCGAGCAGAAGTTCTTTGGCGGCGGCCAGGATTTCCAGCGCACTTCGTACGGCAACCCCAACTACAACGGCACGTATCCGCTGCCCGATGCGGCGGAAACCTATGACTACTGGATCTACAATCCCAATGGTCCGTACTACAATCCCAAGACGGTGTTCGGGTCGAAGGCCGCGGGTAATGCCTATCACTTTTATGGTTATCACAACTGGGGCCTGGGCTATACGCCCAAGCTGACGCTGACTTTGCCGAACAACACCATCACCGTCGGTGGCAACCTGACCTATGGCGAATTGCACAGTCGCGAATACTGGTACGGTTCCGATCCGGTGCCCCAGACGCTGGGTTACAACGATGCCTGGGACGAACATGACAGCCGCACGCTGGCCTCGGTCTATATCCAGGACGAGATCAAGCTGCTGAACAACGCGCTGACCATCACGCCGGGCGTCAAATATACATATGCCCGGACGCAAGATACCGACGCGATCGGGTTCTATTATCCCTATGGCGGTACGGTCGGCGACACCGAACATTTCGTCGCGCCGACGGTCGGGCTGAACTACAAGTTCAACGAGCATGTGTCGATCAACGCGGCGTTCGGCCAGAACATCAAGCTGCCCGACATTTCGGCCTATTACAACGATGTACCCGGCACCACCGGGGTCCAGACCCAGCCGAGCGCGGTGCATATCAAGCCCGAACACGTCAACGACTACGAAGTCGGCGTGAAGTACAAGGCAGGCGGATTCGCCGCGGCGGTCGATTACTATCGCGAAGATTTTTCCAGCATCTTTGTCGATCAGGTGGATCCGACGACTTATACGACCATTGTCACCAACGGCGGCAACGCGCGGTATCAGGGCGTCGAGGCGCAGATTTCCGACACGTTCAGGCTGGGCGATGCGGGCACGGTCAAGGCCTATGTCAACGCCTCGTACAACGATGCCAAATACACTTCGGCGTTTGAAACCGATGCCATCGGCACCTCGCTCAGCAATGCCGAAGCCGTCGTCTATGCCGGTGAGCGGATGGCCGACGTGCCGCGCGAACTGGTCACCGGCGGGATCACCTGGAACTATCAGGGTTTCCGCTTCGATGTTGCCGGCCGGTACATCGGCTCGCAACTCAACCTTGATGACAACACCGGTCAGCCCGCGCAGTCGCCCTATGTCACCCAGATCCCCGGCTATGCGGTGTTCGATCTGGGCCTGTCGAAAACGGTCAGCTTTGGCGCGCACAGCGTCAAGCTGTCGGTCTATGCCCGCAACTTGTTCGACAAGTACTATCTTGCCAATGCCTATGTGAACAACGGCGTCGAATATGGCGCGCCGGGCGCACCGCGCAGCGTGTCGGGCAAGATCGAACTGGCATTCTGACCAACCTGGCTTGCATGCAGCAGCGGACTGGGGCACGCCTTGGCGCGTGCTTCGGTCCCTTGCCCTGTGATGTCCGCAACACCTGACCAGCTTCTCGATGCCGGTCTGGCGCACCATCGCGCGGGCGATCTGGCGGCAGCGGCGCGCTGTTACGGCCAGGTGCTGCAACGCGCAGATCGCCATGTCGAGGCATGGCATCTGCTCGGGCTGGTTCATGCACAGTCGGGTGACCATGCCAATGCGCTGGTGCTGATCAACCGCGCGCTGGCGCTCGATCCGCGCCATGCCGAGGCGCATTACAACCTGGGCAACCTGCATCGCCAGATGGGCGATCTGGTGCAGGCCGCCGCCTGTTACCGCTGCGCCATCAATGCCGATGCGACATCGGCCAAGGCGTGGAGCAATCTGGGCGCGACGCTGCGCACGCTGGGCGATACCGCAGGGGCGATCGAGGCGTGCCGCCACGCGCTGGCAATCGATCCGGGGCGGATCGAGGCGCAATACAACCTCGGCTGCGCGCTGCAGCACGCCGACCGGCTGGAAGACGCAGTGGCCGCCTATCGCGCGCTGCTGGCGCACAAGCCGCGCCATGGCGATGCACAGGCCAATCTGGGCCTCGCGCTGATGCGGCTCGATCGTCCGCGCGAGGCACTGCCCGCGCTGGAGGCGGCGGCGCGGCTATCGCCCGGGGCCGAGGCGCACATCGCCTTGTCATCGTGCCTGATCGCGTTGGGCGCCTTTGCGGCGGCGCAGGCCGCAGCCGAGACGGCGACCCGGATTGCACCCGCCGACGCGGCGGCCTGGTTGCAACTGGGCCATGCCTTGCGCGAACTGGGACAGAATGATGCCGCCAGCACCGCCTATGCCCGCGCGCAGGCTTTGGCGCCGCACTCGGCCGATGTGGCGGTGGCGCTGGCGATCTGGCGGCAGGAAGACGGGGCCCGTGACACGGCGACGCACCTGGTGGAACAGGCCTTGGCGCATGACCCCGATCATGCCGGGGCGTGGAGCCTGCGCGCCGGGCTGAAACAGTTTGTGCCCGACGATCCCGATCTGGCGGCAATCGCCGCGCTGGCCACACGGTTGGCCGACCGCCACGAACGCGGCGAAGACCTGATCACGATCGAATTTGCCTGGGCCAAGGTGCTGATGGACATCGGCGCAGCGGATGACGCATTCGCCGTGTTGTCGCGCGCCAACGCCCGGCATCGCGCGCGCATCGTCTATGATCCGGGCCGCGATCTGACGGAAATGGCCGCCATCGCGCAGGCCTTTCCAACCGCGCAGGCCATGGGCGATCCCGCGCTGCGCCCGATTTTCATCGTCGGCATGCCCCGGTCAGGCACCACGCTGGTCGAACAGATTCTTGGCAGCCACCCGGCGATCCATGGCGGCGGCGAATTGAAACATCTCGATCTGGTGCTGATGGAACAGTTCGGCGGTCGGCCCGAACCACGCGATCTGGCCGCGCTCGATGCCGCAACGCTGCAGCGGCTGGCACAGGCCTATCGCGCGCGCGCCACCGCCGATGCGCCCACCGGTCGGCGCGTGACCGACAAGATGCCGTCGAATTTCCGCCATGCGGGCCTGATCCACCGGATGTTTCCGGGCGCGCTGATCGTGCATTGCCGGCGCGCGCCGCTCGACACCTGCCTGTCGATCTATGCCACGCGGTTCGCGCAAGGACAGCATTATGGCTATGACTTGGGCGAACTTGGTGCGTACTACCGTGCCTATCGCGACTTGATGGCGCATTGGCGCGCCATTCTGCCCGCCAGCGCGCTGATCGAAGTCGATTACGAGGCCGTGGTTGACGATCTGGAAGGTCAGGCGCGGCGGCTGATCGCCGCCTGCGGCCTGCCGTGGGACGCGGCCTGCCTGGCCTTTCACCGCACCGCGCGCCCGGTGCGCACGGCCAGCGTCAACCAGGTGCGCCAGCCGCTCTACGCCACGAGCGTCGAACGCTGGCGCCCCTATGCACACCACCTCGCCCCACTGGGCCTGTAGTCCTCCCCGTGGCGGGGAGGATTACGTTACAGCTTGCTCACCAGTTCGGGCACGGCGGTGAACAAGTCGGCCACCAGGCCCAGGTCGGCGACCTGGAAGATCGGGGCGTCTTCGTCCTTGTTGATGGCGATGATGGTCTTGCTGTCCTTCATCCCCGCCAGATGCTGGATCGCGCCC
>NZ_KQ954257.1 GCF_001519065.1 Novosphingobium sp. FSW06-99
AGTCCGGAGCGGAGACCATCCTCCCCGGCAACGGGGAGGATGCCCGACCGGTTACTGGTGTGAGGGCGGATCGACATCGGCGGGCGGAATGGCCAGCGCATTGGGCGCAGGCGCCGCGCCGGATTGCACATCGTCAGAGGTGCGTTCCTTGGCCAGCCGGGCCTCGTATTCCTTTTCCAGCGATTCGACGCGCGCCTGTTCGGCGGCGGCATCGGCATCGACCGATTCCAGCCGCTTGGCGCGTTCGGCCTCGATCAGCTTGGCAAAGTGTACGTCGGTCGACTGCTTCTTTTCGGCATAGGCATTGTTGATCAGCTTGGCCAGGCAGCCGGTGTCGCCGCCCGACCCGACCGGCGAACACGAATTGGTGCCGAATGCGCCCACCGTTTCATAGGCCTTGACCCGCTCGGTCCAGGCCTGGTTCGAAATCTTGTTGGGATCATCACGCAATGGTTCGGGAATGCGAAAGCGTTCGCCTTCATCCTTGCGCGCGCAGACGGTGATCTCGTTGCTGGTCGATGGCGGGCACGGGTCGCTGCCGAACACGATCAACTGGTTGACCTTTTCCCCACTGGAATCCGCGGCCAGCACCGGCTGCGGCGCGGCCAGCGCCCAGACTGCAAGGGCGGCGAACGGGATCAAGCGCTTCATCACGGCAAACTCCAGGCGGAAACCACCATCTCTATAGGCACTTCCTGCCTTTAACGGTAGCTGAAGTGCGGGCTTTGCGGCCAATCAAATTTTGGCGGACAGCCGAATCGCGGTGCGGCACCCCAGCCGGATGGCGTGGAACAGCAACGGATAGGCCGGTGCACGTTCCGCCCCGGCGGCAAAGGCCGCATCGCGATGTTCGCGTTCGTCATCGCGGAACTCGCGGATCACCGCGCCAAGTTCAGGATCGTCGTCGCCCAGTTCGTCAAGCTGTTCGGTATAGTGCCGGTCGATCTCGGTTTCGATCGCGGCGGTGCAGGCCATCGCCGCCTCCGGCCCGATCAGCGCGGTGGCCGCGCCCAGCGCAAAGCCCGCCACCGACCACAACGGTTGCAACAAGGTCGGGCGCACCCCGCGTTCGACGATCATCGCGTCAAACCGCGCACGATGCGCCTCTTCCTGCTGGGCCATGTGCAGGATTTCGGCCGAATGCGGCGCGCGGTCGCCCATCACCGCCAGTTGCCCCGCATAGATCCGCGTGGCGCCATATTCGCCTGCCTGATCGACCCGGATCATCGCCTTGTGCTGCTGCGTCATGCTGTTCACCGTCCCCGCCGGATGAGCCCGGCAATGACCGCCGCCGCCGTCAGCGATCCAATGCAGTTGTATCCCGCCATGCTGATCCCGAACAGCGTCCAGGCTGCCACGTCGCACCGGATGACGGGCGCATTCATGATCGCATCGAGCGGATCGCCGCTGAGCCGCGAGGTCGAACAGCTCGTCAGCCCTTGCCACCAGTGGTATTCGACCCCGGCGTGAAAGCCGCCGATCAGCCCGCTGACCGCAATCGCCAGCACCGCCAGCCAGACCAGCGTGCGCACCGCGCGCGCATCGCGCGCGATCCAGGCGCCCAGCGCCAGCACCAGCGCGGCAATATGCGCATAACGCTGCCACCAGCACATCTCGCACGGCGCCAGGCCATAGCCATATTGCGCGACCAGCGCGGTCGCCATCGCCCCTGCGGGCACGAGCACGGCCAGCGTGCGCGAAAGACGCAGCGTCATCGGCCCCGCCCTAGTGCTTGCGCGCGGCAAGCGCCGCCGGAGTGGCGCGGCCGATCGTCTGCAGCGCGTACCACAGTTGGAAATCGTCGATCGACTTGGCCTTGAGCTGTTCGGGCGTCATCTTGAACCGGGGATCGTCAATGGTGTCCTTTTCCAGTTCCTTGTCGTCCTTGATCTCGTTGACCAGGTGCCCGCGCAGATCGCTTTCGCGATAGGACCGCGCCGCGCGTTTGCGCAGATCGGGGTCGGAAATCTGCGGCACGGCGATATCGGGGGTAATCCCGCCTTCCTGCACCGAGCGGCCCGACGGGGTGTAATAGCGCGCGGTGGTCAATTTCAGCGCGGTGTCCTTGTCGAGCGGGATCAGCGTCTGCACGCTGCCCTTGCCGAAACTGCGCTGCCCCATGATCACCGCGCGGTGCTGGTCCTGCAGCGCCCCGGCGACGATTTCCGAGGCAGAGGCCGACCCTTCGTCGATCAGCACGACCAGCGGCAGATCCCGCGCGATATCGCCGGGGGTGGCGGTATAGGTCTCGGTATCGCGCGAGTACCGGCCGCGCTGCGACACGATCGTGCCGTGATCGAGGAACAAGTCGGACAGCGCCACCGCTTCATCGAGCAGGCCACCGGGGTTGCCGCGCAGATCGAGGATCAGTCCCGCCGGCTTGCCACCGGTCTCGGCCCGCACTTTGGCCCAGGCATCGTTGACTTGCGTTGCGACATTGGCGCTGAAGCTTGACACCGAGATCACGCCGACGCCGTTCACCACCTTGAAATCGACCGGACGCAGCTCGATGATCTGGCGCGTGATGGTCACATCGATGGGATCGTCGCGGCCGGCGCGATAGAGAGTCAGCCGCACCGACGTGCCGGGCGCACCGCGCATCTGATCGACCGCATCGTCCAGCGTGCCGCCATAGATCAGCTTGCCATCGAGGTGGGTGATGAAATCGCCAGCCTTCACCCCGGCCTTGTCGGCGGGGCTGCCCTTGGTCGGCGCGATCACCTTTACCGCGCCGTCTTCCATCGACACGGTCAACCCCAGACCGCCGTAGGACCCTTCGGTCTGGGTCTTGAGATTGGTGAAATCGCGCGCATCGAGATAGGAACTGTGCGGATCGAGCGAGGCCAGCATGCCGTTGATCGCGCCCTTGATCAGCTTGTCATCATCGACCGGGTCGACATAGTCGGCTTTGACTTTGTCGTAGACCGCGATCAGGCGGCCAAATCCCGGACCCGATCGCGCATCGATCGCCGCCAGCCCGGCGGTCGCCACCGGAACGAGCGCAATGGCAGTGGCAAGGGCAGTGGCACGCAAGGCAAGCGTAAGGCGTTTCGCCATGGGGGACTTTCGATAAAGTTCTGTCGCAGCACGTCTGTCGCTGCATTGGGGCGCTTCGTCCCATGCATGTAACGCTGCAATCGCATGAATACCAGATAGGCGATTGGGTAAGCGTGCATTCGATCGGTTTGGGCACGCCCCTGCGATCAGGGATGCAGGTATTCCATCGGGTTGACCGGGGCGCCATCCTTGCGCAATTCGACCGTCATGCGCGGATGGCCCGGTTCGGCCACCCCCAGCGGCGCGCCCTGGACGATCGATTCGCCCACCGCGACATCGATCCGCCCCAGCCCGGTGATCAGCGACGACCACCCGCCATCGTGCGCGATGATCACGATATGGGCATAACCGCGATAGGCCCCGGCAAACGCCACCCGCCCCGCAGCCGGGGCAACCACCTGGGCGAGGCCAGCGGGCGCCAGCACGATGCCATGTTGCGGCCCGGTCGGGCCGGTTTCGCCAAATCCGCTCAGCAGGCGCCCGGCGACCGGCAGCAACCCGGAAAACCGCAGCACCGGTGGCCCCGCGCTGACCTGTTCGATCTGCAACAGATGGCCGGCCACGGGCGCGGCACGGCCCAGATCGGCCGGGCGCGGCAGGGGCCCGGGCAGCGCGGCGAGCCGCCCGGCCAGCGCATCGTCCGCCTCCAGCCGGGTAACCAGCGCACCCAGATCACGCGTCTGTTCGGCCAGCGCGAGCACACGGTCGGATTCGCGACCGGCATTGCCCACCGCCGCCCGGCTGGCGATGCGCTGATGGCTTTCGAGCATCACCAGTTGCTGCTGCCGCGCGGCCAGATCGCGCTCGCTTTGCCCCAGACTTGCGGCCAGCGCGCGTGCCTGATCCTGCAACTGGCGCCCATGCGCAATTTCGGCGCGCAAGGCGGCGGTGCGCTGCGCGACTTCGGGCAGCATCGTTTCGAGCGTGGCACGCAACCACACCGTTTCGCGCAAGGAGTCGGCGCGCATCAGGCTGAACGCCAGCGGGCGACGCGCCATCATCTGCAAGGCCGCGGTCAGCCGCACCAGCGGCTGTTCGCGCCGCGCGATGCGGTCGCGCAGATCCTGCCGGTCACGATCGATCACCGCGATGCGCACCCGCGCCAGACCGATCTCGGCCTGGGCCTGCTGGATTCGTGCGGCGGTGGCGGCGGCGTCGCGCGCGGTGCGATCGGCAGCCTGTGTGGCGGCGGCGGCTTCGTGATCGAGCCGGGCGACGCGTGCCTGTGCGTCGGACAGCGCGCGTGTCGCGTCGCCCAGCGCCGCACCCGCCTCGCCGCGATCGGCATAGGGCGCATCGAGTGCCCAGGCCGCGCCCGCCACCATGGCAAGGGCCAGAATCGGCAAGACCGGCCCCAGCCAAGCAAACCGCAAAGCCCTCCACCTGCTGGGGGAGGGTTGGGTGGGGGTGTGCGACGCCGGATCGACACGCACCATCGCCCGCTTCGCACACCCCTCCCCAACCCCTCCCCTGAGGGGCGGGGCTTTGTCTGTGCCAACCGCGTCTGGGTGCAGGATCGACACGCTGCCTCAGCCCTCGCGATGATAGGGATGGCCCGACACGATGCTGGTCGCGCGCCACAACTGTTCGACCAGCATGACCCGCGCCAGCATGTGCGGCCAGGTCATCGCCCCGAAGCCGAGCAGCAGATCGGCCGCACCGCGCTGCGCCTCGTCATGGCCATCGGCGGCGCCGATCAGAAAGCGCGCCTCGCGCACCCCGTCATCGCGCCAGCGTTCGAGCACGCGGGCAAATTCGGATGAGCCCAGTTGCCGCCCGCGTTCATCGAGCACCACCGTGCGCACTGGCCCGGCCGGTACAGGAGGCGGTTGGCCGCCCCGATCGGGCAGTTCGGTCACGCGCAACGGGCCCAGCGCGCCGGTCGCCATGCGCCGGGCATAGCGATCGACCATGTCCGCCTCGGGTGAGCGGCCGATCTTGCCCCGGGCGATGACGTGCAACAGCATCACCCGGTCCTAGCCGAGATTGGCCACAACCGGAAATACCGGTTTTTATGTGTTACGCGGCGCCCTGGTCGCCAAAGGCCCACATCCGTTCCAGATTGTAGAACGAACGCACTTCGGGGCGGAACACATGCACCACCACGTCGCCGGTATCGACCAGCACCCAGTCGGCAGCCGGCAGGCCCTCGATACGCGAATGGCCATAACCGCCGTGTTTGACCCGTTCGGCCAGCTTTTGCGCCATCGTCGCCACTTGTCGGGTCGAACGGCCCGACGCGATCACCATGTGATCGGCGATGCTGCTTTTCCCTTCGAGCGGGATCGTCACCACTTCGAGCGCCTGGTCATCGTCGAGCGATTGCAGGATCAGATCGAGCAGGGTGGCCGGGGTGGGGCGTGGGGCGGTGCTGGCTTCGGCCAGGATCGGTTGGACGTTGGTCATGTGGGGAGGATGGTCTCCGTGGTTGGTGGCAGTCATGGGGTAGCAGATCCAAAAATAACGTACGCGACAGGTGGCTCGCCATCGCGGCGAACGACCAAAGGAACGGTCCCGTTCAGGATCGGGCCTTTCGCGACGACGAAAGGGCCTTTCCCGGGCGGACCAGGCGGAATGTCAGCATGTCGCGCGGAGCCGAGGCAGGAATGCGACGATGCCAATCCGGGTCGGCGGCGCGGATCGCCGTGGCCGACAGGGGATCGGGATCGAATCGCAATTGATACAGCGCCGGGGTATCCCGCCTTGCGCCAAATCGGCGGGAACCGGAAGCATCCGGAACCAACCTGTCCTGCCCGAGCCGCCGGCGCCAGCGGCGCAGCCAGACCATGGCGGGGCTCGCCACGGCGGCGCCATCATAGCCCGGACGCGCGATTACCGCAATCGGCATCATCCGCGCGATCGTGCGCCAGGCGCGCCAACGGTGAAACTGCGCCAGATTGTCGGCCCCCATCAGCCAGACAAAGCGGAAATTGGGGTATCGCCGCTGCAGCCGCGCCAAGGTATCGACGGTATAGCGCGTGCCCAGTTCGGCCTCGATCGCGCTGACCCGAATCGGCGCGCGGCGCGCCATCTTGCGTGCGCCCGCCACCCGTGCGCCCAGCGCCGCCATCCCCTCGACCGGTTTCAGCACATTGCCGGGCGACACCAGCCACCACACTTCATCCAGCCCGAGCGCGGCGCGCGCATGCAGGCTGATCCGGCGATGCGCCGCATGCGCCGGATTGAAACTGCCGCCCAGCAGCCCGATCAGGCGTCTGGTCAGGGCCGGATCTGGCCGGTGCCACGCACCAGCCACTTGTAGGTGGTCAGGCCTTCGACCGCGACCGGCCCGCGCGCGTGCAAGCGCCCGGTGGCAATGCCGATTTCCGCGCCCAGCCCGAATTCGCCGCCATCGGCAAACTGGCTCGACGCGTTGGCCATCACGATGGCGCTGTCGACTTCGGCCAGGAACCGTTCGGTCACTTCCGGATCGGCGGCGACAATGGCATCGGTATGCCCCGATCCATGCGCCGCGATATGCGCCAAAGCCTCGTCCAGCCCGTCGACCACTTTGACGGCCAGGATCGCTTCGAGATATTCGGTGTCCCAATCGGCGTCGGTGGCGGGCAGGATCCGCGGATCGATCGCCCGCGCGCGCGCGTCGCCACGCAATTCGCACCCCGCCGCGATCAGCGGTTCGACCAGCCCGTGCGGATCGGGGTAGCAGGCATCGATCAGCAGGGTTTCCATTGCGCCGCAGATACCGGTGCGGCGCAATTTGGCGTTGCGCACGATCGCGCTGGCCATCGCCGGATCGGCCGAGCGATCGACAAAGGTGTGATTGTTGCCATCTAGATGCGCCAGCACCGGCACGCGTGCATCGGACTGGACGCGCGCCACCAGGCTTTTGCCCCCGCGCGGCACGATCATGTCGATCAGGCCCGCCGCGCCGAGCAACGCGCCGACTGCGGCGCGGTCCTGCGTCGGCAGAAGCTGCACCGCAGCGGCCGGCACGCCGCCCGCCACCAGCCCTTCGACCAGCGCGGCATGGATCGCGCGATTCGACTGCACTGCCTCGCTGCCGCCGCGCAACAGCACCGCGTTGCCCGCCCGCACGCACAGCGCGGCCGCATCGGCGGTGACATTCGGGCGGCTTTCATAAATGATCCCGATCACCCCGATCGGAATGCGCACGCGTTCGAGCACCATGCCGTTGGGCCGCGTTGCGCGATCGATCACCGCGCCGGTCGGATCGGGCAGCACCGCCACGTCGCCAACGGCACTCGCCACTGCGTCGAGCCGTTTGGCATCGAGCCGCAAGCGATCGAGCAGCGCGCCCGACAGGCCATTGGCCTCGGCCGCCGCAACATCGCGCGCATTGGCCGCCAGCACGTCGGGCGCCGCCCGTCGCAAGGCATCTGCCGCCAGCAACAAACCGCGTTCGCGCGCCGATGCGGGCATCCGCGCCAGCACGGCCTGTGCCGCCTTTGCCTCGCGCGCCAGTCCATGGACCAGTTCGATAACGCTTTCTGCCCCGGTTTGGGCGGGGTGATCAAGGGTAGTAGCCATGTGCCGAGGCCTATCATGCCGGTGCCAGTGTGTCAGCCCCCGCGAGTCGCGCGACACCCATCCGAGTCGCCGGCTTGTGCGCAGACCCCGGTGACTGGATTCAGTCCGGTCCGGTTCGATTGAGCGTTGATCCGGCACGGTCCACCGATTCCAGCGCCATGCGCTAGTGCCCCACGGTCCCGACCCGCCTATGCGGCGCGGCGTGGGGTGGGACTGTTCTGCGCGGGGGCGCAGCAATGGCCGCCGGAGAGTGAAAGCCAGGGGTCGCCCGCTTGCCAGGTCGCATCGACGTGAAAAAACGCGGGAAGACGCGTGCGCCATCGGCGTTTGTGCTGGTGCGTATGGAGCAGGCCTGGCTGGATGCGCGCGCGCGCATCGCGGCGCGGCTGGTGCGGTGGTTTCCCAACCGCGAATTCTTCATGCGCAGCGAAGGGCATGTGCGGTTTCTGCGCGTGTCGACGCGGTTGCAGGCGAGTGTGGCCGGTGGCGTCGCGCTGGCCGTGCTGCTGTGGATCGGCGTGCTGGGCTGGGCGCTGGTCGGCCAGATTCTGGCCGGATCGAATCGCCAATCGCTGCTGACGCGCGAGGCCGCCGTGGCCAGCGCCGAAAGTCGCGTATCGCGCTATCGCGCCAATCTCGATGCGGTGGCGGGCGATCTGAAGCGGCGGCAGGATTTCCTCGAAAAGGCGGTCCAGGGCGTGATCGGCCCGATCCCCGACACCCTGCCCAAAGGCACCGTCAGCGACAGTTCGGGCGAAACCGCCAGGACCGTGCACAAGATTTCACTGCAAATGCCCGAGGCGGCGCCGTTGGCGCGGATCGAGGCGCGCCAGATCGCCTTTGCCGAACGCCTGACCCGGTTTGCCGATGATCGCGCGCGCGCCGCCAGCGGGGCGATCCGCAAGGTTGGGCTGAACCCGGCCACCGTGATCGCCGATGATGCCCGCGCCGAAGGCGGGCCGCTGATCCGGCTGGGCGCGGGGGTCGATCCGCGGTTCCTGCGGCTGGCCGCCAGCCTGGGCCAGATGAGCGCGATGAACACCGGCCTGGCGCATATCCCCAATGCCATGCCGGCCAGTTTCCAATATATCTCGTCGGGTTTCGGCGTACGCACCGATCCGATCGAGGGTGGCGCCGCGTTCCACCCGGGGCTCGATTTCAAGGGCCCCAAGGGTGCGCCAATCTATGCCGCCGCCGCCGGAACGGTCAGCTTTGCCGGACAGCGCCAGGGCTATGGCAATTGCGTCGAGATCAGCCACGGTCACGGATTGGTCACGCGCTATGCGCATATGTCGCGGATCACCACGCACATGGGACAACCGGTCACCGCAGGCACGCCGATCGGCCTGATCGGCAGCACCGGCCGGTCGACCGGGCCACATCTGCATTTCGAAGTTCGCATCAACGACCGTCCGGTCAATCCGCGCCCGTTTCTGGAGGCCCCGTTCCCGCATGTTTTCCCGGAAAACCACGTCGTCGGAAGGGACGCCCACCATGGCTAGCCGTGGCCAGGATGCCAGCTTTTCGGTGCTCGGTGCCGATCTGGTGCTGCGCGGCAGCCTGCGCGCCGAGGCCGATCTGCATATCGACGGCACGATCGAGGGCGATGTCACCTGCAAATCGCTGGTCCAGGGCGAAAGCAGCACAATCCGCGGATCGATCAGCGCCGAGGCCGTGCGCCTGTCTGGCACGGTAGAAGGCCCGATCGAAGCCGCCCAGGTGGTGATCCTGCGCACTGCCACGGTGCGCGGCGACGTGCGCTATGACGCGCTGACCGTTGAACAGGGCGCCAATGTCGAAGGCCACTTCGCCCGCCGCGATGGTGCGGGCAGTCCGGGGCTGGCGCTGATCGGCTGATCAACGACGATCGGCCATCAAAAAGGGGGCGATCCGCATGCCGGATCGCCCCCTTTTTTGATGACGTCATGCCCGTGCGGCTTAGCTGTCGGAACGGCCTTCGGCGCGGCGCTGGGCGAGCCATGCGGCGGCTTCGGCTTCCTGTGCGGCTTCGGCGGCGGCGCGGGTGTGGGCCTGACGCTCGGCGCGCAGTTCCTCGATCAGCGCGTCGCGGTCGGTGCCGAGGCGGTTGTCGTTGATGTCTTCGTCCTCGATGCCCGACCGCTTGGCGGCCTTGGCCACCAGCGCATCAAGCTCGCGTTGCGAACACAGGCCCAGCGTGACCGGGTCCTTGGGGTTGATGTTGGCAATGTTCCAGTGGCTGCGATCGCGGATCGCGGCGATGGTGTTGCGCGTGGTGCCGATCAGCTTGCCCACCTGGGCATCGGAAATTTCCGGATGGTGGCGCAAGATCCAGGCGATCCCGTCGGGCTTGTCCTGGCGCTTTGACACCGGGGTATAGCGCGGGCCCTTGGTACGGCTGATCGACAGCGGCGCGCGCTGCATCTTCAGCCGATAGTCGGGATTGGCCTGGCCGCGTTCGATTTCGGCCTGGGTCAATTCGCCCGAATGGACCGGATCGCGCCCGGTGTATTTCGACCCGGCCAGATCGTCGGCCATCGCCTGCACTTCAAGAATGTGCAGGCCACAGAAATCCGCGATCTGTTCGAAAGTCAACGCGGTGGTGTCGACCAGCCACGATGCCGTGGCATGTGGCATCAACGGATACGTGGGCTGCTGGCTCACGAGAACCTCTTTTGAAAACGAGCGGAAACAATAAGGGCCGCCCCTTGCGGAGCGGCCTCGACTTTTGCGATGTAGGCCAGCTATGCCCAAACGGCAAGCTGAATTCAGACCGACACGTCCAGCACGATCTTGCCGACATGGCCCCCCGATTCCATCCGCACATGCGCGGCGGCGGCATCGAGCAAGGGGAAGCTGGTGTCCATCACCGGGCGCAACAGGCCCTCGCCCGCCAGAGGCCAGACGTTTTCGGCGATTTCCAGCGCCAGCGCGGCCTTGAACGCGTTGCTGCGCGCGCGCAGGGTCGATCCGGTCAGCATCAGCCGCCGCATCATCACGTCAGCCATGTTGATTTCGGCGCGCACCCCGCCCTGCACCGCGATCGTGACATGGCGGCCATCGGCGCCCAGACATTTGAGATTGCGCGGCACATAGTCGCCCGCCACCATGTCGAGCACCACCTCGACCCCCTTGCCCCCGGTGATCGCGGCGACTTCGGCGACGAAATCGGCGGCCTTGTAATCGATCGCGTGATCGGCGCCGAGCGCCAGCGCGCGTGCGCACTTGTCGGCGCTGCCGCAAGTGACGATCGTGGTCAGCCCGAATAGCCGCGCCAGCGTGATCGCCATCGTGCCGATGCCGCTGGTGCCGCCATGCACCAGGATCGTTTCGCCATCGCGCGCATAGGCGCGTTCGAACACATTGTGCCACACCGTAAACAGCGTTTCGGGCAAGGCCGCCGCTTCGGCCAGCGACAGCGTTTCAGGCACTGGCAGGCAATGCCCCGCCTCGGCCAGACAGAACTGCGCATAGCCGCCGCCGTTGACCAGCGCGGCGACGGGCGTGCCAACCAGGGGATTGGCAACCCCCTCGCCCACCGCGACGACATGGCCCGAAACCTCCAGCCCCGGGATCGGCGAGGCGCCGGGCGGGGGCGGGTAGAATCCCTGCCGCTGCACCACATCGGGCCGGTTGACCCCCGCATGGGCCACACGAATCAGCACTTGCCCCGGCCCCGGTACCGGGACGGGCAGCGTTTGCGCGCGCAGCACTTCGGGCCCGCCGGGAGAGGCGATACCGATAGCCAGCATCGTCGGCGCCGGGGCGCCGGAAAGAAAATCGGAATTTGCAGACATGCTAGTGGTTTCCCCCCACATGGGAATCCTTTCACCCCCCTACCCACACGACCGGTTGACAGCAAGAACCAAGGCGCCACATTGTGACCCACAATGGACATTGACGATCGCCCGCGCCCGCTTGGGGATCTGGCCAGCCAACTGGCAAGGGAATCGCTCGACCATCTTTCGGTCGACGAACTGGGCGAACGCATTCGGCTGCTGGAAACCGAGATCGCGCGCATCGTCGCCCACCGCGACCGGGCCCAGTCGCACCGCGCCGCCGCCGATGCGCTGTTTGCCCGCCCCGCCAATCCCCCGCCCGGGGATCGCACAGCATGATCGGCGCCGCCCTTCTCAACCCCGGGCGGCATTCCCATATGGTTTTGCGAACGCACGCCGCGTGTCGCGACGTGACCCATTCTGCCGCTGCCCGCCGATACGGGCACTATCGCGCAGATCGTGGTTTAGCCCCGGTTAATACCCGTGGCCTAGACCATGATGTGCAATTGTCCCCACCGGGATTCCACCCGGCAGCCGGTCTTTGTGGCCGGATGCCTGTCTGAAGAGCGCGCCCATGCCCAGTTTTGCCCAAAGCCTTGAAAAGACGCTCCACGCTGCGCTCGCCAATGCTTCGGAGCGCAGCCACGAATATGCCACGCTCGAGCACTTGTTGCTGGCGCTGATCGACGATCCCGACGCCAGCCAGGTCATGCAGGCCTGCGGGGTCGATCTGGGCGATCTCGGCGATGTCGTGCGCCAGTATCTCGATCAGGAATACCAGTCGCTGAAAACGCAGGACAAGGCCGATCCGCAACCCACCGCCGGGTTCCAGCGGGTGATCCAGCGCGCGATCCTGCACGTGCAATCGTCGGGCAAGGATACCGTGACCGGCGCCAACGTGCTGGTTGCGCTGTTTTCCGAGCGCGATTCCTATGCGGTCTATTTCCTGCAGCAGCAGGACATGAGCCGGCTCGACGCGGTCAGCTATATCAGCCACGGCATCGGCAAGGGCGGTCGCCAGGTCGACAGCCGCACCCCCAAGGGTGCCGAGGAGGAAGCTCCCAAACCCGAGGAAAAGCAGGAAGCCAAGAGCAACAAGAAGGATTCCGCGCTCGACCAGTTCTGCGTCAATCTCAACGAAAAGGCGCTGCTGGGCAAAGTCGATCCGCTGATCGGGCGCGGGCCCGAAGTTGATCGCACGATCCAGATCCTGTGCCGCCGGTCCAAGAACAACCCGCTCTATGTGGGCGATCCCGGCGTCGGCAAGACCGCGATCGCCGAAGGTCTGGCGCGCAAGATCGTCGAAGGCGAAGTGCCCGAGGTGCTGTCGCAGGCGGTGATCTATTCGCTCGACATGGGCAGCCTGCTGGCCGGCACGCGCTATCGCGGCGATTTCGAGGAACGCCTGAAACAGGTGGTGGGCGAACTGGAAAAGATGCCGCACGCGATCCTGTTCATCGATGAAATCCACACCGTGATCGGCGCGGGCGCGACCAGCGGCGGGGCGATGGATGCCTCGAACTTGCTCAAGCCGGCGCTGTCGAGCGGGGCGATCCGCTGCATCGGCTCGACCACCTACAAGGAATTCCGCAACCACTTTGAAAAGGATCGCGCGCTGCTGCGCCGGTTCCAGAAGATCGATGTCAACGAACCCAGCGTCGAAGACACCATCAAGATCCTCAAGGGCCTGCGCACCGCGTTCGAGGAACACCACAAGGTCAAATACACCCCCGATGCGATCAAGAGCGCGGTCGAGCTGTCGGCGCGCTATATCAACGACCGCAAATTGCCCGACAAGGCGATCGATGTGATCGACGAAGTCGGCGCGATGCAGATGCTGGTGCCGCCGTCAAAGCGCAAGAAGACGATCACCGCGCGCGAGATCGAACAGGTCATCGCGACGATGGCACGCATTCCGCCCAAATCGGTCAGTTCCGACGACAAGCGGGTGCTCGAACACCTCGACCGCGATCTGAAACGGCTGGTGTTCGGTCAGGACAAGGCGATCGAGGTGCTGTCGAGTGCCATGAAGCTGAGCCGTGCGGGCCTGCGCGACCCCGATAAGCCGATCGGTTCATTCCTGTTCTCCGGCCCGACCGGCGTCGGCAAGACCGAAGTGGCGCGCAGCCTGGCCCAGATCATGGGCATTCCGCTGCAACGCTTTGACATGTCCGAATATATGGAACGCCATTCGATCAGCCGCCTGATCGGTGCCCCTCCGGGCTATGTCGGGTTTGACCAGGGCGGGTTGCTGACCGACGCCATCGACCAGCAACCGCATTGCGTGCTGTTGCTCGATGAAATCGAAAAGGCGCATCCCGATCTGTTCAACATCCTGTTGCAGGTGATGGATAATGGCCGACTGACCGATCACCACGGCAAGACGGTCGATTTCCGCAATGTCGTGCTGATCATGACCACCAACGCGGGCGCGTCGGACATGACCCGCAACGGCATCGGGTTCGGCGATGTGTCCAAGGCCGATGCCGGGGACGAAGCGGTCAAGCGCCTGTTCACCCCGGAATTCCGCAACCGGCTCGATGCGATCGTGCCGTTCGGATATCTGCCGCCCGAAGTGGTCAGCCGCGTGGTCGACAAGTTCATCCTGCAGCTCGAACTGCAACTGGCCGACCAGAACGTGCATATCCAGTTCGACAGCGATGCCCGTGCCTGGCTGGCCAAGGCGGGGTATGACCGGCTCTATGGTGCGCGTCCGATGGGCCGCGTGATCCAGGAAAAGGTCAAGAAACCGCTCGCCGAGGAGTTGCTGTTCGGCAAACTGGCCAATGGCGGCGAAGTCCATGTCAGCCTGAAGGACGACGCCATGTCCTTCGAGCTGACCCCGGCCGCGCCCAAAGTGGTCAAGAAAAAGAGCCGCAAGGGCAAGGCCGACGGCACCGCACCCGCGCCGAATACCGACGAGGCGTAAAGGTCTGACTGAAAATTCGCGGAAGAGCGAATTTTGAAGACGATACCGGCCCGCTCCCCCACCCGACCACCCATAGGATACCTGTAATAGGGTGGTCGGGTGGGGGAGCGGGCCGGTACCGTCTTCAACGGCAGGGACACCTGCCGTTGACATAATAAAAGCCCGGTCTGCACCAGCAGACCGGGCCTTTTTTATGTCAACGCGGGACCGTTATTCGGCGGCGATCCCGGCGGCGTTGAACATGTCCAGCGACACTTCGCCGCTCAGTTCGGTATTGGCGGCAGCCTTGTTCGCCTTGCGCCGGCTGTCGAACGAGGACCACACTTCATTCCAATTGCCGCGCGTGGCGGCCTTGGAATATTCGGTCGCACGGGTTTCGAAGAAGTTGGCGTGTTCGACTCCGTTAAGCAGCGGGGCAAGCCACGGCAGCGGATGGTCTTCGATCATATAGATCGGCTGGAAGCCGAGCTGGCCCAGCCGCCAGTCGGCGATGTAGCGGATGTAACGCTTGATTTCCTTGGCCGACATGCCGGGTACGGGCCCCTGTTCGAACGCGAGGTCGATGAACGCGTCTTCCAGCCGGACGGTTTTCTGGCAGCAATCGATGATGTCTTCCTTGACCGCCTTGGTCAGGCAGCCGCGTTCCTGGACAAAAGCGTGGAACAGACGCGTGATGCCTTCGCAGTGCAGCGATTCATCGCGCACCGACCAGGTGACGATCTGGCCCATGCCCTTCATCTTGTTGAAGCGGGGGAAGTTCATCAGCATGGCGAACGATGCGAACAGTTGCAGCCCCTCGGTAAACCCGCCGAACATCGCCAGGGTGCGGGCAATGTCTTCATCGGTATCGACGCCGAACTGTTGCAGGTAATCGTGCTTGGCCTTCATTTCCTCGTATTCGAGGAACATGCCATATTCGCTTTCGGGCATGCCGATGGTGTCGAGCAAGTGCGAATAGGCCGCGATGTGGACGGTTTCCATGTTGGAAAACGCGGCCAGCATCATCTTGATTTCGGTCGGTTTGAACACCCGGCCATATTTTTCGTGATAGCAGTCCTGCACCTCGACATCGGCCTGGGTGAAGAAGCGAAATATCTGCGTCAGCAGGTTGCGTTCGTGTTCGCTGATGTTCTGCGCCCAGTCACGGCAATCTTCGCCCAACGGCACTTCCTCGGGCATCCAGTGGACCTGCTGCTGCCGTTTCCAGAACTCGTATGCCCACGGATATTCAAACGGCTTGTAGGTCTTGCGGGCTTCGAGAAGGGACATGGCGGGGTACTCCGAAGAAAAGAATATCGTGCAAGGGGTTCGCTGTGGGCGAAAACGGCAATGCCCGGCGGACCCATCGGGTCTGCCGGGTGTGAATCATGAATCCGGGACCGCGCAGCGTGGGGCTATTTCCAGAACCAGCGCGGCGTCTGGTTGCGCCGGTGACGGTGGCGCCACATCTGGATGTAGAGCCACAGGCCCGAAAAGCTGAAGAACACCATTGCGAAACCGGACAAGGTGGCCACCGCCACGCCCAGCGGGCCAAAGCTTTCGCCCGAGTGGAGATGGTGCAAAAACCCGACCAGTGCGCGTGGATCGCCCGGTTTTGGCTTGGGACGGCAGAGATAGTCTGGCGGACAGACGAAGGCCGGTGGCGATCCTGCCGCGGGCGCGCGATGCGCCTCGCGCGGCCCCAGCAAGGGCACGATCTGGCTGAGCACACCGGTCACGGCGATCCACAGGAGAAACACGGAAAAGAATGCCGAAAGCCAGCGGTGCCACTTGCGCATGCGAGTCTCTTGCCTTTTGATATTGCGAATTGGTCGCAATAATAACTGGACAAGCAGACGACGGCAAGCGGACAAACGTCGCGACGCGTAATGGACCCTTGGCCATGGCATGAAATGGACGGATCACGGCGACGCCTCGATAGAGCAGACAATGAAACCACGGACCGGGTAAAGCCGGGCACGCTTGCGCACCCGGCCACCGGCCTGCCCTTACTGGCAGGCCAGGCATTCCTCGTAATCGGTCTGTTGCAGTTCGATCACGGGCGCATCGGCGGTGTTGTCGGCTTCGACCCCACCGGCGAACCCGGCGCGCTGCACCGATTTCGAGCGGAGGTAATAGAGCGATTTGATGCCTTTTTCCCATGCCTGATAGTGCAACATCAGCAAGTCCCACTTGTCGACATCGGCGGGAATATAGAGGTTCAGCGACTGGGCCTGGTCGATATAGGGCGTGCGATCGGCCGCGAATTCGAGCAGCCAGCGCTGATCGATTTCAAAGCTGGTCTTGTAGACGCCCTTTTCCTCAGGAGACAGAAAATCGAGGTGCTGCACCGAACCGTTGTGTTCAAGGATCGAGTTCCACACATTGGTGGAATCCTTTGATTTCGATTGCAGCAGCTTTTCGAGATAGGGGTTCTTCACCACAAACGAGCCGGACAGCGTCTTGTGGGTATAGATGTTGGCCGGGATCGGCTCGATACAGGCCGAGGTGCCGCCGCAGATGATCGAGATCGAGGCGGTCGGCGCGATCGCCATCTTGCACGAAAAGCGCTGCATCGCGCCCATGTCGGCGGCATCGGGGCAGGGCCCGCGTTCCTGCGCCAACAGCAGCGAGGCTTCATCGGCGCGCGAGGCGATGTGGCGGAACATTTTCAGGTTCCACGCCTTGGCCATCGCGCTTTCGAAGGCGATGCCCTTTTTCTGCAGGAACGAGTGGAAACCCATCACCCCCATGCCGACCGAGCGTTCACGCGCGGCGGAATATTTGGCACGGGCCATTTCGTCTGGCGCGCGTTCGATGAAATCCTGCAGCACGTTGTCGAGGAACCGCAGCACGTCTTCGACGAAGCGCTTGTCTTCGTGCCATTCGTCCCAGGTTTCGAGATTGAGCGACGACAGGCAGCATACCGCGGTGCGATCGTTGCCAAGGTGGTCGCGCCCGGTGGGCAGGGTGATTTCCGAACACAAGTTCGAGGTCGAGACCTTGAGCCCCAGATCGCGGTGATGCTTGGGCATCATGCGGTTCACCGTGTCGGAAAACACGATATAGGGCTCACCGGTGGCCAGACGCACTTCGACCAGTTTCTGGAACAGCGCGCGGGCATCGACTTTGCCGCGCACGGCGCCGTCCTTGGGGCTTTTCAGTTCGAATTCGCGCCCGTCGCGCACCGCTTCCATGAAATCGTCGGTCAACAGCACGCCGTGGTGCAGATTGAGCGCCTTGCGGTTGAAATCGCCGCTGGGTTTGCGGATTTCGAGGAATTCCTCGATTTCGGGGTGCGACACGTCAAGATAGCAGGCCGCCGAGCCACGACGCAGCGAACCTTGCGAGATCGCCAGCGTCAGGCTGTCCATCACGCGCACAAACGGAATGATGCCGCTGGTCTTGCCATTCAGGCCGACGTTTTCGCCGATGCCGCGCACTTTGCCCCAATACGTGCCGATGCCGCCGCCGCGCGCGGCCAGCCAGACATTTTCGTTCCAGGTGGCCACAATGCCTTCGAGGCTGTCTTCGACCGAATTGAGATAGCACGAGATCGGCAGGCCGCGACCGGTGCCGCCGTTGGACAGGACCGGGGTGGCGGGCATGAACCACAGGCGGGAAATATAATCATAGAGCCGCTGGGCATGGCCGGCATCGTCGGCATAGGCGGCGGCAACCCGCGCGAACAGATCCTGGTAGCTTTCGCCGGGCAACAGATAGCGATCGTCGAGCGTGTCCTTGCCGAACACGGTCAACAGCGCATCGCGCGCAGGGTCGGTGGTGATCGCAAAGCGGCGTGCGTGCACCGCCTTGGAATCCTCTTCTTCACGCGGACGCGTCGCAGCCGCCAGCGCAGAGGCCACCAGCGCCTCGGCCGCAAGATCCTTCGTCATAAAGCCCAGAGCCTTTTCCGTGCCTGATTGCGCCGCATCCGCATGGCCTGCACGGTCATCGCCTGGACGATGATCTTCGAGGCCCAGCCCGCCCTGGGCCCCGTCTTGCGCCGCTGCGTCGTCACCAGTCCTGAAATCCACGCCAAAATCCCCGAATATGCTGTTGCCAGACCCCCGTGCAGGACCCTGGCGGATTCAAAATTGCGACTCACTGGCCGGGTCCGAATGCGTACCACAATTCGGAACAAACCATGAATAAATTTGCCGGTCAGGCACCCGCCAGAGCCAAGTCAACACATCCCCCCGGCGCCAGCACGGACGTGCCATCGCCGTTTCGTGACACAGACTGTCACGACAAGGCTGTAACTAGGTCTTGAGGTCCCCGGCCAATGCAACCACTACCTATAGTGCCTCAACCAGATTCCGAGACAAGAGGGTAAAGCGCCTAACCCCGATTCGGTTCGTCGCACGCACGATTCGTTTCATCGCGATGACAGTCGTTGTGCAGTGCAGCGACGCGCGGGCCGAGCGGCAGTTCAAGCACCAATCGCAGGCCGGATGACAAAATTTCGGGTGCCCGAACGAAACTGTGGACAAGGAGCCTGTCCAGACCCACCTGTTCGCTTATCCACCGTCGCTGTTGCTGCGGGGATTCGCTTGGGGGGCAAAGGCGCGGTGTTCAATCTGTTATCGATGATTTTGGGCGGCCTGATCACCGGGCTGGTGGCACGCTGGCTCTATCCGGCCAGCCTGCATATGGGGTTGGGCAAGACGATCCTGCTAGGCATCGGCGGGTCGCTGGTCGCGGGGCTGGCGGCAAGCTGGCGTGACGGGCGCCCGTGGGGCGAAGGCGTCAGCCGCGCCGGGTGCATCGCCTCGGTGCTGGGCGCCATGCTGCTGATCTTTATCGCGCGGCATTTTTGATGGTGTCGCGCTGACGCGCGACGCAGACCCCCCGCCCCGCCTCCCTACCCGACCACCATACCATAATGGTAATCTTGGTGGTCGGGTAGGGAGGCGGGGCGGGGGGTCTGCGCGTTCCTAGGGAACCAAAACCGTATCCCGCGCGGCGGGGTGGGTGGCCGGGTAGTCCTGGTTGTAATGCAGGCCGCGGCTTTCGCGGCGGGCGCGCGCGCTTTTCACGATCAGTTCGGCGGTCTGGAGCAGATTGCGCAGTTCGATCAGGTCGGCGGTTACCCGGAAGTGGTCGTAATATTCGTTCACTTCGCCCTTGAGCAGCTTGATGCGGTGCGCTGCGCGCTCCAGCCGCTTGTTGGTGCGTACGATGCCGACATAATTCCACATGAAGCGGCGCAGTTCGGTCCAGTTCTGCTTGATCACCACTTCCTCGTCTGAATCGGTCACGCGGCTTTCATCCCAGGCACGAATCGCGGGCACCGGGGGAAATTCGTCCCACCGCGCCAAAATGTCGTGCGCGGCGGCATCGCCGAACACAAAGCATTCGAGCAGGCTGTTCGAGGCCAGCCGGTTGGCGCCGTGCAGCCCGCTTTCCGAACATTCGCCCACCGCATAGAGCCCGGCCAGGTCGGTGCGCCCGGCCAGGTCGATCAGCACACCGCCGCAGGTATAGTGCTGCGCCGGAACCACCGGGATCGGCTGGCGGGTCATGTCGATGCCCAGCGCCAGCAACCGTTCGTGGATATTGGGGAAGTGGCCGCGGACAAAGTCCGGGTCCATGTGGCTGATGTCGAGATGGACATAGTCCAGCCCCAGCCGCTTGATCTCGTGATCGATCGCGCGCGCGACAATGTCGCGCGGCGCCAGTTCGGCCCGCGGGTCAAACCGGGGCATGAAACGTTCGCCGGTGGTCGGCAGCAGCAAGTGCCCGCCTTCGCCGCGCACCGCCTCGGTGATCAGCAGGTTCTTGACGTCGAGGTTGTAAAGGCAGGTCGGGTGGAACTGCATGAATTCCATGTTCGACACCCGCGCACCCGCGCGCCAGGCCATGGCAATGCCATCGCCCGTGGCACCGCGCGGCGCGGTGCTGAACAGATACGTGCGCCCAGCCCCGCCGGTTGCCAGAATGGTGCTGCGCGCAACATGGCATTCGACTTTGCCGCTTTGCGCATCGAGCGCATAGACGCCCCAGACGCGGCGCCCGGCCCCGCCGCGTGACTTGCCCGGTTCATCCTGGCTGTCGGCGCGATGGCGGTCGGTCACCAGATCGATCGCGACGCTGTGCGGGCGCAAGGTGATATTGGGATGATCATGCGCCGCCTTGATCAGCGCCTGTTGCACGGCAAAGCCAGTGGCATCATCGACATGGACGATCCGGCGGTGCGAATGCCCGCCTTCGCGCGTCAGATGCAACGCGCCCGCCTCGGCGTTGAACGGAACCCCCAGTTCGACCAGCCGGCTGATCGCCTGTGGCGCATGCTCCACCACGAATTCGACGGCTTCGCGTCGGTTGAGCCCGGCGCCTGCGATCATCGTGTCGCGAATGTGATCCTCGAAGGTGTCGCCATCGTCGAGCACGGCGGCGATGCCGCCCTGGGCCCAGGCGGTCGATCCTGCATCGAGCGCGCCTTTGGCCAGCACCAGCACCTTCAGCCGCTCCGCCAGCACCAGCGCGGCGGTCAACCCCGCCGCGCCCGATCCGATGATCAATACGTCATGCTGCGTCAAATCTGTCTGATCCTGATCCTGGGGCAATCGAACGGTGCCCCGCGTACCCCATCCTGAAAAAAAATGGGAACCGGTTTTTCCCGCCCACCCGTGCAAAATGCATGTTTGGTTGAATTGACATCTGCTGAACGGAGCCTGACCGACGAAATTTGCACTCGCCTTCGCAAGTGCGGGATGGTAGGTAGAAACACATAAGTTTCTCGAGTGAATTCATTTGGACGATCCCATGCACTTCGGCCGTCTTTCCTGCCTGTTCAATTCTCACAAGCCGAACCGGCGCTCGGTGAAATGGACCGGCCTGAGCTATGAAGGCAACTGCCGTTCCTGCGGTCGGCTGATCGCCCGGGCCCACGCGGGAAAGTGGCGCCGCATCGCGAAATCGGATCTGGAAACCGTCGACTCGACTGGTTAACGCGATTTAATCATTCGACTTTGCTTAAATTATGGCATTATCACCGTTATCACTGGCGCTGGTCAGAGCAACAAACACGTCTTCAAGATCAGCTTCGCGCGTGGTAACATCGACAATGCCCCAGCCCAACGCCTGAACTTTGGCCATGACTTCGCCGGCGTTGGTCAGATCCTTGTCATAAGAAATTTCTATTTGCCGTTCCGCGACCAGCGTGCTGCGCCGGAACAGGTCATGCTGCGGCGCAGCATCAATCGCCCGATCGAGCGTCAGCACGACGACTTTTTCGCGCGCCATGTCGACCAGGTCCCGCGTCGGCTGGTCGGTGATCACCCGGCCATGGTTAATGATGGCAATGCGGTCGCACAGCTCTTCGGCTTCTTCCAGGTAATGCGTCGTCAGCACCACCGTCACCCCGTCGGCGTTGAGCTGGCGCACCAGATCCCACAACTGGCGGCGCAATTCGACATCGACCCCGGCGGTCGGTTCGTCGAGCACCAGCACTGGCGGTGAATGCACCATCGCCTTGGCAATCAGCAACCGCCGCCGCATCCCGCCCGACAACGAGCGCGCATGGGCATGCGCCTTGTCGGCCAGATGCACCGCCTCAAGCAGTTCCATCGAGCGGCGACGCGATTTTGGCACGCCATAGAGCCCGGCCTGGATTTCCAGCACTTCGAGCGGCGTGAAGAACGGGTCGAACACCACTTCTTGTGGTACGATGCCGATCGACGCCTTGGCATTGCGTCGATCATGATCGATGTCGTGGCCCCAGATCGCAACCGTGCCCGATGTCTTGACGACCATCCCGGCGAGCGTGTTGATCAGCGTTGATTTGCCGGCGCCGTTGGGGCCCAGCAGACCGAACACCTGCCCGCGCGGCACGTCGAGGCTGACCCCGGCGAGCGCCAGCTTTCCTTCACCCTGGCCTTTGCCGGCCGGGGCATAGCGTTTGACAAGATTGCGGATTGAGATGGCGGGGATCGATTCCATGACACCCTCCCTGCCGTGTCGCATCCCCGGCGTAAAGGCCCAACAAGGGTTTGCAGCCGCTTGTCGGCGGTCGCTGCGTTTGCTAGCGCAAAGGCCATGAGCAACGCCCCTGAAACCAGCTATACCCCTTCTGCCAAAGTCTGGTGCGACGGCGCCGGACAGATCCGCTCGACCGGCGGCTTTGCGCCATCCGCGCTGGGCCATCCACGCGTCTGGCTCGAAATCGACGAGAAGGGCTATGCCGATTGCGGCTATTGCGACCGGCGGTTCATCCTCGAAGGTGGCCCGGCAGACGAGCGCAACAGCGCGGCGGCCTGAATTCCCGCATGGCAAGCGGGGCAATCCCGTCCTATATGCCATGCCATGACCGCACCACACGATCCCCGCTCGCTGCTCTATCGCCCCGGCCTGCTGACCCCAGATGACGCCCGCCGCCTGACCGCGGATGCGCTGGGCCAATGCGACGATGGCGAGCTCTATTTGCAATTCATCGCCAGCGAGAGCTTCGGGTTTGACGACGGACGGCTGAAAACCGCCGATTATTCGCGCGATTCCGGGTTCGGACTGCGCGGTGTTTCTGGCGAAATGACCGGTTTTGCCCACGCCAACGAAATTTCCGCCGCCGCGATCGCGCGCGCAGGCGAAACGCTTAAACTACTCGACCCGGCCCGCGCCGCCCCGGCAGCGCCGCCGCGCGCCAGCAATCGCCATCTCTATACCGATGCCTCGCCGCTCGACGCCGTGCCGTTCGAGGCCAAAGTGCGCCTGCTTGAATCGATCGATGCCGCCGCGCGGGCGCGCGATCCGCGCGTGGTGCAAGTGTCCGCCTCGCTCGCCGGAAGCTGGTCGGTGGTCGAGATCGTGCGCGCCGACGGGTTTGTCGCGCATGACATCCGTCCGCTGGTGCGCCTCAATGTCGGCATCGTGGTCGAACATGCAGGGCGCCGCGAAACCGGCAATTTCGGCCTGGGCGGCCGCCGCCTCTATGACGATCTGTTCCTGCCCGAAACATGGAACCGCGCGATCGACAGCGCGCTGGCACAGGCGCTCGTCAATCTGGAGGCGGTCGCCGCTCCGGCTGGCGAAATGACCGTGCTGGTCGGCCCCGGCTGGCCCGGCGTGCTGTTGCATGAAGCGGTCGGCCACGGGCTCGAAGGCGATTTCAACCGCAAGGGCACCAGCGCCTTTTCGGGCCGTATCGGCCAGCGCGTGGCGGCCCCCGGCGTGACCGTGGTCGACGACGGCACCCTGAGCGGCACAGTCGGCGGCGGGCGGCGCGGGTCGTTGTCGATCGACGATGAAGGCACCCCGACGCAGGAAAACGTGCTGATCGAAGACGGCATTCTCAAGGGCTATATGCAGGACCGGCTCAACGCCCGGCTGATGGGGGTTGCCCCGACCGGCAACGGTCGCCGCGAAAACTATGCCCATGCGCCGATGCCGCGCATGACCAACACGTTCATGCGTGCGGGCAACGACGATCCCGCCGAGTTGCTGTCGCGCGTGAAGAACGGCATTTTTGCCAAATCGTTCGGCGGCGGGCAGGTCGATATCACCAGCGGCAAGTTCGTGTTCAGTTGCACAGAAGCCTATGTGGTCAAGGATGGCCGGATCGGCGCACCGATCAAGGGTGCCACGCTGATCGGCGACGGCCCCACCGTGCTGACGCGGGTCAGCGGGATCGGCAACGACATGGCGATCGACGAAGGCGTGGGGATCTGTGGCAAGGGTGGCCAGAGCGTGCCCGCCGGGGTTGGTCAGCCGACGCTGCTGATCGACGGGCTGACCGTGGGCGGGACAGGTTAGGTTCAGGTCCGGCGTGCGACCGTTCGCTGTTGCTTGCAAGGGATGCGCGCCATGATTCGCAACTATCACATGCTGACGCTGGGGTGTGTCGTGGCGATTCTGGCCGGTGCGGTGGTCGCCGATGCGCGCCCCCGGCTGACCGGCGAGCAGGAACTGGCCGAGATGCTGAAGGATCGCGTGCCGGGCAAACCGGTGGATTGCATCGATCTGCCGATGGTCAGTTCGTCGACCGTGATCGACAAGACCGCGATCGTCTATCAGTTGGGATCGACCTATTACGTGCAGCGCCCGGTCGATGGCGCCGACCAGCTTGATCGCGACGATATTCTGGTCACACGCCTCACCACGTCGGATTTGTGCAGCATCGACACGGTGCAATTGCACGATCGTGCGTCGGGCATCTGGCGCGGGTTCGTCAGTCTCGACAAATTTGTGCCCTATACGCGGCCCCGCACAGTCAATCCGGCCAAATAAGCGGCGCTTGGCAAGCGCCCGCTTCGGCCGCTAAGGCCGGGGCATGACCTTGCGCCTTGCCACCCCCAACGACATCGACGCGCTGGCCGAACTCGGCCGCCGCGCTTTTGTGGTCAAATTCGGCCACTTGTACAGCCGCGCCAATCTCGACGCCTTTCTCGATGCCAGTCACAGCCCCGGCACAGTGGCCCGCGAACTGGCCGATCCGGGCATGGCCGTGGCGGTCATCGAAAGCGGGGGCGCGATCGCGGCGTTCTGCAAGATCGTCCATGTCAGCACGCTTCCCCGTCACAGCGAGGCCAGGGCCCCGTTCGAGCTGAAACAGCTCTATACCGATCCCGATCTGGTTGGACGCGGGCTGGGCGCACGGCTGATGGAATGGGCGATCGATCAGGCCCGTCGGCGCGGTGCCGATGAACTGCAACTGTCGGTCTATGCCGACAACCCCGAGGCCCAGCGGTTCTATGCCCGCTATGGATTGGTCAAGATTGCCGACATCACGTTTGCCGTCGGCGATCACGTCGATCCCGAAATCCTGATGGCTGTCAGGCTATCCCCGCAGGAGCATGCGTGATGACCGTTCGATTGCTGGCCGCGCTGATGCTCGCCACGCTGGCGCCAACCGCTGTACGGGCCGACCCGGCCGCGCTGGATCTGACGAAATATCGCGGCAAAGTCGTGATGGTCGATTTCTGGGCGTCGTGGTGCGGCCCGTGCAAGCAGGCATTTCCTTTCATGGCGCAACTGGCGCGCCATTATCCTTCGGGCGATCTGGTGGTGATCACCGTCAATGAAGAGCGCCAACGCGCTGCAGGAGAAGTGTTTTTGCGCCAGGTCCGATCGAATCTGCCGGTCATCTGGGACGCCGAGGGCGCAATCGGCAAAACCTGGACGGTAAACGAAATGCCGACCACGCTGCTGTTCGACCGCAAGGGCAAAATGCGATTTCGCCATCAGGGTTTTGTTCCCGCCAACTCTGGCGAATACCAGGCCCAACTTGACGCTCTGATCAAGGAACACTGACGAGACCCGGCAAACATGACAAAAATTCTGTCAACACCTTGGTAACTTCATGGCAAGGATACGCGTTTTATACTAAGTATCTAAGCGTATGTGCTGAAACTCCGCTGCGGGATTCGAACCCCGTCGGATGCAATCCAAGAGGGTGGCAGATTTGTCCATGCACAGTGAGGGCCAGGAACCTCCGGGCGGGTCGGATCCATCCGGCTCGCCTCGACCCGACTCGCCCCCATCCGATTCGCATGGCCTGTCGCATGCCGGTGCCGAACAGCGCGGCGCGCCCCGGTTTGCGTTGCTGTTGCGCGTGGCCAAGCTGGTGGTCGACGGCCGCGAACGGTTTTGCGTTATTCGCGACGCCTCTGCCACCGGTCTGAAAGTGCGCCTGTTTGCACCCCTGCCGCATCCTGCCGCGCTGTGGGTAGAATTGGCCAATGGCGATCGCCATCGCGTCGAATGCATGTGGACCGCCAGCGATCACGCGGGCTTGCGCTTTGTCGAACCGATCCAACTCGACCACTTGCTCGATGAAGCACGCAGTACCGGCAAGCGGCGGCATGTCCGGCTGCGCATGACGCTCGATGGCGTATTGCATTCGGGCCACACGGCGGTGCCGGTGATCGTGCGCGACATTTCCCAACAAGGTGCCGGGCTGGAAAGCCAGAAATGGTTGTTGATCAACGAACTGGTCCGCATCGAATTGCCCGTCTTGCCCGCGATCTATGCCAAAGTGCGCTGGCGCGACCACCCGCACTATGGCGTCATCTTCGAACAGATCTTCCAACTGGAAGACCTGGCCCGGCGCTGCGCTGGGCTGCCCGCGCCGCTCGATCACGGCCGCGACAGCGGCAACGGCGCGTGATGGCCATGCGGGCCGAAGCCTGTGGAGATTAACATTCGCGCCAGCATTTTTCGCAAATCCACACCGCAGCGTTAACCATCCTTTATCCAATTTCGTTCACCTCCCTTGACAGCAACTCTCGGTGCAAGGGGCAAGGGATGACAAGCGCAGTCGACACGCAGGCGGACAACGGCGCCGTGCAAGCGCAATACGATGTGGATGTGGCAATCATCGGCGCTGGGCCGGCTGGATTGACTGCGGGCTATCTGCTGTCGCGTCAGGGCTACAAAGTCGCGATCATCGAAAAAGACCAGACTTACGTCGGCGGGATCAGCCGCACGGTGGAACACGAAGGCTATCGCTTCGACATCGGCGGGCACCGGTTCTTTTCCAAGAGCCAGGCAGTGGTCGATCTGTGGAACGAGATCCTGCCCGACGATTTCATCCAGCGCCCGCGGATGAGCCGGATCTACTACGAAGGCAAATTCTACAGCTATCCGCTGCGCGCGTTTGAAGCGCTGGGCAATCTGGGCATCATGCGCTCCACCGCCTGCATGGCCAGCTATGTCTGGTCGCGCTTTTTCCCGATCAAGGAGGTCAGGAGCTTCGAGGACTGGACCAGTAACCAGTTCGGCAAAAAGCTCTATTCGATCTTCTTCAAGACCTACACCGAAAAGGTGTGGGGCATGCCCTGCGACGAAATGAGCGCCGACTGGGCCGCGCAGCGGATCAAGGGTCTGTCGCTCGGCGCCGCCGTGCTCGACGGGCTGAAGCGCAGCCTGGGGCTCAACAAGCGGCCCAACAACGGCATGCAGACCAAGACGCTGCTCGAAACGTTCCGCTATCCGCGCCTCGGGCCCGGCATGATGTGGGACGCCGCGCGCGACCGCATTGTCGAAGCGGGCAGCACGGTGCTGATGGGCCATGGCCTGAAGCAACTGGCCAGCGATGGCCAGGGCGGCTGGCGCATGACCGCGACCCGCGCCGAGGGCGGCGAAACGGTGATCCGCGCCGCGCATGCGATCAGTTCTGCGCCGATGCGCGAACTGGCCGCGCGCATCCATCCGTTGCCGCAGACCACGCTTGAAGCGAGCCGCCTGCGCTATCGCGATTTTCTGACCGTGGCGCTCAAGATCCGTTCGGAAGACCTGTTTCCCGACAACTGGATCTATATCCACGACAGCAAAGTGCGCGTCGGCCGTATCCAGAACTTCCGCTCGTGGTCACCCGAAATGGTGCCCGACGATGGGGTTGCCTGCGTCGGCCTGGAATATTTCTGCTTTGAAGGCGACGATCTGTGGGCATCGACCGACGATGCGTTGATCGAACTGGCCACGCGCGAAATGGCCATCCTGGGGCTGGTCCGCCCGGATCAGGTGATCGGCGGCGCGGTGGTGCGTCAGGAAAAGGCCTATCCGGTCTATGACGACGAATATGCCGCCAATGTTGCCGCCATGCGCGACGAACTGGAGGCCGCCTATCCGACCTTGCACATGGTCGGACGCAACGGCATGCACCGTTACAACAACCAGGACCACGCGATGATGACCGCGATGCTCAGCGTCGAAAACATCATCGCCGGTGAACGGGTCTATGACATCTGGTGCGTCAACGAAGATGCCGAATACCACGAAGCCGGCGATGAAGGCGAAACCAAGACGCTGCCCAACCGCCCTGGCCACCGTGACATCAGCGCCGATCAGCAGGCTGCACTCGATTCGGTACGCGCCGTTCCGGCGCGTGTTGCCAGGGCCAACCGCATCGCGGCCTGACGCCACCCTACAGAGCCGCCGCCCCAACCGGGTCGGCGGCTCTATCGGCATCCGATTTGACGCGTTACGGGTTCACCGGACGCCGCGCAGGAAAATGGCATTCCGCTGATGATCGACCTTGCGATCCCCCATTCTTCTTCGGTCGCCGACAGCCGGGCGCCCAATCCGGCCAGTGCCGGGCCGGGCGCTTCATGGCGTGTGCGCGTGGTGACCATGTGGCTGGTGCTGGTGATCATTCTGCTGATCGCCACATCGCAACAGATCGCCGCCGTGCGCTTCAACGATCCCGACGATGCGCTGCGCCTGATGGAAGTGCGCGACTTGCTTGGCGGGCAAGGCTGGTTCGATTTGCACCAGTATCGCGTGGCCGCGCCCGAGGGCGTGCCGATGCACTGGTCGCGACTGGTCGATATCCCGCTGGCCGGCATGATCGCGATCCTGCGCCCGCTGCTGGGCGCACCGTTGGCCGAAATGGTCACGCTGATCACCGTTCCGCTGTTGACCCTGCTCGCCGCGCTGATGCTGGTCGGGCGGCTGACGGCAAAATTCTTCGATACCGAAACGGTCGGCATTGCCTGCCTGGTCATGGCCGTGGCCACGCCGCTGATTCTGCAGATGCTGCCAATGCGCATCGATCACCATGGCTGGCAGATCGTGCTGGCGCTGGCGGCGCTCAACGGACTGGCCGCGCGCCCGACGCGCGAAGGGGCGGTGCGTGGGGGGCTGGTGATCGGCCTGTCGCTCGCCGCGCTGCTGGCGATCTCGATCGAGGGTCTGCCGCTCACGGCGGTGTTCCTGGGCGTGCTCGCGCTGCGTGGCCTGACCGGGCGCGGTTTTGCAGGTTTTGCTGCGGCCAGCGCCGCGCTGGCGCTGTCGAGCGCGGCGATCTTTCTTGGCACGCGCGGGCTGGGCGATCTGACCACCCATTGCGACCAGATCTCGCCGATCCATCTGGCGCTGTTTTGCCTGGTTGCACTGGGCAGCGGCGCGATCGTCGCGGTGGCGCCGCGTCGCTGGCCGGTGGCGCTGGCCATGCTTGGCGCGACCGGCGCGGCCACACTGGGGCTCTATCTGGGGGTTGCCCCGCAATGCCGGGGCGGGGCGTTCGTCGCGCTCGATCCGATGATCCACAAATACTGGTACGAGAACATCGCCGAAGGCATGCCGTTCTGGCATTCGCCCCTGCCGGCCGCGATCGAAATGATCGGTGTGCCGCTGGTCGGGCTGTTTGCCATCGCGGTGCTGTGGCGCCATGCCAAAAGCGCCGAGGAACGCGCCTGGTGGTTCGATCATGCGCTGGTGCTGGCCGGTGCACTGTTGATCGGTGCGGCGCTGGCGCGCGCATCGGCCACAGCCTGCGGATTTGCCGTCATGCCCACGGCGGCGCTGGTGGTGCGCTATATCGTGGCCTTGCGCACGGTGTCGCCGCTGCGCCGCGTGGCCGGCTATCTGGGCATCCTGCTGCTGCTGATGCCGCCGCTGCCCGCGATTGCCTGGGCGCGGCTGGACGCGCTGCGCACCCACAGCAAGACCATTGCCGGGGTGCCGACGCCATCGCAGTGCCATTATCTGGTTGCGGCGCGCGCGCTCAACACGCTGCCGCCCACCGACATGTTCATGCCGCTCGACATCGGGCCCGACATTCTGGTGCGCACGCGCGAGCGCGCGGTGGCCACCGGCCACCATCGCGGCATCGCCGGAATGGACGATGTGATGAACGCGTTCCTCGGCACGCCCGATCAGGCCCATGCGATCATCACGCGGCGCCACGCCACGCTGATCGCGGTATGCCCCGACACTGCCGAGCCCGGAAATTACAAATTCTACGCGCCCAACGGGTTCATGGCGCAACTGTTGCGCGGCAAGACCCCGCCCTGGCTGGAACGGGTCGATCTGGCACCGGGCAGCAACATGCTGTTCTGGCGGGTAAAGGGGTAATTCACCCCTCGACCGGGGCGACATCGACCGAGACGGTCATGGTCTGCCCCGCACCGCCGTGGAACACCCCGTCGAGCGGGGCGACATCGGCATAGTCACGGCCCATCGCGGTAAAGATATGGTCCGATCGTGCCAGCGTATCGTTGGTGGGGTCAAAGCCGACCCAGCCAAGTTCATCCCCGCACCACAAGTTGGCCCAGGCATGGGTCGCGTCAGCGCCGACCAGCCGGGGCTGGCCCGCTGGCGGGATCGTGCGCAGATAGCCGCTGACATAGGCCGCCGGAATGCCGTGCGCGCGCGCCGCCACGATCATCACATGGGCGAAATCCTGGCATACCCCGTGCCGGGCCTGAAACGCCTCTTCGGGCAGGGTGCGCGTGGTGGTCGCCGCACCGTCATAGGTGAATTCCTGATAGATCGCGCGCATCAGCGCACGGCCCGCCTCCAGCACGCTCTGCTGCGTCGGAAAGAACGGCGCAGCCCACGCCGCGATCGCGGGCGTGCTGGGCGCCATTGGCGAGGGGTAGAGATAGCTGGCCGGGCCCATCGCGGTCAGATCGCGGTTGCGCGCGGCGCGTTCGCGGATCTGCGCCACGGTCGGCCCGCCCATATCGGGCCCTGTATTGGGCGCTGCGCCATCGCCCAGATACATCGCCGCGATCAGCGAGGGTTCGGACACTTCGACGCGGAACCGGCTTTCGATACGCAGCCGCGACAGCGGGCGGCGGATGGTCAGGCGACTGCGGTTGACGATGAACGGGCCAGTCTCGTCCTGGATCGACCAGGGCACCGGATCGATCGCCAGAGTGAACCCTTCGAGCACTTGCCCCGGCCAAGGCGCCGGACGCAACCGCAAGTTGAACCGGGCCAGCCGCACCGGGCTGGCATATGTCATCGTGGTCAGGTGGCGAATATCGTAGATCATCAGGCCAGCAGACTGTCCGCGCCGGTGCTCCGGCTCTTTTCATATTGCAGGAAATAGCGCGCCGCGATCGTGTCGGACAGCGCCAGCAACCGCACTTCGGTATCGTCCAGCAGCGCCTCGTCAAAGCGGTCGATGGTCACCGCACGCAGCGGGCCCTGGATCGCGCGCGCTTCGAGCAGCGGCGCCTCGGGCATCATGTCTTCATTCAGGCTGGGCAATTCGGCAACGTGGTCGCAGATCGCGTTGACCTGAAACATCAGGCTGCGCGGATTGTCGGGATCGAGCAACAGGATGTCGAGCACCGGATCGCGCCGGGGCCCGGCCAGATAGCGCGCGCGATAGGTGATCTGGCTGTCCGACAGATCGAGCAACACGCCCAGCGCCTCGGTCTGTTCGGCGGCGGCCGGCGCAATCAGGCCGAGCATGTCGATCGTCGTGCACACCGCCAGCGCGCGTTCCAGCCGGCGCCCCAGGTCGATGAACCGCCACGACGGTCCCCGGTTGAAATTTTCCGCCAACATGCCCGACAGCGCGCTCAGCCGCTCGATCAGTTCGCGCGTGACGCGCAGCAGCGCGCCGGGCCGATGCGATTCGAGCGAAGGCAAAGGGCGGTTGATGATCCGCCAGAAATCGGGGGTAACCCGGTCGCGCAAGGTCAGTCCGGCATCGCGAACCCGCGCCAGAATCGTGCCCACCCCGCCCGGCAGCGTGGTTTCCGACAGCGCGGCGCGCGCTGCCTGCACCACCGGCAGGCGCGCGGTGGCGGGCGAGATCGCGCCCCAGTCGACCAGCAGGTGCAACAGCGCGGCCACCGTTTCGGGATTGCTGCCGGCCGCGGCATCGACTTCGATCATACTGCCCAGCACCGCGCGAATCACGCGCAAGGTGGTTTCGGCGCGTTCGACATAGCGGGCAAACCAGAACAGGTTGTCCGCCGCCTGGCTGGCCAGGATGCCCCCGCCGCGCCGCACTTTGGGGGTATCGTCAAGGCGCGTCGGCGCCGGGCTGGCGGGCGCGGCTTCGTCGACAATGCAGACATCGGCGGACAAATCGCCTTCGCCCATCCACCCGCCCTGCACATCGTCGGTGGATGACAGCCGGGCAAAGCCGCCGGGCATCACGATCCATTCGCCATCGCTGCCCCGCGCCACAAACGCGCGCAAGGTGAAGGCGCGCGGCACAAAGCGTTCGTCGATCAGCGCAGGGGTGGTGGCCAGCGCCGAAATCTCCTGCCCGCAATAATCGAGCGGGCGCCGCTCCATCGCCTCCAGCAACAGCGCTCGGGTGTGGCGCGACAGCGTTCCACCGGCCAGACCGCGCCCGGCGGGCAGACCTTCGACTTTGCGCCCGAACGCCGAAATCAGCATCAGGTCACCCATGCGGTCGCGCAGCGTGGCGGCCTGATCGGGCTCTGCCCCCCACCAGGTGGCGACACTAGGCAGGATCATCGCCTCATCGCGCAGCACCGTGCACAGGCGCGGCAGGATCGCGGCAAACGCCGGGGCCTCCAGCACTTCGGCACCGGGCGCGTTGATCAGTTCGACCCCGCTGCGCAACCAGGCCTCAAACCCGTCGGGCACGCCGATCTCGCTACGCGAATCGAACGCCAGCGGATCGAGCGCGTTGGTGTCGATCCACCGCCACAGCGCGTCGATCCGTTTCGGCCCGGCGATCGTGCGCACATAGAGCCGGTCGTCGCTGACCGTCAGATCGCGTCCTTCGACCAGCGGAAACCCGAGATAGCGCGCCAGATGCGCCTGTTCGGGATAGGACTGGTTGAGCCGCCCCGGCGTCAGCAGCGCAATCCGCGGCGATTCGCGCGAACAGGCCCGCGCCATGCCGCTGCGCAATTCCGAAAAGAACCGTGCCAGCCGCCGCACATGGATATCGCTGAGCAATGCGCCGGTGCTGCGCGACAGGGCCAGCCGGTTTTCCAGCGCATAGCCAATGCCGTTGGCCAGCCGCAGCCGGTCGCCCGCCACGCGCCATTGCCCGCCCGGCCCGCAGACCAGATCGGCGGCATAGACCGACAGATAATGCGCCGGCTGGCGCGCGCCGATCACGTTGCGGGCGAAATAGCGGCTGCCCGCCACCAGCGCGGCCGGCAGATGGCCCTCGGCCACCAGCCGCTGTTCGCCATAGATATCGGCGGTCACCGTCTCGATCAGTTCGGCGCGCTGGATCAGCCCGCGTTCGATCGCGCCCCATTGCGCCGCGCCGATCACCAGCGGCATCGGCGACAGCGGCCAGGCGCGTTCCTCGTTGTCGCCGGTCATCCGGAAGCTGAGGCCAAGCTCCTGAATCTGGCGTGCGACCACTTCGGCCGCCGCGATCCCGGCATCTTCGCGCAAGGCGGCGAGGCCGGTGGCGGTCTTTTCCCACATCGCCGCCACCCCCGGCGTGGCCAGCCGATAGAGATCGAGCGCCTCGGCGCCGACCGCATAGTCAGTCAGCCGCGCGCCCGGCGGAGACGATCTGGATTTTGTTGCCAAGACCCGGCCTCAGGCCAGCCAGGCGGGTCGGCGCAGATCGAGTGTCATGGCAAATTCCCCCGGCTGTTCCGACGGCGGCGCCGCCATCGCGCCGGGAGTATGGCCGTGCGGTTGAAAACGGGCAAGTCGCCGTGCTTCGGCCTCATACGCATTGATCGGCACTGTGTCATGATTGCGACCGCCGGGATGCGCGACATGATAGACGCAGCCGCCCAGCGACCGCCCCGACCAGGTGTCGATCACGTCGAACGTCAGTGGCGCATGTGGCGGCATTTGCGGATGCAGGCAATTGGCCGGCATCCATGCCTTGTAGCGCACGCCGCCGATCGCCTCGCCATGCACGCCGGTCGGCGTCAGCGGCACGCGCCGTCCGTTGCAGGCGATCACATGGCGCCCGGCGACCAGCCCCGTGGCGCGCACCTGCAACCGCTCGGTCGAGGCATCGACATAGCGCACGGTGCCACCGATCGCGCCGGTTTCGCCCAGCACGTTCCACGGTTCGAGCGCATGGCTGATTTCCAGCGTGACCCCGCCCGCCGCGATCGTGCCGTGAACCGGAAAGCGGAACTGCCGCTGTGCCTCGAACCACACCGGATCGAAATTATACCCCGCCTGGCGCAGATCGCCCAGCACATCGAGGAAATCGGCCCACACGCAATGCGGCAGCATGAACCGATCGTGCAATTGCGTGCCCCAGCGCACCAGCGGGCCGTCCTGCGGTTCGCGCCAGAACCACGCGGTCAGCGCGCGCAACAGCAATTGCGCGGCCAGCGACATGCGCGGTTCGGGCGGCATTTCAAATCCCCGGAATTCGACCAGCCCCAGCCGCCCGGTCGGACCGTCGGGCGAAAACAGCTTGTCGATGCAGATTTCGGTGCGGTGGGTGTTGCCGGTGACATCGACCAGCAGATTGCGGAACAGCCGGTCGACCAACCAGGCCGGTGGCTGCATCTGTGACGGATGCGGCACTTGCGCCAGCGCGATCTCCAGCTCGTACAATCCGTCGTGGCGCGCCTCGTCGATACGCGGGGCCTGGCACGTCGGGCCGATGAACAGCCCCGAAAACAGATAGCTGAGCGCGGGATGGCGCTGCCAGTAGATCACGAAGGATTTGAGCAGGTCGGGACGGCGGATGAACGGCGAATCGAGCAGGCTGGGCCCGCCGAGCACGATATGGTTGCCCCCGCCGGTGCCGGTGGCGCGCCCGTCGATCATGAATTTGTCGGCGGTCAGCCCGACTTGCGCGGCGCATTCGTACAGCGTTTCGGTGATCGCAACGGATTCGCGCCAGCTTGCCGCGGGCTGGATGTTGACCTCGATCACGCCCGGATCGGGGGTGATCTTCAGCACCGTCAGGCGCGGATCGGGCGGCGGTGCATAGCCTTCGATGCGCACCGGCAGCCCGGTGGTTTCGGCCACGGTTTCGACGCTGGCAACCAGATCGAGATAGTCTTCCAGCGTTTCAACCGGCGGAATGAACACGCACAAGTGATCGCCGCGCGGTTCGACCGTGATGGCGGTGCGCACCGCGCCTTCGATCATGGTCTGTTCGACATAGCCCTGCCCGCTGGGTTGCGCGCTATCGACCGCCACCGAGCGTTGCAGCGGCTCGCCGGATTCGCGCACATGGCTGGCACGGGCGACAACTTGCGCGCGCACGTCGGGCAGGGGATCGCGCGGTTCGGCGGTGTCGCGCGGGTGGATGAACGGATAATGCGACGGCGCCACATAGGGCAGTGACCCCAGCGGCAGGCGATAGCCCAGCGCCGCATCGCCGGGCGCTGCAAACAGCACCCCGCGCCGCACTTTCCAGCGTTCGGATCGCCATTTGCGCATGGGGTGCCGCGCCGCCGCCTGCCACCAGGCCTGAATCGGCAGGACATAGCCGACCGGCCGCGTCAGCCCGCGCTGAAACGTGCGCATCATCCGCGCGCGTTCTTCGGCGCTGTCGATTTTGGGGTCGGTCGGCGCGGTGTTGGCGGGCAATTGCGCCTCGCGCACGATCCATTCGACCGCATCCTCGAACACCGGCTGTGTAAACGCGTCATCCACCCCCAGCGTCAGCGCGGTTTCGCGCAGGAACCGTTCGGCATCGCGATGGTCGACCTGCACATCGGGCAGTTCGCCCAGCGTGCTGCGCGCGATCAGCCGGGCATCGTTCCACACCGGCACGCCATCCTTGCGCCAGTACAGCGAATAGCCCCAGCGCGGCAGGCTTTCGCCCGGATACCATTTGCCCTGCCCGTGGTGCAGCAGCGATCCGGGCGCAAAGCGGTCGCGCAACAGCCGGATCAGGTGATCGGCGAACACCGCCTTGGTCGGTCCGACCGCATCGGCATTCCATTCGCCCGCTTCGAAATCGCCGTCGCGCACAAAAGTCGGTTCGCCGCCAATGGTCAGCCGCACGTCCTGCGCGGCCAGATCGGCATCGACCCGGTCGCCCAGCGCCATCAGCCCATCCCAGCGCGCGTCGGTAAACGGCTTGGTGATGCGCACCGCCTCGGCAATGCGCGAAACCTGCATTTCGAAATGGAATTCGCTGTCCACGCGTTCCATCACCGCGCCTTCGATCGGCGCGGCGGACCGGTAATGCGGCGTGGCGCAGAGCGGAATATGCCCCTCGCCCGCGAACAGGCCCCAGGTCGCATCGAGTCCCAGCCAGCCCGCGCCGGGCAGATAGACCTCGGTCCAGGCATGCAGGTCGCACACATCCTGCGCCACCCCGCGCGGGCCGTCGACCGCCGCCACATCGGGCGTCAACTGGATCGAATAGCCCGAAACGAACCGCGCCGCGAACCCCAGGTGCCGCAACACCTGCACCATCAGCCAGGCCGAATCGCGGCATGATCCGCTGCCGATCTGCAGCGTTTCCTCGGGCTCCTGCACGCCGGGTTCCAGCCGGATGACATAGTCGACCCCTGCGTTCACCGCTTGGTTGACCGCCACCAGCAGATCGATGGTGCGCCCTTCATAGCCGCGAAACCGGTCGACCAGCGCGGCAAACCGCACGTCTTGGGGTTCGGTCTCGAAGCAGGCGGCCAGATCGGTCGTCAGCCGGTCGTCATAGGCAAATGGATAGTTTTCGGCGTAGTCCTCGACGAAGAAGTCGAACGGATTGATCACCGCCAGTTCGGCCAGCAGGTCGACCTCGATCGAAAAATGATCGATCGGGTCGGGAAACACCACGCGCGCCTGCCAGTTGCCGAACGGGTCCTGCTGCCAATTGATGAAATGGTTGGCCGGGCTGATTTTCAACGCATAATTGGGCACTGCCGTGCGGCTGTGCGGTGCAGGCCGCAGCCGGATCACCTGGGGGCCCAGTCGAACGGGCCGAGCATATGTATAGCGGGTGAGGTGGTGCAATCCGGCCTTGATCATGGCTTCGGACCTTGCGCGATTTGCCGCCCAGCCGCAACGCCCTATGGCCCCGCCAGCGGGCCACACGCCACCCTTTGTCAGATCGCGCCCCTGCGCCGCAGGTTGCGCAAGTCTGCGGCGACGGCCGCAAGTCCGCCGCGCTGGTTGCGCAACTGGATATGGTCGGCGCCCAACCGGGCCAGCACGACATTGCGATAGGCGGTGCGATAGCGCGGGCCATCGGCCGGGTCATAGCCGAATTGCCCAGCCAGCCGGGCCAGCACCAGATCGGCCAGATTGGCCGCGCTCTCGGCAAAGACCCAGTTCTGGTCGGACTGGAAGTGGATCAGGCATTCGGCCCGCCACGGGCCATCGGCGGCAGTCGCGACAGGCCCGGCAGGGACGGGCAAGGCCAATTGGCCTTGCCCGTCGCGCACCAGATAGCCGCGTGCAACGGGATCGATACGGGCGATGATCGCCGCCGCGCGCAACCAGTTGACCAGCCGGAAGGCATGGCCATCGGTCGGCGTGCCATGGGCACAGGCCTGGATCAGCACTTGCCCCGGTGACAGACTGCGCGCCATCGCCTCGGCCAGCCCGAGAATGTGGTGCGCCCCGGTGCGGCTGTCGCCGGGCCGGCCGAAATCGTCGACATCGCCGCGACCGCCCAGCGCAATCTCGTCGAATTCGCGTCCATCGGCCTGCCACTGGAATACCAGCGTCTTGGCCCAGTCGTGCCACAGCGCCGCCGCCGCGACCGCATCGCGATCGCTGTGCAGCCCGGTCTGGTGATCATAAGCCCGTGCCAGCGCCACCGCGATGCGGGTGTTGAACACGGTGTGCAGCACCAGCCCGCCCGGCCAGCGGTGATGCCCCGCACCATCACCGCCGGGCGCGGCGTAGAACGGCTGCGGCAGTTGCGGACAATCGCCCGAGGCATCGCGCAACGGCGGGAACACCCCGGCAATCAGCCGCGCGCGGTCCTGATCGGGCAGCAGATGCGCCGCGATCAACCGCGCCACGATCGCACCCTGTTCGGCACGATCGAGATGCGCGCGATGCACGATGCAGGTTTGCGGGTTGTCGAGCGCATCGGCCGTGGCCCGGCGCAGCGCGCGGTCGCCGATCAGGGCCACTTGCGCGCGCAGATCGACGCGCGTGCGTTGCACCAGCGGCGATGCCGCCGCCGTTGCCCGCGCCACGCCATTGCCATCGGGCGCCGCATGGGCGGCAACCGGCACCAGCCAGATCAGCAGCGCCACCAGCGACGATCGGGATTCAAAAAAGAAACGTTTGTCATGAATTTTACGCTGCATCGCAACAATGTAGCGATAACCAGCGGCCAAGCGAAATGAAACGGCGGATGCATCACGCATTCGTCATGATTTCTATTGTCTTTGCGGGGGTAAATTCAATGATTTTTGGTTCAATGCGGGTACGCCTGCTGGCAACGGCAATGATTTTGCCGATCTCATTCGGCCTTTTTTGTGACGTTTCCGTTGCGCAGCCGACATCTTATTCTGTTGATACTTCAGATCTGGGCAGCGCATTGTCGATTCTGGCCGATGAGTCCGGCCGCACCATCACTTATTCCGCGTCGGTCGTGGCGGGCAAGCGTGCCACCCGGGTCGACCATGCGTCAACCCTCGAAGCCGCGCTGACCACGCTGCTCGGCCAGACCGGGCTGGTCGCCACGACACGCCCCGACGGCACGATCGTGATCGAGACGGCAGGCAGCAAAGGCGGCGCGCGCATCCCCGGCGACGATATCGTGGTGACCGGCGAGCGCGGCAATGCCGCCGCCATCGCGCTGCGATCGAACACCCTGGTCAGCGTGCTGACCGAAACCGACATCGCGCGCGCGCCCGATACCAATGTCACCGAAACGCTGTCGCGGCTGCCCGGGGTCAGCATCCTCTATGGCGGCGCGCAGAACTCCAACGGGGTCAGCATCGATTTTGCCGCGCGCGGCGAAGGCAATCTGGTCGCGCTGCGCGGGCTTGACGCCGAATACAATATCGACCTGATCGACGGGGTCGAAGTGGCCCAGGGCCGGCCCTATAGTCGCGGCGTCGAACTGAACCTGTTGCCGCCGCAGGGCATGCAGCGAATCGCCGTCAGCAAATCGTTCAGCCCCGATCAGGATGGCGACGCGATCGGCGGGATCATCGATTTTCGCACCCCCAACGCGTTTGATTTCGGCCCTGGCCTGCACGGCAGCATGTTCGTCAAGGGCAGCCTCAATTCGCAGGAAGCCGCCTATGGCCAGCAGAACCTGAACTATGTCGTTGGCGGCGGACTGTCGTGGCGGTCGCGCGATGGCACATTCGGGGTCTATGCCAGCGGGTATTACGACCACCACAAGTTTGCCAACACGATCATCGACGGCGAATATCCCGCCAGCGTGAACGGGCAATATGCCTGGGCCGTGGCCGATGCCAATGGCAACAGCGCGCCAGGGGTCGATCCGTCGAAGAACCTCGTGCTCGAAGGGCTCGATATTGGCGCCACGATGGGCGATGTGAAGCGCTATGGCGGCAACCTGTCGCTCGACTGGCGCCCCAGCAGCAGCGTGTCGGCCTATCTCAACGCCACGTTCGCCAATTCCAAGGTGACGCAGGATACCCAGTACCTGCAACTGTATGGCCAGAACGACGGCTATGTCGAAAACGGCACCACCGGGACCTATTCCCCGGTGATCGGCAATATCCAGCCGCGCTATTATTTCACGACCGAGCCCGAAACTTCGGTGCTGGGCACGGTCAGCGCGGGGGTCAACATCCGGTCCGACCGCTGGACGGTCAAGCCGCAGGCATTCCTGAGCTGGGGCATCGATGATGCGGACCATATCGAAGTGTCTGCGCGCCAGCCCGAAGTGGGCAACGGCCCGGCCTATGGCGCCAGCAGCCTGTTCACTTATGCGAACGGCATCCCCTATCCCACGCTCAGCGCGGCGCAGATGGCGGTGGTCCAGAACATCGGCGCCTATGTTCAGCGCCGCGCGGGCGAAATCTCGCCCGAAGCGAGCAACCAGACCAAGTACGGCGGCAAAATCGACGCGGCCTACGATGTGGGTGGCGACATTCTGCAACGCATCGCGTTCGGCGTGAAGATCAGTTCCAGTGTGCGCAACCACGAATATGCCGACTATGAAACCGGCAAAGTGTTCAACTCCACCACCGGTGCCGGCCCCACGCTGGCGCAATCGGGGCTGCTCAATGGCCAGGTCAACGCGATCGCACCGGGTTTTTACAACTTTCCCGCGCCGCTGTTCAGCGAATCCGCGCTGTTCGGCGCGTTCAACCAGGCGGTCGCCAATGGCCAGAGCCTGGCCAGCATCATCGACACCTGTTCGAATCTGGTCATCAACAACCAGAATTGCGACACCCAGCATGGCACCGAAACGGTCTATGCCGCCTATGTGCTGGCCAATCTGAAAGTCGCCGATGTCGAGATCACGCCCGGCGCGCGGTTCGAACACACGTTCATCAAGAACCGCTACTGGGTCACCCCGACCGATGGCAGCGGCAATGAACTGCCTGGTTATTTTTCCAGCAGCACCACCAAATACGACAAGTTCCTGCCCAGCATCCAGGTCAACTACCGGCCCAACACCACCACCGTCGTACGCGGGTCGGTCACCACCAGCTATGTCCGCCCGGCCTTCTTCCAGTTGGGCGGCGGTGAACAGATCCAGGAATCGGGCGGCGGCGCGGCCAATGGCGGCACCACCAGCATCACCATCGGCAACCCCAATCTGAAAGCGATCGACGCGGTCAATTTCGACACCTCGGTGGAATGGTCGAACAACCGCTTTGCCAGCGCCTCGCTGGGCGGGTTCTACAAGTCCTTGCGCAATTTCATGTATTCGCAGGTCAACAACTACACCAACCTGACCGCGCAGAACGAGACCGGATCAACCAGCGTGACTACCCCGCTCAACGGCGGCGATGGCCATGTCGAAGGGATCGAGGCAAGCGGACGCATCCAGTTCAAGATGATGCCCGCACCGTTCGACGGGCTGGGCCTGGGCGGCAATGTCACCATCGAACATTCCTCGGTGCATCTTGTCGCGGGATCGAGCGCGACCGACCGGCTGCTCAACCAGCCCGACTTTGCGGCCAACGCGCTGCTGTTCTATTATCGCGGCCCGATCATGGCCGACCTGACGCTGACCCACACCGGCGCCTATGTCAGCCAGTACAACGACATCGCCAACATCGATCGCTGGGCCCAGGCCAACAACAAAGTCGATCTGCACCTCGGCTATGTTACGCCGGTTGGTGTGCGGGTCGATTTCGGCATTGCCAACCTGCTCAACACCGCCAGCTATCACACGACGGTCGGGCAGTATGCGGACACCATCCCGAGCTTTGTGTTCTCGGGCCGGACGTTCTCGCTGGCCCTGAAATACAGCTTCTGATCCGCATGATCCGGCCTGCCCTGTGTGGCCTGATGCTGGCCATCCTGGCATCGGGCGCCGCCTTTGCAAAAAGCGCGGCACCCGACCGGACCTTGCGCATGGTGCTGATCTATCGCCACGGCGTGCGCGCGCCGCTGGCTGATGAAAACGGACTGGCCGCGTGGGAGCGCGCGCCGATGCCGGTGTGGGATACGCCAGAAAGCCTGCTGACCCCGCACGGCGCGCGGGCGCTGACACTGCTGGCGCGCTATCAGCGGCAGGACTGGCAAGCCGCCGGGCTGTTACCCCGGAACCGCTGCCCGACAGCGCGCGATGTGCAGATCTGGACCAACACCGTGCCGCGCACGATCGCCAGCGGCCAGGCGCTGGCACGCGGTCTGGCCCCGCATTGCGCGCTGCCGGTGGGGCATCTGGCCGCCGGACAGCACGATGCGATGTTCGAACAGGCGGAGATCGGCAAAGACCCGTTCGACGCCCCGCGTGCCGCCAACCATGTCATCGCCTATACGGGCGGCATGGCCATGCTGACCCGCCGCCTGCACGCCCCGCTGATGGCCATGGCGCACATTGTCGGCCGCAAACTGCCTGATGGGCCAGGCACGATCGCACCCTCTGCCGATGGCCGGGGGCTGACGGTCAGCGGGCCAGTGATCGATGCCTCGGGCACGGCCCAGATCCTGCTGCTGCAATATATGGAGGGGCTGCCGATGGCGCAGGTCGGCTGGGGCCGGGCCGATGCGGCGGCGATTGCCGGGATCAGCCCGCTCCATGCCGCGCTGTTCGATCTGCTCGATCGTTCGCCCTACCTTGCCCCGCGCAATGCCGGGGTGCTGGCACGCCGCATGCTGGACGCGCTGTTCGCGCCCGATCAGCCGCGCCTGACGCTGCTGGTCGGGCACGACAACAATATCGCCGCGCTCGCCAGCCTGCTCGGCACCCGGTTTCGCGTGCCGGGCCTGGGGTGGAACGACCCGCCGCCGGGCGGTGCGCTGGGGCTGGCGCTGGTGCGCCGGGCCGATGGGCACCGTTTCGTGCGCGCGTTCTACATTGCCGCCACGCCCCGACAGGTGCGTCGCCTGACGGTGCTTGACGCGGACCATCGCCCGGCCGAATTGTCGTTGCCGATGGGCCTGTGCGGTGCGGCCGCACGCGCCTGCCCCGCCGCCATGGTCCAACGCCGCCTGCCCGCCCTGCTATCAAGGACACTTGCCCCATGATCGACCGCCGCGATGTGTTGCGCCACTCGCTCGGCGCGGCCACGCTGGGGGCGCTTGCCCCGGTGCTGGCGCGAGCCCGTGCAATCGCGCCCGACCGGCGCACCGGCAGTCTGGGCGATGTCGCGCATATTGTCGTGCTGATGCAGGAAAACCGCAGTTTCGATCACTATTTCGGCACGATGCCGGGGGTGCGCGGGTTTGGTGACCGCTTTCCCATTCCGGTGGCAGGCGGCGGGGGCCGCGCGCGCACCGTGTGGGACCAACAGGATGACACTGCCAATCCGCCACGCCTGATCCGCCCGTTCGCGATCTCGACGCAGGCGCATTTCGACCTGATGCGCATGAAGGGCACGCCGCACACCTGGCCCAATGCGCAGGCCGCGTGGGACCATGGCCGGATGGGGCACTGGCCCGAAGCCAAGACCCAACGCGCGATGGCCTATTTCGAACAGGCCGACCTGCCGTTTCAATGGGCGATGGCCGAGGCGTTCACGCTGTGTGATGCCTATCACTGTTCGATGCACACCGGGACCAATACCAACCGGCTGTTCCACTGGACCGGTACCAACGATCCGTTCGGGCTGGGCGGCGGACCGGCGATCGAGAATCCCGACGACGATCTCAACAAGCCCGACGCCGCCAGCAAGCCGCGCTTTTTCTGGGCCAGCTATCCCGAACGGCTGGAAGCGGCGGGGGTCAGTTGGGCAATCTATCAGGACATGGCCGACAATTTTGCCGACAATCCGCTCGCCAATCTGCTGCAATTCCGCGCCGCCTGGCGCGGCGATGCCGGATCGCAGCGGGTGCTGGCGCAAAAGGGCCTGGCCACGCGCGGGCTCGATGCCTTGCGTGCCGATGCGCTGGCCGACCGCCTGCCGCAGATAAGCTGGATCGTCTCCACGGCGGAGGGTTCGGAACACCCCGGCCCGTCGAGCCCGGCGCAAGGCGCGGCCTATACCGCCAAAGTGATCGAGGCGCTGACCGCCAATCCGGCGGTCTGGGCACGCACCGTGCTGTTCGTCAATTTCGATGAAAACGACGGCTTTTTCGACCATGTGCCGCCACCTGCCCCGCCATCGCCCGATGTCGATGCGCCCGGCGGCTTTGCCGGGGCGAGCACGGTATCGACGCAGGGCGAATATCACCGCCATCCCGCACCTGCCGCCGACGATGATCAACTGGCCTTTCGCGGACGCCCCTATGGTCTGGGCCCGCGCGTGCCGATGTATGTGCTGTCGCCATGGTCGCGCGGGGGGCGCATCCATTCCGAAGTCGCCGATCACACTTCGGTGATCCGCTTCATGGAGGCGCGGTTCGGTGTGCGCGAACCCAATATCAGCGCCTGGCGCCGCGCAGTGTGCGGCGATCTGACCAGCACCTGCGATTTTGCGCGCGGCGAACCGGGCGGCGCGCTGTTGAGCCCGGCGCTGGCGAGCAGCCTGGACCAGGCGCAGGCGCGTGCCGACCGCACCCACGCCATCGCGCAACAGCCCGACGCCCACCCGCCGCAGGACCAGCCGCTGCCGGTGCAGGGCCCTGGCGTACGACCGGCCTGCCCGGTGCGATACCGCCTCGACACCACCGCGCGCATCATCGCCGGCCACGCGATCGAGCTGACATTCGCTGCCGATGGCCCGCTGGCGGCGGTGTTCCACGTCTATGACCGCACCGCGCTCGACCGCATACCGCGCCGCTTCACGGTCGAACCGGGCAAGCAACTGACCGCGCAATGGGACATCGATCGCGACGGTCACGGCTATGACCTGTGGGTGCTCGGCCCGGCCGGTTTTCATCGCACCTTTGCAGGGACCGGCGTGAACGAACCCGATCTGCGCTGGCTGATCGCGGGCGATCGCCTGCGGCTGGCGCTGGCCCCCGGTCATGCCGGGATTACCGTCACGCCGCGTGCCTATGGCGATGCACACCGCGCCTGGACCCCCGCGGCGGCTGGCGGCACGCAGGACTGGGCGCTGGCCGCCACGCATGGCTGGTACGATCTGCAGGCGACGGGCGCTGATGGCTGGGTGCGCCGGTTCGCGGGATGCATCGCCGGTTCCTGGCCGGCCATCACCGACCCCGCGCTTGGCACCGATGGCGTATGACAGACGAAATCGGGCGTGGTAGTTTGTGCGCCGCGATGACTCGCCCTAGCCTGTACCCGGTCCTGCTGATGATTGCCTGCCTATGCGCGCTGACGCCGGGCATGGCGCATGCGCGCGTCATGGTGCTGTTCCACAGCTTTAACGGATCGCTGTTCTTCGGGCGCTATCCGCATGCCTTTATCGAATTGTCGGGCACGCTCGATGCCGATGGCCGGGTGATCCACGAAAACTATGGCTATACCGGCAACGGCACCGCAATGCAGGCACTGGCTGGCCCGATGCCCGGCACGATTGCGAGCGAAAAGGAAGACTACGTCAAAAGCACCAATGTCCATTTTGCCGTGCCGATCAGCGACCAGCAATATTTTGCCATCCGCCAGGAAATCGAACGCTGGCGCAGCGGACCCGAGAGCACCTACAATCTGGAAACGCACAACTGCGTCAATTTCGTCGCGCGCATCGCCGAACTGGTCGGGCTGAAATCCGAAGTGCCCAGATCCTTTGAAAAACGCCCCAAGGCCTGGCTCAACTATCTGATCGGGCTCAACCCCCAGCTTCACGCCCAGCCCATAAAATAATTGCTATCGCTGGGGCGGTAACTACAATCCCCGATATTGGCGGAGGTGGGATCGCTTCATGTTCGACTTTCTCAAGAAACAGCTTGTCGAAACCATCGAATGGCTGGAACAGCCGGGCCAATTGGCCTGGCGCGTGCCGTTTCACGATCAGGAAATCATGAACGGCGCGCAGTTGACCGTGCGAGAGGGCCAGATTGCCGCGTTCGTGAACGAGGGGCAATTGGCCGATTACTTCGGGCCAGGGCTGCACAGGCTCGACACCGCCAATCTGCCGCTGCTGACCGATCTGATGCATTGGGACAAAGGTTTCCGGTCGCCGTTCAAATCCGACGTGGTGTTCTTTTCGCTGAAAGAGCAAGTCGGCCACAAATGGGGCACCGCGCAACCGATCACCGTGCGCGATGCCGAATTCGGGGCGATCCGGCTGCGCGCGTTCGGGTCCTATTCGTTCAGGATCGCCGAAATCGATCCCTTTCTGCGCCGCCTGCTGGGCACGCTGGGCGGATTGACCACGGCAGAGCTTGAACCGCAATTGCGTTCAACCATCCAGACCGCGATCGCTACCGCGCTGGGGGGCAGCGGTGTCGCCTTTCTCGATCTGGCAGCCAATCAGCAAGCCCTGTCCGACCGTATCAAGGCCGAAGTGGACAAGGCCTTTGCCGTGTGGGGGCTTGGCTGCGCGACGTTCTTTGTCGAAAGCGTGTCGCTGCCCGAAGACGTGCAGGCGCATCTCGACAAGGGCAGTTCGATGCGGGTGATCGGCGATCTGGCACGCTATACCCAGTTCCAGTCAGCCGAAGCGATCGAGGCCGCCGCGCATCAGGATGGCGGGCTGGCCGCCCTGGGAGCGGGCGTGGCCAGCGCGGCGGCGCTGGGCAATGCGATGACGCAGGGGCTGGCCCCGGCTGCCGCCCCGGCACCGGCGGCGCCCGAGGCCGACCCGTTCGAACAGATCGAGCGATTGCACAAGCTGCTGACCATCGGCGCGCTGACCCAGGCTGAATTCGACGCCAAAAAGGCCGAATTGCTGGCTCGCGTGAAATAGTCGACGGGTCAGGGGGGGCCGATGCCAGAGATTTCCTGCCCGTCATGCGGGGGCGCGGTGCCGCTGCGCCGCGCGGCGCTGGCCTATGTGGTGTGCCCTTATTGCCAAAGCCTGGTGCTGCGTGGCGATGGCGATCTGCGCGCGGTGGGCAAAAGCGCGGTGCTGCCATTCGACATTTCACCGATCGTGATCGGCACGCGGGGCACGATCGACCGCATCGCGTTCGAAGTGGTCGGCCGCGTCCGCTGGGGCTGGCGCGACGGCGCGTGGAACGAATGGCTGATGGCGCTGGCCGACGGATCGACCCGCTGGCTGGGCGAAGCGATGGGCACATTCATGGCGCTGGCCGACGCACCGCACGCACGCCATCTGCCGATTTTCGAGGCCTTTGCGCAAGGCGGCACGATCACACCGGGCGCCACGGTCGAAATCGACGGGCGCCACTATGTCGCCGCCGACGTGAAGCAGGCGACGTGTCTGGGCGGCGAAGGCGAACTGCCGTTTGCCACCCCTGCCGACTGGACCATCGCCAGCGTCGATTTTCGCCAGGCCGGCGGCGCCTGCCTGAGCGTGCAGCGCGATGCGCGCGAAACCAGCGTGTGGGCGGGGCGCTATGTCGATCTGGCCGAACTTGCCCCCAGCGGGCTGCGCCGGTTTGATGACTGGACGATGCCGGAGGGCCTGCAATGACCGGCGGCAAGACCATCGCCTGCCCGTCGTGCGGCGGCACGGTCGCGGTGCGCGCGGCGGGCTATACCGTTTCGCTGGCCTGCCACTATTGCGGCGCGCTGCTCGATGTCGCCAATCCCGATGTGCGCCTGATCGCCGCCTATGGCGAAGCAGTGGCGCAACTGCCCTTGCCGCTGGGCAGCCGGGGCACGCTGTTCGGGGTGGAATGGGAAGCGATCGGCTGGCAGGAACGGCAGAGCAGCGATGCGGTCTGGACCGAATACCTGCTGTTCAACCCTTATGCCGGCTATCGCTGGCTGGTTCATGCCGAGGGGCAATGGCAATTCGGGGCCATGCTGGTCGATCAGCCGGGCCGGATCGCCGATGATCAGGTGGTCTGGCGCGGGCGCACATTTCGCCTGTCCGAACGCCCCGACCGCGTGGTCACCAACCGGGTGCTGGGCGAATTCTACTGGCGGGTGCAGGCGGGCGAAGAGGTCGGCGCCGCCGCCTATGCCGATGGCGACGACACGCTGTCGCTGGAACACAACGCCGACGAGATCAACTGGACCCGGCTGATCGCCCTGCGCCCGAGCGCGGTGCGCAACGCCTTTACCCACCCCCTGTCCGAAGGCGGTGGACCAGGCGATGCGGCACCAGCGCCGTATGGCCTGTGGGCGCGCTGGTCCGACCTGCCGTTTTATACCGATGACGATGCGCGCCGGATGACTATGATCGCCACCGCGGCGATCATCATCGTGCTGTGCGCCATGGCTCTGCTGGGCCATGTGGCGCAATCGATCGACAACAAGCTGACCGTGCGGGTCGATGGCCCGCCGGTCGAACTGACGCTCGGCACGATCACCATCACCCGCCCGACCCAGGCGGTGCGGGTGCAGGCGGTGGCCGACGGCGCGCTGATCAACGACTGGGTCGATCTGGACTATGCGCTGGTCAACCGCAGCACGCAGCAGGCGATCCGCGCCGAAGGCACGATCGAATATTACAGCGGCAGAGACACCGACGGCAGCATCTGGACCGAAGGCAGCCACGTGGCGACGATCGCCATCGCCAGCGTGCCGCGCGGCAGTTATGACGTGGTCGCCCAGGCCCAGGCGCATCACTGGTCCGACCCGAAGACTGCCGCCGCCACGACGGGCGCCACCCCGTCCGGCTGGGAAACCGTGATGGGCGATACCCACGACATCTGGCTGTCCGCCGAAGTCGGCGGCATGGAATGGGGCGTGTTCTGGACCGTGCTGGCGCTGATCGCGACGCCGCCCGCGCTGCTGGTCTATTGGCGCGCCAGACGGGGGCAATGGTCTTGAGCAAAGTGGTGATCCTGTTTGCGATGTGGTGCTTTGCGCTGGGCGCGGGTGCGGCGGGCGCGGCATGGGCGGGCTGGTCGCCCTATGCCGATGCCAGCGGCCATGCGCACGGCGGACCGGTGGGGGGCCACGGCGGCTATGGCGGTGGACACTTCTACGGCCCGATGCACAAGTAGGGCGATGGACCAGACCGATCCCCACGCGCCGTCGCGCGCGCATACCGCGATCCTGCTCGTGTCGGTGCTGGTCGTCGCGACGTGCGGGCTGATCTATGAATTGCTGGCGGGCACGCTGGCCAGCTATCTGCTGGGCGACAGCGTCACCCAGTTTTCGATCGTGATCGGCAGCTATCTGTTTGCGATGGGCGTCGGCAGCTATCTGTCGCGGTTTGTGCGGGGCGACGAAATCGGCGCATTCATCCGGGTCGAAGTGCTGATCGCCGCGCTGGGCGGGTGGTCGGCGGCGGGGCTGTTCCTGCTGTTTCCGGTGGTCGAGGATTTTCGGCTGGTGCTCTATGCGCTGGTGCTGGCGATCGGCATTCTGGTTGGGCTGGAAATCCCACTGCTGATCCGCATCCTGCGCCATCGCTATGGCTTTGCCGATCTGGTGTCGAACGTGCTGACCTATGACTATGTTGGCGCGCTGGTGGCATCGCTGCTGTTCCCGCTGGTGCTGGTGCCCCGGCTGGGCATGATCCGCACCGGAATGGTGTTCGGCATTGCCAATGTCGCGGTGGCGATCGCGCTGACCTGGGTGCTGAAAGGGCGGCGCGGGCGCCGGTTCGATCTGGTGGTGGCCCTGCTGGTGCTGGCCAGCCTGGTGTTCGGGCTGACCATTGCCGACCGGCTGCAGCGCTGGTCCGAAGTTGCCTATTACGGCGAAGGGGTGATCTATGCCCGGTCGACACCCTATCAGCGGATCGTGCTGACGCGCCGGGCCAGCGACTTGCGGCTCTACCTCAACGGCAACCTGCAATTTTCCTCGCGCGACGAATACCGCTATCACGAAGCGCTGGTCTGGCCGGTGCTGGGGCGCGTGGCGCATCCGCGATCGGTGCTGATCCTGGGCGGCGGCGACGGGCTGGCCGCGCGCGAAGTGCTAAGCGATCCGGCGGTCGTGCACGTCACGCTGGTCGATCTCGATCCCGAAATGACCCGGCTGTTCCGCGACAACGCCGAATTGGCCGCACTCAATCGCGGATCGCTGTCATCGCCCCGGTTGCAGGTGATCAACACCGATGCCTTTGTGTGGGTGCGCCATGCGCACGGGACTTATGACGCGGTGATCGCCGATTTTCCCGACCCCACCGCCTATGCGCTGGGCAAGCTCTATACCGAAAGCTTCTATCGCGAACTGTTCCGCCTGCTGGCACCCGACGGCATGATGACGGTGCAGAGCACATCGCCGCTGATCGCCCCGCGCACCTATTGGACCGTTGCCACCACGCTGGAGGCTGCCGGGTTTCACACGCGCGGTTATCACGTCTATGTCCCCAGCTTTGGCGAATGGGGCTATACGCTGGCCGCGCACTATCCGCCGCCTGATGCGGTGCATCTGCCGCCTGGCCTGCGCTTTCTCGATGCCGCCAGCGAACATCTGATGTTCCAGTTTCCGCCCGACATGGCGCGACGCGCGACCCCGGTAAACCGCCTCGACAATCAGGCGCTGGTGCGCAGTTTCGACGAGGAATGGGCGCATTATGAAGGGTGAACTGACCCGGCGGCAGTGGATCGCGGGCAGTGCGGGGCTGGGCGGCGCGCTGGCGCTGGGCGGATGCGCCACCGCGCCCGTCTGGCCCGGCACGCTCGATGGCGCCGATTTCACGCGCGGCCATGCCTTGCGCGACCGGCGCTTTCCCGCGCCCGCGGGGCCGGAACAGCGCGCGCGGCTGGTGATCGCGGGCGGCGGCGTGGCCGGATTGGCGGCCGGCTGGCGGCTGCGCGATGCCGGGTTCGACGATTTCGTGCTGCTGGAGCTGGAAGACCGCAGCGGCGGCAACGCGCGTTCGGGGCGCAACGCCATCTCGGCCTATCCGCTGGGCGCGCATTACCTGCCGATTCCCAATCGCGAGGCGGGCGCGCTGCGCCGCATGCTCGGCCAGTTCGGCATGATCGTGGGCACCGGGGCCGATGGCGCGCCGGTCTATGACCCCTATCAGGTCTGCGCCGATCTGGATGAACGGCTGTTCTGGCGCGGCGCCTGGCAGGAAGGGCTGTTTCCCCAGTCAGGCCTTTCTGCCAACGAACGCGACCAACATGCCGCCTTCGAAGCCGAAATGGCGCGCCTTACCGACGCCATCGGCCGCGACGGCAAACCGGCCTTTGCCGTCCCGCTCGCCTGTTCCAGCGCCGACCCGGCGTTCACCGCGCTCGACCGCGTCAGCTTTGCCGCCTGGCTCGACCAGCGCGGCTGGACCAGCGCGCCGTTGCGCGCCTATGTCCGCTATTGCTGCCGCGACGACTATGGCACCGAGCCGGAACAGGTGTCGGCCTGGGCAGGCGTGCACTATTTCGCATCACGGCGCGGCTGGACCGCCGAGGATGCGCGCGAACGCGAATTGACCTGGCCCGAAGGCAACGGGCGCCTGGCAGCGCTGATGGCGGCACACATCGGGGACCGCATCCAGCCCGCGCACACGGTATTCGGCGCACGCCAGGACGGGCAGAGCGCGCTGATCACCGCCTTCGACCACCACGCCGGGCACAGTGTGCAGATCCGCGCCGATGTGGCGATCCTGGCAATGCCGCATTTCGTCGCCACGCGGATCGGTCCGGACAATGGCACCCCCGGCACCTTCAGCTATGCCCCGTGGGTGGTCGCCAATGTCAGCACCCGCCACCATCCGCAAGGTGTGGGCGTGCCGCTGGCGTGGGACAACGTGTCAGCCGGCAGCGACAGCCTGGGCTATGTCGTCGCCACGCATCAGACCAACAGCGACAACGACGGCCCGACCGTGCTGACCTGGTACATGCCGCTGTCAGCGATGCCCCCGGCACAGGCGCGCCACGTGATGCAAGACCGCACGCTGGCGCAATGGCAGGCGATAATTGCCGACGATCTGATCGCCCTGCATCCCGATCTGGCCGAAGCGATCACGCGCATCGATGTCTGGCGCTGGGGCCATGCGATGATCCGCCCGACCCCCGGTTTCCTGACCGATCCCGCACGCATCGCCGCACAAAACGCGCCCGCGCCGCTGCTGCGCGCGCATTCAGACCTGTCGGGCATGTCGATCTTTGAAGAGGCGCACTATCACGGCGTGCGCGCCGCAGAGGCGGCCATGCACCATCTGGGCCACCCGTTCGACAGCGTGCTGGCATGACCGCACTCGGCCTGCACCTGATCGCCGACATCGCCGGCGCGCACAGCCTGGACGATTGCGCCGCGATCGAGACCGCACTGCGCGCCGCCGCACAGGCCGCGCATGTCACCGTGCTGGACCTGCGCCTGCACCATTTCGGCGAAGGCAGCGGCGTTACCGGCGTGGTCCTGCTCGCCGAATCGCATATTTCTATCCACACTTGGCCCGAACACGCACTGGCCGCCATCGACATCTTCGTCTGCGGCCCCCACGCCAATGCCGAGGCCGCACTCGATGAAATCACCCGCCATCTGGGCGGCGAAGTGGTGATACGCCACGCCATCCCACGGCTGACGATGCATATCAAAGACGGACAAGAAGCCACCGTCGATGTTACGGCCACAGTGCAACGGTGACCAACCCTAGACGCCGGGCGCGGGCAGCAACAAAGCGCGAGGGGATCGACCAAGTCACTACGTCAGCAATGCTCGCCGTCATGACCAGTAGTAAGGTAATGTATAAAAGCTCAGTGTCGCGCGATGTCCATAGCATCGCTTGTGTTCTGAGCCTATCCAAGCAGTCAACAATCCTGACCGATGGCTCCAACAGCATCCCCTGGCGCATTGCATCATTCCCGTGATTCATATAAATGGTAAGCTTGTCGTATGATTTATTTAGGGGGTATCATGCGCAGGTTGATGACAGTTGCCTTGATGGGCTATGGAGCATTGGCTCACGCTGGCACGACATACACGGTATACGGGGCAGGTGCTCGGCACTGCTCGGAATGGACGATAGATCGTGCGGAAAACAACGCCGGGTCCGTGGCTAAGGAGGCGTGGATTACCGGATATATCAGCGGAACGAACTCACTTTGGCAAGTGGGTGGCAAGAAGGCGTCCGACGTGCTCGCCGGAACAACCCTTTACACCGTTGAACACCGCATCGATCGCTACTGCCTTGACCACCCAAAGGCAAAGCTTGTCGATGGTGTCGACTCTGTCTTGGGTACGATACAGGGAGCTGTAACCCGCGCTCAAATAAACGGCCTGATTGATCGGGCCACAAAATCCCCCTGACACGTTTGTCAGCGATCGATCACCTTGGCCGAACATTCCTAAAAGACGCAATCTCACAAAGCTCTGATTGCACCGACCGGCCTTTCACTTTCCTGCCGACCGCCACATCGACGAATAAGATCCTACCCAGGATTTTGCAGACTGCCGCGCGGGAAAGCCCAACCCGATCAGCTATAATCCGACTATCACTTAGTCCTTGCGCCTGCAGCCTCTTGGCGGTGGCTACACGTTGGTCAGTGTTCACGGCATTCATCCCTACGGATGGCGGAGCGCATCAAGCCGGATGGCCGAGCCGCAAAATGATCCGCACCCGATCAGTATAGCACGACTGACCACATCCCGCCAGAGCGAGCCAGCGACGCATTTCCACGCCTACTATCGCTGCCATTCACCGTGCGCTGTGGGGGATCATGTGTGTCGCCACACAATCACCAGCCGTAACACGCTGTTTTAACGAAAAATTCTTCAGGAAAATGGATGCCCCGCGAGGATTCGAACCTCGATAAACGGAATCAGAATCCGTTGTCTTACCATTAGACGACGGGGCAATGGAGGCGCGCAATTAGGCGTGGGGGTGGCCCGAGTCAAGACGGGGTGAGCGCCAAATTCGGCGGCATGCCTTGCAGGCAGACCTGTCCGGCGCTACACGTTGTCATAAGTACCCGGTCGGCATCACCCGACGTCGGGAAAACATAAGCGATTTGACACGACCATGGCCGACACCAAAGCGTCGGCAGGACACGCGGGCAAGCGGCCCGGGCGGAAGCGGCGGCGCAAGCATGTCTCTGCCAGGGCAACCGCGAAACAGACCCCCGCCTGCCCTGCCGCCTCCGGCGCGGACACCGCCCGGGCCGACCACACCCCGCCAGTTGCGGCGCCCGATGGCGCCCCGATGGCGTTACCGGTCAGACCGGCGCAACCGCTGGAACAGGCAACGGCGGAACCGGCGTTGCGCGGCCTTCCCGGTGGCAATCGCGCGCTGCCGTTTCACCGCCAGGCCTATGCCGCGATCGATCTTGGCACCAACAATTGCCGCCTGCTGATCGCGCGACCGGCGGGCGACCATTTCGTGGTGATCGATGCGTTCAGCCGGGTGGTGCGGCTGGGCGAAGGGCTGGCGCAATCGGGGCGCCTGTCCGACGCGGCAATGGACCGCGCACTGGCCGCTTTGCAGATCTGTGCCGACAAGTTGCGGCGGCGCAATGTCCATCTGGCCCGTTCGGTCGCCACCGAGGCCTGTCGCCGCGCGGGCAACGGCGCCGAATTCATCGAGCGCGTGCGCCGCGAAACCGGCATCCGGCTCGACGTGATCACCGCGCAGGAAGAGGCGCGGCTGGCGGTGCTGGGCTGCCACATCCTGCTGGAGCACGGCGAAGGCCCGGCGATGATTTTCGACATCGGCGGCGGATCGACGGAAATGGTGCTGGTCGATACCACCGATCCGGTGCCGCGCATTCTCGACTGGCAATCGGTGCCGTGGGGGGTGGTTTCGCTGACCGAAGTGATCGGCGCGGTCGCCGATGACGGCCCGGCGCGGGTGGCCGCCTATGCCGAAATGCGGCGGCTGGTGCGCGAAGGGTTTGCCAGCTTTGCCGCGCGCGTGGCGGGCGAACATGCCGCGCACAGCGACACCGCCGCGATCCGCCTGCTGGGCACCAGCGGCACGGTTACCACGCTGGCCAGCCTGCACCTGGGCCTGCCGCAATATGATCGCAGCGCGGTTGACGGCGTAATCGTGCCCGCCGCATCGATGCGCGCGATCAGCCAGCGGCTGGCGCACTATTCCCCGACCGAGCGCATGGCGGTGCCGTGTATCGGGCGTGAACGCGCCGATCTGGTGGTGGCGGGCTGCGCCATTCTGGAAACCATTCTCGACATCTGGCCCGCCGAGCGGCTGGGCATCGCCGATCGCGGCATTCGCGAAGGCATCCTGCGCAGCCTAATGGCCACCGCCAGCGAATCCGAAAAGGCCCGGCTGGCAGTACGCCGACGCGACGCCGCTCCGCTTGCCAAGGACACACCATGACCCGATCCGGCCGCGACCCCGGCACGCGCCTCAAATCGGCCAAGGGGCGTACCGCCTCATCCAACCGCTGGCTGACCCGCCAGCTCAACGATCCATATGTGCAAAAGGCCCGCGCCGAGGGCTGGCGCAGCCGCGCCGCGTACAAACTGATCGAACTCGATGAAAAGTTCACGCTGTTGAAAGGCGCGCGCCGGGTGGTCGATCTGGGTATCGCGCCGGGCGGTTGGAGCCAGGTGGTGCGGTTGAAATCGCCCGCCGCCAAAGTGGTCGGCATCGATCTGCTGCCCACCGACCCGATCGAGGGGGTGACCATTTTCCAGATGGATTTCATGGACGATGCCGCGCCCGACGCGCTGGCTGGTGCGCTCGATGGCGCGCCCGACCTGATCTTGTCGGACATGGCCGCCAACACCGTCGGGCACAAACAGACCGACCATTTGCGCACGATGGGGCTGGTCGAAACGGCGGTTGATTTTGCGATTACCCAGCTTGCCCCGGGTGGGGCGTTTGTCGGCAAAGTGTTTGCAGGCGGCACCGACACGGCGCTGCTGGCGCTGCTCAAGCGCAATTTCACCACCGTCAAGCACGCCAAGCCGCCCGCCAGCCGCAAGGATTCGTCGGAATGGTACGTGATTGCGCAAGGGTTCAAGGGGTTGCGCTGATCTGGTCGCGCTGAGGCTTGGCGACAGATCTGCAGGCAACGCACTCACGATTTCCACAGGATCGATTTTGCACGAATCGCCCTGACCGGCCTAAAGGCCCACTCTTTCTGACCTGATCCGGAGATTACCCATGGCTGACGCCGCCGATGACCGCCTGCGCCTGCTGATCGAGCGCATCGAACGCCTTGAAGAAGAAAAGAAGGGCATCGGCGACGATATCAAGGACGTCTACAGCGAAGCCAAGGCCACCGGCTATGACGCCAAGATCATCCGCCAGATCGTCCGCCTGCGCAAGATGAAGCCAGACGACCGCCGCGAGATGGAAGCGGTGCTGGAAACCTACAAGAACGCGCTCGGGATCGATTAACCCGCAATCAGCAACGCGGCGGCCAGTGCCGCCGCGTTGCCCGCGGCATGGGCCAAGATCGACGCGATCAGGCCGTGGCGCATCCGCAGATAGCCGAACACCAGCCCCGCCCAGACCTGCGGCAGCACCATCGGCACCAGCGCCCACGACAGGTGCGGATAATTGGCCAGATGCGACAGGCCGAACACAGCGACCGACAGATAGAACCACCCGCCAAAGCCCCGCGCGAACCAACGCGGCGGATCGGTGCGTTTGCGCAAGATCAGCCAGCCAATCAGCGCGATCAGCACGGTCGCCACAAAGCACAGGCTGGCCACCTGATCATGCCAGTGCAGCATGACCGCGACCAGCCATCCGCCCGCCACCAGTCCCACGCCCAGCAACCACAGCGCGCGCGGGCGCCCCGTCAGCCAGCCGCGAAACGCCGCCTCTTCGCAGATCGGTGCGACCAGCACCACGATCACCGCCAGAATCGCGGGCGAATAGCCCCCGAACGCCGCTGGCGCGGGCACGTGGAACGTCCGTTGCCACAGCGCCAGGCCTGCCCCGATCACCAGCAGGCCCATCAGGTACAGCCCGACCATCGCCGCCCAGCGCGACCAGTGACCGCCAAGCGGCATGGGCGCGATCAGGCGGGGGGCGGCAAGAAAAGCACGGAATTCGGCAAAGGTCTGGCGCAACATGGCCTGATCCTAGCGCGCGCGGGGTTAAAACCGGGTGGAGATTGCCCAAACCCGCGCAACACGCTAGGGCCCGCGGCAATCCATCAAGAAACCTGAAAGCCCGGCAAGAAGCACGACCATGGCAGGCCATTCCAAATTCAAGAACATCATGCACCGCAAGGGCGCGCAGGACAAAAAGCGTTCGGCGATGTTTTCCAAGCTGTCGCGCGAAATCACCGTCGCGGCCAAGATGGGCATGCCCGACCCGGACATGAACCCGCGCCTGCGTGCCGCGATCAACGCCGCCAAGGCGCAGTCGATGCCCAAGGACAATATCCAGCGCGCGGTCGACAAGGCCTCGAAGGGCGATGGCGAGAACTATGAAGAAGTGCGCTACGAAGGGTATGGACCCGGCGGCGTGGCCATCATCGTCGAGGCGCTGACCGACAACCGCAACCGCACCGCCACCAATGTGCGCACCGCCTTTGCCAAAAACGGCGGCAATCTGGGCGCATCGGGCGCGGTCAGCCACGGGTTCGAACGGCTGGGCCTGATCGAATATCCGGGCACAGCGGGCGACGAGGACAAAGTGCTCGAAGCCGCGATCGAGGCCGGCGCCGAAGATGTGGAAAGCGACGAGGATTCGCACCAGATCTGGGTATCGATCGAAAACCTGCACCCCGTCGCGCGCGAACTGGAAAAAGCGCTGGGCGAAGCCGAAGGCGTGAAGCTGGCCTGGCGCCCGTCGCTGAAAGCCACCGTCGATGCCGACACCGCCGCCACACTGCTCAAGCTGATCGACACGCTCGACGACGATGACGATGTGCAGACCGTATGGGGCAATTATGAAATCCCCGACGAGGTGATGGAGAAGCTGGGCTAACCCCCGCCGGCATGATCATCATCGGCATCGATCCCGGCCTGACTTGCACCGGCTGGGGCGTGATTGCCAAAGCCGGCAGCCGGCTCAGCCATGTCGCCAATGGCCAGATCCGCACCGATACCACGCTGTCGATGGCCGAACGGCTGGTCGAGCTTGATGCCGTGCTGACCGATATGCTGTTGCGCCATCGCCCGGATTCGGGCGCGGTCGAGGAAGTGTTCGTCAACGTCAACCCGCAGTCCACGCTCAAGCTGGGGCAGGCGCGCGGCGTTGCCATGGTGGCGCTGGCGCGGACCGGGATGCCGGTGGCCGAATATCCCAGCAAAGTGATCAAGAAGGCGCTGGTCGGCACCGGCGGCGCCGCCAAACAGCAAGTGCAGGCGATGGTCAAAGTGCTGTTGCCCGGCGTTACGCTGGCTGGTGAAGATGCCGCCGATGCGTTGGCGGTTGCCATTACCCATGCCAACATGCTGGGTAGCCACCGCTGAACCGAAGGAGAGCGCCATGGAACTCGAGGTCTCTGCCGAATCGAAGGACAAGTCGCTCAACCGCCGCATCGCCATCACCGTGGTCGTGCTGTCGGTGTTTGTCGGGCTGTGCCATATCAAGGACGAAAACACCGTTCAGGCGATGGAGCGCAGCGAAGCGCACGCGATCGACACCTGGAACGAATATCAGGCCAACAAGACCAAGCAGCATCTGGCCGAAAACGCGCGCGTCCAATTGCAGGTGCTGGGCGCGCCCGACAAAGTCGCCGGGCCGATCGCGAAGCTCGATGCCGACATAGCCAAATACCAGGTGCAGACCCCCGCGCTGGCCGACAAGGCCAGGGCCGATGAAGCCGAGTATGATCGACTGCGGTTCCACCACGATCAATTCAACGCGGCCGATGCCGGGATTGCCACCGCGATCTCGCTGGCGGCGGTGGCAGCGCTGATGGAAACGGTCGCACTGTTGTGGGTGGCCTGGGGGTTTGGTGCGTTCGGCATTTTCATGGGGCTCAACGGGTTTCTGGGGGGATCGTTCCACCCCGGATTGCTGTCGACGCTGCTCGGTTGAACGCACTGGCGCTGGCACCCGTGTTCCGATAGAGAACAAACCATGATCGCAAAGCTGACCGGCATCCTCGATGACAGCGGCCCCGACTGGGCGGTGATCGACGTCGGCGGCGTCGGTTATCTGGTCCAGGCGTCCGCACGCACGCTGGCGCATCTGGGCAATCATGGCGATCGCGTGGTGGTGCACACCGAAATGCAGGTGAGCGAAAGCGACATGCGCCTGATCGGTTTTGCCAGCGCGGGCGAACGCGCGTGGTTCCGCCTGTTGACCGTGGTCCAGGGCGTCGGCTCCAAAGTCGCGCTGGCGATCCTGTCGGCGCTGACGGTCGACGAATTGCAACGCGCCTGCGCCGGGGGCGATGCGGCGATGGTGGCGCGGGCCAACGGTGTCGGCCCCAAACTGGCCAGCCGCATCGTCAACGAACTGAAAGACAAGGCGGGCGGTCTGGCGGGCCTGAGCGGCGGCGCCGGGATCACCGCCGAAACCGTGGCCGTCCCGCCCGGATCGATCAGCGGCGATGCCGTTTCCGCGCTGCAGAACCTGGGTTTCAAGCCCGCCGTCGCCGCCAGCGCGGTTACCGCCGCGATCGAACACCTGGGCGACGGTGCGCCTCTGGGTGATGTGGTGCGCGTCGCGCTCAAACGGGCGACGGCATGACCGACAACCCGCTCCTGTCTGCCCATGCCCAGATCGAGGATGTCGATGCGGCGATGCGGCCCAAGACGCTGGCCGAATTCGTCGGCCAGGAAGCCGCGCGTGAAAACCTGAAAGTGTTTATCGCCAGCGCCAAGGCACGGCGCGAGGCGATGGACCACGTGCTGTTTTTCGGCCCCCCCGGGCTTGGCAAGACCACACTGGCGCAAATCATCGCGCGCGAACTGGGGGTGAACTTTCGCGCCACGTCGGGGCCGGTGATTGCCAAAGCGGGCGATCTGGCGGCGCTGCTGACCAATCTGGAGGCGGGCGATGTGCTGTTCATCGACGAGATCCACCGGCTCAATCCGCAAGTCGAGGAAGTGCTCTATCCGGCGATGGAAGACCGCGCGCTCGATCTGATCATCGGCGAAGGGCCTTCGGCGCGATCTGTGCGCATCGATCTGCCGCCCTTCACGCTGATCGGCGCGACCACACGGCAAGGCCTGTTGCAGACCCCGCTGCGCGACCGTTTCGGCATCCCGGTGCGGTTGCAGTTCTATACCGTGCCCGAACTGGAACGCGTGGTGACGCGCGGGGCGACGCTGATGGGGATCGGCATCCATCCCGATGGCGCGCGCGAAATTGCCCGGCGTGCACGCGGCACGCCACGCGTTGCCGGACGGTTGTTGCGCCGGGTGCGCGATTTTGCGCAAGTCGCCGGGCACGAGACGATTTCGCGCGCGCTGGCAGATTCGGCGCTGACCCGGCTGGAAGTCGATTCGATCGGGCTCGACTTGCAGGACCGCCGCTATCTGACGATGATCGCCGAAATCTACAAAGGCGGTCCGGTCGGGGTGGAAACGCTGGCCGCCGGTCTGTCCGAACCGCGCGACACGATCGAGGAAGTGATCGAACCCTATCTGATCCAGCTCGGCATGGTCGCGCGCACCGCGCGCGGGCGGTGCCTGAACGACCGCGCGTGGCAGCATCTCGGGCTGCCGGTGCCGCAAGCGGGCGGCGGGCAAAACGGCCTGTTCGATTCGGATGGCTAGATACCGCAGGCTATTCGAACGCCCCCACAGTAACCCGGCGCGCAGATTCGGTCCCGAACTGGCACAGAGTTAACCGATCTGACAGTCAATCCCGATATGACCCCGCCAGGGGCGCTCAAAAGTGGTTAATTCCGTTGCCCTGCGCAATGCGATCTGCGTTTGTTGGTAACGGGACATGCGTCCCACTCGCGTCGATGCCGGTTTGACTTGGGCACTGGCGCGTGGATGGAGGTAAGGCACGATCATGTCGGTACGGATGGCCTTGGCAAAACTGGCGGCGGTTGCAGCGGGCGGCGCTGCACTCGGCGGCGGCGCCGTGCATATGTCCGAAGCCCCTTCGGCGGCCGAACTCCATCACGTAAAGCCGATCAAGATCAAGAACTCGAAACTGGTGCGCATCGAACGGCGACCGGTCGTGCATGTTACCCATCACGCGCGCCGCATCGTCCGCACCACCATCACGCGCACTTGCCAGCCCCCGCAACAGCAGATGGCCATGGTGCCGGTGCCCTATATGGCCCCCCTGCCCCCGCAGGCCGCCCCGGTCGGCGGCAGCGGCGGCGGTCAGGTCGTGGTTGAAGGCGGCGGCGGCGGCGGGTTTGGCGGCGGCTTCTTTGGCGGTTTCTTCGGCGGCGGCAGCAGCGGCGGCGGCAGCATCGTGGTATCGTCAACCACCACCGGTTCCACCTCCAGTTCTGGCGGGTCCACCTCGACATCCGGTGGATCAAGCTCAAGCTCGGGCGGATCGTCTTCGACATCGGGCGGATCCAGCTCGACATCGTCCGGCAATGTCTCCACCAGTTCGGGCAATGTTTCGACGAGCACTGGCGGCGTCACCAGCAGTTCGGGCAACGTTTCCACCAGCACCGGCGGTGTCACCAGCAGTTCGGGCAATGTCTCGACCAGCACTGGTGGTGTCACCAGCAGTTCAGGCAATGTTTCGACCAGCTCGGGCAACGTGACCAGCAGTTCATCGACCAGCACCAGTTCCGGCAACGTCTCCACCAGCTCGGGCAATGTGACCAGCAGTTCGTCAACGAGCAGCTCTACCTCTGGCAGTTCGTCGACGTCTGGCAGTTCTTCGACATCGGGCAGTTCGTCCACGTCGGGCAGCTCTTCAACTTCTGGCAGCTCTTCGACCTCGGGCAGTTCGTCGACCAGCACGTCGACATCGGGCGGGACATCATCCAGCGGCACGTCGTCAAACGGCACGTCGTCGAATGGCACCACGACCAGCAGCAGCGGCACCGACGTGCCCGAGCCATCGATGATGGTGCTGTTCGGCATGGGCGCGGCCGCGCTGGTTGCGCGGCAACGCCGAGGCAAGGCACCCGCCAAAGTCTGATTTCCGGTTACGCCTGACTCCAGCGGGCAGTTCGAAGCAAAGGGCGGCGCTCTGACATCAGAGCGCCGCCCTTTTGCTGTTCTACCAAAGCCGATCGGCTCCAACGCGAAAGGGCGGCACCTGAAGGTGCCGCCCCCTTGGCGTCTGTCCGACAATCGGCCTGGCGCCGATCAGGCGGCCAGTTTGCGCAACACGTACTGCAGGATGCCGCCGTTGTTGAAATACTCGATTTCGTTGGCAGTATCGATACGGCACAGCGCGGTGAAGCTAAACGACGATCCGTCGGCCCGGGTCACCACCACTTCGACATCCTGACGCGGTTTCAGGCTGGCCACGCCAGTGATGGTGAACGTGTCATCCGCATTCAGCCCGAGCGACTGACGGGTATCGCCGTCCTTGAACTGCAACGGCAGCACGCCCATGCCGACCAGGTTCGAACGGTGGATGCGCTCGAAGCTTTCGACGATCACCGCGCGCACACCCAGCAGCTTGGTGCCCTTGGCCGCCCAGTCGCGCGACGAACCGGTGCCGTATTCCTTGCCCGCGATCACCACGCTGGGCACGCCATCGGCCTTGAACTTCATCGCCACGTCATAGACCGGCAGCACCTGGTCGCCATACCGCGACAGGCCGCCTTCGGTGCCGGGCACCATTTCGTTCTTGATGCGGATATTGGCAAACGTGCCGCGCATCATCACGTCATGGTGGCCACGGCGCGCGCCGTAGGAGTTGAAATCGGCCTTGGCGACCTGGTGTTCCTGCAACCACTGGCCGGCCGGGCTGTCGGCCTTGATATTGCCGGCCGGGCTGATGTGATCGGTGGTGATCGAATCGCCCAGGATCAGCAGCGGCTTGGCCGCGATGATGTCGCCCACCGGTTCGGGGGTCATCGTCATCCCGTCGAAATAGGGCGGGTTGGCAACATACGTCGAACCCGCGCGCCACTGATAGGTTTCCGATCCCGTCACGTTGATCGCCTGCCAATGGGCATCGCCCTTGTAGACATCGGCATAGCGGGCCTGGAACATGGTGCGATCGAGCGCGCCGGCCATGACCGAGGCGATTTCAAGGTTGGTCGGCCAGATGTCCTTCAGATAGACATCGACGCCATCCTTGCTCTGGCCGATCGGGGTGGTGGTGAAATCCTCGATCACCGTGCCCTTCAATGCATAGGCCACCACCAGCGGCGGGCTGGCGAGGAAATTGGCACGCACGTCGGGGCTGACCCGGCCTTCGAAATTGCGGTTGCCCGAAATCACCGAGGCGGCGACCAGGCCGTTTTCGTTGATCGCCTTGCTGATCGGTTCGGCCAGCGGCCCCGAATTGCCGATGCAGGTGGTGCAGCCATAGCCAACCAGATTGAAGCCGATGTTGTCGAGGTGGCTCTGCAGTCCGGCCTTGATCAGATAATCGGTAACCACCTGGCTGCCGGGCGCGAGCGAAGTCTTGACCCACGGCTTGGGCTTCAGGCCCAGTTCGTCGGCCTTTTTGGCGACCAGCCCGGCGGCGATCAGCACGCTGGGGTTCGAGGTGTTGGTGCAGCTGGTGATCGCAGCGATCACCACGTCGCCGTCGCCGATGTCGTGCGCCTTGCCCTCGATCTGAACGCGCGTCTGCACCTTCTTGTAGACCTCGGCGAGGTCCTTGTTGAACACGTCGTCGACTTCCGGCAGCACGACTTTGTCCTGCGGCCGCTTGGGACCGGCCAGCGTCGGCACCACGGTCGACAGATCGAGTTCGAGCGTCGAGGAGAACACCGGTTCGATCGACGGATCGATCCAGAAACCCTGTTCCTTGGCATAGGCTTCGACCAGCGCGATCTGGTCTTCTTCGCGCCCGGTCAGGCGCAGATAGTCGAGCGTCTTGTCATCGATGCCGAAGAAGCCGCAAGTCGCGCCATATTCGGGCGCCATGTTGGCCAGCGTGGCGCGATCGGCCAGCGTCAGCCCGGCCAGACCCGGGCCGTAATATTCGACGAACCGGCCAACCACACCATGCTTGCGCAACAGGTTGGTCGCGGTCAGCACGAGGTCGGTTGCAGTCACGCCTTCCTTCAGTTCACCGACGAACTTGAAGCCGACCACTTCGGGGATCAGCATCGACACCGGCTGCCCCAGCATGGCGGCTTCGGCCTCGATCCCGCCAACGCCCCAGCCCAGCACGCCCAGGCCGTTGACCATCGTGGTGTGGCTGTCGGTACCGACGCACGTGTCGGGATAGGCCACGCGCACGCCGTCCTGATCAGTGCTGGTCCACACCGTCTGTGCGATGTTTTCCAGATTGACCTGGTGGCAGATGCCGGTGCCGGGGGGCACCGCGTAGAAATTGTTGAGGCTCTTCGACCCCCATTTCAGGAAGTCATAGCGTTCGAAATTGCGCTGGTATTCGATTTCGACATTCTGTTCGAACGCCTTGGGCGTGCCGAATTCGTCGACCATGACCGAGTGGTCGATCACCAGGTTGACCGGTACCAGCGGGTTGATCTTGCTGGTGTCGCCGCCCAGCTTGGCAATCGCATCGCGCATCGCGGCCAGATCGACCACGCACGGCACGCCGGTGAAATCCTGCAACAACACGCGCGCCGGACGGTACTGGATCTCGTTGGCGGATTCGACCGGGTTGTTCTGCCAGTCGATCAACGCCTTGATATCGTGGGTCGAAACGGTGAAGCCCCCGTCTTCAAAGCGCAGCAGGTTTTCCAGCAGCACTTTCATCGAAAACGGCAGGCGGGAAATATCGCCAAACTGCGCCGCGGCCTTGGCCAGCGAATAATAGGCGTAAGACTGCCCGCCAACGGTGAGCGTGCTGCGGGTGCCGAGCGTATCCTGTCCGACTTGGGTCATGGCGATGCGGATTCCCTTAATATGCAAGGCATTCCTGCACCGCCGCCCGGGAAATCGGCCTGCCCGAAGGGCAGACCGGAGCGCGAGACAGCACATGCCTTGCGAAGCGGTTTGCCCGATGCGCGTTTGCCGGGGCCACGTCAAGGGCGGCCAAACGCTAAAATCGCCGGTTTGGCGGGTTTCATGCAATTAAGACGATCGCAAGTCAAGTAATGCGACGCATTTGCATTTATGCCGGGGTCGGCTGCCCATTGTCGCTTGGAACCGTATGCGTGGCGATCGCCAGCAGGCACCCCGCAACGATCAGCGCCACCCCGCCCAGCGTGCGCACAGTCACCGCTTCGCCAAACATCAGCCACCCGACCACCGCCGCCCAGATGAACGCGGTATATTCCAGCGGCACCAGCACTTGCGCCTCGGCACGCGCATAGGCCCAGCCGATCTGCATCAGCGAGGCGACCGCCAGCACCGCCCCCGATGCGATCAGCAGCGCCTGCCCGCCATGGGGCACCGGCGCCAGCCACCACGCCCCCGGCGCAAACAGCAAACAGATGAACAGGTTCTGGAAAAACGCGATTTCATCGGGCGCGGCCAATTGCGCCTGCCGACGCTGGACCACCAGATTGGCGGCATAGAGCACCGCCGAAACCAGGATGGCGATCATGCCGTGCACCGCCGCAGGGGCATAGTGCCCGCCGAATTTGCCCGCCGCGATCACCCCCACCCCGCCGAGTGCCAGCACCGATCCGGCAAAGGCGCGCGGGTTGATCGCCTCGCCCAGGAACGCGGCGGCCAGAAACAGCGCGATCAACGGGGCGATGAACGACAATGCCATCGCTTCGGCCAAAGGCGTGTGGATCGTGCCCCAGAAAAACAGCCCGGCCATCACCCCCGACAGCGCCGAACGCGCCAGATGCAACCGCAGCACCACCCGACCGGGCCACAGCCCCCCGCCCCATACCCCGACCGAGCGCCGCCGCGCGACCAGCCACACCGGCGTCATCAGCATCAGGCCGAACACGTTGCGCCAGAACAGCGCGGCATAGGCCCCTTGCGCGATCGAGGCCGCCTTCATCACGCCGTCCATCACGCTGAAGCTGGCGAGCCCGGTCACGGTCAGGCAGATCGGGATCAGGGTGGAACGCGCGCGCATGGTACGGTGCATAGAGGTCACCGGCAGGCACGACCACCGCGATCTTTTGCCGCACCGCGCTTGATTGCAAAGACCCGCTGGGGCAGGGAGTTATCCGACAGTGGCCCAGGGGACATGCCCCCGGGCGCTGGTCGATGATCCATCTTTGACCCGCAGGGAACCGCCAGCCATGCGCGATTGCCACAGGACCGTGCGTCCCGTCCTGTACCCGTTTACCCTCGTACTGGGCGCCTGTGCCCTGGTGTCGTCGCCGCTTGTCGCCAGCCCGCTGCCCCAGCAGGGCCCGACCGACCTGACGACGCAGGCCCATCCCAAACCTGTCGCGCCCAAACCCGTGGTGCATAGCCCCGCCATCCCTGCCGCCACGCCGACGGCGGCAGAAACGCTGGGCACCGACACCGGCACGACGTTCGAGGTTGAAACGCCCGAATCGCTGCCCGTGGCGCAATGGACGCTGGGCGATGCGCGCGCGCTGCTGGCGGCGATCCGGGGCGTCGGCGCCGAAGGCCTGTTTCCGCGCGATTACCAGCCCGCCGCGCTGGCGGCACAGATTGCCAAGGGCGAAGGCCCCGATCTCGACACGCTGGCCAGCCACTTGTTCATCTGGCTGGCCGAAGACTTGCGCGACGGGCGCACCCCGATGCCCGACCGCGAACAGTGGTTTGCGGTCGATCCCGATCAGGATCTGCACCCCAATTCGCAATTGCTGGCCGAAGCGACCGAATTGCACGATGTGCCCGGCGTGCTGACATCATTGACCCCGACGCACCCCGACTATGCCCTGCTGAAGCAGGCGCTGGCCAAGGCCAAGGACCCCAAACAGATCGCGCTGATCCGTGCCAACATGGACCGGTGGCGGTGGCTGGGGCGCGATCTTGGCCTGCAATATCTGATGATCAACGTGCCCGAACAAGTGTTGCGCCTGACGGTCAACAACCAGATCATCCACACCTATCGCGCGATTGTCGGCCGTCCTGGCAAGACCGCGACGCCGCAACTGGCCGAACAAGTCAAGAATGTGGTGTTCAACCCGACCTGGACCGTACCGCAATCGATCGTGGTGGGCGAGGGCCTGGGCGAAAAGATGATCAGCAACCCGGCCAAGGCCAAGCGCGAAGGCTATGTCGCAACGCGCAACGGCGACGGCACGATCACCGTGGTGCAACAGCCGGGTGACAACAATTCGCTGGGCCGGGTCAAGCTCGACATGCCCAACGAACATGCCATCTATATCCACGACACGCCCAACCGGTCGTTGTTTGCGCTGCCCGCGCGTGCGCTCAGCCATGGTTGCGTGCGCGCCGAACATGCCACGCAACTGGCCATGACGATGGCCATTCTCGGCGCCGATCTGGCGCCCGAAACCGCGATCGAATACAACCTGTCGGGCAAATATACCAAAGTGCCGATGCTGCGGCCGTTCCCCGTCTATATCGTCTATTTCACCGTCGCGCGCGACGTGAACGGGCTGATGCGCAGCTTTCCCGATATCTATGGCCGCGATCCGGCGGTGCTGGCCAGCTTTGCCCAGCCGCGCCAGTTGCACACCACCCAGCGCAAGAGCAACGAAGCGATCATAAAGCTGGACAACCCATTGTAAGTCCTACCCGTTTCGGGGAGGACAATTCAGCCCAGCCCCAGCCGGTCGGCAAACAACAGCCGACCGGCGGCGAGGTGCCACAAGGCCTGGGCGAAATCGCCCGGAGCCATGGCGAAACAGCCGTCGCTGCGGCCCAGTTTGCCCCATTTTTCCAGCATCGCCGGATCGGCGTACCACGCGGGATGCATCACGATCGCGCGCTCTGCGGCGTTGCTGTTGTCGGCATCGAGCCCACCCAGCCGGATCGACGGACCATATTTGCCGTCATACCATTCATACGTGATATAGGCCCCGCGCGAGGTCGCCGCGCTGCCCACGTCGTTCGAAAAGCGTTTGCAGAACCCGTCGTGTTCCGGGTCCGATCCCTTGCCATGGGCAACCAGGAACGAATGCACCCGCCCCGCCTCCAGGTCGGCGAAGTGCAGCCGGGGCAGCGAGGATGGCAGCGCGAAATCGGCGATCGCCACCACATCGCTGCGCCACAATTGCGGCCGCACGCGTTCAAGCTGATCGTGCGCAACCGCCAGCACACGGCGATGCTGTTCGCTGATCTGCCACGCTTGCGCGAACACCCGCGGGCCCGACAGACCGGCAGCCAGCGCGCCTGCCAGGACCGCGCGGCGCTTCATCCAGGCTGGCCCAGCGCGGTCAGCGCCGCACCATCGACCCGCATCATCATCCAGTCATCCAGCGGCCGGGCACCCAGCGCGCGATAGAGCGCGATCGCCGGGGCGTTCCAGTCAAGCACCGACCATTCCAGCCGGGCGCAGCCGCGTTCCACCGCCAGCGCGGCGCAATGTCGCAACAAGGCCTTGCCCAGTCCCGCGCCGCGCGCGGCGGGGCGAACGAACAAATCCTCGACCCAGATCCCGGGGCGTCCTTCAAACGTCGAAAAGTTGTGAAAGAACAGCGTAAAGCCCTGCGGCTCGCCATCCACTTCGCCGATCAGCACTTCGGCATGGGGTCGCGGCGCGAACAAGTGCTGTCCCAGCGCGGCTTCGTCAAAGCGGACCTGGTGATCCAGCTTTTCATACGTGGCAAGATCGCGGATCAGTCCCGCAATCAGCGGCAGGTCGGCAGAGGTGGCGGGGCGGATCGACACAGTCATGGGCACCGACATGCCGGTCCGACGCGGCGCTGTCGAGGGGCTTGCGCCCAAGTCCCGCCAACACGCGATCGCCCGCAGACCCGGCGCGGGATGATGCGCCGGGTCTGCGGTGCGTCAGGCCACCGCTTCGGGCTGGGCCGCCTCGATCTGCGCCGCCTTGGCTTCAACCAGTGCGACGATATGATCGAGCATGTCTTCCGATTGCACGGTGTGGTCGGTCACCCCCGACAGATAGACCATGTGTTTGCCATTGCCGCCACCGGTCAGCCCGATATCGGTTTCGCGCGCTTCGCCAGGGCCGTTGACCACACAGCCGAGCACCGACAGCGACAGCGGCGTCTTGATGTGTGACAGCCGCTTTTCCAGCGCCTCGACCGTGCGGATCACATCGAACCCCTGCCGCGCGCACGACGGGCACGACACCACGCGCACGCCGCGCGTGCGCAGCCCCAGGCTCTTGAGGATTTCAAAGCCGACGCGCACTTCTTCTTCGGGTTCTGCCGACAGCGACACGCGCAAAGTATCGCCGATCCCGGCCCACAGCAGGTTGCCAAGCCCGATCGACGATTTGACCGTGCCGCCGATCAGCCCGCCAGCCTCGGTAATACCCAGATGCAACGGACAATCGACCGCGTCGGCCAGGCCCATATAGGCCGCCACCGCCAGGAACACGTCAGAGGCCTTTACCGCCACCTTGAATTCGTGGAAATCGTGATCCTGCAACAGCTTGATATGATCGAGCGCGGATTCGACCAGCGCTTCGGGGCAGGGCTCGCCGTATTTTTCGAGCAAGTCGCGTTCCAGGCTGCCGGCGTTGACGCCAATCCGGATGGCACAGCCATTGGCCTTGGCCGCGCGCACCACTTCGGCCACGCGCGATGCGCTGCCGATATTGCCAGGATTGATGCGCAGGCAGGCGGCGCCCGCATCGGCGGCTTCGAGCGCGCGTTTGTAGTGGAAATGGATATCCGCGATCAGCGGCACGCGCGCGGCGCGGGCGATCTGGCGAAACGCCGCCGTGCTTTCCTCATCGGGGCAGGACACCCGAATCAGATCGGCACCCGCATCCTCGCAACGGCGGATCTGGTCGATCGTCGCCACCGCGTCGCTGGTGGGGGTGTTGGTCATGGTCTGGACCGTGATCGGGGCATCCCCGCCAACGGGAACGGCACCCACCATGATCTGGCGGCTCTTGCGTCGCGCGATGTCGCGCCAGGGGCGTATCGATGTCATGCCCGCCCTATACCGGACGCAGGCGCCCCGCGAAAGGGATGATGCAAAGGCAAAAAAAGGGGCGGCCCATGCGGACCGCCCCCATTTCCTGTCTTCGTGACGCGATCGATCAGAAGTCGATCTTGGCACCAACGCGGAAGAAACGACCGATGTAGTTCGAATCGTCCCAGGCCGGGTTGAACATGTAGTACGTGAGCCCGTCACCGTAACCACCCGCCGGGTCGAACACCGGCTTCGAATTCAGCACGTTCTTGACATCGAGATAAATGGTGAAGTGATCATCAATCTTCTGGCGAATGTCGAGATCGGCCGTGAACGTCGCGTGCACGTTGGAAATGACTTCCTTGCCGGCGTTCGGGCCCGTCTGCCAATTGGCGGCGAAGCCGATGTCTGCGTTATATTCCGAATAGCCGCTGGTGTAGTTGCCGGTCAGCGTGATGTCGGTCTTGTGGTCGATATCGAACGTGTTCGACCACACCCCGCGCCAGCGCGGCGTACCCGAACAGGCCGTGATGTTGCAGGGACCAAGTGTACCGGCAAACACTTCGACACCGCCAGGCGTGGTCTGCGTCAACTTGCCGAGGTACGACACGTTGAAAATGCTGTGCAGGCCGACGTTGTCCTTCTGGCTGAGCGTCAGGCGCAAGTCAGCGCCGATGTCGATACCCGAAGCCACTTCGGATTCAGCATTGACGTAGCTTGACGTGATATAGCCCAGCAACGGCAGAGAGTTGGGATTGGTCGGATCCTTAAGCCCCGGGGTAACCGTCACGCCCGGCACATTCACCACGCCATTGTTGGCATAGTACTGCGCGATTGCTTCTTCGACCGGCGTGCCTTCTTGCGCAACGCTGATGATGATGCCGTCGATCTTGGTGTGCCAGTAATCGACCGTCAGGGTCAGGCGACGATCAGGGCGCAGCACGGTGCCGATGGTGTACGACTGCGAGCGTTCGGGAGCCAGGTTGGGATTGCCCTCGCTGGTTTCACCCACGCTGTAGGGCGTGGTGGTATAGGTCGAGTTGTTGGGGTGGCTGGAACAGAACGTGGCATAGGCCGGATTGGGGCACGGAGCTGGCTCGCCCACGTAGCCGGTCGTCGGATAGCCATAGAGCTGGCTGAACGTCGGAATGTGGAAACCCTTGCCATAGGTGCCGCGCAGTTCGATCTGCTTGATCGGCTTGAAGGTCGCTTCAAACTTCGGCGAGAAGGCGTGCTGGCCGCTCGAATAGCTGTCGTAACGGCCATCGGCCTTGACCTTCAGGATGTCGAGGATCGGCAAGGTCACTTCATAGAAACCCGAATAGACCCGGCGCGAACCGACCACAGAAACCGGGTTGATCACATAGGCGCCATTGTAGGGGTTCGAATCACCGAACTGGACCGATGGCTCGTTGACCGATTCAAAGCGGTATTCGGCACCGACCGCGACGTTGGCCTTGCCACCAGGCAGCGCGAACAGGTCGTGGTTGATGTTGCCGGTGAACTGGGTTTCGCGCGAACGTGCAACGTCATTGATTGTGGGCGCAATCGCGGCATTGGCGGCCGCCGAATTGGCATTCTGGTCGACGAAGTTGTAGGTTCCCTGCGCAACCGCGTTCAGCAGATCCTGCGCATTGATATAGTTCTGATAGGTCAGACCCAGGTTGATCCACGAGGTCGTGCCTTCGACGTCGTAGGCCCAGCCGTCACCGAACGTACCGCTGATCCCGCCCGAAATGCGATAGGTCTTCGCATCGGTGAGCGTCTGCAGAGGCTGGTTGTAGATTTCCGACAACTGCGCCGACTGGCCTTGCGCCGCATAGGGGTTGTTGGGGTTCAGCTTCGCACCGGCGCTGCTGGCGGTGCAGGTCGTGGTCGAATTGCCGTTGGCGTCTATCCCGCCAACCCCGCCCGGACAGACGTATGCCGGCAGAACGATGTTGCTGACGTTATTGACGCTGTTGGCGATGGTGTTCACGCTGCCGGTGAAAGGCGATGGCGCGCTTTGCGAAAAGGTCTTGGTTTCCGCATAGTTGAACATCAGATAGAACTGTGCCCGACCGATATCCTTGGTCAGACGCGCGTTCGCGCCGATACGGATGATCTGCGGCGAATAGTCGTCGTATTGCTTCGCCGTATCCTGTTGGCAGACCACGCCGTTGGCAGGCGAGTTGCTGGTAGCCTGCGACGCGTTCAGCGTGATGGCCGTCAGACCACCGCAACCGGCCGAGGGGTTAAGGTTCTGGAACTGGCCGGTGCCCTGGCCCGATGCGGCATCCCAGGGACGTGCGAAACCCTGGGTGGTCGAACCGAAGCCAAGATAGCTGCCGTCGCCCTGAAGGCCGTTGGCGGCAAAGTTGGTCAGGCAGTCGCCCTGGCTGTCGCAGATATGGCTCAGATCCTGACCCGTGCCGCGCGTGCTGAACTTGACGGCGTCGTTCTTCTGATATTCGCCGTTGATATAGAAGTTGTAGCCGTCGCGCTTCAGGCTGCCGATGCCCCACGAGGCGTCAAACCGCTTTTCACCGGCATCACCCTTTTGCGAGATGCCGCTCGACATGTTGACGTGAAGGCCCTGAATTTCCTTCTTGATGATCACGTTGACCACACCGGCCACCGCGTCGGCGCCATAGGCAGCCGATGCGCCATCCTGCAGGATCTGGACGTTGTCGACGATCGATTCGGGGATCGTGTTGATATCGACGAAGTTGCGATAGCCGTCATCGGCCAGCGGATAGATCGCGCTGCGCAGACCATTGAAGATCGTCAGCGTGTAACCATCGTTGAAGCCGCGCAGCGAAGGCGCGCTGGCCCCGGTGGCAAAACCGAACACCGACCAACTGTTGGCAAGCGTACCCGAGTTGTTGGCGGGGGTAAGCTGAAGCGCGTCGGCCACCGACGTGATACCGCGATCTGCCAGACTGTCGGCAGAGATTGCAACCACCGGCGAAGCCGTGGCGGTGGCGGGGTTCTTCGACACCGATCCGGTGACGATGATCACATCAGTCGATGCAGGAGCAGGAGCGGCGTCGGCAGTGGTGGTCGCCGCAGCCTGGTCGGCAAACGCAGGCGTCGCCACCAGCGCCAGACCCATTGCCGCGAAGGCAACACTGGCGTTGAGCTTGTTCAGATACTTCATAAAGATTCGAGCCCCTCTCAAGAACGGCAGCCAGCGACAGGCCACCTCTTCGCAGGACCAGAGAGCTACACATGGATGTGATCCATGGTGCCGATCCGTAAATCGTCACCAATCTTGCGTATTCCCCCGGATGCCATGGGAGTGGCAGGTGCAGACCCGTCTCGTAAAGGTCGCGATCGTGACATCTCAGAGGTTTTGTTCCGGTTGTAACTATTATGCCACACTCGTCGTGACGCCGATGCGCGCGCGCCAGGCACTGGTCGGCGCAGATACGGTTTTAAGCGCCGGTGGTTTGGCCCCGGGGTCCCGAGGCGCGCAAATGCGCCATGCGTGACGGCGGCGCGCATCGTGCAAGACGCCATTGCGGACCGGTATCAGCATCTGTGATCTCAATGAGATTGGCGGCAATTTGCAATTTTGTTGCACTGATACGGCCCACCAAAGACACTATGTGTTGTTTCTGCAACATCTGGGGCAAGACGATTGCGCGTTCCGGCCAACGGCAAAGCCTGCAACAATCACGCCGTGAACAGCATCGGATCGAGCCTGCGGCCGCGCCAGGTCAGGCTCCAGTGCAAATGCGGCCCGGTCGCACGGCCCGTCATGCCGACTTCACCAATCGTTTGCCCCTGACGCAGCATGACCCCTTCGGCCACGTCCAGCTTGCGCGCGTGCAGCATCGCGCTGTTCAGGCCCAGGCCATGATCAAGGATTACCAGATGCCCTTCGAGCGTGAACAGGTCGGTGACGGCGGCGAGCACCACCATGCCATCGGCAGGCGCGACAATCGCCGATCCCGCGGGCGCAGCAATATCCATGCCCGAGTGATAGGCGGCAGCCACCCCGCGAAACACGCGTTGCGCGCCGAATCGGCCCGAAATCGGCCCATGGGCGGGGCGAATCATCGCCTGGCGCCATCCTTGCGCCCCACTGTCGATCGCCCGCGCGGCGCCGATTCGCGCCAGTTCGCCCGATCGCAACCGTGCAAATTCCGCATCGGGCAGGCCCGGCGGGTGCATCGGCGCATCGACATGTTCGATCGGCCAGGCGCGCGGGGCAATCGCCAGCCGCTGGTCCACCGCACCAACTGACCCCACCGCCGTCAGTACCGCCACAGGCGCCGCATCGCGATCAAACGCAATCAGGAACGCGCCATCTGTGGCAAAATCCACCGGCTTGCCATCTAGCCGCAGCGCGGTCGTGCCCACCGGAACCCGCCCGCGCAGCCAGCCGCCCTGGCTCGGCTGACCGATCAGCGCAAAGCGGTCGGTGTCCGCCCACACCGGAGCTGCTGCCCATGTTGTGGCAACGGCAAGAAAAGTCCGCCGGTCAACGGCAGACATCACTTCTGCTCAAGCAGGCGCTTGGTCGCGATTTCGGCGCTGGCGTAAGCTTCCTGCAAGTCCGCGCTCCAATAGCGCAGCAGGTCGAGCGGGATGGGCGCGCCGGTCACCGCGCACAGTACATGGTCGCCGGGCGAGAGCTGGCGAAACGTACCGGGCAGATATTGAAGCCGCGCCAGGCGGCCAGCAGGAGGAGTCAGCATCAGATCACATTTCCGCTTTGCATCCTCCCCGGCACGGGGAGGGGGACCATGCGCAGCATGGTGGAGGGGGTTCGCCCCAGGGGACTCCGCGTGTTGGGCGGGGCCCCTCCACCACCCTGCGGGCGGTCCCCCTCCCCGTGCCGGGGAGGATCGTGAATGGCAAGTGCGTGCGTGCCCTCACAGCAATTTCGGCTGTTGCGGGGTGGCCGCCGGGGGCGGTTTCGCGCGGGTCCCGCGCGGGCTGACTGCCAGCACGCCATCGGCGAATTTCAGCGTCAGTTCGGCCTCGCCCCCCGCAGCGGCACGGGTCTTGACGACATGGCCCGCCGCATCGGTGACGAGCACATAGCCGCGCAACAGCGGCGCCTCGGGATCGAGCGAGCGGCGCAGGCGATCGAGCGCATCGATCCGCCCGCGCGCCACCGCGATTCGCTGCAACAACGCTTCAGGCCGCAGTCGCAGCGCGGCCAGCCGTTCGCTTTCGCGCCGCAGCCGCGCTTCGAGCAAAGCCGGGCGCAAGGCCCCGGCATGGCGCGCCAGTTGGGCGGCGGCGAGTTCGGTGCGGTGGCTGAGCGAACGGCGCAAGCGGTCGCCCAGATCGTCGAGCCGTTGTGCCTGCGCCGCCAGCAGTGCCTGCGGCTGGGGCAGTCGCCGCGCGCGCAGATCGAGCCGTTCGCGCGCCTGTGCTAGTTGTCGCCCGATCGCGCGATGGCGCCGCGCCTCCAGTTCGGCCAGCGCGCCAGCCAGTTCGGCGCGCACCGGCACCGCCATTTCGGCCGCCGCCGTCGGGGTCGGCGCACGGCGATCGGCGGCAAAATCGGCCAGCGTGGTATCGGTCTCGTGCCCGACCGCGCTGATCACCGGGATGGTCGATGCGGCAATCGCGCGCACCACCTCTTCCTCATTGAACGCCCACAAGTCCTCGATCGATCCGCCCCCGCGCGCGACGATCACCAGATCGGGGCGAGGCACCGGTCCGCCCGGCGCCAGCGCGGAAAACCCGTGCAGCGCCGCAGCGATCTGCGGGGCCGCGCCCTGCCCCTGGACCAGCACCGGCCAGACCACGACATGGCTGGGAAAACGATCACGCAGGCGGTGCAGGATGTCGCGGATGACCGCCCCGGTGGGCGAAGTGACCACCCCGATCACGCGTGGCAGATAAGGTATCGCGCGCTTGCGGCCTTCATCGAACAGCCCTTCGGCGGCCAGCCGCGCCTTGGTCTTTTCCAGCAGCGCGAGCAGCGCGCCTTCGCCCGCGATCTCCATCCGGTCGATCACGATCTGGTAATTCGACCGGCCGGGATACGTCGTCAATTTGCCGGTGGCGATCACTTCGACACCATCGGCGGGCGCAAAGCCCAGCCGTTGCACATTGCCGCGCCACATCACCCCGTCGAGCCGGGCGCCTTCATCCTTCAGGCTGCAATAGAGATGCCCGGAGGCCGCGCGTTTGACCCCCGACAACTCGCCCCGCACGCGCACAAAGCCAAAGCGGTCCTCGACCGTGCGCTTGAGCAGGTTGGACAAGTCGGAAATCGACATCGCGGGGGCGTTGTCGCCCGGCGCTTCCCTCGCTAACAGGCCCGCAGGGGCGTCATCGTCGCTGGAAGGGTGAAAATTCATGAATGTCCTGTTGCTTGGGTCCGGCGGTCGCGAACATGCGCTGGCGTGGAAATTGGCCCAAAGTCCGCGACTGGGCAAGCTTCATGCGATCCCCGGCAATCCTGGCATTGCCGAACACGCGGCGTGCCACGCCATCGATCTGGCCGATCATGGCGCGGTCGTGGCGTTCTGCGGCGAACATGCCATCGACCTGGTGGTGATCGGTCCCGAGGCCCCGCTGGTCGACGGACTGGGCGACACTTTGCGTGGCGCCGCGATCAGCGTGTTCGGGCCCAACCAGGCCGCCGCGAGGCTGGAAGGATCCAAGGGCTTTACCAAGGATCTGTGCGCGCGCGCGGGCATTCCCACCGCCGGGTATGTGCGCACCGGCAGCGAGGCGGAGGCGCTGGCGGCGCTGGGCCGGTTCGGCCTGCCCGTGGTGATCAAGGCCGATGGTCTGGCCGCCGGCAAGGGTGTGGTGATCGCGCAAACCGCGCAAGAGGCGCGCGACGCGATCGCCGACATGTTTGCCGGCAGCTTTGGCGAAGCAGGCGCCGAAGTGGTGATCGAGGAATTCATGACCGGCGAAGAGGCCAGTTTCTTTGCGCTGACCGACGGGGCCACGATTGTCGCATTCGGGTCGGCGCAGGACCACAAGCGCGTGGGCGAGGGCGACACCGGCCCCAACACCGGCGGAATGGGCGCCTATAGCCCGGCGCGCGTGCTGACCCCGGCGCTGGAACGCGAAGTGATCACGCGCATCATCGCCCCCACCGTCAAGGCGATGGCCGATGAAGGCATGGCCTATTCGGGCGTGCTGTTTGCCGGGCTGATGCTGACCGCCGAGGGCCCAAAGCTGATCGAATACAATTGCCGGTTTGGCGATCCCGAATGCCAGGTGCTGATGCTGCGTCTGGAAAGCGATCTGGTCGATCTGCTGTCGGCAGTGGCCGACAACCGGCTGGCGGCGATCGCGCCCCCGGCGTTTTCGCCCGAACCTGCGCTGACGGTGGTGATGGCCGCCACCGGCTATCCCGGCACACCGGTCAAAGGCAGCATGATCGCCGATCTGCCCAGGGCCGAAGCCTACGGCGCCAAAGTGTTCCATGCCGGAACGGTGCGCGATGATGCGGGCGTGCTGCGCGCCAGCGGCGGCCGCGTGCTCAATGTCTCGGCGCGCGGCACCAGCGTGCGCGCGGCGCGCGACGCGGCCTATCGCGCGGTCGATGCCATCGATTTTGGCGAAAGCTTTTGCCGCCGCGACATCGGCTGGCGCGAGATTGCCCGCGAAGAGGGATGATCGCGATCGGGTAGGGAAAATCGGCCCGACCGGCGTTATGGTGGCGCCATGACCAGAGGCCGCCCACGCTTTGACGACAGTCTGACCCCCGCGGAATGGCGGGTGGTCGAAGGCGTGCGCCACGGCCTGTCGAATCCCGCGATCGCCCGCGCGCAAGGCGTCAGCCTGGACGCCGTCAAATACCATGTCGGCAACGCGCTGCAAAAGCTTGGCCTGGCCAACCGCCGCGCATTGCGGGTGTGGGACGGCGTGCGTCGCGACAGCAATCTGGCGAACAGGGAGCCTGGCATGGACCAGACTATCACGATCGGCGCAATCGGACAGATATCGCGCAGCGTAACCGATATTGCCGAGGCTCGGCGCTGGTATGGCGAGGTGCTGAGCCTGGAACACCTCTATTCGTTTGGAAATATGGCGTTCTTCAATTGTGGGGGGACACGCCTGTTGCTGTCGCAGGGTGATGGCGATCCCGCCCAGTCGATCCTCTATTTCCGGGTCGATGATATCCGCGCCGCCTGTGCCCGGCTTGGCGAGCGCGGCATCCTGTTTACCCGTGCACCGCACATGATCCATCGCCACGATGACGGCACCGAGGAATGGATGGCATTCTTCAACGACAACGAGGGCCGGCCGCTGGCGATCATGGCGCAAGTCGCGCCGGGTTAGACCGACGTGATCCCCGCCCCATCGGCAGGAGCTTCTACCGTGATGTCGGGCAACGCGCCGGTCGGGGTGCGATAGCCGTCGAGTACGGCGGCGCGGACAGCCTCGACGCGGTCGGCACGCATGATCGCAACGACCGCGCCGCCAAATCCGCCGCCGGTCTGGCGCGCGCCGCCTTCATCGCCGATCGCGTGGTCGAGCAAGGCGGCCAACCGGTCGGTGTCGGGCACGGTGATGCCGAAATCGTGCGCCTGCGACACGTGTGCTTCGCGCATCAACCGCCCGGTCGTGACCAGATCGTCGGCGGCGAGCGCCTCGGCGGCTTCGAGCGTGCGACGATTGTCGCCGATCACATGGCGCGCGCGGTGCCAGGCGCGATCATCGAGCGTGGCTTTGGCGGCGGCCAGCATGGCATCGTCGGCATCGCGCAACGCCGCCACGCCCAGATGCGCGGCGGCGCGTTCGCATTCGATACGGCGGGTGTTGTATTCCCCATCGACCAGCCCGCGTTCCACCCCCGATTGCACGATCATCACCGCCAGATCACCGGGCAGCACGATCTGGCGCAGGGCCAGGCTGCGGCAATCGATCAACAGCGCATGGCCCGCGCGGGTTGCCGCGCTGGCAATCTGGTCAAGATTGCCGCAGCGCACGCCGGGAAAGCCACATTCGGCGCGCTGGGCCAGCAGCGCGATGTCGAGCGCGGTCCAGTCGGCGCCCGCCGCCGCGAGCAGCGCGTGCGCCAGTGCCACTTCCAGACTGGCGGACGATGACAGCCCCGTGCCGCGCGCCAGACTGCCCGCAATGGCCAGTGTGCCGCCCGGCACGGCGATGCCGGCGCGGTTCAGTTCATCGACCACGCCGCGCACATAATTGCGCCAGCCGCCGCCCTGGTGCGGGCCGACGCGCGCGGGATCGAACGCGTCGTCTTCGCCGAAATCGAGCGCCGCCACGTACAGCCGCCCGCCCGCCTGCGGGGTGAAGGCCACCCGCGTTTCCGGGCCGATCGCCATCGGCATGGCAAAGCCCTGGTTGTAATCGGTGTGTTCGCCGATCAGGTTGACGCGGCCCGGCGCGCGCGCCGCGATCTGCGGCGCGGCGCCGAACGCCTGGACAAACCCGGCCCGCAGCCGCGCCGCCAGTGTCGTGCCTGTTGGGGTCATGCCTGCGCGCCGTTGGCAGGGGTAACATCACGCAAACGCGCGGCGGCGACTTCGGGGGTCAGGTCGCGTTGCGGTTCGGCCAGCATTTCGTACCCGACCATGAATTTGCGCACCGTGGCAGAGCGCAGCAGGGGCGGATAGAAATGCGCGTGCAGGCGCCAGGCCCCGGGCGCGGCGCTGTGCCCCGGCGCCTGATGCCAGCCCATCGAATAGGGCATCTGGCAATCGAACAGCGCATCATAGCGCCCGGTGATTGCGCGCAGCATCCGCGCCAGCGCATCGCGCGCGGGATCGGACAGATCATCGATGCGCGCCACCGCATCGCGCGCAATCAGCAGCACCTCGAACGGCCACGAGGCCCAGAACGGCACCACCGCCAGCCAATGCGCGTTGACCGCAACCACGCGCTCGCCCAAGGCCAGTTCGCGCCGCGCCACTTCGCCCAGCAAAGCATCACCGTGCGCACGATGCCAGGCGGCCTGTTCGCGATCTTCGTCGGCCAGTTCGCTCGGCACGAAATCGCTCGCCCAGATCTGGCCATGCGGGTGCGGGCTGGAACACCCCATCATCGCGCCCTTGTTTTCGAACACCTGGACATAGTCGAACCGGGCCGCCAGTTCGGTGGTCTGGTCGGCCCAGGTATCGATCAGCGCGCGCACCGCCGCGGTGTCGAGATCGGGCAGTGTCTTGCCGTGATCGGGTGAATAGCAGATCACCCGCGCCAGCCCGCGCGCAGGGGCACTGACAAACAGATCATCCCCCCCATTGGGCGCGGGGGTATCGGGCATCAGCGCGGGAAAATCGTTGGGGAAGACCAGCGTGGCGGCATAGTCCGGGTTGGTTTCGCCCCCGGTGCGCGTGTTGCCCGGGCACAGATAGCACGCCGGATCGTACGATGGCCCGCCACGCGGCGCCGCATCGCCCACTTCGCCCTGCCACGGGCGTTTGGCGCGGTGCGGAGAGACCAGCACCCAGCGCCCGGTCAGGAGATTGCGGCGCCGGTGCGGGTGATCGAGCGGGTCGAACGGGGTCATGCCGCAAACGTTAGCGTGCGCGTGCCCCCGGCGGAAAGACAAATACCTATTCGCCCAGCAGCGGCGCGACGAGCGCGCGCAAATCCGCCTCTGGCCGCGCGCCATAGTGCGAAATCACTTCGGCCGCGCACACGGCACCCAGCGACAGGCAGGTTTCCAGCGGCAGATCGCGGACATGGCCATAGAGGAACCCGGCCGCAAACAAATCGCCCGCGCCAGTGGTATCAACCACCTGGGCCACCGGTGCGGCGGCGACATGCGCGTGTTCGCCCCCGCTGACCGCATGCGCGCCCTTGTCGCTACGGGTGACCACCAGCGTCGGGATCTTGTCTGCCAACGCGGCAATGCCGTCGTGAAAATCCTCGCACCCGGTCAACGCGGCCAGTTCGTGTTCATTGGCAAACAGGATGTCGAGTTCGCCCGCCGCGATCAGCGCGCGGAAATCATCGCCATGGCGGGCAATCACAAAGGCATCGGACAGCGTGAAGGCCACCTTGCGCCCGGCGGCGCGCGCCGCCGCGATTGCGCGGCGCATCGCGCGGCGGGGCTCTTCGGGGTCCCATAGATAGCCTTCGAGATAGAGCACTTTGGCATCGGCGATCACGCTTTCGTCCAGCGCCTCGGCCGGCAGGAACTGCGATGCGCCCAGAAATGTGTTCATCGTGCGCTGCCCGTCGGGCGTCACGAAGATCAGGCAGCGCGCGGTGGTCGGCTGACCGCTGCGCACCGGGGTGGCAAAGGCAATCCCGGCGGCGCGGATATCGTGGGCAAACACTTCGCCCAACTGATCATCGGCGACCTGGCCGATAAAGGCGCACGGCGATCCCAGCGCGGCCATCCCGGCCAATGTGTTGGCCGCCGACCCGCCCGAGATTTCGCGCGCCGGACCCATCGCGGCATAAAGATCATGCGCGCGCGGTTCATCGACCAGCGTCATCCCGCCCTTGGCCAGATCGAGCCGGGAAATATCGTCGTCATGCGCCGGGGCCATGACATCGACAATCGCATTGCCGATCGCGACGACATCGTAACGGGGGGTGGTCTGGGTCACTATTGGCGTCTCCGCAAGGCAAGGATGCCGGTCGCCTAGAGCTTTGCCGCGCTTGCGACAAGGTGCAGCGCGACCGGGACGGATGCATCGCCGCCTCGATTGACAGGACGAGTCCCGCGCGCGATGGCGGGGCGGTAATGCGTGCGATCCTGCCGATACCCCTGGTGCTGTTGCTGGCCGCGTGCGGCGGGGGCATAGTGGCGCCGCCGACAACCACCGTCAGCCAACCGCAGCCCCATCCCGTGCACCACGCTCCGCTGCGCGAAGCCGGGCTGGGCGGGGTGATCGGCGCCGATGCCGATGCGCTGATCCGCCAGTTCGGCCCGCCCCGGCTCGACATTCGCGACGGCGATGCACGCAAACTGCAATGGTCGGGCACGGCCTGCGTGCTGGATGCCTATCTCTACCCCGACGACCATGGTGGCCGCGCCACCGTGACCTATGTCGATGCGCGGCGCGGCGACGGACGCGATGTCGATCGCAGCGCCTGCGTCACCGCACTGCGCCGGAATTAGGATTCAACCGCGAAACCAATCTCGGCGTGATCCTGCAGGCGTTTGACCAGCGCCGCGCCCAGAATCGAACCCGGTGTGCCGATTCCGCCAGGCGCGGTGCTTTCGCGCAAGGCAATTCCGGTTTCGGCGATCATCCGGCTGGTCGAGCCATAGCCCGGATCGTAGCGGCCCTTGACGCCATAGCGCAATGTGCGCCCGTCGGGCCATTCGCCAATGAACAGCACATCGTAGTGCCCGTTCGCGCGCTCTTCGGGGGTGGGGCCTTCGCCCGGCTTGGGATCGGTCGGCTTGCCTATCATCGGCGTTTTGGCCAGATATTCGGCCACCGCCTGGCCCTGATCGCCGGGGCCTGTCAGGACCATTTCGTCATAGACGAAATCGACCCCAAACGGATGCCCCAGCAGCAAGTTGGTGCGGTGGACATTCTTGGTGTTGATCACCGCCATGACAAACGGCGCGGCCCAACTGCCGGTGGCATCGTCAAACATCGGTACATCGGCGCGCGGCTGGTCCGGGCCGGTAAAGCCCGGCGTCAGGCCGAAGGGGCTGGCCATGATGCGGCCCAGCGCGGGCTCTTTGGCAATGGCCGCCAGCGTCGCGGTCAGGCTGTAGGCGGTGCCACCCGAAAAACCGCCCTGCATCGCGCGCACGCGGCATTTGACGCGCGGCGCGGGCGTGCCGAACTGTGCGACCGCTTCGGCCTGCAACGACAGTACGCCCAGATCGAACGGGATCGAATCGAACCCCGACGAAAACGCGATGCGCGCGCCGCTGGCCCGCGCCTCGACGTCGAATCGGTCGATCATCTGGCGCATCCACACCGGTTCGCCGCACAGATCGGCATAGTGCGTACCCGCCGCAACACAGGCCGCCAGCACATCGGTGCCATAGAGCTGATAGGGCCCGACAGTCGTCACCACCACATGGGTAGAGGCCGCCATCGCGGCCAACGAGGCGGGATCGTCGCTGTCGGCCAGTATCAGCGGCGTATCGGCCGGCGCGCCGATCAGATCCCGCACTTCGCCCAGTTTGGCGGCGCTGCGCCCCGCCATCGCCCATTTCAGGCCCGAGGCGCCGTGCCGGTGGGCCAGGTATTCCGCCACCAGCCGTCCGGTGTACCCGGTCGCGCCATAGACGACGATGTCATAGATCCGTGCCATATCCTCTTCCCCCACAAGTGCTTTAACCGTCTGATTAAGACAGCGTGGGGGCCTCGGCAATCAAATCCTTGGCAGGGTGACCCCACGCTGGCCCATGTATTTGCCGGCGCGGTCGGCATAGCTGGTCTCGCACGGCTCGTTGCCTTGCAGAAACAGGAACTGGCACGCGCCTTCGTTGGCATAGATCTTGGCGGGCAAGGGCGTGGTGTTGGAAAATTCCAGCGTCACGTGGCCTTCCCAGCCGGGCTCGAGCGGGGTGACGTTGACGATGATGCCGCAGCGGGCATACGTCGATTTGCCAAGGCAGATCACCAGCACATCACGCGGCACGCGGAAATATTCGACCGTGCGCGCCAGGGCAAAGCTGTTGGGCGGGATGACGCAGACCGGCACCTTGCGATCGACAAACGAATTGGCGGCAAAATCCTTGGGGTCCACCACCGCCGAATCGACATTGGTGAAAATCTTGAATTCGTCGGCCACACGCGCGTCATAGCCATAGGACGACAGGCCATAGCTGATGCAGCCATCGCGCCGCTGGCTTTCGACAAAGGGTTCGATCATGCCGTCGGAAAGCGCTTTTTCGCGGATCCAGCGGTCGGACAGGATGGCCAAGACGTGCCTTTCGGTTGGGGAACGTTATTGTTCCAGATTGGCCGGGCCAAACGCCAGAGGCAAGAGCGCGCTCAACCGCATTTCCACGGTTTCCTGCGCGCCCACCGCGATTATCAGCGGATCGGTACCGCCCAGCGCGGCCAGTTCGTGCAGGATCTGGCGGCAACGTCCGCACGGGGCCACCACCGCGCCCGGCGTTCCACCCGGTCCGCCGACTACCGCCACCGCGATCAGCCCGGCGCGATGGCCCTGCTGGCTGGCCTGCGCCGCGGCAACCGTTTCGGCGCAGAGCGACAGGCCATAGCTGGCGTTTTCGAAATTGCTACCGGTCACCACGGTGCCGTCGGCAAAGCCCAGCGCGGCCCCGACGTGGAACCCCGAATAGGGCGCATAGGCCTGCGCCATGGCTGTATGCGCGTCGGCGATCAGGCGTTCGCGATCAAAAACCTGCGTCATTGTTGCACCACCACCCAGCGCACCGGACCATCGACCCCGGCGACATGCAGCCGGTGTGTGGCCGTCCACAGCACCCAGGGCCGCGCGACATAGCCCGGCGGACGAAAGTCGCCGATCACCCACACGTTGCGGTCGATCCGCGCCGCCAGGTGATAGCGCGCCTCCACCGCCGCGGTCGGCATCAGCACCACCGGACGGCCCAGGTGGCGTTCGACTTCGTTGAGAAAGGTCGTCAGTTCGCTGTCGATCGAGGCTTCGCCCGGGGGATCGGGACAGCGCCGGGCATCAATATCGAGCGCGATCGCGGCGGGCAGCATGTGTTTGTCGCGCGGCACGGTGGTGACGAAATTGCTGGCCTGCACATCGGCGGGCACGCACAAGTCATAGACATGCACCGCCCCCACCTGCAGCCCGGCGGCCCGCGCCGCATCGAACCCGGCGGCAAACGCGGGATCGCGATCGCCGGCCCCGGTACTGGCGGTCAGATAGACGAAATCGGCGCCATGCCCGCCCGGCCCGCTGGCCCTCAGCGTGGCCCATTCGACCGGACCGGATGCCGCATCAAGCCACACCCCTTGCGTGGGATAGCGCGCACGATCGGGCGCCCAGTGGATCACCCACCACCAACCCGCCAGCGCCGCCGCCGCCAGCGCGCATACGAGCACCGGCAGCAGCAGCCAGCGTTTCAGCCCTGCCCTGGCAACCATCAAAATTCCCGTTTCAAAACAAATGCCCCGAACCAGAACATGATGCGTTCAATCTCAATCGAATCATGGTCTGGAGTCTTTGTTTTCGCATCGTTTATTGCAAAAAACCGGTACCACGATGCTTTAGCCCTTGATATGCAAAACGCAGATTAGCGTAAACAGGCGGCGGGCGGTGGGAAAATCGGTCTCGATCTTGCCCTCCAGACGTTCGAGCAACATCGTCGCAGCATCGTTGTGGACGCCGCGCCGGGCCATGTCGATCGTTTCGATTTCCTGCGCGGTGGCGCGGCGAATCGCCTGATAATACGATTCGCAGATCGCGAAATAGTCACGGATCGGGCGACGAAACCGGCCGAGCCCGAGTATCACCGTTTCCAGATGAAGTCCGGCCTCGTCTGTCACCGCCAGCCCCAGCCGACCGTCATCGACCGACAGGCGCAAGTGATAGGGCCCCAGATGCCCTGCGGCAAATGCGCGCAGCGGCTTGAAGCTGTTTTCCTCGATCAGATCGAAGATCGCGATACGACGTTCCTGTTCGATATCGGCGTTGCGCCAGATGATCGTCGTTTCGTCGAGTTCGATATGGGAAATACGCAGATCCGCCATGGTCGCGCCGGTGATGGCATAGAGGCCAAGCCATCGGCAAGCCCTCCCCGCTATCCACAGGGGCAAACTGTGCGCTCGTCTTGTCGCCGCGCGCGGAACAGGGCACTGTGGCAGGCATGTCCCTGACCACCACCATCCTGCAGCGCGAGCCCGACGCCGTGCGCGCGCTTCCCGCCAATGTCGAGGCAGAGGCCGCGTTTCTGGGCGCCGTGCTGATCGACAACCGTATCCTCGAAGAAATGACCTGCCCGCTGACTGCCGAGCATTTCTTTGCCGCCGTTCATGGCCGGGTGTTTTCGCGCATTGCCGCGCTGATCGACCGCAAGGCGGTGGTCACGCCGGTCACGCTGAAACCCTATTTCGAAACCGACGAAGGGTTGAAGGAACTGGGCGGCACGGCCTATCTGGCGCGGCTGACCGCCGACGGGCAGGGCTTGCTGGCGCCGCGCGAACTGGCGCAACAGATCTATGACCTGGCGTTGCTGCGCGAACTGATCACGGTTGGCCGCACGCTGGTCGAACAGGCCATGGACACCAGCGAAAGCGTGTCGCCGCTGGGCCAGATCGAATCCGCCGAAGCCGCACTCTATGCCGTGGCCGAAGGCGCGCAGACCGGCAGCGAGGCGCAGAGTTTCGCCACCGCCACGCGCGCTTCGCTTGAAATGATCGAAAAGGCGCTGCTGTCGGGCGGGCATATTTCGGGCAAGACCACCGGGCTGACCTCGGTCAACGAAAAGATCGGCGGCCTGCACGATTCCGACCTGATCATCCTGGCCGGACGCCCCGGCATGGGCAAGACCAGCCTTGTCACCAACATTGCCTTCAACGCGGCCGACCGGTTGCGCCGCGACATCGCCGACGGCATCACGCCCAAGGATTCGGTGGGCGCTGGTGTGGCGTTCTTCAGCCTGGAAATGAGCGCCGACCAGCTCGCCACGCGTATCCTGGCCGAACAGTCGGGGATCAGTTCCGAAGCTTTGCGCATGGGCCGGATCAGCCGCGAGGATTTCCAGCAACTGTCGTTCGCCAGCCAGCGGCTGGCCGAATTGCCGCTGTTCATCGACGACACCCCGGCGCTGTCGATCAGCGCGCTGCGCGCCCGCGCGCGACGGTTGAAGCGGCGCCACGATATCGGCCTGATCGTGGTCGACTATCTGCAATTGCTGCAAGGGTCGGGCCGGACCGACAACCGCGTCAACGAAATCTCCGAAATCAGCCGGGGCCTCAAGACGCTGGCCAAGGAACTGTCGGTGCCGGTGATCGCGCTGTCGCAGTTGTCGCGCGCGGTCGAACAGCGCGAAGACAAGCGCCCGATGCTGTCGGACTTGCGCGAATCCGGCTCGATCGAACAGGACGCCGACATGGTGTGGTTCGTGTTCCGCGAAGACTATTACGTCGCCTCACGCGAGCCCAAGCGCCCGGTCGATGGTGACGAGGCCAAGATTCACGAGGAACACGCCGCCTGGGCCGCCGCAATGGAACGCGTCTATGGTCTGGCCGAACTGATCGTCGCCAAACAGCGCCACGGGTCGACCGGCAAAGTCCGGCTGCGCTTCGAACCGCGCATCACACGGTTTTCCGATCTGGCGCCCGAGGAAATGGGTGCGAGTTCCTACGGGGACGATTGAGCTCAGCCGAATGGGGCAAGGCCGGTCAGCACGATCCTGACCAGATCGGCCTGCCCACGCGCGCCGGTCTTGGCATAGATCCGCTTTGAATAGTTGCGCGCCGTCTCGACCGTCAGGTGCAGGCGCGCGCCTGCCTCGCCCAGCGATTCGCCCAGCGACAGCGCGTGCGCCAGCGCCGCCTCGTTGGCGGACAGGCCGTGGCGCGCGGCCAGGATGCGGATTGCCGCGCGCGCCGGTTCGCGCAAGGCCTGTCGCACCACGCCGATCACCGCCGGGTGCGCACCGGGTTCGGCCAGCATCAGGTCCGACCGCCGCAGCAACAGATCGCTGTCGCGCGTGTCATCGATCCGCACCACCTGGGGCGAGGCCGCGGGATCGGCGGCAAGCATGGCGCACACCGCCTCCAGCCGCCGCGCCGCATCGGCACGCAGATGCAGCCGCCGCCCCGGCCGGCCGCCCGGTTCGGGCACCAGCGTCAGCATGCGTTCGGCCACCGGATCGGCGGCCATCACCCGACCCTCGCCATCGAACGCCAGTTGCCCCACCCCCAGCCGACCCAGCGCGGCGGTGGCCAGCGCGGTCTGCAACCGCTGGTCGATCAGCGCCGCCAGCGTGCGCAGCGCGGCGGCCAGGTGCACCGCCACCGCATCGAGCAGCGCCACCGCCGCGCCGCTGAAATCCTCGCGCTCGCGCACCAGCACCAGCCAGGCATCCGCCGCGCCGCCCGCCGAAACGCGCAGCCAGCGCCCATAACGGATGCCCATCTGCGCCAATGCCGCGCGCTGCACCGCCAGTTGCGCGCGATCGTCGTAGTCGAGCATTTCATCCAGCGCATAGATCCGCCCCGGCCGGAGCGCGCCATAGGGATGCAGGCGCAAGGCTTCGAGACGGCGAAAATCGATCGGATCTTCCTGCGCGGCGCGCGGCGCGGCAACATGGATCACCGAAGGCGCCTGATCGGGCGCCGCATTGGCCAGGGTGATGATCATGAACGCGCGGCGCGCCACCATCCGCGCCACCAGATTGCGCAGGAACACGCCCCATGGTGGGCTTTCGTGAATCCCCTCGATCAGGGGCAGGAACAGCTCGCGATGATCGGCGGACAGAACGGCCATGGCGCCGGGGTGGCATGGCCCGGAAGCACGCGTCAAGCATTTTGCTCCCATATGGGAGGTTCAGGTCTGCAAGGCGCAGCCGATCTGGCCGAGACCCCTTTTGACCGCAGGCATCATGACCGACCGACCCACGCTGACCCACCTTGCCCGGCTAGAGGCCGAAGCGATCCACATCATGCGCGAGGTTGTCGCCGAGGCGCAGAACCCGGTGATGCTCTATTCGGTGGGCAAGGACAGCGCGGTCATGCTGCATCTGGCGCGGCTGGCGTTCTATCCCAGCCCGCCGCCGTTTCCGCTGCTGCATGTCGATACCACCTGGAAATTCCGCGCGATGTACGATCTGCGCGATCGCATGGCGCGCGAAAGCGGGATGGATCTGCTGGTCTATCAAAACCCCGAAGCCGCCGCACGCGGGATCAACCCGTTCGACCACGGCGCGCTGCACACCGACATGTGGAAGACCGAAGGGTTGAAGCAGGCGCTCGACAAATGGGGGTTCGACGCGGCGTTCGGCGGCGCGCGCCGCGACGAGGAGAAATCGCGCGCCAAGGAGCGGATCTTCTCGTTCCGCACCGCCAGTCACGGGTGGGACCCCAAGAACCAGCGCCCCGAGCTGTGGAACCTGTACAACGCGCGCAAGGCCAAGGGCGAATCGATCCGCGTGTTCCCGATCTCGAACTGGACCGAGCTGGATATCTGGCAATATATCCATCTCAACCACGTGCCGATCGTGCCGCTCTATTTCGCCGAGGAACGCCCGACGGTCGAACGCGACGGCATGCTGCTGATGGTCGATGACGATCGTTTTCCGCTGCGCCCCGGCGAAGTGCCGCAGATGCGCTCGATCCGCTTTCGCACGCTGGGCTGCTATCCGCTGACCGGCGCGGTTGAAAGCACCGCACAGACTTTGCCAGAGGTGATCCAGGAGACCTTGCTGACCACCACCAGCGAACGTCAGGGCCGCGCGATCGACAAGGATGCGGGCGGCGCGGGGATGGAAGTTAAAAAGCAGCAGGGGTATTTCTGATGACCGATCCGATCCCCCCCGCAGGCCCGGTCTATGTCGTTGACGAACTGATCGCGGCCGACATCGATGCCTATCTCGACGTGCATCAGCACAAGACGATGCTGCGCTTCATCACCTGCGGCAGCGTGGACGACGGCAAATCGACGCTGATCGGGCGGCTGCTCTATGATTCGAAGATGATCTTCGAAGACCAGCTTGCCGCGCTCGAAGCCGATTCGCGGCGAGTCGGCACACAGGGCCAGGCGATCGATTTCGCGTTGCTGGTCGATGGTCTGGCCGCCGAGCGCGAACAGGGCATCACTATCGATGTCGCCTATCGCTTCTTCAACACCGAAAAGCGCAAATTCATCGTCGCCGATTGTCCGGGCCACGAACAGTACACGCGCAACATGATCACCGGCGCCTCGACCGCCGATCTGGCGGTGATCTTGGTCGACGCGCGCAAGGGCGTGCTGGTGCAGACCCGGCGCCATTCCTATCTGTGCCACCTGATCGGCATCAGGAACATCGTTCTGGCCGTCAACAAGATGGATCTGGTCGACTATGATCAGGCCCGGTTCGACGCCATCGTGCACGACTATACCGCGTTTGCGCGCTCGATCGGGATTGACCAGTTCACCGCGCTGCCGATTTCGGGCTTTGCCGGCGACAATGTCACCACGCTGTCGGACCGCACCCCGTGGTATCGCGGGCCGACGCTGATCGACCATCTCGAAAGCGTCGACGTCAATGCCGAGATCGACCGCGAGCGGCCGTTTCGCCTGCCGGTCCAATGGGTCAACCGGCCCAATCTCGATTTCCGGGGCTTTGCCGGGCTGATCGCCAGCGGCGCGCTGCGCCCCGGCGATGCCATCCGCGTGCTGCCCTCGGGCAAGACCAGCACGGTGTCGCGTATCGTGACGCAGGGCGGCGATCTGGCCGAAGCGGTGGCCGGGCAATCGGTGACGCTGTGCCTGGCCGATGAAATCGACTGTTCGCGCGGCGATGTGATCGCGCCCGCCGATCACCCCCCGCAAGTGGCCGACCAGTTCGAAACGACGCTGGTCTGGCTGAACGACGAAGCGCTGATACCGGGCCGCGCCTACTGGCTGAAGCTGGCGACGCAGACCGTGTCGGCCACCGTGCAGCCGCCCAAATATGTGGTGAACGTCAACACCATGGAACACATGGCGGCCAAGACGCTCGATCTCAATGCGATCGGCGTGGTCGAACTGACCACCGACAAACCGGTCGTGTTCGAGGCCTATGCCGACAACCGCACGTTGGGCGGCTTTATCCTGATCGACAAGATCACCAATGCCACGGTGGCGGCCGGCATGCTGCATTTCGCGTTGCGCCGCGCGCAGAATGTCCACTGGCAGGCGCTCGACGTCACGCGTGAGGCGCGCGCCGCGCTCAACGGCCAGACTGCGCATGTGCTGTGGTTCACCGGCCTGTCGGGATCGGGCAAATCGACCATTGCCAACCTGGTCGAGAAAAAACTGCATGCCATGGGCAAGCACACCTTCCTGCTCGACGGTGACAATGTCCGCCACGGGCTGAACAAGGATCTGGGCTTTACCGAGGCGGACCGCATCGAAAACATCCGCCGCGTGGGCGAAGTCGCGCGGCTGATGACCGATGCCGGGCTGATCGTGATCACTGCCTTCATCAGCCCGTTCCGCGCCGAACGCGACATGGTGCGCGCGATGATGGCGCCGGGCGAATTTGTCGAAGTGTTCATCGACACCCCGCTCGAAGAAGCCGAGCGGCGCGACGTGAAGGGCCTCTACAAAAAGGCGCGCGCCGGCACGTTGAAGAACTTCACCGGCATCGATAGCCCCTATGAAGCGCCCGAACGGCCCGAAATCCGGGTCGACACGACGCGCGAAGCCGCCGAAGATGCCGCCGAACGCATCGTCGACCGCATCCTGGGCCACTGGATGCCAACGATCTGATGGAAAGCGCCCCGATGACTGACAAAGCGCTGACCGATGCCGCGCTCGCCGCGCACCTGGCCGAAGCGGCGGGCCGCCTGCTGCTGTGCGTGCGCGATTGCGACGTGTTGCGCGACAAGGCGCTGGGCAGCGCCGGCGATGCCACCGCCAACCAGTTTCTGTGCCATGCCTTGCGTGCCGCCCGGCCCGCCGATGCGTTGTTGTCGGAAGAGGAAAAGGACAATCTCGACCGCCTGACCCATGCGCGGGTGTGGATTGTCGATCCGGTCGATGGCACGCGCGAATATGGCGAGGCGCGCGCCGACTGGGCCGTCCATGTCGGGCTGGCGATCGATGGCGTAGCGACAGTGGGCGCGGTGGCGCTGCCCGGCGCCGGGCTGGTCCTGCGCAGCGATCAACCGACCCCCGTGCCCCCGGCACCCGCGCGGCTGCGCATGGTGGTCAGCCGCACCCGCCCCGCCAAAGAGGCGTTGGCGGTAGCGCAGGCCCTCGATGCCGAATTGCTGCCGATGGGTAGCGCCGGGGCCAAGGCGATGGCGGTGGTGCTGGGGCAGGCCGATATCTATCTGCACACCGGTGGGCAGTATGAATGGGATTCGTGCGCCCCAGTGGCGGTGGCGCTGGCACACGGGTTGCACGCCAGCCGCGTCGATGGCTCGGCGCTGGTCTACAACCGGCGCGATACCTATATGCCCGATTTGCTGATCTGCCGAAAGGAGCACGCCGCGCTGGTGCTCGAAACACTGGCGCAGGCCGCCCTATAGGTTCATTGCGGAGCGGCCTGCGCTGTGCGCCGCATCAGGCCGACGATACCCCGGAACCCGGACCCAGACTGACCGGGGGCTTTATGATGGATCTGCTGTGGTACGCGCTCGATCGCGCGGCACCCGCACTGCACACGCTCGTCGCGCTCTATGGCAAAGTGCCGACGGGGGCGACGACAATCGCGCTGCTGGTCGCGTTGTGGTACGTCGGGCGGCGGCTGGCCTTCTTCGTGATCACCTTGCCGGGGCTGGCGGCGGGCTGGGCGTTGGGCGTCTGGCTGTGGTATGTTCACGGCTGGCATCCCCTGCTGTGCATCGGTGCGGGGCTGACCCTATCGGCGGTGATATTCCAGATTCTGGCGAATTTCCTCTATGTGCGGATGGCCATCGCGGTGGTCGTGTGGCCGCTGGCGGTCGTGGCGATCTGGCATCTGGCGGCGGGCGCGCTCGATACGCTGTGGGCGCTGGCGATCACCTGGGTCGGCGCGATGACGGCGGGATCGTTGCTGCGCCGACTGGTCAACACCGAAAACCACGATCTCTATGTCTGGGTGACCGACCTGATCGACGACATCCGGGGCGACTGATCACGCGAATCCTTGACTCTGGGGGCACAGCGCCCTAGTGGCCCGCTCTTGCCCTTCCCTCCCGGTCAGATTTACGGAGTGCCCTGATGGCGCGCGTTACCGTCGAAGATTGCGTCGACAAGGTTCCCAACCGTTTCGATCTCGTGCTGCTGGCGGCCGAACGCGCTCGCGCGATTTCGGGCGGCGCCGAACTGACGATCGATCGCGATCGTGACAAGAACCCCGTGGTCGCCCTGCGCGAAATCGCCGACGAAACCGTGCGGCCTTCGGTGCTCAAGGAAAACGTGATCCAGTCGCTGCAGCGCGTGCTGCCCGATGATGACGATCAGGTCGACGAGATCGGCTCGCTGTCGCAATCGGCCGAAGCGCTGCGGATCACCGCCGCCGCACCGGTGCGCAACACCTCGCTGGGCGCCGATTACGACGGCTGAGCCCGTCGCAACGCCTGCCACCGATTGCCCGAAATTTTTTCGCCGGCGCCGGGGATAATGCCCCGGCGTCGGCTTGCGCTTGGGCGGCGCGCGCGCCACATTTCGACGCATGGCCAGCAAGCAGTCATGGCTCGGTGACCGGACCGCCGACGGGCGCGGCGCAGTGCGTGCCGTGCTGGGGCCGACCAACACCGGCAAGACCCATCTCGCCATCGAACGGCTCTGCGCGCATTCCTCGGGCGCCATCGGCTTTCCGCTGCGGCTGCTGGCGCGTGAGGTCTATGACCGGGTGGTGGCGATCAAGGGCGCCGACCGGGTTGCCCTGATCACCGGCGAAGAACGCATCGAGCCGAAGAATGCGCGCTGGCTGCTGTGCACCGCCGAAGCCATGCCGCACCGCCCCGATCTGGCCTTCGTCGGCATCGACGAGGCGCAACTGTCGGCCGATCCCGAACGCGGCCATGTGTTCACCGACCGCCTGCTGCACACGCGCGGTCGCGAAGAGACCATGATCCTGGGCTCGGCCACGCTAGAACCGATGATCCGCGCGCTGGTGCCCGAGGCCGAAGTGATCAGCCGCCCGCGCTTTTCGACGCTCAGCCATGTCGGCGCCAAAAAACTGTCGCGCATTCCGCCGCGCAGCGCGATCGTCGCGTTCAGCGCCGAACAGGTCTATGCCATGGCCGAAATGCTGCGGCGGTTTCGCGGCGGCGCGGCGGTGGTGATGGGCGCGTTGTCACCACAGACCCGCAATGCCCAGGTGGCGATGTATCAGGCCGGCGAAGTCGATTATCTGGTCGCCACCGATGCGATCGGCATGGGGCTCAATCTCGATGTCCACCATGTCGCGTTTGCCGGGCTGACCAAGTACGACGGCCATCGCCAGCGGCGGCTGACCACGGCGGAAATGGCGCAGATCGCGGGTCGCGCCGGGCGGCACCAGCGCGATGGCACGTTCGGCACGCTGGCCGGGCTGGGCGCGCACAGTGCCGAATTTGCCGACGATGAAGTCTATGCCATCGAGGAACACCGGTTTGCCCCGCTGACCCGCCTGTTCTGGCGCGAGGCCGATGTGCGGTTTGCCTCGCTCGACACGCTGATCGCGGACCTGACCAGCCCGCCGCCCCGGCCCCAACTGGCCAGCCCCCCCGAGGCGATCGACCTGTCGGTGTTGCGCCTGTTGGCGGGCGACGGCGATGTGGCGGGCACCGTGCGCGGCGAGACGGCGGTGCGGCGGTTCTGGCAAGTGTGCTGCCTGCCCGATTTTCGCCAGCAGGGGGCCGAAACCCACGCGCGGTTCGTTGCGCGGCTGTGGCAGGATCTGGCGCGCGGCTATCTCGGCGCCGATTATGTCGCCCAGGCGATTGCCCAGCTCGACAATCCGGCGGGCGATATCCACACGCTGCAAGGCCGGATCGCGGCGATCCGCAGTTGGGCCTATATTGCGCAGCGGCCCGATTGGGTGATCGCGCGCGAGGAAATGGCGGCACGCGCACGCGGGGTCGAAACGCGGTTGTCCGACGCGCTGCACGCGCGGCTGACCGAACGCTTCGTCAATCGCCGCACCACCGTGCTGATGCGCAAGGCGGGCAACGATGCCGGCCTGTTGCCGGTGCGGCTGTCGGATGCGGGCGCGGTGATCGTCGATGACGAACCGATCGGGCACCTGACCGGATTTCGTTTCGTGGTCGATCCGCTGGCGCGCGCATCCGATCGCAAGTTGCTTCTGGCCGCCGCCGAACGCCATTTGCCCGGCCTGCTGGCACGCCGTGCGGGCGCGCTGATTGCCGCGGCGGCAGGGCCCGATGGCCTGGCGCTGGATGAAGCAGGGATCGCCTGGGACCACACCGTGGTGGCCCGGCTGGAACCGGGCCGCACCCTGCTGGAGCCGCGCTTGCGGATCGATCCCGCACTCGACCGGCTGGCCCCGGCCTTGCGCGACAGCGTACGCGACGCCATCGCTGGATGGTTTGCGGCACGGCTGGATCGCGCGCTGACGCCGCTGCGACGGTTGGCCAGTGCGGGCGAAGCACCCGAATCCGGGCCCGATCTGCGTGCGCTGCTGTTGCGCATAGTCGATGGCGGCGGAGTGCTCTCGCGCGAGGGATCGGGGCTCGACCGGCTCGATACGCGCCAGCGCGAGGCCTTGCGGCGGCTGGGGGTGCGTATCGGTGGGCTGGATCTGTTTGTTCCGGCGGCGTTGCGTCCCGATGCGGTCCGACTGTGGCTGCGGCTGGCGGTGCTGCGCGGCATCGCGGCGGGTGCGCCGCCCGCCACAATGCCACCGACGGTTGCCGGGCGCGATCCGCCGGTCGGCTATCGCCGGGTTGGCCGCGAAGCGCTGCGGGTCGATCTGGCCGACAAGCTGTTGCAGGAGGCGCATCGGCGGCGGCTCGGGATTGGCGGGCGGCGGGTGTTTCTCGATCCTTCGCGCGCGCGCTCGATGGGGCTGTCGACCGCCGGCTATGCGGCGCTGTTGCGCGCCGGAGGCTTTCGCGTGGCGATGCCGCGCGCCTTGCCCGAAGGGGCGATGGGCCCGCTTGCCCCGCCGCTGTGGGACTGGCGCCCGCCTCGCCCGGCCGCGCCCGCGCCGCCCGAACAGACCGCACGGGCCGCTTCGGGCGCATTTGCCGCGCTGGCCGGATTGTTGCGCTGATGGTGGCGGCCGCCCCTGCCAGCGGGATCCGCATCGACAAGCTGTTGTGGTTCCTGCGCCTGGCAGGAACCCGCGCGCTGGCCCAGGAATGGGCGGGCACGGGGCATATCCGGCTGAACGGACGCCGCATCGAGCGCGCCAGCGCCACCGTGCGCACGGGCGATCTGCTGGTGCTGCCGCTCTATGGCGGAGTGCGCGTGATCGAGGTGCTGGCGATCCCGCAGCGGCGGGGCCCGGCGCCCGAGGCACAGGCGTGCTATCGCCTGATCGAATCGTCGGGGCAGAACACGGCGGAAAGCCCGCCCGTGCACGGTGCGATGATGGGTCGGGCTTGACGGGCCCCCCCCGACCCCTCTAGCACGCACAAAACCGACCAGACCAAAGATCCGAGGAACAAGCGCCACCATGACCTATGTCGTCACCGAAGCCTGCATCAAGTGCAAGTTCATGGACTGCGTTGAGGTCTGCCCCGTCGATTGCTTCTACGAGGGCGAAAACATGCTGGTGATCAATCCCAGCGAATGCATCGATTGCGGCGTGTGCGAACCCGAATGCCCGGCCGAAGCGATCCTGCCCGACACGGAAAGTGGTCTGGAACAATGGCTTGAACTGAATGCCAAGTTTTCCGCCGACTGGCCCAACATCACCGTGCGCCGTGATCCACCGGCCGACGCCGACGAACACAAAGGCGAAACGGGCAAGTTCGACAAGTACTTCTCGGCAGAGCCCGGCGAAGGCGACTGAGCCCGTCGCACGGCCTCTCGCCAAGCGGGGCCGTGGCCTGAAAACGAACCGGATTTTGCCTCCCGCGCCCTCTGGCGCCGGGAAATGCGCGGTTTTGGGCGCGTCCAAGTGATCACAGCACTGGAAATTTTGTTACAGACTTGCTATATGGGTGTCCGAGCGCCGGATTCTTCAAGTTTCGTCCGGCGTGTTGCAACACAAATCAGGCAGGACAGACGGCAAACGGATCGCTGGGTTTCGCTGGACCGCGCGTAAGTCGGTCGTTTGCCGGACCTCTTCCCCAAAGGGCCCGGGATATCACACTCGCCAACGCCAATGCGCGCTGCCAGGTTCCTATCCTGGCACAGGCACTGACGACGGCTCCAGTCTCCGCACCCGTCATTGTCCCGCCGCGTCGAAAGGATATGCAATGGCAGCCAAGGCTCTTGCCTTCGATGTTGGGGATTATGTCGTTTATCCAAAGCATGGTGTCGGCCGCGTGGTCGAACTGCAGAACGAAGAAATCGCGGGGATGAAGCTGCAGCTTTATGTGCTGCGTTTCGAAAAAGAGCGCATGACCTTGCGCGTACCGGTCAACAAGGTCGAAGCGATCGGCATGCGCAAGCTGTCGTCGGACAAGACCCTGCGCGAGGCGCTCGACACGCTGAAGGGCAAGCCCAAGGTCAAGCGCACGATGTGGTCGCGTCGCGCGCAGGAATACGAAGCGAAGATCAATTCGGGCGATCTGGTGTCGATTGCCGAAGTGACGCGCGACTTGTTCCGCGCCGATGATCAGCCGGAACAGTCCTATTCCGAACGGCAGATCTTTGAAGCAGCCTCTTCGCGCCTGGCGCGCGAACTGGCCGCGATGGAAAAGACCGACGAGCCCGCCGCGCTCAAGAAGATCCTCGCGATCCTCAACGAGCATGCGCCAAAGTACTACGAAACCGCCTGAATCCGGGTCTGACCCGATCTGGCAGCGGAGCGTGATGCTCCAGGCGGGCCGCCGGTTTTCCGGCGGCCCGCTTGCGTTGGGGGGGCGGCTGCCCTAACCTGTCGCCCTTCCCAACTTGGCAACAGGGCGGCTCATGATCCGTTTGCTTTCTGCCTCTCGCCTGCTCCTTGCCGCCTCCGCCACGCTGGGACTCGCCGCTTGCGACGACCCGGTGGTGTCGATCGAAGGGCACACCGGCGTACCGCTCGCCAAACTCGCGGTTTCGGGAAACCCGATCAGCCAGGTGACGCTGCTGGGGTCCGATACCGTCCGGATCGTGCGCGGTGGCACGCCCGGCATCCAGGTTTCGGGCGATCCGCGCGCGGTCGACGCGCTGCGGTTCGTGCTGACCGATGGCAAACTGGGCGTCGGGCGCAAGCCGGATGCCGATGTCGGCGGTGGCACCGCAACCGTGACGATCACCACGCCTTCGGTCGATCATCTGATCATGGCCGGATCGGGCACGATTTCGAGCGAACGCCTGGACGGTCCGACGGTCGGCGTAACGATCGGCGGCGCGGGCAAGGTCGAGGTGGGTGCAATCACCGCAGGTCAGCTCGATGTCGAAGTGCTGGGATCGGGCGCGTTTACCGGCGGCGGCCATGCCGACAAACTGGCGTTGACGCTGGCGGGCACCGGCGATGCCGATCTTTCCCGATTGACCGCAGGGCGGGCGCAGATCGACGTGGCCGGCACCGGCACCGGCAGCCTGTCCAGCGATGGCAAAGTCACCGGATCGGTCGTCGGCACCGGCACGGTCACCGTGCATGGCAAGGCGCAATGCAAAGTCAGCGTGACCGGCACCGGCAGCGTGGCCTGCCAGCCATGATTTTCAAGCCGCAGCGCGGCGCAGCCGGTCGTTGATGGCTTCGCCGATGGCGTGATCGGGCACCGGCGCAATCGCCGCGCGCGGCTGCGCCGAGGCCGCGGCGGCATGAAGGCAGGCATAGAGCCGCGCCGCCGCCTCGGCCAGATCACCCGCGGCCGACAGCGTGACATCGCCGGGCACTGCCCCAAATCCGATCATGAATTCGTCGGCCGCAGGCGCCGCCGCGTTCAGCCTGACCGGTTTGCCCGGCGCATAGTGGCTGGCCAGTTGCCCCGGCGCCTCGATCCCCGTGCCTGTCGGAACTTCGTTTTCCGCACCGAGCAATGCGGCGATCTGATCCCGCGCGATCGGCCCCGGGCGCAACACCGCCCACCGGCCGGCCCCACGCGGGGCGACGATGGTTGACTCGATCCCGCGCGCGCATGTGCCGCCATCGAGGATCAGATCGATCCGCCCCCGCAGCGAGGCGGCAACATGCGCCGCGTCGGTCGGGCTGACCGCGCCGCTGCGGTTGGCCGAGGGCGCCGCCAGCGGCAGACCGGCGGCAGCGATCAGCGCGCGCATCACCGGATGCGCGGGGCAGCGCAGCGCCACGGTCGGCAACCCCGCCGACACCGCTGCGCACAACCTGGCCTCGGCGCGGCGTGGCAACACCAGCGTGAGCGGGCCCGGCCAGAACGCGGCGGCCAGCGCCCGTGCCGGCGCATCAAAATCGGCAATCGTCTCGGCCTGCGCCAGATCGGCGACATGGACGATCAATGGGTTGAAATCGGGGCGCCCTTTGGCGCGGTAGATCGCCGCCACCGCCAGATCATCATCGGCGCGCGCGGCCAGGCCATAGACCGTCTCGGTTGGCACCGCGACGGTGCCCCCGGCGCGGATCACCGCCGCCGCCTGCGCCACCGCAGGGCCCAGCGTTTCCCCTTCGGCCGACAGGCACTTGGTCTTTGTCCCGGACATCGCGTTTCGCTATACGCGGCGCCAGAGGCTTGCCAAGGAAAACTGCACGATGACTTTTGCCGCTCCCACCGCCGATCAGGTTCTTGCCATCCGGGTCAATGCCGGGATCGATGTGCTGGCACAGAGCGAACGATTTGCCGCCGCCACACCCGATCTGGTCGAGGCGATTGTCGAGGGCATCGGCCAGTTTGCCGCAGGCGACTGGGCGCCGCTCAACCGCACCGGCGATACGCAGGGTGCGCATTGGGACAAGGGCCAGGTGCATTTGCCCGACGGCTTTGCCCAGGCCTATCGCAGCTTTGTCGAACAGGGCTGGAACAGCGTGGCCGGTCCGGTTGCGCATGGCGGGCAGGGACTGCCGTTCACGCTGGCGACGAGTGTGCTCGAAACGCTGGGCGCCGCCAACATGGGCTTTACCCTGTTGCCGATGCTGACCGTGGGCGCGATCGAGGCAATCGATCACCACGGCAGCGAAGCGCAGAAGGCGACGTATCTGGCCAAGCTGGTGTCGGGCGAATGGTCGGGCACGATGAACCTGACCGAGCCGCAGGCCGGGTCTGACGTCGGCGCGCTGCGTACCGCCGCCACCCCGATCGAGGCGGGCGAGCACGCCGGCAAATACCTGATCAAGGGCACCAAGATCTTCATCACCTGGGGCGAACACGATCTGGCCGACAATATCATCCACCTCGTGCTGGCGCGCACCCCCGGCGCGCCTGCGGGTTCGCGCGGCATCTCGCTGTTCATCGTACCCAAATTCCATGTCGGCGCCGATGGCACCCCCGGCGCGCGCAACGACGTGCGCTGCGCCTCGATCGAACACAAGCTGGGGATCAATGCCTCGCCGACGTGCGTCATGGTGTTTGGCGACAACGATGCCTGCGTGGGCGAGCTGATCGGGCCGGTTGGCGGGGGCCTGCGCGCGATGTTCACGATGATGAATTCGGCGCGCATCAATGTCGGCAGCCAGGGCGTGCAGATTGCCGAAGCTGCGCTGCAACAGGCGCGCGCCTATGCGCGCGACCGCATACAGTCCGCCCGCGCCAGCAGCACCGACAAGACCCCGGTGGCAATTGTCGAACATCCCGACGTGCGCCGCATGCTGCTGCGCATGCGCGCCATGACCGAAGCGGCACGCGCCCTGCTCTATTACACCGCCGGGCAAGTGGATCGCGGCACGCTGGGCGATGGTGCGGCACAGGCCCGTGCCGAAGCGCTGGTGCCGCTGCTCAAGGCGTGGGGCACCGATGTCGGGTGCGAAGTGGCCAGCCTTGGCATCCAGATCCACGGCGGCATGGGCTTCATCGAGGAAACCGGCGCGGCGCAGTTCTATCGCGATGCGCGGATCGCCCCGATCTATGAAGGCACCAACGGCATCCAGGCCGCCGATTTCGTCACCCGCAAGCTCGGCCTCGAAAACGGCGCGGTGGTCCAGGCGCTGTTGAGCGATATTCTGGCCGATTGCGCGGAAAGCCCCGAACTTGCCGCGCTGGTCCGCGATGCGCAGGCGGTGGCAAGCTGGATGGCCAGCGGCGATGCCAGTCTGGACGACAAGCTGGCCGGATCGGTGCCGTTCACCACGATGTGCGCGGTGGCGGTGGCCGGGTGGCAACTGGTGCGTCAGGTCCACGCCACCGGGTCGGAGGAAAAGGCCGCCATCACGCGCTTTTTCAACCGCACGATCGCGCCCGAGGCACGCGGGCTGGGCGCCGCCGCGATGGCCGGGGCGGGTCTGATCTATGAACTCGACACCGCGGCGCTGGTGGGCTGACGCACGATCATGACCGATTCCAACGATGTCTTGCGCCGGATCGCCGACGCACTCGACCGCATTGCCCCGCCTGTCCCGGTGCCGACCGACTGGCTGTTGCACCCCGCCTATGTCTGGCAGGGCACACAGGCCCATGCCGTGCCGGTCTTGCAGGCCCCGGCGCTTGACCTGATCAAGGGTGTCGATGCGCAAAAGGCCGCCGTGGTGGGCAATGTCGAACGTCTGGCCGCCGGGGCCTCGGCGCATGACATGCTGCTGTGGGGATCGCGCGGCATGGGCAAATCGGCACTGACGCGCGCCGCCGTGGCCGCGGCCGCCACCGCGCATCCGGGCCGGATCGCGTTGGTACAGGCAGTTGCCGATGCCGGGCTGGCCACGCTGTTCGCTACGCTGCGCGGGATCGATCGCAACTATCTGGTGTTCATCGACGACCTTGGGTTTGACGACGGCGACAGCGAAGGCCCGCGCAAGCTGCGCTCCTGGCTCGAAGGCGGGGTTGAGGCGCGGCCCGCCAATGTGCGGCTGGCCGTCACGTCGAACCGCCGCGCGATTGTCGAACGCCACATGCGCGAACAGGACGATCCGATCAATCCACGCGATGCGGTCGATGACCAGTTGGCATTGGCTGACCGGTTCGGGCTGAGCCTTGGCTTTCACGCCTGTTCGCAGGACGATTATCTGGCGATCATCACCGGCTATGCCGCGCATTACGCGCTGGATTTCGATCCCGCCGATGCACTCGAATGGTCCAAACGGCGTGGCGCGCGATCAGGCCGCGTTGCCTGGCACTATGTCACCGAACTGGCCGGGCGCGCCGGGCGTGCACTGCAAGGATAGTGCAAACCCGCCGATCCGCTCACACGCGGCCTGCAGCACATCCTTATCGTGGACCAACCCGATGCGGATGTGCCCAGCCGCCTGATCGCCAAACGCCTCGCCCGCCAGCACGACAATGCCGGTCTGTTCGAACAGCCGCGCGGCAAAGTCCCCGGCGGTGATCCCGCACGGGCGGATATCGACCATCACGAACATTCCGGCGCGGGGGATGATCGCGCGCAAGGCCGCGGTCCGGTGCAAGGTGGCGATCACCACATCGGCGCGATCGGCATAGGCGCGCGCCATGTCCGCCGCAAACCGGGTCCCTTCGCGCAGCGCGGTGCACGCGGCATCCTGGATGAATTCGGGCCCACCATAGAGCATGACAATATTGAGCCTGGCCGCATGCGCGCCGAATGCCGCCGGACCGATCGACCAGCCCAGCCGCCACCCGCTCATCGCGTGCGATTTCGACAGGCTGCTGACCACCACGGTACGTTCGGCCATGCCGGGCAGCGATGCCAGCGTAAACGGCACGGGATGGCCAGGGTAATGCAGCGCGCGATAGACTTCATCCACGATCACCCACAGATCGTGCGCGATGGCGATTTCGGCAATGGCGCGCCAGATCGCCTCGGGGATCACCGCGCCGGTCGGATTGTTGGGATCGTTGACCAGAATTGCACGCGTGCGAGGCGTGATCGCGGCGGCAATCGCATCGGGACACGGCAGAAAGTCATCTTCCGACCGTGTCGGCACGACCACCGGCTGTGCCCCGCAGACCCCCAGCGTGTCACGATAGGTGACATAGACCGGGTCGAAGATCACCACTTCATCACCCGGATCCAGCAGCGTCAGACACGTGGCAAACAGCGCGTTTTGCGCCCCGGCCAGCACCGTCACCTGATCGGGCAGCACCGGCGCCCCGATCCTGGCCGCATACTCGTCGGCCAGCAGACGGCGCAGCGCGGTGGTGCCCGACATCTCGGTATAATGCGTATGCCCGGCATTCAGGCTGGCAATCGCCGCATCGGTGATCACGCGCGGCGTGTCGAAGTCGGAATCACCGACCGACAGCAGCAGATAGGCATCGGGCGCGGCTTCGCCCGCCGCCATCCGCCGCACCGCCTCGTAATGCAGATCCCATGCGCGCGATCCCGTGCTGCGGATGCGATCGGTCAGCGCTGCAAATTTCAAGCCCCGGTCCTTTGCGGCGTGGTGCGCGTTATTGCTGTTTGGTCAGGTCCGAAGTGTCATCGCGCTTGACGGTGAAATGGTCGGGCATCTTGGGTTCGGGCGGCGCCTCGTGCGTGGGCATGGCCACGATTGCGGGCGCCGGCTTTGCGCCCGGCGCAACCACGCGCCAGATCACCCCGCCAACGTCGTCGCTGACCAGCAGCGCGCCATCACGGGCAAAGGTGACCCACACCGGCCGGCCATGCGCGCGATCCTGCTTGTCGAGAAACCCGGTCAGCACCGGCACCGGTGTGGTGGGCGACACATTGCCGAAATCGTCGAACGGCACGAACACCACGTCATATCCGGCCAGCGGTTTGCGGTTCCACGACCCATGGCGGGCGACCAGCGCCCCGCTCGAAAAACGCGGCCCCAGCAAGTTGCCACCGCGCGCAAACGTCAGCCCCAGCGGCGCGACATGGACACCCAGGCCATATTCGGGCTTTTTGACATAATCTACCATGTCCTGCGGCATCTGCGACTGCACGCGCCAGTCGCCAAATTTCTTCCAGTAGAGCCACGGCCAGCCATATTGCGCGCCCAGCGGCACCGAGGTCAGGTAATCGGGCACGAGGTCCGATCCCAGCATGTCGCGTTCGTTGACCACGGTCCACAATTCGCCGGTGCGCGGGTTCCAGTCCATGCCATTGGGATTGCGCATGCCACCGGCAAATTCGCGCGACGAATGCTTGGTGAAATCATATTCGTCAATCGCCGCACGACCGGCTTCGCGTGCCATGCCATCGTCGGCAATGTTGGTGGCCGACCCGATCGAGACATAGAGCCGGTTGCCATCGGCGCTGAGCAGCAGGTTGCGCGCCCAGTGGTTGCCCCCGCCCGGCAAGTCCATCAGCTTTTCCGGCTTGCCCACCAGACTGGTCTGGCCGGGCTGAAACGGCCACGACACCACCGCATCGGTGTTGGCGACATAGAGCCGCCCGGCGCGCCAGACCATGCCGAACGGCGAATTGAGCCCCGGATTGGTCATCACGAACCGTTGATCGGCGTGCCCGGTGCCCTTGCTGTCGCGCAGCACCACAATCGAATTGGGCGAGGCTTCGCCCGCGCCGGCGGCGCTGAACAACCATTTGGCGACAAATCCGCTTATCCCGTGTTGCCCGCGATCGGCCGGGGCATTGGTCTGCGCGGCCAGCACATCGCCATTGGGCAGCAGATAGAGCGTGCGCGGATGCTGCAAGCCATCGGCAAAGCGCGACACCGCCAGCCCCGGCGCGGCCACGGGTGATTCGCCCGCCTGCCAGCCCACCGGTTTGGCAATGCCGATGGTCGGAAACGTCTGCGGCCGGGGATCGGTTATCTTTGGATGCGGACCGGTGGTTTCGGCCAAAGGCACTTGCGCCTGATCGCCCTGCATCAGCCAGACGATCCCGCCGCCCGCCACCAGCACCACGGCACCGAGGCCAACGAGTGTCTTTTTGAAGGTGTTCATGGCGGCAAATCTAGGCCGCGCCACGCGATCCCGCAATGGTCATCGCCGCATGATTGGCTTATGGGTCGCTGTCATGTTTGACTTTTCCCCCACAGCGCCGCTCGACAAACCCGAACTCTATCGCGAACTGGTCGGCAGTGCCCGCGCGCTGATCGATGGCGAGCCCGATGGCATCGCCAATATGGCCAACCTGGCCGCGCTGATCTGGACTTTTATGCCCGATCTGAACTGGGCCGGGTTTTACCGCCTGGTCCCCGGCACCCCCGACGAACTGGTGCTGGGGCCATTCATCGGCAAACCGGCCTGCATCCGCATCGCGCTGGGCAGCGGGGTCTGCGGTACCGCCGCCGCCACCCGCACCACGCAAGTGGTTGCCGATGTCCACGCGTTTCCGGGCCATATCGCTTGCGACGCCGACAGCCGTTCGGAACTGGTCGTGCCGGTGATGCGCGAAGGCGTGGTGATCGCGGTGATCGATCTCGACAGCCCTCTGCCCGCGCGCTTCGATGCAGCAGACGCCCGGGGGATCGAGGCGCTGGCGCAGGCGATCGCCGCGCATATCTGAAAATCTGCGCCGAAACGGGACAGCGGCGGTTGGTCGCTTGGGACTGGCCGGTTTGAATGGTAAATTCCGGGTTAACGGGTGCCCTGCGGCTTGCGCAGGCGCGCCTTTGGCCGGGGATTTGTCGATGCCATCGTTTGCAATGTGGACTCGTCTGGCGCTGATTGCGCTATCATCGTGCGCGCTGGGCGGCGTGGCGCAGGCCGATGCACCGGCCGGCAGCGCGGTGCCACCGGGGTGGGTGTGGCAGGGCGTGTGGCAGAATGGCCAATGGAACGGGCAATGGATTCCCGGCCCCGGCATCACGCCGGGCGCGCCGATGCCCGGTGGCGATCCCGCGCTGATGCGCCTGGCCGAACGGTGCCATGATGATCGCGAAGACCGTCACCGGCGCGAGCATGATTGCGCGGTGTTCTTCCACGATCACCCCGAATTTGCACAGGGCTATCCCGCCGGGGCACAGCCTTATCCCCCGGCGCCGGTCGGGCCGATGCCCTACCCCGCCATGGCCTATGCCCCGGTCGGCTATGTGATGGTGCCGGTGATCACCACCGCGCCGCAGCAGCAGCCTTGTGTGGAAACGAAAACGGTGACCACCACTTATATCATCGAAAAGCACCGCCACGTGGTCTGGACCAGGCCGCGCCGCAAGGAAAAGCGGGTCTATACTGGCAGTTAGAGAGAATCGTCGGGGACGGCGCGCGCAGTATCCTCCCCACCGCTCCACAGCACGGAACCGGCCCCGGCGCCAATCACGCAGGCGATCGCCAGCCATTGCCGGGCGCTGAGCACTTCATTCAGCAGCACCATGCCGCCAAGGGCCCCCACCGCCGGTTCCACCGCGACCAGCACGCCAAAGGTGCGGCGCGCAATCCCGCGCAACGCAATGCGTTCGAGCGAATAGGGCAAGGCCCCCGACACCATCGCCGCGATCAGCCCAAGCCCCATCAGCCGGGGATCGAGCAGCCGCAGCCCCGCGCGCGCGATACCAAACGGGGCAATCACCAGCGCCGCCGTGGCCATTCCCACGGCCACCGCCTGCCCCGCGTGGACATGACTGCCACGCTGACCAAACACGATGTACAGCGCCCAGAACAGCGCCGCGAGCAAGGCGAAGGCAACCCCCTTGGCATCGAGCGCATGCGCCGACCCGGTGATCGGCAGCAACAGGCCCAGCCCGACGACTGCCAGGGCAATCCACACGAAATGCACCATGCGCCGCGAATGAAGTGTGGCCACCGACAAGGGACCGAGGAATTCGATCGCCATCGCCGGCCCCAACGGCAAAGTCGCCAGCGCCTTGTAGAATGACAGGTTCATCGCCCCGAGCGACACCCCGTAGAGCGCCATGTCCATCAATTCACGACGCGCCCACGCCCGGCGCCACGGCCGCCACATCGCCACGAGCACGATGGCGGAAAATCCGGCGCGGTAGAATGCCGTGCCCTCGGCGCCAACATCGCCGAACAGGCGTTTGGCAAATGACGTGCCGCCAATGAACAGCATCATCGCAGCCAGCAGCGCGGCATAGGGAATGATCCTCGCCGTGCGGGAGTGGCTTTGCGAAGGTGTCACCAGGTCTGGTCTCAGGCTGCGCGATCGGCGGGCAGGTTGCGCGTGGGTGCGGAATGCTTCCACGGGGCATCGTAATGGATTGCGACGCTTGCCTCAAACGCTTCGCGGGCAAGCACAAGCAGGCGGGCCGGAAATCCGGCCGAGCGCGGGATGCGGGTCATCATGATTCTCCTGTCGGGGCGCTGGGTAGCGCCCTCGCGATATGTATGCAGCGGTAATTAACCCGTGTTGCCGGACCAATGGCGCCGAATTTGGGTATATCTGCGACCATTTTTCGCGTTATATTCCGCAATATGCGAAAAAGGATCGATCTTGACGAATTTGACCGCCGCCTGATCGAAGAAGCGCGTCGCGACAACCAGCAACCCGCCCGCATCCTGGCCGACAAAGTCGGACTGTCGGTGTCGGCGGTGCTGCGCCGGCTGCGCCGCTTGCGCGAAGAAGGGGTGATCGTGGCCGACCGTGCGGTGATCGATCCCGCGCTGACGGGATCGGCACTGACGATGCACGTGCTGGTCAAGATGAAGCAGGCCGGGGCGCGGTCGATGGATACCTTTGCGCGGGCCATCGCCCAGCATCGCGAAGTGACGGCGGCGTGGGACGTGACCGGCGACGATGATTTTGTGCTGAAAGTGCAAGTCGGGTCGATGCAGGAATATGACCGCTTTACCCGGCGCGCGCTGGGCGAAGACCAGGGCGTCTATGCCTTCAAGACGCTGATCACCATCCGCACGATCGTCGAGGATGATGGCTGGCGCCGACCCTTGCTGCTGGATTGAGGCGGGGGCCTGTCACCCCCGCCCCAGACATCGATCAAAGCACATCGATCAAAGCTTGCGGCCAATCAGTTCTTTCATGATTTCATTGGTGCCGCCAAAAATGCGCGTGACGCGCGCGCCGCGCCAGGCACGGGCAATCGCATATTCGTTCATATAGCCCGCGCCGCCGTGCAGTTGCAGGCACTTGTCCATCACTTCCCATTGCAGTTCGGTGTGCCACAGCTTGGCCGCCGCGCCTTCCTCCGGGGTCAGTTCGCGCTTCAGATGCCGCGCCAGCGCCCAGTCCAGATGGGCCCAGCCCACTTGCAGCTTGGCCTTGAGATCGGCGAGCGTGAAACGGGTGTTCTGAAAATCAAGCACCGGCTTGCCGAACGCCTTGCGGTCGCGGGTAAAGGTGACGGTATCGTCGAACGCCCGCTGTGCCGAGGCCTGCGCGCTGACCGCGATCGACAGGCGTTCCTGCGGCAATTCGCTCATCAGATAGATGAAGCCCTTGCCCTCTTCGCCCAGGCAATTGGTGATCGGCACACGCACGTCGTTGAAGAACAGTTCCGACGTGTCGGCTTCGTCCTGGCCAATCTTGTCGAGATTTCGCCCGCGCTGGAACCCCTCGCGATTGGCTTCGACCAGCACGATCGACACGCCCTTCCACGCGGGTTGCACTTCGGTGTCGGTCTTGCAGCAGACCAGGATCAGATCGGCATTCTGGCCATTGGTGATATAGGTCTTTGACCCGTTGATCACATAATGGTTCCCGTCCTTCTTGGCCGTCGTGCGCATGCCCTGAAGGTCGGAGCCGGTGCCCGGCTCAGTCATGGCAATCGCGGTGACCACTTCGCCAGACACCATCTTGGGCAGCCAGTGGCGCTTTTGCTCTTCGGAACCATACGTCACCAGATAGTTGACGACGATATCCGATTGCAGCGAAAAGCCGGTGGCGACACGCCCGTAATAGGCACTTTCCTCATCGACGATCGCGTTATAGCCGAAATCAAGGCCAAGCCCGCCGTATTCCTCGGGCACCGTCGGGCACAGCATGCCCAGTTCCCCGGCTTTGGGCCAGATCGCCTTGGGCACGATCCCCTCTTCGGCCCATTTTGCGCCGTTGGGCTCGATTTCGTCTTGCAGGAAGCGGCGGACCGTGTGGCGAAACGCCTCGTGGTCTTCGTTGTAGGCGGAACGGGGAATGAGATCGAGCGACATGGGCAGGCTCTCCGGTTCTTGACATGTTTGCCCTTGGGTAAACCAGCCCGGAGAGTGCGGTCAATCAAAATTAATCGATCGATTAAGGTACTGCCCGCAAAGACAGGTCAGATCTCGCCCCCGGTCAGCCGCTGGCAGATCAGATCGAGCTGGTCGAGCGTCTTGTAGCGGATCGTCACCGCCCCGGTGCGCGGATCGGCATCGGCGTTGATCGTCACTTTCAGCCCGAGGAATTCCTCAAGATGCGCCTGAACCGCAGCAATGTCGGCGGATTCGCCCGGCCCGCGTTCGGCACGCGCGCGGCGCGGACCGGGGCTGTCGGGGCGGCCAATTCGCTTGGCCAGCTTTTCCGCCTCGCGCACCGACAGGCCCTTGGCGATCACTTCGCGCGCAGCGGCGGCCGGGTCGGGCAGCGTGGCCAGCGCGCGCGCGTGGCCCATCGACAGTTCGTCGCGTTCGATCATGCCCAGCACGTCTTCAGGCAATCCGAGCAGCCGCATGATATTGGCGACATGGCTGCGCGACTTGTCGACGAAAGTGGCAATGTCCTGCTGGGTCAGTCCATCGCGCTCGGCCAGTTTTTGATAGGCACGCGCTTCTTCGACCGGGTTCAGATCTTCGCGCTGAAGGTTTTCGATCAGTGCCAGTGCGGTCACTTCGCGATCATCGAGTTGACGCACGATGGCGGGAATCTCGTGCACCCGCGCACGCTGCGACGCGCGCCAGCGGCGTTCGCCCGCGACCAGTTGATAGCGGTTGCCGCCCAGCGGGCGCACCACCACCGGCTGAATCACCCCACGCGCCGCGATCGAGGCGGCGAGTTCGTTCAGCGCCGTTTCGTCGAAATGGCGGCGCGGCTGATCGGGGTGGGGCTCGATCTGCGACACCGGCAACAGCATCAGCCCGCCATCGGCGCGCCCGACAACAACGGTGGCTTCGCCTTGCGCGGCGGCCGCTTCGCCGGGCTGACGCACCACGGCTTCTTCGCGGCGGGTTTCGCCCAGTAAGGCGCCAAGCCCGCGACCGAGCGCAGCACGGCGCGGCGTCGGCACCTTTGCGGCGGTTTCGGTCGTGGTGGGCGCATCACCGCTCATGCAGCTTTCCTCTGTTGGGGCAGGCGCGCAATGATTTCGCGCGCGAGTTTCATATAGGCCTGCGACCCGGCACAGGCATGATCATAGATCAATGCCGGCAAGCCATGGCTGGGCGCTTCTGACAGGCGAACGTTGCGCGGGATCACCGCTTCGAACACCAGTTCATTCAGGCATGAGCGCACATCATCGGACACCTGGTCGGTCAGGCGGTTGCGCCGGTCATACATCGTCAGCACGACCCCCAGAATCCCGAGATCGGCATTGAAGCGTTCCTGCACCCGTTCGACCGTCTGCAACAACTGGCTCAACCCTTCGAGCGCGAAGAATTCGCATTGCAACGGCACCAGCAAAGTATCGGCCGCCGTCAAGGCGTTGAGCGTCAGCAGGCCAAGCGAGGGCGGACAATCGATCAGACAAATATCATACCCTGCCTCATGCGCCAGCGCGCGGCGCAACCGATCAGTGCGGTTATCGACACTGACCAGTTCGACTTCGGCACCCGACAGATCGACCGTAGCGGGCACCAGGTGCAAACCGGGGATGCGGGTCGGCATCGCGCATTCGCCCACCGGCGTCTGGTCGATGACCAGGTCATAGGACGAGCGTTCACGCTCGGCCGTGCCGATGCCCAGCCCGGTCGAGGCATTGCCCTGCGGATCAAGATCGATCAACAGCACTTTCGAACCCGTCGCGGCCAGGGCCGTGGCGACATTGATGGCGGTGGTGGTCTTGCCCACACCGCCCTTCTGATTGGCAATCGCAATCGTGATCATGGTCGCGCGCCTCTTTGGTGTGGTGCGCCGAGCAAATGCCCGACCAGTACGCCGGCTGCCGAATCGGTCAGCGATTGTTCCACGTGGAACGTGTGTCGCCACCCTTCGCCAAGCTCTTGCAGTTCATGCCGGGCCTTGGCCCCTTTCGGCAACAACCAAAGTGTCTGCGGTGTGGAAAAACGTGCGGATAGTTCCAGCAAGCGCGCGAGTGGTGCAAAGGCGCGCGCGGATATCACCGCATGGGCACGCGATGGCAGATCCTCTACCCGCGCGAGGACTACGTCCACGCGCGGCAAGCCCAGCGTGGCAGCCGCGCGCGCCAGCCATTCGGTGCGCAAACGCCGCGAATCGACCAGCGTGACCGGTCTTTCAGGTTGCAACGCGGCGACGACCAGACCCGGAAAGCCCGCTCCCGTGCCCAGATCGAGCCAGGTCCCCACTCCCGATGTTTCACGTGAAACATGCAGGAGCTGCGCGCTGTCGACGATATGGCGTTGCCAGACATGCTCCAGGCTGGCGCGCGACACCAGATTTTGCTGCCTGTTTTCCACGACCAACAACGCCGCCAGCCTCTCAAGCCGGTCCATCGCCGCCGCATCGACACCCAGGATATCGCGCAACCAATCCTGTGCGCCCTGCTCGCTGTCGATCACCCTACTCACGCCGCATGACGCCGCGCATGGACGAGCAGGCTGGCCAACGCCGCCGGGGTGATCCCGGTAACACGTCCTGCCGCCGCCAGTGTCTCGGGCCGCGCCGAACTCAACCGTTCAACCATTTCACGTGACAACCCCGGCACCTCGGCAAACGGAAACGCGTCGCCCAGCTTGACGCCATCGCTCGCGCGCAAGTCGCGCAGTTCGGCGTCCTGGCGGGCGAGATAGGGGGCATAACCGGCGTCTTCCTCGATCTCTTCGGCCAGCAACGGCTCGATCGGCTGATCCCCCAACCATGGCGCAAGATCGGCCAAGGTCACTTCGGGAAAGCGCAGCCATTCCTCCAGCGTGCGGCGAACACCATCCGCACGGATCGCCAGACCTGCCCCCGCCAGGGCGTTAGCGGAGACTTCGCTCGCGAGCGACGCATCGATCCGCGCGCGTTCGGCCTCGCGCAGCGCGAACCATTCGCTGCGCTCTGGTCCGACGCATCCGACGCCGAGTGCCAGTGGCGTCAACCGGCTGCTGGCGTTGTTTGCACGCAGACGCAAACGGTATTCGGCGCGGGCGGTGAGCATGCGATAGGGCTCGCTGACACCGTGCAGCGTCAGATCGTCGATCATCACCGCCATATAACTGTTGGCCCGATCGAGCGCGGGTGCCGCGCGACCTAGCACTGCGCAAGCCGCATGCAACCCCGCAACCAGACCTTGCGCCGCCGCCTCTTCATACCCTGTTGTGCCGTTGATCTGCCCGGCGAAATAGAGCCCCGGAATAGCCTTGACCTCCAGACTCCTGCGCAAGGCCCGTGGATCGATGTGATCGTATTCCACCGCATAGCCGGGCACGGTCACTTCAACGGCTTCCAGCCCTTCGATGCTGCGCATCATGGCAATCTGAATATCGGTCGGCAGCGACGTCGACACCCCGTTGGGATAGACCGTGGCGTCGTCCAGACCTTCGGGTTCGAGAAAGATCTGGTGCCCGTCGCGATCGCCGAACCGGTGGATCTTGTCCTCGATCGACGGGCAATAGCGCGGGCCCTGCGCCTCGATCGCACCGGTAAACATTGGCGAGCGATCGAGCCCGCTGCGGATGATATCGTGCGTGCGCGCATTGGTTCGCGCAATCGCGCAAAACACCTGGGGCAACGGTCGCCCGGTGGTCAGCGGTGACATCGTCCAGGGTTCGGCATCGCTCGGCTGTTCGGGCAGACGCGCCCAATCGATCGTCCGCCCGTCGAGCCGTGGCGGCGTGCCCGTCTTGAGCCGCGCCATCGGCAAGGCCGCCGCGCGCAACTGCTCGGCCAGGCGATGCGCAGCGCGCTCACCAATGCGGCCACCCACCATGCGTTCTTCACCACGATAGAGCCGTCCACCCAGAAACGTGCCCGTGCACAACACCACAGCCGGGGCCTCAAGTGCGGTTCCGTCCGCAAGGTCGACGCCCGCGACGCGTTCGCCCGCGATCCGCAGTCCTGCCGCCTCACCGCCAATGACGGTCAGATTTGGTTGTTCGCCAATCGCCTTGGCCACCGCAGCGCGAAAGCGCCGTCGATCGGCCTGCACCCGCGGGCCCTGCACCGCGCTGCCTTTTGACCGGTTGAGCATGCGATAATGGATCGCGCCCGCGTCGGCGGCGCGTGCGATGATCCCATCAAAGGCATCGACTTCGCGCACCAGGTGGCCTTTGCCCAATCCGCCGATCGCCGGGTTGCAGCTCATCGCGCCGATCGTGTCCACATCGAACGAGACCAGTGCTGTGCGCGCGCCCATGCGTGCCGCAACTGCGGCGGCCTCGACGCCGGCATGACCGCCGCCAACCACGATGACATCGAACTGGTGCATGACCCCCGCGTTAACGGATTCGCACGCCCAGGTCAAAACCCGCCGTGTTCCACGTGGAACATCACTTGCCGATGCAGAACCGACCGAACAGCGCGTCAAGCATCGCCTCGGTATCCGCGCGCCCGATCAGCGCGTCGAGCCCGCGCCGCGCCAGTCGCAAGCACTCCGCAACCAGCAAGGGATCGCGCTCAAGCGCTGCATCACCCAGCGCACGGCGAACCATGTCCAGGCAATCTGCCTGGCGCCGGTTGAGCGCCGCCATCCCCGGCAAGGGCATCGCCGCACGCGCCGTCGCCATCAAACCCTCGCGCAGGGCAGCCAATCCCTCACCACTGCGCGCCGATACCCGCCATGCGAGCGAACTCTTCGCCTCGCCATCGGCACGATCGCATTGCGCCGCAACTTCCCATAGCGGCCGGTCGGTCGGCCCTGCCCCTTCAGGCCCGAGCCATAGCACCAGATCGGCGCGTTCCGCCTCGGCATGCGCTCGGGCGATGCCGATCGCCTCGATCTCGCCTGCCCCTTCATCGCGCAAGCCAGCGGTGTCGACAAAGCTGAACGGCACCCCGCCCAGTGCCACACCCGCCACCAGCACATCGCGGGTGGTTCCCGGCTCAGCCGAAATGATTGCCGCCTCGCTTTCCACCAGCGCGTTGAACAGGGTTGATTTTCCCGCGTTCGGCGGCCCGGCCAGCACCACGCGAAACCCTTCGCGCAAGGGCTCTGCGCGTGGCCGATCGAGCCATTGGCCCAGATCATCCGCCAGGGCATGACACGCCGCAACCAATCCGGACGGCAGTCCCTGCCCCTCGCCCTCGACATCGCCTTCATCAGCAAAATCGAGCGATGCTTCCAGTCGCGCTGAAAGCCCCAGCAGGCGCGTGCGCCAATCCTCCGCGGCACGTGACAACGCACCGCCCGCCATCGCCTGCGCACCGCGGCGCTGCAATTCGGTCTCGGCGGACAGCAAATCGGCCAGTCCTTCGACTTGCGCAAGATCGAGCCGACCGTTGGCAAAAGCCCGGCGGGTAAATTCGCCCGGCTCGGCCAGCCGCAAGCCCAACCCGGTCAGCGCGGCCTCGACTGCGCGCGCCACGGCCCTGCCGCCGTGGAGATGAAATTCGGCGCAGTCCTCGCCGGTGGCACTGCGCGGCGCGGGAAACCACAGCACCAGCGCCTGGTCGAGTTCCGCACCGTCACGCGGATCGATCAACCGCCGCAAGCTGGCGCGGCGCGGCGCGGGTATCGCACCCGCCACCTGCTGCACCGCCGCACGCGCCGCCGGTCCACTGATCCGCATTACACCCAGCGCTGCCGGCAATTGGCCGGACCCCAGCGCAAAAATCGTCTCAACGGTCATTCAGGACCTTTCGCCTTGCCCGTCTTGAACCCGGCCATCGCCGCACCCGCACCTTGCTCCATCAAATTCTGGAACATTTTCAATCCGATTTCACCCATCGGCGCAAGCTGGCGGACATAGCCGTTCAACTGTTCGAGCGAACTTTCGCCCTTCATCGCCTTGACCACCGCTTCGACATAGGCCGCATTGGCAGTGGACACATCGGGCAGACCGAGAAACCGGCGCGCCTCTTCCGGCGAGCATTCAACCTCGACATTCACTTTCATCGCACATCCTCCCCGCAGCCAGGCCACGATCGCCCAAACTGTCATGCCTGCTTGGCAAAGTCCACGCCGGGCGCCAATCTGGTGTTCGACCAACCCCGGTTCTGAAAGGTTCAACCGCATGGGACATTCCATCACGATCACCGCCACGGGCGGCGCCGGCGAAATACCGGCCTATGTCGCGCAACCTGCCGCCCCGGCCAAAGCCGCGATCATTGTCATCCCCGAAATCTTCGGATTGAACGCAGGCATCCGCCACAAAGTCGATGACTGGGCCGCGCTGGGCTATCTGGCGATTGCGCCCGACATCTTCTGGCGCTTTGCCCCGGGTGTCGAACTCGATCCCGATGTGCCCGAACAGTTGCAGGAAGCGTTCGGCTATTTTCAGCAATACGACGCCGATCTGGGCGTGGAGGATATTCGCTCCGCGCTCACCTGGACTTCGGCACAGGGCATTGCCAGGACCGGGCTGGTCGGTTTCTGCCTGGGCGGTCGCCTGGCTTATATGGCGGCCACGCGCACCACGGTCGATGCTGCCGTCGGTTATTACGGAGTGATGATCGACACCATGCTCGACGAAGCGGCCAACATCACCCATCCGCTGGCGCTGCACATCCCCACCGCCGACCATTTCGTCAGTCCCGAGGCCCAGGCGGCGATTCACACCGGGCTCGATCCCCTGCCGCTGGTCACCTTGTGGGATTACGAAGGGCTCGATCACGGGTTTGCCGCCGATGCAGGCAACCGCCGCGATGACACCGCCGCAAAACTGGCCGATCAGCGTACCCGGGATTTCTTTGCGGCAAATCTGGGATAGGCGACACCGGGCTTGCGGCATATCAATGTGGCAGGCCCGGAACACCCGCATGCAACCGGGCAAAGGAGAACACCCATGCAACTCGGCCTTGCCGCCTGGCACCGCTATATGCTCAGCAACGATCCGGCGCTGCTGGCGGACCTGATCGCCGATGATGCGGTGTTTCATTCCCCGGTCGTGCACACCCCGCAGGCGGGCAAGGCGAAAGTGTTCGCCTATCTGACCGCGGCCGGAAAAGTGCTGGGCAACGACAGCTTTCGCTATGTGCGGGAACTGATCGACGGGCCCGAAGTGATGCTGGAATTCATCGTCGATATCGATGGTATCGCGATCAACGGGATCGATCTTATCCGCTTTGATCTGGAAGGGCGGATTGTCGATTTCAAGGTGATGGTGCGGCCGCTCAAGGCGATCAACAAGGTGTGGGAACTGATGGCCGCACAACTCGAACGCCCGGTCTGAACCCTATTACAGTGCAGGACAGCAAAGGGTCGTACCCCTTGCTGTCCTGTACAGACAATTACTGGTTCATCGTCGCGAAGAAGTCTTCGTTGGTCTTGGAATCCTTCATCTTGTCGAGCAGGAATTCCATCGCATCGACGGTGCCCATCTGCATGAGAATCCGGCGCAGCACCCACATCTTCGACAGTTGATCGCGCGGGACCAGCAGTTCTTCCTTGCGCGTGCCGCTCTTGCCCACGTCGAGCGCGGGGAAGATGCGCTTGTCCGCAACCTTGCGGTCGAGCACGATTTCCGAGTTGCCGGTGCCCTTGAACTCTTCGAAGATCACTTCGTCCATGCGGCTGCCGGTGTCGATCAGCGCAGTGGCGATGATCGACAGCGACCCGCCTTCTTCGATGTTGCGCGCCGCGCCGAAGAACCGCTTGGGCCGTTGCAGCGCGTTGGCGTCGACACCGCCGGTCAGCACTTTGCCCGAACTTGGCACCACGGTGTTGTAGGCCCGGCCAAGACGTGTGATCGAATCGAGCAGGATAACCACATCGCGCTTGTGCTCGACCAGGCGTTTGGCCTTTTCGATGACCATTTCGGCCACCTGCACGTGGCGTGTGGCGGGTTCGTCAAAGGTAGAGGAGATCACCTCGCCTTTGACCGAGCGCTGCATATCGGTGACTTCCTCGGGGCGTTCGTCGATCAACAGCACGATCAGGAACACTTCGGGATGGTTGTCGGTGATGGCCTTGGCCATGTTCTGCAACAGCACGGTCTTGCCGGTACGCGGCGGCGCCACGATCAGCGCGCGCTGGCCCTTGCCCTGCGGGCTGACCAGGTCGATCACCCGCGCCGACTTGTCCTTGACCGTGGGATCAAGCGCGTCGAGCCGCAGCCGCTCATCGGGATAGAGCGGGGTCAGGTTGTCGAAATTGACGCGATGGCGCACCGCATCGGGATCGTCGAAGTTGACCTTGATCAGGCGCGTGATCGCAAAATAGCGCTCGCCGTCCTTGGGTGCGCGAATTTCGCCTTCGACCGTATCGCCGGTGCGCAGGCCCCATTTGCGAACCTGGTTGGGCGAGACATAAATGTCATCGGGCCCGGCCAGGTAGTTCGCTTCGGGGCTGCGCAGAAAACCGAAACCGTCGGACAGCACTTCGATCGTGCCGATCCCGAGAATCTCTTCGCCGTCCTCGGCCATTTCCTTGAGGATGGCGAACATCAGGTCCTGACGCCGCATCGTGCTGGCGCCTTCGACGCCAAGCTCTTCGGCCATCGCGACCAGCGCGGCAGGTGGAGTTTTCTTCAATTCTTTCAGATGCATGGTCAGTTTCCAGCAAGGGAGTGCGCGCGCCGGACGGTCATTGGGCTTGGGGAAAGCAGACCGCGTGCGGGCCCGGGGGGCCCACCACAGGAAAATCCGGGTAGCCGTTTGCCCTTATCCCCGCGCCGGGCCGGCGTCAACGCGCTTGCGCGCGTGACAGCTCAGAACAGTTTAGCGCTTGCGCGCATCACGATTCAGAACGGTTTGAGAATCACCAGAATGATGATGATCGCGGCCGCGACGCCGGGCACTTCGTTGGCCAGACGCAATTGCCGCCCCGTCAGCTTGCGCTGACCGGTTGCCAGATGGCGGGCATAGCTGGCCATCCACACATGATAGCCGGTCAGCACCACCACCACCGCCAGCTTGGCATGCAACCAGCCCTGGGTGAACCAGCCCCCGCTGACCGCCAGCATCAGCCCGAACACCCACACCAGCACCAGCGATGGCCACAGGATAATCTTCAGCAGTCGCGCCTCACGCTCCACCCACAGCGCGTTTTCTGGCGCACCGGGCGCACATTCCTGATGATACACGAAAAACCGGGGCAGCATGAACAACCCGGCCATCCAGAACACCACAAAGATGACATGGGCAGCCTTCAGCCAGAGATAGAGCATCGTGAGCACCTGAATCATGGAAACCAGGATAGTCTGTCCCGCTCGCTGCCGGAAGGGGCTGCGTTTGGCAACGGGCTTTGCGTGGGCAACGGTGCCATCACCGATCGGGCCGGGGAATGCGCTTGCCCTTGCGCCGACTGGTCAGGTGCCACGCACCACATCGGTCACAACGATAGGGACGCACCAAATATTCACGCTTTTCCGCCACATTCAGCGCACTCGCCTGGTCGGCATAGCGCACTTTGGCCTGGCAGATTCGCAGTCTGGTTCGCATCATGTCCACCATCCCACCAATACGCTGAACGTCACCTTAGAGGCATGCGTGCAAATGACCAATCGTTGGCCTATCGCATGGTGATCCTGTTGCGCCGGTTCGGGTTTGGCATGCTGGCGCTGCTGTTCGTGATCGCGGCCTGCCTTGCGATCGCCAGACGCGGACCGTGGTACGACGAGTTTTATGCCTTTTACGTGGTGCGTGCGGGAGCCTCGCTCGATGTGCTGGCTCCGGCCTGGCTGCGCGACAACCATCCGCCACTGTTCTATGGCCTCGCGTGGCTCTGGGCGCGGGTGCTTGGCCTGTTCGGGCTGGCAGACAGTGTCGGTGACCTGCGCACGGTCAATCTGGTCGTGCTGGCGGCGACAGCGCTGCTGTTCGCACGCCTCGCGCGCACCGATGCGTGGTTTCGCCGGCTGCTGTGGTACGATGTGTTGGCGCTGGCCGCGACTTTTCCGGCGCTCGACCGGATCGACCAGTTGCGGTCCTATTTCCTGTCGTTCGCGCTGACCGCCCTTGTCCTGCCGATCGTGCTGCGCTGGTCGCACCGGGGTTCGCGCCCTGCCATGCCGTGCCTGCTGCTGGCGCTGGCCTTCACCACACATCTGGTCACCACGGTGATCGTGATGGCAATGGTTGCGGTCATGCTGCTTCGTCTGGTGTTGGAGCGGGAGTGGCAACCCGCCCGCCGGCTGGCGATGGCCACTGCGCTCGCGCTCGTTCCGCTGGCGGCAAGCATGGCAGTGCAATTGCCGACGATCATCGGCAACACCCGAAGTTTCTGGATTCCCACCGGTCTCAACGGCGCGCGCTGGGCCATCGAAAGCGAGCTGATTGATGCGGTCACCTGCAATCCGGTGCTGGCGCTTGCCGCCCTGGCAGGTCTTGTCCTGCTGCTGTTGCGCCCCGACGCCCGCTCGCGCGCGACGTTCATCGATCTGGCCACACTCGGCGCCGGACTGGTGCTGGCACTGGCGGTGCTGATTGCCGTGCATCTTCACCGCCCGCTGGTCATAAACCGCTATCTGGTCGCGATCGATCCGATTGTCGCGCTGATACTTGCCCTGGGCGCAGAAAACCTGACTCGGCGGCTGACCGATCGCGCCACCGTGCCGATCGATGCCGCCATGCTGATCGCAACGGTGCTGGCGATCCACGCCAACTGTCGCACCACCGTGCAGCAATGGAGCTGGACCGGCACTGCCCGCACAATCGCCGGCCTGATACACGACTGCCCGACCACCGTGGTTCACCCCGATCTATACTGGAACAGCGAACCTTTGGGCATGCCGCCGCGCGATAACCTGGCAGTCGTGCCGTTTTCCTATGCCTATATGGCACGGCAGAGCGGGTTTGCGCTCGCCCCCGTCGGATCGCATACGATGTCGCGGGCTTGTCCTACGCTGTTCTGGTCAGACCATGCCGCCGCGTTCCACCCCAGCGCCGCCACGGTGATCCGCGAATTGCGCCAGGCTGGCTATCCGGTCACTTCCGGGCGCATGATCCGCCACGACATCGGCTGGGTGCTGGTTACCCCGCCCGCCAGTCCCGCACCACCGCCAACAGGCGTTCGACGTGGGCAATCGGGGTAAACTGGCCAATCCCGTGTCCCAGGTTGAACACATGCGGCCGGCCGGCAAAGGCATCAAGCACCGCACGGGCGCCTGCATCGAGCGCATCGCCACCCGCCAGCAGCAGCAGCGGATCAAGATTGCCCTGTACCGGCAATCCCTCGGGCAGCGCTGCCGCCGCCCAGACCGGGTCGATCGTTTCATCCACGCCAACCGCCGCGACGCCGGTTTCGCGGGCATAAGCGGGCAGCTTTTCCCCTGCACCCTTTGGAAAGCCGATCACCGGCACACCCGGATGACGCTCGGCCAGCGCAGCGACAATGCGCGCATTGGGCGCAATGACCCAGCGTTCAAATTCACGCGGGGCCAGACTGCCCGACCATGAATCGAACAATTGCACGGCTTCGGCGCCTGCCAGGATCTGACCCGAGAGATACTCGATGGTCACGTCGATGATGGCATCTATGATCGCCTGAAACGCCGCCGGATCGCGATAGGCCATGGCGCGCGTGTCGTGCTGGTCGCGGCTACCCTCGCCCGCGACCATATAAGTGGCGACCGTCCAGGGACTGCCTGCAAAGCCCAGCAAGGTGGTTTCAGGTGCCAATGCGGCGCGTACTTGTGCCACGGTGTCATAGATCACGGCCAAACGTTCAGGCACGGCGCTGAGCGTGTCGAGCGCGGTATCGACCAGCTTTGGCGACAGCCGCGGACCTTCTCCCGCGAGAAATTCCAGCGTCTGGCCCATGGCATGGGGCACGATGAGGATGTCGCTGAACAGGATGGCCCCGTCAAAGCCGAACCGGCGCACCGGCTGCAAAGTGATCTCGCACGCCGCTTGGCTGTCGTAGACCAGATCGAGAAATCCGCCCTTGTCTGCGCGCAAGGCCCGATATTCGGGCAGATAGCGCCCCGCCTGACGCATCAACCAGATCGGGCGTTGCGCGAGATTCGTGCCGAGAAGCGTGTCGAACAAGGGACCTGGCATCGTGATCGGTTCCAATCAAAATCAAAAAAGAGTTTTTTATATATATGGATGTAGGAGTCTGATGGCCCTGTGGATATCGGGGATGGCCGCGCTCTGCCCTGAATCATCCACCATGCCGATGTTTGTGTCAGTTCTGCGACTCCCCGGTTTGAAGCGTTCAAGCGAAACTTGTGCCCGTTGTCCACAGCATGTGGGCAAGTGTGCTCCGCCTGTGGCGAAAATGGCATGGCTGTGCGGGATGATGGGGATGGATCGCACCCTCGTGCTTGTCGGCGCAATCATCCCGTGGTTTATCCATCGCCTGTCCACAGATCCATCCCGGGGCTGTGGAATGCGGCATTGCAAGGGGCCATGGATCGACTTCATCTTCATCTTCTGTCGGATTCCACCGGCGAGACGCTGGACATGATCGCCAAGGCGGCGCTGGCGCAATTCGAGACCGCCGACGTCGTGCGCCATTTCTGGCCGATGGTGCGCTCGCAACAGCATCTCGACCGGATCATGGGCGAAATCGCCAGCAATCCGGGGCTCGTGCTGTTCACCCTGGTCAGCACCGAAATCCGCGAGCGGCTGGAAAAGCGCTGTGCAGCACTGGGTCTGCGCAGCATTTCGGCGCTCGATACCGTGACCGACGCGCTCGAAACGCTGTTGGGGCAGGAAGCGAAGGGCCGACCGGGCCGCCAGCACATCATGGACGATGCCTATTTTCACCGGGTTGACGCCATCCAGTTCACCATTGCCCACGATGACGGCATCGGCTGGGAAAACTGGGAACAGGCCGACATCATCCTGGCCGGTGTCTCGCGCAGTTCCAAGACGCCGACGTCGATCTATCTCGCCAATCGGGGATATCGCGTGGCGAACATACCGATTGTGGTGGAAAGCCCGCCGCCGACGTCGCTGTTCGCGGTGCGCCGCCCGATGGTGGTCGGGCTGACCACCAGCCCCGAACGCCTGATCCAGGTGCGGCGCAATCGCCTGCTGTCGCTCAACCAGGCCCCCGAAACCAGTTATGTCGACAACGAACACGTCACCCGCGAAGTGCAGTTTGCCCGGCGCATGTTTGCCGACAATGGCTGGCCGGTGATCGATGTCAGCCGCCGTTCGATCGAGGAAACCGCTGCCGCCGTGATCAACCTGTACAATGAACGCCACAACATCCGCGCCGCCAACGGCATGGATATCGCCCGCGATGATGAAGACTGGACAGATGCCGGGCGGCAGGGGTCGCGCCAATGACTGCATCGCCACAGCCATTGGTGCTTGCCTCGCAAAGCGCCTCGCGCAAGGCCATGCTCGAGGCCGCCGGGGTGCCGTTCGAGGCGCGCGCGGCGAGCGTTGACGAGGCCGAACTCAAACGCGAACTGATCGGGGTGTCGGGCGCCGATGTTGCCACGATCCTGGCCGAAGCCAAGGCGATCTGCGTTTCGCTGGCGCTGCCGGCGCGATTGGTGCTGGGCGGCGATTCGCTGGTCGAAGTGGCCGGGCGCCAGTTCGACAAACCGGTCAGCCGCGCCAATGCCGCCGAACACCTGGCATTCTTTTCCGGTCAGACGATGGCGCTGTCATCGGCCGCCGTGCTGGTGCGCGACGGGGTGGTGGTGTGGCGCCATGTTGAAACCGCCCGGCTGAAAGTCAGGCAGCTTTCCCCCAGCTTTATCGACAGCTATCTCGACAGCGAATGGCCTGCCGTGGCGGCCTGTGTCGGGGTTTTCCGTATCGAGGCGCGCGGGGTGCAACTGTTCGACGCGATCGAGGGCAGCCATTTCACCGTACTGGGCATGCCCTTGCTCGCGCTGCTGGGCGCGCTGCGCAATTGCGGTGTTTTGCCGGCATGACCACGCCTTATGCCGAAGTGATCGGCGATCCGATCGCCCAGTCCAGGTCGCCCGCGATCCATGGGTTCTGGCTCGATCGGCTGGGGCTTGATGGCGCTTATCGGGCGACCCGTGTCGGCACGGATGAACTCGGCGATTATCTGGCCACACGGCGCGCCGATCCGGACTGGCGCGGGTGCAATGTCACGATGCCGCACAAACAGGCGGTGATCGGTCTGCTCGACCGGCTCGATCCGCTGGCGGCGCGGGTGGGTGCGGTCAACACCATCGTGCCCGAAGCGGGTGCGCTGGTCGGCTACAACACCGATGTGCCGGGTTTTCTCGAACCATTACAACCGTTGCTTGATCAGGCGCACCTGTTTCGCATGGCACGTGTGCTGGGCACTGGCGGTGCGGCACGCGCGGTGGTGACGGCGCTGGTCGAGGCCGGGGTGGTGGTGGTGCTGGCGGGGCGCGATCCGGCCAAGGCACGGGCACTGCTCGACGAACTGGCCCCGGGCGGGGACCACCACGCGATCGACCTGGCCCATTTCGCGGCGCCGACCGATTTCGCCTTTGATGATCGTGACGGTATTTTCGATCTGGTCGTCAACGCCACCGCGCTGGGCATGACCGGTCATGCGCCGCTGGCCTTTGACATGACGCATACGCCGCCGGGCGCGGTGTTCTACGATATTGTGACCAGCCCGCTGGACACTGCGTTCCTGCGCGCGGCGCGCGGCGCCGGGCTTGCCACAATCGATGGTCTGGCCATGCTGATCGGACAGGCCGACCACGCGTTTCGCCGCTTTTTCGGCGCGCATCCGCCGCGTGGTGGGGCCGACCGCGACCTTCGCACGCGGCTTGGGGCATGACCCGTCCGTTCATCCTTGGCCTGACCGGATCGATCGGCATGGGTAAATCGGCGGTCGCGCAGATGTTGCGCGATCTGGATGTGCCGGTGTTCGATGCCGATGCGGCAGTGCATCGCCTGCAGTCGGCGGGCAGCCCGTTGCTCGATCGGATCGAGGCGGCGTTCCCCGGCTCCACCGGTCCCGACGGAGTGCGGCGGCAGGAACTCGGCGCGCACGTGTTTGGCGATCGCGACGCGCTGGCGCGGCTGGAGGCGATCATGCACCCGGCGGTTGGCGCAGAGCGCGCGGCGTTTCTGGCCGATCATGCCGATGCGGCGCTGGTCGTGTTCGATATCCCGCTGCTCTATGAAAAGGGACATGGCGAGGGGCTCGATGCGGTCGCGGTGGTTTCCGCTCCGCTGGCCATGCAACGCGACCGCGTGCTTGCCCGCCCTGGCATGACCGAGGCGCGCTTTGCGCAGATCCTGGCGCTGCAAGTGCCCGATGCGGAAAAGCGGGCACGGGCAACATACGTGATAGATACTGGAGTCGCACTGGCCGAGACCGCAGCCGCGGTTGCCGCGCTGGTTGCCATGCTGCGCGCCCGCGCGCGATGAAAAATTCCTGCAACAGCCTATCGTCAAAATGCGTACAACACTGTTTTTATTGAATAATATTTTAATCCTCAGCCGCGCGTTTTTTGTTTTACCGCCTTGTCAGCGCGCCTTTGCAGGTTCATCGTCACACAAATGCGCGAAATCGTTTTCGATACCGAAACAACCGGGTTTGATCCCAAGAGCGGCGACCGGCTGGTGGAAATCGGCTGCATCGAGATGGTCAACCGGGTGGCTACCGGGGTGGTGTTCCACCGCTATTTCGATCCCGAACGCGACATGCCGGCCGAGGCCGAGGCGGTCCACGGGCTGTCGACCGCGTTCCTGACCGGCAAACCGAAATTTGCCGAACATGCCGCCGAATTGCTCGATTTTCTGGGCGATGCGCCGCTGGTGGCGCACAATGCGGCATTCGATTTCGGCTTTCTCAATGCCGAACTGGCGGCCTGCGGGCTTGGTCCGGTGTCGCTTGACCGGATGGTCGACACGATCGCGATCGCCCGGCGCAAGCACCCCGGCGCAAAGCTCAGCCTGGATGCGCTGTGTTCGCGCTATGGCATCGATCGCAGCCACCGCACCAAGCACGGCGCGCTGCTCGACGCCGAATTGCTGGCGCAACTCTATGTCGAATTGTTGGGTGGCAGGCAGATCGGGCTGGAGCTCGCCGCCGATGCCACCGGGTCGGACGTCGTGCCCGAACAGGCCGCACACGGACCGGTCAACCGCCCATTCCGTTCGCCCAGGCCACACAGCCCGAGCGAGGCGGAACTGGCCCGTCATGGTGCATTCATGGCGGGATTTGGAGACCCCCTCTGGACGCGCGGGTAATCCGCACGGCCTGTTGGGGAACACTCCCCCAAAGAGGAGAAGTACGATGGATATTCGCGTTTCCGGCCATCAGGTCGACACCGGCGCCGCATTTGAATCCCACGCCCAGCAGCGGCTGGCCATCATCGTCGACAAGTATTTCTCACGCGCGCTCTCTTCGCAAGTCACGCTTGGCAAGGCCCCGCATGGCGGTTTCAGATGCGATATCGTCACCCATGTTGCCCAGGGCCTGATCCTCAAAGGCAGCTCGATCGCGCAGGATGCGCACCAGGCGCTCGACCAGTCGGCGGAAAAGATCGACCGACAGCTCAGCCGCTACAAACGACGGATCAAGGATCGCCATGAAAACGCGCTCCACGCTCGCCGCCAGGACGATGCCAATTTCAACGGTTTTGCAGGCGGTACCGAGGACGCGACTTATACCCTGTTCGCCGAAGCAGCCCCTGACGAGGAACCGGCGGATGCCCCGCTGGTGATCGCCGAAACGCGCGTCGATGTTCCCACTGCCACGGTGTCCGATGCGGTGATGATGCTCGATCTGCGCAACACCAATGCCCTGTTGTTCAAGAACGCCGGAACCGGCATACACAACATGGTCTATCGGCGGGGTGATGGTTCGATCGGCTGGGTTGAGCCGCAGAAATAGATCGCCCGATGCGGCCCCGCCCGGCCAGTACCGGCGGGGCCGCAATTTCGTCGCAGCAAGATCCCACTACGCCAATCGACCCTTGCACGCGGTTGAAATCAGGCGCATGGCGCCTCCAACGTGACGGTGGCCTTACCAGACCGATGGTATCAATTTGGCGATGAGCGCGCTTTTTTCTATTGATCAACAGGCTGTTCGCGTGATCCGCGCGGAATCCAAAGCACAGATCCTGTCTGTGCTGGCGCAGTGTTTTGCGTCGGTCTATGGGCTCGACCCGGGCCATGTGCTGGACCGCATTCTCGAACGCGAGGCGCTGGGCAGCACCGGTTTCGGACGCGGTGTGGCGATACCCCATGCCCGGATCGACGGTCTGACCCGCCCCGTGGCGGTGTTTCTGCGATTGGAAGGCCCGGTGGAATTTGCCGCCGCCGACGGCATGCCGGTCGATTGCGTGTTTGGCCTGCTGTCGCCCGATCAGGCAGGCGTGGCGCATCTGCAGGCACTGGCGGCGATTTCGCGGCTGATGCGCGATGATCGCATGCACAGCCGCCTGCTGGCCGCGCCCGACGCGGATTCGCTGTTTGCCCTGCTGGTCAACGTCATCGACCGCGACGCCGCCTGATCATCGCGATGGAACCGGCGCGTCTGCCCGCCTCGCTCGAAGTATCGGGACTCGTCCGGCGCACCCAGGCCGCCGGTGGATTTGCGATGGTGCTGCATAAAGGTGAGCCCGACGCCGGGACCATTCTGGTGGTTGCGGTCGATCGCGCAGGGTTGGGCACGTTGTATGAACGCCTGCCTGATCCTGCCGGACCGCGCCGCTGGACCGCCGTTCGCACACAACAGGCCGACTCGCGCAGCGACTTTGACGCGTACCTCGATCGGCGCGCAACGCTTGATCGCGACGTGTGGATCGTTGAACTGACCATCGCGGATGTTGAACGGTCCATCCTGAACCAGGGGTGACTGACCGACCGAAAGGTTGACTCCACCGTTCCTGCCCATAAAGGCCAAGGCTTCCGCTGTTGCGTAGGCGGCGACGATCGGCACCAGGCCGCATCGCGCTAGCACGCAGACGGGGGGCAGACGGCCTGGAACTTGGCAGGGGATGGGTGAAGCGTTGGCACAGGCTGCCGTCGTATTCACGAAACCCGTGATCAAACCATGTCCCGACGCTCACCGCCGAATTTGGATAGAGTGTGAGTTTTTCCGTTCGTTTGGCCACGGTTTTCAGCCTGGCCGTGACCCTGAGTTTCGCGGTGTTTGGTACGTCCGGTGCCAAAGCCCACCCGCAAGACCTGCAAATGCAGGTACAAGATGCGCAAGTCCCCCAGATCGGGACGCCATCTCCGGTCTCCTCGCAGACTGCAACATCCACCGACGCCGCCCAGATTTCCGTGCAGCCGTTGCATGATGCAACGATCGATCCGGCGCTTGGCGCGGATGCAGAAATCAGCCGCTGGTCGGCTGCCTCGCTGGAAGAGCTGGTTGATCTGGTCCCGGTGCCCGCCACCGTGTCGCCCGAGATCAATTGCCTGGCAGGGGCGATCTATTTCGAGGCCAAAAGCGAAAGCCTGGCCGGACAACTGGCGGTTGGCCGCGTGATCGTCGCGCGCACGACTTCGGGCCGGTTTCCCAGCTCGTATTGCGGGGTGGTGTTTCAGCACTCGCAATTCTCGTTCATCCACGGCGGCGCGATGCCGAGCATCGACCGGTCGAGCGCTACCTGGCACCAGGTCATCAAGATCGCGCTGATCGCCGATCGCGGCGCCTGGAAAAGCCCGGCCGAAGGCGCGCTGTTCTTCCACGCCGCGCGCGTCGGGCCGGTGGCCGGCAAGACCCGCGTTGCGCGGATCGACAATCACGTGTTCTATCGCTGATCGATCGACCGTTTGACGATCGTTGCGGCCGCTGCACCCCCGGTGCGGCGGCCGTGCGCTATTTGCGGCGGCTGTTGGCGATGGCCGAGACCACGATCACGCCCAGCGGCCCTGCGATATCATGGATTGCGGCCTGACCCACCGCCACGCCATTGGCAGAGCTGTGACCGGTCAGTTCATAGCCCAGCCATTCGCCCTGCGGCTGGCGGTGCAAATGGATGGTGAAGTCGGTGTTGACGAAATCGATGCCGGATTCACTGCTGTGCGTCAGCGGGCTGGCGAAATCGGCGGTGGTGACCAGCATCAGGAAAGGGCTGAGCGGGTGCCCCGCGACCACTTCCATCCCGACCTTGAGCCAGGCCTGGCGCGCCGCGGCCGGGGCCAATTGACCCAGCACCGGAGGATTGCCCTGACCGCCGCCGCCGGGGGGTGATGCCCGGTTGAAACGCGGGTGGTCTGCCGGGATCGGGCGCATGTCCCACCGCCAGTGCGCTTGCGCGGGCAGGGTGTCGGGATGGGGCGCGGGCCAGCCCGGGCTCTGCCATACCGGATTGTCGGGTTGCGTGCCCTTGCGCACGATCTGGCACAGCGCACGCGTCTGCAACCGCCCATCGGCGATAAGCCGCGCCTCGACCAATCGCAGCCGCCCGCTTTCATGCAGCACTTCGGTGATGACCGTAAGCGGGGCGGCGGGCGGCATGCGTACCATGTCGATCGACAGGCGCACCGGCACCCAGTCGGGCGCGCAGAAATCGCGTTCGATGACAAAGCCCAGCAAAGACGCTGCGGCTGCCCCGCTCAATGTGTTGGCCTGCCAATAGCCGTGCGCGGCCCGCGTCGGGATGAACGCGTCGCCTTCGGCAACAAAGAAATGGTCGGGGCGTGGCTCGGTCACGGGCACCTTCTCAATGCCGGAAATGGCGCATCCCGGTAAACACCATGGCCAGGCCGGCCGCATCGGCGGCCTTGATCACGTCTTCATCGCGGATCGATCCGCCCGGCTGGATGACGCAAGTCGCGCCTGCCTCGACCGCGGCCAGCAGCCCATCGGCAAACGGGAAGAACGCATCCGATGCGACCGCTGAACCGACCGTGCGCGGCTGATCCCAGCCATGGGTTTCGGCGGCTTCTAGCGCCTTGGCTGCCGCAATCCGTGACGAATCGCGGCGATTCATCTGGCCTGCGCCAATCCCGGCGGTCACCCCGTTGCGGGCATAGACGATCGCGTTCGATTTGACGTGCTTGGCCACGGTCCAGGCAAACAGTGCGTCGGCAAGTTCGCTGGCGCTCGGCGCGCGCTGCGTCACCACTTTCAGATCGGCGGGATCGATGCGCCCGTTGTCGCGATCCTGCACGAGCAGGCCCCCGGCAATCGGTACCGTAATCAGCCCGCTACGCGATGCCTGCGGCAGGCCGGGGAGAATCAGCAGGCGCAAGTTCTTCTTGCGCGCAAACACCGCGCGCGCCGCCTCGTCGGCACCGGGGGCAACCACCACCTCGGTAAAGATCGCGGCGATCGCCTCGGCGGTCGGGCCGTCGAGCGGTGTGTTGGTTGCGACGATCCCGCCGAATGCCGAAACCGAGTCGCAGGCAAGCGCTGCCTGCCACGCTTCGAGCAGGGTGGATGCCGTCGCCACACCGCAAGGGTTGGCGTGCTTGACGATCACCACGGTCGGGCCCGCGCCCGAAAATTCGGCAATCAGTTCGATCGCGGCATTGGCGTCGTTGTAATTGTTGTAGGACAGTTCCTTGCCCTGGATCTGTTCGGCCTGAGGCAGCCCGATCACCTCGGTCTGGCGCGGCACATAGAGCGCCGCGCTCTGGTGCGGGTTTTCGCCATAGCGCAACGTGGTCACCAGCCGGTGGGCCTGGGTCAGCGTGGCAGGGAAATGGTCGCCCTGATCGACCGTGGCAAACCACGTGGCGATGGCCGCGTCATAGGCGGCGGTGGCGGCATAGGCCTTGGCGGCAAGCTTGCGACGAAACGCCAGCGTTGTCGCACCACCGGTCGCGGTCAGTTCGCCAATCAGCCCGGCATAGTCCGCCGGATCGGTGACGATCGCCACGAACTGGTGGTTCTTGGCCGCGGAGCGAACCATCGAGGGCCCGCCGATGTCGATATTCTCGATCACGTCGTCACGCGCGGCGCCGCGCGCCACGGTCGCCTCGAACGGATAAAGGTTGACGACCACCAGATCGATCGCGCCGATCGCGTGCTCGGCCATTGCGGCGGCATGTTCGGCATTGTCGCGTACCGCCAGCAGCCCGCCGTGGACTTTGGGATGCAGGGTCTTGACCCGGCCATCCATCATTTCGGGAAACCCGGTCAGTTCGGCAATGTCGCGCACGACCAGCCCGGCTTCGCGCAGGGCAGAGGCCGTGCCGCCGGTCGAAACCAGTTCGACGCCTTGCGCCGCCAGGGCGCGGCCCAGATCGGCCAGACCGCTCTTGTCGGACACTGAAAGCAGCGCCCGCTTGATCATCACTTCACTCAAGACAGTTTTCCCAGTTCAACGCATCTTTTTGAGCAGCCACGAGAATGTCTCTCCGCTGCGGGGCACTTTGGCGGTGATCACCAACTGGCGCGTGGCCATTGGGCGGCCCTGGCCATCGGCCCACAGGCTTTCCTCGATCACCACCTGGTCACGACCGGACCGGAATTGCCACAGGCTGCCATCGGGCAGGGCCAGCGTCACGCCAAGTCCATCGCGTCCTTGGGCCAGCTCGATATGCGGGCCGAGGTGAAAGCGCAAGATCACCCCGATGGTGCCGCGCTTGCCCTTGCGCCCGGCGGGAACCAGGCAATCTTCGCCGCGCAGTTCGGTGCCGTCATCGCGCGCGATCAGGATCCGGCGGTGGGTCAGGCCATACCGCGCGACATAGCCGTTGTGGCTGGCTTCCAGCCGGGTGGCGCCGCCGCCAGGGCCATCCCCGGCCACGCTGCGGCGGTCAAAATCAACCTCGGACACCCCGGTGCCCAGTTTGCCGTTGATCAGCACGGCGGTCGAATTGAAATCGTCGATGGTCAACGTCGAATGCGCCGCCGTGGCGCGCAGCCCTTGCGCCAGACGCACCGGGATCAGCCCCCCGGCGCAGGCCCCGCCGCCGCAATTGACAATGATCCGTTCGCCCGCGTGGCTGAATTCGAACGCCAGTGTCGAGGCGCTGCCGTCGCGGGCATGGCGCGACACCGGCGGGGGCGCCGCATCGAACAACAGGATCGAGCGGCGTGCGGCCACGCGCTGGTAACCCCACTGGCGCGCCTCTCGCAAGGGGCGGGTGCGCACGCCGGTCGCGCGGATCAATGCATCGATACGTGCCGCGGGCATGGCATGCGCGCCCTGCCAGGCCGCCAGCCCGCCATCGCTGTGCAGCACCGCCAGCAGGGGCGGCACCAGCAGCGCCAGGATCGTGTCGATCTGGCTCGGCGGTTCGGCACGCACCGCGCCATAGCACGCACGCAGCCGCACCAGCAGCTCGATCGCCTCGATCTGGCACAGCGGGCTGCGTGACAGCACGCCGCCATCATCGCCGACCAGATCCCCCAGTGCGCGGATCAGCCCCGCCTCGCCATAAAGCTGCCGCGCGCGGCCATCGGCCAGCAGCAGCCCGGCGGCGGTGATCGCGGTCCAGCCTGCCACTTCGGCCAGCTTGTCCTCGGCGCGGCCGACATTGCGGTCGAGCCAGGCGGCGGTGGTTTCCACCGCGTGGAGCGCGCGATTGCGGAATTTGCGATCCTGTCCCGACAGGATCAACGGAGCATGGATCAGCCAGTTGAGCAGGCGATGCCCGACATTGCCGACATCCCAGGCGGGCGTGGCATCGGGGCGCGGATTGGCGGTGAGCCAGCGCCCGAGAATGCGCTCGGCCACGGCGGTGCATTGCGGCCGCGCGGCGCAGGCTTCGAGATCGGACAGCCAGGCAAAGCCGTGGACCAGCCGTTCGAGCGGAGGCGCCAGCCGGGGGCCGGTGAATTCGACATCGGCGATCGGCGCCTTGAGCCCGTGGAGCAGAAAATGCCCGGCGCGCAACGCGGTACCGGCGGCGGGTTCGCCGGGCAGGGGATTGGCCACTGTCGCGGTCAGGCGCGGCGCGGTGCGTTTCGCAAACGGGTTGAGCGCGCGCGGGCTCGTGCCAAAGCGATAGGCCAGGCGGATAAGGCGTTCGCCGGCGCTGACTTGCGGCGGCGAAAAATCGGCCAGTGCCAGCGCCCGTCCCGGTTCGATCACGCCAGGTTCGATCATCCCCGCGTCGACGGCATCGGCGTCAAAGCGCAGTTCGACCTGGTCGGCGTGATGGTCGGCCGACCGGCCCAACGGGATCGCCATGCGACGGTCGGACCCGGCTGCTTCGGCAGCGTTATGGTCGGATGACGCGGGGGCGATGGTCAGGCCGGGGCGATTCATGGGGTTCAGCCGGTTCCCTTCAGCGCGGCGATATTGGCGGCATACTGCGCCGGTCCTCCGCGAAACGACGCCGTGCCCGCCACCAGCACGTCGGCCCCGGCGGCGACACAGGCCCCGGCGGTGGTCAGATCGACGCCTCCGTCGACTTCGAGGTGGATCGGTCGACCGGTCTTGTCGATCATCTTGCGGATCGCCTCGATCTTGCGCAACTGGCTGGAAATGAAGCGTTGACCGCCAAATCCGGGGTTGACGCTCATCACCAGCACCAGATCGACATCGTCGATCAGGTAATCGAGCATTTTGGCAGGGGTGCCCGGATTGAGCACAACCCCGGCCCGTTTGCCCAGCGCCTTGATCGCCTGCACCGTGCGGTGGATATGCGGCCCGGCCTCGGGGTGCACGGTGATGATATCGGCCCCGGCGGCGGCGAACGCTTCCAGATAGACGTCGACCGGCGAAATCATCAGATGGACGTCGAACGGCTTGGCGGTGTGTGGGCGCAGCGCCTTGACCACGGCGGGGCCGATCGTGATATTGGGCACGAAATGGCCGTCCATCACATCGATATGGATCCAGTCGGCACCAGCCTCGTCGATCGCACGGATTTCCTCGCCCAGCCGGGCGAAATCGGCGGACAGAATGGATGGCGATATCAGTGGCGCGTCGGGCGTCGGTCTTGCCAATGCCTTGGCCAATGGATCAGTCATTGCGGCAACCCGGTCCATGCGAAGCGCCACAGGAACAGTGGCGACGATGGGCATTCCTGCCCGAGCGCGCTTGCGATGCAATCAGCCCGGACTTGCCCGATTCCTGCCGATAGCCATGCCGCCCGTCCGCCACAAGCGGTGTCTGCCGCGTTTTCCACACGCCCGGCCCGCGATTGTCCGGTTTCGGGCCGAACCGTGCGAATTTATTCTGCCCGTTGTGGTGCAATTGTCTTGGCCGCGCGACAAATTGGCGCGCCGACAGCACCTTGCGTGCCGCGCGCGTTTGTCGCATGCGCTAAATTCGATTCAACAGTCAGGCCCGCCACTGCAATGCGTTTCCCCGTACGGATCTCCAGCCTCGCCATGATCTTCGCGACGGCGCTGGCCGCACCGCTGGCCGCAACCCCGGCGCTGGCCGCGCCGCCGTGCCTCGGCCCGCAGAGCAATGTGTGGATCACCGTCACGGTCGATGGCCTGCGCAACGCCAACGGGCAAGTGACGACGACGGTCTATCCCGACAATCCCGACCGGTTCCTGGTCAAGAACGGGTCGCTCTATGTCGTGCGCACGCCGACCGTGGCAGGCGCGACGAAGTTCTGCGTGTTCGTGCCGCAGACCGGGGTCTATGCGCTGGCGGTCTATCATGACGAGGATATGTCGGGCACGATCAACCGGTCGGGCGTGCTGGGTATTCCCACCGAAGGTTACGGCTTTTCCAACAACCCGCCGACGTTGGCCAGCCTGCCGACGTTCCGTTCGGTGCGAATCGCGATACCGCGCACCAATCTGGCCACGACGATCCATCTGAAATACCCCGACTGAGCGGCGCACCAGGTCCTGTGAGCGATCCTGCCCGCCCCGACATCCTGGTCGCCGCACCCTTGCCGGCATTCACCATGGATGTGCTGGAGGCGCGGTTCACCGTACACAAGCTGTGGCAGGGCGTGGCACCCGCCGATCTGGCGCGCGTGCGCGGCATGGCCGCCAGCACTCTGGCAGGACCGGTGGGCGAGGCGCTGTTTGCGCAGATCCCGGGGCTGGAAATCGTTGCCAATTTCGGTGTCGGCTATGACAACATCGATATGGCGGCGGCGGTTGCCCGCCATCTGGTTGTGACCAACACCGCAGGCGTGCTCGACGAGGAAGTGGCCGATCTGACTGTGGGGCTGTTGTTGGCCACCGTGCGCCGGATTCCTGCGGCGGAACGGTATGTGCGCGACGGTCTGTGGCCCGGCGGCGGCTTTGCCCTGTCACCCTCGTTGCGCGGGCGCCGGGTCGGCATCGTTGGTCTTGGCGGCATTGGCAAAGCGGTGGCGCGGCGGCTGGCCGGGTTTGCGGTCGACATTGCCTGGTATGGCCGCAGTGAACAGCCCGATGTCGCCTGGCCGCGCTATCCTTCGGTCGAAGCGCTCGCTGCGGCCTGCGATGTGCTGATCGTGATCGTGCCCGGTGGCGCGGCCACGCGCCACCTGATCGATGCACGCGTGCTGGCCGCGCTTGGCCCCGATGGGGTGCTGATCAACGTGGCGCGCGGCAGCGTGGTCGACGAAGCCGCGCTGATCGAGGCGTTGCAGGCGCGCACCATTCTGGCCGCCGGGCTCGACGTGTTCGAACACGAACCGCATGTGCCGCAGGCCTTGCTGGCCTGCGACAACGCGGTGGTGTTGCCGCATATCGGATCGGCATCGCTCGTCACGCGTCAGGCCATGGGCCGAATGATGGCCGACAACCTGACCGCGTGGTTCACCACCGGCCGCGCGCTGACCCCGGTGCCCGAAACGCGCTATTAGCGGTCAATCTCGGCTGGGCCGGTTTCCGCCAGAGCCTGGGCGAAATGCCACATGGCGGTTTCTTCGGCGAGCGCGTGGTAATGCGGATCGTCGATATCGATCCACCAGGCGTCCTCGATGTCGAGCGTGGCGGCGCGGTTGTAGGCGGCCAGCACTTGCACCCCTTCGGACAGCGAGCCGGCCTTGCCCGAGGCGATCGCCGCGCGAATTGCCGGCGCCAGTTCAGGCGTTGCCAGAAATGCCCCGCAATCGACCGCATCATAGGGCGTGATGGTCTTGCCGATCGCGCGGATCATCCCGCGCGTGTCGGTTTCGACCCAGGTGGCATCTTCGGGGTCGATCAACGGGCTGTCGATGCGGCGATCGATCGCCAGGGTCAGCCCGCAATCGGCGGGTGCCTCGGTGATCAGCCGCGATAGGATTTCGACATCGAACAGATGGTCTGCCATCATCAGCAGATAATTGCCTTCGCACCGGGTCGCCCCGGCGATCACCGAATGGCCATTGGGCGTCGACCAGTCCGACAGCCGCACTGGCACGATCGCGATGCCCAGCCGCAGCGACAGGTCGGCCAGGAACATCTCCAGCCGGTTTGCCTCGTGCCCGGTAACCACCACCACGCGGGTGATCCCGGCCAGCACGGCCTGGCGAATCGACAGTTCGATGATCGGAATGCCGCACACCGGGGTGAGCGGCTTGGAAGGCGACAGCGCGGCAAGGCGGCTGCCGTAACCGGCGGCGATAATCAAAGCGTCCAATGCGCTTCTCCCCGTAAACATGGCACGACCGAAAAAGGCGGCGTCAGCATGGTGCCGACGCCGCCTTTGACGATCTGGTGCAAACCGGATTACTCGGCCGCGAGGGCCGGTTCGGTGATGTATTCTTCGACCAGTTGCGCAGCGACATCGTCGCTGAACTGCTGGGGCGGGTGCTTGCAGAAATAGGCCGACGGACCGACCAGCGCCCCACCTTCACCGCGTTCCAGCGCAACCTTGCAGCAACGGATTGCATCCATCACGCAGGCGGCCGAATTCGGGCTGTCTTCGACCGACAGGCGCAGCTCAAGGTTCATCGGCACATTGCCCCACTGCGTGCCTTCGAGGCGCAGGAAGCACAGCTTGTTGTCCTTTTGCCATGGCACATAGTCCGATGGGCCGACGTGGATGTTTTCATCCGCCAGACGCTGGACCAGCATGGCCTGCACTGCCTCGGTCTTCGATTCCTTCTTGCTGCCCAGCCGCTGACGGTCGAGCATGTTCATGAAATCGGTGTTGCCGCCGGTGTTGAGCTGATAGGTCTTTTCAACCGTCACGCCGCGCGCGCCGAACAGGCTCGACAACACGCGGTGAACGATCGTCGCACCGACTTGGGCCTTGATGTCGTCGCCGACGATCGGCAGGCGCTTGGCGCGGAACCGGGCTTCCCATTCGGGGGTGCTGGCGATGAACACCGGCATGCAGTTGACCACAGCCACGCCCGCTTCGAGCGCCGCTTCCATATAGAATTCGGTCGCCGTCTGCGATCCGACCGGCAGGAAGTTGAGCAGCACTTCGGTGCCGCTGGCCTTGAGCGCAGCAACCATCCCGTCATGCGTGACTTCGGGTGCATCGGCGACGATGAAACCGCGTTCGCCCATGCCGGTCATATGGTCGGCCACCCCGTCAAGGATGCGACCCATGATCACTTTGGCACCGGTTTGCGGAACATCGGCGTGGAACACGGCGGTGCAGTTCGGCCCGGCAAAGATTGCCTCGCCGATATCCTTGCCCACCTTGCGTGCATCGACGTCGACGCCGAGCACGAATTCCACGTCACCTGCACCATATCCGCCGATCCGGTCGTGGATCAGACCTCCTGCAGAATTGTTCTGACGGTAAAAATAAACCCCCTGGACAAGTGAGCTGGCGCAGTTGCCCACGCCGATCACCGCGACCTTGATTGGCTTCATGTAAGCACGTCCTCTTCGACAGGCACCGCTACTGGATGGCTGTCACCAAAGTGCCTTAGTTTGCGAAATCGGCCCGGAATGCAAGCGGAATCCCCCGATTGTCAAGCAAGCCAAGGAAACCATGGCGATTTTACAGCACAGTGGCGCTCGCCGCAAAGGCAGACTATGGCCGACGAATCCGGCCGGCACGGCGCTTTTAGACGCAGGATGAAGATTACCGCCATGGCGAATGCCCCCCGCGAACGGCCGCGCCGCCCGCGCGAATTGCAGGATTCGCTCAATTATTATCTCTATCATCCATTGGCTTGGCGCCTGGCCAGGGCGCTGTCGCGGACCCCGGTAACGCCCAATATGGTCTCGGTGGCAGGGGCGCTGTTCGTGGTCGCGGCCGGCATCGTCTATTGGCGCGGGCCGGGTTGGGGGCTGCTGTGGCCCTGGAGTCCGCTGCTTGGCTTGACGCTGCACATGACCTGGCACGTCGTCGATGGCGCCGATGGCGATCTGGCGCGGCTGACCGGCCGGACCAGTCCGCTGGGCGAACTGATCGACGGTATCTGCGATTATGCCGGTCACGTCGTGCTCTATATCATTCTGGTGATCATTCTGGCGCCGTCGATCGGGTGGGGCTGGGCATGGTTCTGGGCGCTGGCGGCGGGGGCCAGCCACGTGGCCCAGGCCAATTTCGTCGAAGTGCAACGGCGGTTCTACCAGTACTGGACCTATGGTGTGCCGTGGCTCAACAACGCCACGCAGGCCGATGCCGCGTTGTTTCGCGACAAGCGCGGGGTTTCGTGGATCTTGCGCGGGTTTGTGCTCGGCTATCTGCGGCTTGCCTCGGGGATGAGCCCCAATGCGCTGATCATCGATCGCGCGGTAACCGCCGCGATTGCCGCCGATCGCGCCGGTGACGGCACCGCGCTGGCGCGGATTCGCGGTGAGGTGCAGCGTGAACAGCGTCCCTTGCTGGTCCTGCTCAAGGTGCTCGGCCCCAATCCGCGCGCGATCACGCTGGGCATCGCGATGCTGATCGGCAGCCCGCTGTGGTATTTCGTCTATCAGTCGCTGGCGCTCAACGCACTGCTGTTCGTCGCGGTGCAGCGCGGCGATGCGGCGGCCTTGCGCGTGGTCAATCGTCTCGGGCTGGCGCACGCCCCTCTATGAACAGCGCCAGCACGCCCAGCACCAACAGCTCGATCAGCACCCACACCATCCAGTGCGAATGGTTATAGAGCCACACGCCGATGGCGGGTGACACGATATAGGCAGATCCGTTGACCGCCGCGACAATGCCCGCGGCCTGGCCCTGTTCGCCTGGCCCCACGGCCAGGCTGGTACCCGCGGTAAACCCCGGCCGGAACAGGCCAAAGCCCAGCGAACAGATCGCAAAGCCGGTGGCAATGGCATGGAGATTGGTGCCCAGCGCCACCGGCAGGGCCCCCACCGCGATCAGTGCCATGCCCAGCATGGTTGACGTGCGCGGGCCCAGCGCCAGCATCGGGATCAGGCCCCATTGCGCCAGCAGCATGGCGATCGCGCCGCACATCAGCACCAGCCCGATCGGCCCTGCCGCGGCATCGGGCTGATGGCGCAACCCCAACCGGTCGAGCAGCAGAAAGCCGATGACCCCCAGCATGATCGATTGCGCCTGCCCGCCCAGCATGCCGGCAATCAGCCAGCGGCGAATGCGCCGGTCGCCCCAGCGCAAGTGCAGCGGCGCGGCGGTGTTGTCCCGATCGGCCATATCGGGGTCGTGCGGCCAGCCATCGGCATTTTCGTCATAGCGCGGTGATGCCCGATGCGCGGGGGCATGTTCGCGCAGATGATCGATATCGGGCGAATCATCGGGCAGGCGCAGGCGCAGCATCATCAGCACCCCCAGCGCGCCCAGCGTGAAGGCGATGAACGGACCGATCAGCCCGACCCCCGGCACGATCAGCAAGGGCGCCAGTGCGGGACCCAGCGCCGTGCCCAGGCCAAAGCTCGACGCGATCATCGACAGCGCCTTGGTGCGTTCGGCGCGGCTGGTGCGGCTGGCGACATAGGCCTGGACCGCAGGCGGCGCGGCCGACCCGAACGTGCCATAGAGCGAGCGCGCGGCGGCAAACAGCCCGATCGCGGCCATCCCGCTGACCGCGCCCTTCAGGCCCGCCAGCAGGGCACCGCCACACAGCGCAAACGAAAGGGCAAAGGCGGCCAGCCCCAGCGACATCATCGCCTTGCAACCCAGCCGGTCGGACCGGCGCGCCCAGAACGGCGCCAGCAGCATCCACAACAGCGCCGACCAGGAATAGGCCAGGCTGACCCAGACATCGGGAATGCCCAGATGCGTGCCGATCGAGGGCATCACCGATTGCATCGCGGTGTTGCCCGCCGCAACGATCAGCATGACCGCAAACAGCAGTGCCATGCGCCCCGGCGGCAAAGCGTCGGTGTTGTCGTCATCGGCGTGCGTCAAGGCGGCTTCGGTTGCCACATCCCCTCCCGTTCTTGGCCTGTTGCGCGGGCAAACAGGACCATGTTGCGTTTTGCAACCCATCGGGAAAGTCCGGTAGGATGCCTGCACGAGGCTTGCAATGGGGGGCATATTTTGCGAGCGGATGGTGCCCAGACTTAATCTGTTGCCGAAAGAGACATTTCGATGATGGCACCAACCGGTTTTGCCACCGAACCACTGCCTGCTCGCATCCGTCGCAAAGTGCGTGCGCTGCTTGGCCCAATGGGCTTTTTCCTCAAGGGTTTCGTCAAGAATCCGGTGATGGTCGGGGCCATCGTGCCGTCATCACGGCGCACCATCACGCGGGTTCTGGCGCCGGTCGACTGGGACCGGTGCCGACTGTTTGTTGAATACGGGCCGGGTGTCGGCACCTTTACCAAGCCGGTGCTTGATCGCCTGCGGCGCGACGGCACGCTGATCGTGATCGACACCAATCTCGATTTCATCGCCTACCTGAAGGCGACGATCGGCGATTCGCGGTTCAGTGCGGTGCACGGATCGGCCAGCGATGTCGAAGCGATCGTGGCAGCCCACGGGTTCGATCACGCCGATTACGTGCTGTCGGGCCTGCCGTTCACGACTTTGCCGCCCGGTGTCGGGCCCGCGATCATGGCTGCCACCCAGCGCGTGCTGCGTTCCGGCGGGGCGTTTCTGGTCTATCAGTACACTGCGCGTGCCCGCGCGCTGATGCGGCCCTATTTTCCGCGCATCGACAAAGGGTTCGAACCGATCAACGTGCCGCCTTGCGTGATCAGCTGGGGCTGGAAGGACTGACCGATGACCCGGCCCCGTGCACGGGGCCGAGCTGGTCATAAGTCGAGGCGATGATCGCCGTGTAATAGGTATAGCCCACCGCAAACAGCACCGCGCCAATCGCCTCGCCGATCATGCGTTGCACCTCGGCTTGCGGTACAGCCGTTGCCAGCACGCCCGCCACGATCATCGCCAGCACGTAGACGACCAGGAACAGGGTGATCGCCGGGCCGACATAGAGCATGATCCGCAAGGTGTGGCCGCGCGTGCGCGCCAGCCCGCCGATGATCGCGCGGATCGGGTTGCGCAACCGCTGCGTGACCATTTCGGGCCCGACCAGCACGACGCGCACCAGCGGATAGATCATCACCACCAAGGAAACGAACGCGGCGACCAGTGTGGGCAGGATCGCCGACAGCGCGCTGACCACGACCACCCACATGACCGACAGCGCCAGCGATGTCAGGATCTGCGCGGCGAGATAGCTTGGCAACAGCCGGATGCCCACACCGATTGCCTTGCCCACGGTCGGCCGGTCGCGATCAAGCAGCATCACCAGCAAAGTCAGATACCCGACCAGCATCGGCAACGACAGCACCACCAGGATGGGCCCGGCCTTGGTGTAGAATTCCATGATGGCATCGGTCATCGCGGCCTGGTTCATCGTGCCGGTCAGCGCAGGGGTCGGCACGACGACGGCCCCGATCAGCCCGGGCAGCAGAAAAAACACCCCGCCAATCGCGGTCAGCATGTCGCGATTGGCCGAAACCATGCGTCTTGCGCTTTGCCATGCGCTGCTGCTGTCCAGAGTCACCACTATTCAAAACCTCGCTGTTCAAGCCTGTCTCTAGAGCATCGGGACGACCGGAGGGAACCGGTTTTCGCGATATCCCGCTTGCATGGCCCGCAGAGCAACGCCAAGAGACGCCACATGGACGCCGACCCGACCCACGACGCGATCGAGATTCGACGCGAATCCGCGCGCGTCGACTACCGCACGGCGCTCGATGCGATGACCGAACGCAATGCCGCGATCGCCGAGCACCGTGCGTGCGAATTGATTTGGCTGCTCGAACATCCGCCGGTCTATACCGCCGGAACCAGCGCGGTGCGGTCCGAATTGCTCGATCCGCGGTTTGACGTGGTCGAGGCCGGGCGCGGCGGGCGCTATACGTATCATGGCCCGGGGCAACGCATCGGCTATCTGATGCTCGATTTGCGCACCCGCGCGCGCGACGTGCGCGGGTTTGTCCACGCGGTCGAAGGCTGGGTGATCGACACGCTGGGCGATTTCGGCGTCGAAGCCTGGCGCGCGCCGGGACGGATCGGCATCTGGACGCGCGGCCGCGACGGTCAGGAGGCCAAGATCGGCGCAATCGGCATCCGCATCCGCCGCTGGGTGACGATGCACGGGTTTGCCGTCAATCTGTCGCCCGACCTGTCGCATTTCGGCGGAATCGTGCCCTGCGGCATTGCCGACCATGGTGTCACCAGCCTGGCTGACCTGGGGCTGGAGGTTACGGGCGAGGCGTGGGATAGAGCGTTGCTGGCGCGTCTCGACGGCTTTCTGGCAAACCTCGATCAACCGTGTCCCTGACAGGCGGAACCGTACCCATGTCCATCCGATCCGTGTGTGTCCTGCCTGCCTTGACTTGCGCGCTGATGCTCGCCGGGTGTGACAAACCGGCGCAGCCGGCACCGGGCAAGGCCGCCGGGGCCGATGTGCTGCCCGGAACGATCAGCGACAGCATGCTCGATCTGGACCAGTCGCGCGCACGGCCCTTGCTGCAACCGGTGCCGCGCAACCCGACCGCCGCCACCGACACGGCCAGTGATGCGCCAAGCGAAGCCGCTGCCGCCGATAGCGCGGCGCCGCCGCCTGCACCTGCGCCGACCAACTAATCGAGGCCGAGCAGCGCGCGCGCCTGCCGTAGATGCGGCTGGTCGATCATCCTGCCATCAATCTGCAAGGCGCCGACACCGGGGTTGGCGGCAAACGCCGCGACAATCGCGCGCGCTTCGGCCAGTGCGGCTGCATCGGGGGCAAAAGCGCGATTGATGATCGGCACTTGCGCGGGATGGATCGCCAGCATGCCCGCAAAACCATCCGCCGCCGCGTGTGCGGCGACGACCGCCAGCCCTGCCTCATCGCGGAAATCGGCGTGCAGCGTGTCGATCGCCCAGATTTCGAGCGCGTGCGCGACCAGCAGGGTCTGCGTGCGCACCCAGCGGAATGTGTCGGTCCAGTGCCCGCGCGGATCGCGCTTGCGCGTCACGCCCAGTGCCGCGCCCAGGTCTTCCGCGCCCCAGGTCAGCCCGGCCAGGCGGGGCAACGTGGCCTCGACATAGGCGGGAATGGTGACCGCCGCGCGCGCGGTTTCGCTTACCAGCGGCAGGATGCGGGTCTGCCCCGGCGTCAAGCCGTGGGTGTGTTCCAGTGTGTCGAGTTCGGCACTGATCTGCGCGATCTGATCGGGCCCGGCGGCCTTGGGCACCATGATCCCGGTGGGCGCGCCGCCGATGATCGCGGCCAGATCGTCGCGCCAAAGCCGGGTGTCGAGCGCGTTGATGCGCACCCAGACCTGGCTGTCGCCGCCCCGGTTGGCGGCATCGCCCAGCCATGCGGCCGTGGTTGCGCGGCCAATCGGTTTGCGCTCGTCGGATACCGCATCTTCCAGATCGATGATCAGCGCATCGGCACCGGTGGCTTGCGCCTTGGCCAGCTTGCGATCGCTGTCGCCGGGAATGAACAGCCAGGAACGCGGTGTCGATGTCATGCGTCACTCACCCGAAAGAGAGGTACCGCCGCCCAATCCGGGCGGCGGCAGCCCCGGTCAGGCGTCCGTAGCGACCTCGGCCAGCGTCGGATAGTCGATATAGCCGGCATCGCCGGGGAAATACCACGTCTGCGGCACGCCCACGTTGGGCGCAAACGGCGCGCCGACGCGAATGCGTTCGACCAGATCCGGGTTGGAAATGAACGGACGGCCAAAGCTGATGGCATCGGCGCGACCCGATGCCAGATCCGCCTCGGCCTGTTCGGCAGTATAGTCGCTGTTGAGCACCAGCGGGCCCTTGTAGATCGACCGGATCAGTGCGTCCTGCTGCGGCACGTCGGTTTTGCCGAACGTGCCATCGGGGCCCGGCTGGCGCAGTTCGAGAAAGCCGATGTTCAACGCCTGCAACACGCGTGCCGCTTCGCCGAAGATCGCGGCGGGATCGCTGTCGTCGGTGCCTTGCGAATCGCCGTTGGGCGACAGGCGCACTGACACCCGACCGGCGCCCCAGACCGAGATCAGCCGTTCGGTCACTTCGCCCAGCAGACGCGCACGGTTTTCGACTGAACCGCCATAGCTGTCATCGCGCAAGTTGGTGCCGTTGCGCAGGAACTGGTCGATCAGATAGCCGTTGGCGGCGTGCAACTGCACCCCGTCGAACCCGGCCTTCTTGGCGTTTTGCGCGGCGAGGGCGTAATCGTCGAGCAGACGAGGGATCTCGTCGAGCCGCAAGGGCCGTGCCGTGGCATAGTCCTTGGTCCCTTCGGGGGTGTGGGCATGGCCCGGTGCGCGCGTCGCAGAGGCCGAAACCGGCGGTTCGCCGCCCAGGAAATAGGGGTGCACGATCCGGCCCATATGCCAAAGCTGGGCGACGATACGCCCGCCTGCGGCATGCACCGCCTCGGTCACCGGTTTCCACGCTTCGGTCTGTTCATCGGTCCACAGGCCGGGCGCACTAGGCCAGCCAAGGCCTTCGCGGCTGATCCCGGTCGCTTCGCTGATGATCAGCCCGGCGCTCGCGCGCTGGCGGTAATACGTGATCATCGATGGCGTCGGCACGCTGCCGGGGGTGGCGCGGCCACGCGTCAGCGGGGCCATCACAATGCGGTTGGGTGCCTCGATGGCCCCAAGAGAAATCGGTTTAAGCAGATTTTCGACCATGGGCGTGCCTTTTGCTGGGTGGAGAGGAAATGGTATCGCGCGGGGCGATAACCGTTTCCATTTGCAACCCAAGCTAGGCAGTCACTCCGGCCATGGCAACTACCCGCTCGGCACAAAAATCCTTGGCGCTGCAAACCGCAGCTTTGTCAGGCGGTCACCGGGCGCAGGCCCAGATCGCCCTGGCCGACGGTGCCCGCCGCCATGTCGAGCATCGCATCGAGGCTTTTCTTTGCCGCCAGTCGCAGGTTTTCCTCGATGTGCACCGCAGGCGTCAGATCGCGCAGCGCGATATACAGCTTTTCCAGCGTGTTGAGTGCCATGTAGGGGCAGATGTTGCAGTTGCAGTTGCCGTCGGCGCCGGGCGCGCCGATGAACAGCTTGTCGGGCATCGCCAGTTGCATCTGGTGGATGATGTGCGGTTCGGTGGCGACGATCAGCGTCTGCGCCGGGGTCGCCTTGGCATAGTTGAGAATGCCGGTGGTCGACCCGACATAATCGGCATGATCGAGGATATGCGGCGGGCATTCGGGGTGCGCTGCGACCGGTGCGGCGGGATATTGCGCCTTCAGTTTCAACAGCTCGGTTTCGCTGAACGCCTCGTGCACGATGCACACGCCCGGCCACAACAGCATGTCCCGCCCGAACTTGCGGTTGAGATAGCCGCCCAGGTGCCGGTCGGGGCCAAAGATGATCTTCTGTTCGGGCGGGATCTTGGCGAGGATCGTTTCGGCGCTGGAACTGGTGACGATGACGTCGGACAGCGCCTTCACTTCGGTCGAACAGTTGATGTAGGTCAGCGCGATGTGATCGGGATGCGCCTCACGGAACGCCCTGAATTTGTCGGGCGGGCACGAATCCTCCAGGCTGCAGCCCGCGTCCATGTCGGGCAGGATGACAGTTTTGTCGGGGCTGAGGATTTTGGCGGTCTCGGCCATGAACCGCACGCCGCAAAACGCGATCACTTCGGCGTCGGTAGCAGCCGCCTTGCGCGACAGTTCGAGCGAATCGCCGATATAGTCGGCCAGGTCCTGGATTTCCGGGCGCTGATAATAATGCGCCAGGATGACCGCGTTGCGCTCCTTGCGCAGCCGGTTGATTTCGGTGCGGAGATCAAGGCCGGCGAGCGAGGCAGTCTGGGCCGTCATGGAAGGGGTCCTGTGAAAGAGTTTGCGGCGATTTAGGCCGGGGGCCGGTCGAGGGCAAGCCAGCGTTCGCCATCGGGGACAGCCCGGCCCTGCCGCTGCAGGTCGATCAGGTGCGCCAGCACCGATCGCCCGGCGGCCCCGTGCAGACGCGGATCGAGACCCTTGTACATCGCGGCGACAAGATCGGGGATGGTGCGCGGCCCGGATTCGAGGTGCGTGGCGATCTGGCGTTCGCGCTGGCGGCGGTGGCCGATCATGACGCGCACAAACTGGCGCGGGTTGTCGATCTGGGGCCCGTGCGCGGGATAATAGACGCGGTCCTCGCGGTCGTGCAGCACGGCAAGGCTGGCCATATAGGCCGCCATGTCGCCATCGGGGGGCGACACCACGCTGGTCGACCAGCCCATCACATGATCGCCGGTGAACAAGGCGCCGCTTTCGATCAGGGCATAGCACAAGTGGTTGCTGGTGTGGCCGGGGGTGGCCACTGCCTCGATGGTCCAGCCCTGGCCGTGCAACCGTTCGCCGTCGGCCAGGACGCGGTCGGGCCGGTAATCGGGGTCGAACGCGGCATCGGCACGCGGCCCGTCATCGTCGAGCGTCAGCGGCGCGCAGCCGATGATCGGTGCACCGGTTGCCGCCTGCAGCGCGCGCGACGCCGGGCTGTGATCGCGGTGGGTGTGCGTGCACACGATCGCCGCCACGCGTGCCGTGCCGATGGCGGCCAGGATTGCCTCGACATGGCCTTCGCCGCGCGTGTCGGCATGACCGGCGGCGCCGGTATCGGCCGGGCCCGGATCGATCACTGCCACGTCGTCGCCCGCGCCGACCAGATACGTCTGCGTGCCGGTAAACGTATAGGGAGAGGCATTGGGCGCCAGCACGCGCCGCACCAGTGGTTCGAGCTGCAACGCTCGCCCGGTCGGCCAGGTGGCCGGATCGTGCGGGTTCTCGATGGGGATCACCTCGGTCATACGACCAAGATGGGGCATCTCTCGGCGTGGCGCAACGTGGATGTGGCGCTATTCAGCCGTGCGCCAGCCTGTCTCGCAGCCGGTCTAGCGCGCCGGGCAGGGCGGGGCGATCGCTGCGCCAGGCCGTCTCGAGCCGCTGGATACGCGCATAGAGCCGCTCGCTCTGTTGCACGAGGTCGGCCAGATCGTCGGGCAACCGGCTGACCACGACCGGGTCGCTGGCCGGGAAATGGCTGATCAGGCGGCCATGGCGGCGCAATTGCGCCGCGCTGATGTCGCCTGCGAACCACGCGCGGTGGTTCAGCAGCCAGGCCAGGCAATGCATCACGCGGGTCGCCGTACGCAAGGCCTCGCAGGTCACCTCGACATCTTCGGGACAGACCGGGCGATCGGGCATCGCCTCGCTCGCCACGGCATGGACCGCGTGGACTCGGCTCGGCGGCGTGTCGCGCAAGGCATCGAAGCCGCCCCGCGCGGCATCTGACAACACCAGCGCCTCGACATAGAGCGCTTCGACGATATGGGAATTGATGGAGGCTACCCCGGTCATCCCGATGGCATAGCGGGCCACCCCGGCAATGCTCAACCGGCGCCTGGCCCGGTGTATCGGATTGGCACGGTGCAATTTGCCCGTCGCAGGCCGGGCAGGCAAAAAAATCCAGCGGTTACGCGATGATATCGGGGATCAGGTGGTCTTCGATCATGCTGATCTGATCCTTGAGCCGCAATTTCCGCTTTTTCAGCCGGGCGATCTGCAACTGGTCGCCGGACCCCGCCGTGCTCAGCGCGTCGATTGCGGCATCCAGATCACGATGTTCCAGTCGCAGCGCGGTCAACCGCTTGCGCATTTCGTCTTCGGTCACCCCGGAACAACTCCTTATCGGTCGGTCTTGTCGATCAGTCCCGGCGAACGTGTGCTGTGTCATCCATTGCCCCGGGGCCGACCGGCAATGGAACCCTTGTAAGGACCCTTGGATATACGGACCCTCGTAACGCACCTCGCATGCTTGCCAAAGCCTTTCGACCCGACCCACAAACATTGCGTACCGACGCGACACCGCTTGCAAGATACGGCGAATGTGGGAGCATGACAACGCGCCCTCTGCCCGGTTGGCATATCCAACCCGAGTCGCGACAGCGGGCGCGGTCAACGCCCGGTCGGCCATGCCGCCGGGACGACAGGCAGCAACTCCATGAAGGAGGCTTTGGATGGAATCCACGCACTTCAATGCTTTGCAAAGCAAACACGCCGGACTTGAACGCCGCATCGCGGAAGAGCGATCGCGCCCGATGCCCAATGAAGTCCTGCTCATGGAATTGAAGCGACGCAAGCTGAAGATCAAGGAAGAGCTGACGCAGCCCCACTAGGCAAGATTCCGATCCGGTTTGGTGCGAAATCGCGCCGTCAGGGCGGCAGGACAATGTCCTGCCGCCTTTTTGCTGGGCCGGGTAGCGGCCTGCAACGACACCGGCCGCAAAAACCGGTTTCCACTTTTTCGCGCGATGCTCTAGGCCAAGGTCATGGCTTTGCAGACCGCCACCGCCGCCGCCAGGGCAATCCTCAACTCGTTGCACGAGATCATGGCCGCGCGCACTGGTGCGCAGGCCAAACTGAACCAGGTCGTCGATGTCATCGGCGAAAATCTCAACAGCGAAGTCTGTTCGATCTACCTGCTGCGCGAAGGCATGCTGGAACTGTTCGCCACGCGCGGGCTGAACCAGCAGGCCGTGCACGTGACCCGCATGGCGGTGGGTGAGGGGTTGGTCGGCACGATCGCATCGAACATCGAAACGCTCAACCTGGCCGAGGCGACGGCCCATCCCGACTTTGCCTTTCGCCCGGAAACCGGTGAAGAGCGGTTTCATTCGTTCGCCGGGGTGCCGATCGTGCGCCGCGAACGCGCGGTCGGCGTGGTCGCGGTGCAGCATGTTGAACCGCGCCGCTATGAAGAAGTCGAGATCGAGGCGTTGCAGACCGTGGCGATGGTGCTGTCGGAACTGATCGCCAACGCCGGGTTGATCGACGAAGATGATTTCCTTGGATCGGGCGCGCTGTTGACCGGGCCGGAGCGCCTGCAGGGCATGGCGCTGGTCAAGGGCATCGCATCGGGCACGGCGGTGTTCCACCAGCCGCGCGTGACGATCGAACAAGTCGTCGCCGATGATATCGAGGCGGAACGCCAGCGCGTCTATCTGGCCTTTGACAAGATGCGCGAACAGATCGACCGCATGGCCAGCCAGGCCGAATTCGGCGTGGGTGGAGAGCATGAGGAAGTGCTCCAGACCTACAAGATGTTCGCCTACGACGAAGGTTGGGGCCGGCGCATCAACGAAGCGATCGATTCGGGCCTGACCGCAGAGGCGGCGATCGAGCGGGTGCAGCAACGCACCCGCATGCGCATGCGCCAGATCGACGATCCGCTGCTGGCCGATCGCATGCACGATCTGGAGGATCTGTCCAACCGGCTGTTGCGCATCGTCTCGGGCCAGTTGGGCACGGCGGCGAGCGCGGGGTTGAAGGGCGATGCGATCCTGGTTGCGCGCAACCTGGGCCCGGCCGAATTGCTCGAATACGACCGGCGGCGCCTGAAAGGCGTGATTCTCGAAGAAGGATCGCTGACCGCGCATGTGGTGATCGTGGCGCGGGCGATGGGCATTCCGGTGATCGGGCGGCTGCGTGGCCTGCGCGGCAAATTGCGCGATGGCGACCAGTTGCTGATCGATGGCGACCGCGGCGTGGTCGATGTCCGCCCGACGCCCAGCATGACCGAGGCGTTCGAGGCGCGCTTTGCCAAAAGCCGCGAGCGCCAGGCGCATTATGCCGCGCTGCGCGATGTCGAGCCGGTGTCGCTCGACGGCACGCGCGTGACGGTGATGATCAACGCCGGGCTGCGCGACGACATGCCGCTGCTCAATCTGACCGGGGCCGACGGGATCGGGCTGTTTCGCACCGAATTCCAGTTTCTGGTGTCCGCCACGCTGCCCGCGCGCGAACGTCAGACGCGGCTCTATCGCGATGTGCTCGATGTGGCGGGCGATCGTCCGGTGGTGTTTCGCACGGTCGATATCGGCGGTGACAAAGTGCTGCCCTATCTGCGCCAGGACAACGCCACGCTGGAGGAAAATCCGGCGATGGGCTGGCGCGCGCTGCGCGTTGCGCTCGAACGCGATGGCCTGCTGAAAGTCCAGGCGCGCGCGTTGATCGAGGCGGCGGCGGGTCGCACGCTCAACGTGATGTTCCCGATGGTCACCGAACCGTGGGAATTCGACGCCGCCAAGGCGGTGTTCGAAAGCCAGTTGGCGTTTCTCAAGCGGCAGAAAAAGACCCTGCCCGAGGCGGTTCGTTATGGCGCGATGGTCGAAGTGCCCGCGATTGCCGAATGGCTCGATGTGCTGGCGCCGCGCCTGTCGTTCCTGTCGATCGGCACCAACGATCTGACCCAGTTCCTGTTTGCCGCTGATCGCGGCCATCCCAAGCTGGCCGAACGGTATGACTGGGTGTCGCCCGCAATCCTGCGGTTTCTCAACCGTGTGGTGACAACCGTGGCGCCGTTTGGCACCGATATCACGGTCTGTGGCGAAATGGGTGGGCGTCGGCTGGAGGCGCTGGCGTTGCTCGGGCTGGGCATCACGCGGCTGTCGATTACCCCGGCGGCGGTCGGCCCGATCAAGGAACTGGTCAGCAAAGTCGATCTCGGTGCGATTCGCCTGGCGATGAGTGGCTGGCTGATCGATCCGCCGGCCAACATGCGTGCGGTGCTGACCGAGTGGGCGGCAAACCATGGAATCGATTGCGACTGACCCGGCGACGATGCCGCGCGGTCGCATTTGTGACGCGAATCCCGTTGACTTTCTCACAATTGCAACCAACCCTTGCTAAGGGATTCCCACAGGATCAAGGGTTGCACAAACATAATGGAAAACGCGCGCGACGCCGTGGCTCAGAACGGCGATCACGACGACAGGCATGACGCGCCGCTGGCCACGATCAAGCCAGCGACTGCCAGCGCGCGCCTGCGTGCCGCGCGCGAAATGCAAGGGCTGACCACCGCCGACATTGCCGCGCGCACGCGGATCACGCTGCGCCATGTCGAAGCGCTCGACCGGGGCGATCTCGCCGCTTTGCCAGGGCGACCTTATGTGTTGGGTTTTGTGCGCAACTATGCGCGTGCGCTGGGTCTCGACGAAGCCGATCTGGCCGCGCTGGTGCGCAGCGAACTCGACAGTGCGGCGCCCCGGCCGGCGCCGCGCGTGGTGCACCAGTTCGATGTCGATGATCCGGCCAAGACGCCGTCGCGCCTGTTGACCTGGCTGGCGCTGGGCCTGTTCGTCGCCGTACTGGTGGCAGGCGGGGTGTTCTGGCGCAGCTATTATGCGCCGTCGACCGATCTGCCCTCGCTGATCCAGCCTGACCCCACGCCTTCGCCGGCGGCTGCACCCGCTGCGGCCAGGCCGACGCCGCCGCCCGCAGCGGCAGGGCCGGTGGTGTTTACCGCGCGCGAGGACCGCATCTGGGTCAAGTTCTATGACGGCCATGGCCAGCAACTGATGCAAAAGCAGCTTGCGCTGGGTGAAAGCTATACCGTGCCCGCCGACGCCTTCGAGCCAAAACTGTGGACCGGGCGTCCCGACGCGCTGACGATAACCATTGGCGGACAACCCGCGGCGCCGTTGTCTGATCATCGCGGCATCGTGCGCGACGTGCCGGTGACGGCGCAGGCGCTGCTGGCGCGGGCACAGCCTGCGGCGGCGACGCCCCCCCTGACGTCATCGTCGATACCATCGGTGACACCGTTCAATGGCGTCCCGACGACCGGGCCGGTGCATCACAAGGCCCGGCACAGCCCCGTTCACGAAACCGACAGCGATGCTGTGCAAGCGATCGACCTGCCGCCTGTCGGTGGCGCCTCGCCATCAGCCGAGGCCACCCCGGCAAGCGCTGCGCAATAAAACCAGGCCAGCAAGGCCTGGCCAATATGAACCGGCAACGCGCGCTCGACATCGGGGTGACACTGCGGCAATCCTGGTGCAGGGCGGCACGCTTCAGTTTCTTGATCCTGCGGGAGTACCCATGACCAGCACCCTGCCGATGCGCGCCCTGACCGTTCGCGGTGGCGCGCGCCTGCTTGCCCGATGTCTGTCGCCCGTGCTGATTGCGGCCATCGCGGTGCCCGCTGTGGCACCGGCAGTGGCCCACGCCGACAGCCCCGCGCCCGAAACCACCGAGGCGCGCCTGCGCCGGATCGAAGGCGAATTGCGCGCCCTGCAGCGCAAGGTGTTCCCCGATGGCGCAGGCAGGACGTTTGCCCCGCAGATCACCACGGGCGATGATGCGGCGCCGCCCCCCCCGCCTGCCAGCAACGGCCCCGCGCTGGGCGATCTGCTGGCGCGGATGGATGCGGTCGAATCGCAATTGAAGGCGCTGACCGCAACCAGCGAAGACAACCAGAACCGTCTGAGCCAGCTCGACAGCCGGGTCGGTGCGATCGAAACCGCACAGGCCGCCGCTGCGGCGGCTGCGGCCCCTCCGCCTGCGCCCGTGCCCGCCCCCGATACCACCCTGCCCCCGCCGCCGGTCAAACCGGCCAAAGGCCAGGGCAAGGCGCCCGCCAGATTGCCCGATGCCACTCCGTCGGCACCCGAAGCGGCCGATCACGCCGCCGCCGTCGCGGCGATCCAGCGGCCATCGAGCGACGACAAGGGCGAAGATGCCTATACCTATGGCTATCGCCTGTGGGAGGCCAAGTTCCTGCCCGAAGCCGAAGCGGTGCTGCTCGATTTCGTCCAGCAATATCCAAAGCACAAACGGATCAGTTTTGCCCGCAACCTGCTCGGGCGCGCCTATCTCGACGACAACAAGCCGGGCGCGGCGGCGCAATGGTTCCAGCAGAACTATCTGGCCGACAAGGCGGGCGATCGTGCCGCCGACAGCCTGCTGTTTCTGGGCGTGGCGATGACCCGGCTCAAGGAACCCAAGCGCGCCTGTGTGGTGATCGACGAATTCCGGCAGACGTATCCGACCGAACTCGATGGCCGGTTGAAGGGCCAGTTCGACGCGCTGAGCAAGATGGTGACCTGCCATTGACCGCACGCGCCGCGTTTGCGGACGCATGGGAACGGCTGTGTCCGGGCCCCGACCGGGTCGGACTGGCGGTATCGGGCGGGCCCGACAGTCTGGCGCTGCTGCTGCTGGCGCATGACACGCTGGGCCCCGATCGCCTGGCAGTGGCCACTGTCGATCACGGATTGCGTGCACAAAGCGCGGACGAGGCGGCCCATGTGGCGCGCCTGTGCGCGGCACGCGGCCTTGCCCATGCCACTTTGACGCTGGCCATGGCGCCGGGCACGGCCGTGCAGGAACGCGCCCGTGCGGAACGCTATCGCGCGCTGGCGGCATGGTGCCGGGCGCATGATCTGGCCGCGCTGGTTACCGCACACCATGCCGACGATCAGGCGGAAACCGTGGTGATGCGGCTGAACCGGGGTGCGGGGCTGCGCGGATTGGCCGGGATGCGCCCGCGCGCGGTGGTGCCGGGCGATACACTGCCGCTGTTGCGCCCGCTGCTCGGCCTGCGCCGCGCTGCGTTGCTGGCGGTGGTGGCCGAGGCGCGGATCGCAGCGGTCGATGATCTGTCGAACCGCGATCCGCGCCACGAACGCGTGCGGGTACGCCAGGGACTGGCCACTGCGCCTTGGCTCGACCCTGCCGGATTTGCCGCCAGCGCCGGGCATCTTGCGCAGGCGGATGCGGCGCTCGACTGGGCGGCGGACCGCGTCTGCGCGGATATGGTGGGGCCGGTCATCGATTTCGCGCCCGATCTGCCGCGCGCGCTGGCGCTGCGGGTGCTCGAACGGGTGATCGCGCGGCTGGGCGGGACGGTCCCGCGCGGACGCGATCTGGCGCGCTGGCACGACCGACTCGCCGCCGGCGAGATCGCGACTCTGGCCGGTGTGCGGGGCGATGGACGGGGCGCGACTTGGCAATTTGCGGCTGCACCGGCACACAAGACACGGTAATCGAGCAATTCGACCACAGTGGCGGATAATTTCGCACGTATGGTTATATTGCCATTCACTTGCGCCGACCTACATTGGCACACTGGAAACGGGCGAATCCGCCCGACGGAAAGCGACACGCGATGAACGACGATCAGCCGCAGGGAAATCCCTGGATCAAGAACCTGATGGTGTACGGCGGGATTTTCCTGGTGCTGCTGTTGGTGGTGTCGATGTTCAGCGCGCGCACCGACTCGACCGGCACGATGATCCGCTATTCGGATTTCCGCGCCGATGTCGCGGCGGGTACCGTGCGCGAGGTGCAGATTGGCGCCGATCGCATCACCGGCACGCTGAAAAACGACCAGCAATTCCAGACCGTGCCGATCCCCGGCGACACCGAATTGCCCAAGCTGCTGCAGGACAAGAATGTGCAGTATGCCGGCAAGGCGACCGAAGAGCCCAACATGCTGCTCTACATCCTCGCCAATTCGCTGCCGTTCCTGCTGATCCTGGGCATGGTGTTCTTTGCGCTGCGCCAGATGCAGAAGGGCGGCGGTTCGGGCGCAATGGGTTTTGGCAAGTCGAAGGCCAAGCTTCTGACCGAACGGTCAGGCCGGGTGACGTTTGATGATGTTGCCGGGATCGATGAAGCGCGCGAGGAACTGCAGGAAATCGTCGAATTCCTGCGCGATCCCAGCCGCTTTTCAAAACTGGGCGGACAGATTCCCAAGGGCGCGCTGCTGGTCGGCAGCCCCGGCACCGGCAAGACGCTGCTGGCGCGCGCGATCGCGGGCGAAGCAGGCGTGCCGTTCTTCACCATTTCGGGTTCGGACTTTGTCGAAATGTTCGTCGGCGTCGGCGCCAGCCGCGTGCGCGACATGTTCGAACAGGCCAAGAAGAATGCCCCGTGCATCGTGTTCATCGATGAAATCGACGCGGTCGGCCGTCATCGCGGCCATGGCCTGGGCAATTCGAACGACGAACGCGAACAGACGCTCAACCAGTTGCTGGTCGAAATGGACGGGTTTGAAGCCAACGAAGGCATCATCATCATCGCCGCGACCAACCGCCCCGACGTGCTCGATCCGGCGCTGCTGCGTCCGGGCCGGTTCGACCGGCAGGTGGTCGTGCCGATCCCCGATATCGAAGGCCGCGAAAAGATCCTGGGCGTGCACATGAAGAAAGTGCCGCTGGCACCCGACGTCAACCCGCGCGTGATTGCGCGCGGCACGCCCGGTTTTTCGGGTGCCGATCTGGCCAACCTGGTCAACGAGGCGGCACTGCTGGCCGCGCGACGCAACAAGCGTCTGGTCGCGATGCAGGAATTTGAGGACGCCAAGGACAAAGTGATGATGGGCGCGGAACGGCGCTCGATGGTCATGACCGATGACGAAAAGAAGATGACCGCCTATCACGAGGCGGGCCATGCGATCGTTTCGGTCAACGAACCGGCCAGCGACCCGATCCACAAGGCCACGATCATCCCGCGCGGTCGCGCGCTCGGCATGGTCATGCGCTTGCCCGAACGCGACAGCTATTCGTATCATCGCGACAAGATGCTGGCCAACCTGTCGGTCAGCATGGGCGGCCGCGTTGCCGAAGAACTGATCTTTGGCCACGACAAAGTGTCGTCGGGTGCCTCGTCGGATATCCAGTACGCCACCAGCCTGGCGCGCAACATGGTCATGCGCTGGGGCATGTCGGAAAAGCTGGGGCCGTTGCTCTATGAAGAAAGCCAGGACGGCTATCTGGGCATGGGCACGTCGCAGCGCACGATGATGTCGGACGAAACCGCCAAGGTGATCGACAGCGAAATCCGCAAACTGGTCGATGATGCCCATGCCCGTGCGCAGACCATCCTGAAGGAACAGCAGGACAAGCTGCACCTGCTGGCCGAAGCGATGCTCGAGTACGAAACGCTGACCGGCGAGGAAATCCGCAAGCTGATCGACGAGGGCAAGCTTGACCGGCCCGATGCGCCGACCAGCGATGGCCGTCCGCCGATGCCGCAGACCGTTTCGGTGCCCCGCGCGGGCCGCCGGTTTGTCGGGATCGACGTCAACGCAGGCGCCCCGCGTCCGCTCGGAGCGTAAACGCGATGAGCTTTGCCAGCGAAGCGATCGTCCTGCGCGTGCCGGGCGGGCCCGAAGCGCTCGTGCTCGAACCGATCGCGGTCGAACCACCGGGGCCGGGGCAACTGCTGATCCGGCAGAGCGCGGCCTCGGTCAATTTTCACGATGTCTATGTCCGCTCGGGCGCCTATCAGACGCTGCCGCTGCCGGGAATTCCGGGGCTGGAAGCGGTTGGCCGGATCGAGGCGCTGGGTGAAGGCGTCACCGGGTTCGCGGTGGGCGACCGGGTGGCCTATATTGCGCGCAACTATGGCGGCTATGCCCGGTTGCGCGTGCTCGACGCGGTGCTGGCGGTGCCGGTGCCCGACGGGATCGACGATGGCGTTGCCACGGCATGGTTCCTGAAAGGCCTGACCGCGCAGGCGCTGGTCGATGATGTCGAGCCGGTCCACGCCGGCAGCGTGGTGCTGGCCCAGGCCGCCGGTGGCGGTGTGGGGCAACTGGTTGCGCGCATGGCAAAGTTGCGCGGCGCAACCGTGATCGGCACCGCCGGTTCGCCCGAAAAGGCCGCCATTGCCCGTGCCGCCGGGTGCGATCATGTGATCGCCTATCGCGATACCGATGTGGCCGCCGCCGTGCTGGAACTGACCGATGGGCGCGGCGTCGATGTGGCGTTTGACGCGGTTGGCAAGGACACCTTCGAAGGCTCGCTCGCCGCGCTCGCGGTCAAGGGCCATCTGGTGCATTATGGCCAGGCCTCGGGCCCGATCCCGCCGTTCGACCTGTCGCGGCTGGGGGCGAAATCGGCCAAAGTCTCGCGCCCGTTCCTGTGGCCCTATATCCAGCCGCGCGAAAAGCTGTTGTCCGCCTCGGCCAGCCTGTTTGCCGCGCTGGCTGCCGGGCAATTGCCGGTGACGCTGGGCGGGCGCTTTCCCCTGGCGCACGCCGCCGCCGCACACGAAGCCCTGGAATCGCGTGCCGCCGGACCGTTCGTGCTCGATTGCTGAGAACCCTCCGATCAAGAAAATCCTCCCCGGCACGGGGAGGGGGACCGCCCGAAGGGTGGTGGAGGGGCCCCACCGGATTGCGCCGCGTAGCGAAGACGCACCAGGCCACCGGGCATGATTCCGCGTGTTCTCAAGGTGTTACCCAGCCGTGAGACCCCTCCACCAGCTTCGCTGGTCCCCCTCCCCATCCTGGGGAGGATCGAAGACGGTCAGGTCTGGCGGATTCGATTAATCAGTGCTTTGCGCTACAATGACCGAGGCAAAGATCGCCAGCGCGATCCCGGCAAACATCAGCAACCCGATCGTGCGCACGATGGCGCCGCCGCGTGTACAGCCATAGGTACCGCGCAACTGGCGGTACATGTGCCATGGCGGCACCAGCGCCAGCAATCCTTCGCCCCAGCCGATCGTTTCAGCGATGACCGCGACCACGCTCAACAGGGTCATGAAACTTAGCGAATACGTCACGAACACGGTGTGGTCGTACATCGGGAAACGGCGGTCGAACGGGAACAGCAGCCACACGAACGGCACCGAGATCGGGATCAGCAGCCAACTGTATTTGTAGGCGTGCATTTGCACTTTGTAGATGACCAGCTCGGGGTTGTCCCGCACCTTGTCGATCATCGCGTCGAGGAATGACAACCCCGTGGTGGTCTGCGGCAGGCCCGTGTCGTGCCCGCCATTGCCTTTCATCAGCGCTTCGGTCTTGCGCAGAGCGGCGATTTCGGTGTCGGTATCATCGGTATCGTCGTGCCGCGCGACTTCGGCGCGGCGCTCGGCGTCGAGCTGGTTCAGCCGGGCCGTCACCGCGGGCAGGCCGTGCAAGGTGTGGCCGTCGGGCGTATCGACGCTGACGGCGTTGCGGCTGTCGGTCTGCTGGATCACTGCAAACATCACGAACACGCAAAACAGGAACAGCGCCAGCGGCGACACAAACCGCGCGCGCTGCCCGTCGATATAGCGCCGGGTCAACTGGCCCGGACGCAACACCAGCATAGGCAGCGTGTGCCAGACGCGCCCTTCGAAATGGAACACGCCGTGCAGCAGGTCGTGAAAGAATGCGCCGAGCGTACGATGAACATGCGCAGCCTGCCCGCATTGGCTGCAGAACGGCCCGGTCAGCGCGGTTCCACAATTAAGGCAGGCGGTTTCGTGGCTATGGCCATCGTCGGCTGGTGCTGCTCCGCGATGCGGCTCGACCGCATGCGCGACAAGCGCCGCATCGACCAGATCGCCCGCCATTTCCGATCCACTCATCGCACACCCCCCGATCAAGGCGACACGCCTATCATGGCTGTGGCGCATCCGGCCACCCCTTTACCGGGCGTTAACCCTGCTCGTGCAGGGATCGCGATGCATGTGCCGCAGGATGGAAAGACACCACGCATGGCCTTTGTCGGCCCGGATTCGCTGGCTGTAGAAGGGCGCAGCTTTGGCCGCGCCCGCCCCGGTCAACCGGGCTTGCGACGCATGGCGCTGCCACGTGCGGAACCCGAACCGGTGGTGCCGACCAAGGGCCTGCGCGATGGCCACCATCCGCTGGCGAAACGCTGGGACGGCTGGTGCCGCCGGGTCGAGGCGCGGCTGGCCGGGCGCACGCCGACGATCGATCTGCGGCAGGATTTTGCGTCGCGGCGCTGGTTTGCCGGGCTCGCCTTGCTGGGCGCCTATATCGCGCCCGCGCTGCTGTGCTGGCCGACGCTGGCGCCGTTCGAGGCGGCTTCGCTGCCGGGCGATGGCGAGATTGCCGAATTGCGTGCTCAGGCGATTCGTCCCCTGGCGGCGGGCGGCGCCACCGGTCGGCATTTCGCCGCCTCGGATCTGGTTGCCCGGATCGATTCGGTGCCCGAACGCGCGACGATCGCGCTGACGGCGGTGTTGGGCGAAAACGACGATCTGGGGCATATGTTGCAACGCCTCGGGCTGGCCGCGCGCGACGCCGACGCGGTAAAGGCGATCGCCGCCCCGCTGGGCGCGCCGGCTGCGGGCACACGCTTTGCCGTGACGCTGGGGCCACGCGCCGCGGTTGGCGAACCACGCCCGCTGGCCGCGTTGTCCTATCGTCCGGCCTATGACCTGAATGTCACGATCACGCGCAGCGGCAGCGGCCTGACGCTGACCAGGCAGCCAATTCCGGTCGATGCGACCCCGTTGCATCTAGTCGGCGCGGTTGGCAGCAGTCTCTATCGCGCGGCGCGCGGCGCGGGGGCAGAGCCGGACACCGTGCAGGCCTATCTCCAGGCAATTGATCAATATCTGCCCTTTGAAGAGATTGCACCGACCGACCGGTTCGAACTGGTGGTGGCACACAAGCAGGCGCTCGACGGTTCGGCCGGCAATGTCGGACAGGATGGCGAACTGCTCTATGCCGGGATCGTGCGCGACGGAAAGCCGCTGCTGCAAGTCATGCGCTGGGGCAATGACGGCAATTTCTACACGCCGGAGGCGCTGGCGGGGCAGGCTGACCAGGGCAACAGCCTGCTTGCCGCGCCGGTGGCGGGCAATATCACCTCATACTTCGGGATGCGCCGCCATCCGATCCTGGGCTATGTCCGGCTGCACGCGGGGATCGACATTGCCGCCGCCTGGGGTTCGCCGATCTATGCGGTTACCGACGGGGTGGTGTCCTATGCCGGATGGCACGGCGGGCATGGCAACTATGTGCGGCTGGTGCATGGCGGCGGGATCGAGACGGGCTATGGCCATATGAGCCGGTTCGCGGTCGGCGTGGGCACGCATGTCGCGCGCGGGCAAGTGATCGGCTATGTCGGCGCCACCGGACTGGCGACCGGGCCGCACCTTCATTACGAGCTGTTCCGTGGCGGTCAGCCAGTCGATCCGCTGTCGATCCGCTTTGTCCCGCACCATGTGCAGGTCGATCCGCACGAAGTGGCCGCATTCCGCGCGCGCATGACGCAGTTGCTGGCGCTGCCCCGGCGTGGAGGCTAGAGAAAAACCCGTTTCCCTTGGCCGGGTTGACCGATAAGACTTCGGCCATGACCAGCTATCCCCACGTGCGCCTGCGCCGTACCCGCACTTCGGCCTGGAGCCGCGCGCTCCACCGCGAAGTCGAAGTGACCCCGGCCGATCTGATCTGGCCGCTGTTCGTGACCGAGGGCCACGATCTGGAGGTGCCGGTGGCATCGCTGCCCGGCGTATCGCGCTGGTCGGTCGATCGCATTGTCGATCAGGCCAGGCTGGCGGTGGCGGCGGGCATTCCCGCGCTGGCGCTGTTTCCCAACACCCAGCCCGAACGGCGCAGCCCCGACGGGGGCGAGGCGCTCAATCCCGACAATCTGATGTGCCGGGCGATTCGCGCGATCAAGGACGCCTGTGGCGATGCGATCGGCGTGCTGACCGATGTCGCGCTCGATCCTTATACCAGCCACGGACAGGACGGCCTGATCGATGGCGAAGGCTATGTCGTCAATGACGAAACCGTCGAAGTGCTGGTCGGGCAGAGCCTGAACCAGGCCGCCGCCGGGGCCGACATCATCGCCCCGTCCGACATGATGGACGGGCGCGTCGCCGCGATCCGCGCGGCGCTGGAAGACGCGGGCCATATCAATGTGCAGATCATGGCCTATGCCGCCAAATATGCCTCTGCCTTCTATGGCCCGTTCCGCGACGCAGTGGGCAGCAACGGGCTGCTCAAGGGCGACAAGAAAACCTATCAGATGGACCCGGCCAATGCCGAAGAGGCGCTGCGCGAGGTTGAACTCGATCTGGCCGAAGGCGCCGACAGCGTGATGGTCAAGCCTGGGCTGCCCTATCTGGATATCGCCTATCGGGTAAAGGCGGCGTTCGGCGTGCCGGTGTTCGCCTATCAGGTCAGCGGCGAATACGCGATGATCGAGGCGGCGGTGGCGGCGGGTGCGGCCGATCGCGACAAGATGGTGCTCGAAACGCTGGTCGCGTTTAAGCGCGCGGGCTGTTCGGGCGTGCTGACATACCATGCGCTCCACGCCGCGCGGGTGATGGGCGCGTGATCCGGCCCGACGTCACCGTCGTGCCATTTGGCGGCAAGGCACCGCGCATTCATCCCAGCGCGTTCATCGCGCCGGGATGCCGCATCATCGGCGATGTCGAAATCGGTGCCGAGGCCTCGGTATGGTACAATTGCGTGATCCGGGCCGACGTCAACCGCGTGGTGATCGGCGCGCGCAGCAATATCCAGGACGGCACGGTGATCCATTGCGACAGCCCCGATCCGCGCCACCCCGACGGGTTTCCCACGCTGATCGGCGATGACGTGCTGGTGGGGCACATGGTCATGTTGCACGGGTGCACGATCCACGATCGCGGCTTTGTCGGGCTGTCGGCCACGGTGATGAATGGCTGCGTGATCGAAAGCGACGGCATGCTGGCCGCAGGCGCGCTGTTGACGCCGGGCAAGCGGATCGGCGCGCGGCAATTGTGGAGCGGTCGCCCGGCGACGTTCATGCGCGATCTGACCGAGGCCGCGCTGGCCGATATGCAATTGGGCGTGGCGCATTACGTGGCCAATGCGCGCGCGCATGCGCAGGCCAATGGCGCGACCGCAGATTGATCTGCCCACGGCGGCGGCGATCCGTGCGCTGGCCGATGGCGAGGGTCGCCTGGCCGTGCGGGTAACCCCCGGCGCGCGCGAAGAGGCGGTGTCGATCAGCGATGGCCGCGTGCTCGTCAAAGTGCGCGCCAAACCCGAGGACGGCAAGGCGACCACGGCGGTGCTGGCACTGCTGGCCCAGGCGCTGGGTGTGGCGGTCAGCCGCGTCGAGATGTTGCGTGGCGCAACTTCGCGCGAAAAGCTGATCAGGATTCCGATTTAGCCATTCCCAGTGCCATGCGTTGCAGCACGTCGGACATTGCCGTGGCAATCTCGGCATCGGCGGGCGCGGCATCGGCGATCGCGCGGCGCATCGCATCGGCCCATTGCCGTGCGGTTTGCCCGGTGATCGCAAACGGGGCGTGCATCGACATCATGCATTTGCCGGGGTTGGCATCCCACCAGTCGCGCGGGCCCCCCGACCAACCCGCCAGAAACAGCGGCAACGACTCGCGCATCGGCGCCAGATCGGGCGCATGCATCGCGCGCAACGCCGCATAGGCAGGGTCTTGCTCCATCAGGTCGTAAAACCGGTCGGTGATCCGGCGCAGTGCGGTCAACCCGCCGATGCGGTCAAAGGGCGAAAGGCCGGGTTCGGCGGTGGTCAAGGCGGATGGTCCTGAATCGGGCGGGGGTCGGGCCCGAACCATAGAGCGCCAGCGCCGCGCGCCATTTGATCGGGATCAATCCGCAATCATCGCCATCAGCGTTTCCAGGCGGTCGGCTTCGTGTGCGGGCTTGTCGGTGCGGATGCGCGCGATACGGGGAAAGCGCATGGCAACCCCTGATTTGTGCCGTTTGCTGGCATGGACCGAATCGAACGCGATTTCGCACACCAGCGACTTGTCGGTTTCGCGCACCGGGCCGAAGCGTGCCACCGTGTGCTGGCGCACATGGCGGTCGAGCCATTTCAGTTCGGCATCGGTGAACCCGAAATAGGCTTTGCCCACCGGCACCAGTTCGCCGCCCGCCTCGGGATCGCCGTGCCAGCACCCGAAGGTGAAATCGGAATAGAAGCTCGACCGCTTGCCCGATCCGCGCTGCGCATAGATCAGCACGCAATCGATGCGCAGCGCATCGCGTTTCCATTTGTACCACAGCCCTGCGCGCCGCCCCGCCAGATAGGCCGACTGGCGATGTTTGAGCATGATCCCCTCGATCGCGGCATCGCGCGCACCCGCACGCAAATCCACCAGCGCATCCCAACTGTCGGCCGCGATCAGCGGCGACAGATCGAACCGTGCGGGATCGAGCGTGGGGATCAGCGTCTCCAGCCGCGCGCGCCGCTGGTGCCAGGGCAGCGGGCGCAAATCCTCGCCATCGGCAAACAACAGGTCATAGGCGCGCACGAAGGCGGGCGCTTGCGCCAGCATTTTGGCGCTGACCGTCTTGCGCCCCAGCCTTTGTTGCAAGGCGTTGAAACTGGCCGCGCCGCCGCCCGCAATGCCGATCCCGGTGGACTCGCCGCGCACCAGCAATTCGCCATCGATCACCGCCGCGCGGTCGAGCGCGCCGACCAGTTCGGGAAAGGCGGCAGAAATATCCTCGCCCCCGCGCGAATAGAGCCGGGTCTGGCCCGCGACATGCACCAGTTGCACGCGGATGCCGTCCCATTTCCATTCGGCGGCATAATCGGCGAGGTCGAGGCTGTCGGCTTCCAGCGGATGCGCCAGCATGAACGGGCGGAACAGCGGAACCCGGTCCGAGGCCGGGGCCGGAGCGCCTTCGGCGGCCCAGGCAAACAGCGCGGCATAAGGCGGCGTCTGGCCGTGCCAGTATTCCTCGACCAGATCGACCGAAACCGCGAACGCGTCGGCAAAGGCCAGCTTGGCCAGCCGTGCCGAAACCCCGATACGCAAGGCGCCGGTGGCAAACTTGATCAGCGCAAACCGGCCATCGGCATCGAGCCGGTCAAGCAGTTCCGCCAGCACGGTCGCCGCGCTGGCCCGCGTGGCCGATGCCAGCGCGGTTACCACTTCGGGCAAGGCGGGCGGGGGGCCGGGACGCTGCGCCGGTTCGGGCCACAGCAGGCTGGCGGTTTCCGCCGTGTCGCCGACAAAATCGCGCGACAGGCTCCACAGCACCGGATCGACCCGCTGCGCCATCAGCGTGCGCACCACACCCGCCTTGATCGCCGGGAAATCGATGCCCCCGGTCAGCGCGGCCAGCGTCCAGCCGCGATCGGGGTCGGGGCTTTCGCGCAAGTGGCGCACGATCGCCGCCAGCTTGGCGTTGCGTGAAGGGGTGAGCAACAGCGTGTCGAGCAAGGCGGCAAAGTGCTGCATGTCATCGGGTCGCGATGCAGGGTTCGTCGATTTGCGCTCTACCGACGCGCACCACCATGCTAGCTTTATCGCGCACATCGTCCACCGACAGGAATTCACCGCCCATGAAATCGATCTCCGCGCTGGTTGCTGCTGTTTCGCTTATGCTGATCGGTGTTCAGCCGGTCCTGGCCGATCCGCCAATGCCACCGGCAGCGCCTGTGGCGCCTGCGGCCAAATTCACGCTCGACACCCCGATCGAGACGCTGGTGGCCGATCCGCGCGCCAAGACCGTGCTCGACACCAATCTGCCGGGCCTGACCACGCATCCGCAGTTCGACCAGTTCAAGTCGATGAGCCTGACCGCGCTGTCGGGTTTCGCGCCCGACAAGCTGACCCCGGACAAGCTCGACAAAGTCAAGACCGAACTGGCCAGCCTGAACTGATCTACGCACGCTCGTCCTCGTCGCTGCCCTCTTCATAGCCGACGAGCGACAGCGCCCGTGCGCTGCGCTGATGCAATTCGCACCAGCGCAGCAGCGCCTCTTCGCGCCCATGCGTGATCCATGTTTCACGTGGAGCAATTTCTGTGATCGTCGCGGTCAATTCGTCCCAATCGGCATGGTCCGAGATGATCAGCGGCAATTCGACCCCGCGCTGACGCGCCCGTTGCCGCACCCGCATCCACCCGCTGGCCATCGCGGTCAGCGGATCGGGCAGGCGTCGCGACCAGCGATCCGCCAGCGCAGAGGGCGGGCAGAGCACGATTGCCCCTTCCAGCACGGCCTTTGGCACCCCGGCCATGCTGCGCAGATCGCCCAGCGCGACCCCGTGAGCCTCGTATAGCCGGCACATGCGCTCCATTGCGCCGTGCAGCCAGATCGGATCGTGATAGCCGGCCACGCGCAATTCGGCGATCACCCGCTGCGCCTTGCCCAGCGCATAGGCCCCCACCAGGATGGCGCGGCCCGCCGCCGCCTCGCGCGCGGCAAGCAACCGCGCGATTTGCGCGCCAATCGGCGGATGGCGAAAAACCGGCAGACCGAACGTCGCCTCGGTGATCAGGACATCGCACGCCGCGATTTCGAACGGCGCGCACGTTGGATCGGGCTGCCGCTTGAAATCGCCGGTCACGATCACGCGTTCGCCGCAGCATTCGAACAGGATCTGCGCCGAGCCCAGCACATGCCCGGCGGGCAGACATGTGGCATGGACCCCGCCGCCGATCGCGACTCGTTCGCCATAGGCCATTGTTTCGGCCAAACCGATATTGCCATAGCGTTCGCGCATGATCGCCAGTGTGGCCGCCGTGGCCATGGTCACCCCATGCCCGCTGCGCGCATGATCGGCATGACCGTGGGTGATCAGCGCCCGGGGCACCGCGCGCGTCGGATCGACCCACACATCGGCGGGGCGGATATAGAGCCCGCCCGGTTCGGGGCGAATCCAGGCAAATTCGGCGATCATCGTGCATCAGGTAGTGCGTCGGGCGGGCAACGACCACTGCCCTTGCGTTCCGCCGGGTCTGCCGGGGCATCAAAACTGCTCGCAAAATCCGCCATCCACCCTATTTCGACTGGCATGACCCCCGACCGTCTCGATCGCTTCGCCCGCCATATTGTCCTGCCCGAACTTGGCGGGGCCGGGCAGACCGCACTGGCGCGCGCACATGTCGTGCTGGTGGGGATGGGCGGGATCGGCAATCCGGCCCTGCAGTATCTGGCAGGCGCGGGGATCGGACGGCTGACGCTGATCGATGATGACGTCATCGAGGCCTCGAACCTGCAACGCCAGACCCTGTTCACGCCTGCCGATATCGGCCAGCCCAAAGTCGCGGTGGCGGCGCAATGGGTGGCGCGGTTCGATCCCGCGCTGGCGGTGGTTGCGCACCATGCGCGCATCGGGCCGGACAACGCGGCGCAATTGCTGGCGGGGGCCGATGTCGTGCTCGACGGCACCGACAATTTTGCCACGCGGCTGGCGGTGGCCGATGCCTGTGTCGCCCTCGGCGTGCCGCTGACCAGCGCGGCGCTGGGCCGGTTTCAGGGCCAGGTCGCCAATTTCGCCGGACATTTGCCCGATGCGGCGTGTTACCGCTGTTTCGTCGGCGATGCCTTCGATGCCGAAGATTGCGATACGTGCGCCGATCTGGGCGTGCTGGGCGCGATGGTCGGCCTGGTCGGGGCCTTTGCCGCGATGCACGCGCTGCGCGTCGTAACGGCGGGGGTGGCCGCGCTGGGCGATCCGCAATGGGGGCAATTGCACGTGATCGACGGGCTGAGCCCCGGCCTGCGCACGATGCGGATTGCCAAGGACCCGGATTGCGGCACTTGCGGGGTTAGGTAAGCAAGTCCTCGACCCAGCCGGTGACCACCGCGCTGGCCGGGCCCAGCCGCGATTCGTCGAACCAGGCCGACCCTTGCGACCGTTCGAGATTGAGCTCGAGCGTGCGCGCGCCCAATTCGCGCGCCAGACGGACAAATCCGGCGGCGGGATAGACCGCACCCGACGTGCCGATCGACACGAACAGATCGGCATCGGCCAGCGCGCGCTGGATATCGTCCATGCGATAGGGAATTTCGCCGAACCACACGATATCCGGGCGCAGCGCGCGTGCGCCGCAGGTGGGGCAGGGCGGCCGGTCGAGCAGGGGCCCGGTCCAGCGATGGCGGGTGTCGCAGGCGGTGCACCAGGCGCTGAGATGTTCGCCGTGCATGTGGATCACGCCCTGTGACCCGCCGCGTTCGTGCAGATCATCGACATTCTGGGTGACCACGGTGACCCGTCCCGGCCATTCGCGTTCGAGCCGTGCCAGCGCCTGGTGCGCGGCATTGGGCAATTTGGTCTGGATCGCGGCGCGGCGCATGTCGTAAAACCGCAGCACCAGATCGGGATCGCGGGCAAAGGCTTCGGGCGTGGCGACATCTTCGACACGGTGCTGTTCCCACAGCCCGCCGCCGCCGCGAAAGGTGTCGATGCCGCTTTCGGCGGAAATGCCGGCGCCGGTCAGGATAACGATCGAAGGGGGCTTGGTCATGGCTTGCATCATGGCGCGCCCGATCGCGGTTGACCATGGGGCCGATTGCCGGGTTGCCCGCCACTCGCTAGATGCGCACAAGACGCGATCGCGCAACAGGGGATACCATGGCCAGGATCGGCATTATCGGCAGCGCGGGGCGCATGGGGCAGGCCTTGCAGGCGGCGATTGCCGACGCGGGGCACGACTATGCCGGGGGCATCGACCGCGATGGCGATGTCGCGGCGCTGGCACGGGCGAGCGAGGTGCTGGTCGATTTTTCGGCGCCGGGCGCGCTGGAAGGCAATCTGGAGGCAGCGATTGCGGCAGGGGTGCCGGTGGTGGTGGGCACGACCGGGCTGGAAGAGCGTCATCACTGGCTGATCGATGCGGCGGCGGTGTCGATCCCGGTGCTGCAAACCGGCAACACCAGCCTTGGCGTCACGCTGATGGCGCATCTGGTGCGCGAGGCGGCACAGCGGCTGGGGCCCGACTGGGATATCGAGATTGTCGAAACGCACCACCGCATGAAAGTCGATGCGCCGTCGGGTACCGCGCTCCTGCTGGGGCAGGCGGCGGCGCGCGGGCGCGGGGAAGACCTCGACGCGGTGGCCGAGCGCGGGCGCGACGGGATCACCGGCGCGCGCCCGGTCGGCGCGATCGGCTTTGCCAGTTTGCGCGGGGGCACCGTGGCGGGGGACCATGCGGTGCATTTCCTGGCCGACAACGAGCGTCTGACCCTGTCGCACATGGCAGAAAACCGGGGCATTTTCGCGCGCGGTGCGGTGCGCGCGGCGCACTGGCTGCTGGGCCGCGCGCCTGGGCGCTATACCATGCCAGAGGTGCTGGACCTTTGAATCGCGCGGCGATCTTCGAATTTTTCCGCCGTCTGGCCGAGGCCAATCCGGCGCCCGAAACCGAGCTGGCCTATGGCAACACCTATCAGTTGCTGGTGGCGGTGACGCTGTCGGCGCAGGCGACCGATGTGGGGGTCAACAAGGCGACCCGGCGGCTGTTCGAGATTGTGCACACGCCCGCCGAGATGGTCGCGCTGGGCGAAGACGGGCTGAAAGAGCACATCAAGACGATCGGGCTGTTCAACGCCAAGGCCAAGAATGTGATCGCGCTGTCGCAACTGCTGATCCGCGATCACGGCGGCGAAGTGCCCAACGATCGCGACGCGCTGACCGCGCTGCCTGGCGTCGGGCGCAAGACCGCCAATGTGGTGCTCAATTGCGCATTCGGTGCGGAAACCTTTGCCGTCGACACGCATATCTTTCGCGTGTGCAACCGCACCGGCATGGCCAAGGGCAAGACGCCCGAGGCGGTGGAACAGGGCCTGGACAAGAAAGTGCCCGGCCCGTTCCGGCTGGGCGCGCATCACTGGCTGATCCTGCACGGACGCTATGTGTGCAAGGCGCGCAAACCCGAATGCTGGCACTGCGGGGTGGTTGACCTTTGCGGTTTCAAGCCCAAGATCCTGGATGCGGGGGCAAAACCCGCGCCGGTGAAAAAGGCGCGAGTCGCTAGGGAGACGAAGACATGAAGCGGATCGCTTTGACCCTGGGCTGCGCCGTGCTGGCGCTGGCTGGCTGCGCACCGATGGCGGGCGGCGACGATGGCCATGGCAAGAATGTGCCCGCCGTGCGCGTAACCGGCAAGGCCGTAAGCTGTATCCCGATCACCAGCATCCGCGAAAGCCGGGTGCAGGATGATTGGACGATCGATTTCCACACCGGCGGCACGCAATGGTATCGCGTCACGCTGCCGCAACGCTGCAACAGCCTGGGCACGTATCGCGCGTTCAAATACGAAACATCGCTGAGCGAGCTGTGCAACACCGATATCATCACCGTGATGGAATTCGGCGGCCCCGGTGGCGGCCCGCGCGGATCGTGCGGGATGGGCATGTTCCAGCCGGTTGAACTGGTCGGGAAATAGCCTCGGCGCAGGGACACCCTATTCGAGATGCAGCCCCTTGCGCCCGTGTTCGGGCGTGTCGTGCGGGGCCAGCGCAAGGGGGGCATCGGGATCGTGTGGCGGCTGCAGCATACCTTCCCAATGGGTGATCAGCACCGTGGCGATGGCGTTGCCAAACACGTTGGTCACCGTGCGGCCCATGTCGAGGAACGTATCGACCCCCAGCAGCAGCGCAATCCCCTCGATCGGCAGGCCGAATTGCGTCAGCGTGGCCGAAATCACCACCAGGCTGGCGCGCGGCACCCCGGCGATGCCCTTTGACGTGATCATCAGCGTCAGCAACATCGCCACCTGTTGCCCCGCCGACAGCGGAATGTTGTAGGCCTGCGCGATGAACAGCGTGGCAAAGCTGGTGTACATCATCGAACCGCCAAGGTTGAACGAATAGCCCAGCGGCAGCACAAACCCCGAAATGCGGCGCGGAACGCCATAGCGATCGAGTGCCTCGAACAGCCGTGGCAGGGCGCTTTCCGAACTGGCGGTGGAATAGGCCAGCAACAGCGGTTCGCGGATATAGCGTAGCAGCAGCCCGGCGCGCCGCCCCATGAACGCCCAGGCCAGTGCCAGCAGCAGCGCGCAGAACAGCGCCAGCCCGCCGTAGAATTCGGCGACGAATTCGCCATAGGTGATCACGATCCCCAGGCCCCGCGTGGCAATCACCGAGGCCAGCGCACCGAACACCGCCAGCGGCGCGGCCATCATCACATAGCCGGTCATCACCAGCATCAGATCGACCAGCGCCTCTGCCCCGCGCAACAGCGGCGCGCCCTTGTCGCCCAGTGCCGACAGCGCGACCCCGGCAAACAGCGAAAACACCAGGATCTGCAGCACGTTGTTTTCGGCCATCGCGCCGATCACGCTGGTCGGCACGATTTCGAGGATAAAGTGGCGAACCGTGAAATCGGCGGTCGACAGCGCGCCGACCTGGCTGACCGCGGTGAATTGCAAGCCGTGTCCCGGCTGGAACAGATTGACCAGCACGAGGCCCATGCCGATCGACACCAGGCTCGACGCGATGAACCAGCCCAGCGCGCGGCCGCCGATCCGGCCCAGCGCGCTGCTGTCGCCCATCGCGGCGATCCCGGTGATCAGCGTGGCCATCACCAGCGGCGCGATGATCATCTTGATCAGCCGCAGAAACACCGCGGGCAACAGATCGAGATAGCCCGCCACATCGGTCAGCGTCTTGGCCTGCGTGCCAAGGCCCGCGTGCAGCGCCGCGCCCAGCGCGATACCGGCAAACATGCCGATCAGGATAAAGAGAGTCAGCCGTCTCGCCACGTTACAATGCCCCCGACCGTTTTGAACGGATCAGTTGATCAACCACATTGCGCGCGATGCAACAGCTTTTGATCGGCCAGCACGGTTGCCATCATCGCTTCGACCACCGGCACGCCGCGAATGCCGACGCACGGGTCGTGGCGCCCTTTGGTCAACAAGTCGGTCGCCTGACCATCGCGGGTGATTGTCGGCATCGCGGTCAGGATCGATGATGTCGGCTTGAACGCCACGCGCACCACCACCGGTTGCCCGGTCGAAATCCCCCCGGCAATCCCGCCGGCGTGGTTGGCGGTGAACACCGGAGCAAAATTGCCGGGCCGCATCGGATCGGCATTGCCTTCGCCGGTGTTGGCGGCGGCGGCAAAGCCATCGCCGATCTCGACCCCCTTGACCGCGTTGATGCCCATCATCGCATGGGCCAGTTCGGCATCGAGCTTGGCATAGAGCGGCGCGCCCCAGCCGGCTGGAACCCCGGTGGCCACGCATTCGACCACCGCGCCCAGCGAGGACCCGGCCTTGCGGGCGGTATCGACCAGCGCTTCCCAGCGGGCGGCGGCGACAGGGTCGGGGCAAAAGAACGGGTTGCGCGCGATTTCATCTGCATCGAAGTTTGCCGGGTCGATCGCATCGCCGCCGATCGCGCTGACATAGCCCAGGATCGCCACTTCGGGGATCACCAGCCGCGCCACCGCGCCCGCCGCTACCCGCGCGGCGGTTTCGCGTGCGGATGACCGCCCGCCACCGCGATAGTCGCGAAAGCCGTACTTGGCGTCATAGGCATAGTCGGCATGGCCGGGGCGATAGGCGCGCGCGACCTCGGAATAGTCTTTCGAGCGCTGATCGACGTTTTCGATCATCAGGCTGATCGGGGTGCCGGTGGTGCGCCCTTCGAACACGCCCGACAGGATGCGCACCGCATCGGGTTCCTGCCGCTGCGTGGTAAAGCGCGACTGGCCCGGGCGGCGGGCATCGAGAAAGGGCTGAATATCCGCTTCACCCAATGGCAGCCCCGGCGGACAGCCATCGACCACCGCGCCAAGCGCGGGCCCATGGCTTTCACCCCAGGTGGTGAAACGGAACACGTGTCCAAAAGTGTTGCGGCTCATGGCACTGGCCCATTCCCCATTCCGGATCAAAAGTCCACTGTTGCGGCATGCCCGGCGCGGGCTATGACCATGGCGATGTACCTGGTGGTGTTCCGCAATCGCAAACGCGCCGATATCGACGGTCCGGCTTATGATGCCGATGCCGCGCGGATGCACGATCTGGCGCAACGCCAGCCCGGCTTTCTGGCGTTCAAGAGCTATGCCGCCGACGATGGCGAAGTCGTGGCAATCTCGGAATGGGTCGACGAGGCGGCGGCGCGTGCCTGGCGCCGTGTCGCAGACCATGCCGCGATGCAGGACAAGGGCCGCCGGGTTTATTATGAAAGCTATAGCCTGTTTGCCGGTACGCCCAACCGGGTGCACCATTTCCGGCAGGGCGACTGACCCCACGCCGAACGGAGACCGCCCATGCTGACAGGACGCCACGTCGCCATCGGTCCCATCCTGCCCGAAGATTTGCCGCGCCTGTTCGTGTGGGGTGATGATCCGGAAATCGCGCGGCTCAACGAACCCTATCTGCCCAAGAATCTCGACCGGGAACGCGAATTCTGGCTCAATCCGACGGGCGACCCGCGCCGCATCTTCATGGCGGTGCGCCGCATCGGGCGCAGCGAAATTGCCGGATATGTACAGATCACCGCGATCGAGCCGATCCACCGCAGCGCCAATCTGGGCATCCTGATCGGCCGGATCGAGGATCGCGGGCGGGGGCTGGGGCGCGAGGCGATGGACCTGACCATCCGGTTCTGCCGCGATCACCTCAACCTGACCCGGCTCAGCCTGGCGGTGCATGGCGACAACGCTGCGGCGATCGCGCTCTATGAAAAGCTTGGCTTTGTGACCGAAGGCGTGCAGCAGGCGGCGCAATTCATCGCCGGGCGCTGGGTGGATCTGCGGCTGATGGCGCTGATCCACCCCGCGCGCGTCACTTCCGGACAGACAGCCCCCTGACATGAGCGTTGCATTCCGCCGCGAAGGCGATGACGAACATCTTGAACCCAAATTCGAACTGCCGATCCCGCCCGGCCCCAACCGCGTCACCCCGCGCGGACTGGTGCTGATCGCGCAGCGCCTGACCGCGATCGAGGCCCTGATTCCCACGCTGACCGACGAAGCCGCGCTCAAGGCCGCGCGCCGCGACCACCGCTATTGGAGCACGCGTCAGGCCACCGCCGAACTGATGCCGCGCCCCGACGGGCAGGCGGTGGCGTTCGGGTGCACGGTGACGGTGCGGATCGGCGGCGCCTTGCGCACGATCACGCTGGTCGGCGATGACGAGGCCGATCCGCCCGCCGGTCTGGTGGCGTTCACCGCGCCGCTCAGCCGCGCGATCATCGGCGCGGAAGCGGGCGAGCGCCTCGATTTTGCGGGCAAGCCCGATGCGGTCGAGATTGTCGCAATCGACGTCGCCGACGATTGCGCCTAGGTTCCCCGCACCGACAGCGGGGGAACGCAATGCTCAAGAACGCCTGGTATGTGGCCGCCTGGGCCGACGAACTGGCCGATGGCCCGATCGAGCGCATGATCACGGGCGAGGCAGTGGTGCTGTGGCGCCAGGACAATGGCGAACCGGCGGCGGTGGTGGCATTCTGTTCGCATCGGCGGCTGTCGCTGGCCAGGGGCCGCGTGGCGGGTGACCGCATCGTCTGCGGCTATCACGGGCTGGAATTCGCCGCCGATGGCACGTGCGTTCATGTGCCGTGCCAGCATGCGGTGCCAAAGGGCGCCGATCTGCGCGCCTATCGCGTGGTGCAACGCTATGGCCTGGTGTGGATCTGGATGGGCGAGGCCGCGCTGGCCGATCCCGCTAATATCATCACGATCGCGGAATGGGGATCGCCCGCCTGGGGGTACAACCGGGGCGCGGCAATGGTCTATGACTGCAATTACCTGCTGATCACCGACAATCTGCTCGATCCCAGCCATGTTGCCTGGGTCCACCCCACCAGCTTTGGCGGATCGTCGTGCGAGGCGGTGCCGATGCGCATCCGTGAGGCGGCCTCGGGCTATACCGTGTCGCGCTGGATTCTGGATGCACCGGTCACCCCGTTTTATCGCGACCTGGTGCCGTTCACCGGCCATGCGGACCGCTTGCAGCATTACGAAGTGCGCTATCCCGCGCTGGCGGTGATCAAGGCAGTGTTCGTGCCCGCCGGACAAGGTGGCGATGATACCCGCAGTGATTGGGGCCAGGATGCCTTCCTGATGGATTCGTACAATTTCATCACCCCCGAAACCGAAGGCCGCAGCCGCTATTACTGGTTCCAGTTGCGCAATGTCCGCCCCGACGATGCCGCGCTGTCCGAAGCGATGTCGGCCGCCGTGCTCGCCGCGTTTTCCGAAGACCTGGCGGTGCTGAACGAAGTACAACGCGGCATGGACGCCTGCCCCCAACCGCCCATCTCGATCGCCACCGACGCCGGCCCCTTGCGCTTTCGCCACCGGCTGGCGCATCTGATCGCAACGGAAGATTCCCGCTGAGGAGCAGGGCATGGCAGTGACGGTTTATGGAATTCCCAATTGCGACACGGTGAAAAAGGCGCGCGTCTGGCTCGACGGGCGCGGGATCGCCTATACCTTTCACGATTACAAGAAGGCCGGGGCCGATGCCGCGCAAGTGTCGGGCTGGGTGGAGCGCGCCGGGCTCGATACGGTGCTCAACCGCGCGGGCACGACGTTTCGCAAGCTGCCCGATGCCGACAAGGCGGGGCTCGATGTGGCCAGGGCGGTGGCGCTGATGGTGGCGCAGCCGTCGCTGATCAAACGGCCGATCGTCGAATATCCGGGCGGGCTGCTGGTGGGATTCAAGGACGCGGCTTGGGCCGAGGCCCTGACGTGACTTTCCATCTTGGAAAGTTTTGACTTGCCAACTTGGAAAGTCACGCGCATTGTCTTTCCATAGTGGAAAGTTAGTGGAGTCGTGCCATGTCGATGACTTACGAAGAAGCCCGCGCCGCGCTTGCCGCCAAGACCCTTGCCGAACAGGATCTTGCGCGCATCGCGACGTGCCCGCCGTGGCGGCATGCCGCGTTTGCGGTGCTGGAAACCGCGCTGGTATGCTCACCCCTGGTTCCGGTCGGTGGGCGCTATGCGATTCTGGCGGCGCTGTTTGTCGGGATTATCCTGATCGTGCGGTCGGACCGGCGGCGGCTGGGCGTGTTCGTCAACGGCTATCGCCGGGGGCGGACCCGGTTGGTGGTCATGCCGTTGTTGATGGTGGTGATCGGGCTCTATGTCCTGAGCTCGCTGGCCGCGCTCGAATGGCACATGCCCTGGATCAGTGTGGTCTGTGCCGCGATCACGTTCCCGGCCTGCTATTTCGGCAGCATGATCTGGCAGCAGGTGTTTCGGCGTGAACTCGGTCTCTGATCCGCCTGCGATGACCGCCGAGCCCACCGGGTTTTCGCCGCTGCTGCAGGCGCCGGCGCGGTTGCAGATCGTCGCACTGCTCAGCCATGCGCAAGATGCCGAATTCCAGCGGTTGAAGGATGTCACCGGGTGCAGCGATTCGGTCACGTCCAAACATCTGTCGGCGCTGGCGGAGGCCGGGCTGATCCGCCTGCGCAAGGCGGCGCAGGACGGGCGCAGCCGGACCTGGGCCAGCCTGACGCGGCAGGGCCGCGCCACCCTTGAAGCGCATGTTGCAGCCCTGCGTCAGATCCTTTCTGGCGGGGGGCTTGACGGCGTGGTATGACGTATGGGTGAGCCCTGCCATTCCCCATCTTTTCGCGATCGCCATCGATCCTGCCGACATTGACTTCATGGGTCATGTCAACAACGCGTCCTACCTGAAATGGGTGCAGGATGCGGTGATCGACCACTGGCGTGCGCTCGCGCCGGCCGAGGCGGTCGCGGCGCACTTGTGGGTCGCGCTCAAGCACGAGATTACCTATCGCCGCCCGACCTTCCTCAACGACGCGCCGATCGCGCATGTCGTGCTGGAAAAAGTGCAGGGCGCGCGCGCGATGTACCAGACGGTGATCAAGCGCGGCGAGGACGTGCTGGCCGAAGTGCAATCGAGCTGGTGCTGCATCGATGCCGAAACACTGCGGCCCGCGCGACTGGCGCGCGAACTGATCGAAAAGTTCCTGCCCGGCGGCAAATGATCAGGCGCCGCGCGTCACCGTGACGATGTAGTTCAGCGCCAGATTGTCCGACAGGTGCAGACCCGCCGTGGGGCTCCACGCGATGCCTTGCGGGTTGCCCATGGTCAGCCCGGCCCCGGCCAGCAGATCGTGCAGTTCGATCGGCGTGACGAAATCGTGCCAGTGGTGCGTGCCGCGCGGCACCATGCCCAACCGTTCGGCGCCTTCGACCAGCAACAGCCGCGAGGCGGCGGTGCGGTTGGGGGTCGACAGGATCATCAGTCCGCCCGGGGCCAGCGCCTGTGCCAGCGCGGCCAGGAACGCGGCCTTGTCGGCAACGTGTTCAACCACCTCCATACTGGTCACCAGATCGAACCCGGTCAGGCCCAGGTCCGCCACATCACCGCAGCGGTAGGTGATCGCCAGGCCGCCCGCCTGAGCATGTGCGGCGGCCACGCGGATATTGTCGGGCGCGGCGTCAACCCCGCTCACTTCGGCGCCCAGCCGTGCCAGCGGTTCGGCCAACAGCCCCGCGCCGCAGCCCACATCGAGCGCGCGGCGGCCCGCCAAAGGCCGCATCGTGCGGCGTTCGGCACCGAAATGCGCGTCGATCGCGCTGCGGATAAAGCCCAACCGCACCGGATTGAGTCGGTGGAGCATGGCCGAAGACCCGGCCGGGTCCCACCAGTCATCGGCCAATCGCCCGAAGTGGGCGGCTTCATCGGGGCGGATCGTCGCCGGAATCGGTGTTGCATTGCTCATTGCCCACCCCTAAAGCGCCCCGCGAACGCGGTCCATGGGCCGTATGGGAAATAATCTTTCACTGGTTGGAGCAGCCCCTTGGCCCGCATCGTGATGAAATTCGGCGGCACCTCGATGGCCGGAACCGAGCGCATCCGCCGCGTTGCGCGGATCGTGCAGCGCCAGCAGGCCGCCGGGCACGAAGTGGCAGTGGTGGTGTCGGCGATGGCCGGCGAGACCGACCGCCTGGTCAATTTTTGCCGCGAAGCCAGCGCGCTCTACGATCCGGCGGAATATGACGTGGTGGTTGCCAGCGGCGAACAAGTGACCTCGGGCCTGCTCGCGCTGCACTTGCAGGCGCTGGGGTGCAAGGCGCGGTCGTGGCTGGGCTGGCAATTGCCGATCCACACCGACGATGCCGCATCCAAGGCGCGGATCGAGGGCATCACCACCGATGCGCTGCTGGCCTCGATGGCGGCGGGCGAAATCGCGGTGATTCCCGGGTTTCAGGGCCTGTCGGGCGACAATCGCATAACCACGCTGGGTCGGGGTGGATCGGACACGTCGGCAGTGGCGGTGGCCGCGGGGATCAAGGCCGATCGCTGCGATATCTATACCGATGTCGACGGGGTCTATACCACCGACCCGCGCATCGTCGCCAAGGCGCGCAAGCTGAAGAACGTGACCTATGAAGAAATGCTCGAGCTGGCCTCGGTCGGTTCGAAAGTGCTCCAGACCCGCTCGGTCAGCCTGGCGATGAAGGAAAAGGTCCGCGTGCAAGTGCTGTCCTCGTTCATCGACGAGACCGCGCCTGCCGCCGACACCCTGCCCGGCACGATGATCGTGTCAGACGAAGAACTTGAGGGCCTCGATATGGAACGCCAGTTGATCACCGGCATCGCCGCCGACAAGAACGACGCCAAAGTCATCCTGACCGCAGTGCCCGACCGTCCGGGTGCGGTCGCCCTGATTTTCGGCCCGCTGGCCGAGGCGAACATCAACGTCGACATGATTATCCAGAATGTCGGGCGGGCCGATACCGACACCGACGTCACGTTCACCGTGCCGCAGGCCGATCTGGAACGCACCAAGGCGGTGCTTGAATCGAACCGGGCCGACATCGGCTATGAAAAGCTGAGCACCGACCCCAAAGTGTCGAAGATCTCGGTGGTCGGCGTCGGCATGCGCAGCCATGCGGGCGTGGCCGCGACGATGTTCAAGGCGCTGGCCGATCGCGCCATCAACATCCAGGCGATCAGCACGTCGGAAATCAAGGTTTCGGTGCTGATCGATTCGGATGAAACCGAGTTGGCGGTGCGCGTGCTGCACACCGCCTACGGCCTCGACGCTGAATAAGCCGTTGTAAATCCTCCCCGGCACGGGGAGGGGGACCGCCCGAAGGGTGGTGGAGGGGCGTCACCGGATTGCGCCATGCCCGAGATGGCGTGCCCAAGGCGAAGCCCCTCCACCACCCTTCGGGTGGTCCCCCTCCCCATTCTGGGGAGGATTTTTGGTTACGCCAGGTCGAAGCGGTCGGCGTCCATCACTTTGGTCCAGGCCTTGATGAAATCGGCCACAAAGGCGGCTTCGGCATCGTCGGTGGCATAAGCTTCGGACAGCGCGCGCAATTGCGAATTCGATCCGAAGATCAGATCGACGCGGCTGGCCTGCAGCGACGCCGCACCGGTCTTGCGATCATGCGCGGTGAACACGCCGGGCGCGGTTTCGCGCCAGACATGGCTGGTGCTCGCGGCCAGCAGGGTGCGGAAGAAATCGTTGCTCAACACCCCGGGGCGATCGGTGAACAGGCCCAGCGGGCTGTCGGCGCTGTTGGCGCCCAGCACGCGCAGGCCGCCGACCAGCACGGTCATTTCCGGCGCGGTCAGCCCCAGCAATTGCGCCCGGTCGACCAGCAGTTCTTCCTCCGACAGGCGCAAGGTGCCACTGCGGAAATTGCGGAACCCGTCGACTTTGGGTTCCAGCACCGCAAACGAAGCCACATCGGTCTGCGCCTGGTCCGTGTCGGTACGACCCGGCGTGAACGGCACCGTCACGACGTGTCCTGCCGCACGCGCCGCCGCCTCGACCGCCGCCGCCCCGCCGAGCACGATGAGATCGGCCAGACTGACATGCTTGCCGGAGGCCTTGAACGTGGCCTGCACGCCTTCGAGCACTGCCAGGGCCTCGGCCAGTTCGGCTGGATCGTTGACCGCCCAGTCCTTTTGCGGGGCCAGCCGGATGCGCGCACCATTGGCGCCGCCGCGCTTGTCCGAATGGCGGAAGGTCGAGGCCGAGGCCCACGCGGTTGCCACCAGCCGCGACACCGACAGCCCGCTGGCCAGGATCTGCACCTTCAGCGCGGCGATGTCGTTGGCATCGATCAGCGGGTGTTGGGGCGCGGGCACCGGGTCCATCCAGATGCGCGGGGTGGTCGGCACCTCGCTGCCCAGATAGCGGGTGATCGGGCCCATGTCGCGATGGGTCAGCTTGAACCAGGCTTCGGCAAAGGCCTTGGCCAGCTTGTCGGGGTTCCGGTGGTAATCTTCGGAAATCGCGCGGTACGCCGGATCGGCCAGCAGCGCGATGTCGCTGGTGAACATCATCGGCTGGTGGCGCAGCGACGGATCGTGCGCGTCGGGCACGGTGCCTGCCCCGGCATCGCCCTTGGGTTTCCACTGGTGCGCGCCGGCCGGGCTTTTGGTCAGTTCCCACTCGTGGCCGAACAGCATGTCGAAATAGCCATTGTCCCAGCGGACGGGATCGGTCGTCCACGATCCTTCGAGCCCGCTGGTGATCGCATCGATCCCGCGCCCGGTGCGATTGGCGCTGATCCAGCCCAGCCCTTGCGCCTCGATCGGCGCGGCCTCGGGTTCGGGGCCCAGCAGCGCGGCATCGCCGTTGCCATGCGCCTTGCCAAAAGTGTGTCCGCCCGCGATCAGCGCCACCGTTTCGGCATCGTCCATCGCCATGCGCGCAAACGTGTCGCGGATGTCGCGCGCCGACGCGAGCGGATCGGGGGTGCCATCGGGCCCCTCGGGGTTCACATAGATCAGCCCCATCTGCACCGCGCCCAGCGGATCGGCCAGTTCGCGATCCCCGCTATAGCGTTCATCGCCCAGCCATTGTGCTTCGGGGCCCCAGTCGATGTCGATTTCCGGTTCCCACACGTCTTCGCGTCCGCCACCAAACCCGGCCGTCGGCAGGCCCATCGATTCAAGCGCGCAATTGCCCGTCAGGATCATCAGATCGGCCCAGCTCAGCGCGCGCCCATATTTCTGCTTGATCGGCCACAGGAGCAACCGCGCCTTGTCGAGATTGACGTTGTCGGGCCAGGAATTGAGCGGGGCAAACCGCTGGTTGCCGGTGCCCGCGCCGCCGCGCCCGTCGAAAATGCGATAGGTGCCCGCGCTGTGCCAGGCCATGCGGATGAACAGCGGGCCATAGTGGCCAAAATCGGCCGGCCACCAGTCCTGGCTGTCGGTCATGAGCGCGAACAGGTCGGCCTTGACGGCGTCAAGATCCAGCGCCTTGAATGCGGCGCGGTAATCGAAATCACCCGGCAGCGGACTGACCAGCGACGAATGTTGCGCCAGCACCGACAAGTCGAGCCGGTTTGGCCACCACTGGCTGTTGGCACTGGCGGCGCGGCTGGTTCCGGCGTGGAACGGACATTTGCTTTCGGCGTTCATGGTGGTCCCCTTTGCGTGAGTGATGACGATGGCCTAGCAACCCGTGGTTGATCGACAAAATGCTATAAAATTGTCAGAGAAATCGCATTGGACGATCAATGCCCGCGCGATGCCGCGACGCTTGCCGAGCCCGACGACCCACCCTAAAGGGGCGCCAGGCGGCTGTCCGGGGGCAGGAACGCCGGATCGGGACAAAATCCAGGACATCGGGGATAACAAATACCATGACCGCCTATCCAAAGACAGCGGCCCTTATGGCACGTGGCGCCGAATTTCTTGGCAGCGACCATGCCATCCTGTGCGGTGCGATGAGCTGGGTGTCCGAACGCAATCTGGTTTCCGCGATCAGCAATGCCGGCGGGTTCGGCGTGATCGCATGCGGCGCGATGACGCCCGAACTGCTTGATGCCGAAATTGCCGCCACCCGCGCGCTGACCGATCGGCCATTCGGGGTGAACCTGATTACCATGCACCCGATGCTGTTTGACCTGATCGCGGTGACCGCCCGGCACCGGGTCAGCCATGTCGTGCTGGCAGGCGGTATTCCGCCGAAGGGCAGCATCGAGGCGATCAAGGCGTTTGGCGCCAAAGTGCTGGTGTTTGCCCCGACCATCGCGCTGGCCAGAAAACTGTTCCGCAGCGGCGCCGATGCGCTGGTGATCGAAGGCAGCGAAGCGGGCGGCCATATCGGCCCGGTGTCGACCGGCGTGCTGGCGCAGGAATTCCTGCCCGCGCTGGCCGAAGACCATGTGGTGTTCGTGGCTGGCGGGATCGGCCGGGGTGAGGCGATGGCCAGCTATCTGGAAATGGGCGCGGCCGGGGTGCAATTGGGTACGCGGTTTGCCGCCGCCACCGAATCGATTGCCCATCCCGATTTCAAGAAGGCGTTCTTTCGCGCCAACGCGCGCGATGCCATCACCTCGGTCCAGGTCGATCCGCGTCTGCCGGTGATCCCGGTGCGTGCGCTGAAGAACAAAGGCACCGAGGAATTCACCGCCAAACAGATCGAGGTTGCCCGGGCACTCAATGACGGCAGTCTCGACATGGGCGCCGCGCAACTGGAAATTGAACATTTCTGGGCAGGTGCGTTGCGCCGTGCGGTGATCGATGGCGATGTCGAACGCGGATCGGTGATGGCCGGGCAATCGGTCGGGCTGGTCACTGCCGAGTTGCCAGTCGCGACGATCATCGGCAATCTGCTCGACGAATGTGAAGCCGCACTGGGCAAACGCCTGAAAGTGGCCTGAGCGCTGGTTCGAAAGTACCGCCCACCGCCCCACACACGGGACGACACCGCATGCTGCATCGCGCTTCGCTTGGATTTGTGTTCGTCGTCGTGCTGATCGACATGCTGGGGTTCGGCATTGTCATTCCGGTGCTGCCCGGGCTGATCATGCATCTGGCCCGTGTACCGATCAGCGTGGCGGCGGGCTATGCCGGGTGGCTGAGCGCGGGCTATGCGATGATGCAGTTCGTCTGCGCGCCGGTGATCGGCAATCTGTCAGACCGGTTTGGGCGCCGCCCGGTGATGCTGGTGGCAATCTTGGCGCTCGGGCTCGATTACCTGCTGCAATGGGGCGCGCCGGTGTTCGGCTGGCTGATCGTCGGGCGGCTGCTGGCGGGGGTGACCGGGGCCAGTTTTTCCGCCGCCTATGCCTATATCGCCGATATCACGCCGCCCGAAAAGCGCGCCGCCAGCTTTGGCCTGGTCGGGCTGGCGTTCGGGGTGGGGTTTGTCATCGGCCCGGCGCTTGGCGGCATTCTGGGCACGATCGAACCGCGCCTGCCGTTCCTGGCCGCCGCGCTGCTGGCGCTGGCCAATTTCGCGTTCGGGCTGTTTTTTCTGCAGGAATCGCTGGCCCCTGAAAACCGCCGTGCGTTCGACTGGCGCCAGGCCAATGCGCTGGCATCGCTGCGCGCGCTGCGCGGGCAGAATGAGACGGTGCTGTGGTTTGTCGCGGCGCTGGGCGTGTGGCAATTGTCGCACATCGTCTATCCGGCGGTGTGGTCCTATATGGCGATTGCCGCCTATGGCTTTACCGCGCGGCAGGTCGGGCTGGCGCTGGCAATGGTCGGGCTCAGCTCGGCGCTGGTGCAGGGGCTCGGGCTGCGCCGGGTGCTGCCGCTGCTGGGCGAACGCCGCGCGGTCATGCTGGGCGTCGCCGGGCTGGTCGCGGCGACCGTGCTCTACACCACCGCCACGGCGACCTGGATGGTCTATCTGGCGATTGCCGTCGGTTCGCTTGAAGGCTTTGTGCAGGCCTCGATTGCGGGGCTGAACAGCCAGGCCGTCGATGCGCGCAGCCAGGGTGAATTGCAGGGTGCGGTGCAATCGGTCGGCGCAATCGCGCAGATCATCGGCCCGCCGCTCTATGCCCAGGCGCTGGCGCATTGCAGCGGGCCCGATGCCTGGATCTATCTGCCGACAATGCCGATGGTGCTGGCGACCCTGATCGGTCTGGTGGCGCTGGCGCTGTTCCTGATCGGCGCGTCAAAGCTGGATGGGGTTCACCCTTCCAGCTCGACATCCCAATAGAGCCAGTCGCGCCAGCTATCGTGCAGGTAATTGGGCGGGAACGCGCGGCCCTTGTCCTGCAATTGCCAGGTGGTCGGGCGGATCGGTTCCTCGATCAGCCGCATATGCGCCTGTTCGGGGGTGCGTCCGCCCTTTTTCATGTTGCACGGGGCACAGGCGGCGGCGACGTTTTCCCATGTCGTGCGCCCGCCCAGCCGACGCGGCACCACATGATCGAAAGTCAGGTGTTCATGGCTGCCGCAATACTGGCACATGAACTTGTCGCGCAGGAACAAGTTGAACCGGGTGAACGCCGGAAATTCGCTGGGCCGCACATATTGGCGCAGCGCGATCACCGACGGGATCTTCATGTCGAGCGAGGGGCTGTGCACCGCGCGCTCATACGTCGCGATGATGTCCACGCGTTCGAGGAACACCGCCTTGATCGCGGTCTGCCACGGCCACAGGCTGAGCGGGTAATAGCTGAGCGGCGTGTAATCGGCGTTGAGCACCAGCGCCGGACAGTTTGACAGATGCCGGCTGCTGCCGTGTCCGGCAAACCCCGTATCGCCCACATAACGCGCAATATCAAACCGTTCGGTGGCATCGCCACCGTGGGGCCTGGCCGCAGCCGCCCTATCCATCAACGCCTTGTGAAGCATGCTCCGGTCCGGCCATTCCATGCGGGGGCTCCGCTGCCCCGGCTGGGGAAGCAATGGGATAACCGCATGACCACTTCATGACGCATGCGCAGGTTGCACCACATCAGTGACTCGCTCGTCAAGCACCGAGTCGTTCCGGCGATGCTTTTTGCACAATTGGTCATTGCCAGCCGTGTTCGCGCGCGGTGCGTTCGTGATCGGCATCGAGCGGGTCGCCCGTCGCCATCGCCTGCGCCGCCGCCATCAGATCGCCCTCGCCCGAACCGGCCTGCGCATAGGCGCCGCGTTCGGGCGCGACACCGGGGCGCACTTGTTCCATCTGCCAGCCCGCATGGCCATGACAGGCGATGCCCGAGGCGACCGCCCCTGCAAACACCCGGCACAGATCGCCCCCCTGGCGCCGGAATGTGCCGAGAATGCGGATCGGCGCGCCGTCTTGCGCCGATGCCAGTTGCCGGTCGAGCGTCCGCGCCAGATCGCCCGCGGCGATCAATCCGCCGGGCCCGGCCACCAGCGGCCCGTCGCGGTGCAATTGCGCGCCGATGCCCACGCCGATCACCAGCGATGCGGCCATCGCCGCGCCGGCCCAGCCCCGCCCCCAACTGCGCCGCGCGCGCATCGCATCCAGACTGGTGACCACCGGATCGGCACGCGCCTGGCGGATCGTATCGACCCAGTCCTGGGGCACGGGCAGGTCGGCCATAGGCGCGAAATGCGCGCGCAAGGTTTCGCGCAGATCGCGTTCAGCGGCGATCCGTGCGGCAATCGCGGGATCGCGCAGCGCCGCTTCGGCCACTTGCGCCCGCGCGGTGGCGTCGAGTTCGTCGTCGACAAAGGCGGCAATCTGTTCGGCGGTCACGGTCATCGCGCTTCTCCCAGTTCGCGCAACAAGGCTTCGCGCCCGCGCACCAGCCGCGATGTCAGCGTGCCCATCGGGCAGCCCAGGATCTCTGCCGCTTCCTTGTAGGCAAACCCTTCGACCAGCACCAGCATGACCGCCTCGCGCTGGTCGGCGGGCAGTCGCGCCATCGCGCGGTCCACATTGCCGCGTTCGGCATGGGCCTCGATTGCGGCATCGCCGCGATCGCCGACGGCGTCGCCATCCGCTTCGGGCGCGAAGGTCTGCTTGCGCCGCGTGCGGGCGCGGCCTTCATCGATCCAGATATTGCGCATGATCCGAAACACCCAGGCATCAAGCCGCGAACCACCCTGCCACTGTTGCCAGGATTTCAGCGCGCGTTCGATGGTCATCTGGCACAGATCGTCGGCATCGGTCGCATCACGGGTCAGGCTGCGGGCAAACCGCCGCATGCGCGGCAGCAATGTCACCAGCTCTTCACCGAAAACGGCCGGATGCACCTATTTGTGCCTTTCGCTGAGAGAAACGGACGGGCATCAACGTTTAATCCGGACAGTTGCGACTTTTTCCTGGAACGGACAAGCCCATGAACGCCCAGACCTTGCGATATGTCCTGCCCGGCCTGCTGGCTGCGCTGATCCCCGCCGCCGCCACAGCGCAGATCCGCGTCCTGCCCGTGGTCGATGGCGTGCTGGGCCGGGTCGATGGCGCGGTCCAGGATACCTTGCACACCACCACGGCCGCGCTCGATCAGACGGTTGGCAATCTCGGCACGATCCGCATCGATCGGATCGACCGGTTTGTGCATGATCACCGCGACAGCGTCGAACGCGACGACACCGGAGCGCCTGCGCGCGCGCACGAAGTGCTGCTGCTCGATCCCGATCCGGCGGCGCTGCGTCTGGCCGCGCAGGCCGGGTTCACCGTGGTCGAACAGGGCGATGCGGGCGGGCTGGGGATCGCCTATGCCCGGCTGCAGACCCCGCCCGGCAAGGCGCTCGGGTCGGCCATCCGTGCCTTGCGTCATGCACTGCCCGGCCACACGATCACGTCGGACAGCCTTCATTTCCCCGCCGGTGCATCGGGTCGCGCGGCGGCCGGTGCGGCGCTGCCCGCCGTGCCGCAGGGCGCCTCGGTCGGGGTGATCGACGGGGGGGTGCCGCCCGATCCGGGCCTGACCGCGCAGGCCGGGTTTGCCAGCGGTGCCCCGCATCCCGATGGCCATGCCCGTGCGATCGTGTCGCTGCTGGCCGGTGCCGGAATCGGGCATATTGCGGTCGCCGATGTCTATGGCACCGATCCCGCCGGGGGCAATGCGCTGGCGATCGTGCGCGCGCTCGGCTGGATGCAGGCGCGTGGGCAACGCGTCGTCTCGATCAGCCTGGTGGGGCCGGCCAATCCGCTGCTGGCGCATGCCGTGGCGATCGTGCAGACGCATGGCATGATCGTGGTCGCGGCGGTCGGCAACGACGGCGCCGCAGCGCCGCCCGCCTATCCGGCATCCTATCCCGGCGTGGTCGCGGTCACCGCTGTTGATGGTCACAACCGCGTGTTGTTCGAGGCGGGCCACGCCTCGCATCTCGATTACGCGGCGCCGGGCGCCGACCTGACCGCGATCGGTCTCGACGGGCGCGCGCATGCCTTGCGCGGCACATCGTTCGCCGCGCCGCTGGTGGCGGCACGGCTGGCCGCGTTGTCGACCGACGACGACGTGCGCGCCACGCTGCGCCGCGCCGATCAGGAGGCGGTGCACGCGGGTGCGCGCACCGGGCGGGGCATCTTGTGCGCGGCATGCCGACAGGGCCTTTGAAAAAATTTTCGGCCGCGTGGATCAAACCGCGCGGCCCATCCGTCTCTCCAGCACAAGCCGGTGCGGATTACCCCCGGCAGCGATCAAGGAGACGAACGATGACCAAAGTCCTGACCACGACGATCTCGCTCGCACTGGCCGTTGCGCTGTGCGGCCCCGCCCATGCCCAGTTGCGCGGTGGTTTGGGTGGCGGGCTGGGCGGTGGGCTCGGTGGCGGATTGGGCGGCGGCTTCGGCGGTGGATTGGGGCGCGGTCTGTCGGTTGACGGCAATGTCGGCATCGACGGCGCGGCCAGCACCGCCAACACCACGCATCATGCTGCCCCGCGCACGCCAAAGCCGGCCAAAGTGGCCACGACCGCAAAGCCTGCCGGGTTGACCGCACCGGTCAACGGCGCGGCGCACGCGGCGTCGCTGTCGGCCACGCCGGTCGCCAATGGCACGATGCGGGCGGGCGAACGGGTCGCGACCGGCGCCGATCGCGTGGTGGTGCAAGGCGTGTCGCGCGTGATGTTTGTGCCTGCCATTCCCGATTATGCCGTGCGCCACACCGCGATCGTCGAATCCGGTATCGTGCCGGTCGCCTATGCCGACGCTCCCGCCTATATCGACACGCAGTACCAGGTGCTGCAGAACGACTTGCGCGGAACCGGGGTCGATGTGGTGCGGCGCGGGCAACAGATCGTGCTGGAAATGCCCAGCGACGTGACGTTCGCGTTCGACAAATACGATATCCAACCCCGTTTCCGCCCGGTGCTCGATGCCGTGGCGCAGACGCTGTCGAAATATTCCGCCACCTATATCGATGTCGATGGCCACACCGATGCGATCGGCAGCATGGCCTACAACCAGACCCTGTCGGAAAAACGCGCCTTTTCGGTCGCCGATTACCTGTCGGAGCGCGCGGTGATCCCGGCGCGCATGCATGTCGAAGGGTTCGGCAAGACCGAACCGATCGCATCGAACGCCACGATTACCGGACGCGCCGCCAACCGCCGTGTGGAAATCGTGCTGACGCCCTACGTCGGATGATCCGGGCAATGACCTTCGGGGACATTGCGCCCCGGGGGTCATTGCGCCACGCTGTCGCAACGGGCCCGTTGGCAGGCCCGATGCGGAGTCAAGCCGATGCCCCTGCTGCGCCTTGGTGGCCTGTTTATCCTGATGCTGATGGCTTCGAGCGTGTCGGCGCAAACCCCCGCCGCGCCGCAGGGCGCCGAACACGTGTTTGCCATCCGCAATTTCGCCAGCGAATCCGGCGCGGTGCTGCCCGAGGCCAGGATCGTCTATGGCACGTACGGACGCCTGAATGCGGCAAAGGACAATGTGATCCTGGTCCCGTCGCACTATATGGCCGACTGGCACGGCTATGAATGGCTGATCGGCAAAGGGCTGTCGCTCGATCCCGACCGGTATTTCATCGTTGCCACTGAAATGTTCGGCAATGGCCGCTCAAGCTCGCCCAGCAACACCCCCGAACCGTTCCACGGACCGCGTTTTCCGGTCACCACCATCCGCGACAATGTCGAAGCGGTGCGCCAGTTGCTGGCGCATGAATTCGGCGTGACCCATGTGCGCGCGGTGATCGGTTTTTCGATGGGCGGGCAACAGGCGTTCCAGTGGGCGGTCAGCCATCCCGACTTTGCCGACCGCATCGTGGTCACCGCCGCCACCGCCAAAACCTATGGCCACGGCGTGGTCCGGCTGGAAAGCCAGATTGCCGCGATCACCGCCGACCCGGTGTTTGCCGGGGGCGATTACATCGTGCAGCCGGCCAAGGGGATCGAGGCGTTCAATCTGGTGTGGACCGCCTGGCTCTATTCGCAGGAATGGTGGCGCCGCGAACTGTGGCGCCAGGGCGCGCCCGCAGGCACGACTTTTACCCAAGTCCTGGCCGATTATCGCACAAAATTCATCCCCGGCGCCGATGCCAACAACTTGATCCTGCAGGCCCGTGCCTGGCAACGCCACGATGTCGGCACCACGCCCGGACACGACGGCAATATCGAACACGCGCTGCGCAGCATCACCGCCCCGGTGCTCTATATGCCCGGTGCCACCGATCTCTATTTTCCGGTCGGCGATGCCCGCTACGAGGCGGGGTTCATCCGCCATGTGGTGTTCAAACCGATCCCCAGCCTGTGGGGCCACCCGGCGGGCGCCGCCGCCGGGCCGGGCGACGGCAAGTTCCTCAACGATGCGATCCGCGATTTCCTGAAATAGCGTCTATTTCGCCGCATCCACCGGCAGCACGATATCGGTCAGGCGCCACGACAGCCCGGTGCGCGTGAACACCAGTGTCGGCGGGCGGTCGTCGGTGCCGCGCACCGGCTGCGCGGTAAACCGGTTCAGCCCCTGGCGGGTGATTACCCAATGCGCGCGCGTGCCGTGATCGTCATCCTGCCCCGACTTGCGCAGCTTGCCAGCATCGACCAGCGTGCTGATCCCGTCGGGGCTGATCACCGCATCGACCACCCGGTCGCCGATCGCCGCCACGAACAGCGCGCCGATCGCGCCCAGCCCGCCCGAATGATCCCCGCCGCGCAGCAGCGCCGCGTTCAACTGGTCTTTCAACGATTGGCGCACGGCGGGAAAATCCACCTCTTGCGCCAGCGCTTCGCGATCGCCCGCCTGCGCCGACAGTTTCAGCGCGTGCATCGCGCCGAGCGGCGACACCCACAGCCAGCCACCCGCCAGCACGAGCAGCAGCACGCCCAGCCCCAGCAACACCCGCTTCATCGCGCACCTTTCCCGATCGATACGGCCGCACTTTACGCCGACTGGATGAATTGCCTATGTCTGTGTTTCCGCGGCGAGAGGATACTGCCATGCGCACTGCCTTGACCTGGGCCATGCTTGCCCTGCTGTTCCCTGCCTTTGCTGTGGCGAAATCCCTTGCGCCCGGCAGCGGCTATGTCGCGATGGGCAGTTCCTATGCGGCCGGGCCGTGGATCGCGCAAAGTGCCGACACGCCGCCCAACCGCTGCGCGCGATCAGACGCCAACTATGCCCACTTGCTCGCCGGCCGGCTGCACCTGGCCCTGACCGACGTCACCTGTTCGGGGGCCAGGGCCGTGCACATCCTGCAGGCCTGGGACGAAGTGCCTGCGCAGATCGATGCGGTGACCGCGCAGACCCGGCTGGTCACCATCACCGTCGGCGGCAACGATCTCAACTATCTGGGCACGGTCATGGCGATGACCTGCCCGCGCATCCCGCCCGAGCAGGCGCGGGCGATCTTTCAGGGCCCGTGCCCGCCGGTAAAGCTGCCCACCGCCGAGGATGAGGCCCATCTGGCGCAGACGCTGCACACCGCGATCGCCATGATTCACACCCGCGCGCCACAGGCCCGGGTGATCCTGGTGCAGTATTTCACGCTGTTCGCGCCGGGCGAGACCTGCACGCAGACCGGCCTGACCGAGCCCGAACAGCAGGCCTTGCGGGGCGTCGCCGCGCACTTGTCCGACATCACCGCCCGCGCCGCGCACGATACCCATGCCGAAATCGCACCGGTTGACGCGTTGTCGCGCGCCCACGCCATCTGTTCTGCCACGCCGTGGGTCAACGGCAACCACGCCGACCGCGCGAACAATGACGGCACCTATTACCACCCCAACGCGGCGGGCATGACCGCCGTCGCCGACGTGCTGGCCGGGTTTTTGGGCTAAACCGGGCTTATCTCACTTCGCGTAGGCCAGCACCAGGTCATAGAGGAACGCGCGGCCTTTCAGCAGCGCGGCCACTTCCAGATGTTCGTTCAACCCGTGGATGCCGTTGAGGTCGGGGTTGGCCCAGATGCCCGGCGCGCCATATGTCGGGATGCCGACGGCTTCCAGATAGATGCCGTCGGTGGCGCCGGTCGACATCGTCGGCACCAGCGGCACGCCGGGGAAATATTTCGCGCTCAGCGTTTCGATCGGGCCGATCACCGTGGGGTCCATCGGCGGGGCCTTGGCCAGCGGGTGATCGGGGTCGGTGGTGGTGACGGTCACGCCCGGATCGTTGAACACTTTGGTCAGCTCGGTGTTGATTTCGGCAAAGCTGTGGCCGGGAAAGATGCGGCAATTGACGATCGCATCGGCGCGCTGGGGCAGCGCATTGGTGGCATGGCCGCCATTGAGCATGGTGGCAACACAGGTGGTGCGCAGCGTCGAGTGAAAGCTGCGATCGTGATCGAGCAGCGCCACCGCCTGTTTGAAGGCATCGCTGCCCGGTGCGGCGCTGGCCACGGTCTGCATCGCCTGGCCCGCCGGCCCGCCATAGACGGCACCTGCCCTGGCAAAGAACGCGCGCGTGGTGTCGTTCAGTTCCGCGGGAAAATCATAATCGCGCAGCCGCAGCAGCGCATCCGACAGTTCGTAGATCGCGTTGTCGCGCACCGGGATCGAGCTGTGGCCCCCGGCGTTGCGCGTTTCGACGCGATAGTCCTGGCTGGCCTTTTCGCCCACTTGCACCGACATCGCCACCAGATGCCCGCCTTCGGACAGGCCCTTGCCGTCGGTGCGGCCGCCGCCGCCCTCGTTGATGGCAAAGGCGGCGTCGATCAGATCGCGCTTGTTGTGCGCCAGCCATTCGGCGCCGTTGAACGCGCCGCTGGTTTCCTCGCCACAGGTCAGCGCCAGCTTGACCGTGCGGCGCAGCTTGACCTGGCCCGCCTTCAGCCGCGCCAGCGTATCGACCCAGATTGCAGCCATCGCCTTGTCATCCAGAGTGCCGCGTGCCCAGAAATAGCCGCCTTCCTCGATCAGCGTGAACGGGTCGCGGGTCCAGTCGGCGCGCTTGGCTTCCACCACGTCGAGGTGCGCCAGCAGCAGGATCGGCTTTTCGGCGTTCGACGTGCCGGGCAGCACCGCGACCAGCCCGCCCTCTTTGGGATGTTCCGGCGTGGCGAAATAGGTGATCTGGTCGTCGGAAAAGCCCGCCGCCTTCAGATGCGCGCCCATCCGCTGCGCGGCCAGCGTGCAACTGCCGCTCGACAGCGTGGTGTTGGTTTCGACCAGTTCCTTGTAGGTCGCGCGAAACGCAGTCTCGGTCGGGTCCTGTTCGGCATGGGCGGCCTGGCTTGCCAGCGTGGCGAGCGCCACCCCGGCCAGAATGCGTGCGATCATCGATGTTCTCCCCCAAATACTAGAATGCGTAAACGCGGATCAACGCGTTCAGAAACTTTCGCCCGGTCAGCAGCGATTGCACTTCGATGCGTTCGTCCTGGCCGTGGACGCCATTGCCGTCGGGATCGCTCCACAGCCCCGGCACGCCATAAGTCGGGATGCCGACGGCGGTCAGGAATGTCGCATCGGTATAGCCATTGGCCATCTGGGGCGCGAGCACCACGCCCGGCCAGTATTGCGCCACCAGCCGCCGCGCCGGATCGAGCACGGCGGGGTCGAGCGGCGGCGGTGGCGGCGCGGGGCGCAAGGGCGCCAGCGCGGTCACGCTCACTTCGGGATCGCCGATCACGCGCTCCAATTGATGCCCGATCTCCTCGACGCTGTGGCCGGGAAAGATGCGGCAATTGACCGTGGCGCCCGCCCGCTGCGGCAGCGCGTTGGGGGCATGCCCGGCATCGAGCATGGTGGCCACACAGGTGGTGCGGATATTGGCATGCAGGAACGCGTCGGTATCCACCTGCCACAACGCGGCCTTGTCGGTCGGGTCCGCGGCCAGCGCGACCATCGCGCGCCCGGTGGCATCGCCACGCGCTGCGCCAACGCTGCGGAAATAGGCGCGCGTGGTGTCGGTGAATTCGACCGGAAAGCGGTATGCCTCGATCCGGTCGAGCGCGTGCGCCAATTGATAGATCGCATTGTCGGGGCGCGGGGCAGAGCTGTGCCCGCCGCGATTGCGCGTTTCCAGGCGGAAATTGGCAAAGGTCTTCTCGCCCACCTGGATGGTCTGGGCGATGATCTTGCCGCCTGCCATGACCGGCTTGCCATTGGTGCGCCCGCCGCCACCCTCGTTCAGCGCAAACGCGGCATCGATCAGATCGCGGCGGTTTTCGGCCAGCCACTGCGCGCCGTTGAACGCGCCGTTGGTTTCCTCGCCGCACGTCAGCGCCAGCTTGATCGTGCGTTTGGGGCGGGCATGGTCGTGCGCCAGCCGCGCCATGGCATCGACAAAGATTGCCGCATGCGCCTTGTCGTCATAGGCGCCGCGCGCGTGGAAATAGCCATCCGCCTCGACCAGCGCGAACGGGTCGCGCGGCCAGTCTTCGCGCCGTGCCTCGACCACATCGATATGCGCCATCAGCAACAGCGGTTTGAGCGTGGTCGACCGCCCCGGCCAGATTGCCACCAGCCCGCCTTCGCGCGGATGCCCGGGCGCGGCATAAGCGATCAGCCGATCGGGGGTGAAGCCCGCCGCCAGCAACACTTCGGCCATGCGCGATGCCGCCAGCGTGCAATCGCCATGCGCCAGCGTGGTGTCGGTTTCGACCAGCGTGCGATAAGTCTGGCGAAACGCGGTCTCATCCGCATCGGGCGCGGCATGAACCACGGGGGCGATCAACGCGGCGGCGAGAATCAGCGAGGCAAGAGCGTGGTGCATCGCCCCTGTTGTGCCATGATCCCGGCCAAGCACAATCCCGCGCCGCCGATCGATGACATCGTGCTTGCCACTGTGCAAAACGTGGCGGTTTAGCTTGGGATTCCTGTGACAGGTGCTATGGCGAAACGATGGCCAGTACCAACGAAAACATCCCCAACACCAATGCCTATGGCGCGGATTCGATCAAAGTCCTCAAGGGGCTCGATGCGGTGCGCAAACGCCCCGGCATGTATATCGGCGACACCGACGACGGATCGGGCCTGCACCACATGGTGTTTGAAGTGTCCGACAACGCCATCGACGAAGCGCTGGCCGGGCATTGCGATCTGGTGCTGATCGAACTGAACCCCGACGGGTCGGTTTCGGTCGAAGACAACGGGCGCGGCATTCCCACCGGCATCCATTCCGAAGAAGGCATTTCCGCCGCCGAAGTGATCATGACCCAGCTCCACGCGGGCGGGAAATTCGAAAACACCAGCGACGACAATGCCTACAAAGTTTCGGGCGGGTTGCATGGCGTGGGCGTGTCGGTGGTCAACGCGCTGTCCGAATGGCTGGAACTGACGATCTGGCGCGACGGCAAGGAACACTGGATGCGCTTTCAGCATGGCGATGCCGTTGCCCCGCTGATCGAACGCGGACCCGCGCCGGTGATCGATGGCAAGATGAAAAAGGGCACGCGCGTGACCTTTTTTGCCAGCCACGACACCTTCAAGAACGTCACCGAGTACGATTTCGACAAGCTGGAACACCGCTATCGGGAACTGGCGTTCCTCAATTCGGGCGTGCGCGTGCTGCTGCGCGACAAGCGCCATGCCGAAGTCAAGGAACACGATCTCTATTACGAAGGCGGTATTGCGGCGTTCGTCAAATATCTCGATCGCAACAAACAGCCGCTGGTGCCCGATCCGATCGCCATCTCGGCCAATCGCGACGGTGTCGGCATCGATGTCTCGTTGCAGTGGAACGACAGCTATTATGAAAACGTGCTGTGTTTCACCAACAACATCCCACAGCGCGACGGTGGCACGCACCTCGCCGCGTTCCGCGCCGCGCTGACCCGCACGATCAACGGCTATGCCGAACGCTCGGGCCTGCTCAAAAAGGAAAAAGTCACCCTGTCGGGCGACGACATGCGCGAAGGGCTGACCGCGATCGTCTCGGTCAAACTGCCCGATCCCAAGTTTTCCAGCCAGACCAAGGACAAGCTGGTCAGTTCCGAAGTGCGCCAGCCGCTTGAAAGCCTGATGGCCGACAAAATGAACCAGTGGCTGGAAGAAAACCCCGCCAATGCCAAGGCCGTCATCCACAAAGTGATCGACGCCGCGGCCGCGCGCGAAGCCGCGCGCAAGGCCCGCGAACTGACCCGGCGCAAGGGCGCGATGGATATCGCGAGCCTGCCCGGCAAGCTGGCCGATTGCCAGGAACGCGATCCCAGCAAATGCGAACTGTTCCTGGTCGAAGGCGATTCGGCCGGCGGCTCGGCCAAACAGGGTCGCGACCGCACGATCCAGGCGATCCTGCCGCTCAAGGGCAAGATCCTCAACGTCGAGCGCGCGCGGTTTGACCGCATCATCAGCTCCAAGGAAGTCGGCACGCTGATCCAGGCCATGGGCACCGGCATCCGCGACGATTTCAACATCGAAAAGCTGCGCTACCACAAGATCGTGATCATGACCGACGCCGATGTCGACGGCGCGCATATCCGCACCCTGCTGCTGACGTTCTTCCACCGCCAGCTTCCCGAAATCATCCGCCAGGGCCACTTGTTCATCGCCCAGCCGCCGCTGTACAAAGTCTCCAAGGGTCGCAGCGAAGTCTATCTGAAAGACAACGCCGCGCTCGACCGCTATCTGGTCGATGCCGGCCTGGCCGGGCGGGTGCTGGAAACCGCCGGCGGCGCGCGCACCGGCGCCGACCTGGTCACGCTGATGGATCACGCGCTCAAACTGCGCGACCTGATGGCCTTTGTCCCGCGCCGCTATGACCCCGCCATTGTCGAGGCGCTGGCCCTGGCCGGTGCGTTCGATCCCGCGCTGACCGACGAAACCCGCCCCGCCGCGTTGGCGCGCGGCGCCGCCTGGCTCGATCGTGGCGATCCCGAAGCCCGCTGGAGCGCGCAGATTGCGGCCGAAGGCGGATACCTGATCCAGCGCCTGTGGCGCGGCGTGACCGACCACCACGTGATCGAACCCGGCTTCCTGGTCAGCCAGGAAGCCCGCCGCCTCCACCGCCTCGCCGCCGAACAGGCCGAAGTCTATGACGGCAAGGCCCGCCTCGTGCGCACCAGCGCCGCCGCCGCCGAACCCGTCGAGGCCCCGACCGGCGATGATGAAGATACCGCCGCTGCGACCCCCGTACGCGCCTCCACCACCGGCGATGCCATCGGCCGCCCCAGCCAGTTGCTCGACGCGGTGTTCGCTGCCGGGCGCAAGGGCCTGGCCGTCCAGCGCTACAAGGGCCTGGGCGAAATGAACGCCGACCAATTGTGGGAGACCACGCTCGATCCCGACCACCGCACGCTGCTGCAGGTCAAGATCGAAGACGCCGACGTGACCGACGAAATCCTGACCCGCCTGATGGGCGATGTCGTCGAACCCCGCCGCGAATTCATCCAGGACAATGCGCTGAACGTCGCCAATCTCGACGTCTGATCGGGGGGCGTTTTAAGGGCCTTCGGCGGGCGTCAACGGCCTCCGGCGGGCAAGGGCTATTGCCCTTGCATCCCCTGAGTTTGGTCTTGGTTCGACCTGTCGCCGGGAGACAATCCTGCCGCTTCGCGGCGGGGCGCAACAGCGCGGCGGCATACAGGTTATGACGATAACGGGATGCAAGGGCGATGGCCCTTGCCCGCCGGAGGCATACTTCAAACGCCCGCCGGAGGCATCTTCAAACAACCGCCGGAGGCATGTTTCAGCCTCCGCTCAGTCTTCCAGTTGCCGCAACAGTGTCCGTACATCGCCATCCATTTCGGCGTCGCGGGTGCGCAGTTCCTCGATCAGGCGGACGGCGTGGATCACGGTGGAGTGATCGCGGCCGCCGAACTTGCGGCCGATTTCGGGGTAGGAGCGGGGGGTGAGCACTTTGGCGAGGTACATGGCGACCTGGCGTGGGCGCACGACCGCGCGGGCGCGGCGTTTGGAGGCCATTTCGGTGCGGTCGACGCGATAGAACTGGCACACCGCGCGCTGGATTTCATCGATGGTGATGCGGCGGCGATTGGCCGACAGGATATCGGTGAGTTGTTCCTCGGCGAGTTGCAGCGAAACCGGCTGGCCGGTGAGCTGGGCATAGGCGATCAGTTTGTTGAGTCCGCCGACCAGTTCGCGCACGTTGCGATTGATCGTGCGGGCAAGGAATTCGATGACATCGGCGGGCACTGCGGTCGAACCGAAGCGGGTCAGGCGGTGTTCGAGGATCTTGCGGCGCAGATCGATGTCGGCGGGCTGGATATCGGCGACCAGGCCCATCGACAGGCGCGACAGGAGGCGTTGTTCGACCCCGTCGAGCGCCTGGGGCGCACGATCGGCGGCGACGACCAGGCGTTTGCCAGCGCCCAGCAGGGCATCGATGGTGTGGAGGAATTCTTCCTGGGTGCTCGATTTGCCGATGATGAACTGGATGTCATCGACCAGCAGCAAGTCGAATCCGCGCAAGCGCGCCTTGAATTCGATCATTTCGTGGCTGCGCATGGCCTGCACGAATTCGATCATGAAGCGTTCGGCCGAGCAGTAGAAGATGCGCGCGCCGGGACGGGCGGCGGCATAGGCGTGGCCGATGGCGTGGAGCAGGTGGGTCTTGCCCTGGCCGGTCGAGGCCTTGAGGTAGAGCGGCGAGAACTGGGGCTGTTCGATCGCGGCCATGCGCTGCGCGGCATTGACCGCCAGCACGTTGCCCGCGCCCGACACGAATTCGGCGAACGTCAGCGAGGGATCGAGCCCGGCGCTGGCGCCCGACAGCGCCTCGACCGCGCTGACCGGGGCGGGCGCGCGCGGCGCGGTGGCCGGGCTTTCGCCGGGCAGGCGCAGGTCGGGCATCGCACGGCGGCGCGGGTGCACGCTGATGCGCACCTGGCGCACTTCTGAACGGGCGATCTTCCAGGCCAGCGACAGGCGATCGGCAAAGCGGTCCGACACCCAGTTGGCGGAAAACTCGGTCGGCAGGAACAAGTCCAGCGTGCCGGTTTCCTTGCAGAACGTGCCGACCTGGATCGGCTTGATCCACTGGCTGTGAAGCTGCGGGCCGAGGTCCTTTTTCAGGCCTTGGCTGATGTCGGCCCAGTCGGCGGCCAGGCCGACCGCTTCGCTGTCGTCTGCAGGGGCATGATCGCGCGGTTTGCGTCCGTCGGTCTGCCCATGCGCCATCTGGCCGAGACCGCGCGCATTGGCACCTTGCGGCTGGCCACGTCCGGGGGTCGCGCCAGTCATGTAATCGTCGATCTTCACTACGTTATGGTCCCGCATGTCGAGCGCGCCACACCAAGCCCCTGGTGCGACAGCAACTAAGTCCCCACCCGATCAGACATGTGTCCAACCGACCGATTGATTGCTTAAGTTCTGTGATCCCCGCCCGCGAAAGCTGTCTCTGCCAGACGGCCACGCGGCGAGTGTCGCAACCTGTCTATTGGCGAGTGGGCGGGATTCGCAAGCGGAACTGCGCAAAGAATCTGAAATAAATCGCCTTGACTCAAGTGACAGCTTGGAAATTTTCTAAAGCTATGAAAACAAAAGATTAATTTTATAGACCCTCGCGAATCGCGATGAATCCGCCATTTAGCGCGCGCGGCCGTGTCACCGATCTGTCATCGAACGGGCAGCAAAAAGGCCGACGTGCAATACGCCGGCCTCATGGCTGGTGCCCGACAGGCACCACTCGTCATAATCACCTGGGACTAGGTCCATAGTGGACCTGCCAGGGCGATGCGAATCAGAGCGCGGCGACGCGCTTCGACAGGCGCGACACTTTGCGCGCCACGGTGTTCTTGTGCATCACGCCACGGGCCACGCCACGCGCCAGTTCGGGCTGCGCTGCCTTCAGCGCCTCGGCGGCGGCCGACTTGTCGCCGCCTTCGATGGCGCTTTCGACTTTCTTGACGAAAGTGCGGATGCGCGAGAGGCGCGCGCCATTGATGGCGGCGCGGTTTTCATTGCGACGGATGCGCTTGCGGGCTTGCGGCGTGTTGGCCATGTCTGTTCGTTTCTCGTCCTGTGCGGTCCGCTCGGTTACCCCGGAACCAGGGGGCGGCCGAACAATCTCGGGTTTGTGCCAGTGTTGATCCGGTTCATGCCCCGTGCGTGGGTCCGGATAACTGGGCGGCAAAGCCCGGCCAACCGGCGCGACGGAACAGGCGGGCAAGCCCGCAGGAAAGGCGCGCCCATATCGACAGTGGGCGGGCGCGTCAACAGATTCGCCGCAATTCCAGCCGCAACCCGTCGCGCGGACGCGGAATCGGCCAGGCCTGCCAGCGCGGGGCATAGCCCGGTGCGGCCTCGATGCGATAGCGGGTCAGCACGTGATAGGCCAGAATGCGTGTCTGCATCGTGGCAAAATGCAGCCCCAGGCACATATGCGCCCCGCCGCCGTACGGAACCCAGGCATATTTGTGCCGTGCGGCGACTTTGTCGGGGGTAAAGCGCAACGGGTCGAACCGGTCGGGATCGGGCCACAGCCCGGGGTCGGTATGGACCAGCGCCGGGTTGATGCCGACATTGGTGCCCGCCGGGATAGGGTGGCCCATGAAGGTGAAATCGCGCAAGGCCCGGCGCGGCAGCGCGGGGACCGGGGGCATCATGCGCAAGGCTTCCTTGAACGCCAGGTCGGTCAGCTCCATCCGCGCCAGATCGCCATGCGCCAGCGCGCGCACCGTGCCGCCGGTGGTGGCCAGCGCCTCGGCGCGCAACCGGTCCTGCCAGTCCTGATTTTGCGCCAGTTGCCAGATCAGCGTGGTGAACGACGACGTGATCGTGTCGTGCGCGGCCATCAGCAGAAAGATCATGTGATCGACCACCACGTCGGGCGGCAGCAGCGTGCCATCCTCGCGCGTGGCCAGCGCAAACTGGCTGAACATGTCCTGGCCGGGGTCGGCGCGGCGGGTTTCGAGCAGGCGGGTGAACCAGTCCACCATCAGCCGACGCCCGGCCACGCCGCGCCCCATCGCGGTGAACGGCAGCGGGCGCCGGATCGGGGCGACCGCCGCCTGGACCATCGCGGTGAACGCTTGGTTCAGCCGGTCCGCCTCGGGCCCCAGCGGAATGCCCAGAAAGCTGGTGGCGGCGGTCTGCAGGGTCAGCGCCTTGATCGCGTCGTACATGCGCAAGGTGAAACGGTCTGCGCCATTGCCCCAGCCCTGCACGGTGGCGGCGATGTCGCGGCCCAGCAAGTCGCAATAGGCCTTCATCGGTTCGGGCTTGAACGCCACCGACAGTGCGCGCCGGTCGATCCGGTGCGCCTCGTGGTCCATCAGCATCAGTCCGCGCGGAAACAGCAGGTTGAGCAGCGGGCCCCAGCCCTGTTCGCTGGAAAACAGCCGGTCGCGATCGAACAGCACCAGCTCGTTGGCTTCGGGCCCGATCAGTTCGACCCCGCGCTGGCCAAAGCTGCGGGTGCGATAGACCGGTCCATACGTGGCCACCATGCGCCGGGCAAAGCGGTCGGGATCGGCCAGTTGCATGAACGTGGTGCCGATCACCGGCCAGCCATCTTCACCCGGTATCGCATCGAGCGCGGCATCGCCGGGATAGCGGGTCCAGTGCGGATTGCCGCGATCGGTCTGGATATCGCCGGTGGCGCCCGGTCTGGCATCCGCCGCTGCAAGGCTGGCCATCGTGTCTCTCCCATTTCTGTTTGGGAGATAATGACATGAATGTCAGCAATCGGAAAGATCGTTCAGGCGGCGGCCTCGGTCTGTTCGATCCAGCCGCCGCCGACCACGCGTTCACCGGCATAGAGCACGGCCGCCTGCCCGGGCGCGACGCCCAGTTCGGGATCGCGAAAGCGGATGGTGGTGGCCGCGCCTTCGCCCAGCGGGCCTTCGAGCGTGATCGGCACGGGCTTGGCCAGCGAGCGCACTTTGGCGGTCAGCGTTGCGCCGTCGGGCAGCGCGCCGATCCGGTTGGTATCGCCCAGTCTTGCGCGCGCCACCGCCAGCATGGCGCGCGGCCCCACCAGCACGCGCGCCTGCCCTGCGTCGAGCGCGACGACATAGAGCGGTTCGGCCAGACCGCCGATGTCGAGCCCGCGGCGCTGGCCGACGGTGTAGTGGATGATCCCCTTGTGGGTGCCCAACACCGCCCCGGTGGCAGCATGGACGATCTCGCCGGGCCGCGTCCCTTCGGGGCGAATGGCGCTGACCACGCGGGCATAGTCGCCATCGGGAACGAAACAGATGTCCTGGCTGTCGGGCTTGGCGGCGACGCCCAGCCCCATCGCGGCGGCAATCGCCCGCACGTCGCTCTTGGGCAGGCCACCCAGCGGAAAGCGCAGATAGGCCAGTTGGTCGTCGGTCGTACCATAAAGAAAGTAGGACTGGTCGCGCGCCGGATCGAGCGCGCGGTGCAACGCAATGCCCTCGGGCCCCGCCACGCGGCGCACATAATGCCCTGTCGCCAGGCAATCGGCCCCCAGATCGCGCGCCATGCGCAACAAGTCGGTGAACTTTGGCCCCATGTTGCAGCGGATGCACGGGATCGGCGTGCGGCCTGCCAGATAGTCGTCGGCAAAGCGTTCGACGACGGCGGCGCGAAAATCCGATTCGTGGTCGAACACATAGTGCGCAAAGCCCAGCCGATCGGCCACGGCGCGCGCATCGCGGATATCATCGCCGGCGCAACAGGCCCCCTTGCGCCCGGTCGCCGCGCCGTAATCATAGAGCTGCAGCGTAACGCCGATCACTTCGGCGCCGCTGGCGGCCGCGAGTGCGGCCACCACCGAGCTGTCGACGCCGCCCGACATGGCAACAACAATGCGGCATTCACGCGCGGGGCGCGGCAAGTCGAACAGGCGCGCCGGATCGGCGACCGGGGTGTCGGAGGCTGTCATCGGCGCCCCATAGGCGCTTTTGATTGCGCGCGCCATGGTCTCGACGTTTGGGGGCGGGAACGCCCTCGCGTTATGGTTTCCTCGGCTTAATCATGCCTAATCACAGGTAAAGGGCGCCTTTACCGTCCTTTATCCACGTTGGGGGTAACAGACCCTCATGAACATGGCATTTTCCGATTCTCGCACGTTCGATACGGGCGATGGGACGCAGGCGCTGCGGCCCCTGGAATGGGGCGAACTGTGCGCCCGGCTGGTGGCTGCTCAGGATTTGCGACGATTGCAGACGGGCACGGGCCAGCCACGCGCGACCGGTGCGCGCTTGCCACCCGGCAGTTTTCACGGGGGCGCGGCGCAGATGCTCGAACACCATGATGGATCGCAACATCTCGTTAACCCAACCTATTCAACCTATCGAAAAGACAATCAAGGCACAGATGGTGACAGCCGCGAAACCCCGCTGATCGAGCGCACGACGCGCCAAGCCGACGAGAACTGCCATGATTGAAAACCAGAAGATCAGGCCTTCCCAGGTGATCGGACCCCTGGGCGAGCCGCTGACGATCGACAGCCTGCCGCCGCCAAGCACGACCCGCTGGGTGGTGCGCCGCAAGGCAGAAGTGGTGGCCGCCGTCAATGGCGGGCTGTTGACCATCGATGAAGTGTGCGAACGCTACAACCTGACGCTCGAAGAATTCGCCTCGTGGCAACGCGCGGTCGATCGGTCGGGGATGCAGGGTCTGCGCGTAACGCGCATTCAGCATTACCGCGAACTCTACGAGCGTCAGCAGAAATATTGACGGGTCCGGGCCGGGTTTGGTCGGGCTGGACTGCAAAACGGGCCGCTGGTCGTGAACGACCGGCGGCCCTGTTGCATTGGCGCGATGATTGCGCCAGTTTGCGCGTGCAAAAAGCGCGGTTATTTTGGTCACAAGTTGTTCGTAGAGCGCGATTTGCAGCTTGTCGGTTGGCGCTCTAAAGTCACGCGGGACTTGGTAACGCAGGCTTTGGATCGGGCCAGGCTGGTGCGGGCGGGTGTCTTGCGTGCAGGCGCTGTCGGCATGCGTTGTGCGCTGCGCCGATCGGGGCAAACGAATTGGGGTTTGGGTAGGTGGATACGATCACGACCGGTACGGGAACGAGCAGAACGGGTGCGCCCCGGACGGCCACGGCGACACCGGTCGATCGCCCGACCGAAGTTCCGCCGGCCGGTGTCTCGCGCAAACTGCTGCTGGCCGGGCTGGCCGCCGCGATGCTGCTGCTGCTTGGCTGGTATGCGCTCGATCGTTGGCTGACGCCGGCCGCCGCCCCATCCGACGACAGCAATGCCCAGACCGTGACCGTGATCGTGCCGGGCCAGGTTACCGTGGCTGGCACCGTGACCGCCAGCGGCGCAATCGCCGCGCGGCGCGATCTGCCCGTCGGCATCGCCGGTGAAGGTGGCCGGGTGGTACAAGTGCTGGTCGATGCCGGAAGCTGGGTGAACAAGGGCCAGGTTCTGGCGGTGGTCGACCGCTCGGTCCAGGCCCAGGAAATCGCCAGTCAGGCTGCAACGGTCGAAGTGCAGGAGGCCAATGCCAGGCTGGCCCAGAGCAAGCTCGATCGCTCGCTCAAGCTGGTCGCCAACGGGTTCATTTCCACCGCCGATATCGAACAACTGGTGGCCACGCGCGATTCCGCCGTGGCCCAGGTGCGCGTTGCGCGCGCCTCGCTCGCGCAATTGCGCGCCAGCGCCGCGCGGCTCGATGTCACCGCGCCCGAGGCCGGTCTGGTGCTGACGCGACAGGTCGAACCGGGCCAGATCGTCAGTTCGGCGAGCGGCACATTGTTCCGTATTGCGCGCGACGGCGAACTCGAAATGCAGGCGCGCCTGTCCGAAAGCAGTCTGGCGCGGATGGCGGTGGGCGATCCCGCCGACGTGATCCCGGTGGGCACCACGCAGCATTTCACCGGGCATATCTGGCAATTGGCCCCGGTGATCGATGCCACCTCGCGCCAGGGCATCGCGCGGATCGCGCTGCCGTTCGACAAGGCGCTGCGGCCGGGGGGCTTTGCCACCGCGACGCTGCGTTCGGGCTCGGTCACCGCGCCGGTGCTGCCGGCTTCGGCGATCCTGTCGGATGCCAACGGCGCCTATGTCTATGTGGTGGGGTCCGGCAACAAAGTCGAACGCCGGGCGGTCGCCACCGGTGAAGTGACGCCTGCCGGTATCGCCGTGACCAAGGGGCTGAGCGGCAACGAACGCGTCGTGCTGCGTGCGGGCGGGTTCCTCAACCCCGGCGACAAAGTCAAACCGGTGTCCGACCACAGCGGCCAGGGCGGTTCCGCCCCGTCCGCACCTTGATTGGACCCAGGCCATGAATTTCCGGAACTTGTCCGCCTGGTCGATCCGCAACCCGGTGGTGCCGATCGTGCTGTTTCTCGGGCTGACCGTGATCGGCGTGTTCTCGTTTCTGACGATGAAAGTGCAAAATCAGCCGGATATCGAATTCCCGGTGGTGATCGTGTCGATCTCGCAGCCCGGCGCCGCGCCGACCGAGATTGAAAACCAGATCACCCAGAAGATCGAATCCAGCCTGCGCTCGATCGCCGGGGTCGATACGCTGACCTCGACCGCCGAAGAAGGCCAGATGACCACCCAGGTCCAGTTCAAGATCGGGCAGGACATCAACGCGGCAGTCAACGAAGTGAAGAACGCGGTCGATCGCGTGCGTGGCGAATTGCCGGAAGGCATTCTCGAACCGCAAGTGTTCAAGGCCGAAACATCATCCGACCCGATCGCCTATTTCGCGGTGTCGGCCGACGACATGACGATGGAACAGTTGTCATGGTTCATCGACGACACGGTGGCCAAGCGGTTGCTGGCGATTCCGGGCATGGCCGAAGTCAAACGGTCGGGCGGGGTCGATCGCGAGATTACCGTCACGCTCGATCCGGCGCGGATGATGGACCAGGGGGTAACCGCCACGCAGATCAACGCGGCGCTGCGCCAGGTCAATATCAACGCCGCCGGTGGCAAGGCCGAAGTTGCCGGATCGCGCCAGGCCGTGCGCGTGCTGGGCAATGCCCACACCGCGTTCGACCTGTCACAGGTCGAGGTCGGGCTGGCGATGGGGCACACCGTGCGACTGGCCGACGTGGCCGATGTGCGCGACGGTTTCAGCGAAGTGACCTCGATCGCCAAGTTCCGTGGCAAGCCGGTGGTGACCTTCAGCATCGCGCGCGCGCGCGGCGAATCCGATGTTTCGGTCTATGACGCCACCGTCGTTGAACTAAACAAGCTGGAAGCCGAACAGGGCCACCGCATCCGTTTCACCAACTTGTTCAATTCGGTCGAATATACCCGCGACCAGTATCACAGCTCGATGTCGGCGATGGTCGAAGGCGCCGTGCTGGCGGTGATCGTGGTGTTCTTTTTCCTGCGCGACTGGCGCTCGACGATCGTGTCGGCGCTGGCCATCCCGCTGTCGTCGATCCCCACATTCTGGGTGATGACGTTGATGGGCTTTACGCTCAACACGATGTCGCTGCTCGCGCTCGGGCTGGTGGCGGGTGTGCTGGTCGATGACGCGATCGTCGAGATCGAGAACATCGTGCGCCATATCCATATGGGCAAGACGCCGTTCCAGGCCGCGATCGATGCCGCCGACGAAATCGGGCTGGCGGTGGTGGCCACCACGTTCTCGATCGTCGCGGTGTTCCTGCCGGTGGCGCTGATGCCGGGGGTGTCGGGGCAGTTCTTCAAGAATTTCGGCATGACCGTGGTCGTTGCGGTGCTGTTTTCGCTGCTGGTGGCGCGGATGATCACGCCGATGGTGGCGGCCTATTTCCTGTCGGCGCAAGGCGAACGCGAACATGGCGGCGGCGCATGGATGGACCGCTATATGGTGGTGCTGCACTGGTCGCTCGACACCAGAAAGGCCGCCGCGCGGCGCGTGGGCATGGTCGCTCGGCGCGCGTCCTGGTGGTATCCGCTGGTACCGGTCGCGATCGGGGTGGCGGCGCTGGTCGGTTTCGGCATGGCGCTGATGGCCATCTATCAGCCGTTGTCGGCGATGACATTGCCCGGCCTGGTGGCACCGCTGGCAGCCTTGGCCGGCGGTCTGCTGGCCGCTGGCGCGATTGTCGTGCTGGGCGGCGTGCTGGCGCGTCTGGGCGGCGGGGCGCAGGCGGTGTGGTTTGACTGGATCGTGCAGCGCGTGCGTGCGCGGCTGGTCGATCACCGCTTGTGGATGATGGGCATCGGTTTTGGTGCGCTGGTGCTGACGGTCGTGCTGATGGCGGCGCTGCCGACCCAGTTCTTTCCCGATACCGATATCAATGAAAGCCAGGTGGTGATCGAAATGGTGCCCGGCACCACGATCCGCCAGACCGAGGCCAAGACCGACCAGGTGCTGGCGTTGATCGAGCGCCAACCCGAAGTGTCGATCGCGCTGGAAGACATCCGCGAGGCCCACGCCGATATCTACATTCAGCTTCATCCCCACACGTTCAACCTGTTTCACCCCGATCACTTGCGCGGTTCGGTGCGGTTTGAGCGCGATCTGACCCCGCAGTTGCAAAAACTGGCCGATGCACGGATCAGCTTTGCCAACCAGAACGGGTCGGGGCCGGGCAGCGGGTCGGGCCGCGCGATCAGCGTGATGTTGTCGGGATCGGACCCCGATCTGCTGCAACACACCGCGCAGACGCTGGTCAACCAGATGAACGGGCTCAAGCAGGTGGTGGCACCGCGGATCAGCGCCGACTTGCGCCGGCCCGAAATTGTCATCACCCCGCATTTCGATCTGGCCGCCTCGCTCGGCGTCACCACCCAGACGCTCAGCCAGGTGATCCGCATCGCGACCCAGGGCGAAATCAACCAGAACAGCGCCAAGTTCTCGCTGTCGGACCGCCAGGTCCCGATCAGGGTTGAACTGCCGGTGCAATCGCGGCGCGATCTGACCACGCTGGAAAACCTGCCGGTGCCCACCGTTACCGGGGATTCGGTGCCCCTGTCGCGCGTGGCGACGATTGCGTTCGGTTCGGGCCCGACCACCATCCAGCGCTATAACCAGAGCCGCCGCGTGTTTGTCGGTGCCGATCTGCCACCGGGCCTGCCCAAGGGCATCGCGATGGATGCGATCAACCGTTTGCCGATCATGCAACATCTGCCCGATGGCGTGTTCAACAAGGCGGCCGGGGAAGACCGCTTTCAGCAGGAGCTGATGCGCAATTTCGCGGCCGCGCTGGGTACCGGGGTATTGCTGGTGTTTTCGGTGCTGGTGCTGCTCTATCACCGGTTCATTTCGCCGCTGGTCAACATGGGTTCGCTGTTTCTGGCGCCGCTGGGCGGATTGCTGCTGCTGGCGGTGACGGGCAACGCGATTTCGCTGCCGGTGTTCATCGGCATGCTGATGCTGTTCGGCATTGTCGCCAAGAACTCGATTCTGCTGATCGACTTTGCGCTGGAAGAAATGGCGGCGGGCAAGACCAAGCACACCGCGATCAGCGAAGCCGGACACAAGCGCGCGCAGCCGATCGTGATGACGACGGTCGCGATGGTCGCCGGGATGGTACCGACCGCGCTGGCGCTGGGCGGCGATGGTGGCTGGCGCAGCCCGATGGGGATCGTGGTAATCGGCGGGTTGACGTTGTCGACGCTGTTGACGCTGCTGATCGTCCCAGCCGGGTTCAGCCTGGCCGACGGGCTGGAAAAGCGGGTCGGCCCATGGCTGGCACGGCGGTTCCTGTCACCTGAAGCGAACACCCCGGTCGCAGCCGCAGACGTCGTGCCCGCCAGCGGGTTGCACGCGGCGGAGTGACGGCCGCCCGGCGCCATCCGGTCGGGCTGTTCCCCGCCGATCCCGGTCGGCGCATGCGGCTGGCGGCGACCGGTCTGCTGGTGGCCATGGCGCTGCTGTTCGTGGTGGCCCGCCACTTGGCGACGCGGGCGCCCGGCTGGGGCTACCTGGTGGCTTTTGCCGAAGCGGCGATGGTCGGTGGTCTGGCCGACTGGTTTGCCGTTACCGCACTGTTCCGGCGTCCGCTTGGCCTGCCGATCCCGCACACCGCGATCATCCCGGTCAACAAGGATCGCATTGCCGACAGCATGGCGGCCTTTCTGCGCGCCAATTTCCTGACTCCGCAAGTGGTGGCGCGGCGGCTGCAACGGCTCGATGTGGCCCGCGTGCTGGGTGATTATCTCGCCCGCCCCGCGCCCGAGGCGGCGCGGATCGGCGATTCGGTGACCAGCCTGCTGGCCGAAGTGTTGACCGCGCTCGATCCCGACAAAGTCGGCCGCCCGGCCAAGGCGCTGCTGCGCACGCAGATCGAACGGATCGATCTGGCCCCGCTGCTGGGCCAGGTGTTGACAGGGATGATCGCCGACGGGCGGCATCGTCCGCTGATCGACAGCGTGTTGCGCCGCGCGGGCGCGCTGCTCGAAGCCAACGAGGCGGCGCTGCGCACGATGATCCATGACCGGGCCAGCACCCTGATGCGCTGGACCCGGCTCGACGACCGGCTGGCCAATGCGCTGCTCGATGCGCTTTACGCGTTGCTGGCCGAAACGCTGGTCGATCCCGTGCATCCCTTGCGGCAGAAAATCGACGAAATGCTGGGCTCGCTGGCCCACGACCTGATCCACGATCAGGCAATGGGGCAACGCGTGGCGCGGATAAAGGCCGAGGCGCTGGCCAACCCGGCGTTTGCCGCCTGGCTCGACGCGCTGTGGGAACGCAGCCGCACCAGCCTGATCGCGCAGTTGCGCGGTGCCTCGGGGATGGGCGGCCTGCGCAAGGGGCTGGCTGGATTTGGCCGCGCGCTGGGTGAAGACCCGGCAACGCGCGCCACGATCAACCGCTTTGCCCGCCGCGCGCTGACCGGGCTGGCCAGCCGCCACGGTGATGGCATCGTGCGGATCGTGTCGGAAACCGTGCGGCGCTGGGATGCCCGCACGGTGACGCGGCGGATCGAAAGCGCGGTCGGGCGCGATCTGCAATTCATCCGTATAAATGGCACCCTGGTCGGCGGACTGGTCGGTTTGGCGTTGCATGGGCTGGAACGGTTGCTCTAGCGGATTGCCATGACCGCACTTGTCCTCACCACCGACCGGCTTGACCTGTGGCGGCCCCAAGCGGCTGATTTGGCGGGCCTTGCCGCAATTCTCGCGCCCGAGGCGGTGCGACGCCATCTGGGCAACCGTCCGACCGGCATGGCTGACGAATTTACGCGGCTGACCCGCAATGCCGGCAGTTGGGCGCTTTATGGCTATGGCAATTTCATCGTGCGCGAACACGGCCAGTCCGATGTGGTGGGTGTCTGCGGCGTGTTCCACACCTGGCGCGGGTTCGACGGCTTTGACGATGTGCCCGAAGTGGGCTGGATCTTTGGCGAGACCGTATGGGGGCGAGGCTATGCGACAGAGGCTGCGCGCGCGGCACTCGACTGGTTCGACCGCGTGCACGGCGCGCGCCGGGTTGTCTGCATGATTGATCCCGACAACCACGCCTCGCTGGCTGTGGCAGGGCGCCTCGGGTTTGTCGCCTATGGCGAACACGCGTTCGAGGGCAGCCCGGTGGTCCTGCTGCAGCGCGGCGGGTGAACGCTCCGGTCAAATAAGACAGGCGCTGTCACAGCGCTGTCGTCGCTCTGTCACGGGTGCGCCCTAACGGCGCGGGGGAAGCCACTCCAGATGGCTTGTTCTCCATACCCCCCAGGGAGCATGACATGACTTTTCCGCACACGCTTCGCGCGTCGCTTTCGCTTGTCGCCTTGATGGCGGCCTCGCACGCAGGTCTGGCCCGCGCCGAAGATGCCGCCCCGGCAGCAGTCGCGCCTGCCGCCGACGTGGCCGACACGATCGTCGTCACGGCCAAGCCGACCCGGTCGGCCACGGCGATCACCGCCGTCGAAATCCAGAAGATCCTGCCCGGTGTTTCACCGCTCAAGGCGATCGAAACGCTGCCCGGTGTGCTTTACATCAGCGCAGACCCCTGGGGTAACAACGAACAGAACGCGCAGATATTCATCCATGGCTTCAACTTCCAGCAATTGGGTTACACCCTCGACGGCCTGCCGCTGGGCGACCAGAACTATGGCAACTACAACGGTCTGTCGCCCCAGCGCGCGGTGATTTCCGAACTGGTCGGCCGCTCGGTGGTGTCGACCGGTGCAGGCGATCTGGGCACCCCGTCGACCAGCAACCTGGGCGGCGCGATTGAAACCTTCACGCTCGACCCCAAGAAATCGCTTGGCATGGACGTGGCGGAGACTGTCGGCAGCTATGGCACGTCGCGGACTTATGCGCGGGTGGATACTGGCGGGATCGGCCCCGACAAGAACACTTACATCACGCTGGCCGCGGTGCGCCAGCGGTCGCGCGCGTGGGACTTTGACGGCATCCAGGGCGGCTGGCAGGCCAATGCCAAGCTGGTGCATGACGACAGCGCGGGCAAGCTGACGGCCTATTTCGACTATTCGCAAAAGACCGAGCCGAACGAGGACGCCACCAGCTATCGCGTGCCCACGACGACTGCGGCGCAGGGCTATACGCCGTATACCCGGCCCTATTTCTATCCCAACTATGGCGCCTATCAGGGCTATCTCGACCAGTACGGCAACACCCCGGCGGCGCAGGGCAGCAACTACAACAACTATTATTCCGATGCGCAGCGCACCGACTATCTCGGCTATCTCAAGTACGAAGCGCACCTGACCGACAAGCTCGACTGGTCGAACCAGGTCTATTTCCATCATGACGACGGCGTCGGCGTGGTGGCGGGCGCGCTCGGCCAGTCGATCACCACGATCCAGGCCTATCTCGATCCCAACTATGCCACTGACACCCATTTTGCCGCCAATGGCAACGGCGTGGGCAATGCCGCGCTTGGCGCCGCGCTGGTCGCCGCGACCGGCGGTTCGGGGATCGTGATCCGCACCACCGAATACCGCATCGATCGCGAAGGCATTGTCTCGGCGCTGCATCTCGACCTTGGAGCACACAAGATCGAAGTGGGCGGCTGGTTCGAACACAACAGCACCACGCAGTTCCGCCGCTGGTATGGCGCCGATGCGGCCGATCCGGCCAGCTTCACCCCTTATATCCGCCCCAGCAATCCGCTGTTCACCCAGTACCAGGGCGAAGCGCGGGTCGAAGACCTGCAATTGCACGTGCAGGACGACTGGCGCGTCAACGACCGCCTGAACATCGAAGCCGGGATCAAGACCAGCGCGCAATGGGCCAATGGCTGGTATCCGGTGCAGCCGATTACCGCATCGCTGTCGGGCCTGTCGGGCGGTCTGCCGCAAGGGCGCATCGACACTTTGCGCTGGTTTCTGCCCGCGTTCGGCGCGAAATACGATCTGACCGAGCACGAACAGGTCTACCTGAACGTGCAGAAGAACTTGCGCCAGTACATGACCTATCTCGGCGGCGCATCGCTGTCGCCGTGGTTCACCGGCAGCCAGGCGGCGTTCAACACCTTTGCCGACGAGGGCAAGCCGGAGGAAAGCTGGACCTATGAAGTGGGTCTGCGCACGCATCGCACGTTCGACAATTCGCCGATCTCGGCGATCGAGGCCCAGGTCAATTACTACCACGTGGTGTTCAACAACCGTCAGTTGGCGATCAACACCAACCCCGGCGGCATCGCCGGCAGCGGGATCACCGGTGGCACCTCGATCCTGGTCAATGTCGGCAGCGTTCACACCGATGGCGTCGACGGCGCGTTGACGCTCCACTTCGGGCCGCACGCCTCGCTGTACAACGCGGTGTCGTGGAACCGTTCGACTTATCAGAGCGACTATCAGCAGACCGCCACGGGCATCGGTGCGGCCACCGGCACCTGCATCGGCGGCTATACCGTGCAGGGTGGCGTGGTCCCGACATGCGGCAAAGTCATCCCCGGCACACCCACCTGGATGAACAAGACCGTTGCCACGTTCAACCTGGGCCCGATCGAAGTACAGGCGATCGGTGACTATGTCGGCAAGCGCTATGCGACGTATGTCAACGACACCAGCGTGCCGTCGTACTTCCTCGCCTCGGCGCGGATCGGGATCAAGCTGCCGGCCGAGGCGCTGCATGTCGCCAAGGCCGACCTCAGCCTCAACGTGACCAACCTGACCAAGGAAACCGGCGTCTCGACGCTGTCGATCGGTTCGGCCACCAACAGCTACTCCGCCTATCCGATTGCCCCGCGCCAGTGGTTCCTGACCTTCGGCGCAGGCTTCTGATCGGTTGACACCGGCGGCCGGGCGGCCTGTTCAGGCCGCCCGGACCTGCTCAGGCGTGGACCTGGGCCTGCCAGGCCTGCATCGCCTGCTGGTACTGGCGCACTTGCGCCCTGTAGGCGGCGCGTTCGTGGCGGATCGTGGCCGCGCGGGCGGCCAGCGCCTGATGATAGGCGCGTAAGTTGGCGGCGTCCTGGTCGAGTTGCGCCTGGGCCAGTGCGGCCTGTTGCGCGTTCAGCGCGGCGCGCGCCTGTTGCGCCGGATCGGCCATTTGGGCGGCCTGCGCGCAAAGCGGGGCGAGGCAAAGGCTGGCGGCCAGCAGGGCCGGGATCGTTTTCATCATGGGTCTCCTGTCTGCATCGCGCACGACATCGCACCGTCCCGCGCGGCCCGAAAGGGCGCGGTACTGGTCTGGAACGGTCCGACTCATGCGATGGACGTTGCGCTATCCGACGGCGACTTTATCCTGCCTGAACGGGCCGCTTGCGGGCTGGGCGAACGCCCGGCAGGCCTGTAAGCGGGCCGGGGCGGCCCATTGCGAGCCGCCAGCGCGCGAGACCATCCCCCGATGACCAATCCGATCCTGGCAACCGACAGCTACAAGCACAGCCATTTCCTGCAATACCCGCCCGAGGCGCGCGCGATCTGCGCCTATGTCGAGGCGCGGGCCAATCCGTTTGCCGACGACGTGCTGTTCTTTGGCCTGCAGACGTATCTGCTCGACGGATTGTCGCGGCCTATTGCCGCTGCCGATATCGAAGAGGCGGCGGCGATCTGCCAGGCCCATGGCGAACCGTTCAACCGCGCGGGCTGGCAGGCGATTGTCGATGATCATGGCGGTTTCCTGCCGCTCGAAATCCGCGCCCTGCCCGAAGGCCTGGTGGTGCCCACCGGGGTGCCGCTGGTCGAAGTGGAAAACACCGATCCGCGCATGGCGTGGCTGACCACATTTGTCGAAACCGCGCTGTTGCGTGCGGTGTGGTATCCCACCACGGTGGCAACGCTGGGCCGCCAGTGCCGCGCGGTGATCCTGGCCGGGCTGGAACGCAGCAGCGACGATCCGCAGGGGCAATTGCCGTTCAAACTGCACGATTTCGGCGCGCGCGGGGTGTCGAGCGGGGAGAGCGCGGCGCTGGGCGGCATGGCGCATCTGGTCAATTTCCGGGGCACCGACACGATGGAGGCGCTGGTTGCCGCGCGGCGGTTCTATGGCGCAGACATGGCGGGCTTTTCGATCCCCGCCGCCGAACACAGCACGATCACCAGTTGGGGCCGCGCCCGCGAGACACAGGCCTATGCCACGCTGTTGCGCGCGTTCGATGGCGAAGGCCGCGTGGTGGCGGTGGTGTCCGACAGCTATGATCTCGATGCCGCATTGTCGGGCATCTGGGGCGGCACCTTGCGCGATGCGGTGTTGGCGCGCGCGGGCATGCTGGTGGTGCGCCCCGACAGCGGCGATCCGGTGGAAACCCCGCTGCGCGCGATCGAGGCGTTGTGGCAGGCGTTTGGCGGCACCACCAATGGCCGGGGGTTCCGCGTGCTCGATCCGCATGTGCGGGTGATCCAGGGCGATGGCATGACGCTGGCGACGATCGCGCGTCTGATCGACCGATTGATCGACGCGGGCTTTGCCATCGACAACATCGCGTTCGGCATGGGCGGGGGCCTGTTGCAACAGGTAAACCGCGACACCTTGCGCTTTGCGATGAAGGCCAATGCCATGCGCGATGATCATGGCGTGTGGCACGATGTCGCCAAGGCACCCGCCACCGACCCGGCCAAGGCAAGCAAGGCCGGGCGGCAGGCGGTGATCCGCCGCGATGGCCGCCTGATCGCGGTGCGCCGCGAAGACGCAGCACCCGGCGCCGATCTGCTGGTGCCGGTGTGGCGCGACGGGACTTTGCTGGTGCGGCACGATTTTGATGCCGTGCGCCAACGGGCAACCACCTGAAAACGGCGCAAGGCCACCCTATATCGAGGGCCCCCCAAACAAAGCCCGCGCGCTTGCGTGTGGGCGCAGCAGACAAATGGAAATGGCATGAAGATCCTGATGGTCCTGACCTCGCACGACACGCTCGGCGATACGGGCAGACAGACCGGCTTCTGGCTCGAAGAATTCGCGGCGCCTTATTACGTGTTTCGCGATGCCGGGGCCGATGTGGTGCTGGCAAGCCGGGCCGGCGGGCAGCCCCCGCTCGATCCCAAAAGCGATGAACCCGACGCGCAGACCGATGCCACGCGCCGGTTTGCCGCCGATCCCGCCGCGCAGGCCGCGCTCGCCCACACCGTTCGGCTCGACAGCGTGGCCGCCGACGGGTTCGATGCGGTGTTCTATCCCGGTGGCCATGGCCCATTGTGGGACCTGGCCGAGCTGCGCACGTCGATTGACCTGATTGCGGCGTTTGTCGCGGCGGGCAAACCCACCGCCTTTGTCTGTCACGGCCCCGGCGTGTTGCGCCATGTCACCAGGACTGATGGTACGCCGTTGGTCCACGGCCGCCGTGTCACCGGTTTCACCAACAGCGAAGAAGCCGCTGTCGGCCTGACCGAGGTGGTGCCGTTTCTGATCGAGGACACCTTCATCGCGCAAGGCGCGCATTATGAGAAGGCCGCCGACTGGGCCCCGCATGTGGTCATCGACGGACAGTTGATCACCGGCCAGAACCCGGCGAGCAGCGAGCCTGCCGCGCAGGCCCTGCTGGCCAGCCTGGGATAAGCCCCCGACCCGGTCGGCGTCAGTCGGCCGGGTTGTATTTGGCCAGAAACGCGTCGAGTTTGTCATACCAGATCTGTGCGGCGGCGGTGGTGGTATAGCCATGGCCGTCGTCGGGGATCGAAACGTATTCATAGGTCTTGCCGGCGGCCTTCAGCGCGTCGACATATAGGCGCGATTGCTTGGGCAGCACGCGCTGGTCCTTTTCGCCGTGCAGCACCAGCACGGGCACTTTCAGCCGGTCGACGGTATAGAGCGGCGACACGGTCTTGAGGTCGAACGTCTTGTCGCCCTGCACGGTCTGTTGCCAGTCGTCGCGCGATTTCCTGTCGTCGTCAAAGTGGTTGGAATATTTCACCTGCCGGGCGATGTCGGACACGCCCGCCAGACTGACCGCGCAGCGATAGCGTTCGGGATTGCGCGTGGCGCCCCACATGGCGGCATAGCCGCCATAGGAAATCCCGACCAGACATGTCCGGGCGGGATCGGCAATGCCCTGCTTGACCAGCCAGTCCATGCCGTCATCGATATCGTCCTGCATCGCCCGGCCCCACTGGCCCTTGCCCTTGTCGCGATAGGCCGTGCCATAAGAGCCCGATCCGCGATATTCGGGCTGCAACACGGCATAGCCACGGTTGGCCAGGAACTGCACGTCATCGTCATAGCCACCGGCGTCGCGCACATCGAACGGCCCGCCATGCGGCATGATGATCAGCGGCAGATGTTTGGGCGCCCGCCCCACCGGCAGCGTCAGATAGGCCGGGATGCTCAGCCCGTCGCGCGCGGTATAGTGCACATAGGCGGGTCGGGCGAGTTGTTCCGGGTGCAGGCGGGCGTAGACGCGCGCCAGGCGTTCCATTTTGCCCGTGGCATCCTGATAGATGTAATAGCTGCCGGGATCATTGGCCGCCCCGACCCAGACCACCCTGATGGCGTGGTTGCGGCTTTCCGACTTGATCCATGCCATGCGCTCGCCCTCGGGATGGCCGGTGTTGACGGCCTTGTCGAGATCGGCCTGGAACGCGGCCATATCCTTGTCCCACCAATGCACGCGCGGCAGGCTGTCGGTGTACCAGGCCGAATCCATCGCCTTGCCATCGGTGGTGGTATAGGCGCCCTCGATATCGTTGGCGGGGGCCTCGAACACCAGATCGCCGCGCTTGTGGGTGGCAAAGTTGAACTTGAAGATCGCCTTCAGGCCGGTCTTTTCGTCGGTGTCGAAAATGAACCCGTCGTCGCTGCCTGTAACGATGCGGATCACGTCGAAATCGGCACTGGTATCCTTGTCGTCGTGGCCTTTGGCGATGGTCTGGAACCGGTCGGTAGCGGTCTTGCGATAGAGCGCGATCCAGTGGTGGTTGTCGGTATGGCCAAAACCATAGCGGACCACGCCATCGTCGTCGGCCGACCAGTCCCAGATATCGTCGTGCGCGGACACGACCTGGGTCGATTTGTTGGTGGTCAGTTCGATGTTCGAAACAGAAGGATAGTCGTAGATCGATTTCTGATAGGACAGCAGGATGTGCTTGCCTTCGGGATCGACCCACAAGACATCATCGCCCATCAGGCCTTCGTCGGTTTGCCCGATCAGTTTGCTCTTGTGGGTTGTCAGGTCATAGGCGATCAGGCGCGTGGCATAAGCTTCATCACCTTCCCATGGCACGGTCTTGCCAAGGCCGATCAGGATCATGGAATTGCCTGCCCAGCGATACCAGTTGGTGTCGATATCCTTGGTTTCGGCCAGGACAAAGGGCTTGTCCTTGCCCTCGAGATCGAACACCACCACCTTTTCCGCCCCGGCGACCATCGCCCGCGCCACGATGTGCGTGCCGTCGGGCGACAATTTCAGATCGGCCATCTCTGCGCGCGCCGCAAAATCGGCGGTGGGGATACGCGGCGGGATTGCAGCGCCGGTCTGGGGCGCCGCCGCTGTGTCGGCCCATGCCGTTTGCCCAAGCCCGGCCAAGGCCAGCACCATGCCCGCAAGTGATCCCCGCATTGTTCCCCCAAACCCCGGCGGGTGGCGCCGACCGCCCCCGTCCCGCTTGCAAATATTCACGCGATTTGCGTGACTTGCAAGACAGTATGGCACGATAAATGCGCCATTTTCGCGTCACTGCGGTGCAGATTTTCGGCAGATCTGCCGCATTCGGCCTATTGCCCGCGCAATTATATCTTAAGTTATGAGGCGGCATGAAATAGGCTGCAATTACATCGTCCCCGTTTGATTGGTCATCCCGCTGATCACTGTCCTCACATGTCTCGGCACACGCCACAATCCCTGGCTGGTCCTGTTGGCCGCGGCGATCTGCTGTGTCGGTGCGGGGGCCACGATGCAATTGCTGGCCCGCTCGGCGCGGGCACCCTGGCCGCTTGGCCTGGTGTGGGTGTTGCTGACCGCGACCGTCGCCGGGGCCTCGGTGTGGTGCACGCATTTCGTGGCGATCCTGGCCTATCAGGCAGGCGCGCCCGTCACGTATGATCCGGCGCTGACCATGGCGTCGCTGCTGATTGTGATTGGCGGCTGCTTTGGCGGTTTTGCGCTGTTTGTGCGCGCGCGTGGCGGCGCATGGCCCGCCGTGGCGGGGTGTGTGATCGGGCTGACGATCAGTGCGATGCACTATGTCGGCATGCTGGCCTTTCGCATCGGCGGTGTGGTGCGCTGGCGGCCGGATTTGGTTGTCGCGTCGGTCCTGCTGGCGGTTGGGCTGTCGGCGCTGGCGCTCGCGGCCGCCCGGTCGCAACTTGGCACGCGGCTGGCCGGATTTGCACCCGCGCTGTTCGTGGCGGCGATCGTCTCGCTCCATTTCACCGGCATGGCAGCGCTGCAGGTCATCCCGCTGACCGCCTGGTCGCCCGGTGCCGAAGATGCACGCGCGGCGCTGGCGCTGGCCACCGCGCTGATGGGCGGCATGATCATCGCCGCAGGGATATTCGCCCATGCGCTCGACACTATCACCAGCCTGGATGCCTCGGCACGGATCGATGCCTTTGCCTCGATCTGCGACCAGACCGGGCTGCCCCGACGCCCGCTGTTTGAAAAACAGCTCGCCTTGCTGCTGAACAACCCCAAGCCTGGTCAACGTTATCTGATTGTGACCACAAAATTGTGCCATTTGAATGATATAACTGATATTTATGGCGATGAAGCTGGCGATTTCGCGATACGTCTGACTGCCGACCGGATCGATCGGGCACGGCAACCGGGCTTTTTTGTCGCCAGAACCGGGCGATCGGAATTTTCCGCCATCGGCCCGATTGGCGACCATGAGGATATCCGATCGCGGGCACATCTGTGGCGGTCGATGCTGGCCGCGCCGATGGTCTTCGGCGAGCACGAGATATTCCTTGATCCGCGTCTGGGTGTGGCCTGCTTCTCCCCTGACGGCAGCAGCGCCGAAAACGTGGTGCAGCATTCGCGACTGGCGCTGTCACGTGCGCGCAAAAGCCCGCTGGAGCCGGTCTGCGTCTATGATGAAACGTTCGATGCGCTGGCTGAGCGTCATCATGTGCTGGCGGACAATCTGTTGGCAGCGCTCGATAACGGCGAATTCGAAGTCTATTATCAGCCGCAAGTGTGGATCGCCGATCGTTCGGTGATCGGGTACGAGGCGCTGCTGCGCTGGAACCATCCGCGCTTCGGGCTGATTTCGCCGAACGAATTCATTCCCCTGGCGGAACAGACCGGGGCAATCGTCGACATCGGGGCGTGGGTGCTGCGATCGGCCTGCCGTGAGGCGAGCGGTTGGCCGGATGACCAGCGCGTGGCGGTCAACCTGTCGCCCTTGCAATTGCGGCAACCCGATCTGCCCGAACAGATCCTCGATGCATTGGTCAGCGGCGGCCTGTCGCCGGGGCGGCTGGAAATCGAATTGACCGAATCGCTGCTGATCGATGACCGCGTCAGTGCGATCAGCATTCTGGGCCGGATCCGCGCACTGGGGGTCAAACTTGCGCTCGACGATTTCGGCACGGGCTATTCATCGATGGACGTGCTGCGGCATGTCAGTTTCGACAAGATCAAGCTCGACCGCAGCTTTGTCCAGGATATCGAAACCAACCCGCAATCGCTGGCGATCCTGCACGCGATGCTGGAACTGGGGCGGAGCCTCGCCATTCCGATCCTGGTCGAAGGGGTCGAAACAGAACGCCAGATGGCCATTCTGCAAGCCGAAGGCTGCCGCAAGGTGCAGGGCTATCTGACCGGCAAACCTGCCCCGGCCAGCGCCATCGCGGCCGATCGCACGGTCGCCATCGGTTTGTTCAGGCACGCGGGCTGATCGGGCAGAGGAAACGACAAGGGCCGGAAAGGTCTCCCTTTCCGGCCCCGTTGTCTGTGCCGATCGGCAGGGTTGGCGCGGACCTTAGAAGTCCATGCCGCCCATGCCGCCCATGCCGCCGCCGGGCATCGCCGGGGCTGCCTTGTCTTCGGGCTTTTCGACGATCGCGGCTTCGGTCGTGATCAGCAGACCGGCCACCGAGGCAGCATCCTGCAGCGCGGTGCGCACGACCTTGGTCGGGTCGATCACGCCGGCAGCCTTGAGGTTTTCATAGATGTCGGTCGAAGCGTTGAAGCCGATCGCTTCGTCGCTCTGATCGAGCAGCTTGCCAGCCACCACGGCGCCGTCGAAGCCGGCGTTTTCGGCGATCTGCTTCACCGGCGCGCTGATTGCGCGACGGATGATGTCGATGCCGCGGGTCTGCGCTTCGTTGACACCCTGCAGGCCTTCGAGCGCGCGGGTGGCATAGAGCAGCGCGGTACCGCCGCCGGGGACGATGCCTTCTTCAACCGCAGCGCGGGTGGCGTGGAGCGCGTCGTCGACGCGGTCCTTGCGTTCCTTCACTTCGACTTCCGAAGCGCCGCCGACCTTGATCACGGCAACCCCGCCGGCGAGCTTCGCCAGACGTTCCTGCAGCTTTTCACGGTCATAGTCGCTGGTGGTCACTTCGACCTGTGCCTTGATCTGGTCGACGCGGGCCTTGATGTCGTCGGCCGAACCGGCGCCATCGACGATCGTGGTGTTGTCCTTGTCGATGGTGACCTTCTTGGCCTGGCCAAGCATCGCCAGCGTAACGGTTTCCAGCTTGATGCCCAGATCTTCCGAGATCATTTCACCAGCGGTCAGCGTGGCGATATCGCCCAGCATCGCCTTGCGACGATCGCCAAAGCCCGGCGCCTTGACGGCGGCGATCTTCAGGCCGCCGCGCAGCTTGTTGACCACCAGGGTGGCCAGCGCTTCGCCTTCGATGTCTTCGGCGATGATCAGCAACGGACGACCGGTCTGCACCACCGCTTCAAGGATCGGCAGCAGCGACTGGAGCGACGAAAGCTTCTTTTCGTGGATGAGAATATAAGGATTCTCCAGTTCCACGATCATCTTTTCGGCGTTGGTGATGAAGTAGGGCGACAGATAGCCACGGTCGAACTGCATGCCTTCGACGACATCGAGTTCAAACTCGAGGCCCTTGGCTTCCTCGACGGTGATCACGCCTTCCTTGCCGACCTTTTCCATCGCTTCGGCGATCTTCTGGCCGACTTCGACGTCGCCATTGGCCGAAATCACGCCGACCTGGCTGATTTCCGACGAACCGCTGACCGGGGTCGAACGCGCCTTCAGATCGGCGACCACTTTGTGGACGGCCAGATCGATGCCGCGCTTCAGATCCATCGGGTTGATCCCGGCGGCAACCGAGCGCAGACCTTCGCGAACGATCGCCTGGGCCAGCACGGTGGCAGTGGTGGTGCCGTCACCGGCCTTGTCGTTGGCCTTCGACGCCACTTCGCGCAGCAGCTGCGCGCCGAGGTTTTCGAACTTGTCCTTCAGTTCGATTTCCTTGGCAACCGTCACACCGTCCTTGGTGATGCGCGGCGCGCCAAAGCTCTTGTCGATTACGACGTTGCGGCCCTTGGGCCCGAGCGTGACTTTCACCGCGTCGGCGAGAATGTCGACACCCTTGAGAATGCGTTCGCGCGCGTCGCGCGAAAAGCGGACTTCCTTGGCAGCCATTGTACCTATTCCTTTGATAACCGGGTTGGACGTTCGTCGATCACTCAGCCGATGATGCCGAGGATGTCCGATTCCTTCATGATCAGCAGGTCTTCGCCCGAAACCTTGACTTCGGTGCCCGACCACTTGCCGAACAGCACGCGATCGCCAACCTTGACATCAAGCGGGGTGATCGTGCCGTTTTCGGCGCGAGCGCCCGAGCCAATGGCGACAACTTCGCCTTCAGCCGGCTTTTCCTTGGCGCTGTCGGGGATGATGATCCCGCCGGCGGTTTTTTCCTCGGCTTCGACGCGGCGCACCAGCACGCGATCGTGCAGCGGACGGAATGACATGGGTTGCTTGCCTCTCATTTCGACGATCGGCCGGAATCAGCCGGATCGATGTTGCGAAATTTTCTGGCACTCACGCATCGAGAGTGCCAGCGAGCGGGATATGGGTAAGCGGCGAGGGGCCGTCAAGAGGCAGTGGCAACAGATTCTTCGCCGATCGCTCCATTCTCGGGCAACAGCCCCAGCGCTTCGCGGCGAAACCAGCGCCACATCAGCAGCACCGCCACCACCACCAGCCCGATCAGCAGCCCGAACCACACGCCCAGCCCGCCCAGCGGGGTGAACAGGCCCAGCCAGACCGCCGTGCCGATCCCCGGCACCCAGTATCCGAACAGCGCGATCGCCATCGGCACGCGGGTATCCTGCAGGCCGCGCAACAGCCCCGCGCCCACTGTCTGCGCGCCATCGAACAGTTGGAACGCGGCGGCCACGCTCATGTACCGCACGGTCAGCGCGACCAGCGCGGCGTTGGCCGGCAGAGTCGGGTCGAGATAGAGCACGATGATCGTGCGCGGCGCAAACAGCAGCAGCGCGGCAGCCAGCGACATGAAACCGATCCCGGTCAGCAATGCGACATTGCCCGCCACCGCGATGCCATGCCGGTCACCCGCGCCATAGGCCCGGCCCACGCGGATGGTGGCGGCCTGGGCAATCCCGAACGGCACCTGAAAGGTCAGCGCGGCAAATTGCAGCGCCAGCGTGTGCGCCGCCAGCGGCAGCGCGCCGATTCGCCCCATCAGAAAGGCCGCGCCGCTGAACAGCCCGGCTTCGGCCAGGATGGTCGCCATCATCGGCAGGCCGATGCGCAACACATCGCGCAGGCGCTGCCAATCCGCGCGCCACCACCGGCCAAACAGGTGATAACGCCGCAGGCGGCGGTCCGCCAGGATGATCAGCACATAGACCAGCAGCGTTATCGTGCTGGTGATCACGCTGGCCAGCGCCGCGCCGGTCAGGCCGAGCGCGGGCATGCCCAGATGCCCGAACACCAGTATCCAGTTGCCCATGCCGTTGAGCAGCACCGCCAAAGCGGTGACCGCGGTGCCCACGCCAGGGCGGCCGAGTGTGGCCACCGTGCCGCGCAGCAGCGCACCCATCACCGCCGGGATCGCCGCCCACATCAGCACATGCATGAACGGCACGGCCAGCGTGACAATCGCCGGGTCTTGCCCGGTCAGGCGCAGCACGGGGCCGATCATCGTGCAAATCGCCATCGCCGCAACGCTGGCGGCCAGCCCGGCCCAACCCGCCATGCGCATCGACCGGCGCACTTCGCGCACGGCATGGCTGCGGCGCCCGAGTTCGGCGGCAATCAGCGGCGAGGCCGCGCCGACCAGTCCGCTCAGGCTCCAGATCAACAGCCCGAACAGCGAAACCGACAGCGACGAAGCCGCCAGCGGCACTTGCCCCAGCCGCGACACAAACACCACGTCGAGCGCAAACACCGCCATCTGCAGCAAGTTGGCCGCCACCAGCGGCCCCGCCAGCCCCAGCGTGGCGCGCCATTCGGCATAGAGAGTGCGAGGGGGGCTTTCGAACATGATGGCAGCGCCATAAGGAGGTTCGCGCGCGGAAGAAAGGCAAACCGGGCAAAGGTGTCGGAACGGGAATGACGATGGTTTTCAAACACGGGTTGATGGTGGCGGCGCTGACGATGATGCTGGGGGCCTGTGGCAAAGCGCAGCCCGAGGCGCCGGTCTCTCCGCCGGGCGGCGCAACACAATCGCCGTTGGGCGGCGCGCCCGTCGCGTTCGGCATCTGCCTGTCGTGCCATTCGGTCAAGCCGGGCGTGACCGTGGTCGGCCCCAGCCTGTTCGGTGTCTACGGCACGCGTGCGGGCGATGTACCCGGCTATGCGTTCACCCCCGATCTGAAGGCATCCGGGCTGGTGTGGAACGATGCCACACTCGACAAATGGCTGACCAGTCCGGTGGCGATGGTGCCGGGCACCCGCATGGGCTACGCCGGACAACCCGATCCGGCCAGGCGCGCGGCGATCATCGCCTATCTCAAGACACTGCACTGACCGTCGGGCGGGTTGGGGAAACCGGATGATCACACACAGCGCACAGCCATCGCGTTCGTTCGTTGCCCTGCTGGTGGCGATGCTGGCGCTGGTGGTCATGCTCAATTTTGTCGATCGCGGTGCCATCGGCATTGCCGCGCCGTTGATGAGCAAGGCGCTGGGCCTGTCGGCCACGCGGTTCGGCGTCGCGGTTTCGGCGTTTTTCTGGACATATGGTCTGGCCCAGCCGTTTGTCGGCATGGTCGCCGATCGCTGGCGCGCGGGCCTCGTGCTGGCGGCGGCGGTTGCGCTGTGGGCTGCGGCCACGCTGTTGACCAGCCTGGCCGCCAGCCTGTCGATGCTGATCGCGCTGCGGCTGGCGCTGGGGCTGGGCGAGGCGGCGCTGTTTCCGGCGACGTCAAAGCTGATCGCCGCCTATGTCCCGGTCGATCGGCGTGGCCTTGCCAATGCGGTGATTGCGGTGGGGCTGGCGCTCGGACCGGCGTTGGGCACGTTGGCGGGCGGGGTGATTCTGGCGCACTATGGCTGGCGCTGGGTGTTTTTCGGGTTTGGCGTGGTGACGCTGGCGTGGACCGGGCCCTGGGCGTTGCTGGTGGCGCGCTTGCCGGTCGCGGTCGTGCGCGGCCAGCCCGATCGCCCGTCGCCGATCCGGCAGTTGCTGGCGCGGCGCACGCTATGGGTCATGGGCGCGGCGCACGCGCTGGCCAATTATGGCTTTTTCTTCGTGGCGGCGTGGTTGCCGCTCTATCTGGTCAAATCGCGCGGCCTGTCGATTTCGACCATGACGCTGTTTGCCACCGCGACGTATGCGGCACAGGCGGTTGCATCGCTCGGCTGGGGCTGGCTCGCCGATCGGCTGGTGCGGCGCGGGGGCGCGCCTTCGGCGGTGAAACGCTGGCTGTGCGTGGTGGCCGAACTTGGCTCGGTGGCCGGGATTGCAGCGATCGCGCTGGCGCATGGACCGGCGCTGCTGTTTGTCGCGCTGATCGTCACCGGGGTGTTTCTCGGGTGCCTGCCGACGATGGTCTATGCGCTGGGCCAGTTCCATGCCGGGGCCCGCGACGCGGCGGGGTGGATCGGGGTGCAGAACGCGATCGGCAGCGTGTCGGGCATCATCGGCCCGATCGTGACCGGCCTGATCGTCGATGCCACCGGCAGCTTTTCGGGCGCCTTTGCATTTGCCGCCGTGGTCAGCGCGGCGGGCGCAGCGGTGTTTGCGTTCGCGGTGCCCTGAATTTTTGCGTGGCGACCGGGTCGGGCAGGGTCGAACCGGCGGCAAAATAAACCGGCCGTGCCGCTGTCTTGGCGGGACAGGGCAGGCTAGGGTGCCCACCATGACCCAGCCCGATGACAGCACGGACCCGACCGGCAGCGCTATGGCACGGCTGTGGCACACCATCCGCGATCATCCGCTGGCGCGGTTGGGGCCGGGGCTGATCACCGGGGTGGCCGATGACGACCCCAGCGGGATTGCGACTTATTCGCAGGCCGGCGCCCAGTATGGCCTCAACATGCTGTGGACGATGCCGCTGTGCTATCCGTTGATGTCGGCGGTGCAACTGATGTGCGCGCAGATCGGGCGGGTTACCGGCAAAGGGCTGGCCGCCAATATCAAGACCGCGTTTCCACCGGTGGTGCTGCGCGCGGTGGTCGTGCTGCTGCTGATTGCCAACACGCTCAACATCGCCGCCGATGTCGCGGCGATGGGCGAAGCGGGCGAGCTGGTGACGGGGATCAACCGCCATGTGATGACGCTGCTTTTCGTCGCGCTGACGCTCGGGTTGCAGATCGGCGTCGCCTATCACCGCTATGTGGTCTATCTGAAATGGCTGACGCTGTCGTTGCTCGCCTATGCCGCCGTGCTGTTCACGGTGCATGTGCCATGGGGGCAGGTGGCCTTGCGCACGCTGTGGCCGCAATTCACGCTTGATGCGACATCGGCAGCCATGATCGTCGGCGTGTTCGGCACCACGATCAGCCCCTATCTGTTTTTCTGGCAGGCATCCGAAGAAGTCGAAGACATGCGCCGCGCGCGCGGCCGCCCGTTGATCGGCCATGATGCGGGTGTGGCGCGGACCGAACTGCGGCGGATGAGCTGGGATACCTGGACGGGCATGTTCTATTCGGACCTTGCGGCGTTCTTCGTGATCCTGGCAACAGCCGTCACGCTCCACGTCAAGGGTATTACCGATATCACCACCGCGGCGCAGGCGGCCACCGCGTTGCGTCCGCTGGCCGGGCAGTTTGCCTTTCTGGTGTTCACCACCGGGCTGATCGGGGTGGGGCTGATCGGGGTGCCGGTGCTGGCCGGGTCGGGCGCCTATGCCGCTGCCGAAGCGATGGGCTGGAAATCCGGGCTGGAGCGCAGCTTTTCGCGCGAACCGGGGTTTTACGGGGTGATCGCGGTCAGCGTTCTGCTGGGGCTGGGCATCCAGTTCTCGCCGATCAGCCCGATGAAGGCGCTGTTCTGGAGCGCGGTGATAAACGGTGTGGTCGCGGTGCCCTTGCTGGCGGTGATCTGCCTGCTGATCCGCAAACCGGCGGTGATGGGGGCCTATACCGGCAATCGCTGGCTGGTTGGCCTGGGCTGGGTGACCACGGTGCTGATGGGTGGGGCGGCGGTGTGCATGCTGTTGCCGGGCTGATATGCGCTGGCACTGGTGCCTGGTCGTGCTGATCGGCACCAGTGCCCAGGCACAGATGATCACCGCCGACCGGCCCGGCGTGGGGTCCGATCCCGACGTGGTGCCGCAATTCACGCTGCAAGCCGAGGTTGGCACCGACACACAGGAAGCGCGGCTGGGCCTGCTGCCCGGTTTCGAGATCGATCGTGATCAGGACAGCACGGGCGCGAAACTGGCGCTGGTGGCGCATCCCGCGTTCAAGCTGTCGGTCAAGGCGGCGATCGACGACCACGGCAAGGCGGGCTTCGAGGCGCCGGTCAGCGTTGTCCTGAACAGCCTGTTCTATGTCACCACCGATGTGATCTGGACCCGCGCGGCGCAGACTTATGCCGCCGAATTCAACCTGACCCCGACCCCGCGCCTGACGCTCAGTCCGACCGTCTATTACGACACCACAGCGCACGGCGCGTTCTATGTCGCGTGGGTTCCCCCGGGGCACGACACGGTGCAAATCGACATCGGGTATGACCGGCGCCGGGTGGTGGCGGGGATCAGCGCGGCGTTCGATCTGCACAAGCTGCGGCGCTGATCCGCGCCAAAAAAAAGCGACCCCGTTGCCGGAGCCGCCCTTTTTTGCGCAATCCAGGCCTGCCCGCAAAGGACAGGCCACAGCGGATTACTTGATTTCGACGGTGCCGCCGGCTTCTTCGATCTTCTTCTTGATTTCTTCGGCTTCGGTCTTCGAAATGCCTTCCTTGACGGCCTTCGGCGCGGCTTCGACCAGCGCCTTGGCTTCGGTCAGGCCAAGCTGGGTGATCGCGCGGACTTCCTTGATCACCTGGATCTTCTTGCCGCCGTCACCGGTCAGGATGACGTCGAATTCGGTCTTTTCTTCCACCGCGGCAGCGGCTTCGACCGGGGCAGCGGCCACGGCAACGGCAGCAGCGGCGGAAACGCCCCATGCTTCTTCCAGAGCCTTGGCAAGGTCAGCGGCTTCGAGAACGGTCAGCTTCGAAAGTTCTGCAACGAGATTGGCGATATCGGCCATGATGGTTACTCCTGATGGGATTGTGCCCAAACGCTTGGGCGAATGGTGTTGGAACCAGTCTTAAGCGGCATCTTTTTCGGCGTAGGCGGCAAAGACGCGCGCCAGCTTGGCCGCCGGAGCGGTCACAACCTGGGCGATCTTGGTCGCGGGAGCCTGAATGAGGCCGATGAGCTTTGCGCGCAGCTCGTCGAGCGACGGCATCGAGGCGAGCGCCTTGATCCCGTTGGCGTCGAGCACGTGCGTACCCATCCCGCCGCCCAGGATTTCGATCTTGTCGCAGGTCTTGGCGAACTCGACGATCGCCTTGGCGGCGGCGACGGGATCGGCAGAGGCTGCAACCGCAGTCGGGCCGGTGAACAAGTCACCAATGCCGACATAATCGGTGTCCTGGATGGCCAGCTTGGCAAGACGGTTCTTCGCAACCTTGTAAGTCGCACCGGCTTCACGGATTTTCGTGCGCAGGGCGGTGGACTGGGCCACCGTCATGCCGAGGTTGCGGGTGATCACCACCGCGCCGGCCTCGCTGAAAACGCCACGAAGATAGGCGACCGAATCGGCTTTTTGCGAACGATCCATGCCTTACTCCTTCACATGTGGCCGCAACGGGAAAAGGCCCGTGGCGGCCGGCTACGTTTGTCCGCGCCGGACACGCCAAAGGCGCGCCATTGCGGGCGGGTCCGTATCGACAAGGGAAGGAGAAGCGCCATAGGCGCGGGCACCTTGATCCGCATCGCGCAGGACCATGGGGCCGTTGAAACTCTTTTCCCCGCCTAGGCTGGACGATTAAGCCACCGGTTGATGGCGCCAACTGTCTCGGACGGAAGACCGCAGCGGCAGGCCGCCCCGGTCAGGGCCGGGCCAATAGCAGCAAAGCAGGCAGAGTCAAGATCGGGCACTGGCCAGTTCGGGCAGGCGCACCGGCTGGTGGTGATGCTGGGCGGCATGGTGCGGGGCCGGGTGCGCGCTGGACAAGGCAAGCGCAAGCAGCGCCGCGGCCCATTGGGACAGCGACGCACTGATCTGGAACAGGCTGATCTGGAACAGGACGTGCAGCCCCGGCATGGCAACGACCCCTCACGGCGTGGTTATCGCGCGGTCCTTAAAACAAAACCTGCCCCGCGTCGATGGGCCGTGTCCGATTTGGCGAGTCCCTGATTGTGGGGCCCGTGATTTGACAAGCGACCATGGCGGCCCTACATACCGCCTCCAAGTCCAATGCTTCGAGCAAGGCTTTCCCATGCGCGGGGGAGGGCCACGGAAGGAAGCATCCGGATCTCCATCTGACGCAACAGGCTGCGGCCGGTACCATTTTCGCCCCTTGGGCAGGTGTGTACCAGGCTTGCGGCCTTTTGTCGCTTCGGTGGCGCCATCGTCCGCGCGTGGCACTATTCCTGCCGGTTTTCCGGCCATTCGAGCAAAGAGGCACACATCCTCCATGGCGACCAAGGCACTTGCCGGTAACGGCACCCGCCCCGGTGTGAAAAAGCGCATCCGCAAGATCTTCGGTGACAACCACGAAGTCGTGCAGATGCCCAACCTGATCGAGGTTCAGCGCGAATCGTACGAACAGTTCCTGCGTTCCGATCCGGCCACCGGCTATGTCTCGGGGCTGGAAAAGACGTTGCGTTCGGTGTTCCCGATCCAGGATTTTGCCGGCACGGCCAGCCTCGATATCAAGGAAAAGGACGGCTACGTCCTCGAATCGCCCAAGTATGACGTGAACGAATGCCGTCAGCGCGGGATCACTTATGCCGCGCCGATGAAGGTCACGCTGAAGCTGGCGACCTTTGAAGTCGATGCCGAGACCGAGACCAAGTCGCTCATCGATATCAAGGAACAGGATGTCTACATGGGCGATATCCCGCTCATGACCGACAACGGCACGTTCTTCATCAACGGCACCGAGCGCGTGATCGTCAGCCAGATGCACCGTTCGCCGGGCGTCTTGTTCGACCACGATCGCGGCAAGACGCATTCGTCGGGCAAGTACCTGTTCGCCGCGCGCGTCATTCCCTATCGCGGGTCGTGGCTCGATTTCGAATTCGACGCCAAGGACATCGTCAACGTGCGCATCGACCGCAAGCGCAAGCTGCCGGTCACCAGCCTGCTCTATGCGCTGGGCCTCAATGGCGAACAGATCCTCGACCATTTCTATTCGAAGGTCACCTGGGTGCGTGCCGAAGGCGGCTGGCGCGTGCCGTTCGTGCTCGACCAGTGGCGCGGCACGAAGCCGACGTTCGATATCGTCGATGCCAAATCGGGCGAAGTGATCTTCCCCGCCGGGACCAAGATTTCGCCGCGTGCCGCCAACAAGGCCGGCAAGGACGGGCTGGAGCAACTGCTGATCCCGACCGAAGAGATCTTCGGCCGCTATTCCGCGCTCGACCTGATCGACGAGACGACCGGCCGCATCTGGATCGAGGCGGGCGACGAAGTGTCGCCGGAAAACCTCGACGTGCTCGATCGTCATGGCGTCGACCGGCTCGATCTGCTCGACATCGACCACGTCTCGGTCGGGCCGTGGATCCGCAACACGATGAAGGCCGACAAAGCCGAAGATCGTGACCATGCGCTGGCCGATATCTACCGGGTGATGCGCCCCGGCGAACCGCCGACGCGCGAAACCGCCGAAGCGCTGTTCGAGGGCCTGTTCTTCGACAACGATCGCTATGACCTGTCGGCGGTTGGCCGTGTGAAGCTGAACATGCGTCTCAGCCTCGATTGCCCCGACACGGTCACCACCTTGCGCACCGACGACATTCTCGCGGTGGTCAAGGAACTGGTGAACCTGAAGGACGGCAAGGGCGAAGTCGACGACATCGACAATCTGGGCAACCGGCGCGTGCGGTCGGTCGGCGAACTGCTGGAAAACCAGTACCGCGTCGGCCTGCTGCGCATGGAACGTGCGGTCAAGGAACGCATGAGCTCGGTCGACGTGTCGACGGTCATGCCCAACGACCTGATCAACGCCAAGCCGGCGGTGGCCGCGGTGCGCGAATTCTTCGGCTCGTCGCAGTTGTCGCAATTCATGGATCAGACCAACCCGCTGTCCGAAGTCACCCACAAGCGCCGCGTGTCGGCGCTCGGGCCGGGCGGTCTGACGCGCGAACGCGCCGGCTTTGAAGTGCGCGACGTTCACCCCACGCACTATGGCCGCATCTGCCCGATCGAAACGCCCGAAGGGCCGAACATCGGTCTGATCAACTCGCTGTCGACGTTTGCCCGCGTCAACAAGTACGGCTTCATCGAAACGCCGTACCGCAAGGTGATCGACGGCAAAGTCACCAGCGAGGTGACCTATCTGTCGGCGATGGAAGAACAGAAGCACACCGTGGCGCAGGCTTCGGCGATGCTCAACGCCGATGGCTCGTTTGGCGAAGAACTGGTTTCCGCGCGGCAGAACGGCGAATTCGTGATGGCGCCGCGCGACACCGTGACGCTGATGGACGTCAGCCCGAAACAGCTCGTTTCGGTGGCCGCTTCGCTTATTCCGTTCCTGGAAAACGATGACGCCAACCGCGCGCTGATGGGCTCGAACATGCAGCGCCAGGCGGTGCCGCTGGTCAAGGCCGACGCGCCGTTTGTCGGCACCGGGATGGAAGAAACCGTGGCCCGCGATTCGGGTGCGGCGATTGCAGCCCTTCGCGGCGGGATCGTCGACCAGGTCGATGCCACGCGTATCGTCATCCGCGCAGCGGGCGATATCGAGGCCGGCCAGTCGGGCGTCGACATCTACACCCTGCAAAAGTTCCAGCGGTCGAACCAGAACACCTGCATCAACCAGCGTCCGCTGGTCAAAGTGGGCGAAGTGGTCGATGCCGGGACGATCATCGCCGATGGTCCGTCGACCGATCTGGGTGAACTCGCGCTTGGTCGCAACGTGCTCGTCGCGTTCATGCCCTGGAACGGCTACAACTACGAAGACTCGATCCTGATCTCGGAACGCATCGTCAAGGACGACGTGTTCACCTCGATCCACATCGAAGAATTCGAAGTGATGGCCCGCGACACCAAGCTCGGGCCCGAAGACATCACCCGCGACATTCCCAACGTCGGCGAGGAAGCCCTGCGCAACCTCGACGAAGCGGGCATCGTCTATATCGGCGCCGAAGTGCACCCCGGTGACATCCTGGTCGGCAAGATCACGCCCAAGGGCGAATCGCCGATGACGCCCGAAGAAAAGCTGCTGCGCGCGATCTTTGGCGAAAAGGCCAGCGACGTGCGCGACACCTCGCTGCGTCTGCCGCCGGGGGTGTCGGGCACGATCGTCGAAGTGCGCGTGTTCAACCGTCACGGTATCGAAATCGATGACCGTACCCGTGCGATCCAGGCCGAGGAAATCGAACGCCTCGCCAAGGACCGTGAAGACGAACGCGGCATCCTCAACCGTGCGACGTTCAACCGTCTGCGCGACATGCTGCTGGGTCAGGTGGTTGCCGCCGGGCCGAAGGGCGTGAAAAAGGGTATCGAAATCGACGAGCAAGTGCTGGCCGATGTCGAACGCTATGAATGGTGGAAATTTGCGGTGGCCGACGATGGTCGCCAGGCGCAACTCGAAGCCGTCAAGGCGCAGTATGACGCCACCGTCAAATCGATCCAGGAAAAGTTCGAGGATCGCAAGGGCAAGCTCGAAGCCGGTGACGAACTGGCGCCGGGCGTGCTCAAGATGGTCAAAGTGTTCGTCGCGGTGAAGCGCAAGCTGCAACCGGGCGACAAGATGGCCGGGCGCCACGGCAACAAGGGTGTGATCAGCCGCATTCTGCCGGTCGAGGACATGCCGTTCCTCGCCGATGGCACCCATGTCGACATCGTGCTCAACCCGCTGGGCGTGCCCAGCCGCATGAACGTCGGGCAGATCTTCGAAACCCACCTCGGCTGGGCCGCGCGCAACCTCGGTCAGCAGATTGGCGAAGCGCTTGAGGATTGGCGCCATGCCAATCCTGATCCGGCCACGGCGGCACCGCCCTCGGCGCTGATCGACAAGCTGAAGGACGTCTACGGCGAAAAATACCACGCCGAGATCGAAGCCCGCAACGTCAACGAGATTGTCGAACTGTCGGAAAACCTGAAGGCCGGCGTGCCGATGGGGACTCCGGTGTTCGACGGTGCGCGTGAAAGCGACGTTTCGGCGATGCTGTCCAAGGCCGGGCTCGACACGTCGGGCCAGGTCACGCTCTATGACGGGCGCACCGGCGAAGCGTTCGACCGCAAGGTCACTGTGGGCATCATCTACATGCTCAAACTGCACCACCTTGTTGACGACAAGATCCACGCGCGTTCGATCGGGCCCTACAGCCTGGTCACCCAGCAACCGCTGGGCGGCAAGGCCCAGTTCGGTGGCCAGCGCTTCGGGGAAATGGAAGTCTGGGCGCTGCAGGCCTATGGTGCGGCCTATACGCTGCAGGAAATGCTGACGGTGAAATCGGACGACGTGGTCGGCCGCACCAAGGTCTACGAAGCGATCGTCAAGGGCGACGACACCTTCGAAGCCGGCATTCCCGAAAGCTTCAACGTGCTTGTCAAGGAAATGCGCAGCCTCGGCCTCAACGTCGAACTGTCCTCGCTCGACGAGGATGACGACGACGGGCTGGCCGCTGCGGCGGAATAACGGTGACGACCGGCGGGTCTTGCAGCCCGCCGGTCCCCTTTACCGCAGCCAATTTCGACAAATTCCCTCCCGGCGAGGACTGTGATTATGAACGACCTGACCAAGTTCACCAACCAGATGGCCAAGCCCGAAGGCTTCGACCAGATCCGCATCGGCCTTGCCAGCCCGGAACGCATCCGTTCCTGGTCGTTCGGCGAGATCAAGAAGCCCGAAACGATCAACTACCGCACGTTCAAGCCTGAACGCGACGGGTTGTTCTGCGCGCGCATCTTCGGTCCGGTGAAGGACTACGAATGCCTGTGCGGCAAGTACAAGCGCATGAAGTACAAGGGCGTCGTGTGCGAAAAGTGCGGCGTCGAAGTGACCGTGACCAAAGTGCGCCGCGAACGCATGGGCCATATCGAACTGGCCGCGCCGGTTGCGCACATCTGGTTCCTGAAATCGCTGCCCAGCCGCATCGGCCTGCTGCTCGACATGCAGTTGAAGCAGCTTGAACGCATCTTGTACTTCGAATCCTATGTGGTGATCGAACCGGGTATCACCCCGCTCGAACGCTATCAGTTGCTGACCGAAGACGAACTGCTCGACGCGCAGGACGAATATGGCGAAGACGCGTTCTCCGCCGGGATCGGCGCCGAAGCGGTCAAGCAGATGCTGATCGATCTCGACCTGGTGCAGGAACGCGAAGACCTGCTGAAGGACTTGTCCGAAACCAAGTCGGAACTGAAGCCCAAGAAGATCATCAAGCGGCTCAAGGTCGTGGAATCGTTCATCGATTCGGGCAACCGTCCCGAATGGATGATCCTCGACGTGGTTCCGGTCATTCCGCCCGAACTGCGCCCGCTGGTGCCGCTCGATGGTGGCCGCTTTGCGACGTCGGATCTCAACGATCTCTATCGCCGCGTGATCAACCGCAACAACCGTCTCAAGCGCCTGATCGAACTGCGCGCGCCCGACATCATCGTGCGCAACGAAAAGCGCATGTTGCAAGAAGCGGTCGATGCGCTGTTCGACAACGGTCGTCGTGGCCGCATCATCACCGGCGCCAACAAGCGTCCGCTCAAATCGCTGTCCGACATGTTGAAGGGCAAGCAGGGCCGGTTCCGCCAGAACCTGCTCGGCAAGCGCGTCGACTATTCGGGCCGTTCGGTGATCGTGACCGGTCCGGAACTCAAACTGCACCAGTGCGGGCTGCCCAAGAAGATGGCGCTCGAACTGTTCAAGCCGTTCATCTACGCCCGGCTCGACGCCAAGGGCCTGTCGATGACGCTGAAGCAGGCCAAGAAATGGGTCGAAAAGGAACGCAAGGAAGTCTGGGATATCCTGGATGAAGTGATCCGCGAACACCCGGTCATGCTCAACCGCGCGCCGACGCTGCACCGTCTGGGCATCCAGGCGTTCGAACCCGTGCTGATCGAAGGCAAGGCGATCCAGCTTCACCCGCTGGTCTGCTCGGCCTTCAACGCCGACTTTGACGGCGACCAGATGGCGGTCCACGTGCCGCTCAGCCTGGAAGCGCAGCTTGAAGCACGCGTGCTGATGATGAGCACCAACAACATCCTGTCGCCTGCCAACGGCAAGCCGATCATCGTGCCGTCGCAGGACATGGTGCTGGGGCTCTATTACCTGTCGATGGATCGTCAGGGCGAACCGGGCGAAGGCATGCTGCTGGGCGACATGGCCGAAGTGCACCAGGCGATCAACGCCGGGGCGGTCACCCTGCACACCAAGATCGTCGCGCGCGTTCCGCAGACCGACGAAGCAGGCAAGACCTACCTCAAGCGTTACGACACCACGCCGGGCCGCATGCTGATCGGCGAATGCCTGCCGAAAAGCCACACGGTGCCCTTCGAACTGGTCAACCGTCTGTTGACCAAGAAGGAAATCGCCGACGTCATCGACCAGGTCTATCGCCACACCGGCCAGAAAGAGACCGTGCTGTTTGCCGACGCGATCATGTCGCTCGGTTTCCGCAACGCGTTCAAGGCTGGCATCTCGTTCGGCAAGGATGACATGATCATCCCGCCGAGCAAGGATGCGCTGGTCGACGAAACCAAGGCGCTGGTGGCCGATTACGAACAGCAGTATCAGGACGGCCTGATCACCCAGCAGGAAAAGTACAACAAGGTGATCGACGCCTGGAGCCGTTGCGGCGACCAGGTGGCGGCAGCCATGATGGACGAACTGCGGTCATGCCCGATCGACGAAAACGGTCGCGAACGCCAGGTCAACGCGATCTACATGATGAGCCATTCGGGCGCGCGCGGTTCGCCGGCGCAGATGAAGCAGCTTGCCGGCATGCGCGGGCTGATGGCCAAGCCTTCGGGCGAAATCATCGAAACGCCGATCATCTCGAACTTCAAGGAAGGCCTGACCGTCCTTGAATACTTCAACTCGACCCACGGCGCCCGCAAGGGTCTGGCCGACACCGCGCTCAAGACGGCAAACTCCGGGTACCTCACCCGCCGTCTGGTCGACGTGTCGCAGGACTGCGTGATCACGATGGAAGATTGCGGCACCGAACGCGCGCTGGAAATGCGCGCGATCGTGCAGGGCGGTTCGACCATCGCCTCGCTCGGCGAACGGATCCTCGGCCGCACGCTGGCCGAAGACCTGATCGAGGCCAAGACCGGCGAAGTGATCGAAAAGAACGGCACCCTGCTCGACGAAGCCGCGATCACGCGGATCGAGGCGGCCGGTGTGCAATCGGCACGCATCCGTTCGCCGCTGATCTGCGAATCGCAAGTCGGCGTCTGCGGCAAGTGCTATGGTCGCGACCTCGCCCGCGGGACCCCGGTCAACATCGGCGAAGCGGTCGGCGTGATCGCGGCGCAGTCGATCGGCGAACCCGGCACGCAGTTGACCATGCGTACGTTCCACATCGGTGGCGCGGCACAGGTCAACGAACAGTCGCACCTCGAATCGCTGTGCGACGGTATCGTGCGCTATCGCGACATCCCGACCATCACCGACAGCCGCGGGCGTCGCCTGTCGCTGGCGCGCAATGGCGAAATCGCGGTCTATGACACCGATGGCCGCGAACGCGCGGTCCACCGTGTGCCCTATGGTACGCACTTGCTGCTGGCCGACGGTTCGGCGATCAAGCTGGGCGAACGCATCGCCGAATGGGATCCGTTCACCACCCCGGTGATCACCGACAAGGCCGGTGTGGTCCGCTATCAGGACCTCATCGACGGCCGCACGATGACCGAAATCGTCGACGAAGCGACCGGTATCGCCCAGCGCGTGGTGACCGAAAACCGCGCCGGTGGCCGCGCCAAAAAGGAAGACCTGCGCCCGCGCATGACCCTGCTCGACGAAAATTCGGGCGAGGCCGCGCGCTACCTGATGGCCCCCGGCACCACGCTGTCGGTCGAAGACGGTCAGACCGTCCAGGCCGGTGACGTGCTCGCCCGCGCCAGCCGCGAAGCCGCCAAGACGCGCGACATCACCGGCGGTCTGCCGCGTGTTGCCGAACTGTTCGAAGCACGCCGCCCCAAGGACAACGCGATCATCGCGAAGATCTCGGGCCGCATCGAATTCGTCCGCGACTACAAGGCCAAGCGCAAGATCGCGATCATCCCCGAGGAAGGCGATCCGGTGGAATACCTGATCCCCAAGTCCAAGGTGATCGACGTTCAGGAAGGCGACTACGTCAAAAAGGGCGACAACCTGATCTCGGGCTCGCCCGATCCGCACGACATCCTCGAAGTGCTCGGCGTCGAAGCCCTCGCGGAATACCTCGTCGCGGAAATCCAGGAAGTCTACCGTCTCCAGGGCGTGAAGATCAACGACAAGCACATCGAAGTGATCGTGCGCCAGATGCTGCAGAAAGTGGAAATCACCGACGGCGGTGACACCACCCTGCTGCCCGGTGAACAGCTCGACTTCGAAGAAATGAACGAATACAACGCAAAGCTGGAACCCGGTCAGCAACCGGCCGAAGGCAAGCCCGTGCTGCTCGGCATCACCAAGGCCAGCCTGCAGACCCGTTCGTTCATCTCTGCCGCGTCGTTCCAGGAAACCACCCGCGTGCTCACCCAGGCTGCCGTCGAAGGCAAACGCGACAGCCTGATCGGCCTGAAGGAAAACGTCATCGTCGGCCGCCTGATCCCTGCCGGGACCGGCGCCAGCATGAACCGCCTGCGCGTCGCCGCCACCAGCCGCGATGCCGCGCTGCGCGCCGCCACCAAGCGGTTCGAAGACGCACTGATCGCGCCGAAGAACGCTGCCGAGGAACATGCCGCCGAACTCAAGCAAGGCCCCGAAGCTGCCATCGGCAATGACCCGCTGGCCGCCGTCGAAGGCGAAACCCATGGGCTCGACGCCGACGCCGGCGACTACCTGATCAAGGGCGACGAAGACTGAACCAAAAAACGCCCCTCCCCTCAGGGGAGGGGTTGGGGAAGGGTGTCCACCACCTGCGACATGTCACCCCGATCCCGCCAAATACAGCGCCCCCGCCGGATCAGTTCGGCGGGGGCTTTTTTGTCTTTGGTAGGGCTTTCAAGGTGCCTCCGGCGGGCAAGGGCCATTGCCCTTGCAATCCCGTTCGTTGGCTTGCACCGCGCGTCAACGCGGCGTTGCACCTCGTTGCGAAGCTGCAACAGCTTCTCCCGACGCCATTCCCGGACGAGCCATCGGGCATCACGATGATCTACCGCTTGTGGAATTGGCCGCTCCGACACGAGTGCTGAGCCAAATGTCAGTTTACGCCTAATTGCGGACGTTACCCTGCTTGTGTAACGTGCCAGCATGCCGATGGTAGAAGCCTTTGACCACGAAGACGCGTTAGAGCCGCTATTTACGGCGGAGTTCGAGTTCCTGCCCCGCATAGGCGAATATCTTTCAATTGACACCGCACCCGGTTATTTCAAATACTACAATGTCGTTGAGATTTGGCACCGGCAGGACACAGTGGACGGCGCTTTCCGCGCTTGCATACGCCTTCAAGAGGTCGACTGACGAGCGTCCGCTTCCCTCCACTTTCCGCCGTTCCCGAGCATGAAGTTACGAAGATGGTTGTCATGGCAGCAAACGCCTAATTGCGGACGTTACCCTGCTTGTGTAACGTGCCAGCATGCCGATGGTAGAAGCCTTTGACCACGAAGACGCATTAGAGCCGCTATTTACGGCGGAGTTCGAGTTCCTGCCCCGCATAGGCGAATATCTTTCAATTGACACCGCACCCGGTTATTTCAAATACTATAATGTCGTTGAGATTTGGCACCGGCAGGACACAGTGGACGGCGCTTTCCGCGCTTGCATACGCCTTCAAGAGGTCGACTGACGAGCGTCCGCTTCCCTCCATATCAAGCCATTTGGGTATTTCCCCTGGCCAATGGCAGATCGCCAAACAACCGGGATGCAAGGGCAATAGCCCTTGCCCGCCGGAGGCACCTTCACCCCCTGCCAGAGCCCAAAAAAACACCCGCCGGATCGCTCTCCGACGGGTGTTCGCGTTTGTTATACCGGCGGATCACCCCTTCGGGCGGCGATGTTCGCCCTTGACCCAGCGCACGGTGCCCGAGCTGGCGCGCATGACCACGCTTTCGGTGGTCATCATGCCTGACTTGTGGCGTTTGACGCCTGCCAGCAAGGAGCCGTCGGTGACGCCGGTGGCGGCGAAGATGCAGTCGCCCTTGGCCAGTTCGGTCAGGTCGTATTGCTTGTTCAGGTCGGTGATGCCCCATTTCTTGGCGCGGGCGCGTTCGTCGTCGTTGCGGAACACCAGGCGGCCTTTGAACTGGCCGCCGACGCAGCGCAGGGCTGCGGCGGCGAGCACGCCTTCGGGGGCGCCGCCCTGGCCGATGTAGAGGTCGATGCCGGTTTCTTCATCGGCGACCGCGATCACGCCGGCGACATCGCCATCGGGGATCAGCGTGATGCCGCAGCCCAGGCCGCGCAGTTCGGCGATGATATCGGTGTGGCGGGCGCGGTCGAGCACGCAGACGGTCAGGTCGCCGGGGGCCACACCTTTGGCGGTGGCAACGGCGGTCACGTTTTCGGTGACGGTTCTGTCGAGATCGATGATGCCTGCGGGATAGCCGGGGCCGACCGCGATCTTGTCCATATAGACGTCGGGGGCGTTCAGCAGCCCGCCTTCTTCGGCGACGGCCAGCACGGCCAGCGCGTTGGGCCCGGCCTTGGCGGTGATGGTGGTGCCTTCCAGCGGATCGAGCGCGATATCGATCTTGGGCCCTTTGCCGGGGGCGAGGCCGACTTTTTCGCCGATGAACAGCATCGGCGCTTCGTCGCGTTCGCCTTCGCCGATGACCACGGTGCCGTCCATGTAGAGTTCGTTGAGCGCGATGCGCATGGCCTCGACGGCGGCGGCGTCGGCGGCCTTTTCATCGCCGCGTCCGATCAGCTTTGCCGCGCCGATCGCTGCCGCTTCGGTCACGCGGACCATTTCGAGAACGAGGACGCGATCGAGTACCTTGGACGGAGCGGGTTGTGCTATGGGTTGGGTCACGGTATTTCCCTGCTTAGGTGGGCGAGGACGACGGGCGCGCAGACGTATGCATCGCCCTAGACTGAGGAAGACCATTTTGTCGAGAGTGCCGCACCTTCTTCTTGGACTGGCCCTGCTGAGCGCACCGCTGGCCCATGTCGTTGCGCAGACTGCGCCTCCGACAGCGCCTGCCACGCGAACCGATCTGCCGCCGATTCCGCAATTGCCGCCAGAGGTCGACGATGACGCGACGAAGGACGACGGCAATCTGGCCGAGCGCCTGCTGGTGGCTCCGCGCGAACCGCGTTGCGACGACAACGGCCAGATTGGCGGGATCACCGTATGCGCGAAGAAAAAAGACAATTCGCAAAATCGCCTGCCGATCACCAGCGGGTTGAATCGCGAAACCGCCACGGCGGATGGTTTGCCGCGCGCGCCCGACGTGATGGGCAACCGCATCACCGGTCACAGCATCAAGTTCGGCTGCATTGTCTGCCCGCAAGCGATGCTGCCCGATATCGATTTCAGCCTGATGCCGGCCGACCCGATCGGATCGGACGCCGACCGCATCGGCAAGGGCGAGATCCGCGGCAACTGATCCTCCCCGGCACGGACAGGATCAGGAAAGAGCAACTAATCCTCCAGGATATGCATCACCAGGGGCGGCTCGGCCAGGCTGGGTGAGCCGTCGAGCAGGCGCAGCGCTTCGGCGATCGCGCTTTCGGGGCCATGGTGGGTGACCAGTGAAACCAGCGCGCGGCTTTCGCCTGCGACATCGACGCGGCCTTTCTGGATCAGGCTTTCGATCGACACCCCGGCATCGCGCATGGCGGCGGCGATTTCGGCCAGGGTGCCGGGGCGGTCGGCGACGGTGAAGCGCAGATAGGCCTTGCCGGCGCGGTGCCCGCTGTCGGCGCGTTGGGCCGGTTCCAGTTCAGCCGCCGGGATCGAAAACGGCGCGCCGATATCGCCGCGCGCGATGTCGATCAGGTCGGCCACCACCGCGCTGGCGGTCGGGCCATCGCCCGCGCCCGCGCCCTGAAACAGCAGGCGACCGACGAAGTTGCCTTCGGCCACCACAGCGTTGGTGGCGCCATCGACATGCGCCAGCGGGTGGTCGCGGTGGACCAGATGCGGGTGCACGCGCTGGAACAGCCGGGTCTGGCCATCGGTGCCGGTTTCGATCTCGGCCATGCCGATCAGACGGATATAATAGCCCAGGGCATCGGCCTGCGCGATATCGGCGGCCAGCACGCGGCGGATGCCGGTGACTGTGACCGCGCCGAAATCGATCACCGTGCCGAACGCGATCGAGGCAAGGATCGACAGCTTGTGCGCGGCATCGATGCCGTCGATGTCGAAGCTCGGGTCGGATTCGGCATAGCCCTTGGCCTGGGCTTCGGCGAGCACGTCGGCAAAGTCGCGGCCGGTGTCTTCCATCGTCGACAGGATATAGTTGCAGGTGCCGTTGAGGATGCCATAGACGCGATGGATGTAATTGGCCGCCGCGCCTTCTTTCAGTCCCTTGATCACCGGGATGCCGCCGGCCACCGCCGCTTCAAAGCGCAGTGCGCAGTGCGCGGCTTCGGCGCGGGTGGCCAGTTCCAGCCCGTGATGCGCAATCATTGCCTTGTTGGCGGTCACCAGACCCTTGCCGGCTTCGAACGTGGTGCGTGCCAGTGCCAGTGCTGGGCCATCGGCACCGCCGACCAGTTCGACCACCACATCGACATCGGGGCGTTCGCCCAGAATGACCATGTCGTCTTCCCAGGCATAGCGTGTGGCGTCGAATCCACGATTCTTGCCCCGGTTGCGCGCACTGATCGCTGTGATCACGATCGGGCGCCCGGCGCGCCGCGCGATCAGGTCGGCATTGGCTTCGATCAGCCGGACCACCCCGCCGCCGACTGTTCCCAGTCCGGCCAGCGCGATGCGCAATGGTTCGCTCATGATATCCTCTTTGCCTCAGCCACGGCCTGTCCCCTAAAGCATCGTGCGCGCAAACGGGAACCGGTTTTTTGAGGCGCGCGCCCGATTCCGGGCGCGTCTATGTCAACGATGCGCCCGGTTCCGCGCGCAGGGCCCCAGATCGTGCAGCACCTGCGCATAGTCTTCGGCGGCGATCCGGTTGTCGGCCTCGGTTGCCGAAATGCCCGCGCGCGCGGGCAGCGCGGGCGGCAGCGAACAGGCCAGCCGATACCAGGCCAGCGTACGTGGCTGGGGTGGCTGGGCGGCCTGATCGACGATTTCGCTGAAGCTGACGCCCCAGCGGGTCGGCTCGCCAGGGCGCCGTACCACCGAAATCGAGACCGGCTTGCTGTTGGCGGTGGCAAAGAAGAATTGCGTTTCGCCTTCGCCGATCAGGTTGCCCGGCACGTGCAGGGCCTCGCGCACACCGGTGATCCGGGGCGGGGCGGCAGGATTGATCAGCTCGGTCAGGATCGCACGGACCTGGTTTTCCAGCCCGGCGTTCCAGGCAAACATGGTGTCCGACGCGGTCAGTTGCAGCTCGCCCGGCTTGCCCGGCACGACGTTGCCAAACAGCAGGACTTGCGCCTTGGCCAGCCTGGGCACTTTGCCGCGCGCATCGAGGGGCACATCGGCGAGGAACCGCAGCGATTCGCCAAGGTCGGGCCCGACCAGCAGTGCAGCGGTGTCAGCCTCGATATAAAGGCGGACAAAACCGGGCGCCAGACCGGGTGATTCTTCGGGTTTGAGCTTGCTTTGGCGGTGCACCGTGGCGCGCACCACCACCGGGCTGGCCTGCGCCAGATCGACCAGATCGGCATATGTCTGTCCGTCGGTATCAAGCGGTGCTGCAACCCCTTCCGCAGGGCCTGAAACCGCGCCTTGTCCGCCTGCCAGGGCCCCGGAATCCTGCGCATTCCGGGCAACTGCGATGCCAGACGGCGCAACCGCCGACAGGGTCAGCGCGGTAGCGTAAAAGGCAGTTGCAAGAGGGCGGCAAAGCGGCTTTGTCATGGTCAGGTCCTGGTTGTTGCGGGGGGCATTTCACACTCCTGCCAGGCGGGTCAAGAAGCCAATGTATCGTGAATCAAGGGTGAACCGATAAAGGAATTGCGCGGTCCAACCTTCGGCGTTAAAGCTTGGCCTCGATCGGGCAAACCATAAACAAATGCTTGACGAGTGCCGCCACCGGGCCCCTTGCGCCGACACTTGTGTCACGCCGGGGCTGGCTCGGGGTCGGCGGACCGGGTTGCCGGCAGGGTGGAATGAAATCGCTGGATTGGCCAGTCGGGCGGGACGGTGATTCCGCTCGTGGCTCCGTCTTGGTCTTTGACGTCGGGATTCCTCCGCCTGTCAGGGGCCGGGGGAAAGATCATGGAGTAAAGAAGCTGAATGGCTTACGCTGACCAACAGATGAGCGGTAACAAGATCACCGCGCTCATCATCGTTGCTCTTCTTCATGTCGTTGTCGGCTACGCGCTGGTCACTGGCCTCGCGTACTCGGCCTTCAAGAAGATCAAGGAGGTGACCACCGCGGTCAAGATTGACCCGGACAAGCCGCCACCACCACCGCCGCCACCGCCGCCGAAGACGGATACACCTCCGCCTCCGCCGATTGTGGCGCCGCCCCCACCCATCCAATTGAACTTCGCGCCGCCGCCGATTCAGACTGTGCAGACGCCTCCTCCGCCGGCTCCTCCGCCGCCGGTCGTGGCCGTGCCTGCGCCGCCTGCACCGCCGCCACCGCGCTTTTCGCCGAAGGCGGCCGTTCCCAAGGGTCACCCAAACGAATGGGCATCGGATAACGATTACCCGACGCGTGCGCTTCAGCTTGGTCAGGAAGGCGTAACCGGCTTCCGTCTGAGCATTGGCACCGACGGGAAAGTCGCGAGCTGCGACATCACCCGCTCCAGCGGTAGTCCCGAACTGGACAAGACAACCTGTGACCTGATCCGGCGCCGTGCGCGCTTCAGTCCGGCCACAGATGGTGACGGGAACCCGACCACGGGTGCCTACAGCAGTCAGGTCCGCTGGCAGATTCCGAAGGATTGATCGCGACGCGTTCGCACATGCCCTTCGGTCCTGCCGGACCACATCCATTTATCGCCCATTTTTTTACCCTTTTTGCGAATTCTTGAGAGGAAGATCGGAATGCTCATTCAGACGCTCGCTGCGGCCGCGACCAGTGCTGCGCCGCAGAACAAGTTCGGCTTCGTCGAAGCTCTTCAGGCCGGCGGCTTCATTTCCTATGCAACGGTGTCGATCCTCGGCATCATGTCGTTCGGTTCGTTCTTCATCCTGTTCACCAAGTGGTTTGAACAGACCAAGGTGATTGGCCAGTACCGTTCGGGCGTGCCCACGTTCTGGCGCGCAGGCTCGCTGAAGGAAGGCGTTGCCAAGCTGGAAAAGAACAGCGCATGGCGCCAGATCGTCGACGACGGCATCCTGGCCGAAGATCAGACCACCAAGCTGGTTGACCAGACCGAAGCCCACGACTGGCTGCACGGTTCGCTCGCCCGTTCGGAAGCCACGATCAACGCCAAGCTTGCTGGCGGCCTGCCGTTCCTGGCAACCGTGGGTGCAACCTCGCCGTTCATCGGTCTGTTCGGTACGGTGGTCGGCATCTATCGCGCGCTGATCGCGATCGGTCTCGCCGGTTCGGCCTCGATCGACAAGGTCGCGGGCCCCGTCGGTGAAGCGCTGATCATGACCGCGCTCGGTCTGCTCGTCGCGGTTCCCGCGGTGCTCGCCTACAACTACCTGCAGGCACGCAACAAGCGCATCGCCGAACTGCTGACCAGCTTCAGCACCGACGTGCTTGCGAACATTGCTTCGCACGGTGCGGTGAAGCCGGCTCTGCCGGCCGCTGCTGCCGCGAAGCCTGCGGCTCCTGCTGCTGCGCCCAAGAAGTAATCAGACACCGGGGCCGGGTCGTTTCGATCCGGCCCCAGTTTTCCGGAAACGCGCGTGGCATGGTACTTTTCATCCACCCGTTCCACGCGGGGCAACTCGGATAGGATTTAACCAATGGCAATGTCTGTAGGCGGCGGCGGAGAAGAACGCCCGATGTCGGACATCAACACCACGCCGCTCGTGGACGTGATGCTCGTGCTGCTGATCATCTTCCTCATTGCGGTTCCGGTGGCGATCCAGACCGTCGAAAAGCTGAAAGTTCCCATCCTCAAGTCCGAAGAAACCCAGGACAAGGTGGAAAACCTGCTGCTCGCCGTGGTCTCGACCGATGCTGCCGGGCGCAGCCCGAAACAGCCGGGCTATCAAGGGTCTTCGCCAACCGGCGAATGCCGCGTCTATGTCAACAACACCACGCCGGTCGACAACAACGAATTGTACAAGGCGGCCTACGACCGGCTTGACGCGATCGTGAAGCGCGAAGGTGGTGCGGCCAACATGGACCCGGAAAAGGTCCCCGAAGTCCACATTCGCGGCGACATCCACGTTCCGTGGAAATGCATCGCGGGTGCGATCTACAACGTGCAGGCCGCGGGTTATCCCAAGGTCGGCTTCATCTCGACCCCAGTCGACCCCAACGGTTGAGCCTGACGGCTTGACCCTTCGGGTCAGTTCAACGGGATCCAGAGATTAAGGAGTACCACCCATGGCAATGAGCGGCGGCAAGGACGATGGTTCGCCGATGATGGAAATGAACACGACGCCGTTGATCGACGTCATGCTCGTTCTGCTCATCATGTTCATCATCACGATCCCCGTGGCCACCCATTCGGTGAGCGTCAACCTGCCTGTGTCGACGCCACCGCCCCCGAATGTTGTCGTCCAGCCGATCAAGAACAAGCTGGTGCTGACCGCGACCAACACGATCCTGTGGAATGGTTCGCCGGTCACCTTTGGCAACCTTGTCTCGCTGCTTCAGGCGACCAAGGCGATGCCGGTCGAGCCGGAACTCCAGTTCCAGCCCGAAGCTTATGCCAACTATGAAATCGCGAACGAGATCATCAAGATCATCTCCGATTCCAAAGTGACCAAGTTCGGCTTTGTCGGCAACGAGAACTACGCGGCGTTCACCAAGGCGGCGCAGTAAGTTTCTCGCATGGCCCCAGACGGGGGACCGCTGCACACCATGCGGCGGGATTGCGGACCACATTGAAAAAAGGGGCGAGGCGCAAGCCTTGCCCCTTTTTTCGGCCCTTTTTGCATGGGGCACTGCGCCGATTATTCGGGCAGATCGGGCCGCATCGCAGTGGCGGCCAGGCTCTCCGCCTCGATCAGCAGGTCTTCGTCAGCCGCACCCATCGGCAGGCTTTCGCGCCCGATCATCACCAGGACCGGCACAGCCAGCGGGCTGACCCGATCAAGCTCGACATGGACCAGCCGTTCGGCCGCGCGATCGAGCAGATCGGCCAGGCGCCCCAGATCGGTCAGCCGGGCGCGTGCATCGGCCCAGGCCGCCTCGATCAGCAGGTGGTCCGGCTCATACTTGCGCAAGACATCATAGATCAGGTCGGTCGAAAAGGTTACCTGACGCCCGGTCTTGCGCTGTCCCGGCAATTGGCGTTCGACCAGGCCGGAGATCACCGCAACCTCGCGGAAGGCGCGGCGCAGCAGATAGGAACTGCGCACCCAGTCGTCGAATTCGTCGGCCAGGATGGTCGGTGACAACAGCGCTGCAGGGTCGCGAACCGGTTTGAGTCCCCATACTGCGAGCGCATAATCGTTGGCGACAAACCCCATCGGCGCGGCGCCCGCGCTTTCCATCCGCCGCGTGATCAGCATGCCGAGCGACTGGTTGGCGGTCCATCCGGCGAACGTGTAGAACACGCTGTAGGCGCGGCCGCCGTGGGGAAAGCTTTCCACCAGCAGTTCGTCGGGGCCGGGCAGGCGGCTGCGCCAATCCTGCATTTCCAGCCATTCGCGCACATCGTCGGGCATGCGGCCCCATCCCGCGCGATCGGTCAGCATGGCCTGCACCCGCGTGGCCAGATGTGTGGTCAGCGGCATCCGCGCGCCCAGATAGCTGGGGATCTGCCCCGACTTGCGTGCCGCGCGCACCAGCACCGCGTTGTCGCGCAAGCCTTCGACTTCCAGATCCAGCCCGGCAAAGCGGAAGGTATCGCCCGGCGCCAGTTGTGCGCCAAAATCCTCTTCGACTTTGCCTAGCGACCGCCCGTTGCGAAACCGCACTTCGAGCATGTCTGAATCGACGATAATCCCGGCGTTGATCCGGTAGCGCGCGGCAAGATCGGGGTGGGTCAGCCGCCAGCGGCCATCGGCGTCGCGCACGATCCGGCGGAACCGGTCATAGGCGCGCAAGGCGTAACCACCGGTGGCCACAAACGCGAGCACCCGCTGCCATGCGGCGGCGTCGAGCCAGGCATAAGGCTGCGCCGCGCGCACCTGGGCAAGCAGATCCGCTTCATCGAACGGCCCTGCACAGGCACAGGCCATCACATGCTGGGCGAGCACGTCGAGCCCGCCGGGGCGGAATTCATCGCCATCGCGCTGCCCCGCCAGCACTGCGTCGCGCGCCGCCAGGGCTTCGAGGAATTCGAACCGGTTGCCGGGCACCAGCACAGCGCGGCTCGGGCTGTCGAGCCGGTGGTTGGCGCGTCCGATCCGTTGCAACAGCCGCGAAGACCCCTTGGGCGCGCCCATCTGCACCACCAGGTCGACATCGCCCCAATCGACCCCGAGATCGAGACTGGCGGTGCACACCAGCGCGCGCAATTTGCCCTGGGCCATGGCGGTTTCAACTTTGGCGCGGGCCTCGCGGCTTAGCGATCCATGGTGAATGCCGATCGGCAGGGTGTCTTCGTTGGCATCCCACAATTGCTGAAACAGGTATTCGGCCAGAAAGCGCGTGTTGGTAAAGATCAGGGTGGTGCGATGCTGGCGGATCAGGTCATAGACTTGCGGCACCGCCCAGGTTCCGGCGTGGCCACCCCACGGCACACGGCTGTCGACCGGTTCAAGGATTTCGACTTCGGGCGCGGCGCCGTTGTCGCCCACCACCAGCGCCACACGGGCCGGATCGCCCCCCGGCGCCAACCATGCGCGATAGCCCTCGGGATCGCCCAGCGTGGCCGACAGCGCGACGCGGCGCATGCCCGGGCTCAACGCCTGCAGGCGCGCCAGTGACAATGCCAGCAGATCGCCGCGCTTGGTGGTGGCAAAGGCGTGGATCTCGTCGATCACCACGCGTTGCAATCCGGCAAACAGCGTGGCGCTGTCGGGATAACTGAGCAGCAGCGCGAGCGATTCGGGTGTGGTCAGCAGCACGTGCGGGGGCCGCGCGCGCTGGCGCGCCTTGCGGTCGCTCGGCGTGTCGCCACTGCGCGTTTCGATGCGGATCGGCAGGCCGATCGCCTCCACCGGGGTCAGCAAGTTGCGCTTTACATCGTGCGCCAGCGCCTTCAGCGGCGAGACATAGAGCGTGTGCAGCCCGTCGGGTACCGGCGCGCCGTTCAGCCGTGAGTGCGCAAACGCGGCAAGCGTCGGCAGAAAACCCGCCAGTGTCTTGCCCGCGCCGGTATCGGCGACCAGCAGGGCGTGTTCGCCACGCGCCGCCGCCGCCAGCATGTCCGCCTGATGCCGCCGCACCGCCCAGCCGCGCGTGGCAAACCACGCAGCGATTTCGGGGGGCAAGGCGGCGCTGTCCATCGCCGGACCCTAGCGGTGAACCCCGCAAGTGGCGAGCCGCCCGTCAAGGTCGGCCAGCAGGCGCTGCAATCCGTCGCCGGTCGGGCTTTCGGCGCGGGCGGTCACCAGCGCCTGGGTGTTCGACGCGCGCAGCAGCCACCAGCCATCGGGCGTGGTGACGCGTGCGCCATCGGTCGTATCGAACACCGCGTCTCCGGCACGCAAGGTGGCAACCACCGCCGCCACCACCGCAACCGGATCGTGGCCCGGTGCGGCAAAGCGCAAGTCGGGCGTGACATGCGTTTGCGGCATCGCATCGCGCAATTCGGTGATCGTCCGGCCCAGTCGCGCCGAAGCAGCCAGCACGCGCAAGGCGCCATAGAGCGCATCGTCATACCCGTAATAGGCGTCGGCAAAGAACAGATGCCCGGTCATTTCACCCGCCAGCACCGCCCCTGTTTGCTTCATTCCGGATTTGATCAGCGAATGGCCGGTCGGCGCCATCAGCGCCCGCCCACCATGCGCCGCGATCGTGTCGAACAGCGTCTGGCTCGCCTTGACATCGGCCATGATCAGGGCGCCGGGCCGTTGTTTCAGCAGATCCTGCGCCAGTATAGACAGGATCTGATCGCCCCACAGCACACGCCCGCGCCCGTCGACCACCCCCAGCCGATCGCCATCGCCGTCAAAGGCAAATCCGATATCGATGTTTCCCGCCGCGACAGCCCCGATCAGATCGCCAAGGTTCTCGACGATCGTCGGATCAGGATGGTGGTGGGGAAAATGGCCGTCAACAGCCGTAAAGAACAGGACATGCTGTCCCGGCAGATGGCCGACCAGTCGTTCGATCAGCGGGCCGGCGGCACCATTGCCCGCGTCCCAGCCGATGCGGCACCGTTCGAGCCAGGCCGGGTCTATCCCGTCGAGCGCATCGAGTATCCGCGCGACATAGGCCTGCGCCAGATCGACCTGCTCGACCCGGCCCGGTGCGAGCGGCTGCCCCCAATCCCCGGCAGCAGCGATGCGCCCCAGTTCGACTATGTCCTGGCCAAAGAATGGCTGGCCCCCAAGATCCAGCTTGAAGCCATTGTGATCCTTGGGATTGTGGCTGCCGGTTATCTCTATGCCGCCGTGCACGTCCTGGGCTGAGGCAACCGCGTAATACAGCAGCGGGGTGGGCACCAGGCCGATCCGCCGCACGGTAATCCCGCCTTCGACCAGACCCTCTACCACCGCCGTTTCGAGCGCGGGCGAGCTCAGCCGTCCGTCATAGCCGACCGCAACGCAATCGCCCCCGGCGCGCCGCACACAGACGGCAAACGCGCGCCCGACTGCCCAGGCATCGCGCGGGCCCAGCGTTTCGCCCCAGACCCCGCGCATGTCGTATTCGCGCAACAGGCTGGGGTCGAAATGGTGACCCCTGCCATCCGCGATCGGGTCATCCACGATTGCCGGGGCCCAGCCGTTCGAGCAGCACGTCGCGCGCATCGTTGGCTTCGTAGACCGCTTCGCTGGTGCCGCCGCGGTCGGGGTGAACCCGCGTGATCAGGCGGCGGTGGGCATCGATGATATCTTCGCGCCCGGCATCCGCCGGAACCCCCAGCAGCACCCGCGCGCGCTGTTCGCGCCGGGCCAGATCGCGGCCCTGCCACAGCGCCCACGGCCATTGCCCGGTGGTCCAGCGGATCACCAGACTGGCCAGCGCGGCCAGAACCGCCAGCCGTTCGATCATGTCACGCCTTCGAGCGCCAACTGGCCCTTTTGCCGCAGCACCGGCAGGTTGAGCCCGGCGATCAGCGTGCGCAGTTCCTGCCGCGCCACCAGATGGCTGGTGCCCAGTTCGCCCAGATGCCCTTTGTCGAGCAAAGTCAGCCCGCTGGGGAACAGTTCGCGATAGATCACGCGTTCGGACAGGCCGCTGGCGATGCGAAACCCGACCCGGCGCGACAGTTCGGTCAGCGCCTGGTCGATACGCCGCTGGTTGCGCGCCTCGGTATAGCCGGTGCGGTTGCGCACCACCACCCAGTCCATGTCACGCCGGGCATCGCGGATCGTGGCCATCGCGCGTTTCTTGCGCGCTTCCCAGATCAGTTCGGCATAGAATGACAGGCGGCGGACCTTGAAGGTTTCGGCATCGACTTGCCCGATCAGGTCGAAATCGACGAAGCTGTCATTGAGCGGAGTGACCAGCGTGTCGGCGCGCGTGGCCACATGGCGTGCCAGCGGGTCATCGCGGCCGGGGGTGTCGAACACGATGAAATCGGCCTCTGCCCCCATCGCTTCGACCAGCGCGTCGAGCGCCTCGACATCGTCGCCGGCATGCACCGCAAAGGTCGCGGTGGGCAGGTCGATCTGCCGCCGGCGCGCGGTTTCGGCACGATTTTCGAGATAGCGATGCAGCGTGCGCTGGCGGCTGTCGAGATCGATCGCCGCCACGCGCGCGCCCTGATAGGCCAGTGCGATGGCCACGTGGACCGCCGTGGTCGATTTGCCGGTGCCGCCTTTTTCGTTGGCAAACACGATGCGGTGTGGGCCGTTCGACACAATCTCTTCCTTCTTGGACCGGTTCACGTGATCGGGCGCTTGAATGCGACCGGGTGCGGAGCTAGGCCGGAGCGCCTAATGCGCCAACCGCCCGACTGCAATCATGTTTGGCCCCGTTTCAGCAACCCGGCGGATGGTAAAGGAGACACCGGCCCCATGCAAACTGTCTCGACCCGTGCAGAGCTGGGCAAATCGGTTGCCATGCTCAAAAGCGGGGGAAAAACCCTGGCGCTGGTGCCGACCATGGGCGCCCTGCACGAAGGGCATCTGACGCTGGTGCGGCGCGCGCGCGCCTGTGCGGATCGGGTCGCGGTGTCGATTTTCGTCAATCCCCTGCAATTCGGCGTGAACGAGGATCTTGATGCCTATCCGCGCCAGTTGGCGCAGGATCAGCGCCTCTTGCGCGCAGCCGGGGTCGACTTGTTGTGGGCGCCGGGCGTTGCGGAAATGTACCCTGACGGGTTTGCCACCACGGTTTCGGTGCAAGGGCTCGACCGCGTGCTGTGCGGCATGCACCGGCCCGGCCATTTCGATGGTGTGGCCACGGTCGTGCTCAAACTGTTCAACCAGGTCTGCCCCGATGTCGCGCTGTTCGGCGAAAAGGATTGGCAACAGTTGACGATCATCCGCCGCATGGCGCGCGATCTGGATCTGGCCTTTCCGCGCGCCGAGGCGATCATCGGCGTGCCCACTGTGCGCGAGCCCGATGGCCTGGCGCTGAGCAGCCGCAACCGCTATCTGTCGCAGGCCGAACGCGCCAGCGCGACCACGCTCAACCGGGCGATGCGCGTGGCCGTCGCCGCCATCCTGGCGGGCGATCCGGTCGGTCCGGTGCTCGATCAGGTGCGCCGCACGCTGCTGGCCGCCGGGTTCGATCGCATCGACTATGCCGATTTGCGCAGTGCCGAAACATTGGATGATCTGGCCCAGTGGCATGGCGGCGCGGCGCGGTTGCTGGTGGCGGCGCATATCGGCCGCACCCGGTTGATCGACAACATGGCCATCGAACCCGCGATGGCCCATATGCCAGAGGTTGCATAAGCACCCGAACAGGAGAGCATGTCATGGCCACGCAGATCCGTCCGAATATCGAATGCAGCGACAGCGAATGGCACGCGCGGCAGGAACTGGCAGCGTGTTATCGCATCTTCGACCTGCTGGGCTGGTCGGAATCGGTCTACAACCACATCTCGGTCAAACTGCCCGACCAGGATGGCGCGTTCCTGATCAATCCCTATGGCCTGCTCTATAGCGAGGTGACCGCGAGCAATCTGGTCAAGATCGACATCGACGGCAACACGCTGGGGTCGAGCCAGTACCCGGTCAACAAGGCCGGATTTACCCAGCATGCCTATTTCCACCGCCATCTGCACTGGGCCAACGCCATCTGCCACGTGCACACCACCGCCTCGATGGCGGTGTGCAGCCTGGAGGAAGGGCTGCTGCCGATCAATTTCTATGCCTGCAATTTCATCGGTCGGTTGGCCTATCACGATTTCGAGGGCGTGACGGTGCGCGCCGAAGAAGGCGAACGGCTGCTGGCCAATCTGGGTACGAAGAATATCCTGATGTTGCGCAACCATGGCCCGGTGGTGCTGGCGCCGACGCTGCCGTCGATGTTTGTGCAGATGTGGGCGCTGCAACGCGCCTGCGAAATTCAATTGGCGACATTGTCGATGGGGCAGCCCGCGATCCGCATTGCCGACGATGTGGTCGCGGTACACCAGCGCGATCTGGGCCAGGTCGCCGTGCCGGGCAGCGCGCCGGGGGCCACCGACTTTGCCGCCTGGGTGCGCCGGATCGACCAGATCGACCGCAGTTGGCGGGACTGAATGGCGCGTCTGACCGTCAACAACCAGCCGGTTGAATTCCACCTCGACAGCGATGTGCCACTGTTGTGGGCGCTGCGCGATGCGGCCAATCTGACCGGCACCAAATATGGCTGCGGCACCGGCGAATGCGGCGCGTGCCTGGTGATTGTCGACGGGCAGGCGATGCCCAGTTGCACGCTGTCGCTGGGCGAAGCCGAAGGGCGCGCCGTGACCACCATCGAAGGGCTGTCGCCCGACCGCAACCATCCGGTGCAACAGGCGTTCGTGGCCGAACAGGCGATCCAGTGCGGGTTTTGCGCCCCCGGGCTGGTGATAGCCGCCGCCGCGCTGCTGGCGGGCAACACCAATCCGACCGAAGCGGACATCACCACCGCGATCACCAACATCTGCCGGTGCGGGGTCGAACCCCGGCTGGTCCGCACGATCCAGCGCGCGGGGCGCATCATGCGGGGAGAAGAACCGGGCCTGCGCGTTCCCGTTCCCGCCACTGCCACCACCCCCGGACTATAAGGACCGACCATGAAAGCGACGATCTGGCACAACCCCGCATGCGGCACATCGCGCAACACGCTGGCGCTGTTGGCCGACGCCGGTGCCGAAGTGACGGTGATTGAATATCTGAAAACCCCGCCCAGCGCGGCGAAACTGGCGCAGCTATATCGCGACGCCGGGATCACCCCCCAACAGGGGCTGCGCATCCGGGGCACTGATGCCGCCGAACGCGGCCTGCCGCAGGCCGATGATGCGACCGTGCTCGCCGCAATGGTGGCGCAGCCCATCCTGATCGAACGCCCGCTGGTCGAAACCGACAAGGGCGTGCGCCTGTGCCGCCCCAAAGAGCGGGTGCAGGAAATCCTTTAAAAAGGAAGGAAGCGCCCGGCGCCGATCAGCGCGGCAGCGCAGCCGAACACCACGGCAACGCGCAAGGCTTCCTCGATCAGAACGGCAGGGTGGCGCAGAGCTTGGGACATGTCCTGTGCTCTGCGCCGCAAGAGGTTAAAAAGCGGTAAATACTATTGCGCCAGCAGCCATTCATGCAGCGATTCGAGGCAGGCCCGCGCGAGCAGTTGCGATCGTTCGGGGCTCCACCCTTGCGCGCGGCAGGGCAAATCGTCGTTGTCCTTGAACGGCATTTCCAGCGTCATCGCCACTGCGCCAAACCGTTCGGCGATCTGGTTGGTCGACATCGTCAGGTTGGCGGTGCCGGGGCGCGCCTCGGGATAGCCGCGCCGGGTCTGGAAATCGGGGGTGCGGCGTTCGAGAATCGCGCGATAGCGGCGATAGCCCGCACCCTGTTCGTCGCGCCATGACGGAATGCCCTCAAACCCGGCCAGGAACACGTGCGGGATTGCCTCGTCGCCGTGCACATCCATCGCGAAATCGACGCCGGTCGCGTCCATCGCATCGCGGATCGCCAGCACTTCGCGCGAGCGGTCGGCGCTGGGCGCGTGCCATTCGCGGTTGAGATTGACCCCGGCGGCGTTGGTGCGCAGATGGCCGCGCACCGATCCATCGGGATTGGCATTGGGCACCACATGAAACGTGCAAAGCTGACGCAGCGCGCGGCCATGCGGGTCGGCAGGATCGGTCAGCAGCGCCAGCGCACCCTCCATCCACCATTCGGCCATCGATTCGCCGGGATGCTGGCGGGCATAGAGCCACACCGTGCGCGGGCCTTCGCCCAGCGTCAGGCAGTCGATCGGGCGGCCTTCGAGGCTGTGGCCCAGCACATGGTGGGTGACGCCGGGCTCGCCCGCACTGCGCGCCACCAGATCGCCATGGCGTTCCCACGAATAGGGCGCGAAATAGGCAAACCAGCACAAGTCGCCCGCGGGGCGATGGCGGATGGTCAGCGTGCCGCCTTCGACCGCCGGGTCATAGCTGGTTTCGGTGCGGCCCCAGAACTGGCGGTCTTCGCTGAACACCGCGCGATAGGCCTCCCACCCGCCGGGATAGGCCGCCGCGGCCAGCCCGGTCAGCCGCAATTCGAGGTCGCGGCCCGCCGCCCCGGCCACACGGAAATGGAACCACTGGAAAAACTGCGAATGCGCGTCGCGGCGGATGGCGAGCCGCGCCTGGGTGCCGTCGATCGACAGCACTTCGATATTGCCGCTGTCGAACGCGGCGTCGATGATGATGGGGGTCTGAGTCATGGCGCGGTGATAATCGCGACAGGCGCGTCCGGCAATCTTACTCGCCACCACCATCGGTCGGGGCCAGCGGTTCGGCACCGGGCAGCGCCTGCACCACTTTGCCGGCCGGGAACCTGGCGAACAGCGCCGCCGACAGGCGCGGCGCGATGTGGGTGTCGTCATACCCGGTGTCGGTCATGCGCGACTGGCCCTGGGCATAGCCTTCCCACAGCACGCGGTGCGTCGTCTTGTCACGGATGCGCACGTCGAGCCGGGTGGCGACGATCGCCTTGCGCGGTTTCGACAGGTCGATGTAGAGCGCGCCGCCATAGCCATAGCCGTGGTTGCTGACCCCCACGCTGACTTCGCCGCTGACCGGTTTATGCGGCGCCTCTTCGGGGATCACCACATCGTGGCTGATCGCGACTTCGATCAGTTGCTGGGGATTGGCGGCGTCGGCGATATCATAGCCCTTGTGCGCCAACTGGTCGATCACCGCCGCTTCATAGACCGGCAGCTTGTCCTGCGGCGGTGGCACATCGCCGTTGCCGGGCAGATAGCCGGGCACATCTTCGGGCGCTGGCGGCGGTGCGGCCGGTGCGGCATCGACCACCACGATCCGCCCCTTGCCCAGCGCGTCCCCGGCGTCGGCGGCGCGGAAGGTTTCGACATCGACCCGCGTCGAGGGTTCGGCACCGCCCTGGTTGGCGACCCGCCCATAGCCATCGGACCAGCCGCCGGGATAGCGTTGCGCCGTGGCCGGGACGGCCAGCGCCACCCCCAGAACGGTCGAAATCAGCAGCGGGGCACGCAGTCCGGTCATCATGGGGCGGGTCATCGTCTGGCAATCCTGAAACTTTGTCACACTCTAGGCCGTGACATCCCACTCTACAACGGATGCTTAGGAGGATTCCTTCTATCGCTGCGGCTGCTAGGTCCTGTTCCACAGGCAATCGGGGTGATTCGCAGGCAATGACCAAAGTTCCCGTTCTCGTTACCGGCGGCGCCGGGTATATCGGCAGCCACGCGGTGCTTGCGCTGAAAGACGGCGGATGGCCGGTCGCGGTGATCGACAATCTGACCACCGGGTTCCGCTTTGCGCTGCCCGATGATGTGCCGTTCTATCAGGGCGACATCGCCGATGCCGCGTTGCTGGCGCGGATTTTTGCCGAACAGGGCACGCGCGCGGTGATGCATTTTGCAGGCTCGATCATCGTGCCCGAATCGGTCGAGAACCCGCTCAAATACTATCACAACAACACCGCCAAGAGCCGGTCGCTGATCGAGGCGGCGGTCAGTGCCGGGGTGCCCCATTTCATTTTCAGCTCGACCGCCGCGACATATGGCATTCCCGAAGTCTCGCCCGTGACCGAGGACAGCCCGCAACGACCGATCAATCCTTATGGCATGTCCAAGCTGATGACCGAGATCATGCTGGGCGACACGGCACGCGCGCATGCCATCAATTTCTGCGCGCTGCGCTATTTCAACGTGGCGGGCGCCGATCCGCAGGCGCGCACCGGGCAATCGACCGCCGGGGCCACCCACCTGATCAAGGTTGCGGTCGAGGCTGCGCTGGGCAAACGCGAATCGGTCGCGGTGTTCGGCACCGACTATGCCACGCCCGACGGTACGGGCGTGCGCGATTATATCCATGTCAGCGATCTGGCCGCCGCGCATGTCCTGGCGCTCGAAGCGCTGATTGCCGATCCGGCGCAGTCGTTGACGATGAACTGCGGCTATGGTCGGGGGTTTTCGGTGCTCGAAGTGCTCGATGCGGTCGATCGGGTGACCAACCTGACCATCGATCGCCGGTTTGAGGCGCGCCGCGCGGGCGATCCCGATGCGCTGATTTCGGACAACCGGCGGATCAAGGCGACACTGCCGTGGGTGCCGCGCTATGCCGATCTGGAAACGATCGTCGGCCATGCGCTGGCGTGGGAACGGCGGTTGACGGAAATTCGCGGGGCAGCTTGACTTTGCTAGGGCGCGCCTATACCCGCCCCCTTCTGTTTTTGGCCCGGTCAGTTCGGGCAAAGGGATTCGTCATGAAGATTCGCAACAGCCTGAAGTCGCTCAAGGACCGCCATCGCGACAACCGCGTGATCCGTCGTCGCGGCCGGACCTATGTGATCAACAAGACCCAGCGCCGCTTCAAGGCCCGCCAGGGTTGATCCACTGCGCCCCGTCACCGGGGCGCAATCCTGTCATGGGATGACCTTGAACCCTCGCCCGTAACGGCGAGGGTTTGGTCGTTAGCGGGATAGATGATGATGGTCGATGCCGTTGTGTGGGATATCGGCCGGGTGCTGGTGCAATGGGATTTCCCGCGCATCTGGCGCGACGTGATTCCCGATGATGCCGAACGCGTTGCCTTCACCACCACCGTGGTGAGCGAGGCCTGGCATTTCCGCCACGATTGCGGCGAGCCGATGGCCGACATGATCGCCGCGCGGGTCGCCGAATTCCCGCAGCATCGCGCGCTGATCGAACGCTATCGCACGCATTGGCTGCTGTCGGTGCCGGGCCCGATCGCGGGCACCCATCCGCTGGTCGAACGGTTGGCCGCGCGCGGCGTGCCGCAATATTCGATCACCAATTTCGGCGCCGATGCCTTCGCCATGTTCCGCCCGACGTTCCCGATTCTCGACCATATGGGCGCGATCGTGGTGTCGGGCGAAGAACGTCTGGCCAAGCCCGATGCGGCGATCTTCGATCTGGCCGCCGCGCGGTTTGGCCACGATCCGGCGCGGATGCTGTTTATCGATGACAACGCCGCCAATATCGCGGCCGCGCGCGCGCTCGGCTGGCAGGTGCACTGGTTCGATGGCGATGCCGGGGCGCTGGAGGCCGATCTGATCGGGCTCGGCCTGTTGTAAAGACTGTTATGGGCGCAAGGATGGCAGCCCGATCAGCGATATCTCGCGGCCATAGCCCGGCTCGCCATGGTGCGTGGCGCGGCGATAGGAAAAGAACCGGTCGGGCTGACCATAGGTATCCTCGCCCATGATGCCGACGCTGCCGACCCCGGCGGCGCGCAGGCGGTCTGCGACATAGCCTTCCAGATCGAACCAGCCGTGGCCCGCGCGACCGGCACGGAAAAAGCGCGCATTGGCGGGATCGGCGGCGACAAACCGCTGTTCGAACGCGTCATCGACTTCATAGCTTTTCTGGGCAATGCACGGCCCGACCACGGCGGCGATGGCCTGACGCCGGGCACCCAGCGCCTCCATCGCGGCAATCGTCGCATCGGTCACGCCCGCCAGCGCGCCTTTCCACCCCGCATGCGCCGCGCCGATCACGCCCGCGTGGCGGTCGTGAAACAGCACCGGCGCGCAATCGGCGGTCAGAATGCCGAGCAATAGCCCGCGCCGGTCGGTCACCAGCGCATCGGCGGGCGGGCGGTCGGTTTCGGACCAGGGTTCGGTCACCGTTACCACGTCGGCCGAATGGATCTGGTACGCGCAGACCAGCCGTGCACCGGGCATCACCGCGTCAACCGCGCGCGCGCGGTTTTCGGCGGTGGCGGTGGGATCGTCCTCGCTGCCCCAGCCGACATTCAGCCCGGCATGGATGCCGCCGCTTACCCCGCCGCGCCGACCGCAAAAGCCGTGCGCGGCCCCGGCCAGCGCGGGATGGGTCAGCGCCTCGACAGTCATGCGCCCAGGCTCTTGCCCACTTGTTCGCGCACGTCGCGCGACAGGTTCGGCTGCGCGGCGATGCGTTCCAGCTCTGCACGCATCAGGGCGGCGCGGGTCGGCTCGATCTTGCGCCAGCGGCCCAGCGGCGGGACAAACCGCGCCGCGACATTGCCGTTGATCGGATCGAGCGCGAGGATCAGATCGGCGATCAGGCGATAGCCTTCACCGTCGGCGGCATGGAACGCGGCGGTGTTGCCGGCAAAGGCCATGTACAGCGCGCGCACCCGGTTGGGGTTGGTCAGCGTGAAATCGGCGTGCTGTGCCAGCGCCTTGACATGGCGCAGTGCGTCGGGGTGCAGCGATCCGGCCTGCAACGAAAACCACTTGTCGATCACCAGCGGATTGTCGGCAAAGCGGCGGTGGAAATCGGCCAGCGCATGGTCGCGTTCGGCCCCGTCGAGCCCGCACAACACCATCAGCGCGCCCTGGCGGTCGGTCATGTTGTCGGCGGCGGCATATTGCGCGGCGGCGCGGTTGATCGCCTCTACCGGATCGGCAGGGGCGAGATAGACCAGCGCCTGCGTCTTCAGTTTGCGCGCGCCACGCGCGGCGGGATCGAGGCTATAGGGCACCGCGCTGGTGCGATCGTGCACGGCGCGCCATTGTGCCGCCAGCGTGCCGCCCAGCCAAGCCTTCAACGCCTCGCGCTCGGCGCGCACCCGACCCGGATCGACCGGGCTCAACTGTTCGGCCAGATACGTTTCGCCGGGCAGGATCACCAGTTCGCCGCGCATCAGGTCATCGATCGCGGGATCGGCCAGCACGGCGGCAAACGCCTCGCCAATGGCGGCGCGCCCGGCGGCGCGTTCGGCATCGGACAACTGGTCGGTGACCGCCGCGACCAGATGCTGCACCACCAGTTGCTGCATCGCCTCATAGCGCGCGAACGGATCGTCGTCGTGCGCGGCCAGAAACACCAGATCGGCGCTGTCGGCGCGGTGATCGATCGCCACCGGTGCCGAAAAACCGCGATTGATCGACAGCACCGGCGGCGCGGCATGGCCGGTGAAGGTGAATGTCTGGCTTTCCTCGGTCAGCACCAGCAGATGTTCGCCATCGTGCCGCCCGGTTGCGCGGTCGAACAGCGCGGTGCGCAGCGGGATCACCATGGGCTGTTTGTCGGGCTGGCCGGGGGTGGGCGGCACGGTCTGGGTCAGCGTCAGCGTGACGGTATCGCCTGCATGCGCCAGCGCCACGTCGACGCGCGGGGTTCCGGCCTGCGAATACCAGCGGCGGAACTGCGTCAGGTCGATCCCGGCGCCTTCCTCGATCGCGCGCACGAAATCCTCGCATGTCGCCGCCTCGCCGTCATGCTGGTCGAAATAGCGATCGGTGCCACGCCGAAACCGTTCGGGCCCGGCCAGCACGGTCATCATGCGGATCACCTCGGCGCCCTTGTTATAGACCGTGGCGGTGTAGAAATTGCTGATTTCCTGATAGGAATCGGGCCGGATCGGATGCGCCAGCGGGCCTGAATCCTCGGGAAACTGGGCTGCGCGCAAAATGCGCACGTCTTCGATGCGCTTGACCGGGGGCGATCCGTGATCGGCGCTGAACTGCTGATCGCGCAGCACCGTAAAGCCTTCTTTCAGCGATAGCTGGAACCAGTCGCGGCAAGTGACCCGGTTGCCCGACCAGTTGTGGAAATATTCGTGCGCCACCACGCCTTCGATCGCGTCATAATCGCCATCGTTGGCGGTTTCGGGATCGGCCAGGATATAGCGCGTGTTGAAGATGTTGAGGCCCTTGTTCTCCATCGCCCCGGCGTTGAAATCGGACACCGCGACAATGTTGAACACGTCGAGATCGTATTCACGGCCATAGGTTTGCTCGTCCCAGGCCATCGCCGCGATCAGGCTGCGCATGGCATGGTCGGTGCGCGTTTCATCGCCGGGCCGTACCCAGATCGCCAGATCGACCTGGCGCCCGCTGCGCGTGGTGAACCGGTCGCGGCTGGCCACCAGATCGCCCGCCACCAGCGCAAACAGATAGCTGGGCTTGGGCCAGGGGTCGTTCCATTGCGCCCAATGTGTGCCATCGGCATTGTCGCCCTGCGCCACCGGATCGCCGTTGGACAACAGCACGGGAAACTGCGCCTTGTCGGCCTGCAAACGCACGCCATAGCGACTGAGCACGTCGGGCCGGTCGGGGAAAAAGGTGATGCGGCGGAACCCTTCGGCCTCGCACTGGGTGCACAGCAACCCGCCCGAGGCATAGAGCCCCGACAATTGCGTGTTGGCAACCGGGTTCACCACGGTGTCAATGGTCACCACATGCGCATCGCCCGACAGCGAGACGACCAGATCGTTGCCGTCCATTTCCCAGGCATTGTGCGCCTGCCCGTCGACCAACAGTGTGGCCACCGCAATCCCGTCGCCATTGAGCCGCAGGGGGGCGCCCGCGCGCTGGCGCGTGACATGCAGCGTGGAGCGCACACGGGTCGAATCGATCGACAGCGCAAAGTCGAGATCGATCGTCGGCACCAGCCAGTCGGGCGATTGGTAATCAAGCCGACGCACGACGTGGGGCTGATCGGTGGAGGCCACGGGGGCGCTGGACATATCGTTCATAATGGCAATGTAGGGACTCCTGTCGCGCTGGCCAATGGCATTGTTCGCGCCGCGGCAAGGACGGGCCGCAACGCTGGCGGTCCCGTTCCGGAACCATCATGACAACCCTTTGCGCTTGACTCACATCGGCCGGCGCATGAACCCATGCGCCGAAACCGTGGGTCGGGGGATGACGTTGGGGGATGACATGGCGCGTGCCAATTTCTGGGTGGCTATCGCGGTGGGCTGTGCGGCGCTGGCGCCGACATGGGCGCGGGCGGCGGCGTTCGATGTAAATCATGCCACCGCGCTCTATCTGGCCGTGCTCAGCCCGGCGGCGCGGGCGCGGTCGGATGCGTATTTCGATGGCGGATTGTGGCTCGATGCGGCCTCCACGCTGATCACCGTGCTGTTGTGCTGGGTGATCCTGCGCGTTGGATTGCTCGTGTCGCTGCGCGATGCGATGCGGCGGCGGGGCTGGCGGCCGTGGGTGGTGATGCTGGCGGTCGCGGCGCTGTTCGTGCTGCTGCTGTCGCTGCTGCAACTGCCGTGGTCGATCTATGTCGATTTCCTGCGCGAGCGCCGGTTCGGGCTGATGAACCAGACATTTGGCGGCTGGCTGGGGCAACAGGCGATCGCGCTGGCGCTTACGCTGGTGGCGGGCAGTCTGGTGCTGACCGTGATCAACGCGGTGATTCGCGCCTTTCCCCGGCACTGGTGGCTGATCGGGGCGGGTGTGGTCGGGGTGCTGGCGGCGTTTTTCAGCCTGATCACCCCGGTGTTCATCATGCCGCTGTTCAACACGTATACCGATCTGGCCCCCGGCCCGCTGCGCACGCGGATCGTGGCGATGGCCGATGCCAACCATATCCCGACCAACCATATCGTGGTGTTCGATGCATCGCGCCAAAGCGACCGGATTTCGGCCAATGTCTCGGGCGTCGGGCCGACCGTGCAGATCAGCCTGACCGACAATCTGGTCAACCGCACCAGCCTGCCCGAGGCGGCGGCGGTGGTCGGACACGAAATGGGCCACTATGTGCTGGGCCATGTGTGGACCGGGATTGCGGTGATCACGCTGTTGTCGGCCGCGCAGTTCTGGCTGCTGGCGCGGTGGGCTCCGGGCGTGCTTGCTGCGGGGGCCTGGCGGCGCGGTGTGCGCGGTATCGATGACCCGGCGGCGCTGCCGGTGCTGGTCGGGCTGATGAGCGCGCTGACACTGCTGTTCCTGCCGCTCAGCAACACGTCGACCCGCTATACCGAAAGCGCCGCCGATGCCTTCGGGCTGAACGCTGCGCGCGAACCAGACGGCTTTGCGCTGGCGGCGATGAAACTGTCGACTTATCGCAAGATCGCGCCGCCGTGGTGGGAAGAGGCGCTGTTCTATGACCATCCATCGGGCCACACGCGGGTATACCGCGCGATGCAGTGGAAAAAGGACCATGTCCCCGGCGCGATCGAAGTTGTGCCTGCGCCGCTGCCCGATGTGAAGGGGCGTTAGCCGCGATGCACCTGTTCGTGTTCGGGTTGGGTTACAGCGCCGGGGTGCTGGCGCGGCGCCTGCGTGCGCGGGGCTGGCAAGTCGAGGGCACCGGACGCGGGGGCGAGATCGCCTTTGACGATCGCGCGGCGGTACTGGCCGCGCTGGCGCGGGCCAGCCACGTGTTGTCGAGCGTGCCGCCGGGGCGTGACGGGGTCGATCCGGTGCTGGCGCATTATGGCGCGGCGCCGGGCACGCGATGGATTGGCTATCTGTCCTCTACCGGGGTCTATGGCGATTGCGGCGGGGCCTGGGTCGATGAAAGCGCCGGCGTCGGCCATGGGCGGCGCACCGCGCGCAGCGAGGCGGATCTGGCGTGGCAGGCGCTGAGCGCGCGGGTGTTCCGCCTGCCCGGCATCTATGGCCCGGGGCGCAGCGCGTTCGAGCGGCTGCGCGATGGCACCGCGCGGCGGCTGATCGCGCCGGGCCAGGTGTTCAGCCGCATCCATGTCGACGATATCGCGGGCGGAGTGATCGCCGGGCTGGGCGCGCCCGCCGGGGTCTACAATCTGGCCGATGACGAACCGTGCGATCAGAACGCGGTGATGGAGGAGGCGGCGCGGCTGTCCGGCATGGCGCCGCCGCCGCTGGTGCCGCTGGCCGAGGCCGACCTGTCGCCGATGGCGCGCGCGTTCTACGCCGAAAACCGCCGTATCGCCAATGGCAAGGCGCGCCGCGTGCTCGGCTGGCGCCCCCAATACCCCAGCTATCGCGAAGGGCTGCGCGCCTGCATGCGCCCGCGCAGCGCGACGACCAGCCCGATCAGCGACAGCACTGCGCCCGCGGCATTGAGCGTGGACCAGCGATAGCCTTCGAACAGCGTGGACAACGCCATCGCCACCACCGGCACCAGCACCCCGTTATAGGCCGCGCGCCCCGGCCCCATTTCGCGCAGCAGCAGGTTGTACAACGGGAACGTCAGCACCGATCCAACCAGCGCCAGGTAGGCCACGCACCCGGCATAGGCGGGCGACCAATCGAACACTGGCGGCCCTGACAGCACCAGCGCGATCACGCAATCGGCCCCGGCGCCGAACAGGAATGCCCAACCCAGCAGCATCGCGGCCGGAACCGTGCGCGCGACTTGCGCCGCCTGCAGCACATTGCCGGTCGATGCGAACAGCAGCGCCAGCGCGGTCATCGCCGCGCCCAGCGGCACATCGCTGCCCGACGGCGCGGCGCGATATTCGTGGACCATCAACAGCACCACGCCGCTCAGCGCGATCACAGATCCCAGCACGAACCGGCGCGTGATCGGCGTGCCCAGAAACACCCGGCCGAACACCGCATTGGGCACCAGCAACAGCGCGAACACCACCGCCACCAGCCCCGACGTCAGATGGCCTTCGGCGCGATAGACAAACTGGAAATTGCCGCAGAACAGGCTGAGCCCGATCAGCGCGGCCTGGATCAGCACGCGGCGTTCGGGCACCAGCGCACCGACGCGAATGTCGCCGCGCATCAGCCCCAGCGCGAACATGCCGATCGCCGCGCCGACAAAGCGCCAGGTCACCGACCAGCTTGGTGGCACCGGGCCGATCTGCGCCTTGATCACCAGCCAGGTCGATCCCCAGACCAGCGCGGTCACCACAAAGGCGGCGATCACGCGCGGATCGGCGCGCGCATGGGTGCCCGTCACAGGGCCGCGATTGCCCGCGCCAGCGCGGCGACATGCGCCGGATCGCTGTTCCACGAGGTGACCAGCCGCGCGGCGCCCGGTGCTCCTGCAGGGGCGACCCAGTCATAAAAATCGAACCCTGCCGCGCGCAGTGCCGCCGCTTCGGCGGGGTCGACGATCAGGAACACTTCATCGGATTCGACAGGATGGATCAGCCGGTCACCTGCCGCGGCGGCCAGTTCGGCAGCGGAGGCATTGGCCGCGCGGGCATTGGCCAGCCATAGATCGCCCTCCAGCAGCGCCAGGATCTGCGCGGCCAGATAGCGGCCCTTCGATTGCAGATGCCCCGCGCGCTTGCGCTGGCGGTGGATGGTATCGACCAGTGCCGGGTCGCGCCCTTCACCGAACAGCACGATTGCCTCGGCCCCCAGACCGCCGTTCTTGACCATGCCAAAGCTCAGCGCATCGACCCCGGCGTCGACCGTGATCGCCGCCGGGTGACAGCCCAGATGCGCTACCGCATTGGCAAATCGCGCCCCGTCCATATGCAGCCACAGATCGCGCGCTCGGGCCAGCGCGCCGATCGCGGCGACGTCGCCGGGCGCATAGACGCGGCCATATTCGCTCGCCTGGGTGATCGAGATGGCGTGGGGTTGCACCCGGTGCACATCATCGCGGATCGGCGCGAGCGCTGCGTTGATCGTGGCGGGGGTCAGCCGCGCGGCATCGCCTTCGGCCAGGATCAGCTTTGCCCCATGGGTATAGAACCCCGGCGCGCCGCCCTCGTCGGTTTCGATATGCGCCTCGCGATGGCACACCACCCCGCCATGGGGCGGCACCATCGCCGCCAGCGCCAGGCAATTGGCCGCCGTGCCGGTGGCCACCCAGATGGCCGTCGCAGGCTGGCCAAACAGTGCCGAAAACGCCTCGTCCAGCCGCCCCGACAGCGCATCGCCGTCATAGGCGGTGTCGGGCGCATCGGCGGCGGCCATCGCGGCCCAGACGCGGGGGTGGACAGTGGCGGCGTTGTCGGAGAAGAATTTCATGATCCGGGGCATGCGGCCCCGCGCCGCCGTGGTCAAGATGATGAAAGGGACGCAACGCCATGACGATCGCCCCGGCCCGTTCTCCTCGTCACCCCGGGCTTGACCCGGGGTCCCGCTTTCTTCGCCTTTCGAAGACCGCTCACACCAGCGTGTCGTAAAGATCGCGCCAGTCAGGATTTGCGCGCTCTATCAGATCGAACTTCCACGCGCGCTGCCAACGCTTGATCTGCTTTTCGTGGGCAATGCATTCTTCGATCGTTGCGCCCCCGTTCCGCCCAGACGAGCCTGTGCAGACCGTAGCGTTCGCAAAAATCCGATCCATCGCCAGACCAATGCTGGAAGATCCGTTTGGACAGATCTGCGGTAACGCCGATATAGATCGTGCCGCGATAGCGATCTGCCATGATATACACCCAGCCGCCGCGACTTTCCCGATCCATCGGTTGATCTGAAGGCAAGCGGGACCCCGGGTCAAGCCCGGGGTGACGGGTGGTTGCGCGATCGATCTTGTGCGGGTGGACGGCAGGAAATGGTGCTGCTGGGGAGGATTGAACTCCCGACCTCAGCCTTACCAAGGATGCGCTCTACCACTGAGCTACAGCAGCACACCATTTCCTGCGATCGTCCCATCCAGCGCGTGGCGCCGTTGGGGCAGGCGCGCCCTTTGGCGGTGGGGGGCGGCTTTGTCAAGCGGGGCTTGCACTGGCGCGTGCCATTCGTCACAGCAGGGGCGATGACGACGCGCGAACCCCCTTCCCCGGCAACCGGCAAGGCCGATCGACAGGCGCGGCTGGCCGAACAGTTGCGCGCCAATCTGCGTCGGCGCAAGGCGCAGGCGCGCGCGATCGATGCCGCTGCGCCGCCCAAAACCGACCTTCCCAAACCGTGACCAAGCCGCTACGTCGCGGCTCTCGTTTTTTGCGCCAACAGGAATGCCGATGCCCCGTCTGATCCTCGTCCGCCATGGCCAGTCGCAGTGGAACCTTGAAAACCGCTTTACCGGCTGGTGGGATGTCGATGTCACCGACAAAGGCGCCGCCGAAGCGTTTGCCGCCGGGCAATTGCTGCGCGACAAGGGCGTGTTGCCGACGCGCGCGTTCACCTCGGTGCAGACCCGCGCGATCAAGACGCTGCATCTCGTGCTCGAAGCGGCGGGGCGGCTGTGGATTCCCGAAGTCAAGGACTGGCGGCTGAACGAGCGGCACTATGGCGGGCTGACCGGGCTCGACAAGGCAGAGACTGCGGCCCGCCACGGCGAGGAACAGGTCAAGATCTGGCGCCGCAGCTTTGACACCCCGCCGCCCCCGCTCGAAGCGGGCAGCGCGTTCGATCTGTCGGGCGATCCGCGCTATGCGGGTATTGCGATTCCCGCGACCGAAAGCCTTAAGGACACCATCGCGCGCGTGCTGCCCTATTACGAGGCGGCGATCGCCCCCGTGCTGGCGGCGGGCGAAACCGTGATCGTGGCCGCGCACGGCAATTCGCTGCGCGCGCTGGTCAAGCATCTGTCGGGCATATCGGATGCGGATATCACCGGTCTGGAAATCCCGACCGGGCAGCCGATCATCTATGAACTCGATGACACGCTGGCGGCGACCGACCGCTATTACTTGTCCGAACGCTAAAAGGGCCCGTGCAATGACCGCAAGCGCGCCGGTGGCCGTGATCATGGGCAGCCAGTCCGACTGGGAGACGATGGCGCACGCGACCAAAGTGCTCGACCGGCTGGGCGTGGCGCATGATTGCCGCATCGTTTCGGCGCACCGCACCCCCGAACGGCTGGTCGAATTTGCGCGCACTGCGCATCTCCAGGGCTTTCGCGTGATCATCGCAGGTGCGGGCGGCGCGGCGCATCTGCCGGGCATGGTCGCCTCGATGACGCATCTGCCGGTGCTGGGCGTGCCGGTGCAGTCAAAGGCGTTGCAGGGCCTCGACAGCCTGTTGTCGATTGTCCAGATGCCCGGCGGCATTCCGGTCGCCACGCTGGCGATCGGCGCGGCCGGGGCGACCAATGCCGGGATTCTGGCAGCCTCGATCCTGGCACTGTCGGATGCGGACCTGACCGAGCGGCTGGTGGCGTTTCGCGCCGAACAGACCGATGCCGTGGCCGAACGCCCGGCCTGAACAGGACAGCGTGCGATGATTCCCCCCGGCGCGACGATCGGCATCCTCGGTGGCGGCCAGCTTGGCCAGATGATCGCGCTGGCGGCGGCGCAACTGGGCTATCGCTGCCATGTCTATGCGCCAGAGGCCGATGCGATCGCCGCCGATGTCTGCGCGGCATCGACGCGGGGCGCCTATGACGACACCGCTGCGCTGGCGGTATTTGCCGCGCAATGCGCGGTAGTGACCTATGAATTCGAAAACGTCGCCGCCGCGCCGCTGGCCGCGATCACCCCGCATGCCCCGCTGCACCCGCCGATCCGTGCGCTGGAAGTGGCGCAGGACCGTGTGGCCGAAAAGAGCTTTGTCGAACCGCTCGGCGGGCGCCCGGCGCCGTGGATGGCGGTTGACAGCCCGGCCGATCTGGCCGTGGCGGTGGCACGGATCGGCACGCCCGGCGTGCTCAAGACCCGGCGCGACGGCTATGACGGCAAAGGGCAATGGCGGATCATGGCGCCCGCCGATGCGGATTCGCTGGACTGGCCCGGCGTGCCGCTGATCTACGAAGGGTTCGTGACCTTTTTCGGCGAGTTTTCGGTGATCCTGGTGCGCAGCGCCGATGGCGCGATCCGGTTCTGGGACAGCGCGCACAACGAACACGAAAACGGCATCCTGGCGCGTTCGACCGTGCCCGCCCCGGCGGCGATCCTGGCGCAAGTGCCGGCGGCGCGCGCACTGGCCGCCAAAGTGGCCGATGCGCTGGGCTATGTCGGGGTGCTGACGCTGGAATTCTTTGCCACGGATCAGGGCCCGGTGTTCAACGAAATGGCGCCGCGCGTGCACAATTCGGGGCACTGGACGATCGAAGGCGCGCTGACTAGCCAGTTTGAAAACCATGTTCGCGCCATCTGTGGCCTGCCGCTGGGCGATACCGCGCTGGTCGGCAGTGGTGTCGTGATGGACAACCTGATCGGTGATTCCGCGCGCGACTGGCCCGCGATCCTGTCCGACGGCGCCAACCACTTGCACCTTTATGGCAAGGCCGCCGTGCGCCCCGGGCGCAAGATGGGCCATGTCACCCGGCTGGTGCCGTGACGCGTATGGCACGGGGGTTGACCATCATTGTGGCGCGCGCCAGTGATGGCACCATCGGGCATGGCGGGCGCCTGCCCTGGCACTTGCCCGCCGATTTGCGCCGGTTCAAGGCGCTGACCATGGGCAAGGCAATGATCATGGGGCGCAAGACCTTTGATTCGTTGCCCGGCCTGTTGCCCGGTCGCCGCCACGTGGTGCTGACCCGCGATACCGCCTGGCACCGCGCGGGCGCCGAAGTCGCTGCTACGCCCGAGGCGGCGCTGGCGCTGGCCGGTGACGATGCGGCGGTGATCGGCGGAGCCGAAGTGATCGCGCTGTTCGAACCTGTTGCCACCCGCATCGAACTGACCGAAGTGGACGGGCTCTATGCGGGCGACACGGTGATGCCAGCCCCCGGCGCGCAATGGCGCGAAGTCGCGCGCGAGGCGCACGAGGGGTTTGCGTTCGTGTCGTTGGAAAGGGCCCTGGCCTGATGCGTTTTGATGCCCGCCAGGCCCTGCCCGATGCCTATCGCGGTGCGATCATCGCGCTGGGCAATTTCGACGGGTTTCACCTGGGCCATCAGGCGGTCGCGCGCGCGGCGGTGGAATGGGCGCGGGCCGAGGGTCGTCCCGCGATCATCGCCACGTTCGATCCGCATCCGGTGCGCCATTTTCAGCCCGACACGCCGCATTTCCGGCTGACCACGCTCGACCAGCGCGAGGTGTTGTTTGCCGCCGCCGGTGCCGATGCCATGCTGGTGTTCCATTTCGATGCCGAACTGGCGGGTACCACGGCGGCCGATTTCGTCGGTGCGCTGCTGGTCGGCCGGCTGGGCGCGGCGGGCGTGGTCACGGGACAGGATTTCACCTTTGGCAAGGCGCGCGGCGGCAATGTCGAGGTGCTGGCGCAGCTTGGCGCGACGCTTGGCCTGCGCACGCGTACGGTCGGCCCGGTGATGATCGGGGGCGAGGTCGTTTCATCGAGCCGTATCCGCGATGCGCTGACATCGGGCGATCCGACGACCGCCACGCGGCTGATGACCCGGCCGTTTGCGGTGCGCGGATCGGTCCAGCATGGCGACAAAGTCGGCCGCACGATCGGCTTTCCCACCGCCAATCTGGCGATGGGCAACTATCTGCGCCCGCGCTATGGCATCTATGCGGTAACCGCGCGGCTGGCCGACGGGCGCCTGTTGAAGGGTGCGGCCAATCTGGGCGTGCGGCCGATGTTCGATCCGCCCAAGGAATTGCTCGAACCGCATTTCTTCGACTTTTCGGGCGATCTTTACGGACAGGATATCGAGGTCGCGTTCCACCATTTCCTGCGCGGCGAATGGGCATTCGATTCGCTCGACGCGCTGATGGCGCAGATCGCCAAAGACTGCGACGAGGCACGCCACCTGCTGGCCGATATATAGCCCCTGTAAGGGGCTGACCCGAAACTGGCGTTTCGGGAAGTCGGCACCGGCCCGCTCCCCCACTCGACCACCCATAGGATACCTATAATTGGGTGGTCGGCTCCTCAGCGAAAACGTCCCCCGGACGTTTTCGTGCTCTTCGTCGCGGGGAGCGGGCCGGTGCGGACTTCGAAACGCGCCCTTTCGCGCGTTTCGTGAAACCAGCCTCTTGACGCGCGCGATTGCGCGAAGGTGGACATGGTCGGGACTGGCCTTTTGCGCGTGATACGTTAAGGCGCTTGGCCCATGACCCAAGACCGCGACTATCGTTCCACTGTCTTCCTGCCGAAGACCGAATTCCCGATGAAGGCTGGCCTGCCGCTCAAGGAGCCGGGCATTCTGGCGCGCTGGGAACAGGACAATCTCTATCGCGCCTTGCGCGATGCGCGCAGCGGTCGCGCAAAGTTCATTCTTCACGACGGGCCGCCCTACGCCAACGGCGACATGCATATCGGCCACGCGCTCAACCATATCCTGAAGGATATGGTGGTGCGCACGCGCTCGCTGAAAGGGTTCGATGCGCCCTATGTGCCTGGCTGGGATTGCCATGGCCTGCCCATCGAATGGAAAGTCGAAGAAGAATATCGCAAGAAAAAGAAGAACAAGGACGAAGTTCCGCCGCGCGAATTCCGCGCGGAATGCCGCGCCTATGCGCGCGGCTGGGTCGATGTGCAGCGCGAACAGCTCAAACGGCTGGGCATCAACGGCGACTGGGACAATCCCTATCTGACGATGGATTTCGCCGCAGAGGCGACGATCGTGCGCGAACTGATGCGCTTTGCCGAAACCGGGCAGCTCTATCGCGGGGCCAAGCCGGTGATGTGGAGCCCGGTTGAAAAGACCGCGCTGGCCGAAGCGGAAATCGAATACGAGGATATCACGTCGACCCAGATCGACGTGGCGTTCGAAATCACCGATTGCCCCGATCCCGATCTGATCGGTGCCTATGCGGTGATCTGGACGACGACGCCGTGGACGATCCCGGTCAACCAGGCGATCGCTTATGGCAAATCGATCGACTATTTCCTGATCGAGATCGCCGGGCGTCGCTATCTGGTGGCCGAGCCGCTGATCGAGGCATTCGTTGCGCGCACCGGCGCCGATCGGCACACCGCGCATTTCTATATCAAGGGCGCCGCGCTCGAAGGCACCGTCGCGCGCCATCCGATGCATGCGCTGGGCGGCTTTTTTGCGCGGCCCCGGCCTTTTCTGGCGGGCGATTTCGTCACCACCGAATCGGGCACCGGGCTGGTCCACATGTCCCCCGACCACGGCGAGGACGATTTTGCGCTGTGCAAGGCGCACGGGCTGGAACCGGTGTTCGCGGTCGAGGGCGATGGCCGCTATCGCGATGACTGGCTGTGGCTTGCCGGGCAGGGCAGCGTGATCAATCCGAAATTCAACGCCCCTGATGGGCCGATCTGCACCGCACTGGCAGATGTTGGCGCGCTGGTCGCAGCCAGCGCCGATTACCGCCATTCCTATCCGCATTCGTGGCGATCAAAGGCCAAAGTGATCTATCGTTGCACGCCGCAATGGTTTGTGCCGATGGACAAGCAGATCCCGCCGATCCTGCCCGAAGGCGCCGACGATCTCGACGCCATGCTGGCCCCGCGCACTTTGCGCGAACGCGCGGTCGCGGCGATCAAGGCAACCCGCTTTGTGCCCGAAAAGGGGCGCAACCGCCTCGGCGCGATGGTTGAAGGGCGCCCCGACTGGGTGCTGTCGCGCCAGCGCGCGTGGGGCGTGCCGCTGACGCTGTTTGTTCATCGCCAGACCGGTGACGTGCTGGTCGATGCGGATGTGAATGCGCGGATCGTGGCCGCGATCGCCGAAGAAGGCGTCGATGCCTGGGATGAAGCGCGTGCCGCCGAATTCCTCGGGCCCGATCACGCGGTGGACGATTACGAACGCGTCACCGACATTCTCGACGTATGGTTCGATTCGGGATCGACCCATGCTTTCGTGCTGGAAAGCGGGCGCTGGCCCGATCTGCTGCGCCCCGCAGGCTATACGGGCCCGCTTGCCGATCTCTATTCCGAAGGGTCGGACCAGCATCGCGGCTGGTTCCAGTCGTCGCTGCTCGAAGGCTGCGCCACGCGCGGCCATGCGCCCTACAAGGCAGTGCTGACGCACGGCTTTACGATGGACGCCAAGGGCATGAAAATGTCCAAGTCGCTGGGCAACACGATCAGCCCGATCGACCTGATGCGCGATTATGGCGCGGATATCCTGCGGCTGTGGGCGCTGTCGGTCGATTTCACCGAAGACCACCGCATCGGCAAGGAAATCCTGGCCGGGGTGGCCGACCAGTATCGCAAGTTGCGCAACACGTTCCGTTATCTGCTCGGCGCGCTCGACGGGTTTGACGAGGCCGAGCGCGTGCCGGTCGATGCCATGCCTGAACTTGAACGCTATGTGCTGGCCCGGCTCGGTGCGCTCGATGCCACGCTGGCGCAGGCGGTCGAATACTTTGATTTCAACACGTATGTCCGCGCGCTGAGCGATTTCTGCAACGAGGACTTGTCGGCGTTCTATTTCGATATCCGCAAGGACAGCCTTTATTGCGATGCGCCGTCATCGCCCGCGCGCCGCGGCTGCCGCACGGTGTTCGATACGCTGTTCCATGCGCTGGTGCGCTATGCCGCGCCGGTGCTGGTGTTCACGGCCGAGGAAGTGTGGGGCACGCGCTATCCCGGAGAAGGCAGCGTGCACTTGCTCGAATGGCCGGTGGTGCCTGCCGCCACGGTTGACGAGGCGCGCTGGCAGGCTCTGCGCGCCCTGCGCGCGACGGTCAACGAAGCGATCGAACCGCTGCGCCGGGGCAAAGTGCTTGGGTCTAGCCTGGAAGCCGAGGTGACCGTGGCGGATGACGCCCCGGATGCGGATCTGGCCGAACTGTTCATCACCTCGGTCGTCACGCGCGGCGATGCGGTCCACGTGGCCAAGACCGATCACCACAAATGTGGCCGGTGCTGGCGCCATTTGCCCGATGTGGCAGAGGATGGCGCGCTGTGCGTGCGTTGTGGCGATGTGGTGGCGCAAATCGACGGGATCGAGGCATGACCCGCGAAAAAGTGCTGTTTGAAATCTGGACCCGGCGCGCATTCGGCTATGGCCTGGCGCTGCTGGTGTTTGCGCTCGATCGCGGGTTGAAGGCGCTGTTGCTGGGGCCGGTCGCGCTCGACCGGGTCGATGCGATTGCGCTGCTGCCGGTGTTTGCCTTGCGCTACACTCAGAACTTCGGTGTTTCGCTGGGGCTGTTCACGGCCACCACGCAGACGCTGCGGCTGATCCTGATTGCGGTGACCGGGGCGATCGCGCTGGGGGTGGCCGCATGGCTGCTGGTCGAACGCCGCCGCGCCGATGTGATCGGGCTGGCGCTGGTGCTGGGCGGTGCGCTGGGCAATATCTATGACCGGGTGGTCTATGGCTTCGTCATCGACTATGCCGACTTGCACATCGGCGCCTGGCGTCCGTTCCTGATTTTCAACCTTGCCGATGCGGCGATCACTTTTGGCGTGCTGATACTGCTTGCCCGTTCGCTGCTTTCCGGCGAAAAGCCCGGCAATACCCCTACGGAGAATTCTTGATGCGCAAGACCGCCCTAATTTCCCTTGCCGGGTGCGCCGTGGCGCTGTCCGGCCTTCTGGGCGGGTGCAGTTCGCATTCCTCGCTGTTCAATCGTGTGCGTCCTGATGAATTTGCGGTGACCCGGCAGGCCCCGCTGGCGGTTCCGCCCGATTTTGCGCTGACCCCGCCCAACCCCGGTGCGCCGCGCCCGCAGGATACCGAATCCAGCCGCCAGGCGCTCGATGCGCTGTTTGGCGGACCGGCGCCGCGCAGTGCGGTTGAAACCGATGCGCTGGGCAAGGCCGGTGCATCGGCTCCCGCCATTCGCAGTGTGGTCGGCGATCCGCGCACCAGCACCGTGCCCAAGGGCGCAAACGTGCGCGATATCGTGAACGCGCCCGAAAGCAGCTCTCCGGCGGCGCAAGCGACCGCGCCCGCTGCGGCACCAACCCCTTCGCATTGATCGCATGGGCCCTTCCCGCCAGCGGGGAGGGCCTATCCGTCGAGGGTGGTCGGTGGCACCGAAGGCTTGCTCCGGCAGGCGAGCAGCTTGTCGATCTTGCGCCCGTCCATATCGATCACTTCGAACCGCCAGCCCTGGCTGGTGAAATGCTCGCCCTCGTGCGGCAACTTCTTGAGCACCGACAGCGCAAACCCGGCGACGGTCGCATAGTCGCGATCTTCGGGCAGATCGATGCCCAGCCGGTCGGCCATCGCATCGGCGGGCAGCGCGCCCGATATCAGCAGCGAGGCATCCTCGCGCTCGATCAGCATCGGCGTGTCGCCATCATCGCCATGCGCGACAAACGTGCCCGCGATTGCATCAAGCAAGTCGGCGGGGGTGACGATGCCCTCCAGATGGCCATATTCGTCGTGCACCAGCGCCAGCGTCACTTCGGCCATTTGAATCTGGCGCAAGGCATCCATCGCATCGAGCTGGTCGGGCACGATCGCGGGCTTTTTCATCAAAGTGCCAAGGTCGGCTACCTCGCCGCGCACCAGTGCCTGCAACACGTCGCGCACGCGCACCACGCCGACGATCGTATCGACCGAACCGTCAGCCACCAGCAGCAGCGAATGCGGGCACCCGGCGATCGCATCGCGCAAGGCGCCATCGCTGGCCGACAAGTCGATCCAGTGCAATTCGGTGCGCGGGGTCATCACATCGCGTACCGGCCGTTCGGCCAGCCGCATCACGCTGGTCATCAGCGCGCGTTCGTCTTCTTCGAGCACGCCCGAACGAGTCGCCTCGGCAAAGATCATTTCCAGTTCTTCGGTGGTCACTTCGTGACCGCCCGCGCCCTTGATCCCGCCCAGCCGCAGCACCAGCGACGAGGATTCGTCGAGCAGCCAGACCAGCGGGGCGGTGGCCGTGGCCATCATCGCCATCGGCCGTGCCGCAACCACCGCAATCGCGTCGGCCGATCGCAGTGCGAGCTGTTTGGGAACCAGTTCGCCGATCACCAGGCTCAGGTAGGTGGTGACCGCGATCACCAGCGCAAATCCCGCCTCGGGCGCGAGATGCGCCGGCACACCCAGCGCGGCCAGCCGCTCGCCGGTCGGTCCGCCCAGTTGCGATCCCGAAAAGGCCCCGGCAATGATCCCCACCAGCGTGATGCCGATCTGCGCGGTGGACAACAGTTTGCCCTGGTCGCTGGCCAGATCGAGCGCCAGCGCGGCGCTGGTCGATCCGGCCTCGGCGCGCATTTTCAGCCGCGCCGGACGCGCCGAAACGATGGCCAGCTCTGACATGGAAAACAGGCCGTTCAAAACAACCAGGGCGCCAATGATGACGACGTCAGTCCAGGGAAATGGTGTCACAACACCAGCCGCTAGCAGATTTGTGCCACTTCGCGAAGGGCCGCGCGACGTTTCGTTCGGATTCGGTTCAGGGTCTTGTCACCACGGTTTACCCCGATGGACTGGAAAAGCCGGTCGATCCGGGTCATTGTCTGTCTGTGGTTCAAAAATACGGGGTTTGGTCATGAAGCTGGGTCGGGTTGTCTTGTCTGCGTTGTGCACGGTTTCGCTGGTCGCGACCTCGGCCTGCGTTACCGACCCCAACACCGGGCACAAGAAAGTGTCGCGCACCGCGATCGGCGCGACGGCGGGCGTGGTTGGCGGGCTGGTGATCGGCGGTCTGCTGGGTGGCGGCACCGGGCGGATCATCGGCGCGGGCATCGGCGGCGTGATCGGCGGCTCGATCGGCTATACCATGGACAAGCAGATCAAGGAGCTGAAGGAACAGACCGCGGGCAGCGGGGTGGACGTGAAGGCGGTCGATGATGGCCAGGCCATTCTCGTCAATCTGCCCAATGGCGTGACGTTCGACACCGACAGCACGTTGATCAAGCCGGGGTTCCGCGACACGCTCGACACCGTGGCGGCCAGTCTCAACAAATTTCCCAATTCGCTGATCGATGTTTACGGCCACACCGATTCGACCGGGTCCGATGCCTATAACCAGACATTGTCGGAAAACCGCGCCCGCGTGGTGGCCGACTATCTGGTGTCAAAGGGCGTCAGCCAGGCGCGTATCCGCAGCACCGGCTTTGGCAAGACGCAGCCGGTGGCCAGCAACGACACCCCTGAAGGCCGCGCCGCCAACCGCCGCGTGGAAATCAAGATCGTGCCGATCTCGCAGGAAGAAGTGGCGCGCGCGCGCGGCGGCTCCTGACCGGCGGGGCTTGGTCCTTGACGCCGGGCGGTGCCGGCTGGCATCGCCGCAGGCACCCCGAGGAGACAGCCCCCCCATGTCCGTACCAACCTCCGATACGATTGCCGTCGGCACGATCAACCAACGTCCGATCAATGGCCGCCTGACCAACCCGGTCGGGCTTGGCTGCATGTCGCTGAGCTGGGCCTATGGTCCGCGCCCGTCCGATGCCGATGCGATTGCTCTGCTGCACCGCGCGATCGAGCTGGGCTATGACCATTTCGATACCGCCCGGCTCTATGGCCTGGGCCACAACGAGACGCTGGTGGGCGAAGCGTTGCAAGGTCGGCGCGACAAAGTGTTTCTGGCCAGCAAGATGGGCATATTCGCCAGCGGCGACAAGCGCGGCATCGATTGCCAGCCCCAGACCATCCGCGAACAGCTTGAGATCTCGCTGCGGCTGCTGCGCACCGATCACATCGATCTCTATTATATGCACCGCCGCGATTTCACCGTGCCGATCGAGGAGTCGGTGGGGGCGATGGCCGACCTGATCAAGGAGGGTAAGATCGGCGCGATCGGCCTGTCGGAAATGTCGGCCGACACGCTGCGCCGCGCCGCTGCGGTGCATCCGATCGCGGCCATGCAGACCGAATATTCGCCGTGGACGCGGCAGGCGGAAATCGCCGTGTTGAACACCTGCCGTGAACTGGGCACCACGTTTGTCGCGTTTTCACCGGTCGGGCGCGGCGCGCTGGCCAATGGCGTGGGCGATCCCGCCGCGTTGGGCGAAGGCGATATTCGCCCCGGCATGCCCCGCTTTCAGGGGGCCAATTGGCAGCACAACCGCGGCCTGCTGGAACGCTTCAACGCGCTGGCGGCAGCGGCGGGGGTAACTCCTGCGCAATTGTCGCTCGGCTGGGTGCTGGCCCAGGGCGATCATGTCGTGGCGATCCCCGGCACCAAGAGCGTGGCGCATCTGGAGGAAAACATTGCCCGCTGGGACTGGGCGATCCCCGCCGAACTGGCTGCGCAAGTCGATGCGCTGATCAACCATCAGACAGTCGCCGGGCACCGCTATGCCGCGCCGATGCAGGCGACCATCGACACCGAGGATTTTCCGACCTGTCTTGAACTCGCGTGATCAGGCGAGCCGCGCGGCGCGTTCGGCCAGGCGGTCGACCGCCGCTGTGTGGATGGCGGGCGCGGTTACCAGCAGGCCGAACGCGCGCGGGTCGCGCTTGTTGAAATCGAACGGCACGCCAAAGGCATCGCTGACCGCCGCGCCCGCTTCGCGCGCGATCAGGCAGGCGGCGGCGATGTCCCATTCATAGCCCCAGCGCAGCGTGGCGAGCAGGTCGGCCTCGTCCGCCGCGACCATCGCGATGCGCAGCGCGATCGAATTGGGCTTGTCCACCATGGTCAGGTCCTGATCGATTTTGGGCAGGGTGTCGGCAGGCACGCGCGCGCCGGGCAGGCGGGTGCGCGTGCTGGCGTGCAGCGGTGCGCCGTTGCGCGCGGCCCCGCGCCCGGCGGTGGCGCTCCACAGTTCGTCGCGCGCCGGGGCATCGAGCAGGCCGATCAGCGCCCGCCCCGCGCTGACCAGCGCAACCGACACGCACCACCCGGTGCGTCCGCGCAGGAAATCGCGCGTGCCGTCGATCGGATCGACCACCCAGCACAGCGACCGGTCGAGCCGGTCGGGATGGTCGGCGGTCTCTTCCGACAACCAGCCCGCGCTCGGCAACAAGCCGCCCAGTTCGCGCTTCAAAAAGGCATCGACCGCCAGATCGGCCTCGCTCACCGGGTTGTCGGGACTCTTGTCCCACATTGCGGGCGCGTGTCCGTGCCCCGGCCAATGCGCCATGGCCAGTTGCCCGGCCTGGCGAACGATGGCTTCAAGGCGCGCGTAATCGAGCATCACCACGGCGATGAGCCAAGCCGGTGGGCAAAGCAAGACCGCGCTTGCCCCGGCCCGACCTCGCCTGTTTCATTCATTCGTATGCACGCCCAATCCCCGGCTTGAGTTGCAGTGCGGCAGAAGGGCTCTTTTCAAGCCGGTAAGCGTGTGCTTAAGGCCCATGCGACTCCATCGGTCCTGCACCCCTGCCGGACCGGGCTTTCCTCCCACTCGCACGCTGGGGAATTCGCATGAACGTCCATGAGTACCAGGCCAAGGAACTGCTCGCCAAATTCGGCGTCAGTGTCCCTGCGGGCATCCCCGCATTGACCGTCGAAGAAGCCGTTGCGGCTGCACAGCAGTTGCCGGGCCCGATCTATGTGGTCAAGGCGCAGATCCACGCCGGTGGGCGCGGCAAGGGCAAGTTCAAGGAACTGCCCGCCGATGCCAAGGGCGGCGTGCGGCTGGCCAAATCGGTCGAAGAAGTCGGCGCGCATGCCCGCGAAATGCTGGGCAACACGCTGGTCACCGTGCAGACGGGCGAAGCGGGCAAGCAGGTCAACCGCCTCTATGTCACCGACGGTGTCGACATTGCCAAGGAATACTACCTGTCGATCGTGGTCGATCGCGGCACCGGGCGCGTTGCGCTGATCGTGTCGACCGAAGGCGGCATGGACATCGAGGACGTGGCGCATTCGACGCCCGAAAAGATCTCCACCATCGTGATCGATCCCGCCACCGGGTTCCAGCCGCACCATGGCCGCGCCGTGGCGTTCGCGCTGAAGCTGTCGGGCGATCTCAACAAGCAGGCGCAAAAGCTGTCGAAGCAGTTGTACGAAGCGTTCGTCGCGCTCGATTCCGACATGCTCGAAATCAACCCGCTGGTCGAATCCGCCGATGGCAAGCTGCTGGTACTCGACGCCAAGATGAGCTTTGATTCCAACGCGCTCTATCGTCACCCCGACGTGTTCGCGCTGCGCGACGAAACCGAGGAAGACCCCGCGGAAATCGAAGCCAGCAAGTACGACCTGGCCTATATCAAGCTCCACGGCAACATCGGCTGCATGGTCAATGGCGCAGGGCTGGCCATGGCGACGATGGACATCATCAAGCTGAACGGCGAATTCCCCGCCAACTTCCTCGATGTGGGCGGCGGCGCCACCACCGAAAAGGTGACGGCTGCGTTCAAGATCATTTTGCGCGACCCGGCGGTGAAGGGCATTCTCGTCAATATCTTTGGCGGGATCATGAAGTGCGACATCATTGCCGACGGCATCGTTGCCGCCGCCAAGGAAGTGAACCTGCAGGTTCCGCTGGTCGTTCGTCTCGAAGGCACCAATGTGCAGCAGGGCAAGGACATCCTTGCCAACTCGGGTCTGCCCATCGTTCCCGCCAACGATCTTGGCGATGCCGCGAAGAAGATCGTGGCCGAAGTCCGGAAGGTTTCCTGAACCATGTCGATCCTCATCAACAAACACACCAAGATCATCACCCAGGGGATGACCGGCAAGACCGGCGCGTTCCACACCCAGGCTGCGCTCGACTATGGCACGCAGATGGTTGCGGGCGTGACCCCGGGCAAGGGCGGCACGACGCACATCGGCCTGCCGCAGTTTGACAGCGTGGCCGAAGCCAAGGCGGCGACCGGTGCGACCGCCTCGTGCATCTACGTCCCGCCTCCGGGTGCGGCCGATGCCATCCTCGAAGCGATCGACGCGCAAGTGGAACTGATCGTGTGCATCACCGAAGGCATTCCGGTGCTCGACATGGTGCGCGTGAAGCGCGCGCTGCAGGGCAGCAAGTCGCGCCTGATCGGGCCCAACTGCCCCGGCGTGCTGACCCCCGAAGAATGCAAGATCGGCATCATGCCCGGCTCGATCTTCAAAAAGGGCAGCGTCGGCGTGGTGTCGCGTTCGGGCACGCTGACGTATGAAGCGGTGTTCCAGACCTCGAACATCGGCCTTGGCCAGACCACCGCGGTCGGCATTGGCGGTGACCCGGTCAACGGTACCAACTTCATCGACGTGCTCGAACTGTTCCTGGCCGACGAAGACACCAAGTCGATCATCATGATCGGCGAAATCGGCGGCGATGCCGAAGAACAGGCTGCGCAGTTCCTGATCGACGAGGCCAAGCGTGGCCGCAAAAAGCCGATGGCCGGTTTCATTGCCGGCCGTTCGGCGCCTCCGGGCCGCCGCATGGGCCATGCCGGTGCGATCGTTTCGGGCGGCAAGGGCGATGCCGAAAGCAAGATCGCCGCGATGGAAGCCGCCGGCATCCGCGTCAGCCCTTCGCCCAGCCTGCTGGGTGAAACGTTGGCCGAAGTGCTCAAGGGCTGAAGCCGCGACATCGTATAATCGACAGGGCCGGGGGCAACCCCGGCCCTGTTTGTTTGTGCTTTGCGCAAAGCCGCTCTAACCTGCCGCCAACGATGTCCAACAGCCCGGTGACAGACCCATGAATGCCATCGAAGGCGCCAAGCATCTGCTCGATGAAGCCGAACACTTCCTGTTGCACGATATCCGCAAGTTGCGCCGGGCCGAGCGGTTGCGCGCGGCGCGGGCGCATGGCGCGACCGACGCGCCGCTGACGCTGGGTCAGAAGATTGCCGATATCGTTGCCGAAACGATGGGGTCGTGGCGATTTATCATCGTGCAATCGGTGCTGCTGGCGGTGTGGATCGTGCTCAACATCACCGCCTATGTGCGGCAATGGGATCCCTATCCGTTCATCCTGCTCAATCTCGCGCTGTCGTTTCAGGCCGCCTATGCCGCGCCGTTCATCATGATGAGCCAGAACCGGCAACAGGATGTCGATCGCAAGGCTGCCGAAAGCGACTACAAGATCAACATCAAGGCCGAACTGGAAATCGAGCTGCTGCACCAGAAGCTTGACCAGTTGCGCGAAAGCGAAGTGCTCAACCTGTCGATCGCGGTGGCCGAACTGACCCATCTGTTGCACCAGACGAAGGACGAACTGACCGCGTTGCGGCAGTCGAGCGGGTCCTGACATTTTCCGGTTGGCGCGGGACCGGTTTGCCCGCATCCTGAGATCGACCAGGGCAAGGGGGCGCAGATATGGCGTGGAAACCGTCGCTGACAGAGCTGATTTTCGGTTTTTATGCGGTGTCGATCACGCTTGAGGCGGTTCTGGCGCGCATGGCGGTGATCAAGGCACGCTATCGGGCGCGCGACACGCTGGCGGCATTCGGCATGACGCTGGGCAATGTGCTGACCAATCTGATGATGGCCGGGATCGTGATCGCCGGGCTGGGCGCGGCCTATCGCTGGCGCGTGCTGACGATTTCACCGCACTGGGTATGGGCCTGGGCGCTGCTGTTCGTGCTCGACGATTTCACCTATTACTGGTTCCACCGCATCAGCCACGAATGCCGCCTGTGGTGGGCGGCGCACGTCAACCACCATTCCAGCCAGCATTACAACCTGTCGACCGCGCTGCGCCAGACCTGGACCGGAGAAATCGTCGGCACGTGGACGCCGTGGATTCCGCTCGCGCTGATCGGCTTTCCCCCGCAGATGATCCTGCTGCAACAGACCATCAACTTGTTCTACCAGTTCTGGATTCACACCGAGGCGGTGCACCGCATGCCGCGCTGGTTCGAATATCTGTTCAACACCCCCAGCCACCACCGTGCCCACCACGCGTCGAACCCGCGCTATCTCGACAGCAATTATGGCGGGGTGCTGATGGTATGGGACCGGATGTTCGGCACCTTCGCGCAAGAGGTCGATCACGACCCGCCGCGCTATGGCATCATGAAGAACATCGACACGCACAACCCGTTCCGCATCGCCTTTCACGAATGGCTGGCGATGGGGCGCGACCTGGTGCGTGCGCGATCGTTGCGCGAAGTGGCCGGCGTGGTAATGGGCCCGCCCGGCTGGCGTGCCGACGGGCAGGGCATGACCTCGCGCAAGGTGCGCGCGGCATGGCTGGCTACGGGACCCGACCAGCCCTAGAGCGTCCTGCGATAAATCTGTAACACCGTGATTGCTCTGGAAAGCCCCGTGGGGAGGCGCGTCGCGCAGCGCGGGCTGTGGTTGCCCCGCGCAAGCGACGCAACGCTGCCACGGGCCTTTCCAGAGCAACCCCTTCGGGGCGGGCCGCTTTTGGCCCATTGCGGCGTCGAGATGGCTTGAAATATTCCCGATATTCCTGCGCCATCCCTCCTTGCACTGGGCCAAAATCGGCTCCGTCACGGTGTTACAGATTTATCGCAGGACGCTCTAATTTGCCTGGGCCTGTGGCGGTGCAATGCCCTGCGGCGCGGCGGGGCCGCCTGGATAGAACGCACTGACCGGCGTGTCGGTGATCAGGTCGTGGATGGCCATTCCCGCCACGCCGGGGCCGGTGCCGTGCCGCAATGGCACCACGGCGCGCACCGCCGCCAGTGCCGCGATGGGGGCGGCGCCGAAATTGCGCGCGGGCGCTTGCGCCTTGCGCACTTCCATCCAGTTGGTCGACATCAGGATGTCCTGCGCCAGCAAATGCGTGGTCAGATCGACAACCTTGCGGGCGCGGGCGACTTTCAGCCGGGTTTCGGCTTGCAGATCTTCAACCGTCGCCACGATCGGCTGACCCTGCGGGGTGACCGGGGTGATCAGGCCGGTGATTTCCACCCACAAGTCCACGGGCAGATAGCCCGCGCCTTGCGGCAGCGTGGCGGCCTGGTCCGGTGTCATCACATCGGTCGGGCGGATCACCGTGAAGAACGGATTGGTGAACCGTTCGATCCGCTGCGCCAGGACTACGCCCATGTTGGCCAGCGCGATCGTGAACCCTTCGACCTGGTTCGACAGCGGATAGGGGTCCCAGTTGGCGTCGGACAGGATATAGCCGCCTTTCCCGTGGCTGAGCGGGCCGCCCTTGACGTGGAATTGCATCAATTGCGGCGTGGCAAGTTCCCAACTGTCGCCGGGCTGTACATCGGGGCGCACCGCCGGGTTGTGATCCGACGAATTCATCGCCAGTTGCACGCTGTCGCGCAAGTCGGCCCAGGCTTGCCATGCAGAACCGGTGCGCTGGGTCGAGGCGCGCAGGCTTTCGGGGTCCTGGATGATCCGTTTGGGATCAACCTCGAACAAGTAGCTGCCGCGCACCATGTCGAGCACGCGCGCCGCATCCCAGTTGAGCCAGCGGAACGGGCGGTTGGCCTGCACCGGGGTCGACAGCGGCGTGATGCTGGAATTCATGCCGAGCAGCGCCATCGCGGTCGCCATGTCGGACCATTCGAGCAGATTGCGCGAATCCGCCACCAGCAACGCAGCATTGGCGGTGAACCAGGCATCGGTGCTGACCAGCGCGGCATCATCGGCGCCAAACGGTTCGAGCGGCTTCAGCCCGGCCTGCTGCAGCGCCTGCGCCGCGGTCATGCGCACGCCCCGGTAATGCACTTCACCCACCCCGACCATGGCGCGGCCGATGTCCCCCATCAGGGCCAGATCGCCTTCACCGAGCGACCCCTGGCTGTGCACGATCGGCGTGATCCGGGCATTGACCATGTCGAGCAGCATCTGCGTCAAGCCTGGGCTGGCCGCTTCGTATGACATCGCATTGGCGCGGATCGCCATCATCGCGCGGATGACATCCTCGTTGTCGATTTCCGGGCCATAAGACCCGGTCTCGCCGCGTGCAAAATTGGCAAGCTGGCGCGCTTTCAGACGGGCGCTGGTGTCGGGCGCGGTGGGATCGCCGGAAAAGATGGTGGTTTCGCGTTGCGACCCCGATCCGCGATTGAACCAGTAGACGGTAACCCCCTCGGCAGCGGCTTCGAGCAACAGGCCATAGGCGTCGGCAGAGCGCTGGCGGGCCTGCGCGGTCAGCGCGATCTTCGCGCCATGGCGGGCAATCTGCACGACTTGTTCAATGGTCAGATCGTGACCGCTGAGCATCACGGTCTGCGCCGCGGCATCCTGGGCACCAGGGATGAAACCGTCTGCGGTTTGCGCTTGTACCGCAACCGGTGTGCAAAGCGCCGCTGCGGCGACCAGTGCGAACCGTGCCTGTTTGAGGATGCCACTTGTGCCCACGCCGTTTTCCTTTCGCAATCATGCCATGGGCGCATATTTGCGGCGGCCGGGCAAGTTCCGTGTTTACAGCGCGACGGCCACTTTCAACCCTTCGAACACCGCCTCTTCCGCCGTGCGCGGCGTCAGCGCATCGCCGATCACGTGCAAGTCCAGGCCCGTTCCGGCCAGTTCGTCCTCCAGCGCGCAGACGCTCTGATGGCCCAGGTTGGTGATCAGCGTGTCGACATCTTCGAACAGCATTGGCGCGCCGTTGCTGGCGTGCTGGCAGAACACGGTCTGCCCGTCGATGCCATAGAGCCGGGCATAGGGGATGACTTCAACGCCCAGATCGTGGAGCGTACCGATCCACAAGTCGCGCACATATTGGTGCACGCGTTGCCCGGCCATATAGCCATCGACGGCCAGCCGCACGCGGCATCCGGCGCGCGCCAGCCGTTCGGCCAGGCCAAGGCCGATCCAGTCGAGGCTCCAGTCGGCGATCAGCACCGATGCGCCGACGTTCACTTCGTTGCGCAGCACTTGCCAGGGGTTGACGACGTGGCCGGTCTCGGCGCCTTCGACCGGCGCGCTGCGCGGGGTGGCGCCAGTGGCGATCACCACGGCAGCGGGCGCAATCTGGTCGATCAGCGCGCGCGTGACGGGCTGGTTCAGCCGCACGTCGACCCCGGCCAGCGCCATTTCGCGCGCGAGATTGGTGACGATGCCGCCGAATTCGGCACGCGAGGGCAGCATCTGGGCCAGCAACGCCTGCCCGCCAAGCTGGCGCCCGGCTTCGCACAGAATCACCTGATGCCCCCGCGCGGCGGCGACGGCGGCGGCTTTCATTCCCGCCGGGCCCCCGCCCGCAATCACGATGCGGCGCGGGCGGGGCGCAGGGGTGATCGCGCCATAAGTCAGTTCGCGTCCGGTTTCGGGGTGCTGGATGCACGAGATCGGATAGCCCATGTGGAAATGGCCGATACAGGCCTGGTTGCAGGCGATACAGGCGCGGATATCGTCGAGCCGGTTGTCGCGGGCCTTGGCGGGCATTTCGGGGTCGCAGATCAGCGCGCGGGTCATGCCGACCATGTCGGCGGCGCCGCTGGCCAGGATGCGTTCGGCATCCTGCGGCTGGTTGATGCGGCCTGCGACGAACACCGGGGTGCCAACGCGCGCCCTGATGCTGGCCGACAGGGGTGCGAGGTGGCCGTGCGCCACCGCCATCGGCGGGGCGATGTTGACCGCGCTGCCGATCCCGGCCGACGTGCCTGCGGTGATGTTGTAGTAATCGAACTGGCCGTCGAACGCGACCAGCGTCGCCATGACGTCCTCGGCACTCAGGCCGTCGGCATCCTTTTCATCGCCGCTGATGCGCAGGCCGACGATGAAATCGGGACCGGTGGCGGCGCGGATCGCGGCCAGCACATCGGCGAGGAAACGGCGCCGCGCCTGATCGTCGCCGCCATAGGCATCGGTGCGCAGATTGACGCGCGGGTTAAGGAATTGGGCAGGCAGATAGCCATGGCTGGCAACCACTTCCACCCCGTCGAGCCCGGCGCGTTCAAGCCGTTGTGCAGCCATGGCATAGCCTGCGATCACTTGCGCGATCAGGGCTGCCGACATCGGGCGCGGGGTAACGTGAAAGCGTTCGTTGGGCACGGCCGAGGGGGCATAGGCCACCGGCAGCGTGCCGTCCTGGCTTTCCATGATTTCGCGCCCGGGATGGAACAGTTGCCCGAACAGCGCGCAGCCATGGGCATGCACCGCGTCTGCCACGCGCGCATAGCCGGGGATGCAATCGTCTGTGGTCGCCATCAGCAGGTGCGCGGTATAGCGCGCGGTTTCGTGCACCCCTGCGACCTGCATCACAATCAGCCCGGCCCCGCCCGCTGCCCGCGCGCGGTGATAGGCGACCAGCGCATCGTTGGGGACAAACGCGGTGGGCAAAGTGGTGTCATGCCCGGTCGACAAAATCCGGTTGCGGATCGTCAGATTGCGAATGGTGATCGGCGCGAACAAGTTTGGCAAAGCGGGCATGGCGTTCCTGGATCAGGTGGCCCGGCGATCCTGATCGGTTTTGGCGTTGCACGCAACACGCCCCTGAACCGAATGCCGGTTCAGGGGATCGCGTGCCGTCAGTGGTGTCGACCGCCACCGCCGCCGCCGTGCGGAGCACCACCACCGGCGTGCGGAGCACCGCCACCAGCGTGCGGGGCACCAGCACCAGCGTGCGGAGCACCACCACCGTGAAATCCGCCGCCGCCATGCGGGGCACCGCCGAAGTGGGTCGCCCCGCCGCCGCCGTGAAATCCGCCGCCACCATTCGAGGCGCCGCCGAAGCGGGACGCACCACCCCCGCCATGGAATCCGCCCCCGCCGTGTGAGGCGCCAGCCGCATGGAATCCGCCGCCGCCATGCGCGATGCTGCCACCATGGTATCCGCCACCATGGGCGGCCTGCGTGCCGGTGGCGTGTCCGGCATAGCCGCCCGCATGGGATGCGGTATGCGCGGTCGCTGCGCGCGCCGCCGCGTGGTTGGCCGCGGCGCGGGTCGCGAGATGGCCGGCAACGGCCCCTGCGGCGACGCCTGCGGCAATCGCACCGGCATGGCTGCCGCCAGCACCGGCGCGATTGGCAGGGTTGTTGGCGGCATTGCGCACCGCGCCCGATTGTTCGGCGGAAATGCCCGCGCGGGCCTGGCGCGCCGCTGCGAGTTCGCCGCTGGTGGCGGTGGCCCGCACTCCGCCTGCGCCGCCGTTATAGCTGGTCCGGCTTGCCCCACGCCCGGCGAAGAACGGGTGGTTGTAGACCGCGTTGACGTGCACGCCGCCGAAATTGGTCACGGACTGGTTGTAATAGAGCGTGCGCCCGCGCCAATAGCCGCCATCATAGCCATGGCCGCCATAGCCGTATCCGTAATTGATGCCACCGTAAAAGCCCACCGTCGGGCCCCAATAGCCGGGGTTGAAGGCATAGACGCCGCCCATCCAGCCCCACCACGGCGGGGTCCACAACAGGCCCACGGCCGGTGGCCGGGCCCATACGCCGGGCACCCAGTAATAGCCGCCACCCATCTGGTTCCAGCCCCAGAAGCCCGGCGTCCAGGTATAGCCATAGGCCGGCATCGGTGGCTGCACTTCGGCCTGCAACGGGGGTGGCGCGCCGACGCCTTGGGCGATCACCGGCTGCGGTGCCGAAGTGCAGGGCACATCGGCCCATGCGGATGCGGTCGACGCCAGGACCGCGATGGCCGCGATCGAACAGGCTGCCTTGCGTAACGTGTCTTGCATGATGTGTTCGCCTCCAGAGCTTTGCCCCGCTTGGGCCGATGCTGTGGATATGGCGCCCCGCCGCATGAACGGGTCGTGACCATCCGGTTGCCGAATGGTCACGAACACGCATTCTATACTTTCAGATTGCGCGCAAACAGCGCCAGCAATTCGGCCCAGCCGCGCTCGGCCGCCGCTTCGACATAGACGGGAAAGTCCTTTTTCATCCAGCCATGCGCGGCGCCGGGGTAGATTTCGGCGTGGAACCGCACGCCCGCCTCGGTTAGCGCCGCGGTCAGGCGTTCGGCCATTTCGGGCGGATAGCTGGTGTCGTTGTCGGCCCCGGCGATCAGCAATTCGGCCTTGATATGGCCGCTGAGCAGATGCGGGCTGTCCGGTTCGTCGGTGGCAAGGCGCCCGCCGTGAAAGCTGGCTGCTGCGGCCACGCGGTCGGGATATGTGCCTGCTGCGGTGATTGCCATGCCGCCGCCCATGCAGAACCCGACCGTGCCGACGCGCGTGCCCAGTACATGCGGATTGGTGCCCAGCCAGGCGAGGAACGCGGCAGTGTCGCGGGCGGCCCGCGCATTGCCGGTGGTGGCCATCATCGGGCCGACCTGGGCGCGAAAATCGCCCTTGAACACCTCGGCGGGGACCAGCGGCTCATAGGCGCCCCAGCGGTAATACATGTCGGGCAACAGCACGAAATAGCCATTGTCGGCCAGCCGCTGGGCCATGTCGATCAGGGTCTGGCGAATGCCGAGCCCGTCCATATAGAAAATCACCGCGGGCCAGGGGCCCAGGCCAGCGGGGGTAAGCACGTGGACCGGGCATTGGCCGTCGGCCGTGGGGATCAGCGTCAGTTGCTGTGGCATAGAAGTCTTTCCGTGAATAGTCAGGGCCCGGTTGTGATGGACCAGCCCCATTCGCCGATCAACCATGGTTTACGTCCCGGCCAGCCAGACCGCGCGCGCTTGTCGGACAGGTTGACCTCCACATTGACCCGGATCCGGCCCGTACACCGCGCCATCGGCGTGGGGTTACATTGCCATGCTTGATCGGCGCGTGCGGGGCGGGCAGGTTGCGCGGGCAATGCGGGAGAGCACCATGATTTCAAAGCGACGGTTTCTGACAGGGATGGCGGCCAGCGCCACCATCGGTCTGGTGGCACCCATCGCCAGAGCCGATGCGGCGCCGGCGTTCGGGGCGCCGGTCAACCCGATTGCCCCGGCCGAATTCGCCGCCCGGATCGCCAAATTGCAGCGGCTGATGGTCGCCGCCGGGGTCGGCGCGCTGGTGGTCGAGGCGGGTTCGGCGCTGACCTATTTTACCGGCATCGAATGGTACACATCCGAACGCGTGACCGCAGCGGTGATCTGCGCTGATGGCGAGCCGGTGATCGTCACCCCGGTGTTCGAAGCGCCAAGCGTGCGCGAAACGCTGCAGATTGCGGCGCACGTGCGCGCATGGAACGAAGATGAAAACCCCCTGGCGACGATCGCCGGGGAGCTGACCGAGCGCAAGCTGATGGCCGCGCCGGTCGCGGTCGATCGCGCGGTACGGTTCTTTGTGGTCGATGGCTTGCGCCGTCTTGGCTGCGCGGTGGTGGCGGGCGAGGCGCTGGTCAACGCCTGCCGCCAGATCAAGTCACCCGCCGAACTGGCGCTGATGCAGCGGGCCAACGCGATCACCATGGCCGCCTTGCGCCAGGTCCACGGCCAGATCCGGCCCGGCATGACCCAACACGATATTGCCGCGCTGATGGACGCCACTTCGGCGGCGATGGGGGGGCCGAGCGAATTTTCGCTAGTGCTGCTGAACGCGGCGAGCGCCTATCCCCACGGGTCGCACCAGCCCGAGGCGGTGCGCGAAGGTTCGGTGATCCTGATGGATTGCGGGGCGCGGGTGCATGGCTATCAATCCGATATCTCGCGCACCTGGGTCTATGGCGAACCCACCGCGCGGCAGCGCAAAGTGTGGGACACGGTGCGGCGCGGGCAGGATATCGCGCTGGAAACCGCCCGCGTCGGCGTGCCGGTGGGCAGCATCGATGATGCGGTGCGCGCGTTTTACGCCCGCGAAGGCTGGGGGCCGGGGTATCATTTGCCCGGCCTGTCGCACCGCACCGGGCACGGCATCGGGCTCGACGGCCACGAATCGCCCTATTTGGTGCATGGCGATGCCACCCCGCTGGCGCCGGGGATGTGCTTCTCCGACGAACCGGGGATCTATATCCCCGGCGAATTCGGCGTGCGGCTGGAAGATTGCTGGCACATGACCGAAACCGGGCCAGTGCTGTTCACGCCACTGGCCCGGTCGATCGATCAGCCGGTTTGAGGGATCTGTGCCGCAATTCCGGGAGCGGGCCGGTGCCGACTCCCGAAACGCAGGTTTCGGCCTAGATAATAAAGCATACTGCGTTTAATCTGAAACGCAGTATGCTTTAGGAGTTTTTGTTTTCACATCGTTAATTGCAAAAAACCGGTGCCCGCTTTTTGCACGATGCTCTAAGGCACTATTGGCAGCAGCACCGCGCTGGGCGTGGCGCCGCCATAGCCGATCTGCATCGTCGCCGCCTTGTAATCGGCGGGCTTGGCCAGAAAGATGTTGGGTACGAAGGTCTGCGGGTTGCGATCATAGAGCGGGAACAGGCTCGATTGCACTTGCACCGCAATGCGATGGCCGGGCAGCACGACATGATCGACATTGGGCAGCGCAAAGCGGAAGCGGTTGAACGCGCCCGGCTTCAGCGCTTCTGGCTTGGCAAAGCTGTTGATGTAGCGCCCGCGAAAGATCTCGATGCCGATCGGCAATTCAAAGCCTGCCATGGTTGGCTTGGCGCCCTGCGATCCCGCCTCGGGTGCGTCGTCGGGATAGATGTCGATCAGCTTGACCACCACGTCGGCATCGGTGCCGCTGGTCGCCAGCCAGATATCGACTGCCGGCGCGCCCATCAGGTGCACTGGATGATCGAGCGGCGCACCGGTAAAGGTGACCACGTCGGGCCGCCCGCTGACAAAGCGCTGATCGTGCACCAGCCAGGTGGTCCATTGCGCGCTGTTGCCCAGACTGACCGGACGGGGAACAAACGGCACCGGGTTGGCGGGATCGGCCACCCACGACACGGTTCCGGTGCGCGTGGGTACGGCAAACCCGGCGTCATGGTCGGCGCCCAGGTAATAGGCGGTGGGCGTGCCCATCGGCCAGCGTGGCGATTGCTCCCACTTGTCGATGCCGGTGGCATAAGTCACCGCGGCGGGCGCATGCGGGTCGGGCGCGTCTTTCAGCCAGTGGTCGAGAAACGGCTTCATCCAGTCGCGCCGCCATTGTGCGGCGGTGTCCCCGGCAAACGTCAGCGCGCCCAGTTCATAGCCGTAATGGTTGGCGCCCGAATGGCGCCATGGCCCGATCACCAGCGTCAGCGGCGCGCGGCCCGGCTGATCCTTCAGCGCGCGGTACACTGCAGGCGCGCCATAGCTGTCTTCCTGGTCCCACTGGCCCAGTTCGAGCATCGTCGGCACGGTCAACGGGCGCACCGCCATCAGCTTGTCGACCGCCTGCAACGACCAGAACGGGCCATAAGACGGGTTTTCGATCAGCTTGCGCACGAACGGCACTGTGTCGATCGCGTATTTCCTGGCATAGTCGCCCGCCGATCCGGCCTCCAGATAGCGGGTATAGTCATCGCTGTTGCCATGCGGGACGGTGGCATTGGCATCGCCCTTGCCGGTGCTTATTTCCAGCGCATAGTCGAGCCCGCTGACGCGGAAGGCGCCGTTGTGGAACCAGTCGTCGCCTATCCAGCCATCGACCATCGGGCTTTCCGCGATGGCCACTTTCAGCGCGGGGTGCGGGTTGATTTCCGCCATCAGCGTGGTGAAGCCCAGGTACGATGATCCCAGAACGCCGACTTTGCCGTTGGATTCGGGCACATTTTTCACCAGCCAGTCGATCGTGTCGTAGGCGTCGGTCGATTCATCGATGCCGGTGGGGTTCAACGGTCCTGCCAGCGGCCGGTTCATCACGAACTGGCCTTCGGACCGGTGCATGCCCCGGATGTCCTGATAGACGCGGATATAGCCGTCCTCGACCAGCGGCGCGTCCATCGCCGGGATCAGGTCGACCAGCCGCAGGCTGTGCCCGCGCGCCGCATCGCCATGCGCATCATAGGGAGATCGCCACAGCACGATCGGCGCGTTCTTCACGCCCTTTTTCATCACGATCACGGTGTACAGCTTGGTCCCGTCGCGCATCGGCACCATCACGTCGCGGCGGATGTAATCCGCCGCGGGCAGCACCGGATCGTACTTGTCCACCACGTCGGGGGTCATCGCGGTGACCGGCGCACTGTCGGCGCGGGCGATCCCCGACAGCAGGGTGGTGGACAGCGCAAGCGCGGCGAGCAGGGTTCGTGACCGGATCATGCCCGGTTCCTGGCGCAAATGCCCCGCTCGCTCAAGAGGTTGCAGAGAGTGGTGCGCGCGGGGGCCAACCGGCCCCTGCGCGCGCCGGGTCAATGGCGTTCGCCGCCCCCATGTTCGCCGCCGCCGTGACCACCGCCACCGGGGAAATGCGGCGCGCGCACGCCCTGGCGCGGCGCGGTGTTGCCCTGGATGCGCTGAAAGTTGTGCGGGCCCTGCGGCGCCTGCCGCGCAAAGTGGGCGCGATCGCCGCGCACAAAGGCGCCTTCGCCTTCGCCATGGCGATAATAGAAATAGCCATCGTTGCCCCAATAGCCGTCATAGATCGGCCCGTAATAGCCATCGTACCAGCCATCATAGGCATAAGGTCCCGGTGCATAGGCCACCTCGACCCCGGTTCCGGCACAGGCGGCGAGCGGAACGGTGGAAAGCGCCAGCAGCGCAAAAGTCAAAGGACGGTTCATCGCAACATCTCCTGCAGAACAGATCATACCACACCGCCAAACGCCGCGTGACAGCCATTATTGCGTCCCAATTGCCATGCCAAAGCTGACCACAGTCTGATCGGCCTGTTCAGGTGTTGGACATCGCACAAGGAACTGTCATTCGATCATTACGCGGACGGGGGTGTCGCCAGTGCGGCCAACGTGGCGGCATCGGCCAGGCCGCTTTGCGGCAGATTGGCCGATTGCTGAAACTGCTTCAGCGCGGCGCCGGTCATGGCCCCCAGAATGCCGTCAATCCCGCCGGTGTCATAGCCGAGGTAGTTCAGATAGACTTGCGCTGCGCGCAATGTGATGTCGGGGCAGCCAGCGTCCACATAGTGCTGGTGCGCCGCAGCCAGCCGCGTGTCGTACTGGTTTTCGGCATAGTCAGGTCCGTTGTAGGCCCTCGCATAGCTTGCCCAGTTCTGGCTGGCGACATCGGCCGCGATGTTCGATGCCACGATGAACGCGGCCATCCCGGTCAATTGCGCGCCTTCGCTGGCGACAAAGCTGTCGACCATGGCTTCGACCGAGGCAAAGCCCGCGCTGGCAAAATTGGTTCCGAGGATCTGCCCCAGCCCCCACGACGCCGCCGACAGCGCGGCGGTTTCATCAAGCGCCAGCGCGACCGCCAGGCGGGTGTACTGGTTCGCCCCGCCCGCGCCATAGCCACCGGGCGTCGGCTGACTGACATCGGGGGCCTGGGCGTCGTACTGGCCATTGGTCAATTTGTGGAAAATATGCCGCTCGAACAGGATTTTCGGACGCCGGTCGGGCAAATAGCCACACCCCAGCGTTTCCACGTGCAGCAGTGCCCACAGCGATTCGGGCGGACAGCCGATATTGCCTGTCGTCGCCTGAAACGCATTCAGATCAAGCGGTGTGCCGGGGCCGGTAAACCTGTCCATGATGCGCGCCTTTCATGCCGGATATGGGGATGCCAGTTTGGCGCATCCTGATGAATTGTTCGGGTCAATGCCAACGGAATTCACCAGGTCGAGGAATATTGCTTAGTGCCTGACCCGAAACTTGCGTTTCGCGAAGTCGGTCTCTCGGCGAAAACCTCACCTGGAAGTCTTCGTGTTGTTTTTCACGGGGAGCGGACTCATTGGATGAGAAAATTTGATTTAAGTTCGAATTTCAGCGAAGATTGGGCGCTCTTATTTGGAGGGTGCCATGTCGCTGGATGGTGAGGATGGCGAAGGCGCTGGCTCGGTTATTGGGCCAGGCGGTTCGAGTCCGGTAAAATTTGTCTGGACATTTGAGCGAGTTATCGAAGTATTTAAACTTGTGATCGTTACGATCTTGGGCTCGATATTTGCATTTATCAGCGGTCTGCCCAAATGGGTTATTGATTCGCATCAGGCCGACGTCGCCAGTTTGAGCACCACGAATCCGGATTCAAACCTGGTTGTGAAAAAAATATGTCCCACAGGCGACGGAAAATATTTGTATGACGTGTTTTATGAAGTCAGTGTGAAAAATAACACTGAAAACAAAGTAAAAATTACGTACAGTATTGCCCAAATGTATACCTACGACCCATCCCAGATATCACGTGATCAATTGGATCGTGGGTTTAGAATTGATGATGTCCCGCAGCCGTCTTTTGTGGAAAAAGGTCCGGTGGAAGGGCAATTTATTCTGAAGAACGGCAGTAAAATTTTTCAGGAGCAGTATTCATGGTCTGATAATCCGAAAAAGGGATGGGCATTGAACGCTGTGGATGCCAGTTACATCGAGGGAAATCCTCCGAATGATGTTCGGCAATTCTTCGAGAGAAATTTTACAGATGACACGCGGGCAGCAATACAGAGGGGTGCGTCCATCGATAGATATCTGTCTCCAGGTGGTGGATTGACGGGGATCATTGCGCCAGGTCAGGACAGCGCCACGAATGTGCGTTTTTTGATAAGGGCGCGCCCCGATCAATATATCGGCTTGGTGGTCACCTATGGGATTGATGATACGATCGTATCGCCCAGTCCCTTGCTGAATCTGACTTCTGATTTCCAACGATTTTCCGAAGCTGATGAAAACCGCGCTGCGGAAACTGCCGAAGCGGGATTGTGTGCGAGTCCAGCGAAAAATCGCGACAAGACCAACCAGAGATCACCGCCGCGCTCGCGCAAGGCCAACTAACCTGACCCGCATAACGGTCGTGCCTGGCATCTGTCGAACGGTTGCGGACGCTGCGTCTTTGCGATGGCGGGATCATCCTACGATCCGATAGGGCACCAGGTCGCGCCGCGCGGGATCGACATCGATCGCCTTGTCGCTGGGCGGGAACGCGCGCTGGTCACAGGCGTCGCGCGGGCAGATGCGGCACGATGCGCCGATCCGTGCGACCGCGTCATCGGATGCCAGGTTCAGCGCGTCGGCATAGATGAATTCGGCGGCATGGGTCGCTTCGCACCCCAGCGTTACCGCATAGCGGCGCGGCGGGCGGTAATAGGAACTGGATGGTTTGACGAGGCCCTTGGCGATCGAGACATAGCGGATGCCATCGGGCATTTCGGCAAGCTGGACATGGATGCGGTCGGGAATGGCGACCGCTTCGTGCACGATCCACAAGGGGCAGGCGCCGCCGAACCGGCCGAATTGCAGGCGCGTGGCCGAATGGCGCTTGGTGACATTGCCGGCCATGTCGACGCGGCAGAAATAGACCGGGATGCCGCGTGCGCGCGGGCGTTGCAGCGTCGACAGACGGTGGCAGCACTGTTCGAAACTGGTGTGGAACAACAGGCGCAGCCGGTCGATATCGTGGCGCAATTCGCGCGCGGCGGTGCGAAAGCGTTCGTAGGGCATCAGCAGCGCGCCCGCCGCATAGTTGCCCAGCCCGATCGTCAACAGATGCCGCGCAGCGTCGCTTTGCAACGAGGCGGCCTCGACAATCCGGGCAATCGGGTCGGACAGCGCGAGCGCGGCGACCTGCCAGGCAAGCTGGAACCGCCCACTTTCGATCGGCTGGTTGGAATCGAGTTCGAGATGGCGGCGCGCGGCGTCATAGTGGCGCAGTGCGCCGCCGCCGGTCCAGGTGACGGTTACGCCCTGCGCGCGCAGCCAGCCCTGCATCGACTGCACGCGCGGGCTGGCGTCCTCGCCCGCGATCTCGGCGGCCAGCGTTTCGGCGGCGCGGTCGAGCGCATCGACATAGTTGTTGGCATTGTGGAACCAGTCGCGCACTTCCTCCCACGGCAGGCGTCCCCCGGCGGCCAGACTGGTGCCGATCGTTTCATCGAGCATGTCGAGCCGCAGCCGGTTTTGCGTGTGCAAGGCATGCAGGCGCACAAAGGCATCGGCAAAGCCGGGAAACTGGCGCACCAGCCGTTCGACCGCTTCGCCCGGCAGATCGCCCGGCAGGTGCGGATCGGCCAGCGCCTCGTGCAGCGCGGTGGTTAGCGCGTCGCCCCCGGCGGGTGCCAGATCGGCCCAGTCGAACGGAAACGCACCGCGCAAGGCATCGGCCAGCGCCGGGGTCAGATGGCGTTCGTCGTTTTCTAGTTGCGACAGATAGCTGGCGCTGATCCCCAGCATCTGGGCCATCTCGGTCTGGCGCAGCGCGCGGCGCGCACGCAGGGCGCGTAGCTGTTTGCCGGCAAACAGCCGCTGGCGCATGCTCATCAATCGGGCCCTTCTTTGCAAAGTTGGGGTTTACAACTTTGCAGATTAACATTGGACTCGGGCCATGCAATGCGTCATTCGCCCGCAATCGTATTTCAGAGGATAGCGCATGTCCGCAAACATCGCCGAAATGGAAAAGCGCCGCGCCGCCGCGCATCTGGGCGGGGGCCAGCGCCGCATCGACGCGCAGCACGCCAAGGGCAAGCTGACCGCGCGCGAACGGCTTGAAGTTCTGCTCGACGAAGGCAGCTTTGAAGAAGTCGATGCCTATGTCGAACACAACTGCGTCGATTTCGGCATGCCCGATACGGTGATCCCCGGCGATGGCGTGGTGACCGGTTCGGGCACGATCAACGGGCGGCTGGTGTTCGTGTTCAGCCAGGATTTCACGGTGTTCGGCGGCGCGGTGTCGGAACGCCACGCGATGAAGATCTGCAAGATCATGGACACCGCGATGAAAGTGGGCGCACCGGTAATCGGGCTGAACGATTCGGGCGGCGCGCGCATCCAGGAGGGCGTCGCCAGCCTGGGCGGCTATGCCGAGATTTTCCAGCGCAATGTGCTGGCATCCGGCGTGGTGCCGCAACTGTCGCTGATCATGGGGCCCTGCGCGGGCGGCGCGGTCTATTCGCCCGCGATGACCGACTTCATCTTCATGGTGAAGGATTCCAGTTATATGTTCGTCACCGGGCCCGATGTGGTGAAGACGGTGACCAACGAGATTGTAACGCAAGAGGAACTGGGTGGCGCGGTTACCCACACCACCAAGACATCGGTGGCGGATCTGGCGTGCGAAAACGATATCGATGCGCTGCTCGCCGCGCGCGAACTGTTCGATTTCCTGCCGCTGACCAACCAGACCGGGGTGCCGGTGCGGCCCAGCAGCGATCCGTGGGACCGACTGGAAGACAGCCTCGACACGCTGATCCCGGCCTCGGCCGCGCAGCCCTACGACATGCACGAAGTCATCCGCAAAGTGCTCGATGAGGGCGACTTCTTCGAAATCCAGCCCAAGCACGCGGGCAATATCCTGTGCGGGTTTGGTCGGATCGAAGGGCGCACGGTGGGCGTGGTGGCCAACCAGCCGCTGGTGCTGGCAGGCGTGCTCGACATCAATTCATCGAAAAAGGCCGCGCGTTTCGTGCGGTTCTGCGATGCCTTCGAAATCCCGATCCTGACCTTTGTCGATGTGCCCGGTTTCCTGCCCGGCACCGCGCAGGAACACAACGGCATCATCAAGCATGGCGCCAAGTTGCTGTTCGCCTATGCCGAAGCGACCGTGCCGAAGATCACCGTGATCACGCGCAAGGCCTATGGCGGGGCCTATGACGTGATGGCGTCAAAGCATCTGCGCGGCGATCTCAACTATGCCTGGCCCACCGCCGAAATCGCGGTGATGGGTGCCAAAGGCGCGGTCGAGATCATCTTTCGCGGGCTGTCGGGCGAGGAACAGGCCGAGAAAGTCAAGGAATACGAAGACCGCTTTGCCAATCCGTTCGTCGCGGCGAGCAAAGGCTTTGTCGATGAAGTGATCCACCCCCATTCGACCCGCCGTCGCATCGCGCTGGGCCTGCGCAAGCTGCGACACAAGGCGCTCGAAAACCCGTGGAAGAAACACGACAACATTCCGCTGTGAGACCGGTTTTTGCCATTCTTATGTGTGTCGCTGCGCTGGGTACGGCCGCATTTACCTATGTTTGCTGGCGAGGCGTAAAACACAACGAATTCAGAATGGTTGCACGGAACGGATGGCATAAGTCCAAAAGGAATTCATTTGACTGGTGGTTCAACACAGTCGGGAATTTCATTTACCTGTTTGCATTCGCTGGCGTGTTTCTCGTTGGCATTTACGAAGGCTTTTTGCGAAAATGAAACTCGGTCGGTTGAACCATGTTGGGGTGGCTGTGCCCTCGCTGCAGGACGCTATTGCCTATTATCGCGATGTCATGGGCGCGACGCTTATCACTGAGCCGTTCGACATGCCCGAGCAGGGCGTCAAGGTGGCGTTCGTCAACACCCCGCACGACAGCGGTATCTTGGATACGCAAGGCGGTACCCAGATCGAACTGATCGAACCGCTGGATGAAACCAGCCCCATTGCCGGTTTCATTGCCAGGAACCCCTCCGGGGGTCAGCATCACTTGTGCTACGAGGTCGATGATATCGAGCAGGCCCGTGAATGGTTCAAGGCCCAGGGCAAGCGCATCCTTGGCCCCACTCGCATTGGGGCGCATGGCACGCCAATCTTCTTTTTGCACCCCAAGGACATGTTGGGGCAACTGACCGAAATCATGGAAACCCCCAAAGGGGTACATTGAGGATCGCCATGGCAACGCTCGACGACTGGCAAAAAGCCGCCGCCAAGGAGGTCAAGGGCAAGGACCTGACCTGGCACACGCCCGAAGGGATCGCGGTCAAGCCGCTGTATACCGCCGACGATGTGGCCACCGATCCGGGCCTGCCCGGCTTTGCCCCGTTCACGCGCGGGGTGCGGGCCAGCATGTATGCCGGGCGGCCGTGGACCATTCGCCAATACGCCGGGTTTTCGACCGCCGAGGAATCCAACGCATTCTATCGCCGCAATCTGGCCGCCGGGCAAAAGGGGCTGTCGGTGGCGTTCGATCTGGCCACCCATCGCGGCTATGACAGCGATCACCCGCGCGTGGTCGGCGATGTCGGCAAGGCGGGCGTGGCGATCGACAGTGTCGAGGACATGAAGATCCTGTTCGATGGCATTCCGCTCGACCAGATGTCGGTGTCGATGACGATGAACGGCGCGGTGATCCCGATCCTGGCGTTCTTCATCGTTGCGGGCGAAGAACAGGGCGTCGATCGGCGCCTGCTCGACGGGACCATCCAGAACGACATCCTCAAGGAGTTCATGGTCCGCAACACCTATATCTATCCACCCGAACCGAGCATGCGGATCATCTCGGACATCTTTGGCTATACCAGCCGCGAAATGCCCAAATTCAATTCGATCTCGATTTCCGGCTATCACATGCAGGAAGCCGGCGCGACGGAAGTGCAGGAACTGGCGTTCACCATCGCCGACGGCATGGAATATGTGAAATACGGTGTCGCCAGCGGGCTCGATATCGACAAGTTTGCCGGGCGCCTGTCGTTCTTTTTCGCGATCGGCATGAATTTCTTCATGGAAGTTGCCAAGCTGCGCGCCGCGCGCGTGCTGTGGCACCGGGTGATGACCAGGCTGGGCGCGCATGACGAACGCAGCAAGATGTTGCGCACACATTGCCAGACCTCGGGCGTGTCGTTGCAGGAACAGGACCCCTACAACAACGTCATCCGCACCACGATCGAGGCGATGGCGGCGATGCTGGGCGGCACGCAGTCGCTGCACACCAACGCACTGGACGAGGCGATCGCGCTGCCGACCGATTTTTCGGCCCGCATCGCCCGCAACACGCAGATCGTGATCCAGGAAGAAACCGGGATGTGCAACGTGGTCGATCCGCTGGGCGGGTCGTACTATATCGAGGCGCTCACCCAGCAACTGGTCGATGCGGCCTGGGCGATCATCGAACGGGTGGAAGCCGAAGGCGGCATGGCCAAGGCGGTGGCCGCCGGCTGGCCCAAGGCGATGATCGAGGAAGCCGCTGCCGGGCGCCAGGCGCGGGTGGACAAAGGCGAAGACGTGATCGTCGGCGTCAACACGTATCGCCTGGCCAGCGAGGACAAGCTCGAAACGCTTGAAGTCGACAACCACGCGGTCCGCGAAGGGCAGATCGCGCGGCTCAAGGCGTTGCGGGAAACGCGGGACGAGGCGAAATGCCGCGCCGCGCTGGCCGCGCTGACCGAAGGCGCGCGCGGGCAGGGCAATTTGCTGGAACTCGCGGTCGAGGCGGCGCGCCATCGCGCCACGCTGGGCGAGATTTCCGACGCGATGGAACAGGTGTTCGGCCGCCACGGTACGTTCCCGACCCCGGTCAAGGGCATCTACGGTGCGGCCTATGATGGCGACGCGCGCTATGCCCAGGTGCTCGACGGGGTGGCGGCGGTCACGCGTCGGCTGGGCCGGGCCCCGCGCATGCTGGTGGCCAAGATGGGCCAGGACGGCCACGATCGCGGCGCCAACGTGATCGCCAGCGCCTTTGGCGACATGGGCTTCGATGTGACCAGCGGGCCCTTGTTCCAGACCCCCGAAGAGGCGGCGAAACTGGCGCTCGACAGCGATGTCGATGCGGTCGGCGCGTCCTCGCTCGCCGCCGGGCACAAGACGCTGATCCCCGAACTGATCGCCCGCCTGCGCGAAGCCGGGCGCAGCGATATCAAGGTCGTCGCCGGCGGGGTGATCCCGCCGCAGGATTATGAATTCCTGCGCGAGGCCGGGGTGCAGGGCATCTATGGCCCCGGATCAAACGTGGTCGAATGCGCCGCCGACCTGCTGCGCCTGCTCGGCCACAACATGCCGCCCGCGGGCGAAGACCTGCAAGCGGCGGAATAACCATGCGAATGTCTGACCCAGCCCTCCCGCTTCGTCACCCCGGGCTTGACCCGGGGTCCCGCTGCCTTGTCGAGCCTCGCCAGAAAGCGGGACCCCGGGTCAAGCCCGGGGTGACGGGATGGGGAAAATTCCGCTTCGATCTCGACCATGGCTTCTATCGCAATCGCAAAGAGAACACCTAAATGTTCAAGAAAATCCTCATTGCCAACCGGGGTGAAATCGCCTGCCGCGTGATCAAGACCGCGCGTCGGATGGGTATTGCGACCGTGGCCGTCTATTCCGATGCCGATGCGCGCGCGCCGTTTGTGCGCATGGCCGATGAGGCGGTGCATATCGGCCCTGCCCCCGCCGCGCAGTCGTATCTGATCGCCGACAAGATCATTGCCGCGTGCAAGGCGACGGGGGCCGAGGCGGTCCATCCCGGCTATGGCTTCCTGTCCGAACGCACCAGCTTTGCCGAGGCGCTGGCCGCCGAAGGCATCGCCTTCATCGGGCCCCCCATCGGGGCGATCGCGGCGATGGGTGACAAGATCGAATCGAAAAAACTGGCCAAGGCGGCGGGCGTCAATGTCGTGCCCGGCTTTGTCGGCGAGATCGAGGATACCGAACACGCGGTGCGGATTTCCGACGAGATCGGCTATCCGGTGATGATGAAGGCCAGCGCGGGCGGCGGGGGCAAGGGCATGCGCCTGGCCTATAGCGAACAGGACGTGCGCGAAGGCTTTGAAGCGGTGAAGCGCGAAGGGTTGAATTCGTTCGGCGATGACCGCGTGTTCATCGAAAAGTTCATCCTCAACCCGCGCCACATCGAAATCCAGATCCTGGGCGATCAGCACGGCAACATTCTCTATCTCAACGAACGCGAATGCTCGATCCAGCGCCGCCACCAGAAAGTGGTCGAAGAAGCACCCTCGCCGTTCGTCACGCCCAAGATGCGGCGGGCGATGGGCGAACAATGCGTCGCGCTGTCGCGGGCGGTGGGCTATTATTCGGCCGGCACGGTCGAACTGATCGTGTCGGGCGCCGATCCGACGGGCGAAAGCTTCTATTTTCTGGAAATGAACACCCGGCTTCAGGTCGAACATCCGGTGACCGAGGCGATCACCGGCATCGATCTGGTCGAACAGATGATCCGCGTCGCGGCGGGCGAAAAGCTGTCGTTCACCCAGGACGATGTGGGCATCGATGGCTGGGCGATCGAAAACCGCGTCTATGCCGAAGATCCCTATCGCGGGTTCCTGCCCTCGACCGGGCGGCTGGTGCGCTATCAGCCGCCGGTGCCGGGCTGGACCGATGATGGCGCGGGTAACGGTCGGCGCGGGATCGATGGCGTGCGGGTCGATGACGGCGTCTATGAAGGCGGCGAAGTGTCGATGTTCTATGATCCGATGATCGCCAAACTGGTCACCTGGGGCGCCACCCGCGACGAGGCGGCGGACAAGCAGATCGCCGCGCTCGATGCGTTCGAGATCGAAGGGCTGGGCCACAACATCGATTTCGTGAACGCGATCATGCAGCATCCGCGTTTCCGTTCGGGCGAACTGACCACCGGGTTTATCGCCGAGGAATATCCCCAAGGGTTCCACGGCGCGCCCGCCTCGCCCGAACTGACGCGCAGCCTGGCCGCGATTGCCGGATTCCTCGCCACCGCGCGCGCCGATCGCGCGCGGCGGGTCGACGGGCAACTGGGCGACCGGCTCGATCCGCCCGCGCAATGGTCGGTGCGGATCGGGGCCGAACGGCATGCCGTGGTGCTGGAGGCCGATCTGGTCACCGTCGATGGCGTGCCGGTCGATCTGGACATGGAATATACCCCCGGCGACCGGCTGATCCATGCCGATGTCGATGGCGACGCGCTGACGGTGAAAGTCGAACCGCTGCGCACCGGGTTCCGCCTGACCACGCGCGGGGGCATCCACGGCGTCGATGTGCTGCCGCTGCCGGTGGCGCCGCTGGTGGCGCACATGATCGAAAAGATCCCGCCCGACTTGTCGAAATTCCTGATCTGCCCGATGCCCGGCCTGCTGGTCGCGCTGCATGTCCAGCCCGGCGATTCGGTCGAGGCGGGGCAGCCGCTGGCGGTGGTCGAGGCGATGAAAATGGAAAACATCCTGCGCGCGGAAAAATCGGGCAAAGTCAAACTGGTCAACGCCAAGGCCGGAGACAGCCTCGCCGTCGATGCGATTATCCTTGAGATGGAATGAGTTGGAGAGGAAGGCGCGGCGACGCAGATCGCCGCGCCGATCCCCACCCACCCGCAAAGGCAGATTGACGTTTACGTAAGCGCGAATTAGAGCGCGCGCATCACGAACGAAAGGCGAAGGCAGCCCATGAAAGCGCTAGTG
>NZ_KQ954258.1 GCF_001519065.1 Novosphingobium sp. FSW06-99
AGACACGTGATATTTTTACGAATAGCTATGGCTTTATCACGATATCCGTCAGTTTTTATCACGGGTTCCATGCGCCATCTGCCACCGCTCAATGCCTTGCGCGTATTCGAGGTTGTCGCCCGCACCGGCAGCTATGCCAGGGCGGCGCAGGAACTTGGCCTGACCCATGGCGCGGTCAGCCGCCATATCACCACGCTCGAAGGCTGGCTGGGGCAAAAGCTGTTCATGAAAGACGGGCGGCGCATGGTGGCGACACCGATCGCCAGCGCGTTTGCCGCAGAAGTCGGCCATGCGTTCAATCGCCTGTCCAGCGCGGCCGAGGCTTGTGGCCGACCGGGTGCCCGCCGCATCCTGCGGGTCAGCGCGCCGACCAGCTTTGCCATGCGCTGGCTGATCCCGCGGCTCGACCGCTTTCACCGCGCCAATGCCAATGTCGAGGTGGTGGTGACCACGGTGTCGACGGTGCATGAAGAACTGCGCGGCGGGTTCGATGTGGCGATCCGGCGCGGCGTCGCCTCGCCCCATGCCTGGCCACAGCACCATGCCCTGCCGGTGCTCGACGATATCGACACGCTGATCATGAGCCCGGCGCTGTTTGCGCAGAACCCGATCCGTTCACCCGCCGATGTCGGACAGTTTCCCTTGCTGGCCAGCGAAACCCGGCCGGGCGACTGGGTCGACTGGCTGGAGGCCGCCGGTATCCCCCACCTGGCGGGCAAACCGCGCCAGGTGTTCGATCATTTCTTTGTCACCCGGCAGGCGGTCGAAGATGGTCTGGGCATCGGCATCGGCCCGCTGCCGATGCTGGGGATAGATATCGCGGCGGGGAGGCTGATCACGCCCCTGCCGCATATCCAGGTGCGGCGAACCGGCTATGTCGCGCTGGTGGCGCGCCGTGCTGACAATGCCGGGATGGTTGGCACGTTTGTCGACTGGCTGGCCGACCAGGGGCTCGGCGCCGGCGCGTTGCCATCGCCGCCGCCAGAGTGAGGGCGGCCAGCCCTCACACCGGGACCTGCTGGCTGGAACAGTGGAACCCACCCCCGCCCGCCAGCACCGCGTCGGCCATCAGGCCCATCGTTTCGCGCCCCGGAAACAGCGCCGCGATCGCGGCCACGCCATCGTCATCGTAGGGTGATCCGAACACCGGCACGATTACCGCATGGGTGGTGATCACAAAGTTCATATAGCTGGCGGGCTGCACCATGCCGTCCCATTCGATCCGCCCCGGCGAAGGCACTTCGACCACCTCCACCCCGAACGCGTGCGCGCGGGCGGCGGCGTCGGCATAGATTGCCACGTTGGGATCGTCCGCGCCCGTAGCGCGCGGCAGGGCGAGGCGACCGGGCGCCACAAACCGCGCCAGATTGTCGACATGGCCGTCGGTATGATCGTTGATCAGCCCGTCGCCCAGCCACAGCACCCTGTCAAAGCCCAGATCACGCGCCAGCCGCATCTCGAGATCGGCGCGCGACAGATGCGGGTTGCGGTTGGGATTGAGCAGGCATTGTTCGGTGGTGGCGACCAGACCCGTGCCGTCGCCGTCGAGCGCGCCGCCTTCCAGCACCCAGTCGGCGCGCGTGGCAGGCAGGCCCACGCTGGCGGCCAGGTCCGCGCCTATGTCCTGATCACCCGGCATCAGGTATTTGCCGCCCCATCCGTTAAATCCGAACAGTCGCGCCGCGCGGTGTGCGCCCTGCCCCACGACCAGCGGCCCGGTATCGCGCAGCCAGACATCGCCATAGACGCGCTGTTCCAGACCCACTTTGCCACTGACCAGCGCCGCCGCGCGCGCGGCATTGGCCGGATCGCGCACGATCAGGCGCACCGCCTGCCCGGTTTCGGCCACCGCGTTGGCAAAGGCGGCAATCTGTTCCTGTGCGCGATCGATCACGCCCGACCATTCTTCGGCCAGATGCGGGAAACCGATCCACAACAGGTCTTGCGCGTGCCATTCGGCGGGCATGCGCCCGGTCGTCGTGTTCATCAAACGTCCTTATACACGTGCACGAAACAGCCGGCCGCCGGTGCGCAAGCCGTCTTTGCGGCGGGCCAAATAGCGGCGGTTGAGTTCGTCCGGTTCATAGGTTTCCACCTCGCCAAAGCCCAGCGCGCGCGCCTTGTCACGCAAATCCGCCGGGGCAAAGGCCGAAATCCACGGCTCGCCGCGTGCGGCCACGCGTGCGGCCATGATATCGCCCACCACTTGTTCGACTGGGCCCTGCATCGCGCGCGGAATGCGAAAATCGCACACGATCGCGGTGCCCGGTGGCAGACCTGCGACCAGCCCGAGCACTTCCATCACCGCCGCCTCGGTCAGATACATCGTCACCCCCAGCCAGGCGAACGTGGCCGGGCGCGCGGCATCGAACCCGGCCTCGGCCAAGGCCTCTGCCAGGACTTGCCGTTCGAAATCGACCGGCACGAACGTCAGCCCATCGGGTAGGCCAATGCCCGCATCGGCCAGCGATTCGCGCTTCCACGCCTGGGTCGCGGGATGATCAACCTCGAACACGCGCAGGCCCAGCGCGGCAAACGGATTGCGGCAGGCAAATGTATCCAGCCCTGCGCCCAGCACGACATATTGGCGCGTGCCGGCGGCCACCGACCGCGCCAGTTCGTCTTCGGCAAAGCGGCTGCGCACCACCATCGCACCGCGCAAACTGCGCGCATGCGGTTCGTTGTGCACATAGGGATCCGCGCGCAGCGCGGCTTCGCGCGCGGGGCCGAGAATGCGCAGCGCGAAGGGATCGTCGAGCACCAGCGGATCATCGAGCAACTGGTGCGCCGCGCGCAAGGTGGCCACTGCCAGCGCGGTGACGCTGGGCTGCCCGGTGCGCAAGAGCGACGTCTGGCTGGTCATCGGTCAATGTCCCTGCTTGCTTGCCGCGACGGCTGCGGCCATCTCCTTACGATATGATCACGCCCGATGTCACGCCGTCGCCCGACTGGGCCGATGCCCTCCGCCGCGCCCGTGCGCATGCACCGTTTCTGGCGCGCGCCCTCGAACGGCGGTCCGATCTGGCCGAATTGCTGGCGCGGGGCGAAATCGATGACGCGCTGGCGCTGGCGCTGACCAGTGGCGCGGGGGTCGACGATGTCGGCGTGGCGCTGCGTCGCGAACGGCTGGCGCTGAGCCTGGTGGTGGCGATTGCCGATCTGGCCGGGGCCTGGGATCTGGCCCAGGTGACCGGCACGTTGAGCGCGTTTGCCGACCGCGCGCTCGATGGCGCGATCGGCGCGGCGATCCGCCGCCGCGTGCCCGATGCGCCCAATGCGGGGTTTTCCGGGATCGCGTTGGGCAAACATGGCGCGCAGGAATTGAACTATTCGTCCGACATCGATCCGATCCTGCTGTTCGATCCCGACACCCTGCCCCGGCGAGACCGCGACGATCCTGCCGAGGCGGCACAGATGGTGGCGCGCCGGGTGGTCGAATTGCTGTCGACGATCACCGCCGAAGGCTATGTGTTCCGCATCGATCTGCGGCTGCGCCCGCAGGCCGAAGTGACCCCGCTGGCGCTGTCGTTCGCCGCCGCGATCACCCATTACGAATCGAGCGCGCTGGCGTGGGAACGCGCCGCCTTCATCCGCGCGCGCGCCGCCAGCGGCGATCTGGCGCAGGGTCAGGCGTTTCTGGACACGATCCGGCCTTTTGTGTGGCGCCGCAGCCTCGATTTCGGGGCGATCGCCGAAATCGGGCGGCTGACCACGCGCATCCGCGACCACTATATCGGCGGGCAGATGGTCGGGCCCGGCTATGACCTGAAACGCGGACGCGGCGGCATTCGCGAAGTCGAATTTTTTGCCCAGACGCACCAGTTGATCCACGGCGGGCGCAATCCGGCGCTGCGGTTGCGCGGCACGCGCGCCACGCTCGATGCACTGGCCACCGCCGGGATCATCGCACCCGACGATGCCGCCATGCTCGGCCGGTCCTATGATCGGCTGCGCACACTTGAACACCGGTTGCAGATGGTCGCCGATCAACAGACCCACAGCCTGCCCGCCGATCCCGCCGCGCTCGACAATGTGGCCCGGCTCGACGGGCTGGCCGATGGCCCCGCGCTGGTCGCCGAACTGGCGCAGATATCCGAACGGGTGGGCAGCCGGTTCGACGCGCTGATCGCTGCCTGGGCCCCGCGCGGCACACTGGCGGTGGGCGATCGCCCGCTTGCGCTCGATCTGACCGAGTTGGGGTTCGCCGAACCCGAGGCGCTGGCAGTGCGAATCGAGAGCTGGAACAACGGCAAGTTCCGCGCCTTGCGCAGCGAGGCCGCGCGCGAGGCGTTTGCCCGCATCCGCAGTCCCTTGTTGCGCGCACTGGCCGCCGCGCCCGACCGCGATCGGGCGCTGTTGCGCTGGGAACAGTTGATCGAGCATTTGCCTTCGGCGATCAACGTGTTCCGCCTGCTCGAAGCGCGCCCGGCACTGTTCGACATGGTGATGCGCGTGCTGGCGCATGCCCCCCGACTGGCCGACGATCTGGCCCGCCGTGCCGATTTGCTCGACGCGCTGATCGACATGACCGCGTTCGATCTGCCGGGCGGGGTCGATGCGATCGCGGCGCGGCTGGCGCGCACCGAAAAGGGCGATGATTACCAATGCCTGCTCGATGCGGTGCGGCGCAAGGTCGGCGAAATGCGCTTTGCGCTGGGGGTGCAACTGATCGAACAGGCCAATGGCGCGCTCGACATCGCCGCCGCGCTGTCGCGCGTGGCCGAAGCGACGATTGCCGTGCTGACCGCGGCAACCGAGGCCGAATTTGCCGCCGTGCACGGCACCGTGCCCGACGCGCGGCTGGTGATCCTGGGGCTCGGGCGGCTGGGCGGCGGCGCGCTGACGCATGCCTCTGACCTCGATCTGGTGTTTCTGTTCAGCGGCGATTTCGCGGGCGAATCCGATGGCACGCGCCCGCTTGGGGCCACGCTCTATTTTGCGCGGTTGAGCCAGCGCGTGTCGGTCGCGCTGTCGGCGCCAACCGCGGCCGGCGCGCTCTATGATATCGACACGCGGCTGCGCCCGTCGGGCACGCAAGGGCCGATCGCGGTCAGCCTCGACAGCTTTGCCCGCTATCAGGCGCACGAGGCGTGGACCTGGGAACACATGGCGCTGTGCCGCGCGCGCACCGTCTATGGCAGCCCGTCCGACCGCGCCGCGCTCGATGCGATCATTGCCAGCGTGCTGAAAACCCCGCGCGACCCGCACGTGCTGCGCGCAGACGTGCTCAAGATGCGCGCCGAAATGGCGCGGCACAAACCGGCCAAGGGTCCGCTCGACGTCAAACTGGCGCGCGGCGGGCTGGTCGATGCCGAATTCATCGTGCACTATCTGCAACTGCGCGAAGGGCGCGCGTTCGATCCCGATCTGGGGCTGGCGATCTCGGCGCTCGCCGATCTGGGCCTGGTGCCGCACGGCTTGCGCGACAGCCACGACTTGCTGGCGCGGTTGCTGGTCGTGGTACGGCTGGTTGCCCCCGATGGCGCCTATCCTCCGCCCGCCAGCCGTGCCATTGTTGCCGCCGCATGCGGCATCGCCGATTGGGACAGCCTGATCGCCGCGATTGCCGCCGCGCGGCGGCTGATTGCCGCCACGTGGCAGACCGTTTTTGACGAACCACTGGAGATCTGAGCCATGACCGCACCCCTGACCGTGGGCGAAACGCTGCCCGACATCGCGCTGACCAGCCCGGCCGGCGAAGCCGTGCGGGTGGCCGACTTTGCCGGAAAGAAGCTGGTCCTGTTCTTCTATCCCAAGGACGACACCCCCGGCTGCACCACTGAAAACAAGGATTTTTCGACATTGGCCGCGCGGTTCGCCGCCGCCGGCACCGCGCTATTGGGGGTCAGCAAGGACAGCCCGCAAAAGCACCAGCGGTTCATCGACAAGCACGGCCTGGCCGCGCCGCTGGCCACCGATGCCACCGAGGATGGCCTGTCCGACGCGCTGGGCATCTGGACCGAAAAGTCGATGTACGGGCGCAGCTATATGGGCATGGAGCGCACCACCCTGCTGATCGACGCGCATGGCCGGATCGCGCGCATCTGGACCAAGGTCAAAGTCAAGGGCCACGCCGCCGAAGTGCTGGCCGCCGCCGAAGCACTGTAATGCCCGGCATCGCGCAGGCCATCTGCGCGGTCATGCTGACCGCCGATCCGCGCGCCAAAGTGATGGCAACGCGCGCGCTGGCGCGTGACTGGGCGGCGGGGCGGCTGGCGCCGGTCTATGATGTGATCATGCCCGATGCGCCCGCGCGCCCGCCCCGGCCCGAACTGCTGCCGCCCAACCGCATGCCAAAGCGCGGGCGCGGCGGGTCGGAACGCGGGCGGATCGCGCTGATCCACGCGCTGGCGCATATCGAATTCGTCGCGATCGATCTGGCGCTCGATGCCGCCGGGCGGTTTGGCCAAGAACGCGGGCCCGGCTTTGTGACCGACTGGCTGGGCGTGGCGGCGGACGAGGCGATGCATTTTTCGCTGCTGGCGCGGCGGCTGGTCACGTTGGGCAGCCATTATGGCGCGATGCCCGCGCACGACGGGCTGTGGGACGCCGCGCGCGAAACCGCGCACGATGTCGCCGCGCGGCTGGCGGTGGTGCCGATGGTGCTTGAAGCGCGCGGGCTCGATGTCACGCCGATGACCATCGAACGGTTCACCGGCGTGGGGGATCACCGCACCGCGCGCATCCTGCAACGAATCCTTGACGATGAAGTGCGCCATGTCGGCCTGGGCACAAGCCATTTTGGCCAAGTCTGCGCCGAACGGGGAGATTCGCCGCCGAAAACATGGCAAACGCTTGTTACGCGCCATTTCAGGGGGTCCATTAAGCCTCCGTTCAACGACTCGGCGCGTCGTTCAGCCGGTCTGTCGTACGAATTCATGGAAGGGGTTGCCTGAACGCAACACTTGCCCGTACCCATCAGCCTGCATCTGGGACTAGGGGTATTCACTCACAAGTCGGGCGGTCGGTCTTGGACCGGCGCCAACCAGCGGGGCCCTGGCCAAGCCGCAATCGCGGCAGCGGGGTGGGACAAAAGGGTACGCACGGGTCATAATGCTGGGAAACAGATTCCATCTTTTCGCGCTGAGTGTGGCCGCAGGCCTGATCGCTCAACCGGCTCTGGCAAATAGCGCCGCATCCGCCGACATCACGTCGCCGCTGCGCTCCGCCGAAGCCGCCCGCAACGGCACCACTTTCGCCCCCGGTGACAGCGAATTTCGTCAGTTGTTTGCCAACTGGCGCGCGCTCGACAACGGCCGGCCTTATTCGCGCACCACGTCGAGCAATATCGCCGACACCGGATCGGCCTCGATCCCGATGCTGGTGCCGGTCACCAGCAACCGCGCGATGAGCAGCAATTTCGGCATGCGCATGCACCCCGTGCTGGGTGGTTATCGCATGCACAAGGGCGTTGATCTGCCCGCATCGACCGGCACCCCGATCCATGCCACGGCCGACGGTGTGATCGGCCGCGCCGACTGGTTTGGCGGCTATGGCCTGTGCGTCGAAATCGAACATGGCGCCAATCTGGAAACCCGCTACGGCCACATGTCGCGTATTGCCGTTGCCGAAGGGCAGCACGTGCACAAGGGCGACGTGATCGGCTATGTCGGCTCGACCGGCCGTTCGACTGGCCCGCACCTGCATTATGAAGTGCGTATCGGTGGCGAAGCGGTCAACCCGGTGCCCTATCTGCAAATCGCCGAGGCCCAGTCGGGCATCAACACCGGTGTCACGCTGGCCAGCAACGCCGCCACGCTGACCCCGGACGAATAAACGCCATTCCATCCAGGCCGTAAATCGGCCGGGTCGCATTTGGGAGAGGATGCGACAGTTCGAAAAAGGGCGCCGGCAACGGCGCCCTTTTTTGATTCAGGCTATTTGCCAGCCGCCTTTTCCTTGCGCGCGGCCTGCCTGGCCAGTTGCTCCTCGCTCTCTCCGAACAACAGCGCCAGCTTGTGATGCTCATCGGCTGTCATGTCCGACCACTTGCGGGGTTTGGGCAGGGCCGCAGTATCCGCTTGGATTTTTTTCATGATATCAGGCATGCGCTTCATCAACAGCGGCACGACTCCCTGCATCTTTGCCATCACCGCCGGGTCCATCCCGATCTGCGCCGCATTCGCCGCATAGGCTGCGCCGCTCGGCGTGTCGAAAAACCGGTTGATGTCGTCAAGCTGGTCCAGGCTGAACCGGATGGCATAAGCCCGGACCAGACCATCGCGGATGCCCGGTTCGATCTGTTCGAACAGCCCGCCCATTTCCCCCATCATCGCATGCATCGCCACGGTCATACGCTGGTGATAAGCCGGGTCGTAGATCGCCATGATGTCGTCGAGGGTCGCCTTGGGCATCTTGGCGACGTCTTCAGGCTTGGCCCCGCAGATTGCGGCCAGATCACCCAGCGGAAGGCGTCCGACACCCCCCATCATACCATCCATCAGCTTGCCCAGCGGTCCGCCCAGCAGGCGGGCATATGTGCCCACCGGAAAGACGTGATCGACGGTGATTCGCGCCGCTGCCAGCCGCGCCGGGTCGATCTGCGACGCGCCGGCGGGAGGCGCATCGGCAATCGCAGCGACGGGGGCGTTTGGCGCAGCGCCTGGCATATCCTGGGCCTGCGCGCCGCATGCCGTGATTGCCAGTGCTGTCGCCAAGAGCGCCCGCGTCAAGTCTGTCCGGTATGCCATAGTCCGCGCCCCCTCACCCCATGCTCGCGGCGACTTGCCCGAACCGGCAGACCCAGACTGCAATGCCATCGACAGACCTACAACAGGATTTGCGCGACGGGCGTATCGCCGTCACAATCGGGCGACGGAATGGTTCAATCCCCCTCCCAGGCAAACACCTCTTCCAGACCCACGCCAAACCGGCGCGCGATGCGAAAACTGGTTTCCAGGCTGGGTGAATAGCGCCCCTGTTCTATGGCGATGATCGTCTGACGGGTGACGCCGACCGCCAGGCCAAGCTCGGCCTGGCTCATCTGGCCATGCGCTTCGCGCAAGGCCTTGACTCGGTTGGTGATGGGCGGGCGGGCGGGCACGATCAGATGCCCCGCCGCAACAGCCACGCCTCTTGTCCATATGTGCCGATCTGCGCCACGATCAGACTGCCGATAACCAGATGGAACAACAGCCGGCCATCGCCGACCAACACGAACACGCATGCCGACGTGGCGACCATCGCCGCCAGCGCCACGCCCGATCGATACCCTGCCAGCGCGATTGCCAGCCGCTCATGCTCATCACGCGGGGCGCGCGCATCGGCGGGATTGCCCAATGCGAGCGCGGTGTGCACCACAATCGACAGCACGATCGCCACGATCGTGTAGCCGACCAGGGCCGGCAACAGCGCATGGGCCCGGGTGACTTGCCAGGCATAGAACAGCCCGGTCAGCAGCATGACCACCGCCATCGCCCAGGCCGTCTTTTCACGAAACGCCATATCACGCCTCCTGTGTTAAAAATCTTTTACATACCTAACAACGGCGCGATGCGATGTCAAAGATTTTCGACACACCATTCCCATTGCATTCCTTAATCGATCAGTTAAAAATACCGGCAAGAACATCCCCGCCCGCGCTGGCAGAGGGACGGAAGAGGACACCCATGCTTTACCATCCCAGCGTTCACGCCCGGCAAAACCCCGACAAACCTGCGTTGATCATGGGTTCGAGCGGCGAAGTGGTGACCTATGGTGCGCTCGATGCGGCCAGCAACCGTTTTGCCCATGTGCTGCGCGCGCGCGGAGTGCAGATCGGCGACACGATCGCGCTGTGCTTTGACAACAATCCGGTGTTCTTTGCGCTGTGCTGGGGCGCGCAGCGCGCAGGCGTGGTCTATGTGGCGATATCCTCGCGGCTGACCGCGCCCGAAGTCGCCTATATCGCCAAAGACAGCGGCGCGCAGTTGCTGGTCAGCAACCAGGCCTTCGCCGCGCTGCTCGATGGCGTGGCGACTGCCGAGCCATGGCTGCCGCAATTGCGGCTGGATGGTGCAGGCGATCACGACCTGATCGCGGCAATGGCGGCGATGCCGGTCGAACCGGTCGCCGACGAACGCGCCGGGGTCGACATGCTCTATTCGTCGGGCACCACCGGCAAGCCAAAGGGGGTGCGCGTGCCCCTGCCCGAAGATCCCGCGATCGGCGCGGGCAACGGCCTGATGGACATCGCGCGCGGCGCGTTCGGGTTTTCGCAAGGATCGGTCTATCTGTCGCCCGCCCCGCTCTATCACGCCGCGCCGCTGCGCTGGTGCATGACCGTGCACCGTCTGGGCGGCACGGTGGTGTGCATGGAAAAATTCGATCCCGAACTGGCCCTGCAGTTGATCGAGCGCCACCGCGTGACCGACAGCCAATGGGTGCCCACCCATTTCGTGCGCATGCTCAAACTCGATGAGGCGGCGCGGCAGCGTTATGACCTGTCATCGCTGCGCTGCGCGGTCCATGCCGCCGCGCCCTGCCCGGTGCCGGTCAAGCGCGCGATGATCGAATGGTGGGGGCCGATCCTGCGCGAATATTACGCCGGGACCGAGGGCAACGGGTTCACCTATATTTCCAGCGAGGAATGGCTGCAACGGCCCGGCTCGGTCGGGCGTGCGCTGCTCGGCGTGATCCGCATCTGCGACGAGGCGGGCGATGAAGTGCCGCGCGGCACCGAGGGCCAAGTGTTTTTCGAAGGCGCCAGCACCTTCAGCTATCACAATGATCCCGACAAGACGCGCGATGCCACCAACAAGCATGGCTGGACCAGCCTGGGCGATGTCGGCTGGCAGGATGACGACGGCTATCTGTTCCTGACCGACCGCAAGAGCTTCATGATCATTTCGGGCGGGGTGAACATCTATCCGCAGGAGATCGAGAACCTGCTGGTCACCCATCCCAAAGTGGCCGATGTCGCGGTGATCGGCGCGCCCGACGCCGATATGGGCGAGCGCGTGGTGGCGGTGGTGCAACCCGCCGATTTCAGCACGGCAGGCCCCGCACTGGCAGAAGAACTGGCGCAATGGCTGGCCCCGCAACTGAGCCGGGTGAAAATGCCGCGTCAGATCGATTTCCGAGCCGATTTGCCGCGCGAGCCGACCGGAAAACTGTTCAAACGCCTGTTGCGCGACGAATACAAGACCGACGCAACCGCCTGACCGATTGAGGATCACCCGCTATGGCCACTGCAACCGACGCCCTGATCCCCCCGCATATCGGCACGGCGGTGATCGATCCCAATGCCTATGCGGCATGGACCCCGTTGCTCGATCAGTTCGACTGGCTGCGCGAAAACGGCCTGACGGTCGGCAAAGTGGTCGCGCCCGACGACATTCACGAACCGTTCTGGCATATCGCCGGGTACGATGAAGTGATGAAAGTCAGCAAGGACAACCAGACGTTCCTCAACAATCCCAAAAGCGCCGTCTTCACGCTGCGCAGCACCGAGGCGCTGGCCAAGGCGATCACCGGGGGCAGCCCGCATCTGGTCGAATCGCTGGTGCAGATGGATGCGCCCAAACATCCCAAATTGCGCCGCCTGACGCAGGAATGGTTCATGCCCAAGAACCTGCGCACGATCGAAGCGCGCATCCGCACGATTGCCGAGGCGACCGTGGCGCGCCTGCTCGATGCCGGAGGCGAAGGCGATTTCACCAAACTGGTTTCCAGTCCCTACCCCTTGCATGTGGTGATGCAAATCCTCGGCGTTCCTGAATCCGACGAACAGCGCATGCTGGTACTGACCCAGCAGATGTTCGGCGGGCAGGATGAAGAGCTGAACCAGTCGGGCATCAAGAACCTGCCCCCTGAAATGATCACCCAGATTGTCGCCGGGGCGGTCAAGGATTTCGAAGGCTATTTCGCAGCGCTTGCGGCCGAACGGCGCAAGGCCCCCGCCGACGATGTCGCCACCGTGATCGCCAACGGCATGGTCGACGGCGCCCCGATCGGCGACCGCGACACCGCAGGCTATTACATCATCACCGCCAGCGCCGGGCACGACACCACCTCGGCCTCGACCGCCGGGGCCATGCTCGCGCTGGCGAAGGACCCGGACCAGTTCGCGCTGGTCAAGGCCAACCGCGCGCTGTTGCCAGGCATTGTCGAAGAAGCGATCCGCTGGACCACCCCGGTGCAGCATTTCATGCGCACCGCCGCCGCCGATACCGAACTGGGCGGGCAGCAGATCGCGGCGGGCGACTGGCTGATGATCAACTATGTCGCGGCCAACCACGATCCCGCGCAATTTCCCGATCCGCGCCGGTTCGATGCCACGCGCGAGGCCAATCGCCACCTGGCGTTCGGCGCGGGCGCGCACCAGTGCCTGGGGCTGCATCTGGCACGGCTGGAAATGCGCATCCTGTTCGAAGTGCTGCTCGACCGGCTCGACAGTGTCGAACTGGCGGGCGAACCGGCGCGCGCCAAATCGACCTTTGTCGGCGGGCTCAAACGTCTGCCGCTAAGATGGAAGGCCGCCTGACCCGCAATCGACCGACCTTCAGAGTCTGACCCTAAACGCGCGAAAGGGCGCGTTTAGGGTCAGACACGCAAACACTCAGGCGAGCTGCGCCGCCAGCCGCTTGATCATCGCACCCACATCGGCGGCCATGTCTTCGCGCGCCAGCGCGAGTTCCAGCGTCGCCTCGACAAACCCCGCCTTGCTGCCGCAATCATAGCGACGGCCCGCGAACGTGACCGCGTGAAACGCCTGGTTGCCGATCATGCGCGCCATCGCATCGGTCAACTGGATTTCGCCGCCCGCACCCTTGCCCTGGCTCTCCAGCGTGCGCATCACTTCGGGTTGCAGGATATAGCGGCCCGAAATGATCAGGTTTGACGGCGCGTCTTCGGCCCTGGGCTTTTCGACCAGCCCCAGCACCTCGGTCAGGTGCGGCGAAATCTGTTTGCCCGGCCTGATCACGCCATAGCTCGACACATCTTCGTGCGGCACTTCGAGCACCGAAATCAGATTGCCGCCCACCTCGTTATAGGCTTCGACCATCTGCTTCATGCACCCGGGCGTGCCGATCATCAGTTCGTCGGGCAAGAAGATCGCGAACGGTTCATCGCCGACAATTGCCCGCGCGCACCAGATTGCATGGCCCAGCCCCAGCGGTACCTGCTGACGCACGGTCACCAGATTGCCCGGCTGAATGCGAGTCGCATCGAGCACATCGAGCGCCTTGCCGCGGCCCGCCATCGTCGATTCAAGTTCATAGGCGGTGTCGAAATGTTCAACGATCGACACTTTGCCGCGCCCGGTCACGAAAATAAGTTGTTCGATGCCCGCCTCGCGCGCCTCGTCGACGGCGTACTGAATCAGTGGCCGGTCGATGATCGGCAACATTTCCTTGGGGATGGCCTTGGTCGCGGGCAGAAACCGTGTGCCGAGGCCCGCAACCGGGAAAACGGCCTTGCGAATTGGTTTGCGATTACGCGTTTCGGTCATGGCCCTGTTAATACCCCAGAAAGTGTTGCGACATCGTTATGCAATGCCCTTGCCGCGACGCAACTGATGTTTTTTATTCACGCGAATTCAATGTCTGGCCTGCAAATTCGGATCGGCCTGTCACCCCCTTTGCAACGCGTGCAATCCAGGCATTGCACCCGCCGCAAATCCCGGTAAATCGCGGCGATGGACAAGATCATCATTCGCGGTGGCAACCGCCTGTCGGGCGTCGTGCCGGTATCCGGGGCAAAGAATGCGGCGCTGACCCTGCTGCCCTGTGCGCTGTTGACCGACGAGCCGCTGACGCTGCGCAATCTGCCGCGTCTGGCCGATATCGACAGCTTTCAGCACCTGCTCAACCAGTTCGGCGTGTCCACCGCGATCGCCGGCGCCCGGCCCGAAGATTTCGGCCGCGTGATGACGCTGCAGGCCACCCGGCTGACCTCGACCGTCGCGCCCTATGACCTGGTGCGCAAGATGCGCGCCTCGATCCTGGTGCTCGGCCCGATGCTGGCGCGCGCGGGCGAAGCGACCGTCTCGCTGCCCGGCGGATGCGCCATCGGCAACCGCCCGATCGACCTGCACCTCAAAGTGCTCGAAGCGTTCGGCGCGGTGATCGAGCTTGCCTCTGGCTATGTGCGCGCGCATGCGCCCGATGGCGGCCTGCCCGGCGGGTCCTACACGTTCCCGGTCGTCTCGGTCGGGGCGACTGAAAACGCGCTGATGGCGGCGGTGCTGGCCAATGGCACATCGACGCTGCACAACGCCGCGCGCGAACCCGAAATCGTCGACTTGTGCAACCTGCTGGTGGCGATGGGCGCCGAAATCGAGGGGATCGGCGGTTCCGATCTGACCATCCACGGCGTCAAGCGCCTGCATGGCGCGACATATATGGTGATGCCCGATCGCATCGAGGCGGGTTCCTATGCCTGTGCGGCGGCGATCACCGGTGGCGAAGTGACGCTCGCCGGGGCCCGGATCGAGGATATGGCCGCTACGGTGCAGGCGCTGACCGATGCCGGGGTGCACGTCGAACAGACCCGCGCCGGGCTGCATGTTGCCGCCAACGGCGCGATCCGCCCGATCACTTTGTCCACTGCCCCCTTCCCCGGCTTTGCCACCGACATGCAGGCGCAGTTGATGGCGATGCTGTGCATGGCCAAGGGATCATCGGTGCTGACCGAAACGATCTTTGAAAACCGGTATATGCACGTGCCCGAACTGAACCGCATGGGCGCGCATATCGACGCCAAGGGCCGCACCGCAATCGTCCACGGTGTCGACCAGTTGACCGGCGCCGACGTGATGGCCACCGACTTGCGCGCCTCGATGAGCCTGATCATCGCCGGGCTGGCCGCCGCAGGCGAAACCCGCGTGCACCGCGTCTATCACCTCGATCGCGGCTATGAACGGCTGGAAGAAAAGCTCGCGCTGATCGGCGCCGACGTGGAACGCGTCGGCAGCGACTGAGCGCGGGAAGATACTCGCGCCCCGCCCGGACGGCTAACCTGCTGGTATCGTTGCTGCGCGGCGGCAATTTACGCCCGAAAACAGCCATTTCATCGTCATTCCCGCGACGGCGGGAATCCAGTTACTGCCTCGCATCGAGGACAAATGATCGGAGAGAATCTCCACGCCGGAACTGGATTCCCGCCTTCGCGGGAATGACGAGCGTAGGTAGGGAATGTGCCGCGCTCGCCCCACTTGCGGACATGGGCACTTTCGTAGAAGCAAGCTAGCATGGCTTTGACGCCACCCAACGATGAATCATTTAGGGTATCGACTCGTCGGCTAATAGCGATGGGCCTGCTGACCGTTTGGTTCCCCTATATCTTTGTTTGGTTTATACAAAAACCCGGATATCCCAAATCATTCCGCCTTAGTCTCACAGCTTGGGCGGTTATTTGGGTAAGCTCCGCTATCCTGTTTTTGGCGATCAACATCGCCGGGTTTAACCCGCGCGGCTAAGCCCGCTTCCCTCCAAAGCTCACCATACCCCCATACCGCCATTTGCCCGGATCGGCAGCCAAAGCTCTGCCCGCAGCGAAACCTTCACTCCCCCGCCAGCACCCGCGCCGCCAGCCACAGGCGGATCGCACCGGCCAGACCCGGCGGGGTGTCGGCAACGATGCGTTCGGCATCGATTTGTGCGACCAGTGCGTTGACCGGCACGCCTTGCTCGGCGGCGACGCGGCGCAGCCAGTCCCAGAACAGCGGTTCCAGGCTGATCGAGGTCTTGTGCCCGGCGATTTCGACCGAGCGTTTGACCGGGGGGTGAAAGATTTCGGCCATGCGGGACAAACCGGCGGCAGGGCGTGCCCTGCCGCCTGGCCGGTTCAATACATGTGTTGCCCGCCGTTGATCGACATCGTCGATCCGGTCACAAAGCCGCCTTCGTCCGAGGTGAGAAAGGCGACACCGCGCGCGATTTCCTCGGCCTGGCCCAGGCGGCCCACCGGAATCTTGGCGACGATCTTTTCCAGCACCGGCGCAGGCACCGCGGCAACCATATCGGTGTCGATATAGCCCGGCGCGATGGCATTGACGGTTACGCCATATTTGGCGCCTTCCTGTGCCAGCGCCTTGGTAAAGCCGTGAATGCCCGATTTTGCGGCGGCATAGTTGACCTGGCCATATTGCCCGGCCTGCCCGTTGATCGAACCGATGTTGACGATGCGCCCCCACCCGCGTTCGCGCATGCCCGAAAAGGTCGCCTTGGCCAGGTTGAAGCACCCACCCAGATTGACGCGCATGACTTCGTTCCAGTCGTCGAAATTCATCCGGTGCAACACGCCGTCGCGGGTAATCCCGGCGTTGTTGACGACGATGTCGACCGGCCCATGCTCTTCGGCAATTGCCGCCACGGCCGCCAGTGTCGCCTCGTGATCGCCCACATCCCAGCGCGCGGTCGGAATGCCGGTCACTTCGGTAAAGGCGCGCGCCCTCGCCTCGTTGCCGGTATAGTTGGCCACAACTGTCCGTCCCTGGGCCTTCAGCGCGATACTGATCGCTTCGCCGATTCCCCGTGTCCCACCCGTTACAATCGCCACTCGCGCCATTTCAGATCCTCTTCGGCATGAATGCCCCGTTCGGCATCACCGCTACGCTACGACCGCGACGATGCTGCGACAAGGCATGGATGAGACTGTGCGATGCCCGGCGACGGCCTGCAATTGGACCCCAGTCGAAGAATACGTATCAGCGTGGCAAAACGCGGCGAACCGCCGCGATGATGCGGCAGCGCGATTGGAACAAAGTAAAAGGTGGAAGCGATGGCCGTGACACGGCCGCCGGATCAGAAGCGGAACTTGGTTCCGACGTAGATCGCCTGGCTGTCCTGGCGATGATCTGTCATCGCGCGCAACTGGTCGCGCTCGGTGGTGTACCGCAGACCGGCGGTGACATCGAGGTTGCCGATCAGGCGATAGCTGCCGCCCATCTTGACCTGATAGTCGCCCTGCGTGCCCAATGTGCGCGGCGAACGACCGGGCGCAGCATTTTCATCCGCAGCCACATCCGCCGACAGGCGGGGCGTCGACGAGAACGAACCGGCCGACGGTTCGGCCGTCGTTGCCGCCAGCGAGAACGTGCGCAATTCGCTGTTGTCGTGCGGCAGATCGTGGATCACGTTGGACGAAGGCAGTGCAAAGCTTTGATACCCGCGCGCCATGCCCAGATTATAAGCCACCGGCGTGATCCGCACGGCGGCAAAGCCGGCGCCCGCGTCGGCCTGCGCTGAATGACTGGCAAGGAACTGCGTGTGTTCACCGGTCACGCGCACGGCCACTGTCACCGCGCGATCGGGTCGGTTGTCCATCCCGGCGGGGGTGAAACGAAACAGCCGGCCATGGGTCAGCGCGCGAATCGCCCCTTGCGTCACCAGCCGGGGATCGACCGAAGCCGGGGTGAACGACCCCAGTGCCCCACGCGCCGCCAGACTGACCGGCAGCGATTCGGTGTTGCTGGAAAAGGCATTGACCATCGTCGGCGCGGCGAACACCGAGGCAAGGACCAATCCGGCGCAAATCACCGGCGCGCGCAGAAACCGACGAAAACCGCCGTTCTTTCTGCCTTTGCCCGTACCCGCACGCATGATCGTCTACCTGCTCTTTCGCTCTATCGCCAACCGGATGACCACCAATGTGATGACCAAACCGAACATTTCAAGGACAACGCGCCCTCAACCGCGCTTCGAACAATCACGTGTTTCACAACACCCGAATCCCCGAAAGCGCCTTGCCGGATCGCTCGTGCGCCTTTGTTATGCCGCCGTATAGTGGCAATGCGTCGATCCATCCAGATATTGCCGCCCGCGATGACGGTTCCTTGGCGAGTGTTGCAGCCAGTCCACATACGAGCCCGGCGCGCAATGCGCTTGCCGCCGATGGCGACTGGGTGTTAGAGGCCGTGCCCGGGACGGTGCTGGCCGCCCCTGCCCGGCGAATGCGTGCACTATGCAAGGTGTATCGCGCAAAGGGCGGGCGGTGGCTTGTCCGTTTCGGTTTGTGCCCGGCCCTGCACCCGATGTGCCAGCGGCCCGCACCAGCGAAGGACAGGATTGACAGTGACGTTGAGCGCCAGCCCCAAGACTATCGGCCACTATGCAGCCACCGCCACGCGCGCCTTTGCCATCGCAGCAGTGGTCGTTTCGCTGGGCGCCTGCGTGCATCACCGCCCCCAGAAGAAAAAGCTGGCCGAAGAAGCCCAGATGGCGCCCAGCAAAGTGACCCAGATCGGCGTCAATTCCTATCTGTGGCGCGCAACACTCGATACATTGTCATTCATGCCGCTGTTGCAGACCGACAGCAACGGCGGTGTGATCGTCACCGACTGGTATGCCAACCCCAAGAACCCCGGCGAACGCGTCAAGGTGACGGTGTCGATCCTCGATCAGGATCTGCGCGCCGATGCGGTGCGCGTTGCCGCCAGCCGCCAGGTTCTGCAGGGCAGCGTGTGGATCGACGCCCCGGTCGAAGCGGCCACCGTGCAGAGACTGGAAGACGTGATCCTGACCCGCGCGCGCGACCTGCGCCGCAAGACCATTCGCGGATAAGGATTTTCGCGGCACAGCGCATTTCGAAGGCGGCATCGGCGCCGCCTTCGACGCTCGCCTTCTACGCCCGCCTTCTACGGTTGCGTCATGACATGCCTCTCGCGTAGAGGGCTGTCATGACCGCAGACCGTTTCGATCCCGCCAGCGCCGATATCCGCTGGCAACAGGCGTGGGACAACGCCCAGACATTCCGCGCCGATGATAGTTCGGCCAAACCGCGCAGCTATGTGCTGGAAATGTTTCCCTATCCTTCGGGGCGCATCCACATCGGCCATGTGCGCAATTACACCATGGGCGACGTACTGGCCCGCTACAAGCGGATGATCGGGCACGAAGTGCTGCACCCGATGGGGTGGGATGCGTTCGGCATGCCGGCGGAAAACGCCGCGATGGAAAAGGGTGTCCACCCCGGCGGATGGACCCGCGACAATATTGCCAACATGAAGGCGCAGTTGAAACGGCTGGGCTTTGCGCTCGACTGGAGCCGTGAACTCGCCACGTGCGATCCCGACTATTATGGCCAGGAACAGGCGCTGTTTCTCGATCTCTATGCGGCGGGCCTGGTCTATCGCCGCGAATCGGCGGTCAACTGGGACCCGGTCGACCAGACCGTGCTGGCCAACGAACAAGTGATCGACGGGCGCGGCTGGCGTTCGGGGGCGCTGGTCGAAAAGCGCAAGCTGAACCAGTGGTTCCTCAAGATCACGCAGTTTGCCGATGATTTGCTGGCCGGGCTCGATACGCTCGACAAATGGCCCGAAAAAGTGCGCCTGATGCAGGAAAACTGGATCGGCAAAAGCCAGGGCCTGCAATTCGGGTTCGATCTGTCGAACGGCGACCGGCTCGATGTCTATACCACACGCCCCGACACGATCTTTGGCGCCAGCTTTGTCGCGGTGGCGGCCGAACATCCGGTGGCGCAGGGCATTGCCGCCGGCAACCCGGCCGCGCAGGATTTCATTGCGCTGTGCCGTCAGGGCGGGACCACCGCCGCCGAACTGGAAACTGCCGAAAAGCTGGGTTTTGACACCGGGCTGAGCGCGCGCCACCCGTTCACCGGCGCGGCACTGCCGGTCTATATCGCCAATTTCGTGCTGATGGATTACGGAACCGGCGCGATCATGGCGGTGCCCGGCCACGACCAGCGCGATTTCGATTTTGCGCGCAAGTACGGCCTGCCGATCACGCGCGTGGTCGCCCCCGATGCCGATCGCGCCGATGCGCCGTTCGGCGACGAGGCCGAGGCGGGCGACGGGGTGATCGTCCATTCGGGCTTCCTCGATGGCCTGACCGTGGCCGCGGCCAAGGCGGCGGTGATCGGCCGTGCCGAGGGCGAAGGCTGGGGCCAGGGCAAGACGGTGTGGCGCCTGCGCGACTGGGGCGTGTCGCGCCAGCGTTATTGGGGCACGCCGATCCCGTTCGTGCATTGCGAAGTGTGCGGCGTGGTACCGGTGCCCAAAAAGCACTTGCCGGTCGTGCTGCCCGACGATGTCGATTTTTCGGTGCCGGGCAACCCGCTCGAACGCCATCCGACGTGGAAACATGTCGCTTGCCCGCAATGCGGCCATGCCGCGCGGCGCGAAACCGACACGCTCGACACGTTTGTCGACAGTTCGTGGTATTTCCTGCGTTTTGCCAGCCAGCCGGCCGATCGCCCGTTCGATCCGGCGATGATCGCGCAATGGCTGCCGGTCGAACAGTATATCGGCGGGATCGAACACGCGATCCTGCATCTGCTCTATGCCCGGTTCTGGACCCGCGCACTGGCGCATATCGGCCTGATCGAGCTGACCGAGCCGTTTGCCAGCCTGTTTACCCAGGGCATGGTGACGCACGAGACTTATGAACGCCGCAATCCCGACAACGGGCAACCGGTCTATTTCAGCCCGGCCGAAGTCGAACGCGGCGGCGATGGCGCGCGCTTGCGCGCCGATGGTGCCCCGGTGCAGATCGGTCGGGTCATCAAGATGTCGAAATCGAAAAAGAATGTGGTCGATCCCGACGAGATCGTCGCGCGTCACGGCGCCGATGCGATCCGCTGGTTTATGCTGTCGGACAGTCCGCCCGAACGCGACCTGCCGTGGTCCGAAGCAGGGATCGAGGGCTGCGCGCGGTTTGTCCAGCGGCTGTGGCGCCTGTTCGCCCAATATGATGCGGGCGCCAGCGGCGAAGATCGCGCCCTGGCGCGCAAGACGCACCAGACGGTCCATGCCGTGGCCGGGGATATCGAGGCGCTCAGCTTCAACAAAGCGGTCGCGCGGATCTACGAACTGACCGGCGCCACCGAAAAGGCCGCCCCGTCCGCCGATCGCAGCCAGGCCATCCGCACCATCCTGCTGCTGGTCGCGCCGATGATGCCGCATCTGGCCGAAGAGGCCTGGACCAGCATTGGCGAACACCTGATTGCCGATGCCGCCTGGCCGACGGTCGATCCGGCGCTGCTGATCGATGATGAAGTGACTATTGCCGTGCAGGTCAAGGGCAAGCTGCGCGACACGCTGGTAGTGGCCAAGGGCACCCCGCGCGAAGACCTTGAACGCCTGGCCCTGGCGTCGGACAAAGTGCAGCGTGCGCTGGAAGGCGCGGATGTCAAAAAGGTGATCGTGGTGCCCGACCGGCTGGTGAATCTTGTTGCGTAAGGCACGCGCGTGGAGCGCCGTGGTCGCGCTCGCTGCCATGCCGCTGGCAGGGTGCGGGCTGCAGCCGCTCTATGCCGGTGGTGGATCGGGCGTGGTCGCGCGCGATATCGGTGCGGTGGCGGTATCGCCGATTGGCGGCAAGGCCGGCTATCTGGTGCGCAACGCGGTGATCGACCGGCTCGGCGCAGCCGGCCAGAGCACGGCGCGCTGGCGGCTGGACGTGCGGCTGGATGAAAAGCTGACCGGGATGATCGTTCAGCCCGACAATTCGGTCAGCCGCGAACGCAGCGTCATGCGCGCGCGCTATCAGCTTGTCGATCTGTCGTCGGGGGCGATCCTGCTCGACACCACCGCCGATGCCGATGCCGGGATCGACGTGGTATCGAGCGAATATGCGGTGATCGCCGCCGAGCAGACTGCGCAGGAAAATCTGGCGAAAGATGTCGCCAACCAGATCGTCATCCGCGTCGCCACGCGCTTGCGACAGTTGGAAGCGGCTGGCCATCGCCCGTGAAGGCAACCGCCAAGACTTTGCCCGGAATGCTCGAACGGGCATTGCCCCAGGTCCGGGTGTTCTATTTTTGCGGCGCCGACGAAGCGGGCGCGGGCGATGCCGCCGCGCTGGTGCTGCGGCGGCTGGGCCCGGCTGAACGGGTCGATTTCACGGGCGCGGAGTTGAAGCGCGATGCGGTCAGACTGGCCGACGAAGCCCGCTCGACATCGCTGTTCGGTGACCGCCGCGTGCTGTTCGTCACCATGTCGGGGGACGAAGCGCACGATGCCATCGCCACGCTGATCGGCGATGCTGTGCCCGGATGGCCGGTGGTGGTGCTGGCCACCGGCGCAACCGACAAATCGCGCGTGGCCAAGCTGCTGGCCGACCGCGACGATGGGCTGGTCACGGTGTTCTATCCGCCCGACCAGCGCGCGGTGACCGACATGGTGCGCACCCTGGCGGATGCGGCGGGGCTGCGGCTGGGCGGGGCGATGGCCGAAACGATCGCGCAGGCGGCGGGGCTCGACACGCGGATCGTGCGCAGCGAGATCGACAAGCTGGCGCTCTATCTCGATGCCAGCCCCGAAAGCCCGCGCAGTGCCAGCGCGGCCGATCTGGCGGCGATCGGCACCGAGACGACCGACGACAACATGAGCACGCTGGTCAATGCCGCGCTGGGCGGCATGGTCGACCGGCTGGGGCACGAATTGCCCCGGCTGACCTCGGGCGACATCAACGCGGTGGGTCTGCTGCTGGCGTTCGAACGGCGCGCGGTACAACTGGCCGGGCTGGCCGCCAGGGCCGGACCAGGCGGCAATCTCAATGGCTTTCTCGATTCCGAGATCCAGGCCCGGCGCGTGTTCTTCCGCGACAAGCCCGATCTCATGTTGCAATTGCACAAATGGCGTGGCGCGCGGATCGAACGACTGGTCAGCCGGCTGGCCGCGCTGCACCGTGCCTTGATGCACGACAACACCGGCGCCGCCTTGCGGATGAGCCAGGCGATTGTCGAAATTGCCCGCGTCGCGGCGCGCTGAAAGGCCCGCGTCAGCCCGCGCCAAACTGCCCACATGGGGGGCTTTCCGATCCGTCCTGAACGCTTTGGCCATCGCCCGGGTCAACGGGTAAGGCCAGGTTAAGCATGGCAAGTGCCGAATTTCGCCAATCCAGCGCGTTAAGTCACGCCGTAAACAAGTGCCATATTTCGGAACACTATCGAGTCGGGGCGGTGCGAGGGATGGACAAGCGCGCATGTTTGGCTGCTAGTCGGGAACGCGGGCGAGCGAATGCTGTCCAACAATGAAAAAGATAAGTGGCGGGCAGTATGATGGGGTTCAGGTCGTGCATGATGAATTGAGTAGCAGGCACGGTGAGCCGTGTGGCACTTGCGAACAAAGCGGTTGCTCCGAATCGGATTATTACGTAGTTGTTTTTTCGCGATGTTGCAGAAACGCGCGGCTCCAGGTGGGTGCTGCTGGCGTAATCGTCGCGTTTTATCGCATGGGTCAGGGGCAGATATGACCGCACACACGGATCCTATCGCAGTGCTTGCGCGCGACCGCGACCCGACTGCTCAGTTTCATCAGCAATTCGTGCTGCCGCTGGCGCCATCGCTCGAACGACGCCGGCTCGAGGTCTATCTCGCGCTGATCGTGTGCGATACCCTGGGTATCGTGATGGCATTTCTGGCGGTCGGCCTGGCGCTGACCTGGCACAATGCGATGACCACGATGGCCGATCTGCTGGCGCTGTTTATTCCGCTGTACTGGACGGTTGCGTTCAACATGCGGGTCTACACCGTCCGATCGCTGATTTCGACGCGCCACGCCCAGTTGCGCGTGACTTATGCGCTGGCGGTGACGGTCACCGCGCTGATCTTCATGTTCTACATGGCGCATAGCCCGGTGCAGGTCGGGCGTCTGGCGCTCGAACTCGACGTGATGGCATCGGTGGTGGTGCTGGCCAGCGTACGCTCGGCCATGCGCGGCTTTATCATCCGCCGGTGCGGGCTGACGGCGGAAAACGTGCTGATCATCGATGACGGCGGCGGGACGGTCCAGATCCCGGGCGCCTGGACGATCCAGACGCGCGATCACAATCTGAAGCCCGATTACTGCGACCCGCACATGCTGGATCGACTGGGCCTGTTCATGACCAATATGGACCGCGTGCTGGTGACCTGCCCGGCCGATCGGCGCAGGGCCTGGGCGATGGTGTTCAAGGGTTCGAACATTTCGGGCGAAATCGTTGATCCCGATGTGTTGACGCTGGGCGTGGTGGGTGCCCGCCGTGCCAGCGCGTTTGGCACACTGGTGGTGTCGGTCGGGCCGCTCAGCCTGCAGGCCCGTGCCATCAAGCGTGCGATGGATCTGGCGGTGGCCGTATCGGCGGTCGTATTCCTGTTCCCGCTGTTGATGACCGTGGCACTGCTGATCCGGCTTGAAGACGGCGGCCAGGTGTTCTTTCGCCAGCAACGCCAGGGCCGCAACAACCGGCTGTTCTGGATCTACAAATTCCGTTCGATGCGCCCGCTGCAGCTCGATGCCACCGGCGCGCGTTCGGCCACACGCGACGACGACCGCACGACCACGATCGGACGCTTCATCCGGCGCACCAGCATCGATGAACTGCCCCAGTTGCTCAACGTGTTGCGCGGAGACATGAGCATCGTCGGCCCGCGTCCGCACGCGATCGGTTCGCTGGCCGGGACCAAGCGCTTCTGGGAAGTCGATCCGCGCTATCTGCTGCGCCATTCGCTCAAGCCGGGACTGACCGGACTGGCGCAAATGCGCGGCCTGCGCGGGGCAACCGATACCGAGGCGGACTTGCGCCAGCGCCTGCAGGCGGATCTGGAATACCTCGACGGGTGGACGATCATGCGCGATTTCCGGATCATTCTCGGCACCATCCGGGTCGTGGTGCATCACAAGGCTTTCTGATAACGGGCCAGACCGACGGTAACGCGAAAGACCACATCTTGCCCAAAGTGCTTATTACCGGATCGGCCGGGTTCATCGGCTTTCATCTTGCCCGCCTGTTGCTCGATGAAGGGTTCGACGTCGTCGGCTTTGACGCGATGACCGATTACTACGACGTCAACCTGAAGCGGCGGCGGCACGCGATGCTGCTGCAATCGCAACGGTTTCAAGCGGTTGAAGCGCGCCTGGAAGACAACGCCGCGCTGACCGAACTGTTTGCGCGCGAACGGCCCGATGTGGTGGTGCACCTCGCCGCGCAGGCCGGTGTGCGCTACAGCCTGGAAAATCCGCGATCCTATCTGGAAAGCAATCTGATCGGCACGTTCAACGTGCTGGAATGTGCGCGCGAATTTGCCGTCGGGCACTTGCTGATGGCATCGACATCATCGGTCTATGGCGCCAACACCGAAATGCCCTATGCCGAAAAGCATCAGACCGACCACCCGCTGACATTCTATGCCGCGACGAAAAAATCGACCGAAGTCATGGCGCACAGCTATGCCCACTTGTGGTCGTTGCCCACCACCATGTTCCGGTTCTTCACGGTCTATGGCCCCTGGGGTCGGCCCGACATGGCTCTGTTCAAATTCGTCAAGGGCATCCTCGAACAGACCCCGATCGACGTCTACAACCATGGCGAAATGTTTCGCGACTTCACGTATGTGACCGATCTCGTCCGCGGAATCAGACTGTTGATCGATGCCGTGCCGCAACGCGTGGACGATCCGGCAACCATCCCGGCGTGGGACACGCTCAGCCCGGTGGCGCCGTTCCGGGTGGTCAACATCGGCAATTCCGACAAAGTCAAACTGACCGACTTCATCGATTCGATCGAACAGGCCTGCGGTCGCAAGGCAATCCGTCGCTATCTCGACATGCAAAAGGGCGATGTGCCCGCGACCTGGGCCGATGCCACGCAGTTGCAGGAATTGACAGGCTATGCCCCTTCAACACATTTTGACGAGGGCGTGCGTGCGTTTGTCGCCTGGTACCGCGACTATTTCGGGACCTGACCGGCGGCCCTGGCCGCACGGGTGTTCGGGATTGCCGAACGCGGCGTGGCCGACGATCGCTGGCGGTAACCACCGAATCGGTTGCCACCCGGCCTGGCGCCATCCGCCGCCACCGCCCGACACGGGGTCGATCGAGCCCCATGCGAGGCCAGGCCCGGGCCACCCTTGTCCCGCCCACGGCTCTGCCAGTGCCCAACGTGCCGTAACGCAGCGGTTGCAAAGACATCGCGCACATGCCGCCAGGACCATGCAAAATATTGTTTTCATGCATTTTTTGAAATAAATGAGGGCATCATCCGGCGTGATGGGCGCACCTCCACCCTAATACGATGCGCCTGGGCTGCGGACCAATTCGCACTTGCGAAGTGAGTACAACTATGTAATATTGCTTAAATCGGATACTAAGCGAGTACGGAAAAATGCAGCTTCGGAAAATCGTTACGGGCATGTTGATTGCCTCGAGTTTGACCCTGAGCGCACCCGTGCTCGCCGCCCCCGCGCCGGATGCCGGGATGCTTGAAGGTGACGGTGGCGGTTTCGCCGGTGCAGCAGGCTTCGGCACGCTCGCATGGATCGTGGGCCTCGGTGCGCTGGCGCTGAGCATTGCCGCGATCGTCGATGCCTCGAAATCGCCGTGAACGCCTGACCAATTGACGGGGACCGGGCAATGCCGCGGTCCTGATCGAGCTCAGGATTTCGATAGACCCGCCGCGCAGCAATGCCCGGCGGGTTTTTCGTGTGTCGGGTGCGTGTCCGGTATGAACAGCGCTTTGCGCGACCTGGTATCAGGCATCATATCGCACCGGCGATCCCCGCATCGCGCGGCAGCCACACGGTAAACCGTGCACCCTCGCCTTCGCGACTGGACAGCGTGATCCTCCCCCCGTGCAGGTCGACCACCGCCTTTACCAGAAACAGGCCGATGCCAGTGCCAACCGTGCCACCGACATTGCCGCCGCGAAAATAGCGATCGAACACCTGGTCCAGCTCCGCCGCGGGGATGCCGATGCCATGGTCGGACACCACCACGGTCACGTCATCGTCACTGTGGTGCACCTCGACCGAAACCAGCACGCGCTCACGTGAATATTTGATCGCATTGCCGACCAGGTTGCTGAACAAATGGTGCAACAGCTTGCGATCGCCGGTCATCCGCAACGGAGCATGGTCAAACTGTTCGTGCACGAACGCAGTGGGCACCAGCTCGCGGTGCAGCGCACAGACAGCGCGCAGCACCGCGACCAGATCGAGCGGTGCGGGATCATAGACATTGTGCGGCCCGGCATCGGCCAGCCGGGCGTGATCGATCAGGTGGTCGATCGTGCTGGTGATCTGGCGCACCCCCAGCCGGATCGCGCGTGCGCGCTCACGCACGTCGTCGGGGCTCTGTTCGCTAGCCTTGCTCAGCAGACGCTGCGCCTGACCATCGATCTTGGCCAGCGGGGTGCGAAATTCATGGCTCGCCATCGACAGGAAATTGCGCTGCATCTGCGTCAGCCGCTGTTCCTTGGCCAATTCGTCGGTCAGCATCGAGGCATGATCAGCCAGCGCCCGCTGGCTGAGCGCCAGGTCGATGGCGTTGAGCCGAAACACATCGACCGCGCGCGCCATCGCGCCGATTTCGTCGCGCCGGTCACGCCCGTTGATTTCGACGTCCATATCCTTGTCGGCCAGCCCGCGCATGACTTGCGCCAGGTCTATCAGCGGTTCGGCAATCGATCGACGGATCATCACCAGCGCGGCGATGACCATCAATCCGGCAAAGATCATCGCCGCCAGATTCAGCGCGCGTGTCTGATAGAACACCGTGTCGGCGCGCCGCGCGGTAATCGCGGCGCTTTCGACATTGAGGTCGGTCAACTGGCCCAGCGTATCGCTGGCCGTGTCGTAGGCCCGGTGTGACGGTCCCAGGTAAAATGCCTTTGCTTCTGCCAGATGGCCGGCGTTGACTGCCGTCAGCACGCGATTGACCCCGGCGCGATAGGCGGCCCAGTGGCGCCAGAACAGCGCCACCGCCGCCGTTTCGCGCGGATCGTGGACGATCGCACCGTAGTTGCGATAGGCACGATCAATCTGCGCATCGAGCATGATCATTTCGCGCCCGATCGCCCGCGTGTCGCCCTGGCGGTCGGCCAGCAACAGGGCACCTTCGTCAGAGCGGAAATCGCTGGTGTAGTTGTTGAGATCGCCAAGATATTCGGTGCTGCGAAAGAACACGTCGCGCAAATCGTCGGAATACGTGCGATAATCCGACAGGCGCCAGATGCCGAACGAGCCGACCACGATCACCGCGGCAATCACCACCAGGAACACGCTGTAGAAACGCGTACGGACCGACACATGTGCCTGGTCGGTCATGCCTGGGTTCCGGATCGTACCGTGCTGTGCCATACCGGCAAAACGGTAGAGCATGGCGCCCCAAACCGTGAACCGGTTTTTCGCATCACAGGCGGCGCGCGGCGCGGCCTGGTGTCAATGGCGGCGGTAAAACGTCCCACCCTCGATGACTCCGCTGCGGGCGGTGGCACCACCGGCCGCGTTGCGCGTGACTGGCTGGATGAAATCGGTACCCGCGATCCCGTTGCTGCGCGCCACTGTCGCGCTGGTCCGGTTGGCCCCGGTGCGACTGATCATCGGCTGCGCCGCCCGGACCGGGACCACGCCGACGATGCCCGCGCTGTGTGCGGGGCTGTGCACCGCCTGGATCACCGTCTGATGCGGGTCCTGATGCCCACTGACTGCGCGATGCGCGGGCCTGGCGAGGGCTGTCCCCCCGAACACCACCGGACCAAGCACCGCGATCAGGATCAGGCGCGCGTTCATCGATCAGATCTCCAGCGCCGGATCGTCATCATCGACATCGGCCAGCGACGGTTCCTTTTTGCCTTCCGCGCCAGCCACCAGCAGGCGGAACGCCGGTACAACCACCAGCAGCAGCACGGGTGACAGCAACATGCCCCCCACCACGACCACGGCCAGCGGTTTCTGCACCTGGCTGCCGATACCGCTCGACAGCGCGGCCGGCAACAACCCGATGCAAGCCGACAGTGCGGTCATCATCAGCGGGCGCATGCGCTGTTCGGCGGCGTGCTTCATCGCTTCATAGGGGTCCAGCCCACCGGCCCGCGTCTGGTTGTAATACGTGATCAGCAGGATGCCGTTCATCACCGACACCCCGAACAGCGAGATAAACCCGATCTCGCCCGACACGCTGAGCGGCAGGCCCGCGATATAGAGCGCCAGAATGCCGCCACCCACCGCAAACGGAATGCCCGACAGCGCCAGAAAGGCATCGCCGACCGAATTGAACAGGCTGTAGAGCAGGATCACAATCAGCAGCAGACTGACCGGCACCACCACCGCAAGCCGCGCCTGCGCTTCCTTCATGTCCTGGAATTCGCCCGCCCAGATCAGACGATAGCCATTGGGCAAGTGCACATTCCTGGCAATCCGGTCCTGCGCTTCGGCCACCGCCCCGGCCAGATCGCGGCCACGCACGCTGAACTTGACCGGCAGGTACCGTTTGGTGGTTTCGTGATAGATATACGACGCGCCGGTATCGACCGAGATCGTGGCGAGTTCACGCAACGGGATATAGGCCGTCGTGCCGGCCGGGGTCTGATAGCCGACCTTGATATCGCCGATCTTTTCGATGCTGTCGCGCTGGTCCTCTTGCGCGCGCACCGTCACGTTCCACTGACGGTCGGCTTCGAGCACGGTGGTCGCCACCGCGCCGCCCATCGCCGCCTGGATCACCGTGTTCACATCGCCGGTGTTGAGGCCATAGCGCGCGGTCTTTTCACGATCGATCCTGATGTTCAGATTGGGCTGGCCGACCACGTGAAAGATGCCAAGGTCGGCAACCCCGCGCACTTTGCTCATCTGCGTCTGGATCTGCTGCGCCAGGTCTTCATCGACATTCAGATTGGGCCCGACGATCTTGACCGAATTGGCGCCCTTCACCCCCGAGATCGCTTCCTGGATATTGTCCTGGATATATTGCGAGAAGTTGAAGTTGACGCCCGGCAGTTCGCGCTTGAACGCCTTGTTGACTTCGCTGGTCAGGCTTTCCTTGGTCACGCCGGCGGGCCACTGGTCATGCGGTTTCAACGGCACGAACAGTTCGATGTTGGAAAACGGCGAGGCGTCGGTGCCGTTGTCGGGACGACCATGCTGCGACACCACCGTCACCACTTCGGGATAGCGCATCAGGATGCCACGGATCTTGCGCGTGGCTTCGGTGCCGTCCTTCAGCGTCATTGTCGGCGGCAGCGAGGCGCGGATCCAGAAATTGCCTTCCTCCAGCGCGGGCAGGAATTCGCCCCCCAACCGCGTGAACAGAAATCCGGTAATCAAGAGGAACACCACGCCGATGCCGACCGTCAGCTTGCGCCGTTCGAGCGCGAAATCGAGCATCGGGGTATAAGTCCTGCGCAGCCAGCGCACGAGGAAGGTTTCAACTTCCTCGACATGCTTTGGCAGCAGGAACGAGGCAATCACCGGCGTCACGGTAAACGTCGCCAGCAACGCCCCGGCCAGCGCAAAGGCATATGTGCGCGCCATCGGTCCGAAAATCTGGCCTTCGACCCCGGTCATCGTGAACAGCGGAATGAACGCCGCCACCGTGATCAGCGTCGAAAACATGATCGAATTGTCGATCTGGATCGCGCTCATGAAAATCATGCGGAGACGGCGGCTCCATTTGCGCTGCATCGCGCCCACCGTGCCAACGCCCCGTTCAGAGGTCGGATCACGGCCCCAGCGACCTTCCGACAATTGTTCAAGCCAGATGTCCTGCTGATCGCGGGGCGCCTCGAATATCCGGAACATGTTTTCGACCAGGATCACCGCCGAATCGACGATGATGCCGAAATCGACCGCCCCGATCGACAACAGGTTGGCATCCTGCCCCATCATCACCAGGATCATGATGCTGAACAGCAAGGCGATCGGGATGTTGAGCGAGACGATGATCGCGCTGCGCAAATCGCCCAGAAAGATCAACTGGATGATGAAAACCAGCGTACAGCCGACCAGCAGGTTTTCGATCACGGTGTGGGTGGTGATCGCCACCAGCGCGCCGCGATCGTAGTACGGCTTGATCTGCACCCCGGGCGGCAGGCTGCCGTCGGTGTTCATCGCCGTGATCATCGCCTTGATTTTGGGCAGCATCAGATTGGTGTGATGATCGCGGCCGATCACGATGATCGCGCCGACCGCGTCATCGCTCTTGTCGACACCCAGAATGCCCAGCCGTGGCACATAGCCGACGGTGACTTTGGCGACGTCCTTAATCCGCACCGGCGTCCCGTTGACTTGCGCCAGCACGACATTCTCGATGTCTTGTGTGTGATAGCCCTTGGTCAGATCATCATTGCCGCCGCTGTCGATCAGACCGACGCCGCGAATGTTGACCGATTGCTGGCCGATCGCGACTTCGCGCCCGCCGACGTTGATATTGGCATTGCCCAGCGCGCTCAGCACTTGCGGAATGGTCAGGCCATAGCTCTGCAGCTTGTGCAGATCGGTGGTCACGTCAAACTGCTTGGTGGTGCCGCCCCAACTGTTGACCTGCACCACGCCCTGGATCGTCGACAGGCGACGCAGGATCACCCAATCCTGCACCGTGCGCAGATTGGTCAGCCCGAAATGCGGCGGGCCAACCACCTGATAACGCATCACTTCGCCGGTGGCGCTCGACTGGTTGATCGACGGAATCTGTCCACCGGGCAGCGACACGCCCTGCTGCAACGCCAGCGAGGTCTGCGCAAAGGCCCAGTTGTATTCGATCCCGTATTTGAACGTGACGCGGATGAAGGTCAGGCCATAGAACGAGGTGGAGCGGATGTTGTCGATCCCCGGCGTCGCATAAAGCGCGACTTCCATCGGGGTGGTGTAATACTTCTCCATTTCCTCGGCCGAAAGGCCGCCCTGCTGCGCGGTGATTTCCAGAATCACCGGTGCGGGGTTGGGATAGGCTTCGATATTGAGCGACCGGAACGCAGCGACGCCGCTGGCCAGGAACACGAACAGCCCCAGCAGGACCATCGTACGGCGCGTGAGGACAAAGGCGAGGATCGACTTGAGCACGGCGGGCCTTTCTCAGCGAACTGAATGCCGGCAGGAAAACGAAATGGCTGGGCTGATCGCCACGGTGTCAGTCCGCATCGGGATCGGCGGCCAGCATGTTGTCGATGAACACCGCCCCCTTGGTCACCGTGCGTTCACCCGCGCGCAGGCCATCGATGATCTGGTCATAGCCATCGCGCATCAGACCGATATGGATCACCCGCTGGGTAAAATGCTTGCCATCGGTGGTGACCCAGGTGGTCATCGATCCGTCGCCTTCGCGCACCACGCCATCGGCGGGCAGCGCCAGCGCGCGCACCGACGCGCCGGTGTGCACCGCAAACGTCGCCAGCATGTTGGCGCGCAACAGATGCTGCGGATCGTTGACGGTCGAGCGCAATTGTACGGTATGCGTGGCCGGATCGACTTGCGCGCCGATCGTTTCGATCCGCCCGGTCAGCGTAACCCCCGGCAGCGCGGGCACTGTCACATCGACGGCCTGGCCCACATGGAACTTGGCGCTGTCGGTTTCGGCAGCGGTGGCGACCATCCACAAATGGCTGTTTTCCGACACGGTGAACGGCGCCGGGACGGTTCCCGGCTGCACCAGCAGGCCCGGCTGCGCGTTGCGCGCGGTGATCCGTCCGGCGATCGGGCTGCGTACCACCAGCAGGGGATCGACCTTGTGCGAAGACAGCACGGCCTCGGGCGATTTGCCGAACACCACCAATGCCTCGCGCGCGGCCTGCAACGCGGCGTTCGACTGCGCTTCGGCAGAGACGGCCACTTCGACATTCTGGTCGGAAATGCCTTGCGTGCCGTGCAGCTTGTTGGCGCGATCGAGCGCTTTGCGGTTGGCGGTCTCGGTCGCTTCGGCCGACAGCAACGCGGAACTGGCAGTCATCAGGTCAGGACTTTCGACCGTGAACAGCGGCTGCCCCTTGGCGACACTATCGCCCAATTGGACAAAGGCCTGCGCGATCTTGCCCTGATAGGGGCTGAACACCGCCACCGTGCTGTTCTGATCGAAATCGATATAACCAGGCGCCGACGTGGTCGGCGCGAAGTCGCGTTCCTCGACCGTGCCGACCGAAATCATCTTCAATTGCTCGCTGGTCAGTTCGACCGTCGGCGGCCCGGACGTGGCAGAGGCCACCACCACCGGAACTTTGTCGGCGTCCGGGCTGCCGCCACAGGCGCCGAGCCCCATGGACAGCACGCCCACCATGGCAAGATTGACAACAACAGGTGCAAACGGCCTTTTGGCAATGCGCATGAAACAGCCTCAATTCTGATCGTCATACCCGCTGCCAGCCGCGGGCCATGGCGTCTACTGTGACAATTCACATTGCCGCAACTTTGTTCGCACATGCCATATGTCGGACACCGTGACTTGTAACAGTAGGCAGCGTCCCGTAGCGCCCCTATGAGACGGTTCGGGGAATTTTCCTGAAGCTTGTACCGGTATTCCTAGCAAAGCCGGGATAGTTTGCGCACAAACCCGCGACTATCCTGCCAGATTGATGAGACTCATGCCCGTGGTGCCACGCATGCATTCCGCCAGAATCACCCTTTTGCACCGCAGCACGATTCGCGGCACCCTGATGGCCGGTGCAGTGCTGGCGATGGCCGGTTGCGCGGTTGGCCCGAACTATCACCGGCCTGCCGACACCCCGGTGGCAAAGGATTTTGCCCCCGCCCCGCTGACCGACACCACCACTGGCGTGGCCGGGCTGACCGGCGGCGATCCCGAACATTTCGTGCTCGGCCGCGACATCGCCTTTGCCTGGTGGAAGGAATTCGGATCGGCCAAGCTCGATGCGCTGGTCGACAAGGCGCTGGCCAACAACCCCAATCTGACCGCAGCCAATGCCGCGCTGAAGGCCGCGCATGAACAGACCGCCGCGCAACGCGGGTTCTTCTACCCCACCGTCGGCGCCGAATTCACCCCCAGCCGTCAGCAGGTCGCGGGCAACCTCGGCTCCAACGATCCGGGGCTGCAGGGCAATGGCAACGTGCTGACGGCGACCCCGCCGCAAAGCCTGACCTACACCTTCTACACCGCGCAACTCGGCCTGAGCTATACCCCCGACGTGTTCGGCGCCAACCGCCGCTCGGTCGAATCGCTCAAGGCGCAGGAACAGGCCACGCGCTACCAGATGGAGGCGGCCTATATCGCGCTGACCACCAATGTGGTCGCCGCCGCCTTGCAGGAAGCTTCACTCGGCGCGCAGATCAAGGCGAGCGAAGCCTATGTCGCCGCCAACCGCCGCGCGCTCGATATCCTGCAGGAACAACAGCGCCAGGGCCTGGTCATGGCTCTCGACGTGGCGCAGCAGGAATCTGCGCTCGCCGCCGCCCAGGCCACCCTGCCCCCATTGCGCAAACAACTGGAACAGACCCACGACCTGATCCGCGCGCTGGCAGGCACCCTGCCAGACGATCCGATCGACGTGCATTTCGATCTCGACAGCTTTCGCCTGCCGCACGATCTGCCGTTGAGCCTGCCCGCCAAACTGCTCGACCAGCGGCCCGACGTGCGCGCCGCCGAGGAACAATTGCATTCGGCCAGCGCCCAGGTAGGCGTCGCCACTGCCGCGCGCCTGCCGCAGTTCACCATCACCGCGGCCTATGGCGGCGCGGCGAGCGAAGTGGGGCAACTGTTCTCCACCGGCGGCCCGTTCTGGAATATCATCGGCGATGTGACGCAGACCATCTTTGATGGCGGCACGCTGCTTCACCGCAAGCATGCCGCCGACCAGTTGCTGATCCAGGCGCGCGCGCAATACAAGGCAACGGTGATCAACGCGTTCCAGAACGTGGCCGACACCTTGCAGGCAATCCACGCCGATTCTGACGGGCTGGTCGCCGCCGACTATGCCGAAAGGGCCGCGCGCAAGGCCCGCGATGTGACCAGCGACCAGTACAAGGCCGGCTACGTCAATTACCAGACGCTGCTCGCCGCCGAAGCCACCTGGCAACAATCCGTCGCCAATCTGGTGCAGGCCCGGACCAACCGGTTTGGCGATGCCGCCGCGCTCTATCTCGCGCTGGGCGGCGGCTGGTGGAACCGCACCGCCCAAGCCGACGCCGGGGCCAAAAACCCCGGCTGATCCCGCCGGGGCCGCCCCTGTTGCAAAGCGCCGGTCCCTGTCCTTTTCCAGGAGCAGGAACCGGTGCCGCGCGACCGCTTACATATGCCAGGTCAGATCGACGCCGAACGTGCGCGGCTGGTTGGTCACCACGCGGTTGTATGACGCATTGGGCAGGCCCAACTGTGCCGCGTTTTCGAGCGTGGCGCGTTTGTTCGTCAGGTTGGTGATGAACAGCGCGGCGGTCCAGCCAGCCTTGTCCTTGATCCCGGTGCGCAAGTTGACAAGGTTATAGCCTGGCAACGGCGTGTTGGCGTTGTTGACCTCACCCTGATAGCTGGCGAGCCCGACGCGCGCGCCGACATAAGTCTCGTCAACACGGAACGTAAAGCTGCGGGCATCGTCGATCGGCCGGTCGTAGGTTACATTGGCGCCGCCCGAATATTTGGGCACGTCGGGCAGCAATTGCCCGGCCGACAGGCCATGGCCCGCCTGATCGAGCGTGGCATGGGTATAGCCGATCTGGCCACCCACGCTGAGATGGTCGGTCAGCACCGCCTGCGCTTCGACTTCGCCGCCATAAATGTGCGCATCGGCCACGTTGTCGAACAGTGGGTAGCCTTCGGGCAGCAGCTCGGTCTGGATGTTCTGCCAGTCTTCGTAATAGATGCTGGAATTGATCCGCAGATGGCGATCGAACAGCTTCAGCTTTTCACCCAGTTCATAGCTCCACAGATGATCGGGACCATACGATGCCGGGGCGACCCCGTTGGCATAGCCGAACCCGACCAATGTGCTGTACATCGCCTGCTGAAAACCGGTGGCGGTGGGCGCATTCGACGACGGCAGCGGCTGGTTGCCGCCACCCGGGCGGAACCCGCGCGCAACCGTGGCATAGACCATCGCATCGGGCGTCGCCTGATACGACAAGTCGAACTTCGGATTGACGCCCGAACTTTTCTGCACGACGTGCTGGGTGATATAGCTGCCATCGGCCGTCGGCGAACCATAGCCGCCAGTCACCATGTCGAGCGTGGTGTCATAGTGATAGGCGCGCAAGCCCACCGTCACGTGCAGCTTGTCGGTCGGCGCATAGTTCACTTCACCAAACCCGGCATATTGCTTGATGCTGGTCGGTTCCGACAGGCTGAAGATGATCGGCGTCGGCGATCCGAACGCGGCCGCGTTGGGCACGTCGGTTTCCAGGTTCCAGGTCGACTGGAAACTGGCGAAATAGCCGCCGAACAGCCATTTGATCGGGCCGTTGCCGGTCGAGGTAAAGCGCAATTCCTGCGAGAACTGGTGCGACGGATCGGTTTCGAGCGCATAGATCGAGCCGGTGCCATTGGCACCATAATACGATGCGCTGTCGGTGGTCACACCAAAGCCGCCGCCGACCGAAGGCAGGTTTTCCGAATTGTCCTGGATCATCGTCGATTTACGATGCCAGTACGATGTGGCCGAGGTCACTTCGAAGGTGGGAAAGCGATAGTTGATGGTCACCGCGCCGATCGCGATTTCATCGGTATAGGGCTCTGCCACGTCGAACGGCTGATAATGCGCCAGCGTGCCCGGATCGCTGTCATAATCGCTCGGCCCGTCGGCATGGGTGCGCTGATAAAAGAACGTCGGCGTGACGGTCAGGTCGGCATCGGGTTTCCACAACAGCGCCACACGCGTGCCGATCACGTTCTGCGCGTTCGACCGCTTGTAATCCTCGGCCACCGGCGCCGCGGCAACGTTGCCGCGCGTCACGCCGCCATTGGTCGCCACCGGGAAATCGCCATCAGCCACAACGATGCGGTCGATAAAGCCCGACGTGTTCGACTGGCTGACCACCGCGCGCAGCGCCAGCGTGCTCGACAGCGGCACGTTGATCATGGCGTTTTCGGCGTGGTTGAAACCGCCGCCTTCGGTGCCCGATCCGGTCACTTCGGCGCTGGCTTCCCAGGTGCCGAGTTTGGGCTTGTTGGTGATCAGCTTAATCGTGCCGCCCATCGATGACGAACCATAGAGCGTGCCCTGCGGCCCGCGCAGCACTTCGACCTGGTTGAGATCATAGAGCGTGGGGTCGATCACCACTTTGCCGTTCTGGGCAGAGGCGGGCGAGGTGAGCGGGATATCGTCGAGATAGAACCCGACGGTCGGCGAATTGCCGCCCGACGAGGTCATCCCGCGCATTTCGAATTCGGTCTGGCCCGGCCCCATCGACTTGATCGACACGCCCGGCGTACCCGCCGCCAGATCGGCAAAGCTGGAAATGCCGCGCGCGGCCAGATCGGCACCAGAAACGGCCGAAATGCTGATCGGCGTCTTGTCGGCGCTGGTCGAACGCTTTTGCGCGGTCACCACGATTTCGCCCAGCGCATCGGCCTTTGCGGCTGGGGCGGGCGCATCGTCTGCCAGCGCGGGGGCACAATTGGCCAGGCCAACGCCGAGCGCCATGGCAAGAGCCAACCGGGCCGTGCCACCTGTCAGCATGCTGCGTGTCGTCATGTGCTGAATTTCCCTCATGATCAGGCTGGCATCGTTTGCCTGCGCCCGCGTGTTTTTGTCCCGTGCAGCGCATTTTTGCGCGGCGCCCCTGCGTCGATTGGTCATCAACTGCGCAAATCATAGGCATGTGGCAAAATCTTGGTCAAGTGCTCAATGTTGACCATGCTATCAAAGATGGCGTGGTGATCAATTTTTGTTGATCCAGATCAAGACCCGGCGTGACACCCGGGTTGGCCACCGGCATAAGCCGGAATTATCGGGCCGTGCCCTGCCCACTGATCGGAAGATACGATGTTCGAAGTCCCGACGCTGAAGATCAAGGCGAACAGCGGCGTCTATGCCACGGGGCAGGAACGGGTGGTCCAGATCCTGGAAACTGCTGTCGAGATCCTGATCCACGAAGGCATCGGCGCAGTCACCTTGCGCGAAATCGCCAGGCGCATGGGCATCCGGGGCGGCGCGATCTATCATTATTACCCCACGCGCGAGGCGCTGCTGCTCGACATGCTGTCGGGCGTGCTCAATTCGTATGAACAGTTCTTCGCCGGATTTCGCGCCCCTTCCGACGAACCGCCCGAGGCTCGCCTGCGCGCATTCATCGGCGCGCTGATCGACGACATCCTGACGCTCAAGACCACGCGCCTGTTTCCCGAAGTCTGGGCCCTGGCCGGGCGCGACGACAATGTCGCGCGGATGGTCGATGCCATCTACATCCGCTCTCGCCTGATTTCGAAGCGGTTCATTCAGGCCATCAATCCCGATCTCGACACCCGCACGCTCGAAACGCTGGCGTTGTACATCACCAGCAGCATCGAAGGGCTGACCATCTTTGCCGGACATGAAAAGCCATGGGCAAACGAAATGGCCCGGCTGAAGCACCTCGCCTGCGACACGCTCATCGCTGCGGTGAAGGCGGCTCGCCCCGATCCGGCGCCAGACCCGAATTGGCGGCCGCCAACCCTGCTCGATGCCGACAGCTATGCACAGATCATCGCGCTGGGTGATCTGGACGAAGGGTAGTGCCAGGGTGCGGCGATCCCGGACTTCCCAACATTCAATCTTTCCGCGACCGCTCGGTTCTTACCCATCCAACTGATCGGCGCCGAAAGACAAGTTGCGCATAGAGCGACATTTTGCTCAAAAAATAATGCGGCAGGGCAAGAAGCGCAGATCCGGACATATATGACCTACCGTCAATGGCCCACGCCAGGAACGTAGAAATAAAAATACCGACATTCAGTATTAAGCAAATTGCCAGCAAAATTGCTTTGTGATCATAATAAAATCGCGCCAGTGAGAATATTATATATAAATAGTTTAATGCGAGTAAAATCGAAAGTGGCGGGACGGCGAGGTGCATCCCCATCCAGAAGATTTTGAAATTTCGTCTTCGAAACCCGTCCATGACCATCGGCACAGCCAGGAGCGCCGCTGTCTTGATGAAGCCCGATTCCCATCTCGATCTTTGCACTTGCGTCCCGGCAAGCGTGCTCGCCTCTGACCAGACCGTCGCGCCTTCCTCAAAATAGGGATACTCTTCACGCTGTACAAGTTCGACACCCAGCGCAAGATCTTCGACTATATTGGGCGTCCCCAGATCCAGCGTGCTGATCAACCGCCAGGGGAACGCAACACCAGAGCCTGTCAGGATAGCGGCAGCGCCAATTCTGGCTCCACCGCGTTGGCGGACAAGGTTTTTAACAAAAAATGCGAAATTTGATATTTGAATTAATGTCGGTCCCTTCATGTCCGGCCTAAATAAATATGCCGCCTGAACAACCCGATTTAAATCAACCGCCCGATATGCGATCAGTAACAGCGAGACCATATCAATTTCACAGTCCGCATCCAATATAATCACAACATCGGGGGGCGAATCTTTCAAATGATCAACCCCGGCTGCAAGGGCAAATCCCTTGCCCCGTAGCGCGCTGTCGCGGCGCGTCACCACTTCGCATCCAGCGCTCGCCGCGACCTCGGCGGTCGCGTCGGTGCAATTGTCTGCGACCACAACAATTCTCACAGAATTTTCTTGAAGAGATTTGAGAAGATTTTCTGATCGAGAAAGCGTGTCCTGCTCATTGTGCGCCGGCATCAATATGGCAATAGACAGGTTAGCCCCTGCCAAATATTCAGAATTTTTATATTTAAATAATCCAAACACCAATTCAATCATGTAAACACAATCAATTATAGCTATATATGCAATAATAACAACATAAATTATGCTCGAAACAATTGCCACCATGATAAAAATACGCCCGCCAGAAAATCACCAATATTTATTAAATCACACTTATTTAAAACCTACATCTGCCCATTTTGATTTTTTTCGGAGGCATCACGGCAAGGCATATCCAATTGCCGATATCGCGTATTTGCAACAGGCTCCGCGGCCATGGCACGACTTGCTCACATCGTCATCCCTCATGTGCTGCACCATATCACCCAACGCGAAAGCCGACGCTTGCCGGCGTCCTTTTCCGACGCCGACCGCGCGGTCTATCTTGCTCTGCCTGCCGACTATTCTCAAGCTTCGCGCAATGTGGGGCGCAATCCGGTCCCGGCAAACCTTGACGGTGCAACACTTTGGTCCAGCCCCGCAGCCATATCGCCGACACGCGGGTTGACGGGCCAGGACATGAACGCGCCTATTGCCTGAAATTCAGCCAATTGGCGGCGATGTCGCCAAATTTCCAAGCGAGCGCGCTTACAACGCCTGCAATGCCGACATAGACCTTCTCGCGCCTCGCTGACTCCAGCCCGATAAAAGCAGCGGCACGCAATTGCTCGGTCTGAATCTTGAGCCTCGCCAACTGGTCGAGACCTTCGCTCAGCGTGGCGGGATCCGGCTCGGCAAGACCGTTGCCCCGCGCGAAGCCGGCATGCCCGCTGCAGTCAGCCAAGACCGCCTCAGCATTCGGCTTGGACATGATGCACATTAAAAAGGTAAAAGCGCATCCCAACGCGCCTCCGCGGCCCCCATATGCCGCATTCCCCCAGCAACCCGCATAAACAATCCCGATCAGGGACAGGGCGAGCGCAATGATCATTGTTATAAAAAGGCGCATTTCAGTGGCCGATTGCGTTCCTCGGCCGTTATATTTGCCCTTCCTGTCCTGATCGTAGTGCCACTTGATGGCAAAGAACATACCCGTGAACAGCACGATCGATTTAAATACAATGAATACTATCGGAACCCATTCCATGACCGAACCTTCAAAATAAATATCGCTATCTTATTGAAAATAAATATTCTTACCGAATTTTGCATAGCGCCATCATTCGCGATGGATCAATTCACGCGACATACCCGGTCACCTTTCAAGGTGCCTGAGGGCTTGCCAGAGCTGGCAAATGATGGAGGGCCCCGGGCCTCGATGTCGTGGGACAGGGCTCCAGGCTTGCATCGTGACGCTCCAACCGGATTTGCCGACTCAATCGCAGGCAGGATCCTTGATTCCGACCGCCCCATATGCCCGAATTTGCATGCATGCAATACACCCTGCAATTTGCAATTATGCATTGATGCAAATCGACGCATATTAAGAATTCGGAGCCTCGAGGGGTTACGGGCATCAACCCATGCATCGCTTCCTTGCGATCAACCCGATTGCCGTCAGGATCGCAGAGGCACATTGAGTCACCTGCGCCCTTTGCCCGGCAACGACCCTGGGCGGGCACTCCATTTCGATGCGGATGCAGACTTCGGCGGCGTTGCCGCTGCTGCGGCATGCGCTCTATGGAACGGACAACTGCGTGCCGGCCCACATCAAGCGCAGCTTCGCGCTCCAGACATGGGCAAGAAAATCGCCGAAACCAAAGGCTCAAAAGCCGCCTGGTCGCAGGCATCCTGCCCGCGCATTACCGGCACAGTTCATGCCGGTTCCTGAACCTGGAAAAATGGTGCACCCGACAGGATTCGAACCTGTGACCCCTGCCTTCGGAGGGCAGTACTCTATCCAGCTGAGCTACGGGTGCGCGTCAGGGGGCGGCAGTTAGCAGCAAATATCGCACCGTGCCAGCCCTTTTGCCCTGCCCCCTGCATGCCGCACCGATGGGCGCGCGGATCGCTTTGAGGTGCTTGGCTTGTTTCTGATTTGTTCCTATGGTGCAGCATGTTCGAGTCGTCCTGCGCCGCGCCATCTGCCCTTGAAACCCCCGCCGACACGCGCGAGGCGCTGGCGGTGGCGCGCGGGATTGCGCGGCTGTTTGCGCGCAACGACATCTGGTGCCTGCCGGAAATGCCGTTGAAAGGCGGGCGGCGGGCCGATCTGATGGGAATCGATGCCAAGGGCCAGGTGATCATTGTCGAAATCAAGGTCAGTCGCGCCGATCTGCTGGGCGATGCCAAATGGCCCGATTATCTTGACCATTGCGACCGGTTTTTCTGGGGCCTGGCCCCGCATCTCGACCGCGCGGTGATGGAAACCGTGCCGTTCCGGCCCGACACGTGCGGGATTATCGTCGCCGACGGCTATGATGCAGAAATCCTGCGCCCGGCGCCACTGCTGCCGCTGGCCGCGGCACGGCGCAAAGTCGAAGTGGAGCGACTGGCCCGCGCCGCACTGCGCCGACAGGTCGTCGCCGCCGACCCGGCCTGCGCCCCGCGCGGGGATTTGTGACTGGCTGGGCGACGCTGACCGGCGCCCAATTGCTGCTTCGCACAATTTCCTTGCAATAAAGGCGATTGCGCGCTAGGGGCCGCCTCGCAAGGACGGCGACAGAGCATTTTGTCGCAAGCCCGGGCAGCGTGAGATCCGCCGAACTGACATGGTGCCGACAAATATGGCGCCAGCACAATGGTCATGATCCGCCCCGGCTGAGCGTTCGTGCTGCTGCTTCCCTTTCACGCATGGGTCGCCCTATCGACCCCTTATGTCGGTGGCGGCCCCCCTGATGGCACGCTACCGGCGCTTTCTTGCGAAGGTTTCATTTCATCATGTCGTATTTTTCCGATCTCGGCCTGGCCGAGCCTATTCTGCGTGCACTGGCCACCAAGGGCTATACCGATCCCACCCCGATCCAGCGCCAGGCTATCCCTGCGCTGATGGAAGGGCGCGATCTGCTGGGGATTGCCCAGACCGGCACCGGCAAGACCGCCGCGTTCGCGCTGCCCTCGCTGCACCGCCTGGCCGCCGAGGCCACCCCGCGCAAACCCGCCGCGTGCCGCATGCTGGTGCTGTCGCCCACGCGCGAACTGGCGGCACAGATTGCCGACAACATGAAGGGCTATGCCAAGAACCTCAATCTGTTCGTCGATTGCGTGTTCGGCGGCGTGCCGATCGCCAAGCAGGCGCGGCGCCTGGTCGGCGGCACCGATGTACTGGTGGCCACCCCCGGCCGTCTGCTCGATCTGATCGACAACCGCGCGCTGACCTTGCGCCACGTCGAAATCTTCGTGCTCGATGAAGCCGACCAGATGATGGACCTGGGCTTTATCCACGCGCTCAAGCGCGTTGCCGCGATGCTGCCGGCCAAGCGCCAGAGCCTGTTCTTTTCGGCAACGATGCCCAAATCGATCGAAGACCTTGGCCGCCAGTTCATCCAGAACCCGGTCAAAGTCGAAGTCGCGCCGCAGGCCAGCACCGCCGAACGCGTCGAACAATATGTCACGTTCATCAACCAGGCTGAAAAGCAGGCGCTGCTGTCGTTGCGCATCCGCGCGCTGATCGCCGACAAGTCGCTCGACCGCAGCCTGGTGTTCACCCGCACCAAGCATGGCGCCGACCGGGTTGCCCGCCATCTCGAAGCCGCCGGCATCCCGGCGCGCGCGATCCACGGCAACAAGAGCCAGGCCCAGCGCACCGCCGCGCTCGAAGCGTTCCGCCAGGGCGCCTGCCCGGTGCTGGTGGCCACCGACATCGCCGCGCGCGGCATTGATGTCGCGGGCGTCAGCCACGTGTTCAATTTCGAACTGCCCAACGTGGCCGAACAATATGTCCATCGCATCGGCCGCACCGCGCGCGCCGGGGCCGATGGCGCCGCGATCAGCCTGTGTGCGCCCGACGAAAAAGCCTATCTGCGCGACATCGAAAAGCTGACCGGGGTCAAGCTGATGCCGATCCCGCTGCCCGCCGATTTCCAGGCCGAAGCCTCGAAACTGCCCAAGCCCGCGCACAAGCCCAACGATGACGAAGATCATCGCGGTGGCCATGCCCGCAACGGGCGTGGCGGCGGACGTGGCCAGCCGCAAGGCCAGCGCAACGGCGGCGGCGGCGATCGTGCCGCCGACGGCCAGCCCAAGCGCCGGTTCATCCCGCGCGGCGGTCCGGGCGTCGGCCAGCACCGCAACAAGGTCAGCCGGGTCTCTTAACCGACGATCTGCCCGTCCGGCACCTGTGCAGCGCGGCACTGGCTTGGCATAAGGCCCCGCATGATGGTTCTGCTGTATTCCGCGCTGGCGATGACGCTGATTGTCGCTGTGCGCTATGTCATGGTCAGCGGACTGTTTGCCTGGCTGACCGGGCGGGTACGGCCCGGTCATTATGCCGGGCTGGGCCGCCAGATCCGCATGGAACTGGGCTGGAGCCTGGTATCATGCGCGATCTATGGCGTGCCGGCGGGCGTGATCGCGTGGGGCTGGCAGGCCCATGGCTGGACCTTGATCTACAGCGATCCCAAGGCGTGGCCGCTATGGTGGATGCCGGTTTCGCTGGTGGTTTATCTGGCGCTGCATGACACGTGGTTCTATTGGACGCACCGCTGGATGCATCGCCCGGCGGTGTTTCGCCGCATCCACGCCGTACACCATGCCAGCCGCCCGCCGACGGCCTGGGCGGCGATGAATTTTCATCCTGTCGAGGCGGCGATTGTCGGCCTGTTCATCCCCGCGCTGGTGTTCGTTGTGCCGATCCAGGCCGGGGTACTGGCAACCGTGCTGGTGATCATGACGGTGATGGGGGTGACCAACCACATGGGCTGGGAAATGTTCCCGCGCGCGCTGGTGCATTCGCGCGCCGGTCAATGGCTGATCACCGCCAGCCACCATTCACGCCATCACGAACAGTACAAGTGCAATTACGGGCTCTATTTTCGGGTGTGGGACCATGTGTGCCGCACCGATCGCGGGATTTCGACACCATGATCGTGCGGCGGATGCTTGTGGCCGGGCTGATCCTGGCGCCCCAGACACTGCTGGCCAGCCCCACCGTCGATCCGCTGGGCGGGTCGACCGTGACGGTCGATATTGCCGCCTTGCGCAACACCCGGGGCCTGATCCGCGCGTGCCTGACGACCAGGGCCGCGACGTTCCCCGAATGCGACAAGGACCCGCAATCGCTGCGCATGACGGTGCCTGCGCAAGACGGACCGGTACTGGTGTTCCGCCACGTTCCGCCCGGCACTTATGCGGTGTCGCTGTTCCACGATGAAAATGCCAATGGCCGCCTCGACAAGACGATGGGCATTCCCAACGAAGGCTATGGCTTTTCGCGCGACGCCCCGATCCGCTGGGGCCCACCCAGTTTCAGCACGGCGCAAGTGGCGGTGGGCACCGCCGACATGACCCTGAAAATCACGGTGCGCTACATCCTGTGACAGCCTCGTTCACGCGCGATATCCCCGGACCGGGCGGTGCACTGGCACCCTTCCGCTATCCGGTGTTCCGCGCGATCTGGACCGCCAACCTGCTGTCGAGCGTGGGCTCGATCATGCAATCGGTGGCGGCGGCCTGGCTGATGACCGAATTGACCACGCGCCATCTGCTGGTCGCGCTGGTGCAGGCCTCGGCCACGATCCCGATCCTGCTGCTGGGCGTGGTGGCGGGCGCGATTGCCGACAGTTATGACCGGCGCCTGGTCATGCTGTGGGCGCAAGGCCTGATGCTGGTGGTGTCGGCGGTGCTGTCGGCGCTGGGCTTTCTGGGCGCGATTACCCCAGTCAGCCTGTTGCTGCTGACGCTGATGGTGGGCATGGGCACCGCGCTCAATGCCCCGGCGTGGCAGGCCAGCGTGCGCCTGCAGGTTGATCGGCAGGATTTGCCGCAGGCGGTTTCGCTCAACGCCATTGCCAACAATCTGGCGCGCAGCCTGGGGCCAGCATTGGGCGGACTGGTGATCTCGATCTGGAGCGTGAATGCCGCCTTTGCGCTCAACGCGATCAGCTATCTGGCGATGATCGTGGTTCTGGCCCGCTGGCGCCCCGATGTTGTGCCGCCCGAACGCATGCCGATCGGATCGGCCATTCTGACCGGCATCCGGTTCTGCGTCCAATCGGGCCCGATCGCGCGCGTGTTGTGGCGCGGTGCGCTGTTCGGCGTCGGCGCGGCGGGGCTTCAGGCGCTGTTGCCGGTGGTGGTGCGCGAACAGCTTCATGGCGACCAGATCGGCTATGGCCTGGAAGTCGGCGCGTTCGGGATCGGATCGGTGCTGTGCGCGCTGGTGGTCAGCCGATTGCGCCGCCGCCACGGCAGCGAAGCCGTGGTCGGGGTCAGCACGCTGGCCTATATCGGCGCTCTGGTGCTGTTGTCGGTGTCGCACACGCCCGGTCCGGCGATGATCGCCGCGCTGTTTGCCGGGGCCGGCTGGGTCGCGCTGATGACCAGCCTGAACGTGGCGATCCAGATGCGCGCGCCCGAGGCCATTCTGGCGCGGTGCCTGTCGCTGTATCAGGCGGTGGCCTTTGGCGGCATGGCGCTGGGCGCGTGGCTGTGGGGATCGCTGGCCGACCGGTTCGGGCTGGTTGTGTCGGTGCGCCTGGCCGCAGTGTGGCTGACGCTGACGCTGTTGATGCGATTGTTTGCGCCGATGCCCACGCGCGATGAAGGGCGCATCGATCTGGAGGAAACCCCTGCATGAACCTGTCTGACACCCCTGCCCCGCTCCGCTCGGTGCTGTATATGCCGGCCTCGAACGCGCGCGCGATGGCCAAGGCGCGCACGCTGCCGTGCGATGCGGTGGCACTCGATCTGGAAGATGCCGTCGCGCCCGAGGCCAAGGCCGGCGCGCGGGCCGCGCTGATCGAGGAAGCCTGTGCCGGCGGGTTCGGCCACCGCCGCCTGATCGCGCGGATCAACGCGCTGTCCACCCCATGGGGCGGCGAGGATCTGGCCGCGCTGGCCGGTGCGCCGATCGATGCGCTGCTGGTGCCCAAGATTGACAGCGAATGTGACGTGATCGCGCTGTCCGAGGCGATGGATGCGGCGGGCTATCCCGCGCCTGTGCCGTTGTGGGTGATGATCGAAACCCCGCGCGCGGTGCTGGCAATCGAACGCATTGCCGCCACGGCCGCGACCACCCGGCTGGGCGGGTTTGTGCTGGGGCTCAACGATCTGGCCAAGGATACCGGCATGGTGCAGGCGCCGGGCCGTGCGGTGTTTCTGCCGGTGCTGGTGCAGGTCGTGCTGGCGGCACGCGCCCATGGCCTGATCCTGCTCGACGGGGTGTGCAACGCGATCGACGATCCGGCGCGGATCGAGGGCGAATGCACACAGGCGCGCGACCTGGGGTTTGATGGCAAGACGCTGATCCACCCCGCGCAGATCGATATCGCCAATCGCGTGTTTGCCCCCGATACGGCCCAGATCGACGAAGCCCGCGCCATCGTCGCTGCATTTGCCGACCCGGCCAACGTCGGCAAGGGCGCGCTGAAAGTCGGCGGAAAGATGGCCGAACTGCTCCACCGCGATATCGCCGCAAATCTGCTCGCCAGGGCCGAGGCGATCGCGGCACGCGAAAATCAGGGCGCTACCGATCAAACCCCGGCGATATAGGCAAAGCGGAACACGAACAACGCGGCGAGCACGAACAGCAACGCGTTTTCGCGGGTGAATTCGCGGCGCAGCGCCTTGATCAGCGCGTGGGCGGTGATGCCGAAGGCCAGCCCGTTGGCGATCGAAAACGTCAGCGGGATCATCACCAGCGCCAGGAACGCGGGGATCGCTTCTTCCGCGCTGTTCCAGTCGATTTCGACCAGCGGCGCCATCATCAGCGCGCCGACCACGATCAGCGCGGGCGCGGTGGCGGCCAGCGGAACGAGCTGCGCATAAGGCGCGAACGGCAAGGCGACGAGGAACAGCAGCCCGGTCACCACCGCGGTCAGTCCGCTGCGCCCGCCGACTTCGACCCCGGTCGCGCTTTCGACATAGCTGGTGACCGTGGTGGTGCCCAACAGCGCGCCGATCATCGAGGCGATCGAATCCGCATAGAGCATGCGGTTGAGCCCAGGAATTTCTCCATCGGGGCGCACCAGCCCCGCCTTGCGGGTGACCGCGACCAGCGTGCCGATGTTTTCGAACAAGTCGACAAACAGGAACACGAACACCACTTCGAGCACGCCCCAGCCGTGGCCGAACAGGCGCCAGGCCCAGGCCGGATCGAGCGCGAGGAAGGTCGATCCCATATCGGCCCAGCCCTGGTGCATCGGCGCGACCGGGGCCATGCCGACGGCAATGCCGATCACCGTGGTGATCAGGATCGAAATCAGGATCGCACCGCGCACCCCCAGCAGCGTCAACGCCATGATCGCCGCCAGCCCGACAAAGCTGAGAAGCGGTCCGGGCGCGGTCATCTTGCCCAGCGCGACGATGGTGTCGGGATTGGCGACCACGATCCCCGCGTTCTTGAACCCGATCAGCGCGATGAACAGGCCAATGCCGGCCGCCACCGCCGCCAGCAGGTGGTGCGGGATCACCGACATCACCATCTGCCGCACGCCCAGCCGGGTCAGGATCAGAAAGAACAGCCCCGACAGAAACACGCAGACCAGACCCACCTGCCACGGCAGATGCATCTGCTGCACCACGGTAAAGCTGAAATAGGCGTTGAGCCCCATGCCCGGCGCCATCGCCACCGGTGCATCGGCCAGAAACCCCATCAACAGGCATGCCAGCAGCGAACCGATGCAAGTGGCCGTCGCTACCCCGGCGATCGGCATGCCCGCCAGCCCCAGGATCGCCGGATTGACCACCACGACATAGGCCATGGTGAAAAAGGTGGTGAACCCGGCCAGCACTTCGGTGCGCACATCGCTGCCGCGCGCACGAAAGGCAAAGCGGCGGTCAAGCCAGCCGGGGGTGGCGACGGGGGCGGCAAGCGTGGACATCGGGATCAACTTTATAGGGTGAGCGGGATTTGGCAAAGAGCGGGCACCCACTCACCGCGTCACGCCCGCGCAAGCGGGCGTGACGCGGGTTGGACCGTTAGAAACGGTATTCGGCCGAAACGATCAGGCGCCGGGGCGGTTCGTATTGCCGCGTCACTTCGCCCCCGAACTGGTTGGTAAACTGGCCCAGCACTGCGCCATTGTTGAAGACGTTTTTCAACGAGGCAGAGAACGTCAGGTTGGGATCTTCGGGCTTGTACCGCAGCGACAGGTTCCACAGCACATAGCCCGGCGTCAGATAGACGTGCACGCCGTCGATCACTTTGTCGCCATAGGCGGCGTTGACATAGCTGTGGCGATATTCGCCCTGCACCGCCGTGGTCAGCGCCGATCGCCCGCCCAGCGACAATGTCTGGCTAAGCGTGCCGGTCGCGGTGACCGACGGCAAGTTGGGCGCCGGGTTGCCATAAACATCGTAATAGGCGGATTCGCGCGCCGCGACGTCCTGGGCGATGCACGGCGTGGTGCTGAGACCAGGCAACGCGCAGTTCAGCCCGGCGGGGTTGCTGGCAAAGATCTGCTTGTCGATGTTGTAGCCGGTGATGTTGTCGAGCAGCGAATAGTGCGCGGTCATCTTGCTGCCTTCGACCGTCGCATTGCCGTCGAAACGGAACCCGGCCGGCAGGATCGCATTGGCTTCGGCTTCCAGGCCATAGACATGCAGCGCGGGGATATTGGCCACCCCGCCCTGGAACGCCAGCGCGTCTTCGCCTTCGAATTGCAACGAATCGTAGAAATAGTAGAACCCGGCCAGATTGAGCCGCAGCTTGCCGTCCAACTGCGTGGTCTTGACCCCCAGTTCCCACGCCTTGATCCGCTCTGGCTGGTAGGTATAGCCCAGCACTACCGGATTGGCCGAGATGTTGCCGCCGCCCGGCTTGAACCCCGTCGACCAACTGCCATAGGCCATCGTGCGCGCGGCCAGATCGTATTCCACCCCGACTTTGCCGGTCCATGCGGTGTTGGTCTGCGCCACGAACACCGGCGATCCGGCATAGTCGACAATATCGGTGGTGTTGGAATCGTGGGTATAACGCGCCCCGCCGGTCAGCCGCAGGCGCGATGTCAGGTGCAGCGTGGCCTGGCCATAGCCCGACCACGAATGGCGCGTCAGGTACGAGATCGAATAGAAATAGGGGTAATAGAAATTGCCGTCGCCACCGACAAAACCCAGATCGTTGGGATTGGTGACTTGCGGGTTGAGCTGGTTGAGCAGCGACGTCGGATCACCGGGCGTGGGGTACATGTTGGTAGCATACTGATCATAGCCGACGCGATAGTTCGACGCCAGGTAGAACGCCCCCAGGATCCAGTCGACCGTCTGCCCGCCGGGCGAGGCAAGATCGACTTCCGCCGTCTTGGCCGCCGAGCGGTGATAGAAATACTGCAGATCGTGAACGGTGTTATAGCTGTTCGCCGGGTTCGACGGATCGGTATAGCCATAGACCGCGATCGAGGTGGGCAGGTCAAGCCCGTCTTCGTTGACCGACCCGTTCTGGCGCACCATCTGCCAACTGGTCAGCACTTTCAGCTTGGCAAAGCCGAAGTCATAATTGCCCGTCGCGCTGACCAGATCGTTGTCGTATTGCAGCTTGCCCGGCCAGTCCGAAGTTTCTTGCCACGGATTGGGGTTGGGATCGAAGATGTTCTTGCCTTCAGTCTCGTTGTTGCGCGCGCGGGCATATTCGGCGCGCAGTTCCAGGCTGAACTTGTCATCGGGCTGAAACAGCACGGTAATCCGGCCATGCAGGCTGTTTTCATTCGACAACTGGTAATCGCCGCTGGTGCCGGGCACCTCGGTCGCCTTGGCATAGCCGTCGTGATGGGTGCCCTGCGCGGCGATGCGGATGGCCAGCGTGTCACCCACCGGCAGGTTGATCGCGCCTTCGAAACTGGCCAGCGCAAACATGCCGGCATCGGCGTGGATATAGCCGGTGGTCTGCCCCAGCTTGGGCTGCACGGTCACCAGATTGACCGTGCCGCCGGTCGAATTCTGGCCAAACACCGTGCCTTGCGGCCCGCGCACCACTTCGATGTGATCGACATCGAGGAAATTGGTGTTCAGCGCGACCGGATTGGCAATGTAGATGCCATCGACATGGTACGAGATCGACGGTTGCGCGCTGTCGTTCTGCGGCACGTTGAAGCCGATGCCGCGAATGGCCAGATTGCGTTCATAGCCTTCGGACGTCGACACCACGAGGCCGGGCACCAACCCGTTGAGATCGACCGCATCGGCGACCGCATTGGCCTTGAGCAAATCGGCCGGCAGCGCAGTGATCGACAGCGGCGTGCGCTGCACGTTGGATTCGCGCTTTTGCGCGGTCACCACGATATCAGTGATCGGCGCGGCAGTCGTTTCGACAGGCGTGGCCGGCGCTTCGGCGGCGAGCGCGGGCCCTGCCGCCAGCCCCAGCATCACGGCCAGCACCGATGTCTGCGGCCGGAAAAACGGCGTCCGGCCGTTGCGATCCGAAATTGTCATGATTTCTCCCTGTTATGCCATCCGGGCCCGACCTGCCCGTGTGCCCCCGCGCACAAACTCGTGGCCCCCTCGGCCGTACCTGCGTGCTTTCCCTCGTGATCGGACCCTAGCGTTCACCCATGCATCGTGCCAACGCCATTTTTCGCGTTTGCGAAACGAAAAAAACGGACAGGTGCATTTGTGGCACGGTTTGCGCGCACAATTGCGCACACGCCCGGCTGCCCCAAAAAGCGCAATCGCGCCGCCGCAAAAACGCGCTGGACTTTGCGGCGCGGCGGATTAGCCACGGCGGCGATGACCGCAATCGACCCTATTGTGTGGAACGACTGGCACCCGGTGGCGGCGCGCTGCACGCTCGATCCCGCGCGCGCGCATACCACTGTGCTGCTGAACCAGCCGCTGACCATCGCGATCGATGGTGCAGGCACGATCACCGCGCGCCGCGACGATGGCGGGGCGCTGCACCAGGATGAACGCTATGGGCTGGTGTGGGTGTGCCTTGGCACGCCCGATCGACCGGTGCTGGTGATTGCCGAAGCCGATGAGCCCGACCGGCCCGCCGTGGTGGTCGGCGCGGTGGCGGTGCGCGCGGCGGGGCCCCGGGTGATCGAGAATTTTCTCGACCTGGGCCATCTCGGCTATGTCCACGCCGGCTATCTGGGCGATGATCCGCATACCCGCGTGCTGCCCTATAGCGTCGCCGCGCTGCCGCAGGGCGGGATCATCGCCACCGGGTGCCGGATGTACCAGCCGCAGGCCTCGCCCGCCGCGACCGAAGGCTTTGACGTTGAATATGTCTATAAAGTCGAACGCGCGCTGATCACCTGCCTTTACAAGTCGAACCCGCTCCATCGCGACCGGTTCGACGTGATCTATCTGTTTGTCCAGCCGGTGACCGAAACCACCAGCGTGGCCCACCCACTGTTGCTGTGCCTGCCCGACGGCACCACGCCGCAGGGCCTGCGCGCGTTTCAGCAGACGATCTTTTTGCAGGACAAGCCGATCCTCGAAAACCAGCGCCCCGCGCGCCTGCCGCTGGCCGATGGCGCCGACACGCCGATCGCGGCGGACAAGTCATCGGTGGCCTATCGCCGCTGGCTGTCGGCGATCGGGCTGACCTGGGGGGTGATCCCCGCGCCCGCCAAAGCTGCCCGCGCGGCATGACCAATCTGGCAACGGGCGTGTGGTATGCCATCGCCGCCGACCACGATCTGGTCGATGGCCATGTCTATCGCACCGTGCTGGGCGGGCACGAACTGGCGGTCTGGCGCGCGCAGAGCGGCACCGTGCAAGTGTGGGACGATCGTTGCCCGCATCGCGGTGTGCGGTTTTCGCTGGGCGAAGTGGTCGGCGATGACTTGCGCTGCCAATACCACGCCTGGCGCTTTGGCCCGACCGGCGCGTGCACCTTCATCCCCGCGCAGCCGCAGATGAAAGTGCCCGGCACGATCCGCGCGCGCACATGGCCGGTGGCGCAGTCGGGCGGGCTGGTGTGGACCGGGATCGATCCGGCCGGCCCTGTGCCCGACCTGCCGCCGGGCACGGTGGCGCGCGCCATCCCGATCGCCCGCCCCGCCGCCGAAGTGGCCGCAGCGCTTGTCGCACTGGAGGGGCTGGCGCCGGTCGTTCAGCCGCTCGATGCGGGAACGACCATGGTGCGCGCGATTGCCACCGATGGCGATGTGCCGCGCGCCGATCGCGTGCTGGTCGCGCTGCGGCGACGGCTGGAAAGCGCCGTATGATCCTCTACGACGCGCATCATCTGCCCGAATGTTATGCGGTGCGCCTGTTCGCCGCGCTGGTCGGTGCCCCGCTGACGCTGGTGCCGGTCGATGTCTATCCGGGGCATGAACACCGCAGCGACGATTTTCTGGCGCGCAATCCGCTCGGCACGCTGCCGGTGCTGGTCGATGGCGACACGGTGTGGACCGACTGGCAGGAAATGCTGGCGGCGCTGGCGCTGCGCCACGATGCAGCATGGTTTCCCGCGCATGATCCGGCGTTGATCGGCTGGCTGGGCATGGCGCGCGATCTGGCCGCCAGCCTTGGCCTGGCGCGGCTGATCGACACGTTTGGCGCGCCGGGCGATGCCGCTGCGGCGCGTGCGCATGCCGATGTGCTGCTCGACGAGATCGAGCGACGGCGCTGGTTTGGCGAACGCGCAGGAAAGGTCTGGGTGATGCCGCAGGCCCATCCCACGATCGCCGATGTGGCCGTGTTCGTGTTCATCGCCTTGTGCGAAGATGCCGGTCTGTCGTTGCGCGACCGCCCCGCGCTGCGCCGCTGGATCGACCGGGTGCGCTTTGCGCCCGGCTTTATCGCGATGAGCGGCGTGTTCCCGCCGATGGCCAATGTGACGCGGTAATCATCCGCGCAACTTAGCCAATTCTTTACCATGTTGCGCCACAACCGGGCCAGGAGATTGCGCAGCGGGAAGGGGTGCGATTGCGATATGGACGTTTTGCGCGGAGGCGATTTTGGCCCGGATGACCACGGGGCCGATTTCGATGACGAAATTCAGCCGCTGCCGCCGGTGATCGGCCAGGACGAACGCCGCATGCAAGTGCGCGCCTACAACTATTGGGCCGGTTTGCTGGGCAAGCGGCGGTTTCCCTCGGCCGAACGCCTGATCGCGGGCGATATGCCCGAATTCGCGCCCAATTCGGTGCTGCTGCATTTTGCCGACGGGATCGAAGACCCGCGCATTCTGGCGCTGGGCCATGCGCTGGCCGCCGAATGTGGCGAAGATCAGCAGATCGGGCGGCTCAGCCAGGTGCCCGGGCGTTCGGTGCTGTCGCGGATCACCGACCACTATCTGCAGATCATCGCCAACGAAGCGCCGATCGGGTTCGAGGCCGAATTCGTCAACGCGCGCGGCGCCACCATTCTCTATCGCGGTATCCTGCTGCCATTTTCATCCGACGATGCCAGGATCGACTACATCTATGGCGTGATCAACTGGAAGGAACTGGCCGACCAGCGCACCACCGACGAACTGATGCTCGAAATCGGCCAGGCGCTCGACGGCTCGGCCAAGGCGCGGCGGGGCAAAGCCCGTGCGCAGACCGCCCTGCCCGACGATGGCAAGGATGACGAGGATGCGTCGACGATGTCGGGCATCTGGGCCGACGGGCCGATTGCGGGGGGCGATCCCTCGCCGTGGTCCGATGATCCCGCGCCCGCGCTCGACTTGTCGCCGTTCATCGATGCGCGCGCCGATCCGGCGGCTGTGCGCCCGACCCAGGCCGAACCGCATACATTGACCGAATGGCTGGAAAAGGCACGCGCCTCGGCCTTGCGCGCGCTGGCGAGCGAGGATCGCACGCGCCAGTCGCTCTATGCCGCGATCGGTCGTGCCTGGGACTTTGCGCTGGCGGCAGAAGCCGCGCCTGCCGACTTTGCGCGGCTGGTGGCCGAAGCCGGGCTGGTGCTGCAGGATCGCGCGCCGCTGATCCCGCTGGTCAAGCTGGTGTTCGGCGCCGACTATGACAAAACACGTCTGACCGAATATGCCACGGTGCTGGGCCATGCGCGCCGTATGGGCATCGGCAAAGGCGAACTGGCCGATCTGCTGGGCGCAGCGCCGGGCGGGATCAAGGCGATCATCGCCCGCGAACGCGCCGCCCGACGCGGCGCCGATCGCGCCGCCGCCGCGCACAAGCAATGGCAACGCGCCGCGCGCGCCTTGCCCACCCGTCCGCTCAGCGCCTTGCCGCACGAAGGCGCCGAATTTGCGCTGGTGATGGTGCGCCGGGTGCCCGGTGCCGAACCGGAGATGCTCGGCGAAATTGCCGAAGATGCAGCATTGCTGGCGCGTGCCGCGCGCCATTTCGTCGATTGAGCCACCCTGTTGCGCTCCGGTTTGACCGACCGGTGCCACAATCCGGCGCAAGAACGGCGAAACGCCCCAAAAACCGGCTTTCGCCCCGCCGTTGGCCAGTGCTAGCGACCGGGGTCATGGCCATGACCTTTTTCTCTCCCCTGCACCGATCGCGCACCACGTGCTGACCAGGCACGTCTGGACCGGGCTCGGGCTGGTCCTGCTGGGCGGGCTGGGGCTGGCGGGTGTCCGCGCGGCCACCGCCAGGGGCGGCGTCGCTGCGCTCGATACCGCCGATCGGCTGCTGGCAGGTGGCGATGGCGCCATCCGACTGGCGATGGCGGCACGCTATGGCACCGATCGGGCCCAGCGCCTGCAGATGTTTGTGCCCACCGATCCGGCGCATGACCCGGCAATCACCGGCCGCGCCCTGCCGGTGGTGATATTTATCCATGGCGGCGGCTGGTACAGTGGCGACCCCCACGATTATCGCTTTATCGCGCGCATGCTGGCACCTGCCGGCTACGCGGTGGTGCTCGCCGGGTATCGTCTGGAACAGCAGGGCCGCTATCCGGCGATGCTGGAAGACGGGGCCTCCGTGTTGCGCTGGATCGCCACGCAGGCCCCGGCGCTGGGCGGCGACACCACGCAGATCGTGCTGATGGGGCATTCCGCCGGGGCCTACAACGCGGTCATGCTCGGGCTCGAACGCCGCTGGTGCGAAATGGGCGGATTGCCCGCGCACGCCGTGCGGGGGGTGATCGGGCTGGCCGGTCCCTATGATTTCCTGCCGCTCGATCATCTCAGCACGATTGCCACGTTCGGCCATGCCGACGAACCGGCGCAGACCCAGCCGATCAACCATGTGCGCGGCGACGCCCCGCCGCTGTTGCTGATCCATGGCGCCGATGATCAGCGTGTGTACCCGCGCCACAGCCTGTCATTGGCCCGCGCGATGGCCGGATGCGGCGGTAGCAGCGAAACGCACGTGATCGACGGCATCGGCCACGAAGGGCTGATCATGCGGTTTGCCCGCCCGTTTGTGCATGATCGCCGTCCGCTTGCGCATGTGCTTGATTTTCTGGCACGGGTTGCACCAACCCATGCTTCAGCGCAGGTTCAGTCAATCGACGCCTAGGAACCACCGTGAAAAGGAAAATCGCACTTTCCGCCGCGACCGCGTGCGCCCTGATCGGCGCCCTGTGCGCCAGCACCGCCGCACGCGCGCAGGAAGTCTTGCGCGATGCCGAAACCGAAAGCTTTTTTCGCGACGTGTCGGCGCCGATCATCGCGGCGGCGGGGCTCGACCCGCACAATGTCGATGTGGTCCTGCTCAACGATGGCGAGGTCAACGCCTTCGTCGCCGGGGGGCAAACCGTCTATATCAATTCGGGCCTGCTGGCGCAGGCCGATCACGCCGAGGAAGTGCAAGGCGTGTTTGCCCACGAACTGGGGCATATCGTCGGTGGCCATGTCATCCGCAGCGATGAAGGCACGCGCCCGGCAATGAATATCACCATCCTGTCGCTGTTGCTGGGCGCGGCCGCCGCCGCGGCCGGTGCACCAGAGGCGGGGCTGGGCATTTTTGCGGCGGGTGAAACCGCCGCGATGGGCAAATATCTGGCGTTCAGCCGCGCGCAGGAAGCCACCGCCGATGCGGCCAGCGTCAAATTCCTGTCGGGCGCGGGGATTTCCGGGCGCGGATCGGTCAACTTTTTCAAGAAGCTGCAGAACCTGGAATATCGCGCCGGGTTTCACCGCACCGAAGATTCCGAATTTTCCAGCACCCACCCGATGACCGATGACCGCCTGACGACCTTGCAGGATGCGTTCGAGCATGACCCGGCCTGGACGAAACCGGAAAACCCCGATCTGCAGCGCCGGTTCCTGCGCATCAAGGCCAAGCTCTACGGCTATCTGGCCGATCCGCAGCAAGTGCTGATCGCCTATCCCGACTATATGACCGATGTGCCCGCGCACTATGCCCGTGCCTATGCCTATCACAAACAGGCGTTCATGGACAAAGCCCTGGCCGAAACCGATGCCATCCTGGCGCAGGAACCCGATGATCCCTATGCGCTGGAACTGAAGGGCCAGGTGCTGCTCGAATCCGGCCATGCCGCCGAGGCAATCCCGCCGCTGCGTCGCGCGGTCGATCTGACCCGCAACCAGCCGCTGATCGCCACGACGTTTGGCCATGCCCTGCTGGCAACCGAAGACCCGGCCAATTTTTCCGAGGCCGAACGCGTGCTCAAGGCCGCGGTGGCCAAGGATCACGACAATCCGTTTGCCTGGTACGAACTGGGCGTAGTCTATGAATCCGAAGGCGATAATCCCCGCGCCCGCCTGGCCAGCGCCGAACAGTTGCAGATGGAAGGCCACTTTGCCGAATCGCTGCGCAATGCCCAGGCTGCCGAGGCGACATTGCCGCAGGGATCGCCCGACTGGCTGCGCGCGCAGGATATCGCGATGAGTTCACGCGCGATGATTGAGCGCACGCGCAAGAACAAGTAGGGATCGGCCCATGCAACTGTCTCCCCGTCTTCGCCTGCTGGTCCTGCTTGTCGCGCTGGCCGGCATCACCATCGCCTCGCTGGGGTGGTACCGCGCCAGCCGTACCGCAGCGGGCAGCGACGATGTGTCGGCGCAACTGGCGCGCGCGGGGATCGATCCGGGCCAGCGTGCCGCGTTCGAAAGCCTGGTGCGTGCCTATATCCTCGATCACCCCGAAGTGCTGCCCGAAGCGATGGACCGGTTGCAGGCACGCGAAACCGCCGACCGGCTGAAACCGGTGCGCGCCGCGCTGGAAACCCCGTTTCCCGGCGCGGTGCTGGGCAATCCGGCGGGTAAAGTGACGCTGGTCGAATTCACCGACTTTGCCTGCACGTTCTGCCGGGGCAGCGTCGCCGATATCCAGGCGCTGATCGCCGCCAATCCCGATCTGAAAGTGGTGCTGCGCGAATTGCCGATCATCGCGCCTGAAAGCGAGCCTGCCGCACGCATGGCGCTGGCCGCCGCCGCGCAAGGCAAATTCGCCGCCTATCACGCCGCAATGTTCGCCGGGCCGCGCCCCGACACGGCCAGCATCGCCGCCGCCGCCACCAGGGCCGGGCTGGATCTGGCCACCGCGCAGGCCTTTGCCAAGCGCGCCGAAGTGCAGACGGAAATCGAACACAACCTGGCCTATGCCCGCAATCTGGGCATCAACGGCACCCCCGCCTTTGCCATCGGCGGCCAGATCATTTCGGGCGCGGTCGGCAAGGACAAGCTGCAAGAGGCCGTCGACGCCGCGCGCAAGGGGTGATTTGCCCGCGATGACACCGCGCACCGGCGATGCCAGGGCAGCGTGGCCACAATCGAAGCCACGCCTATTGCACGAGCCGCGCGTTCTGGATCGTCATGGTAAACAGCGCCTGCAAGGCCGCGCTGATGCTCTGGTCGGTGCTCACCTGGTAGAACAGCGGCTGGCCAAGGGCATTTTTCGAAGCACAGCTTTGCAAGGCCGGGACCAGCGTGTCGGTCGGATTGATTTCGTTGTATTCATAGGAATAACCCGAAGAGATGGCACTGGGCAGATACTGGGTATAAAGGACTGCGATCTGCACGTTGAGCTTGGTCTTGATCTGGTTGCACATCGCAATGTCGGTGGCGGTCAACGGTCCGCGTGCCAGGCCCGAGATCCCTTCGGCGCTGCTGGCGGAGTTGTATTCATCCACCATCCCGTCGGTGATCAGCAACAGCACTTCTTGTGGCGTCGAGGTGCTCGCGCCTGACCCGGCAGACGGCATCAGATTGTACATGGAATTGAACATGCGCGTGAAATCTGAGGCCCAGTCATAGGTTAATGTCACAGACGAGTTGGGTTTGTCATTGGCAACCCAGTAATCGACATTGGTCGTGCTACCCAGATTGGGGACGGTCAGCGTCTTATAGTTGGTCGACGTCAACGTCTGCATCGTGCTGAAGCCGGTGATTGCCGTTGCCGAAGTACCCGACGTGCCGCTGCCATTGCCAGAAGTCGCGTTGGCGAACTGGTACATCTGGAACCCATAGGTCGTCTGGAATTGCTGCGACATGTTATAGGCATAGGGGATCAGGTCTTGCAGGGCCTGCGAGGCATCATTGATACGCAGGTCGATCGTTGACGTCGATCCGCCATAGACCAGACCATAGTTTTGCGTGATCCAGTACCCATCGGCAAAATACCCCGATGAAGGTGCAGTTGTTTTTTTCCCGGCTGTATCATAATAATTACCGCTGCAACTCGTGTCGTTGCTCGCGACTGCGGTACAAAGCATATAGGTCTGATTGCTTCCGGCAGACGTGCTATACGTCGCACTGGGCACATAGATATAATACGTTGTGCCGTTCACCTTCACTGTCGGTATGTTTACGACGTTCGAAGACGGAGGGGTTTGCACGTGACAAGCAAACGCACACCCGCCGGTCGCGCCTTGCAACAGCGAGATGCCTGTCGTGGTCGAAGGAATCAGCATCGACGGCGAGGTGTCGACGGCAATGTAGAAATTGATATTCGGCGGTTGCGAGGCGTTGGCCGTGGACGAGCCGGTGATGGGCAGCGTGGTCAGACCGATCAGCGAGCTGAACATCGTCGGTACCGCAGCGGTGTACGTCAAGGTAACCGTGCGCAAATAGCCGGTGCACTGCGCCACCGTCGACGTGGTCTGGGGCGTCACGGTGGGCGTGGGATAGCCGTTGGGAAACGTCACCGACGAGGAAAAGCTGGTCACTTCGGACTGAAACATCGCACTGACGGCAGAGCTTGCGATCGCGCTGGGTTCGCACAGCATGCTTGGGTCCACCCCGGCCAGCACGGCAGCATCTGCTGCAGCATTGAGCTGGGTCTGGATCATCTCGGCATTGGCATAATCGACGCCAAAGCCGGCTGCGGCCAACATCGGGATAAAGGACGCCGCCACGATCAGCAGAACATTGGCGCGCGTGTCGGCGCGCAAACGGCTGGCGATACGGCCGATCCGTATCACGATCCGTCGCACTGGGGCTGCTGGAAATGTCATGGGCATGATCGCAAGACCTAGTTGAGCCGGGGGCTCATGTAGATGATATCCGACATCGGTATCGTGGTGGCAGATGTAAAGCTGATTGCCGGGGTGTAGGTGTAGGTGATCTGCCCGACGAACAGATAGCCACCAGCCGTGCCAACCTGGGTCTTGTTGGCAACGCCGGGGGACAGATTGCTGCAGACATCCGAACCATCGGGCGAAGTCGGGATCAGCGGCGAACCCGCCGGGACCATGGTGGACGGGATCGGCACAACACTCGCAGACGATTGGACCGCGGTGGTGCTGGGCAAAGTGCCCGCCGTCAGGGTGGAGGTGGCCGAAGTGGCCGTGCCGGCAGCCATCTGCGCGACGGTCTGGGTTTGCGCCTGTGTCCACACAACATAGGCATTTGTCTGATCGCAGATCCTGAGCAGGGAAATCTGTTCAGTGGCATTGCCGACATTGTAAGGGGTCAACACCACAGCGCTCGAACTGAGAATCGACGTTGCCGAAAACGTGGTCGGAGCCCCCGCAATCGATGTCGGCGAATAGGCGCGCGTCGCCATGTCGGTCAGCGCGCGCGTCGCCAATGTCACCCTGCGATTGCACGAAATCATGTCCGAGACGACAAAGCTGCCCAGATACAGCATCCCCAGGAACGGCACGCAGATGGCAAATTCGACCAACGCAGAGCCGCTTTGATCACGCCCCAGCCGCCTCAACATGTCGTAACCACAGCTGGGGTGGTTGGGCACGAATAGGATTCGGTTACGACCACTTGTGTGGCGACAAGTTCGCGGCTGTTGGTCTGATCGTTGGCGATATTGCTGCTCAGGCTGAAACCCAGCAGACTGGACAGCGTGGGCCACAGATAGACCAACTGCACCACCAGAATCTGGCCCTGCCCGCCGGTGCTGCCCGTGTTGTAGACGGTGCCGCTGGCCGTGCCGCTGCCATTGTTGGTCAGCGCCCCGCTGCTGTTGAACGTAAAAGTCGGCGCCGTGTTGGCATCACTGCTGGTGGTGGCCGCCGTCGCACTGGTGGCGCTGCCCACATCGGTCACCACGACGCTAAGCTGGCTGCAATTCAGGAAGGGCGGCAACAGACTGCCATTGCCGTAAGTGACAGCCGTCGTTCCGCCCGACGGTATATAGCTCAACTGGCCGCAAATCGCCTGCTGAAACTGCGCACCGCTCATGCCCGACGTACCGCTTGCGCTGGTGCTCGTCTGAAAGGTTTGCGCCTGGCCCGTCAACAGCAAACGCGCCGCACTTTCTGCGGCGGTTTCAAGCCCCTCTTGCGCCAAAAAGGCCAGCGCGGTTTGCAGGATTGCCACGATCAGCGCAACCAGAGCCGGGGTGACGATGGCCATCTCGATCACCGCCGTGCCATCGCGATCGCGCACCAGCGCGGCAAAGCCGCGCCCGGCACACCGCAACTGGTTTTTCGACGACAAGGCCATTGGTCCACCCACACAAAGCACTGGTCAAGAGTACTACCGGTGGAGCATTAAAAAGCTGTAAACCTGTCGGCTACGGCGCGTTTCGAGGGTTAATACGGACGCAATCCCTTGCCGAACCCACACATGGCGCCGCGCGCGGTCGCGCCGTCAGGCACCCTGGCCCGCGCTTTCCAGACCATGCCCGTGCGGCCCGGTTTCGTGGCGCCACAGCAGCACGACCGAGGCCAGGGCGCACAGGCTGACCGCGCCAAAGAACAGCAGCACTGCGTCATAGCCCGCCGGGTTGGTCGGTCCGGCGCCCGCGCGATCGGCAAAGAACCCCGCGCCCAGGTTCGACGCGCCGATACCCAGCGCCTGGATCAACGTGATCAGCCCCAACCCGGTGCCCAGTTGATCGCGCGGCACGATCATGGTCGTCGCGGGCCAGATCACCGCCGGCACCAGCGACCAGCTTATCCCCATCAGCACCGTCGACAGCCACGGCGACCAATGGGTCAGGCCCAGCATCGCCAGCGTGACCGGCAACAGCACCGTGCCGAACACCAGCATCAGCGCGCGGTGCCCGAACTGGTCGGCAATCACCCCGAACACCGGCGTGGCAAAGATCGCCGCCATGAACACCCCCGAATTGCTGAGCGAGGCCGCCTGCAGGGTCATGTGCTTGGCGTGTTGCAGGTATTCCACCGCATATGTCTGGCGAAAGGGAAAGAACACCGAGGCATAGAGCACGTGCAGCGCCAGAATGTACCAATAGGCAGCATCAAAGCGCAACCGGCCCCAGCCATGCGGCGCCCGATGCGGCCCGGCCCGATCACGCGCCGCCGGGCCTTGCGGTCGGCGCGAATCGAGCATCCAGAACACCGCGGCCGCGACCAGGCCCAGCGCGGTGATCCCCGCCCCCAGCCACAGCGGCGCCTGCCACCCGGTATCATAGAGCGGCCTGGCCCAGGTCGACGAACTGTTGCACAAGGCAGAACCGACCCGCGCCATCGATAGCCACAGCGCGGTCGCCAGCGCCACGCCGCGCCGGGGGAACCACAGCGCCAGTCCCGCGATCAGCGCCATGAAGATCGCCCCTTCGGCCACGCCAAAGATCAGTCGCCCCAGCCACATCACCCAGTATGGCGTGCCGAGCGCGGTCAGGCACGCGCCGACCAGGCCGATCGCCGCCGTCCACAGCGCCATGCGCGCCGCGCCATAGCGATCGATCAGCACCCCGCCGATCAGCGCCAGCACCACACTGGGCCAATAGATCGCGGCGTTCAGGCTGCCGATCTGGCTTTGCGCAAAACCACGCTGGCGGATCAGCAGATCGGCGATTTCGCCAATCACGTCGGTTTCGTAATAGGTCGCCATGATGGCCAGCGCAGCCACCGCCAGCGCCAGCCAGCGCAACGGCACCGCCGGCACGTCCGCATCGGCTTCTTCGCCGCCGAGCGGTTCCACAACTCCTGCCACACCCGTCCCCCTGCGTAAAAGTCTGGGTCGAAACGCGCGAAAGGGCGCGTTTCGAAGTCGGTACCGGCCCGCTCCCCCACCCGACCACCCTACCATAGGTATCCTATGGGTGGTCGGGTGGGGGAGCGGGCCGGTGCCGACTTCCCGACACGGCAGTGTTGGGCCAGACGCTGATCAGCGCAGGCTATGGAACGATGTGGCGCCTGTCTACACGAACAGGAAATTGGCCGAGGTGAGCTGCCCCACGCTGACATTGTCGAGCACCAGTTGATCGTGCGTGTCATAGGTGATCACCACGTTGTTGCCCGACTGGTGCATCGCGCCTTCAAGCGCGGCAAAATTGGCGAACAGGCCGGTGTCGAACTGGATCACTTCATGCGCGGCGGCTCCCGGGGAATAGCCGTTGATCGTTTCGTTGCCGAACCCTTTGTGAAACACGAAGGTGTCGCCCGTGCCGGTGACATTGATGGTGTCGCCCGCTGCACCGATCACCAGCGCGTCCGACGCCGTCGCGGCGATGGTCGAACCCGACTTGCGCGCACAATCGAGCACCACCGTCCCGACCGGAACGGCCGTTTCCTGCACCACCAGCGGATCGTCGCCCACCGCCAGCGTGACCGAGGTGACATCGTGATAGACCGCGATCGGCGCGGTTCCGAGCATCGGATCATAGACATCGACAGTGGCCAACATCCGCGTAAAGTCGATCGTGTCGGTGTGCACGGTCGGCGCGATTTCGCTGTGGGTGGTGTTGTTCCAGACCGTCTGTTCGTCCCAGATGATCAGGTCAAAGGTGCTGGTGGCCTTTTGCAGCAGGATCGAATGGGTCGTGCTGTCCGCCCCTGCGATCGAATAGGCCAGGGTGCCGGGGCTGAAACTGGCGGGTCCACCGCCCAGGATCTGCGTCAGATCGTGCAGCGCGACCGCGATCGGCTTGGCCGTGTTGGTATAGTCGAACAGGCCATAGTGATTGCCCACCAGATCGTTCGAAGGATCGGGATAGGCATCGAGCAATTCATAGAGAAACACCGTCGCCGCACCCGCCGACTTGGCGTCGAACACCATGTCGAGATCATAGATCGCCTGGACATGGGCATCGACCCCGCCCGACTGGCTGCCGAGCGTCGAATAGCCCGTCTCGGTCACCACGAACGGCTTGCCCACAGGAAACGAGGCGATGTTGTTGTCGAGATACCACAGGGGTGGATTGCCGTTGATCGCATAGGGATGGATCGAGGCATAGTCATAGCCGGTGGACGACACTGCCCCGGCATTCATGGTGTAGCTGTAGATCGTCGTGCCCGCGAGCACCGGGTTGGCGGCAACATCGGCATAGAGCGCATTCTGATAGGCGATCGCCGCCGGCGCCCCGGTCAGGCCATCGTAGCTTGCGCCGAAATTGTTGATTTCGTTCGGCCCCTCGATCGCGACGATCGAACCGGGGTGCGCAGATTCAAACGTGGAAAGCTGCGTCATCGTCGCGGGCAACGCGTTCGAGGTGTAGAGCAGCATGTCGAACCGGATGCCGTCGCTGGCGGCCAGATTATAGGCGGCCCGCCCCGACATCGTGCTGAAATAGCTGGCCGTGCGGATCAGACTGACGCCGATATAGCTCAGATCCGCCAGCACGGTCTGCATATTGGCATATTTGCCGTCGGTGTAATCGATCGCGGCATTGACCCCGATCGAGGCGACAAAGCTTTTGGTGCTGATGGCGACGGTGGTGGCGGTGGTCCTGGTCATGACCGCCATGATCGGTCACAACAGTTTTTAATAATTCTATATGACTGGTAAATGTCATTTTATATCAAGTACGATTGACAGTAAAAAAATAAATTATGAACGTTATATAGCTCTTCGCCTACGAAAAATTACTTAAAATCTCCCCCTGAAGGGGAGGGGCTTTGCAAGTACAGCGCTTCACATGGTCACTTCGACCACCAGCGGATCGCTGCCCAGCGACAGTGTGGCCGCGCCGACACGGTGCCACGCCGCCACGGGCGCGGTGCCGCGCAAGGGGTCATAGACCGTGATGGTGGCAGGCGCCCTGGCGAAGCGGATGGTGCGCGCGCGCTCGGCGCGAGCAATCGCATGGTTGGCCTGATGGTCCCACAACGGTGCCTCGTCCCACACCACCAGATCGAACACCCCAGGGGCCTTTTGCAGCAACAGCGTGCGTGCAGCGTCGGGCGCGGTGAAATCGAGCGCGCCGGGCGCGCCATGCACGGCGTTGGCTGTCAGGATCCGGGCCATGGTGTGCAGTGCGACCGCAATCGGCTTGGGCTGGTTGGCATAGTCGAACAGGCCGAAATGCTTGCCCGCCGCGATCCCGCCCGGATCGGCATAGGCATCGCGCAATTCATAGAGATAGACCGCCGCCGCGCCCGCGCTGGTGGCATCGAAGATCATGTCGAGGTTGTAGATCGCCTGCGCCCGGGCATCGACCCCGTCCTTGGCCACCCCGTCCTTGCCGCCGATCAGCGTGGGATAGCCGGTTTCGGTTACCACAAAGCGTTTGCCCGGCGGCACTTTGGCGATGTTGTTGTCGAGAAACCAGCGCGGCGGGCGCCCGTCGACCGCGTAAGGATGGATCGCGGCAAAGTCATAGCCGGTGACCGACGTCGCCCCGGCATTCATGGTGTAGCTGTAGACCCGCGTGCCGCGCAGCACCGCATCGGCGGCGACGCGCGCATAGAGATCGTCCTGAAACGCCACCGCCGCCGCCGCGCCTGCCAGCCCGCGATAATGTGCGCCGAAATTGTTGATCTCGTTGGGCCCCTCGATCACCGCCACACTGCCCGGATGGTCGGCGGCAAAGCGCGCCATCTGCGCCACGGCGGCATCGAGCCGGTCGGTGGCATTGAGCACCATGTCGAACCGCACCCCGGCCTTTGCCGCCAGGTGGTAGGACCATTCGCCGGTCATGCCATGCCACCACGCGCCGGTGCGGATGGTGTTGATGCCAATATAGTCGAGATCGGCCAGCACGCTGGCCACATCGGCGTATTTGCCATCGGTGTAATGGATCGGCGCCCCCACCCCCAGCGAGGCGAGAAAGGCACTGGCAAGCATCGCGACGGTTTGGGGCACAGCGTTTGACACCTTGCGAACAGCGGATGCGCCCAGCCTTGGATCAACGCCGCACCCGGTAAAGCGCAAGAAACACCGAAACGGCCCAATGACTTGCATGCGGGCGCGCGGGCGGGCGCAGGTTTGCTTTGACAGGGGATCGGAAAACGATATCAATTGTTATGAAATATCAGAATCGGCGCGGTTCCTGCCTGACAATGGGCGGGGTCGACGCCGGGATTGCGGGACCAGGATGCGAAGGATCGCCCGATGAGGAACGCCGTGCTGTGCCTGCTTGCGCTGGCCTTGCCTGCGCCAATTTCGCCCGCGCTGGCACAAATGCCCCCGACCGTGCAGGAACTGGGCACGCCTTTGCCGCAACGCGGCCCGGCGCGGGTCTATGCCGCCACGTGCGGCTATTGCCATGGCACCAATGTCGGGCCGATCCTGCTGGGCCGCCATTTGCCCGCCGACTATGTCGCCAAGATGGCGCGCACCGGACGCGGCGGCATGCCCGCGTTCCGCCCCAGCGAAGTGACCCCTGCCGAACTTGCCGCGCTGGCCGCCTGGATCAGCGCATCACCCCGCAACCCGGCGGAGCACGGCCAATGAGCGGACCGACCATCGACCGGCGCGGCCTGCTGGGTGCGGGCGTCGCCGCCGCCGCCACGCTGGGGATTGCCGACAGCGCGCTGGGCCAGGGCGCAGTGCTGGCACCGGGCGTGGGCAAGGCCGATCTGGCCGCCGCGCTGGCAGGGTTTCGCGGTGTGGTCGGCGCCGAATGGGTGGCCGGCGATGCCGAGGCGGTAGTTCCCTGGACCAAAAGCTATGTGCCCGATCCGGGCGGGCGCCATGCGCCGGTCGGCGCGGTGTGCCCCGCCAGTGTCGAAGAGGTGCAGGCGATCCTGAAAATCGCCAACCAGTACCGCCAACCGCTGTGGCCGGTCAGCACCGGCAAGAACATGGGCTATGGCAGCACCACCACCGCCGCGCCGGGCCAGGTGGTGCTCGATCTGAAACGGATGAACCGTATCCTGTCGGTCGATGCCGAACTGTGCACCGCGCTCGTCGAACCGGGCGTGACCTATCAGCAATTGCGCGATTATCTCGACGAGCACCACATTCCGCTGTGGATCGATGTGCCCACTGTCGGCCCGATCGTGGGCCCGGTGGGCAACACGCTCGATCGCGGTGTCGGCTATACGCCCTATGGCGAACACTTCATGGTCCAGTGCGGGATGGAAGTGGTGCTGGCCAATGGCGACATTCTCAGGACCGGGATGGGCAGCACCAGCAACCCGTCGGCCTGGCAGGCGTTCAAATGGGGCTATGGCCCTTATCTCGACGGCATTTTCACGCAGTCGAATTTCGGTGTGGTGACCAAGATGGGGCTGTGGCTGATGCCCGCGCCGCCGGTCTACAAACCGCTGGTGATCCGCCACAAACAGGTCGAGGACGTGTCGCGCATCGTCGATGCCATGCGCCCGCTGCGGATCGCCAATATCGTGCCCAATGTCGTGTTGATGATGTCGGCCGGATACCAGGTGGCGATGTTCCACCGGCGCGGCGAAGTCTACAGCGGCACGGGGCCGGTGCCCGACGAGGCATTTGCGCGGTTTGCCGCCGCGCACGATCTGGGCATGTGGAACACCTATATCGCGCTCTATGGCACCGAGGCGATGGTGGCCGAAAGCGAACGCATCATCCGCGGCGCCTTTGCCGCGATCGATGGCGAAGTGATGACCGCCGACCAGATGCAGGGCAACCCGTGGTTCCACCACCACGCCACGCTGATGCGCGGCGGGCTCAGCCTGGAGGAAGTGGGGCTGGCGCGGTGGAAGGGCGCGGGCGGCGGCCTCGCCTGGTTTGCCCCGGTGGCGCCCGCCAAAGGCAGCGAAACGATCGGGCAGATTGCGCTCGCCAAGCAGATTTTGGGCCGCCACGGGTTCGATTACACCTCGGCCTTTGCGATCGGCAGCCGCGAACTGCACCACATCATCGCACTGCTCTATGACAAGAGCGACCCGGATGAAGAACGTCGCGCCGATGCCTGTTATCGCGATCTGGTCACCGGGTTTGGCGAGCATGGCTGGGCCAGCTATCGCACCGGTGTCCATGCGATGGATCTGGTGGCGCAGCAATATGGCGAAACCAATCGCACGGTAAACGCCGCGATCAAGCACGCGCTCGACCCCAACCATATCCTTGCCCCCGGCAAATCGGGGATCGCGTGATGCGCGCGCGGCTGATGATCGCGCTGCTGGCGCTGACCTTGTGGACAATTCCGGCCCATGCCGCCGACGCCCCGCCGCTGAAGATCGAGGTGCTGCGGACCAGCGCCGGTTCGCTCTATGCCAATATGACGCTGATCGAGGGCGAACACGACGCCGTGCTGGTCGACGCGCCGTTCACGCTGGCCGACGCGCATCGCGTGGTGGCCATGGTGCTCGACAGCGGCAAGCACCTGACCACGGTGTTTGTCACCCACGATCACCCCGATCACTATTTCGCGATGGAGGTGATCGCCGATGCCTTTCCCGACGCGCGGATCGTGGCGCACCCGACCGTGGTGGCCGATATCTGGCGATCGCTGCCCTTCAAAGTCAAACGCTGGGGGCCGCTGCTGGGCGCCAATGGCCCGCGCCATCCCTCTGCCCCGCAACCCTTGACCGGCGACACCATCAGTCTGGAAGGCCAGGATCTGAAAGTGCTGGGTCCGATGGCGGGCGACCATGTGCATGCCACCGCGCTGTGGGTGCCATCACTGCGCGCGCTGATTGCGGGCGATCTGGTGCACAACCAGATGTTCCTCTGGATGGGCGAACACACGCCGGCCGATATTGCCGCCTGGGGCCGGTCGCTCGACACATTGGCCGCGTTGCACCCGCTGGTTGTGGTGGCCGGTCATGCCCGGCCCGGCCTGCCCAACGACATCAGCGGGCTCGATTTCAGCCGTCGCTATATCGCCGCCTGGCCCGGTCTGGTCGCCGCATCGCATTCCAGCACCGAATTGCGCGCCAAAGTCGTCGCCGCCTTCCCCGACGCCATCGATATTCTGGGCGATTTCCTGCTCGGCAATTCGGCGCGGGTGGCCAAGGGCGAACAACCCGCCTGGCAGGAGTAGCACCGATGCGGTTTGACGGAAAAGTGGCCCTGATCACCGGCGCGGCCACCGGCATTGGCCGCGCCACGGCCATCGCCTTTGCCCAGGCCGGGGCCGCCGTGATGATCGGGGATATCGATCCGCGCGCCGAAGACACCGTGCGCGCGATTGTTGCAGCGGGCGGCAGCGCGGCGTTCCGCCCGACCGACGTGCGACAGGCGCCCGCGCTCGACGCGCTGGTGGCGGCCTGCCTCGATACGTATGGCCGGATGGATTGCGCGTTCAACAACGCCGGGGTGCTGCCCCCGCAGCGCCCGATCCACGAGGTGACCCCCGACGAACTAGACCTGGCCATCGATGTCGATTTCAAGGGGGTGTTTTTCGCGATGCAGGCCGAAATCCGCCATTTCCTGCAAGTCGGCGGCGGAGCGATCGTCAACACCGCCAGCGTCGGCGCGCTGATCGCCGACCCCAACATGAGCGCCTATTGCGCGATGAAGCACGCCGTCGCCGGGCTGACCAAGGCCGCCGCGGTCGAATATGCCCGCGCCAATATCCGCACCAATTGCATCGCACCCGGCTTTGTGGTCACCCCGATGACGCAGCACTGGGCGCAGAGCAACGCCTTTACCGACATGTTCTTTGCCCAGAACATTTCCGGCCGCGCCGCCCAGCCCGAAGAAATCGCCCCGACCGTGCTTCATCTGTGCAGCGATGCAGCCAGTTTCATCAACGGCGCCACGATCGTGATTGACGGCGGGCAGACCGCGCATTGAGTTGCGTCGGCAATTCCTGACCACGGGCCGGTGTCAGGCTGAATGACTGGAAACGCCCATTTGCAGCCGCTTCTCTGATCAGCTATCGGCGCTGTATGAATGTCTTAGCCAAGCATTTCACCGTTTGTTGCTGCCTGCTTTTCGGGTTGCCCGAGTATGGGCTTGCGCAGCACATGAACGCAACGGACGCGCCGTGCCGCAATAGCGTAGTCACGGCCGACCTGACCCAGTGCCTTGATCAAGCGGAACGATCGGCAGACGACGATTTGAATAAGACGTATCAAACCATCGCTAAGGTTCTGACAGTCGAAGAACGCCCAGCCCTTTTGACTGCCCAAAGACTTTGGCTACGCTACCGCGACGCCTCATGCTCCGCCGAGCGAAGCCTTTATGGTGGAGGAACAGGGCAGGGCCCTGCATTTCTCGCATGCATGGAAGCTGAGACAAGGCACCATACCGCCGAATTGCGCACCGCTTATTGGTGGCGAGTTGAGAAATTCTCGCCTTGAGGGAATGTCCGATAACCTCCAAAATAGGTCGTTCAGGCACGCGGAAATATTTAAGGACGCTCTGTTCAAGTTCTGAAACGACCCAACCAAAATCTTCTCTGGACCGGGGAGGGGGACCGCCCTACTTCGGCTGCTGCTTGCGCAGCCGCTCAGAGTAACCTGCGTCTTTGGCGCAGGGTGGTGGAGGGGCGCCCACCGGATTGCGCAATGCTGCGAAGATGAACCAAGCCCTCGAGCATGATTCGCGTATTTTCAATATTTTACCAAGACGTGAAGCCCCTCCACCTGCTTCGCTGGTCCCCCTCCCCATTTTGGGGAGGATCGAATACTATCAGGTTTGGCTGTCGGGGTCGTCGCAGCGTTTTTCGGGAAACGGACTTGATCAGCGCTTTGCCTCGTTCGCCTTCACCGCAGAAACAGCTCTGCCGCAGCATCGATGATCGCCTCGCTATCCAGGCGATAGGCGCGATAGAGGTCGGGCAGATCGCCGGTCTGGCCAAAGCGGTCGGTGCCCAGCGGGCTGACGCGGTGGCCGCGCACGCCTCCCAGCCATGACAGCGCCGCCGGCGACCCGTCGAGCACGGTGATCAGCCCGGCGCCCGGCGCCAGCGGCGCCAGCAGCGCTTCGGCGTGGCACGAAACCGGAGCTCTGCCCTGCCAGCGCGCCGCGCGCCGCGCGGACCAGCCCCGGTGCAGCAGATCGGGCGATGTGACATTGAGCAGGCCAAGGCCCGGAATGTCGTCGGCCAGTTGTTCCCACGCCGCCAGCGCCTCGGGCGCGACCACGCCGGAAAACACGATCGCCGCCTCTGCCCCCTCGGCGGGGCGACGCAGCCAATAGCCACCGGCCAGCGCATTGGCCTGCCACGCATCGTCGCCGCGCACTTCCTGCGCGATCGCGCGGGTCGACAGGCGCAGATAGACCGATCCGCCATCAGGGCGCTGCATCAGGTCAAAGGCATGCGCCATCATCACCGCCACTTCGTCGGCAAAGGCAGGCTCATAGGCGGTAAGGCCGGGCTGGCCCATGCCGATCAGCGGGGTGTTGATCGACTGGTGCGCGCCGCCTTCGGCCGCCAGCGTCAGCCCCGCCGGGGTGCCGACCAGCAGAAAGCGGCTGTCCATGTAACAGCCATAGTTCAGCGCATCGAGCCCGCGCGCGACAAACGGATCATAGACCGTGCCGACCGGCAGCAACCGCGTGCCGAAATGCGGCCCGGCCAGCCCGAACGCGGCCAGCGCCAGAAAGAAGTTGTTTTCGGCAATGCCCAGTTCGACATGCTGGCCCGCCGCATGCTGGAGCCATTTCTGCGTCGAGGGGATTTTGGCCTGCAGGAACACGTCACCCAGTTCCTGGCGCCGGAACAGCCCGCGCTGGTTGACGAACGCGCCCAGATTGGTGGTCTGCGTCACGTCGGGCGCGGTGGTCACCAGCCGGTCGGCCAGCGGCGCGCCCGATTTGGCCAGATCCATCATCACGCGGCCAAACGCGGCCTGGGTCGATTGCGTATCGCCTTCGGGAAAGGGGATCGCGGGCACCGGAATCGCCGGCGCGGCGGCCTCGGCACGGTGGTGGGCGATCGGGCTGGCATCGACAAACGTCTGCAGGGCGCGCGCGGCATTGTCGCCCAACCCGCACCACTTGTCCCATTCGTGCCCCGGCGTGATGCCCAGTTGCGCGCGGAACTGGTCCATCTGCGTCGGGCTCATCATGCCCGAATGGTTGTCCTTGTGCCCGGCCAGCGGCAGCCCGTGGCCCTTGACGGTATAGGCAATGAACAGCGTCGGGCGTTCGTCATTGGCCGCGTCAAACGCATCGATCAGCGTTTCAACGCAATGGCCGCCCAGATTGCCCATCAACCGGGCCAGCGCCGCATCATCAAAGCTGTCGAGCAGGCCACGGACATGGCGCCGTCCCCCCAGATCGGTCATCAACCGCTCGCGCCAGGCCGCCCCGCCCTGATAGGTCAGCGCGGCGAATTCGGCATTGGGGCAACTGTCGATCCACTCTTCCAGCGCCTTGCCGCCGGGGCGGGCAAACGCCTCGCGCTGGAGCCGGCCGTGTTTCAGCGTGATCACTCGCCAACCGCAGGTTTCGAAAATATCATCGAACCGGCGGAACATGCGGTCGGCGGTGGTGGCATCGAGCGACTGGCGGTTGTAATCGACCACCCACCAGCAATTGCGCAAATCGTGCTTGTAGCCCTCGATCAGGCATTCGTAGATATTGCCTTCATCAAGCTCGGCATCGCCCATCAGCGCGATCATCCGCCCGGCATCGGCCTGCCGCAATTGCCCGTGCGCGATCAGATAATCCTGCACGAGGCTGGAAAAGGCAGTGATCGCCACGCCCAGCCCGACCGACCCGGTCGAAAAATCGACCGGAATGGTGTCCTTGGTGCGGCTGGGATAGCTTTGTGCCCCGCCCAGCCCGCGAAAAGCCTGCAACTTGTCGCGCGTCTGGTTGCCCAACAGGTAATGGATCGCATGCAGCACCGGCCCGGCGTGCGGTTTGACCGCAACTTTGTCGTTCGGCCCCAGCGCGTGAAAATAGAGCGCCGCCATGATCGCGGTCATCGATGCGCAACTGGCCTGATGCCCGCCCACTTTCAAACCATCGCGCTTTGGCCGCAGATGGTTGGCATTGTGGATCGTCCACGACGACAGCCACAGCAGCCGCTGTTCCAGCGCGTCGAGCGTCGCGATCAGGTCCTGCCGGTCGGTGGAAAGCGTCGTCGTCATCGGCCAATGCCCTTTGTGCGCTGCGCGGTGCATCGCGTCAGATGTGCCCGGATTAGCGCCGACGGGCGGGGCATGTCCTTGCGAAATCGGCTGGCAAATTGAACTTAACTGGCATGATCTGCCAATTTCTGGCACATTTTGAACATCACTGCCGCCAATGGGAGATATCATGCCAGATCGTCGCATCGATTCGATCGACCGCAGCATTCTTGACGAACTGCAACACGACGGGCGGATGACCAACCAGGAGCTGTCGGAGAAAGTCGGCCTGTCGCCATCGCCCTGCCTGCGGCGGCTGCGCGCGCTGGAGGCCGACGGGGTAATTTTCCGCTATGTCGCGCTGGTCGATCCGATCACCGTCGGCCTGCCGGTCACCGCGTTCATCCGCGTCCGGCTCGATCAGCAGGACGACCGCCATCTGGCCCTGTTCGAAGCCGCCGTGGCCGAATTTCCCGAAGTGATGGAATGCTATCTGATGACCGGCGATGCCGATTACCAGTTGCGTATTCTGGTCGATTCGCTGGGCGCGTTCGAGGATTTCCTGCGCCAGAAACTCACCCGCATCGAAGGCGTGGGCCAGGTCACCACCAGTTTTGCGCTGCGCCCCGTGGTCTATAAGACCGCCTTGCCGCTGTAGCGTCGGCCCGTCATGCAGGATTGCTTGACACATGATGCCCGCCCGTCTTTCGCAGATTGCGGCAAATCATGCGAAAGGGCCGAATATCCATGCGGATATGGTTGCGCAATCCGGCGGCAATCCTGGCCGAACAGGCCGCCGGCGGGGTGGTTATCGATGGCGGGGTGATCGCCGAACTGATCGCAGCGGGACGCAGCCCGTCGGCGCCGGTCGATCAGACGATCGATGCCGGGGCGCATGTCGTGCTGCCCGGGCTGATCAACACGCACCATCATTTCTATCAGACGCTGACCCGCGCGCATCCCGCCGCGATCAATCGCGGGTTGTTCGACTGGCTGGGGGCGCTCTATCCGATCTGGCAACGCCTGACGCCCGACGCGATCGCGCTGTCGAGCGAGCTGGCGATGGCCGAATTGCTGTTGTCGGGCGTGACATGCGCCGCCGATCATCACTATGTCTTTCCGGCAGGGCTGGAACAGGTGATCGATACCCAGGTCGATGTCGCGCGCAAGCTGGGCCTGCGCGTGGTGCTGACGCGCGGATCGATGAGCCTGTCGCAAGATGACGGCGGGCTGCCGCCGCGCGAAGTGGTGCAAAGCCATGACGCGATCCTGGCCGACAGCGAGCGCCTGCTGGCGCACCATCACGATGCCGCACCCGGCGCGATGGTGCAGATCGCGCTGGCGCCCTGTTCGCCGTTTTCGGTCACGCCGGAATTGATGCGCGATACCGCCGCGATGGCGGCGGCGCATCACTGCCGGTTGCACACCCATCTGGCCGAAACCCATGACGAAACCGCATTCTGCCTGGCCAGCTTTGGCCGCCGCCCGCTCGACCATCTCGAAGCGCTCGGCTGGATGGGGCCGCAGACCTGGCTGGCGCACGGCATTCATTTCGATCCGGCGGAAATCGTACGGCTGGGCGCGGCGGGGGTGGGTGTGGCGCATTGCCCGACATCGAACATGACGCTCGGTTCGGGCCAGTGCCGCACGCTCGATCTGGAGGCGGCGGGCAGCCCGGTCGGGCTGGCGGTCGATGGATCGGCCTCCAACGATGCCAGCAACATGATGGAAGAAGTGCGCCATGCCCTGTTGCTGGGCCGCCTGACTTATGGCGCCGACAAAGTGACCCATCTCGACGCCTTGCGCTGGGGCACGCAAGGGTCGGCGGCGTGCCTGGGGCGTGCCGATATCGGCCGCCTGGCAGTGGGCGCACAGGCCGATCTGGCGCTGTTCCGGCTCGACCGCGACTTGCGCTTTTCGGGCGGGCACGACCCGCTGGCGACGCTGGTGCTGTGCGGCGCCTCGCGCGCCGACCGGGTGATGGTGGCCGGGCGCTGGGTGGTCGAAGACGGCGAAGTGATCACCACCGACACCGCCGCGCTACGCGCCCGGCACCACGCGCTGGCGCGTCAACTGTTCGCCTGAAACAACCGGTCGAGCGCACCGCACAGCCGGTCGGTCAGCACATCGGGCATCGCCAGTTGCGGGACATGGCCGCAATCGAGCGTGATGCGCGCGGCGCCCGGAGACAAGGCCTGCATCGCGCGTTGCAGCCGGATATCGATCGAGCGGTCCTGCAAGGCCTCGACATAGATACGAGGGATGCGGCCATAGCGTTCGGCACTGAGCCGGGGGGCGACCGCGCGCCCGGCCTCTGGTTGCGGGCGCAGATGGGCGGCGGCCTGGCGCGCCGCGTCGGGCGGGCAATCGTGCAGAAATATGTCGAGCGCGGCCTGTGGGGGCACCGCGCTCATCGCGCCGCCGTGGCTCCATTCGAGATAGGGCCCGATCCCGCCGAAATCGCCCGCTGGTTGCGCCGCGATCAGATCGGCAAAGCGCATGCCCGATGGCAGCATCATGCCGACCAGATAGACCAGCGCGGCAACCCGGTCGGGCACCCGTTCGGCCACCTGGCTGGCGGCCAGCCCGCCGCCGCTGTGGCCCAGCACCACGCAAGGGCCGGGCTGATCGGCCAGCACCCGCGCCACATGCGCGGCCTGGCAATCCAGCCCGTTGCCGGTCAGCGGTTGCGGGTTCCAGCCGTTGCCGGGCAAATCCACCGCCACGCTGCGCCAGCCGCGCGCGGCCAGCAAGGGCCGCCACGCCTCGAACGCCCAACTGCCCTGCCATGCGCCATGGATCAGCACGATGGTGCCGATCATGCCGCGGCCTCAGCCATAGGTCGCGGCATAGCGTTCGGTCAGATGCGCCTCGGTGGTGATCGGCGGGTATCGCGGCACTTCGCCCGGATCGAGGCACGTGGGCAGGCATTCGACCACATAGTCGCGGTTGCCGGTGAAGAAGAACGGCACCGAATAGCGTTCGCGGCCCGACCTGTTGATCACCCGATGCGGGTTTGACTGGAACCGGTGGTTGGTCCACCGCGCGATCAGGTCGCCCAGATTGACCACATAGGCCCCCGCGATCGGCGGCGCATCGAACCACGCGCCACTCGCCACGTCCTGCACTTGCAACCCGCCCGCATCGTCCTGCAGCAACAGCGTGACCGAACCGAAATCGGTATGCGCGCCACAGCCCTTTTCGCCCGGTTCGCCCTGCGCGGGCTGGGTCGGATAGTGCAACAGCCGCAGGCGGCACGCGGGATCGCGGGTGAACCCGGCGAAATGATCGGCGGGCAGATCGAGCGCCAGCGCAAGCGCGCGCATCACCTGTACCGCCAGCCCGCGCGCCGCTGCGAAATAGGCCGCCATCGTCGCGCGAAATTCGGGCAGGCCCTCGGGCCACTGGTTCGGCCCGACCCCGAACCGCCCGGCCAGCACCGCCGGATCGTCGGGCGCGATATCGGGCCCGATATAGAACCCCTCTTTCAGATCGGGCGGCGACCCAGCCTCCAGCGTCTGGGCCTTGAGCGGTTCATAGCCCAGTGCGTGGTGAACGCGGCGCAAATGGACCGCCTGCTTGGCCGCATCGTCCAGCGCGAAAAACCGCGCGCTTTGCGCGAACACCGCGTCGATCAGCCCGGCATCGATGCCGTGGCCGGTCAGGTAGAAAAAGCCGTGCCGCCGCGCCGCTGCGCGCAAAGTGGCAATCGCATCGGCGTCACCGGCAAACAGCCGATCCCCGTCCAGCACCGGAATATCGATACCATCGGTCATCGATCACGGCGCCGGGTGACTGGCCGGGGCACCGCGCGGCTCCAGAAACAAGTTGAGCAATATCGCCGTGACCGAGGCCAGCACGATCCCCGAATGCAGGATCGGGCCGAGCACCACCGGCATGTGCTGAAAGAATTTCTGCGACAGCACCGGGATCAGCCCCATCGCCACCGCCGCCGCGATCACCGCCAGCCGTTCATAGGTCAGTTCGACTTCGGACAGGATGCGAACGCCCGTGGCGGCAATCATCCCGAACATGATCAGCCCTGCCCCGCCCAGCACCGGCAAGGGCACCGCGGCCACCACGGCGGCCAGTTTGGGGCACAGGCCGAGTGCGATCAGGATGCCCCCGCCCGCCGCGCAGACATAGCGCGAACGCACCCCGGTCATGCTGATCAACCCGATGTTCTGCGCATACGAGGTATAGGGAAACGTGTTGAAGATCCCGCCGATCAGCGTGCCCAATGCATCGCCGCGCAAGCCCCGGGTCAGATCGTCGGCGCTGACCGGGCGCCCGACAATCACCCCCACGCTGAGGAACATGCCGAACGATTCGACCATCGAAACCAGCATGACAAAGCACATCGCCAGCGCGATCGGCGCTTCAAACCGGGGCAGGCCGAACTGGAACGGGCGGATCAGCGCAAACCACGGCGCGCGCGCCACTTCGGAAAAATCCGCATGCCCGGCCAACGCCGCCAGCACCGTGCCGATGATTACCCCGAACAGGATCGCGCCATAACGCAAGGGGCCCCGGCTGAACTTGATCAGCACAAAAATCGTCAACAGCGTGATCAGCGCGATCGCCAGGTTGGTGGGATCGCCATAGACCGCGTCGTCGGGCTGCCCCCCAGCCGACCAGTCGATCGCGATGCGCATCAGCGACAGGCCGATCACCAGGATCACCGTGCCGGTCACCGTCGGCGGAAACAATCGCTGCATCCGGCCGACAAAGGGTGCAACCAGCAGCCCGAAAATCCCGCCGACGATCACCGCACCATAGATCGTGGGCAGCATCATCACGCGTGCAGCCATCGTGTCGGGCGCGGTGCCGACCAGCGCCAGCATCGGGCTGACCGAAACAAACGTCACCCCCATCATGATCGGCAGGCGGATGCCCACGCCCGGCATGATCCCGAAGCGCGGGATGCCCAGCGTCTGGATCAGCGTGGCCACCCCCGCCGCGATCAGATCGGCGCAGACCAGCAGGGTCAGCGCCTGTGGCGACAAATGCAGCGCGCGGCCCATCACCAGCGGCACGGTCACCGCGCCTGCATACATCACCAGCACATGCTGCAAGGCAAACAGCAGCAGGTGCCCGCCGTCGGGGATATGATCAACGCCGCTGTCGGGCGCGGCGGCATCGTTCTGGCTGGTCATGCCGCCTGATACCATGTCGGACCCCGTGGCGAGCACCTTCGTTGCCATCAGAACTTCAGCCCGAACCGGCCGATCACCTGGCGTGGCGGCACATAGACGTCGAACACGCCGCCCACGCCGAAGTTTTCGGCATAGCGGGTGGCGATATCGTTGCTGCCGGTCAGGTTGGTCACCTGCAATTCGATGTACCAGGGGTGCTGGGCGGGCTGATAATGGATGTTGGCGTTAATCAGGAACTGGCTGCCGACCAGATCGGTGACCGGGTTGTTGTAGACGCGTTCCCAGTAGGGCGAGCGGTAATTGGCCGACAGCGCGGTATCGAGCTTGCCCCCGGCAACCTCGGTCGCCTTGCTGATCGTCGCGGCGGTCGAGAAATTGGGCACGCGGCCCAACTGGTTGCCATAGACGTCCGACGCGTAATAGGCGGTGAACCGGTCGTTGATGTCATTGCCCACGAACGGTCCGCCATCGGCGCGGTTGATCCCCTGTGCCACCCAGGCATCGAGCAAGTGAACGTGGCTGAGCACTTTGCTGCCCATGCCGGTGGCATTGGCCTGCACGCGCCAGCCATCCGGCAAGACCCAGGTCAGTTCGCCTTCCAGACCATAGACTTCGCTTTTGGGGATGTTGGTCAAGCCGCCGCCAAACGGGATCGGGTCTTCCGAATCCGCCTGGAGATTGCGGTAATCGTTGTAGAATGCCGACAGGTTCAGGCGCAGTTTGTGATCGAACAATTCGTTCTTCAGGCCGACTTCATAGGCGCGGACGAATTCATGCGAAAAGGTTCCGGGAATTTCCACCGCATCGGTGTTGAGGTTGGCGCCGCCCGGCTTCACCCCGGTCGAAAAGCTGGCATAAAGCGTGGAGGCGGGCACCACGTCATATTCGACGACCGCCTTGCCGGTGACTTTCTTGAACTCGCTGATCAGGTTGGCGGTGTTGAAATTGGCCGCGACATAGGCCTTGTAGTCGTCATAGCTGTAGCGCAGCCCCCCGGTCAGGCGCAGTGCGTCGGTCACGTGCCAGGTGGCCTGGCCATAGCCCGCCGCCGAGGTGCGGTGCGCAAACGAGACACTGGCAAAGGCCAGACCATAGGCCGCCGATTGCGCGTCATAGACCGCCGGATTGCCCGCCGCCGCATAGCCCACGGTATAGGGCGTGCCGATCAGGCTGGCCCCCTGCTGCACTTCAAACACATATTCGTTGCCCGCGGTGTGCTGGACAAACGCACCGACAATCCAGTCGATCTTGCCCCCCGGTTTCGAGGCGAGGTTCACTTCCTCGTTGACGGTGTTCAACTCCCACGAATGGACCGGAATGCTGTCCTTGACGCCGTAATAGGCGATCGATTCCGCAGTCGACAGATCATCGGCCGAATTGCGGTTGTTGATATAGGCATATTGATAGCTGCTGATCGATTTGAGCGTCGCCCCGCCCAGGTCATAGGCGATCGTGGTTGCGGCGATGCGGCTGCGCGTCTGGTTGGGGGTGGCGTAATCGTCGCTGGTGGTGCGCGTGCCGGCGATCGGATCGATCAGGTTTTTCGCGCCGACACCGTTGATGTCGTTGCTGAACAATTCACCCCAGGCGGTGATCGTCAGCCGGTCAGTCGGCGTCCACAGCACCGTCGCCCGCGCGCTCCAGGCATCTTCATTGCCGATATGATCGGTGCCGGGGTAATTCGGCGCATAGTACCAGCCATCATGCCCTTCGTGCTGCGCGGTCAGCCGCACCGCCAGCGTCGGGGTCAACGGCACGTTCACCATCGCCTGTTCGCGGTTGTAGTTGTAGCTGCCATAGCTGACTTCGGCGCTTTCATGCATGGCGTCGAGTTTGGGCAGGGTGGTGTTGATGTTGATCGCGCCGCCATCGGCGTTCTGCCCGTTGACCGTGCCTTGCGGCCCGCGCAGCACTTCAAGCTGGCCGATGTCCAGATAGCTGGCGACCACGGCCACCGGGCTGGCGATGTAGACGCCGTTTTCGACAAAGGCGACGCCGGGTTGCGCCGACAGGTTCTGCAACCCGTCATAGCCCACCCCGCGAATGGTGATGTTGGTCGGAAACGCCCCCGTATCCGACACGGTCATCCCCGGCACTTGCTTGTCGAGATCGATCACCGCGCGGATGTCCGCCTTGCCCAACTGGTCCCCCGACAGCGCGGTGATCGCGATCGGCGTCTTTTGCAGGCCGGTGGTCACTTTTTGCGCGGTCACGGTGATGGTTTCAAGCGCAGCGGAATCCGGCGCTGCCGGCGCATCGGCGGCATGTGCCGCGACCGGCGCGAGCATGGCCAACGTGGACGCTGCGACGAATAACGGAAATTTGGTGATATGTTTCATGTCCTTGACCCCCTGAAATGTGCCCTCTCGACCGTTCTTTTTGCTTTTGGGGAGATTTCACGGGGAACCGGCACGGTGTTGCGCGAAACGACCGGGCGTAAAAGTCGCAGATCACCTATGTTCTGCATATATGCAAAATCAGCAATTGTGTGCTCTCAAAATTAGAGCACCAGGCCACGCCATGACCAGACAGGCGGCGTCGCGCCGGACCAGCCCGGCCGACGTGTTGTTCCCATCACCGATGGTGAAAAATCAGGCCAGCAGGCGTGCGCCGATCAGGCCCCGGCGTTCCAGATCGGCGGCAAAGGCGATGACGGCGGCATCATCCCCCCATGCGCCGATCAGTTGCAGCCCCAGCGGCAGACCGGGCACCGCCAGCGGCACCGCGACCACCGGCACCCCCAGATAGCTGATCGGTTGGGTAAACAGGCCCAGATTGGCGCGCGCCGGTTTTGCCGTGCCATCGATCAGCACCGTCGGATCGGCGATCAGCGGCGCGGGCCCCATCGTCACCGGCGCGATCAGCACGCGGTGCCGATCGAACAAGGCGCGCGCGCGTTCGATGAACACCGCGCGCAAGGCCAGCGCCTCGGCATAAATGGCGTCGGGCAGTGCGCCTCCGGCGATCAGCCTGTCGCGCGTCGCGGGATCATAGGCCATGGCAACCTGTCGCAGCGCGGCGGCATGCAACCGCCCCCCTTCGCAGGCGGTTATCACAAAGGCGGCGGAGCGCGCGCGCTCCACCTCGACCAGTTCGACGATGGGCAAAGGGCCGATCGCGGCGCTGAAGTCATCCAGCGCCACCTGCATCGCGGGCGTCAGATTGCGCGCGAACCAGCCGCCCAGCAGCGCAGGGTGCGGTGCCCCCGCCGCCTGCGAAGACCCGCGCAACACCGCATCGACCAGCGCCAGATCGCCCGCGCTGCGCGCAAACACGCCGATATCGTCGAGCGTATGCGCAAACGGATAGACCCCCTCCATCGGCAGCGAGCCGTGCGTCGGCTTGATCCCGTAGACCCCGCAAAAGCTCGCCGGAATGCGGATCGACCCATTGGTGTCCGACCCCAGCGCAAAGCTGACCAGCCCCGCCGCCACCGCCGCCGCCGATCCGCCCGACGATCCGCCCGCAAACCGGGCATGATCGTGCGGATTGCGCGTGATCCCCCAGCGCGCGTTGTCGGTGACGAAGCCATAGGCGAATTCGTCCATGTTGCAGGTGCCGACCAGCACCGCGCCCGCCTGCTGCAACCGCACGATCGCGGCGGCATCGCCCGGTGCCGGGTCCGTGTGTTCAAGGCTGGCCGATCCCGCCGTGGTGGGCAGGCCCGCCACATCGAACAGATCCTTGACCGCATAAGGCACACCGGCGAGCGGCCCCGGATCGCGCCCTTGCGCCACCAGGGCATCGACCCGCCGCGCTTCGGCCAGCGCCCGATCGTCGAGGCGCTGCGTGATCGCCAGCAGATCGCCAGCGGCATCGATACGGCCGATCGCCTGGCGCGCGACATCGACTGCCTTCAGACGACCGGCGCGCACCGCAGCGGCAATCGCCAGCGCATCGAGGCCCGTTGCGGTCATCGCCGCGCGCCGCGCATGATGGCGATATGATCGGCCAGCAGGCGCAGATTGGACGCCACCCCCGGCACGCATGGCAGCGGCACCGGCCAGCCGAGCGCGGCGACCAGCGCGGCATCATCAAGATCGTGGGCCTGCTCAAACAGGCCTGCGGGCACTGGCTGTGCGGGGGTCTGGGTCATCGCTCAACTGCCGCGATAGGTCGAATAGGCATAAGGCGAAACCAGCAGCGGCACATGGTAATGCCCGGCATCGCCCGCCACCCCGAAATCGATCGCCACGCGGTCGAGAAACGGCGGATCGGCCAGCACAACCCCCGCCGCACGGAAATAGGCCGCCACGCCGAACACCAGCCGATAGCGCCCCGCGACGAGGCGCGGCAGATCGGCGCACCGGCCATCGGCGTTGGTCACGGCGCTGAACAGCACAACCCCCTCGGCATTTTCGAGCGCCAGCGCGATCCCGGCGGCGGGTGTGCCGTGCGCGGTGTCGAGCACATGGGTGGACAGTGTGATCATTGCGGCGCTCCTGCGGCGATCCACGCGCCCAGCTTGCGGCGTTCATCCAGCGTGATGCCGGTGGTGTTGCCAAGCGGCATGATCTGCGCGTCGACCGCGACCGCCTTGATACGCTGCGCCACCGCGCTGGCATGGGCATAGCTGTCGAGTTCGACCCCCAGCGGCGGCGTGGCGAACGCGGGATTGGTCGGGTGTTTGCTGTGGCAGGCCATGCAGTGCCGCGCAAAGATCGGCTGCACTTCGGCATAAGTGACCGGACCGGCCGTGGCTGCCTTGGCAGGCGCGGCCTTTTCCAGCGACACATAAGTAACGCTGATCAGCGCCAGCACAGCGGCCAGCGCCATCGCGGCGCCGGTCGGTTGCGCGCGGTGGCGCAAGTTGAACACATGGCGCACCGCCACCCCGGTCAGCCCCAGCAGCGCCAGCACCAGCCAGGGACGCTCGGCACCATAGGTCATCGGATAGTGCGGGCTGATCATGATGAACAGCACCGGCAAGGTCATGTAATTGTTGTGCAGCGATCGCTGCTTGCCCGCCTTGCCCAGCGCCGGATCGGGGGTGCGCCCGGAGATCAGGTCGGCCACCACCTTGCGCTGGTTGGGGATGATCACGAAGAACACGTTGGCCGCCATCACCGTGCCCAGCATCGCGCCGATGTGCAGATAGGCCCCGCGCGCCTGGAACACCGCGTTGAGCGCAAAGGCCGCGCCCAGCAGGAACGCAAACCACACCGCACCCAGCAGGCGATTGTTGCGCCCCAGCGGCGATTTGCACGCCAGATCATAGAACAGCCAGCCCAGCACGAGCGCCGACAGACCGATCGCCACTGCCTGCCACGGCGCCAGCGCCGCCTTGGCCGGATCGATCAGGAATGTCGCCGCGTTCCAGTAATAGACCAGCACCAGCAGCGAAAACCCGCTCAGCCAGGTGAAATAGGCCTCCCATTTGAACCAGTGCAGGTCGTCGGGCATATGTTTGGGGGCAACCGGGTACTTTTGCGCATGATAGAACCCGCCGCCATGCACCGACCACACTTCGCCCGACGCATCGCCCGAGGCAGGCGGCGTGAGATGGTTGTCGAGCCAGACGAAATAGAACGACGAGCCGATCCAGGCGATGCCCGCCGTCAGGTGCAGCCACCGGATCGCCAGATTGAGCCATTCTGCCAGATCAAAATTCACGCCTGATCCTCCAGCCGGAGCTTCACGATCTTGCCGATTTCGGCAAGCGCGGCGGCAATCTCTGCCTCGGGCGGATTGGCCAGACGCGCCTCCATGGCCGCCAGAATCCCCGCCTTGTCGGTCAGGCGCACGCAGATGATGAACGGAAAATCAAAGCGTTCGCGATAGGCGGCGTTGAGCGTGTGAAAGCGATCGAACTCCGCCCGGGTCAGCCGGTCGAGCCCGGCGCTCGCCTGTTCGGCGGCGCTCGCCTCGGTCAGGGAGCCGTCGATCGCCGCCTTGCCCGCGAGTTCAGGGTGCGCGCGGATCAGCGCGAGCTGTTCATCGCGGCTGGCGCCATGGACCACCGCCATCAGGTCGGCATGGCGGTCGCCCGACGAGGGCGCGGCATCGGCGCGCGCCTCGACCCACGGGCTGTGTTCGAACAGGGCTTGCGGATGCCGGGCGCTCAAGACGTGGCCCCTTCCAGACTGACATGCGCGGAAACCACTTTCCAGCCATCGGCAAAGCGCACCCATGCCTGCGTCTGGCGCCCGCGCCGGTCTGACCCTTCGCGAAAAAACTCGGCATCGGCGGTGGCAAAGCTGTCGCCATAGACGGTGATCGCCACGCGCCCCAGCCGCCGCTGCGGCGATCCGCCCCGCCCCTTGCGGAATGCGCGGATCGCCTCGATGCCATAGAGCACTTCGCCCACGCCATAGCGGTTGGTGGTGGGCGCGTCGTGAAACAGCGCATCCATCGCCGGAATGTCATCGGCCATCAGCGCGCGCTCATATTCGTAAAAGGCCCTGGTCACTTCGGCCAGCAGCGCGGGATCATCGATGGTCATGCGGGGTGGATCTCCATCCAATGGCGGGCAATGTCGATGCGGCGCGCGATCCACGCATCGCCGCTGGCCAGCACATGATCGACAAACCGCGCCACCGCGCGCGCCCGCGCCGGACGCCCGGCGACGCGCCCGTGCAGGCCGATCGACATCATCCGCCCGCCTTCCTCGCGCAACTGGTCGAACGTGTCGCGCAGATAGGCAAAGAACTGTTCGCCCTCGGTAAACCCGTTGAGCGCGACGAATTTCATGTCGTTGGCATCGAGGCTGTAGGGCACGATCAACTGCGCCTTGCCATGGCGCCGGTCCCAATAGGGCACGTCGTCGGCATAGCTGTCGGCATCGTAGATGAACCCGCCCTCTTCGACCACCAGCCGCGCGGTGTTGGGGCTGGTGCGACCCTGATACCAGCCCAGCGGGCGACTGCCGGTCACGCGGGTGTGCGAGGCGATGGCCTGTGCGATATGGTCGCGCTCGACTGCTTCGGGCACGGTCTGGTAATCGATCCAGCGCAGGCCGTGGCTGGCGATTTCCCAGTCCGCACCCAGCATGGCCTCCACCGCCGCCGGGTTGATCGCCAGTGCACTGGCCACGCCAAACACGGTAACCGGCACCTGCCGGTCGGCAAACAGCCGGTGCAGGCGCCAGAACCCGGCGCGACTGCCATATTCATAAAGGCTTTCCATCGCCATCGCCCGCGCCGGGTGGCGCGCCGCCCCGACCATTTCCGACAGGAACCCTTCGGACAGGTCATCGCCGTTGAGCACGCAGTTTTCCGCGCCCTCTTCGTAATTGATCACGAATTGCACCGCCACGCGCGCGCTGCCCGGCCAGGCGGCGCGTGGCGGGCTGCCGCCATAGCCGACCAGATCGCGGCTCATGATGCGGCCTCCCACGCGGCCAGCGCGGCGGGCACCGCCTCGCCCAGCGGCACGACATGACCATGTGCCTTCAGCGTGGCTTCGAGCGCGGCCAAAGTCAGCAGCACTTTGTGCTTCATCGCGTTGTAGCCCATCGCGCCCAGCCGCCAGACTTTGCCGACCAGCGGCCCGAACGCGGTGCCGATCTCGATCTCGAACGCCTCGCGCATCATCGTGCGCACGCTTTCGCCATCGATCCCGGCGGGGATATAGACGCCGGTGACATTGGTCATGCGATGGGCATCGTCGCCAAACAACGTCAGGCCCATCGCGCGCAGCCCCGCGCTCATCGCTGCGCCTGCCGCACGATGGCGGGCATAGCGCGCGGGCAACCCTTCACCCAGGGCAATGCGCGCACATTCGCGCGCGCCATAGAGCATCGAGGTCGCCTCGGTATGGTGGTTGAGCCGCTTTTCGCTCCAGTAATCCATGATCATCGCCAGATCGAAATAGTTCGATGCGATGCGCGCGCCCGGCCCGTCGACCGCGCCGGCCGCGCGGATGCCGCGTTCGTCATGACGGCGGCTGAAGATATGGTCTGCCGCGCGGTCGGACACGGTGATCGGGCCGACGCCCGAAGGGCCGCCCAGGCATTTCTGCAATCCGCCGGTCACCACATCCACCCCCCACCGGTCGGTGGCGATATCCATCCCGCCCAGCGTCGCGGTGGCATCGACATAGACCAGCGCGCCCACTTCGCGCGCGATCGCCCCGATCCCGTCGAGCGGCTGGGCCATCGTGGTCGACGTATCGCCATGGACCGTGGCGATCACGCGCGGCGCGGTGCGCAAGGCCGCCGCGCGGATCGCCTCGATCGGCACGACTTCGCCCCAGGGCGCATCGACGGTTTCATAGCTGACGCCGATCCGGGTGAGAATCTCTTGCAGCAACAGGCCAAAGCGGCCGAAATTGACCACCAGCGCCGTATCGCCGGGCTGCAACAGGCTGACCAGACCAGCCTCGATCGCGGCGCGCGCGGTGCCGTCGATCAGCATCGTCCATCGATTGGTCGTGCCGAACACCGGGCGATAGAGCGCCATGACCTGGTTCATATAGCCGGTCATTTCGGGATCGAACTGGCCGAGCAGATCGGCGCTCATCGCGCGCAGCACGCGCGGGTGGGCATTGACTGGCCCCGGCCCCATCAACAGCCGCTGGGGCGGATCGATCTCGCCAAACAGCAAGGGGTCAAGCACGGCATTCTCCCAGTTTTTCGACAAAGCGCTGCATCACTGTCAGCGCCGCCGCGACATCGGCGATCTCGACGTGCTCGGCGGGGTTGTGGCTGATCCCGTCGCGACAGCGGATGAACAGCATCGCGGTCGGCGCCAGCGCCGCCATCACCATGGCATCGTGCCCGGCGCCCGAGACCAGCCGGCGCGCGGGATGCCCGGCCTCGACCAGCGCCTCCTCCAGCCCATCCATCAGGTACGGATCGCACGGCGAGGCGGGCAGGACGTGAATGCGCTGCACATCAAAATCGAGATCGCGGCGGTCGGCAATCGCTTGAATGGCATCAATGATGTCTTCAGCCGCCGCATCGCGCCGCGCATCTTCGCCCGCGCGCACATCAATGGTGAACCGCACGTCGCCGGGGATCACGTTGGCCGCGCCGGGTCGCACCTCCATCCGCCCGACCGTGGCGACCAGATCGCCGCCCCGCGCCAGCGCCTGTGCCTCGATCGCGCAGACCATCTCCGCCGCTCCCGCCAGCGCATCGCGGCGCAGCGGCATCGCGCATGTTCCGGCATGCCCCGCCGTGCCCCTGACCGTCGTGGCATAGCGCACTTGCGCGGCGATCCCGGTGACAACGCCCAGCGCCAGCCCCTCGGCTTCGAGCACCGGGCCTTGTTCGATATGCGCCTCCAGATAGGCGATCGCGCCGGGATGGCGGGCCAGAGCCAGCCGATCGGGCGCGCTGCCAAACCCGGCCAGCGCGGTGCGCAGGGTGATGCCGTCGGCATCGACCAGATCAGGCACATCGTCCAGCGTTCCGGCGAGCGCCCGGCTGGTCAGCATGGCGGCGGGAAAGCGGCTGCCTTCCTCATCGCCAAACGCGATCACCTCGATCGCGAAGGGCAGGCGGCGTCCGGCGGCATGGAGCGCCGCCACGCATTCGATACCCAGCATCACGCCCAACGGCCCGTCATAGCACCCCGCGTCGCGCACACTGTCGAGATGGCTGCCGATGATCAGCGGCGGGCCCGGCGCAGTGCCCTCGTACCGCCCGATCAGGTTCACCGCCGGATCGAGGCGCGTATCCATCCCCGCCTCGCGCATCCATGCCGCCACCTGATCGATCGCGGCGCGGTGCGCGGGGGTCAGATAGCCGCGATAGAGCCCGTCGGCGATGTCGGAAAAAGGCAAGCGGCCCAGCGCGTCGCAGCGGGCCACCGCGCGCGCGCCGCCGGGGCTGGCGATCACCATCCCGCCGCCTCGCCATCGCTGCGCGGATCACTGGCGCCCTCGATGCGTCCGTCGGCATGGCGCACCAGCGCGCCCGCATGCCCCATTATCGCGGTCGGCCCGCCGACCCGCTCGACGGCGTGCCCCGCACCCGCCAGCGCCGCATAAAGGTCTGGCGCAAAGCCATCCTCGATCTTGAGCGAAGTCGATGTCTCGCCCCAGGTGCGCCCCAGCAACCAGCGCGGCGCGCTGATCGCGGCCTGAAGATCATCGCCATAGCGGGCATAGCGGGTGAACAGCGCGGCCTGCGTCTGCGGCTGCCCCTCGCCGCCCATCGTGCCATAGGCCATCACGCGCCCGTCGCGCAGCACCGCCAGCGCGGGGTTGAGCGTGTGAAACGGCTTGCGCCCGGGCCGCAGCGCGTTCCAGCCACTGGCGGCCAGCCGGAACGAGGCGCCCCGGTTTTGCCAGGTGATCCCGGTGGCGGGCAGCACCAGCCCCGATCCGAATTCGAAATACGTGCTCTGGATGCACGAGACGACCTGCCCGCGCGCATCCGCCGCGCCGAACCAGCAGGTATCGCCCCATTGGCTCGGTTGCGGCCATGGCAGCGCGTGACGGGGATCGATCGCCGCCGCCATCGCATCGAGCGCCGCCGGATCGCCCAGCAGGCTTTGCGCATCGACCTCCATCAGCGCGGGATCGCCGCAATGCACATCGCGCCACACAAACGCCTGCTTGGTCGCCTCGATCAGGCCATGAACGTGGTCAAAGCCGTCGGCCCGGTCCGCTGTCAGCCGGTCAAACAGCGCCAGGATCAGCAACGAGGCCACGCCTTGCGTCGGTGGCGCCGAATTGTAGAGCGTGCCCTGCGCGGTTGGCACGTGCAACGGGTCCGGTCGCGTGGCGTGATGCGCGGCCAGATCCTCGTATGCGACCGGGCTGCCCAAGCGTTCCAGATCGGCAGCAATCTCCGCCGCCAGCGATCCGCGATAGAACGAGTCCAGCCCATCCGCGACCAGTCGGCGCAAAGTCTGCGCCAGCGCCGGCTGGCGCAAGCTGTCCCCTTCGCGCAAGGGTACGCCCTGCGGCTCAAAAATCGCCGCATAGGCCCCCGGCTGGGCGCGCAATTCAGTGGCTTTGCCTTGCGCAATCTGCGCCCCGCCGCCGGTTACGGGCACACCCGTTTCGGCATGGGCGATCGCATCGCGCAACAGGCGTTCGAGCGGCAGATTGCCTCCGTCGCTGGCCAGCGCCGCCTGCCAGCCGGAAATCGTGCCCGCCACGGTGTTGGCCGCCAGCGGCCCGCGCCACGGCACCGCATTAAGCCCGGCATAGAGCGCCAGATCGGCCTTTGCCGCCGCGCCGCCGCAGCCATGCACGCCGTGAATCCGGCCGTCGGCCTCGCGGATCAGCCAGAAGCCGTCGCCGCCGATCCCGGTCATGTGCGGATAGACCACCGCCAGCGCCGCGGCCGTCGCCACGCAGGCCTCAACCGCGGTGCCCCCGTCCTGCAACACGGCGCGCCCGGCGGCACTGGCCAGCGCATGAGGCGCGGTAACCATGCCGTGGCGCGCATGCTGTGTGATCATGTCCGCCGATTCCCTGACATCGAAACTGCGCGCCGGTTTGGCCCACCCGCCAAAGGTCGGATTGCCGGGGTTCGCGATCGAAATCCATAGCCGAATATCGAAATGATTGTTCTCAAAATGAGGACACTTGCCAGCGATCGGTTGCATTTTCTGGCAGGGCGCGCGCATTCCTGGCAAAAATGCCGCCTGCCCATTCGCAAAATTCGGCCTAATACCCGATCAGGCCGCGCATGCGGCGCCGACGTGGAGACAGTCACGATGATCTTTGCCAGGGCCGCCATCTATTTCGAGGAAGTCGCCAAGCGCGGCGCCCTGCGGCGTGCGGCGGATTCGCTGCGCATTGCGCCTTCGGCGGTCGATCGCCAGATCCTGCAACTGGAAGAAGAATTCGGCACCCGCCTGTTCGAACGCACCGCGACCGGGATGCGCCTGACGGCGGCGGGCGAACTGTTGCTCGATGGCGTGCGCCGCTGGCGGCGCGACATGCAACGCATCACCGCCGAAATCGACAATCTGGTCGGCCTGCGGCGCGGCGAAGTCATGCTTGGCCTGATCGAGGGGGCCAGCGAATTCGTTGCCAGCGGCATCAGGACATTCCGCGAGGCCTATCCCGGCATCCATTTCAATGTGACCGTCGATGGCGCGCAAGGCGTGGTGGAGCACGTGCTCAAGGGCAATTTCGAACTGGGCATCACGGTCAATCCGCCCGACAACGCGGCGGTGCGGATCGAGCGCACGGTAATCTATGATCTGGGCGCGGTGGTGCCGCCCGATCATCCGTTGGCGGGCAAAGGCCAGATCAGCCTACTCGATTGCGTCGGCGAATCGCTGATCGTGCCTGCCGAAAACCTGTCGCTGCGCTGGATTCTCGAAAAAGCGTGGAACCGGCGGATGGGCACCAGCTTGCGCGGAGTGGCCGAAGTCAACAGCACGCGGATGATGAAGGCGCTCACGCTCAGCGGCGTGGGCATCGGCTGGCTGTCGGCGTTCGATGCGCTCAATGAAATTGCCGACGGGTCGCTGGTGTTCCTGCCGCTGATCGAAGAACGGCTGGAGCTGTCGACATTGTCGGTGATCACCGCGGCCGGACGGTTCATTTCGGCCCCCGCCTCGCTGTTCGTGCAGCACCTGTCGCACCAGATGGAAGACCAGAACCGCCCGACCATATGATCTGTGGTCATGAAGTCCTTGAAAAGGCCTTGCTGGCCGACCGGGTGTTGCACTTGTCCGACGGGCGCGTTTGAAAAACTGTAGGGTCGGCAAGCAAATCTCAGGCACGCAACGGGTGCGACTGCGCTATCGTCGGGCCATACGGGGCTTGCCCGCAAACAGGACAGACAGCCATGACCATCGTCGTATTGGGCGCCAGCGGCCGCGCCGGCAAGGAAATCGTGGCCGAACTGGTCGCACGCGGCAACACGGTGCTGGGCATCGCGCGCAAGCCAGAGGCGATCGCGACCCTGCCCGGCGTGACAGCACTGCCGGGCGATGCGGCAGACCCGGCGGCATTGGCGGGCCTGATCACCGGGGCGCAGGCCGTCATCAGCGCGCTGCACTTCGACATTCCCGCACAGACCCTGCTGTCGGCACTGCGTCAGGTCGGCGTCACGCGGTTGCTGGTGGTGGGCGGTGCGGGCAGCCTGGAAGTCGCGCCCGGCGTCAGGCTGATCGACACGCCCGAATTTCCCGCAGCCTGGAAGGCGGCCGCGCAGGGCGGGGTCGATTTCCTCGACGATCTGCGCGGTGTCGACGATATCGACTGGACCTTTTTCTCGCCCGCCTCGTTCATTTTCGAAGGGCCCCGGCTGGGCCATTTCCGGCTCGGCAAAGACGAACTGGTCACCGATGAAAACGGCGAAAGCAAGATCAGCTTTGCCGACTATGCCATCGCGCTGGTCGACGAACTGGAACAGGGCCGCCACATCAAGGCCCGCTTCACCGCAGCCTATTGACCGCCGACAGGAGTGCTTGCCGTGATCGATGTCCATGACCGCCGTCCGCTGCCCTATCACACCGCGCTGGTTGTCGGCACCGGGCCGGGGATCAGTGCATCGCTGGTGCACGCACTCACCGCGGCCGGATTGCAGGTGGCGGCGGCGGCGCGCAACACCGCCAAGCTGGCACCGCTGGCGCAAGCGACCGGCGCCGCGCTGTTTGCGGTCGATGCCACCGACCCGGCGTCGGTCGAAACGCTGTTTTCCCAGGTGGAGGCGCGCATCGGCGTGCCCGAAGTGGTAGTCTACAACGCCAGCGGCCGTGCGCGCGGCGCCATTGCAGAGCTTGATCCCGAAGAGGTCCGCCGCGCGATCGAGGTTTCCGCATTCGGCGGGTTTCTGGTCACGCGCGAGGCGGCGCGGCGGTTGATCCCGCTGGGCAAAGGCGCCATCCTGCTGACTGGCGCGACCGCCAGCGTCAAGGGCTTTGCCGGATCGTCGGCGTTTGCCATCGGCAAGTTCGGCCTGCGCGGATTGGCGCAGAGCGCCGCGCGCGAACTGGCCCCCCAGGGCATCCATGTCGCCCATTTCGTGATCGACGGCAGCGTGCGCAGCGCCGTCCGCCCCGATCCCGCCGAACACCCCGACAGCACGCTGGACCCCGATGCGATCGCGCAGACCTATCTGTCGGTGCTGGCGCAACCGCGTAACGCCTGGACCTGGGAAATCGAATTGCGCCCATGGGTCGAACGATTCTGAGAGGCTGTTTCGAAAGTGCCACCGTCCTGACCGGGACTGCACTCAGTCAGGCGCGATCAAGCGTGGCCAGATAGGCGCACAGCATATCGGCGATCGCCTCGCTGTGGGCGATGACGGCCTCGGGCGTGCTCACGCGTTGCGACACGGCCTTGCCTTGCGCCTTGAACGTGCCGATCATCACGTCTGCGGCGATCGCCAGCGTGGCTTCGTTCGCGCGCGGCGCTGCCTCGCGCAGGAATGCCAGCACCGCCGCGAACCCCTCGCTCTGCACGGCGCGGGCCTCGGGCGCGTCGCGGTAGAGCGGCGCGGCATCTTCCAGCGCCTGGCGCATCGCCGCTTCCTCGCATTCCGACGCCACGAACGCATGCACCGCCGCGCGCAGCCGTGCGGGTGGTGACAGGCTGGTGTCGGCCAGCAAAGCGGCCAGCATCGCGCGCGTGTCGCGCCATTCATCGCTTTGCAGGCGAAACAGGATGGCCGCCTTGTTGGGGAAATACTGATAGAGCGAGCCGATGCTGACCCCGGCCCGTTCGGCCACGCGCGCGGTGGTAAAACGCGCGGCGCCCTCGGCCGCCAGAACCTGAGCCGCCGCCTGGAGAATCGCCTGCACCACACCTGCAGAACGCTGCTGTCGGGGCTGTTTTCGCGTGGAAAGACGCGGGGTTACGGGTGAGGTCATCGAGCGTTCGGCCAATGCGATTAGAAAACGTGAACAATTGCTCATATTTTCCTTCGGAACGCAATTCACCCCGGCGTTCGCAAGGAAAGACACGATGACCACGCTTACCACCGCTCCGTGCGCGCCGCTGCTCGATCGTCTGTTTGCCGAGGCCGATGCCTCCCGCCCCGAAGCCCTGCCGATTTTTGCGCAGACCTCGCCCGAAGAACGCGACCGCCTGATGCACAGCAAGACCGACTGGCAAAGGCTGTACGGCGCACTGAAGGACGTGCCGCTGCCGGTCTCACGCGAGACCGGTCGCCTGCTTTACATGCTGGCGCGGTCCACCGGCGCGCGCGCGATTGTCGAATTCGGCACCTCGTTCGGCCTGTCGACGCTGCATCTGGCGGCGGCGCTGCGCGACAACGGCGGCGGACACCTGGTCACCAGCGAGTTCGAACCCGGCAAGATCGCGCGGGCCAGCGCCCATCTGGCCGAGGCCGGACTGGCCGATCTGGTCGAAATTCGCGCGGGCGATGCGCTGGAAACACTGGCTGGCAACCTGCCACACACGGTCGATCTGCTGCTGCTCGATGGGGCCAAGGCGCTCTATGGCGATGTGCTGGCACTGGTCGAACCGCATCTGCGCCCCGGCGCGCTGATCGTGGCCGACAACGCCGACTATTGCCCCGAATACCTCGCCCGGGTGCGCGCGCACGATCGCGGCTATGTCTCGGTGCCGTTTGCCGAAGATGTCGAGGTGTCGATGCGTCTGGGCTGAGCGGGCGACCGCGCCGATCGAATATGTGAAGTTTATCTTTACAGGTAAACTTCACATATCTATAGTCCGCGCATGACTTCCACCCCCGACACGACGCATGACACCCGCGCGACAACCCTGGCGCAGGATATTCGCGGGCTGGCCGGCCGGCTGAAGCGCCGGTTGCGCGAACAGGCGGATGTCGGCGATCTGACACCTTCGCAGACGGCGGTGTTGCTGCGTCTGGAAAAGGACGGTCAGGCGACCACATCCAGCCTGGCCCGCGCCGAAGGGATCAGACCGCAATCGATGGGCGCGATCATCGCCGCACTGGAAAGTGCCGGTCTCGTGCACGGCGCGCCCGATCCGGGCGACGGGCGCCAGACGCTGCTGTCGCTGACCGAGGCATGCCGCCGACGGATCGCCGAAGGGCGCGCGGCACGGCAGGACTGGCTGGCGCGCACCATCGAATCGCGGCTGTCTGCGCCGGAGCAGGAGCAACTGGCGGCGGCGGTCGTGCTGCTGCGCCGCCTGGTCGAAGACTGACTGTGCAAAGGACAATCGCATGGCGTTAACGGTGCTCGATCCGCAGACTGCACTTATCGTGGTCGATCTGCAGCAGGGACTGGTCGGCCTCGCGCCCGTCGCGGACGTGATCGCGCGCAGCCGTATGCTGGCGGACGCGTTTCGCGCCCTTGGCCTGCCGGTCGTGCTGGTCAACGTGGTGGGCGGCGCGCCGGGCCGCACCGAACAGCCGCGACGCGATCTGGGCACATTGCCCGCCGACTTTGCCGAATTCGTGCCCGAACTGGGCCGGCAACCCGGTGACATCGTCGTCACCAAGCGGACCTGGGGCGCCTTTGCCGGCACCGATCTGCACGCGCGGCTCAACGCGCTGGCTGTCACGCAAGTCGTGATCACCGGCATCGCGACCGGAACCGGTGTCGAGGCGACGGCGCGCCAGGCCTATGAACTGGGCTTCAACGTGACGCTGGCGATCGACGCGATGACCGATCCCCGCCCGCAGGCGCACGATTACAGCATCCACCATGTGTTTCCCAGGCTGGGTGAGACCGGCACCACCGACGACATCATCGCTTTGCTGGAAAGGCGCGACTGACATGCCCTGGCCCCATCTCCTGTGCTATTTCTTCGGCGGCGCCTTTCTGGCCAATGCGATCCCGCACGTTGTCAGCGGCACGATGGGCCGACCGTTCCAGAGCCCGTTCGCCAAACCACACGGCGAGGGCTTTTCTTCCTCGACGGTGAATCTGCTTTGGGGTTTCGCCAATCTCGTCGCGTTCTATGTGCTGGTGTGCCGCGTCGGCGACTTTGATCTGCGCGACACCCGCGCCGCGGCGGCACTGGGCGCGGGCATGTTGGCGCTCGGCCTGTTTGCGGCCAGGCACTTCGGCCGGTTCAACGGCGGCAATGCGCCGCAGCACCCGTGAACGCACCGGAACGGGGCCTGTTCCGGTCGCTCCATAGCGTCAACTATCGGCTGTGGATCGCCGGCACATTCGTTTCCAATGTCGGTACATGGGTGCAGCGCACCGCGCAGGACTGGCTGGTGCTGACTGTGCTGACGCACCACAGCGCCTCGGCCGTCGGACTGGTCATGGCGCTCCAGTTCGCACCACAGGCGCTCCTGCTGCCGTGGACAGGCTATGCCGCCGATCATCTTGACCAGCGCAAGCTGCTGATCGCCACCCAGGCGACGATGGGCGCGCTCGCGCTGGTGCTGGGCGTCCTTACGGTCAGCGGCATAGTCCAGCTCTGGCATGTCTATGTGTTTGCGTTCCTGTTCGGCAGCGCGGCGGCCTTTGATGCACCGGTGCGGCAGGTGTTTGTCGCGCAACTGGTGGGCGATACGCATCTCGCCAACGCCGTCGCGCTCAATTCCAGTTCGTTCAACGGTGCGCGGATGGTCGGCCCGGCCCTGTCGGGGCTGCTGATCGCGGCAGTCGGTACCGGCTGGGCATTCCTGCTCAACGGCGCGTCGTTTGTCGCGGTGCTGGCCTCGTTGATGCTGTTGCGCGTTGCCGATCTGCACGCGCATCCCCGGGCGCAACACACTCGTGGCAGCTTTACGCAAGGGTTCCGCTATGTCTGGGCGCGTCCCGATCTGCTGGCGGTACTGATGATGCTGTTCCTGATCGGCACGTTCGGGCTGAATTTCCCGATCTTCATTTCCACCATGGCGGTCGGCGTGTTCCACGCCAACGCGCTTGGATATGGCCTGCTGTCGTCGTTCATGGCGGTGGGCACGCTGAGCGGGGCGCTGATCAACGCCGGCCGTGCACAGCCGAAATTTTCCACCCTGCTGGCGGGCGCCGGATTTTTCGGGATCGGCTGCACGCTGGCGGCGATCGCGCCCACTTATTGGCTGTTTGCGGCCGCCCTGGTGATCACCGGCGTAGCCGCGCTGATCTTCACCAACACGACCAACAGCCTGATGCAGCTATCGACCGAGCCCGCGATGCGCGGGCGGGTGATGGCGCTGCGCATCGGCATCGCGCTGGGCGGAACCCCGATCGGAGCACCGATCGTGGGTTGGGTGGCCGACCATCTCGGCCCGCGCTGGGCACTGGGCCTGGGTGCCGCAGCGGGTTTCGCGGCAGCGCTCGTCGCGATCCTGTTTCAGATCGGACAGCGCCGCACAGGCCAGTCAGGCCCGATACGGGGCGTCTGAACGCCGGGACTGCGATCCCGGCCCTGCGCCGATCGCACGAATGGGCTCGCCAGCGCGGGCCCGTCGGCTGTACGCAGGCCGCAAGCCCCACCGACGCAGGAGTTCCGACCATGCCAGACCAAACCATCCACCTGATCGCCCGCCTTGTGCCAAAGCCCGGCAGCGAAGCCGCCCTGGCCGAAGCGGTTGCGGCAATCGTGCCCGACGTTCAGGCCGAACCGGGGTGCATTGCCTATGTTGCCCATGAAAGCCTGAGCGCGCCTGGCACCATCGTGTTCATCGAGGCATGGGCCGATCAAGCCGCACTCGATGCCCATTCCACGGGACCCGCGCTTGCGACGCTGGCGGCAAGACTGGGCGAACTGCTGGCGGAAAAGCCAGCGCTCGAACGGCTTCGCCGCCTGTGATGCCGACGATCCGCGCCCCGCTCCGGGCGCGAATGGCACCCGACCGCGCTTTGGTTACCAAGGTTGAATGCCCCATCCGCGCTATGCAAAAGGCTGAATTTTATTAATTTTATTTGATATTTGAAATCATTTGCATTGCCGAACGTTAACTGTGATTATGTACCAAAGGAAATATTGCCATTGAAATATAACCACAAAAAAGAAGAGCACAGAGGTCAGGCCTAAGAGGTTGACTCGAAACGCGCAAACGAGCGCGTTTCGAGGTGGGCACCGGCCCGCTCCCCCGCCCGACTGCCCACCCATAGTACCCTATGGGTGGGCGGGGGGGGGAGCGAGCCGGTGCCCACCTCGGCGAAACGCAAGTTTCGGGTCAGACACTGAAATCAGGCCCATCCAGTTGTAAATTATGTCAACCCGATTGCAGAAAATATTAACACAATACCTCACCGAACTATTAAATGTTGTCGACAGTGTTTTCCATGAATTTGGGTGTTTTCAACACAAAGGGTCTTAAGTTGAAAAATATCCTGATCGGAAATGAGATCGATCGCCTGGCAAATCTTGTCGATTACAAAATTGTCGACACCGATTTTGACAGCCGATTTGACAATCTGGTGGAGATGGCCAGCGCCCACTTTGGCGTACCCATCGCGCTGGTCTCGCTGGTTGATGCCGATCGCCAATGGTTCAAGGCGATGGCCGGGCTTGATATGCGCCAGACCCCGCGCAGCCATTCGTTCTGTGCCCATGCGATCATGCGGCCAGACGAAGTCATGGTGGTCGAGGATGCCAGAACCGATCCGCGATTTCGCGACAATCCCCTGGTCAACGCCTATCCCGATTTCTGCTTCTATGCCGGTGCCCCGATCGTCACCGAGAGCGGTGCGGCGCTGGGCACGGTGTGCGTGATCGATCGCGTCCCCCGCTCGTTCAGCCCTGCCGACAGGGCCATGCTGACGCGGTTCGCAGCAAGCGCCCTGTCGCTGCTCGAACTGCATCGGCGGCTGGAATTGCAGCGCGATGTCGCTTCGCTTGACCCGCTGACCGGGCTGCTCAACCGCCATGGTCTGGAAACCGCACTCGATCGCGTCATCAGCCCCACGCTCAGTGGCGAAGGCTGCGGCCTGCTCTATCTCGATCTCGACCATTTCAAGGTCGTCAACGACAATTTCGGCCATGCCATCGGCGATCGCCTGCTGGAGGAAATGGCGCGGCGCCTGCTGGGTGCCGTGCGCCATGGCGATCTCGTCTCGCGCTTTGGCGGGGATGAATTCGTGATCCTGCTGGCACACCCGGTCGATGCGACCGCCTTGGAGCTTGTCGCGCAAAGACTGCTGGGCACTTGCCGTGCACCGGTTGCGATCCACGGCCATGCCATCAAGGTCGGTATCACCATCGGCGGCGCGCTGGCACCGCGCGATGCCATCACCCAGAGCGATCTTGTGCACGCAGCCTATGGCGCGATGCGTTCGGCCAAACGGGCCGGCTGCGGACGACTGGGCATTGCCGGAAACGACAATCTCCAGCCGCCCCATGCAAACAGTTCACGCCCCGAAATCGCACTGTCGGACGCGATCGATCGGGATGAACTCTTTCTCGAATGGCAATCGTGCCAGGACATCGCGACCGGGGCGATATCGGGCTATGAGGCGCTTGTCCGCTGGCGCCATCCAGACTTGGGCATACTCGCGCCGGACCGTTTCGTACCCCTGGCCGAAGCCTGCGGCTTGTCGGCGCGGCTCGATGCCTGGGTTATGGTTCGCGCCTGCGCCGAAGCGGCCGCCTGCCGGGGCGATTATTACTTCTCGGTCAACATTTCCGCGCAATGGATCGCCAACCGCAATGTCGTGTCGATGACCCGCGCGGCGCTGGAACAGAGCGGCCTCGACCCCCGCAGACTGGTGCTGGAAATCACCGAAACCACCGCAATCGGCGATGAGGCCTGCGCGATTGCGCATATCCGCCAGCTCAAGGCCATGGGCGTGCGGATGGCCCTCGACGATTTCGGCACGGGCTATTCGGCGCTTGTCTGTTTGCAGACCTATCCGTTCGACATGTTGAAACTCGACCGCAAGTTCGTGGCCGCAGTCGATGCCGACGCGCGCGGTCGGCTGGTCGGCGAAGGCGTGGTCAAGCTGGCCAACCTGCTTGGCACCGAAGTTGTCGCCGAAGGCATCGAAACCAGGGCCCAGGCCGAAGCGCTGCACGCGATCGGCTGTCGTCGTGGCCAGGGCTTTCTGTGGGCCAGGGCGCAATGTGCGCCCTGGCTCGAATCATTGCAGGCCAATGCGGGAGCGGGTCAATGAACCAACGGAGGAAGACAGACCCGAACGGCGCGCAGCGGCCCCTCGCCGCGCCGGCCAGCCTGGAAGAGTTGCCTCCTCCCGATACCACCCGCTGGGTGCCGCGTCGCAAGGCGCAAGTGGTGGCGGCGGTTGAAAGCGGCCTGATTACCGTTGACGGGGCCTGCCAGCGATACAACCTGACCCTCGAAGAATTCCTCGGTTGGCAGCGCGCGATCGAGCGGTCCGGCGTCAAGGGCCTGCGCATGACGCTATCCCAATTCTATCGCGAGACGGCCGCGAATTCCCCGCAAGAGAGCCTGCCGGCCGACCCGATCATGCCTGGCCCAAGCGTCCATCCCGAGCAACACGAGCGGCGCGGTGCATCGCGGCTGTTCCTGATCTTGCGCGTGGCCAAACTGATCGTCGATGATCGCGAACAGTTTTGCATCATCCGCGATGCTTCGGCGACCGGGCTCAAGATCAAACTGTTCGCCCCGCTGCCCCGGCATGACGAACTCGCCATCGAAGTGGCCAATGGCGATAGATATCCCTGCCGCTGCGTATGGACAGAAGAAGACAGCGTGGGCGTGCAATTTCTTCAGCCAATAGACCTCGAACGTTTTCTGGGCGACGCCAAGGAAACCGGGCGGCGGCAGCATCTGCGCCTGCGCCTGGCCCTGCAAGGCAGGCTGCATCTGGGCGAAACCGCCACCCCGATAACGTTCTACGATATCTCGCAGTTTGGCGCCGCCTTCAAAACCGACAAATGGCTGCTGATCGATGAAATGGTAAAAATCGAAACATCCGATTTGCCGCTGATTTACGCCAAAGTTCGCTGGCGCAATCACCCAAATTATGGAGTCAGTTTCGAAAATCCATTCCAGCTTAAGGATTTCGCCGGATATCTGGCAAAGCGAGCGGATTGATTTCGACGCGAACCGGAACAATGCGGACGACGCCATCGCCTAGATGGCTGACCTGCATTGTAAATATGTCTTGGATGGTTAATGATCCGATCATTCGCCGCCAAGTTGGATGCCGAACCGCGACCAGGGGTGTATGACCGGAACCATCGTCCTGCTCATGCAGGCCATTGTCTATTTCGTCGTGATGAGCCTGCTTTTTCGCGCGCGGCGTCGGCTGGGGATCGGGGTGTTCGTCTGCGCGCTTGGCGTGATGCACTTTGTCGAAACCTATCTGGCCGCGGTGTTCTTCATCCGCCTGCCGTTCGGACTGATCTCGCCCGGATCGACGGTGATGTTCGCCGGCAAATTGGCGATGATCCTGCTGCTGTACATCAGAGAAGATGCCGAGACCGTGCGCCAGCCGATCTATGGCCTGCTGATCGGCAATTTCCTGATGGTCGTGCTGGTTGCCATCCTCAGGCTGAGCCCACCACCTGAAATACTTGGCGGCCACGATCCGGACCTCAAGCTGCTCGACCAGATGGGCGCCCTGATGGTCTGGGGAACGCTACTGCTCTATCTCGATTCAATCGGGATTATCCTGCTGTACGAACGGCTGCGCGGAATGATCGGCAGCCGGATCTTTCCCCGGGCGCTTATCGCGCTGGCCGTCGTGCTGACATTTGACCAGGTGCTGTTTTTCGGGGGGTTGCACTTTCTGGCCGCGACGCCGGCCACGGCCCTGTTCGGAGGCTGGATTGCCAAGATGGCCGCCGCTGTCGTCTATGCCACGCTGACCGCCGCCTATTTGCGGTGGATCGAATGCGAACAGCCCAATGCATTCGATGTGCCGGTCCTGGGGGTGTTTGACACCCTGACCTATCGCCGCCGGTACGAGGAATTGCTTGAAAGCAGCAGCATCGATCAACTGACCGGTGCGCTCAATCGCGGCCGGTTCGAGGCGATGGGCCGATCGAGTGTGACGCGCGCGCTGTCATCGGGTCAGCCGCTCAGCCTGGCAATCATCGACATCGACCATTTCAAGCAGATCAACGACCAGTACGGCCACGTCGCTGGCGACGACGTGTTGCGCAAAGTGGCCGAGGCGCTGCGCCAGACCGTGCGCAGCGGCGACAATATCTTTCGCTATGGCGGCGAAGAATTTGTCGTGTTGTGCGAAGGGCTGGGCCATCAGGCCGCGCTGGGCCTGGCCGAACGGTTGCGCGCGGCCGTGCCCGCGGCGTTTGCAGGCTCGCTCGCCAGCCCACCGACAGTCAGCATCGGGCTGGCCACGATTCCCGAAGACGGCAGGGACATCGCCACGATCGTCCACCACGCCGATCGCAACCTCTATCAGGCCAAACGCGATGGCCGCAACCGGGTCGTCGGCAACAGTTCGCCCACCGGGAACGCCGGTTCGTCGGTGCGGGGCGCCAACGCCTAGCAAGGCCTGATCGCCCGACCATTGCCCGTCGTGCGTGCCACCGCGCCGCACTCTACGGGATTCACACATGGGCGCCTGCACCAATTTAAATCAATAATATCAGAAAGATTCGCTCACCCTGGGCCTGTCGAAGGGTGCGCGCGGCGGTTGGCCAAAGGGCATGCCGCTGGTGCCCAGAGCGGGCGTCGGCGCGCAGGTTTGGCTGACGGCCAACCGCGCTGCGTGCCCATTCCTGCCGGGAATGAAACCTATCGCTTCGGCCTATCTGCTCCCCGCGGCCGACTTGGGCCAATCAGGGGCCACGCCAGACGCGGCGGACACTTTGCCAAACAGGAGATTGCATCATGACCATCAACGGCTTTCAGTTGCACGACGCCAACACCGCCCCCGCCGCTTCGGCGGAGATCCTGAAATCGGTCCAGGCCGGTTGGGGCTTTGTGCCCAACCTCCATCGCATTCTGGCCGAAAGCCCCGCCGCGATCGAAGCCTATGCCACACTGTGGGGCATTGCCGAAAAGACCGGCTTCACACCGCAGGAACGCAATGTGGCCTATCTGGCGATCATCTACGAGAACGAATGCACGTATTGCATGGCCGGTCACACCAACCTGTCGCGCATGGCCAAAGTCGACAATGCGGTGATCACCGCGGTGCGCGATGGCCTGCCGATTGCCGATCCCCGGCTCGAAGCCCTGCGCACTTTTGCAGCGCTGGTCACCCGCAACCGCGGCGTTGTCAGCCAGGATGACGTGGCCGCGTTCAAGGCCGCAGGGTTTACCAACGCCGCCGTGCTCGACGTGCTGGTGCTGGCCGCAACCAAGCTGATCTCGAACTATACCAACCACCTTGCGCAGACCCCGCTCGACGGGTTCATGAAGGGCGCCGAATGGGTCGCGCCCGGCCATTTGCACCCCGCAGCCTGATCCCCGTCCGATGCCGGCCGTCCCGCCCCCTGGCGGGGCGGCCAGCCCGGTTTGCCGATCAAGGGGTCGGCGCGCGCATCGCCGCCGCGACGATATCGGTGAACGCGCGCGCTTTGGCCGATACCAGCCGACCGCCCGGATAGACCGCCCACAGATCGATCGGATCGAGCGTCCATTCGCGCAGCACCGCGCACACCGCGCCCGATGCCAGTTCGGGCGCGAACATCCAGTGCGACGCGATCGTCAGGCCCATGTCGGCCAGCACCGCCGCACGAATGCCCTCTGCGCCGGTGGTCCGCAGCCGACCGGCGACTGCCACCGACACTTCGGTCCCGTCCCGCCGAAAACGCCAGGTGTCCGTCCGGCCCTGCCCATAGATGATGCTTTCATGCTCGGCGAGTTCGGACGGCGTTTTCGGCTCGCCACGGCGATCGAGGTAGGCCTGCGTGGCCAGCACCGATCGCTGGCTCGATCCCAGACGCCGCGCAGTGGCCGACGAATCGCGCAGATCCCCGATGCGCAGCGATACGTCGATGCCTTCCTCGACCAGATCGATATAACGGTCATCGAGCACAAGCTCGACATTCAGACCGGGATGATCGGCCAGGAACGCCGGCAACAGCTTTACCACGTGGAGCCTGGCAAATGTCGCGGCAGTCGAGATCCGCAGCGTGCCGGTCAGGCCCGCGCCTTCGCCGCGCGCGGCCAGTTCGGCTTCATCCGCTTCTTCGATCGATCGGCGTGCCCGCTCGTAAAAGCGCATGCCCGCCTCGGTCGGCGTCAGGCCCCGCGTCGTCCGGGTCAACAGCCGCACGCCAAGCCGATCTTCCAGTTGCGCAATCGTCTTTGAGATCGCGGGCTGTCCGATGTTGAGCTGCCGCGCCGCTGCCGAAAACGATCCGGTATCGATCACCCGGACCAGCGTTGCCATTGCCCCCAGGCGATCCATGCGCGTCTCCCTTGGATGATCGGCGAAGCCTAACCCAATTCATTCCAACCCGGAATAGCGATTATCGCCCCAAGCCCTGATCCGCCCGGACCTTGTTCCGCCTATTGGGGCATCAGCGCCACGCAAGTGGCGGAGCGAGGCACCACACCCAAGCCAGGAACCGTGACCATGACCCTCCAGGACAAACTCGACGCCTTCAAGGCGGATTTCCGCGCCGGCAAGCCACCCTACAACGTGCCACCGGCGGTAATCGCGACGATGGACCGCGCAACCCGCGATCTGATTGCCAGCGGCGCGGCGGAACGCGCGCTCCAGGCGGGCGATTTCGCACCGGACTTCACGCTGTCCGCCCACGACGGCACGCCGGTATCATCGCGCGACCTGCTCGCCCGGGGTCCGCTGATCCTCAGCTTTTACCGGGGGGTGTGGTGCCCTTATTGCAACATGGAACTGCAGGCCCTGCAAGAGGCGCTGCCCGCGTTCCGCGCTGCGGGGGCCAATCTGGTCGCAATCTCGCCACAGACCCGCGCCAACAGCCGCAAGTCGGTGGCGGCCAACGGGCTCGATTTTCCGATCCTGTCGGATACCCACAACACGATCGCCGCGGCATTTGGCCTGCGCTTCACCCTGCCCGACTATCTGGTCGAGCTTTACACCATGCTCAAAAACGACCTTCCCGTCTTCAACGGCGATCCAAGCTGGACTTTGCCGATGCCCGCACGGTTCGTGATCGGGCAGGACGGCATGATCCGTTATGCCGAAGTGAACCCCGACTATACCCGCCGCCCGGAACCCTCCGACATGCTGCCCGCAGTGCGCGCCGCAGCGCTGTCGAAAGCCTGAAGGAGCGCCCGTGATGATAACACGGTTTCGACGATTGGCGAGCGACGAGCTCTGGCTTGGCATGATCGCCTATGAACAGACCGGCAGCGTGTTCGCCATGGCCAGCGCCGTGGCGACCGACCTTGCCGTCCGCACCAGCAACCGGTTCATCAAGACACCCGCACTGCACACCCAACCTCACGCGTAACCGCCCCGTTCCAGTCGCAGCTCCTCGCGATCTGATCTGGACTACCAATTCTTGAAATTATTTATGTCGTGCAAGAGGTAGATTGCGAAACCAGAATGAATGTGGGGAAACTATCCCTCGCCCCCGGCGGGCACCCCACCCAGACAGCCTTCGGTGATCGGGCCACAAGCGCAAATTCATGATATGACAAGCCATGCGCAGAACAAATCGCCTTCAAGAACCAATTGAATGGGCTACGGTGGGGTGGAATTTCCCATCACCTCCACAATGACCTTTCAGTCATTGAAACCGCTGGAGCAGGGAAGGGATTCGAACCACCCAGCGAAGCGGCATGCTGCGCAGCACACAAAAGACTTAGAGGGCTCCAAGAGGTTCGGTCGAACCCTATGGTCGACGACCGAACATTACGGCAACTGGAGCGGGCGAAGGGATTCGAACCCTCGACCCCAACCTTGGCAACGGCCAGGTAAACCAAGGAAATCATGGGGCTAGGCTAGCTGTGGCTAGCACCCGCAAGCACGGAAACACTGGGGTTTAGCAACCCCTGCGTGCCAACTGCGTGCCAACCCCTGACGCCGGCCCGCCGACGCGAACACCGACATTATGAGGCGTTACTGGCGGAGCAGCAAGCCCAGGACGCCGCTCATTCACTGGAGCACCACGATGGCTATGATCCTCAAGCTACCTGTACCTGTGTCTAACAAGAGCAATACCTCCGGATACCAAGCCCCGAAACAGCCGCCCCAGAGCCCTCCTGACATCCATGATTATGTCAGTACACCTACACCCTTCATAGACCGTCTCTGCGTTGTCGTGAAGGTTTCGGACGTGCAGGATGCGGTTGCCATCCATAGCAACATCTGGACCATGACTCAGGCTACTGCGAAGGGTGGTGCCAAGGAGTTGACCAAGACCGGGGGTTACGAGGACCAGTGCTTTGTCCCCGTCGGTAAAAAGCCGGGCGGATATAAGCGAGCTTGGAGGATCATCCTTAAGTCGGTGCCCAACTCAAAATTCTGGCCACACCTGTCATACACCTATGTTGACCACATGGCGTCCAGCCTGCGGATAGACTTCGTGCCCCACGACATCGGCGCACAGGGGCTGTTCGAGCTTCACAGCATCTTGTCGATGATCGTCCCGAACGGCTGGGATTACTTCGTCTGCAACGGGCACATCACCAGGATCGACATCTCTGTCGATCTGCCGACGTTGACGATGAAAAATTTGCACCTGTTGCCCAAGCAGGCGGCAACGACCAAGGTGTGGCGCAGCAATGGCCAGCTGGAGACGTTCCAGCACGGCAAGACCAAAGGCAATCACACCGTCATCTATGACCGCACGGCCAAGCGGAAGGCCAAGGGTACAATGGCACCTGACAAGGTCGGCGTGCGCATCGAGCGCAGGCTCGCAAAGACCAGCATCTTGCTCAAGCACTTGGACATGCTGCCCTGCCCCTATGATGACTTCAGCATGGTCAAGCGCGTCCCTGGCCCGCCTGCGGGGGGCATCAAGCCCTATGTCTGGACGCTGCTCCTGAACTCCGCAGAACATATAGGTCTTCCTGCCGCGCTTGCCTTGCTGCCCGAGGATGCCCGCACGGTCGCACGCAAGCACCTCACCCAGCATATCGTGGCATGGTGGAACGTCGAGGTCATGTGGGACAGCTGGCAGCACATGCTTGGCGACCTGAAGCTCGCAGACACCACGGCTTGGGCCTGAAGAAGAGGAGCTGGTCTGTGAAATTAATTGCAAAACAAATGCGCTCCTTCGATGCGCAGCAGCAGCACACGATGGATTGGAAGTGCGCGCCGGCGACCAAGCTGGAGTCGACCATTGCCGCCTTCAAAGCTGTTCTGCCCGGATGGTGGTTCAGTCTTGGGGAAAGCCAGCTTACAGCGTATGCGTCGTACGCACCGACTGGGGAGAGCGAGCACATCGCACTAATCCCAGTCGATAAGCGTTTCGACAGCGGGTTCCACGCCGATCTTCCGCAGCCAGCTACATTGTCCGCCGCGCTCCTGGATGTGCTGGGGCAAGCTCTGGCAGCCATTCAGGAAGCCGAGGAAGCGGAAGAGGCCTCGACATGACCGCCAACCATCCCAAGCTCAGATCGAGCGGGCGATCAAAAAGGGGATCGGTTGCAAGCCTGTCCGCCCACGTAGGCACGCCTCATCGGCACCATGGTCATTTCGCCGCTGTCAGGCCCGGAGAGGAGTCCCTCACGCCTCTCGGTAAACGCACCACCAGCATGCGGTTCAACTGCTCCTGTGGCGCTCAACAAGACCGGCCTATGTCCCACGTCGCCAACGGCCCAGTGCAATTAACTGCAACTGGAAGCCGTTTGTCCGCACGGACGCCAGTGTGCAACAATCCAGGGCAAACGTCCTGGGTAGGACTAGTTCGTGGACATTCAGGACAGCGAGCAGGTCGTCGCCTATCGTGTTGGTTGGACTCGAAAAACACCGACCGTTCTCAGTTCTTTGAAAGTGCCCTAGGGAGGGGGGAGCCGAGTTTGGATGCCTATTCCAGAATTTGCAGGTGGTGACCGAAAGACATCCGTTGCCGGGGAGCAAAGAATGACCGGGAGCCAGGCGGCACCAGCGCAATGGTCGATCCGCTGAAATGCAAGCAATCATGCGCCGGTGCGGGACACTGCTGGGGATCGCACTGCATGGGCACAAGCTCTGCAATTAATTGCATGGATAGCTTCTCCCTTGTGGCAGCGCCTTCAGCCGTGGACATCATGGTGATGGGTGTGCCGTGGTCGGTATTAGCGACCGCCGCGACCGGATCGACTTGACTTCCCTGGGCAGAACGGACGATCTCTCGCCACATGACCTCCCTTCGTCCAAATCTTGTAAAGCGTATCGACCGGCTTCCAAAACCGACTTCGGTGGCTGCCGCGATGCAGCCCCTGTTCGAGGCCATCAGCAACGCGATACACTCGGTGCAGAGCAAGTTCGGCGAAGCCGTCATGACCGAGGGGAGAATCTTCGTCACTGTGCACACGAATCGCAAGAAGGAAGGCGTATGGGCCACGGTTGAAGACAACGGTCTCGGCTTGGATGACCGCAACTGGGATGGGTTCACCACCACTGACACAGACAACAAGTTGAGCATTGGCGGCAAGGGGGTCGGGCGTCTGCTATGGCTTGACTGCTTCCAACGTGTAGAAGTCCGAAGCGTATTCAAGGATGGCGACACCCTCGCCTGCCGGTCGTTCGAGTTCAAGCTGGCCAACGACGATCAGATTGCCAACCACGTCGTCAGCGAGGCGAGCGACGCTGCGGGTACTTCATTCCATGTGCGTTTCGAGGGGTTGCGGGACAATGGCTACTTTGCACGGTTCCCTGGCCGCGACAGCTTCGTCTTCCAGCACCTGACCTCGCACTTCCTGCCGACGTTCATTGGCGGCAAGTGCCCCGCCGTCACCGTGTACGTCGGGGACGAAACCCGGCACTACCCCGGCGATATTGACAAGATTGTCCACCGGAAAGAGCCTGGGATCGAGCTTGTTACCGAAGAGTATGGGACGCTCCTGCTTACCCTGATGGAATGCGACAAGGTGGCCAGTGCCGACCTCAAGGGGTCGCACTTTGTGCACTTCATCGCACACGACCGCACCGTCTGTTCGCAGAGCATCGACGGCAAGTTGGGCCTTAAGTATTTCGGGACCGGCGAGGATCGCGTATTCCACGCCATCCTGACCGGCGAGTTCCTTGACCAGAACGTCAACCAGGAACGCACTGCGTTCATGTTCGAGGACGTGATTCTCGACCGCATCATCAACGACGTTTGCACCGGCCAGATCGAACGCTTTCTGGCGGAGCCGCTGGCCAAGCTGAGCGATGAGCAACGGGACATCATCCAGGAAATCACTGAATCGTATCCGTCAGTGGCGTTCGGCAGCACCGATGAGCTACAGGCCAAGTTACCCTCTGGTGAGCTCAACAACGACGCGATCTATGGCCACCTGTCGCGCGAGCGGTTCCGGCGCGACCAACGGCAGGCCGAAAAGATTCGCTCCGTGCTCACGCGGCTTAAGGACGGCGCAGTGACGTTGGATTCTTTCACAACTGCCGTCAGCGAGGCCGGTAAGGCTATTGAGGAGGCCGAGCAACGCAGCCTGGCCGAGTACATCGTTCGGCGAAAGGTCGTCCTCGACTTCATCGAAATTCTGTTGGCAAAGGTCCGCGACGACACACGCGACAGCTCATACCAGCGCGAGGACGTGCTGCACTCCTTCATCTGCCCCTTGCGGGTAAACACGCTTGCCGACGGGACGAAGAAGGTAGCGTCCGCCAGTTCGCACGATCTCTGGATCGTCGATGAGCGGCTCACATTCGCGCAATACTTCAGTTCAGACGTGGAATTCAGCACCCTCTCCGCCGCCGCAGAAAGCAGCGACCGACCGGATGTTCTGATCTTCGACTACGTCCACGGGCTTCGGCAAGTGGAAGAGCCGTCGAAGGTGCTTTTGGTCGAGTTCAAGCGGCCTGGGCGGACGAGCTACGCCGACGACGAGAACCCACAGCTTCAGGTGGAACGCTATGTTCGCCAGCTACAGTCGGGGACGATGACCGATGTAAAGGGTCGCCCGATCAAGTTGGATGACCGGACAGTGTTCCACTGCTTCATAGTTGCAGACATCGTCGGTAAGCTGGATGACTGGACATACTCATGGCAGCGGACAGCTGATGGACGTGGCCGCGTGTACCAACCGCGTGATGGCTTTCGTGGGTCGATTGAGCTCGTGGGCTGGGATGCGTTGCTCGGTGACGCAAGGGACCGCAACCAGGCGTTCTTCGATCGCGCCGGCATCAGCGGCAAGAGCTACTTCAGCGCAGACTGACCACAGGCCACTGCACGGCGAGTGGTTGGCGACAACGTAGCGCGTGGCCATGCAAGTCAACTTCTAGGTACTGTCGGCAACCCCACCGTCAGCGCGGCCACGTCACAGCGCATCGCCCGGCAGAGTCTGATCAACGCCACGAACGTCAGGTTGTGTTCGCCGCGCTCGATCCGGCCAACGTAGCTGCGATCCAGTCCAGCCTCATGCGCCAGCCCTTCCTGCGAGAAGCCAAGCTCTCGCCGCCGTGCGCGTATGCGCTGGCCAAGGATGTCGAGGAACGGGTCGGACATACCCGCAGATCGCGGGAGAGGTGACTATCCGTCCACGGCATACTAATCCCATTGTTAACTTTTTCAGGCTATAATCAAAGCCAAAGGAAGGAAACCAAGGCATGACTGATCAGACCAAGCCGACTCTGCCGCTCTCCACAAAGGTGCTGATTTGGATGGCAGCCATACCGCTGGTGGTTCTGCCAGTAATAGGTGCCTGATTGGACAAAGGATTGATATAACGACATGGCCATTTTCAGCCCGATCAACTCACCACTCTATAAATGGCTGGTCCCTGTAGCTATTATTGGTTCCGTAGTGTCCATCTACAATGAGCCACCGAAACCCACTGGCGTTGACGCCTGTTTTCGTCCGGACAACGGCGTGCCTTTCGGACTCAAGGGAAAGCTGGGTGACCAGATCAATGACCCCGCCAGCTTCGAGGCGATCAGCGGCACGCACTTCACACCAAACCATACCTTCATCGTGACGTTTCGTGCCCGCAACGGCTTCGGGGGAATGGTGGTGCAACGCCTGTACGGAAAGATCGACGACAACTGCAACATCAGTGGTGTGGAAGACGACCAGCAGATCGCAGACGAGTTCAAGCAACAATGAAGCTGATGTTTGTCGGTGCAATTAACTGCAAATGCGACGGCGGAAGGGACTGACGAGGGCGAGGACGATCACACTTGAGCGCGCCGATTTACTTGCTCGCACCTCGCCTTTCCCCTTCCCATGACCGGGCACTGAGCTAACGCTTATGGTGGGTTTCAAGATTTCCGACCTCCCTGACAGGAGGTCATATGAACGTCACTACCCCCACTCTCCGCGACCCGTGGCTGGCAAGCAGTTTGATCAACAAGGCGATCCGCCGGGGCGAACACGATCATGCCTTGATGGCAGCCGAGGTGCTGCACCGCCATCGCGGGAAAGGCATCTGGCGGCGGCTTTGCCTGATCGCATACGAAGACATCGGCATAGCAGACCTGGGGTTGGTCCAGCGTGTGACGCAACTCGCAGTCGATCGCGAATACAGGCAGTCGCTGGGTTCCGACCTGGACGTGATCTTCGCGACCGTCACCGACATGGTCGCAGCGGTGAAAGACCGCAGCGCCGACTATCTGATCTGCACCGCGCACGATGGTCGCGACGTTGATGAGTTTCGAGATTGGTGCCGTGGCCAATCCGTCGAAGCCCTGGCTGCCATAGCCGCTGACGTACACGTGCCCCTGGAGCGCCGTGCCACCGCAGCGTGGTGCGCTGTGGCAACGGGCCACGGTCAGTCCTTTTCGCTTGGCGAACCACTGATGGTGTTGCTCGACGCCTTCAGTGACGCTGGGTTGCCATCGAGCCTGATCGAGGCCGTGCTTGTCGCCACCCGGCTGGTGCGGGAACCGATCATTCTGATGCTGCCCATCCTGGCCAGTGCAGTGCGGCAGCTTGGCCTCACGACATCTGTGGTGGAGGTCACCCCGCCACGGGTCATCTTGAGCGGGTCAGTGCCCACATACTGTTGTTGCAGGTTCACGGCGACGGGCAAGGCCGCTATCCGCCGCCTGGTCCTTGAGAACGACAGGGTCAGCAGCACCATCGCTGAGTTCGTCCCCGACTTCCGAGCTGTTGATGTCGCCGCAGTTGCCGCCTTCTATGCGGACGGTGCGCCGATCCGTCGTCGGCTCGACTGGCACCAGTCTTACCCTCTCCAGGATATGGGGGTGCATACGGACATGGAAAAAGTAGGCTGCCCCCGCGATGGGGTTGAACGCATCGCCGCCGTGGTGCGCGACGAATTGGATCACCTCGACGACATCCGCTGCCGATTGCTTGAACGCCGACCAACCCCGCCGCGCAAGCCTGACCTGTTCGGCGGGGAAGCGTGACATGGGGGGCCTAACTCGCGATAACCTTCTCTTATCACGACTCAAAACCGAGGCTGCCAAGGCGCTAGAGGAGCCGCCAGCCGCGAGTGACATTAATTGCACAGGCCACGGGGAGGCGCTCCTGCCCACTGCCGTCGCCGATCTCGTGCGCGACAGTCTGGCAGACAACTCGCGCCGCGCATATGCGTCCGACCTGGCGCGGTTCGCCGCCTGGGGCGGAACTATCCCGGCGACAGACATGGTCATTGCGGCGTACCTCACCGCACATGCCGATACGCACGCAGCGGCGACACTGGCGCGGTGGCTGGCGTCCCTTGCCAAAGCTCACCGTGCGTCCGGGCACCAAGACCCGACATGTAGCGAACTGGTGCGCTCGGTCCTGCGTGGCATCCGACGCAGGTACGGTTCTGCGCCAGACCAGGCCAAGCCACTGCTGCGCGAAGACCTGATGTTGGCACTGGACGCAATCGGCAGCGGCATGAAAGCGGCGCGTGATCGTGCGCTGCTGTTGATCGGTTTTGCGGGCGGGTTCAGGCGTTCGGAGCTTGTCGCGCTGGACTTCGCCGACATCGAGCATGTGCGGCAGGGCGTGGTGCTCACCATCCGGCGCTCCAAAACCGACCAGACCGCCAACGGACGCAAGATCGGTGTGCCATATGCACGGGGCCGTCACTGCCCGGTCGCCAGTCTCGACGATTGGCTTGCACTGGCCGACATCACCGCAGGCCCCGTGTTCCACCCGGTTGATCGTCATGGCCGGATCGCACCCAGCCGCCTGTCAGGCGAGGCTGTATCGCTGGTGGTGAAGGAACGGCTGGCCGCTATCGGGATCGACCCTGCCCACTATTCCGGCCACAGCTTGCGCGCAGGGTTCGCCACCAGTGCGGTGCAAGCAGGAGCATCGTCATGGAAGGTGCGTCAGATGACCGGCCACGCCAGCGACGCCATGCTTGCCCGGTACGTGCGTGACGGCGAGCTGTTCATCGACAATGCGGCAGGCGCGACGCTGTAGTTGCATGCAGTTCGTGCTTGAAATCTCGCCGCCTATGCCCCAGCGTGAGGGTCCCTCGGCATGAGGTTCTTCACCGCAGCGATGCGACACGGTTCGTCCATGTTCGTTTATGCTGTTGCGTGGCGTCACGGTGACTGGCTGACAGTGACTATGATGCTTTCTTGGTTGGTGACTGGCGCGTAGCGCAAGGCAGCCGGGGGTAGTGTGAGGAACCCACGATATGAAAAAGCGCAAGTTTTTTCGTAACTGTGGCCTCGTCCTAGGTTTGGCAGTTAAGGTGTCTAAAGCGGCATACTGGCTCGTGAAACTCTGGGATGAGGTCACCAACTACTGTGCGCGACCTTTATCAGACCAAGTTTCGGCTCAAGGCGGACACATGGATCTATGTGCCAAGCGAAGCTGGGCGGGTGCGCGGCAAGGAGATCAAGACTGCCATCGAAGGCCGCTGGAAATGCCCCGGCAACTTCTATCATCTGCTTGACGGAGGCCATGTCGCCGCTGCGCGCAGACATCGTGATGCCCCCTATGTGGCGTCGCTCGATCTGCGACGCTTCTTCGACCAGGTTACGCGCTCCAAGGTTCACCGTGCCCTGAAACGGCTTGGTTTGCCCCAACCAGATGCTTGGGCAGCAGCTTGCGACAGCACAGTAGATAAGTCGCCGCCGCAGCACAGGTACAGCATTCCGTTTGGGTTCGTCCAATCCCCATTGATCGCGTCGCTGGTCTTCGCGCAGTCGCGCCTGGGCAAGGCCATTGGGGCACTCAGGGGGAGAGGCATCGAAGTCACAGTATACGTGGACGATATAACCCTCTCGGGCGAGTCGCTCGCCCACTTGGCTGATGGGATGGACAACTTGCGGAGCGCCGCAGCCGCCTCCGGGTTCTGCTTCAATGAGGAGAAGACCCGGCCACCAGCCGCCCAGACTGTCGGCTTCAATATCGAGTTTGGGTCAGGGAAAATGGCCTTGGTTGCCGAACGACTTGCCCAGTTCGCAGCCGCCCTGGAAACCGGCAGCCTTGAACAGATTGAAGGTATCCTCGGCTACATTCGCAGCGTGTCGGTTGATCAGCATTCAGAACTGATGGGTGTCGATGGCTGACAACGCCAGCCTGCCGCTTGCGCTGTTGTGCGGGATGTCGGCCGAAGTGCAATCAATTGCACTGGGCAGAGTGACTTGAGTGGATCGGTTCGCCTGCTACGATGATGTGATGGGGGCACAGCCAAGCAATTTCAGTTTTCTGGCGAGTCGCAGCCCCCAACTGGCCAAGCTGGGCGCGCTGGCAGAACGGTACTTCCTGAATGACCCGCCCGGTACGCTAATCAAGCTGCGCCAGTTTGCCGAGTTCACGGCGAAAGAGATCGCCGCGCAACATGCGTTGTTGCCGTCGTCATCTGCGAGCTTCGATGATGTCCTGCGGTCACTGAAGGCACGGTCGGTGTTGCCGCAGCAAGCCGCTGACTATTTCCATCACCTGCGCCAGGTCGGCAACCGCGCCGCCCACGAGGACCACGGCACCAGCCACGATGCGCTGCATGCACTCAAGATCGCCCGCGCCATCGGCATCTGGTATCACCAGACCTATGAGGGGCAGCCGAAGTTCAAACCCGGCCCGTTCGTTCCACCAAGCCCGCCCGTTGATGCAACCGAGGGCCTGAAAGCCGAACTGGCCGAACTGCGGCAGGCGGTCCAGGCAAGCACTGACGCCGAGGCCAAGGCCCGTCTTGCCGCTCAACAGGTCGAGGAAGACCGCGCGCGCCTGGCCGAGCAAGTGGCAGCAGAAGCTGAACAGCGGGCGTTCTGGGAACAGTACGCCGCCGAAACCGAGAAGGCGCTGCGCTCCGCCGAAAAGACTCTGGCCGCTACCCAGGCCGAGGCCGAGAAGGCCGAACCCAAGCAGCTCGATCTGCTCGCCCAGCTCGCTGCGCGCATGACCGACGATGCGGAGGTCGATGAAGCTACCACGCGGGTTCTGATTGACGAACACCTGCGCGGAGCTGGGTGGGAAGTTGACAGTACGGTTATGCGCCACGCTGCCGGCGTCCGTCCAAAGGCTGGCAAGGCGATGGCCATAGCCGAATGGCCGACCGCAAGCGGTCCGGTTGACTATGCCTTGTTCATCGACGGCAAGTGCGTCGGCGTGATCGAGGCCAAGCGGCAGTTCAAGGACGTGCCCGGTCGCCTGGGCCAGTCCAAGCGATACGCGCGCGGCATAAGGCTCGCTGCCGACGAGGTTGTAGAAGGCAGCCCCTGGACGAACGGCGATGACCAATTCGTCGTGCCCTTCCTGTTCGTCACCAATGGCCGGCCCTATGTGAAGCAGTTGGCGAGCAAGTCGGGCATCTGGTTCTGGGATGCACGCACCGACACTCCGCCCCGCGCATTGTCGGAATGGTTTAGCCCCCGCGACCTGACCGAGAAGCTACAGCAGGCAGTCGGCCAACCCGTCGACCAGATCGCCGAGCAAGAACTCGGCGTGTCCGGCCTGCGCCCATACCAGAAGGCTGCTGTCCAGGCCGTCCGTGAAGCCGTTGCGCGGGGGCAGGATCATATCCTGCTCGCCATGGCCACAGGCACCGGCAAGACCCGCCTCGCCATTGCACTGATGTACGAACTGCTGAAGACCAAGCGGTTCCGGCGCATCCTGTTCCTGGTCGATCGCACCGCCCTGGGCCGCCAGACGCTCGACGCCATGAGTACCACCGACACCATCGGCTTCTTGAAGTTCGATGAAGTGTTCGGTGTTGCAGACCTGGCCAAGAAATTCCCGGAAGCGTCCGACCGTGTGCAGGTCGCCACGGTGCAGGCGCTGGTCAAGCGGGTGTTCGACGATGATGATGCGGGCAGGCCTACGCCGGGCACGTATGACCTGATCATCGTTGACGAGGCGCACCGGGGCTACACGCTCGACGCCGAACTGCGCGAGGAAGACCTCGGCTTCCGCAACCTGGATGACTACTTGTCCGCCTATCGCCGGGTGCTGGACTACTTCGACGCAACCAAGGTGGCGTTGACCGCGACCCCTGCTTTGCACACCAGGCAAATCTTCGGCGGGCCCGTGTTCCACTATGGCTACCGCCAGGCCGTGATCGACGGTTGGCTGATTGATCATCGCCCGCCGCGCCGGATCACGACGGCGTTGAGCAAGACCGGCATCACTTTCACGCCCGGCGAAGAGGTCAACATCATCGACCCGAGGACCGGGCAGATCGACCTCTTTGGCCTGGAGGATCAGGTCGATTTCGAGGTCGCTGAGTTCAACAAGAAGGTCTACACGCACCCCTTCAACCGGGCTGTGGCCGACGCCATCGCGCTCGAATGTCCGCCCACCGAACCCGGCAAGACTCTGATTTTCGCGGCGCGTGACGATCATGCCGACATCCTGGTCGAGGAACTGATCAACGCCCTGACCGAGGAATACGGGCCCCAGGCGCACGATCTGGTCGAGAAGATCACCGGCTCAGTCGATAAGCCGCTCGACCGGATCAAGGTGTTCAAGAATGACCCGCGCCCCAAGTATGTCGTGACCGTCGATCTGCTCACCACCGGCATCGACGTGCCCGCCATCACCAACTTGGTGTTCGTGCGCCGGGTCAACAGCCGCATTCTGTATGACCAGATGATCGGGCGCGCGACGCGCCGCTGCGACGAGATCGGCAAGGAATACTTCCGCATCTTCGACGCCGTGGACATCTACGCCAACCTGCAAGAATTCACCGACATGCGTCCGGTGGTGGTGAACCCCAGCCTCAGCTTCGCCACGCTGCTGCAAGACCTGGAGCGCGCGCCGGAAGAGGACCGCACTTACGTGCGCGACCAGATCGTCGTGAAGCTGCGCCAGCGGTTGAAGCATGTTACAGGCGACATGCGCGCCACGCTGGAACAGGTGCTGGGTGACCTCACCAGGCTGCCCGATCAGCTCATCGGCAAACCCCCAGCCGATACCCTGGCGCTGTTCTCACAGCACCCGCAGCTCGCGGCCATCCTCGACAAGGCCGGAAGCGCGACAAAGGGCACAGGCGTTTTCATATCCGAACATGACGACGAGCTGCTGTCGGTCGAGGACGATTTCGGCACGGCAGCCAGCCCCGCCGATTACATCGAGAGCTTCGAGACCTTCGTGCGGAGCAACATGAACGCCGTGCCCGCCATGATCGCCGCGACCCAGCGCCCGCGTGAGCTGACCCGCAAGGAGCTGAAGGAACTGGCGGTATTGCTCGACAAGGAGGGCTTTTCTGAAGCCAGTCTGCGCCGCGCCTATGGCAGCACGCGCAACGCCGACATCGCCGCGCACATCATCGGCTTCATTCGCCAGGCCGCGCTGGGCGACCCACTGGTGCCCTATGCAACCCGCGTCGAAAACGGCGTCAATACCATCATCGCCAGCCGTGACTGGACCACCAAGCAGCGGCAGTGGCTGCAACGCATCACCCGCGTCCTGAAGGACCAGCCGGTTGGTGACCCCGAAATCCTGGCCGATCCACTGTTTGCGCAACACGGTGGCTTTGAAACGGTCGACCTGGTGTTCGATCATCGGCTAGGGGACGTGCTCAAAGACCTCAACGCAGCGATCTGGGACAGCGGCAGGGCCGCATAGTGAAAGTCTGAAATGAACCCCTCTGGCGATCTCGTGAACAAGCTCTGGCGGTTGTGCGCCCTGCTCCGCAAGGATGGCGTGACCTATCAGCAGTACGTTACCGAGCTAACTTACCTGCTGTTCCTCAAGATGGCGTCCGAGCAAAAAGACGAGACCCGCATTCCCGAGCAATACCGCTGGTCGGCGTTGAAGAGGTCCAGCGAGACGGATGTGCTTCAGCTCTACAAGCGGATGCTGATCGACCTTGGCGATGCGACCAAGGTAGGCGACCGCTCGATTGTCGCCATCTTTCAGAACGCCGCCACCGTCATCCGCACGCCTGCGAACCTGCGCCAGCTCATCGACGCGATCGACGGCCTGCACTGGTTCAGCGAAGAGCGTGACGCCTTCGGCGATGCCTATGAAGGGCTGCTCCAGCGCATGGCGGAAGAGACCAAGCGGGGTGCGGGCCAGTATTTCACTCCGCGCGTGCTGATCGAGGCCATGGTCGGCCTGATGCAGCCCCAGCCGGGCGAGATCATTCAGGACCCAGCAGCGGGCACAGGTGGCTTCCTGATCGCGGCCAATCAATACATGAAGGCTCGGACGGACGACTACTTTGAGCTGTCGAACCGACTGAAAGTGTTCCAGCTTCAAGATGCCCTGCGCGGACTGGAAAACGTGCCTGACACCTATCGGCTGTTACAGATGAACCTGCACTTGCACGGCATCGACCCCAATAATCTCGACCTTGCGGACTCGCTGTCACCCGCTGGCCAGGCCCCGAAGTTCAAGAATGCCGACCTGATCCTGACCAACCCACCGTTCGGCCCCGCTGGTGGTCCACCGACGCGCGACGATCTGACCATCACCGACCGCGTGTCGTCCTATCAGTTGCCGTTCGTGGAACACTGCATCCGCGCTCTGCGTCTGGGCGGTCGTGCGGCGGTGCTGGTGCCCGACAACGTGCTGTTCGACGACGGCAGAGGCAAGGCGCTGCGCCAGATGCTGATGAACAGGTGCAACCTGCACACCATCCTGCGCCTGCCGATCGGCTTGTTCTATGCGCAGGGGGTCAAGACCAACGTCATCTTCTATACTCGCGCCAACGACGAAGCCCCCACGACAGACGCGACCAAGGCCGTTTGGATTTATGATGCCCGGTCGAACGTGCCGACCTACGGCAAGACTAGCCCCTTCAAGGCGTCCGATCTCGCCGACTTCATTGCCGCATTCGGTGATGATCCGTTCGGCGAAGCCCCACGCAAGGATCAGGGCGAAGAAGGTCGCTTCCGCTGCTTCACGCGCGACCAGATCGCCGCGCGCAACGACAACCTCGACATCACCTGGCTCAAGGACACCAGCGGTGATCCCGAGGACGGGCTGGATACTCCGGAGGACATTGCCTCGGCGATAGAGGCCCATCTTTTGGCTGCACTGGTGGAGGTGCGCGCGCTGGTGGATGAACTCGGTGAGGGTGTGACTCTTGATGCCGAACTGGAGGCAGCAGAGTGATACTACCGCAGGGGTGGGTCGAGGCCACGATCGGTTTGATAGCTACCATCAATCCTAAGCACCCCGCCGACACCGACAGGGAGCGACAGATTTCGTTCGTACCGATGCCTGCGGTAGACGAGCATCTTGGTGCGATTACCTCAGCCTCCGAGCGACCGCTGGCCGAAGTATGGGCTGGTTACACACACTTTGCTGACGGTGATGTGATCTTTGCCAAGATCACGCCATGTATGGAGAATGGCAAGGCAGCGATCGCCCGCAACCTGTCTAATGGCATGGCGTGTGGCTCGACCGAGTTTTACGTGTTTCGCCCCGCAGAAGGCGTATCTGCCGACTACCTATGGCGGTTCCTGCGGCAACCCTCTTTCCGTGCGGAAGCCGAGATGCACATGAGTGGTGCGGTTGGGCAGAGGCGTGTGCCTCGGGACCACCTGGAGCGGCACAGCATCCCACTTCCCCCAACAGCCGAACAACACCGCGTTGTCGCGAAGTTGGATACCCTGACCGCCGCCTTGGCCCGAGCCCGCGCCGAACTGGATCGGGTCTCCGTGCTGGCGGAACATCTACGGCAATCGTCCGTCATTTCGGCGTTTCGGGGTGAACTGACCGCTCAGTGGCATAACGGCCATCCCGACGATGTCACGGCCACCCCTGCTGATCTTGCGCGCGCATACGAGGCGACAACAGGTCAACCGCGACGCAAGCCCGCCGCCGAGATCGACTGGCAGCCCGAGGTGGGTATCCCGGCGCACTGGCGATGGGTGTCGGTAGACGAGGTGCTCGGCGTTGTTCAGTATGGCACTTCCGCCAAGACGGACGACGACAACGAAGGCGTGCCGGTCCTTCGCATGGGCAATATCCAACGGGGCGAACTGGACTGGGGAAGTCTGAAGTACCTGCCACACGATCACAGCGAGTTCCCCGACCTGTATCTCGAACCGGGCGACGTGCTGTTCAACCGGACCAACAGCTACGAGCTTGTCGGCAAGAGCGCAGTCTTCGAGGGGCATGGTGGACCTGCGTCCTACGCCTCCTACCTCATCCGGCTGCGGTGTTCGGCAATCCTGCCGGACCTGTTTGTCCGCTATCTGAACTCGCCGTTCGGGCGCGCTTGGGTCGATCAAGTTGCCAGCCAACAAGTGGGGCAGGCGAACGTGAACGGCTCAAAGCTCAAGGCGTTGGGTATCCCGTTGCCGCCCGCCGGAGAGCAAGCAGAAATGTCTCGGTTGCTGTCGGTAGCTTTCTCCCGTGCCGATCGGCTGGAAGCTGAGGCCATGCGCGCCCGCGCCCTGCTCGATCGGCTGGAAGCGGCAACCCTCGCTAAGGCGTTCCGGGGTGAACTGGTCCCCCAGGACCCCGCTGACGAGCCCGCCAGCGCGCTCCTGGCCCGTATCCGCGCTCAGCGTGCCGTTGCGCCCAAGGCAAAGCGAGGCCGGAAGGCCAGGGAGGTTGCATGAGACGGCAATACTGGGTTGACTGTCAGTGCATTCCTCAGGGCGTACTAGTGGCCAGTCTCAGCCGTTCTTGCGTGCACCAACAAAGATGCCTGTTAGCACCATGCCGACAAGGCCAATAACAGTAGTTGCCGTACTGCCGACAAGGAACTGAAGCACGCTGTCTGGAAGGTTGAAGTTGCGCAACTTGAAGCCATGGAACGTAACAAGGAGTGCGACCACCCCGCAATAGACGCACATGAACACAAATGCCCGATTTGCCATCGGCTTGATTAGGCTGTCGAGCGTTTCAATAGTGCGAACACTTTTGCGCAGCGCGTCGAGCTGCTCCTTGAGTTCTGCGTTCTCGTCGCCAAGCCTACTGAGTGCCAGGCGGAGCTGTTCGGAGCTGACTGTTACGTCACTCGGGAGATGGACGGGGGTGGTTGGTGCCCTGTCGATGTCCCCAACCGTGATCTCTGGTAGGTCAGGAGCGTCCGGCAAGGGCAAGCTCGATGAAATGCTGCTGGATGTCAGCTTCGCTCAGGGGGGCGTTCTGGCCTTTACCGAAGTACGCATTGCTCCAGGGCGTGCCCTCTTGGTGCGTCATCCGAGACAATTCCGACCCGGTGAAGGAGCCATAGCGATCCCATACGTGTTGGATCACGCTGGTCTCACCGGGAGCCAGATCAGCCTCAAAGGGTTGACCTTCGTTGTCACACAGCAGCCGGGTCTTCCTATCGCTCCCGAAGTCGCGCAGATGGTTCCAGATCGTGCGATACACAGGGCCACCATCCCAGGCCTCAACCCTGGCACCAGTCAGCGGCTCCCGGTTGATCGCGAGGTTCCACCCGTTCGCGATATACACGAGCTTCTGCAACCACATCTGATTGAACGGCCTGTTGCCATTGAGCTTTATGAACTCATTGGCAATGGCCCGAGGGTCATAGCGGGGCATGGCGGTGTCTCCGTTCCCTATATGAGCCATACCACCTCGCGCTGCAAGGAGGCAAACGACTCATTTTAGATGGCCGCCTTGGCGTTGATCTGCATGCTCAGCGCGCGCACCTCTGCACGCAGGGCCTCGATCTCTTGGCCCTGAGCGCGCACAGCCTGCTGCCAGCCCGCATCACCATTGCTGCCGTGTGAAGCTGGGTCAGCGACAGCTTCGAGCAGGAAGCTGTACTCTAGCCTCGCAGTGATCTCTGCATTCAGGGAGCGCCTGTTGGCCTTGGCGGCACCTTCAACAGCCCGGCGCAGGTCCATCGGCAGCCGCAGTTTCATGTCAGGGGAAATGTCGATCATGGGGCAGCAATGCCCCACTAAGGGGTGGACATCAAGTCGAATCAAGACTACCCATAATGGGGTACTTATGACCCATGGAGGCAGAATTGAAGCAACACGATGTCAAGGTCCGCCTGTCTGAGGATGTGCGGGCAAGACTCCTCGATAGCGCCCGCGCCAACAGCCGGTCTTTGAACGGCGAGATCAACTTCCATCTCAAGATGGCGATGCACGAGGATTCCTTCGATCGGAACCAACACGATTCCGCACCCCCGTCAAAAACCTGACGTGGCCTTGCTCGAATAGCGCAGATCACGGCGCTAGTCGGTCGTATGCCTCCGCCCAAGCCAACAGGACCAAGGAGTTGATGAGATGTCATCAGCAACAGTCGATCTGCTGCCTGAGCAGAAAAATAACAAGAAATCCTTTCTACAGATGGTAGCGATCCAATCAATAAAAAGCCTACCTGAGGTAAAGTTTCTCTTCACGGAACATCAAGTCGCGAATTTCTTCGGCGTATCCGTATTCACCGTACAACGACTACGCAAAAACGGGAAGATTGGCTCCTGCATGATAGCAGGTAAGGCACAATACACGTCAGAACACATCAACGGTTATATTGAAAAGGTGGGCACATCTTCATGCAAGACGAACGCTTTGCAATCGGCGACCACTGGCTTACCCAACGGCCAGGCTCAGGAACCTGGTACGCAACCTGGTACGAAACCGAAACCCGACAAACACGCCGACGTTCTCTTGGCACAGAAGATTTTCGGCAAGCCCAGCTGAAGCTCGCCGAGTATGTCACGAAGTACGCCGAAATACGGCATGCAAAGATCGACGAGATCACCCTGGCAAAGGTGCTCGTGCGCTATTGGCATCAGCATGCGTGCAACCTGCCATCCAAGGACACTGCCCGCTTCGCGTTGTTGCTGTGGACTGAGTTTTGGGGTGACACAACCATCGCCGGGCTGACTGTCCCCCGACAGAAGAAGTTCATCGAGTGGCTCAAGGCAAGGGGGTACAGGAACTCCAACGTCTCGCGCTTGCTATCCGTTGGTCGCGCGGCTGTGAACTTTGCCTGGAAGAACCAGGAGATCGTGTCAGCGCCCTTCATTCGCGACATTCAAGACCGGAGCGATGCGCAGGAAAGGCGCAGGCTTGACCCCGACGAGATGCGCCGCCTGCTGATCGCAGCCCAGGCGTGGCCTCACGTCTATGTCTTTTGCATCATCATGCTGAACACTTTGGCTCGACCCGATGCTGTGTTCGACCTGCGACCTGATCAAGTCGGACTCACCGACCGAGTGATCGACCTCAACCCCAAGGGCCGTCCGCAGACCAAAAAGCGTAGGCCGATCGTACCAATCACAAACACGCTGCTGCCGTTTATGCAGGCACAGGCAGTGCCGCGTTTCGTTATGTGGCGCGGCAAGCCGATCAAGACCGTCAAAAAGACGTTCAAGCTGATCGTGAAGGAGGCAGGACTGTCCGAGGACATAGTTCCATACAGCCTGCGTCATACCATGGCGGTGGAGCTGAGGCGACGCGGCGTGCCTGCATGGGAGGTCGAAGGCTTCCTGGGTCATAGAAGGCCTGGAGTGACAGAAACTTACGCGCACTTCGCTCCAGATTACCTGGGCCACGGAAGCGCCGCGATAGACGCCTATTTCGCAGACCTGAGCATCGAGTTGCCTGTGCCTAGCACGATCTGCGTGCCAACTGCGTGCCACCCGTCGAACAGGGAAACCCTGCCGACTCTCACATTCCTCAATCAAATCAAGGATGTAACTGGAGCGGGCGAAGGGATTCGAACCCTCGACCCCAACCTTGGCAAGGTTGTGCTCTACCCCTGAGCTACGCCCGCTCGTGCGTTGCGCCGAACCTGTGCAATTCCCTTGGAAATGCGCCGTTCGGCTGGGGTGAGGCGGGCAAATAACGGCGATGGTGCGACCGCGCAACCCCCCAAATGCACTTTCTTTGCACAATCATGCGTCGGCGCCGGTTTGCGGCGTGGTTGTGCGCCCACTGGTACCATTGCCACTTGTCGAATGGCCCCGTCATCCCACATGGTGCGCTCAGACCAAATGCGGATCCGCCCCGATCCCGCCCCCATTCGCCTGGAGACACACGTGGCAAGCCTTGGCCTCTCGCTCGACGAACAGAAAGCCGTAGACCGGTTCCGCAAGACGGTGGTCGAGCCATCGATGACCAAGCTTGTGATTCTCGACTTCTGGGCGGAATGGTGCGGGCCGTGCAAGGCCTTGACCCCGCTGCTGGAAAAAGTCGCCGCAGACTATGCCGACAAGGGCGTGGTGCTGGCCAAGATCAATGTCGATGAAGACCAGTTCATTGCCGCGCAGTTCCAGATCCGGTCGATCCCCACGGTCTATGCGATGTTCCAGGGACAACCGGTTGCCGATCTGACCAACGCCCGCAGCGAATCGCAGTTGAAGCAGGTGCTCGACCAGATTCTGGCGCAAGTGCCGGTGCAGCCGGGCGACGAACCGCCGCTCGACCTGCCGCCGATGCTGGCAATGGGCGAAGACGTGCTGGCCTCTGGCGATGCCGAACAGGCGGTCGCGGTGTTTGCGCAGATCATCGAACTGGCGCCCGACAGCGCCGCCGCGCACGGCGGGCTGATCCGCGCGCTGCTGGCGGCGGGGCACAAGGACGAGGCCGCCGCCGCGCTGGCCGAACTTGATCCCAAGCTGGCCGATGATCCCGCGCTGGCACAGGCCCGCGCCGCGCTGGCGCTGGCCGAAGATGCCCCCGAAGCCGATGAGCTGGTCGCCCTGCGCGCTGCTGTCGCCGCCGATCCCGAAGACATGGCGGCCGGGCTGGCGCTGGCCAACGGGCTCTATGCCGCGGGCGATCGCGATGGCGCAGCGGCCATCCTGCTGGCGCTGGTGGCCAGGGACCGCACCTGGAACGAAGGTGCCGCGCGCACCCGGCTGTTGCAGATCTTTGAAGCGATCGGGCTGGAAGACCCCTGGGTGGCGGCGACACGGCGCAAGCTGTCAACCGTGCTGTTCGGGTAACCCCGATGGCGATCGAGCGGCTATCGATCTTTCCGCTGGCCGGGGCCTTGCTGTTCCCCGGCCTGCAATTGCCATTGCGCATTTTCGAGCCGCGCTATCGCGCCATGGTGTCCGATGCGCTGGCGCGCGATCAGCGCATCGCGATGATCCAGCCGCAGGCGATGGGCGAAGGCGCGCCGCTGTTCCGTGTCGGCTGTGTGGGCAAGATTGCCGATGTCGAAGCGCTGGACGATGGGCGCTACAACATCGTGCTGACCGGCATTGCGCGGTTTCGCGTGCTGCGCGAACTCGATGTGACCACCCCGTTCCGGCAGGTCGAAGCAGAGCTGATCGACGAGCCCGAGACCCAGGCCCTGAGCGCGATCGAGCGCGCCGGGTTCGAGCGCGAGGCGCGCAGCTTTGCCACCGCGCAAGGCTATGCGGTGGATTGGGATTCGGTGGGCAAGCTGGACGATGCCGCGCTGATCAACGGCGTCGCCCAGATCGCGCCGTTCGACCTGGCCGCCAAACAGGCGCTGCTGGAGGCGCACACGCTGGCCGCGCGGTGTGAACTGCTGATCCAGTTGATGCAGTTTTTTGGACGACGTGATCGCGACGACGGACAAGTGACGTTGCAATGAACCTCAGAACAACTGGCCCTTGATCCCGTCGATCACGAATTGCGCGGCGAGCGCGGCCAGCAACACACCCAGCAGGCGCGTAACCACCGCCTCGATCTGCGCGCCGAGCAGGCGGATGATCGGGCGGGCGGCGACCATCGCGGCAAATGCCATGACCATCACCATCGCCAGCGCGGCCAGGATCACCGCCATTTCGGTGGCGCCATGCGCGCGGGCGGTCAGCAGCATGATCGAGGCGATCGAGCCGGGGCCCGCAAGGATCGGCATGGCCATCGGAAACACCGCAACATCCTTCACCACCGGGCGTGAGGCCTTGACCGCCTCGGCGCGTTCGCTGCGGCGTTCGGTGTTGCGATCGAGCACCATGTCGAGCGCCAGCAGAAACAGCATGATCCCGCCCGCGATGCGAAAACTGTCGAGTTCGATATGCATCGCCGCCAGCAATTGTGCGCCAAACAGCGCAAAGCCGACCAGAATGCCCGCCGCGATCACCGCCGCGCGCAGCGCCATGCCCGTCGCCTGACGCTGCGTCGCATCGGCGACCAGTCCCGCATAGATCGGCGCGCAGCCGGGCGGATCGATCACCACAAACAGCGTGATGAAGGCCGACAGGAACAATTGCACCAGCATTCAGCGCGGCCCTGCCGCCGTTGCACGGTCGAGCACGACCTGCATCGCCCCGGCCTGCCAGATCCACACCCGCAGCGCGCGCGATCCATCGGGCATCACGGTGCTGCGCCAGACCAGTGATCCGTCGACCGAGCGCCCGTCGCGGCTGTCTGCCCCGGCGGGCGCCGGTGGCGGGCCGGGCATCGGCGTATCACGCGCCGGGCAATCGGCCACTTTGCCGGTGATCCAGTCGGGCGCGGGCGGCTTTGCCGCCAACGGCGCGGCATCGGCCAGCAGCCATTTGAAATCGAGCTTTTTCTGGCGCTGCCACACCAATGCGAACCAGCCGCCCTGCCACAGCCCCGTGCTGACCCCGAAGGTGCCGTCGCACGAAGCCCAGACATTGGCCACCTGGCGATCGACGAACCATGCGGCGGCATCATGGGTCTTGAGCCAGGTCCGCGCCGGGGTGCGCACCGGATCGATCAGTTCGGCGCTGTCGAGCGCCATGGCGACCAGCGCGGCATTGGCGCCCTTGTCGTGCACGCGGTGCGCCAGTGCGCTTTCCGCTGCGACCAGTTCGCCGGGATTGCCCAGCGGGGTCAGGCCCTGGCGCGCAAGCGCGACGCCCGGCAACGCGGCCAGCGCGGCAAGCACTGCAAAAAACCGCAAGACTCCCCTCTCCTTCAGGGGAGGTATCGGGGGTGGGGCCCCTCCCCACGCACCGAGCCAAACGGACAGGCCCCGCCACAACCCCGCCCCTGAAGGGGAGGGGCTAGCGATGGCCCGATCAGATGGCATCATCCGCCAGATCCAGCCCGGCGTTGCGGAATGCGGCGACCAGCGCATTGCGCAACAGCACGGCAATCGTCATCGGCCCGACGCCACCGGGCACCGGGGTGATCGCCCCGGCAATGGCCGACGCTTCGGCAAAATCGACATCGCCGACCAGCCGCGTCTTGCCCGGTTCGGTCCCTGCGACGCGGTTGATACCAACATCGATCACCGTGGCACCGGGCTTGATCCAGCTACCCTTGACCATTTCCGGCCGCCCCACGGCGGCCACCACGATATCGGCGCGGCGTACCACCTCGGCCAGATCGCGCGTGCGGCTGTGCGCGATCGTCACCGTGCAACTTTCGGCCAGCAGCAATTGCGCCATCGGCTTGCCGACGATGTTCGAGCGCCCGATCACCACCGCGTTGAGCCCCGACAGGCTGCCCAGCCGGTCTTTGAGCAGCATCAGGCACCCCAGCGGGGTGCACGGCACATAGCCGGGCTGACCGACCGCCAGCCGACCGGCGTTGATGACGTGAAAGCCATCGACATCCTTGTCGGGGCTGATTGTCGCAATCACCGTCTGTTCGTCGAGATGCGTGGGCAGCGGCAATTGCACCAGAATGCCGTCCACCGCCGGATCGGCGTTGAGCGCCTCGACGAGCGCAAGCAGTTCGGCCTGGGTGGCATCGACCGGCAGGCGGTGTTCAAAGCTGGCCATGCCCGCCTCGACCGTCGCCTTGCCCTTGGAGCGGACATAGACCTGGCTGGCCGCGTCTTCGCCCACCAGCACCACCGCCAGCCCGGCCTTGCGCCCCGTGCGCGCGGTGAAATCGGCCGCCAGCGTGGCAATCCGGCCGCGCAGATCGAGCGCGAAGGCTTTGCCGTCGATAATGTCTGCCGCCATTGTTCAATACCCCGACTGGGCAAGGCCCGACAACAGGATCGACACCAGCCGCAGCCCGACGATCAGCACCATCGGCGAAAAGTCGATCGCGCCGGTGCTGGGCATGGCGCGGCGGATCGGCCCGAGCAGGGGTTCCAGAAACACGCTGAGCCCGCGATAGATCTGCATCACCGCATCGTTGCGGGTGTTGATCACGTTGAAGGCGATCAGCATGCCGATCACGAACTGGATGATCACCACCCAGCTCACCACGCTGATCAGATAGTTGACCATCGTCAGAAGGGTATAGAGCAGCACGTCAGGCTTCCTTCGGCTCTGCGCGAATGAGCGTACCGGCCCCGCGCGTGGTGAACACTTCGAGCAACATGGCATGCGGCACGCGGCCATCAAGCACAACCGCCGCTTCGCACCCGGCCTCGACCGCGTGGACGCAGGTTTCCAGTTTGGGGATCATCCCCCCACTGATCGTGCCGTCTTCGGCCAACCGCGCGATATCGGTCGGGGTCAGGTCGGTCAGCAGCGACTTGTTCTTGTCGAGCACGCCCGGCACATCGGTCAGCAGGAACAGGCGCGAGGCGCCCAGCGTGGCCGCGATCGCGCCCGCCATCGTATCGGCATTGATGTTGTAGGTGCAGCCGTCTTCACCCACCCCGATCGGCGCGATCACCGGGATCATGCCCGCCGCGCTGGCGGTGTGGATGATGGTGGGATCGATCGCCGAGGGTTCGCCGACAAAGCCCAGATCGACCGACAACTGATCCCCGCTTTCGGGATCGATGATGGTCTTTTCCACTTTGGTGGCAGTGATCAGCCCGGCATCCTTGCCCGAAATGCCCAGCGCCTTGCCCCCGGCGGCGGCGATCCAGCTTACCAGTTCCTTGTTGATCCGGCCGCACAGCACCATTTCGGCAATGTCGGCGGTGGCCGCATCGGTTACCCGCAAACCATCGACAAAGCGCGATTCGATGCCCAACTTTTTCAGCATGGCGCCGATCTGCGGCCCGCCACCATGCACCACCACCGGGTTGATGCCGATCGCCTTCATCAGCACCACGTCCTGCGCAAAATCCTGTTGCGCGGCGGGGTCACCCATTGCGTGGCCGCCATATTTCACCACGAACGTCTTGCCCGCATAGCGCTGCAGATAAGGCAGCGCCTCGATCAGGGTTTCCGCCTTGTCGAGCATCGACTGGCGATAGACGTCGTGGGTGTCGATATTGGTAGCCATGATGGTCCGCGCCATTACCCGTTTGCGTGTGAAAGCGAAATGAATTTGCGCTAATGATCCAGCCGCCGGCCCAGCTTTACCGCCAGCCAGACCAGCACCGGCACCATCACGGTCGACAGCACCAGCTTGGCGATGATCTGGCTGCCCATCATCACCCCCAGCGGCAGGGGATGACCATCGGCCCCGGCCACGCCCCAGAACGACAGCGTGATGAAAATGACCGTATCGACAATCTGGCTGAGCATGCTGGCCAGCCACGCGCGCACAAACAGCACGCGCCCCATGCCGTGCCCTGCCAGCCGGGCAAACACCGTGACGTTCAGCGTCTGCGACAGCCCATACGAGCACAGCCCGGCAAACTGCATGCGCGCGCCCTGCCCCAGGATCAGCGCAAACTGGCTCTGGTTGGCCCAGATCGGCGCGGGTGGCACCAGATCGATCACTGTACGGATCAGGATCATCGACAGGATCAGCGGCACAAACCCGAACCGCACCATACGCTGCGCCACCGCCACGCCGTGCAGTTCGCTGACCGCGCTCGACAGCACGATCAGCAGCAGAAACGCGAAAATCCCGCTTTCGACCGTCATCCGCCCGATCAGCGGCCAGGTGCCGACATCGGCCAGTTTTGCCCCCAGCACCCCCGCCAGCACGGCCATGCCGCCATAGACGAGCGCGTAGAGGAACAGCGAGGGCGGAACAGCGAGGGCAGGCTTTGCGGTGTTTTCCATCAAGCGGCGTTAAAGCATCGCGCAAAAAAGTGGGAACCGGTTTTTTTGCATTTCGTGATGCGATCGCCAGAAACTCGGATTTTGACCCGGTGCCAAATTGCCTTTACCCGAGGGCGCAATCGATCCCGTCGGAGCACCCGCGCGCACCATGCATATCCTGTCCAGCCTTGCCGGAATGGCGCTGATCCTCGCCATTGCCGTGGCGCTGTCGCACGACCGGCGCGCCATTCGTGCGCGCATCGTGGTGCCCGCATTTGCGCTGCAGATCGGGTTTGCCGCGCTCGTACTGCGGTTTCCGCCGGGCAAATATGCGCTGGAAAGCGCGGCGCACGGCGTTGAAAGCCTGCTCGGTTATGCCCGCGCGGGGGTCACGTTCCTGTTCGGGCCGCTGGCCGCACCCGAAATCGGCGGACACAGCTTTGCCATTTCGGCGCTGCCGACGATCGTGTTCTTTGCCGCGCTGATTTCGATTCTCTATTATCTCGGCATCATGCAGCAGGTGATCCGCTGGATCGGCGGCGCGCTGGAAAAGATCACCGGGATCAGCCGGGTCGAGGCGCTGTGCGCGGCGGCCAACATTTTTGTCGGGCAAAGCGAATCGCCGCTGGTGATCCGCCCCTATCTGGCGGGCCTGGCCCCGGCGCAGATGTTTGCGGTGATGACGGTGGGCATGGCAGGCGTCGCGGGCACCATTCTGGCGGCCTATGCGGCAATGGGCATCCGCATCGACTATCTGGTCGCCGCCGCGTTCATGTCGGCGCCCGGCGGCGTGCTGATGGCCAAGCTGATCTATCCCGATGAGCCGCCTGCCCCACCCGAGATCGCCGGCGATGCGCCGCTCAACGATCCGCACGAGCCGGTGATCGCCGACCACGCCGAAGAACGCCCGGCCAACCTGATCATGGCCGCAGCGCAAGGTGCGCAGACCGGCGTGCGGCTGGCGGTGGCGGTGGGCGCGATGGTGCTGGCATTTGTCGCGCTGGTGGCGCTGGCCAATGGTCTGTTTGGCTGGGCAGGCGGGCTGATCGGCTATCCGGGGCTGGCCTTTCAGGATGTGATCGGCACCGTGTTCGCCCCGGTGTTCCGCCTGCTGGGTGCGCCCGACTGGCACGAGGCGCAAGTGGCGGGCGCGATGTTCGGCACCAAGATCGTGCTCAACGAATTCGTCGCCTTCATCGACCTGGGCGCGGCCAAGGGCCTCAGCGCGCAGACCGTGGCGATCGTCACCTTTGCGCTGTGCGGCTTTGCCAATTTCAGCTCGATCGCCATCCAGATGGCCGTCGCGGGCGGACTGGCCCCCAACCAGCGCCCGGTGATCGCGCGGCTGGGCCTGCGCGCGCTGGTGGCAGGCGCGCTGAGCAACCTGATGAGCGCGGCACTGGCGGGGCTGTTTCTGACGGTTTAGGGCGACCTTGCGACCAATCTGTGGCACCGTGACGGTGCCCCGCCGGACACAAGCCGGGTATCGCGCAAAACAGCCCCCCTTGCATTTCTCAATCACATCGATAGACATAACGCCGTGCCGGATCCTTCCCACCGACGGCGCGCTGTTTGTCGATGTAGAGGAATGCGAAGAAACCATGACCGATCTTGCCCGGGCCCGTCCCGAAACGATTGCGCTGCACGCCGGTTGGCGTGCCGATCCGACCACCGGGTCGGTAGCGGTGCCGATCTATCAGACCACCTCCTACCAGTTTCACGACACCGAGCATGCGGCGAACCTGTTTGCGCTGAAAGAACTGGGCAATATCTATACGCGCATCGGCAATCCGACGACCGACGTGCTGGAACAGCGGGTCGCCGCGCTCGAAGGCGGGGTCGCCGCGCTGGCGGTGGCTTCGGGCCAGGCGGCGTCGACTTATGCCGTGCTCAATCTGGCGCGTGCAGGCGACAATATCGTTGCCTCAACCGATCTCTACGGCGGCACCTGGAACCTGTTTGCCAACACGTTGAAAGACCTGGGTATCGAAGTGCGCTTTGTCGACCCGGCCGACCCGCAGGCGTTTCGCCGCGCGACCGATGACCGCACCCGCGCCTATTATGCCGAATCGCTGCCCAATCCCAAATTGATCCCCTTTCCGATCGCCGAAGTTACCGCGATCGGGCGCGAATTCGGCATTCCGCTGATCGTCGACAACACCGCCGCGCCGCTGCTGATCCGCCCGTTCGATCATGGCGCGGCGATCGTGGTGCATTCGGCCACCAAATATATCGGCGGCCATGGCACATCGATCGGCGGGGTGATCGTCGATGGCGGCAATTTCGACTGGGAAGCCTTTCCCGAGCGCCAGCCGCTGCTCAACACCCCCGACAACAGCTATCACGGGGCGGTCTGGGCGCGCGATATCAAACCGCTGGGGCCGATCGCCTATATCATCCGCGCGCGGGTAATCCTGCTGCGCGACATCGGCGCGGCGCTGTCGCCGTTCAACGCGTTCCAGTTGATCCAGGGGATCGAAACGCTGCCGCTGCGCATCGAACGCCACAGCGCCAACGCCGTCCAGGTTGCGCATTACCTGTCGGCGCATCCCAAAGTCCGCCTGGTGATCCACCCCGCGCTCGCCACCGGGCGCGCGGGCGAACTGGCAGCGAAATATCTGGCACGTGGCACCGGCGGGCTGGTCGGGTTTGAACTGACCGGCGGACTGGCGGCGGGACAGGCGTTCATCAACGCCCTGAAGCTGTTCTATCACGTCGCCAATATCGGCGATGCGCGCAGCCTGGCGATCCACCCCGCATCGACCACCCATTCGCAATTGAACCCCGAGGAACAGGCCGCCACCGGCGTCACCCCCGGCTATGTCCGGCTGTCGATCGGGATCGAACATATCGACGACATTCTGGCCGACCTGGCCCAGGCGCTCGACGCGGCCTGACACAACGGCTACCCCGCCTGGCACCGCCGTTCGTCACCGCACTATTCCGCGCTGTCGGGCAGGACCGGATGGCGATCGGGCGCGGGCGGCTGGCGGAATGTCGGCGGGGGTGATTTGGCCAGCGCGTCGAGCGCCACGGCCACCGCCGCCTCCAGTTGCGGATCGTGGCCCTGCCGCATTTTGGCCGGGTCCTGTTCGACGGTCACGTCGGGCGGAATGCCGATATCCTCGACTTCCCATTCGCCCTTGGTGCCATAGATCGCCCAGCGCGGCGCGGTCACGCTGCCCCCGTCAATCAGATCGGGATAGCCGCCGATGCCGACCAGCCCGCCCCAGGTGCGCACCCCGACCAGCGTACCGACACCCGCCTTGCGGAACAGCCACGGCAGGGCATCGCCGCCCGATCCCGACATCTGGTTGATCAGCATGACTTTGGGGCCGAAAATCGCCTGCGCCGGCTCGACCACCGGTTCGCCTTCGCGGGTGGAATTGATCATCTGCGGGGTGCGCTTCAACTGGTCGACGATGAAATCGGCAATGTCGCCGCCATGGTTGAACCGTTCGTCGAGGATCACCCCCTGTTTGCCGACCTGGCCGAAGTAATAGCGGTTGAAGTTGGCAAACCCTCCGCTGGCGGTGTCGGGCAGATAGACATAGGCCAGCTTGCCCCCCGACAGCGCATCGACCGTGCGCCGGTTGGCCTCCATCCAGCCGTGCAGGCGCAGCGGGATATCGCGCGCCAGCGGCACGATCTTCACATCGCGCGCACCGCTGCCATCGGCATTTGGCCCGACCGTCAGCACGATCTGCTTGCCCGCCAGCCCTTCGAAGCCCTTGTAGACTTCGTTGGCGGCATCGACCGGGCGGCCATTGATCGCCAGCAGATAGTCGCCCGCATGGACTTGCGCACCCGGCTGGGTCAGCGGGGCGATCAATTCGGGGTTCCAGTTTTCGCCGGTCAGGATCGTGCGAAACCGGTAATGCCCGCCGACCAATTCAAAATCGGCGCCTGGCAGCCCCACCCCGACGCTGGCCTGTTCGGGCCCTTCACCGCCGCGCACGAACGTATGGCCGACACCGATATGGCCGAGCATTTCCTCGAACAGCGTGTTCAGTTCGGCGCGGCTGCCAAGGCCGGGCAGAAACGCGGCATAGAGCTTTTCCGCGCGCGCCAGATCGAGCCCCTGCGCCTTGGGATCATAGAGGAAATCGCGCTCTATGCGCCAGACTTCGTGGTACATCTGGCGCCATTCGGCAGGCGGATCGACGGTGATCGCGGCGGCGAATTTCATCGCATCGGGGCCCGCCTTGGCCGGGGCATCGGTCGGCGCCAGAAACAGATCGCGTTTGCGTGCAAACAGGATCTTCTTGCCATCGGCCGACACCGACAGCGAATCCGCATCGGCCCCATCGATCAGCGTGACGGGCTTGCGCGTCTTGGCATCGAAGCGGATCACGCTGACCGGAACCGGCGCATCCCCGCCCTGTGTCATGTCGTGATCGGTCTGCACCACCGGTGCGCTGACCGCCAGTACCGCGCCCGCTTCGGCGGGAAACAGCGTGACATAATGCGCCACCGGCAGGCCCAGCGCGACAATCCGCTGGTCCAGCCCGTCGAAATCGATCTGCACCGGTTTGGGCGCGGCGGGGGTCTTGTCGGCGGCTTTCTTGTCCGCCTTGTCGCCTTCGCCTTCCTCGTCGCTTTGGGGGGCAGAGGGCGAAACCCCGTCCTTGCGCAACACCGCGGCATAGACCGCACCGTCGGTGGCGCGGCCCAGGCTCGACATGTCGAGCCAGCCCGCGCCCAGCCCGCGGCTGGTGTCGGCAATGAAATAGAGCACATCGCCGCCCGCATCGAACCGGGGCGACACCGCATCGCTCAGCCCGTCGGTCAGCGCGCGCGAGGTGCCGGTGTCGACCGCGTGGATCATGATGGTGTGGAGGTGGTTGGGCCCTTGCAGCGTATAGGCGATGAACCGGCTGTCGGGCGACCACGCCGGATCGAGGTTGAAATCGGGACTGTCGTAACGGTCGGTGGCGATCTTCACCGGCTTTGGCTCGTGCGCGGTCAGATCGATCAGCCACAAGTTGAGCCGTTTGTCGTGATAGACGATCCGTTTGGAATCGGGTGACCACACCGGCGCATAGAAAAACGAGGCGGGGCTGCCCAGATCGATCTTGCGCACCGCGCCGGTGCCGTTCTCTGCGCGGATATGCAGCGCATATTCGCCCGATTCATCGGAAAAATACGCCACTTGCTTGCCATCGGGCGACGGCGCCGGGTCGCGTTCGGCAATCCCGGCGGTCTGCGTCAGGTTGCGCGCATCGCCCTTTTCGACAGGGATCGACAGGATCTCGCCATGCGCCTCGATCACCACGCGTTTGGCCGACGCGGTCAGCACGGCCTTGGCAATGTCGCCCTTGTCCAGCGTCTTGATATGCACGCGCCGCGCCGGTGCCTCCGCGCCCAGCGTGATGGCAGGCCGCGTCAGCGTGCCACTGGCCAGATCATACAACTCGATCCGGCCGAAATGGTCGATCACGATCGCGCCTGGCCCCGCCGCAGCCGAGGCCATGTCGAACCCGTGGCCATTGTCGATCAGCCGGGTCACCGCGCCGGTGCGCGGGGCATAGCGATAGAGCGAGACCGGCCCCTCGCGGTCGGACAGGAAATAGACATCCTCGCCCACGAACATCGGATTGCGGTCGTTGGAATTGTCGCGCGGCACTTTGGTAATCGCGCTGTCTTTCAGATCGGCGATCCAGATGCGCGCGGTCTGCCCGCCGTTGTACCGTTTCCACGCCGGTTGCCACTGGCCGAACGGGGTATAGGCCAGATGGCTGCCATCGGGGCTGAGCGCGGCGTCCTCGCCCGAAGGCAGCGGCACGGGTTGCGGATCGCCGCCGCCGACCGGGATCAGATAGAACCGGTCGAGATCGCGGATGGTGTCGCGTTGCGACCGGAACAGCACGTTGCTGCCATCGGCGCTCCACCCCAGCGCGACATCGGCGCCGGGGTGCCAGGTCAGACGGCGCGGCGTGCCCCCGGCGGTGGGCACGACATAGACATCGGTATTGCCATCATAGCGCCCGGTATAAGCGATCATCGAACCATCGGGCGAAAACACTGGCCGACTGTTGTCGCCCTGCCCGGTCACCACCACATGCGCCGCGCCGCCGCCACGCGGGACCACCCAGATCGCCCCGGCATAGTCGAACGCGATCGCATCGGCCGACAGGCTGGGATGCTGCAACAGCCGGGGCGGTTCGCGGCCCTGTGCAGACGCACCAAACAACGCCGCCGCGACAAGTGCGGTGGTTGCAAAAAATTGGCCTCGCATGAAGTCCCCCGCCATCAAGCACCCGCTGACTGCGCCTGGGCAACTGTGGCAGGCCTGTGCGGGAAATCAAGCCGGGGCGTGTGTGCCCATGCTCTCGGCCTCGATCGCGGCATAGAGCGCAAACGGATCGCGCACCGCACGGCCCAGCGCGGCCTCGAATTCGGCCTGCGACGAGGCCCCGGCATAGTCGTGGCGCGCCTCGCCCGCCAGGTTCGACTGGAAGATGCCCGCTGCACTGACCGGCAGGAAATCCTCATAGACAATCGGTTCGATCGCATCGCCCCGGCGGCGCACATGGATCAGGCCCTGTTCGACCAGCGTGGCCAGATCGTCGGGGAACGCGGCAAAGGCACTGGCCAGCCGTTGCGCATAAGGCACGCCGCGATCACCATCGAGCGCCTGCGCCAGCAAGGCATCATAGAGCGCGCGACCCTTGCGGGTCAGCGCCGCGCCGCGCTGTTCGATCTCGCCAAAGCGCGCGGTGTGGCGGCCCTGTTCGTCGCCGGTCTGGTCGGTGAAGCGCACCGGTTCGGTCAATGCGCGAAAGCTGGTCTGGCGCAGCAGGACCGGTACGGTCCGCGCCGGGGGCCCCTCGATCATCGCCTTGGCATCGATGCCCGCCGCTTCCATCGCCGCCTGTGCCGCGTCGATATCGTGGGTGCGCGGGGTCAGGTGGTTGATATGCGGCCCCTTGAACGCGACGATATCGGCGATCAGCCGATGCGCGTCCGACAGCCGCCGATAGGTCGCGCTGTCGACCGTGGCCTCGGCATGCCAGCGAAAGGTTTCGAGCAGCGCGGCGACAAACGCATCGGCATCGGCGTCATCCAGCCCGCCCTGCGCTTCGGCCCGCGTGATCAGCGCGATCGCCTCGGGGCGAAAGATCTGCCGACGCGCCAGGATCGCGGCCACTTCCTCGCGCAAGGCGGCATCGGCGATCAGGTCGAGCCGCAACAGCGAACAGAACACGCGGAACGGATTGGCCGCCAGCGCTGCATCGGTGACCGGGCGAAACGCGGTCGAATGCACCGGCACCCCGGCGGGCGCCAGATCGTAATAGCCGACCGGCTCCATGCCCAGCACCGCAAAGGCGCGCGCCATCATTGCCAGTTCCGCCGCCGTGCCGACGCGGATCGCGCCATGGCGTTCGGGTTCGTCGGCATCGGCATGCCCGGTGCGCGCGTTGACCGCATCGACCAACGTCAGCAGATCGGCATAGAGCGGCACCTCGCGCCGGTACATCGCCGACAGCGCGGCGCAGAACCGCGCCCGGATCGTATCGGGATCGACCAGATTGTGTGCCACCGTCATGACTGTCATCCTGTCCATGGCTTGACCCGGCATCATCAGGGTCATACCGCAAATGCCATCAATCGCGGCAAACACAGGCGCAATCAAGCGATGAATCGACCTGACATCATTCCCGAATGGAATGACCCAGCATCGGCGCGGCGCAATCTGCCCGCCACCGCCACGTTGCAGGCGTTCGAGGCGGCGGCGCGCCTGGGCAGCTTTACGCGCGCCGCGCGCGATCTGTCGCTGACCCAGAGCGCGATCAGCCGCCAGATCCGCGCGCTGGAGGACAGTCTGGGCCAGGCGCTGTTCTTTCGCGACAAACAGACCGTGCGGCTGACCCCGGTGGGGCAGACGTATGCCGCCGAAGTGCGCCGCGCGCTGGCGATCCTGTCGGCGGCAACGCTGGGCTGTCGGCTCAATCCGGGTGGCGGGGTGCTCAATCTGGCGGTGCTGCCCACCTTCGGCACGCGCTGGCTGGCGCCACGACTGGGCCGGTTTGGCGAATTGCACCCCGGCATCACGCTGAGCCTGACCACACGGCTGGCGCCGTTCGATTTTGCATCCGACACGATCGATCTGGCGATCCATTTCGGACGGCCGCACTGGCCGGGCGGCGAACTGATGCCGCTGATGCCCGAAACCGTGCTGCCGGTGTGCAGCCCGGCCTTGCGCGCGCACCACGGTTTTGCCCAGGCTGCCGACCTGACGCGCGCGCCGCTGATCCGGCTGACCTCGCGCGCCGAGGCCTGGCCGCGCTGGTTTGCGCGGCACGGCATCGATCATGTGCCCGGCGCTGCGATGCAGATCGACCAGTTCGCCACCGCCGCGCAACTGGCCATTGCCGGGGCCGGCGTGGCGCTGATGCCGACATTCCTGATCGCCGAGGAATTGGCACAGGGCCTGCTGGTCACCGCGATCGACACCGCGCCCAGCGACAGCGACGACAGCTATTATCTGGTCTGGCCGACCGGGCGGCGCGACTATCCCCCGCTGGTGGCCTTTCGTGAGTGGATCTGTGCCGAGGCGGCGGGGACATTTCACCCCCTGCCATTGCGGCAAAAGGACATCGCCGGCTGATGGCCGAAACTGCCAAAGCCCCGACCATGCGGAAAATCAACGGGCGCGCCTTGCTGTTGCTGACCGCCGTCGCGCTGGGTGGCGCCGCACAGGCGCCCGCTTCGCCCGACACGTTCGCGCCCGGCCCCGGCCAACCCCAAACCGAGCGCGCCTGCACCGCCTGCCATTCTGCCGCGCTGGTCACCGGTGAGCGCCGCACCGCCGCACAATGGGCCCGCCTGGTCGACCGCATGATCGCCAACGGCGCGCAAGTGCCCGACGCCGACTATCCCGCAATCGTCGCATACCTGGCGCGCACCTACCCCCCGAGCGTTCGCTAAACCGACCCCACCCCGGCCGGGGTTCGCGGTCGGGTTTGACCTTGACCAGAGCGTCCCTAGCGCCGCGTTCCAGCCAGTTCGAGCAGACCATCGATGTCAAGATGCTGTTCCAGCGCATCGGCCAGCGAATCGAGCGCCTGATCGACGCTATGCGCATAATCGGCCCCGCTGCTGCGCGCGCCCATGCGGGCCAGCACCGCGCGGCGCAACGGGGTCGATGCCAGCAAGGCGTGGCAATATGTGCCCATCACCCGGCCATCGGCGCTGATCGCGCCATCCGCGCCGCGCCCGGTCAGGTGCGCAAAGGGCCGGGCGCAATCGGGCCCGGTGGTTTCGCCCATGTGCATTTCATACCCGGCAAAGGCCTGATCGAGCGCCAGGCCTTGCACCGCCAGCAGGGCCTTGTGCGCGGTCAGCTCGGTCACGACATCGAGCAGCCCCAGCCCCGGCGCGGTGCCCGGCGTGCCCTCGATGCCCAGCGGATCGGCGATGGTGCGGCCCAGCATCTGGTACCCGCCGCAAATGCCCAGCACCATGCCGCCGCGCCGATGGTGCGCCAGGATATCGATATCCCACCCTTGCGCGCGCACAAACGCCATGTCGGCAATCGTCGCCTTGGATCCCGGCAACACGATCAGCGCCGCCTCTGCCGGGATCGGCGATCCGGGCGGCACCATCACGACCTCGACCGAAGGTTCCAGCCGCAGAGGATCGAGATCGTCGAAATTGGCGATGCGCGGCAGGATCGGGCAGGCCACCAGCACGCGATCGGGCATGACCTTGCGCGCCGCTTCCAGCACCACCGCATCCTCGCTGGGCAGGCGCGCGGTCTGCGCCAGCCAGGGCACCAACCCGAACCCGCGCCAGCCGCTGCGCTGTTCGATTGCGCGATAGCCATCGGCAAACAGCGCGGGATCGCCACGAAACTTGTTGATGATAAACCCGCCGATCATCGCCGCATCGGCGGGATCGAGCACCGCGCGGGTGCCCACCACGGCGGCAATTACCCCGCCGCGATCGATATCGCCGACCAGCACCACCGGCACCCCGGCGGCGCGGGCAAAACCCATGTTGGCAATGTCGCCCGCGCGCAAGTTGATCTCGGCGGGTGATCCGGCGCCTTCAACCACCACCACCTCGGCGCGCGCGGCCAGCCGATAATAGCTGGCCATGACATCGTCCAGCAGCGCGGCACGGGCCTCGCGGTAATTGCCGCTGCCCAGCGTGCCGCGCACCGCGCCATGCACGATCAACTGGCTGGTACGATCGGCCTGTGGCTTGAGCAGCACCGGGTTCATGTCGGTGTGGAGCGTCGCGCGCGCGGCGATCGCCTGCAGCGCCTGCGCGCGGCCGATTTCGCCGCCTTCAGGCGTGACGGCGGCGTTGTTCGACATGTTCTGCGGCTTGAACGGCAGGACCGACAGCCCGCGATTGGCCAGCGCGCGGCACAACCCGGCCACCAGCACCGATTTGCCGACATCCGACCCCGTGCCCTGCAACATCAGCGCCGCCATGGCCCTAGCGCGCCCCCATCCAGCCGCTGAGAACGATCCACGCGCCAACTTCGGCCAGTTGCTGCATCGCGCCGAGCACATCACCGGTCTGCCCGCCGATCTGGCGCCACGCCAGCCATGCCAATGCGCCCACCATGGCGGCGATCGGCAGCGCCAGGATCAGCCCCGCCGCGCCAGCCAGCACCAGCAGCGCGCCAAGCCCCAGCGTCAGCGAAACGCCCGCCGACACCGCGCCGACACCCGACGCCGCCTTGCCCAGACCATCGTCGCGCGCGGCGGGCATGCGCCACAGCACCGGGGCCAGACCGGCACGGCTGGCCACGCCGATCGCCACCAGCGTGCCCAGCGCGCGACCGGGTGCCACCGCCGCCACATCCGCCAGCGCCGCCCAGCGCAACCCGACCACCAGCACCAGCGCCAGCACGCCATACGTCCCGATCCGGCTGTCGCGCATGATCGCCAGCTTGCGCGCGCGGTCGGCCCCGCCGCCAAAGCCGTCGGCCAGATCGGCCAGCCCGTCTTCGTGGAGCCCGCCGGTCACCAGCACGCCCGCCGCCAACGCCAGCCCGCTGGCCACCATGGGCGACAGATGCACCATCAAGCCCAGCGCGAGCGTCGCCGCGCTTGCCCCGCCGACGATCACCCCGACCAGCGGAAAGGCCCAGGCCGCCGCGCCGATCGAGGGCACCGGTTCGCGCAAGCGCCCCATCGGCACCCGGCTGAGCAGCATGAAGGCCAGCCGCAGTTCGTGCAGCCGCGCGCCGATCACGCGGTTGCCACGCCAGCCTGGGCAAAGGTCGCCATGCCGTTGTGGCAGGCCAGCGCAGAACGGACGACGCCCAGCGCCAGCGCTGCGCCAGACCCTTCGCCCAGCCGCATGTCGAGCGCCAGCAGCGGCTGTTTGCCCAGTCCGGCGGCCAAACGACGATGCCCCGGTTCGGCGCTGACATGGCCGATCAGACAATGATCCAGCGTCGCCGGGGCCAGCGCGTGCAGCGGTGCGACCGCCGCCGTGCAGATAAAGCCATCGAGCAGAACCGGAATGCGCGATTGCCGCGCCGCCAGCACCGCGCCGCAGATCGCCGCCTGTTCGCGCCCCCCCAGCGCCGCCAGCAGATCGAGCCCGCGCCGTGCGCCATGGCGGGCCACACCTTGCGCCACGACATCGGCCTTGCGCGCGATCCCGGCGGCATCGGCGCCGGTGCCGGGCCCCACCCATTGCGCCGCATCGCCGCCAAACACCGCCAACGCCAGTGCGGCGGCGACGGTCGAATTGCCGATGCCCATTTCGCCCAGAATCAGGATATCCGCCGCTGGATCAACCGCCGCCGCGCCGGCGTTGATCGCCGCCAGACACTCCTCGTCCGTCATCGCCGGGCCCGCGGTGAAATCCGCCGTTGGCCGATCGAGATCGAGCGCCACCACATTCAGATCGGCGCCGTTCGCCGCGCACAACTGGTTGATCGCGGCGCCCCCGGCGGCAAAATTGGCGACCATCTGCGCGGTCACTTCGGCGGGAAAGGCGCTGACGCCATGGACGCAGATGCCGTGATTGCCCGCAAACACCAGCGCCTGCGCGCGCGCGATCACGGGCCGCGCCGTACCGCGCCATCCGGCCATGAACACCGCCAGGTCTTCCAGCCGCCCGAGCGAACCGGGTGGTTTGGTCAATTGCGTCTGACGGTCGCGCGCCGCCTGCGCAGCGGCGGCATCGAACGGTGCCAGATTGGCCAGCACCCCGGAAATTGCGTCAAGCCGGTTGAGCATCACGTCACTTGCCATCACTTCACTTTCAGCGGCAGCCCGGCCACCGCCAGGATCACTTCATCGGCCACGGCGGCGACATGCTGGTTAAGCCATCCCGCCGCATCGCGAAAGGCGCGGGCCAGCGCGTTGTCGGGCACGATCCCGCTGCCCACTTCGTTGGTGACCAGCACCACCGGATCGCCTTGCGCTTGCAGGCACGCGACCAGCGCGGCGGCCTCGACCTGCCAGTCATGGCCACCGAGCATCAGGTTGGTCAGCCACAAGGTCAGGCAGTCGACCAGACGCGGCCCCTGCCCATCGCTTGCCACCAACGCCTCGGTCAATGCCAGCGGGGCATGGCGTGTGTGCCATTGCGGCCCCCGCCGTGCCTGATGCGCGGCGATCCGTTCGGCCATTTCGGCATCGTGCGCTTCGGCGGTGGCGATATAGATCGCCTGCGCGCCCAGCGACAGTACGCGTGCTTCGGCAATCGCGCTCTTGCCCGAGCGCGCACCGCCGGTCACCACAATCACCTGACCCATCGCCTGGCACCCTGTCGAAGTTTGACTTGCCCGATCCGCGCCGCGACACCACAAGCGCGTGCTCTGCACAAGGAGATATGCGCCCGTGGCGCAAGCGAAATCCACCGAACTGCGGCTGATCCGCCATGCCCCCGCACTGGCCGACGGACGGATGGCCGGACACCGCGACGTGCCCGCCGATTGCACCGACACGGTGGCACTGGCGGCCTTGCGCGCACGCATCGGGCCAGTGGCCCGCTGTGTGACAAGCCCCGCGCAGCGCTGCCGCGACACGTATACCGCGCTGTGGCCCGACATGCCGGCGCCGCCCAGCGATGCGCGGCTGTGGGAACAGCACTTTGGCGCATGGGAAGGCATGCCTTACGCCGCAATCCCCGATCTGGGCGCGCTGAGCGGTGAGGCGTTGGCGCAGATGCGCCCGCCGGGCGGGGAAAGCTTTGCCGATCTGTGTGCCCGCGTGCGGCCCGCATTGGCCGCGCTGGTCGAGGGCGCCGGGCCGATTGCGGTGGTGGCCCATGCGGGCACGATCCGCGCCGCGTTGGCGTTGGCGCTGGGCGCGCCCGCAGCGGGGCTGGCCTTTGCGGTTGCGCCCTTGTCGCTTACGTGCGTGACCCATGTGCCCGGTCATGGCTGGTCGATCGGCGTGGTGAACTGGACCGTATGATGGCGCTGGCCGATCATTGCGCGATGATGGCGCTGGCCATGGCGATCGATGCGCTGGTCGGCTGGCCCGGTGCGCTGTTCCGGTGGATCGGCCATCCGGTCACCTGGCTCGGCTGGCTGATCGCGCTGGGGGATCGCATGCTCAACCGGGGCCGGTCGGGCTGGCGCCGTTGCGGCGGGGTGGCGCTGGCGCTGGGGGTGATCGCGCTCGTCGCCGGGCTCGCGACCGCGCTGACGCGCGTCTGTCCCGGCGTGGTCGCGGGCGGCGTGCTGGCATGGCCGCTGGTGGCCACGCGCTCGCTCGATGAACACGTGCGCGCCGTCGCCCGGCCGCTGATCGAGGGCGATCTGGCGGGCGCACGGCGGGCGGTGGCGATGATCGTCGGGCGCGATCCCGATCGGCTGGATGGCGCTGGGATTGCGCGCGCCGCCGCCGAAAGTCTGGCCGAAAACGCCTCTGACGGAATTGTCGCGCCGGTGCTGTGGGGCATGGTGTTCGGCCTGCCGGGGATTGCCGTCTACAAGGCGATCAACACGATGGATTCGATGATCGGCCATCGCACGGTGCGCCACGCGGCGTTTGGCTGGGCGGCGGCGCGGATCGATGATGGGGCCAATCTGGTGCCCGCACGGTTGACCGGGGTGCTGTTTGCGCTGGTGTCGGTGGCGCCCTTGCGCGCGTTGCGGGTGATGGCGCGCGATGCGCGCCATCACCGTTCGCCCAATGCCGGGTGGCCCGAGGCGGCGTTTGCCGGGGCGCTGAATGTGCGGCTGTCGGGCCCGCGTATCTATGCCGATCGGGTGGCCGACGAACCCTGGCTCAACAGCGCGGCGCACGACCCCGACCCGACCACGCTGATCCAGGGGCTGGCGCTCTATCGCCGCGCCATGCTGGTGCTGTGGGTCGGCTTGATGCTAGGGGCGGTGCCGCTATGGATCGCATGATCGACCAACACGGCGGCAATATCGATGTGGCGCGCGCGCGTCATGGCGGCGATGGGTGGATCGATCTGTCCACCGGCATAAACCGCCGCGCCTATCCGATACCGCCGATCCCGGCCGAGGCCTGGACCATGCTGCCAACCGCGGCGGCCAAAGCCGGGCTGGGCCAAGCGGCGGCGCAGGCCTATGCCACCACAGCGGCGATCGTCGCCCTGCCTGGCGCGCAGGCCGCGATCCAGTTGCTGCCCCATCTGCGCCCGCGCGGCATCGCTCGCCTGCTCGGCCCGACCTATCAGGACTATGGCAGGGTCTTGCGCGCGGCGGGCTGGCGGGTCGAACAGGTTGCCGACCCGGCGGCGCTGGTCGGCGCCGATCTGGCGCTGGTGGTCAATCCCAACAACCCCGATGGCCGCCATCACGATCCCGCCGATCTGCTGGCACTGGTCGGCCAGGTGGGGCTGCTGGTGGTCGATGAAAGCTTTGCCGATGCGGTGCCGCATCTGTCGCTGGCGCCCCAGGCCGGGCGCGACGGGCTGCTGGTGCTGCGCTCGTTCGGCAAGTTCTATGGCCTGGCCGGGGTGCGGCTGGGGTTTGCGCTGGGCGCCGCGCCGCTGATCGAGCATCTGTCGGCGCTGGCCGGACCGTGGCCGGTGTCGGGCGCGGCGATCGCCATCGGATGCGTGGCGCTGGCCGATGCGGCATGGACCGCCGCGACCATCGCACGGCTGGCGCAAGAGGCACCGCGCCTCGATGCGCTGGCGATCGGCGCGGGCTGGTCGGTGGTCGGCGGGACTGCGCTGTTCCGGCTCTATCACACACCCGATGCGGCAGCGGCGCAAGAGCGCCTGGCGCGCCACGCGATCTGGTCGCGCCGGTTCGGCTATTCGGCGCACTGGCTGCGGCTGGGCCTGCCCGGCGATCGGGCCGAATGGGCCCGGCTGGCCGCCGCGGTGACGGATTGACCCGATGGATTTTACCCCCGCCGACGCCGCAACGCTGCACCGTATCCTGACCTGGCGGCGCGATGTGCGCCATTTCCGCCGCGACGCGATCGATCCCGAAACGATCGCGCGGCTGGAGGCAGCGATGGACCTGGCGCCATCGGTCGGCAATGCGCGTCCGTGGCGCGTGATCCGGGTCGAAGCAACCGATCTGCGCGCGCAAGTACGGGCGGAATTCGCGCGTTGCAACGCCCAGGCCGCCGACCGCTATGCCGATGCGCAGCACGACGCCTATCTGCGGCTCAAACTGGCCGGGCTCGATGCCGCGCCGCTGCAACTGGCAGTGTTCACCGTCACCGACCCCGACGAGGGCCACCGGCTTGGCCGCATGACCATGCCCTCCACGCTGGCGGATTCGACCGCGATGGCGATCCACACGCTGTGGCTGGCGGCGCGCGCCGAAAATCTGGGGACCGGCATGGTTTCGATCCTCGACCCCGCGGTGATGGCACAGATTTTCGCGGTGCCGCCGGGCTGGGCATTCGCCGCCTATCTGTGCCTGGGCCACCCCGAATTCACCGACGACACCCCCCTGCTCCACCGCGCCGGATGGCAGGAAAACACCACGCACCGCTGGGACTTGCGCTGATCGCGATCGCTTGACATCCCCGCCCTGCTGGAACAAGCCAGACCACGCTGGTTCCGTGCGGCAGACTCCGTCTGGCGCAAGGCGAAGAGGGAATGCGACAGGATCGATCCGAACCAGGTTCGATCCGAAGCGCAGCCGCCCCCGCGACCGTTACCGGAAAGATCGCTCCATGCCACTGGGCCCAGGCCCGGGAAGGCGGCGCGATCGCTGGGGAAACCCTGAATCCGCGAGCCGGGAGACCTGCCAGCGCCGATTTGAATGGAGCAGCCGGGGTGCGCTGCGGCCGGTCAGCCTTGTCTGCCGTCGCCGGAGCTGTCCGTCGCGCGGCCCGATTGGCCATGCCGTCTTTGCATCCCGACTGGATCAGTGGAGCAAGGGCGATGACCGCACGATTGTATGTTTGCACGACCTGCCGGGCCGGTGAAACGGTCGAGGAAGGCCGCCCAGTGCCGGGTGCGCGGCTCTATGCCGCGCTGGCCACCGCGCCGCAGCCACCGGGTGTCGAACTGGTGCCGGTCGAATGCCTGTCGGCGTGCAACCATGGCTGTGCCGTGGCACTGAGCCAGCCCGGAAGCTGGAGCTATGTCTATGGCCGCCTGACCGAACGCGACGCCGCCGAAATCCTGACCGGAGCAGGCGCCTATGCCACCACCAGCGACGGCATCGTGCCGTGGCGCGAACGCGTGGCGATTTTCCGCAAGCAGAGCCTCGCCCGCATCCCCGCGCCGGACGCGTGAGCATGGTTGCGGCGCCGGGACTGATCGTTGCCGCGCCATCGTCGGGCGCGGGCAAGACGCTGGTCACGCTGGGATTGCTGGCCGCGTTGCGTGCGCGGGGCGTGATGGTGCAACCGTTCAAGAACGGGCCCGACTATATCGACCCTGCCTTTCACACCGCAGCCGCCGGTCGCGCGTCGTTCAATCTGGATAGCTGGGCCATGTCGCGCACGCAGATCGCGGCGTTGATCGGCGCGCAGGCCGATGCCGACCTGATGCTGGCCGAAGGATCGATGGGCCTGTTCGATGGCGTGACCACCCCCGGCGAAGCGGGCAACGGCACCAGTGCAGAGCTGTCCAGCCTGACCGGGTGGCCGGTGGTGCTGGTGCTGGACGTCTCGGCGCAGGCGCAATCCGCCGCCGCCACCGCGCTGGGCTTTGCCCGGTTTGCCCCCGATGTGCCGATTGCGGGGGTGATCCTCAACAATGTGGCCAGCGCGCACCACGCAGCGCTGGTGCGCGCCGGGATGGAACGCGCCGGCATAGCCGTGTTCGGCGCGTTGCCCCGGCGCGCGGATGTGGTGCTGCCCGAACGCCACCTCGGGCTGGTCCAGGCTGAGGAACAACCCGAACTGGCGGCGCGGCTTGCCGCGATCGGAGCATTCGTGGCCGATCATGTCGATCTCGACCAAGTGCGCGCCGCCGCCCGCGGCGGGCTGGCCGACCACGCGAACGCCACGCCGATCGTGCCCCCTGGCCAGCGCATCGCGCTGGCGCGCGATGCGGCGTTTTCGTTTGTCTATCCGCATCTGGTCGAAGGCTGGCGCCGCGCGGGCGCCGAGATCGTGCCATTTTCGCCGCTGGCCGACGCGGCCCCGGACCGGCATGCCGATGTCTGCTGGTTGCCCGGCGGCTATCCCGAGCTGCACGCAGGCACGCTGGCCGCAGCCGCAGGATTTCACGCCGGGCTGCGCACATTTGCCCAAACCCGGCCGGTGCATGGCGAATGCGGGGGCTATATGGCGATGGGCGCCGGGCTGGTCGATGCGGCTGGCACGCGGCACGCCATGGCCGGGCTGCTCGGGCTGGAAACCTCGTTTGCCACGCGCCGCCTGCACCTGGGTTATCGGCTGGCCGAACTCACCGCGCCAATACCCGGCCAGCGCGCCGGAGCGCGACTGCGCGGGCACGAATTCCACTATGCCACGATCGTGCATCAGCCCGACGCCGCATTGGCCCGCGTCTCCGATGCCGCTGGCGTCCCGGTGCCCGCAACCGGATCACGACGTGGCCTCGCCACCGGCAGCTTCTTCCACCTGATCGCGCGCGCAACCTGATCGCGGTTACATGGCGCGATCGGCGGACGGCTGACGACCGCAGCGGCGCGACCTGGGCTTCGGCGCATAGACTGGATTGACCGGATTTGTCGTGGTCGCGCTCAAGAACCATGTCTATGGTAGTGGCTCGATCCCCGATGCCATTGGCCGCGGTGAAGCGAACATCGGCCTTGGCGAAACATCGGTCTGGGCCTCGGTAGGGGTAAAGTTCTGATCACACTGCCAGATCTGATCCCGGCCCTGGCCGGGGGCGCGCTGATCGGGCTCGTCGCCGGGTTGCTGTGGCTGGTCCATGGCCGGATCGCCGGAATCGCGGGCATCGCGCGCGTGGCGCTGCGCGGGCCCGATCGCGACTGGCGGCTGGCGTTTATCGCCGGGCTGGTGGCTGCCGGTATGGTCGCGCGGATCACGGTCGGGCCCGCTGTGGTGGCGGGTCTGGACACCATCCCGCTGCTGCGCCTGGCGATTGCGGGCCTGCTGGTGGGGATCGGCACCAGCATGGCCAATGGCTGCACCAGCGGGCACGGCATATGCGGGCTGGCACGCCTGTCGCGCCGGTCGCTGGTTGCCGTGCCGGTGTTCATGGGCACCGCAATGATCACCCTTGCGCTATTCAAGGTGCTGGCATGAAATGGACCCACGCTTTTCTGGCCGGGCTGGTGTTTGGCGCCGGGCTGGTCATCTCGGGCATGTCGAGCCCGGCACGCGTGCTGGGCTTCCTCGACATCGGGGCAATCGGCACCGGGCACTGGGACCCGCGACTGGCGCTGGTGATGATCGGCGCGCTGGCAGTGGCAACCCCGCTGTTCGCGCTGGGGCGCAGGCGCGGGCAGGCGCTCGATGGCGGCATCCTGCCCTCGCTGCCGACGCAGGGTGTCGACCGGCGCCTGATCGGCGGATCGGTGCTGTTCGGCCTGGGCTGGGGCCTGGCCGGGATCTGCCCCGGCCCGGCGCTGGTCGATCTGGGCGCGCAACCCTGGCCCATGCTGGCCTTTGTCCTGCCGCTGGCCATCGGCCTGTTGCTGGGACGACGGGATTAGCCGAAGAACCGGTTGGCCGGGCGTTGAAGTCCGAGGTGATCGCGCAGTGTCGTCCCGGCATAGTCGCGCCGAAACAGGCCGCGCCGCTGCAGTTCGGGCACGACCATGTCGCAGAATTCCTCCACACCACCGGGGGCGTGTGAAAACATCACGTTGAACCCGTCGGATCCGCGTTCGTGCAGCCAGCGTTCCATGCCATCGGCAATCGTCGCGGGCGAACCGACAAAGGCCAGCCCCCCATGGGCCCCGGCCTTGGCGGCCAGATCGCGGATCGTCACACCGGGCCGCCGCCCCGCCTCGACAAAGCGGTCGCGCGCCGACTTGCTGGCATTGCTGTCGGGAATGTCAGGCAAAGGGCCATCGGGGTCATAGCCCGAGACATCGTGGCCCAGCGCGATCGACAGCGAGCGGATGCCGCTGTCATAATGCACCAGACTGTCGAGGTGGGCGCGCTTGGCCTGCGCCTCGGCATCGGTTTCGCCCACCACCACGAACGCGGCGGGCAGGATCTTCAACGCATCGCCATCGCGCCCGATGGCGGCCATGCGGCCTTTGATATCGGCATAGAACGCCTGCCCGCTGGCGAGCGAATCCGACGCGCCAAAGATCACTTCGGCGGTTTCGGCGGCCAGTTGCCGCCCCGCATCAGATGCACCCGCCTGCACGATCACCGGCCAGCCCTGCACCGGCCGCGCGATGTTGAGTGGCCCGCGCACCGACAGGAAATCGCCCTGATGGTTCAGCACATGCAGCTTGTCGGGATCGAAAAAGATCCCGCTGGCCTGATCGCGCACAAATGCATCATCGGCAAAGCTGTCCCACAGGCCCGTCACCACGTCGAAGAATTCGCGCGCGCGGGCATAGCGCGTGGCATGTTCGAGATGGTCGTCCTGCCCGAAATTGCGCGCGGTTTCGGGATTGCCGGTGGTCACCACATTCCACCCAGCACGCCCTTCACTCAGGTGATCGAGCGACGCAAAGCGCCGCGCGATATGGAACGGTTCGTCATAGGTCGTGCTGGCAGTGGCAACCAGACCGATGCGCGAGGTCGCGCCCGCCAGCGCCGAAAGCAGGGTGAACGGTTCGAAACTGGTGACGGTATGGCTGCGTTTCAGCGCATCGACCGGCATGTTGAGCACAGCCAGGTGATCGGCCATGAAAAAGGCATCGAACTTCGCCGCCTCCAGCCGCTGCACCAGGTGCCGGATCAGCGGTAAGTTGAAATTGGCATCGGCCACCGCGCCGGGATAGCGCCAGGCGCCGGTGTGAATCGAAATCGGGCGCATGAACGCGCCAAGGTGCAATTGCCGCTGATCGGTCATGAGGTTCGCAATGCCTTTTGCTGCTTTGCGCCAATGTCTACACGGCGGGTTGATAATTCAAGGGACTCCCTCCGCCCACGCGAGGCAAATTGGCCCTTGCGTAAAAAGCACAGGAAACCTACGGGCATCGAACAGTCGGGGAGTAGCGCAGCCTGGTAGCGCATCTGGTTTGGGACCAGAGGGTCGCAAGTTCGAATCTTGTCTCCCCGACCAATTTCCCATCAAGCCGTTGAATCAAGTTGTCTTTCGCCTCTGCGTGAGAGGGCGGCGCACATTCGTGTGCACACAGGGTTCAACCCCCGAATTTTTCACCGTTAATTCAAAGAATTGAAAACAAGCCGACATTTGTCCAAAGCGGCTCTCGCCGGCGGCAATCCGATCACTCGCGGCTTGGCGAAGCCTTGCGCAAGCCTCCGCCCATTGCCGGGCGGCGTGAAATCGATGATGCTGTGTTGTAGCGGGAATGTCGGGGGCGGCTATGGAATGGAGCGATCTCAGGGTATTCTTGGCGATCGCGCGCAAAGGCACGCTGGCCGCCGCCGCCCGCGCGATTGGCCAGACGCAGCCGACCATGGGGCGGCGCCTGCGCGCGCTGGAAGAGGCGGTGGGGCACGTTCTGTTTCAGCGCACCGCCGGGGGTTTTGTGCTGACCGACGAGGGCAGCGCCGTGCTGGGCCATGCCGAGCGCATCGGGGAAGAAGTCCTGGCCCTCGAGCGTGCGTTGAGTGGCGGCGAGGCGCAATTGCAGGGGATGCTGCGGCTTTCCTGTTCGGACTGGTTCGGGACATATGTGCTGGCGCCGGTGCTGGCCGAATTCGGCGCTCGCCATCCCGGCATTTGCGTCGAACTGCTCACCGATGCGCGGCTCTACAGTCTGTCCCGGCGCGAGGCGGACATGGTGTTCCGCATCACGCCCTTCGACGAGCCCGAAGTGATCTCGCGGCGCCTGCTGCACATGCCCTATGCAGTCTATGCACGGCGGGATTTCGATCCTGCCACCATCGGTGCGGGCGTGCGGGTGGTGACGATGGATATCGGCTTTTCGCAGATGCCCGACGCACGCTGGCTGGCGCGCGTGCTGCCCCATGCGCGTGTCGGGTTCCGCAGCAACAGCCGTGAGGTGCAGGCGCAGCTGTGTGCGCAGGGGGCTGGGCTGGCGGTGTTGCCCTGTCCGCTGGGCGATGCGACGCCGGGGCTGATGCGCGTCGATCTGGGCGAGACGCCGCCGGGGCGCGACACGTTCGTCGGTTATCACAAGGACATGAAGCGGCTGGCGCGGATGCGCGCACTGCTCGATCTGGTGATCGAGCGCCTGGCCAACTGAAGGGGCCCGTACAAATCTGCATGGAGGCCGTGCAAACTCGTGGATGGCCGCAGGGAATCGCAAGGGGGACAATGGCTGCATCAGATCCAGACCGAGGACACCCCCATGCAAGCCGCCATTCTAGACCAGCACGCCGCCGCTTTTCGTATCGCCACCGTGTCGCTGCCCCAGCCCGGCCCCGGCGAGGTGCGGGTTCGCATCGTGGCCAGCGGTGTGAACCCGCTCGACACCAAGATCCATGCGGGACAGGCCGCCCATGCCAAACATCCGCTGCCCGCTATCCTGGGCCTCGATATGGCGGGTGTCGTGGAGGAGGTGGGCGAAGGCGTCACCGGGTTTCGTCGCGGTGATGAAGTCTATGGCATGGTCGGCGGTGTCGGCGGCCATCAGGGCACACTGGCCGAACAGGCCGTGGTCGATGCCGATTTGCTGGCGATCAAGCCCGCCAATCTGTCGATGCGCGAGGCGGCGGCGCTGCCGTTGATCGTCATCACCGCCTGGGAAGGGCTGGTCGACCGCATGGCAGTGACGGCCGGAGACATCGTGCTGGTGCAGGGCGGCGCGGGCGGCGTCGGCCATATCGCGGTGCAGATCGCGGCCGCGCGCGGCGCAAAAGTTTACGCCACCGGATCGAGCCTCCAACGCGCCACGATCGAATTGCTGGGCGCCACCTTCATCGACCGCGCGGAACCGGTGGAAGCCTACGTTGCCCGGCTGACCGGCGGCGAGGGCTTCGACAAAGTTTATGATACCGCAGGCGGCCCGGCGCTCGATGCCTCATTCCTGGCGGTGCGGCAGTTCGGCCATGTGGCAAGCTGCCTCGGCTGGGGCACCCATGCGCTGGCGCCGCTTTCGTTCAAGGGGGCCAGCTATTCGGGCGTCTTTACGCTGGCGCCGCTGTTGTCGGGGCGCGGCCGGCGCCACCATGGTGCAATTCTTGCCGCCGCCACCGGGTTGGCAGAGGCTGGCAAACTGGTTCCCATCCTCGATCCGCGCCGCTTTACGCTGGACACCGTTTGCGAGGCCTATCGCGCGATCAGTGCAGGTGACGTGCGGGGCAAACTGGTGGTGGATATTGCCTGACGCGCTCGGGCCACCAAGCGGGTGGCGGCATCGTTCCGGCTGAACGCAGCCGCTATCCGGCGGGCAGACGCGGCATTTCACCGGCCCGCTCGATCAGACATTCGATCAGGTCGTGGATCAGCCCGGATGTCTCGTTCTTGCGCCAGAAGATATGCACCGAAAGCTGGGGCAACCCTTCCAGCGGTACAAAGGCGCATCTTTGCCGCCTGGCACCGAACACATAGTCCGCGCCGATCATCAAACCGGCCGCTTCCTCCGCCATCGTCAGCCCCAGTTGCGGCTGCGAGGTCTCATACACAAAGTCAGGCTCGACCCCATGAAGACGGAAGCTGTCGATCACGGAATCGTAAAGCGGCGGGTTCATGCTGCGCGCAAAGATCATCAGCGGCTCGCGGGCGAGATCGCGCGGGACCAGGCGCTCTGCCCCGGCCAGGGGATGGCCGCGCGGCACCGCCACCAGCCAGCGCCCCTCCAGCAGGGGACGCGCGGCGATCCCGCTCGTGGCATCTTCATGCCCCAGCAGAACGCCCATGCCGATATCGATCTCGCCCGCCAGCAGCGCCCTCACCTGCTGGGGCGACACCATTTCGCGCCGCAACACCTTGATCGCAGGATAGAGCCGCCGCAGATCGGCCAGCGCGGGCAGGAGGAACGGCAGGTTGGTCGCCTCGACCATGGCAATGGTGATCTGTTCCTCGCCTTGCCGGGCGAGCCGGCGCGTGGTTTCCACCAGCGCATCCATCCGGCCAAGCACGTCCTGCGCACCTGCCAGAAACGCCTCGCCCGCAGGCGTAATGGTCACGCTGCGCCGGTCGCGGATCAACAGTTGCACGCCCAGAATGGCCTCCAGCGCAGAGATCTGCTGGCTGAGCGCTGGCTGGGTAATTGCCAGCCTGACCGCTGCACGGCCAAAATGCCGCTCGCTCGCCACGGCGGCGAAATAGCGCAAGTGGCGGATGTCCACGGCGTTCATAAGTCAAGGTTATCACAGAGCGCAGAAGGGTCAATTGGATCGCTCCGCCGGGCCGCAGTAATCATGACCGCATCAACCAAGACAGAGGAAGCGATCATGGCAAACTGGTTCATCACAGGCATTTCCCGCGGTTTTGGCCGCATCATGGCCGAGGAACTGCTGGCACGCGGGCACACCGTGGTGGGCACGACCCGCGATGGGCGAGCCCCCACCCTTCACGACCGGCTGACCGTGTTCAAACTGGATGTGCGCGATGCCGACCAGGCGCGCGCCGTGCTGGACGAAGCCGTGGTCACCACTGGTGGGATCGACGTTCTGGTCAACAACGCCGGCTATGGACTGGTCGGCGCGGTCGAAGAGGTTTCCGCCACCGAGGCGGAGGCGGTGTTTGCCACCAATGTCATCGGCACGCACAACACGATCCGCGCCATCCTGCCCTCGATGCGGGCGCGCGGGAGCGGACATATCGTAAACTTCTCGTCGGTGGGCGGGTTTGCCGGGTCGGTCGGCTTCGGGCTTTACAATGCGTCGAAATTCGCGGTCGAGGGCCTTTCGGAAGCGCTGGCACAGGAAATAAAGCCGTTTGGCATTGGTGTCACCATCGTCGAACCGGGCTATTTCCGTACCGAATTCCTGTCCGCCGATTCCGCTGTCAAGGCCGCCACCGCGATCGACGCCTATGCCCAGAGCGCAGGCCAGACCCGGCGCAACGTCTCGCTCCGCAACGGGCAGCAGGCAGGCGATCCGGCCAAGGGCGTGCAGGCGATCATCGCCGCCGTCGAAGCGCCGGAGCCGCCGCTGCGCCTGCCACTGGGCGCCGATTGCATCGACCGCATGGAGAGCAAGATCGCCGAGGTCCAGGCCGATATCGCCGCATGGCGCGACACGGCCATCGCCACTGCCTTCGACAGCTGAGGCGCATCATTTCCCAAGATCATTTTCAACACCAGGCAAGGAATACCATCATGTCCATGATCGACTGGAATACCTATCGTTCGCAGGTTCTCGCCGGTGTCGGCGGCCTGGCCAGGCTGACCCCCGATACCGTCAAGGGCTATGCCCAGCTCAGCCAGGCGGGGACCCATACCGGCCATCTCGACGACAAGACCCGCGAACTGATCGCGCTGGCCGTGGCTGTCAGCCTGCGCTGCGATGGTTGCATCACCGTCCACACCGCTGCGGCAAACAAGGCAGGCGCCACCCGCGAAGAAATCGCCGAAGCCCTTGGCGTTGCCATCGCGGTCAATGCGGGCGCCGCGCTGGTCTATTCGACCCGCACGATGGACGCCCTTGACGCGCTGCCCAAATAAGCAGGCTCCAAGACAGCCAAGCCGTGCGCCGACGGCCCCGGTTACGCCTGCAACCCGCGCGCCCGCAAGACGCGCGGGTTGCAGGCGTGCGGCAATCGCAGCGGCCTTGTCATTGGCCGGCTCCGCCAGGCATCAGTCGGGTGGCGGAGCCAGGCCTGCAAACAGCGGCGTGCAGGCGGCAAGCCGGCGTGACACGAACTCGGTAAACAGCTTAACGCGCTTGGTCTTGCGTGTTTCGCCCTGCGTTAGCAGCCAGAGCGTTGCGTGGGCCTTCAGATCGATGCCCGGCACCCGTGCCAGCAGGCGATCGGCATCGCCAACGAAGCATGGCAGTCTGGTCATGCCGATCCCGTGCCTGACCGCCGCGATCTGCGCATCGGCGTCCGGGGTCCTGAACGGCACGCCTGTGGCGCGGATTTCGCCTTCGTCGGCCCAGTCCGGAACGCCCTGTTCGCCGATGACGATGGGGCGAACGGCATCAGACGTGCCGGTGCGCCAGGCGGCCAGTCGATCGCGGGCGATATAAACACCTGCGAACAATTCCGGTCCCTTCAGCCCATGCAGATTGAGCGGCAAGGTCTTGCGATCCGAGACGATGCGGATCGCGACATCCGCCTCGCGGTTGGTCAGATTGGCCACCTCGCCGGTCGAGGCGATCTCCATCTCGATGTCCGGGTGCATGCGCGCGAATTCGGCGAGATCGGGCATGAGCAAGTGTGTCGCCAGGAACGGCGGCAGCGTCACCCGCAGCAACCCGCGCACACCCTGGTCGCGCCCGAACACGCGCGCTTCAAGCTGGTGCGACGACGCTTCCATCTGGTTGGCGAATTCGAGGACGTCTTCACCCGCAGCCGTCAGACGGTATCCGGAAGGCCGCTTTTCGAACATCTGCGCCCCTAGCCGGTCTTCAAGCTGGGCCACGCGACGCAACACGGTCGCATGATTCACGCCAAGCCGTTTGGCTGCAGCCCGCACCGAGCCTCCGCGCGTGACAGCAAGAAAATGGCGAACGTCATCCCAGTCGATCATGGTGCATTCCCGCGCCGCAAGCTGTGGCCACCGCAGCGCAGTCTAGCACGGAAAACCGGAATCTGCATGGCAGGCACAGCCCCGAATCCCTTATGCGGATCGTTTTTGCACCATCGATATGCACATTTGCGCACTCACCGCGCGACCGGGACGAGCCCATATCGAGGCTGTCGGCGCCACGACATACGAACTCGGCGCCGTTGAACACCCCGGATTCCATTCCACAGATCGGAGAAGCATCATGCGTTATGCCATTGTCGGCTTTGGCAAGATCGGCCAGGCCCTCGCCCACGCTTTCGCGCGTAAAAATATCGCAGTGACCGTCGCCAGCCACCGGCCGCCCGAAGCGCTGGCGCCGCAGGCGCAGGCGATCGGCCCGACCGTCCTGGCCGGGTCGCTGGCCGAGGCGGTTGCGGCCGACATCATTTTCCTGGCCGTCCCGTTCGGCGAACATCCCAAGATTGCCGCCGCGCTGCCGGATTGGAGCGGCAAGACGATCGTCGACGCGATGAACACCTATGGCGTTCCGCCCGAAGCGCTCGACGGCCTGCCGTCCTCGGCATTTGTCGCCCGGGCATTTGCCGGGGCTGCGCTCGTCAAAGGCTTCAATCATCTGATTGCAGCCACTTTGGCCACCGACCCGGTTGTCCCGGGCGGGCACCGGGTGGTGTTTCTGTCGAGCGATGACGCGGACGCGATCGCCCCTGTGGCGGCGCTGTCAAAGCAGCTCGGGTTCGCGCCGGTCGCGCTGGGCAAACTGGCCGAGGGCGGCGCGACGGTGCACGCCCGCGACCGCACCTGGGGCCCGCTGATCTTCCAGGACATGTTCAAGAAAGACCAATGATCGATCGACGATCCCGGACCCGAAACGTGCGTTGCGGGACGTCGTGACGACTGCGGGGGTGCAGGCCTTCCCTGCCCCCGGCACCGTGGCAATCAGGGGCGGGGCGCGTCGGCGGCGCGGAAGATGGCGCGATAGGGATGCGCCTGCACGAGATACCGTTGCGCCAGGCGCTGGATATCAGCAGGGCTTATTGCGTAAAGATCGGGCAGGCGCGTGCGGATGGTGTCGAAAATGCGTGGGTCTGCATCGGCGCCGACCAGTTCCGACGCCCAATAGGTGGTGATGCGCAGGCGCTTTTGTGCGTCGTCGATCATCGGCGCGCGGGCGCGGTCGAGTTCGTCAGGCATAACCGGATGGGCGGCAAGGTCGGCGACGATCGCGCCGATCGTGGTGAAGAACAGCGCCGCCTTGTCCGGGGTCAGTTCGACATCGGCGGCAATGAAGCCATAGGCGTCATCGATCGTCGATTGGGCGGTGTGCACGCCGGGCGAATAAGTCAGCCCGTCATGCGCGCGCAGGCCCTCCTGCAGGCGCAGCCGGATAATTTCGGCCAGCACTTGCAGCCCGCGCGAATCGCGCTTGTCGGCAAAAAAGCCTGGCGTCGGCCACGCCGCCACCGCCACGGCATCGTCGGCGTTGCCATGGTCGGTCACCACCACTGGGTCTGCCGTTGCGGCGGGAAATGTCGCGATCGCGCCGTCCGGGCGCGTCGTGCGCGGGGGCAGCGCGCCGATGGTGGCCTGGCCCAGCGCAATCGCGCGCGCCACATCGATATCGCCGACCAGCACGACATTGATCGGCCCGGCCAGCGCCGGGCGCAGGATGGCGGGCAGATCATCCGCCCGGCTGTTCGCCACATCGCCGGGCGTCGGCACCGGCATCCAGCGCCGGTCACCACCGGCCAGCAGCACCGACAGATCGCGCCGCATCGTCACGCTGGCGGTGGCATCCAACTGGCCAAGCTGGCTCTGCGCAACCGCGCGCGCCTTTTCGAAGGCGGACGGGCGAAATCCCGGATCGGCGACAAACGCGGTCATCAATTGCAACTGGTTGCCAAGATCGGCGATGCTGGTTTCACCGGTCAGCATGAAGCGGCTGTCCGACACCAGATAGCCGATGGTGACGCGGTGTTCGGCAAACAGCGTGGCAATGTCCGCCATCCCGACTTTGCCCAGCCCCCCGGCGATCAGCGGCATGGCCGGGCTGACCACTTGCCAGTATGACCGTTCGAGCGCGGCCGGCAGTCCGGCCAGGCCCCTGCCGAAATTCAGGTTGACCAGGATCTGGTCCTTCATCGCCGGGATCGGCTTGACTGTCATCGACGTGCCGTTGGCAAAGCGGATTACCGTGACGCCCAGATCGGCAATGGTCTGGCGATCGACCACCTGCCCCGGCGCGCCGAAGCTGGTATAAGGCCACGCCGTGGTGACCAGCGCAGGCGGGGCAGACAACGGCTGACGATCGGCAGCATCGACCGCCGCGCGCAACGCCGCTTCGCCGCCTTCGGGCGCGGTGTCGGCGCTGACATAGACCAGCGGCCCGGCGCCTGCGAACATGCGCCGGGCAGCGACCTCGACCGTCGCCGGGGTCAGCGTGTCGAGGATCTTCTGCGCATCCGCCGCGGCTTGCGCCGGGCTGGTGAACACAGTGTCGCTATTGATATCGGCCAGGATCCGGTTGGCGATATCGCCGGTGTCGCGGATGTTGGCACTGTCGACCATGCGGGTCAGACGCGGGCGCAGCCCGGCCACGGCGGTATCGAATTCCTGTTTGCCGATGTCGAACCGCACCAGCCGCCGCGCTTCGACCAGCACGGCAGCGATCGCGGCATTGGTCTGGCCGGGCTTGGGCTCGGCCTGCAGCGAAGTCACTTGCGCCGAATGGAACAGCGGATGCGTCTGCACACTGGCGCTCACGAACGGAGCCGCCATGTCCTCGCCCAGCCGTGTCAGCCGCGTGTTGAGCACACTGCCCGCCACCAGCGTGGCGATCACCCGCCGCGTGCGCGCCATCGTGTCGGGGCTGCGGTCGTAATCGGCCACCCAGTCGGCCTCTGCCTGATCGGGCGCGCCGGGGCCGACGTGGATGCAAAAATCCTCGCCACGCGGACGGACATGACCCTGATCGGCTTTGGCAGGGGCAGGCCCCTTGCCCACCCAATCGCCGAACGCCGCCCTGATCTCGTCTTCGACCTGGCCATATTCGATATTGCCCGCCACCACCAAAGTGACGTTCTCGGGCCGATAATGCGCTTCGTAAAAGGCGCGCAAGGACGCCGCCGTGGCGCCGTTGATACCTTCAAGCGTGCCGACTGCCCAGCGATCGGGCACTGGCTGTCCGGGCAGCAGAAACGCCAGCCGCGCGGTTTGCGAGCGTTGTTCGGGATCATCGCGCACCCGCCGTTCCGACAGCACGACGCCGCGTTCCGACGCCAGTGCATCGGGCGCAATCGTCGCGCGATCGACCGCTTCGCGCAGCAGCGTCAGCCCGGTGTGCGTCGGCGCCGCCGCCGAATTGGGAAAATCGAGCACGAACAGCGTGCTTTCAGGCATCGTGAACGCCGCCGTATCGCGCCCCAGGGTCATTCCCATCTGTTCCAGCCGCCGCGTCAACTGGCCATCGGGCACGTTCGCGGTGCCCCGGAAAATCATATGCTCGATCAGGTGGGCATAGCCGCGCTGGCGATCGGTTTCATCGAGCGAGCCGGCCGCGACCTGCATGCGGATGGCGACCCCGGTCACCGCCGATTGCCGCCGCATGATTGCATAGTGCAATCCGTTGGGCAGTTGGCCGTAACGCACCGCGGGATCGGCTGGCGGGGCGGCGTCTTCGGCCACATCGACCGGTGGCGGCGGCAGGATCAGGGCCAGGCCCGGCGATCCGGGCGGCGGCCCCAGATCGAGTGGCAACAGGCGTCCCGTCGTCCGGACCGGACTGGCATGGCCGAACAGACCTTGCGCCGATCGTCCGCCGATCCCGCCTGGCGCAGGCGCGATGGCCATGACCGGCGGCGCAATCGTGCCAAGGAACGAAGACTGCACGGCCTTGCCCCCACTGTCGTGCGCGGGCACGAAATGCGCGCGCTGCTGCAACAGCGCGCACGTTGCGCGATCGATCGCCACCACCCCGCTCGATCCGACGATCTGGCACGCGATGACCGCGCCGGTTGCATCGACATCGAGCATATAGCGCAGTGGCCTGCCACGGCTGGCGACCGGTAGCCCTTGTGGAAAATCGCCCGGCGTGACCCATCCCGACTGGGCGATCGGCGTTGGTGTCGGCAGCGCAAGGCTGGTCGCGACGGGCGCCGCCACAACCGCCAGAACCAGCAAAGGCGCCACCATTCACACACTCCGGATCGAGGCGGACCCCCACAGACAAGCCGCGCAACACCCGGAAAAACAGAGCAGTTTGGTGCCCCGCCGTCAACGCACTCCGGTGGGCGCCAGACGATAGTGACTGACCCCCCACTCGGCGCCCCCGGCATGACCGAACAGGCCCTCGGTGGCGAGATAGAACAGGCGCCAGCGGCGGCGCCACAGCGCGGCATCGCGGCCATAGACATCGGCCAGCACGGCATCGATCGCATCGCGATTGGCATCGAACCGTTCCAGCCAGTGGCGCGCGGTGCGGGCATAATGCGTGCCCGACCAGCGCCAGTCTGCCTCCACGCTGAACAAGTCGGGAAATTGCGCAATCAGCCCGTGGCTGGGCATGATCCCGCCAGTGAAGAAATGCTGCGCAATCCAGTCGGTGCGATCGGCGGTGTCAAAACGATAAGGTTGGCTGCGATGGGTGAACACATGCAGGAACAACCGCCCGTCGGGCGCCAGCCAGTCGCGCACCCGCGCCAGCAAGGCCTGCCAATTGGCCATATGTTCGAACATCTCGACCGAAACCACGCGGTCGAACCGCCCGGTCGGCACGAAATCGTTCATGTCGGCGGTGATCACGGTCAGGTTGGTCAGGCGGCGCCGACGCGCCGTTGCCTCGATATGGCGGCGCTGCGGGGCGGAATTGGACACCGCGGTGATCGTCGCGCCGGGCAGACGCTCGGCCATATAGAGGCTGAGCGAACCCCAGCCGCAGCCCAGTTCGAGAATGGTCTGCCCATCGGCCAGACCGGCGTGGGCGACGGTTTCGGCCAGCGCCAGATCCTCTGCCTGGTCCAGTGTTTCGGTGCCGGTGGGATAGAGACAGCACGAATATTTGCGCCGCGCCCCCAGCGTCAGTTCGAAAAAACGCGGCGGCAGTTCGTAATGCTGGGCATTGGCGGCATCGGTGTGTTCGGCGATCGGAAAGGCGTGCATCGCGCGCGCAAACTGCGCCGAGGCATCGGGCAGACCATCCAGACTGCGCAAGCGCGTGCCGACCAGATAGCGGATGCCGGCGCGGGTCAGCGGATCGGGCAGTGGGGTGGCTTCGACCGCGCGGATGGCGGCGGGGATCAGGGTGTCAACCAGGGTCATCGATGGGGGGCGTCCTGCGGTTTGGGAACAGGCCAGAAGGCGCGGATGCGCCGCTGGGTATCGGCAAAGGCGGCGCCTCTGCTGCGCAACATATGCGCTTCGAGCGGGGGAATGCCCGACACATGCACCAGCAGCAGGTACATCAGCGCAGGCGCCGCCAGCGCCAGCCATGACCAGCCGGGTGTGCCAGCCGGGCCGATCGCCACCACCGGCCAGGCCAGCCAGGCCAGCCATTCGAAGAAATAGTTGGGATGGCGCGACAGCCCCCACAGCCCCGCCTGGCAGATACCCCCGCGATTGCGCGGATCGGCGCGAAACGCCGCCAGTTGCGCATCGGCCACGCCCTCGCCGACCACGGCGATCACCAGCAGTGCCAGCCCGGCCCAGTCGCTCCATTGGCCCAGCGGCGCCCGATTGCGCGCGGCCAGCACCACCGCCAGCGCCAGCACCAGCGCGCAGGCCGCCTGGATCTGGGCAAACTGAAACAGCCGCAAGTCCCAGTGCCGCCCCCATGCGCGGCGCAGCGCAGCATAGCGCGGATCATCGTGCCCGCCGCGCCCGCGCCACCAGATATGCGTGCCCAGCCGCAACCCCCAGGCCAGCGCCAGGCCCGCCACCAGCGCCTGGCGCAGGGGCACCGCACCGGCTGACGGCACCAGCGCGCCCGCTGCGGCGGCGGCCGCCGTGGCATAGGACCACACCACGTCCATCATGCCCGATCGACCGGGTCGACGCGCCAGCCACCAGCCCAGCGTCATCGCCGCAAAGAGCCCAAAGGACAGGTACACGATCAGCATCAGCGATGTCATGGCCACACTTACGTTCGAGGGAAAACAACGGATGCACCCGGTCAGCCATGCATCCGCAACGCGCATCGGATCGTACCTGATTGAAACCGGCATATGCCCAACCATGCGGACCCCGACCAGATGACCTTCAGTTCAACACCTGCATTCCCCCCTGTCCGCACCGTGGCCATCATCGGCAGCGGCATTTCCGGGCTGTCGGCGGCCTGGCTGTTGAACGCGACCCACGATGTGCAGGTGTTCGAGGCCGACAATCGCATCGGCGGGCACAGCCACACGCGCGACGTGGCAGGGCACCCGGTCGACACCGGGTTCATCGTCTATAACGAGGCGACCTATCCCAACCTGACCGCACTGTTCGGCCATCTGGGCGTGGCGACACGGCAAACCGACATGGGCTTTGCGGTGTCGCTCGACGACGGGCGGCTGGAATATGCGGGCGGTGATCTGGGCGGGCTGTTTGCGCAACGGCGCAATCTGGTGCGCCCGCGTTTCTGGCGCATGCTGGCCGATCTGGTGCGGTTTTATCGCCAGGCGCCGCGCGATCTGCCGGGCTTGGCCGGTCTGACGCTAGGCGGCTATCTCGACCGGCTCGGGCTGGGGGCCGCGTTTCGTGACGATCACCTCTATCCGATGGCGGCGGCGATCTGGTCGACCCCCGTGGCGATGATTGCCGACCAGCCTGCCGCCACCTTCGTGCGCTTTTGTGAAAATCACGGCTTGCTCAATCTGGGCGCGCGCCCGCCGTGGCGCACCGTCGAAGGTGGCAGCCGCGCCTATGTCCAGGCGCTGTCGGCCCCGTTTGCCGACCGCATCCACACCCGCACTCCGGTGCGCCAGATCCGCCGCCTGGCCCACGGGGTGGAAGTGGTCACCGATCACGGCCCGTCGCGGTTCGACGCGGTGGTGGTGGCCACGCCCGCGCATCGCGCGCTGGCCATGCTGGGCGATGCCGACGCCGACGAACGGCGCGTGCTGGGCGGCTTTTCCTATCGGTCCAATCTGGCGGTGCTGCATTCCGACCTGATGCAGATGCCCGAACGCGAACGGGTGTGGTCGGCGTGGAACTATGCCGCGCAGGGCAGCGGCGATCAGACATCGCTGTCGGTGACATATTGGATGAACAAGTTGCAGGGCTGGCTGCCCGACGATCTGCCGTTGTTCGTCACCCTCAACCCGCTGTATGAACCCGATCCGGCGCTGGTGCACGGGCGCTTTGTCTATGATCATCCGGTGCTCGATCTGGCCGCAGAGCGCGCGCAACGCGCCATCTGGAGCCTGCAGGGGCGCCGCCAGACGTGGTTTTGCGGCGCGCACTTCGGTGCGGGCTTTCACGAAGACGGTTTGCAAGCCGGGCTTGCGGTGGCCGAGGCGTTGGGCGGCGGGCGGCGCCCATGGCGCGTGGCGGATGAATCCGGGCGCATCCATGTGACCACGCCTGCGGCGCACGCACAGGCGGCGTGATGGCGGGATCGGCGCTCTATGTCGGGCATGTCATGCACCATCGCATGCGCCCGCGTGTGCACCGGCTGCGCTATCGGCTGTTCACGCTGCTGCTCGATCTCGACGAAATCGATGGCCTGAGCGCGCGGCTGCGGCTGTTTTCGCGCGGGGCTTTCAATCTGGTGGCGTTTCACGATCGCGACCATGGCGATGGATCGCACCGCCCCTTGCGCGCGCAGGCCGAGGCCTTGCTGGCGCAGGCCGGTTTGCCCCATGGCGGACCGATCCGCATCCTGACGATGCCGCGCATCGCCGGTTTTGCCTTCAATCCGCTGACGGTGTGGTTCTGCCACGATCGCACCGGCACGCTCAGCGCGCTGATCTATGAAGTGAACAACACCTTTGGCGAACGGCACAGCTATCTGCTGCCGGTCGCGCCCGATGCGGCCGGGGATGTGCGGCAGGCTGCCACCAAGCGATTCCATGTCTCGCCGTTCCTGCCGATGGCGATGACCTATCGCTTTCGCGTGCAGCCGCCCGGCGCCGCGCTGGCCATCGCGATCGCGGCCGAAGACGCCGACGGCCCGGTGCTGTTTGCGGTGCATCGCGCACAGCGGCGCGATCTGACCGATGCCGCGCTGATCCGCGCGCTGGTCACCCACCCGCTGCTGACGATCAAGGTGGTCGTCGGCATCGGCTGGGAAGCGCTGCGCCTGTGGCTCAAACGCGTGCCGGTGCACGCCCACCCCGGCGTTGCCCCGGCAACGCCGGTCACCTTTTCCCCTGTTGGTCCGGAGGCAACTCGTCCGTGAACTCGTCTGCATCGCTATCCTCAGTCCCACTGTCCCCGCGTCGCACGGTGGGGCCGGTCATGCGCACGATGCGCCGCTGGCTGGCGCATCTGCACAAGGGCAGCCTCAGCCTCGTGCTGCCCGACGGTCAGGTGATCCATCACACCGGCAGCGAACCGGGACCGCAAGGCCAGATCACTCTGCATAGCTGGCGCGCGCTGCGCCGGTTGCTGTGGCGCGGCGATCTGGGCTTTGCCGAAGGCTATATCGCCGGGGACTGGTCGAGCACCGATCTGGTGCGGCTGATCGCGGTGGGTGCGGCCAATCTGGCGCAGCTCGATGCGGAAATGGACGGCAGCCTGCCGGTGCGCGTGCTGCGACGGATGGTGCACGTGCTGCGCGGCAATTCGCTGCGCGGCAGCCGCCGCAACATCGCATTCCACTATGATCTGGGCAACGATTTCTATCGCCCCTGGCTCGACCAGAGCATGACCTATTCGTCGGCGATCGCCTTTGCCCAAGGTCAGTCGCTCGAAACCGCGCAAGCGCACAAGCTGGACCGGATTGCGCACTTGCTGCACCTGGCGCCCGACACTTCGGTGCTGGAGATCGGCTGCGGATGGGGCGCGCTGGCGATGCATCTGGCCCAGGCCGGGGCAGAGGTAACCGGGATCACGCTGTCGCGCGAACAACTGGCCTTCGCGCGCGACCGCGTGGCGCATGCCGGACTGACCGACCGGGTCGGCCTCGCCTTGTGCGACTATCGCGAAGTGACCGGCACATTCGACCGCATCGTCTCGATCGAAATGCTCGAAGCCGTGGGCGAAGCCTGGTGGCCGACTTATTTCCGCCAGATCCACGACCGGCTGGCACCCGGTGGCCGCGCCGTGCTGCAAGTGATCACGATTGCCGAAGATCGCTATGACCATTACCGGCAGGCGCCCGATTTCATCCAGCACTATGTCTTTCCCGGCGGCATGCTGCCGACCCGGACAATCCTGGCGCAGCAATCGGCCGACGCCGGTTTGCAGATGACGCACCAGGAACAGTTTGCGCCCGCCTATGCCGCCACGCTGGCCGAATGGCGCCACCGCTTTACCGCCGCGCGCGAGGCGATGCTGGCGGGCGGGTTCGACGAACGGTTCTGCCGCATGTGGACGTATTACTTGTCCTACTGCGAGGCGGGGTTTGCCACCGGGCAGATCGACGTCGGGCTCTATGTGCTGGAAAAGCCGCAATGATCGCGCGGCGCGATGTGCTGGGCGGCGCGCTGGCGCTGGCCCTGCCTGTCCCGGCGCTGGGCGCGGCATTGCCGGTGCCGCCGTCAGGACGACTGGGCTTTGACGTGTGGCGCGGATCGCGGCAACTGGGCACGCACGATCTGGTGTTTCACCCCTCTGCCGATGGGCTGGTGGTCGATGTCAGCGTCGATATCGCGTTCAGGATCGGCCCGATCACGCTCTATCACTATACCCATCACGCCCACGAACGCTGGGCCGGGGGTGATGTGGTGGAAATCAGCACGCAGACCAACGACAATGGCACCCGCTATCGCATCGAAGGCCACCGCGACAGCCGCGGGCTGGTGATCGAGCCCGGCGGCCAACCCGCCTATGTCGCGCCCGCCGATGCGCTGCCCGCCACGCACTGGAACCACCGCGAACTCGACGGGCCGTGGATCAACACCCAGAACGGCGAACTGCTGCGCCCGCATGTCACGCCGGCGGGCATGTGCATGGTCGAAACCGCCGCTTCCAAACCTTTGCGCGTGCGTCGCTATGCGCTGTCCGGCCCGGTGCAATTGAACCTGTGGTACGACGAGGCCCAGGCCTGGGCAGGCCTGAGCTTCATCAAGGGCGGCGCCGAAGTGCGCTACGCCCGGCGCGGTTGAGTTACCGCACCGGATGCGCGGCGCGCCAGGCGCGGACCGCGGCCAGCGTCTTTTCGACATGGCCATTGGGGCTGAGCGCGCTGTAGGCGAAGATGATCCGCCCGTCGGGCGCGATCACGAAACTGGTGCGGTCTGACATCGACAGGATCGGCATCTTCACTTTGTAGGCGTCGATGATGGCGCTGCTGGCCACGCCCACGGCAAACTTGTTGCGGCATTCGGTGACCGAAAACTTGCTCAGCTTGTCGATCGGATCATGCGCCAGCCCGATCACCGTCGCGCCCTGTGCGGCGAACGCGGCGGTTGCGTCCGAAAACTCGTGCGCCTCTATCGTGCAGCCGCTGGTGAACGCGGCGGGGAAGAAATAGAGCACCACCGGCCCGTGCCGCAGCGCCTCGGCCAGATGGAATTCAAACGGCTTGCCCGCGATCACCGCAGGCGTCGAAACCGGCGGCGCGCTGGCCCCGAGCGGCAGCGCGGCAAAGACAGGGGTTGCCGCAACCGACAGCGAAGCGAGCGCGGCAAGCGATGCGAAATGGCGGAACGTCAGCGACATGGATGATCTCCTCTACCCCTGCATATACGCGCAGGTCCGGCCTGCGGATGCAAGCTGCCCCGGAGTGTCAGCCGGCCGAAGCAAGCTTGCCCGTCAGGATCACCGGCCCGGTCGGCAGCCCGGTGGGCGAACCGCCCGCCGGTTCAAGCGAAACCGCCAGTGTCACCCCTGCCTGCAACGCGGCCGAGGCCCTGCCCGGGGCGCGGCGCCAGCCGGGATGGGCCTGCGACAACAGCCCGAGCGAACGCGGACGGCCATCGGCAGGGATCACCCACAGTTCGACCGCGCGCGGCCCGGCATCGACCCCCGACACGACCGAAGCCAGGCGCCCACTGGCCGGATCGAAATTGACCGAGACCACCCCTGCCTTGCCCGACAGCACCGCCACCAACGGCGCCGGTTGCGCGGCGTGGAGCGGTGCGGGCGGCGGCGGCGCGAAATGCGCGCGCTGCCAATCGTTGATGCCCAGCGCCAGCACCAGCAGGCTGGCCGCGATGGCACCGGCGCGCCATAGCCGCATACTGGTGACAAGATTGTCGTTGGCAGGCAACTGCGCCAGGATCGCCGACCACACGCGGGCCGGCGGGGTCTCGCCCAGATCGGCCGCCAGCCCCGCCGCATAGGCCTGCCAGCGCGCATGGGCATGCGCAAACGCGGCATCGTGGCGCAAACGGTCGTGCGCTGCGGCAGCCTCGGCTTCGTCGAGCAGCCCCAGCGCCAGTTCGGCGGCGAGCAGATCGTCTTCGTCCGACGCGCTCATGCCAGGCACTCCTTCAACCGGATCAGGGCACGGCGGATGCGGCTCTTGATCGTACCGAGCGGACGCGCCGCGCGGGTGGCCAGATCGGCATAGCTGGCGCCTTCGAAAAACGCGGTGCGGATCATCCGCGCATCATCGCCATCCAGCCGGTCGAGACACCAGGCGATCCGCCCCGCTTCGTCCGAGGCCATCGCCTGCTGTTCGGCGTCGGGTTCGGGATCGGCCACTTCGCCCGCCAGTTCGATCGGATCGGACGGCCGACGACGGCTCTGGCGCAGCCGGTCGAGCGCACGATTGCGCGCCAGCGTGATCAGCCAGGTCATCGCGGTTCCGCGCGCCGGATCAAACGCCCCGGCACGCCGCCACACCGTCAGATAGACCTCTTGCAACACCTCTTCGGCCTCCTGCCGTTCGGGCAAGATACGCAAGGCAACACCAAACAGCTTCACACTGGTGCGCTGATAGACCAGTTCGAAGGCTGTGCGGTCGCCCCCGGCGACGGCTTCGAGCGCACGATCCAGGCTGATTTCACGGTCTGCTTCGGGCGCTGCCGCCATGTCCGTCCAGATTCCTCAACCGATTGTGCGCCTTGCACGATTAAGCACAATGGATCAGGCAGACAAGTGCCCCAACGGCCGTCTTCGCAGCAATGTCAGCCCATGGTGCACCAATCCGACGATATCGCCAAACGCGGGATGGCGCGTCGCCCACAGGCAGCCCAGCCACAGCGCGGCGCCCAGCATGGTCGCCCCGCCCAGCGCCGCCACACCCACTGCATCGGGCCCCAGCCACAGGCCATAGACCAGCGCCAGCGGCATCAGCGCCGCCGCGCTGGCCACGGCGCTCTTGACATAGACCAGCATCAGCGCGCGCCGGTCGAACCGCACCACGTCATCCATCAGCCGGGCATAGAGCAGCACCCACACCACCGCATAGACCAGCCGCGAGGCGGCCGCCCCGTTCAGCCCCCAGCGGCACCCCGCCGCCAGCAGGATGACCGAGGCCGCCGTGTCGATCACATTGCGCACCACCAGCCGCCCGGTACGCCCCATCAGCACCGGCAGGTCGAGATGCAGCGGCAAAGCGCACAGCACCACTTCAAGCAGCGCGACCATGCCCAGCACCGGTGCCACCCCGGCCCAGGCCGGGCCATACAACAACCGCACGATCGGGCGCGCCGCCAGGGCCAGCCCGGCCATGCCCGGCCACAGCACAGCGGTATAGCCCGCCACCACGCGCAGATAAGCCGGGCCCAGCGGTTCGCCCCGGTCGCGGATGCGGGCAAAGGCGGGAAAGAACACCTGGCCCACCGCGCCCGCGATCAGCATGCGAAACTGGTCCGACAGACCCACCGCGCGACTGAACAGGCCAACCGCGTGCAAGGGCAGAAACCGCCCCACCACCATGTCGGGCATGCGGCTGCCCAGCGCGCCGACCACGGTGATCAGGCTGAGCCGTGATCCCGAACCGAGGATCGGCGCGATCCCGTCGAGCCGCAGCGGCCAGGGCAAAGTCGGCCGCATGATCTGCGCGATCAGCCCGCGCGATGCGGCACCGGCGAGCGTTGCCCAGGCCAGTGACACCGCCCCGCAACCCAGCGCCGCCAGCGCCACCGCGACCGCGCCCTGCACCAGCGCCCCACCCAGATTGACCGCGAAATGGCCGTGAAAGCCCATGGTCCGGCTCATCACCGCCAAAGGCATCACCGCCAGCGGGCTGAACAGATAACTCGCCGCGATGATCAGCAGGATCGGGACAAGCCCCGGCTGGTGATAGATCTGTCCGGCGGGCCAGGCCATCGCGGCAATCAGCGTGGCGATGCCCGCCGCCATCAGCAGCGACACCGTCGCACACCGCGCCAGATCCTCGCGCGTCAACCGGGGCAGCGCCGCCACGTGGCGTGCCATGCCGAAATCCTGGATCACCGCCATGACCAGCGCCAGGGCAATCGCGATCGAATAGAGCCCGAGCTGCGCCGGGCCGAGAAACCAGCGGGAAATGATCACCGAACTGGCAAATTGCACGGCAAAGCCGCAATATTGTCCGGCCATGGCCCAGACCGCCGCACCGCGCACCCCCATCGCGGCCGGTTCGGGGGAAGGTTCGGGGTTGGTCATCGCACGCGTCTACCGTGCCAAAGCCTGCCAACGCGACAACAGCGCGCGCGCAGAGCCGACCAGCCCCGAGCCGATCGCGCGTCGCGGCGATGGGTGGCGTGGCTGCAATCCGGGGGGGCAGACCGCCCTGATCGCGCCAGGCGAGACCGCGCCCGCACGCACGCTGGCATCCGCCACGCGCCACCACAGCCGGGAATATTCGCCCAGGATCAGCGCCTGATCGGCCAATGACGGTTGCCGCGTCGCGCAGAACCGGTCGTGTACGGCATGAACCACCTTCCCCAGCCGTTCGAACGTGGCCGCATCGGGCACCGCCACACCGCCGGTGAAATGGACCAGCGCCAGGTGCGCCACCTCGTGTGCCGCGTCACCAAACAGATCCGCATAGCGTTCGGCCAGCACGCCGGTCGCATTGTGATCCATCGTCTGCGTATAACGACGCGAGGCGCCGCCGGGATGGATGCGATAAGTCACCAGCGGGCGGTCGATGCGCCCCAGCGGGCCAAGCGCCGACAGCCGCTGATAGAGATCGAAGTCTTCGGCATAGAGCCGGTCGACCCGTTCGAACACCGCCAGTTGCCGCACTGCCTCGGCACGGATCATCACCGATGACCACACCAGCGGGTTGCCGAATTGCAGCCGCCAGTCGATCAGAACCGGGCTGGTTTCGAACGGCGCGCGCGCGGGCCGGATGCGGCCCTTTTCCAGCAGCCCCACAGCGCTGGCCACCAGCACCGCCTGCGGATGGGCTTCCAGCCAGGCGACTTGGGTCGAAAAACGGTCGGGATGGCACAGATCATCCTGATCCAGCCCGACGATATAGCGCCCGCGCGCAACCGCATGGGCCATGTTGCGCGCCACCACCGGCCCGCCATTGGTCTGCGCGGCCAGCACCCTGACGCGCGGATCGGTGACCGCACGCAGCCGCGCCAGCGTGCCATCGGTCGAGGCATCGTCGACCACGATCAGTTCGAAATCATCGCAATCCTGCGCCAGCACGCTGGCAATCGTGTCCTCAATCAGGCCGGCGCCATTGTACGCCGCCATCACGACGCTGATCAGGGGCACCGGCCCGGTCGTCATGCAGCGGCCTGTCGGGTCCGTTCGCCGGCCTCGTCGGCCAGCACCTGGTCGACGATCATCTGGCCGACATCGTTCTGCCACAGCCACAACCCGTTGGCATTGCCGCGAAAGCTGGGCTCGCCGCCCAGTGCGCCCCACGGCACGAACCCGGCGGCCAGGCCAATGCCGAACGCGCCCGGCACCACCGATCCGTCGGCAGCGAGCACGCGACAATGGCGATCAACCATCGGCCCGGTTCCCTCGCACGACAGCGCGATCGGCGTGCCATCGACATCAAACAGCGGCAGCGCACGCGGGCGATAGCCGGTTGCCCCGATCACCAGATCGGCCCCGGCAAGCTGCGCGCGCGCGGCCCCGTCATCGTGCTGATCGAGGCGGAACAGCGCCAACCGCGGATCGGGCGCCCGCCCGCCGATCGCCAGCGCGCGCAGCACCAGTTCGCGCGATTCGAGCCGGAACCCGGCCAACCGATAGACAAACCCGCTGACCGGGCAGATGTCGGCCTCGGTGAAATCGGTAAAACCGTCTTCGTGCGCAGCCTCGCGCGAAAAATAGAACGGACGCAGCGGCCGCCGGTGCATCACCGTGATCGCCCCGGCCCCCAGCGGCAGCGCCGGGTCCGCCTTGAGCAAGCGCACCGCGGTGGCCAGCGCAGTGGTCGACCCGCCGACAATGACGATATGCGGCGCACGCACACCCTGCAACCGCTCGACCATCGCTTCCAGCCCGCCGACGCGCATCACCGCATCGGCGATGACCAGCCGATCACCCGCCAGATCGCCCAGCGTCGATCCCGCGATCGGCGCGGCGCGCACCAGATCGGCGCGCATGTGCCCGCCGGTGGCGATGACGATATGGCGCGACAGCACTTCGTGCGTGGCAGCGGTGGCGGGCTGCACGGTGGTTGCCCACAGCCCTTCGGCGGTGCGACGGGCTGACAGCGCGCGATGGCCGGTCATGACATCGCCGCCGTTTGCGGTGACGATCCCGGCCAGCCGCTGCCCGGTTACCGCCAGCAGATCGCCCGCCTGTGTCAGTGGCGCGCCCAGCGCGCCGATATGCCCGGCCACTGTCACGGCAGCGGGGTGATCGACCAACGCGGCCAGCGCAGGCTCGGGATTGTCCTTGATCGCGCTGAGAAAGGTTTCGGCGGTGGTGTCTGAACGGATCGCATAGCGGCCCAGTTCACCGCCGCCCAGACTGCCCGCGCTTTCCACCACGGCCAGCCCCGTCGCGGCGAGCGCGCCCAGCTTGTCGGCCTTGGCCGCAGCGGTCAGCAGCGCGGTACCCGCCGGGCCGCCACCGATCACCAGCGTGGAATGGGTTTTCGCAAGGGTGGCAACCGCACGGTGATCGAACATTTGCTGGGCAATCGCCAGGCGCAGCGTGGCCGCGATCAGCCGGACATGGTCGGTGGTCATCGCATCGGTGATCGGCAGCGACAGGATACGGTGCGTCAGATCATCGCTGACCGGGGTCGGTTCGATCTGTCCGGCGGCCTTGAAATAGGGTTGCTGGCCCAGATGCGGGCTGAAATAATGCCCCGCGCCGATCCCCGCCTTGGCCAGGCTGGCGATGATCGCGGCGCGCTGCGGCGCCATTTCGGGCGGCAGCAGCAACGACCAAAACTGATAGCACTGGCGCCCAACATCATCGGCCTGAACCGCAAATTCGGGCAATTCGGTGCGATAGCAGGCGCCGAGGTTTGCCCGGTGCGCCGCAATCGCGTCGATCTCGTCCAGCTTGGCCGCCGCCATCAACCCGGCCACTTCGGACAGTTTGGCGTTCAGGCCCGGCAATTCCGCACTGCGGGCGTCGCCAAACCCGAAATTGGTCATCTGCCGCAGCGCGCCGATCAGCGCGGTATCGCCGCTGTGCACCAGCCCGCCTTCGGTCGTGGCAAACGTCTTGGTGGCATGCATCGAATAGACCACCGCCAGCGAGGCGCCCGCACCGAAATTGAGCCCGTCGGGGGTTTGCGAGCCGAGCGAGGCGGCGGCATCGATCACCACCGTCACATCGTGGCGGCGCGCCAGCCATTGATAGCGGTCGATATCGATGCTGCGCCCGAACGTGGCATAAGGCACCAGCGCGGCAACCCGCCCGGCATGGCGGCGCAACAGCTCTTCCTCCACCACCGGATCGGAGGCCCAGGTTTCGGGATCGACATCGTGGATCAACGGCACCATGCCGGCCCACACCGCCGCCTGCGCGGTCGCCGCAAACGTCAGCGCGGGAACCAGTGCAAACATCCCCCGGTTGGCGCGCGCGCCAATGCCATGGCGCAGCGCCAGCATCAGCCCGACAGTGGCATTCGACACCGCCAGCGTCGCGCCGCGCCCGCCAAACAGCCGCTCGGTCACATCGCGCTCGAATTGCCGCACCACCGGCCCGCCGTTGCTGTAGATCTGGCGCTGTTCGATGGCACGCAAACCTTCGCCCATCGTGCTGAGCCTGGGTGGGCAAGGCTGGATCAACGGCAGATGCGGCATTGGGCAGGAACCTGAATTGGTGATGGACAACATGACCAAACTGCCATGCCGCATTCACCATAGGTCTGCCCTTCCTTCCGATTTGAGCATCGGCATGGTTATTATTTGGTTATTTTCAGGTTCATTGGCGCGGCCGTGCGATTTTGACACAATCCAATTGGCGGAACTTAACCCGATCGGGCCGAAGTGACCGGGATTTGGGGCGAATCAGTCGAACAAACGTGCCTGTGCAGTTTCGCCCCCACTCGCCCAGCGGTCGCGTGTGCGATCGATCACCAGATCGCCATCCCAGGTGCGGCACAGGCCGAACGCCGTGTCGCGATCGGCGTGGAGCCACGCGGCCCGGTCTGCGGCGCGCAGGATGACCGGCATGCGGTCATGCACATCGGCCATCGGCGCGGCGGCGTTAGAGCGTCCTGCGATAAATCTGTAGCACCGTGACGGAGCCGATTTTGGCCCAGTGCAAGGAGGGATGGCGCAGGAATATCGGGAATATTTCAAGCCATCTCGACGTAGCAATGGGCCAAAAGCGGCCCGCCCCGAAGGGGTTGCTCTGGAAAGCCCCGTGGCAGCGTTGCGTCGCTTGCACGGGGCAACCCGCCCGCGCTGCGCGCCGCGCCTCCCCACGAGGCTTTCCAGAGCAATCACGGTGCTACAGATTTATCGCAGGACGCTCTAACCATTACCATGGCATAGACATCGCCCCACACATCGGTCGGTCGCCACAGCCCGGCCACGGCAAAAGGTGCATCGCCTGGCAAACCATACCAGGTGCGGGTCATCTGCCCCGTGTTGCCTTCGGGTTCGGCCCAGGCGCTGACCGGGATCAGGCAGCGGCGCGCGGCAAAGCTCGCTTGCCAGAACGCGCCGTCCAGCTTGTCCTCGCGGGCATTGGTCACCGGCTTGGGCTTGAGCGGCTGCCCCTGGCGGCCCTTGCGCACCAGGGGAAAGCCCCAGGTCATCGCGCGCACCGTGCCGTCTGCCACCACCAGGCCGGGATAGCCGGGATAGACGTCGTCAGCCAGGTTGCCAACCGGCCCGGCGATCGCATCGAACAGTTGCGCGATCGCCGCCGTCCCCGCGTGTAGGCGATAGAGGTTGCACATGGCCTGTAAAGATCAGGTCAGCCCGCGCGCCACCAGCAATTCGCCGACTGCGCGGTGCGCCATGTCGATCGCCGCATTGGTATAGGCCTGCGCCGCCGAATCCGCATTGGCGATGGTGATCCGCCCCCACGGCTGCCGCCCGATCACGTGCGGGCGGTCGCGCTCAGGCAAGTCGGGATCGCCCAGCGTATCGTAAGTATAGGCATAGCCATGCGGCCAGCGATTGACCGTGATCGCCAGAATATCGCGATGATGGTCAAAACCATAAGGTCCCAGCATGGCCTGCAACTGGTCGCGCACCGCGCGCTCGCTGGCCTCCCACGGGGTGGCCAGCATGTCGGCGCGCCCGGCACGGTGCTGATCGCGGCGCGGCAGACCGGGGGCATTGGGATTGCGGATCATCTTGAGCACCACCGGATCATCGACGCCGGTCGGCCCGGCATAGTCGCCGATGGTAATCGCCGGATCGAGAAAGGCATAGCTGTGATACCCGAACGGCGCCTCGATCTGGCGCACCCCCGCGCGCTGCATCGCGCGCGCGTTGCGCAACAGCACGCTGGTATATTGCATCGGCACTTTGCTGGCATAGCGCAACGCCTGACGCTGCGGTTCGGGCAATTCGGGCGCGATGAACGGAATGATATTGTTGAAACAGGCCAGTACCACGCCCGCCGCGGTCACGCTGGCGCGGCTGCCATCGGGGCGGGCATAGACCACACGCACCGCCTTTTCGACCGATGTCGGCACGGTGCCATGCGCGGCATCGGTCAGATGTTCGACCCGCACGACGATGCTCGACAGGCGGATACGGGTGGAATTGGCGGGCAGGTCCAGCCGGGCATAATCGGCGCGTGCCGCCACCACGCTGTCCATGTCGTGCGCGCCGGGCAGCGCATCGGGCACCAGCCGGTTGACCAGCAGCCGCGCGATCGAGGCATTGCCGTCGGGAAAGTGGAAATTGGCGCTTTCCGCCTCGATCGTTTCGGCAATGTCCATCCCGGCAAAGCCCGGCGCGCGATAGCGCATGGCCGACCAGGCCGGGCAGGTATCGACGCGCATGTTGTTGCGATAGCCCTGCCCGGCAAAGAACCGCAGCGCCTCTTCGCCAAGGCCGACATGCTTCGTCAAAAAGTCCTGATAGCTGATCCGCTTGAGCGCCTGGGCCCGCGCTTGCGGGGTCAGGCCGGGCAGCCATTCGCGGTTTTCGGTATAGAGCCGCACAAGATCGGCGCGCGCGGTGGGCGACAGCGGCGCATCGGCAAAGAACGCGGGCCACGGGCGCTGGCGAAACCCCGGCACCAGCTTGTCCGCACCGAAATGCGCGTTGTCGAAAAAGACCCCTGCCCCCATTCCGGCAAACACCGTCGCCGACCGGTCATAGCGCGCCTGGGTGGTCGGATCGATGCCGAGTTCGGCCAGCAGCCCTTTGGCGATATAGCTATAGGGAAACGGCGTTTCGATGCTCATCGTCCCGCCGTAGGAAACGATCGTCTTGCCCTCGACGTGGAATTCGTTGCGCTTGGCATGGCCGCCGAAATCGTCGTGGTTGTCCAGCACCAGCACGCGTTGCCGATCGCCGAGCGCGCGGCGCCAGAAATGCGCCGCCGACAGCCCGGAAATCCCGCCGCCGACCACCACCAGATCATAGTGTTCGCCGGTATCGACCGCGCTGACCTGGCCGGAAAACTGTCCGTCGCGCACATCATGCGCCACTTCGAAACTGCCCGGATATTGCCCCCGCAACCCGCTGCGCATCGGGGGATAGACCGCCGGATCGGGTGTGCCACCCGGTGCCGCGCCGGTGCCTGCCGCCAACGCCGGTTCGGCACCGATCAGCCCCAAAATCGTGCCCGCACCCACCCCGCCGAGAAAGTCGCGCCGCGCAACATGGAAGGGGCTGTCGGTCTCGGTCGGTCTAGCCATGGTGTTTCCCGAAAAAGGGTTATGCGCGGGCGTTGACACAGTCCGGTCGCCCGGTGGACTGTGCGGCAGGCGCGCGCAACAATGCCTCAACCGGTGGGCCTTGCCCATCCCGAAGCGGTTGGCCTGGCCCGCCTTTTTTGCACGTTCGGACGATAGCCACGGGGAAACCGCGATGACCGATTACAGCGAAGCCGATCGCCGGCTGGGCATGGACATGCCAATCCAGCGGCGCGATTTCATCAACGGCGTGCTGGTCGGATCGGGCGCGCTGGCGGCAGGGCTGGCCGGCGGCTTTCCCGCGCAGGCAGCCCCGATCGAGGCCTATCCGCCCGCCCGCACGGGCCTGCGCGGCGCGCATCCGGGCGCGTTCGAGGCGGCCCATGCGCTGCGCGACGGCACGCTGAAGCCGGGCGATGCGGTCGATCAGGGCGAAGTCTACGATCTGGTCATCGTCGGCGGCGGCCTGTCGGGGCTGAGCGCAGCGCATTTCTATCAAAAGGCGTGGGGTGGTGCGCGCAAAGTACTGGTGCTGGACAACCACGACGATTTCGGCGGCCATGCCAAACGCAACGAATTCGTCGTCAACGGCAAACTGATCGTGTGCAACGGCGGCACGCTCGAAATCGAAAGTCCCGATCGATACAACGCCTGGGCGCGCAGCGTGCTCGACGACATCGGGCTCGATCTGGCGCGCTATCGCACCGCCAACACCGCCAATCGCAAGCTCTATGGCGATCTCGGGCTGGCCGCCGCGTTTGCCTTTGATCGCGAAACGTTCGGCAAGGCGACCGGCGGCAAGGACACTTTCGTGCGCCTGCCAAAGGGCCATTTCTATGGCTTTTCCTCCGAAGTGATCGACACCGCGCCGATCGGCGAGGCGGCGCGCGCCGCCTTGCGCAAGATCACCGCCAAGGATCTGCCCGACTATCTGCCCGGCCTGTCGGTCGAGGCCAAGAAGGATTGGCTGGCGCGTCACTCGTTCCGCGAATTCCTGATCGACAAGGCCGGGCTGAACGAAGAAGCCTACTGGTTTTTCCAGCACATGGGATGCGGCACGTTCTGCGTTGGTGCGGATGCCACGCCCGCGCTGTTCGGCTGGGTCCAGGGCTATCCCGGCTTTTCGGGGATGGGGCTGGGCGCCATTCCCGATGGCCTGTTCGCCGACCTGCCCGGCGGGCAGCACGGGCGACAAAAGGAAGGCACCGAGGATATCCATTTCCCCGATGGCAATGCCACGATCGCCCGCGCGCTGGTGGCAAAGCTGATCCCGGCGGCCACAGCGGCGCGCGCGATGGAGGATTTCGGCACCGCGCGGATCGATTACGACGCACTCGACCGGCCCGACAACCCGACCCGCATCCGCCTGTCGAGCATCGTCGTCCATGTCGAACATCAGGGCAATCCGGCCACCGCGCGCGAAGTCGCGGTGCGCTACATGCATGGCGATGTCTTGCGCCAAGTGCGCGGGCGGGCGGTGATCCTGGCCAACTGGAACATGATGATCCCCTATATGATGCCCGAACTGCCCGAGGCGCAGCGCGAGGCGCTGGCCTATGGCGTCAAGGGCCCGCTGGTCTATTCCAGCGTCGCGCTGACCAACTGGCGCGCGTTCAAAAACCTGGGCGTCGTGCGGTTCGATTGCCCGACGATGTTCCACAATGAAGTCGGCCTGACCGAGGCGGCGAGTCTGGGCGGACTGACCCATGCCGCCGGCCCCGACGAACCGGTGGTGGCGCATCTGGTCAAATATTGCACCAAACCCGGCCTGCCACGGCGCGACCAGCACCGTGCCGCGCGGCAGGATTTGCTGGAAACCACCTGGGAAACCTTTGAACGCGAAACCCGCGCGCAATTGCAGCGCCTGCTCGGCCCCGGCGGGTTCGACGCACGCCGCGACATTGCCGCGATCACCGTCAACCGCTGGCCGCACGGCTATGCCTATACCTACAACAGCATCTATGACCCGGTCGAATGGGTCTACAGCGAAACCCCGACGCGCCCGTGCGTGGTGGGCCGCCAGCCGTTCGGGCTGGTGTCGATCGCCAACAGCGATGCCGCCGCCAGCCCGCACACCGATGCCGCCATGCTCGAAGGCCATCGCGCGGTGCAGGAAGTGATCGAGCGCGAAACTTACCCGTTCGCCCCCAGGCGGGTGGGGTGATCAGGCGATATCCAGCCAGTCGCGCCAATCGGGCGGCGCGGCGGGCCAGGCCGCCACTACCGGCCCCAGCGCCTGCTGCAAGGGGCCCAGCCATGCGGCGAACCGCTGCCAATGGTCGAGGCCGTCGGTAAAGATCGGCTGACGCACCTGCTCGGCGCTGGCAGTACGCACCGCCCGGTCGTTCTGCCAGAACGCCAGACATCCTGGCTCGAACGGCAGATCGAGCGCGGTCAACAGTGTGCGTACGTGCGCCTCGGTATCGGCGACCAGCGCTTCATAGATCACGCGGTGCACCATGCCCGGTGCCACGGCATCGGCCTGCGCCATCATCGCGACATAATCGCGATAATGGCGCCCGATGTCCCCCAGGTCATAACTGAACGCCTGCCCGCGTGCAAAATGCTGTTTCCAAACCGAAAATCCGCAGGCCATGGGATGACGGCGCACATCGACGATCCGCGCGCGCGGCACGATCAGGCGGATCAGCGCAAGGTGCTGCCAATTGTTGGGCATCTTGTCGATGAACCGGGGCCGCCCGCTGCGCCGGTGCACCGCCGCGCGCGCCAGATAGTCCTCGCCCAGCGCGCGCCGTTCGTCGGGCGACAGCGCCGCCATCGCCGCTTCCGGAGTTTGCCCCGCCGCGCGGGCCCGCTGCGCCAGCCGGTCAGCCAGCATCATCATCGCGGGCAATTCGTGCGTGCCTTCGACCAGTGAATGGCTGCCAAGGATCTGTTCGACCAGCGTCGATCCGGCGCGGGGCAGCCCGACCACAAAGATCGCATCGTCGCCCAGCGTACCGCCGGTATCGGGCACCCCGGCGGACAACAGCCGCGCCTGCGCCGCCACCCGGGCATGCGCGGCATCGGCATCCCATGGCAATGTGGCCCGGCGCAAGCGGTTGCCCGTCTCATAGGCCGCAAATGCCGCCTCGTCGCGCCCGGCATCCTCCAGCGCCTTGCCCAGCGCGAACTGGAGATGAAACGCATCCTCGCCCTGCGCCCCGGGCAAGGCCGCGCGCATTGCGGCGATATCCTGCTCGCCCAGCCGCACCGTCTTGAGGTTCGCCAGGCTCCACCAGGCCTCGCCCAGCCCCGGTGCGGCGGCGATCGCGCCGCGAAACGCGCTCTGCGCGCGATCGCGCAGCCCCAGCGTCTTGGCCACATGGCCCAGATTGAGCCAGACCGGTGGCGGCGCGCCGCCGGTCGCAATCATCGCCTCATAGATCCGCCGGGCTTCGTCCTGTTCGCCCAGCTTCACCAGGATCGAGGCCCGCAACATCAGCAGCCCCGGCTCGTCCGGCGCGCGCGCCACCAGCACATCGGCATGATCGCGCGCCTCGATCAGCCGGTCGGCCTCGACCAGCATCCGGGTCAGGAACACCCGCGCCGCCTCGAACCCCGGCGCCAGCGCCACCGCACGCGCCACATGGGCAATCGCTTCATCGCCGCGCCCCCGCCGCCAGGCAAGCTCGCCCAGCAGCCGGATCGCGGCGGCATCGTCGGGCAGGGCATCGAGAAAACGCCGGATCAACGCCTCGCACCGGTCTGCCTGCCCGGCCACCATCGCGCGCGCTGCCGCCACCAGCAGGGGGTCGCGGCTGGCGGCGGCCACCGCGCCCGCATCGGCATGCCACGCCGCATGCTCGTCCCCGGTGGCGCGCAAGGCGCGGGCCAGCGCATGCCAGGCCACGGCCAGGCCCGGACGGGCGCGCGTGGCCAGCCGCAAGGGGGCAATCGCCGCCGCCGCGTCCCCTGCGGCAAGCAACGCCTGCCCCCATTCCGCCGCTGCCTGCGGGTCATCGGGGCGCGCCTGCGCCACCGGCGCGATCACCGCCAGCGCACCCGCCGCATCCCCAGCCAGCCGCAAGGCACAGGCCAGCACCAGGCGTGCGGGCGCATGGTCTGGGGCAGCAGCGACCACCGCGCGCGCCAGCAACGCCGCGCGCGCCGGATCGCCCGCCAGCGCAGCCTGCGCCGCGCCCAGTTGCGCGGCGACGGGCGGAGACAGGTGCGGTGGCGGCAGTTGGTCCATGGCATCGACCATGGCCCGACCGAGGTTGCAAATCCATGCCTTTGGAACGGCTTAAAAGGGCGCCCGTGCGGCTTGACTTGCCCTGTCCCGCGAAGATACTTTTTTTCCTGGAAAGACGGCGTTCGGGGGCAATCCCAGGCCGGTCCAGACGGTGACTTCAATCCATATTGCGACTTTGGCGGTCAGGCGCGGCGCACCCTTGCGCCTGGCGTTCCGGCGGCGTGCGCCAGATATCAGGGGGAAATCGACCATGCCACGTGCATCGCGTGCCTGTTGTTTGCGTCTGGCAACCCTGCTTGGCACGGCAACCATGCTGACCCCGATGGCGGCGCAGGCCGAAACCCCCGCGGTCGGTAACGAGACCCCGCCCGACCCGGCCACGGCGCTGGGCGAAATCGTGGTGACCGCCACGCGCAAGCAGGAAAGCGTGCAACGCGTGCCGATCAGCGTGCAGGCACTGACGATGGACAAACTCGACCAGCGCCAGGTGAGCGTGTTTTCCGACTATGTCGAAATGCTGCCCAGCGTCAGTTTCGACTCGCTGGGGCCGGGGCGCACCAATCTCTATTTTCGTGGCATCTCGGTCAACGCGGGGGGCCTGCCGACCGCCGCGACTTATATCGACGATGTGCCGATCACCTCGATCGGCGGCATGCCCGAAGTGCATGTCTATGACGTCGAACGCGTCGAGGCGCTGTCGGGCCCGCAAGGCACCCTGTTCGGATCGAGCTCGCTGGCGGGCACTTTGCGCATCATCACCCAGAAACCGAAACTCGACAAAGTCGAGGCCGGGATCGATGTGCAGGTCGACAAGTTTGGCGCGGGCGCGGCGGGCGCGGAAATCCAGGGCTATATCAACCTGCCGCTGGCGCAGCGCGTGGCCTTGCGCGTGATGGCGTTCTATGAACACGAAGGCGGTTATATCGACAACACGCCGGGCAGTTACACCTACACATTCGGCCAGTTCAATCCGAACAGCCCGACGTATAACGGCGGCACCTACAATCCGGCGATATCCTATACCCGCACCAACGCCAATGTGGTGCACAACAATTACAACCCGGTCACCAGTTGGGGCGGGCGCGCCAGCATTCTGGCGCAAGTGACCGACGACTGGTCGCTGACCCCGTCGATCACTTATCAGGACCAGCACAGCTATGGCGGGTTTGGCTATGACCCGCGCTTTTCCGGGCTGCAAGTCCACGACTACACGCCGACCAGCGACCACGACGAATGGTACCAGGCATCGCTGACGCTGCAGGGGCAGATCGCCGGTCTCGATGTGACCGGCGTGTTCGGCTATTTTCACCGCGACGTCCATGTCCTGCAGGATTACAGCTATTATTCGATCGATTACGACAAGAACGGTGGATCATACTACTATTTCCGCGACGCGCAGGGGGCCGTGCTCGATCCCACGCAATATGCCACATCGTCGACCGCCGGGCACAAGATCACCGAGGAATTGCGCGTGGCCACGCCCCGGTCATCGCGGTTGCAGATGACGGCGGGTGTGTTCAACCAGTTCCAGAAGGACACGGTCGAAGAAGATTTCGTGTTTCCGGGCTCCGCCAATGCCTATGCGGGCACCGATTACGACCCGTCGACGGGCATCTTTACGCCGCTCGATCCGGCGCCGGTGGTGCGCGGCAATTCGCTCTATTCCACCGATGAAGATCGCACCTACAAGGATTTCGGGATCTATGGCGAGGCGACGTATCCGATCCTCGACACGCTGAAGCTGACCGGCGGGATCCGCTATTTTTCCACCAGCAACAACACATATGGATTCAACGGCACGATCTATTCGGCCAATTGCACGTTCCCGCTGGTCGGCCATCTGAGCTGCATCGATGTCGACGAACCCTATCACCAGACCGGCGAAACCCACAAAGTCAGCCTGGCCTGGCAGGTCGTGCCCGACAAATTGCTCTATGCCACTTATTCAACCGGGTTCCGCCCCGGCGGGGGCAACAATCTGACCGGAAGCCAGCCGTACAAGGCCGATACGCTCGACAATTACGAACTGGGTGCAAAGCTGCGGTTCGGGCCCAATATCCGGTTCAACACCGCGATCTATTATGAAAAGTGGAAAGGGGTGCAATATTCGGTCATCGTCGCCAACACGTTCGGCAGCACCGCGACGATCAACGCCGGGGATGCGCGGGTCTATGGCATCGAAGGTGATTTCGACTGGAAACTGGGGCCGGTCACGCTGTCGGGATCGGGCGCCTATAACGATGCCAAGCTGTCGACCAATTTCTGCGACCTGGTCAGCCTGACCGATCTGGTTCCCAGCAGCACCTGTTCGGTGACGGCGGGCAATCTGGCCGCCGCCAGCGGCACGCGCCTGCCGCGCCAGCCCAAATTCAAGGGGCAGATGAGCGCACGCTATACTGTTCCGGTGGGCCGCTATGAAGGGTTCCTGCAAGGCGTGGTGCTGCACCAGTCGAGCAGCACGTCGGATCTCAACACCACCAACGACGCGCTCTATGGCGACCCTGCCGGCTTCACCAGTTTCGATTTCTCTGCAGGCGCCAAGCGTGATCTGTTCAGCGTCGAAGCGTTCATCCAGAACGCGTTCGACGAACGCGGCGTGCTGAGCCGCAACGCCTTCTGCGAAATCCAGACCTGTTACGAAGGCACCCGCAGCTATCCCATCAAGCCACGCTACTTCGGCATCCGGTTCAGCCAGAAATTCCAGTGAAAGCCATCGCGGCGCCGGTACCCCCCGATACCGACGCCGCGACCATCAACAGCACCTGCCTGTGCGCCCCACAGACACTTACGCCCCGCGCACCGCCGGTTGCTGTTGAGTCACGCAATGGATGTTGCCGCCGCCCAGCAGAATTTCGCGGGATGGCAGCATGACAATCTCATGCGTGGGAAACAAACCTGTCAGGATCGCCGCGGCCGTGGCATCGGTCGGCACGCCGAACGCGGGGGCAATCACCGCACCGTTGACGATCAGAAAATTGATATAGCTGGCCGCCAGCCGGTCGCCCGCCATCGACGACAGGCGGGGATTGGTGCGGTCGAGCCCGCTCGCTTCTTCGGCGGTCAGGAACATCGGGGTGGGCATCGGTATGCGTTCGACGCGGATCGGGCGCCCTTTGGCATCGCGCGCGCCCTGCAACCGCGCCTCCGCCTCGCGCGAGATCGCGTAATGCGGATCGGCAGGATCGTCGCACCATGACAACAGCACCACGCCCGGCGCGACAAAGCAGGCCAGATTGTCGATATGCCCGCCGGTGATATCGTCGGGCACGCCATCGTTCAGCCAGATCACGCATTGCGCGCCAAGATGGTCGCACAAGATCGCCTCGGCATCGGCCCGCGTCAGGCCGGGATTGCGGTTGGGGTTCAGCACGCAGGCCTCGGTGGTCAGCACGGTGCCTTCGCCATCGACATGGATTGCCCCGCCTTCGGTCACCAGCGGCGCGCGAAAGTGCCGCGCACGTTCCAGATCGCACATCTTGGCGGCCACCACGTCATCGGCATCCCACGGGAAATAGAGCCCGTCGGACAGCCCGCCCCAGCCGTTGAAATGCCAGTCGACACCGCCCAGATGCCCGGCCTCGTCGATCACGAAGGTCGCCCCGGTGTCGCGCAACCAGGCATCGTTGGTCGACATTTCGACCACGCGCACCGCGGGATCAAGCTGGCGCACGGCGTTTTCCCATTGCCGCGCCGACACCAGCATCGTCACCGGTTCGAACCGGGCGATCGTGTTGGCCAGACGCGCAAAGGCCGCCTGCGCGGGCTTTGCCCCCAATCGCCAGGTGTCGGGCCGTTCGGGCCAGGCCATCCAGCAACCGGCCTGGCGATGCCATTCGGCAGGCATGCGAAACCCCGCGGCGCGCGGGGTTTGCGTCGGCGCGATCAGCGTTTGTGCGGCCATGTTCATGCTCCGCCGGCATGGCGGTGGACGCCGTCAAACGTCATCAACGGACCATAGAGATCGGGACGCCGGTCGCGGAACGTGCCCCAAAAGGCACGATGCCCGGCAATCGCGTCGAGATCGAATGTCGCGGTCAGCGCGCCTGCGCTGTCGCGCCCGGCATCGCACAGCTTGTCACCGGTCTGATCGGCAATGAACGAATGGCCGAAAAAGGTCATTTCGGTCCCCTCCTGACCCGTTTCCGTGCCGATCCGGTTTGAGGCCACCAGCGGCATGACATTGGCGCCTGCCTGCCCCTGCATGGTGCGCTGCCAATGACCCGAACAGTCGAGTTCGGGCAGGCTCGGTTCGCTGCCGATCGCGGTTGGAAACAGCAGCACTTCGGCCCCCAACAGCGCCATCGCGCGGTGCGTTTCGGGAAACCACTGGTCCCAGCAGATGCCCACGCCGATCACCGCATGCGCGGTGCGCCACACGCGAAACCCGGTATCGCCGGGCGAGAAATAGAACTTTTCCGAATAGCCGGGCGAATCCGGGATGTGCGATTTGCGGTACGTGCCCAGCAGCGCCCCGTCGGCATCGATGATCGCCACGGTGTTGAAGAAATTCTGCCCGGCGCGTTCAAACACCGAAATCGGCAGCACCACCCCCAGTTCGCGCGCCACACCCTGAAAATGGCGCACCGCCAGGTTGTCCGCGATCGGCGTCGCCAGATCGAGGAACCGCCCCAGCCGATCCTGACAGAAATAGGGCGTTTCAAACAGTTCGGGCAACAGGATGATCTGCGCGCCGGCGGCAGCCGCCTCGCGCACCAGCGCTTCGGCGGCCGCGATATTGGCAGCACGATCCCACGAACAGGCCATTTGCGTGGCCGCCAGCGTTACGCTGCGCATTGCACCATTCTCCCACTCCACAGCGCCTGCATCAGCAGGGCATAGACAACACTCGCGACCAGCGGCCCGATCAGGCACGACAGATCGGTTCCCCCGGCCAGCACGGCGATCGGCCCGGTCCACAGCTTTCCCACGATCGCCAGCAGCGCGGCGGTGGTCCCGGCCAGTTGCGCCACCACCCCCGCAGGGTTGACGCCGTGCCAGTACCAATAGGCGCCGGTGGCGGTTTCATTGCCCAGCGCGGCGCCGTCATAGCGGTTGCGCCGCAGCACGAGATCGGTGGCATAAATCGCCATGCCCGGCGCCAGCACGGCCACCGACAGCGCCAGAAAATCCTGCAGCGCGGTCAGGAAATCACTGACGAACAAGGCATAGACGGTGCCCGAAAACGCCAGCAGGCCGTCGGCCAGCACGGTGAGCGACCGGCGCAGCCGCACGCCTGCCGCCTGCAGCGAAATCCCCGAACTGTACGCGGTCATGATATTGTTGGTGATCGAACTCAGCGCGATGAACACCAGGAACACCGGCACCAGCCAGTGTGGCAGCAGCGTGGTCAGCCCCGCCTGTGGATCGGTCATGTCGGCCGCCGTGGCCGCCAGCGCCCCCAGCATGGCCAGCAGCACGGCGGGCACGAACCCGCCCAGCGCGGTCCACAGTGCCACCGCACCGATCGACACATCGGCCGGCAGATAGCGCGCAAAATCCGCCGATGACGTCCACGACAGCGGGTTCGACGCGATCACGGCAGAGGCCGTAATCACCGCGCCCAGCCCGGCCCAGCCGGTCAGCCGGTGCACCGGATGCCAGGCCCAATTGACATGCGGCACGATTGCCGTCGCCAGCACCACCATGCACAGCGCCAGCACCGCGGTGAACGGCTGTGCACAGCGTACCATCGTGGCATGGCCATAGATGCTGACCGTCAGCGTCAGCGCGGCGGTGATCACCACCACCGCCAGCCGCAGCGCAATCGACGGCGTGATCCCCGCCCACACCAGCAACTGGTCGGTCGCCAGCGACCCCACCGACAAGTTGATCGCGCCATAGCCGACGCACACTCCCCAGCCCGACAGTATGACATTGACCCGATTGGCACGCGGCCCGAACAGCGCGCGCATCACCACATAGCTGGGTCGGCCCGATGCGGGCCCGCTTGCCGCGATCAGTCCGACGGCAAACCACCACAGATTGCCAAGCACGATCGCCAGCGCCGCCTGCGCCAGCGTCAGCCCCAGTCCGACCGCCACCGCGCCGAGCACGACATAGAGATAGGTCACGTTCGAAGACGCCCACAGCATCAGCAGTTCGCGCGGGGCGCCATGGCGTTCGTCATCGGGAATCCAGTCGATCCCGCGCACTTCAACGTGCCCGAAACGGTCCCCGCCGCGTGGCTGGTCTGTGGTCGGATCATGCGCGGCAGCGGCGACGGACATGGGCGAGTCGATTTCCGAAAAAAGCATTGTTGACCGGGTGGACAACAATGCCCTTACGCTCTATTGGCCAAATGATCAATTGCCTTTTTGAGCGGGAGTGACCATACTTTGGCGACAATGATCAATCCCAACCGCAAACGCCTGAAGCCTGACGAGCGCCGCGCCGACATGCTGGCCAAGGCCTGCGAGGTCCTGCTCGAAGACGGCATCGGCGCGCTGACCTTGCGCCATCTGGCCGCGCGGCTGGGTGTCGTGCCGGGGCTGGTGAACCACTACTTCCCTGAAATCGAGGCCCTGGCCGCCGAAGCCTTTGCCGCGATTGCCGAAAGCGAAGTCACCGCGCTGTTCGACGCCGCGCTGGCCGAGCCCACGCCCACGGCGCAGATCACCCGGCTGATTGTCGACTTGCTCGAACCGCATCGGCGCGGGGTCAGCCTGCTGTGGCTAGACGCCTGGCAAGCCAGCCGCAACCGCGCGCAATTGCGTGGCGCGGTGATCACCGCGATGGACCTGTGGCAAGACCGCCTGAGCACGCTGATCGCGAACGGCGGTTTTGCCACCCCCGATCCAGCGGCGTCGGCTACCCGCATCCTGGCGCTGATCGACGGATTGAGCATCCAGGCGGTGATCGACGAACCCGACGCGCCGGGGCACGCCATTTTGCGCGGCATGGTGATCACCGGTGTCGAACGCGAACTGGGCATCGCGCTCGGCCTGGTGTAAGCGCGCGCATGGCCAAAGCTGATCGTCTTGAACGTCTCGACACTCGCCGCATCGATCTGGAAGCGGATTATACCGCCGCGCTGATCGAGGCGCTGCGCGCCACGGCGGCGGGTCGCTGGGGCCTGTTCGACCACAAACCCGACCGCGTTGCGCGCGCCGCCGTGGCCCCGGTGATCGCCAACCTGACCGATCTGGGCGAAGCCATTGATGACGCGCGCGATCAGCTCGGCATGGAACCGTTCGCACTGCACCAGGAATTTCTCGCCGCGCGCGGCCCGGTCAGCCCACAGGCGGTCGGCGAACCCAAGCAGGCGCAGGCCTGGTTGGCGCGGCTGACACCATAAAGAAAGCCCCGGAACCGCAAGGCGGCTCCGGGGCAATCGCAAGCAGACCGCCCGAGGGGCTCAAACCGCGAGGCAGGCCAGCTTGATTTCGAGATAGTCGTCAACGCCAAGGTGCGATCCCTCGCGGCCCTGACCCGATTCCTTGACCCCGCCGAACGGGGCGACTTCGGTCGAGATCAACCCGGTGTTGAACCCGACCATGCCATATTCGAGCGCATCCATCAGCCGCCACTGGCGCGATGCGTTGGCGGTATAGACATAGGCGGCCAGCCCCGCGCGGGTGTCGTTGGCCAGATGCACCGCTTCGGCTTCGTCCTGGAACCGGATCAGCCCCGCCAGCGGACCGAACGTTTCTTCGCGCGCCAGCAATGCATCGGGGCGGACATCGACCAGCACGGTTGGCTGGAAAAACCGCGCGCCTGCCGAATGCGGTTCGCCACCGGTCAGCACATGCGCGCCATGCGCCACCGCATCGGCCACATGCGCCGCAATCTTGGTGACCGCGCGGCCATCGATCAACGGGCCCTGTTCGGTCGGCCCTTCCAGTCCATGGCCGATGCGGAACTGCCCCACGCGCGCCGCCAGCTTTTGCGCAAACGCATCATAGACCGCATCGTGGACATAGAGCCGGTTGGCACAGACGCAGGTCTGCCCGGTGTTGCGGAACTTCGATGCCAGCGCGCCTTCGACCGCGGCATCGATATCGGCATCCTCGAACACAATGAACGGCGCGTTGCCGCCCAGTTCCAGGCTGACCCGCTTGACCGTGGTGGCGCATTGCGCGGCCAGCAGTTTGCCCACCGGGGTCGATCCGGTGAAGGTGAACTTGGCGACGCGCGGATCGCCCGTCAGCACGCCCCCGATCGCCTTGGCATCACCGGTGATCACGCTGAACACGCCCGCCGGAACGCCCGCTTCCTCTGCCAGCACCGCCAGCGCCAGCGCCGAAAACGGCGTCAGTTCGGATGGCTTGACCACGAACGGGCAACCCACTGCCAGCGCCGGGCCAGCCTTGCGCGTGATCATCGCCAGCGGGAAATTCCATGGCGTGATCGCGCCCACCACGCCCACCGGCTGGCGCGTGACCACCAGCCGCCGGTCGGCGGCATGCGGGGTCAGCACTTCGCCGCGTACCCGCCGCGCCTCTTCGGCAAACCATTCGAGGAACGCGGCGGCATAGGCCACTTCGCCCTTGGCCTCGGCCAGCGGCTTGCCCTGTTCGGCAGTCATGATCAGCGCCAGATCGTCGGCGTGGGCCAGCATCAGCTCGGCCCAGCGGCGCACAATGGCGCCGCGTTCCTTGCCGGTGCGGGCTTTCCATCCGGCAAACGCGGCCTTGGCGGCAGTGACCGCCTCGTCGGTCTCGGCCGCACCGAAATCGGGCACATGGCCGATCACCGCGCCCGTCGCCGGATTGTCCACCGCGATGGTACGGTCAGAGGTGCGCCAGGCGCCGCCGACAAACGCGGCCTCGCGCCACAAGTCGGCGCGGGCGAGATCGGGACGCGATTTTACCAGCAGGTCCGTGGCGTTCATGCGTCGACTTTCCCCGCGACTTTGGCGAGCGCGGCTTCGACCACGTCGAGCCCTTCGTCGATCAGCGCGTCCGACGCGGTCAACGGCACCAGAATGCGGATGGTTTCGCCCTTGGTCCCGCACGACAGCAGGATCAGCCCGGCTTCGAGCGCGGCGACGGTTACTGCCTTGGCCAGCGCACCATCGGTCTGGCCTTGCGCATTGGTGACATCAAAGCCGATCATCGCGCCCAGCCCGCGCAGATTGGCAACCGGCAGCCCGGCGGCAGCAAACCCAGTGATCCGCGCGCGCAGCCGCTCGCCGATCGCGGTGGCGCGATCGAGCAAGCCTTCTTCCTCGATCACGTCGATCACCGCCAGCGCGGCGGCGCAACCGATTGGCGATCCGCCATAGGTGCCACCAAGGCCACCCGGATCGAGCGAATCCATCAGTTGCGCGCGGCCGATCAGCCCCGACAGCGGGAACCCGCCGGCCAGCGACTTGGCGACGCAGACCAGATCGGGTTCGACCCCGCTGTGTTCGATGCCGAACAGTTTGCCGGTGCGGGCAAACCCGGCCTGCACTTCATCGGCGATCAGCAGAAAGCCGTGCTGGTCTGCCAGCGCGCGCAGCGCTTCGAGGAATTCGGTCGGCGCGACATGGAACCCGCCTTCGCCCTGCACCGGCTCGACAATCACCGCGGCGACGCGTTCGGGATCGACATCGGCGGCAAACAGGTACTGGATCGCGGCCAGGCTCTTTTCGACGGTGTTGCCGTCGATCCCGGTCGGGAACGGAGCGTGGAACACTTCGGGCGGCATCGGGCCGATCTTGCGCTTGTAGGGCGCGACTTTGCCGGTCATCGCGCTGGCCAGCAGGGTGCGGCCATGAAATGCGCCGGTGAACGCGATCACCGCCGAGCGCCCGGTGGCGGCGCGCGCGATCTTCACCGCGTTTTCGGTCGCTTCGGACCCGGTGGTCAGCAGGATCGTCTTGGCATCGCCCGAAAACGGCGCCCGCGCGTTCAGCTTTTCGGCCAGCTCGATATAGCTTTCATAAGGGCTGACCTGGAACGCGGTATGGCTGAACCGCGCCAGTTGCGCCTCGACCGCAGCGATTACGCGCGGGTGGCGATGGCCGGTGTTGAGCACCGCGATACCACCTGCAAAATCGATATAGCGACGGCCCTCGACATCCCACAGTTCGGCGTTGTCGGCGCGATCGGCATAGACCGCCGTCGACGAGGCAACGCCGCGCGGAACGGCACGGTCACGGCGGGCGGCAAGCGAGGCGTTGTCAGACTTGGCTGCGACGGACTTTGCAGGGTCACTCATGGCGGGACTTTCGCATAAGAAGGGCTGGCGCATAAAAAGGGCTGGCGACACTATGACACCACCCACTTGCGCCGTTAAGCCGACAAATGGTAGCGATGTGGTGATCAGGAGTTACCATTTGTCGGATCGCCCGCACTTGCCCCCGTTTGCCGCGCTGCGCGCATTCGAAGCGTTTGGCCGCCATGGCAAAGTGCGCCGCACTGCGGTCGCGCTGGGGGTCAGCCATGCCATTGTCAGCCGCCATCTGTCGGCACTCGAAGACTGGCTGGGCACGATGCTGGTCGACCGCGTGCATGGCGGGCTGACCCCGGCGGGCGCGGATTACCACGCACTGATCGGCCCGGCGTTCGATCAGTTGTGCAGCGCGACCGAACGTGTGCGCGGCGATGCGGGCGCGCGGTTGCACGTCTGGTCGATGCCGGGCCTGGCCTATCACTGGCTGACCAGCCGCCTGCCCGATTTCGGACGCCGCCACCCCGGCCTGGCGGTCACGCTGCGCCCGTCGGACGCGCCCCCCGATCTCAACCGGCACGAGGCGCATGCCGATCTGCGCTGGTGGCGCGACAGCGATTTCACCGGCAGCGAACAAGTCGGAATCGCGCGGGTCCCGGTGATCCGCCCGCGCGTGTTCCCGGTCGCGCGGCCCGATGCGCCCTGGCTGGCCGGACGCGCGATCGACCACCCCGCCGATCTGCTGACATTGCCGTTGCTGCACGAGGACGACGATGTCGAATGGCTGGTGTGGTTTGCCGCGCACGGACTGGGTGCGGCTGCACTACCGCCGCCGGTGGCGCGGCTGTGGCAGGCACACATGACGCTGGTTGCCGCGCGCGAGGGCCAGGGCGTCGCGCTGACCAATGCCTTTCTGGCGGGCGAAGACCTTGCCGCCGGGCGCGTGGTCGAACTGGGCGCCGGCAATGCCGCCTTTCACGCGGTGTCGCTGGGCGCCTATTACCTGACCACCCCGCGCGACAGCGGCCAGACCCGGCCCTTGCGCCAGTTTGCCGCGTGGCTGGTCGACATGGTTGGCGAAGCGCCGCCCGACTGGCAGGCCTGATGGTGCACTGCGCGCACCATCGGCGCGCGCATGGCGCCTGTTGATCGGCCGCGTTTGGCCGCATCAGGCTAAGCTCGTCGCATACCCCGAAAGAGCAACTGCATGGCCACGCTTCCCAAATTCGCGATCCGCAGCGCCGATGAACTGGTCGCCGCCGCCGGTGATATCGATCTGTCGCATTTCTGGATGCCGTTCACCAACAACCGCCATTTCAAGGCCAATCCGCGCCTGTTCGCAGGCGCGCGCGACATGCATTATGTCACCACCGACGGGCTGCGCCTGCTCGACGGCACCGCCGGGCTGTGGTGCGTCAATGCCGGGCATGGCCGCGCGCCGGTGGTCGAGGCGATTGCCGAGGCGGCGCGCACGCTGGATTTCGCCCCGACCTTTCAGCTTGGCCATCCGCTGGCGTTTCAGGCGGCCAGCGCGGTGGCCGGGCTGATGCCGGCCGGGCTCGACCGCGTGTTCTTTACCGATTCGGGCGGCGAAAGCGCCGATACCGCGCTGAAGATCGCGCTGGCCTATCACCATGCGCGCGGCGAAGGCACGCGCTTCCGGCTGATCGGGCGGCAGCGCGGCTATCACGGCACCAATTTCGGCGGCATGTCGGTCGGCGGGATCGGCGGCAACCGCCGCCGCCATGTCAGCCAGGTGTGGGGGGTCGATCATCTGGCCCACACCCATGGCGACGCGGTGCGGTTTCAGCGCGGGATGCAGCCATCGAACGGCAATCTGGCCGACGAACTGGAAGAACTGGTCGCTCTGCACGGCGCCGAAACGATCGCGGCGGTGATCGTCGAGCCGGTGGCGGGATCGACCGGCGTGCTGGTGCCGCCGCAGGGCTATCTGCAACGGCTGCGCGATATCACGCGCAAATATGGCATCCTGCTGATTTTTGACGAAGTGATCACCGGGTTCGGCCGGCTGGGCACGGCGACGGCGGCGGAATATTTCGGCGTGACCCCCGATATCCTGACGCTGGCCAAGGGACTGACCAACGGCGCGGTGCCGATGGGCGCGGTGGCGGTCGATCGCGCGGTCTATGATACCGTGGTTGACCGGTCCCCGGCGGGCATCGAATTCTTTCACGGCTATACCTACTCGGGCCATCCGCTGGCGGCGGCGGCGGCGGTGGCCACGATCCGGCTTTATGAAGACGAGGGCATCTTTGCCCATGCGGCAGGCCTGGCGAGCGTCTGGGAAGACGCGGCGCATGGCTTGCGCGATGCCCCCCACGTGATCGACATCCGCAATCTGGGGCTGGTCGCCGGGATCGAACTGGCGCCGCGCGACGGCGCGCCCGGCGCGCGCGCGATGGAGGTGTTCCATCGCGCATTCGATGCCGGGCTGCTGATCCGCGTGACCGGCGATATCATCGCCCTGTCGCCCCCGCTGATCGTGTCGGAGGCGCAGATTCGCGAAATCTACGACACCCTGGCCGAAGTGCTGCGCCAGACGGCGTAGCACTTCGGCCCCAGGCCTCAACCCAACAGCACTTCGGCGATCTGCACCGCGTTGAGCGCGGCGCCCTTGCGCAAGTTGTCGCCGACGACAAACAGCGCCAGGCCGTGGGCGACGGTCGGATCGTGGCGTACGCGGCCGACGAACACGGGGTCCTGCCCGGTCGCTTCGAGCGGGTTGGGCACTTCGCTGATCACCACGCCGGGCGCGCGGGCCAGCAGTTCGAGCGCGCGCGCGGGGCTGATCGGGCGATCGAATTCGGCGTTGATCGACAGCGAATGGCCGGTGAACACCGGCACGCGCACGCATGTGCCCGACACCGGCAGGCCGGGAATTTCCAGGATCTTGCGCGTTTCGTCGCGCAGTTTCAGCTCTTCTTCGGTATAGTCGTCTTCGCCCAGCACATAGTTCAGCGGCACGACATTGTGCGCGATCGGCACCGCCCACTTTTCCGCCGGGGGCAGCAATTCGTGCCCGCCGGTGGCCAGCGCGCGCACCTGGTCGCCCACGTGATCAAGCTGGCGCGCCAGCACGTCGATCCCGGCAAGGCCGCCGCCCGACACCGCCTGATAAGTCGATACCACCAGCCGCTTAAGCCCGGCCTCGTCATGCAACGGGCGCAGCACCGGCATTGCCGCCATCGTCGTGCAATTGGGGTTGGCGATGATCCCCAACGGCAGGTCGGCCAGCGCATGCGGGTTCACTTCGGCGACCACCAGCGGCACGCGCGGGTCTGACCGCCAGGCCGAACTGTTGTCGATCACCACCGCGCCGGCGGCGGCGGCCTTTGGCGCCAGCGCGCGCGAAGTGGACCCCCCGGCCGAAAACAGCACCACATCGAGCCCGCCAAAATCGGCCGTTTCGGCATCTTCGACGACCACGCCGTCAAGCACTTTGCCCGCCGACCGGGCCGAGGCAAACAGCCGCAGGCAGGCCACCGGAAACCGGCGCTCGACCAGGATTTCGCGAATCATCGTGCCGACCAGCCCGGTCGCGCCGACGATCCCGACATTGAGCTGCTGTCCGGGGGCAAATTGGGGAACCATGCGTCTATCTCCTGTCAGGTCAGGGATCAGAGCGGGGCCGGTTTTGTCTGAAGAACCCCGCTGCGTCCGTGTGCGGGGTTGGTGTTCGGGTGGGGTGCCGTCAGATCGCGCACGCCCCCGCCACCAACCGCGCATCGGCGGTCGGTTTCGGGGTAATGGTAATGATCGGCTTTGCGAACATGGGGGCGCCGATTAACGGCAACCAGCGCGCAATGCAATTGCTTAAATCAACGCACGTTCGCGTAGAAACTTGCGCAGGCGGGCGATACCGGTGCTGCTCCACCTGTCTGCACGCGCGACAAACCAGTAACTGCCGACCGGCACCGCCCGCGTACCCGGCACCGCCAGTTCGACCAATGCGCCTTGGGCCAGATCGCGCCCGACCAGAAAGCGGTTGGCCAGCGCCAGCCCGCGCCCCTGCCGCGCGGCGGCGATGGCCAGATGGGCGTGCCACAACAGCGGCCCGCCCAGCCGATGCGTGCCCGGTTGTACCCCGTTGTGCATCAGCCAGGCGCGCCACTGTTCGTGGTGTTCCTCGTGCAACAGCGGTGCGGTCAGCAGATCCTGCACCCCGGTCAGCCGCAGCGTCGCCGCCAGCGCCGGGCTGGCGACGATCATCAGCGGCGGGCGCGCCAGTTCGAGCGCCTGCAACCCCGGCCCGCCGGGGCGCGGCAGCCAGTCGTCGCCATAAAAGCGGATATCGGCATCGGCCTCGAACTGGCCGAGATTGGCGCAGGCATCGGTCGGGCGCAGCTCGACCGCAATACCAGGCTCGCTGCGTTCATAGTCGGCAAGTTGGTCCGACAGCCATTGCGTGGCAAAGCCCGGCACCGCCCACAGCCGCACCCCATCGCTGGCGCCGGCCGCCTGCACGTCGCGCGTCGCCGCGATCAGATCGTGTAGCGATGCGGACACCCGCGCGTGATAGGTGCGGCCCGCTTCGGTGAGCACCAGCCGCCCGCCAACACGATCGACCAGGGCCACGCCCAGCCAGTCTTCCAGCGCGCGGACATGGCGGCTGATCACGGTGTGGTCGATGCCAAGTTCCACCCCGGCGCGCCGGATGCCGCCGGTGCGCCCGAGCACCTCGAACGCACGCAGCGCGGCAAACGGCGGCAGCGGGGTGGCCACCGGGGCCCGGCCCCTATTTCAGCGTGGCGAGATAGGCGATCAGGTTGGCGCGCTGGGTGTCGTTGGTGACCATGATCACCATGCGCGTGCCCGGAACCAGCTTGCCCGGCGCCTTCAGGAAAGTGTTGAGCGTTTCAGGGGTCCAGGTCAGTTTCGACGCCTTGAGCGCGGCGGAATAACTGAACGCGGTCGACGCGGCCTTGCGCCCGACCACCCCATAAAGGTTGGGCGCGGCAACGCCGACCGCGCCGGGCTTGTAGACATGGCAGGCGGTGCACTGGTTGAACACGGCCTTGCCCGCGGTGGCATCCTGCGCCTGCGCGGCGACCGGAGCGGCCAGGGCAAGCGCGGCAATTGCAAGCATTTTCATCAGCAACGACTCCAGTCCAAGGGGATTACAGCAAGCTCAGATATGTATCATATTCGAAACGATCGATATGCGACATGAACGCGGCGCGGTCCTGCCGCTTGCACGCCACCACGATATCACGCAGCCGCGGCCCGAAAATGCCCGCAACGCGGTCCGAGGCGGCAAACCGGTCGATCGCCGCGCCCCATTCGACCGGCAGGCGCTCGCCCGCGCCGGGGTCGCGCGGGTCTTGCGGCGGCGGCGGCATGGCCCCCGCCTCGATCCCCTGCAACATCGCGCCCAGCATCGCGCCCAGCGCCAGATAGGCATTGGCATCGGCGCCCGAAATGCGGTGTTCGATCCGCGTGGCCTTGGCCCCGCCGCCCGCCTTTGCCCCGTCGATCACGCGGATCGCGGCAGAGCGGTCATCGTGGCCCCACCCGGCCGAAACCGGCGCATGGGCATCAGGGCGAAACCGGCGAAACGAATTGGCGTTGGGCGCGAATGCCAGCATGCAGTCGGGCATGGCCGCGACCAGCCCGGCCACCGCGTGAAACAGCGTGGGCGAAGGCGCGCCGGTCGCGGCATCGGCCAGCACATTGGCGCCCGCCGCATCGTTGACGCTGGCGTGGATATGCATTCCGCTGCCGGACGCATCGCCATAGGGCTTGGCCATGAATGTCGCGCCCAGCCCGTGCTGGTGCGCCAGACCGCGCACGATGCGGCGCATCAGCATGGCATCATCGGCCATCGCCAGCGCATCGGCGCGGTGCAGGATGTTCAGTTCGAACTGGCCCGGCCCGGCCTCGCTGATCACCCCGTCGGCGGGAATGCCGATCGCGCGGGCCGCCGCCATGATCGCCTCGATCAATGCCTGGTGCGCCGCCAGCGCGCCGGTCGACAGCGTGTCGTTACGCCGCCAGTTCGCTGCACGCGCGCCATCGGGCGGCACCGGCACGCCATCGGCCAGGCGATAGAGATAGAATTCCAGTTCGACCGCCACCACCGGGGTCAGGCCGCGCGCGGCATAGCGTGCCACGATCGCTTCCAGCGCGCCGCGCGGATCGGCCTGCGCGGGCCCGCCGGCAGGGTCGCGCAAAGTCAGAAAGGCCTGTGCCACGTTGCCCGCCAACCATGGCACGCGCGCCAGCCGGCCCGGTATCGGATAGCCGGTACCATCCGGATCGCCGGTGCCGAACGCCAGCCCGGCCTCCATCACGTCGCAGCCCCAGGCGTCTTGCGCAAACACCGACAGGGGGATCGGCAGCCCCTTGGCATCGATGCCCAGCGCCTTGTCGCGCGCCAGCCATTTGCCTTTGGCGGCACCCGCCACATCGAACACAAAGGCCTCGACGCTGTCGACTTCGGGATGCGCGGCCAGAAACGCCGCCAGCGATGCCTGTTCATCCTGTGCCATGGTGTGATCACATATGGCATGGTCGGAAATGTGTCCAGACACGTGCGCCCGCCTTGTTGCGGGACCGCCAACGAAGGTGATTGACCACCCCGGAGCCCGAACCTAATTGTGATCGCAGCCGGTCGGATCGACGCAACCCCGGCGCACAGGGGCAATCGGCACGGATGACCACGGCAAGAGGCATATCGGGCGGCAGTCGCGCGGCGTTCTGGACGGTGTTCGCGATCCCGGCGGTGTGGATGCTGGCGTTTTTCGTGGTGCCTCTGTCGATCATCTGGGCCTACAGCTTTGGCCGCACGCTGGGGCTGACCGAGGTGGTGGTAACCGGCACGCCCGACAATTATGCGCGCGTGTTCGACCCGGTCTATCTGTATATCTTTGCCAAATCGCTGGTCTTTGCCGGCGCCACCACGGCGATCTGCCTGATCATCGGGTTTCCCTATGCGCTGGTCATGACGTTTGCCTCGACACGCGCCAAGATTCTGTTGCTGCTGGCGATCATGTTGCCGTTCTGGACCAACCTGCTGGTGCGCACTTATGCGCTGATGGCGGTGATGCGCACCGAAGGCTGGGTCAACGAAGCGTTCGGCGTGATCGGCCTGGGGCCGTTCGAGATGCTGCACACCAATTTCGCGGTGGTGACCGGGTTGGTCTATGTCCACTTGCCGTTCATTGTCCTGCCGCTGTTTTCCACGCTCGACCGGCTAGACCGGTCGCTGATCGAGGCCAGCCTCGATCTGGGCGCGGGCCATCTGCGCACGATTTTTCAGGTGGTCATCCCGGTGGTCTGGCCGGGCATTCTGTCGGCAGTGCTGTTGTGCTTCATCCCCGCACTCGGCTCGTACCTGACGCCCGACTTGCTGGGCGGGCCCGACAGCCAGATGATCGCCAGCGTGATCGAACGCCAGTTCAAGCGTGCCAATGACTGGCCGTTTGGCGCCGCGCTGTCGTTCATGCTGATGTACCTGACCCTGGCGGCCATGGCCTGGCGCGCGCTGGCCGAACGCCGCGCCGCAGTGCGAGATCTGCGCTGATGCGCCTGTTCGCGCGCAAACGCGGTGACGCAGGACCGCTCGATTATGCCGGCCGCTGGTCGCTGCGAAGCTGGGTCGCGGTGGTCCTGGTGTTCCAGTATCTGCCGCTCGCCAGCCTGGTGCTGTTCAGCTTCAACAATTCCAAACGGACCATCCGCTGGGAAGGGTTCACGTTCGACTGGTATGGCCGGCTGGCCAGTGATGATGCGCTGATCGGCGCCTTTGCCAATTCGCTGACGATCGCGGCAATCTCGACCGTGTTCAGCGTGCTGCTCGGCACGATGGCGGCGATTGCGCTGTGGCGGTTCCGTTTTCCAGGCAAAGGCGTGTTCGACGGTGTGATCACACTGCCCATCGTGATCCCCGAAATCTGCATGGGCGTGGCGATGCTGGTGTTCTTTGGCACGGTCGCGCCCTGGCCGCGCGATCTGGTCTGGCCGCTCGACCTGGGGGCGATCACGATCGCGCATATCACGTTCAGCTTTCCGTTCGTCACGGTGGTGGTGCGCGCGCGGCTGGCCTCGTTCAACCGCGAGATGGAAGAGGCGGCGCGCGATCTGGGTGCCAGCGAATTGCGGGCGATGCGCGACGTGCTGCTGCCGCATCTACGGCCGGCACTGATTGCCGGGGCGCTGCTTGCCTTTGCCAGCAGCCTCGACGATTTCGTCATCACCTTCTTCACCGCCGGGCCGAACACCGTGACTTTTCCGGTGAAGATCTATTCGATGGTGCGCTTTTCCGTCACCCCCGAAGTCAACGCCGCCTCGACCGTGCTGATGGCGATCACCATTGCGCTCACGCTGGTGGGCATGAAAATGCAGGGTACCGACATTGCCTCGACAGAAAGCCCGTGATGCTCATCCGCTTTGAAAACGTCACCAAGCGCTTTGGCAGCTTCATCGCGGTCGACAATGTCAGCCTGGATATTGCGGTGGGTGAATTCTTCTCGCTGCTCGGCCCGTCGGGTTGCGGCAAGACCACGCTGCTGCGCATGCTGGCGGGGCTGGAAACGCCCAGCGCAGGCCGCATCCTGATCGACGGGGTGGATATGGCCGGGGTCCCACCCAACCGCCGCCCGGTCAACATGGTGTTCCAGTCCTATGCGGTGTTTCCGCATATGACCGTTGCCGACAACGTCGCCTATGGGTTGAAGATTGACCGCGTGCCCCGTGCCGAGCGCGACAGCCGCGTGGCCGAGGCGCTGGCGCTGGTCAAGCTCGACGATTTTGCCCACCGCCGCCCCGACCAGTTGTCGGGCGGCCAGCGCCAGCGCGTGGCGCTGGCGCGCGCGTTGGTCAAACGGCCCAAAGTGCTGCTGCTCGACGAGCCGTTGTCGGCGCTCGATGCCAAATTGCGCGATGCGATGCGCGGCGAACTGGCGGCGATCCAGCGCGAGGTCGGGGTGACGTTTGTGATGGTCACCCACGATCAGGACGAAGCACTGGCCATGGCCAGTCGCTGCGCGCTGATGAACCGGGGCACATTGCAGCAAGTGGCCAGCCCCGGCGATCTTTATGAATTTCCCGCCAACCGCTTCGTCGCCGACTTTATCGGGACCATCAACTTGTTCGAAGCCACGCTGGCGGTCGATGAAACCGACCATGCCATTGTCCGCACCCCCGCGCTCGACGCGCCGGTCTATCTCGGCCACGGGGTTACCGGCGCCACCGGCGCGCAAGTGTGGGTGGGCATCCGGCCCGAAAAGATCACCATGACCCCGGCCGACGCGCCCCGCCCGGCAGGCCCCGCCGCGATGCCCCACGCCAACCGGACGCCCGGCACGATCATGACCAGTGCCTATCTCGGCGCGGTCACGCTCTATGATATCCACACCAGCGGCGGCACGCTGATCAAGGTCACCGCGCCCAATGGCACCCGCTCCGCCAGCCCGGCCCTGCCCGCCGGCACCCAAGTGTGGTTGCACTGGGAACCCGATGCGCCGGTGATGCTGCTGGCATAAAGGCCGCCCCCGATCGCCATTCGACCGCACGCACACGGCACGGCGGATCGTTTCGCGCGCTGCAAAATGGTGCTACGCACAAAAATCACGCGCACCGGGACGGGATCTGAAAATGTCGCTTTCTGAAGGTACTTCTTCAACCAAGGACTTGTTCGACACCATTTCCGCCGACCGATATGCTCAAAAGCATTCGAGCTATTTTGAAGTCTACGACCGCTATCTCGACAAATTTCGCGGCAAGCGCCCCACCGTTGTCGAAATCGGCGTGCAGCATGGCGGATCGCTGCTGATCTGGGAGAGATTTTTTGACGGCGATGTCGATATTGTCGGGCTCGACATCCTGGCCGATTGCCGGAAGTTTGCCGGTGGCAATGTGCGCATTTTCATCGGCGACCAGTCCGACCCGGCATTCCTCGACGACGTGATCGCCGCCGTCGGGCAGGCCGATATCATTATCGATGATGGCAGCCACATTCCCTATCATCAGATCAAGACGTTCGAAGTGCTGTTCTACAAGCTGCTCAAGGACGGTGGCGTCTATATCTGCGAGGATTGTCACACCTCGTACTGGCCGCGCTATGGCGGCGGCCTGCGCAAAAAGGGCACGTTCATCGAATATGCCAAGCGTCTGTGCGACCAGCAGAATGCGTGGAGTTCGGAAAGCCGCAATCTGGTGGTCGATGCGGCCACCCGCTCGATCAAATCCATCGCGTTCTATTACAGCATCGTCGTGTTCGAAAAGGCGGCAGTCGAAGAACCGCAACTGGTCGAGGCCGGCAGCGCCAAGCTCGATCTGGAAAGCGCGTTCAAGGCCAGCGGCCTTGCCCGGCTGATACTGCCGCTCAAGCGCAGCGCCACGGTGCAGCGTCTGGTGCGCACCAACCCGGTGCTGTGGCGGCTGATGCGGCGCTTTCTCAACGCCAACCAGGGCTGAAAGTCTGACTGCAAATTCCGGCGTTGCCATAATTTTGTGAAGACGGCACCGGCCTCAACGCTGTTTTTGCTGCAGTGCAAACAGAGACTTGCCCAAAGCGGTTTTGTCGGGGTATGTCGGGGCGGCAAATCAATTGCGGGCTCTCGTCGGCTGTTGTCTGGCCTGTGCCCGACCGCGCAGTGCGACTTTTGCCATCGACCGAGGGGCATACGGCAAGCGCATGGAATTCAAGACTTTTCCAATTCCGGGGCCATTTGCCGTCCTGCCGGTCCGCCATGGCGATGCGCGCGGGTATTTCTCCGAGATCTTTCGTGCCGACCGTTTTGTGCAGGCTGCGGGCCCTGTCGAACTGGTGCAGGAAAACCAGTCGCTCAGCGCGCAGGCAGGCACCATCCGCGGCTTGCACTTTCAGCTTCCCCCGGCCGCCCAGGGCAAGCTGGTACGCTGTGTGGCGGGCGCAATTTTCGATGTCGCGGTCGACATCCGGCATGATTCGTCCACGTTCGGCCAATGGGTGTCGGCCGAACTGACCGCCGACAACGGCCATCAACTGTGGGTCCCGGCGGGTTTTGCGCACGGGTTCTGCACGCTGGTTCCCGATACCGTGGTCGCCTACAAAGTATCCGCCTATTACAGCCCCGAACACGACCGGGGGATCGCCTGGGACGATCCGGCGCTTGGCATCGTGTGGCCCGCACTGGCCGATGCCGCAACGCTGTCGGGCAAGGACCGGGTGCAGCCGCACCTGGCCGACTTGCCCCCGGTCTTCAGCGTAAAGGATTGACGGCATGCGGATTATCGTAACCGGCGGGGCGGGTTTCATCGGTTCGGCGCTGGTGCGCCATCTGGTCGGCGAAGGGCACGAGGTACTGACCATCGATGCGCTGACTTATGCCGGCAACCGCGCGTCGCTGCGCGATGTCGAGGCCAATGCGCGCCACCGCTTTGTTCACGCCGACATCTGCGACCGCGCCGCGATGGAACAGGCCTTTGCCGCCTTCAAGCCCGAGCGCGTGATGCATCTGGCCGCCGAAAGCCACGTCGATCGCTCGATCAGCGGTGCCGCCGATTTCGTCCAGACCAATGTCGTGGGTACGTTCACCCTGCTCGAAGTGGCGCGCGCGTTCTGGTCGCAACTGCCTGCCGACGCCGCCGAGGCGTTCCGGTTCCTGCATGTCTCGACCGACGAAGTCTATGGCTCGCTGGGCGATCAGGGCCTGTTCCGCGAAGACACGCCTTATGACCCGTCGAGCCCTTATTCAGCATCGAAGGCGGCGTCGGACCATCTCGCCAAGGCCTGGGCGCGCACTTATGGCCTGCCGGTGGTGGTCAGCAATTGCTCGAACAATTACGGGCCATATCATTTCCCCGAAAAGCTGATCCCGCTGATCATTCTCAACGCGCTGCAGGGCCGCGACCTGCCGGTCTATGGCGCGGGCGACAACATTCGCGACTGGCTCTATGTCGAAGACCATGCACGCGCGCTGGACATCATTGCCGCGCGCGGGCGGATCGGCGAAACCTACAACGTCGGCGGGCGCAATGAACGCCGCAACATCGATGTGGTGCGCCGCATCTGCACCCTGCTCGACGAGATCGTGCCCGCCAATGCCCCACGCGAAAGCCTGATCCGGTTTGTCGCCGACCGGCCCGGGCATGACGAACGCTATGCGATCGACGCCACCAAGCTGGAAACCGAGCTGGGCTGGCGCGCGCAGGAAACCTTTGACACCGGGATTGCCAAGACGGTGCGCTGGTATCTCGACAACGCCTGGTGGTGGCAACCCTTGCGCGAACGCTATGACGGGCAACGTCTGGGCCTGGTCAAGGATGCCGCGCAGTGAGACTGGTGGTGACAGGCGTGCACGGCCAGGTCGTGCGCGCGCTGGTCGAACGCGCGCCTGCCGGGGTGACCGTGGTGGCGCTGGGTCGCCCCGATCTCGATCTGGCCGATGCGCCCGCGATTGCCCCCGCACTTGCCGCCGTCGGCGCCGATGTGGTGATCAACGCGGCGGCCTATACCGCGGTCGACAAGGCCGAAACCGAGCGCGACGCGGCCTTTGCCATCAACGCCACCGGTGCCGGGGCAGTAGCCGCCGCCGCGCATGGGCTGGGCGTGCCGCTGATCCACGTGTCCACCGACTATGTGTTCGACGGAGCAAAGCCCGCGCCATATGTCGAAACCGATCCGACCGGCCCGACCGGCGTCTATGGCGCATCAAAGCTGGCGGGCGAAGCGGCGGTGATGGCCGCGCATCCCGGCGCGGTGATCGCGCGCACGGCCTGGGTCTACAGCCCGTTCGGTGCCAATTTCGTCAAGACCATGCTGCGGCTGGCGGCGACGCGCGAAGAGCTTGGCGTGGTGGCCGATCAGGTCGGCAATCCGACCAGCGCGCTCGATATCGCCGATGGCCTGTTGCAGATCGCCGCCAATCTGCAGGCACGCCCGGCCGACCCGGCGCTGGCCGGTCTGTTTCACATGACGGGCAGCGGCGAAGCGAGCTGGGCCGGGTTTGCCGAAGCGGTGTTTGCCGCCAGCGCCGCCCATGGCGGGCCGGTCGCGCGGGTCAACCCGATTGCTACCACGCAATACCCTACCCCCGCCCGGCGCCCCGCCAATTCGCGGCTCGATTGCACGCGGCTGGCCACGGTGCACGGCGTGCGTCTGCCCGATTGGCGCGGATCGGTTGAACAAATCGTCGCGCGGCTGCTTGCTGCTGAGGAGACTATCGCATGAAGGGCATCATTCTGGCCGGAGGCAGCGGCACCCGCCTCTATCCGATGACCATCGCGCTGTCGAAACAACTGATGCCGGTCTATGACAAGCCGATGATCTATTATCCGCTGACCACGCTGATGCTGGCGGGGATCCGCGAGATCCTGATCATCACCACCCCGCACGACGCGCCGATGTTCCGCAATCTGCTGGGCGACGGCAGCCAGTGGGGGCTGGACATCCGCTATGCCGAACAGCCCGAACCCAAAGGGCTGGCGCAGGCCTATACCATCGGCGCAGATTTCATCGGCACCTCGCCCAGTTGTCTGGTGCTGGGCGACAACATCTTTTTCGGCCACGGGCTGCCCGATGCACTGCAGCATGCCCGCGCCGGGCTCGCCAATGGCGGCGCCACGGTGTTTGCCTATCAGGTGGCCGATCCCGAACGGTATGGCGTGGTGGAATTCGACAGCGAACGCCGCGCGATCAGCATCGAGGAAAAGCCCGCCGTGCCCAAATCCGACTGGGCGGTCACCGGGCTCTATTTCTATGACGCCGAAGTGGTCAATATTGCCGCGAACATCCAGCCTTCGGCGCGGGGCGAGCTGGAAATCACCGACGTCAACCGCGCCTATCTTGCTGCGGGCAAGCTGAATGTCGAAGTGATGGGGCGCGGCTTTGCCTGGTTGGACACCGGCACGCCCGACAGCCTGCTCGATGCCGCGCAATTTGTCGCCACGCTCGAAAAGCGCCAGGGCATGAAGATCGCCTGCCCCGAGGAGATCGCCTGGCGTACCGGCCTGATCGACGATGCCACGCTGGGGCGTGCGATCGACCGATTGGGCAAGGGCGATTACGCCAGGTACTTGCGGCGCATCGCGGGTGGCGCACGCTAGGCCGGCAAAACGGCGGTTGCGATTATGTTGCCATGCGGTAGAAACAGGCCGCTGCAAACGGGGTCTGCCAGGTATCGATCACGCGCCTGCCGGGGGAAACGGTCTCATGGAAATTTGGCAGGACTGTGCGATAATGCTGCAAGGCATTTCGATCGGGATTTGAACCAGCCCAGTTGCTATTCGACGGACATGGGAACACCCGTATTCGGAACGGATGATAACAGGATTGCGGCGACGACAGGTGTGACACTTCGTAGCTGATAATTTGTCACAGCCGCCCAATACTGATCCACAGGGTGCCAGGCCCCACACGGATCAGCGCACATTGACGAGTAGTTCGGAGATCGATCTGTATCATGCGCTATGAAGCTGCAACGCTCGATTATTTCGCTTTGCTCAAGGAAGGCAAGACAATCGCCTTGCCCGAATCCGCCCGGACGATTCGCCTGGCCATTCTCGCCGATTGTGCAACGCAGCAACTCGGCACATTCCTCAAGACACTGGCCGCGCGCAACGGGGTGCGGCTGGAGATTTACGAGGGCGGCTATGACGCCATCGATCTCGACATCCTGAACCCAGCGTCAGACCTCTACGCGTTCGACCCGGCTTATGTCATCGTGCTGATGACCGAGGAAAAGCTGAAATCCCGGTTGTACGAAGCGGCCGATCGCAGCGCCTTTGCGGGCGACACCATCGCGCGTATCCGTGGCCTGTGGCAGGCCTTTGCCGAGCGCAGCGGCGCCACCCTGATCCAGTCGACCTTTGTGCTGCCGACAGAGCGCGCCTTTGGCAATTACGAGCTGAAGGCAGCGGATTCGGTTGGCGCGATCGTGGCCGAAATCAATCACCAGTTGGCCGTGCAAAGCCGCGAGGCAAAGAACGTGCTGCTCGCCGATGTCGATTTTCTGGCGGCGGGGATCGGTCGTCTGCAATGGCGCGACCCGCGCATGTGGAACATGGCCAAGATCCCCTGCCGGCTCGACCACCTGCCCGCGCTGGCGCAATCGCTGCTCGACGTACTGCTCGCCGCCAGCGGCCTGTTCACCAAATGCGTGGTGCTCGATCTGGACAACACGCTGTGGGGCGGGGTGATCGGCGACGACGGGCTCGACGGCATCCAGCTTGGCGAATTCGACGAGGGCGAGGCCTTTGTCGGCCTGCAGAAGTTTGCCAAGGAACTGAAACGGCGCGGCGTGATCCTGGCCGTGGTCAGCAAGAACGACCACGCCAATGCCATCCTGCCGTTTGCCGAACATCCCTACATGGTGCTGCGTGAAGACGATATTTCGGTGTTCGTGGCCAATTGGGAAAACAAGGCCGACAATATCCGGCTGATCCAGAAGACGCTGAACATCGGGTTTGATTCGTTCGTGTTCCTTGACGACAACCCGTTCGAGCGCAATATCGTGCGGACTTATCTGCCCGATGTGATCGTACCCGAACTGCCCGAAGATCCCTCGCTCTATATCGATGCGATCGCCCGGCTCAACTTGTTCGAGACGGCGTCCTATTCCAAGGCCGATCTCAGCCGCGCCGACCAGTATCGCGAAGAGGCGCAGCGCGAACTGACCAAGGCGCGCTATGGCAGCATCACCGACTATCTGGCCTCGCTCGACATGGAAATCCGGCTGGAACGGTTCAGCAGCTTCAACCTGCCGCGCATCGCCCAATTGATCCAGCGCTCGAACCAGTTCAACCTGATGACCCGCCGCTATGGCGAGGCGGCGTGCGAGGCGCTGATGCATGCGCCCGACGCCGTGCCGTTCACGCTGAAACTGGGCGACAAGTTCGGCGATTACGGCCTGATTTCGGTGATCGTGCTCAAACATGACGGCGATGATCTGGCGATCGACGAATATCTGATGAGCTGCCGCGTGTTGCAGCGCGGGGTGGAGAATTTCGCCATGAACGCGATCTTTTCCTATGCTGCCCGGATCGGCGCAAAGCGGGTGACGGGCCGTTATATTCCCACCGCAAAGAACGCCATGGTCAAGAATTTCTTCGGTACTTTCGGGTTTGAAATCGAAGCCGACGAAGGTACCGCGGGCGTGCGCTGGGCGCTGGATGTCGATCGCTATGAACCGCGCGAGGCGATCATGACCGTTGCCGTGAACGAGATTTGACAGGACCCGACATGACTGCAGATGCCATCAAGCACCAACTGACCGACATCTTTCGCGACGTGTTCAACGACCCCACGCTGGAAATCACCGACGAGATGACCGCCGATGATGTCGATGGCTGGGATTCGCTGACGCATATCAACATGATCCTGGGGGTCGAGCAGGGCTTCGGGATCAGGTTCTCGATCAAGGATGTACGGGCGATGCGCAATGTCGGCGAACTGGTCCAGGCCATCGCCAAGAAGCGCGCAAACTAGCGCATGCTGAATTTTACCTCGCCGCTGTTCTTTGTGGCGCTCGCGCTGGTCGCGTGCGGGCTCTACATCCTTCCCGGTCGGTGGCGCGCCGCCTATCTGCTGGTGCTGTCCTATGGCTTCTATGCCATGGTCAGCGTGCGGTTTCTGGCGCTGATGGTGGCGGGATCGCTGCTGGCCTATGGCATCGGCATCGGCATTGCCAATGCCCGCAGCGACAGCGCCAGGGTGCGCCTGATGCTGCTCGGCGTGGGCGGCCTGCTCGGCGGTATTGTGGTGTTCAAGATCGGTGGCGCCTGGCATGGCTGGCTGTTGCCGCTGGGCCTGTCGTATTATTCGTTCAAACTGATTTCGTATGTCATCGAAGTCTATTGGGACGAAGACAGCGTGGAGCGCGATCTGACGCTGTTCCTCAGCTATCCGGCCTTCTTTCCGCAAATCATCAGTGGTCCGATCCAGCGGTCCGAACCTTATTTCCAACAAGTGCGCGCGCTCGCCGCGCGGCGGCTCGATTCGGCGCAGATCGAGGAAGGCTTTCGCCTGATCGTCACCGGGCTGATGCTCAAGCTGTTGGTTGGTGACCGGCTGGCCACGCTGATTGCCGGGGTCGATGCGGCGCCGGGCAGTTTCGGCCGGATCGATCTGTTGGTCACGATCGCCGGGTATACCTTGCAGCTCTATGCCGATTTTGCAGGCTATACCAATATCGCGCTGGGTATCGGCAAGATGCTGGGCATCGACGGTCCGCCCAACTTCAACGCGCCATTTCTGGCCACCAATATCCAGGAAATGTGGCGCCGCTGGCACATGAGCCTGACCACCTGGCTGACCGATTACCTGTTTATCCCGTTGACGATGACGATGCGGCGCTATGGCCTGGCAGGGTTGTTGCTGTGCATCACCATCAACATGGCGCTGATCGGGGTGTGGCATGGCTTTACGCTCAACTATCTGATCTTCGGCCTGATGCATGCGGTCTATTTCAGCCTGACGATGCTCTATCTGCGCTATATCTCCCCACCCAGGGGCAAGAAGGCGCCGCCCGAACCGCGTCTGCGCCGCATCGTCAGGACGGCGTTCGGCATGGTCCTGACGTTTGCACTGATGAGCAGCACCCAGATCTTTTTCCACTCGGCCCGGTTCGACCAGGCCATCGGCATCCTGCGCCAGGTGTTCGGCCTGATCCCCAGCGGCGCCCGGTCGATCGGCGATATCGGCCCCGGTGCGGCTGAAACCTTTGTAATCTGCGCGCTGATCACCGTGTGGGCCGGATGCGGCGCACCAGGCGCCCGGCGGCTGTCCGACCGCATCGCGCCGGTGGCACCCCGTTGGCTGCAATACGGGGTCGGCCTGTTCCTGCTGGCCACCCTTACCCCCGACAGCGCAGGCAGCTTTGTCTATGGCCAGTTTTGAGGACGCGTGCGGCAAGAGGATGAACACGTGATCATTCCCAGAAGTATCGGAACGATCCTGGCCAGCCTGGCTGCGGCGCTGGTGCTGAGCGCGCTCGCCTGTCTTCTGCCCGACAACCCCTATCAGCGGTTTCAGCTTGTCGACGGTACGCTGTTCGAACCGTTGCGGCGCGGCTATGAGCGAATTCATTTCGACCCAGCACCGATCGATGTGGCGATCATCGGCCCGTCAAAGACCTTGCTGGGCCTGAGCGCACCGGGCATCGAGCATACCCTGAACCAGGCCGGGCAGACCGCGCATGTCGCCAATTTCTCGGTTCCCGCTTCTGGCCGGAATGTCGAATGGCTGATGCTGCACGAAGCCTACAAGATCAAATCGCCCAGGGTGATTGTGGTCGGGGTCTATGATTCACCCTCGTTCTATGGCCATCCGTCGTTTCGGTTCGTTGCCCCGGCCCGGGACCTGGCCATTCAGCCCGCCCCGCTGTTGCACAATTATTTCAAGGACTTGGCCTATCTTCCTGCGCGGCAGGTGCTGCTGGCCTTTGCGCGCGTCGCGCCGGGCCTGACCGGGCTGCGCGACCATTTCGATCCGGCCACCTATGCCAATACGCGCGCCGATTTCACCACCGGCAGCTTTGTCATGGAAGGCAAGACGATCAACATGGCACTGACTGTTCCGGCCGCCGTGCTGGCCGGGCAGACCGTCGTCGAACAGAAAGCCACGCTGCTGGAACGCCTGACCCGACGCTTTGTCAACCGTGGCGATGAAGCGGTCTATATGGATCAGATCGTGCGCGAAGCCGATGCGCACCACAGCCGCATCCTGTTCGTGTTCATGCCGGTGTATAATCGCAAGGGCGAACTGGCCGACCGCGCACGGCTGATGGCGCATGGCACGCTGCTGGACAATGCCGATATCTCCGATCACGCAGAATATTTCGAAAACTGGGAACACCTCAACCACACCGGCGCCACCATCCTGAGCGACCGGGTGGCCAAGGCGGTGGCAAAGCTGCTGAGCGAACCGGCAAAATCCTAGATCAAGCCCGCCAGCGGGCTTGACGGATCGGCGTATTTGCGGGTGCCCATGCGGCCTGCCAGATAGGCATCGCGGCCTGCCTCGACTGCCAGTTTCATCGCGCGGGCCATGCGGATCGGGTCTTTGGCTTCGGCGATGGCGGTGTTCATCAACACGCCGTCGCAGCCCAGTTCGAGCGCCACCGCCGCGTCGCTGGCCGTGCCGACCCCGGCATCGACGAGCACCGGCACGCGGGCCCCTTCGACAATCAGGCGGATCGTCACGCGGTTCTGGATGCCCAGCCCCGATCCGATCGGCGCGCCCAGCGGCATGACCGCGACCGCACCGGCATCCTCCAGTTGCTTCGCCGCGATCGGGTCGTCGGTGCAATAGACCATCGGCAAAAAGCCTTCCCTGGCCAGCACTTCGGTCGCACGGATGGTTTCGATCATGTTGGGATAGAGCGTGCGCGCTTCGCCCAGCACTTCCAGCTTGACCAGATCCCAACCGCCGGCCTCGCGCGCCAGCCGCAACGTGCGGATCGCGTCTTCGGCCGTGAAACAGCCCGCCGTGTTGGGCAGATAGGTGATCTTTTTGGGATCGATGAAGTCGGTCAGCATCGGCGCCCCGGGGTCCGACACATTGACCCGCCGCACCGCGACCGTGACGATCTGCGCGCCCGACGCTTCGACGGCGGCCGCGTTCTGGGCAAAATCCTTGTATTTGCCGGTACCCACGATCAGACGCGACGCGAATGTGCGACCGGCCACCGTCCAGGTATCGGCTGCGGCATGATCGCCGCCGCCAACGAAATGGACGATTTCCAGCACGTCGCCCTCGGCCAGCGCGACCTGTGCCAGGGTCGAACGCGGCACGATCAGCGCGTTGCGCTCCACCGCGACTTTGGCGGGATCAAGGTCCAGCGACCGGACAAGGTCTGCGATGGAACCGGGGGCGGCGCGGCGCGCCTCGCCATTGACGACAATCTGCAAGGTTTCGGTCATGCGCAGCGCCTTAGAGGAGTGGCCGAGGCGATCAAGCCAGTGATATCAGCCTTCGCCGAACATGCGCCGCTGCGCCGCCTCGATTTCTTCAAGATAGCGGCGGCGCACATGCGCTTCGCCCAGCACGCCCAGCACGCGGTGATCGGCATCGACCACCGCCAGTTCGTCGGCCCCTTCGGCATCGAACAGCGCCAGGATCGCCTTGATCCCGGTATCGGGTGCCACCGCACTGTCGGCATGGCAGGCCAGCGGCGCCACCGGTTGCGACGGATCGAGCGTTGGCGCATGCGCCGCCGCGCTTTGCACAATCCCGCGATAGGCCTGGTGATGGTCGATCAACAACGCCTTGCTGGCCGCGCCAAGCGGCAACCGTTCGCGAAATTCGGCGATCGTGGCGTCCTGTGGCACGGTTACGAAATCGCGCCGCATCATGCGTTCGGCGGTCAGGTTGAGGATCCAGCCGATATCGCGCGGCGAGCGGATATCCGACCCGCGCACGTGCAGGCGCCAGGTCGAGAACGAATAGCCGAAGGCTTCGCGCGTAACCGCGCTCGAAATCAGCGCGGCGGTCAGCACCACCCCCATCAGCGGAAAATCGTGCGTCGTTTCCAAAGTCAGCAGCGCCAGCGTCATCGGCCCGCCCACCACCGACACGCACAGCGCCGCCATGCCCACCAGCGCAAAATCGGCGGGATCGAACAGCACGCCCCACCCGGCCAGATTCAGCATCTGGGCAAAGGCCTGCCCGGCCAGCGAACCGATGAACAACGAGGCAAAGAACAGCCCGCCGCGAAACCCGCTGGCCAGCGAGATGACCGAAGCCAGAATCTTGAGCGCAAGAATGACCAGCAGAAACAGCACCGCCGGACGCGCCACCAGATCGAGATGCATCGCCCCGTGGCCCGCCGACAGCGCCTGCGGCGAAATCAGCGCGATCGGCACCAGCAGCGCCCCGCCCAGCACCGGGCGCCACGCGCTGCCGCGTGTCACCGCCTGCATCACGCGCTCGGTCGCGGTGACCAGGCGCATCATCACGATGCCCAGCCCCGCACAGAGCAGCCCCAGCAACACCGCCGCACCGTAATAGCCCAGACCGCGCGGATCGTTCGAGGTATAGACCATCAGATAGGGTTCGCTGCCGAGCCACCGCTGTACCAGCACACCTGCCAGCGAGGCGGCGATCACCGGTGCGACTTCGGCAATCGAATAGGACCCGATGACGATTTCAAAGGCGTAGAACGCGCCCGCCAGCGGCGTGCCGAACGCAGCGCCCACCCCGGCCCCGGCGCCCGCACCGACCAGCCGGCGCAGATCGGCGCGGCGCAGCCGCAGCCGCTGGCCCAGCCACGAGGCCAGCCCGCCGCCCATCTGCGCATAGGTCGCTTCCAGCCCGACGGAGGCACCGCAGCCGTTCGACACGATGGTTTGTGCGGCGATCAGGAAATTGTCGGCGGTCGGAATACGTCCGCCGTGCAGGGCATTGGCCTCCACCACGTCGACCGGTGCGCCGCCACGCCGCGCGCCCCGATACCGCCCGAGCGCGACCACCACAGACCCGCCCAACGGCAGCGCGATCAGCCGCCAGGGATGCTCGATCGAGATCAGCGCGCTCAATCGGGTGATGGTCAGGCCATAGATCACCGTCTGCATGGCATGCGCCAGCCAGGCCTGGGCCAGCGTGGTCAGCCCGGCGGTTGCGCCCACCAGCGCCGCCAGCGCGATGAACACCGCCTCGCTCTGACGCAGCCAGCGCTGGATCCGGACCGCGGTACGGGTAAGACTTTTTGCATGCCCCATCGGTATCTGTCGCAGCCCCAATCGACCCGGTCCGTCAAGCGCTTTCAGGCCACCGCACGAATTCGCCCCACCAATCCTGCCGCAACCAGGCAGGCAATTGCCGTGCCCACAAATCCCGGCGTCCAGATCGCCTCGGCCGAACTGCGCGACAGCACCAGGACCAGCGAAGGCACCAGAATCGACGGCACGGTGTTGGCAAGATTGAGATAGCCCAGCATCTCTCCCGGACGTCCCGAATCACCCAGCAATTGCGCAACCAGCGCGGTATCGAGCGCCAGATAGGCGATCAGGCCGACCTGGAATAGGCCATAGCCGGCCAGCAGCACCCAGCCGCTGCCAATTTGCACCAGCCCCAGCGCCGCCGCCGCCGCCAGCGCGGCCAGCATCATCGGCGCGCGCCGTCGCCCGCGCCGATCCGACCAATGCCCGGCACAGACCGTCACGATCAGCACCGCCACGGTGGTTGCCAGCACCAGCCGACCATAGACCGGATCGACCGCCTGCCCCGGCACGATCCCCGCACGCCCCGGATGGCGCACCAGGAACAGATAGAAATAGGTCATCATGAACGCAGCGCCGCTTTGCATCAGCAATCGCGCCAGACCGACCCGCGCCCAATCCGCCCAAGCCGGCGCGACGGTGTTGTCGCGCACCGGGAAATTGCCCCGCGCGGGCAGCGGCCCCGCGCGCCCAAACGGCCAGATCGCCACCAGCGGCGTGACGCTGAGACCCACCAGCACCGCCACCGCCACGAACGGCGTCGCCCCGTCATGCGGAAACAGCAGCGCCACGGCCCCCGTCCCCAGTGCCGCCAGCGGCATCGCCAGATGGATCAGCGCGGCCACCCGGCCTTTGGCATGATCGGCGAAATGATCGACCAGCACCGCGCCGATGGGAGCGAACATCAGGTTGAGCACGGCCTGAAACACCACCACACCCGCCGCCACCGCCGCGATCGTGTGCGCACACCCAAGCGCCGCCAGCGCCAGCACGGTGAGCACCAGGCCCAGCGCGATCGGCACGCGCCGGTTGCCATGGCGCCGGCGCCAATGGTCGCTGATCCGCCCGGCACCGATATGCGCCAGACTGGCGGTGATCGCCCCCACCAGCATCACCAGCGAGGCGATCGCCGCCGCCCGATCGGGCGCCAGCGCAACAATCCGCCGGGGCACCAGCAACGACAGCAACGGCGCATAGGCGACATGCGCGCCGAACGCGGCCAGCGCATAGACCGTGGCGCCCCGCCCGGCAGTTCGTGCCGATCGGTTCAATCGCCGACCCGGCCGGTGCTGGCGCGGCAGACCAGTTCGAACGGAATTTCGTGGCGCCCCGGCCCGCCTTTGCCTTCGACAATCGCGATCAGGCGATTGCAGGCATGCGCGATCATCTCGGCCACCGGCTGACGGATTGCGGTCAGCGGCGGCACCGCAAAGCGCACGCCGGGGGTATCCTCGAAACTGACCACGGCCAGGTCTTCGGGCACGCGCAGGCCCCTGGCGCTGGCCATATGCAGGGCGGCAAACGCCATTTCGTCATTGTCGGCAATCACCGCGGTCGGCGGTGCATCGCCCGACAGCAAGGCGCCGATCACCCGTTCGGCGGTTTCGAAATGGAAATCGCCGTCGCCAACCAGATCCTCGGCGATCCCCGCCTCGGCCAGCGCCGCGCGATAGCCGGCGATGCGCAAGGCCGACCCGCCATAATTGGCCGCGCCCGCGATAAACGCGATGCGCCGGTGGCCCAGTGCAACGAGATGACGCGTGGCCGCCGCCGCCGCGCCGGTTTCATCCATATAGACATCGACCGTGTCGGCCCCGTCGCGATGGCCGATGCGTGCGCAGGGAATGCCCCGTTCGGCCAGCAGATCGACCAGCGCCGGATTGTCGCAATGCGGCGGGGTCAGGATCACGCCGTCGGGGCGCAGCGACGCCAGTGCATTGGCCAGCCCGCGCCGCGCCGGAACCGCCAGGGTATCGACCAGTTCGAACACCAGGTGCCAGCCTTGCGCTTCGCACGCGGTCATGCCGCCAAACAGCATCTGGTCGACATAGTCGTTGCCGCGCCGCGCCTGCCAGTTTTCGATCGTGCGCGCGCGGTCGTTGATCGCCAGCACGACATAGGACCGGCCCCCGCCCATGCGCCGCGCGCTCAGGTTGGGGACATAGCCCAGCGCCTCGATCGCGGCATCGATGCGTTCGCGCACCGCCGGTTTTACATTGGGGCTGCCGTTGATCACGCGCGACACCGTCTGGCGCGAAACACCGACGGCTGCTGCCACGTCTTCGATTGTCACGCCGCTGCGTCGGATCATGGGGCCTGCATAACCGCTCGCCCCGCGCTTGACGAGGGGCTGCACGCGTGATCGCTCACAACAGTTTTGTGAACGATCACAATTTGGTATTGTGAACGTTCACAAACCGGCCTAAGGGAGGTCGCGACACGATACGAATCGTGCATCCACAGGGAAGAGTTGATGGTTGGGGCCAAATTGCGTTGCTGGTTGTTGCTCTGCATTGCCGCGTCCGGACTGGGCGCGCCGGTCGGCGTGCAGGCCCAGGCGACCCCCCCAGACACCACCGATCGTGCGATCGAGGCGCGGATCGACACGCTGCTGGCGCATATGTCGCTGCCGCACAAAGTCGCGCAACTGATTCAGCCCGACATTGCCTCGATCACCCCCGCCGACATGCAGGCCTATCGGTTCGGGTCCTATCTCAACGGCGCCAACAGCGGGCCGGGCCATGATATCAAGGCCAAACCCGCGGCCTGGCTGGCGCTGGCCGATGCCATGTGGGCCGCATCGCGCGCGCCCCTGCCCGATGGCGAACCGGTGATCCCGACGCTGTGGGCCACCGATGCGGTGCACGGGCACAGCCATCTCGGCGGGGCAACGATCTTTCCGCACAATATCGCGCTGGGTGCCACGCACGACACCGCGCTGGTGCGCCGCATCGGCGAAGCCACCGCTGCCGAGATTGCCGTCACCGGGGTCGACTGGACGTTCGCGCCGACTTTGGCGGTGGTGCAGGATGTACGCTGGGGCCGGTCGTATGAATCGTTTGGCGCCGATCCGGCGCTGGTATCGCGCATGGGCGTCGCGATGGTCGACGGCTTGCAGGGCGACAAAGGCACCGACGGGTTTCTCGATCAGCGCCACGTGCTTGCCACGCTCAAGCATTTCATCGGCGATGGCGGTACCGGCGGCAAGGACGAAGGCGACACGCGCGGCGATCTCGACCAGTTGATCGCGCTGCACGCGCCGCCCTATGTCGCCACGATCGCCGCTGGTGGACAGACCGTGATGGCCTCGTTCTCCAGCATCAACGGCCAGAAGATGCACGGCAACAAGGCCCTGCTGACCGGACTGCTGCGCGACAGGCTGGGTTTTGACGGGCTGGTGGTGGGCGACTGGAACGCGCACGGCCAGGTGCCCGGATGCACCAATGCCGATTGTCCGCAGGCGCTGCTGGCCGGGCTCGACATCTATATGGTGCCCGACGACTGGCGCGCGCTCTATGCCGCACTGCTGCGCGAAGTGCATGATGGCACGATCCCGCAGGCCCGGCTCGACGAAGCAGTGCGCCGGATCCTCCGGGTCAAGCTGCGCTATGGCCTGTTCGACAAACCGGAACCTTCACACCGCGCGCTGGCGGGTGATTGGGCCTTGCTGGGATCGGCCGAACACCGCACCCTGGCGCGCGAAGCGGTCGCCCGGTCGCTGGTGCTGCTCAAGAACGACGGCGTCCTGCCGATCCGGTCAGGCGCACACATTCTGGTGGCCGGCAGCGCGGCGGATTCGATTGCCCGCCAGTCGGGCGGCTGGACAATCAACTGGCAGGGCGGGACCGAGTTCACCAATGCCGATTTCCCCGGCGCCACCTCGGTCTATGCCGGGATCGCGGCGGCGGCGCGTGCGGGCGGGGGCGATGCGGTGCTGTCACCCGATGGCAGTTTCCAGACCCGGCCCGATGTCGCGGTGGTGGTGTTCGGCGAAAAACCTTATGCCGAATATGCCGGTGACGTGCCCGATCTGGCCTTTCGCGACGAGGAAGGGCTGCGCCTGATCGGCAAGCTGCGCGCGGCGCATATCCCGACCGTGGCGGTGTTGCTGTCCGGGCGCCCGCTGTGGACCGGGCGTGAAATGGCCGACGCCGATGCCTTTGTCGCAGGCTGGTTGCCCGGCAGCGAGGGCGAAGGGCTGGCCGATGTGCTGGTCGGCGATGCGCAAGGCCATCCGGTGCACGATTTCACCGGCACGTTGGCGTTCGCCTGGCCCGCATCGTGCCGCAGCGGCGATGCCCCCTTGTTCGCGATCGGCGAAGGCGGGTCCTATGCCCGTCCGCCCGCCTTGCGCACCGCCGCACAGAGCTGCGACCTGATCGCGCCCGAGGCACTGGGACAGACCGTGCTGTTCGACCGGTTCCTGCGCCAGGGGGTGATCGCCAATGCCACCGATGCCACCGGATCGCGCGATCTGCCACGCTTTGCCGGGGCCGGCACCAGCAATGCCTTGTGCGTCACGCCGTTCGACCTGACCGCGCAGGAAGACGCCCGGCGCGTGGTGTGGAGCGGTCCTGCCGATCTGACGCTGCATTGGTCGGTGACCGAACAATGGCCCGCGCATGGCCAGGTTCGCCTGCGCGTGATGGTGCCGTCTGCGCCGGTCGGCCCGGTCACGCTCGGCACCGATTGCGCCGACTGTCACCGCACCGTCGATCTGACGTCGAGCTTTGCGCTGGCGGCGGGCAAAGGCTGGCGCACGATCGACATTCCGGTGTCGTGTCTGGCCACCGCGCCGTTCAGCGGGCTGCGTCTGCAATCGCGCGCGCGGCTGGAAATCGATTTCGCCAGCATCTCGCTGCTGACCCAGAACAACACCGATCGGGCCTGTACGGGCCCGTTCTGAGGGGGGCCCCGCGCCCAATCGGCGCGACAAATTTAGTCAAGACTGCCAAAACCAACCGGGGAGGGGTATATGAAGTTTGAATTGAAGTCGGCGGTGTCGTGCCTGGGACTGTCGGTGGCGATGTTCACCGCACCTGCGGTCGCGCAAACCGCCCAACCGGCACAGCCCGCGCCTGCGGCCGCCGACACCGGCATCGACCCGACCGCCGGGATCGTCGTGACCGGCCTGCGCCGGTCGCTGGCCGATGCCGAAGCGATCAAGAAGCGCGCCGACGGGATCGTCGATGCGATCACCGCGTCTGATATCGGCAAGTTCCCCGACACCAACCTGGCCGAGGCGATCCAGCGCATTCCCGGCGTGACCATCGACCGCGACAACAACGAAGGGTCGAAGATCACCGTGCGCGGGTTCGGCCCCGAATACAACCTGATCACGCTCAACGGCCGTTCGATGCCGGGGATCATCCTGGGCAACCAGGAATCCGCCAGCCGGTCGTTCAATTTCGAGGAACTATCCGCCGATGCGATCTCGGGCGTGTCGGTGTCGAAGACCGGCCGGGCCGATCTGCCCAGCGGCGGGATCGGCGCGACGGTCGATGTGACCACCGCGCGGCCGTTCGATTACAACGGGTTCAAGGCGGCGTTCCAGATCAAGGGCACCGACGACACGTCGTGGCGCAGCGGCACCAAGATCACGCCAGAAGTGTCGGGCATGGTGTCCGACGTGTTTGCCGACGGCAAGATCGGCGTGATGCTGAACGGGTCCTATTCCGAACGCGACAGCAACCAGGAATTCGCCTTTGTCGGCGGCTGGCTGGAAGATCAGGTGCCCACCCCGCAAAACGGCATGGGCGCGCTGCCTGCGGGCGTGACCAGCAACCAGACCACCGGCACGCACAACTATGAACCGCAATCGATGCAATGGGGCATCGACACCCACCATCGCACCCGCGTCAACGGCCAGGCGGTGATCCAGTTCAAGCCCACCGACACCCTGGTGATCACCACCGATTATACTTATGCGCTGTACAAGGATCACATGCAGCGCAGCGAATACAGCGCATGGTACGGTTATGGGGCAAGCCTTTACAACGGCACGATTTCGCCCGACGGCACGCTCAACAACTTCACCGCGGTCGGCAACGATCTGGCCTATGACGCGTTCGACGACCAGATCAAGGACACGATGGGTTCGACCGGGGTCAACCTCAAGTGGAAGCCCTCGGCGGCGTTCGAGTTTGAAGTCGATGGCCACCATTCGATCGCCAACAGCGGCGGCGGCGCGGCCGGTGACAACGATTTTGCCATCGTCGGCCAGGACCCCGCCCTGTCGCTGACCAAGACGTTCAACGGCACCGGCACGGTGATCCCACTGGTCAACTGGACCTATCAGGCGCCCTATACGTCGGGCAACATGAACACCTCGACGGTTACACCGCTGTTTTCGCAGGTGAACAACAACATCTATCGCAACCAGATCGACGAATGGCGCATGCGCGGCCGCTGGACCAACCAGTCCGACAGCTGGTTCCGCAGCGTCGAGGCCGGGTTCCAGTACAAGAATTTCCAGACCCGCGCCGCCGCCTACAGCAGCGGCACGCTCAACGACGGATTCTATGCCTCGTCGAACGACGGCGTGTTGCCGCCCTCGGCCTTCACCAAGATCAGCACGTGCAGCATCCTGCAGGGCGTGTCGGGCGGCGGCTGCCAGCAGCAGGTGCCCTATTTCTACACGTTCAACCCGGCCCAGGTGGCCAATGCCTTTGCCGGGCAATATCCGGGCAATGCCTATGTCCTGCCCAGCACCCCGCTCAGCGATGACCGCATCGATGAAAAGACCTATGCCGGCTATGTCGAGGCGCACCTGCAGTGGGATATCGGCGACAAAGTGCTGCGCGCCTTCGTCGGCGGGCGGTTTGAACACACCAGCGTGGTCGCCAACAGCCTGCAGCAAGTGCCGACCGGCATCACCTGGGAAAACCCGACCGAATATTCGACCAACTTTGCCAACAACGCCGCGTTCAGCAATGTGGGGTCGAGCTACAACGAATTCCTGCCCAACGTCGATCTCAACCTCGATGTCACCAGCAACTTCAAGCTGCGTGCATCGTACAGCAAGACCATCACGCGGTCCGATCTGACGCAGTTGATCGGCACCACGTCGGTGTCCACCACGCCAAAGCCGGGCGCGCGCACCGCAACCGAAGGCAATCCGGGCCTGTTGCCCTATTCCTCGCAGAATTTCGATTTCAGCTCGGAATGGTATTACAAGCGTGACAGCTACATCTCGTTCAACGCCTTCTTCAAGCGGGTCAGCAATTTCCTGACCGAAACGACCACCCCGGGCACCATCAACGGCGCCAATGGCAAACCGATCACCGACCCCGGCGCGGGTGCGATCGAACAACAGGCGGTCGCCGAGCTGCAGGCCAAGGGCGTCACCCCGGTGCCATCGGCGGTGTTTGCGCAGATGGAAGCCGACACCGGCCAGACCGCGTTCATTGGCCAGCCGAACGATCCGGCCGTCATCTGGGAAATCACCCAGCCGACCAATGCCAACGCGGTGAACGTGTGGGGCATCGAAATGTCGGGCCAGCACATGTTCGGCCAGAGCGGGTTCGGCATTCAGGCCAACGTGTCGCTGCCGTGGAGCAACGTGCACTTCAATCCGCTGGAAATCGGTACGCAGTTCGCGGTTCCCGGTCTGTCGAAATCGTACAACATCGTCGGCATCTTCGAAAAGTTCGGCTTCCAGGGTCGCCTCGCCTACACTTGGCGCAGCGCCTATCTGGCGGGGCTCAGCCAGTCGCAGGGCGCCAACGAACCGGTCAACACGGCGGCCTATGGCCAGCTTGACGGCAGCATCAGCTATGAGTTGAGCAAAGCCTTCGTCGTGTTTATCGATGCGACCAACATGACAGGGGCCTCGGTCCGCCAATATGGCCGGTTCGAGGATCAGTTCCTGGGGTACTACAAGGGGGCACCGCGCCTGCAATTCGGCGTGCGCGCGAAGTTCTGATCGACCACGGCGCGGGCCTGCCTCCAGGGCAGGCCCGCGCCACGGCGGACGAGCGGCAGAGACATGCATTCGATCAACAAGACCCCGCCCGCCCCCCCTGCCCCGCAACCGGTAGAGGCATATCACGACGTTACCGCAGACCGGTTCTGCACCGATATCCGCCCGCTGCAACGGCCCGCCATCCTGAAAGGCGTGGCCGCATCCTGGCCGGGCGTACAGGCCGGACGGCAAGGCCCCGAGGCCTTTGCCGCATGCCTGCGCCCGCTCTATTCGGGCGCCCCGATCCAGGCCTTTCGCGCGCCACCGGCAACCGGCGGGCGCCTCCATTACACCGACGGGCTCGACGGGTTCAATTTCACACGTCAGCAGACCCGGCTCAATCGCCTGCTCGACGATCTGTGCGCGCTGGCGCCATGTGAAGCGCCCGACGCGCTCTATGCCGGATCGCTGCCCTTGCCGGTGATCGCGCCCGAGATGGCGCGCAGCCATCGGCTCGACGGGTTCATCCATGCCGAAAACGTGCTGCAATCGCTGTGGATCGGCAATCGCACGCGCGTGGCGGTGCATTATGATCAGGCCGAAAATCTGGCCGTGGTGGTCGCCGGTCGGCGCCGCTTCACGCTGTTTCCGATGCAATGCGTGGCCGATCTCTATCTCGGCCCGATCGATCTGACCCCGGCGGGCCAGCCGGTCAGCCTGGTCGATACCGCCGCGCCCGATTTCGACCGCTTTCCCCGCTATCGCGCGGCGCTGGCACAGTGTCAGGTGGCAGAGCTGGAACCGGGCGATGCGATCTATTTGCCCGCCTTGTGGCTGCACGGGGTCGAGGCGCTCGATCCGGTCAATGCGCTGATCAATTTCTGGTGGAAGACCACGCCGGGCTATTTCGAAAACCCGTTCAACACGCTGTTGCATGCATTGCTCAGCATCAAGTCGCTGCCCGATGCGGAACGCCAGCGCTGGCGCGCGCTGTTCGATCTGCTGGTGTTTCAGCCCGAACATCAGGGTCAGGACCATCTGCCCGAGGCCGCGCGCGGCATGTTCGGCACGCTGACCCCCGACAAGGCGCAGGCGTTGCGGACATTTCTGATCCAGGGCCTGCAAGGAAAACTGCCATGACCGCACCTGTTATCCTGTCCCCCGCCGCCCACGCCCGCACCCGCGTGATCACCACGCCGGGCGACCGGTTTGGCGACAATGTGGGGGTGGTCGGGGTGGTCCCGGCCGAATTCGGCTCGCTGCTGGCGACGTACCCGCTGTTCCTGCGCAAGAATGGCCGCACCGGCCAGTTCGAGCCCTGCGCCGTGCTCGGCTTTGCCACCCACGAGAACCTGTTTCTCCACGGCGAGACCTGGGATGCCGCCTATGTCCCGCTGCAACGCCTGACCCAGCCGTTCACACTGGTGCCGGACGAGGTTTCGGCGGGCCCGGCGCTGGCGATCGATCCGGCCAGCCCGCGCGTTTCGGACAGCGAGGGCGAGATTCTGTTTCTCGAAAATGGCGAGCCATCGGCCTATCTGACCCGGATCGCGGCGATGATCGACGCCTTGCGCAGCGGCAGCAAAGTCGCCCATGCTTATGCCGCCCATCTTGAAGCGCTCGACCTGATCGAGCCGGTGCGGGTGGAAGTGGGCTTTATCGACGGCACCAGCGCCACGCTCGACGGGCTCTATGCGATCCGCGCCGATGGCCTGCGCCAATTGCGCGACAGCGCGCTGGGCGATCTGCATGCGCGCGGCTATCTGGAACTGGCATGGTACCAGATCGCCTCGCTGGTGCAGATGCAGGCGCTGATCGCGCGCAAGAACAAGCGCCTGCTCGAAGGCGCGCAATGACCGGCACGCCAGATTCGCGCATCCGCCGCATCGTCATTCTGGGCGGCGGCACTGCCGGGTGGATCACCGCCGGGCTGATCGCCGCGCGCTATCGGCAGCGCGGCGACGATGGCTTGCAGATCGCGCTGGTCGAATCGGTCGCGCTGGGCACGATCGGCGTGGGCGAAGGCACCTGGCCGTCGATCCGCGAAACGCTGCGGCAGATCGGCCTGTCGGAAACCGAATTCCTGCGCACTTGCGATGCCGGTTTCAAGCAGGGTTCGCGCTTTGTCGGATGGGTCGATGGTGCGCCGCAGGACGCCTATCTGCATCCCTTCACGCTGCCGGTGCTTGACGGCGATGCGCTGACCCGGTGGATGGGTCAGCCGCATCAGGGTCGCACGTTTGCCGATGCGCTGTCGTTCCAGAGCGCGGCGTGCGGCGCCGGGCTGGCGCCAAAGGCGATGACCCATCCCGAATATGCAGGCGCGGTCAGCTATGCCTATCACTTCGACGCGGGCAAATTTGCGCAGATGCTGGCGCGCCATGTCACCACCCGGCTGGGCGTCGAACACCATGACGCCGCGATCGCCTCGGTCGAGGCACGGCCCGATGGCGATATCGCCGCACTGATCGCCACAGACGGGCGGCGGTTTGCGGGCGATCTGTTCATCGATTGCTCGGGCCTGGCCGCCCGGTTGATTGCGGGGCATTGCCAGGTGCCGTTCACCAGTTGCCGCGACGTGCTGTTCGCCAATCGCGCATGGACCACCCAATTGCCCTATCCCGCCCCCGATGCGCCGATCGCGTCCACCACCAATGCCACCGCGCAGGCGGCAGGATGGATCTGGGATATCGGCCTGCAGTCGCGCCGGGGGCTTGGCCATGTTTATTCCGATGCGCATCAGTCCGACGACGATGCGCTGGCGGCGCTGCACGCCTATGTGCGCGCGGCAGGCGGCGATGCCGATGCGCTGACCTATCGCCGAATTGCGTTCGAGCCCGGCCATCGCCAGCGGTTCTGGCAGGGCAATTGCATCGCGGTCGGGCTGTCGGCCGGTTTCATCGAACCGATGGAGGCGACCGCGATCGCGCTGATCGAGATGGGCGCGCGCATGATCGGCGATGTGCTGCCGGCCACGCGCGACGGGCTGGCGCGCGCCGCACGGCAATACAACGCCTGTTTCGAATACCGCTGGGCGCGGATCATCGATTTCCTGAAACTGCATTATGTCCTCAATCGCCGTGAGGGTTCGGATTTCTGGCGCGACAACCGCCGCGCCGCCTCAATCCCCGCCTCGCTGGCCGAGGCGCTGGCCGCATGGCACCACCAGTGCCCCGCCCCGGTCGATTTCGCGCACCGCGAGGAACTGTTCCCGGCGGCCAGCTATCAATATGTCCTTTATGGCATGGGCGCATGGAGCGCGCCGCCGCCGCGCCTCGATGGCGCCACCGACGCGCTGGTGGCCGAGCGCGTGGCGGCCTGCGCGCGGATGGCCGATGGCCTGGCGACCACGTTGCGCCCCAATCGCGAAACCCTGCAGACGATCGCGCGCTATGGCCTGAAGGCGATCTGAGCGGCGCGGGTTAGGGTCTTTCTGACATAGATTGAGGCACCGTGACGGAGCCGATTTTGGCCCAGTGCCCCTAGCTTTGCGGAACGCAAAGCGTTCCTTGTCTGGAGGGATGGCGCAGGAATATCGGGAATATTTAGCTGCGCTGGCCTTTGGCTCAAGCCATCTCGACGTAGCAATGGGCCAAAAGCGGCCCGCCCCGAAGGGGTTGCCCTGAGAAGCCCCTTGGCAGCGTCGCAGCACTTTCACGGGGCAACCAGCCCGCGCTGCGTGCTGCTTCTCCCCAAGGAGCTTCTCAGGGCAATCACGGTGCCTCAATCTATGTCAGAAAGACCCTAAAGCGCCGGGTCGTCGTCGATCGGCGAGTTGAATTCGTGCCACAGCCCGTTGATCACCCCGAAGGCCACGGCAAACCCCAGGCCCAGAACCCATGTAAAATACCACATTGCCGGCCCTTTCGATCAATAAAAGTCAGGATTGGTGCGCACTTCGGCCAGCGTGATGCGCCCGGCCAGCACGCGGAACACCCAGGCGGTGTAACCCACCACGATCGGCAGCAGCAGCACCGTCACCACCAGCATGTTGAACAGCGTCAACTGACTGGACGAGGCGTTCCATACCGTCAGGCTCGATCGCGGATCGATCGTGCTGGGCAGGATATAGGGGAACATCGACAAACCGACCGTGGCGATGATCCCGACTGTCGCCAGCGCGGTTCCGGCAAAGGTTGCCCCCCCGCGCCGCGTCGCAATCCCGGCCAGCGCCAGCAATGGCCCGACAAACCCGGCCAGTGGCGCGATCAGCATCCAGGGGTGCGCGGCGAAATTGTCGAGCCACGCGCCCGGCGCCGCCACGCTGGTCGAATCGAGCGGGTTCGACGGCCCGGCCACATCGACCGCGCTGACCAACCGCATGCCGATACCCGCCTTGGCCACCATCACGCCGCCCAGCGCAAACAGCACCAGACTGGCAATCGCCGCAATCCGCCCGATCGTGCGCGCACGCGCCAGTACCGGGCCCTCTTCGGCCTTGACCGACAGCCAGCCCGCGCCGTGCAGCGCGATCATCGCCACCGACAACAGCCCGGTCAGCAGCGTGAACGGCGTGAACAGCCCGAGCAGCGAGCCGTGGTAGGTCATCCGCAGATCGCTGTCGAACGCGAACGGCGCGCCCACCAGCACATTGCCCACCGCCACACCGAACACCAGCGAGGGGACAAATCCGCTGACAAACAGCGCCCAGTCCCACCGTGCGCGCCAGCGCGGATCGGGCCGTTTGGAGCGGTACTTGAACGACACCGGGCGCACGATCAGCGCCGCCAGCACCAGAAACATCGCCAGGTAAAACCCCGAAAAGCTGACCGCATAGACAAATGGCCAGGCGGCGAAGATCGCGCCGGCACCCAGGATCAGCCAGACTTGGTGCCCTTCCCATTGCGCGGCCACGGTGTTGATGGTCTGGCGCCGTTCGTCATCACTATGCGCGACAAACGGCAACAGCGCGGCAACGCCAAGGTCATAGCCGTCGAGCAGCGCAAAGCCGATCAGCAGCACCCCCACCAGCGCCCACCAGATCAGGCGCAGGGTTTCATAATCGAGCGGGACAGTCATGCTGCGATACTCCCTTATTCGGCCGGCAACGGGGCAAGCCCGTCGACGGAATCGTGGCCGTGGACATCGTGGTCGTGCGCGTGTTCGATCGGCCCTTTGCCGATCGAGGCCAGCATCAGCCGCACCTCGATCACCGCCAGCGCGCCATAGAGCGCAGTGAAACCGATGATCGTCGTCCACACTTGCGGCACGGTCAGCGACGAGGCGCCGAGGAAGGTCGGCAAGACCCCGTCGACCGCCCAGGGCTGGCGTCCGATTTCGGCCAGCATCCAGCCCGCTTCGATCGCCAGCCACGGCAGCGGCATCGCCACCAGCGCCAGCCGCAGGAACCAGCGGGTAGACAGGCGATGGGTGGAGGCCAGCCAGAACGCGGTGGCAAAGAACGCGATCAGCGCAAACCCGAACCCGGCCATGACACGGAACAACCAGAACACCACCGGCACATTGGGCACCGTATCGGCGGCCGCATGCAGGATCTGGTCATTGCTGGCCTGGCGGGGATCGGCGACATAGCGTTTGAGCAGCAGCGCAAAGCCGATATCGTCCTTATAGCGTTCGAACGTGGCGCGCGCCGCCGGATCGAACCGGTTGACCTTCAGCTTTTCGACCGCGTCATAGGCGACGATGCCGTGGCGGATACGCTCATCAGCCTTAAGCACAAGATCGTCGATCCCGGTCACCTGGCCCGACAGGCTGCGCGTGGCGATCAGGCCCAGCACATAGGGCACACGAATCGCAAAGCGGGTCTGGCGCGTCGCCACATCGGGCAGGCCGAACACGGTCAGCCCGGCGGGTGCCGGCTCGGTCTGCCACATCGCCTCGATCGCGGCGAGTTTCATCTTCTGGTTGTCGGTCAGCGTATAACCGCTTTCATCGCCCAGCACGACCACCGACAGCGACGAGGCCAGACCGAAGGCAGCCGCAACCATCATCGAGCGGCGCGCGACATTGGTCCATTTGCCCTGCAGCAAGTACCAGGCCGAGACCCCCACCACGAACGTCGCCGCGCAAACGTAACCCGCGCTGACGGTATGGACGAATTTCGCCTGTGCCACCGGATTGAACAGCACCGCCTTGAAATCGGTGACTTCCATCCGCATCGTTTCGGGGTTGAACACCGCCCCCACCGGGTTCTGCATCCAGCCGTTGGCGATCAGGATCCACAGCGCCGACAGATTGGTGCCGAGCGCGGTCAGGAACGTGACCCCCAGATGCTGCACCCGGCTGAGCTTGTCCCAGCCAAAGAACATCAGCCCGACCATCGTCGCTTCGAGGAAAAACGCCATCAGCCCTTCGATCGCCAGCGGCGCCCCGAAAATATCGCCGACATAGTGCGCGTAATAGGCCCAGTTGGTGCCGAACTCGAATTCCATGGTCAGCCCGGTGGCCACGCCGAGCACGAAATTGATTCCGAACAGGCGCCCCCAGAACCGGGTGATCACCCGCCAGATCGGCCGACCGGTGATGACATAGATGCTCTCCATGATCACCAGCATGAACGACAGGCCCAGCGTCAGCGGCACGAACAGGAAATGATACATCGCGGTCAGCGCAAATTGCAGCCGCGACAGTTCTACGACAGCCATATCCATTGGGTGGGATCCCTTTGCCTTTGCGAAACCGTGCTGCCCGGATCATCGCTGTGTTCGCCGAAAAACCGTTGCCTGCTTTTCTGCCCGATGGTCTAGGAGCGCATTCAGTCCGGCATTGTGCCGGGGCCGATATCAAAGCTATGCCGCGAAACCTTATGTCTTCATCCGTATGACCGGTACAGCCATGTGGTCCCGCATGGTGCGGCCCGATTTGCGCGCGTCGCTGTGGTGGAGCGCGGACAGTATCGGGGCCATTGTGTTCGCTGGCGGGCTAGGCCTCATCATAGCGCGAAACATTGATACGTATCAAACTGTTCATGCAGGAATGGTGCTGATTGTCGGCGGGGCGCTGTGGCGCGGCGCGGCACAGGGCGCCGCCCGCGCGCGCGGCGCCATCGCCGCCGCCGCCGTGCACCGCCGCTTGCGCCAGGATCTGCTGCCGCGCCTGCTGCCCAGTCGCCTGATGCGCGGCGCGCTGGTGGGTGAAGACATGCATCTGGCGGTCGATGCGATCGCCGCGACCGAGGGGCATATCGCGCGGTTCCTGCCCTTGCGCATGGCGGCCGGTGTCTCGCCGCTGCTGATCGCGCTGGCCGCCGCGCCGGCCAGCCCGGTCGCGGCGGCGATCATGCTGGCCACGCTGGTGCCGTTCGTGCTGGGGATGATCGTGGCGGGCGGCGCGGCCGCGCGCCGGGCCGAGGCACAGCATCGCGCGCTGGCGCGGCTGTCGGGGCTGTTTGTCGACCGGCTCGGCACTTTGCCGACGATCCTGCTGTTTGGCGCCGAACAGCGCGTGGCGCGCCATCTGGGCGAGGCGGCACAGGCGGTGGCGCGGCGCACCATGGCGGTGCTGACGGTGGCGTTCGTGTCTTCGGCGGTGCTGGAATTCATGGCCGCGCTGGCGGTCGCGCTGGTCGCGGTGTGGTGCGGGTTTGCGCTGCTCGGGCTGTTGCCGTTTCACCTGGGCCGGCACCTGACTTTGCCGCGCGCGTTCTATGTGCTGGCGCTGGCACCCGAATTCTATCTCGGCCTGCGCCGTCTGGCCGGCGCCTATCACGAACGCCAACAGGGCGAAGCCGCGCTGGCGGCCATGGCGCAGGCCGCCGCGCGCATGCCCGTACTGCCCCCGCCCGCCCCGGCGCCCACACGCTGGAGCGGGCGCGCGGTGGTGGTGCGCCATGCCGACGGCACGCTGATCGGCCCGCTGGGCTGGGACTGGCACGGCGCCGGGCTCCATGTGGTGACCGGGCCGACCGGTGGTGGCAAGACATCGCTGCTGCGCGCGCTGATCGGCCAGATTCCGCTCGAAAGCGGCACGATCATGGCCGATGAGGCGCCGTTTGCGCCGGGCAGCGCCAACCATGCGATCGGCTGGGCCGGGCAGCAGGTCGCGCTGTTGCCCGGAACCTTGCGCAGCAATCTGGCGCATGGCGGGGCCGGTGATACCGCGATGCGCGCCTGCCTCGATCAACTTGGGCTGGGGCCCTTGCTGGATGCGCGCGGCGGGCTCGATTGCGCGATCGACCACAAGGGCGCGGGCCTGTCGGGCGGCGAACGGCGGCGGATCGGGCTGGCACGCGCGGTGCTGTCCGGGCGCGCGGTGCTGGTGCTCGACGAACCGACCGCCGACCTTGATGCCGCCACGGCACAGGCCGTGCGCGCGCTGCTGGCCGATCTTGCCACGCGGCACCTGATCGTGGCGGCCACGCACGACGCCGATCTGGTCGCGCTGGCCCGGTCGGTCACCCCCGTCGCATGATCCCCTTGCTGATCGAGCCCTTGCGCGCACAGCGCCGCAGCCTGCGGCTGGCGATGGTCTGCGCCATGTGCGCCGCGCTGGCAGCGGTGGTGCTGCTGGCGGTATCGGGCTGGTTTCTTGCCGGAGCGGGCGTCGCCGGGGTGTCGGGCGTGGCCGCAGTGCAGGCGTTCAATTACCTGTTGCCCAGCGCCACCGTGCGCGCGGCGGCAATCGTGCGCACGCTGGCGCGCCATGGCGAGCGCCTGCTGGGCCATCGTGGCGCGCTGTTCGCACTGGCCGATCTGCGCACCGCGGTGTTCGTGCAAGTGGCACGCGCCGCGCTCCATGGGCGCGAGCCGGGCCGCAGCGGGCTGATCGCGCACAGTCTGGGCCACGATGTCGATGTGCTGGAAGACGCGGTGATCCGCCGCATTGGCCACACCGGCGCGCTGGCGGGCGCGGGCGCGGGATTGGCCGGGGCGCTGATGCTGGGTTGGCCTGCGGCGCTGGTGATGGCGGTGGCGCTGGTGGTGATGCGGCTGGTGCTGCGCGCGATGGCGGCGCGGCTGCTGCCGGCGGCGCAGGCCCGCGCGGCGGCGGCGCAGGCGGCGATGCAGGCCGACTATGCCGAAATGGCCGGGCCTGCCGCCGATATCGCGATCTATGATCTGGCCGGGCCGATGGCTACCGCCTTTGCCGCCGCGGCTGCGCCGCGCGATGCCGCGATGATCGCGCTGGCGCGGGCCGAAGGCGCGATGCTGGCGGCGCAGGCGATGATGACCGGGCTGACTCTCGCCGCGATGGTCTGGCTGGCACCGGTGGCGCTGCCGCCGCTGGCGCTCGGCCTGTTGGGGGCAAGCGCGGCGTTGGAAATCTGGGGCGGGCTGGTGCAGACCGACTTTGCCCGGCACCGTATCGTGCAGGCGCAGGCGCGGCTGACCGCGCTGGGCGATCATGCCCCGCGCGCCGTGACCGCGATCGCCGCCAATCCGCCAATCGCGATCGATGGCCACATGTATGCGCCAGGCACCCGTCTGGCGCTGACCGGCGCATCGGGCACCGGCAAGACCCGGCTGATCGAAACGCTGGTCGGCCTGCGCGGCGACGCCCCGCAGCACTTGCGCGTCGATGGCCATGATCCGCGCACGCTCGGGCTGGCCACGCTGCGCCCGGTGTTTGCGTTGTGCGCGCAGGATACCCCGCTGATCGCCGGGACCGTGGCCGACAACTTGCGGCTGGCACGGCCCGGCATCGATGCGGCGGCGATGTGGCAGGCGCTGCACTGCGCCTGTCTGGATGACGATGTCCGCGCTTTGCCCGATGGGCTGGACCAATGGCTGAGCGGCGATGGCGCGCGGCTGTCGGGCGGACAGCGGCGACGGCTGGCACTGGCGCGCGCGTTGCTGGCGCCGTGTCCCTGGCTGGTGCTCGATGAACCGAGCGAAGGGCTTGATGCCGCGACCGAGGCGTTGCTGGTCATCCGGCTGAGCGAAGTGCTGGCCGCCACCGGGCAGGGGCTGATCCTGGTCAGCCACCGCCCGGCGCTGGCGGTGCTGGCGCACGAAACGCTGCGCCTGCCTGCGGCGGGTTGAAAGCGGGCGCGTGCGCGGGCATAGGCTGGCATATCATGCACGACATTCGACAGATCCGCGACAATCCCGAAGCCTTTGACGCGGGCCTCGCCCGGCGCGGGCTGGCCCCGGCAGCCGCCGACATCGTGGCGCGCGATGTCGCCCGGCGCGACTTGCTGACCCGCATGCAGGAGGCGCAGGCCCGCCGCAACGAAGCCTCGAAAGCGATCGGCGCAGCGATGGGCAAGGGCGATCATGCCACCGCCGATGCGCTGAAGGCCGAAGTCGCCGCGCTGAAGGACACGCTGCCCGCGCTCGAAGAGGACGAACGGCACCTGACCGCCGATCTCAACGCGCTGCTCGCCGCGCTGCCCAATATCCCCGTACTCGAAGTGCCCGAGGGCGCCGACGAGGCCGACAATGTCGAAGTGCTGCGCTGGGGCACCCCGCCCGCGTTCACCTTCACCCCGCGCGAACATGCCGATATCGGGCCCGCGCTGGGTCTCGATTTCGAAACCGGCGCGGCGCTGTCGGGCGCACGGTTCACCTTTCTGCGCGGGCAGATGGCGCGGTTGCACCGCGCGCTGGCGCAGTTCATGCTCGACATGCAGGTCGGCCCGCATGGTTATACCGAATGCATCACCCCGCTGCTGGTGCGCGACGAGGCCGCGTTCGGCACCGGCCAATTGCCGAAATTCGCCGAAGACCTGTTCCAGACCACCGACGGGCGCTGGCTGATCCCCACCGCCGAAGTCAGCCTGACCAATTCGGTGCGCGAACAGATCCTGACCGAGGCGGCACTGCCCTTGCGGATGACCGCGCTGACCCCCTGTTTCCGTTCAGAAGCGGGCGCGGCGGGGCGCGACACGCGCGGGTTCATCCGCCAGCACCAGTTCGAAAAGGTCGAGCTGGTGTCGATCACCCGCCCCGCAGACTCCGCCGCCGAACACGAACGCATGACCCAATGCGCAGAAGCGGTGTTGCAGGCGCTTGGCCTGGCCTATCGCAAAGTGCTGCTGTGCAGCGGCGACATGGGCTTTACCGCGCAAAAGACCTATGATCTCGAAGTCTGGCTGCCGGGTCAGCAGGCCTATCGCGAGATCTCGTCGTGTTCGAACTGCGGCGATTTCCAGGCACGGCGCATGAACGCGCGGTTCCGGCCAGAGGGCGCCAAGGGCACCGAATTCGTCCACACGCTCAATGGATCGGGCCTGGCGGTCGGCCGCACGCTGGTCGCGGTGCTGGAAAATTACCAGCAGGCCGACGGCTCGGTAGACGTGCCCCCCGCGCTGGCGCCCTATATGGGCGGCTTGACCCGGCTCGTTCCGCACACGTGAGGCGCAGCCGGGTCTGGCCGGCGCTGATCGCGCTTGCTGCGGGCGCGCTGGCGCAGCCTGCGCTGCCCGCCACGGCGCCGATCGTGGCCTGGACTTACACGGTCCGCCCCGGCGACACACTGGCCTCGATCGCCGCGCGCATGGCGCTGTCGCCCGGCGATCTGGCCCGTGCCAACGCGATCAGCCTGGACACGCCGCTGGTGCCCGGCACTGTGCTCAAACGCCCCGATCCCAACGGCATGCCGGCGCGGACGGCACGCACGCCACGCCCCGTGCGCCGCCCGCCAACGCCGCCGCGCCCCGCGCCGGTGGTCCGGCCCGCCCCGCCCGAACGCCCGGTGCCGCAACCCGCGCCCGTCCATCATGCCGATCTGACCACCCCGCACCTGATCTGGCCGACATCGGGCGCAGTGGTCACGCGGTTTGCCGCCACCGTCCATGGCCAGCCCGACAACGGCATCGATCTGGCCGCGTTTGCGGGCATGACCGTGCGCGCAGCAGCGGCCGGCAAAGTGATCTTTGCCGGGACCGAGCCCGAACGGTTCGGCCAGTTGATCGTGATCGACCACGGCGACGGCTGGGCCACCGCCTATGCCTATCTTGGCAAAGTCGCGGTCAAGACCGGGGAAACGGTGCAGCGCGGCAGCGTGATCGCGCGCATCGGCGCCAGCGGAGAGGCGAAAAAGCCCACGCTGCATTTCGAACTGCGTCACGACAACGTGCCGCAAAACCCGGTGCCCGCACTGCCTGTCCGGCTGTGATCGGGATCACCCGCCCAACAGGAAAAACGTCAGCCCCATCGACAGATAGGCCACCAGCCACTGCCCCGCATCGATCAGCGCCAACCGCAGGCTGATGCGCAAGTTCAGATAGTTGATCCACATCGCCGGGATCACGAAGGCCCCCGCCAGCCCGCCCGACATCATGAAATAGAGCCACGGTTTCACCGCCAGCGTGGCCCCGCCGACGCGCGCGAACATGTGCCCGATCATCGTCGATGACAGCACCAACAGCAAGAACGTCAGCGCCAGCGTGCGCCACGGCGCGACTCGCTGGCCCAGCCCGCCGGGGCCTAGCTCTTCCAGCCGGGCCCGGCCAAACAGGCGCCCGTTCCACACCAGCGACACCCCCAGCGCCACCAGTGCCGCAACCAGCACCGCCAACCAGTTAACCGGACCCATCAGGTTCTATCCTTTTGCGCCATATCGCGAAAATGGCGAAAATTAAGCATAGAGGACGGGCTCTGGCTTGGCAAACCGACTCAAGGTGACGCGGCGCGAAAAAAGGGCTATGCGCCGCCGCCTGATGGCTTCTGAACAATCCCCCACTGCAATCGCCTCCCCCCGCCGTGTCGGCATGGTCAGCCTTGGCTGTCCCAAGGCGCTGGTCGATTCCGAACGCATCCTGACCCGGCTGCGCGCCGATGGCTATGACATGAGCGCCGATTACCAGGGTGCCGATGTCGTGCTGGTCAACACCTGCGGCTTTCTCGATTCGGCCAAGGAAGAAAGCCTGTCGGCAATCGGCGAGGCAATGGCCGAAAATGGCCGGGTGATCGTGACCGGATGCATGGGCAACGAAGCCGATGTGATCCGCGCGCGCTTTCCCGGCGTGCTGGCGGTAACCGGCGCGCACCAGTATGAAGACGTGGTCGATGCGGTGCATGCCGCCGCCCCGCCGGGCCTGGGGCCTTATGTCGATCTGATCCCGCAGGCGGTGCCGGGCGATGTCAAGCTGACCCCGCGTCACTACAGCTATGTCAAGATTTCCGAAGGCTGCAACCACGCCTGCGCATTCTGCATCATCCCGCAATTGCGCGGCGGGCTGGTCAGCCGGCGCATCGATGCCGTGCTGCGCGAAGCGGAAAAGCTGGTCGCGGCGGGCACGCGCGAATTGCTGATCATCAGCCAGGACACATCGGCCTATGGCGTCGATGTGCGGCATGAGGAACGCCAGTGGAAGGGTCAGGCCGTGCGCACGCATATGACCGACCTGGCGCGCGAACTGGGTGGCCTGCGTACCCCCGAGGGCCAGGTGCCCTGGGTGCGGCTGCACTATGTCTATCCCTATCCCCATGTCGAGGCAGTGATCCCGCTGATGGCGCAAGGGTTGCTGACGCCTTATCTCGACATCCCGTTCCAGCATGCCAGCCCCAGTGTGCTGCGCGCGATGAAGCGCCCGGCCAACGAGGCCAAAGTGCTGGAACGACTGCGCACCTGGCGCGAAATCTGCCCCGATATCGCCATCCGGTCGAGCTTTGTGGTCGGCTTTCCGGGCGAGACCGAAGACGATTTCCGCTATCTGCTCGACTGGCTCGATGAAGCGCAGCTCGATCGCGTGGGCGCGTTCCGGTTCGAACCGGTGGCGGGCGCGGCGGCCAACGCCCTGCCCGATCCGGTGCCCGAAGCGGTCAAGGAAGAACGCTATGCGCGGATCATGGAAAAGACCCAAAGCATCAGCCGCGCCAAACTGGCCGCCAAAGTGGGCCGCACGCTGCGCGTGATCATCGATGACGTGGGCGAACCCGACGAAGACGGCGATCTGGGCGCCAGCGGCCGGTCACAGGCCGATGCCCCGGAAATCGACGGCGCGGTGCACTTGCGCAATGTGCCCGCCACCCTGACGCCGGGCCAGTTTGTCGATGTCATCGTCGAGGACTCCGACGATCACGACTTGTTCGGCGTGATCGCAGGCACCCCGGAATCCTGACTCAAAAAGCCCCTCCCCTGAGGGGAGGGGCTTTATTGCCAAAAGCGATTGCGCCGACCACGCAGGCGGCTAGGTTGCGCCGCCATGAAACGCCCCCTCACCACGCTCGTCGCGCTGGCGCTTGCCGCGCTGCCCCTGCCCGCCCTGTCGCAGGCGCTCAGCGCCGACGAGACCAGGGCGATCGACAGTCTGGTCACCACCACGCTGGCCAAGACCGGGGTGCCTTCGGTATCGATCGCGGTGGTGCGGGATGGCACAGTGGTAATGGCGCGCGCCTGGGGCCGTGCGTCTGACACGCTGCCGGTCGCATCGCCCGACATGCCCTATCAGATCGCGTCGAATTCCAAGCAGTTCCTCGCCGCGCTGCTGTTGCGCCTGGCCGACGAGGGCAAGCTGTCGCTCGACGACAAAGTGGCCAAATGGCTTCCGCAAGTGACCGGCGCAGACCAGATCGCGGTGCGCCAGTTGCTGTCGCATACCGCAGGCCTGCAGGATTACTGGCCGCAGGACTATGCCTTTGCCGACATGGCCACGCCCACCACGCCCGATGCAATCATCCGCCGCTGGGCGATGAAACCGCTCGATTACGCGCCGGGCACGCGTTGGCAATATTCCAACACCGGCTATGTTGTGGCCGGGCGGATTGCCGAACTGGCGGGCGGCGCGCCGCTCGACCAGTTGCTCAAGACCTATCTGTTCGACCCGCTGGGCCTGCATCTGCTGTTCATCGACGATGCCAACGGACCGCAATATCCGCACGGCTATGATCGCCACGCCCTCGGCCCGGTGCGACAGGTTACTCCGCCCGCGCGCGGCTGGCTCTATGCCGCGGGCGAACTGTCGATGACGGCATCGGATCTGGCGCTGTGGGACATTGCGCGGATCAACCGGCAAGTGCTGACCACGAAGGAATGGGACGAACAGGAAACCCCCGTCCATGTCGCCGACGGCACCAGCAACGGCTATGCGCTGGGCGTGCACATCGGCCAGCACGGCGGTCACCGGATCATCGACCATGGCGGCGAAGCGGTCGGGTTCCTGTCGCAAAACACCGTCTGGCCCAACGATCGCGCCGCCGTGGTGGTGCTGACCAACGCCGGATTTTCCGACACGACGACGATCCTGACCGATGGCATCGGCAAAGTGATCCTGCGCCACACGCCTGCGCAACAGACCAGCGAGGCCGGACGCACCGACGACGCCCGCGCCGAACTGGCCGCGCTGACCGCCGGACATTTCGAACCCGCCCGGTTTACCGACGATGCACGCGGCTATTTCACCCCCGAAGCCGTCGCCGACTATCACCAGTCGCTGACCGCGCTGGGCCGCTGCACCGGCTTTGCCCCCAAGATCGCCCCCCGCCTGCGCGGCGGCTTCGTCAACCGCAACTTCACCGTGACGTGCGGCGGCCACGCCCTGACGATCATCACATATGCCGAACCGGGCGCATCCGGACGCTGGGAGCAATACCTGATCAGCGAGGATTAGGCCCCGCGCGCTACCCCCCATTCGTCCGGTTTTGCCCGCAATCACGCCCGTCTGGCCATCGCGCGCATTTTCGCATACCATTTAAGGACTCGATTAAAACAACGGCGGAGAGAACGGATGGGCGCAGGCACGGCAGGGGCGGATGCACCGCTCGATGTGATCATTGTCGGCGCCGGGCTTTCGGGAATCGGCATGGCCGCGCATATGCAGGCGCTGTGTCCCGATCGGCGCTATCTGGTGCTCGAACGGCGCGACCGGATCGGTGGCACCTGGGACTTGTTCCGCTATCCCGGCGTGCGTTCGGACAGCGACATGCACACTTTGGGCTTTGTGTTCGAACCCTGGCGGCATGAAAAGTCGATCGCCGATGGTCCGGCCATTCTCGAATACCTTGATCGCATTGCCGATGAGCGCGGTATCCGCCCGCATATCCGCTTTGGCACGCAAGTGCTCACTGCCAATTGGGACAGCGCCGCCGGGTTGTGGCGGCTGGTGGTCGATACACCGCAAGGGCGCAGCCATCTGGCCACGCGGTTCCTGTTCCTGGGCTCGGGCTATTATGATTACGATGATCCGCACGAAGCCGCGATCCCCGGCAAGCAGGACTTTGCCGGGCGCCTGGTCCATCCGCAATTCTGGCCGGCCGATCTCGACTATGCGGGCAAACGCGTGGTGGTGATCGGATCGGGCGCGACGGCGGTGACGGTGGTGCCGGCGATGGCGCGCACGGCGGCGCATGTCACCATGTTGCAGCGCACGCCGACGTGGATGGCCTCGCGGCCCGCGCGCGATGCGCTGGCCAATTTCCTGCGCCGCATCCTGCCCGAAAAGCTGGCCTATCGCATCACCCGGTTCAAGAACATCCACCTGCAATCGCTGGTGTTCCGCCGCGCGCGCACCCGGCCCGACAAAGTGAAGGCGTTTCTGACCCGGCAGGCGCAGGCGCAGTTGGGCGAACACTATCGGCCTGCCGATTTCACCCCGCCCTATGATCCGTGGGATCAACGGCTGTGCCTGATCCCCGATGGCGACCTGTTTGCCGCCATCCGCGCCGGGCGGGCCAGCGTGGTGACCGATCATATCGACCGCATCGACGCATCGGGCGTGCGCCTGCGATCGGGCCAGCACCTCGACGCCGATGTGATCGTGACCGCGACAGGGCTGAAAATGACCATGGCGGGCAAGATCGCGATCAGCCTCGACGGGGTGCCGATCGATTGGTCGCAGCACTATTACTACAAAGCGTGCATGTTCTCAAACGTGCCCAATCTGGCGGCGGTGTTCGGTTATCTCAACGCATCGTGGACTTTGCGCGCCGACATCATTTCCGACTATGTCTGCCGCCTGATCAATCTGATGGACCAGCGCGGGGTACACGTGGCGACCCCGGTGCTGCCCGCCGATCACGGGTTGATCGACGACGATCCGTTCGATTTTTCATCGGGCTATATCGCCCGCGCGCGGCACCTGTTGCCCAAGAGCGCGTCGGACATGCGCTGGCGGCTGAGCCAGGACTATCTGCGCGACCGCGCCTGGATGAAAAGCGATCCGATCGACGATGGCGTGTTGCGGCTCGATCGCGCCCCGGCTGCGCTGGCTGAAACGGTGTTGCAAGCCGCCGAATAGGCCCCTTGCACCGGCCATGCATTGCTATATCCCTCGGCGGCGATGACCGACACCAACCGTATCTGGACCGCCGCGCTGATCGTCGTGGGCGACGAAATCCTGTCTGGCCGCACGCAGGACAAGAACATTGCGCAGATCGCCACGTGGCTGGGCGTACAGGGCATACGCCTGCGCGAAGTGCGCGTGGTGCCCGATGTGATGGATGCCATCATCGAGGCGGTGAACACCTTGCGCGCGCGCAACGACTATCTGTTCACCACCGGCGGGATCGGGCCGACGCACGATGATATCACCGTCGATGCGGTGGCGGCGGCGCTGGGCGTGCCGGTGGTGGTCCATCCGCGTGCGCGCGCCATCCTGGAGGCCTATTATGCCCCGCGCGGCGGGCTCAACGAAGCGAGGCTGCGCATGGCGCGCGTGCCCGATGGCGCCGACCTGATTGAAAACCGCCTGTCGGGCGCGCCGGGCATCCGCGCCGGCAATGTGTTCCTGATGGCCGGCGTACCCTCGATCACCGCGCAGATGCTCGACGGGTTGACCGGCACGCTCGAAGGCGGGTTGCCGCTGTTGTCGCACACCGTGGGATGCTGGGTGGCCGAGAGCGAGATCGCCGACTTGCTGCGCGAGACCGAGGCCAGCTTTGCAGGGGTGGCGATCGGCAGCTATCCGTTCTTTCGCGAAGGCCGGGTGGGCGCCAATTTCGTAATCCGTTCAACCGACCAGACACAGTTGGCGGCCTGCGTTTCGGCGCTGAGCGCGGCATTGGCCAGCCTGGGCCGCGAACCGTTCGACGGCGGGATCTGATGCGGGCGCTGACGGCGGCGCTGCTGATCCTGACCAGCGCCTGCGCCAGCGACACGGCCACGCTCGACCAGTTCCGCCAGACGCTCGCCAGTCGTGACAGCGCCACGCTCGCGCTGGAGCAATGGTGTGCACGGCGCGGCATCATGGCCCCGGCGCATATCCAGGCGTTGGCGATGGACGATGCGGCCAGTTCGCCGGCCACCCCGGCCATCCGTACCGCGCTGCAGGTGGACCGTGCCGAACCGGTGCGCGTGCGCCATGTGCGATTGACGTGCGCCGACATCGTGCTGTCCGACGCGCTCAACTGGTATGTGCCCGCGCGGCTGACGCCCGCGATGAACGTGACGCTCGACACCACGCGCACGCCGTTCGGCAAAGTGGTTGCCCCGCTCGGCCTGCACCGGCAGCCTTTGCCACCCGGCACCCCGTCGCCCGCCGCGTGCCCGGCGCGGACCATCCACCACGAAACCGCCGTGCTGCGCCGCGACGACGGCGTGGCCTACAGTCTGGTCAGCGAATGCTATACGCGCGCCAACATCGCGCCGCGAAGGCCGTAGATTCCGAGGCTGTTTACTGACCCGGATCAAGGACAACGCCCCCACATCATGACCAGATGCCGTCATCAGGGGATGACACGCACGGTCATCCACGATGGGGGTACCGATCATGCGCGCACATGCAACAAGGCCGCGTCTTTTACGCCATGCAACGCTGGCCTTGCGGCTTGGCCTGCCAACGGCTCTGGGTCTCGGCGCGCTGGTACTGTCGCGACCCGCCATCGCCATTCCCAGCTTTGCCGACCAGACCGGGCTGCCGTGTCAGGCCTGCCATGTCGGCGGTTTCGGCCCGCAACTCACCGTGTTTGGGCGCGAGTTCAAGCTCAATGGCTATACGCTGCGCGCCAAGCCGTTCAACGTGCCGCTGTCGGCGGCGTTGACCGCATCCTATACCCACACCCGCACGGCCCAGAACCCGCCCCCCGACAACCTGTCGCCCAACGACAATGTCACGTTCGACCAAGCCAGCATTTTCATCGGCGGCGGCATTGGCCAGCATATCGGCGGCATGGCGCAGATCACCTATGACGGCATCGGGCACCAGTGGAGCTGGGACAACGCCGACATCCGCGTGGTCAACCAGGGGCACTTGTTCGGCAAGGACGCGACATTCGGCTTTGACGTCAACAACAACCCGACCGTGCAGGACGTGTGGAACACCACCCCGGCCTGGGGTTTCCCATACAACGGCGGTGCCATCGCACAAAGCCCGGCGGCGGCCCCGCTGATCGACGGCGCGCTGGCGCAGGAAGTGCTGGGTTTCAGCGCCTATGGCTGGTTCAATCACCATCTCTATGTCGAGGCCGGGGGCTATACCACCCCGGCGCAGGGCACCCTCACCTGGCTCGGTGCAGATCCGGTCGGGCCCGGGGATATCAATGGCGTGGCGCCTTATGGCCGCCTGGCCTGGCAGCACGACATCGGCCATGGCACGTTCGAAATGGGGGCCTTTGCGCTGAAAGTCGCGCTCAACCCCGGACGCGACCGGTCGACCGGGCTGACCGACCATTACAGCGATGTGGGGCTCGATGCCTCGTATATCCTGCCCACCGCCCGTGGCGATACGCTGACCGTGCAGGGCCGCTATGTGCACGAGGCGCAGAACCTCTATGCGACTTGCGCGCTCAACCAATTGCCGATGGCCTGTGCGCAGACCAGCCTTGGCGAAGTGCGCGGCGATGTGACTTATTCCTGGCGCGGCAAACTGGGCCTGACCGTCAGCGCGTTCACCGTGACCGGGCCGAGCAACACGTTTCTCTATAGCGGCCCGCTGGCCCGGCCTGACAGCAACGGGGTGATGGGGCAGATCGATTATACCCCGTGGGGCGCGGGCAATGGGCCGCTGGGCCCGCTCGTCAATGTGCGGTTCGGCGCGCAATACACCGCCTATGGCCAGTTCAATGGCACGCGGTTCAACTATGACGGCAATGGCAGCAACGCCGCCGACAACAACACCCTGCGCCTGTTCACCTGGATCGCGTTCT
>NZ_KQ954259.1:0-99136 GCF_001519065.1 Novosphingobium sp. FSW06-99
AAATGGATCAGTTCGGTTGCAACTTCGCCTGATCCGCCCTGGCGTTATGCCACATTGCCGCCAACGCCAGGGCACCGCCCGGCCTTGAGGGCAAAGACCGGATCGTGGATCGTACCAGCGCGGAATACAACAACCCCGAACACACAGGCGCGCGCCGGCAATTTCTGGCGCTGTTTGCGCGCCGTTATCGCGGCCACCTGGCGCTGGTCGCGCTGGCCAGCGTGCTGATCAATGTGCTGGTGTTTGCAGGCTCTGCCTACATGATGCTGGTCTATGACAGCGTGCTGCCCAGCCGCAGCGTGCCGACGCTGATCGGGTTGTTCGTGATGCTGGCGCTGGTCTATCTGTTCCAGGCGCTGTTCGAGGCGATCCGCGCCCAGGCGCTGCTCGCGCTGGCCAACGGCGTGCACGATGATCTGTTCGAGGCGGTGCACCAGGCCACCGTGATCCGCCCGCAGCACCAGGGCCCTGATCGCGGCGACGGGCTGCAACTGATCCGCGACCTCGATTCGATCCACGCCTTTCTGGCCGGGGCGGGTCCTGTCGCACTGATCGATCTGCCGTGGGTGGTGCTGTTCATGGCGGTGCTGTTCGCGCTGCATTGGTGGCTGGGGCTGACCGCGCTTGGTGGCACGCTGGTGATGGCCGCGCTGGCGCTGTGGTCCAACCACCGGGTGCAGACCGGATCGCGCGATCTGGCGATGATCACCGGCAGCCGCGCCGCAGCCGCCACCGCCGAAATCCGCTTTGGCGACGTGGCCCTGGCCATGGGCATGCAGGCGCGGCTGGTCCACCGCACCCAACGCTGGGACACCGATTTCATTGCCGCACAGTCCTATCTCGCGCGCACGCTCGCGCGGCTGGGCGGGGCCAGCCGCACGTTTCGCATGGCGTTGCAATCGCTGATCCTGACGGTCGGCGCGCTGCTGGTGATCGACGGACAGGCCAGCGGCGGGGTGATCCTGGCCTCTTCGGTGCTGTCGGGCCGCGCGCTGGCGCCGGTCGATCAGGCGATCGCGCAATGGCGCACAGTGGTTGCCGCGCGCAGCGGCTGGGCACGCGTGGTGATCGGTATCACCACCTGGCGTCGCCCACCGTCGCGCGCGGTCGCGCTCGATCCGCCGGTGGCACAGATCGCCTTGCGCGATGTGTGGCTGGTCCCACCCGGTTCGTCGCGTTTTGCCGTGCAGGGTGTCACGCTGACACTGCGCGCCGGGCAAGTGCTGGCGCTGGTCGGGCCCAGCGCGGCGGGAAAATCGAGCCTCGTGCGTGCAATGCTGGGGCTGTGGACGCCCGCGCGGGGCGAAATCCGGCTTGACGGCGCAACTATCGACCAGTGGGACGCCGATGCGATCGGCCCCCATTTCGGTTATGTGGCGCAAGGCGTCGATCTGATCGATGGCACGATCGGCGAAAACATCGCCCGCTTCGATCCCGTCGCACCGTCGTCCGCGATCATTGACGCCGCGCGCGCCGCCGGGATGCACGAGACGATCCTGGCACTGCCCGATGGCTATGAAACGCGCATTGCCGCAGGCGGCGGCGAACTGTCGGCGGGTCAGCGCCAGCGGATCGGCCTGGCGCGCGCGCTCTATGGCGATCCCTTCCTGATCGTGCTGGATGAGGCCAATTCCAATCTCGATGCCGATGGCGATGCCGCACTCGCCAGCGCGATCGGCGCGGTGCAGCGGCGCGGCGGGATCGTGGTGATGATCACGCATCGCCCGGCCACGCTGGGCCCTGCCACCCACATGGCGGTGATGCAGCAGGGTCGGCTGGTCGATTTCGGCGAACGCGACGCGGTGTTGCGGCGGATCAGCGGCGACAGTCCGGCGCGCCCGGCCAGTGTCGATTGGGACGCCGCCGATGACGATCACCACGGAGCCGCCGCATGACCGCATCGCCCCTGCCCGAAGATCCCGGCGCACTGGTGCCGCGCGTGTGGCACGATACCGCGCGGGTCGCCGCGCCACCTGGGCTGCGGCGGCAGTTGCAGGCGATGACCGGGCTGTTGCTGGTGCTGTTCGCGCTGGCGGCGACCGTACCGATCGATGGGGCGGTGATCGGCCCTGGACAGATCACGGTCCAATCCCGGATCAAGCGCGTGGCCCATCCGACCGGCGGGGTGATCGGCGAAATCCTGGTGCACAATGGCGACCGCGTGGTCGCGGGCCAGGTGCTGTTGCGGCTCGATGATCGCGTTTCGGGTGCCGATGCGCGGTTGGCGGACCAGACCGTCGACCAGTTGCTGGCGCAAAAGGCGCGGGCAGAGGCCGAACGGCTTGGCCTGCCCATGCTGACGTTCCCCGCCGAGCTGACCGGTGCGCAGACCCCGGCCGCAGACAAGGCAATGGAGGACGAACGGCGGCTGTTTGCCCTTCACCAGAGCGAGACACGCGGCATGGCCGCGCAACTGGCCGCGCGCGAACAGCAGGACAATGCGCAGATTGCCGGGATCGCGGCGCAAATCGCCGCGATCGACGAACAGCGCCGCCTGATCGAGCGCGAAAGACAGGGCGTGCGCGACCTGTGGGACCAGCAACTCGTCACGATCAGCCGAATGAACCAGCTCGATCGCACGGTTGCCGATCTGGGTGGCACGCGCGGTTCGCTCGAAGCGCAGATCGCGCAGGCCCGCGCGCGGATCATCGAGGCCCGCGCACAGGCCAGCCAACTGGTGCAGACCCGCCGGATCGCGGCCGGCAACGAACTCAACCAGATCAACGCCCAACTGGGCCAGCAACAGATCCGCCGGGTCACCGCCACCGACAGCCGCGATCGCAGCGAGGTGCGCGCGCCTTATGCCGGCACAGTCGAAAAGAGCGCCTTTACCGCCATCGGCGACGTGATCCGTCCCGCCGAACCGATCCTGGAAATTGTGCCCGATCACGATGCCATGGTGGTCGAGGCAATGATCAGCCCGGCGCAGATCAGCCAGGTGCGCGCCGGGGCCGAGGCGCGCATCCGCCTGTCGGCGATGAACCGCGCGGCCACCCCGGAATTGCCCGGCCGGGTGACCTATGTCGCCACCGACCGCACTGAAAACACCGACACCAGACAGATGTATTACCTGGCCACGGTGGCGCTCGATCCGGCGGCACTGGCCCATGCCGATTTCGCGCTCAAAAGCGGCATGCCTGCCGAAGTGCACATTGCGACGGGCCGCCGGACCTTGTTGTCATACCTGACCAAGCCCCTGCGCGACCAGTTTTCGCGCGCATTTCGCGACAATTGAGGCGGATGGCGATGCGCCTGCTGATCCTGCCTGCCGCGCTGCCCGCCGCATTGATCGCCGCACTGGTCCTTGGCACCACGCCTTGCGCCGGGCAGGCCACGCGCCCGCTCTATGGCCCGGTCGATGATCAGGGCGGGCAAAACGAGGATCAGGATGACGACCAGCCCCCCGCCCTGCGCGCACGGCAGGCGGTGGCGTTGCCGCCCGAAACCCCGGCGGCGGTGCGCCAGGCCGCAACCGCCGATGCGCCGGTCGGCGACTGGACGATGGTGCTGGCGCTCGCCTACTGGACCAGCCCGGCGATCCTGGCGCAGCGTGCACTCGTCAAAAGCTATGACTATCGCATTCCCGAGGCGCGCGCCGCCTATGGCCTGCAACTCGATTACCAATTGACCCAGGGGTGGCAGCGCGACCTCGACAATCCCAACGCACTGCAAGTGCAACTGGGCCAGACCACGCCGAGCACCGGCCGCGGCTGGAGCAATTCGGCGATGGCCGTGCTGACCATGCCGCTGTTCACCTTTGGCCGCAGTTTTGCCGCCGAACGCAGCGCGGCGGCGCAACGCACCTATCAGCACCAGGTCTTGCGCTCGACCGAACAACAGGCGCTGTTCGACGCAATATCGGCCTATGCCGGGCTGATCCGCGACCGCACCGGGGTGACCATCGCCACCGACAACGTGCGTGCGCTCGATCAGGAATTGCAGGCCAACCGCACGCGCCTGGCAGCGCACGAAATCACCGCCACCGATCTCGAACTGATCCGCAGCCGCGACGAGGAAGCCCATGCCCAGCTCTATGCCGCCACCGCCACCGCCGCGAGTAGCGAAGCAACCTGGGTGCAAAAGATCGGCGCGCGCGCCGACCTGACGCTGGCCCCGCCGCCGCCGATGCCACTGCCGGTGCGCACGCTTGAAGACGCCTATGCCTATGCCGAATCGCACAGCCCGATCATTCTGGCTGCGCACGAACGCGAACGGGTGTCGCGCGCGGGGATTGCGTCAGCCCGCGCCAACCTGTTGCCGCGCGTCGATCTGCACGCCCAGGCGCTCTACGCCAGCCAGAGCCCCTATGACGCCTCGCCTCGCTATAACGAGGAAATCGTCAGCGTGGTGGTCAGCGGCCCGATTTTCGAAAGCGGCCTGCGCCGCACCCAGATCGCCGACGCGGCGGCCGCCAACGATTCGGACTGGCGCCTGATCGACGGGGCCACGCGCGACACCCGCGCGGCGATTGCCGCCGCGTGGAACGACTGGCTGGCGCAGCAGGCCTCTGCCGTGCGTTATGACAATGCCGCCAACGCCGCACAGCGCGCCTATGACGGCGCGCTGATCCAGGAACGTGCGGGCCAGATCACCACGTTCGACGTGCTGCAACTCGCACTGGAAGTGTTGACCGTGCGCAGCAACGCCAATCTGGCCAAGGCCACCGCGACCATCGATCTGGCGCGCATTCTCGGCCTGATCGGCGCGCTCGAACCCGGTGCGATGTTGCCTGGCGAAAACCTTTACGACGATGCGCGCCATCTCGGCAAAGTGCGCCATCAGGACGATCTGCCGCTGATCACCCCGTTGCTGCGCGCGCTCGATGGCGTATCGGCGCCGCACAACCGACCGCGCGACACCCGCGACCCGGCCGAGGCGGTCGTCACGCCAGCCGCCGTGCTGAGCGATCGCTGACGGTTAACTCCCCATCCCCACCGCCAGCCGATAGCCCACGCCCGGCTCGTTGCGGATGCGCGAGGGGGCGGCGCCGTCGGTTTCCAGTTTGCGCCGGATGCCGCGCGCGGCGACACGCAAGTATTCGACATCGGTTTCGTGACCGGGCCCCCAGATCGTGCGCAGCAGATGCGTGTGGGTCACCACTTTGCCCGCGTTGGCGGCCAGTTCCGCCAGCAGCGCGAATTCCTTGGGCGCCAGATGCACTTCGGCCCCGGCCCGGCGCACCACCCGCGCGTCAAGATCGATCTCGATATCGTCAAAGCGCAAGCCGGCGGCCAGCACGTCGGGCCCGGCGCGGTGGCGCAAGGCGGTGCGCACACGCGCCAGCACTTCGTCGGTGTCGAACGGTTTGGTCACATAGTCGTCGGCGCCCTGGTCGAGCGCGGCCACTTTCTGCGCGGTGGCATCGCGCGCCGAAACCACCAGCACGGTCGCCCCCGCCTTGCGCAACGGCGCGATCAGGTCGAGCCCGTCGCGATCGGGCAGACCAAGATCGAGCAGCACCACGTGCGGCGCCTGGGCCTGGGCAGCGGCCAGCGCCTGGGCCGCGTTGTCCGCCTCGATCACGTCATACCCAGCCGGTTCGAGCGCGCCGCGCAACAAGGCGCGGATCGCCGGTTCGTCATCGATCACCAATACCCGTACCGCGTCGCGCATCATCCCGCCCCATCGACCTGCCGCAGGTTTTCCGACGGGATCAGCAGCGTGAACGCCGCGCCCTTGCCCTCTGCCCGGTTGGCTGCGGCCACTTCCATCCCCATCGCCTGCGCAAAACCCTTGACGATGGCCAGCCCCAGCCCGGTGCCGCCGCGCCGATCGGATCCTTCAAGGCGGGTGAACATGCCGAATACCCGCTGTTCCTCGCCCGCGACAATCCCCGGCCCTTCGTCGAGCACCGCCAGCGCCAGCCCTTCGCCCGCCGGCCGCGCACGCAGCGTGACCGGGCCATCTGCGCGTCCGTGCTTCGCCGCATTGTCGACCAGATTGATCAGGCAATGGTGCAACAGCACCGGATCGGCCATCACCAGCGGCAGATCGCGCGCCACCTCGACAATCACCGGATGCGCGCCCAGCACGCGGCGCAGATCGTCGAGCGCGGCAGTTACCGCTTCGTTGAGATCGACCGGTTCAAGCGCCCGTTCGAGCCCGCCGGTTTCGATCCGCACCATATCGATCAGGTTGGCGACAAAGCGATCCAGCCGCTCCGCCTCGCCACGCGCGCTGTCGAGCTGCGCCTGTTGGCGCGCGGTTTCGGGCCGGATCGCGCGCAACATGCCCAGCACGGTGGTCAGCGGCGTGCGCAGATCGTGCCCGATCGACGACAGCAGCGCGGCGCGCAACCGGTCGCGTTCCTGCACTTTGCCCAGCGCCAGCATGTCTTCTTCGGCGGCGATCCGCGCCAGCGCCAGCCCGGCCTGGTCGAGCAGGCTGGCCAGCAGCGGCTCCTGCGCGCCCGTCAACGCCATGCGCGCATCCTCGCGCCCGACGCCAAACACCGCATGCGCGACATTGCCGCCCAGCACCGGGATGAACTGCCATTCGGACACCGCCATGGCATCGCTGCCCGGCCCGGTCGGCCGCGCGGTGTCATAGGCCCAGCGCGCCGCCACGCCATCGATCAGGTCGAGCCGGTCGAACGCGGGCACCGCCGCCTTGACCACCAGCCGCCGCCCGCTTTCGCCCGGCATATCGGGCGCAAGCACCACCGTGCGCACATCGAGCAGCCGCGCGATCTCACGCGCCAGCAGCGCCCACAAGTCTTCGCGCCGGTTGATCCCCATCAGCAACCGGGCAAACCCGGCAATCGCGCCGTTGCGATCGGCGTTGGCCTGCGCCAGCCGCGCCTGGCGCCGCACTTGCCCGCCCAATTGGCTGCACACCACCGCCGTGCCGATCAGGATGACCATCGACAGCACATGCGACGGATCGGCCACCAGCAGGCTGTACAACGGCGGCACAAAGAAAAAGTCATAGGCCAGCGCCGCCACCAGCCCGGTCGCCAGCCCGGTGCCCAACCCGTGGCGCGTGCCGGCATAGATCACCGGGATCAGATAGAGCATGCTGATATCGGCGTCGTTGCCATGCGCCGCCAGCGTTTCACCGCCAGCCGTGACCACCGCGATCAGCACCAGCGACACCAGCCACCCGGTTGCGCTGCTGCCCTCGCGCGCGGGACCAAACGCGCTGACCAGCGCACCCGCCAGCGGCGCGCGGCGCCTGCCCGGTGGCACAAGCGATGGGGCAGGATCGGGAAGTGCGCTCACGCCGCGCAGTCTGCGCCGCACCGGCAGCGGTGTCGAGCGCGCAATCGGCCCTTCATGGTGCGCGCATCGACCGGGCGCTTTGGCCGATGGTGGCGAACCGCACATGGTTGACGATTTCGGGCGCATCGTGCAGCCGCACGAACAACGTACCATCGGCGCCCGGCCGCATCACCGGCAGCGTCGATCCGGGAAAGCCGTCGGGCACGCTGGCGGCGCTGTCGAACTCTCGCGTCGCCGAAAGCGAGGCCAGCAGATAAAGCGCTTCGCCGCGCAAGGTGCAGGGATTGGCCGGATTGGCCGGGCAATCCAGCGTTTTTAGCCGGGGCAACCGCACCAGCGTGCCGATGCCCAGCCAATCGCCCGCAACTTCGCCGCGCAACAGCCGCGCCCGCAACGGCCCATAGGCGGAACCGCCGAGCGCCTGGCCGGGCAGGAAATTGACGACCAGCACCGTCGGATCGACCAGCGTCAGGCCATTGCCCGATGTCAGCCGGACACTGGTATCGCTGCTGCTGGTGCCCACTTCGACCACTTCGTGGCCGGTGAAATGCTGGCCCGGCTCTGCCTTCAACGTAAAGCTGAGCCACAGGTTCGCCGGGATCTCGTCGGCACCGTCGAGCTTCAGGTTTGGCGCCGTCGCATCCGGGCCGTTGGCAGGTGGCTCGGAAAAGCGGGCGACAATCCTTGCGGCAGGCGGTTGCGGACGCGTTGCGGCAGGAACCACGATCTTTGCCGCGTCGATCGTTTCGGGCCCGTCGATGGCCAGTGTCACCGGTTCGCGCCGGTCGGCTTCCGGTGGCAGGGTCACCGCAATCTCGTCCGGGCCCAGCACTTTCCAACTGGCCGGATGCGCCAGGCCATGCGGTGTGGCCGCGGTGATCGTCGCCACACAGGCCGCCGCCGCGCCATGGAGCACCAGCGTGCCGTCTTCCTTGCCGGGTTCCTTGCGCTGCCAGTGCCAGTCGCCCGGCACTGCCAGCGGAACATCCGGCCCGTTGAACGCATCGAACCCCCACATGCCATGCAGCGTTGCGCCCAGGGGTTCGGCCAGATCGCGCGGCCAGGCCGTGCCGGGCGCGATCACCAGCCCGCCGCGCACCGGATCGGCCACCAGCGGCAGATCGAGCATCGCCTCGCCCGCGCGATGGACCCGCAGGCTGAGGTCGTGGGCATAGGCGGTCGCGTAATAGAGCGGGCTGATCGTCAGCGGGACCAGCGGTTCCTTGGCGCCCAGACACGGTGCCATCCCGCCGGGTTGGCGATGCGGCACGAGCGGCAGCGGCGGCTTGATCCCCGGCAGCGCCGCCATCAGCACTGATTTGGGATCAGCAAACGAGGGCGGCGTGTTGAGCACCAGCCCGAGCGTGTTGTCGTGCGCCAGCCCGAGCGCGGGAATATACTGGAACCTGGGGCTGTGCATCGCGCCAAAGATGCCGATGATGTCCTTGATCGCGCCGATATAGGGGCTGTAATAGCCCGCGCCGCCCGCTGCGGTGTTGCTCAGGTTCATCACCAGATCGGTGGCCGCGCCGGTCACCGCGCCATTGGCGCTGCCATCACTGCCCAGCACCACCGCCTGTTTGCTGTCGAGCAGGCAGGCGGCCTGGAATTCGGCCTGGCGTTGCAGGCAATCCTCGTTGATCTTGATACGCAGGGCACTGGCAATCGTCGGCGCCTCGTGCGCCAGCGTGTCGGGCGTGGCGCCCGACACTTTGCGGATCGCGGCGAGGTAGGCTTCGAACCGGCTGCGATCGAGCGAGGCCTGTTCCAGATCCTGCGCGGCGCGGATAAACGCGCCGGGACGCGCCTCTACCGCATGGCGCAACGTGGCAAAATCGCCGCCGGTTGCAGGCGCCAGAAACAGCGCCAGATGCCGGGCCTCATCGGGCACCACCAGATCGAGCGGCCCGCCGCCCCGACCCTTGGACCGCCAGGTTTCCGAGCGATAGAACCACGCATCGGGCGGCGGATTGGTGGGATCGCGCAGAAACGCGGCAACCAGCAGATAATGCGCGGTCTGGTTCGGCGGCAACATGACCTTCACCGCGATGCGGTCGCCCGGCGCCAGTTGCGGCACCGTCGCGATCGGCAGCGTGACCCCGTGGCGGGTGACCGATACCTGCAGATCGGGCCCGGCCAGATCGAACGGCGCCGGATCGGCCAGTGCCGGGGCGCCCGGCACGATCACCGCACCGCACAGCACCGTCAGCATGGCAGAAATCATGGCAAGCGCGCGGCCGGAACGGAACATGGCGACTCGTTCGAAAGAGAGGCAGGACAAGGGGCTAGATGACTTTAGCGTTATGGTGGATGAACAACATCGGTCGATCGTCACAACGCGGACGTATGCACACCATGCCGCCGGGCCAGATCGATCACGGTGGTGCAGATGCCCGAATCCAACGATGCGCGCCAGCAGATGAACGGCGAAAATTCGATCCCCCCGACGCCGTCGACCACCGCCAGTTTGCCTTCATCGAGATGGCGGCGCGCCATGCGTTCGGGCACGAACCCGGCGCCCCCTGTGCTGGTCAGCCAGTCGAGCGCCAGGATGCCGAGTTCAAGCTCGATGCCCGCCGCGGGCAGATCGCCCATCCGCGCGCGGATTTCCGCATTGGCGTTCTCCCCCCAGTCGAAATGCACGAAAATCTCGCGCCAGTCGCGCTCAGGCCGGCTCGATACCAGCACCAGACGGTCGGCGACGAGCTGTTCGATACGGATACCACCGCGCAGCACCGGGTCATAAAGAAACGCCATGTCGAGTTCGCCGACCGCCAGCGCGCGATTGAGCTGCGCCGGGGCAGCCGCCGCCGCGCGCACCGCAATATCGGGCCGCACGCGGGTCAATTCATTCAGCATCGGTATCAGCAGCGCCGGCCACAAGGCGTGCTGCCCGCCGATCCGTACGCTGTGCAGATAGCGCGCGGGCAAAGTCACCCGGCTGCGCCCCGTTTCCCAGGCGCGCACCATCGCTTGTGCCGGTTCGAGAAACCGGTGCCCGGCCTGGGTCAGGCGGCATCCGCGTTTGTCGCGATCGAACAGCCGCGCGCCAAGCTGAAATTCAAGCTGTTTGATCCGCTCGGTCACCGCCGAGGCACTGGCGTGCACTCGCCTGCCTGCCGCGATGAAGCTGCCCGTATCGGCCGCCGCCAGAAAAGTCCGCACCACCAGCACATCCATTTAATTTTGATATCCCGTATTTAAAATTCGAACAATCGCGATTATCAGATTTTAATCGCGCTGCTATGGGCCGGGCGCCCAATCCTCCCGCCCTCAACACGAGGTCAGGCCGACGGTTTGGGCATACCAGTCTGGAATTGTATGTCCCCTGCCCGCTCGCTGATCAAAGCCGGTCGTTCCGGAATGGGGGCGTTTCGCACGCGATTTGCCGCGATTGCCGGGGCGGTGTTGCTCAGCCTGGTGGCAATCGCGTTCGCGCGATGCGGCGAATGGGCCCAGCATGTGTTTCTGCGCGGATACGAAACCTGGCACTGGGCGCCGGCGCTGATCACCCCGCTGATGTTCGTGATCACCGCGCAGGCCACCCGGCGCTGGTTTCCCGATGCGCGCGGATCGGGCATTCCCCAGGTCATGGCCGCCGGGCACAGCCCGACGCGCAGTGCCCATGGCCCGCTGGTTTCGATGAAGACGGCGGCGGCCAAATTCGTCGGCACGATCGCGATGCTGCTATCGGGGGGATCGGTCGGACGCGAAGGCCCGACCGTACAGATCAGCGCGGCGGTGGTGACCGCCGTCCACCGTGTGCTGCGCGTGCCGATCACCGCCGGGGTGATCATTGCAGGCGGAGCGGCCGGGGTGGCGGCCGCGTTCAATACCCCGCTGGCCGGGGTGGCCTTTGCGATCGAGGAACTGGCCTCTGCCTTTGAACAGCGCGTTGCGGTCTATGTGATGGCGGCGGTGATGATTTCGGGCCTCGTCAGTCTGGGGCTCTATGGCGACTATGTCTATTTCGGAATGGTGACGCAGGCGCTGCCGTTGCACGCGATGCTGGTGGTCGCGCCGGTGTCGGGCGTGCTGGGCGGGATCACCGGCGGCCTGTTTGCGCGCGCGCTGGTGGCGCAGGCCTGGTCGCGCTGGCCATTCTATGTGGCGATGCGCGCGCGGCCGATGCTGCTGGCGCTGGTGTGCGGCATCGTCGTGGCGGCAACCGGGCTGGCCACCAACGGCCTGAGCTGGGGCACCGGCTATGAAACCACGCGCGGCCTGTTGTCGGGCGAAACCGCGCCTCTGAGCTTTGGCCCGGCCAAGTTCGTGGCGACGCTGGCCACCGCAATCAGCGGCGCGCCGGGCGGCATCTTTGCGCCCTCGCTGTCGGTCGGCGCCGGGCTCGGCCAGTTGATTGCGCTGCTGTTCCCCGCCGACTCGGCGGGCGCGATCGTGCTGCTGGGCATGATCGGCTATTTCACCGGTGTCGTGCGCGCGCCGCTGACTGCGGTGATCATCATGATGGAAATGACCGATGATCGCACGATGATCCTGCCCTTGCTCGCCACCGCGCTGATCGCCGACTGGGTCAGCGCGATGGTCTGTCACCAAAAGCTCTACCACGCGCTGTCGCGCCAGTTCCGCACCCCTGTCGCGGCATGATGCCCAAGGAGACTATGACGATGGCCACTGATTTGAAGTCCGCCTTCCCGCGCCGGATGCCCGCATTTGCAGCGTCGCTCTTGCTCAGCGCTGCGTTGTCGGCCTGCGCCGCAAAGCACCCGGCGCAATTGCCGCCGCCACCCCCGCCCGCCGCATCGACGACCACCGCCCAGCCCGAGCCGATGCGCACGGTCGGCATTCAGCCCGGCAGCCAGGCCGATTTTCTGGCTGAAATGGCGGGCCGCGACACGATCCATTTCGCTTTCGACAAATCCGACATCGATCAGCAGGCGGTCGAGGCCCTGCAGGCGCAGGCGCACTGGCTGCAACGCTATCCCGCCAAGCGCGCGACGATCGAAGGCCATTGCGACGAACGCGGCACCCGCGAATACAACCTGGCGCTGGGCGAACGCCGCGCCACTGCGGCCAAGAACTATCTGATCCAGCTTGGCGTGGCGGCCAACCGCATCAACGTGATCAGCTATGGCAAGGAACGCCCGGTCGACCCGGCTTCGAACGAGGAAGCCTGGGCTAAAAACCGGCGCGCCGTCACCGTCACGATCGACTGATCAGAGCCCCAGCCTGATGCCGGATCGATCCGGCGTCAGGCCTCGGCCAGAAAACTACGGATGCGCGCGGCAGTCTCGGCATTGGCCGGGTTGTAGACGATCAGCCCCAGTTCGGGGCGACCGTCGATCGCAAATGCCGAAAATTCCAGCTCGATCAGTCCGAGCACCGGATGGTGCAGGCGCTTGAGCCCGTCGGCGTGCCCGGCAACATCGTTGCTTTGCCACAGCAGTGCGAATTCGGCGCTCTGCCGCGACAGTTCCTCCACCAGGTCGGCAATCTTTGCCCCGGCCCCGGCGCGCGCGGCATCGGCCCGGAACGCGCCGACAACATAGCGCGCGACCGCCTGCCAGTCTTGCTGCATCGACTTGGCCCGCGGATCTGCAAAGATCAGCCGCAGGATATTGCGCTCTTCACGCGGCAAACGGCCATAATCGGTGAGCACGGCGGCGGCCGCGCGGTTCCAGGCGACCACATCCCAGGTGGCGGTCTTGATGATCGCCGGGCTGATCGCAAAGGCGTCGAGCACGCGCTGCAACCGGGGGGTGACATCATCGGTGCGCGTGTAGCGCGGCTCTGGCGGACGTCCCAGCCCCAGCACAAACAGATGTTCGCGCTCCGGGTCGGTCAGCATCAGTCCGGCGGCAAGCCGGTTGAGCACATCGGCAGACGGCGCACCGCCGCGCCCCTGTTCGAGCCAGGTGTACCAGGTGGGGCTGATATTGGCGCGATGGGCCACTTCCTCGCGCCGCAGACCGGGCGTACGCCGTCGCCCGCCGCCATAGCCCAGCGCCACCGGGTCCATGCGCGCACGCCGGTCGCGCAAGAACCGCCCCAGCGGATTGGTGGTATCGACACTCGCCACGATACTGTCCTGTTATCTATTATACCATGATATGATCACTACTTTACCATAAAGCCGAATGGCCGCACACCCCCCCTCAGGACAACCCCGGAGCCTATCCCATGCGCGTATTCCTGACTGGTGCGACCGGTTTCATCGGCACCCATCTCATCCCCGAACTGCTTGCCGCCGGACACGAAGTGATCGGACTGACCCGATCCGACGCGGGCGAGCGCCAATTGGCCAAGGCGGGCGTCGCAATCCATAGCGGCACGCTGGAAGACCCCGACAGCTTGCGCCGCGGCGCGGCGCAGGCCGACGCGGTGATCCATGCCGCGTTCGATCACGATTTCACCAATTTCCTGGCCAATTGCGAAAAGGACCGCCGCGCGATCGCCGCCCTGGGCGAAGCGCTGGCCGGGTCTGACCGCCCGTTGCTGATCACGTCGGGGGTGGGCATGGGCGATCCCGGCGATGGCCAGCCCGCGACCGAACAGGTACTCAATCTCCACCACCCCAACCCGCGCGTCGGTTCCGAGGCGCAGGCGCAAGCCCTGGTGGAGGCGGGCATCGATGTGCGGGTGATCCGGCTGCCGCAAGTCCATGATACGGTCAGGCAAGGTCTGATCACACCGTTCATCGCAATCGCCCGCGAACAGGGCGTGGCCGCCTATCTTGGCGAAGGCACCAATCGCTGGGCGGCGGCACACGTGGTCGATGTGGCGCGGCTCTATCGCCTGGCGCTCGAACGCGGCCACAAGGGCGCCCGCTATCACGCGGTTGCCGAAGATGGCGTCCCCGCGCGCGCGATTGTCGACGTCGTGGCCGCCGGGCTCGGCGTGCCGACTGTGTCGCTGACCGCAGAACAGGCCCCGGCGCATTTCGGCTGGTTTGCGATGTTTGCGGGCATGGACGTGGTCGCATCGAGCGCCTGGACGCGCGCCGAACTCGGCTGGAACCCGGTCGGGCCGGGGCTGATCGAGGATCTGCGCGCGATGGACTACGCAACTGCGCCCAACGCCGCCTGATGGCGCCGGGCGGGGTGCGCGTAGTTCTGCGTAATCCCGCCCAGCATCATTGTCCGCTAGGCTGCGGCGGTGACCAATCCTGCGGCAAGCCCCCTTCCCCGCCCGGCAGGCGATGCGGTATCGCTGCGCGGGACCACCCTGATCGTCGCCTATCGCCAGGCCAGCGCGGAACGCGCCGAAAACTTGCGCGCCACACTGGGGTTTTTGCAACGCACTTATTGCGATTTCGATCTGGTGCTGGTCGAAGGTGACGCCAGCCCCCGGTTCGACCTGCATGCCCTGCGCGCCGCGAACCTGCTGTACCACTTTGTCGAAGACCCCGGCCCGTTCAACAAGGCACGCCTGCTCAATCTGGGCGCGCGGGTCAGCCGATCGCCGGTGATCTGTTTCCACGACGCCGACATGATCGGCTGGCCACACCTGATGCGCCACGCCGTCGATGTCCTGCTCGATGCGGATATCAGCGACGTGCGCACCCCGCATTGGTCGATCCTGAATGTCGCAGGCGGGTTGAAACGGCGGTTTTGCCGCACGCTCGACTTTGCGGTGTTCGACAGCATCCGCACGACCGACCTGCCCCCCGACGTCACCCGCCTTTACGACAACCAGTCAAGCGGCATCACGTTCTGGCGCAAGGACAGGTTCGTCACGTGTGGCGGCTATCACGAAGGCTTTGCCGACTGGGGCGGCGAAGACGATGAACTGCTGATCCGGGCAACCCGGCTCGGCCTGCGCTGGCATTCGGTGCCGCCGCCCACCTTTCACTTGCACCACGACGCCGCCGATCGCACCGCCCTGCATACATTGGCGCAAGGCGACCCCGCGAAACGGGCGCTGCTGACGCTGACGACCGGCAGCACGCCACAACAATTGGCCGGGCATGCGAACGACCTGATGCGCAGGAACTTTGGCAACGGCACAGCCTGACAGGGCACCGATGGATGGCCTGCATCCTTGCAAGCCCGCCCTTCGATTACCGATCGGGGGCGAACACCCAGTCGAGATAGGCGGCGATGCGCACCCCTGCCATGGCCAGACGATCGTTCAGCGCCTGCCGGTTTTGCCAGGCATAGCTCCACGACAGCTTGGGATCGGCGGGATAGATCGTTTCGCGCAAGGCGACGCTTTCGGCGATCCAGGTGGTGGGCCGCACATCGCTCCACGCGATGACCTGTTCGGGGGTGATCGCGCGTTCCAGCCAGGCGGCCTGTTCCGACCATGACAGTTGGCGGTCTTCGATCATCGCCGAATCCCACACCGCATGCAGGTTGGTCGGTTTTCCGAACCAGGTCACTGCCACCAGATTGCCGCCGCGATCGCCGGGGCGCCCGGCGTGGAGCGGCTGATGCAGATCGCCGATGATATGCACGACGAACCGCAGGGCCAGGCGCTTGTCGTCGAGCGAGGCCCTGGGATCGCGCAGCGTGGCGGTAAACCGCGTCAGCGCGGTCACCGCATCGCCCTCGGGCGGGGCCAGCGCTGTGGTATAAGGCGTTCCTGCGGGAACCGTGACATAGTGCCATGGAGAGGCGGTTTTCTGCCAGAATTCCGCGGGGTTTGACCGCTCTTCATCGGGCCAGGTTGATGCCTGCGCCAGTGTTTCGGTGCCCAGAATCTGGTGCACATGCGCGCGCGCCACCCCGCTCAGATTGTCATCGGCAATCGCCCCGGTCACCCGGTGACCGATGGCGCCCCAGGCGCATGCGGGGGCTTGTGGAACAACCAGCGAAAGGGCGGCGAAAGACAGGGCTAGAATACGCATGGCCATATTCCTAGCCGCCAATTATGACAGAAAAAGCGATTTTTGCGCAAATCCCGTCCGTAGTTTCAAGACTGTGACCGTTCAGACTTTACCAAGTGACCTGTGCGAACATGCATTGCAACCGGGCACCCCCTGCACGGTTGGGAGACAGCCCATGGTGATCCGGCCCATATCGATCTGGCAACACCGTCATCCGACAACGGTGTGGTCAAAGGCGTTTGCGATGACCCCGGCGCAAGTCGTGGCGACAGGCGTGGCGGCGATGGTGCTGGTGTCGATCGGGTGCCTGGTCGGCTGGCCATAAAGAACCCGTAAAGTTTCTCGTCTCGACCATAAAGCAGGCGTAGCGGCGCGCAGATGACCGATACGACCACCGCGAATCCGCCTGCCGTCGCGAGCCCCACTGTTGCCGCCGACTGTGGTGCACACCACAGCGACAGCCTGAGCACGCTGGCGGTGGGCGCGATCGGCGTGGTGTTCGGCGATATCGGCACCAGCCCGCTCTATTCCTTGCGCGAAAGCTTTATCGGCGCGCATCCGCTGGCGGTCGATCCGGCGCATATCTTCGGCGTGTTGTCGCTGATCTTCTGGACCATGACGCTGATCGTCACGATCAAATATGTGTTCGTGATCCTGCACGCCGACAACAAGGGCGAAGGCGGCAGCCTGGCCCTGCTGGCGCTGATCGGCCGGCGGCTGGGCGAAACGCGCTGGACGCGGTTCACGGTGCTGCTGGGGATCATCGCCACCGCGCTGTTCTATGGCGATGCGATCATCACCCCGGCGATGTCGGTGCTGTCGGCAGTCGAAGGGCTGGAAGTGGTGCAACCCGCGTTCACCCGGCTGGTGCTGCCGATTTCGGTCGCCATCCTGATCGGGCTGTTTGCCATCCAGTCGCGCGGCACGGCGGCGGTCGGCAAATTGTTCGGGCCGGTCATGCTGGTCTATTTTCTGGTGATCGCGGTGCTGGGTGTGATGGGCATCATGCACGCGCCCGAAATCCTGTGGGCGGTCAATCCGATCTATGCCGTGCGGTTCTTCACGCTCGATCCGATGCTGGCCTTTCTGGCGCTCGGCTCGGTGATCCTGGCGGTCACCGGTGCCGAAGCGCTCTATGCCGACATGGGCCATTTCGGGCGCAAGGCGATCATGATCGCGTGGCTGTGGGTGGCGTTTCCCTGCCTCCTGCTCAACTATCTGGGCCAGTCGGCGCTGTTGCTGCGCAATCCGAAACTGGTCGAAAATCCGTTCTTCCTGATGGCGCCCGACTGGGGCCGCCTGCCGCTGGTGATCCTGTCGACGCTGGCCACCATCATCGCCAGCCAGGCGGTGATTTCGGGCGCCTATTCGATCTCGCAACAGGCGATCCAGTTGGGCTTTCTGCCGCGCCTGCGCATCCTGCACACCAGCGCCAGGGCCGCCGGGCAGATCTATGTGCCGCTGGTCAACTGGCTGTTGCTTGCGCTGGTGCTGCTGCTGGTGCTGGGGTTCCGTTCGTCGGACAACCTCGCCTCGGCCTATGGCATCGCGGTAACCGGTACGATGTTCATCACCGCCTGCATGCTGGGCATCCTGACGTTTGCGGTGTGGAAATGGCCGCCGGTCCTGGCCAGCCTGATGACCGGCACGTTCCTGCTGGTCGATGGCGCCTATTTCGCGTCGAACATGACCAAGATCCCCGATGGCGGCTGGTTCCCGCTGATGATCGCGACGATCGTGTTCGTGGTGCTGACCACCTGGGCCACCGGCCGCCGCATCCTGCGCGACCGGCTGGCCGAGGATTCGATGCCGTTTGACCTGTTCCTCAATTCGGTGTGCGAAAAGGTGCGCCGGGTTCCCGGCACGTCGGTGTTCCTGGCCTCGACCGCCGAAGGCATTCCGCCCGCGCTGCTGCACAATCTGAAGCACAATCATATCCTGCACGATCGCGTGGTGATCCTGACCGTGGTGACCGAAGGCGTGCCGCACGTGCCCGCCGAGGCGCGCCGCATGGTCGAAAGCATCGGCCACGGGTTCTATCGCATGATCATCAGCATCGGTTTCATGGACGAAGCCAATGTGCCCGCCGAACTGTCCGCGGAAACGCGCGCGGGCGGCCCGTTCAAACCTATGGACACCAGCTATTTCCTCGCCCGCCAGACATTGATCGCATCAAAGCGCCCCGGCATGTCGATCTGGCGCGAAAAACTGTTCGCGTGGATGATCCGCAACGCCGAAAGCCCGATGCAGTTCTTCCGCCTGCCCACCAATCGCGTGATCGAACTGGGCAGCCAGCTCGAAATTTAAGCGACCGCTTGAATTGTCCCGCGCGCCGCGCCAAGCTGCGGCGCGGAGGGAACTGCATGAAACTGACCGGTATCCGGGTGCTCGATCTGACGAGCTTTATCCCCGGGCCCTACCTGACCATGGCGATGGCCGATCACGGCGCCGAAGTGATCAAGATCGAGACGCCCGGCGGTGATCACACGCGCCATATCGGGCTGTCGGACGGGCCCGACACGGTCTATTTCCGCAATTTCAACCGCGGCAAGAAAAGCGTCGTGCTCGATCTGAAACGGCCCGACGATCATGCCGCGTTTCTGGCGCTGGCCGACAGCGCCGATGTGGTGGTCGAATCCAACCGTCCCGGTGTCGCGCGCCGCCTGGGCATCGATTACGACACGCTGTCGGCGCGCAACCCGCGCCTGATCTATTGCGCGATCAGCGCGTTCGGGCAGGACGGGCCACGCGCGCCGCGCGCCGCGCACGATCTGGCGCTCGAAGCGCTGACGGGGGTGCTGGGCGCCAATTGCGCGGCCGGACAGATCGCCATGCCGGCGCTGCCGCTATCCGATTATCTGTCGGCGCTGCAGGGTCTGTCGGCGGTGCTGATGGCGCTCTATGCCCGTACCCGCACCGGGCGCGGCGACATGATCGATATCGCCATGCACGAGGCGCTGCTGTCCGCCACCGCCAATGTGCTGGGGCCCACGCTTGCCGAAGGGCGCCAGCCGGTGATCGCGCACGAACGCACCACCGGTGGCGGCGCGTTCTATCGCTGGTATGCCTGCGCCGATGGCCACCTGGCGATCGCCGGGCAGGAGCCCAAGTTCATCGCCGCACTGCTGGGCGAACTGGGCCGCCCCGATCTGGCGCCGCTGTGCCGCGAACCGGGGCCGCACCAGCAACCGGTGGTCGATCTGCTGTCCGCGTTTTTCGCGCGCCACACACTGGCCGATGCAGGCGCACTGCTCGACCGGCTGGATGTGTGCTGGGGCCGGGTCAACACGTATCCGCAGGCACTGGACGACGAACAGATTGCCGCGCGCGGGTTTGTGCTGACCGATGATCTGGGGCGTCGCCATCTTGGCCCGCCCATCCGGTTTCGCCACGAACCGGCACACCCCGTGCTGCACGCACCGGTGCTCGGCGCGGATCAGGCGCTGGTCAGTTCGACCACCTGATCGGCCAACCGGTCAACTTCCGCCGCCGAATGGCTGACCAGGATCATCGGCAGTGCGAACCGGTCGCGGACGCGCTCGATCACCGTCATGATTTCGTCGCGCAACGCGCCATCGAGTGCGGCCAGCGGTTCATCGAGCAACAGGAAGCGGGGGCCCGACAACAGCGCCCGGCCAATCGCCACGCGCTGCGCCTCCCCCCCCGACAGCGTGGCCGGACGGCGGCGCAGCAGCGGCGCGATATCGAGAAACCGCACGGTTTCGGCAAAATCGAGCACGCCCCGCGCGGGATTGGCGCGGCGCTCGCCATAGCGCAGATTGGCCTCGACACTCAGATGCGGAAACAGCCGCAAGTCCTGGAACACCATGCCGCAGGCGCGCTGTTCGGGCGGCAGCGACACCCCCCGCGCGGCGTCGAACAACACCTGGCCGCCAACCACGACATGCCCGTGATCGGGGCGCAACAATCCGGCGATCACTGCCAGCACGCTCGATTTGCCCACGCCCGATGGCCCGCACAGCGCGGTAATGCCGCCGTCCGTGGCAAAGGTGGTCCCGATCCTGCGCCCTGCGCGCCGCATGTCGATGGCGATATCAAAGGACATGCGCGTCACGCCCCTTTGGCCCGCGCCGCACCAGCCATTCCGACACGACCAGCGCGCACAGCGACAGCGCGACCGACACCAGCGCCAGCCGCCACACCGTCGCCTCTCGCCCCGGCACCTGCAACGCGGCATAGATCGCCAGCGGCAGCGTGGCCGTTTCGCCCGGCACGTCCGACACAAACGTGATCGTTGCGCCGAATTCCCCCAGCGAGCGCGCAAACCCCAGCACCAGCGCGGCCAGCACACCCGGACGCGCCAGGGGCAGCGTAATCGTGGCAAACGTGCCGAGCGGCCCCGCTCCCAGCGTGCGCGCCGCCTCTTCCAGCCGGGGATCGACCGCTTCGAGCGACAGCCGGATCGACCGCACCATCAGCGGCATCGCCATGATCGCCGCCGCCAGCGCGGCACCGGTCCAGCGGAACAGCAAAGTCACCCCGAAATATTTGGCCAGCGGCGCACCCAGCACGCCCGCGGGGGCAAACGCGATCAACAGGATCCAGCCGACCACCACCGGCGGCAGCACCAGCGGCAGGTGCACCAGCGCATCGACCAGCACTTTGCCGGGAAACCGGCCCCGCGCCAGCGCATAGGCAAGCGCAAAAGCCACCGGCAGCGCACAGACGATCGCCGCGCCGCTGACTTTCAGCGACAGCACCACGATGCCCCATTCGTCTGGCGACAGCAGCATCAGGGGGCGACAAAGCCATAGCGGCGAAAGATCCCCTTGCCCTCAGCCGACAGCAGAAACCGGCGGAACGCCTCGGCATCGGGACTGGTGGCGGCCTTCAACCGCGCCACCGGATAGCTGATCGGCGCATGGCTGCCCGAGGGAAACACCCCGACGATGCGCACGCCCGGCTCGGCAAAGGCGTCGGTGGCATAGACAATGCCCAGCGGCGCGGCGCCATGCGCCACCAGCCCCAGCGCCGCACGCACGTTTTCTGCGCGCGCGACCTGGCTCGCAACCTGATCCCATACGCCCATTTTCAGCAAGGCATCGCGACCATAGCGCCCTGCCGGCACGGCATCGGGATCGGCCATCGCCAGCTTGCCCCCGGCCAGCGCGCGCGCCAGCGGGAACCCCGGCACCGGGCGCAGATGCAGATGCCCGCCCGCCGGGCCGACAATCACCAGCGCGCCAAACAGGAACGACTTGCGTGTGTCGGGCACGATCAGCCCGGCCTGGGCCAGCGCGTCCATCCAGTCTTCGTCGGCAGACACGAACAGATCGGCCGCGCCCCCAGCCTTGATCTGCCGCGCCAGCGCCGACGAGGCGGCAAACGACAGCACCGGGCGCGGGTGATGATGCCCGGCCCAGGCATCGGCGGCGGCATTCATCGATTCCTGCAAGCTGGCGGCGGCCAGCACCAGCGGCCCGCGCGATTCGGCATATGCGGTGCCCGAACCGGCCAGCAATCCGGCAAAAACCCCGAAAAAGAACAGGCGCATGGCGCAGCGAAGCAAGGCGATCGGTCCCATATCCGTGCGTATAGAGCAGCATGAGCCCGCCGCAAAGCCCGAGGGTGTCATTGCGCTTTGATGGCAAACGTGAAAAGGCCGACACCGGATCGCGACGATCCGATCACCATGGGGATTGCCGAATGATGCCGCGCGGGCTGTTTGTGGGTATGGCTGCCGGTGCGGCATTGCTGGCGCTGGCGCCGCCGCCGGTTGCCGCACAGGATGACGCGGGCGGCTGGCAGGAAGCGCCGGGCGTGGCGCCGCTGGCCGCGCCCGATCTGGTCTATGGGAAAGCCACCGCGCGGTTCAGCCTGATTGTCTGGCTCGATCCCGAATGCCCGTATTGCAAGCTGCTCGGCAACCAGCCGCAGCATGTCGTCGATGGCTCGAACGGCCAGGTCAATCTGGCAATCCGGCTCTATCCCTTGCCGTTCCATGGCCCCAACGCGGTGCTCGCCTCGACCACCGCATTGTGTGTGGGCGAACAGGCCGGGGTGCCCGGCTATTACCGCTTTCTCGAAAGCTGGATGGCGCGCACCGGCAGCAACGGACGCGGCATCGGCGGCGGATCGGGCGGCAGCGACCCGGTGGCCGATCTGGCCGCCGCAGCGGGCGCGCACAACCGCGATGCGCTGGCCGGGTGCACCACCTCGCACCAGACCGCCGACCGGCTGGCCCGTGATGTGAAGGCGGGCGATGTGGCGGGAATCGAAGGCACGCCGGCGATCGCGCTGCGCGACAACCGCGCCGGACACACCGTCATGGTGTCGGGCGCAGTCGACGAAGCCGAGATGCGCAACGCGGTGCGTGTGCTGGGCCAGATCGACGACGGCAAGTCCCCCGACACGGGCGACCATGGCGCGGCCGGCGGTGCCACGCACTGATCGCATCGGCGCCATCGTGGCCGCCCTGTGCGCCGCCTGGCTGATCGCGGCGGCGCCGCCTGTCGATGGCGATCTGCCCAAGGCCGCGCCCGGCTTTGCGGCGCTCGACACCGGCCCGGCCCCCGCGTTTGTCCAACCCCGTCACGATGCGCCGCTCGATCCGGCCGTGGCCGCGCTGGTGGTGGCACGCATGGTCCAGTTGCATCTGCTCGATACGCCCGCCGACGCGCAGGATGCCGCCCGGGCCGCCGAAGCGGTGCGGGCGTTTCAGACCAGTGTCGGGCTGAAGCCCACCGGCCTGCTCGACAGGAAAACCCTGGCCCTGATGGCGCTGTAAACTACTTCGCCAGCAAGGGTTTGAGGTAGAACCCGGTGTGGCTGTCCGGACAGGCGGCAATCGTTTCGGGGGTGCCTTCGGCCACGATCATGCCGCCACGCACGCCGCCTTCGGGGCCCATGTCGATGATCCAGTCCGCGGTCTTGATCACATCGAGGTTGTGTTCGATCACCACCACCGAATTGCCCTGTTCGACCAGCCGGTGCAGCACTTCGAGCAATTTGCGCACGTCTTCGAAATGGAGCCCGGTGGTCGGTTCATCGAGGATATAGAGCGTCTGCCCGGTCGAGCGGCGCGCTAGTTCCTTGGCCAGCTTTACCCGCTGCGCCTCGCCGCCCGACAGCGTGGTGGCCTGCTGGCCCACTTTGACATAGCCCAGCCCGACTTCGGCGAGCATGTGCATGCGGTCGCGGATCGGCGGCACCGCCTTGAAGAATTCGACCGCGTCCTCGATCGTCATGTCGAGCACGTCGGCAATCGAATGGCCCTTGAACTTCACCTCCAGCGTTTCGCGGTTGTACCGCCGCCCGTCGCATTGTTCGCAGGTAACATAGACGTCGGGCAGGAAATGCATCTCGATCTTGATCAGCCCGTCGCCCTGACACGCCTCGCACCGGCCGCCCTTGACGTTAAAGCTGAACCGCCCGGCCTTGTACCCGCGCGCGGCGGATTCGGGCAGCCCGGCAAACCAGTCGCGGATCAGCGTGAACGACCCGGTATACGTCGCCGGATTCGACCGGGGGGTGCGCCCAATCGGCGACTGGTCGATCTCGATGACTTTGTCGCAACGATCGAGGCCGGTGATCGCATCGTGCGCGCCCGCAATCACCCGCGCGCCGTTGAGCACGCGCGCCGCGCCCGCCTGCAGCGTGTCGATGATCAGCGACGACTTGCCCGACCCCGACACCCCGGTCACGCACGTGAACGTGCCCAGCGGGATGCGCGCGGTAACATCGCGCAAATTGTTGGCGCGCGCACCCTTGACCACGATGTCGAGGCCATTGCCTGCGCGGCGATGGGTCGGCACCTCGATCCGCCGCGTGCCGCTGAGATATTGCCCGGTCAGGCTGTCGGGGCTGGCCAGAATATCGGCCAGCGTGCCCTGCGCGACGATTTCGCCGCCATGGACCCCGGCGCCCGGCCCCAGATCGACGATATGATCGGCGGTGCGGATGGCGTCTTCATCGTGTTCGACCACGATCACCGTGTTGCCCAGATCGCGCAAGCGCTTCAAGGTTTCGAGCAGGCGATCGTTGTCGCGCTGGTGCAGCCCGATCGATGGTTCGTCGAGCACATAGAGCACCCCCGACAGCCCCGACCCGATCTGGCTGGCCAGCCGGATACGCTGGCTTTCGCCGCCCGACAGCGTGCCCGAAGTGCGGTCAAGATTGAGGTAATCGAGCCCGACATTGTTGAGGAAGCCAAGCCGCTCGTTGATTTCCTTGAGGATCGCGCGCGCGATCTGGCGCTGCTGCGCGGTCAGGTGCTGATCGAGATCACCATACCACGCAACCGCTGCGGCGACCGACAGCCGGGTCACGCTCGAAATGTCGGTCCCGGCGACTTTCACCGCCAGCGCTTCGGGTTTCAGCCGCTTGCCATCGCACGTCTCGCACGGCTGCGCGGTCTGGAACTTGCCCAGTTCCTCTTTCACCCAGGCACTGTCTGTCTGCAGCATGCGGCGGTTGAGATTGCCGATCACGCCTTCGAACGCCTTGCTTACGGTATAGGACTTGCGCCCGTCGATGAACGTCAGCGGCACGGCCTTGCCGCCGGTGCCATAGAGGATCACCAGCTTGATCTCGCCGGGCAATTTGTCCCACGCAGTGTCCAGGCTGAACCCGAAATGGGCGGCCAGACTGGCCAGCACCTGCATGTAATAAGGGCTCGGCGGGTTCGATTTGGCCCAGGGCACGATCGCGCCCTGCTTGAGCGACAGGTTTTCGTTGGGCACGACCAGTTGCGGATCGAACAGCAGCTTTTCGCCCAGCCCGTCGCAGGCCGGGCACGCGCCTTGGGGGGCGTTGAACGAAAACAGCCGGGGTTCGATGCTTTCGATGGTGAAACCGCTGACCGGGCAGGCGAACTTTTCGGAAAAGACGATGCGGTTGGGCGGCAGGCCCGTGCCTTTCAGCGTCTTGGCACGGCCTTTGGGCGCTTCTTCACGGCCCGGCACCACGCCATCGGCCAGGTCGATGAAGGCCAGTCCGTCGGCCAGTTTCAGCGCCTGTTCGAAACTGTCGGCCAGACGGCTTTCGATCCCTTCGCGCACGGCGATGCGATCGACCACCACTTCGAGATCGTGCTTCAGCTTTTTATCGAGCGTGGGGGCATCCTCGATGGCGTAGAATTCGCCGTCGATACGCACGCGAGTATAGCCGGCCTTTTGCCATTCGGCCAATTCTTTGCGGTATTCGCCCTTGCGCGCGCGCACCACCGGCGCCAGCAGATAGGCACGCGTGCCCTCGGGCAGCGCCATCACGCGGTCGACCATCTGGCTGACCGTCTGGGCGGTGATCGGCAGGCCCGTGGCGGGCGAATAGGGCACGCCGACGCGCGCCCACAACAACCGCATATAGTCATAGATTTCGGTGACCGTGGCGACCGTCGAGCGTGGGTTGCGGCTGGTGGTCTTCTGCTCGATCGAAATGGCAGGCGACAGCCCGTCGATATGTTCGACGTCGGGCTTTTGCATCATTTCCAGAAACTGCCGGGCATAGGCCGACAGGCTTTCGACATAGCGCCGCTGCCCTTCGGCATAGATCGTGTCGAACGCCAGGCTGGATTTGCCCGAGCCGGACAGCCCGGTGATGACGATCAGCGCATCGCGCGGCAGATCGATATCAAAGCCTTTGAGATTGTGCTCGCGCGCACCGCGCACCGATATCGTGTTGAGGGACATGCCGTCCGTGTTCCATATTTGTTCGATTCACGCAAGCCGCGCATGGCGCCCTTTGGCATGGATGCGTGACAGGGCAAGCGGGAATAAGGGCGGGAGGTATGACTGCACGTCAGTGCAACCCGGTAGAATTGCCCATTTACGAAACGATCGGAATTTGAGACCATTCATTCCCAATAGAATTCGTCATTTCGCAAATAGGATGGGCGCGCGCGTCACGACGAACGTTGGGGGAAATCATGAAAAAAGCCTTTTCGTGTCGGTCCGTTGGCCTATTGCTGGCGGGAATTTCGTTATCCTCGTGCGGTCAGATTTCGCATCTTGCGACCAAAGACGGCACTGTACCGGCCGGACTGCTGGGTGCAGAGACAAATTCGTTTCTACCTGCCTATACCGAAAATGCCGAGATATTCCGTGTCGCCGAAATAGCCGCCGTGCTGGCCGATACCGGCCAGCACAACGCGCTGACCACCACCGATCGAGAAGCGCTGATCAAGACACTGGTCATCGCCAGTCGCCACATTACTTATGTTTTCAACATGATCGGCAGACGCTGCAACGATCCGACAGCGGCGGCGTCCTCGCCCAATCTGACCGCCGGGTGCCAGGAAAACGTCGAAGCCTATGACGCCATGCTGGAAGAGGACATCGTGCAACTGGCCAAATATTCGCTGCCGACCGAAAAATTCCAGAAATTCCTCAGCGACATTGGGTCGGGCAACTGGCTCGGTTCGGTCGAAGTGCTGCTGTCCGCGACGGGCCAGATCATCATCGATTTTCATCACGCCGCTGCCGCAAACCGGTCGGCCCGTTATATCATCGTGAACTCGGTCGCTCCGTTCCACGACGGCGCCTACAAAACCTTCCGCGATGCCGAAGCCGCGATCGACACCGAATTGAAATCGCAGGCCAATCACCCCGATCCGACGGGGCCGCTGTACAGATACAGCCCCGGCTGGCCCGCCATCGACGCCATGAACAACCTGACCTGGACGTACTGCAACCGCATGCTCGACGACTTGTCGACGGCCACCGCACTGAGCACGAGCGACAAGTTCACCTTCAACGGCCAGACGTATCCGTTCGTGGCGCAGTCACCCCCGGCAGCGGACGGATCCACCACGATCACCTGCAACATCGCGAGCGCAAAACCCGCCTCCTGACGCCTGGCACACCTTGGTGTGCGCCCCTGCCCCGGATCGCCCTAAACGACCTATTGCATCGCTCTGGCAATCTGCAGCGCCCGGGCGATCTTTTCCTCGAAATAAGCCGCCATTTTGGCGAAACCGTCATCGGACAAATCGACGTTCTGCCGACGCTTGTCGCGCTTGTCGGCCGAGCGGTAGACCAAGCTCTCTTTTTCCAGCACCGTTATCCACCGCAGCGCGGTCGTTGACGGCACGCATGAGGCGATGCAGGCGCTGGTAATTGAGATGGTCTTGTTCTCCAGCCTCGATATGAACAGATCGAGCAGGATGTCCCAACCTGGATCGGCAAGCAAACCGGTCACGGAAAACACCGAATCACGTTGCCTGCGACCCTTGTATTCGCCCTTGGCGGCAAACAGCAGCATGTCCCTCCTGTTTTCAGGAGACAGAAACGTGATGCCCCCACCACTGGTCGGATGCCCCGCTTTCAACGCATCGCACAATTCCAGATTAACTGAAATCAAGTCGCGAAAACTGCTCGCCAACCCCTCCAATTGCTGCATCACGGCATATTCGAGTGGCATAGCACCGGATGATTCGATGGTTGGAGAACCCCCTTGATCAAAGGTAATTCCAGCCCGTCTTTGCCGCACCATCAGACCCCCCTAAGAATGCCAGTCTACGGACGCCAGAAAATTTTTATTCCTTATTCAGGGGTATGCAAGATAAATTACTTGCGTAATATCACGCTATTGATGCCATTGTGGATGTGGAGTCATCCCTCGGCAAGCTGCCGACTCAGGCTGCAAACCGCGCGCGCAAGCGGCCAGACGCGAATGCTCTGTCGAAACAAACCTGCCAATGCCCGGAAACTGATATTCCGCAGACATTTGACCTGCGCATCGCAAGACACGCAGCAATAATTGCAACACAAAAATTTACCATATTATTCACCCCGAAACAACCCGCCATCAAATGTGCCCTGCCATTTCAGCAATCTGCAATTGCGACTGGAGACATGGTTTGCTAACCTTAAAATCCGGGCGGCGAGATGGTCGTCGGCGGCACTCAATCACAGAATTTGGCTAGGAATCGCTCGATGGTCAGTTTTGTTTGGCTGCCGGTAATTGGCTGCGTGGGCTGCGTGGCCGGATTCTTGACCAACTCGTTCCTTTCGCAAGGAAAGTTCAATGATTTATACTGGGAAGTTTCTGAACTTCACCAGAAAATCAGCAAAAGAGACGAAATCATCGATGACATGGCGGTCACGTTGAAAAATATCGTGTTGGTCTTCACCAATGAACATTACAGTGCAGAGCAAAAGCTCGACATGCTTATGAAAGTAGATAAAATTACTGCAATGAAAGCTGCATATTTCGGCATGCGTTAAAATACGCCAAGCACGGCGTCTCTCTCGGACCTTTCACTTCTCAATGCCAGACCAGCCGCTTGAGCGCTGAACCAAGACCATGCATAAGCCTTGTTCTAACGCAGGGCATGAAGCATCCAGATTCAAACCTTCTTGCCGTGATAGGCAATGTTCAACTTCAGGATTTGCGTTGACGATGCGCGTTCCGTCTCTACCTCCAGGGCATCGATCGCCTCGGAGAGGTGCGCAGCGGGCTGAGGCAGATCTGCAGCTTCCAAAGCTGCGATCAATTTCTCAAGCACTTCAATGATTTCGTCAAACACAATGTTTCCCACCCAAGCAGCCCAAATGATAACTACCATTTTGGTGCGATTGTGTAAATCAGCGCGAAAGAACACCGCGACATTTATTCATTTAACAAGTTCATTCTCTGAATGAGCTTACTCTGGCATTTACCAAAGCAACGCCTGCATACCGGCATTGCCATGCCAGCTAACCTCAACCCCCCAGACTTTGCCGATTACCACAGGATTCAGCACCTCTGTCGGCGGCCCCATCGCGACGACCGCGCCATGGTGCAGCACCACCACATGATCGGCATGGTTCATCGCCTGCGCCAGATCGTGCAGCACCAGCGCAACGCCCTTGCCCGCATCGGCCAGCCGCCGGAAATGCAGCAGCAGGGCGCGGGCATGGGCAAGGTCGAGACTGGCCAGCGGTTCGTCGGCCAGCACCCAGTCGGGTTCACCCGCCAGCACCCGCGCCAGCAGCGCCCTCGCGCGCTCGCCGCCCGACAGCGTGCCGACCGGACGCCGGGCCAAGGGTCCAAGCGCCATGTCGGACAAGGCGGCGGCCACCGCGTTGTCATCGGTCGCGCGCCCGGTGCGGTGGGGCAGCCGGCCGAGGCGAACCAACGTGGCCACCGCCATGTTCCACGCCACGTCGTTGCCTTGCGGCAGATAGCCGATCACCATGGCCCGTTCGCGCGGCGTCATCGCGCCCAGCGCACGATCGCCGAGCGTGACGGCACCGGGGATCAACCCCGCCAGCGCTGCCAGCAGCGTCGACTTACCCGCACCGTTGGGCCCGACGATGGCGGTGATCCGGCCCGGCGCGAGATCCACGCGCACCGCGTTCAGCCGCCCGGGCACGGTCAGGCTGTCGGCGCGCAAGGTCATGCCATATCCCGGCGCAGCCGCATCAGCAGCATCAGGAAGAACGGCGCACCAATCAGGCTGAGCGCGATGCCCAGCCGCAGTTCGCCGCCAGTCAGCGGCCATACCCGACACGCGCTGTCGGCCACCAGCACCAGCAGCGCGCCCGCCAGCGCGCTCGGCACGATCAGCGTACCGGGGCGATGGTCGGTCAACGGACGCACCAGATGCGGCACGATCAGGCCGACAAAGCCGACGATCCCCGCCACCGCCACGCCGCCGCCCACCACCAGCCCGACCCCCAGCACCATCGCCGCATGCAACCGCGCCGGTTCGACCCCCAGCGAGCGCGCCGCCGCGTCGCCCAGCGTCAGTGCGTCGAGCGAGGGGCCGATGCGCGCCAGCAACGCCACGCCGATCAGCGTGGGCGGTGCGGCAATCGCGACATCGTGCCAACTGCGGTTTTCCAGCGCGCCCATCAGCCAGGTGACGATCTCGGTCAGCGCAAAGGGATTGGGCGACAGACTGATCACCAGACTGGTCAGCGCACCCGCCAGGCTGGCGATCATCATCCCCGCCAGCGTGAACAGCGTGACCCCGCGCCCGATCCCCCCATCGCCGCCCCGCCCGGCGATCAGCACCAGCAGCGCCATCGCCAGGCCCGCCCCGGCAAAAGCAAACAGCGGCAGGGTCCAGCCCTGCACGGTGGTTCCGGTCCAGAACGACAGCACCGCCCCCAGCGCCGCCAGCGGGGCAATCCCGAACAGCCCCGGATCGGCCAGCGGATTGCGCAGATAGCCCTGCATCGCCGCGCCCGCCGCACCCAGCCCGCCGCCGATCACCAGCGCCAGCACCACGCGCGGCGCACGCAGGTCGATCAGGATCGGCACTGCGCCCGGCACCGGCGGACCGAACGGATCGATCCACACCTGCCCCGCCAGCAACGACAGCGGCAGCGCCACCACCAGCAGCACGATCAGCATGATCCACCAGCGCGCCGCCATCAGCCAAGTGCCCTGTGCAGGGCCGCCAGGTACGCGGCAGCACGCATGATCGTCGGCCCGCCGCAATAGAGCAATCCGGCGGGAAAATCGGCGCGCGCCATGCCCTTTACCGCCGCCAGCGCAGGATGATGCAGCATGCGATCATCGCCCACTGTCAACAGCACGCGCGGCGGATGGGCCAGCAGGCGCTCGATCGGATAGATCGCCGCCTGGTGATAGCCCTGCCGCGCGGGCAGATTGGCAAAGCCGGTGCGCATCAGCAGATCACCGATCAGCGTATCGGACCCGGCAACGATCCCGCCCCATTCCCAGAACACCGCCTCGACCGGCGCGCGGCGCGGTGGCGGCGCGGCGGCCGTCAACGCCGCGTCGATTCGCCGCACCAGCGCCTCGCCGCGATCGGGGTGGCCTGCGATGGCCGCCAGGTGGCGCACATCGGCCAGCGCATCGGCCACGTTGCGCTGGGTGCCCAGCAATTCCAGCCGCAGCCCGAGCCGGTGATAGGCGCCGACCATCGCCGGCGCAGCAAAGGCCCCGTCGACCACCACATCGGGATGCAGCGACAGCACTTCTTCGAGCGTGCCATGCGTGGTGGCATAGCGCGCCGCCACGCCGGGCGGCAGCGACGAACTGGCCGGATCGCGGCTATAGGCCGACAGCGCGACAATCTGCGCCGGATCGGCGACCTCGACCAGAATGGCATCGCTGCACGGATTGAGCGACACGATACGCGGGCCCTGCGCGCGCGCGGACAGCGGCGCTGCGGCGATCAGCAGCACGGCCAGGGCGGTGGCCGCACGGGTTATCAATAGCGGACCCTGACGCCCGCAAACACGCCGCGTCCGGGCGCGCCATAGCCCGCTGCGGTCGGTTCGTGATCGTTGAACAAGTTTTCGATGCGGGCATAGAAATCGAGGAAACTGCCGAACGGCAGGCTGGCGCGCAGCGTGGTGATCTCGCCCGGCGGCAGCCGCAGCGTGTTGGCGGCATCGCCCCAACTGGCGGACTGTACGCGCAAGTCGGCGCCCAGCACCATGCCCTTGAACGGCGTGGTCCAGTCGGTCGACAGCGTGACCGCATCGCGCGGACGCAGCGCCAGATCCTTGCCCGCGTCGGGATCGCCGGGCGTTCGATCGGTGGCATGGTCATAACTGTAGAGCGCGGTCACCCGCCATTTGAACGACGGGGCATAGGTCGCTTCCAGCTCTGCGCCGTCGGCCCGGGCCACCCCGACATTGCGGAACGTGCCATTGGGCCGTGCGGCACAGGCCGGATCGGCCACGCCCCGACATTCGGTAAAATCGATCAGATCGTGGCTGTCGCGGCGATAGACCGAGGCCGCGAGCTTTACCGTGCCGCCCGCGCCTGTAAATTCCAGCCCGCCATCATAGCTTTGCGCCGTTTCGGGGCGCAGGCTGGCGTTGCCGAACCCGGAATAGAGCTGGTACAGCGTGGGCGCCTTGAACCCTTCGGCATAGCTGGTGCGCAGGCGCAGGCCTTCGGCCAGATTGGCGCTGGCGTTCACGCTATAGCTTTCATGCGTGCCGAACACGCTGTCGTCATCGAGGCGCACCCCGGCCGCCAGCGTTGCCGATGCGCCATACCAGCCGAGCAGCACATGGCCGCTGTCGTCGCGCGCGTGATGCTCGACGTCAAAGCTGCTGGCATAGCCGGTCCATTCGTCATCGGCGCCAAAGTTGACGGTAAAGCCATCGGGCAGTTTGACCGCGCCGGTCAGATCGGCGCGGCGCGACTTGCCCAGCCAGTTGGCCGCCAGTTCACCCGAACCGGTATCCACCACATAGACCGTGCGCGTGGTCGAAAAGGCATAACCGCCATCAAGCGTCAGCGCGTTCTTTTCGTAATGCGCCCCGGCCCGCCCGGAAAACTGTTCGGTTTCGAGCGCCTGCGCGGAATCGCGCGCCAGTTCAAACGGCAGTGGAAAGGCATTGCCGTTGGCCTTGTCGTCGGCATAGCGCGCCACCGCAACCAGGCTCAATGCGTCGGTCAGGTTATAGCGCCCGCGCCCGCCCACACGCCATTGGTGAAATCCGCCCGGCCCGTCGTCCTTGCTGCCGGGAATGTCGTTGGTGGCGGTATAGCCGGTGTTGAGCGACAGCGCATAGCGATCGGTGCGCACGCCATAGGCGATGTTTTCGGCCAGCGTGTCGCGGCTGCCCACTTCGAACGAGGCATTCAACCCTTTGGTTTCGGGCGTCGTGATCGCCATCACCCCGCCGATCGCACCGCTGCCCCAGACCACCGAATCGCTGCCACGCAGCACTTCGATGCGATCGATACCGACCCCGGTCAGCGTGCCGAAATCGAACCCGCCACCAATCGCGGCGACATCCTGCATGCGCACGCCATCAATCAGCACCAATGTGTCGGCGGCGCCGCTGCCACGCAGATGAAGGCCGGTATAGGCTCCGGCGGCGCCATCGCGTTCCCACGTTGCGCCGGGAATTGCCGCCAGCACGCGGGTGAAATCGGCCCCGCCGATGCGATCGAGATCGTCTGCGGTCAGCACGGTGACCGGCTGCGCCAGCTTGTCCACCGGCAGCGCCGATCCGGTGGCCAGCAGCGTTACCGCAACCGGCGCGACATCGGGCGCGGCCTGTGCTTCTTCGGGCGGGGGATAGTCGTCGGCAGCAGGCGCCGGGGCGGGCGGTGGAGCGGCAGGCGGCGGGGCGACTTGCGCATGCACCGCCGGGATACCGCTTGCCAGCAGGATCAGGCCCATCACAGCCGTCGGGGCTGTGGTGATCCTGCGCTTCACCACGGTCATCTGCCACTCCCAAACTGCGTGCGGGCTATCCATGCTCCACCGTTCGCAACAGGCAGGCCTGGCGCGCATAGCGGCGCGCTGGCCACAGAACAACCCCGCGCACACGCCGCACGGGCCTGCGTTAAGCGGTTGGCAGGGGTGTGTCACATATCGGTACGCCGCGCCAAACGCGGATGCGCCTGGTCGCCAAATCGGATAGGCGCAATGCGCCACAGCCAGGCCCGGGACATCATGCCACTCGAAATCGACTATCGTCCGGTCGTCGTGCCCCCGCCGCCTGCGGGGCGCGGCGCTGCGCCGGTGGTCGACGCGGACGTGCCAGTGGCCGATCTGCGCGCGGCGGTACTCGAAAAGCAGGCCGAGCTGCACCGTGTCCAGGGGCGCCGCGCCCGCTTGCGCTGGCGGATCGGGCTGGCCGTGCTGCTCGGGCTGTTGCCCGCCATGCTGGCCGTGCTCGGCTGGGGCGATCCGCGCGGAATCCACGGCGCGATGGCGCAATCCGGCAACGCACCCTGGCATGCGCCGGGTGTCGCGCGCCCTGCGGAATTGCCGCCCCCGGCGGTGTGGGACCACGCGGCAGGCAGCGCACCGGCGGTGCCGGCCGGCCAGGTGGCGCGGCCCACCCTGCTTGCGGGCAGCGGGCTCGACCGATCGCGCGCGCTGCAATGCATGACCGCGGCGATCTATTATGAGGCGGCGCGCGAACCCGACGACGGCCAGCGCGCAGTGGCGCAAGTCGTACTCAACCGCGTGGCCCATCCCGCCTTTCCCAAGACGGTGTGCGGGGTGGTCTATCAGGGCTCGGAACGGCCCGGCTGCCAGTTCAGCTTTGCCTGCGACGGATCGCTCGCGCGCGCGCCGATGGTGGCCTATTGGCTGCGCGCACGGCGCGTGGCCAAGGCGGCGCTGGCAGGCCAGGTCTATGCGCCGGTCGGTCTTGCCACGCATTACCACACCAGCGCGGTGCACCCCGGCTGGGCCGACAGCATGACCTTTCTGGGCACCATCGGCGCGCACCGGTTCTATCGCTGGAGCGGCAGCGCGGGCGCGCCGCGCGCGTTCAACGCGGTCTATGCCGGCGGCGAACCGCCGGCCGCGCCGCATCCGCATACGTGGATTTCGACCGGCGCCGACTTTGCCGATCCGCTTGCGCTCGAAAAAGCGTTCGAAGCCGGGCGGCTGGCGGCGTTGCGTGCCAATCCCGCGCCCGCTGGCGCCGATCCGGCGATCGTGCGCGCGGGTGCAACGTTTGGCCAGCAACCGCTGACCCACACCGCCTCACCCGCTGCCGATCCGGTGCAGCATAGCCACATTCTGCCCGGTTCGGGCGCCGTGCGCCCCGAGGCGGAACCGCAATACGACAGCGCCGCGCACTGGATTCATCAGCCAGGCGCCTGAAATCAAACCCGCAATCAGGGTTTTCATATTCTTTACCTTGTCGCCTCACAGGGCCTTCATCCGTCCACGCTATCAAGCGCGGGTCGAGATGTTCAATCTTCGTGGAGGAGACCCCACCAATGCTGCGCTTTGCCCCCCGTTACGGGATCATTTCGCCCGCGCTGGTGCGCCCGTCGCGGCAACCACGACGTCAGGCGCACAACGACAACCAGCGCAGCACGCGTATCATGGCGATCTCCAACGACGTGATCGGCGATGTGCGCGTGCAGGCGGCCTTGCGCCTGTTTGCCACGCATGGCCTGGCCGCTGCCGAATGCGCGCGCATGGCCGCCGCCAATGCCAATGCGCGCGGCGACAGCAACGATGCGCGCTGGTGGCACGAAATCAGCAAGATGCTTGGCTGAAACCCGGGCTGGCCCGGTCCGCACCGGCGGATCGGGTCAGCTTGCGTTCAGTTGCGCTACGCCAGTCAAGCAAAAGCGAGTCAACCCATGCGGCGCAAGGCGGCATGGGCCGTTTTGGTGCGCGCACGACCGTCGGAGTGGCGCGTAAAGCTGTATCTGATAATGCGAACCGTTATCACAAAAACCCGGAAATACGACGTTTTAACGCCTTGCAATCCCATTCCCACAGGCTTAACGACCGGCGCATTCCACCGGGAGCCCTCCTGTCATGCGGGACATGGGCAGGCTCCCAGACGGTGGACAAGTGACCTTTGTTCAGTCCCGCACGACGGGAAAGGACCCTAAAGCATGGCTCGCAAGAAAATTGCGCTGATCGGCGCCGGGAATATCGGTGGCACGCTCGCCCACCTCGCCGCGCAAAAGGAACTGGGCGACATCGTCCTGTTCGACGTGGCCGAAGGCGTCCCCCAGGGCAAGGCGCTCGATCTGTCGCAATGCGGCCCGGTCGAAGGTTTTGACGCCTCGATCACCGGGACCAACGACTACAAGGATATTGCCGGCGCCGACGTGATCATCGTCACCGCCGGTGTGCCGCGCAAGCCCGGCATGAGCCGCGACGACCTGCTCGGCATCAACCTGAAAGTGATGAAGGCGGTCGGCGAAGGGATCAAGGCCAACGCCCCCGACGCTTTCGTGATCTGCATCACCAACCCGCTCGATGCGATGGTCTGGGCGCTGCGTGAATTTTCGGGCCTGCCGCACAACAAAGTCGTCGGCATGGCCGGTGTGCTCGATTCGGCGCGCTTCACCACGTTCCTGGCGTGGGAATTCGGCGTTTCGGTGCGCGACGTGTCGTCGTTCGTGCTGGGCGGCCATGGTGACACGATGGTACCGGTGGTCGAATATTCGACCGTCGCAGGCATCCCGGTGACCGACATGATCAAGCTGGGCCTGTCGACGCAGGAGCGCATCGACGACATCGTCAAGCGCACGCGCGGCGGCGGCGGCGAAATCGTCGCCCTGCTCAAGACCGGTTCGGCATTCTATGCCCCGGCCGCCTCGGGCATCGCGATGGCTGAAGCCTATCTGAAGGACCAGAAGCGCATCCTGCCCTCGGCAGCCTATGTCAGCGGCGAATATGGCGTCGATGGCCTCTATGTCGGCGTGCCGGTGGTGATCGGTGCGGGCGGCGTTGAAAAAGTCATCGAGATCGCGCTCGACGACACGGCCAAGGCCAACCTTCAGGTCTCGGTCGACGCGGTCAAGGAACTGCTGGTGGCTTGCAAGGGTATCGCACCCGAACTGGCCTGATATCATCCGCGCCGCCGCCCCCGTCCGGGCGATCCTTCCGGCCAGCCGGGGTTCAGGATCATCCGGGCAGGGGCGGCGGCCCGGCCATTGTTGAACCATGACCGCAAGGTATTTGCCCCAAGGGTCATGGCAAGACGGTTTTTTACCGGTCATATGGCAGGACACGAGGTTCTGCCGCATGGCCGAAGTTCAGGAAAGCAGCCCGGCCCCCTGGCGCGCCGGGATTTCCGAAGCCCCACCCTCCCCGGGGCACAGGAGTTGAGACGATGGGTCACGAATTGCACGAATTCGATGTCGATCCGGCACAGGACGGGCCGCAACAGGGGCCCAGTTGGGCATCGCAGCGCTGGCCGGTTACCGATGCCGCCGCCGGAGACGATCTGACCCGCGCGCTCGATCCGATGGCGCTCAAGCTGGAAATCGCCAAGGCGCAGAAAAAGGATGCGCCAAAGCTCGACGATGCCGCGCTCGAACAGGCGGCTGCGGATTCGATCCGCGCGATGATGCTGATCCGCACCTATCGCGTGCGCGGGCATCTGACCGCCGATCTCGATCCGCTGGGCCTGTCGCGGCAGGATCTGCCCGCCGACCTGTCGCCCGAATACCACGGCTTTATCGGCGCCGCGCTCGATCGCAAGGTCTACCTGGGCGGTGTGCTGGGCCTGCAATGGGCCACCCCGCGCGAGATCGTGGCGATCCTGCGCCGCAACTATTGTGGCAAGATCGCGTTTGAATTCATGCACATCGCCGATGTGGAGGAACGCGCCTTCATCCAGGACCGGATCGAAGGCGGCGACAAGTCGATCGACTTTACCCCCAACGGCAAAAAGGCCATCCTGGCCGCCGTCATTCGCGGCGAACAATACGAAAAGTTCCTCGGCCGCAAATATGTCGGCACCAAACGGTTCGGCCTCGATGGCGGCGAATCGATGATTCCCGCGCTCGAAGCGGTGATCAAATACGGCAGCCAGCTCGGCGTGCGTGAAATGATCTATGGCATGTCGCACCGCGGCCGCCTCAACGTGCTCGCCAACGTGATGCACAAACCCTATCGCGTGATCTTCCACGAATTTTCGGGCGGCACCGCCAACCCTGAAGATGTCGGCGGGTCGGGCGATGTGAAATACCACCTGGGCACCTCGACCGACCGTGAATTCGACGGGATCAAGGTGCACATGAGCCTGCAGCCCAACCCGTCGCACCTGGAAACGGTGGACCCTGTCGTGCTGGGCAAGACCCGTGCGCAACAGGTGTTCCGCGACGATATCGGGCCGGGCAAGCACAAACAGGTGCTGCCGGTGCTGATCCACGGCGACGCCGCGTTTGCGGGCCAGGGCATCGTGTGGGAATGCTTCGGCTTTTCCGGCGTGCGCGGGTACGACACCGGCGGGTGCATCCATTTCATCGTCAACAACCAGATCGGTTTCACCACCAGCCCGCAGTTTTCGCGCGGATCGCCCTATCCGTCCGACGTCGCCAAGGGCGTCCAGGCGCCGATCATCCATGTCAACGGTGATGATCCCGAAGCGGTGACGTTCGCGTGCAAGCTGGCGATCGATTATCGTCAGCGGTTCGGTCGCGACGTGGTGGTCGACATGTGGTGCTATCGCCGGTTCGGGCACAACGAAGGCGACGAGCCCAGTTTCACCCAGCCGCTGATGTACGCCAAAATCCGCCAGCACCCGGCGATCAGCGAACTCTATGCGCAAAAGCTGATCGCGCAGGGCGTGATCGACGGCGCCTGGAAAGCCGCCACCGAAGAAAGCTTTGTCGCCACGCTCGAAGCCGAATTCGATGCGGCCAAGAGCTACAAGGCGAACGAGGCCGACTGGTTCGGCGGCCGCTGGAGCGGGCTGAACAAGCCTGCCGACCCGGTCACCGCGCGGCGCAACGTGCCCACCGGCATCGATGCAAAGCTGTTCGACAGTCTGGGCCGCGTGCTGACCACCGTTCCCGAAGACCTGACCGTGCACAAGACGCTGGGCCGCGTGATCGATGCCAAGCGCGAAATGTTCAAGACCGGCAAGGGGTTCGACTGGGCCACTGGCGAAGCGCTGGCGTTCGGCAGCCTGGCCACCGAAGGCTTCAACGTGCGCCTGTCGGGCCAGGATTCGGGCCGTGGCACGTTCAGCCAGCGGCATGCGGTGTGGGTCGACCAGACCGACGAGCACAAATACGTGCCGCTTGCCACGCTGCCGCATGGCCGGTTCGAAGTGCACGACAGCCCGCTGTCCGAATATGGCGTGCTCGGCTATGAATATGGCTATGCCAGCGCCGATCCCAAGACGCTGGTGCTGTGGGAAGCGCAGTTCGGCGATTTCGCCAACGGCGCACAGATCGTCATCGACCAGTATATCGCCGCCAGCGAAGCCAAATGGCTGCGCGCCAACGGGCTGGTGATGCTGTTGCCGCATGGTTATGAAGGCCAGGGCCCGGAACATTCCTCGGCCCGGCTGGAACGCTATTTGCAACTGTGTGCCGAAGACAATCTGCAGGTGTGCAACATCACCACCCCGGCCAACTATTTCCATGTGTTGCGCCGCCAGATGCACCGTCCGTTCCGCAAACCGCTGATCATCATGACGCCCAAGAGCCTGCTGCGCCACGCGATGGCCAAGTCGGACGCTTCGGCATTCATCGGCGAGGGCCATTTCCAGCGCATCCTGTCCGACGTCAACGGCCCCGACGATGCATCAACCCGCAAGGTCATCCTGTGCAGCGGCAAAGTCGCCTATGACTTGTTCGAGGCGCGCGACCAGCAGGGCCTGACCGATGTGCAGATCATCCGGTTGGAACAGCTCTACCCCTTCCCCGGCGAACCGCTGGCGCTGCGCCTGTCGCGCATGCCCCATCTGGAAGACGTGGTGTGGTGCCAGGAAGAGCCGAAGAACAACGGCGGCTGGTTCTTTGTCGAACCGCGCATCGAGGACGCGTTGAAAGCGGCGGGCAGCAAAGTCACCCGCGCGCGCTATGCCGGCCGCGCCGGTGCCGCATCGCCTGCCACGGGCCTGGCCAAGCGCCATGCCAACGAGCAGGCGGCGCTGGTCGCCAATGCGCTCGCGCTGTCGGTGCGCGGCGAAATCCGCCGCCGCAAGAAAGCCTGATCCCACCCCGTTTGAACAATTCCCGACCAAGGAACCCCTGTTATGTCCATCGAAGTCAAGGTGCCGACGCTCGGTGAAAGCGTCAGCGAAGCGACCGTCGGCCAATGGCTGAAAAAGCCCGGCGAAGCGGTTGCGCTCGACGAACCCATCGTCAGCCTTGAAACCGACAAAGTCGCGGTCGATGTGCCCGCGCCTGCTGCCGGTATTCTGGGCGATCTGATCGCCAGGGAGGGTGATACCGTGTCGGTCGGCGCATTGCTGGCGCTGATCGAAGCGGCAGGCAGCGCCGCTGCCCCCGCCCCGGCGCCTGCGCCTGTCGCCGCCCCTGCACCGGTTGCCGCCCCTGTACCCGCGCCCGTCCCGGTGGCGCCTGCCGTCGCCAAGGCGGCGTCCGAAGGCGATGCCGCTGCATTGTCACCAGCCGTGCGCCGCGCCGTGCTGGAATATGGCATCGACCCCGCCACGGTCAAAGGCACCGGCGCGGGCGGACGGCTGACCAAGGAAGACGTACTCGCCGCCGCGCAGGCCAAGGCGGCCACGCCCGCGCCTGCCGCCCCCGCCACGGTGCCCGCCAGCGTGGCCAGTGCCCCCGGCCGCAACGAAGAACGCGTCAAGATGACGCGGTTGCGCCAGACCATCGCCAAGCGGCTGAAATCGGCGCAGGAAAACGCCGCGCTGCTGACCACGTTCAACGATGTCGACATGTCGGCAGTGATGGGCGCGCGCGACAAGTTCAAGGATGCCTTTGAAAAGAAGCACGGCATCAAGCTGGGCTTCATGTCGTTCTTTGCCAAGGCATCGGTGCTGGCGCTGAAGGACATTCCCTCGGTCAATGCGCGCATCGAAGGCGATGAAATCGTCTATCACGACTATGTCGACATCTCGATCGCGGTGTCGGCGCCCAACGGGCTGGTCGTGCCGGTGGTGCGCGATGTCGACAAGCTGTCATTCGCCGGGATCGAACAGGCGATTGCAGGATACGGCAAGAAGGCGCGCGACGGCACGCTGACGATGGAAGACATGAAGGGTGGCACGTTCACCATTTCCAATGGCGGCGTGTTCGGCGGCCTGATGTCGACGCCGATCATCAACCCGCCGCAGTCGGCCGTGCTCGGCCTGCACCGTATCGAAGACCGCCCGGTCGTGCGCAACGGGCAGATCGTGATCCGCCCGATGATGTATATCGCGCTGTCCTACGATCACCGCCTGATCGACGGCCGCGAAGCCGTCACCGCGCTCAAGACCATCAAGGAAGCGATCGAGGAACCGACGCGGCTGTTGATCGACCTGTGACCGGTGGCATCGCAAAGGACCATGGCAATGGCTGAATACGACTACGACGTGCTGGTGATCGGTGCGGGCCCCGGTGGCTATGTGGCAGCGATCCGCGCCGCCCAACTGGGGTTGAAGACCGCCTGCGCCGAAGGGCGCGCGACGCTGGGCGGCACGTGCCTGAACGTCGGGTGCATCCCGTCAAAGGCGCTGCTGCACGGGTCGGAGCTCTATGACGAGGCCGCCAACGGCACGATGGCCAAATTCGGCGTCAAGACCACCGGAGTCGAACTCGACCTTGGCGTGTTGCAGGGCGAAAAGGCGACCGCCGTCAAGGAACTGACCGGCGGGATCGAATTCCTGTTCAAGAAGAACAAGGTCACCTGGCTCAAGGGCCATGCCACGTTTGCCGACGCGCACACCGTGACGGTGGCCGGCGAGCGGGTCACCGCCAGGAACATCGTCATCGCCACCGGATCGTCGGTCACGCCGCTGCCCGGCGTCGTCATCGACAACGATGGCGGCATCGTGGTCGATTCGACCGGCGCGCTGGCGCTCGACAAAGTCCCCGGTCATCTTGCGGTGATCGGCGGCGGGGTGATCGGGCTGGAACTCGGCTCGGTGTGGCGGCGTCTGGGCGCAAAAGTGACCGTGATCGAATATCTTGACCAGTTGCTGCCCGGCATGGACGGCGATGTGCGCAAGGAAGCCGCCAAGATCTTCAAGAAACAGGGTCTTGAGCTGAAGCTGTCGACCAAAGTCACCGGCGTCGAAGTCACCGGCGGCAAGGCTGTGCTGACGCTGGAACCGTCGGCGGGCGGCGCGTCGGAAACGCTCGACGCCGATGTCGTGCTGGTGGCGATCGGGCGCAAGCCCAACACCGATGGTCTGGGCCTCGATGCCATCGGGCTGGTCCCCAACGCACGCGGACAGATCGAAACCGACCACGATTTCCGCACCGCGGTCGATGGCGTGTGGGCGATCGGCGATGTGATCCCCGGCCCGATGCTGGCGCACAAGGCCGAGGACGAAGGCATTGCGGTCGCCGAAAACATCGCCGGGCTGACCGGGATCGTCAACCACGCGGTGATCCCCGGCGTGGTCTATACCAATCCCGAATTCGCCGGTGTCGGCCTGACCGAAGAAGCCGCACGCGCCGCGGGCGAAATCAAGGTCGGCAAGTTTCCGATGCTGGCCAACAGCCGCGCCAAGACCAATCGCGAATTCGACGGCTTTGTCAAAGTGATCGCCGATGCGAAAACCGACCGCGTGCTGGGCGTATGGGCGATTGCCAGCGTCGCCGGAACGATGATCGCCGAAGCCGCGCTGGCGCTGGAATTCGGCGCCACCAGCGAAGATATCGCCTATACCTGTCACGCCCATCCGACGCATTCCGAGGCGTTGAAAGAAGCGGCCATGGCGGTAACCGGCAAGCCGATCCACGCCTGATCTTCGCACAAATTACACAAAACCCCGGCGCAACTTCGGTTGCGCCGGGGTTTTGTCTATCTATTTGGTTCGAAGTGGTGGGTATTGGCGCTTTTTTGGGGGACGGCTGCGGTCCTGTCGGTTACGAGACACAGCACAGCCTGTCCCAAAGCAGGACAGACAACTTTCCCTCCTCGTCCACGGCAGGGATCGGGCCACCCGGACAACCGGGTGGCCCATTCTACACCTCAACCAATCTCGACGACGACTTTGCCCACCGCCTGGCGGTTTTCCAGGCTGGCGATCGCCTCTGCCCCGCGATCGAGCGAATAGCGCGCATAGATACGCGGATTGATCCGTCCATCGGTCAGCATGGCGAACAAGTCGGCGACCTCGGCCTTGAACCGCGCCGGTTCGCGCGCGGTGAACGCGCCCCAGAACACCCCGCAGACATCGCACGATTTCAGCAAGGTCAGGTTGAGCGGCAGCCGCGCGATCCCGGCGGGGAAACCGACCACCAGAAAACGCCCTTCCCAGGCGATCGCGCGCAAGGCGGGTTCGGAATAGTCGCCGCCGACCACGTCATAGATGATATTGGCGCCATTGGGCCCGCACGCGGTCTTGAACGCATCGGCCAGCTCCTTTGACTGCGCCTTGTCGAACGGCCCCCGGCCGTAGATCACCACATCGTCGGCCCCGACCTCGCGCACCAGCGCGGCCTTTTCCTCCGACGATACGGCAGCGATCACGCGCGCACCGAATGCCTTGGCCAGTTCGACCGCCGCCAGCCCGACACCGCCGGCCGCGCCCAGCACCAGCACGACATCGCCCGCCTTGATGTGCCCGCGATCGACCAGCCCGTGATAGTTGGTGCCATACGTCATCAACAGCGCCGCACCGGTGTCGTAGTCGACACCGTCGGGCAGCGCGAACAGTCGCCCCTGTTCGACCACGGCGTGGGTGGCCAGGCCGCCGCTGCCAATCAGTCCGATCACCCGGTCGCCCACCGCCCAGCCAGTGACCCCTTCACCCAGCGCGGTGATCACCCCCGCGATCTCGCTACCCGGTGCAAACGGCCGCGCCGGGCGGAACTGATAGAGATCGCGAATCATCAGCGCGTCGGGAAAGTTGATCGAACAGGCCTTGATCGCGACCACGACCTGCCCCGGCCCCGCCACCGGATCGGGCAGGTTATCGAGCACCAGCGTTTCGGGGCCGCCGGCGGCGTGGCTGAGCAAGGCTTTCATGCATGATCTCCCGGATATTGTGTAGTGGCGCGCGGCACCCCCAACGACAAAGGGCGCCCGCAACGGACGCCCTTTTCGTGCCAACATTTGGCCGCGTTGAAAAGCAATTTAATCGACCATTTAAGCCGCGACACCCGTGGCCAGAAAAGGCCGTTCCGCCCGCACGCGATCTTCGAACACGCCGATCACATCGCTTTGCGCCAGCGTCAGCCCGACTTCGTCGAGCCCGTTGAGCAGGCAATTCTTGCGGAACGGATCGATGTCGAAAGCAAACCGGTCCTGAAACGGCGTGGTCACCGTCTGCTGTTCCAGATCGATATGGATCGGCTGGGTCCGCGCCACTTCGGCCAGCCGGTCGACCGCATCCTGCGGCAGCACCACCGTCAGGATGCCGTTCTTGAACGCGTTGCCCGAAAAGATGTCGGAAAACGACGGCGCGATCACCGCGCGCACACCCAGATCGAGCAGCGCCCAGGCGGCATGTTCACGGCTGGACCCGCAGCCGAAATTGTCGCCCGCGACCAGAATCGGCGAACCGGAAAATTCGGCGCTGTCGAACAGGTTGTCGGGATCGGTACGCAGGCTTTCGAACGCGCCGCGCCCCAGCCCTTCGCGGGTGATCGTCTTGAGCCAGTGCGACGGGATGATCACATCGGTATCGACGTTCTTCTGGCCGAACGGATAGGCGCGGCCGTCGATCGTGGTAACAGGTTCCATGGATCGCTCAGTCGGTTTCGGGGGGAAGCGTCGGCAACGGCGCCTTGGCCTTGTCGCTCCGGTCCTTGCGGCGCGAGGCATAGAGCAGCGCGGCGGTCACGGCCGCCGATCCGATCGCGGCGCCCGCGATCGCAGCGGCGCCAGACCACGATCCGGTGCCGGTGGCCGGCGTTTCCGGGGCATTTTCCTTCTTGCTCACGCGGGTTACTCCCTTGCTCAACAAACCAGATCGCGCACGTCGGTCAGATGACCGGCGACCGCCGCGGCAGCGGCCATCGCCGGGCTGACCAGATGGGTACGCGCGCCCGGGCCCTGCCGCCCGACGAAGTTGCGGTTGCTGGTCGATGCACAACGCTCGCCCGCCGGAACTTTGTCGGGGTTCATCCCCAGGCACGCCGAACAGCCCGGTTCGCGCCATTCAAAGCCCGCCTCGACAAACACCTGGTCCAGCCCTTCGGCCTCGGCCATCGCCTTGACCAGCCCCGACCCCGGCACGACGATCGCCCATTTGACGCCCGGCGCCTTGTGCCGACCGCGCAACACGGCGGCGGCAGCGCGCAGATCCTCGATCCGGCTGTTGGTGCAACTGCCGATGAACACGTTCTGGATTTCGACTGCATTCAGCGGCTGCCCCGGTTCCAGCCCCATATAGGCCAGCGACTTGGCCGCCGCCTCGCGCTTTGACGCGTCGGCAAAGCTGTCGGGCGCAGGCACCACGCCGGTAATCGGCACCACGTCTTCGGGGCTGGTGCCCCAGGTCACGCTGGGCACGATCTGCGCGGCATCGATCACCACGACTTTGTCATAGCGGGCGCCGGGATCGGTGGCCAGGCTGCGCCACCAGGCCACGGCGGCATCCCAGTCGGCACCCTTGGGCGCATAAGGGCGCCCTTTGACATAAGCGATGGTCGCCTCGTCGGGCGCAATCAGGCCCGCGCGCGCGCCGTGCTCGATCGCCATGTTCGACACCGTAAGGCGCCCCTCGATCGACAGCGCACGAATGGCCGAGCCGGTATATTCGATGACATAGCCGGTGCCGCCCGCCGCGCCGAGCACGCCGGTGATATGCAGCACCAGATCCTTGGCCGTGACCCCCGGCCCCAGATCGCCCTCGACGCGCACTTCCATTGCTTTCGACTGCTTCAGCAGCAGCGTTTGCGTTGCCAGCACGTGTTCGACTTCGCTGGTGCCGATGCCGAACGCCAGCGCGCCCAGCCCGCCATGGCAGGCGGTGTGGCTGTCACCGCACACGATCGTCGCGCCGGGCAGCGAAAAGCCCTGTTCGGGGCCGACCACATGAACAATGCCCTGTTCGCGATCGGCATCGCCGATATAGCGGATGCCGAACGCGGGCGCATTGGCCTCCAGCGCGGCAAGCTGCTGCGCGCTTTGCGCATCCTTGATCGCAATGCGCTGCCCCGCCGCATCACGCCGCGCGGTGGTGGGCAGATTGTGATCGGGCACCGCCAGCGTGAGATCGGGCCGCCGCACTTTGCGCCCGGCGAGTCGCAGCGCCTCGAACGCCTGCGGGCTGGTCACTTCATGGACCAGATGCCGATCGATATAGATCAGGCAGGTGCCGTCATCGCGGCGTTCAACAACATGAGCATCCCAGATTTTCTGGTAAAGCGTGCGCGGGTTCGTCGTAGCCATGGTCTGGCGGTAAGCCTACCCGCGTTGCATTTCAAGGCAGGCTTTGCGCGTGGCATGGTCAATCGACCGATCGCCCGCTATAGCGCGGCCATCATGTTCACCGCGATCCTCATCCGCGCAGCAATCGTCCTGACCGCCGCCGTGGCGATGGAGCTGGTCGCGTGGTCCAGCCACAAATACGTCATGCACGGGTTCGGCTGGGGCTGGCACCGCGATCATCACGAACGCCACGACGGATTTTTCGAAAAGAACGATCTCTATGCCGTGGTCGGCGCGGCGATCTCGATCAGCTTTTTCATGATCGGCAGCCCGCTCGTGGTGGGCGCGCTGGCGTGGTGGCCGGGCACCTGGATCGGGCTGGGCGTGATGGTCTATGGCGCGATCTACACGCTGATCCACGACGGCATCGTCCACCAGCGCTGGTTCCGCTATGTCCCGCGCGGCGGCTATCCGATGCGGCTGGTCCAGGCGCACAAGCTGCACCATGCCACCGAAGGCAAGGATGGCGGCGTCAGCTTCGGCTTTGTGTTTGCGCGCGATCCCAAAGTGTTGAAGCGCGAACTGAAGGCCCAGCGCGAAGCAGGCATCGCCAAAGTGCGTGACGCGATCTGAAGCCTGTCGATCGCGCAGGCAATGCCCGCTTGGATCTGGCCGATGGGCCAGATAGGGTGCACCCATGACGGCCTCTTTCACGCCCTTCGACCCGACCGTGCGGCCCATGATGACGATCTACGATTTTCCGCAGGGGCCCTATCCAGCGCGCGTGCGGATCGCGTTGGGTGAGAAAAACCTGCAATCGCGCGTGCGGTTCGAACTGGTCGATCTTTTGAAGGGCGAACACAAACAGCCCGACTTCATCGCCAGCAAGAACTATTCGGGCACGCTGCCGGTGCTCGAACTCGACGACGGCACGCTGATCGCCGAGTGCACCGCGATCAGCGAATATCTGGACTGGCTCGATGGCAATCCCGTCCTGACGGGTACGACGCCGCGCGAAAGAGGCCTGATCCACATGATGAACAAGCGCGCCGAGCTGGAACTGCTCGACGCCATCAGCGTCTATTTCCACCATGCCACGCCCGGGCTTGGTCCGCTTGTCGAAGTCTATCAGAACGCCGAGTGGGGCCTGCGCCAGCGCGACAAAGCCGTCAGGGGGATGCATTATTTCGACAGCATCCTGCGCGTACAGCCGTTCGTCGCCGGAGAAGCCTTCTCGATGGCCGACATCACGGTCATCGGCGGCCTGATATTTGCCGGAATCGTGAAATTGCCGGTACCTGCGCAGTGCGAGGCCCTGATCGCCTGGTATGCCAGGATGTGCGAACGCCCTAGCGTCAAGCACCGCATCACGATGTCAGCCTAGACCGCTATCGCGTTGCCACAACCGCATCGCCCACGGCGATCGTGCCGGCGCCATCGGGAATCGCGTTCTGGCCAAAGATCGGTTCTGGCCGGGGCCCGGGCATCACACGGCCCATCGCCATCAACGTGCGCAGCGGTTCCATTTTCGTCACCACTTCGCCGCTGTCGGGATCTTGCGTGGTGATCACGCAGCGGGTGCATGGCTTGACCACGCGCAAGGTCACATCGCCGATCCGCAAGGCCTGCCAGCCGTCTTCGGCAAAAGCACCGGGGGCGCCCGCGATCACCAGATTGGGGCGGAACCGCGCCATCGTCACCGGGCTGGCCAGGGCGCGATTTAGCGCATCGAGCGATTCGACCACCGTCACCAGCAACGGAAACCCGTCGGCAAAACTGACCTGATCGCCATCGCGGCCATAATCCGCATCGACCGGGCGCACCACCGTTTCGGGCATGTGCACCAGCCGCACCGGCCGCGCGAACCGGTCCGACAGCCAGTGCGCCGCCGTATCGCCCGCATCTGTCGCGATAACCGTATCGCCCCACACCCGCACCGGCATGGCGTCACCCGCCACAGGGTCGCCAACCGCCAGATCCCCGGCACCGGGGTGCGACAGCACGATTCCCGATCCAGTCCAGGTGGCGCCGACATGGGCCATCATGGGCACTTCGCGCCGGGTCAGAAAGCGGCCCTCGGGCGTTACCATCATCCAGCGCCGGTCGCCGGCGAGCCCGCGCGGTTCGACCGGCACTGCATCGAGCGCCTGCCCGCCCAGCGATTTGACCGGATAGCGGTGCAGCGCGACGATTCGCATGGTCATCCCCCGGCGATCCGCGCAGCGTGTTGCTGCACCAGCGCGATCATGTTGGGCAAACCTTGGGTCCGGCTCGACGACAATTGGCGCGTCAAACCAAACCGCTCCAGCACACCAGTTATGTCGGTTTTTGCGACCTCGGACGCAGGCCTATCTTGTACAACGGCTAGTACGAGCGCGATCATCCCCTTTGTAAACGGGGATTCGCTGTCGGCAAGAAAGTGCAACCGATCGTCGCCAGATTCGAGAGGATACACCCAAACTTTGGCCAAACAGCCGCGCACCAACGTGGCATCGGCCTTGAGCGCATCTGGCATCGGCTCAAGCGCTCGCCCCAGTTCGATCAGCAGGCGATAGCGATCATCGCCATCGAGGAATTCATATTCGTCATAGATATCATCAAGCGTGCGCATGCCCCGCGCTCTAACGCCTCGCCCGGTCAGTTGGAACCGGTTTTTGGGGCGATCCACATCGGCGCCACCGTGCCATGGCGCCGCACCGCGATGACCAGCACGATCAGCCCGGCGATCGTCGCCACCACCATCGCCACCGCGCTCGCTTCCAGCCCGAACGCCCCGCCGGTCAGCCAGTCCGGCCCCGAACGCATGGTGATCAGCAGGCCCTGCGGCGCCTCGCCGCCCGAAACCGGCGCCGAAAACACCCAGCCCTGCGCGAAATTCCACCCGGCATGGACGCCCACTGCCAGCCACAGCCGCCGCGTCAACATATAGGCCGCACCCAGCAGGATGCCCGCCTCCATGGTGATCGCCAGCGCGGCAAACCAGGTTGCACCGGGATTGAGCAGATGCGCGGCGCCAAAAAACCCGGCAGTGATCAGCAGCGCCGCCCAGGTGCCCAGCATCGTTTCGACATGGCGAAACAGCACGCCGCGAAACAGCGTTTCTTCAAACACCCCGCTGGTGATCGCCAGCGCCAGCATCGAGCCCAGGCTGCCCAGGCTGAGCCAGCCGCGCACCCCGCCAAAGGTCAGCCCGCCCATCAGCGCAACCGTGCCCGCCATCACGCTGAACAGCGCGATCCCGCACGCCAGCCCCGCCGCCGCTTCACGCAGCGCGCCCGACCTTGCGAATTCGCGATCGACGCGCCGTTCCAGCCGATGTTGCAAGAGTTTCCACAAACCGATGTTGGTCGCGGCAAAAACCAGCGCGGCGAGCACGCTGAACAGCCCCTTGGGCATATGCAGCGCATGCGCACCGACCGAAATCAGCACCGCCACGCCGATCACCGCCACCGCTTCGATCAGCAACAGGACAAGCGGAAAATGGACAATCCGGGACCACATGCCGTGCCCCTCAGCGATCGCGCAGCGCGTCGATCTCGTGCGCGAGATTGAGGCTGCTGCGGTTATCGGTCAGGATGCGTTCGAGCACCGCGACGCGACTGTTGAGCGCCGCAACTTCGCGGGCAAGCGCGGCATTTTCGGTGTTGTCGCCGCGTGCCGCCTCGATCCGCGCCATCGCGAGATGGCGGCTGCGCAGCACTTTGGCGATCGAGGTGATGGCGACAATGGCAACGATGGCCAGCCAGAAATCCATGGAGGTGATCCTTCTTGCGTCGTCTTGGCGCTGATGGGTGGTTTACCGCGCCGCCGTGGCCCTGGCATCATGCAGCGGTGTGGGGGCATCGGCCCCGCGCAGCGCCTCGATCTCTTGGGCCAGGTTGCTGCCGCGATCGGTGACGATGCGTTCCAGCACGCGGATGCGGTCTTCCAGCGCGGCGATGCGGTCGTTGGCCTGGTGGTCGAAGCGGCTGTCGGCCTCGATCCGCAACTTGGCCATCTTGGTGCGGTGCCCGGCCACGATCGCAGTGATCGGAATGCTGAACACTGCGAGCGTGGCGACAAGATCGACGAATGAGTTGTGCATGCCTGTTTCCCCCGGAACGTGTGACGGGCCTCAGCCGCGCAAGTTTTCAATCTCTGCCGAAAGGCGGGGATTGGACGAGACATAGAACGCTTCGACTTCGGCCAGCCGACGGTCGATATCGCGGAACTGGGCGCGCACTTCGCGGGCCGTACGGGTGGGCGACTGGCGCACACCTTGCCAGAATTTCTGTTCTTCCGCATCGGCATAAAGGCTGTTGGGCTTGTCATGCGACAAAAAGCCGAGTGCAAGATAGATCACCGGGACAAATCCCATGCCGCAGACGGTGGCGACCACAACTGCCAGCCGCACCCACAGCACTTCAAACCCGGTGTAATCGGCAATCCCGGCGCAGACCCCCATGAACTTGCCATTGGCCTTGTCGCGATAGAATCTGGTGCGAGCGGCGTTCATCAGCGTACCCCCTTCTTGGCAGCAAGCTGGCGTTCCAGCAGGCTGAGCGGTTCCTCGGTGTCGCTTGGCGCCGTGCGGCCCAGCGGACGGAATTCGGGATGGTCTGCGGCGACCAGCCGTTCGACCGTGGTCATGCGGTCTTCGAGCCGGCGCGCCACGCGATAGAGTTCGTCGAGCAGCGCCTCGTCACCGGTGGTCAGCGTCGCCGCCGTTTTCCACTTTGTGACATAATGCAGGATGATCCACGGCAGAAAGATGAACAGCGATACGATCGCGATCAATCCGACAACATCTCCGGAATCCATGGCTCAACCCTCCTTGCCGGTGTCGGACTTGCCCAGCGCGCGCTTCATCGCGGCCAGTTCCTCGTCGATCTTGTCTTCGCTGGCCAGCGCGGCGATCTCGTCGGCCAGCGTGGGCTTGGCCCCGGCCAGATCGAGCGCGTCGGCGCGGCCTTCGGCATCATCGACACGGCGTTCGAGATGGTCGAACCGGGCCAGCGCCTCGTCGACCCGCTCGCTGGTCATCAGCTTGCGCAGGCGCACGCGGTTTTCCGCCGATTCAAGCCTGGCGGCAATTGCAGTCTGGCGGCTGCGCGCTTCACGCAGGCGAGTCTGCAGCTTTTCGATATCAGCCTCATAGGCGCGCAGCGAATCCGACAGCACGCCCATTTCGCCGCGCAACTGGCTGCCCATGTCGGCGGCCTTCTTCTTTTCGATCAGCGCGGCGCGGGCCAGATCCTCGCGCCCCTTGGTCAGCGCCAGTTGCGCCTTGTCGCCCCAATCGGCCTGCAACCGGTCGAGCCGGTCGACATGGCGCTGCATTTCCTTTTGATCGGCGATGCTGCGCGCGGCCGAGGCGCGCACTTCCACCAGCGTTTCCTCCATTTCGAGGATGATCATGCGGATCATCTTCACCGGGTCTTCGGCGCGTTCGATCAGGTCGGAGAAATTGGCGGCGATGATATCGCGGGTGCGCGAAAAGATACCCATGGGCAATGCTCCGTAACTAGGGCGGCGGGATTGGGTCATGCCCGCTCCGTTCGCACCTTGATCGAGCGTCGCATGCTGCCTTGCGGCGATGGCGCGATCAAGCCGCGAAAGCGGGACAGGCGGCGTGGTCATGCGAGTTCGCCGGTAATCGCGGCGGGGCTGGCCACCACGGTCGGGAACACCCCGGCATGATGCGGCGTGGCGGGGCGCGCATAGGCCAGGCCGCTCAACGCGCTGAGCGCCAGAATGCTGGCCAGGGCGGCGCGGCCAAGCGGCGAAGCGATGAAGCGAGCGGTGTCAGTCACAACCTGTCTCCTTGAGAACAAGATCACGTATGGTCAGGTGCCCGTCTGGGCTACGTCGAAGTATCTGCACGAGGCGTGCCAAACCGGAAAAGGCGCGCAATTGCGTGGTTTTCGCCCAAAATGCACCTTCGCCACATGGGAAATATTGCCCATGCTTGGGAAATTCTGCTATTCCTTGGCAATGGATCGCGCCACGCAACTGATCGGCCAGGCCAGCCCCTTTCTCGATGCGGTGGAACGCGCCAGCCGCGCCGCACCGCTGCGCCGCCCGGTGCTGGTGATCGGCGAACGCGGCACCGGCAAGGAACTGATCGCCGAACGCCTGCACCACCTCTCGGCCCGCTGGCAGGAACCGCTGGTAACGATGAATTGCGCCGCGTTGCCCGAAACGCTGATCGAGGCCGAACTGTTCGGCCACGAAGCGGGCGCGTTCACCGGCGCATCGCGCGCGCGCGCCGGGCGGTTTGAAGAGGCCGACCGGGGCACGTTGTTCCTTGACGAACTCGGCACGCTGTCGATGGCGGCGCAGGAACGCCTGTTGCGCGTGGTCGAATATGGCGAAGTGTCGCGCATCGGATCGTCACGCCCCTTGCGCGTCGATGTGCGGATCGTCGCAGCCACCAATGAAGACCTGCCACGCATGGCCCGCACCGGACGGTTCAGGCCTGATCTGCTCGACCGGCTGAGTTTCGAGGTGATCACCCTGCCCCCGTTGCGCGTGCGCGAGGGCGATATTGCCGTGCTGGCCGACCATTTCGGGCGTCGCATGGCGGCAGAACTGGGCTGGGACACCTGGCCGGGGTTTTCCGACGCGCTGTGCCAGGCACTGGAAGCGCATCCCTGGCCGGGCAATGTGCGCGAATTGCGCAATGTGGTCGAACGCGCGGTCTATCGCTGGGACAACCCGGCGCGCCCGATCGACGCGGTGCAGTTCGACCCGTTCGATTCGCCGTGGAAACCGGTCGGCCAGACCGAACTGACCGCGTCAACGGCACCGGCCGCCGCCGTGACCGCCGCCCCGGCTGCGACCGATCTCGACACGGTGACCGACTTGCGCGCTGCAGTCGATGGCCACGAACGCGCGATCATCGAGCACCATCTGGCCCGTCACCGGTTCAACCAGCGCCAGACGGCCAAGGCGCTGGGCCTCAGCTATGACCAGTTGCGCCACGCGCTGCGTCGCCACGGCCTGATCGACAGGGCCTGAACTTTGGCGCTGACCCGCCTGACCTTGCGCGATTTTCGCAATCATGCCGCGACCCGGCTCGACACGATGGCGGCGTTCAACGTGCTGACCGGTGAAAACGGCGCAGGCAAGACCAACGTGCTCGAAGCGATCAGCCTGCTGGCGCCCGGACGCGGGCTGCGCCGCGCGCAGATTGCCGAGATGGCGGCGGCGCAGGGCGCCGGCGGCTTTGCCATCGCGGCAGAGCTGGAACAGGGTGCGCTGGCGCTGGGCACCGCCACCGCGCCCGATGCGCCGGGCCGCCGCACCGTGCGCATCAACGGCGCCGAGGGGCCTGCCAACCGGCTGGCCGAATGGCTGTCGATCACCTGGCTGACCCCGGCAATGGACCGGCTGTTTGCCGAAGGCGCGGGTGCACGGCGGCGTTTTCTCGACCGGCTGGTGCTGGCCGGCGATCCCGGCCATGCGCGGCTGGCCACGCGCTATGACACCGCCTTGCGCGAGCGCAACCGCCTGCTGGCCGAACCCGCAGAGCCCGATCCGGGCTGGCTCGACGCGATCGAGGCGCAACTGGCGCAGACCGGCGCGGCGCTGGCGGCCGGACGCCGCGCGCTGGTGGCCGGGCTGGACGCGGCGATCGCGGCCGAGCCCGAGGGCCCGTTCGCGCGGCCCGTGCTGGCCTATCAGGGAGAGACGCCCGACAGTTCCGCGGCGCTGGCCGATTTGTTGAAATCAGGGCGCCGCCGCGACCGCGCGGCCGGGCGCACGCTGATCGGGCCGCACCGCGACGATCTGGAGGTGACGATGGCGGCCAAGGCAGCGCCGGCCGCGCAATGTTCGACCGGCGAACAAAAGGCGATGCTGATCAGCATTGTGCTGGCCCATGCCGCGCTGGGCGACAGTCAACGCCCGCGCCTGCTGCTGCTGGACGAAATCGCCGCGCACCTCGATCCGCTGCGCCGCGCCGCACTCTACGCCCGGCTGGCCGCATCGGGCGCGCAAGTGTGGATGACCGGCACCGAACCCGCCCCGTTCGCCGACCTGCCCGCCCCCGCCACTCGCTGGCGCGTAGTCGACGGGCGGGTCGAGCAGGCTTAGCCGGTTGCCGCCCGCAACGCCGCTGCCACGGTCGGTTCGGTCGCTTTCACGATCGCGGCGACGCCCGCGCGGTTGGGGTGGATATGGTCGTCGAGCAACAAGGCAGTGTTGCCGACCACCGCCTGTTCAAAGAACGGCACCAGCGCGGCGTGGTGTTCGCGCGCCAGTTGCGGCCAGATCGGGTTGAACGCGGCGACGTAATCGGGGCCCAGGTTGTGCCCCGCCAGCATGCCGGTCAGCAGCACGGGGATATGTCGCGCTTCGATGGCGGACACGATCGCCTCCAGATTGGCGCGGGTCTGGCCCGGGGGAAGCCCGCGCAGCATATCGTTGCCGCCCAGCCCGACCATTACCAGCGCGGGCTTTTTCGGCTGGTTGTCGAGCGTGAAGGCCAGCCGTTGCAGTGCGGCCGCCGTGGTATCGCCCGACACCCCGGCATTGACCACGCGCGCAGGCACGCCGCCCGCGTTGAGCGCGGCCTCAAGCTGCGCGGGATAGCTGTCGTTGGGATCGAGCCGATACCCGGCATAGAGACTGTCGCCAAAGGCCAGGATCACCGGCGCATCGGCGGGCACCGCCGCGCGCGGGGCGGCGGGCGCGGTGTCGGCGGCGCCGACCATCGCCGCATCGGGCGCGTCGGGCGCCGCATCGTGCTGGTGCTGCCCGCACCCGGCCAGCGTCACGAGCAGGGCGACGACGAGTGGGAAACGCATGGCAGGCCTTTCGGGGAACTTGCAGGGGTCCCCCTATCTATGCGACGACAGCGGCGTGACAAGCACCCCCCCGATTATCACCGCCCGCAACCTCGGCCTCGTGCTGGGTCAGGGCGAGGCCCGCGTGACCGTGCTCGACGGTATCGATCTGACTGTATCACCCGGCGAGACGCTGGCACTGCTCGGCCCTTCGGGATCGGGCAAGTCGTCGTTGCTGGCGGTGCTGGCCGGGCTGGAGCGCGCCGGGTCGGGCACCTTGCAAGTGGCCGGGCAGGATTTTTCGGCACTCGACGAGGATGGCCTGGCCACCGCGCGACGCGGGCGGATCGGGGTCGTGCTGCAGGCATTCCACCTGTTGCCGACGATGACCGCGCAGGAAAATGTTGCCACCCCGCTCGATCTGGCCGGAATTGACGGCGCAATGGAGCGCGCGCGTGACGAACTGATCGCGGTCGGGCTCGGCCACCGGCTGAACCATTACCCGGCGCAACTGTCGGGCGGCGAACAGCAGCGCGTGGCGATCGCCCGCGCGCTGGCACCCGCTCCTTTGCTGCTGTTTGCCGACGAACCGACCGGCAATCTTGACCACACGACCGGCGAAGCAGTGGCCGACCTGCTGTTTGCGCGCAGCGCGGCGGCGGGCGCAACGCTGATCATGGTCACCCATGACGAAGCGCTGGCGCGCCGGTGCCGCCGCGTGATGCGGCTGGAAGACGGGCGCGTGATCAGCGATACGGCGGCGTGACCCGGCTGTCGTGGCGCCTGGCCTGGCGCATCGCCCGGCGCGGGCTCGATTGGCGATTTCGCGGCCTGCGGCTGCTTGCCGCCTGCCTGGTGCTCGGCGCGGCGGCATTGGCGGCGATCGGTACGTTGACCGGGGCAATCGACCGCGAACTGACCGCGCGCGGCGCGACGATGCTGGGCGGCGATGCCGAATTTACCGTGGCTGCCCGCCCCGCGTCCCCCCGCGAATATGCCGCGATCGCCCACGCCGGGCGCGTGTCCGCCGGGGTGCGGATGCAGGCCATGGCCCAGACGCTGCGCGGCGATGGCGGCGCGGTGCCGATCGAATTGAAAGCGGTCGATGCGCACTGGCCGCTTTATGGCACGTTCACGCTGACAGCGCCCGATGGCACCACACGCCAGGCCGGCGCGCCGGTAGGACACAACGCCTGGATTGCGCCCGGCGTGGCCGATCGGCTGGGCGTGGCGGTGGGCGATCATCTGCGCATCGGCGCTGCGGATCTGGTGATCGGCGGGGTGATCGGTGACGAGCCCGACCGGCTGGGCGAAGGCTTTGCGCTGGGCCCGACGGTGATCATCAGTGCCGAGGCGCTGCGCGACAGCGGTCTGGTGTCCACCGGCACGATGGCGCGGTGGAAATACCGCGTGGCGCTGCCCCAGGGTGCCGCACCCCAGGACACCATTGCCGCATTCAAGGCCGCGTTCCCCGCCTCGGGCTTCGAATTCCGCGATCGTACGCGCGCAGCGCCGGGGCTCGACCGGTTTGTGTCGCGTATGGGGCAGTTTCTGGCGCTGGTGGCGCTGGCCGCGCTGGCGATCGCCGGGATCGGCATCGGCAATGGCGTGACCGGATTTCTGGAAGCGCGACGCGGGACGATCGCCACGCTGAAAATTCTCGGCGCCACAGGTGCCGACATCGCGCGGGTGTTCACACTGCAGATCGTGATCGCCAGCGTGATCGCGATTGCGCTGGGGCTGGTGCTGGGAATTGCCGCGACACCGCTGATCGGGCTGGCCTTGCGCGGGGTGCTGCCGATTTCGGCGGGGCTGGTGATCGATCCGCTGGCACTGGGCACGGCGGCGGCGCAGGGCCTGCTGATCGCGCTGACGTTTGCCGCGCCCCCCCTGCTGCGCGCGCGGGCATGGCCCGCGATGGCGCTTTTGCGCGCACAGATCGTGCCGCTTGGCCTGCCCTGGCGGGCGCTGGCGCTGCCGGTGGGGGCAGGATTGGCAGGGATTGTCGCGTTGGCGGTGCTGCCCGCGTCGCAGCCTTTGCTGGCGCTGGGCTTTCTTGGCGGGTCTGCCGCGCTGTTCGGCGTGCTGGGGCTGCTGGGCTGGGGGTTGACCCGGCTGGCGGCGCATGTGCCCCGGCCAAAGGGCACGATCGCGCGGATGGCGCTGGCCAATCTGCACCGGCCCGGCGCGCAGACCCCCGCGCTGGTGGTGGCGCTGGGCTTTGCGCTGTCGGCCTTTGTCGTGCTGGCGGGGGTGGAAACCAGCCTCGACGGCAATATCGCGCGGCGGGTGCCGGCGCGCGCGCCCGACTATTTCGTGCTCGACGTGCCGCGCGACAGCGAGGCGACGTTTCGCACGCTGGTGGCGCACAATGCGCCGGGCGCCACGGTGCGCACCGTGCCCGCGCTGCGCGGATCGATCCTGGCCTATGGCGCGCCCGCGCACATGACCCGGGTGGCCGATCTGAAGACCATCCCCGACGATGCCTGGGTGCTGCGCGGCGATCGCGGGCTGACGTATGCCGACAGCGTGCCGCAGGGCAATGTGGTGACGCAAGGCCACTGGTGGCCGCGCGATTATCGCGGCCCCCCGCTGGTGTCGGTCGATGAAAGCCTGATCAAGACACTGGGCCTCCATCTGGGCGACCGCATCACCATATCGCTGCTGGGTGCCGAACGCAGCGCGACGATCGCCTCGTTCCGGCGGATCGACTGGGATTCGTTCGGGTTCAACTATGTCATGGTGTTCAGCCCCAACGCGATTGCCGACGCGCCGCACAATCTGGCCGCGACGGTCGAATTGCCCGGCGCCGACCGCACGCCCGCGGTGCGCCGCGCCATCCTGTCATCGCTGGTGCGCGCGCTGCCGGCCAGTTCGGTGATCGAGGTCGGCCCGGTGCTGGGGCAGGCGCGCGCGATCCTGGCGCAAGTTGGGGTGGCCGTGCTCGCCGCCGCCTCGGTCGCGGTGCTGGCCGGGCTGGCCGTGCTGGCAGGCGCGATCGCCGCGCAACGCGCCAGCCGCCAGTACGATACGGTGATCCTGCGCGTGCTGGGCGCCAGCGGGCGGCAATTGCTGGCGCTGGTGCTGGCCGAATATGGCCTGCTGTCGGCGATCCTGGGGCTGGTCGCGCTGGGGCTCGGCACCGCCATCGCCTGGGCCGTGGTGGTCAGGCTGTTCGATTTTGCCTGGTTGCCCGACTGGGGCAGCATCGCGGGCGTGCTGGCGCTGGGCCTGGCGCTGGTGATGGCGCTGGCGCTCGGCGGATCGCTGGCCGTGCTGCGCACCCGCCCGGCCAGGACCCTGCGCGAACTCTGACCCCAATCCTCCCCGGCACGGGGAGGGGGACCGCGCGAAGCGTGGTGGAGGGGCGTCGCCGGATTGCACAACGGCGCGACCACGAACCAAGCCACGGGGTTTGATTCGCGTATTTCCAATATGTTACCTGGCCGCAAGGCCCCTCCACCACGCTGCGCGCGGTCCCCCTCCCCATGCTGGGGAGGATCAAAGAGGCCTCAGCGGAACGCCTCGGTATCGAACGGGTGTTTGGGGTCGGGGCCATAGCGGTTCGGGCCCGTCGTGCCTTCAAGCAGACACAGCACCGTAAGTGCAAACCAGCCGAGCAGCGGTATTAGCACCAGCAGCAGCAGCCAGCCGCTGCGATCCTGATCGTGCAGACGGCGAGCGCTGACGGCCAGAAACGGGACCAGACTTGCCAGAAAGACCACGCCGTAGACATCCCCCCAAAACCCGTTCAACCGGATGCCGACGCTGTCGATACCCGGCCGGTACACACCATAACGCTGACCAAACAGGGCCAGAAACACGGCATAGACCAGCACGTTCAACAACCAGAACGACCAGAATTCGCGCCGCCGCGAACGCCCGGCAAATTCGGCATAGCGGCGATAGGGCAGAATCATCCATGCAATCATCGGGGCGCCCCTGTCAGTCGAATACGTCGGCGCTGTAGGGGTCACAGGGATCGGGACCAAACCGATTGGGCCCGCGCGTGCCCTTGATGCACATGAACACCAACAACACCAAATTGCCAAGGCGGGAAATGATTGTACCTCCCGGAATAAAGCCGAGCAGCAAGAACCAGCCCGACCGGTTCTGATCGTGGAGCCGCCGTACTTGCAGGGCGAGACTGGGGATGAACGTCACGACCACAAACAGGCCGAACAGGACCAGACACACCTTTGCATAGACCGGCAGCCGCGTAAAAAAAGCGCCGCTCAAAATTTCCAGCAGCGCGTCCCTACTGGAACCGAGCGAAACCATCATGGTCGGCACAACCGCCACAAACACAGCGACAAACACCACCACCTCAAACAGCACGAACAGCCAGTATTCCTTTCGGCTCGATCGGCCCAAAAAATCAGCATAACGCCGATAGGGCATCACAACATAGTCCATGACTATCCCCCTGCCGCAGGTATCGCCTGCCATGCTCGCAGACTATAGGCCAGATCAGTCAACCAACCGCAAGCACTTCCCACGCTGATTCCTTGAGTCTACCCCAAAACCCGTGCTTGCCGCAGCGCACAAAAAACGCTATGGGCCCGCCCAACCGGGCACTCGCGCCGGTGATGCGTGGTGCGCCCTTGCGGGCTTTGCCGGGCATTGCCACTCGCTTGCGCCAGACCCCACAAGACCCCGGCTCCCAAGCGCCGCCCTTTTGCGAAAGCCTTTTTGATGACCAGCGCCCTGCGCAATATCGCGATCATCGCCCACGTCGACCACGGCAAGACCACGCTCGTCGACCAGTTGTTCCGCCAATCGGGCACGTTCCGCGAAAACCAGCGGGTCGAAGAACGCGCGATGGATTCGAACGACCTCGAAAAGGAACGCGGGATCACCATTCTGGCCAAGTGCACCTCGGTCGAATGGGAACACCCGGTCACCAAGGACCTGACCCGGATCAACATCGTCGACACCCCCGGCCACGCCGATTTCGGCGGCGAGGTTGAACGCATCCTGAGCATGGTCGATGGCGTGATCCTGCTGGTCGACAGTTCCGAAGGCGCGATGCCGCAGACCAAGTTCGTGACCGGCAAGGCGCTGGCGCTGGGGCTGAAGCCGATCGTGGTGGTCAACAAGATCGACCGCGCCGACGGCCGCCCGCAGGAAGTGCTGGACGAAGTGTTCGACTTGTTCGTCAGCCTTGAAGCCAACGACGAACAGCTTGAATTCCCCGTGCTCTATGCCTCGGGCCGCAACGGCTATGCCAGCGAAGACCAGGATGCGCGCGAAGGCAACCTGATCCCGCTGTTCGAAAAGATCGTCAGCCACGTGCCGGCGCCCAACCTCGACGTCGATGCGCCGTTCAGCTTTCTGGCCACGCTGCTCGACCGCGACAACTTCATGGGCCGCGTGCTGACCGGCCGCGTGCAGTCGGGCAAGATCCGCGTCAACCAGCCGATCCACGCGCTCGACCGCGATGGCAAGATCATCGAAGTGGGCCGCGCGTCAAAGCTGATGTCGTTCCAGGGGCTGGAACGCGTGCCCGTCGAAGAAGCGCAGGCCGGTGACATCATCGCGCTGGCGGGCCTGGAAAAGGCGACCGTGGCGCACACCATCGCCGATCCCAGCGTGACCACCGCGATCTATTCGCAGCCGATCGATCCGCCGACGCTGGCGATGCGATTTGCCGTCAACGACAGCCCGTTTGCGGGCCGCGAAGGCGACAAGGTGACCAGCCGCATGATCCGCGACCGCCTGTTCCGCGAATCCGAAACCAATGTCGCCATCCGCGTGACCGAAAGCGCCGACAAGGACAGCTTTGAAGTGGCCGGGCGGGGCGAATTGCAATTGGGCGTGCTGATCGAAACGATGCGCCGCGAAGGCTTTGAACTCGGCATCAGCCGCCCGCGCGTGCTGTTCGGCACCGATGAGAACGGCACCCGCACCGAACCGTATGAAACCGTGCTGATCGATGTCGATGACGAATATTCGGGCACGGTTGTCGAAAAGATGCAGCGCCGCAAGGCCGAACTGACCGACATGCGTCCGTCGGGTGCGGGCAAGACGCGCATCACCTTTTCGGCGCCCTCGCGCGGCCTGATCGGCTATCACGGCGAATTCCTGTCCGACACGCGCGGCACCGGGATCATGAACCGCCTGTTCGAAAAGTACGGCCCGCACAAGGGCGCGATCGAAGGCCGCCAGAACGGCGTGCTGATCTCGAATTCGACCGGCGAAGCGGTGGGCTATGCGCTCAACAGCCTGGAAGAACGCGGCGTGCTGTTCGTGTCTCCGCAGGAAAAAGTCTATGAAGGCATGATCATCGGCGAAAACGCCAAGCCCGACGATCTGGAAGTCAACCCGCTGAAATCCAAGCAGTTGACCAACTTCCGCTCGACCGGCAAGGACGATGCGATCCGCCTGACCCCGCCGCGGGTGATGACGCTGGAACAGGCGATCGCCTATATCGACGACGATGAAATGGTCGAAGTGACCCCGCAGTCGATCCGCCTGCGCAAGGCGATCCTCGACCCCAACGAACGCAAGAAAGCCGGCCGCCGCAAGGAAGCCGCCTGATCCCTCAAAAGGCCGCCCCGATCAGGGCGGCCTTTTTCATGGCGCGTCGGGGGCGTGTGGTGGCGGGCGCACTTTGTCGCCGACAGCCGACTTTCGTACCGGCCACTCAGAGATAGAGCGTGGTCGTCGCGCCATTGCCTGCGCCCGTCGTCGGGCTCGATGTGTCGCTGCTGTCGGTCGATGTCGGGCTCGACACCCCGAGCGAAGACAGCAGGCTGCTCGTTGCGCTGGTGGCCGAACCGGTGCCCGATCCGCCGTGATGGTGATGGCCGTGCCCATGATGCGTCGACGTCGTGCCGCTGGTGCCGGTCGTCGTCGGCGGGGTGCTGGATGACGCCACCGCAGAGGCTGCGACGGCAGGCGTGCCGCTGGTGGTGCCGGTCGTATCCGCCTGCTGGACCGCGCTGAGCAACTGATTGGTATAGCTTTCGGTGGCGGCAAAGGGCGATGTGCTGCTGGTGATCGTCATGGCATGCTCCACTGCGGTGCGCACCACACGCGTGGTTCTCCGCGCTACCCAGAACGACACCAACCCGGCGCAATTAACCCCTCCGGCAAAATTTCCGGCATATCGGCGCACTGGCGCGACGGTTTGCCAGCATCTGGACGCGACAAGACGCGCACATGCCGTTATGGGCGCGCGATGCATTCGACACAGACCGATCCGGAAACGCCCGTGTTGACCGGCAAACCCAGGCCGTCCGTGCCCGACTTGTCGGCTTTGCGGGTGGCGCTGTTCAGCGGCAATTACAATTATGTGCGCGATGGCGCGAATCAGGCGCTCAACCGGCTGGTCGGCTATTTGCTGCGCCATGGTGCCGCCGTGCGCGTCTATGCCCCGGTGGTCGAAGATCCCGCGTTCGAACCGACCGGCGATCTGGTCGGCCTGCCCTCGTTTGCCGTGCCACGGCGTTCCGAATACCGCATCCCGATGGCGCTCGGCATTCGTGCGCGGCGCGATCTGGCGGCATTTGCCCCCAATGTGATCCACGTATCGTCGCCCGATGTGGCGGGCCATCGCGCGGTGTCGTGGGCGCGCCACCGGCGCCTGCCGGTGCTGGCCAGCGTTCACACGCGGTTCGACACCTATCCGCGCTATTACAATCTGGCCTGGATCGAGCCGGTGCTGACCGCCGTGCTGCGCCGGTTCTATCGCCGATGCGACGCGCTGGTCGCGCCATCCGAATCGATGGCGCAAGTGCTGCGCGACCAGCGCATGAACTACGACATTTCGTTGTGGTCGCGCGGGGTCGATCGCGGCACGTTCCACCCAGGTCGCCGCGATCTCGACTGGCGCCGGTCGCTGGGAATCGCCGATGACGATGTGGTGGTCGGCTTTCTGGGCCGCCTGGTGATGGAAAAAGGGCTCGACGTGTTTGCCGACACGATCGACGATCTGGCGCGACGCGGCTTTGCCCATCGCGTGATCGTGATCGGCGAAGGCCCGGCCCGCGCCTGGTTCGAAGCGCGCCTGCCGCAGGCCGTGTTCGTGGGTTTTCAGGGCGGTGCCGATCTGGGCCGCGCCGTCGCGTCGATGGACGTGCTGTTCAACCCCTCGGTCACCGAAACGTTCGGCAATGTCACGCTCGAAGCGATGGCCTGCGCGCTGCCGGTGGTTGCCGCCGAAGCAACCGGCAGCGAAAGCCTGGTGGAAAACCACGTCAACGGGCGGCTGGTGCGCCCCGGCGCGATCCATTCGTTTGCCGAGGCCTTGCGCGCCTATCTGATCGATCCCGATCTGCGCGCCCGCCACGGTGCGGCGGGCGAAGCGCGCAGTCTGGATTTCAGTTGGGACCGCATCAACCAGACCGTTGCCGATACCTATCTGCGGCTGATCCGCCAGAAACAGACCTCTCGCTAGTCTGGGTCGAAACGCGCGGAAGGGTGCGTTTCGAAGTCGGCACCGGCCAGCTCCGCTTACAACCGTTCGATGCGGCGCGCGGCTTCGTCGAGGATGTCGGCGATCTGGTGTGCCACACCTTCGTTGAACGCGGCGGCAAACACCCGGCCCCGCAGCGCCAGTTTCAGATTGGCCATCGCCCGCATGATCGACGGGCTGGATTCGCGGTTGTTCGCCTCGGCCAGCGCCTTCAACCGATCGGTGATCGCGGCAATTTCCTCGGCCTTGGCCGCAACTTCGGCACGTCCGGCGTCGGTCGCGGCAAAGGCGCGGCGGGCGCCTTCGCCAGGGGCCTCGGCAATCAGCGCTTCATCGACCAGCAATGACAGCGTGGGATAGACCACCCCCGGACTGGGCGCATATGTCCCGCCGGTCAGATCCTCGATCGCGCGGATCAGGTCATAGCCATGGCGCGGTTCACCGGTCAGCAGGCTGAGCAGCAGCAGGCGCAATTGCCCCTGGGCAAACATCCGCCCGCCCCGGCCGCGACCGCCATGCCCGTGCCCATGGCCCCGACCCCGGCCCATGCCGTCATCGTCAAAGCCGTCGCCAAAACCCCGGCCAAACCGGCCAAATGGTCCGCCACGGCCTTCGCCGCGCAGAAATCCCTTGGCAAACAGCCGGGCACCCCGGCCCATCATCCCCGCCCGTTCGGCGTGGTGTTCATGGTCGCCATGCGACCTTCTTTTGTCGAAACGCATATATCTCCTTTCGATTCGATGGGTCTAAGATATATCTTTTACTTCTTCTGACAAGACCCCGATGAAAATTTCTGCAGGCGCGCTATAGGGGGCGACGATGGCCGATCTGTTTGCCCCCTTGCCCGCCGATGGCCCTGCCCCGCACGACGCGGCGGCGTCCGATCAGGAACCGCTGGCCGAACGCCTGCGCCCCAGGACGCTGGGCGAAGTGATCGGGCAGGACCATCTGACCGGGCCCGAAGGCGCGATCGGGCGGATGGTGACGGCGGGCAAGCTGTCGTCGATGATCCTGTGGGGACCGCCGGGTACCGGCAAGACCAGCATCGCGCGCCTGCTCGCCGATGCGGTGGGCATGCGCTACGTGTCGATCAGCGCGGTGTTTTCGGGCGTTGCAGATCTGCGCAAGGCCTTTGCCGAGGCCGAAAGCATGGCCGGCCTGGGCCGCCGCACGTTGCTGTTCGTGGATGAAATCCACCGCTTCAACCGCGCGCAGCAGGACGGGTTTCTGCCCTATGTCGAACGCGGCACAGTCACGCTGATCGGTGCGACCACCGAAAACCCCAGCTTTGCGCTCAACGCCGCCTTGCTCAGCCGCGCCCAGGTGCTGATCCTGCACCGCCTCGACGCCACTGCGCTCACGCAGTTGCTGGCCCGCGCCGAGGCGACCACCGGGGTACCGTTGCCGCTGACCCCGGCGGCGCGTGAGGCGCTGGTCGCCTCGGCCGATGGTGACGGGCGCTTTTTGATCAACCAGGCCGAAACGCTGTTCGACGTGTCGCTGCCCGCGCCGCTCGATCCGGCCGGCCTGTCGAAATTCCTGATGCGGCGCATGGCGGTCTATGACAAGGACCGCGACGGGCACTACAACCTGATCTCTGCGCTGCACAAGGCTTTGCGCGGGTCGGATGCGCAGGCCGCGCTCTATTACCTGGCGCGGATGCTGACGGCGGGCGAAGACCCCATGTTTGTGTTGCGGCGGCTGGTGCGGTTTGCCAGCGAAGACATCGGCCTGGCCGATCCGCAGGCGCTGATCCAGTGCCTGGCCGCCAAGGATGCCTATGATTTCCTCGGCAGCCCCGAGGGCGAACTGGCGATCGTGCAGGCCGCGCTCTATTGCGCCACCGCGCCCAAATCGAACGCGGCCTATGTGGCGCAAAAGGCGGCCTTTGCAGTGGCGCGCGACACCGGATCGCTGGCGCCGCCCACCAATATCCTCAACGCCCCGACCAAGCTGATGAAGGACATCGGCTATGGCAAGGATTACGCCTATGACCACGACGCGCCCGATGGCTTTTCGGGCGCCGATTACTGGCCCGAGGGCCTGCCGCCGCAGACATTCTATCGCCCGGTCGAACGCGGGTTCGAACGCGAAGTGATCCGCCGCCTCGACTGGTGGGAAAAACGCCGCGCCGAACGGCGCGGCGAATGATCGCACGCCATAGGTCCCTTCCGTGAGGGGAAGGGTGAGAGAGGGGGCGTGACGTGGCAATGGCGCGTGTCGTACTCGCGTGGCACACCCCCACCCAACCCTCCCCCTTCAGGTGGAGCGCTTTTGGAGCAGGAAAATAGGTGAGGGTGACGCGATTCCAACACTTTGCCGCGATCGACTGGTCGGGCGCGGCGGGCGAGCGCCAGCGCGGGATTGCGGTCGCCATCTGCGCCGCGGGTGATGCGGCGCCCGCGCTGATCGGTGCAGGCGCGGTGTGGTCGCGGGCGCGGGTGCGCGACTGGTTGCGCGACGATTTGCCGCCCGACACACTGGTCGGGATGGATCTGGGCATTTCGCTGCCGTTTGCCGATGCGGGCGCGTTCTTCCCCGGCTGGACCGACAGCCCCGCCGATGCTCATGCGCTGTGGGCGCTGGTCGACCGGATGGCCACCGATGATGCGCATCTGGCGGTCACCAGCTTTGTCGACCATCCCGAAGTGGCCCGCCATTTCCGCCGCCACGGCGGGCGCCAGGGCGACCGGTTTGTGCCGGGGCGCGGCCGCATGCGCGTGACCGAGCGCGCGCAGGAAGCAATCGGCTGCCAGCCCACCAGCAATTTCAACCTGGTCGGCGCCGCACAAGTCGGCAAATCGAGCCTGACCGGGATGCGCGTGCTCCATGCCTTGCGCGGGCGCATTCCGGTCTGGCCGATCGACCCCCTGCCCGCCACCGGCGCGATGATCTGCGAAATCTACACCACCATTGCCGCGATGGCCGCCGGACGCACCGCAGGCCGGTCAAAGATCCGCACCGGCGTCGAACTCGACACCGCGCTGGCACACCTGCACAGCCGCCCGTTCGGCCATCAGGGCCCGATCGACGATCACACCAGCGATGCCGTGATCACCGCCGCCTGGCTGCGCCACGCCGCGCCAGACCCCGCGCTGTGGCACCCGGCCCTGCTGACCGAAGAAATTGCCGCAACCGAGGGCTGGACCTTTGGCGCCCGATAAGGCTATGGGCGCATGCATCTGGAGCGCCGGCTTAGCACAGTGGTAGTGCAGCGGTTTTGTAAACCGAAGGTCGGGGGTTCAAATCCCTCAGCCGGCACCAACGCTTCAATACCCCTCGATCCGACGCGGCCGACAGGGCCGTGTGCCTGGCGCCATACGCCATCGCGCGCCGGGCTCAGGATTGCAGCAACCATGGTTTGGCCCGCGCCTGCACGAATGGCCGGGCGCACGCGCGATCGTGCGTGTCAGGTTCGGTCAGGGCCTTTGAGACCTGCAGCGGGACCGTGGGCCGCGCGTCCAACACATCGCACCCACCGATGATGCTTGGTGCATACTTGCGGACGGCAAACTGGAACGTTTCGGCATAGCGTTCGGCGGTGCGGGCCCAAGTGGTCGGGCGACTGACCTTATAAGCCTTTTCGGCCATGGCGAGCCGCACGCCATCATCGGCAAGGAGCCCGGCGATCACCCGGCCCAGCCGATCAGGATCGCCAAAGGGCACCAATATGCCCGAGCCATCGCCCAGCAATTCGGCGGCATGCCAATATGGGGTGGAGACAACCGGACGCCCCATCCCGTGCGAATAGGCCAAAGTGCCCGACGTCATCTGCGCGACGCCCAGGTATGGGGTAACGTAGACATCACACATGGCGATGTGTTCAAGCAATTCGGGGCGGTCGACAAAGCGGTTGAGGAAAACCACGTTCCTCTCCAGACCCCGCGCCCGCACTTGCGAGACCAGGCTGTCGCGATAGGCCTCTCCTGCCTCCCGCAAGAGTTGCGGGTGGGTGGCACCCATGACGACATAGACCGCATGGGGCGCGCTGGCGATGATGGCGGGCATGGCCTCGATCATGGTTTCGATGCCTTTACCGGGGCCGAGCAGCCCGAAAGTGAGGATCACCTGGTGATTCTCAAAACCCAGCCGCCGCTTGGCAGGTTCCGGTGGCTCGAATGCGGCATCCGGGATGCCATGCGGGATGACGACAATCTTTTCGGCAGCGGCGCCATAAGTTTCGATCAGAATTTCGCGCCCTTTCCGGGCCATCACGACAACCCGGGCCGAACGCGAGAGGATGGCCTTCATGACCCTGCGCTGATCCGGGGTCGGCTGATCGAGTACGGTATGGAATGTCGTGACCAGCGGCACCTTGAGCGCGGCGATCAGACCCAGCACAAGATCCCCCGCAAGGCCACCGTAGATGCCGAATTCGTGCTGAAGGCACACCACGTCAAAGCCGGTGCTGTTGATGAAGTCGGCCGCTGCGACATACTGTTCGGGCATGTCCTGATCGATGCTAAATCTGACGGGGGGTGGGCACGCGTAATCGCTGCCGGGATCGTGCATGGCGATGATGGCGGCTTCGGCAACATCCGGCAACGCGCTCACCGCCAGTTCCAGGTCCGTTGTGAAGGTGGCGATACCACAGCGGCGTGGCAGGGCATTGCCGACAAAGGCAACCCGAAGGGGATGCGTGCCGATAGTGCTACGCAGTTCGCGGATTGATGATGGCCGTGTCACCGCGCCCGGAAACGGTGTGGAAAGACTGCCGGTTCGCGTGGCCTTTGGCGTTTCCTCGTGCAGACCATGGAAATTGCTTGGGCGCGGGCCAGCCCGATCTGATTGCAGCTTGCTCGATTTGCCCGCCATTTCAACGCCTCACGCACAAGTGTTTGGTCATAATCGCACGCCCTTGCAGAATGGGACCGTTGGGCGGCGGCCGCAGGGGATCAACCATAAGTATGCGCCGGGGGCCGAACAGCTTCGGAATCTACGCGATCCTTCGCCTTTGTTCGCGGTCACGCGATCGGCGCACGCGGGGTGATATGGCGCGCGCTGCCGAGCGTCTTGTCCCGCTGACAAAACAACAGTTTGAGTAGTTTCCGAGGCTGCTGATCGCGATGCACGGCGCGCAGATGTTGGCACTGCAGGGCTTTGGCTCAGAGCCCGGATGGGGAGAATTGCCTGATGATGGCCGACGCGCAACACGCCCCACTGGATGATCTGGCAATCACGACAATCCGGACCCTGGCCATGGACGCAGTTGAACAGGCATCGTCTGGCCATCCCGGAACGCCGATGGCGCTGGCCCCGCTTGGCTACACGCTGTGGAGCCGCTTTCTGCGGTATGATCCCGACCAGCCGGATTGGCCCAACCGCGACCGGTTCGTGTTGTCGGTCGGCCATGCCTCGATGCTGCTCTATGCCCTGCTGCATCTGGCCGGGGTGCGCGAAATGGATGCGCAAGGCGCGCCGACCGGTGCGCCCGCGGTCAGCCTCGATGACATCCGCGCCTTTCGCCAGCTCGATTCCAAAACGCCGGGTCATCCCGAATACGGGGTGACTACCGGGGTTGAAGTGACGACCGGCCCGCTGGGGCAAGGCTGTGGCAACAGCGTCGGCATGGCGATCGCGGCGCGGTCGCTGGGCGCACGGTTCAACCGCGAGGACGCCCGGCTGTTCGACCACGATGTCTATGCGTTGTGCAGCGATGGCGACATGATGGAAGGCGTGTCCGGCGAGGCGGCATCGCTGGCCGGGCATTTGCAGCTCAGCAACTTGTGCTGGATCTATGACAACAACCACATCACCATCGAAGGCGGTACGTCGCTGGCCTTCAGCGAGGATGTCGCCGCGCGGTTTCGCGCCTATGGCTGGTCTGTCGTGCATGTCGAGGATGCCAACGACACCGGCGCGATTGCGCGTGCGCTCGACCTGTTCCGGTCGAACCCCGTCGCACCGACCCTGGTCGTGCTCAACAGCGTGATCGGCTGGGGATCGCCGATTGCCGGAACATCAAAAGCGCACAGCGATGCGATGGGCGCCGAAGTGATCCGCACGACCAAGCGCGCCTACGGCTGGCCCGAAGACGCGCAGTTCCTGGTGCCCGACGGGGTTGCCGACCAACTGCGATCGGCCATGTCCGCCCGGTCCGCTCCGCTGCGGGCAGCCTGGGATGACACGCTGGCCCGATATCGCACAAGTCATCCGCAACTGGCGATCGCGCTGGACGAGATCCTGGCGGGCAAACTGCCCGAAGGGTGGGATCACGACCTTCCCGGCTTCGCCACCGATGCAACAGGGATTGCGACGCGCGATGCAGGGGGCAAAGTTCTCAATGCCCTGGCCCAACGCATCCCCGGCCTGATCGGCGGCGCGGCCGATCTGGCGCCCTCGACCAAGACCCATCTTGCCTTTGACGGCGCGGGCGATCTGGAGGCCGACTTTCCCGGCGGCCGCAACATGCATTTCGGCATTCGCGAACACGCCATGGGCGCGATCGCCAATGGCATGGCGCTGTCGGGTCTGCGCCCGTTCACGGCCACCTTTCTGGTGTTCAGCGACTATATGCGCCCGCCCATACGGCTTGCCGCGCTGATGCGAATTCCCACGATCTTTGTGTTCACGCACGATTCGATCGGGGTCGGTGAAGACGGGCCGACGCATCAGCCGGTCGAACAGCTTGCCGCATTGCGGGCAATACCGGGGCTCAACGTCATTCGCCCCGCCGATGCGAACGAGGCGGTAGAAGCCTGGCGGATGGCCCTGCGACAGGCGGACGCGCCAAGCTGTCTGATCTTTTCACGCCAGGCGCTGCCGACGATTGACCGCCTGCGCTATGCCCCGGCGGCAGGGCTGGCGCGCGGTGCCTATGTGCTGATCGCTGGCAACGACGACACCGACCTGATCCTGCTGGCGACGGGCAGCGAAGTCGCGCTGGTGATCGCCGCGCATGAACGACTGGCGCGCGAAGGTATCGCATCGCGGGTGGTGTCGATGCCGTCGTGGTCGGTGTTCGACAATCAGGATCGCGCCTATCGCGACCAGGTGCTGCCGCGCGCCGCCCGCGCCCGGCTGGCGGTGGAACAGGCCGGGCTGTTCGGCTGGGACCGTTATGTCGGCGCCGAAGGCGCGATCATCGGCATGCATTCGTTCGGCAGTTCCGCGCCTTACGCCGACCTGCGGGTGAAATATGGCTTTACCGTCGATCACGTGTGCGAACGGGCGCGCGCGCTCCTGGCCGACCAGAAAGAACGATCATGACCAGCACGCTCAAGGTCCTTGCCGATTCGGGTCAGGGAGTCTGGCTCGATTTCGTCGAGCGGGGCTTTTTACAGGCTGGGGGCCTGCGCAAACTGATCGCCGAAGACGGCCTGAGCGGCGTCACGTCGAACCCGTCGATCTTTGAACACGCGATAGGCCATGGTGCGAACTATGACGCGGCAATCGACGCGTTTCTGAGGCAAGCCGATGCCGCCGTGGTGGATATCTACGAACATCTGGCCATCGGAGACATCGTGACCGCGGCCGACCAGCTACGCACCGTCTATGACCGGCTGGATCGCCGCGACGGGTATGTCAGCCTCGAAGTATCGCCCTATCTGGCCGATGTCACCGATGCCACGATTGCCGAGGCCCGGCGGCTGTGGGACCGCGTCGCCCGGTCCAATGTAATGATCAAGGTGCCGGGCACCACTGCGGGCATACCGGCCATCGCCAGGCTGATCGAACAGGGCCTCAACATCAACGTCACGCTGCTGTTTTCGATCCCCGCCTATATCGCCGTGGCCGAGGCCTATATGACCGGGCTTGAGGCGCGGGTTGCGGTGGGCCAGCCGATTGACGGCATAGCCAGCGTGGCAAGCTTCTTTCTCAGCCGGATCGACACCAAGATCGATCTCAAGATCGCCGGGTTGCACGCTGGGGGCGATCCGCGGGCGGTCGAGGCGGCAACGCTCGCCGGCAAGATTGCCATCGCCAGCGCAAAAGTCGCCTATGCCTGGTATCGCGACATGATCGCTGGCGCGCGCTGGCAGGCCCTGGCCGCCAAGGGTGCGATGCCGCAACGGCTGTTGTGGGCGTCGACCGGCACCAAGAACCCGGAATTCAGCGACATATTGTATGTCGAAAGCCTGATCGGGCCTGACACCGTCAACACGATCCCGCCCAGGACCATGGATGCGTTCCGCGACCATGGCCATGTCGCCGCGACGCTGGCCGCCAATCCGGGCGAGGCCAGTGCGCAACTGGCCGAGGCTGCCGCCTTTGGGCTTGACCTTGATGGCGTGACCGGCGCGCTGGTGACCGATGGCGTCGCGCAGTTTGCGGCCGCAGCCGATGCGCTGCTGGCTGCCGTCGCCGACAAGCGGGCGGCGTTTCTTGGCGACAGGCTGAACGCGTTGACCAGCGAACTGCCGGTTGCCTTGGCCAAGGCAGTAACCTCCACGCTCGACCGCGCGCGGATCGAGGGGTGGATACGGCGCCTGTGGCAAGGCGATGCAAGCCTGTGGACGGGCACCGACGAAGCGCATTGGCTGGGTTGGCTGGGCGCAGCAAAGGGCGATCAGGTTGATTTTGCGGCGCTCGATACGCTCGCTGCCGACGCCGGAGCCTATGATGATGCGGTCTTGCTGGGGATGGGCGGATCGAGCCTTGGCCCCGAAGTGCTGGGGCGCATGTTCGGTTCGCCCACCGGCTTTCCACGCCTCCACGTGCTCGACACCAGCGATCCGGCGCAGATCGCCCGCGTCGCCAACGCCATCGACCCGGCGCGCACGCTGTTTGTCGTGTCGTCCAAATCGGGTTCGACGCTCGAACCTGAAATCCTGCGCGCCTATTTTCAGGGCCTTGTCGCAACGGCGGTTGGCGCGGACAAGGCTGGGCGTCAGTTCGTGGCCGTCACCGATCCGGGCACCGATCTTGAAACAATCGCGCAATCGCAGGGATTTTCCCATATCTTCAACGGCGATCCGGCGATCGGCGGGCGCTATTCGGCGCTGTCGGTGTTCGGCATGGTGCCTGCCGCCATCATCGGCATCGACGTGCGCGGACTGTTTGCGGCGACCCGGGCAATGGTGCTGGCCTGCGGGCCTGACGTGCCGCCGCTGGCCAATCCCGGGGTGCAACTGGGGGTCATGCTGGGCGAAGCGGTCCGTGCGGGCCATGACAAGGTGACGATCATGACCACCACCGAACTGGCCCCGCTGGGGCCGTGGCTGGAACAATTGCTGGGAGAATCGACCGGCAAGCATGGGACCGGCATCGTGCCGATCGAGGGCGAGCCGCTGGGCGATCCGGCGAAATACGGCCAGGACCGGTTGTTCGTTCATCTGCGCCTGGCCGCAGAGGCCGATGCCGAACAGGACGCTGCGGTTGCGGCGCTGGTGGACGCAGGGCATCCCGTCATCCGCATCACCCTGGCCCACCCCGGCCTCGTCGCGCAGGAATTGTTTCGCTGGGAAATCGCCACGGCAATTGCCGGGATCATCATCGGCATTAATCCGTTCGATCAGCCCGATGTAGAGGCCAGCAAGATCGCCACGCGCACGATGGTCGATGCCTATGAGGCGTCGGGACAGCTCGACACCGGCACACCGGTTTACCAGGACATCGACTATGCGATCTATGCCCCCGCCGACCGGCAAGGGGTGTCCACCGATCTCGATGCGATCCTGCTGGCACATTTCGGCGCGCTGCGTTCGGGCGATTATGCCGGCACGCTGGCCTATATCGAACGCGATGACGCGCACATCGCCCTGTTGACGCGGCTGCGGGTGGCGGTTCGCAAGGCCACCGGTGTGGCAACCGTGGTGGGGTTCGGGCCGCGCTTTCTGCATTCGACCGGTCAGGCCTACAAAGGGGGACCGGCGACCGGCCATTTTCTGGTCGTCACGCGCGATCCGATCGCCGATATAGCCATCCCCGGGCACAAGGCGAGTTTCGGCACGGTCGAATTGGCACAGGCGTTGGGCGATATAGCCGTGCTGGCCGCGCGTGGTCGCCAGGTGTTGCGCATCCACTTGCGCGCGCCCGGCCCGCACGGTCTTGAACGTCTGGTTTCGCGGATTGTCACACTGCTGGAAAGGAGCACCACCTAATGAAAATCGGCATGATCGGGCTTGGCAAGATGGGCGGCAACCTGACGCGACGCCTGTTGCAAGGTGGCCACGACGTGGTGGTCTACGATCGCGATGCCGCCGCGATTGCGGATCTGGTCGCGGCAGGCGCGATCGGTGCGACCGGGCTGAGCGATCTGCACGCGCGACTGGGGCCCGAGGCGGTGGTGTGGATGATGTTGCCCGCAGGCGCGCCGACCGAGGAAACCGTGCTGGCGCTGGCCGGGATTGCCAGGCCGGGCGATGTCATCATCGATGGCGGCAACAGCTTCTACAAGGATGATATCCGCCGTGCGCACCTGCTGAAGGCGCAGTCGGTCGCCTATGTCGATGTCGGCACGTCGGGCGGAGTGTGGGGGTTTGAGCGCGGTTTTTGCATGATGATCGGCGGCGATGACGCGGTCGTACAGCGGCTCGACCCCATTTTTGCCACGCTGGCTCCGGGTCTTGGCGCGATTGCGCGCACCCCGGGCCGCCAGACGGACGATGATCGCGCCGAGCGTGGCTATATCCATGCCGGACCGGTCGGCGCGGGGCATTTCGTGAAAATGGTGCACAACGGCATCGAATATGGCCTGATGCAGGCCTATGCCGAGGGCTTCGACATTCTGAAGGGCAAAGCGCAGGCCGCTTTGCCCGAGGACGAACGCTATACCATCAACCTGACCGACGTCGCCGAAGTGTGGCGGCGCGGCAGTGTCGTCAGTTCGTGGCTGCTGGACCTGAGCGCCATTGCCCTGACCAAAGATGCGACACTGGCGCAGTTTGATGGCCGTGTCGCGGACAGCGGCGAAGGGCGCTGGACGATCGATGCGGCGATGGAAGAGGCGGTACCGGCCAATGTGCTGAGTGCGGCGCTGTTTGCCCGCTATCGCTCGCGCGTCGAATCCACGTTTGGCGACAAGCTGCTGTCGGCCATGCGCTTCGGCTTTGGCGGCCACGTCGAAACGCCGCAATGAACGAACCGGTCGCGCCAGCCGCCACGCTGGTGATCTTTGGCGCGATGGGCGATCTGACCAGCCGCCTGCTTGTCCCCGCGCTGGTCAATCTGACTCGCGACGGGCTGATCGGCGATACGCTGGCGATCATCGGTATCGATCGCGATCTGGCATCGGACGAGGCGTTGCGGGCAAAGCTCGACCGGTTCCATGACGACCCAGGCGAACCGTCGTGGACACGCGTGCGAGCCCGCTGCACCTATCTCCACGGTGATTTCACCGATCCAGCCACGTTTGCCCGCCTCGCCGAACATCTGCCCGACGCAGCCGCCAATGTCTGTTTCTATCTGGCGACCACGCCGACGTTCTTTGGCGGGATCATCGATGCGCTGGCCGGTGTGGGCCTGCTGGCGCAGGCTGGCGGGTTCCGGCGGATCGTCGTTGAAAAACCGTTCGGGCACGATCTGGCCTCTGCCCAGGCGCTCAATGCGCGCATTCTGAAGGTCGCTGACGAATGCCAGATCTACCGGATCGACCACTTCCTCGGCAAGGAAACCGTCCGCAACATCATGGTCACCCGATTTGGCAACGCCGTGTTCGAATCGCTGTGGAACAACAGCCATATCGATCATGTCCAGATCACGGCGGCGGAATCGCTGGGTGTGGAGCGGCGAGGCAAGTTCTACGATGCGACCGGCGCGCTGCGCGACATGGTGCCCAATCATCTGTTCCAGTTGCTGGCGATGATCGGGATGGAGCCGCCCAACAGCTTTGAGGCGGCAGCGATGCGAGCCGAAAAGGCCAAACTGATCGACGCCGTGCGCGCGCCAACGCCGGCACAGGCAACCACCGATGCCGTGCGCGGTCGCTATCGCGCAGGGCAGGCGCAAGGGCAGGACCTGCCCGACTTTCTGGCCGAAGACGCGGTCGATCCGGCCAGCCGCACCGAAACCTTCGTTGCGATGAAGCTGATGGTCGACAGTTGGCGCTGGGCCGGGGTGCCGTTCTATCTGCGCACGGGCAAAGCCCTGAGCGCGCGCGATACCGAAGTGGTGATCGTGTTCAAGCCGGTGCCGTTGGCGTTGTTCCGCGATACCGACGTCACACACCTGGCCCCGAACAGGCTGGTCATCCAGGTGCAGCCGGACGAAGCGATCAGCCTCGATTTCATCGCCAAAAAACCCGGCCCGATGGTGGACACGACGCCGGTGTCGATGGTTTTCAGCTATGCCGACACATTCAGGCCGGGCCACACCACCGGCTATGAGGCGCTGCTTTACGACGTCATGATCGGCGACCAGTCGCTGTTCCAGCGCGCCGACGAAATCGAAGGCGCCTGGCGCGCGGTGCAACCGTTTCTCGACGCCTGGGCGCAATCGCGCGAGCCACCTGAAGACTATGTCGCCGGAACCTGCGGACCGAGCGGGGCAGAGGCGTTGATCGCCCGCGATGGCCGCCAATGGCACGCGCTGGGGTGAAGGTATGGACCGGATCCGGCGGGGCAAAACCGGACGCACCGCATTTCCCGATTGTCTGCGTCGGCGGATCGGCCGGTGGCCTTGACGCCTATGTGCGCCTGCTGCGGCATTTGCCGGCCGACCTTGGTGTTGCGATCGTTATTGTCAATCACCTCAGGCGGGTCGCCACGCTTCTCCATGAAATCCTGCCCCGATCGACCAAGATGCCGGTAGACCTGATCACCGATGGAATGCACATCAGACCCAATCACGTGTTCATCATTCCCTCGCAGCGCGATTTGCACGTCTGCGGCGGCGATTTTTGCCTGGCACCGATCTCCAAGCCGAGAGGATGGCCCGACGTCATCACCGTGTTCCTGCAGTCGTTGGCCCAGAACTGGAACGGCAGGATTATTGCCGTTATCGTTTCCGGCTATGATGGCGACGGAGCCGCTGCATTGTGCGGTATAAGGAACGTCGGCGGCATCACGATCGCGCAGAGACCGAATACCGCCAGCAGCCCGGAAATGCCGCTCAGTGCGATTGAATCGGGTTGCATTGACTATGTGCTGGCTCCTGAAGCCATCGCCGCGAAGATTCGGGAGATAACCCGACAGACGCCCGCCTGATCGGCCGCCGCGCGGCACGGGCGTTCAGGCGGTTGCGGTGGGGCGAATGACATGCAGACGATTTTTCGCCCATTTTGATCCAGGCCCCTGTTGCGGGCGGCCGGACCGGCGTACACTCGTTGCGCCACGCAAACCGGCGCAGAACCGGGCTTAGAGCATCGTGCAAAAAAGTGGGTACCGGTTTTTTGCAATAAACGATGCGAAAACAAAGACTCCTAAAGTATGATGCGTCTCATATTAAACGCATTGTGCTTCAGGCGATCAGGATGCGAAAGGAAATCACCATGCGCAAGATGATGCTTGCGGGGGCTGCCGCCCTGCTCGTGCTGGCCATGCCGGGCCATGCCCAGACCGCACCGGTGCCGTCGGACAAGGCCACGCCCGCCGTGACGCGGCTGCTGAAGCTGATGGACAAGGACAAGAGCGGCAATGTCTCGCGCCAGGAATTTCTCGATTTCATGGCCGCCGAATTCGACCGGCTGGATACCGATCACAGCGGCGAATTGAACGTGGCGGAATTGAGCGGGCTGAAAGTCGTCGCGCGGTCGCATCCGGGCGGCAGCGGCAAATAACCGTTCAGCGCCGGAACCGCCAGGTTCCGGCCGCTTGCCACCCGCCGTCGACCACCCGGTGCACCGCCAGTGCGGGAATGCGGAGATCGAGCGGTTGCCATGATGCGCCCAGCGCGCGCTGCAACGTGCGCGCGGCGGGGCGATCGGCCTTGTTCTGGATGGTGACGTGCAGGCGCGGCGGCACGGCGTCACCGCCGGTCAACAAGCCGTGGAAATGGTCGGCGATCGTTTCGCGCACCATGATCAGGTCGGGGCTGAACACACCGAGCGCGGTGCCGCTGTCGAGGTCGATCACCCGATCGATGCGTGCCTGCGGCGGGGTGCCCTGTGCGGTCAGGCGCGCCAGCAGATCGGCCAGTTCCGCCGCCACCATGCCCGGCACCGCATGGAACAGCGTGCAATGCGCAGGCGCCCTGTTGCGTTCGGGTGGATAGTGCGCGCGGCGCAAGGCATCGAGCCGGGCCTGCACCGCGTCGGGCAGCACCGCCAGCACCAGATGCGGGGTGCGGTCGCGTATGATCATCGCAGAGCGGGGAAATGGGCGGGAACACTCGGCCAGGCCGCAAAGCCGTGGATGGAGGCATCGGCAAAGGCCGGAATGTTCCCGCGCAATAGGCCTAATCCTTGGTGGATCACGGCCTGTGCAAAAACACTTACCGGCAAAACCCCTAGCGAATCGTTAACACCGGCCCGCTGCGGGGCCACAATCACATCTCGCCCTTGGCGCGGCGGATCGCGAACCATTTGGCAACATTGGCATTGTGCTGTTGCAACGTGTCGGCAAACACGTGCCCGCCAGAGCCATCGGCGACCATGTACAGCGCATGGGTGTCGGCCGGGTTGAGCACCGCCGCCAGGCTGTCACGACCGGGGTTGGTGATCGGCGCCTTGGGCAGGCCGACCATGGCATAAGTGTTGTAATCGTTGACCGCGTGAATCTCAGATTCGCGGATCCGCCGACCGAGCGGGCGCCCCTGGGTGATCGGATAGATGATCGTCGGATCGGCCTGCAGCTTCATCCCCAGCCGCAACCGGTTGGAATAGAGCCCGGCCACCATCGGCCGTTCGCTGGCCAGCTTGGTTTCCTTTTCGACGATCGAGGCCAGGATCACCGCTTCTTGCGGGGTGCGCGCGATCGTGCGTGGCGAACGTTTGGCCCACAAATCGGCCAGCGTCTGCGCCATCGCCTTTTGCATGCGTGTCACGACTGCGGCACGCGATTCGCCACGTTGATAGTCATAGCTGTTGGGCAGGATCGAGCCTTCGGCCGGCACCGTCACTTTGCCCGTCAGCATCGGCTGGGCCAGCAGCTTTTCATAGACCATGACCGAGGGCATGCCTTCGGGTACGGTGAACAGGCGCCGCAAAGACCCTTCGGTGCCTTGCAGGATGGCCAGGATCTGCGCCCCGCTGGCATGCGCGGGGATCATGAATTCGCCGGCCTTCAGCCCGCCTGCATGACCCAGCAACCGCGCCCGCGCACGAAATGTGCCGGCCGAGGCGATCGCGCCTTCGGCTTCGAGTTCCTGGGCGACACTGACCATGCCCGACCCTTCGGACACGATGAACGGAGCCTCGTGCGCCAGCGGCCCCGGCCCGTACCAGCCCCACAGGAAATGCGTGCCATAGGCAATCACCAGCAGGGCCGCTGCCACGAGCGCCCACTGTGCCTTGCCCAGGCGGGTTGCCCGCCGGAATCGACCCCGTGCCATCATCTTGCCAATCTTTGGGCGCTCTGCCCGATCCGGTCAGGGATCGCTCAGATCGCTTTCACGATCAGGCAGGCGTTGGTTCCGCCAAACCCGAACGAATTGTTGAGCGCCGCGCGCACGGTACGCTTCTTGGCGACCAGCGGCACTAGATCGACGCCTTCGCAGCCCTCGTCCGGATTGTCGAGGTTGAGCGTGGGCGGAACGATCTGATCGCGCATGGCCAGGATGCAGAAAATCGTCTCGACCGCACCCGCGCCGCCCAGCAAATGGCCGATCGCCGATTTGGTGCTGCTCATCGAGGCGCCGCCCAGATCATCGCCCAGCACGCGCTTGATCGCCGCGAGTTCGATCGTGTCGGCCATTGTCGAGGTGCCGTGCGCGTTGACATAGTCGATGTCGCCGGGCGCCATGCCGGCCTTTTTCATCGCCATGCGCATCGCCAGTTCGGCGCCTTTGCCTTCGGGATGCGGCGCGGTGACGTGATAGGCATCGCCCGACAGGCCATAGCCGACCACTTCGGCATAGATCTTGGCGCCGCGCGCCTTGGCGTGTTCGTATTCTTCGAGCACCACCACGCCCGCGCCTTCGCCCATGACAAAACCGTCGCGATCGCGATCATAGGGGCGACTGGCCTGTTCGGGCCGGTCGTTGTAGGAACAGTTCAGCGCGCGCGCCTGTGCGAACCCGGCCACGCCCAACGGGTTGACGGTCGATTCCGAGCCGCCTGCCAGCATCACGTCGGCATCGTCATCGCGGATCATCCGCGCCGCATCGCCGATCGAATGCGCACCGGTCGAACAGGCCGTGACCACCGCGTGGTTGGGGCCCATCAGCCCGTACTTGATGCTCACCTGGCCCGAGATCAGGTTGATCAGGCGCCCGTGGACGAAATGCGGTGAAACGCGCCCCGGCCCCTTTTCGTGGAGCACGATCGATTCGATCTCGATCCCCGGCAGCCCGCCGATGCCCGAACCGATCGAGCAACCGGTGCGCAGCTTCAGCGCCTCGTCCATATCGGTCAGCCCGGCATCTTCGAGCGCCTGGCCCGCAGCGTCGATGCCATAGACGATGAACGGATCGACCTGGCGCTGGATCTTGTGATCAACGCGCCGCCCTGCATCAAAACCGTAAGGGTGGTCGGCCGGTTTCACCTCGCAGGCGATGCGGCATTTCTGATTGCTCGCATCGAAACGGGTGATCGGTCCGGCGCCCGATTTGCCGGCGATGAGGTTTGCCCAGACCGTTTCGACGTCCGCACCCAGCGGGGTTACGAGGCCAAGGCCGGTGACAACGACACGACGCATTGTATTCTCCGCAGAAAAAGAAACAGGCCCAGCCCATTGGATAGGGCCGAGCCTGCCATTTCACTCCCCCGCGATATGCCCTTTGCCACAGGCGGCAGCATGTGCCGACCTGCGAACCGTGCACGGGGAGCTCAGGGTGATCAGCCCTTGTTTTCGTCGATGTACTTGATCGCATCGGCGACAGTGGCGATCTTTTCGGCCGCGTCGTCGGGGATCTCGACACCAAACTCTTCTTCAAACGCCATCACCAGTTCGACGATGTCGAGCGAGTCGGCACCGAGATCGTCGATGAAGCTGGCGTCTTCGGTGACCTTGTCGGCCTCGACACCGAGGTGCTCGACAACGATCTTCTTAACGCGGTCTGCGGTATCGCTCATTCGATGTGTCCCTTCAGACGAAACTAGGGTGCCCAAACACGGTTGTTCTACCGTTCAGCGCATCGCCCTAATGGGCGCAAAGGCTGCTGGCAAGTGGGAGACGCAAGGCTGTTCAATCAAGGCGGATTTCGCGCCCTTCCGATCAGCTTTTGGCAGGCTCGACAACGCGAATCGACAACTCGCGCATTTGCCTGGGCTCGGCCGGGGTGGGCGCGCCCATCAGCAGGTCTTCGGCGCGCTGGTTCATCGGAAACAGCGAAACCTCGCGCAAGTTCTGCGCCCCGCATACCAGCATGACGATGCGATCGACCCCGGCGGCCATCCCGCCGTGCGGCGGCGCGCCATACTGGAACGCGCGGTACAGACCGCCAAAGCGTTCTTCGACATCGGCCTTCGACAGGCCGACCAGTTCGAACGCGCGCACCATCGTTTCGGGGCTCTGGTTGCGGATCGAGCCCGAGGCGATTTCAAAGCCGTTGCACACCAGATCGTACTGGAACGCCTTGATCGCCAGCGGATCGGTGCCGTTGAGCGCGTCGAGCCCGCCTTGCGGCATCGAGAACGGGTTGTGCGCAAATTCGACCTTCTTGCTGTCTTCGTCCCATTCATAGAACGGGAAATCGACGATCCAGCACAAGCGGAAGGCATCGGCCTCGATCAGGCCGAGCTGATCGGCGACGCGGGTGCGCGCCAGGCCCGCCAGCTTGGCCGCCTGTTCGGGCTTGCCGGCGGCAAAGAACAGCCCGTCGTCATCACCCAGGCCCAGCTCGGCATAGAGCGCGGCCATGCCTTCGGTGCCGTGATTCTTGGCGATCGGCCCGCCGAATTCGCCGCCCTTGCGCGTGACATAGCCCAGGCCGGCGTGCCCTTCGGCGCGGGCCCATTCGTTCATTTCGTCAAAGAACTTGCGGCTCTTGTCCGCGGTGCCCGGCGCGGGGATCGCGCGCACCACGCCGCCCCCGCCGACAATGCGTTCGAACAGGCCAAACCCCGACACGGCAAAGTGCTGCGACACATCGCTGATGATCAGCGGGTTGCGCAGATCGGGCTTGTCCGAGCCATATTTGAGCATCGCCTCGTCCCACGCGATGCGCGGAAACTGGCCCGACGGGGTGACGGTGCGGCCATCGGCAAATTCTTCAAAAATGCCGCCGATCACCGGCTCCATCGTTTCCCACACTTCTTCCTGGGTGACGAAGCTCATTTCCAGGTCGAGCTGGTAGAATTCACCCGGCAGCCGGTCGGCGCGCGGATCTTCGTCGCGGAAACACGGCGCGATCTGGAAATAGCGGTCGAACCCGGCGACCATCAGCAATTGCTTGTACTGCTGCGGCGCCTGCGGCAGCGCATAGAACTTGCCGGGATGGATGCGGCTGGGCACCAGAAAGTCGCGCGCACCTTCGGGGCTCGACGCGGTCAGGATCGGGGTCGAATATTCGGTAAAGCCGACCGCTTCCATACGGCGGCGCATCGCCGCGATCACTTTGGTCCGGCGCACGATATTGGCGTGCAGCGTGTCGCGGCGCAGATCGAGGAAGCGATAGCGCAGGCGGATATCTTCGGGATATTCCTGCTCGCCCGCCACCGGCAGCGGCAGTTCGTCGGCTGCCGACAGCACGGTCGCGCCGCGCGCATAGACTTCGATCGCGCCGGTCGCCAGATTGGCATTGATGGTGCCTGTGGCGCGGGCCTTGACCAGGCCGTCGATGGTCACCACGCTTTCGACGCGCGCGGCGTCGAGAATGGCCAGCGCCGGGCTGTCGGTATCGGCGACAATCTGGGTCAGCCCGTAATGATCGCGCAGATCGACGAACAGCACGCCGCCATGATCGCGCTTGCGATGGACCCATCCCGACAGACGGACGGTCTGGCCGACGGTGTCGGACGTCAGGGCACCGCAGGTGTGCGTACGATAGGGATGCATCGAAGGTCTTTCCAAAACGCAGGGATTAAGGCAGGGAATTAAGTGCGGCCAAGAGGCGATGGCCGTCAATTTGTCAAGCCGCCGCCCCCGGACGGGGGTAACCCAAAGGCCGTGTTTGCCACCAACCGGGGGCAAAGGCGACCGAACAGAAAAAAGACCAATGAAGATCCACCCGCTGATCACCACTTCCGAGGCGCTGGCCGATATCTGCGGCCGCCTGTCCAAAGCGCAATTCGTGGCTGTCGACACCGAATTCATGCGTGAAAACACCTATTGGCCCGAACTGTGCCTGGTCCAGATCGCCGATGACAAGGAAGCCGCTGCAATCGATCCGATGGCGCCGGGGATCGACCTGTCGCCGCTGCTCGACCTGCTGGTGGACAACGAAGACGTGCTCAAGGTGTTTCACGCCGGGGGCCAGGATGTCGAAATCATCTACAACCTGACCGGGCGCACCCCGCACCCGATTTTCGACACCCAGATCGCGATGATGGCTATCAGCCAGTCTGAACAGATCGGCTATTCCAACCTGGTCGAGGCGTGGCTGGGCTTTTCGATCGACAAGGGCGCGCGCTTTACCGACTGGTCGCGCCGCCCGCTGACCGAACGGCAGATCGAATATGCGATCGGCGACGTTACCCATTTGTCGAAGATCTTTCCGCGCATGCTCAAGCGGTTGATCAAGACCGGGCGCGGCGAATGGCTCGATGCCGAAATGGAACGGCTGGCCGATCCCGACCACTATCGCAACGATCCCGAAACGGTGTGGCTGAAAATCCGCCCGCCCAGCCGCAACCATGCCGTGCTGGGCCGGTTGAAGGCGCTGGCCGCGTGGCGCGAGCGCGAGGCGATGGACAAGAACATCCCGCGCGGGCGCATCATGCGCGATGAAACGCTGGCGGACCTGGCCAGCCATGCCCCGCGCGAACAGGCCGATCTGGCCAAAGTGCGCGGGCTGTCGGCGGGCTGGCGCGACAACGAGATCGGGCGCCGCCTGATGCAGTGCATCGCCGATGCCAAGCCGCTGACCGAGGCCGAAATGCCGCCCCGACCGCCACGCGGCGCGCCGCTGGGCAAGGAAGGCGCACTGGTTGCCGACCTGCTGAAACTGCTGTTGAAGATTCGCGGCCGCGAGATCGACATCGCCGCCCGCCTGCTGGCGCGCAGCGACGATCTGGAGGCGCTCGCCGCCGGGCAGCGCAAGGGTCTGGCGATCCTCGAAGGCTGGCGATACGAACAGTTCGGGCGCGATGCGCTGGAACTGGTCGAAGGCCGACTGGCCTTTGCGGTGGCCGGTGGCAAACTGAAAATGGCGCATATCGACGACATCGGCAATGGCGCGCATGTCGATGCAGAACCGGAACCCGTGCCCGAACACGATCCCGAGTCCGATTTCTTCCCTGTGCCGCTGCCCGACAACGAAGACTGATGTCGATTTACCTGCCCACGCTCAAGCAGTTGCAATATCTCGTCGCGTTGCACGAGCACGGTCATTTCGGGCGCGCGGCAGAGGCCTGTTTCGTGTCGCAATCGACGCTGTCGGCAGGGCTGCGCGAACTGGAATCGCTGCTCGACGTGGTGCTGGTCGAACGCACCCGGCGCGTCGTGCGGTTCACCCCGCTGGGCAACCAGGTGGTGACCAAGGCGCATCGCCTGCTGCGCGAGGCTGAAGAGCTGTCCGAACTGGTGCAATCGCACGCATTGCCGCTGGCGGGCGAATTGCGGATGAGCGTGATCCCCACCATCGCCCCGTTCCTGTTGCCGCGCATCCTGCCCCGCCTGCGCACCGAACGCCCGCAATTGCGCCTGTTCCTGCGTGAAGAGCCGAGCGCGGCGGCGATCGAATCGCTGCACCATGGCCGCGCCGATTGCGTGCTGCTGGCGCTGCCGTTCGCAACAGGCGAAGTCGAAGTCGAACATCTGTTCACCGACCGGTTGCTGGTGGCGTTTCCGTTCGATGATCCGCGCGATCCGCCGATGCTGGTGTCGCCCGCGTCGATCGATGAAAACCGCCTGTTGCTGCTCGAAGACGGCCATTGCCTGAAAGAGCATGCGCTGGCGGCATGCAACCGCCCCGAATTGCGCGCCAGCGCGACGATGATCGGCACATCGCTGCACACGCTGGTGCAGATGGTCGACAATGGCCTGGGGCTGACGATGCTGCCCGAAATGGCGATCAACGCAGGCATCCTGCAAGGCACCCGGATTGTCGCCCGGCCACTCAACAGCGACTACGCCTTTCGTCAGATCGCACTGGTGTGGCGCCGCAATTCGCCGCGCGGCGAGGAATTCCGCCTGCTGGCCGAAGAATTGCGCGCAGGATGACCGATCGGGCGCCGGGTGTGCCGCACAGCACAGCCGAAGATGCCTTTGGCCTGGTCACCGGGTGCCTGATCATGGCGCTGGGGGTGTCGCTGCTGCATGCCGCGCGCCTGACCACGGGGGGTGTGGCCGGGATCGCGCTGATGCTGTCCTATGGCTTGCCGGTCGGGCCCGGGCCGTTGTTTACCGCGATCAACCTGCCGATTTTCCTGGTGTTCTGGCGGCGGTTGGGCACCGCCTATACGTTGCGTACGATCGCCGCGACGTTGATGGTGATGGGGCTGATCGGGGTGATCGACCATGGCCTGGTGGTGGCCACCATCAACCGTCCGCTGGCGGCCATCGCCGGCGGCGTGGTCACCGGCACCGGCATTCTGGCAGTCACCCGCCATGCGACCGGGGTTGGCGGCCTGGCGGTGATCGCACGCTGGTTGAGCCAGCGCACCGGCTGGCGGTTCGGCGCGATCGGCATGGCATTCGACGCGGCAATCGTCGCCGCGGCGTTTTTCGGGCTTGGCCCCGATCGCGGCCTGTGGTCGCTGGTTGCGGCGATTGCCAGCAACACGATGGTGCTGGTCTGGCACCGCCCGGACCGCTATCTGGCCCGGGCGTAAGCGGTCAGTCCATGTGCTTCAAACCGACGCGCAGATAGTCCCACCCGGTGATCAGCGTCAGCGCGGCGGCCGACCATAACGTCGTCAGCCCCACGGTATGCGGCACGTTCAGCGTGATCCCGCCCGCATCGACCACCCAACCGGGCAGGCCCCGGCCCAGAATGAGCGCGCCGAGCGCCACCATCTGCGCGGTGGTCTTCCACTTGGCGAGCTTTGACACCGGCACCGAAACCTGCAACCCGCCCAGAAATTCGCGCAGGCCCGACACCGCGATTTCGCGCAGCAGAATCACCAGCCCGGCAATCACATGCAGCGATCCGACATAGGGCCCGGTCAGCACTCCGCGCGCGGCCAGCACCAGAATGACCGACGCGACCATGATCTTGTCGGCGATCGGATCGAGAAAAATGCCGAGTTTTGATACGGTTCCCTGCGCCCGCGCGAGATAGCCGTCAAAATAGTCGGTCACCCCCATCAGGCAATAGATGGCAAACGCCAGGCCATAGCCCAGCGGCCAGTCGGGCCACCACAGCAGGCCAACCAGCACCGGCACTGTAAAGATCCGCGACAGAGTCAGGATATTGGGCAAAGTCAGCATCGCACTGCGGGCCATATCGCTTCGCGCGCCACATGCAAACATCGCTCTTGCCCGCCTCGCACTTCGCGCTAAGGGTTCAACCCCTACCGGGGACACATTCAGCGTTAGATGACCACCAACACCCATCTGATCCGCCAGCGGCGCTTTTTGCCGCTGTTTGTCACGCAATTGCTCGGGGCGTTCAACGACAACCTGTTCAAGAATGCGATGCTATTGTTCGTGGTCTATTCGATCTACAATTCCGAAACGCAGGAAGCGCGGTTTTCCGCCATCGCGTCGGGGCTGTTCATCCTGCCGTTCTTTCTGTTGTCGGCGCTGGCCGGGCAATTGGCCGACATGCGCGACAAGGCGCGGCTGATCCGCATCATCAAGACCTGCGAAGTGGCGATCATGCTGGTTGGCGGCACGGGGCTTGTCATGGCATGGCAACACGTGTCGGTCGGCACCGTGGCCATTCCGCTGATGCTGGCGGCCCTGCTGGCGATGGGGGTGCATTCGGCGTTTTTCGGCCCGATCAAATATGCCATCCTGCCGCAGCATCTCCATGCGGACGAAGTGCTGGCGGGCACCGGCCTGGTCGAAGCGGGCACTTATCTGGCGATCCTGGCGGGCACCATCCTGGCCGGCTTCATCCCCGTGCAATGGGCCGCGCTGGCCGTGGTGCTGACCGCGCTGATCGGGCGTGTGGCCGCGCAAAGCGTGCCAGCCGCACCACCGGTGCACGCCTGCCTGCCGATCGATTACAATGTGATCCGGTCATCCATCACGCTGGTGCGCATGACCACGCGCCATCCGCGCGTGTTCCTGGCGATTTGTGCGATCAGCATGTTCTGGACGGTGGGCGCAGTCCTGTTCATCCAGTTTCCGCCGCTTGCCAAGAACGTGCTGTGCGCCAGCAAGAGCGTGGCCAGCCTGTTTCTGGTGATCTTTTCGGTCGGCATCGCAATCGGTTCGGTGTCGATCAACCGCCTGCTCGATGGCAAAGTGTCGGCGCGCTATGGTCCGTTGGCGGTCATGGTGATGGCCGGGTTCATCGTCGCGTTCGATTTCGTCTGCCGCCAGTGGCCTTTGCGCGGACGCGGCCAGTTGCTCGATCTGCTGACATTCGTGCATCAGCCGCTGGCCATCCCGCTGCTTGGCACCCTGCTGGGCATCGCGGTGGCGGGCGGCATGTTCGTGGTGCCGCTCTATGCGTTCCTGACCACGGTGGTCGACAAGGCGGAAACATCGCGCACGATCGCCGCCAACAACATCGTCAATTCGGGCGCGATGGTGGTCGGATCGCTGATCGCGGTGGGCCTGAGCGCAATGGGCGTGGCCATTGTCCACCAGTTGCTGCTGGGCGCGGCAATGTGTTCAATCTCGGCCTGGCTGTGTTGGCAGCTCTATCAAGTCGAACTGGCCCATATCGGCGAGATCGAACACACGTTCTGACCGATCAGGCCAGAAACGCCTGCAACGCGACAAAACACGCGCAATAGGCCAGCAGGAAATCGCGCAAGTCCTGCGCCGTCAGCTTCCGCCAGTTGACCGGGGGCGAGCGCAATGCGGCACGTTCGTTGGCCGCCGCGACTTCGGGTTCCAGTCGGGGCAGCGGCATGTCGAGCCGGACGCGGACGCGTTCGGGCAGATTGCGGCGGAACAGATTGGGCTGACCGGGACGCCCCGGAACGGCATGACTGGTTTTCATGCCGCCCGGTTTAACGATGTGTTAACCCTGTTTGCATCCCTCCATCGCGTCCAATCCTGGGACGTTCAGGAAAGGGACAGTCCGCCCGCCATTTCCAGAATCAGCGCCCATTCGGCCGGGCGCACCGCCGAAACCGACAGCCGCGACAGCCGCAGCAATTCCATGTCGGCCAAAGCAGGCGTCGCCTTGATCGTGGCCAGCGTCACCGGATGGGCCAATCGCGCCACCGGGCGTACCTTTACGGCGGCCCATTTGCCCTCGGGATCGGACGGATCGGTCAGCCCCGGCACCGAAATCGTCGCCACCGCGACGATTTCCTTGCCGATGTTGGAATGGTAAAAGAACGCCAGGTCGCCCTGCCGCATCGAGCGCAGATTGCGTGCGGCAAGGTGGTTGCGCACGCCGTCCCAGGTCCCCTCGCCTTCGGCAAGCAGATCGTCATAGCTATAGGCATCGGGTTCCGATTTCATCAGCCAGAGCTGTTTTCCGGTCACATCGGGCATGGCAATTTCAGTCATGGTGCTCCACTGGGTATCGGCCAAAAGGATCATGGATACGCCGCATGTCGCCTGAATCGACCGTTCTGCCAAGCCTTCCCGTCATATCGCTGGCGGATGATGCAACCACCCTGCCCGCGTTGCTGGCCGACAGCTTTGGCCGTTATGGCTTTGCGCTGGTGGCTGACCACGGCATCGATCCGGCGCTCATCGCGCGCGGCTGGGATCTGACGCAGGCGCTGTTTGCATTGCCCGACGCGGAAAAGCGCCGCTGGCATCAGCCGAGGCAAGGCGGCGCGCGCGGTTATACTCCGTTCGGCACCGAAATCGCCAAGGGCGCCGATGTGCACGATCTGAAGGAATTCTGGCATGTCGGCCGCGATCTGCCGCCGGGCCATCCGCTGTCGGCCAGCATGCCGGCCAATGTCTGGCCCGACCAGTTGCCGCACTTTGCCGAAACGTTCCGCGCGCTCTATGCCGAATTCGACCGCGTCGGCGCGCGCATTCTGGCGCATCTGGCGATCGCGCTCGATCTACCCGCCACCTGGTTCGACCCGGCGATTGCCGACGGAAATTCGGTGCTGCGCCTGCTGCACTATCCGCCGATCGCCGATGCACCTGCCGGCGCGATTCGCGCCGGGGCGCACGAGGATATCAACCTGATCACGCTGTTGCTCGGCGCCGAGGAATCCGGGCTGGAACTGCTGACCCGCGACGGGCAATGGATCGAGGTGGCCCCGCCGCAGGGCGCGCTGGCGATCAACATCGGCGACATGCTGCAACGCCTGACCAACCACCGCCTGCCATCGACCACGCATCGCGTGCGCAATCCGGTGGGCGCGCGCGCCGGCTTCAGCCGCTATTCGATGCCCTATTTCCTGCATCTGCGCAGCGATTTCGTGATCCGCACCCTGCCCGGCTGCATCGATGCGGACCACCCCGATCGCTATCCCGATCCGATCACCGCCGATGCCTATCTGCTTCAGCGGCTGCGCGAGATCGGGCTGATCACATAGTCTACCACACGTGCACGCGCTGGTCGGGCGGCAGGTACAACTTGCTGTCCGGCGCCACGTTGAAGGCTTCGTACCATGCGTCGACATTGCGCACCACGCCGTTGACGCGGAACGTGTCGGGGCTGTGCGGATCGCCCAGCAACTGTTGGCGCAGCGCCTCTTCGCGCACCTTGCTTTGCCAGCTTTGCGCATAAGACAGGAAAAAGCGCTGGTCGCCGGTCATGCCGTCGATCGTTTCGGCTTCGCCATGACGCTTCAGATAGCGGTGATAGGCGGCATACGCGGCTTCCAGCCCGCCCAGATCGGCCAGATTTTCGCCCAGCGTCAGCGCGCCCTTGATGTGCAGGCCCGGCACCGGTTCATAGGCGTCGTATTGCTTGACCAGCGCGTCGGCATGCACCTTGAACTTTTCCGCGCTGATCCTGGTCCACCAGTTCTTCAATCGGCCTTGCCCGTCGAACTGGCGCCCTTCATCGTCGAACCCGTGGCCCATTTCATGGCCGATGGTGGCGCCTGCCGCGCCGTAGTTGACTGCCGGATCGGCATTGGGGTCGAAAAACGGTGGCAGCAGTTCGGCGGCAGGAAACGTCACCTGGTTGCTGTTGGGGTTGTAATAGGCGTTCACCGTCTGCGGGTTCATATCCCACACCCCGCGATCGACCGGCCCGCCATAGCGTTTGAGCCACAGCGCCCACTGGAACCGCTGCGCCTCGATCGCGTTGGCAAAGGGATCGTCGGCGACGGGATGGAAATCGCTGTAATCGATCGGCGTCTTGGGGCCGGCCACGCGGGCCTCGAACGCCGCCAGCTTGGCCAGCGCCGCCGCGCGGGTGGGGCCATCCATCCAGTTTGCCTGGCCGATCCGGTCGGCATAAGAGCCTTTGAGATCGTCGATCATTTCGGCCATCTGCGCATCGGCATCGGCCGACCAGTGCGTCTTGAGATAGATCTGGCCGACGTCCTGGCCCAGTTCCTGGTTGAGCAGGTCGACCCCGCGTTTCCAGCGCGGGCGCTGTTCGGTCACGCCGCCCAGCACTTTGCCGTAAAAGGCGAAATGGGCATCGTCGAACGCCACCGGCAGGGTGCTGGCCAGATCGCTGATCAGGCGGAACACCAGATAGTCTTTCCACAATTCGATCGGATCGCGCGCCAGATGCGTGCCGATCGCGCGCACCGCGCTGGGTTCGCCCACCACCACCACTTTGGCTTTGGCGAGACCCAGCTTGTCGAGCATGGCGCCCCAGTCGATGCCGGGTGCATAGGCGGCCAGATGCGCGGTCGCCACCGGGTTGTAGGTCGCCACCGGATCGCGCAGCCGTTCGGGCGCCCAGTCGTCTTTGGCCAGCGCGGTTTCCAGCGCCATGATCGCGGTTGCGCGGGTATCAGCGTCCGACACCCCGGCCAGCGTGAAGATCTGTGCGATATAGGCAGTATAGGCCTTGCGCACGGCGTCATACTTTTCGCCGGTTTCCAGGTAATAATCGCGCGCGGGCAGGCCCAGATCGCCCTGATCGGCCCGCACCACATAGCGCGCGGGATCTTTGGAATCGGCGGTGATCGCCAGCCCGATCGCGCTGGTATAGCCCGGCTCGGCCATCAATTGCATCAGTTCGCGCCGCGTCTTGATCGCGGCAATACGCGCCACCATCGGCTGCAGCGTGGCCACCCCGCGCGCGGTGATGCCCTTTTCATCCATCCACGCGGTCCACACCGCCGCGATGCGCTGCGCCTCGGGCGTGTCGGGATGCGCCACCGCGTTTTCGGCGATTGCGCGCACCTCTTCGGCCACTTTGTCCTCAAGGTCGTAGTTATAGCCGATGCGCGTCTTGTCGGCCGGGATCGAGGTGTGATCGACCCAGTTGCCTTCCATATAGCTGTAGAAATCGTCGCCCGGCGCGACATCGCGGTTCATGTTGCCGGTATCGAGCCCGAGACTGCCATATTTGGGCGCCCCGGCCTCTTGCGCCATCGCAGCAAGGGGCAACAGGGGCAAAGCCGCCAGAGCGACGCGGGTCGCGCGCCGGAGCCAGGTCGTGGTCATTGAACCTCCGCTACAACCCGCGCGGAAGGGGGGAGCGCGGGAGTCGTCGTGCGCGCCCATAGCACGGGCCTTTGGGAAAAACAGGGTCCTGGGACGCGGCTATTTCATGCACAGGATCTGTGCGGTGGTCTTTTCAACGGATTCGGCGATCTGTGCGGTTTCCAGCGCATAGTCACCGTTTGCGGTACGAAAACGCACACCGTGGGCATTCATGAAAATCTGCGCAATTTCGCCCTTGATCGCGAAATTGACGTTCTGCGTGACCATGCCGATACTGGCCATCAGCGCGGTCGAGGCCGTGGCCACAACCACCCCGATTACTTGCCCATGGCGATCGAACACTGGCCCGCCGCTGTTGCCAGGCTGGATCGGCGCGGAAAACTGCAGCTTGGTATAATCGTTGTTTATCCCAGCAACCGAACTGACTTCGCCAAACGTCGCCTTGGGCTCGCTCGACAGCGTTCCGGCCAGCGGATAGCCGATCACACCGATCCCCTCGCCCAATTGGGCAGGCCGCTTTTCAACGCGGAAGACCGCTGCAGCGCCATAATCGGCATGCGTGCGCACCAGCGCCAGATCGTTGACTGGATCGACCGTGTCGATCGCCCCGACGACGGGTGGCACGCCCAGCGCCTTGACCCCGATCGTCTTGCAATCGCGCACGACATGCGCGTTGGTCAGCACCAGGCCGTCGGTGTCAACGAAAATGCCAGAACCGGTGGTGAATTGCGGCCTGGGTTTGCCATCGGGGCCAACTGGCGCGGCAACGCTGGCCGCGCAGACCAGCGCCAGCCCGCGTGCGCTGGTGCCATCGCCGCTGACCGTTTTCATTTTGGTCTGCCAATCCGTGACGATCGGCGAATGTCCGACAATTTTCTGGCCCAGATAGCCGACGGTGGAAATTTCGGCGGCCTTGTGCGCGGCACAGTCGAACCCGTCGGTGTGGACGAGACGATCGAGCATCAGCCCGGCGGAATTGGGCCTGGCAGCAGAAAAGGTGACCATGATCCGGGCGGTGCGAAACGCGCCCTCGGTCCTGATCGAATCGGTATCGACCCAAACTTTATCGAGGCTCGACCCGGAATTGCCGATTTCGCGCCAGTTTTCCGCCATCAGCGGCGCCGCGATCAGGCTGGCCAGTACAGGCAGGATGGGCAGCGCTGTGCGAAACGGTCTGATCACGTATCTTGGGCCCCATCATCTGTTCGGTCAGGTGACGATGCATCGGCAACGGATAGGGCGCAACCGATCTCCGCAAACCGTGCCGGACGGCGTTCGCGAAACGCGGCCAGCCCTTCGCGAAAATCGTCTCCGGCAAAGGCCTCGTCGAACAGGGCGTCGAGCGCGGGGTCGTGACCGTGCGGCGCGCGTGCCACCGCCTGTTTCAGCGCGACCAGGCTGGCTGGCGACAGCGCGGCCATGGCCGTGGCCATCGCAGTCGCCGCCGCCATGGCATCGTCGGCGCGGTCTTCGACCAGGCCGATCCGTGCCGCCTCGGCCGCGTCGATCCGCGTCGCGCCATAAAGCATCCGCGCCGCCTGCCCCGGCCCGACCAGCGCGACCAGCCGGGCGATATCTTCCTGCGGATAGGTGATACCCAGCTTTGCCGGGGTGATCGCAAACACCGCGCGCGGGCCCGCCACACGCATGTCGGCGGCCAGCGCCAGCGCCACCCCGGCACCAAAGCAATCGCCATCGATCGCGGCGATCACCGGCATCGGCAGGCCAGCCAGTCCCGCCAGCGCCTGACGCATGGCGCGCCGGAACGGCGCGCGTGCGGCGGCATCCTCGGCCAGCCCGGCGATTTCGCGCAAGTCCGACCCCGAACAGAACATGCCCGGCACCGCCGCGCGCAGCACCACCACGCGGGGGCCCGCTGCCGCGATGGTGGCCACGGTTCCGGCCAGCGCGTGCCACCCGGCCATCGGCAGGGCATTGCGCGTGGCCGGGGCATCGAGCGTAATCGTGGCGATGCCATCGGCGATCTGGTGCGCAATCATGCCCGCCCGCATATCGCTGTCGCGCGCGGCCAACAAGGAAAACGGATGGACGCCGCCCGATCATCGCCTATCCCGGTGCGATGGACAGTGCCCATTCTGCCCCGCGCCCGCATCTCGGGCTGATCCCGGCCACGCTGGTTGCGCTCGGCATGATCATGTCGACCGATTCGCTCAAGACCGCGCCCACCGTGGCGCTCAATGTCGCACCGGGGCAATTCGTGTGGTTGTGGATCGGCGGCGGGGTGGTCTCGCTGATCGGGGCGCTGTGCTATGTCGAAATGGCCTGCGCCTTTCCCGATGCGGGCGGCGAATACCATTTTCTGTCGCGCGCGTGGGGGCCGCGCATGGGCGCGCTCTATGCCTGGTCGCGGTTTGCGGTGATGCACACCGGGTGGATCGCGCTGATGGCGCACCTGCTGGCCGACTATGTCGCTGCGATCGTGCCGATGGGCGACGGCGCGCGCACGCTCTGCGCGCTGGCGATCGTCGTCGGGCTGGCGCTGATCAACTGCATCCACGTGCGGGTCGGATTTCTGACGCAGGCCACAATGGTGCTGGCGGTCGCGCTGGGGTTTGCGGCGGTGATTGCCGCCGGGTTTGCGGTGGCCCCGCCCCACCCCGCGCCGGTCGCGATGCCGCCGGGGGGACGCCATTTGGGCGTGGCGCTGATCTATGTGTTCCTGGCCTATGGCGGGTGGAGCGACATGGCCACGCTGTCGGCCGAATTGCGCGCCGGTCGGCGCGGCATGGCGGTGGTGACGGTGGGCGCGATCGTGCTGTTGATGGCACTCTATGTCGCACTCAACGCGGCAATGGCGCATGGTCTGGGCGCCGATGCGCTGGCGCGCAGCAGCGCGCCCGGCGCCGATGTGGCGCGCATGGCGTTCGGCGCGCCGGGTGCCCTGCTGGTGGTCGCCGTGGTCACCGTGTCAGGCATCGCCAGTATCAATTCGACGCTGATTGTCGGCGCGCGCATCACCTGGGCGGCATCGCGCACTATCCCCGCGCTGCACCGGCTGGCCGGATGGCATGCCGGGCGCGGCACGCCGATCGCGGCGGTGATCGCGGTGGCGGGATTTGCCGGGCTGCTGACCGTGCTCGCCGGGCTGACCGGCAACGGCTTTGGCGCGATGGTCGATTATATGACCCCGGTCTACTGGGTGTTCATCCTGCTGGGCATGGGCGCGGCGATCCGCCTGCGCCGGCTCGCGACGACCGTGGTCTTTCCCGTGCGCACACCGCTGTTTCCGCTGTTCCCGCTGACTTTTGCGGGGGTCGCGGTGATCATGGGCTGGTCATCGCTGACCGAACTGGGACCGGGCGCGCTGATCGGCGCGGGGGTGATGCTGCTGGGCGTCGTGCTGGAACGCCTGTTTGGCCAGGCGAAGGAGGGAAACTGGTGGAGCCAAGGAGGATCGAACTCCTGACCTCTACAATGCCATTGTAGCGCTCTCCCAGCTGAGCTATGGCCCCACGCGTTTCCCGAAACGGCACCCTGGGAGGGACCGTTCGCCCCGGCTTCCTGCCGGGAGCCGGGCCTTTAAGGGAGGCCCGGCATGCTGACAAGACCAAAAATCATGCCTGCAAATTTTTTGCTGCCTTGCCCGGGCCAAGGCGGTCCGGGCAAGCCAGGACCTCTTAAACTTCTTCGTCTTCGCCGTCGTGGCCCGGCACGCCCAGATCGTCGTCGCCACCCAGATCGACATCGTTGTCGGGCGAATCGCCGTCTTCGTCGATATCGAGATCTTCGTCGGCCAGATCGACGTCGGCCACCACATCAACCTTTTCCTTCTGAATTTCTTCATAGGGAATCGGCTGCTTGGATTTCAGCACCGGGTCGGGATGCCAGGCATAACGGCATTCGACGCAAGTGACCGGGTCACCATTGCCCATATCGTAAAAGCGGGTGCCGCACTTTGGACAACTGTGCTTGGCGCCCCATTCCGGCTTGACCATGAAAATTCCTCAAGTCCTGTCGCCAACAGACATTCCGTGGCCGTTGCGAATCGGGTTGGGCCATGGACGACCACACACAAGCAGGTCAAGCCCATGACAAGAAGCGGCGCCTTGCCATAGCCGGGCGTCGCTGTCAAAAGCCGCGCGAATTTGTTCGCCTCCACCCTGAAAGGCCGTTTGCCGTGTCCGCTTCCAGTGCCCCTGCCCAGCCCCGCCGGTTTGTCGCCAAAGGGGCGCTGACCGGGCGTATCCGCGTGCCGGGCGACAAGTCGATCAGCCACCGGTCGATCATGCTCGGTGCGCTGGCGGTGGGCGAAACCCGGGTGACCGGCCTGCTTGAAGGCGAAGACGTGCTGGCGACCGCCGCCGCGATGCGCGCAATGGGCGCCACCATCGAGCGGCAGGCCGATGGCGACTGGCTGGTTGCAGGCGTTGGCGTGGGCGGCCTGCTGCAACCGGCGGGCGCGCTCGACATGGGCAATTCGGGCACATCGACGCGGCTGTTGCTGGGGCTGGTCGCCAGCCATGCGATCACCGCCGCATTCATCGGCGATGCCAGCCTGTCGAAACGGCCGATGGGCCGGGTGATCACCCCGCTGGGCCAGATGGGCGCCACGTTCACCACCTATCCCGGCGGGCGGCTGCCGCTGATCATCACCGGCGCCGAAACCCCGGTGCCGATCACCTATCGCCTGCCGGTGGCATCGGCCCAGGTCAAAAGCGCGGTGCTGCTGGCCGGGCTCAACACCCCGGGCGCGACCACGGTGATCGAACCGGTGCCCACGCGTGACCATTCCGAACGCATGTTGCGCGGGTTCGGCGCCGATCTGTCGGTGGAAACCGATGCCGAAGGCGCGCGCGTAATCAGCCTGAGCGGGCAGCCCGAATTGCGCCCGCAGGCGATCACCGTGCCGGGTGATCCGTCGTCGGCGGCCTTCTTCGTGGTGGCCGCGCTGATCGTGCCGGGATCGGATCTGCTGATCGAAAACGTCGGGCTCAACCCCACTCGCGCCGCGCTGTTCGATGTGCTGCGGCTGATGGGCGGGCAGATCACCGAAGTGAACCAGCGCGAGGTTGGCGGCGAGCCGGTCGCCGATCTGCATGTGCGCGCCAGCGCCCTGCATGGCATCACTGTCGATCCCGCCGTCGTGCCCGCGATGGTCGATGAATTTCCGGTGCTGTTCGTTGCCGCCGCGCTGGCCGAGGGGCGCACGGTGACATCGGGCCTGGAAGAACTGCGCGTCAAGGAATCCGACCGCATCACCGCGATGCGCGTGGCGCTGACGCTGGCCGGCGCGCGGGTCGAGGAAACCGCCGATGGCATGATCATCGACGGCAGCGGCGGGCGCCTGCTGGCGGGCACCGGCAACGGCGCGGTGGCCACGCATCTCGACCATCGCATTGCCATGGCCATGGCAGTGGCGGGGCTGGCCAGCGAAACCGGCGTGACGGTGGATGACACCCGCCCGATCGCCACCAGCTTTCCGCTGTTCGAGCGCCTGCTGGCCGACACGGGCGCGGCATGATCATCGCGGTCGACGGCCCCACCGCATCGGGCAAGGGCACCATCGCACGCGCGCTGGCAGCGCATTTCGGCCTGCCACATCTCGACACCGGGCTGCTCTATCGCGCGGTCGGCTGGCAGGTTGCTGATCGCGGGGGCAATCCCGACAGCGCCGACGATGCGCTGGCGGCCACCGCGTTTCCCGACAGTCTGCTCGATAATCCCGCCTTGCGCAGCGAGGCGGTCGGCGCGCTGGCCAGCCGCGTTTCGGTGCATCCGGCGGTGCGCGATGCGCTGCTGGCGCGCCAGCGCGCGTTTGCCGGGCAACCCGGCGGCGCGGTGCTCGACGGGCGCGACATCGCCACGGTGATCGCCCCGCAGGCCGATGCCAAGCTGTTTGTCACCGCCAGCGTCGCCGCCCGCGCGCTGCGACGCTACGTCGAAATGCGCGGCCGCGGCGAAGATGTCAGCCGCGAAAGCATCGAGGCCGATCTGGCTGCGCGCGATGCGCGCGACAGCGCGCGCAGCGTGGCCCCCTTGCGCCAGGCCGAAGGCGCCGCCTTGCTCGACACATCGGCCCTGCCGCCCGCAGCGGCAATTGCCGCCGCCATCGCACTGGTCGAAAAACAGACCAACAGGTAATGGTTAACCTGCGCAATTATCCTGATCCGGCGCATGACGGACTATAACAGGGCTGCGCCTAGTCGTACTGGTGTCATGTGGTAAACGGGCGTGATCGTGCGCCCATCCTGACACGAAGGTATTTGGCCATGGATCAGACCGCAGATCGCTTTGCCAGCAAGCGCCGCGCACCCCGCGTGGGGTTCGAATTGATGGTGCGCTGCAAGCATGGTCCGGTGCGGTCAACGGTCATGCTTAAGGACATGACCCGCCATGGCGCGCGTATCGAAGGATTGCAGACCCCGCAGGAAGGTGAAGCGATCAGCCTGATGCTGCCTGGCGAGGCGCCCAGGCTGGCGTTTGTGATGTGGACGCGTGGCGGTGCCGCCGGGCTCGAATTCGGTGACCCGCTGCCCGGTGACGTGTTCGACGCGATGATCCGCGACTATGCCATCGGCTGCCCTTCGCCGCCCACACCGATGCCGGCCGCACGCCAGGTGCGCGCGGCAGCCTGAATCGCGCTTGCATATCGCGCTTGCATATCGCGCTTGCATTCTGGACAAAACCGGTTAGGGGCCACCGCTTCCCGTTCGGCAATGTGCCACGGGAAACCCAAGAAAGCCGGAGGGGCCCCGCAATCCCGCGGATCAGCCAGCGATCGGTTAGAATGACAAGGACGCACGGTACATGCCGCTCTATGAGCATGTCTTTCTTGCGCGCCAGGATCTGAGCCAGGCTCAGGTCGACGCGCTTGCCACCACCGCCACCGAAATCGTCGAAGCCAACCAGGGCAAGATCACCAAGGTCGAAACCTGGGGCCTGCGTTCGCTGGCCTACAAGATTCAAAAGAACCGCAAGGCGCATTTCGTGCTGCTGAACATCGACGCCCCTGCCGGTGTCGTGGCCGAGCTCGAACGCCAGACCGCGATCAACGAAGACGTCATCCGCTTCCTGACGGTGCGCGTGGACGAACTCGAAGGTGGTCCGTCGGTGATGATGCGCAAGAACGACCGCGAACGCAGCCGTCGCCGCGAACGCGAAGGGGAATAAGAGATGGCTCGTCCGTTTTTCCGCCGCCGCAAGAGCTGCCCGTTCTCGGGCAAGAACGCCCCCAAGATTGATTTCAAGGACGTGCGCCTGTTGCAGGGTTTCATGTCCGAACGGGGCAAGATCGTGCCGAGCCGCATTACCGCGGTCTCTGCAAAGAAGCAGCGCGAGCTGAGCCAGGCGATCAAGCGCGCCCGGCACATCGGCCTGCTGCCGTACATCGTCAAGTAAGGAGCGCCAGACATGCAGATCATCCTGCTCGAGCGCATCGAAAAGCTGGGCACGATTGGCGACGAAGTCTCCGTCAAGGACGGCTACGCGCGCAATTACCTGCTGCCCAACAAGAAGGCGCTGCGCGCCAACGACGCCAACCGCAAGATCTTTGAGGCCAACCGCGCCCGGATCGAATCCGACAACGCTGCGCGTCGCGAAGAAGCCAAAGCCGAAGCCGGCAATGTCGATGGCAAGGAAGTGGTGCTGATCCGCGCCGCGTCCAACGCCGGTCAACTGTACGGTTCGGTGTCGGTGCGCGATATCGCCGACGGCCTGATCGCCCAGGGTTGCAAGGTGACCAAGGCGATGATCGTGCTCGAACGCCCGATCAAGACCATCGGCGTGTTCGATGTGCGCGTTTCGCTGCACCCCGAAGTGGCCGTTACGGTCAAGGCCAACGTCGCGCGCTCGCCCGACGAAGCCGAACTTCAGTCGAAGGGTGTCGATGTGATCGACGCCATGTTCGACACCGAAGTCGGCGGCTTTACCGAAGCCTATGACCCCAATGCCGAACCGGGCGAAATCCCGGCCGACCTGCTCGACGACGCGCCCCAGGCCGACGCCTGATCGCACCGAACAGTCTGACAAAAGGGCGCTCCCGCAAGGGGGCGCCCTTTTTCGTTGTGCCCGTCGTTTTGCACCTATATTCCAAAGAATATAGGTGCAAAACGACGACGGGGACGAAACATGACGGGAAAAACAAACAATTGCGCGGGCGTCGCATGGGCGGCGCTCGCGGCGCTGACGATCGCCGGTTCGGCCCATGCGCAGACCCTGCCCGCGACGCCGGACACGGCAAAAGCTGCCGACGACGAACACCCGCTGACCTGGCACGGCATCACCATCTACGGCACACTCGACATCGGCGTGGGCTGGGTCAGCCACGGCCTGCCCGAAAACGGCGACAACTATGAAGGCGAATCGCTGCTGAGCAAGAACGGCGGCGGGTCGCGGTTCGTATTCGCGCAGAACAACCTGTCGCAGACCGGGGTTGGCATCCGGGGCAAAGAGGAATTCACGCCGGGCTGGTCGGTGGTGTTCAACGCCTCGACCGGGATCAATCCGCAATCGGGCGATCTGGCCAACCAGGTCGGCACCAACGTCCTCAACAACGGGCTGCCCCGCGCCGCCTATTCGTTTGTCGGCGATGGCGCGCGCGCGGGGC
>NZ_KQ954259.1:99868-170063 GCF_001519065.1 Novosphingobium sp. FSW06-99
GGTCAATCCGCTGCTCGGGCCGACCAGCCTGACGCAGCCTTATCAATCGACCACCAACAGCATCAACACCAATCCCATCTCGGGCGCAAACCTGATCGATCCGGCCAACACCGTATACGGCATCGTCACCGACAACTCGGCGATAATGGTCGCTGCGAAATATACCCTCGACAATGTCCGGTTCTATGCCGGCTTCGAACATATTCTGTACAAAAATCCGGCCCACCCGCTGGGCATCGGCGCCACCGCGCAGGGCGGCTATATCCTCAGCGGGGTGGAGGACAACAACCTTGATTCCGACAAGAACGTCGCGGTGTTCTGGACCGGCGTGAAATACACATACGCCAAAAAGACCGATTTCACCCTGTCGTACTATCACGAATACCAGTACGATTTCCGGATTCCGCAAACCTGCACCCCCAGCTCGATGCGCGCGTCATGCGCCGGCGCGCTGGATGAAGTGTCGTTCTATGCCGACCATCGTTTCAACCGGCGTTTCGACACCTTTGCCGGGATTACCTATTCGGCCGTGACCGGTGGGCTGGCCATCGCCATTCCGCATGGGCCGGGCGTTCCCTATTATCACAACAACAACACCGCCCCGGTCGTCGGCGCGCGTTACGCGTTCTGACCCATCGCACCGCCCGTCGTGCACACACCGCGACGGGCGGAACCGGACGTCACTTGGAGCCATATTCGCGATAAAATCCAATATGATCGGCTTGCCCTGTGCAAAGCCTCGTGTCAGTCAGGCGGCGGGGTGATTCTGGGGGACATGGTCTGACACGCAGAAATCTGGTCGGCGCGTGCCAGGCAATTGTTCTGACATCGGCTGTCGTTACCCCCGCCGTCGCGCAAACCGCGCCGACCCAATACAAGGCGGCAGACTTGTTCGCGATGGCGGAGCGCGCGCTGGTTGCGGGCGACAGCAAAACCGCGATCACCATTTTCAGCGCGCTGGAACACGATCCTTCGGTCGATATCCGGTGCGAGGCGCGGTTTCGCCATGCGCAAGTGCTCGAACGGTCGAAATCCTGGACGCAGGCGGCGCTGTTGCTGCGCGCGATCCTCGATGAAAAGCCCATGGCACAGCCCGCACGGCTGGAACTGGCCAAAGTGCTGGCCGCGATGGGCCACGAGGGCGAGGCCCGGCGTCAATTGCGCGCCGCGCAGGCAGGTGGCTTGCCGCCGCAAGTGGCCCGCGCGGTCAACCAGTTTGCCGCCGCGCTGCACGCCGCCAAACCGTTTGGCGGCTCGTTCGAACTGGGCCTGTCGCCCAGCAACAATATCAACCGCGCCACATCGTCGCCCACGCTCAATTCGGTGCTCGGCCCGCTCGACCTGTCGCACGACGCCCAGGCGCAATCGGGACTGGGGTTGAACATCGGCGGGCAAGGCTATGTGCAGGTTCCCGTCTCGACCAAAGTCGCCCTGACCGCGCGGCTGTCGACGCAGAACCTGCTCTACCGCGACAGCGAATTCAACGATTCCACTTTTGCGGGCGATGCCGGAACCGTGCTGATCCTGGGCAAATCGCGCATCCGGCTAAGCGTCGGCCCTTCCTACCGGCTCTACGGCGCGCATCCCTATACTATTGCCATCAACACCACCGCCGACTGGCAGCACCCGCTGGGCAAACGCGCGCAGATCGACCTGGAAAGCGATTTCAGCAAAGTCACCTACAAGACCAACGCGCTGCAAGATGGCGATGTGTTTGGCGAAACGCTGTCGATCGAACGCGCGTTCAGCGCGCGCAACGGCGCCAGGCTGTCGCTGTTCGGGCAGCGCACCACCGCCGCCGATCCTGGCTATGCGCTGATCAACGGCGGCACCGGCCTGCTCGCCTGGCAGGAACTGGGCAAGACCACGGTCTATGCCACCGCCGGCATCAGCCATCTGGAATCCGACGCGCGGCTGTTTCTCTATACCGACCGCCGTATCGAATGGCTGACCCGTGCGGGCCTGGGCGCGACATTCCGGCAGATCCAGATCAAGGGCTTTTCCCCCCTGGTGCGCATCAACTACGAACACAATGCCTCGACCGTGGGTATCTATGCCTACCACCGCTTCGGCGCGGACATCGCGATCACCCGCGCCTTCTAGGCAAAGGCCTTGAACAGGCTGCGCCCCAGCACGCGCGGGTCGTGATCGTGGCGGGTGACCGGGGGGATCGGGCGGCTGACACCCGTCAAGGCATAGACCGCAGTTTGGGCGGCGCGCACCGAATATTCGACGGTGAACACGACATCATCGGGGATTTCGACAAACTGGCTGATGAAGCCGAGGTTGGTCGATCCTTTGGGCACCGGCAGCGGGCGGTCGCCGGGTTTGCGCGGCATGAACATCGCGGTGATATAGGGCAATCGGCACGGCACGCAGGTGGCCTCTTCGAACACCGCGGAATCGAAATTCAGATGGCCGCACAGTTCGCGCAGGATCTCCGCGCCGCCGCATTCGCTCATCGGTTTGGCCACGAAATCGCCCACCCGGTCAGGATGCAGCGCATAGCCCCAGAACACCTGCACGCCTTCGGGCTGATCGGGAAAATGCGGTTGATGATACAGCACCACCGACATCAGCCAGCGCGAATCCTTGAACGTCACCAGCCCGCCGGTGCCCGCCGCGTTGCCGCTGAACGCCTGCATCGCGTCAAAAAAGCGCGGATTGCGGCATGTCACGGTAAAGCTTTCCCACAGGCTTTCGGGAATCGAGCGGTTGAACGCCGCCGGATTGCCGAATTCGGGGCGCCCTTGCGCGATCTTTTCCCACAGCGCCCAGCCCTGGCTGTCGGCCCGGGTCAGCTTTGGCGGCGGGGTCTCGTGCGTGCCCAGACTGGTGGCGTCGGTCATCGATCCGTTCTGATAGAACACCAGCGTGTCGTGCCGCGTGTCGATACACTGTTGCTGCCCGTCGCGCTCGATGGTCAGGCTGGTGACGGTGTGGCGGCGTTCGCCCGACTCGCTATCGGTTTCGATGCTGATATCGGTGACCAGGGTGTTGCCTTCAAAGCGGACACCCTGCGCAGTCAGCCAGCGTTCGAGCGGCAGCACGATCGAATCATACTGGTTGAATTCGGTCCGCTTGACCCCGCCCAGCGTTTCGATGCGCGGAAATTCGTTCATGAACCGGTGCAGATAGCGCTTCAATTCGACCGCGCTGTGCCACACCTGAAAGGCAAAGGTGGTCTGCCACATCAACCAGAACGGCGTTTCGAAAAATGGCGCCGACAACCAGTCGGTGATCGCGCTGTCACCCAGCCGGTCCTCGCTCGCTTCGAGCAGGCGCACCAGTTCCAGCCGGTCGTGCATCGACAACCCCATATGGCGCACTTCAAGCTTGTGCCGGTGGCGATCGACCAGCCGCGCGCGCGAATGGGCGACATGGTCGGTGTTGAAGGCCACCGTGCGCGCACGCACCGACTCGCCCGATGGATCGAGCGCGGGAATGCTGTCGAGCAAGTCCCAGGTGCATTCGTAATGTTCGGTGGTCAGCATCCGCCCACCGCGCAGGCTATAGGCGCCATCGGCCAGCCGCGATCCATCGAGCGCACCGCCAAACACGTGAGGGTGCTTTTCGAAAATGGTGATGTCCCGTCCGTTCATCCCGGCATCGCGAACGAGAAAGGCCGCGCCTGCCAGGGCGCCAATGCCGCTGCCGATGAAATAGGCCTTCATGGGAAATCTCCGGGTTCGAACTGTCACCTGCCGCACCCGGCGATGCGCCACCGGCGCCACGCGATCCTTGATGCAGCGCAAACACATTCGGGGCGGCGCAAAACTCATTTCAGTCAGTCCGGCTTTGCGGCTATCTGCATGGTGTTGAATCGGGACAGCATGTCCCGGCGGGAGAGACCCATGACCCAGCTTCGTGCCATCGGAAAATCCGATCTGACCACCGTGCCGCTGATCCTGGGCGGCAACGTGTTTGGCTGGACCGCCGATGAGGCCACCAGTTTTGCTGTGCTCGATGCCTTCGTGGCCGGTGGCGGCAGCGTGATCGACACCGCAGACGTCTATTCGGCATGGATACCCGGCCATCAGGGCGGCGAATCCGAAACGGTGATCGGCGCATGGTTGCGGCACCGGGGGCGGCGCGACGACGTGGTGATCACCACCAAGGTCGGCATGTTGCCGATCGGCGAGGGCAAAGGGCTGCAACCCGCGCATATCGCCACCGCCGTCGAAGCCTCGTTGCAACGCCTCGGCACCGACTACATCGATCTCTACCTCGCCCATCAGGATGACGACACGCAGGATCAGGGCGCCGTTGCCGAAGCGTTCGGTGCGCTGGTGCGCGCGGGCAAAGTGCGGGTGATCGGTGCGTCGAATTTCAGCGCCCAGCGGCTGGATAGCGCGATGGCCGCGCAGACCACGCGCGGGCTGGCGCGCTATCAGGCGTTGCAGAACGAATACAACTTGCTCGAACGCACCGGGTACGAAGGCGCGGTGCAGGATTACTGCGTGGCGCACAGCATTGGCATGACACCGTTTTTCGGGCTGGCCTGCGGATATCTGACCGGCAAGTATCGCACGCCTGCCGACGTGACCGGCGCGCGCGCCTATCGCGTGGGCAAATATGTCGAAGGCCATGGCCCGCAAGTGCTGGCCGCGCTCGACACCGTGGCCGCCGCGCATGGCGCCAGCCTGGCGCAGGTCGCGCTGGCGTGGATCGCCGCACAACCGGGTATTGCCGCGCCGATCGCCAGCGCGACCAGCGTGGCCCAAGTCGAGGATTTGCTGGGGTCGATCCATCTTGCGCTGACGGCCGAGGATCTCGCCTTGCTCGATCAGGCCAGCCGCGTCTGAGTGTCAATGCCTGACCGGCGTTTCAGCGGGCTACCCGCAGGCGGGATTGTCGCACTGCTGTTCTGGCTGGTGCCGGTGGCGATCGCCTGGGCGATATGCCGCAACACGATCTCGCTGGCCGATCTGGGCTGGCAGTTGCAGCTTGGCCGGCTGATGATGGCGCAGGGCCCGTTCCTGCGCGAACCGTTCGTCGCCACGCATCTTGGCGAGGCGCTGGTGCCCAATGCGTGGCTGGCACAGATCGGCTATGCGCACGTGCTCGACGCGATCGGCTGGAAGGGGTTGCGCGCGCTCGATGCGGTGATCTGGCTGGCGGGGCCGATCGTGGCGATCATGCCCGCGCTGCGACGGGCGACCCGCCCCTTGTCGTTGCTGGTGGCGCTGGCGATCGGCCTGGCGGTGGCCCTTCCGTCGGCGACCATCCGGCCGCAGAGCTTTGCCTCGCTCGGGTTCGGGCTGACGCTGGTAGTGTTGTACCAGGTGCGGTCATGGCGCACGGCGCTGGCTGTGGGTCTGCCGCTGTTTGTGCTGTGGCAAAACCTGCACCCTTCGGTGCCGATCGCGGCACTGACCATCGGCGCGGTTGCCGCATTGCGCTGGGTCCGCCACGGCCTTGGCCAGGGCGATCGTCCCCTGGCGCTGACGATGCTGGCGCTGGTGGCCGCCGTGGCCGTACTTGCCACGCCGGCGGGCTTTGCGATCATCGCCTTTGCGCGCACCAATGCGATGGCCAGCCATACCTTTGGCGCGACTGAATGGCTACCGCTGTGGGACCCTTATCAGCGCTATGCCCTGTGCACGGTGCTGGCGTCGGGGCTGGTCGTGCTGGCGGTCGCGATCAGGCACCGGCACACGGTCACCGATGGCGAAGTGGTGCCGGTGCTGGTCACTTTTGCCATGGCTATTAGCGCCGAACGCTTCATGCTGTTCTATGCCATCGCCATCATCCCGCTGCTGGCACGGATGACCATCGGCAGCGCGCCGCCGCGCACGCACAGCCTGCGTCGGATCGGCATCGGCCTTGCGACATGCGCCGCACTGGTCGTCGCGGTGTCGCTATGGCTGCCGGTCAGGCCCGAACGCGCCAATGGCCGGGCGGTGTTCGCCGCGCTCGCCCACACCGCGCCCCGCGGCGTGGTGTTCACCGATCCGGTGCTGGGCGGAGCGGTGATCGATGGCGGCTATCCGGGCTGGACGGTGGCGTTCGATGGCCGGTACTATCTCTATCGCAGCGACGAAGCGGCCCTGTCGAACCGCACCAATTCCGACCCCCGCACGCTCGACACCATCGAGCACAGATACCACCCCTGTGCCTATGCGCTGATACAGGCGAGCAGCCCGGCGCTGGTCCGCGCGCTCGCCGCGCAACCGGCGATCTGGCACAGGGCCTATGACAATGGCACATCGGTGCTGTTTGTGCGCACAGACCGGCCCTTTCACGGTTAAGCCCCCCTTGCGAAGGACCTGATGCGCTGTCACAACGCGCCCGCCCAACCGGCGCCGGGGCGTAACCGCAGGAGTGGCCGTGAGCTACGAATACAGCAGCAGCAGTCAGAACTTCACCTTTCCCAACCCGCTGCGCGAACACAATCTGTTTGTCGCAGGCGCTGCGATGGTGTCCGGACTGACCGGGCTGGTCCTGCTGTTCCAGGCGCGCGCGGCGCTGCACACCGGCGCGCATGTCGAGGCGCTGGTGGCGGCGGCGGTGGCGTTCCTGCTGGTTTCGATGGGCGGATACCTGCTGTTTCAGGTGTTCAGCCAGTTGCGGTTCTTTTTCGGGCGCGGCCGCCCGCAAGGGCTGGCCCCGCAATTGCAGCCCGACCAGACCGGCACCAGCAAAGCGGCCGAAACCGCGATCAAGGAAACACTGCGCCAGCAGGCGCTGGAATATCCCGAACCGTCCGATCCGCTGTCGGGACTGCTTTATTATCTGGTGCCCGATCTGATCTATGCCCCGCGCCCGGTGCGCACCTTTGCCGAACGGCAGTTTCAGGCGGGCATGCTGACCGTGGCGCTGCTGATCGGGCTGGTGGTCTCGGCCATTCTGGGCGGCGGTGATGGCGGCGGGCGCGTGTCGGGGTGGGTGGCGATCATCCTGTTCGTGATTTCGGCGCCCAGCCTGCTCAATCCCAGGGCCGGTGCGCGCGCGGAAGTGGGCATCAACGTGCTGTCGGTGCCCAAGATGACCGCGCTGATCGCGTTTTCAGTGCTGGGCCCGGTCGCCATCGCGCTGGTCGGCAATGCCCTGCCCCCATCACCGTTCGGCATCGGCGCAACGACGCTGCTGTTGCTGCTGGTGCTGGCGGGCGTGCTGCACGGCCTGTTCTTTGCCGCGGTGATGCGCCACCGCATGGCCGCGCCCTCGACCAACGTGTCGATGATCCAGGACACCTGGAACATTTCGGTCAATCCCGCGCTGGTTTCAGCCGAATTCATGCGCGCGATGCAGGATGCGTGGTGGGAAAAAATCCCCAATCGCCGCTATTGCCGCGTCGATCCGGTGGTCAATCTGGACCAGCGATCGGGCCAGTTTCAGGGCAGCATCGTCGAGGAAACCCAGCCGGTGCCGTTTGTGATCGACGGCGCCGATGGCGATCGCCCGTTTGCCTCGGGCAATCCGGCGATCATCACGCTGATCAACGGCTATGCGCTGGTGCTGACGGTGCTGGCCTGCGTTGCCAGTTACATGCTGGTCGGTGCGCTGACAGGCGGCGGCGCGGGCATCGGCTCATTGGCGGCGTGCACGCTGTTTGTGTGGGCGCTGGCCAAGGCGGCGTTCGATGTGGCGCGGTTCCTGACGCTGCGGTTCGATTTCCGGTCAAAGCTGATCTGGATGGACATGAACGGCACGTATGCCGCCGCCGAAGTCGGGCAAGGCAACCGCTATACCTCCAACCTCCATTCCAGCAGCCAGGTCGTGCAGATCGAAGGCATGACCTTCCGGCTGTGGATGGCCGAAGTCCATTCGGTGGCGTTCGGCAAGGACGGCCAGCGCCATATCCTGTCGATGCTGGGCAAACCCGACGAAGCCGCCAGTCTGGCCAAGCGGCTGAAGGATTTCATCACCAGCCAGGCGGTGATGGTCTCGGTCGGCAGCAGCGGCGATCAGGAACGCGCCGCCCGTGCGGGGATGATGAACGCGCAACTGGGGCTGGGCAACGCGCCGATGCCGTTCGACCGCATTCCGGGGCGGCCTGAGACCGATCGCGACCGCTGACCGTCACCCCGTCGCGGGCACCAGGTCGAGCGGCGAATGGCCCAACGCCACCAGCCGTTGCGCGCGTTTCCAGTCGGCTGACAGCCATTCCTGCCAATGGTCGGGCGGCAGGATCAGCGGCAGGCTGACGATCCCGCCCAGCGATCCCTCGGTGGTGACGATCGCATAGCTGGGTATTTCGCTGTCGCGCCAGATCCCGGCAAACGCGATCACCGGGCAGTCCGGCACGGCCAGCCATTGCGCGCGCCCGCCGCGCGTGGCGCAAAAAGCGGTGGCCGGGACCAGACAGCGAAATTCGGTGTGGCGCAAAGTGCCGATCCAGAACGGGCTTTCCAGATTGCGCACGTGGGTGACCGCATGCGTCCCGCGCGGCGGCGGTGGCACACCCCACAGGCGCGGGATCAGATAACGGCTGCCAGTCTTGCCGCGCACCACCACCGGGGCAAAACCGCCGGGGATCACGCTGCCGCGCTGCCACACGTCCCTGCCGGCATCGGCATCGAACGTCGCCGCAATCTGCGCCGCCGGGGCATCGAGGCGATAGGGATGAACCACCGCAGCTAGCCCAGACGCAGACCCAGTTGCGCCAGCAATTGCGCAGCCTGATCGCGCGACACCGTGGCGCCCTTGAACAGCGTGGCATCGAACAGCCGCAATCCGCCCAGATCGCACCCGCGCAAATCAGCCTTGTCAAACCGCGCGCCCGCCAGATTGGCATCGCGCAGGCTGCACGCCTCGAACACCACATCGCGGAAATCGCATTTGCGCAGATCGGCCTGTTCCAGATCGACGCGGCGCAAGGTCTGTTTGCGGAACGACTGCCCAGGCAATTTGGCGCCGATCAGCAGGCATTCCTCGAACCGCGCGTCGATCAGCGCGGCATCGGACAAGTCCGCCCCGGTCAGCTTGCACCCGGTAAAACCCGCCCCGGTCAGCCGCGCATTACGCAGCGCGGCGTTGTTGATGTCGCAGGCGTTGAACACCGCATCGGTCAGATCGGTGCCTATCATCGCCGCAAACGGCGCGCGCACCGATTGCCAGCGGCTTGCCTCCAGCCGCGCGCCCGACAGCGCGATGCGCCGCATGTCGCAGCGATCGAACTGCCACCCGGTCAGATCGAGGCCCGCCAGATCGGCCTCGGCCAGATCGCACTGGACCAGACGCCAGGGCCCGTCTTGCGCGATCAGCGCGGCGCAATCGGCGCGGGTCAACGTGCGATCGGTCAGCGTACGGCCGTGGGTCATGCGGTCAGCCAGAATGACAGCCCCGCCGCCGCCCCGCCCAGCGCCAGCGCCACCACCATCACCAGCATGTTGGCCAGGATCGACGCGCCCTGGGTACGGCGGCCAAACGCCTTGCGCGGGGTCGGGCGTTCGAGCCGCAACTGGATACCCGCCGCCGTGGCCGTGCCAAGCAGGCCAAGCGGCACCAGCGCCACCACCATGATCGGCGCACGGCTGGCCAGACCGAGCGCGATCAGCGCCAGCAGCGGCGCGGCCATCAGCATCGTCACCACCAGCTTGGCCCGCCGCAGCGTCGCGCGGGCGACCGGCGCGACGGTCAGCAGATCGGGAGTGTCTTCGCCCGAAATCACCAGCCAGGCCAGATCGCCCGACAGTTGCGTGGTGACGAACACGCCCGCAAACACCAGCGCGGGCAGCAGCACGAACTGGTGTTGCTGCAACAGCAACAGCATCATCGGCACCAGATAGACCAGCCGCAGCAGCATCGTTGCCAACACTTGCGGGTTGCGCCACACCAGCGCGATTTCCTTGGTCAGGATCGCGCGCACCAGCGAAGGGGTAAACCGCGCGCGCAGCCCAGACCGCGCCGCGCCGCGATGCAGCAACGGCACCCCGCGCTGCCCCGCCTGTTGGAACGCCCTGGCAAAATTGCGCTCGAACAGCCAGCCGGTGATCGCGAACAGCATCAGTGCCCCTGCCACCACCACCAGACCGGCCAAAGGATTGCCGAACCCCGCGCGCGCCGGCAGGCTGCCCAGCCCGGCCTGGCCAAACCGGTGCGCACGCGCCCAGCCATAGACCAGCGCAAACCCGTTGTGCCGACCGGCATGCCCGCCAAAGCGGATGGCCTGGCTGGCGATTGCCATTGCCCCGCCAAACAGCGCGATCGTCACTTGCGCCACGCTGCGCGCCGCGCGCGGGCCGGCCAGCCGCACGATCACCAGCATGACGCCCAGCCCGCAACACGTTGCCACCAGCACCAGCGCGACCAGCAGAAGCAACGCACCCGCCAGCGCCGGGTGCCCCAGCACGATCACCGGCACCAGCGGCGGCAGCACAAAGAACGCTTCGGATATCAGCACGGTGCCCGCGATACCGACCAGTTTCGACCACAGCACGACGCGCGGCGCGATCGGCGCGCTGAACAACAGATCGAGATCGTCGCTGCCATAGATCGCCGCTTCGGCACGCGACAGCGCCTGGCTGATCCCGAACGTGAACATCACCAGCGCGGCCAGCGTCATCACCGTCAACGCCGCCGGGCTGGGCCCGATCGGCACGTTGCGCAGCGTCAGCGCGATGCCGATGCCCGCCGCGACAAACACCGCTAACAGCACGCCAACCACGATCTTGCGCCGCAAGCCGCCTTTCGCATTCGACCGCCAGCCGATGCGCAGATTGTGCGCGATCAGGCCGGGCAGGCTGGCAGGCGCAAACCGCGTCATCGCGCGGTCAGGCGGATGAACGTGTCTTCCAGCGTGGCCTCGTCCGGCCCTGCCAGCGCGCGCAAATCGTCGAGCGTGCCTTCGGCCAGCAACCGGCCATCGGCGATGATGCCGATGCGATCGGCCATCCTCTCGGCCACTTCGAGAATATGCGTGGTGATGATCACCGTCGCGCCCGCATCGACTTGCGCGCGCAAGGCATCCTTCACCGCGCGCGCCATCGTGGCATCAAGCCCGGTCAGCGGTTCGTCGAGGATCAGCAGGCGCGGCTGGTGGATCAGCGCACCGGCCAGCGCGACTTTCTGCTTCATCCCGCGCGAAAACCCTTCGCAACGGGTATCGCGCTGATCCCACAAGTCGAGCCAGCGCAACAGCCGTTCGGCCTCTGTCGCGGCCAGACGCGGGTCCATGCGCCACAGCCCGGCGACAAACGCCAGATATTCCGCCGGGGTCAGCTTGTCATACAGCATCGGCTCGTCGGGCAGCCAGGCGGTCACCGCCTTGGCCGCCAGCGGTTCGCGGGCGATGTCATGGCCGAAAATGCTGACTTGCCCCGCATCGGCGTCGAGCAGGCCGGTGACAATGCGCAGCGTGGTGGTCTTGCCCGCGCCATTGGGGCCAAGCAGCGCATAGAGCTGCCCCGGCGGGATGGTCAGCGACAGATCGCGGATCACCGGTTTGTCAAAGGACTTGCGCAAATGCTCGATACGCAACGCCGCCACTTCGCCCACGCACCACCGCCTTGCCCAAATTTGCGTATGCAATCTGTGGCGCGGATCGGCGGTACGCGCAATCCCCGTGACAATCAGGATCCGTTAATCGTGCCTTGGTGGTTGCTGCAAATGCAGACTGGCGATGACATAGCGAACTGCGACAGCCGGAACCAAATCACCCACTGCCCTGGGTGCAGCCAACGCAAGCTGGCGCGTTGCATAAGCACACACCGCTTGATCAGCGCTGGCATCGCCGCTGGAATCGCTGACATCGCAAGCAATGACGCGCCCTGTTTCGCCAAACAGCACGGTTGCCTTTACCGGTCCGCGATAGCTGGCGGGAAGTTGATTGACGTTAAGGTCAAGCTTGACATTGGTGGTCGGAAAGGTCGCGCCAACGCCCCACGATGTGGCGGCGTGAAAGTCGCCGCTGACCGGCGCCCCATGGGCATCCCGGGCAGGGTCGAATCGCGCACGCCTCAACATCAGCTGGCAAGTCGTCTTGTCGAGCACCTCGTACCCGCTTGTTTCAGTGATTGCGCAAGACGTTGCATTTCCTTCGGAAGAGACCCGCAACGCCACGGAAACAACCCCGGCGGCGCCCTCACGCAGTGCCGCATCGGGATAGTCCTCGTATGACAGCACTTTGGCGGCATTTCGCAACTTCGGCGGTTGAATGATGTCGGTTTGGACAATGCCGGGGGTATCTGCGGCAGCAACCAGAAACAGCACTGCAAGCATGATCGAGCACCCCACAGTCACACAGCCGAGTCGCTTGCCCAAGTTCTGAAAAATCCGCGCAACTAAGCATCGGTTACCATTGCCAGGGTGCGCCAGCAAGCAAGCGCAGGTTTGGACGCCGACCTGTCCCGATCCGGCAACAAGGCGCCTTCCCAGCGTCATCATTCGGGGATAGGCCTGCAAGGCATGAGCCATATCGAAGAAACCGTTGCCGCCGCGCTGACCGAACTCAACCGGCTTTATGATCGCGCCGTCGCCACCTTGCGCGCCGATATCGCCGCGTTTGCCGCCGATGGCACGCTGCCCCCCGCCAGCCGCCGCGACGACGGGTCCTATGCCTATCCCGAATTGCGCATCGATCTGCCGCGCGATCCCGACAATGTGTCGACCGGACGCGCGTTCGGGCGGCTGACCCAGCGCGGTACTTATACCACCACAGTCACGCGCCCGGCGCTGTTCGCCGACTATCTGCGCGAACAGCTTGCGCTGATTCTCGAGGATTACGACGTTACGCTGACGGTGCACCCGTCGCGACAGGAAATCCCCTTTCCCTATGTGCTCGACGGGGCATTCGGTGCGGAAATCGGCGTTGTGCGGCCGGCCGATCTGGCGCGGCATTTTCCCACCACGGAACTGGCGGCGATCGGCGATGAAATTGCCGATGCCGAATATGTGGTGGGTGACGGGCCGTTGCCGCTGTCGCTGTTCGACGGGTTGCGCACCGATTTCAGCCTGGCCCGGCTGGCGCATTACACCGGCACGCGGACCGAGGATTTTCAACGCTATATCCTGTTCACCAATTACCACCGCTATGTCGATGAATTCGTCGACTGGGCCGGGCGGCAACTCGATGGCACGCGCTTTGTCGCGCTGACCGGGGCGGGCGGGCTGGCCATCGACAGCGCCACCGACGATGCGCGCGCGCGGCTGTCCGACACCGCCTGGCGGCGCCACCAGATGCCCGCCTATCACCTGGTCGCGCCCGATGGCACCGGCATCACGCTGGTCAACATCGGCGTTGGCCCGTCGAATGCCAAGACGATCTGCGACCACCTGGCCGTGCTGCGACCCGAGGCCTGGCTGATGATCGGCCATTGCGGCGGCCTGCGCCCCACCCAGCAGATCGGCGACTATGTGCTGGCCCATGCCTATCTGCGCGACGATCACGTGCTGGATCCGGTGCTGCCGCCCGAAATCCCCATCCCCGCGATTGCCGAAGTGCAAGTCGCGCTGCAGACCGCTGCCGAACACGTCAGCGGGATCGGCGGCACCGATCTGAAACGGCGGATGCGCACGGGCACCGTGGTGACCACCGACGATCGCAACTGGGAACTGCGCTTTTCGCATTCGGCACGGCGGCTGAGCCTGTCGCGCGCGGTTGGCATCGACATGGAGTCAGCCACCATCGCTGCGCAGGGCTATCGCTTTCGCGTGCCCTACGGCACCTTGTTGTGCGTGTCGGACAAGCCGCTGCATGGCGAGATCAAGCTGCCGGGTCAGGCCAACCGCTTTTACGAGGAAGCGATTGCCGCGCACCTGGCGATCGGCACCACCGCCTGCGAACTGCTGCGCCAGCAAGGCGGCCGCCTGCATTCACGCAAGCTGCGCGCGTTCAATGAACCGCCGTTTCGGTAAAATCCGTTGCGAAATCGCCGCGCGAGCTAATAGCCAAATTGAACCGATTTGTGGATAACGCCCTGCCCCTGGCGTGATAGTATGTCAGCCTTGCTATTGGCGGCGGGGGGAAGAGTGAAGGACGAACAGGCCATTGCACAGCAAGCCGACGAGATTTTGCTGCACGACCTGAAGGATCGCGTGTTCACCCGGCAACTGGCCGAAGTCTATCTGCTGATCGACAATGTTTCTTCGGTAAGCAGCAAGCAAATGCCGAAGGCCCCGTTGAGCAACGAACTGTTTACAAGTGCATTTGCCAATCCCAACGCCTGGTTGAGCGAAATCTGTGCGATCCCGTGGCCGCCGCACATCAAGCGCGCCGATCGCGACCATCAGGCCGCCAAAGTTGTCTGCGCCCGTGATCTATTGAACGAAGCGGCAGCACCGGCCAACGGTGCGACGATTGCCTTTACGCAACTGGTGCTGAACCGGGTGCCCATACTCAACGGACCGGGATGGCTATGGCGTCTGTTTCATGCAAAACCAAAACCCGCAACGGCGGAACAGGGCGAACAGCAGACGCAAACACCCTCGCCCATGCTGGCCACCGCGATCAGTTTTGATCCGGGCGAAATGGCGAGCCTGGCCTATCCCGGCATGGTCTCTGCCGCATTCACGTTCCGGATCCTGACGTTTGTGCTGATTGGCGTGCTGATTTTCTGGACCGCCATGACCTTCAGCCTGTCGTGGACGGTTGCCGCAGGTAACACCATGCTTGCCGATTTCCGGCAGGCCGCCAGCGAGGTAACCAGCGCACGCCAGCACATCCTCATCGCCCAGCAACCCGCTGGCGCCAACGGTGCGGCGCAAGCGTCGGCCATTCCCCAGCCAGCCGTACCTTCGGCCAACGAAGCGCAGCATGACGCCGCCAGCGAAACGCTCGACCGCCAGACCGGCGTGCCCGGCCTGACCCCCGACGCTTTTTGCGGTGACGCGGACAAATCCACCACCAATCCCTTGCTGCAATCACTGGCCCATCACAAATTGTGCGAGGATCTGTTGGCGGCCGATACCCATCTGAACGATGCCCAGGCTGATTTGGCGCAGTGGAGCCATCAAGAACGCCGGTGGTTCGAATTGGCATGGCTGGCGGCTGTCCGCCCCGGTCGTGATCCGCTGAACCCGGGCGAGGCTGGCCGGATCAATGCCGAATGGATTTCGGCCTGGTTGCAGGTCATGGGCAATGTCATCCTGCCCATTTTCTATGGCGTGATTGGCGCGGGCGCAGCGGTTGCGCGCAATTTGGCCGGCAAAGTGCGCGACACCTTGCTGACGCCCCGGGACGGAATTCTGGCGTGGATCAACATCGGCCTCGGCGGCATCATCGGCGGGTGCATCGGGCTGTTCATCACCCCCGATGCAACCGGCCAGACCACTGCGCTTGGCCACTTGTCCACCTCTGCCCTGTGTTTTCTGGCCGGGTTCAGCGTCGAAGGGGTCTTTCAGATGCTCGAACGCTTGGCCTCAACCGCGTTCAGCACACAAAACCCCGCCAAAAAAACCTGATGTCACGCATCGTGCGCGCTTTGCAGCGCACGCCCGATTTGCCGGCCCCGAATTTCCAGCTATCTGGGTGTTCCGGTGTTACCGTGACGCGCTGGCCAGGCGCGGACGATTGGCCGGGCTGAACACTTCGGTGCCGATGGTGTCGAGCGCCAGGCGATAGCTTTTGACCACCAGCGCAAACACCGAAGGGTCGATGCCCCGCCCGGTGATCACGTCCCAGGTCACATTGACCGAGCGGTCGGGGCCAACGGTGACCGCGCCAAACCGGTTGTCGCGCACAAAGGCGGCGGCATCGGCGGCGTCGAACGGTTTTTCGGGCTTGAAGCTGGCGCTGAATTGCAACGACTGGCACGAGGCATGGGTAATCTCGTTGCAGTCATAGAACACTACCTGGGTGGCCCAGCCGCCGATGCTGGCCTTGATCAGCGGATCGCCGCTGTCATCCCGGCCCAGCACAGCATCATGCCCGGCGGCCTTGAGCGCGGCGACCACGCTGGCCGGTTCCGCAGCCGCTACCCCGTCAGGGGCAGCGGCCATCGCGGGGACCCCTGCGCAAAGCGCCAGTGCAGTCAGACCAGAGGCAAGTGTGGCGTAGAGCCGGTTCATGGGCAGACATCCTCGGACGAATTTTTTTATATGCCCGGAACGTCTCACAAACCGCACTGGGCGGCAAGCGGTGATTTTGCGCCCTTTTCGGTACGCCTGGATCGGCTATTCGGCGGTCAGAAACGCCACCAGCGCCTGACCCAGATCGGGAAACGTGACGCTGCTCATGTGTGTGCCCGGGATCGTCACGCGCTGCGCATCGGGCAAGGCCTGCGCCAGCCGGTCGGCGGAACCGTTGTCGTTGTCCTTGTCGCCGCACAACACCAGCGTGGGCATGGTCACACCCGCCAGCGCCGCCGGGGGTGTATCCTCCATCGTGCCCAGCAACAGCCGCACGGCCTGCCGGTCGGTCGCCGATGTCTTGAGGAACTGCTGCGCCATATAGGCCGGATCGCCGGGGCGGATCGTGCCGAACCGGTCGATCACGTCGCGAAAGAAATCCTGCCGCCGCGCCCAGCCCGCCAGCCCTTCCAGCCCCATCCCCGCCAGCACCACCCGACGCGGACGCAGACCGCCGATCACCGCGCGCGCCGCCGTGCGCGAACCGAGGGAAAAGCCGACCAGATCAAAGGTGTCGAGCCCCAGATGCGCCACCAGCGCAGCCGCGTCGCGCGCCAGCACATCGGGCGGATAGGCCGCCGGGTCATGCGGCGCGGCGCTGGCCCCATGGGCGCGCAGATCGGGCATCAGGCAGGCAAAGCCCGCCTGCGCCAATTGCGCCGCAGTGCCATAGCGCACCCAGTTGACCTCTGCCGAGGAAAACAGCCCATGCAGCAGGATCACCGGGCGGCCAGTGCCCATGCGCGTCAGCGCCAGCGGCGCGCCATCGAATCCCGGAAACGTTTCGCTCATCTACGGGGCAATAGCCGGTTATCCCAGCAGCTTGTACCCCGAAATCAGCAGCACCACCGCCAGCACCGGGCGCAACACGTGATCGGGCGAGCGAGTCGAAAGCAGGCTGCCGATAGCGACGCCGGGCAACGATCCGATCAGCAGGTTGACCAGCAACACCCCATTCACATCGCCGATCACCCAATGCCCGAACCCGGCAATCATCGTCAGCGGCACGGCATGGGCAATGTCGCTGCCGACAATGCCCGCCACGCGCAGCGCGGGATAGAGCAGCAACAGCGCCGTCACCCCGATCGCACCCGCGCCCACCGACGACAGCGTGACCGCCACCCCCAGCACGACGCCCAGCGCAATCGTCGGCAGCAGTGTCTTGCGCGGCTCGCGATGGTCGGCCTGCTTGGTCAGGTTGACCAGTTGCTTCTGGAACAGCGTGGCAAACGCGGTCAGGATCAGCATCACACCCAATGCCACCAGGATCGTGTGATTGGCCCTGGCCGGGGGATGGCCCAGGCGCGCCAGGATCACCAGGGTGATCACCGCGGCAGGCACGCTGCCGCTGGCCAGGCGCCGCACAATCACCCAGTCGACGGTTGCACGCGCGCCGTGGACCAGGGTTCCGACGATCTTGGTGGTCGAGGCAAACAGCAAGTCGGTGCCGACCGCCGTAGCCGGTGCGACCCCGAACAGCAGCACCAGCAACGGGGTCATCAACGACCCGCCGCCAACCCCGGTCAGTCCGACCAGAAAGCCCACCAACAACCCGGCACAGGCGTGAAGAACATCGAGATGGGCGAGCATGTCAAATCCTGCGCGAAGCGACGGCAATCGTCACGTGATGATGCAGCGCATAAAGGGCCGACCCGTGGGTGGGCAATGGGGTCCGGCACAAATCTCTATTTGTCGGGTTGGGATTCTTTCTATCAGCGCTTGGCGATGCAGTGCGGCACGGTCCTGTCTCGCAAACGGACACCTGCCCCAATCGGTCGCTTGCGCACCGACCCGATCAAGCGTTAGAAATCAACGCGTGGAACATTTCGGCGCGCCTTGCCTGACCCGGTTGCGGCTTCTGCTGGTTGCCTGCGGTTGCACGGCCGTGCTGGCGGCAGTCCCTGGCCACGCCGCCACACTGCTGACCCCCTCGTTCTCCGCCACGGCGGTCGAACCGTTGCAGTTCGGCACGATCGTCACATCGGGCGGCGGCACGGTCACCGTCGCCCCGAACGGTTCGATCAGCGACAACGGGGTGGTCCCGGTCAGTGGCCATCCGGGCGCCCCGGCCGAATTCATGCTGTCCTATTCAAAGGCACAGCTGGACCTGTTTGCCTACCAGTTGATCTTCCAGATCACGCTGCAGGCGACCGCGGCGGAAAGCGCGGGCCAGGTTCAGGGCACGTTGTCGGGCCTGACCACCGATTTGCCGGGTTATTCGGCGATTTCGCCCGGCCAGACGCTGACTTATACGTTGCCTTATTGTGCCAACCCGACGTGCACCGTTACGTTTCACGTCGGCGGCACCCTGAATGTGACATCGGGTGGCGGCGGCGCCGTCCTGACGTTTCCGCTGGCGGTCATGGCCAGTGTCACGGCGGTGCTCGAATGATCCGGCTGGCGCTCGCCACTGTCGCAGTCGTGCTGGCGACGGCGCCATGCGCACAGGCCGCGCCGTCAACCGCCACCGGCATTGCCACCGCGACGGTGATCCGCCCGTTGAGCGTGGCCGCCACCGCCGACATGGATTTTGGCACGATCACCCACTTGCCCGGCACCAGTGGCACGGTCACCGTCACGCCCGGCGCGTCGGGCGCGACATTTTCTGGCGGTGCGGGCGCGGTCTGTGCCGGATCGGACTGCAGCGGCGCCCATGCCGCGCGCTTTGCCGTCAGCGGCGAGCCGCAGCGCAATTATGCGATCACCCTGCCCGCCAGCGTGATCGCAACCGGGGCAGCCACCGATCCCGGTGCCGTCGCGCCGCCGCTGACGGTCAGCGGCTTGACCATCCGCACCGCGAGCGGCACCAGCACCCCGCATCTCGATGCCAGCGGCGCCGATGGTTTTGAAATCGGGGGCACGATCACCCTGCCCGCCAACTTGCCCCCGGCACGCTATCGCGCCAGCTTTGCGGTGATGGTCACGTATATCTGAAGGCCGGACGTTCGATTCGCCCCAGTCGACATCACAGGCGCGCAGGATCGGCAGACTTCGGCACACTTTTGCCCGGCGCAGCCCGCGATACACCGGATAATGATCGGCAGCCCCGCAAAATTAACCGGTGAGGCTTTTTCAAGACCCCCAAAAAGGGTGCAAATTGCGCGCCTTGCTCGTGCATCACGACAAGGGTCGCCATCGCATGATCATGAATAAACATGCTTAAGACGCGTTTATGATTGACAAAAAATCGGCAATTTCGTCCATAATTATCCAGAAAAGCCGCCCAATTCCGCAGCAATTTAGATCAATTTAAGCATTATTGCCGTGTCGCTAAGTATAAATGCTAGGTCAACCTTCAAGTCCACCGGTTAGACATTGGACATCGGCGGAAGCGGGCACTTTCAACCCCCCGCGCTTCGCCGAACATTGGGGTACATGGGTGACGGGCGCAGGGGCTGCCCGTCCCATCGATTGGGGACTTGGTCATGAAGAAGATTCTGCTTTCGACGGTTATCGCGCTGTCGGTCTGTGCACCCGCCTATGCCGCATCGGGCAACAGCTCGACCGCAACGGGTTCTGCCACCGCGCTCGTCGTGGCGCCGATCGTGTTGACGCACACGTCGACCGCATCGCTCAATTTCGGCAGCTTCACCACCGGGACCGGTGGTTCCGTGGTGGTGACCAGCGCCGGCGCGGGTTCGGTAACCGGCGATGTCGGCCTGGTTCCCGGTTCGACCAACGCCGCCGATGCCTTTACGGTGACCGGCGACAACAGCCGCAATTTCAGCATCGCCACGACGTCGGGCACGATCACCAACGGCGCCAGCTCGATGGGCTTTACCACCACGCCTTCGGCGGCGGCCGGCACGACCACCTCCAGCGGCACCGCAGCGTTCACCGTTGGCGGCACGCTGACGGTCGGCACCGGGCTGGCCACGGGCACCTACACCGGTTCCTACAGCGCCACGGTTGCCTACGACTGATCACGCACGAACGGCCCATCCGGTGCTGCGTGAACCACGGGCACGGGTGGGCCGATCCACGCGCGAGGTGTCGCCCTTTCCAAACAGGCAACCTGGCTCATGATAACAAACAGCTATTCGGCCGCAGGTCTTGCGGCCCTGGCGGGGCTTGTCTTCGCCGGCGGTGCGCAGGCCGCATCGTCGAATGCGTCGACCGCCACCGGATCGTCGACCGGAAAAGTCGTCGCGCCGATCGTGTTGACCCATACCACCGGCGCTGCGCTCAATTTCGGCAGCTTTTCCATCGGCACCACGGGCGGGAAGGTCGATGTGACCCCCGCCGGTGTCGCGACCGTTACCAAACAGGTGACGTTCGCCCCGGGTGGAACCACCCCGGCCGCCGATCAATTTGTCGTGACCGGTGAAAAGAAGACCGCATTCACCATCGCGACAACGGGCGGTTCGGTCAGCAACGGCACCAGCACGATGACTTTTACGACAACATCGTCGGTCGCCAATGCCTCCACCGGCAAGGACGGCGTCTACAGCTTTACCGTGGGGGGCAAGCTGACGGTGGCCGGGACGGAGACTGGCGGTGCCTATTCGGGCAGTTATACCGCAACCGTCGCCTACGACTGAATGCCAATGCCGTAATTCCGGCAGGATTTTGAATAACAACAAAACAAGACGACTGGTGGCGGACTGTGCGCATCTCGGTGGGATGCTGCGCGGTCCGCCTTTTGTTTTGCCAACGAGGCGGCACCGGAATTCTCTGGTCAACACCTTGAACCACCCAACCAAAATCCTCTCCGGACCGGGAAGGATCGAAAACGGCCAAAGTTGGCATTCGGAATTTCCCCTAAGAAACATCACTTACGTGTTGTTAACCATATTCGCTTAGCAACCGGTTTTGCAGCCAGTTGGTGGGCCGGGGCCATTTTTCATGACCCGCAGGCCTTCCGGCGACCTGTTTCGGGGCAACAAGCGAAGGGACATCGGGGCCTTCGCACAAGGACGAGGTTACCATCATGTTCAACACGCGTATTCTTGCAACGGCGGCGATTGTCGCGGCGGTTGCCAATATGTCTGTCGCCCATGCGGCGTCAGGCAATACCTCCACGGCCACGGGGTCTGCTTCGGCCACGATCATCGCGCCGATCGTGCTGACCCACACATCGGGTTCGTCGCTCAACTTCGGCAAGTTCACCACCGGCACCGGCGGCACGATCGTCGTCACCAGCGGTGGTACGGCCACGGCAACCGGCGATGTCGGCATTGCGCCGGGTTCGAGCGGCGCCGCCGATGCGTTCAGCCTGACCGGTGACACCAGCCGCAATTTCGGCATCTCGACAACCGGCGGCTCGATCACCAACGGCAGCAGCTCGATGGCATTTACCACCACGCCTTCGGCTGCCAGCGGCACCACCAGCTCGACCGGAACGGCTTCGTTCACGGTCGGCGGCACGCTGACCGTCGGCACCGGCCTGGTTACCGGCGCCTACACCGGCACCTACACCGCCACTGTCACCTACCAGTAAGCCGACACCAGGGCCTGGATGACACATTTGGGCTGATCCGGAGGGGGGATCGGGATCATGCACACACTCAGACAGGCCCTGGCCACGCTGATCACGCTGATCGGCGGTGGTGTCGGAAACCTCGCGCTGGCCAGTTCGGGCAACACTTCGGTGGCGTCCGGATCGGCCAGCGCGACGGTTGAAGCGCCGATCCGGCTGGTCGCCACGGGCAACCTGCAATTCGGCACATTTGCCCAACCGAAAACCGGCGGCTCGATCACCGTCTCGCCCTATAGCGCGGTGTCGACCACCGGAGAACTGGGCAGCGACATGGCGGTCGTGCAATCGACCACGGTGGCGGCGGCCAGTTTCAGCGTGACGGGCATCGCCAACATGGCATTTGGCGCCAGCGGCGTCAGCAGCGTGACGATCAGCAATGGATCGTCGACCATGACCGTCGGCAACTTCACCATCAACAGTGCGTTTTCCGGCGGGACGATCGGCCCCAACGGCACGACCACATTCAACATCGGCGCCACCCTGACCGTATCGGCAGGCCAGGCCGCAGGCACATATACCGGGACTTTTCCGATCACCGTCACCTATAACTGACATGGAAAAATCCCCCCGCATCGGCGCGGGCACCTTGACAGGAGTTCACACGACATGACCGTGCAACCGGCGGCCTGCCTCTATCGCCTGCCCCTTGCGCTGATGCTGTGCGCGACCGCGCCGGCCATCGCCATGGCCCAGGTATCGGGCCTCAACGCCGCCGACAAACCGGCCGCTGCCCCTGCCCCTGCCAGCCTGAAAAGCGATGGCCCGACCACTGCGCAGGCGCCGACCGGTGCGGTTGGCGGCATGGGCGACATCAATCTCTATCCCAAGCGCGTGGTGATCGACGATCACAACCGCGTGGCCAGTGTCGGGGTCTACAACAAGACCGCCAACAACGGCGATTACGAGATCACCATCACCGACATGATGATGACCACCGACGGGCGGCTGGTCGAACTGGCCGCGGTCAAGCCCGATGATGCGGGCCGCGCGCGGGTCAAGGCCGCGGGCGACATGGTTCGCTGGTCACCGCACCATTTCAGCCTGCCCGGCAACGAATCGCAGATGATCCGCATCATGGCGCGCGTGTCGCCCGATCTGCCGCCGGGCGAATATCGCACCCATTTTTCCGCCGTGGCGGTGCCGCCCGGCGATGACGGGCTGACCATCGACGAAGCGACCAAGGGGCAACCCGCCACTGGCGGCATCGGCGTCAAGATCACGCCGCGTTTCGGCATCTCGATCCCGGTGATCATCCGTGTCGGCGAAACCACGCTGACCGCGGGCCTGAAAGACCTGGCGGTGACCACCACGCCCCAGGGGCAAAAGCTGTTGCGCCTGACCATCACGCGCAGCGGCACGCGGTCCTCGTTCGGCGATATTTCGGTGACCGCCCCCGGCGCACCCAAACCGGTCGCGCTGATCCGTGGTGTCGGGGTCTATCCCGAAGTCGATGAACGCACGGTCACCGTGCCGGTCGATCCCGCGGTGGCGGCGCGCTTTACCGACCACGGGGCAAAGCTGACCGTCACCTATGTCGATGACGACTACGCGCCGGGCAAGACCCTGGCCAAGACGGACTTCATTGTGCCGTGATGCGGCCGGAGGCACCAGCACGGGCCTCCATGATCACCACCACATCGCCCGCCCGCAATCGCGGCGCGGGCCGCTGGTGCGCGGGCATGCTGCCCGCGTCGGCGCTGTTCGCGGTGCCGGTAACGGCGGTTGCCGCCCCTGCCCCGGCACCCGATCCGGTGCCGCCACAGACCATGTCGCCCCCCAGCACACCGCCACAGGCCGTGCCGGGGCAAGCCGCCCGCGCCGGGCAGCCGGTGGCCAACACCGCCCCGACGCTGAGCGAAGATGACGAGCTGATCCTCGAGATTCGCACCCAGCATCGCGAAATGACCGATACCATCACCGGGCACGGGTTGCGCGGCGGGGTCTATCTGCCGCTGGGCGATCTGGCGCGGTTTCTCGACTTGTCGATCAGCGTCAGCGACGATGGCCACTATGCCAGCGGCTGGTACTTGTCGCCCACGCGCACGATCTCGATCAATCTGCGCGCCGGCACGATCACCCAGGGCGGCAAGGAGGCCCCGCTGCCGCGCGCCGATTTCGTCGCGCACGACGGCGAACTGTGGATCAAGGCCGATCGGCTGGCCGATATCCTGCCGATCAAGCTGGTGACCGACTTGCGTGCGCAGACGGTGGTGGTCAAGACGCTCGAACCCTTTCCGTTCGAACAGCGCGCCGCACGCGAAGCCGCGCGCGACCGGCTGGCCAATGCCGGGCACGCGCAGGCCCCGGTCTATGAACGCCAGGACGATCCCTATCACGCGTTCGACGTGCCGATTTCCGAAGTCGAGGCCCGCGCCGCCGGTGCCACCGGCATTGCCCCGCATATCGAGGGCGACTTGCGCGCCTCGGGCGACTTTCTGTTCATGACCGGGCGGATCTATGCCAGCGTGTCATCGACCAGCGGGCTGATCGCCGCCCGCGCCGAACTGGGCCGCCGCGATCCCGATGCGCAGATGCTCGGCCCGCTGCACGCGACCGAGTTTGAAATGGGCGATATTTCCACCGAATCGATGCCGGTGGGCCTGCGCGGCGTAACCGGGCGCGGGGTGTTCCTGACCAACGAGCCACTGCAGCATGCTTCGGTGTTCGAAACGATGGATTTTCGCGGCGAACTGCCCGCCGGGTTCGAGGTTGAACTCTATCGCAACGACACGCTGATCGGTTCGACCAACCAGCCGGTCAATGGCCAGTACGAATTCCTGCACGTGCCGGTCGAATTCGGGCTCAACGTGTTCCGGCTGGTCTATTACGGCCCGCAGGGGCAGCGCCGCGAGGAAGTGCGCCGGATCAGCGTCGGCGACGGGCGGCTGGCCAAGGGCGCGTTCACCTACAACGTCTTCGCGGTGCAAAAGGACGAGACCGTTGTCCCGGTCACCCCGCCGGGGTTCCAGCCCACGCTCGATTATGGCGACTGGCGCGAAGGCTTCATGGTGCAATACGGGCTGAACAGCGCGGTCACCGTGGTCGGCAGCGGCGCGCTGTACCGGTCGGCAGGGTCAGAACGCTGGCTGGCCTCGACCGGCCTGCGCACCGGCATCGCGGGCTGGGCGGCCAAGCTCGACGCCTCGATCGGCACCGGCGGCGGCACCGCGATCGAGGAAGGCCTGGCGGGCAAGCTGCTGGGCGCCAGCGTGGTGATCGCCCATGCCGACTATGCCCGTGGCTATGTCGACGAAGTGCGCTCGCTCAGCGATTTGCCGCTTACCTCGATGACACAGTTCGACTTGTCGAAGACGCTCCATTTCGGGCTGCATGCGCTGCCGCTGGCGCTGACCTGGCAGCACCTGGCCTATGCCGACGGGCAAGTCACCGATACCGCCGCGTTCCGCCAGACATTCACGCTGGGCCGGGTGATGGCGACCAACGTGATCAACTATACCGACACTGCCACACCGGGAACGCAGGCCACCCATTCCACCACCGGCATGTTCGACTTGTCGACGTTTGCGGGCAGCCACACGCAATACCGCGCAGAGGCGGCCTATAGCCTGGGCCCGCATCCGGTGCTGACCTCGATCGGTGGCGAAGTGTCGCACGACTTCGATGCGCGCACCACTGTGCGCGCCTCGCTGACCCAGAATATCAGCGCCAACCAGACGGCCATCGGCCTGTCAGGCACGCGCAAGCTCGGTGTCTATGCGCTGTCGTTCGATTCAAACTACACCCCGCAATCAAAGGCTTATGCCTTTACCGTGCGGCTAGGTTTCAGTTTCGGGCGCAACCCCTTGAATGGCAGGATGTTTGTTGCGCGGCCAGGTCTGTCCACCAGCGGCGCGGTGGCCGTGCGCGCGTTTGCCGACGACGATGGGAGTGGCGCGTTTGCGCCGGGCGACGCAGCGGTCGGCAAAGTGACTTTCTTCACCGGCAACAGCCACGTCACCTCGGGCAGCGACGGCACGGCGGTGCTGACCGGCACCGGCGACGGCACGCGCACGGCGGTGCGCATCGACACCGCCACCCTGCCCGATATCGCGATGGCACCGGCGCGTCCCGGCGTCGAGGTGATCGCGCGGCCAGGGCGCATTCCGGTGGTCGATTTCGCGATCCAGCAATTGAGCGATGTCGAAGGCACCGCGGTCTATGCCGATGGCACCCACAAGCATGGCGTCGCCGGGCTGAAGCTCGAACTGATCGATGCCAAGGGCCATCGCGCGGGCCATGCCCGCAGCGAAAGCGACGGCTTTGTGCTGATCGAACAAGTGCGGCCCGGCGACTATACGCTGGCCATCCAGCCCGAACAGGCGCGCAATCTGAAAATCCATCTCGTCGGCGAAACGCATATCCATGTCGGTCATAAGGGCAAACTTGTTCGCCCCAAAATCGTGGTCGCGCCCAATTGATGGTCTATGCCATTTCGACTTGCGATCTGTTGCAGTATCGGCGTAGTCCTAACCAAAGATAGTGATCGAGCGCGGGCCCGGCATCAGGTCTCGTCAGGCAGGAGCAGGCCGTCATGGGTTCCGCAGTTCCGTCGGTACGCAGCATTTCCGATCTGGCGCGCATGGCGGGGGTTTCGGTATCGACCGTGTCGCGCGCCTTGACCGGCAAGGGCACGCTCAACCAGCTTACCCGCGACCGCATCCGCGCAATCGCCAGCGAACACGGGTTTCGGCTGAATGTCGCGGCGCAGAACCTGCGGCTGGGGCGGACCGGGTCAATCGGCGTGTTGCTGCCGCTGGGCCACGAGAAGGCGCAGGCGCTGTCCGATCCGTTCTTTTCTGCAATGCTGGGCCATCTGGCCAATGCGCTGACCGACCGGGGCTATGACTTGCTGCTGTCGCGCGTGTTGCCGCACGGCGACGACTGGCTGGACGATTTCGTCCGCTCGGGCCGCACCGACGGGATCATCATGATCGGCCAGTCGGACCAGAGCGACGTGCTCAACCGCGCCGCCGACCATTACCGTCCGATGGTGGTGTGGGGCGCCTATTCCCCCGACAACCGTTATACCACCGTGGGATCGGACAATTTCGCGGGCGGCGCGCTTGCCGCACGGCACTTGTTGCAACGTGGCTGTCAGCGCCTGGCATGGTTCGGCCATGCCAGGGCGCCCGAATTCGCCGCGCGCCAGGCCGGATTTCTGTCGGCGCTGCCCGATGACATCCGCAAAGGATGCGCGATCGTGCCGACCCACATCACCCCCGAAGGCAGCCGCGCCAATGCCCAGGCCTTTTTCGCCGCCGGCAACCGCCCCGACGGCGTGTTTGCCGCCAGCGACGTCGGCGCGATCAGCGTGCTCGCCGCGGCGGGCGCATGCGGCATCCGCGTGCCCCAGGACTTGGCCGTGATCGGGTTCGACGACATCGTGCTGGCCCAACTGACCCGCCCGCCGCTGACCACCGTGCGCCAGGACATCGAATCCGCATCACGCATGCTGGTCGACCTGCTGCTGCGCCGCATGGCCGGCGCAGAAACCCAATCGGTGCAATTCGCTCCGCAACTGGTGGTGCGCGAATCGGCGTAAACCTGCGGGTTGGGACTTATTCGATTGTCACGCCCCTGGCCGCCGCGACCTCATGGGACGGGCTGGCCGTGGCGGCCCGCCCGTCCCCGTCGGTCGTCCAAAGCGCTCAGAACGCGGCGTGGAACCGCACGCCGAAGGTGCGCGGGGCGCCCATATAGGCGTTTTCGGTGCCGGTCTGCAGCGGGGTTTCAAAGACCTGGGTTTCATAGATCTTGTTGGTCAGGTTCTGCACCCAGGCCTCGACCATGAAGCGATGTTCGATCTTGAAGCCGAGGTTCGCGTTGACCAGCCCGACCGGGCCCTGCACGTTATAGCCCGCCACGTTGTCGAACTGGCTGCCGGTATATTCGTACTGCACCCGCGCGATCAGATCGACCGAATCGCTCAGCGGTGCGTCGTAATTCACCCCGGCATTGGCATTCACCTTGGGCGCGAAGCGGAACCGCGAACCCGACAGATGCTGGTCGATGTTGGGATCGACGCCATATTGCGCATGCGGGATCCAGGTGGCGTCGGCGTTGAGGGTGATCGTCTTGGTCAGCGCAAAGGTGTTTTCGATTTCCGCGCCGTAATCGACCGCCGAATTGGCATTGAGCACGGTGAACCGCAAACCGACGAACTGCGCGATCTGCAGATTCTTCAGATCGTAGTAATACAACGAAATGTTGGTGCGTGCGCGGTGGTCGAGATATTGCAGCTTTGTCCCGACTTCGAACGCGTTGATCGTTTCGGGCTTGTACGAGGGATTGAGCGGCGCGGCGGGCCCGGATTGCGCGTTGTATTCGATCAGGCCCTTAAGCCCTGCTGGCAACGCGTTGAAATAGGCCGCATTGTTCAGCACCCCGCCAGCCGCGTTCTCGTCCATGTTGATCCCGCCCGCCTTGAAGCCGCGGTTGTACGTGGCATAGACCATCGCATCGGGGGTGAATTTGTAGTCCACGCCGAATGTGCCCGAAATCGCGCGATCGGTGTGGCTCTGGTCATAGGCAGGTGACGGACCGAGGTTGAGCAGGGTTGCCCACGATGTCGGATTGGGGTCGAAATAGTTATAGGCGAACGACCCGGTCTTGTGCTCGATCGAATAGCGCAGACCCGCGATCACGCTGAACCGGTCGGTCACCTTGAAATCGCCATGGGCAAACAGCGCATAGGAATCGGTGGTGCCGTGCATCGCCTCCTGATCGAGCATGCCCGGGGTCGCTTCGGGCGTGACCGGCGAACCGGTAAACACCACATCCCAGTATTCTTGCGCTTGCGTACCGTTGAACAGCGAACGGCCCGACTTGAGCTTTTCCGACGAGACGAACCCGCCCAGCACGATATCGGCATTGAGCGCGGGAATGCGCGTGTTGTAGGTCAGTTCCTGCGAGGCAAAGACGCTGTGGAAATCCTCGTCATAGGGCAGGATGTCGGCGCCCGAGAAATCCGCATCCTCGTTCAACTGCACCACGTCGAAACGGCGATAGGCCGTCACCGATTTGAGCGTGCCTGCGCCCAGCGCGGCATCGACCAGCAAAGTCACGCCGGCATCCCTGGTGTGCTGGTACCCGTCCGAATTGAGCGAAACCTGGAACGCCCCCGGATTGGTCGACGGCAGCTTCAGCCCGCCCAGCAGCGTCAGTTCATCAACCAACGGCGAAGTCGGCCCCGCCGTCACGCGTTCGGTGGCATAGCAACAATCGCCATGGCTGGACGAATAGTCACCGATCAGCCGCACGGTCACCGTCGAAGTCGGTTCCCACAACACCTGCACTTTGCCCGCGTTGGTCTGGTTGCCGTCGACCGAGCGCCCGGTGTTGACATCGGTAAAGAACCCGTCGGTGCCCGAGGTCAGTCCCGACACGCGGATCGCCAGATTGCTGGCCAGCGGGACATTGACCGACGCGCGCAGCGAATAGGTATCGTAATTGCCAAAGCTGCCGTCGATCGTGGCGCCAAGGTCGGTCGTCGATGGCTTGGTCGATGCCAGCAGCAGTGCGCCCGCCGTGGTGTTCTTGCCAAACAGCGTGCCTTGCGCGCCGCGCAGGATCTGCAGGTTGTCGATATCGAGGAAATCCTGCAGCGCGGTTGCCGCACGGGTGCGATAGACGCCGTCGATGAACACGCCGACCGAGCCTTCGAACGAGCGACTGATGCCGGCGGTGCCAAGGCCGCGAATGACCAGATCGGCGCTCGACGAGGAAATGTTGGTAACGCGGAACGTCACGCTGGGGCTGATCGCGCCGATGTTCGACACGTTTTCGACTCGCGCTTCGGCCAGCGCGGCCGAATTGGCCGCGGTGATCGAGATCGGCACGTTCTGCAGCTTTTCCGAACGGCGCTGGGCGGTGACGACGATTTCCTGAAGTCCGGCTTGCGCCGGTGCCGACGTCGCGGCCGCCTGATCGGCGGCAGGCGCATCGGCGGCCGTGGCTGCCGTAGCGGCATGCGCCGGATTGGTGAACGCAACTGCAACGAAAGCGAAAGCCGTACCGGCCCGCCAGATGCCTTTCATACTCTATCCTCTTCGGTCTGTCGCATGCTGTTTCGCACGCTATGGGCGCCCTGGGGTGGCCGTGGGGACAGCCGTGGAGGGTCGGACGCGGGCTCTGTCTGCGTCATATCACTGGTTAATTCTTGACATTTGACGACATCAACATGACGTATGACGCCTTGTCTTATGGTGTTGCCGCTTGCCCACACTGCCTCGTTGCAGCAATTCGAGCGCTATGCGCGGATCGCCGGGATCGATCTCGCGGCGATCCTGAGCGATGAACATCGCCAGGTCCTGATCGAGGCGCGCACCTGCGAGGCGGTTTCCGCCACGGCGCTTGTCGATATTTTCCAGATTGTTGCCATTGCCGCCCGCCGCGAGGATCTGGGCGTGGGGTTTGCCATGTGGTGCAACCTGCACGGCTATGGCCCGCTCAGCCTGCTGTGGGACCATTGCGCAACGGTCGAACAATTGCTGCGCCTCAGCGGCCGCTATCTGCATCTGGAGACCGAGGCGATCGGATCGACCGCCACCTACGAAGGCGACGAGGTCGCGGTGCAACAATTTCTGACTGTGCCGACACTACTGGGCGGCAGCCAATATCTCGAAACCACGTTGACTGTGCAACTGCGAACCATGCGCCTGATCCTGGGCCAGCAATGGCATCCGTCGCGCGTCGAATTCAACCACCCCGCCCCTGCGCAGACGGGTTTTCATCGCAGCGTGTTCCGCTGCCCGATGGTGTTTGGGGCCGACCGCACCGCGCTCGTGCTGCACCGCGACGATCTGGCGCGCGAAGGGCCCAACGGCAATGCGCGGATGACCGCCTATCTCGAACGGCAGCTCGAAGCCGCGCGCGCCGCACGTCGCGGCGATGTGCTGCGCCCGCTCGAACGCCTGATCACCGCCCAGCTTGGCGACGGCGGCATGACACTCGAACGCGCCAGCCATGCGCTGGGCATCGGCGCGCGCACGCTGCAACGCGCGCTCGGCGCGCACGGCATGACATTTTCCGACGTTCTGACCGATGTGCGCCGCCGCATCGCCAGCGACTATTTCGCCTACCAGCGCCGCCCCAACTTGTCGGAACTGGCGCACCGGCTCGGCTATGGCGAGGCAAGCGCGGCCAGCCGCTTTCTGCGCGAGAATTTCCGCGCGGGCATCCGCACGCTGGGCCGCCGCGCACGCGCCGCGCGTCTGCAGATCGGCGCTGCGGCGGGTCAGCGCGACAAATAGGCGACGATGTGTTTGGCCGCCAGCGCGACATCGTCCCACGCGGTGGCGAAATCGGCCGGGCCGCCATACCACGGATCGATCACCGCAGTGCCCTCGCGGCCCGGCACCATGTCCATCAGCAGCGCCACTTTGGCCAGCGGGCGGCGCGGCGCGACGGCGGACAGATCGCGCAGATTGCGCTGGTCGAGCGCAAAGATGTGGCCGAAATGCAGAAAATCCTCGGGCGTCACCTGCCGTGCGCGATGCCGCGACAGATCGACGCCATGATGCCGCGCCTCGGCAATCGCGCGCGCATCGGCACTTTCACCGACATGCAGGCCGCTGGTTCCCGCCGAATCGATCGTCAGCGCCAGACCCTGGGCCACGGCCTCTTCGCGCAAGGCGGCCTCGGCCATCGGCGACCGACAGATATTGCCCAGGCACACGAACAGAACAGCTTTTTGGCTCATCGCGGGATGCACGTCCTATGGCCGATGTGGAATCCGAACCCATCAGCAGGTGCATCCTCTCCCCATCACCGAATGAAGCTGTTACGCGACGAAATGTCCAGCGCTTTGCGCGCCCGGCAAGGTCGCGTCAGGAAGCCGCGACCCCGTCGATGGCACGGCGGCCAAGCCCGGGATCATCGGTGAAGAACCCGTCGATCCCTTCGGCGATATAGCGCCTGATCTCCGCCACGCTGCCATCGGGATTGCGCGCGTTGGCCCCGGCATCGTTGCGGAAATCGGCGGCCAGGAACTGGTTTTCGGGGCGGAAGGTATAGCATCCGACCAGCAGCCCCGAACGATGGGCATCGGCAATCATCGGGTGCGCCTCGCCCAGCTTGCCATCGGTTCCGAGCGGCATCAGCGTGCGCGTCCACGGCGCCACCCAGTCGGCATAGCGGGCAATCTCGGCCAGTCCGTCGGGGCTGATCATGTCGGCATACGTCGTCGTGCCGCCGGCCTTCACCACATCGGCCGGGTGCATCGCGCCATCGTCGATCAATTGCATCAGCTGCACATTGGGCCGATCGCCCAGCACGCCGTGCAGCAGCTTCAGATTGGCGATCTCGAACGACTGGACGATGACCGGTGCGGTGGCGAGATATTTCGATTCGTTGAGCGCCTTGATGAAGCGATCCTCCATCGGATAGCCGATGCCCGCAAAATAGGTCGAATGCTTGATTTCCGGGATAAGGCCGACCGTGCGCCCGCGCGCGGCGGATTCGGCGGCCAGGAAATCGGCGATTTCGGCAAATGTCAGCACGCGGAACATGCCGTCATACGAATGGCTTTCCACCCGCAGCCCTTCGCCCACCATGCGCTCTTTGGCGCGCAGCGTGCGCAGTTCGTCGAGCGTGAAATCCTCGGTAAACCAGCCGGTCTGCGACACCCCGTCGATCACCTTGGTGGTCTTGCGGCGGGCGAATTCGGGGTGGGCCGACACATCGGTGGTTTCGGCAATGTTGTTTTCGTGCCGCGCGACCAGCACGCCGTCCTTGGTCACCACCAGATCGGGCTCGATATAATCGGCGCCATCGGCAATCGCCTTGGCATAAGACCCCAGCGAGTGTTCGGGCCGCAGCGCACAGGCCCCGCGATGGCCGAGCAGCACCGGCCTGGCCGGGCGCGCCGCCGCGCGCGCCGTGCCGCCAAGCCCGGTCAGCAGTGCCGCCGCCACGCCGCCGGTGGCCGCCAGGAGATCACGCCGGGCAATTTTCATGGGTCATTTCCTCAGGTCAGATCGACAATCGTTACATGCGGCAAAGGCTCGGCACCGGGCTGTTCGGCCCAGTCGCGCGCGTTGAGCACGCCCCCATCGGCGCGCAACGTTGCAATTTGGAGAAGGTTGAGATCGGCATAGACCCATTGCGCCCGGCTTTCCTCACCCATCGCCAGCACGCCGTCTTCGGGCATCGCGATATCTTGCCCGGCATGGCTGTCGGGCGGGCCATAGATCCCTGCCGCGCCCCGGTTGTGGTCCATCGCGGGCGACCAGTCGACATCGCCGATGGTCGGGCTGTGCACCGCATAACATTGCCCCTCCAGCGCGCGGGCCTGGCTGCCCAGCCGCACGCGCCAGTATCCGCGCATGGTTTCGGTGCAACTGGGCACCAGCAGCACTTCGGCGCCCGCCTCGACCGCCGCACGCGCCAGCAGGGGGAATTCGCTGTCATAACAGATCAGCACCGCCAGCCGCCCGAGCGGGGTGATGAACAGGTTGATGCCCTGCCCGCCGACGATCCCCCACTCCTCGCGCTCAAAGCGGGTCATCATCAGCTTGTCCTGATACCCCGCACGGCCATCGGGCGCGAACAACCGCGCGGTGTTGACGAAACGTCCGTCACCCAGCTTGCGCGGGGCGCTGCCGGCCAGCAGCCAGATACCGTGCGCGCGCGACAGATCGGCGTGCAACGCGTCGATGCGCGGCAACAACGCCGACACGGTTTCGATCGATCCCTGCAAGTCGCCCATCGTCACGGGATCGAGACTGGCCAGTTCCATCGCCGCATATTCGGGAAACACCGCCAGCACCGCGCCGCCCGCCGCGGCTTCGGCCACCCAGCGCGACAGCTTTGCCGCATAGGCATCCCAGTCGGCCAGCGCCTCGATCGGGTATTGCGCGGCAGCCACGCGCCAGGTGGACACTACCATTGGCGCAACCAGTACTGCATGGGCTTGAGCGTCTCGTCCACGTCGCCATGGTCCTTCCAGCCGAGCTGAGCAATCAGCCCGGCCACCGGTGCATAGCCGCGTTTGGTCCAGAACGCATCATGGGGAACGTATGCGGCCGGCCGCGCGGGATGATCGTCGGGGCGGATAACCGCGGCAAAGCAGGCGGCGTTTGCGCCACAGGCCTGCGCCTGTGCCTCGCGATGGTCGAAAAACGCGTGGCCCACGCCCTGCCCCCGGTATTCGGGCAGCAGCACGCTTTCGCCAAAATAGAACAGGCGCTCGACTTCGATGCCGCGCGCGGTGAACGGATCGCGAAATTCCGCCTTTTGATGCGCCATCGGTGCCGCCGTGGCCGCGCCCACGATACGCGGACCGTCGAATGCGGCAACCAGCACGGCATCGGGCGCCCCTGCAAATTCGCGCAAGTAGTCCGCCTCGTAATCGGCATCGCCGTCATAGAGATAGGGCCAGTCGGCAAACACGCGAATGCGCAGGGCGGCCAGATCGCCCAGCGCCGCGCCCAGTTCGTCACCAGTCAGCGGGCGAACCGCGACGGTCACGCCACTTGCGCCGTCCAGTCGGCCAGATTGTAATACATCGTCAGGCGGGAGATGCGCCCGCCGTCGATCGCCAGGAACGCCCCGGCAGGCAGGACATACGTCTGCCCGGCCGCGTCGGGCAGGCCCTCGTCGGTGGCGATATAGGCGCCGTGCACCACGAATTCGGCGGCCGCGCGGCTGCCGTCTTCGTTCACCATCAGCGCGATGTCCGCCAGCCGTTCCTTGTAGCAGCGTTCCATATGCGCCAAAAACGCGGTGAACGCGGCCTTGCCCGACTGACGACTGCCCTGGTTGATATCGTGCGCCACGTCGTCCGACAGGCAATCGAGCATGGTCTGCCAGTCGCCGGCGTTGAAGGCGGCATAATAGCGTTCAAGCAGGGCAAGCGTGGCGGCGCGGCTCATAGATCGGATCCTTTTGGCGTGGGCGTTGCCTGCGCCTCATAAAAGGGCGATGCGGCCGCGCGCCACGCCAAAGTGACGCGATCAGAAAAATGCATGGCGGGGTGGCGCAAACGCAGCCCCGCCCGCACGGGATCAGCCGAACAGCTTGGTCGCGGTTTCGGCGACTCGCTTGCCCAGATAGCGCGCGCTGTCGAGTTCAACCGCGCTCGGCTGGCGGCTGCCGTCGGCGCCGGTGATGGTGGTCACGCCATAGGGCGCGCCGCCCTTCACTTCTTCGGTGCCAAGCTGCCCCTGGAAACCATAGTCGAGCCCGACAATCGTCATGCCAAAGTGCAAGAGGTTGGTCAGGATCGAAAACAGCGTGGTTTCCTGGCCGCCGTGCTGGCTGCCGGTCGAGGTGAACGCCGCGCCGACTTTGCCGTTGAGCGCGCCGCGCGCCCACAGACCACCGGCCTGATCGAGGAAAGCCGCCAGTTGCGAGGTGATCCGGCCAAACCGCGTGCCGGTGCCGACGATGATCGCATCGTAGTCTTCGAGTTCAGCCACCGTGGCGATCGGCGCCGCCTGGTCGAGCTTGAAATGCGCCGCCGTGGCGATTTCGGTCGGCACGGTTTCGGGCACGCGCTTGACATCGACATGCGCGCCGGTGGCGCGGGCGCCCTCGGCAATCGCATGGGCGAGCGTTTCAACATGGCCATAGCTGGAATAGTAGAGAACCAGGACTTTGCTCATCGGGGGGATTCCTTGGTTGGTGCGATGGGGTTGGTGTGATGGGGGCTGGATAGCCGCTCCCGGCTAGCGTGTGCAGTTGTATAAAGAGCGACATTCTGTTCGAATTAATTGAACGTTTCGGGCATATTCCCACTCCCTGCCCAACGCGATTGCGCTCCTGCCCATTTTCGCCTATGCGCCCACCCTCGCGAACGCCCCGGCAGGGCATCAGGCGTGCCTGCCCTTTGCCGGCCGCACCCGTTTTGCCGGGGTTTTTTGATCAGCCCCGTTTTGATTGGTGCGAAAAGGCGATACCGTCTGCACTCGCTGCCACAGGAAGATTGCCCATGTCCCGTCGCCGCCAGATCTATGAAGGCAAGGCCAAGATCCTTTACGAAGGGCCCGAGCCTGGCACGCTGATCCAGTATTTCAAGGATGATGCCACCGCGTTCAACGCGCAAAAGCGCGGCACGATCAACGGCAAGGGCGTGATCAACAACCGTATCAGCGAATATGTGTTCACCCGGCTGGCGCATATCGGCATCCCGACTCACTTCATCCGCCGGCTGAACATGCGCGAACAGCTTGTGCGCCAGGTGGAGATCATCCCCATCGAGGTCGTGGTGCGCAATGTCGCCGCCGGATCGATTTCCAAGCGGCTGGGCATTCCCGAAGGCGAACCGTTGCCGCACACGCTGATCGAATATTACTACAAGGACGATGCGCTGGGCGACCCGATGGTGGCCGAAGAGCACATCGCCTGCTTCGGCTGGGCCAACAACGAGGAAATGCACGACATTTCGTCGATGGCGATCCGCGTCAACGATTTCCTGAGCGGCATGTTTGCCGCGATCGGCATCCGCCTGGTCGATTTCAAGCTCGAATTCGGGCGCATCTGGGATGGCGACTATGCGCGCGTGATCCTGGCCGATGAAATCAGCCCCGACGGCTGCCGCCTGTGGGACATCGCCACCGGTGAAAAGCTCGACAAGGATCGGTTCCGCCGCGATCTGGGGGGCGAGGAAGAAGCCTATCAGGAAGTCGCGCGGCGCCTTGGCCTGCTCGACAACGAAGGCGGCCCGTCCGAAGTGCTCGACCTGGGCGCCCACCGGAAACTGCGCACCAAGAAGTAAGAGGTCTGATCCGGTTCGATTACCGGATTGACTGAACCCGCCTGCTTGATACCCCTGCTGCTGACGCGGCGGGGGTATTTTGCATGGAGCGGGCAGAACAAGCGCAGGCTGGCCTGTTCACCGGCTGGCGCGGCGTGTTGCTGGCGATTTTCTGCCTGACCATGGTGGCAACCGGTTGCGCCGAAATGGTCGCGATGGCGGGGCGCTATGGCCTATTTGGCGATGCACAGGCCGGGCGCCTTGGCATCGGCTATCACACTCCACCGCAATCGCTGGGCTGGGTGGTGATCGACCGGGTCGATCCCGGCGGCGGCGCGGCGCGGGCCGCCATTGCCGTGGGCGACAGGGTGCATTGTGCCGATTCTCTGGTGCTGTCGAGCAATCCGCCACCGGGCACGATTGCCGTGCTGACCGTGCGCCATGCCGGTCGAAACCGGGTTGCCCGCGTTCAATATCAAGCACTTGCCCCGGCAGGCCCGCAATTCTGGCAAGCATTGGAACGCACCGAGATCGGTGGCAGCCTGTTTGCGCTGGCACTGGGGGCGCTGGTGCTGTGGCGCGGGTGGGGCAGTCTGCCGGCATTGCTGCTCGGGCTGGGGCTGATCGGCAGTGCCGGCAGCGATACCTTGCCATGGTGGATGCTGGGGTCACCGCTGACCGGGCCGGGGCTGGTCCTGATCGTCGTGCGCAACATGGCCATGATTGGCCTGCCGCTGTTTCCGATCGTGCTCTACCACGCGCAAGTGCGTGCCCTGCCGCGCGGTTGGTGGATCGCGACCGGTGTTGTCGGGGTTATGGCCGCGCTGGCGCAGATTTCGCTGGTGCTGGAGCCGTGGCTGGCCTGGCTCGCCCCGCGTCCGCTGCGCAATGCCGAACTGGCCATTACGCTGATCATCGTGGCGATTGCCTGCTGGTGGAGCTGGCGCGGTACGCGCGACGGCATCGCCAGCGAACGTCGCCGCTTTGGCATCTTGTTGCTGGCAGGCGGCCTGCTGCTGGCGGGCAATGCGTTCTGGATGATCAATTCCGATGGCCTCGATCTGTTGGGACCGACGGCGCGCCCATGGCTGGCGACGATCAACCTGCTGCTCGTGCAGATCGCATTCCCGCTGACGCTGACGTATGCGATGCTGCGCCATCGCGTGGTCGATCTGGGCTTTGTGCTCAACCGTACGGTGGTGTTCGCGACATTCAGCGCAATCCTGCTTGGCAGTTTTGGCCTGATCGAATGGGGCGTGGAACACCTGCTGCCCGAACAATGGGTAAGGGCCAGCGTGTGGATCGATGCGGGCGCGGCGGTCCTGGTCTATCTGGCGTTTCACCGCGTGCACGGTGCGGTAGAGCGGCGGGTCGAACACGTGTTTTTTCGCCACTGGATGGCGAACGAGAACGTCTTGCGCCGGTTTGTCGCCTCTGCCGCGCATTTTGAGGATACCCGCTCACTGGCACGCGCCTTCGCCGATGAACTGTCACGGTTTGGCGGGGATGCACGGGTGGCGATCTATCGCCGCAACGAAGGCGTGCTCGACCGGGTGGGCGGCACCTGGGATAGCGCGCCGCGCCATTTTCGCGACGACGATCCCGCGTTTGCGCTGATGCGCGCCGAACGCGCGCCGCTCGATCTGGGCGAAACACAGACCGACCTGCCCGGCATGCTGGCACTGCCGATGCTCGATCATGGCGTGCTGGCGGGGCTGGTGCTGCTGGACCTAAAGGGCAACGGCGCGCTGTGGCGCCCTGATGAAGTTGCGCTGCTGGGCTGGGCCACGCACGAAGTGGGGCTGGCGCTGGCGGCGCTGCACGCCGGGCTGATCGACACCGAAAACCGCCTGTTGAAGGCGCAACTTGCCCGCCTGACCGGGATCATCGGCGATCGGCTGGATCGCGTCGGCGCCTGAACGCCCGGTCAAGCTCAATGGTTTGACGGGATGTGGAAATTGATCGTTTCGGCCCTGGCCGAACAGGCCAGCTTGCCCGACGGGCGGAAACTGGCGTCATAGCGGAAATCGCGCGCCATCGCCGTGGCCCCGTCGACGAACACGAACGGCGGATAGGCGATGATGGTGCGCGGAGCGACCGGGTGGCCGTTGGCGGCAATGTCGAATTCTTCGCGCACCCAGCCTTCGAAACCCATCCGCAGCGCATCCACCGGATAATCGTTGTCGGACCCGCCATAACGCAGGCGCGGGATATCCCCGACCAGCGCGCATTGCTCCTCGGCCAGTCCGGTGCGCCCAAACAACGCCTGTGCTTCATCAAGATGGCCGTCTGACGCCGCCAGACCGGCAAGCCGCAGCAACGCCACCTGGCGCAACGGCGATGCCCCGTCCAGCCGCGCATCATCGGCAATCTGGTGCAACACGGCAATTTCGCGCGGTGAATACCGGTGGCGCCAATGGTCGCGCAGAGCCTCCAGCCGCACGGTGCCTTGCGCAAGCGCATCGCCCGCGATGGCAGGCGTGTCCGCGGCATCGAGCAGTGACACTTCGCGCCCGTCACTCTGGCCCCGCAGCCCGGCAAGATGATCGAGAATCATCGCGCGCATGGCCGCCGCCGACGCGCGGCGGGGCATGTCGGCATCGGCCAGCAGGGCGATGGCATGGTCGATATCGGTCTGTTGCCCCGGTCGTATGACCGGGTCTACCGTCAGCGCGGCCAGCAGAACGGTACCCGCGCCGATCCGGTCGCCCGCAGATTCCAGCGCCCCGGCACGTTGGCGCAACGCGTCGGCGGCGCCGAGGGCGGTCATCCCCGGTTGCCGTGCGTTGTCCGTCAGCGGGGCCGCCCACTGCCTGATCCTTTTGAAAAACGGCGTCGCAACGCCGGGCAGACCGCCGCCCGATCGCGTGCAGTGCAACTCGACGCGGATCAGCGCGCGATAGAACGGGGGCAACCGGGCGACGCTTTCAGGTTGCCAGACCCAGCCGCGCACTGCCTGCGCAAAGGCGCGGGCGATCGCATAGTTGCCGCGTGTGAATACGGTCTGCGCATTGCCCACGCTGCCGTCGTCGCGAATGGTGAATTCCACCACCGCGCTGTCGTCCGGGCGCAACCCGATCTCTTCATCGCAATCAGGCACGCGCATCACGCGGGCGCTGGCGAATGGCGATTCGGCAATACGGCCCGCCCCGGTAAAGGCCAGCAATTCGCGCGCACGATCGCGCCGCCCGGCCAACAGGGCGGCCTGCGCCGCATCCGACCGCAGGCTGACATCGTTCAGCGTTACCCGGGTGGTCAGGCCCCCCGACAGCGTCAGCGCCTTTTCCGCCTCTTTCGCAGCGTCGTCATAGCGCCCCATGTTCATCAGGATGCGCGCGCGCACCGTGCGCACCCCCGCCTCGCTGCGGGTGCGCGCATGCCCGTTCGGCACGGCATCGACGATCGCCTGGGCCCGGTCGGTCAGCGCCAGCGCGGCGCCGTCGCCATCAAACCCGGTCACCATCGCCAGACCGGTCAACGCATCGACGCGATCGCCTTGTCCCGGCAGGGCCAGCACATGCCGGTACGCCGCCGCCGCGTCATCATGATCGTAACGGCTCATCTCCAGCCGGGCCAGCGCCAGCCAGCCCAGGGCGGCATCGGGGGCCATTGTCGGCCCGGCCGCTTCGACCACGGGCAGCCCAGCGCGAACCCATGCCTCGCCTTGCGCCACGTCGCCGGTCGCGATGCGACACAGCCCCCGGCGCAGCGTGATCATCGCCGCGGGCAGCGACCCCGGCTTTACCCGCGGATCGGCTGCCAGCCGGGCAAAGATCGGTTCCGCCTCGGTACAATGCCCCTGATCGACCGCCGCGCTGGCCGCATCGAAATCGGCCTGCAGCGTGGGTGCTGCCGGCGGCGTGGTTTCGGCCATGGCAGGGCTGGCGATCAGGACAAGACAGGGCGGTATCAGATCGCAAAGGCGTGCGCGCATGTCCAAAATCCTTGCCGTGGGCAGACAGGCCCTGCACTCTGGCGAACATGGTGCAGACTGCAACCTCAATTCGGACCTGTCTGGCACGATCTCTGGCCGCACTCGTGCTGCTGTGCCCGCATGCGCTGTTGGCCGATCCGGTCGCCGCGCCGCCGCCCAACGCGCTGATTCTGTTCGGGGCACACTGGTGCGCGCCGTGCACTGGCGAATTGCGCGATCTCGGCACCATTTTCGTCCGGCTGGGCCTGCTGACGGGCGACCCCAAACCGCAACTCGTGCTGGCATGGATCGACCGGCCCGTAGCGCCATCGACGGTGGCCCGTGCGCTGGCCACCGCCCATGATCCGCCCCGCGTGGTGATCGCCGCGCCCGCCGCGGCATCGGCCTGGGCAGAGGCGCAGATGGCGGACGCACACGGATTGCCGTTTGCCGCCATGACCGACCGCACCGGCACGATCTGCGCGGTGCGCGCAGGCGCCGTACAAGCCGCCACAATCGCCGACTTGTGGGCAAACTGCCACCGCCAACCCGAGTAATCCATGACCCGACCGTTTCCGCTGCGCCCCCTGCTGGTGCTGTTCATCCTGCTGTTGACCGCCAATGCACCCGCCCCCACGCTCGACCAGGTGCTGGCGCACAGCGATGTCACGCCCGATCCGGCATTCCGCATCGGCACGCTGGCCAATGGCATGCACACGATCATCCGCCACAATGCGACCCCCGCGGGCACGGCGATGGTGCGCCTGGTGGTGCAGACCGGGTCGCTCGACGAACGCGAGGATCAGCGCGGGCTGGCGCACTTTGTCGAACACATGGCGTTCGAAGGCAGCACCCATGTGCGCGAAGGCGAAATGATCAAGCTGTTGCAGCGCGATGGCCTGGCGTTTGGCGCCGATACCAATGCCTTTACCACATTCGAGCGCACGACCTATCAACTCGATCTGCCGCGCGCCGATCCGGCACTGCTCGACACCGCGCTGATGCTGATGCGCGAAACCGCCAGCGAACTGGCCTTTGCGCCCGGCGCGGTGGCACGCGAACGCGGGGTGGTGCTGTCGGAAATGCGCGAAGGCCATGGCGTCGCGCTGACCGACTGGCAGGACATGGCGCAATTTCTCTATCCGCAGGCGACCTATGTGAACCGCCGACCGATCGGCACAGAGCCGGTCGTGGCGAGTGCCGATGCCGCCACGCTGGCCGCATTCTGGCGCGCGCATTACCGGCCCGAACGCACCACGCTGGTGATTGTCGGCGATTTCCCGGTGGCGGCGATGGAGGCCGCGGTGGCGGCACACTTTGCCGACTGGCAAGCCGATGCGGCGCCAGCGCCGTCGCGCCCCGATCCCGGCACGGTCGATCCCGACCGCGCCGATCACGTCGACATCCACCTCGACCCGGCGCTGAGCGAGCGCGTCACCGTGTCGCGCCATGGCGCCTGGCTGGACGAGCCCGATACGATCGCCATCCGCCGCCGCGCGCTGTTGCGGCTGATCGGGTATCGCGTGATCAACCGCCGGTTCCAGAGCCTGGCGCGGCGCATCGATCCGCCGTTCCGCGCCGCCGCGTTCGGCACCGGCACGGTGTTCCATATTGGCCGCACCACCAATCTGGTCATCGACAGCCGCGATGGCGCGTGGCGCAAGGGGCTGGTGGCCGCCGCCGCCACGTTGCGCCAGGCGCTGGCGCAAGGATTTACCCACGCCGAAATCGACGAACAGCTTGCCACTCTGCGCACCGGGTTCGAAAACGCGGCGGCAGAGGCCGACACGCGATCGAACGGCGCGCTGGTGGCGGCGGCGCTGGCGCTGGTCAATGAGGACAAAGTTCCGGCTTCGCCTGCCGATGCGCTGGCGCGGTTCAACGCCTTTGCGCCGACAATCACCCCGGCAATCGTGCTGGCGGCGTTGACCGAAGACGCCGTGCCGTTGACCGCGCCGCTGATCCGGTTTCAGGGGCGGCGCGCGCCAGCGGGCGGCGATGCCGCCTTGCGCGCAGCCTGGGCCGAAGGGCAGACCGCGCCCGCGCAGGCGTTTGCACAAGTGGCAGGCGCATTCGGCTATGATGCGTTCGGTATGCCCGGGACAGTGGCAAGCGACCGGCGCGATCCGGCGCTGGGCATCCGCGAAGTACGGTTTGCCAATGGCGTGCGGCTCAATCTGCGCCACACCGATCTCGATCGGGATCGCGTGCGGATCAGCCTGGCCGTGGCGGGGGGCGAGGCGATGGCCACGCGCGCGCATCCGCTGGCGGTGGCGATGGTGCCGATGCTGGCGCAAGGCGGGCTGGGCAAATACAGCGCGGACGATCTGCAAACGCTGCTGGCGGGCCATTCGGTTGGCGGCTCGCTGGCGGTCGACGGCGATGCTTTTGTCGGCGGGGCAACCACCACGCCGCGCGATCTGGCGCTTGAATGCCGTTATCTCGCCGCACTGATCACCGATCCGGGCTATCGTCCCGAAGCCGAACGCAGCTATCACGAATCGGTCGCCAATCTGCTGATCCAGCGCGATGCCACCCCGCAGGGCGCGCTTGGCGCCGAACTGGGCGGGATCGTCACCGACCATGACCCGCGCTTTTCGCTGGCCCGGCCGGCGGCCTATCAGGCGCTGACGTTCGCGCAATTGCGCCAGACGATTGCCGACCGGCTGGCACATGGCGCAATCGAGATCGGCATGGTCGGCGATCTGGACGAGACCGCCGCGATTGCCGCCGTCGCCCGCACGTTCGGCGCACTGCCCGCGCGAGAGGCGGAATTCCGCGTCGATCCCGTCGCGCTCGATCGCCGCTTTACCGCGTGGCGCGGCACATTGGCGGTGTGGCACAAGGGCCCGGCGGATCAGGCGATTGTGCGGCTGGAATGGCCCACCACCGACGATTATGACGAACGCCAGACTCTGACGCTCGACCTGTTGCAGGATATCGTCACGATCGCGGTGCAGGACACCCTGCGCGAGACGATGGGCAAGACCTATTCGCCCGGCGCATCGTCGAACCAGTCGGATTTCTGGCCCGGCTGGGGCACCTTCGCGATCGAGGCGGCGGTTGCCCCGGCCGACATCGCCGCCACGCGTGCCGCCATCCGCAAGACCGTTGCCACGCTGATCGCGGCGCCCGCCGATCCTGATCTGATCCGGCGCGCCCGCGCGCCGCTGGTGCAACGCTATGACAACGGGTTGAAAGGCAATGGCGGCTGGCTGTCGCTGGTGGCCCGCGCACAAGGTCGGCCCGAACGGATTGCCCGCTTTCTGGCAGCGCGCGATATGATACAGACGATCACGGCGGGCGAAATCCAGGCCGCTGCCGCCCGGTTTGTGCCACCCGATCGCGCGGTCGAAGTGCTGGTGGTGCCCGCTGGCGACCAACAGGCGAAATAGGACCCCGATGACCGACTGTGCCGATATTCCCGCCACCGCGCTGGCTCCGGCCTTTGCCAGCGGCGCGCTGTCGCCGGTCGAGGTGATCACGGCGGTGCTGGACCGCGCGGCGGCGTGGGACGGCGATCTGGCGGCGACTTATGCGCTCGATCGCGAAGGCGCGCTGGCGGCGGCGCACGCGGCCGAAGCGCGCTGGCGCAGCGGCACCGCACTCGGCCCGCTCGACGGCGTGCCGGTCACCGTCAAGGAAATGATCGCCACCAGGGGCGTGCCCACGCCGATGGGCACGGCGGCCAGCGACCTGACCCCGGCCCCCGACGATGCCCCCACCCCGGCGCGCCTGCGCGAGGCGGGCGCGGTGATCTTTGCCAAGACCACGGCGCCCGATTTCGGCATGCTGTCATCGGGCCTGTCGAGCTTTCACCCGCTGACCCGCAATCCCTGGAACCTGGCGCGCACGCCCGGCGGGTCGAGCAGCGGCGCGGGCGCGGCGGCGGCGGCCGGTTATGGCCCGCTGCACGTGGGCACCGATATTGGCGGGTCGATCCGCCTGCCGGCCGGATGGTGCGGCATATTCGGGCTGAAACCGTCGAACGGGCGCGTGCCGATCGATCCGCCCTATCTGGGCAGGGTGGCCGGGCCGATGACCCGCACCGTGGCCGATGCCGCGCTGATGATGACCGCGATCACGCGGCCCGACGCGCGCGATTTCACCAGCCTGCCCTGGGCAGACCTGCCGTGGATGGATCTGGACCGCGATGTGACGGGCCTGCGCATCGGCGTGATGACCGACGCCGGGGCGGGCACGCCCACCCAACCGGCAGTGCGTGCCGCGATCGAGACCGCCGCGCGCGTGTTCGAGGCAGGCGGTGCCATGGTCGAACCGGTGGCACCGTGGCTGACCCCGGCGATGTTCGACGGGTTCGACACCTTTTTCCGCACCCGGTTCTGGGCGGTGACGCGCGATCTGCCGCCCGAACGCTATGACCGCATCCTGCCCTACATCCGCGCCTGGGTCGAAGGCGGGGCCACCGCCAGCGGGCTCGATCTCTACAACGGCTATCAGCAGTTGATGGCGATCCGCGAAACCGGGGTGCGTTTCAGCCAGCGGTTCGACTATGTGCTGTCGCCGGTCGCGCCGATGCCCGCCTTTGCCGCCGAACTGCCCGGCCCCAACAACGATCCGGCGCGCCCGTTCGACCATATCGCCTTTACCATGCCCTACAACATGACCGAGCAACCCGCCGCCTCGATCGATTGCGGACAGACCGCCGATGGCCTGCCGATCGGCTTGCAGATCATCGGGCGACGGTTCGACGATCTTGGCGTGCTGCGCCTGTCACACTGGTTCGAATGCGCACGCGGGCCCTGGCGAGCGTGGCCACGGCCTTGCCCTTCGGCGCGGGTGGAGGCATAGGGCGCGCGACTCCTTGATGAAAGAGTGCGAACGATGAAAGTGCGTGTCCATGTCAGCCTGAAGAACGGCGTGCTCGATCCGCAGGGCCGCGCCATCCACCACGCGCTCGAAGGCATGGGCTTTGCCGGCATCAACGATGTGCGCGCGGGGCGGCTGATCGAACTGGACGTGGCCGACACCGTCACCGACGCCGCGCTCGACGACATGTGCCGCAAACTGCTCGCCAACCAGGTGATCGAAAACTACCGTATCGAAAAGGCCTGAACGATGGGATTTACCGCCGCCGTCATCACCTTTCCCGGATCGAACTGCGACCGCGACATGGCCGTGGCGGTCGAAACGATCACCGGCGGCACGGTCCACCGCGTATGGCACGGCGATGCCGCGTTGCCCGACGGGCTTGATTTCATCGCGCTGCCGGGCGGATTTTCCTATGGCGACTATCTGCGTTCGGGCGCGATGGCGGCGCGTTCGCCGATCATGCAGGCGGTGATCGAACAGGCCGCGCGCGGCGTGGCGGTGCTGGGCGTGTGCAACGGATTTCAGGTGCTGACCGAGGCCGGACTGTTGCCCGGCGCCCTGCTGCGCAACGCGGGCCAGCGGTTTGTCTGCCGCGAAGTCGCGCTGACCGTGGGTACCAGCCAGTCGCTGTTCACCAGCGGCTATTTCAAGGATCAGCGCATCACCGTGCCGGTGGCGCACCACGACGGCAACTATTTTGCCGATGAAGCCACGCTCGACCGTCTCGAGGCCGAAGACCGCGTGGCGTTCCGCTATGCCGAACCGGTCAACGGATCGCAGCGCCAGATCGCCGGTGTGCTGAACACTGCGGGCAATGTGCTGGGCATGATGCCCCACCCCGAACGCATGATCGAACCCGCCCAGGGCGGCAGCGATGGCCGGGTGCTGTTCGAAAGCGTGCTGCGCGCGGTAGGCGTTACCGCCTGATCGTAAACTTTGCTGCCTAAGCCAACGCACCGCGTGCGGATCGGGCTTTCGCGCCGACCGGCTTTGCCGCCACCAGGTCATAGGCCTGCGCGGCGGGCATCGGACGGCCGAACAGATAGCCCTGGATCTTGCGGCAGCCGAGCTGGCGCACCATCGCCAGTTCTTCCTCGGTTTCGACCCCTTCGGCGGTGGTCGACATTTCCAGGCTGTCGGCCATCGCCACCACCGCGCGCACGATGGCCAGGCTTTCGGCGTTGAAGCGCGCCGCCCCCTGGACAAAGCTGCGGTCGACCTTGATCGTCGAAAAGCGGATCTTGCGCAAATAGCCGAGCGAGGAATAGCCGGTTCCGAAATCGTCGAGCGCCACCCCGCAGCCCAGCGCGATGATGCGGTTGAGCGTTTCCAGCGCCACCGTGCCGTCGCGCAGAAACACGCTTTCGGTTACTTCGATTTCCAGCCGGTGCGGCGGCAATCCGCTGGCCGCGAGCGCCGACACCACGGTGTCGGCAAAGCCCGCTTCGAGCAGTTGTTCGCCCGAAACATTGACCGCGATCTTGATCGGATCGGGCCAGCGTGCCGCTTCGAGGCAAGCCGTGCGCAGTGCCCATTCACCGATCGGCACGATCAGCCGCGCATCTTCGGCCACCGGGATGAACCGCGCCGGGCTGACATGGCCATGGTCGGCACTGTGCCACCGCGCCAGCGCTTCGAAACTGAGCACCTGGCCCGAGGTCGCATCGACCACCGGCTGATAGACCAGCGTGAATTCCTTGCGTTCAAGCGCGTGGCGCAGCGCGAATTCAAGCTGGCGACGCTGTTCGGCATCGGTGTGGAGCGAGGGTTCATAGCAGAAATGCGTGCCCCCGCCTTCGTCCTTGGCGCGATAGAGCGCCAGATCGGCGTTGCGCATCAGCGTTTCGACCGTGGCACCATCGCGCGGCCCGATCGCCGAACCGACACTGGCACCGATGTACAAAGTGTGATGGTCGACCAGATAGGGCTGTGACAGGCCCGCGATGATGCGCTGGGCGACGGCATGGATCGTTTCGCTGTCGGCGCCCTGACCCAGCACCACGCCGAATTCATCGCCGCCCAGCCGTCCGCACAGCCCGGCATCGCCGACATAGCTGCCCAACCGTTCGGCCACGCGTTCAAGCAATTTGTCGCCGATCAGGTGGCCAAGCGTATCGTTGACCGCCTTGAACCGGTCGAGATCGATCATCAGGAACGCACAACGGCTGCGGAATTGATCGGCACGGCGCATCGCGGTGTCGAGCGCTTCGGTCAGTTGCAGGCGATTGGGCAGCCCGGTCAGGGTGTCGAACCGGGCGAGATAGGCAATCTGTTCCTCGCTTTCGCGGCGCTCTGTGACATCGGAGCCGACCCCGCGAAAACCCACAAAAGCGCCGTTTTCATCAACCCGCGGGCTGGCCGACAGTTCCCACCAGCGGTGCTGCCCCTTCAGCGTGACCCGCACCATCAGGTTCGAGAAACTTTCGCGCCGCTTCATCCGTTCGGCCAGATCGTGCAGCGAGGAATGGAAAAATCCGGTCTCCCAGCTTTCGCCCGCAACCAGTTGGATCAGCGGTTTGGCCTCGACATCATCGGGTTCCTCCCCCAGCGCAAAGGCAAAGCGCGGTGACACATTGCGCACGCGGCGCGTGGCATCGACTTGCCACAACCAGTCTGCCTCACCCTCTTCGAATTCGCGAAGCAACAGCGAAACCACTTCGCCTTTGTCGAGCAAACTGGCCTCGGCCAGCTTGCCATCGAGGAAATTGCGTGCCGTCTCGAACGCGCCGACCGCGACGAATACCTGAAAACACGCCGCAACTGCTGCGGCGATCGCCTCGCCATGGGCCATGAAGGCGCCGATCCCGGCCAGGCCGAGAATCGCCACAAACGCCTGCGCGCCCAGCGGGACGGCGGCAAAGGCAAAGCCCATGCCCGCCATCTGCATCGCCATGATCGCCCAGATCACCCCGGTTTCGGTCTTGCCGAGCCAGGGCACGAATACCACGATCGGCAGGGCCCAGACCAGGGCCAGCCCCGCCGAACCCAGTGCCTGCAGGCGGATCTGTCGCAAACCGACGCGGCGCTGGTCGATCGGGCACAATTTGCGATCGAACAGCAGCGTGGCGATCACCGCCATCACCAGCAAGACCAGCCAGCCGATGGCAAGCATCGCCCCGACCGAATCGCGCAACACCTGCACCATCAGCATCGCGCCCAGCGCATGGGCCAGCACACGCGGCACGATCAGCCGCGACAGGCCCGCGAATTGCAGGCTGCGCAGCCGCCCCCAGTCGCCTTCAGCGGGATCGGTCAGCCCCAGCACCGCGCTCCACGCCAACCGCGCCGGCAACGCCGGTTTGGCATGGTCGGCAAGATAGGCGACGGAGCGGGTGCGCGGTAAGCTGTTCACCCGCGCAGTCTAGCCGGGAAAGCTTGCCCAATCGTAAGAGTCTGACTCGAAACGCGCAAAAAAGCGCGTTTCAAAGTCGGCACCGGCCGGTTCTCCGGACCGGATCATTCCACGGTGACCGATTTGGCCAGGTTGCGCGGCTGATCGACATCGGTGCCTTTGGCCACCGCGACGTGATAGGCCAGCAACTGCACCGGCACGGCATAGACCAGTGGCGCGATCAGCGGGTGCACTTTGGGCATCTCGATCGTGGCAAGGCAGCCCTCGCCCGCTTCGGCCAGGCCTTCGGCATCCGAAATCAGCACGATCTTGCCGCCACGCGCACGCACTTCCTGCATGTTCGACACGGTCTTTTCAAACAACGGCCCCGACGGCGCCAGCACGATCACCGGCACTTTTTCGTCGATCAGCGCGATCGGCCCGTGCTTCATTTCGCCGCTGGCATAGCCTTCGGCATGGATATAGCTGATTTCCTTCAATTTCAGCGCGCCTTCAAGCGCCAGCGGATAGTCCGGCCCACGCCCGAGATAGAGCACGTCGCGCGCCGGGGCGATCAGCGGGGCGATCGCCGCGATCTCTTCGTCGTGCGCCAGCGCGGCGTTCAGCGCGGCGGGCGTCTCGTCAAGCTGGCCGACGATCTCGGCCTCTTCGGCGTGGCTGATCAGCCCGCGCTTGACCGCCAGATGCACCGCCAGCGCGGCCAGCACGGCCAACTGGCAGGTAAACGCCTTGGTCGAGGCAACACCGATTTCGGGCCCGGCATGGGTCGGCAGCAGCAAGTCGGCCTCGCGCGCCATCGTGCTGGTGGGCACGTTGACGACCACCGCGATGGTCTGCCCGGCGGCCTTGCAATGACGCAGCGCGGCCAGCGTGTCGGCGGTTTCGCCCGATTGCGAGATAAAGATGGCCAGGCCGCCCGGTTCGAGCACGGGGTCGCGATAGCGGAATTCGCTGGCGACATCGATATCGACCGGCAGGCGGGCAAAGCGTTCGAACCAGTATTTGGCGACCATCCCGGCATAATAGCTGGTGCCACAGGCGACGATGGTCACCCGGCGAATGCTGGTCAGATCAAAATCGATCTGCGGCAACGACACGACTTGTTCATAGCGGCGCAGATAGGACCGCAGCGTCTGGGCCACCACGATCGGCTGTTCGTAGATTTCCTTCTGCATGAAATGGCGGAAATTGCCCTTTTCAATCGCTGCCGCCGTGGCGCCCGAGGCGACGATCGCGCGCGTCACCGGGGTGTTGGTGGCATCAAAGACATCCGCCCCGTCGCGGGTGATCACCACCCAGTCGCCTTCTTCAAGATACGTCACCCGCTGGGTCAGCGGTGCCAGCGCCAGCGCGTCAGAGCCCAGGAACGTTTCGCCATCGCCATAGCCGACCACCAGCGGCGATCCCAGTCGCGCGCCGATCAGCATGTCGGGATGGCTGCGAAATGCGATCGCCAGCGCAAACGCACCGCGCAGGCGCGGCAGCACCGCCTTGACCGCGTCTTGCGGCGACAGGCCCGCCTCGACTTGTTCGGAGACCAGATGGGCGACCACTTCGGTGTCGGTTTCGCTTTCAAAACTGCGTCCGCGCGCGATCAGTTCTTCGCGCAGCGCGCGAAAATTTTCGATGATGCCGTTGTGCACCAGCGCCACTTCGTCGGTGGCATGGGGGTGGGCGTTGTTGGTGGTGGGGGCGCCATGGGTGGCCCAGCGGGTGTGGGCGATGCCGATCGTGCCCGGCGCGGGATTGCGCGCCAGTTCAACCACCAGATTGTTGAGCTTGCCCTCGGCGCGGCGGCGGATCAGGTGCCCGTCTTCGACGGTGCAGACCCCGGCGCTGTCATAGCCGCGATATTCCATCCGGCGCAGGCCGTCGACCAACCGGTCGGCCACCTGATCCTTGCCCACAATACCGATAATTCCGCACATTTTTCAATGCCTTCTCAAGAGAAAACTACAATGTATAGGGCACCCGGATGCCCGGCATGGTGGCCGGAAAGGCCCTGGTGTTGCGCGTGACCAGAATGCGCCCCGAAGTCTGGGCAGAGGCCAGCACGACCGCTTCGGCGAGATCGAGCCCCCGCCACGATCCGCGCAACATCGCGGCCCGCCGGGCGATCTCTTCGCTGAGGTCGATCACGCTGAAACAGGCGAGAAACCCTTCGATCCGCGCGGTATCATCGGGCGCGGCGGCGGTGATCAGATCGATCCACGTCAACCGGCTGATGAAGCGCCGTGCCACGCGCAGCAATTCGCCCTCTGCCCCGGCAATCCCGCGCAGCGCGTCGATCAGGATATCGCGATCGAACACCGCCTCGCTCATGGTTCGCCCGATCCGAAGGGTACCGGACGATCCTTCCAGATGCCGAAATAGCGCTCGATCCCGCTGGCGCGCGCCGCCTCGCGATAGCCGGCCACTGCCTCGCGCAGCAGCGCGGCGCGCGACGCACCGCGTTCGGCCGCGCGCCCGTCGAGCCAGTGCAGATCGTCATCGGGCAAGTCGGCAAGAATGCGAGTCATGATGATATCGCGATATCATATACTGATATCATGTCAAGCGGACCGCTATCACTTGTTGGCTTTGTACCAGGCGAACGTGAACGCCGTCTGTCCGGGCCCGTGCGCCGCCAGATGCGCCAGCCGGTCCATCCCTTCACCTACCGAGGGCACCACCCCCGCCACGACCGGCCACAGCACCATCGACGGTGCCAGCGGCACAAACCAGTCGGCGCGTCGCGCCAGCACTGCGCGATGGTCAGCCTGGCGATAGACAAACCGTTCCAGCGCAGGAACATCGCGCCACACGGTCAGGTTGATCACCAGATCGGGATCGTTGCGCGCCAGGTCGGCGGCGGTGCGGTCGTCGGCGTCGTTGACCAGCCGCCACACAAAGCCGTCCGCCGCCTCGGCCATGGCGTTGACTTTGCCGATCGCGGCAAAGAACGCGGCGTTTGCGGCATCGCCGTGCGGCCGCGCAAACCGCGCAATGTTGAATTGCGCGATCGGCATCACCCCTGGCTTTTCTTGTCGGCTTTTTTCTTCTTCATCGCGTCGTGAAACCGGTCGGCCCAGCCGGGCTTGACCAGTTGTTCGGCGCGCACCAGCCGCAGTTCGCCATCGGACACATCGCGGCTGACCGCGCTGCCGGCCGCCACGATCGCATCGGCACCGATCCGCACCGGGGCGATCAGCGCCGAATTCGACCCGATGAAGGCGCGTTCGCCGATCACCGTGCGGTATTTGAAATAGCCGTCATAATTGCAGGTGATCGTGCCCGCGCCGATATTGGCCTGCGCGCCGATGTCGGCATCGCCCAGATAGGACAAGTGGTTGGCCTTGGCCCCTTCGCCCAGGCGCGCGTTCTTGACCTCGACGAAATTGCCGACGCGGCTGCCTTTGCCCAGATCGGCGCCGGGCCGCAGGCGGGCAAACGGGCCGACCGAGGCGCCGCCGGCGACATGCGCGCCTTCGATATGGCAAAAGGCATGGATCACCGCATGATCGTCGATCACCGCGCCGGGGCCGAACACCACGTTCTGTTCGATCGTCACATCGCGGCCGACCACGGTATCCCAGGCAAACCACACTGTTTCGGGCGCCACCAGCGACGCGCCATCGGCCATCGCGACCAGTCTGCGGCGTGCCTGCCAGCGCGCCTCGGCAGCGGCGAGTTCGGCGCGGCTGTTGATCCCGGCCACTTCATGATCGTCATCGGTCACCACCACCGCCGCGCGGCGGCCATCGGCCAGCGCAATATTGACGATGTCGGGCAAGTAATATTCGCCTTGCGCATTGTCATTGCCGACCCGCGCCAGCAGCGCAAACAGGTCTTCGGCGCGCGCCGCCAGCAGGCCCGAATTGCACAGCCGACACGCGCGCTCGGCCGCAGTCGCATCCTTGAATTCGACCATCTTGCGCACCAGACCATCCTCGGCAATCACGCGCCCATAGGCCAGCGCATCGTCGGGTTCGAAGCCGAGCACGACCACCGCCGGGCTATCGTCGGCATGCAGGCGGTCGAGCATCGCACGCATCGTCTCGGCGCGCACAAACGGCACATCGCCATAGAGCACCAGCACATCGCCCGAAAACCCGTCGAGCGCGCCCTGCGCCTGTTGCACCGCGTGCCCGGTGCCATGCTGCGGGTCCTGCACCGCGATCGTTGCCTTATCACCGACCGCGCGTTCCAACTGGTCGCGGCCACTGCCAACCACCACCACCTGGCGTTCGGGCGCGAGCGTGGCGGCGCTGTCCATCAGGTGCAGCAGCATCGGGCGCCCGGCAATCGGGTGCAACACTTTGTGAAGATCGCTTTTCATGCGTGTGCCCTTGCCCGCGGCAAGGATAACGATGGCAAGTGGGGCGGCGTCGGTTGCGGAAACAGGCTGGGTCATGGCCGCAGTCCTTGCCAGCATTTTCTTGCAGTTTCCAGAACGCTCGGGCAGTCGTGGCGACGATGGATGATTTTCCCTATGACGTGGTCGGGTTCGATCTCGACGGCACCCTGCTTGATACGATGCAGGACCTTGGCCATGCGCTCAACCACACGCTGTCGCTGATCGGCCGCCCGGCGATCCCGATCCCCGAAGTGCGCGGCCTGATCGGCGGCGGCACCGGCCAGATGCTGCGCGCGGGCCTGGCACGCACCGGCGGCATTGACGAAGCCAGCCTGCCCGACCTGACCGCCAGGCTGATTGCATTCTATGCCGACAACATCGCGCGCCACACCGCGCTCTATCCCGGTGGAGAGGCGATGCTGGCCGGGCTGGAGGCACGCGGCGTGCGCATCGCGGTGGCCACCAACAAGCGCGAGGATCTGGCCCGGCGGGTGTTCGACGAACTGGGCCTGACCCACCGCCTGGCCACGATCATCGGCGGCGACACCCTGGGCGAAGGCCGCGCCAAGCCCAAACCCGACATGCTGATCGAAATGGTCCGCCGCACCGGCGCCCGCCGCGCAGCATTCGTCGGCGACACCACCTACGACATCGGTGCCGCGCGCGCCGCCGGGCTGCCGGTGGTTGCGGTCAGTTTCGGGTTCAACGACATGCCCCCGCACGAACTGGGCGCCGACGCGGTAATCGACCATTTCGACGCGCTGATCCCCACGCTGCAACGCCTTGGCCAGGCAGCCGCCTGACGGTTACCCACAATCCCCCTTTTCATCCGCGCCGCGCCCGCTATATGCGCGCATTCCGTTGGGGCGTCGCCAAGTGGTAAGGCACCGGTTTTTGGTACCGGCATTCGCAGGTTCGAATCCTGCCGCCCCAGCCAGCAAGCCATGAATGTGTCGGAATGCGTGAGGTCTGACACGAGCTGGCATTGGCTGCTGCCGCGTCGGCAAAGCTGCCACCCAGCACAATTCGCCACTTGGCCAAGACTTTAGTCGCCCTGATCGCCCACACTCAGGCGGTATAGGTGATGTAAAAGGCCGAACTCCATTTATGACGGGACCGGCCATCAGGAATGACCGGCAGGGGGGACGAACCGGAACGGCAGGTTCCGAAACCCACTGGGCCATAAGCTGCTGTTCCCTCGGTTGGCGCCACAGGCGGCTCCCGACCAGACTCAGTCGTTCATTAGTTGGCCCGTGAATGTCTGGTCTCGCTGAAACCGACCATTCAGATGCAATGGGGCAGTTGCGTATGTGTGTGAGCCGCGGAACTGCTCGTCAGTCGCTTCGCGTTTAAGCCTCGAGCTGTGCCCTGAGAGTCCAGTTGAACCCCCGCGATCGTCGCGTACAGGGTAGGGATGGCAAAATTTCGGGTATGCGCTCTTGTGTAATGGCTCGGCATATACCATTTTCTACGCAAATACCGGCGTTTTGCTGGTCTATACGAGCTTGAAGAGGAAAACCGGACAAGGGTGGCGCACTGCCATCATCGCGTGGATCGCGCCAATTGGACTGATCACCGGAACCATCGTGTTCAACGCCAGCATTCACGTTCATCTGAGTGCCCCAGCAACGGAGATTACCATGGTAGCACACGTAGATTCAAAGGTGCACGGTGAAGCGAGCGCGAGCGGTGGTCCTGGTTGGCGCTGATCCACGCAAATGATGGGGTAACCCACTCACGGTTTTTCTAATCAAGGTATCGCGCGGCGGGTTCAATTCCTGCCACCACCGCCAGCTTTCGGGAGCCCGCCTGACTAGCGGGCTCCCTTTATATTACCTGGAGCAGATGTTTCCGACCAACTTACGATGTTTCGATCCGGCTCCGGACTGTCAGCTCAAACCGGAACAGGTCAGTAGGAGACTTGACCACTGGCAGTCGGCTCCGAGCCAATTTCGTCCTCCGGATGGTGATTGTTGCTGCTTCAAAGCGGATGGCGCGACCTAACGTTCAAAGGCTTGGCAGGCTGATTTTCAGTTATCCCAAAAGGCTCGCATTAGCGGGAGGCAGATCGTCAACATATTGAGCCGCGAAGAGTTTGGTTACGGACTCCCCTGGCTCCCTGCCGAAGCGGTTTTTGATGAAGCGCTCTTGGGATGTGTCACGGGCGCCTACAAAGTATCTCGCCCTACCAACAACCTTCTGATTCACCTTGCGGACCAACTCCTTTTGAAGCGCACAAATTTGGTTGTAGGTCTGCTTGTTGTTCGTTGCGACGAATAGCTTTGTTGGGCTGATCGGCATGGCAATGTGTCCGTCAGGTTTGCCTATGCCGTTGGAGATGATAACCGGCTCGTCTGATATGAGGAACGCCCCGCTGTAGATCTCTAGCACGCTCCAGTTCATTTCGATGATATGCTGGCCGATCTCCTCATTCTGGATTGCGGCAGGGAGCATGTGAAATGCGGCCTTTTCTGGCAGCGTGGGATCATTGATAGCTATCCATTCCTCGTAGGTCGGTGGATCTTCCGGCTGTTTCATCTCATCGTATTTCGCCTGAGCCTGGACGTTCGGTCCAAGGCGGTTGTAGGTGGCGCTGAACCCAGCCTTATAAGCAGCTAGGTTGTCTGGGGTGCGTATGGTGAGAGATTGGATGAGGACTATCCACGCGCTACGCTGATCGGAATCCAGTTGGTGGAATTGGTCCCTATCGAGCAACATTTTGTGGGCGATGGAGGCGCGATCATCAATCGTCTTCATCAGCGTTTGCTCGATCACTTGAGCGTTTTCAGGCGGGAGCATTGGCATCTCATATAGGCGCCGTTGGAACCCCACTGCGCTGGGTGGCCTAAAGTCAGACACGACTTTGCCGATAACGGGCTGGGTATAGCGATACAGTTTGCCGCCTACGGTCCACTGCTCGAGAAGGAACTGTGGGATGTAGTGGTGGTCTATCGGAGGGTTATTTGAGGTCATGCCCACTCTTTACCACGAGGCATTAGAAAGCAAAAAGTCCTCAGTCTTTAAGGCCGCAGGCTGCTACGATCGGGCGTTCCGCCATCCGGCGGCACCCGACCAAATTATGACGCCGTCCGCTTCAGCCATAGCGTCCATTTTTGGTGGAAAGTGGGCATTCAGTTAACTCGCTTGAGGCTAAAGCCATCGGGCGTTTCGCTCTGGACCGATGCTTCCTCAGCCACGCTCGAGGCAATGTTGCGCGTCATCTGGACGCCTATCACCTCTATCTCAGCCCATGCTGGATGATGCTCAAACACATTCCAAAGGATGTTTAGGGGATCGGAACCGGGATTGAACACAGCACTATTCTGATCGATGCGGGCCGAATGTTGTTCGAACCAGATGCGGTTATCGACAGTATCGATAATCCAAACTGCATCCGACACACCGCCCGTGTAGGAAGGCTCAAAGACAACCAAGACTTTCATCATCCCCTTCTATCGCGCGGACGAATTGCCGCAAGTGGGGCGCGATCGGACAGTCGAATTTGTCCACGTGACCTAGCACGCGACATGATGGGGTTGACCGTCATTCAGGGCAATTTGGTTGTCCCTTGCCCACTGGACCCGGTGCGGGCGGTTGTTTCTTTTTGCGCAGGTGGTTCTCGACGAAGCGCAATTGTGCGTCATTGTTGCCGATCACGATGTCGACCGCCCGCGCCACAACGTCACGGTTTACCCGGCGCACAAGCTCCTCGTGTTGCATTTGCAAAACGGTCTGTGCCTGCTGTTCAACGTTTGTTGCGAGGAACAACTTCGTGGGGGATATTGGAACGGTGAGAATGCACTTTGCATCCTTTAAACCGGATGAGGTCAAGAACGGGCGGTCGCAAGTCAAGAGCGTATGCCGGGCTTTTATGACTTCGACCACGTGCCAGCGCATATTTATTATATGTGAGCCAATGCCCTCATGGTCGATTAATCCCGGGAGAATTGTTTTGTGAAAATTATCAAGGATATGTGGCTCATGCCGCTGCATATACTGATAAAGCGTGCTTGGATCCTCCGCCTTGCGAAAGGCATCATACTCAGCGTCGGGCCTGCTTAGCAGGTTTTGGAGCGTGTTGTTCGCAAGCGCCGAGACTTCGCGGAGGCCAAATGGGCAGCGCAGATGCATAGACATAACGAAGCGAGCCCAAGCGATACGATGTTTTTCCCCTAAGGACGCACCGTCGCCATTAAGGAGTAGATCGCGTGCCAAGGATGCAGACGTGTCAACTGGCTTGAAGAACTGATCTTCTATATAGTCAGATATATCGTCCGGAACTCCGTAATGGGTATATAAATCTTCTTCATAGCCGATAGCCTGAGGGTGATACCGTTTAGCCACGACCTTGTCATACGGCCTTGTGTAGGCGGTTACCCGTCCATCGCATTCATCGACCCATGCGCTCGTATAAAATGACGGGTTGAAATGGTGCTTTCGAGATTTTTGACGCACCCGCGCATTCACGTCCCCAGCCTTCACAACGATCACCGCCCGGCCAGTATCCGCTCTATGGCCGCTGGATTGGCGGCGATCTTGTCGAAGGCGCTTTTGGTCATGGCGTCATTCACGTTCAAAAACTGTCTTTCAGTCGCTTAGTCAGTGCGGCCAAGCCATTGCGCTCGGCTTAGGTGAGGTTGGCGCGTTCATTCTTGCAGAGCACCGTCGGGAGGAATACCGGCATATTATCCCCTGTCGAAACAGGTTATCATGCGGTAGTCACCTTTCCAACTCCCGAAGGCTTTCGATGCCCCGTAACGGCTGTAAATGGGGCATAAGCCGCCAATCGTCACCACATGGGGAATGACCGCAAAGTCCCAGACCCCGTCTTTCCGGTGTACTGCGACCGTGGTGAACGACCGACAGGTTTCGATGGTTTGACCTCCGGCCCTGAATGTCGGCTTTGAGGGCGGATGCTCCACTAAAGCCTGGCCGCACTGCTCGCGCGGCACCAATGCGCAATTTGAACGGCAACGACCGCAAACAGAATCAGATCAACGGCACCGCCCTGCCCGCGCGGTGATGCAGCATCGCGTCCAGCACGCTGAGTGCGCGGGCCAGCCGTGGTCTGTCGAGGCTGCCGCCGATGGACAGGCGCACGGCCTGGCGATCATCGGCGGGACCGGCGCGGAACTGTTCGCTTGAAACGCACGAAAGGCCCATCGTCTGCAGTGCGTTGACCAATTCGAAAGGCCGTGTTTCGCCATCGAGCGGGACCCAGATGTGATAGCCACCGCGTGCCGCACGATACGAACCCGCAGGCAGGATCTCTGTCACCAGCGCCTGGCGCGCCAGACATTCCTGGCGCACTTCATCGACCAGCGCTGCCCACGTGCCGTTGCGCAACCACAGCGTGCAGACCGCGGTGTTGAGCGGGGGCGGCATGATCGTCGTTTCATGGGTGTCGGTCGCCAGACGCAGGGCATCGCGAAGTTGCGGCGCGCGAAGATAGGCGATCCGCAGTGCCGGCGAGATCAGCTTTGACAGGCTGGCAATGTGCCAGGTCCGTTCGGGCGCCAGTGCCGCCAGCGGTTGCAGGTTCAGTTGGCCGAGGCGGGAATAGGGATCGTCCTCGATGATCAGGACATCATGCCGCCGCGCAATCTCGACAATGCGCATGCGGCGCTCGGGCGTCAAAGTCGCCGTGGTCGGGTTTTCGTTTTCGGGAACCAGATAGATTGCGCGAACAGCCGTCCGCGCGCAGGCATCCGCAAAAGAATCCGGATCGATGCCGTGATCATCGGCGACCAGGGGAATGATCAGGACATTGCGCCGCCGGCATATGGCAGACCAGCCCGGATAGACGAACGGGCCCGTGCACACCGCATCGCCGGGTTCAAGAATGGCGCTGGCGATGGCGTGCAACGCGGTCTGGGCTCCGCTGGTAACCAGCACGGTGTCCTCACCCGCCTCGATCCCGGCAGCCGCGAGCCACTCCGCGCCGGCCAGGCGATCTTCGGCAGCACCGCCGGCAGGCTGGTACTGCATCCTGTTGGCGGCAGCCGGGCCCTGCAATACTTCATGCAATGTTCCAGCAAACCGCGTCGCAAACATGCTGCCCACCGGGATCGGCGGCAGGTTCATCCCGGTGTCGAACGGGGGCACTTCGGCGGAGGGGCCAAACGGGGCCGGCTCGCGGACAAAACTGCCGCGGCGCCCTTCGGCATCGATCAGGCCCTGACGGCGCGCCTCTGCATAAGCGCGCGAAGCGGTGCCCGCGTCAATCCCCAGTGCATCGGCCAAGGCGCGTTGCGGCGGCAGCCGGCTGCCCACCTGCAACCGGCCGGATTCCAGATCACGCCTGATCGCGCTGCAAATCGCGAGATAGACCGGACCATCGTCCTGATCGATCACGGGGAGCCAGTTTTGTTTCGAACTTTGCATTGACTTTGTATGCATGCAAACCCCATATGATGCAACAAGTGATTCCCGGCATTCCCCGCAGACGGACATGCGCCATGACACGTGAGACTATCAACGCCTACAGCAAGAGCCAGCGGATCTTCTATTGCGGCGCCAAGGGGCTGTGCCCCTGCTGCGGAGAGGCGAGCATGTTTCGAAAATGGCTGAAGCTGCAAACCAGATGCCCCAAGTGCGGCCTCGATTACAGCTTTGCCGCACCCGATGACGGCCCGGCGTTCTTTTCGCTGTGTCTTGTCGCGTTTCCACTGTCGTTTTTTGTGGTGTGGCTGCAAATAACCTTTGATCCCCCGTACTGGGTTCACCTGCTGACATCATTCCCGTTGATGGGGATCGGGTGCGTCGTGCCGCTGCAATATATCAAGGGCTGGCTGGTCGCCTCGCAATACGTGAACAAGGCGATGGAGGCCGGAACCGAGAAACTCTGGGCCGACCTGGAGGCACGGGCCGCACACAAACATGATTGAGGCGATGGCGCGCGGCGCCGCGCCCGGCACGATGCAATTGGGGTTGGCGCGCGACTTCGTTGCCAAATACTTCGTGGCGATCCAGCGCGCCGATCTTGCCTACATGGTTAGCCGCGGCAAAGCCGACGATTTTGTTGAAATGCAGGCCGCGCTCGGGTTGCTGGACGCGCACATGGACACAATCGCGCGCTATGAAGACGCGCTTGCCCAATATGCCGACCCGGCGTTTTGGGACCAGTCCCTGTCCGGAGGTTCGCTGGCCACTCACGACAACGGCGAGATGGCTCGCAATGTGCTGTCTGGCAGGCCCGCATTCTACCACCGGGATTAGGGTCCGCGCATGGCCCCCATGCGGTGCCCCGTGCCCCGGCCAACGTGCGCGCCGGCCACTCCACGAAACCTCTTTCCATCGCTGCGACAACCGACTAGATGCCCCCATGCACCCCGGGGGGCCGCTGACGCGCGGCTGAGAGGTGGTCAGCAGACCACGACCCGCTGAACCTGATCCGGTTGACACCGGCGTAGGGAGGGCTCGCGGCTGGTCCCCAACAGGCTGGTTCGTCGTCCCTCCAGTGGAGTGGACGCGTTATGATTGCCCGTTGTTACCCCCGTATTGCAGGCGCCGCGCTGGCGCTGCCCGGCTTGTTGCTGGCGTCTTCTGCGATGGCAGAGGGCCCGGCCGATGGCGGCGATGCCGCCGACATCAAGGTTGTCGGCCATGTCGATCCCGAAGGGCTGCTGCCCGACCAAAGCGCGCCCAGGGCGGTCAGCGCGATTTCCGCCGATTTCATCACCAAGCAGGCGCCGACGCTGAACGCGTTTCAACTGGTCGGCCTGTTGCCGGGCGCGAACGTGTCGTCGAGCGACCCTTATGGCCTGTCGGTCAGTTCCAGCCTGACCTTGCGCGGACTGGGGCAGGACGAGATCGGCGTGCTGATGGAAGGCGCGCCGCAAAACGACATCGGCTATTACTATGCCTATCCCGCGCAATTCGCCGACAACGAGAACGTGCGGCAGGTCACCCTGACCCAGGGGGCGGTCGATATCGATTCGCCGGTGGTCGGCAATGCCGGCGGGCTGTTGTCGCTGTCGCTCGACGATCCCAAGGCGCGCAGCGGCGGGCTGGTCGATCTGTCGCTGGGATCATACAACGAAGAGCGCGCGTTCATGCGCTTTGACACCGGCACGCTGGGCACGACCGGGCTCAAGGCGTTTGTGTCCTATTCGATCAACCATGCCGACAACTGGCGCGGCGCGGGCTTTGACACGCGCCAGCACCTGGATGCCAAGCTGCTGGACGAATGGGGCAACGGCAACCGCGCCAGCATTTCGCTGTCGTTCAACCTGGGCGACACGTCGACGTATCCCAGCCCCACGCTGGCGCAGTGGCAGGCCAGTGGGCGCGGTTTCAACTATGATGCCGCCTATACCGACGGCGACACCAATTACTGGCGGCTCTATCGCAGCCCGTTCCGCAACATCTATCTTGCCGCTCCGGTCCATCTGACGCTGAATGAGCATCTGTCGTTCGACACATCGTCCTATCTCCAGCTCGGCTATGGCAATTCGCCCTATGGCACGCAGTTGAGCACCACCGGCAACTACCAGGGCACCGAACTGTTGACCCAGCCGATCAACCTGCCCGGCGCCGAAGGCGGCGTGGCGACCGTGCTGGGCAATTACACCGGGCAACAGTTTCGCGCAGGCGACGTGGCCAAGCTGATCTGGCAGACCGGCGCACAACGCCTGACCGCCGGGCTGTGGCTCGACTATGGCACCGATCACGACATCCAGTCCTATTCATCGATCGGCGCCGATGGCGTTCCGTTCGACCAGTGGGGCTATCAAAGCAAGGCCATCCACACCGCCGATGGGCAGTTGCTGGCCTATGAGAACGAGCGCACGGTCACGGTCACCAAGGCGTTTTTTGTGGCCGACAGCATCGCCGTGACCCCGCGTCTGACCGTTGATCTGGGCTTCAAGGGCGTCGATGTGCTGCACAATGGCGAAAACTATCTGCCCGGGCCGCAATCGGGTGTGCATTTCGCCAGCTTTGCCGCATTGCCGCGCGCGGCGGTGCATTACCGGGTGGATGACCGCCAGCAGGTGTTCGCCAATATTGCCACCAGTTTCCGCGCGCCCGACGAATATACGCTGTACAACACGTATTATGACGGCGCGCTGGCAGGCACGGGGACGACCGCGCTCAAGAACGAATATTCGGTCTCCGAAGAGCTGGGCTACCGCTATATCGACCCCAGCTTTTCGGCCTCGCTGACCGCGTTTCACTATCATTTCCGCAATCGCCAACTGGCGACGGTGATCGATTCGGGGGGTGCGCTGATCAATTCGACGCTCAACGCCGGCAGCCAGACATCCTATGGCGTGGACGGCGAGCTGGACTATCGCCCCGCCAAGGGCGTCAGCCTCTATGTCTCGGGCGAATATCTGCACGCGCGGCTCGACAGCGATCTGCCGGTCGATGGCGATGTTCTGCCGACCACCGGCAAGCACGCGGTATCGAGCCCCACCGTGCAGTTCGGCCTGGGCGGGACATATGACGATGGCCGCCTGTTCGGCAGCGGCGCGCTCAAATATGTCGCGCGCCAATATTCGACGTTCATGAACGACGAGAGCATTCCGGGCTATGCCACGCTCGATCTGGCGATCGGCGTGCATCTGGCCGGGCTGATCGATGCCAAACGCACCGATCTGCGGCTCAACGTGATCAACGCGACAAACCCGCATGTGCTGTCGGGTGTCGAGGCGATCAGCACCAACGCACAAGACACCTTTGGCCGCAACGGCACGCTGATCGCGGGCACGGCACCGGCCTATTATGTGGGCAGCGGCCGCGCCTTTGTGGCGACGATCGCGCGCGCGTTCTGATCATGGCACGCCCGGCGATCGATCATGGGCCCGACGGCGGCCATCTGGTGCATGGCATGGGCCTGACGCTGGAGGCGCCAGCCTGGCCAGCCATCACCGTGGCCGAGGCACAGGCCGTGCTCGCCCGGTTTCCCGCCGCCGGGCCGCTGGTTGCGCTGCACTGGCATTCGCCGCGCCCGTTTTCTGCCGCCGCGCTGGTCGAAACGGGCGCAGGCGCGTTCATCCTGAAACGCCATCACCAGCATGTGCGCACCCCGGCGACGCTGGCGCCCGAGCACCGGTTCATGGCGCATCTGCGCGCCGCCGGATTGCCTGTGCCCGACATCGTGATGGCGGATACCGGGGCCAGCGCCATCGGGCAGGACGCCTGGACCTATGAACTGCATCGCACCGGCGCGGGTCTGGATCTCTATCGCGATCGCCATTCGTGGACACCGTTCCTGCACCAGGGCCATGCCCATGCCGCGGGTGTGGCGCTGGGCCGCATGCATCTGGCCGCGCAGGGTTTCAACGCGCCCGACCGCGGTCCGCAACCCCTGATCGCCAGTTTCACGATTCTGCCGTCGCCCGATCCGCTGGCAGCGGCAGAGGCCTATGTCGCCGCGCGTCCGGCGCTGGGCGCGTTTCTGGCCGACAAGCCGTGGCGGCCGGATCTGGCGCGGCTGTTGGGCGCACTGGGGGACGGTTTGCCCGCACGGCTGGCGCAGGCCCCTCGGCTGTGGACGCACAACGACTGGCACCCCTCCAATCTGTTGTGGTCGACCGATGGCGCCGTCAGCGCGGTGTTCGATTTCGGACTGGCGACGCAGACGTGCGCGCTGCACGATCTGGCCACCGCCATCGAGCGGACGGCGATTTCCTGGCTGCAATTGCGCGAAGGCCGGGCGGATGACGCGGGCGCGCTGGCGCTGTTGGGCGGGTATCGCACGGTCATGCCGTTGACCGGGGACGATATCGCCACCCTTGCGCGTCTGCTGCCGCTGGTTCATGTCGAATTCGCGCTGTCGGAAGTCGATTATTTCGCCGGCATCCTGGGCGATACGGCGCAGGCCCTGATCGCCTGGCAGGACTATTGCCTTGGCCACGCCGAATGGTTCCTGTCGCCGCAGGGACGCGATTTCGTGCAACGGTTGCAAGCGGGCGCAACGGCGTAATGTCCGCCCTCGAAATCTGCGCCGTCGCGATCAGCTTGCTGGGCATATGGCTGACGGCGCGGCGCGCGATGCTGTGCTGGCCGGTCAACCTCGTGGCCTGTGCGCTCTATTTCAAACTGTTTTTCGACGTGCGGCTCTATGCCGACATGGTGTTGCAGGCGCTGTTCGGTCTTGCCGTGGTCTATGGCTGGATCATCTGGGCGCGGGGCAAGGCCGAGACGGGCGCGATCGTGGTCGAACCGTTGCCGCCCGCCCGGGCGGGCGCCGGCTTGCTGGCCGGGGCCACCGGCGCGCTGGTGATCGGCTGGTTCACCAGCCATTATACCAATGCGGCGCTGCCGTGGATCGATTCCGCGCTCAGCAGCTTCAGCCTGGTCGCCCAATACTGGACGGCGCGGCGTCATGCGGCCAGTTGGCTGCTGTGGATCGTGCTCGACACGATCTATGTCGGCATGTTCGTGTTCAAGGGACTGTGGCTGACCGCCGGTCTTTACGCAGCGTTCGTCGCGCTGGCCGTGCTGGGTTACCGGCGCTGGCGGCGCGGCTGATCAATCCGGTGTCGGCCCGCGCCAGTCGGTCTCCCCCCATGGCTGGTGATAAGCGTGGCGAATGTGGACGTGTGACAGGTTCAGCCACGCCGCCCACCAGCGGGCAGCATGGCGCAGCAACGGGCGCCGGGCTGGATCGGTGGCCAAGGGCGCGCAAACGGCGGGGGATGGTGACATGGCGGAATTCCCGTCCTTGATATGGTGGATGCCGGGCCCGTCATACCGGTGGGGGCGATCCACTCGCCAACGCAATGATCGACAGGGGGCATTATCCAGGCTTATGATCTGACGATGCGCACGCTTCCGCCCCTGTCTGCCGTCCGAGTCTTTGAAGCGGCGGCGCGCCATGAGAATTTCACGGCCGCCGCGCGCGAACTGGGCATGACCCAGGCCGCCGTCAGCCATCAGATTCGCGTGATCGAGAACCATTTCGGCCAACAGTTGTTCCGCCGCGAACGCCAGCGGGTGGTACTGACCGAACCGGCGCGGCGCGCCGCGGCGCTGCTGGGCAAGGGGCTGGATACGATCGAGGCGGCGTTTGCCGGGTTGCGCGCCGATGACGAGGCAATGCTGACGATCTCCACCACTTCGACTTTCGCCAATGCCTGGCTGGCCTGGCGGATTGGCCGGTTTCAGGTGCGCTATCCCGATATCGCGGTACGACTGTTGACGCAGGACGCCCTGACCGACTTTGCCGGTGACGGCGTCGATGTGGCGATCCGATCCGGCCATGGCCCCTGGCCCGACGTTGCGGCGCATCGCCTGCTGGTGCAGGATTTTACGCCGATGTGCAGCCCGGGCTTCCTGGCCGCGCAGGCACGCACGCTGGTGCCTGCGGACTTGTTCGATCTGCCGCTGATCAGCCCGCACGATCCGTCATGGGGTTGCTGGTTTCGCGAGGCGGGGCTGACCTATCCGGATGATCCGCCCACGGCCGGGCTGCGCCTGGATTCACAGGCCAACGAAGCCCATGCCGCGATGGCCGGACAGGGTGTCGCCATGCTGACCCCGTTTTTCTGGAAACAGGATATGACCGACCACCGCCTGATCCCGATGTTCGACCAGGTGTCGACGCTGGGCCAGGCCTATTGGATCGTCTATCCCGAACACCGCCGTCTTACCCGCAAGATCCGCCGTTTTCGCGACTGGCTGCTTGCGGAAATCGCGTGATGGCAAAGATGGTGGCGGCGGCGCGCGGTGTTGCGGCGACCGTGCGTCAATCCTGCCTGGCCAGCATGTCGCGCACCGCCAGCAAGTCGTCGGCAACCCGCAGCGCCAGCCGGCGCATTTCATCTGTCGCAGGCAGCAAGTCGGGCACCATCACCGTCATCATTCCGGCCGCCGCAGCAGACCGCACGCCATTGTGGGAATCTTCCAGCGCCAGACAGTGTTCGGGCGCCACGCCAAGCGCCCGCGCCCCATGGAGATAGGGCGCAGGATGCGGCTTGCCTTGCGGATAGTCGCCATGGGCGATGATCGCGTCAAACCGATGGGCCAGCCCGAAATGCGCCAGGTGATGATCGACGCTCGCCCGCTTTGACGATGTCGCGATCGCGCGGGGCAATGCGCGGCGATCGAGCAGGTCAAGCATCGCGAGCACACCGGGTTTCATCCGCAATTCGCTGTCGAGCAGGCCACCGAAATGCCCATGGCAGCAGGCAAAGAAATCGGCCGCCGGAAAGGCTGCGCCAAATTCGGCGCGCATCATGACAAGGCCCTGGTCTGGCGGCAGGCCGATCAGGCTGGCGTAGAACGCATCCGACACGGCGACGCCATGGTCCGCCCCCGCCCTGGCCATGGCGATCCGAAACACCGCCTCGGTATCGAACAACAGGCCATCCATGTCGAACACGACGGCCTTGACGGGATTGGGAAAAACCATGCGTGTGGCCATAATTGCGCGGGAACCGCTGTCAATGCATGCCCGCCGCACGCGGGCACCCACGACCGTTCCTCGACGGTCGCACCGGGCTGGCCTCAGGATCGTCGCCCCGACAAGGGCGTGCCGTTCAACGCCATTCCGGCCTGAGCCGGACGTTCAGGCGGGCACGATCGGTTCGGCGCCTGCCGCGTTGAGCACGTGGCTGCACCCCAGCGCGGCGGCATCGTCACCCGGCGACAAGGCCGCGACGGTGCGCCAGCCGATCGAGCGCAGGCGCGCCGCCATGTCCGGGTCATGGCCCAGCGGCAGGAACACGCTTGGCTCAACGGGTTCGTCCGCCGCCAGCAGATCGATCAGGCCATCGGGAAACAGTGAAAATCCGGTCGCCGCTTCACCGCCGTTGGGCCCGGCGATGCGGTATGTGCCGCCCCGGCCGAGCAAGCCGCGCACGCCTTCGGCATAGAGCGTAAAGCCGAACCACGATTGGTATTCAAAGCCGTGCCGTTCGCTGGGGTCCAGCGTCAGCCGCGCCGTGCCATCCAGCCGCGCGGCAATTTCGCGCAAGGCGGCAATCCGCCCGGCCAGCACGCCAGTGGTATCAAACGCCGCCAGCCGTTCGATCGCGGTGTCGAAATCGCCCGTGGCATAGAGCAGCGGAACATAGGCCGCGCCGCCCGCATCGACCAGCCCGCCGGCATCCTTGGTGTCGAGTTCGCGACGCACGCCCTCGATCGCCTCGGGCGCCAGCGGCAGCGCCTCGGCGGCCAGCACGTCGACCAGATCGGGCAACGTGAAATCGACGCTGATCCCCTTTGCACCCGCCGCCTGCAGTGCCTCGATCGCGGTCGCCACGATCTCGCTGGCCGCCGCGACGTTGTCGACGCCGATCAGTTCGGCCCCGCATTGCAGCTTTTCACGCGCCGGATCGAGCCCGTCACCCCGGATCAGCAGCACTTGCCCGGCATAGCACAGGCGCAAGGGACGCGCCGCCGAGGCCAGCCGCGATGCGGCGATCCGCCCGATCTGCGGCGTGTGATCGCCGCGCAGGATCAGCATGCGCAAGCTTTGCGGATCGACAAAGCGGAACATCCGCCGCGACCGGATACCCGCCATGCGCGCGCCCAGCGTGGCATCGAATTCGATCATCGGCGGCAGCACACGGTCATAGCCATGGCCGTGCATCACGCCATGGATCGCGCGCATGACACGCGTGGTGGTCGCCGCTTCACGCGGCAATCGGTCTTCCAGCCCCTCGGGCAACAGATCGCGGTCACTGATGGTCATGGACTGCGCCCATAGAGTATCGCACAAAAAAGTGGGAACCGGTTTTTTCGCATTTGGCGATGGAGCCGTAAAAACCTGCCATCAGTCTGGTCGGAAATTCCGGCTTCGCCGAAATTTCCGAAGGCCGCACCGGCCCGCTCCCCCACCCGACCACCCATAGGATACCTATGGTAGGGTGGTCGGGTGGGGGAGCGGGCCGGTGCGGCCTTCAAAATTCGCTCATCTGCGAATTTTGAATCAGACTGTCAGGCAAACGCGGCGCGCAGTCGGGCCCCGGTATCGTTGATATAGCCCACGGCGTCGGGCACGACCTGAAACATCGAGAAGAACCCGTGGATCATGCCTGGCGCGACCACCGCGTGCACAGTGGTGCCCGCCGCAGCCAACGCCTGCCCATAGGCCACGCCTTCATCGCGCAAGGGATCGAATTCGGCCATCACCAGCGTCGCGGGCGGCAACCGCGACAAGTCCGCCGCGCGCAGGATCGTCGCCCCTTCGACCGGCGCGCCCGGCGCATGGCCCAGATATTGCTGCCAGAACCACTGCATCATCACCGAAGACAGGAAATAGCCGCCCCCGCCGTTCTGCGCATAAGACGGCAGGGTGAAATCGGTATCGGTGACCGGATAGATCAGCACCTGATGGCGCAGCGCCGGGCCGCCTTCATCGCGCAGACGGATCGCCACGGCCGCCGCCAGATTGCCCCCCGCGCTGTCCCCCGCTACCGCCAGCCGCGCAGGGTCGATCCCCAGCGTGTCGGCATGATCGTGCGCCCACACCAGCGCATCGTGGCAATCATCGAGCGGGGCGGGGAACTGCGCTTCGGGCGCCAGCCGATATCCGACCGACAAGACCGCCGCGCCGCTGGCATTGGCCAGCGCGCGGCACAACGGATCATGGGTGTCGATCGATCCCACCACCCAGCCGCCGCCGTGGTAGAACAAGACCAGCGGTGGCCGCTCGTCCACGCACTCGGGCACATACAAGCGCGCGGCCAGCATGCGCCCCGGCAGGTCGATCTCCACATCGCGCACATGCGCCACAGCGGGCGGCGGCATCAGCGGATCGGGCCGGTTGCGGCTGGCACGCAAGGCTTCGGCGGTGATCGTCGCCATGTCGACCGGCGGAAATTGCGCAAAAAAGCCGAGCACTGCCTCGACATGCGGATTGAGTGGCATGGTGGTCGCATCTCCCAGGGGTTTGCCCCGGTTGTAAGCCAGGCTTGGCGCCGGGCCAGCAAAAAAACGGGGGCGGACGCGCCGCGCCCACCCCCGTCTAACCTGTGCGAAAAACGCCGGACTCAGGCGAATTTCAGCCCCTTGACCTGCCGCACGCCATTCAGCGCGCGCGCCTTGGCCAGCACTTCATCGCTGACCGGGCTGTCGACCGACAGCAGCAGCACCGCCTCGCCGCCCGCTTCGCGACGGCCCAGGTGGAACGTGCCGATGTTGATCGCCTCGGCCCCCAGCAACGTGCCGATCGAGCCGATGAAGCCCGGCGCGTCGGAATTGACGATATAGAGCATGTCGCCATCCAGATCGGCCTCGATCGCGATGCCGAAGATTTCTACCAGACGCGGCTGGCCATTGCCGAACAGCGTTCCCGCGATCGAGCGCTGGCCCGCATCGGTATCGACCGTCACGCGCACCAGCGTGCGATATTCGCCTTCGCGATCGTGGCGCACTTCGCGCACGTCGAGCCCGCGTTCCTTGGCCAGGAACGGCGCGTTGACCATGTTCACGGTCTGCGAATACTGCTTCATCAGCCCGGCCAGCACGGCGGCGGTGATCGGCTTCTGGTTCAGTTGCGCGGCGGCGCCTTCGGCCTCGATGGCGATCTTGAGCACTTTGTCGCCAACCAGTTGCCCGACCAGCGCGCCCAGCTTTTCCGCCAGCGCCATATAGGGCCGCAGCTTGGGCGCTTCCTCGGCCGACAGCGACGGCACGTTGAGCGCGTTGGTCACGCCCCCGGTGGTCAGGTATTCGGCCATCTGTTCGGCCACCTGCAATGCGACATTGACTTGCGCTTCTGTGGTCGAGGCGCCCAGATGCGGGGTGCAGATGAAGTTGGGCGTGCCGAACAGCGGGCTGTCCTTGGCCGGCTCGGTTTCAAACACGTCGAGCGCTGCGCCCGCGATATGGCCACTGTCGAGCAAGTCCTTCAGCGCCGCCTCGTCGATCAGCCCGCCGCGCGCGCAGTTGACGATGCGCACGCCCTTCTTGGTCTTGGCGAGGTTTTCGCGGCTGAGGATGTTGCGCGTTTCGCTGGTCAGCGGGGTGTGCAGCGTGATGAAATCAGCCTTGGCCAGCAGGGTATCCAGATCGGCCTTTTCGACGCCGATTTCCAGCGCGCGTTCGGGCGTCAGGAACGGGTCATAGGCGACCACTTTCATGCGCAGGCCGATCGCGCGGCTGGCGACGATGGCGCCGATATTGCCCGCCCCGATCAGGCCGAGCGTCTTGCCGGTCACTTCGACGCCCATGAAGCGGTTCTTTTCCCACTTGCCTTCCTGCGTCGAGGCGTCGGCCTCGGGCAACTGGCGCGCCAGCGCAAAGATCAGCGCGATGGCGTGTTCGGCAGTGGTGATCGAATTGCCGAACGGGGTGTTCATCACCACCACGCCCTTGGCCGAAGCATAAGGAATATCGACATTGTCGACGCCGATCCCGGCGCGGCCGATCACTTTGAGGTTGGTCGCGGCATCCAGGATCGCCTTGGTCACTTTGGTCGAAGACCGGATTGCCAGGCCATCATATTGGCCGATGATGGCGATCAGCTCTTCGGGCGTCTTGCCGGTGATGACATCGACATCGCACCCCTTGTCGCGAAAAATGCGCTCTGCATTGGGGTCCATCTTGTCGGAAATGAGCACTTTGGGCTTGGTCATGGGAAAACCTTTGCAAGGATAACATGATCCTCCCCGCCCCGGGGA
>NZ_KQ954259.1:170768-231741 GCF_001519065.1 Novosphingobium sp. FSW06-99
GGACAAGGGGGTGTCAGGCGGCGTGTGCGGGGGTGGTCAGTTGCGCCCAGGCCCAGTCGAACCAGGGGCCCAGCGCGGCAACATCGGCGGCATCGACAGTGGCACCGCACCATACGCGCAAACCGGCCGGCGCATCGCGGTATCCGGCGATATCGAACGCTGCGCCTTCCTTTTCGAGCAGCCCGGCAAACGCCTTGATGAAATCCGCATCGGCGCCCTTGACGGTCAGGCAGACCGAGGTGCGCGAACGGGTGCCGCTGTCGACCGCCAGATGACCGAGCCAGTCGCGTTCGGCGACGATCTTGTCGAGCGCATGGGCATTGGCGGCACAACGCGCCTTCAGCCCGGCCAGCCCGCCGACCGATTTGGCCCATTCGAGCGCAAAGATGGCGTCTTCGACCGCCAGCATCGACGGGGTGTTGATCGTTTCACCCTTGAACACGCCTTCGGTCAGCTTGCCCTTCGACACCAGCCGGAACACTTTGGGCAACGGCCATGCGGGGGTATGGCTTTCCAGCCGCTCGACCGCGCGGGGGCCCAGGATGATCACCCCGTGGCCACCTTCGCCGCCCAGCACTTTCTGCCAGGAGAACGTGGCGACATCGATCTTGTCCCACGGAATGTCATAGGCGAACACCGCGCTGGTCGCATCGGCAAACGACAGGCCCTGACGATCGTCGGGGATCCATTCGCCATCGGGCACGCGCACCCCCGAGGTGGTGCCGTTCCAGGTGAACAGCACGTCGTTGGTCCAGTCGACTTTGTCGAGATCGGGCAATTGGCCGTAATCGGCACGCATTACTGTGGGTTCGAGGCGCAATTGCTTGACCGCGTCGGTCACCCAGCCTTCGCCAAAGCTTTCCCAGGCCAGCGTCGTCACCGGGCGGGCGCCCAGCATCGTCCACATCGCCATTTCGAACGCGCCGGTGTCAGACCCCGGAACGATGCCGATGCGGTGCGTATCGGGCAGTTCGAGCACTTCGCGCATCAGATCGATCGCCAGCGCCAGACGCTGTTTGCCGATCTTTGCACGATGCGAACGCCCAAGCGATGCCGTGGCCAGTTTGTCGGGGGAATATCCAGGCGGCTTTGCACAAGGCCCGGAAGAAAAGAATGGACGCGCCGGTTTGGCGGCGGGACGCAGATCAGTCATGTAGTCTCTCCTTGCAGAGAGCACGCGCGGCGTTGGGACCGCGTGGCCCGGCGTCGCTCATAGTGGCGTCGCGGGGCCTGTCAACTGCCGAACGCTGGCGCGCCCCTGAACATCTGGCCATCACGGCCGTCCTTTCCAGTGTGCGGGAACCGACCGCCTGCCGACAGTCGGCAGCAATTGAGGGGCTAAGAACATGACTGCTGCTTGCGCATTTCCGGATTGCGATCAGACCGATGGCAACGCGTTTGAACCGACACGGGCCGCGCTTGCGCGGGGGGATTTTCATACCGCCGCAGACCTTGCATTGGCGGCCCTGACGCGCAACGGCGCAGATCCCGAGGGCTGGCGCCTGCTCGGCGATGCGGCACGGCGGATCGATCAGCCCGACTCCGCGCGTGAGGCCTATACGCGGGCGCTGGAACTGCGGCCGCACGATGCCGATTGCTGGTATGTGCTCGGCACGCTGCTGGTCGAACAGCATCAGCTTGACGATGCCATCACCGCCTTTGACGCCGCGCGCAAACGCGATGCCGCGCGCATCGACAGCCATACCAACCTGGCCCTGCTGCATTATGTGCAAGGGGCTTATGACCTGGCGCTGGCGGTGCTGACCGAGGCGCTTTCGCGCGATCCGGACAATCTGCGCGCGTTGCTGCTGGCCGCACGGGTGCAGCATCGGCGCGGCCGTTTGGCCGAGGCAGAGGCACTGTGCCAACTGGTACTGTCGCACGATGCGTCGTGGACGGTCGCCCTGCAAGTGTTGGGCCGGGTGCTGCTCGATGCCGGACACCCGTTTCAGGCCGAAGTCGTGCTGCGCGATCTGCTGCGCGTCGAACCCGGCAATGCCGAAGCGCGTCATGAACTGGGCGTAGTGCTCAAAGTGCTCGGCCGGCTTGAAGAAGCACGGGCGCAGTTCGAGACCGCGCTGCACATCGACCCCCATCAGCACGCGACATATGGCCCGCTCGCCGACTTGGTCGATTTTTCGAGCGATCCCGTCTGGACCGAACGGTTTGTCGTCGAAACGCAGGCGCTGGCTGCCGATCCGCGCCGCCTGCAAGGGCGCAACGACCCGTTGATCGCCATGCACTACGCCACCGCCAAGGCCCTCGATGTCAGCGACGATCCGGCCGCCGCGATCGCGCATTATCGCGCCGGGGCCGGTCTGCAGCGTGCCCAACTGGCCTATGACGAGGCGCAACAGGCCGCGCTCCACGATGCGATCCGGGCCACGTTCACCCCGGCGCTGATGCGCGACCACGGGTTGGTCGGCAATCCCTCGCAGGTGCCGGTGTTCATTGTCGGCATGGCGCGGTCGGGATCGACACTGGTCGAACAGGTGCTGGCCAGCCATCCGGCGGTGTTCGGCGGCGACGAGGCACGCCACCTGCCCCAGGCGATCGATGCCTGTGCAACGGCTTGCCCGCCACTGCCCGCCTATCCGGCGCTGGCCGGCGTGCTGACGCAGGATCAGGCCGATGCGATTGCCACAGGGTGGCTGTCGGCGGCGACCGCCGAGGCCGGCAGCGCCTTGCGCGTGACCGACAAGCTGTTGACCAATTACGCCTATCTTGGCCTGATCGCGATGCTGTTTCCCAACGCAAAGATCATCCACACGTTGCGCGATCCGGTCGACACCTGCCTGTCGGCCTATGGCACACTGTTTGCCGACACGATGGCGCACACCTACGATTTCGGAGAACTGGCGCGCCATTATGATCGCTATCTCGATCTCATGGCGCATTGGCGCGCGGTGCTGCCTGCCGGGATGATGACCACCGTGCGCTATGAAGACATCGTGCACGATCTGGAAGGCGAAGCACGGCGGCTGGTCGATTTCATCGGGCTGGACTGGGATGCGCGGTGCCTGGCCTTTCATGCCTCGCGGCGCGCGGTCAAGACGGCCAGCGTGGTGCAAGTGCGACGCCCCATCCACACCCGGTCGGTGGCGCGCTGGCGCCGCTATGGCCCTGCGCTCGACCCGTTGATCACCGCGCTGGAACCGACGCGCGGCAAACCGGGCGGTCTGGAAATTGTGGCCGAGATGGCCCTGCAGGTCAGGTGATCAGCGGGCCCCGGTTCATCGGATGGCTGCGTTCCAGTTCGATGCGTTTGGCCAGTTGCCGGTTGAGCACGGTCGGCTGTTCGGCAAAGGCGGCCGGGGTCATTCCGGTGAAATGCTTCATTTCGCGGATCAGGTGCGACTGGTCGTAATAGCCTTCGGCCAGGATCGTATCGAGATCGGCGTCCCTGTGAGTCAGCGCAATCGCGGTGCGCAGCGCGCGGAACTTGCGCGCCAGCACTTTGGGAGGCGCCCCGAAATAGCGTTTGCAGCGCCGCTCGACCTGGCTCAGCGAAAGGCCGGTGCGCGCCACCAGGTCGGGCAGATGCGGGGTCACGCTGCCCGCCAGCCAGGCGTTCACTTCGTGCACAAAGGCGTGAAAATCGGCACTGGCCTGGGTCATCAGGCTTTTGATCAGGTCCTCGAAGATCGCCACCCGCGCATCGAAATCGGCAATCGGCAGCAAAGTCGCGCGCGCCTCCAGCACCGCCGGGCCCAGCAGGTCGACCGCATCGAACAACCGGTTGGCCGCCGCCGATGCATCCATCGGCACCAGCCCCGCCCATCCGGCGGGCATCAGGCCCGCACCCAGCACATCGATCGCGCCCGCGCCGCTGACCCGCGTGCTGCCGGTGGTGGGTCCCATGATGCAGCAGTCGGGGATCGCCTGCACCGTGCCGTCGACAAATTCGCATTGCCCGTCGCGGCCTGCGAAGATAAAACGAAATTGTGCAAAATCAGCGCGATCGACCGCGTCAAAGCGGGCATCGTCGTGCCGCACCTGATAGAAGAACGACACGTATTCGGCCAGTTCCGGGCCCGGTTGCCGAAAGTCCACGACAAGATCGGTCATGTCCACCACTCCCCCATCGCCCGCGCAGCACGCTACACCCCGCAGGGATCACCGGGAAAGCCTCTTTATGCGGACTTTGTACAACCCCCGCACCGGCGCACTGGTCCGATCCGCGCGCGGATCCGGCTGCCACCGCGTGCGGTTCCGGCGGGTGTTGAAAGCATTTGTTGACCATACTTGCGCAAAAGATACGCCATGGCCCGCATAGAACCGACTCGTGCCCAGCACATTCTGGCAATCCTGTCGGGTGCGCTGTGGTTGGCGGTGGTGCCGCTGTTGCTGCTGTCGGCCTGCGTCGGCAGCCCGTCACACCGGTCTGCGCCGCAATCGACCACCACCGCCCGGATCGCCCCTGCGCCAAGCGAGCGCCAATGTCTGGCCCAGCTTGGCCAGAGCCAGGCCAATTTCACCCCGCTGCCCGATCAGTATTTCGGCGCGGGGTGTTCGACCATCGGCACCGTGCGGCTGTCATGGCTGCGCAGCGATGATGCCCATCTGCAACTGGCCAATCTGGGCCCGGTGACCTGCTCGCTGGCGACCGCCATGCAAGGCTGGGCCCGGTTCGGCGTCGATCGCGCCGCGCGACAGATGCTGGGCAGTCCGCTTGCACGGATTGATACGTTTGGCAGCTATAATTGCCGCAATGTGGCTGGTACCGACCACCGCAGCGGCCATGCCACGGCCAGTGCGGTCGATGTGGCCGCCTTTGTGCTGGCCGACGGACGCCGCATCAGCGTGAAGGGCGACTGGTCGGAAGGCACCCCGGCAGTCCGCAATTTCCTGCGCGTGATCCGCACCAGCGCCTGTCGGCGGTTTGGCATGGTGCTGACCCCCGATTACAACGCGGCGCACCACGATCATTTTCACCTGGAAGTCGGCGTAGCCCACCCGATCTGCCATTGATCGCAGGTCAGGCAGCGTCGAGCCCGGTCGCCTCGATCCGCAGGCGCACGGCTTCTGCGGCGTGACGCGCGCCCAGCTTGCCCATCATTTTCATGCGGTGAATTTCCACCGTGCGCGGGCTGATTTCCAGATCGCGTGCAATCGCCTTGTTGCTGCACCCTTCGGCCAAGCGGTCGAGCACTTCGCGTTCACGCAGGGACAGCCGCGCAATGCGCTGGCGTGCCTCGGCCGAGCGGGCCCGCTGGGCGCGATAGGTCTCCGCCTCACGCGCGGCGCGGGCGATCGCCTCGTTGAGCGGGGCGATCTGTTGCGGCACACCCAGATAGTCGAGCGCGCCCGCCTTGATCGTGCGCACCACGCAATCGGTTTCGGGATGTTCGGCAATCGCGATCACCGGCAGCCACTGCCCTGCGCGCATCATCGCCGCGATCAACGCAGGCACCGCCTCACCCGGCGGATCGTCATGCGCGAGCACCAGCCCGCCGGATGGGGCATGCGCCAGCAGCTCATCCGTGTTGGCATATATCTCGGCATGATGCCCTGCGGCAAAGGCCAGCCGGGCGAGCTGGGCGCGGCGAGCGGAGTCGCCATCGAGGATGTGGAGGGTGACGCGTTCGATCATGGGAATCATGAACCACAGATTGATGGCATGGCGCCAATGGGGTTAGTTTCATTACGAACCCAACGCACCCGGTTCAGGTCTCCACCAGTCGCACCTTCCTAAGGGAAATTCACCTCCGGAACGGAGATGTCTGTGCAGGCAAAGGTTTTCTGAGGTCGTGTCGTCAAGCCCGACACCATCAATACACCCCAAAAGGTCAGCAGATCGTTTGTCGATACGCTGAATCTGCTAACCATTTTGGCTAAGCAGTGAACCTGAGTATGATTACGTATACCTTTCGCCATCGATCGCAGCCGCCCCGCCGGTGGCAAGATCATAGGCCGGCAGCGACTGGAACGCACGGCGCAAGGCATCGCCCCAACCGTGCGAGATCGAACGAAAATAGGCATCTTCGGCGCCGATCCGGCGCTGGTGCACGGGGGTGAACCGGTCGCGCTCGATCACCATCAGATCGAGCGGCAGACCGACCGACAGATTGGCCGCTAGCGTCGAATCGAACGACACCATCAACAGCTTCACCGCATCTTCGAACCGCATCGTGCGCTCATAGCCGCGCAGCAGGATTGGCCGCCCATATTTGGTCTCGCCAATCTGGAAGAACGGGGTGTCAAAGCTGGCTTCGATGAAGTTGCCCTCGGGATAGATCAGGAACAGGCGCGGCTCCATGCCCTTGATCTGGCCTGCCAGAATGATCGAGGCGGTAAATTTGGCACCTTCGGCCTGCGGCCCTTCGCCGGGTTCGGGAAATTCGCCGGGACCGTCGATCACCGCGCGCAGCCGGCGTCCCACTTCGCCCGCGATCTGGAACATCGTCGGCGCTTCAAGGATCGAGGGGTGGCGATCACCCGGCACTTTGTTGCGTTCTTCCAGCTCGCTGATCACCGCCTGGGTGGTCGCGAGGTTGCCCGCCGTCATCAGCGTGATGATGCGTTCGCCCGGCACGTTCCAACTGAACATCTTGCGAAAGGTCGAAATGTTGTCGACGCCGGAATTGGTGCGGGTGTCGCTCATCAGCACCAGCCCGGCATCCAGCATCATGCCCACGCAATATGTCATCGCACTACAATTCCTGCCCGGCGGGTCGAGGCCGGGTTTTAATGTCTGATTCGAAATTCGCGAGAGAGCGAATTTTAAAGGCCGCACCGGCCCGCTCCCCCACCCGACCACTCACGCAAGTGTATGGTGTTGGGTGGTCGGGTGGGGGAGCGGGCCGGTGCGGCCTTAGGAAATTTCGGCGAAGCCGGAATTTCCAGTCAGAGCCTTAGACCGGTCAACCGATTCGCAAAACCGCCAATAGGCACGGGGGCGGAAATCAGGCGGTCGCAACCGCCTGCACGCTGAGCGCGATGGACAGCGCATCGGATTGCGGCTCGGCCCCTTCGGCGGGCGTCACCGTCGAAGTCAGCCCCTTGACCGGCGCGGCATCGCGATAGTCGCGGCCCGCCGCCACCCGTACATAGCGGTCATCGGGGCAGATCGCATTGGCCACGTCGAACCCGATCCAGCCCAGCCCGTCGACAAACCCTTCGGCCCAGCCGTGCCCCGCCTCCTGTTCTGCGCGGCCGTCGATCAGCAGATAGCCGCTGACATAGCGCGCCGGAATGCCCAGCGCGCGTGCGGCGGCGATGAACACATGCGCCTGATCCTGACACACCCCGCGCCCGGCCAGCAACGCGGCCTCGGCGGTGGTCGCCACATCGGACGCGCCCAGCGTATAGACCACCGCGGCGCGCACCCGTTCGGTCAGCGCGTGCAGCGTGGCCAGTTGATCGCCGGACGCCCCGATATCCAGCCCGGCCACCAGCGCGGCAATGCGTTCGCCGCGCACCGTCAACGGCGTGTCGCGGGTAAAATGCCACAAGGGCAGATACCCGCTGTGACGCCCGACAACCCCGGCCTCGTCGCGCGTTTCGACCAGGCCATGGGCACGGATGGTCACTTCGCGGGTGCCCGGTGTCAGGCTGACCAGCGTGACTCGGTTGGCATATTCGTCGTCATAGCCGCATTCGAACGCCGCCCCGTCGCATTCGATATCCCACGCGATCACGCTTTGCCCACGCGATGCCAGCGGGGTCAGCCGCAGCCGCTGCAGCCCCCGCCGGATCGGCCCGGCAAAATGATAGGTGGTCGCGTGGTCGATCGCCAGGCGCATGACTTCACTCCACGAAGCGGTAGTCGCGCTGGATCTGCTGCGCGAGCCGGTTGTTGCAGGCCAGGAACTCGCCGATGAACTGATGCAGCCCCTGTTCGAAAATCGCCTCGATGGTCAGCGCCGACAGCCGCCCGTACCCCGATTGGTAGATCGCGTGGGCCTCGGTCTCGAACCCGTATTCGTTCGCCAGAAAGCCCATATTGGCCTGCAACTGCGCGTAACAGAATGCCAGGCTGCGCGGAAACCGCTGATCGAGGATCAGGAACGAGGCGATCCCGCGCGGATCCATCTGCCCGGCGTTGAGCCAGCGATAGGCACGCTCGCCGGCCACCGAACGCAGCACGTTTTCCCACTGCACGTTGTCTAGGCTGGACCCCACCGCCGACAGGCTGGGCAGCAACACATAGTATTTCACATCGAGAATGCGCGCGGTGTTGTCGGCGCGTTCGACGAATGTGCCGATCCCGGCAAAATGATAGATGTCATTGCGCAACATCGTGCTTTCGATCGCGCCGCGCACCTGGGTCGCCTGGCGCCGCACGGCGTCGAGCACATCGCGCAGCCGCGTTTCGGTGACCGGGCGCGCGAAAATCTCGCGCAGTTTCATCCAGCTTTCGTTGACCGCTTCCCACACTTCGCGGGTGATGCCGGTGCGCACCATGCGCGCATTGGTGCGCGCGGCCTCGATCATCGCCATCACGCTGGCCGGATTGTCGCGGTCGCGCAGCACAAAGTTGAACACGTGCGCGCCGGTCACATCATCGCCGTGCCGCGCGGCATAGGCGTGTTGCATTCCCAGCGTGATCAGCACGCTGCGCCATTCCTCGCTGGCCGCGCCGCTGTCGCGGGTCAGCGCCATGCGGAACCCCGCCTCGATCAGGCGCACCGTGTTCTCGGCCCGTTCAAGATAGCGGAACAGCCAGAATATGCCGTTTGCCGATCTGCCTAGCATGCGCTCATCCCGGCCCCGTACTCCCGCTCAATCATCCAGCACCCAACTGTCCTTGGTCCCGCCCCCTTGCGACGAATTGACCACCAGCGACCCCTTTTTCAGCGCCACCCGCGTCAGCCCGCCGGGGGTGATGTCGATGCCGTGCGGGCTGACCAGCACGAACGGGCGCAGATCGACGTGGCGCGGGGCCAACCCGGCCTTGGTAAAGATTGGCACCGTCGACAACGACAGCGTCGGCTGGGCGATATAGTTGTCGGGCCGCGCGCGCAGCTTGGCGGCGAACGTGGCGATTTCCTTTTTCGACGACGTCGGCCCGATCAGCATGCCATAGCCGCCCGATCCGTGCACTTCCTTGACCACCAGTTCGGCGAGATTGTCGAGCACATAGGCCAGCGCATCGGGTTCCGAACAACGCCAGGTCGGCACATTGGGCAGGATCGGCTTTTCGCCGGTGTAGAATTCGACGATTTCCGGCATGAAGCTGTAGATCGCCTTGTCATCCGAAATCCCGGTGCCCGGCGCGTTGGCAATGGTGATGCCCCCGGCGCGATAGACATCCATGATCCCCGCCACGCCCAGCACGCTGTCGGGATTGAACGACAGCGGATCGAGGTATTCGTCATCGACCCGGCGATAGATCACATCGACCGGTTGCCACCCGCGCGTGGTGCGCATCGCCACGCGCCCGCCTTCGACTTTCAGATCGCTGCCCTCGACCAGTTCGGCGCCCATCTGGTCGGCCAGAAAGGCATGTTCGAAATAGGCCGAATTGTAGATTCCCGGGGTCAGCACCGCGACCGTCGGCTTGTCCCCGGCAAACGCCGCCGGGGCACAGGCGGCCAGGCTGCGCGCCAGCCGCCGGGGATAGTCCGACACTTCGCGCACCCGCACGCGGGTAAACAGTTCGGGGAACATCGCCATCATCGTCTCGCGGTTCTCCAGCATGTAGGAGACCCCGGACGGGGTGCGGGCGTTGTCTTCCAGCACCATGAAATCGTCTTCGCCGGTGCGCACCAGATCGATCCCGACGATATGGGTATAGACCCCGCCGGGCGGGGTGAACCCGGCCATCTGCGGCAAATAGGCGGCATTGCCCTGCAACAGCCGTTCGGGCAGGCGCCCGGCGCGCACGATTTCCTGACGGTGATAGAGATCGTGCAGAAACGCATTGAGCGCGCGCACCCGCTGATCGATCCCGCGCGACAGCTTGCGCCACTGGCTGGCGGTGATGATGCGCGGCACCGGGTCGAACGGGATCAGTCGTTCTTCGGCATCGGCCGCGCCATAGACGTTGAAGGTGATCCCGGTGCGGCGGAAAAACGCCTCTGCCTCTACCCCCTTGCGTTTCAGCAGGCCCGGCGGCTGGGCCTCAAGCCATTGACGATACCCATCATAGGCAGGTCGAACCGTCCCGTCGGGTTCGCGCATTTCGTCATAGCACGGTGTGGTCATCGGCTCACCTCGTCTGGACCGTATTGCTTGCACAGGTCCCGGTGATCGACAAGCCGGATTGCTGCATTGCCAAGGCTTTCAGAGGATGTCCTTTGCGCGTGATGTGATCACAAGCATCCTTTTCAGCCCGAACCCGCCACGGCAACGCCCTTTTTGCGATGGCGCACGATTGCCGCAACAAACCCCAGCGCCAGCGCCTGCACCAGCACCAGCCCGACAAACCCTGTGTGATACGTGCCGGTCGCATCGCGCGCCACGCCCCACGCGATCGGGCCTACGAAGGCCCCGATCTGGCTCATCGAATTGACCATCGCGGTGGCCACCGCCATGTCGGCGGGTGCCACCAGATCGGTGCACAGCATCCACACCGACAGCGTGACCGACCCCCAGCACGCGACATAGATGGCATAGCCGATCAGCCCGAGCGTGTGCCCGCCGCCCAGCGCAAACAGCGCATAGGCCAGCAGCACCAGCGCCGTGCTGCCGATCATGAACGGCGCGCGCGTGCCGCTGCGATCCGACAACCAGCCGGTGAACAGCATGCCCGCAGCCCCCGCCAGCCCGCCCGCACTGACCAGATATCCCACCGATTGGGTCGACCACCCGGTCGCCAGCGCCAGAATCTGCGGCTCCGACAAAGTGAACGTGTAATAGGCGCAGGTGGTCAGCAACCCGACCATGCCCAGCAGCAACACCGCCGACAGCCGCAGCGCCGCCAGCGGACTGCCATGCCGGACCGGGCTGCCCCCGTCGGCGGCCAGCCGCGTGGCCAGCCAGCGCTTTTCCGCCGCGTTCAGCCAGGGCGCGCGGGCGGGCGTGTCGGGCAACAGCCACAACACCACCAACCCGACCGCCACCGCGGGCAGCCCTTCGGCCAGAAACAGCCATTGCCAGCCTTTCAGCCCGCCCATGCCGTTCAACGCCAGCAGCCAGACCGAAGCCACCCCCATCACCACCCGCGTCAGCGGTCCGGAAATGTAGAATCGGCTGATCGCCCGCCCGCGCGCCGCACGCGGAAACCACAACGACAGATAGAAGATCACGCCGGGAAAAAAGCCCGCCTCGGCCAGCCCGAGCAGGAACCGCAGCGAATAGAACTGCCACGGCGTGCGCACAAACATCATCGCCGCCGCGATCAGCCCCCAACTGATCATGATCCGCGCGATCCAGCGCCGCGCGCCGACGCGTTCGAGCAGGATGTTCGACGGAATCTCGAACAGCGCATAGGACAGGAAGAACACGCCGCCGCCGATGCCGTAGATCGTCGCCGAAAACCCCAGATCCGCGTTCATCGTCCGGGCGGCAAAGCTGATGTTCGACCGGTCCATGAACGCGACCATATAGGCCAGGCCCAGCAGCGGAATGACCCGCCAGCCGATCCGGCGCATCACCGCCCCGCCATCGACTTCACCCGCTTCGTCCATGCCGCTCCCCCTGACCGTTGTGGCGGGGACTATGGCGTCATCGCGGCACAATTGCCAAGCACGTTCAGCGGTTATCCTGATCAAGCGTACCGATCAGCGTGATCAGCGTGCGCGCCACGGCGGGATGCCCGGCAAACCCCAGGTGGGTGCAGCGCAGCGCCAGCGCCCGATCACGCTCGCCGGGCCACCCGCACGAACTGCGCGGAGACACGATCCCGTCGCGCGGGCTCCACAGCGCGATGGTCGGCACCGGCGGCTTGGCGCCGAACGCGCGATCGCCCACCGGGGGCGCATCGACGGTATGGCCGGTGATCAACTGATAGGCGCGCCAGGCGTTGTTGGCGCGACGATCGCCCGAAAACGGCGATCCCATCGTGATCACCATCGCCACCGCATCCGGGTGGCGATGCGCGATTTCGCGCGCGAACAGCCCGCCCAGGCTCCACCCGACCAGCACCAGCGGCTGCCCCTCGCGGCGCGCCATCGTCACCACGCGTTCGCACAGCCGGGCAAACCGGTCGGCACTCGGCCCGAAATTGAAACCCAGCCCCCAGTCGGCCACACGGTGCCCGGCGCCTTCGAGCGCGGTGCGCAACCCCTTCATCCGCGCGGGATGCGTGCCGAACCCGGGCAACAGCATGACCGGGTGCGAAATGTCCTGCGGCGCGCTGATTACCGGATCGCGACGTTCGGCCCGGCCTGCGCTCCACAGCTCATAGGGTGTCTTCAATTCGCTCAACAGGCGGGCCAGCGCCGGGCCGCGCGCCTCGGTCGGGCGCGGCTGAAACGCCAGCGCGCCGCGCCGCGCAATCTCGGCCCGCCAATCGCCCAGCCGCGCGCGTGCAGCGCCGACGCCATGTTCGTCAAACCACGCGACTCGGGGCAAAGAGAGGGAATTTGGCTGAATCATCATCATAAGCTGCCGGTAGTGTGATCAACCCACGATGAACGCCACCCATTTCGATTTGTTTCAAATTGATGTCAAATAACCCCTGCCTGGGCGGAAATTTTACGACATGGCCGCAGGACCGGTGCTGGCTTTTGCCCGTCCGATCCACCAGACTGCCAATCCGCCCCTGTCGGCAGTTGAAGGATACTTTGTCATGTTTTCGCTTCTCGTCCTGCTGGCCGGTGCAACGGCAACCCCTGATGCCGATCTGGCGAGCCATGCCGTGGTGCTGACCGCCCATGCCGAAGGCGCGCAGATCTATCAGTGCAAACCCGGCGAGGATGGCGTGTTGCGGTGGTCATTTCGCGAACCGATCGCCTCGCTGATGGTCGATGGCAAATCGATCGGGCACCATTATGGCGGGCCCCACTGGGCCTTGGCCGATGGCAGCTTTGTGCGCGGCACTGTCGTTACCACCGCGCCCGGCGCAACCGCCGCCGATGTCCCGTTGCTGGAACTGGCGCTGAGCGAAAACTCTGGCCAGGGCGCGCTGGCCACGGCCACGCTGGTCTATCGCCTGCACACGCGCGGCGGCGTGCTGACCGGCGCTTGCCCGACCGCAGGCGCGCTGCAACCCGTCGCCTATTCCGCCGATTACGTGTTTGCCAAATAACCGCCGATTGCGGAACGGGACAGGAACGCCCATATTGGCGCTACGTCCCAACCCACACCCGGAATTCCCGCCACCACCATGACCGAACTCGTCATCCGCAGGGGTCTTGCAGAGCCCGACACGTCTGGCACATTCGTCCCGCACAAGCCGCAGCGGCCTGAAAAGGCCGAAGGCGGCCGGCCGTTCAAAGTGGTGTCGGAATACCAGCCGGCGGGCGATCAGCCGACCGCGATCGCCGATCTGGTGGCCGCCGCGCGCGATGGCGAAAAGACCCAGGTGTTGCTGGGCGTGACCGGTTCGGGCAAGACCTTCACGATGGCCAAAGTGATCGAGGAATTGCAGCGCCCCGCGCTGATCCTGGCGCCCAACAAGATCCTCGCCGCGCAGCTCTATGGCGAATTCAAGAGCTTTTTCCCCGACAACGCGGTCGAATATTTCGTCTCGTACTACGACTATTACCAGCCCGAAGCCTATGTCCCGCGGTCCGACACGTATATCGAGAAGGAAAGCTCGGTGAACGAGGCGATCGACCGCATGCGCCATTCGGCGACGCGGTCGTTGCTCGAACGCGACGATGTGATCATCGTCGCCTCGGTCTCGTGCATCTATGGCATCGGCTCGGTCGAAACCTATTCGGCGATGATCTTCGACCTGAAAAAGGGCGATACGGTCGACAGCCGAGAGATCATCCGCAAACTGGTGGCGCTGCAATACAAGCGCAACGACCATGCCTTTGCGCGCGGCACGTTCCGCGTGCGCGGGGATTCGATCGAGATTTTCCCCTCGCACTATGAAGACACCGCCTGGCGGATCAGCTTCTTCGGCGACGAGGTCGAGGAAATCGCCGAATTCGATCCCCTGACCGGCAAGGCCGGGGTGCGGCTGGAAAAAGTGCGGGTCTATGCCAATTCGCACTATGTCACCCCCGGCCCGACGATGAAGCAGGCCGCCGATGCGATCCGCTTTGAACTGACCGAGCGGCTGAAAGAGCTGGAGGCCGAGGGCAAGCTGCTCGAAGCGCAACGGCTGGAACAGCGCACCAATTTCGATCTGGAAATGATCGCCGCCACCGGTTCGTGCGCGGGCATCGAAAACTACAGCCGGTTCCTGACCGGGCGCATGCCGGGCGAACCGCCGCCGACGCTGTTCGAATACCTGCCCGAAAACGCGCTGCTGTTTCTGGATGAAAGCCACCAGACCGTGCCCCAGGTCGGCGCGATGGCGCGCGGCGACCATCGGCGCAAGCTGACGCTGGCCGAATACGGGTTTCGCCTGCCCAGTTGCATCGACAACCGTCCGCTGCGGTTCAACGAATGGGATGCGATGCGCCCGCAGACCGTTGCCGTTTCGGCCACCCCCGCCAATTGGGAAATGGAACAGGCGGGCGGGGTGTTTGCCGAGCAGGTGATCCGCCCGACCGGGCTGATCGACCCGCCGGTACTGATCCGCCCGGTCGAGGATCAGGTGCAGGATTGCATCAACGAATGCCGCCAGGTTGCCGCCGTCGGCTATCGCACGCTGGTCACCACACTGACCAAGCGGATGGCCGAAGACCTGACCGAATTCATGCACGAGGCGGGCCTGCGCGTGCGGTACATGCATTCCGATGTCGAAACGCTGGAACGCATCGAACTGATCCGCGATCTGCGGCTGGGGGTCTATGACGTGCTGGTGGGCATCAACCTGCTGCGCGAAGGGCTCGACATTCCCGAATGCGGGCTGGTGTGCATCCTCGACGCCGACAAGGAAGGGTTCCTGCGCAGCGAAACCAGCCTGATCCAGACGATCGGCCGCGCCGCGCGCAATATCGACGGGCGGGTCATCCTCTATGCCGATCGCATGACCGGATCGATGGAACGCGCGATTGCCGAAACCGACCGCCGCCGCGCCAAGCAGCAGGCCTATAACGAAGCGCACGGGATCACCCCCGCCTCGATCAAGCGTGGTATTGCCGACATCATCGCCGACACCGCCAGCCGCGACGGGGTGATCGTCGATATCGAGGATGATGGCCGCAACAATCTGGTCGGGCACAATCTGCGCGGTTACATCGAAGACTTGGAAAAGCGCATGCGCGCCGCCGCCGCCGATCTGGAATTTGAAGAAGCAGGCCGCCTGCGCGACGAAATCCGCCGCCTCGAAGCGACCGAACTCGGCCTGCCCGAAGGCGATCGCAAGGCCCCGATCGTGGGCCGCAGCAACGAGGGCAAGCCTGGCACGCGCAAGACCCGCTATGGCAAGTCGCAGAAGAAATGGGGCCAGTGACAGCGACTTGATAGACCCTGGCTTGATAGGCAAGGCGATCCTTGCCTATAGCGTCGGCGTGAAACCCATTCGCCGCGCGGCCCTGACCGCCTTCATCCTGATCGCCGCCTGTTCACGCCCCGCGCCCCAGCCGCAGGGCGACGGTGGCCCGGTCGATGCCCATCGCCTGGCCCTGCCCGAGGCCGATCCGCCACCCGCCAACGCCGATGGCAAGGCGGTGTGGCGCAGCGATGGCGGCGTTGCGCGGTTTGGCGTTGATGGCGCCGATCCGCTGCTGACGCTGGGTTGCCACGACGGGCGACTGGTGATCACCCGGCCGATTGCCGCCGAACTGGGCGCCAGCGCGCTGTTCGCGATCGAGGGCCCGCGCCGCATCGTGCGCGTGCCGGTCGATGCGACCGCACTGCCGGGCCAGCGCGGCTATGTCTGGCAAGGCAGCATGGATGGCCACGATGTCGACACCGACGTGTTCACCGGCCCGTTCACCGGCACCCTACCCGGCGGCGGGCTGATCAAGGTAAGCAGCGGCGACCCCGCGCGCGAGATCGTGCGCCGCTGCCACGCGGGCCAATAACCCGGGGCGCGATCATGTGGCCCTCCCCGTGCGGGGAGGGGTTGGGGAGGGGCGTGCGGTGGTTGAATTGCCGTGCAATTCCTTCAGCTTGGCACACCCCCACCCAACCCTCCCCCTTCAGGGGGAGGGCTTTGCGACGGTGGCGGTCAGAGTTTTCCGAACTTCGCCTCGTAGGCGGCGGCATCGCCGCTGACCAGCAGGCGTGCCTGTTCGACCCAGGCGTCGCGCGTCGGTCGCCCGGCAAAGGCGCCCAGTTTCGTATCGATCGCGGCAATGTCCGCCTCGGTCCATGCGGCAATCTGTTCGAACCGGGTCACGCCCAGCTCTGCCAGCAGGCGGCTGAGTTTTGGACCAAGGCCCTTGATCCGGGTCAGGTCGTCGCCATCGGTAGCCACCGGCGCCGAGTCCACCACCGGCACCGCGATCGCGGCGGCGGGCGGCGCATCGATCAGCGCGGTGTTGCGTTGGGCGGGGCCCGCGCCCTCGGACAGCACGTCGCGATATTCGCGGCGGGGCGCCGGGCGCCTGCGCCGTGCCAGAACCAACCAGACCAGACTCAGCAGCACCAGCGCGGCCCCTGCGGCCAGCACCGTGTTGGCTTCGATCCATGCGATCATCACCAGACCCTCTTCATGCAGAATGTTTACGAAACAGCACGCGATCTTCCGGCCCGAACCCGAACCGCCAGATCATCGTGCAATAGACCCCGATGATCGCGGGGATGCCCAGCACCATCTCGGCCCATTCGGGCAGGCAATGCACCAGTGCCCCGACCAGTGACGCCGGGACCACCGCCCACACCAGTCCCCAGCGCCAGTTGTTGATCGGTTCGCCGACAATGCGCGCCAACAACACCGATTTGAGCAGCGAACTCGTCGCCAGCGACAAGGCCATGGCCAGCGCCGCCAGTGCCGCCTGCCACACCGCCGACAGGCCCGCCGCCTGCCCGGCCAGGATGAACCCCAGCGTCAGCGTGCCCTGCATCACGATCGTGCCCAGGCTGATCCACAAGTTGCGCATCCGCGCGACATAGATCAGCGCCGCCTCGCTCACCACCGCGGTCGCCGCGACCACTTCGGCGATCAGCAGAAACACCAGCGCCGCCGTGCCCTGGACAAACGCCGGACCACCCAGCCCCATCAGCCCGGCGCCGGGAATCGCCAACGCCAGCGCAATGCCGGTCTGTGCCGCGGTAATCCAGAACCCCACCTGGCACACTTGCGCGGCGATCGCGGCCATGTTGCCGGTGCGCACGTTACGCGTGATCACCGGGCCCAGCACCGGTTCGAAACTCGATTTCAGCTTTTGCGGCAGCGAGGCGAACTGCTGGGCGAAGTAATAGATCCCCAGCGCCGCCTCGCCGATGAAAAAGCGCAGGATGAACACATCGATCTTGCGCGTGCCCCATTCCACCGCATCGGCACCGGCCAGCGGCATGTTGCGCAAGGCCAGCCGCATCAGCGCGATCGGCCTTGGCCGCCAGCGTCGGGGCAGGCCATAAGTGCGCACCAGCGCAACCAGCGCGACCAGCGTCGCCGCAGAAACCGAGGCAAGATAGGCCAGCGCCAATCCGCCTTCGGGATAGACGAAATAGGCCAGACCTGCCGTGATCGACAGCGTCCACGGTTCGACCACCGCGCGTGCGCGCACCGTGGTCGCCACGTCGAACCGGAACGCCAGCGCGGCCAGCGCGATATCGCCCACCGCCATCACCCACACCGACAAGACCAGCAGGCGTTCGGCCAGGCTGAAATTGCCACGCGGGTACATCGATTCGGGAAACCACCAGATCAGCAGCGACATCACAACCGCCAGCACCGTGGTCACCAGCAGCGCATCGGCCACCGCATGGGTCGCGGCATCGGGATCTGCCACCTGCCCCGGGCGCTGTCCCGTGTTCGACCAGCCCGATTCATCGAGTTTCTGCGCCAGCCCGCGCTTTTGCCCCAAAGTCGCCAGTTGCCCGGCGAATTCGACCATCACCAGCGCCGAGGCAAACCGCCCCAGCGCGCTTGCCCCATAAAGGCGGCTGGCCAGAAACAGGAACGGGATGCGAGCCACCAGCCGCATCAGGAAACCAAGAATGTTGGTCCGCCCGCCCTGCGCCAGCGCGACGATATCGCCATCATCAACCGGCTCGAACGCACTGGCCCCTGCCCCATCCGGCACGGTCAAGTCATTCGGGCTGGCAACCGCCTTAACCAAACCTGGGCTCTCCCTTGATCGTCGCATCCTGTTCCGAACGCAGCGGTCGCGCCAGCAGGGCATCGACGATCGCGCGGGCGGGAACCAGTCCCGATACCAGCGCAGCCACTGCCTCTGCAATCGGCATGGCAATGCCGCGTGCCCGCGCCAGATCGGCCAGCACCGGCGCGGTGAACGCGCCTTCGGCCACGGTGCGCCGGTCGGCCAGCAGGTCGGGCGCCCGCGCGCCTTCGCCCAGCGCCTTGCCCAGCGCGAAATTGCGGCTCGACAGCGAATTGCAGGTCAGCACCAGATCGCCCAGCCCCGACAGCCCGGTCAGCGTCTCTGCCTCGGCACCGAAGGCCAGGCCAAAGCGCACCATTTCGGCAAAGCCCCGGCTGATCAGCGCGGCGCGGGCATTCTGCCCCAGCGCCAGCCCCTCGACCACGCCCGACGCCACGGCCAGCACGTTCTTGACCGCGCCGCCCACTTCCGCACCGATCAGGTCGTGCGAAAAATAGGGGCGAAAGGTCGCGCGGGCAATCGCGGGCGCCAGCCGCTGCCACTGCGCATCGCCACCGGCACAGGCCAGCGTGACCGCCGTGGGCAGCCCGGCAGCCACTTCGTGCGCGAATGTCGGACCCGACAGCACGGCCAGGCTGGCCCCCGGCATGGCCGCGCGCGCGACATCGGCCATCAGGCGCCCCGTGCCCGCCTCGATCCCTTTTGAACAGAGCACCAGATCGCCGGTGAACGCGGGCATCTGCGCCAGCACCGCGCCCAGCGCCTGTGCCGGGGTGACCAGCAGCACCACCGCCAGCCCGGCCAGATCGCGCGGATCGGCACTGGCACGGATCGAGCGGTGCAAGGCGACGCCGGGCAGATAGGCCGGATTGGCGCGGGTGTCGTTGATCGCCCCGGCCAGACCGGCCTGACGCGCCCACAGCACCACGTCGCGCCCGTCACTCGCCAGCAATTGCGCCAGCGCCGTGCCCCAGGCCCCGGCGCCGATCACGCCGATCGCATTGGTCATGCCTTGACCCCCGCGCCGCGCACCGGCGCGGCATCGGCATCGAGCGGCCAGCGCGGGCGCGCCACAAAGTCGAGCGGATCGAACAGACCGGCGGCATAGCGTTCCGCCCCGGCCCAGCCGATCATCGCCGCGTTGTCGGTGCACAGGCGCGGCGGCGGCGCCACCAGCGGCAGGCCCGCGCCATCCGCCAGCGTTTCCAGCGCCGATCGCAAGGCCCAGTTGGCCGCCACCCCGCCCGCCACCACGAGCGCGGTTACTGGCGCGCAGGCCGCGAGCGCGCGGCGCAGCCGGTCGACCAGACAATCGATCGCCGCCTGCTGGAACGATGCGGCAATATCGGCCGGATCGTACCGCCCGGATTCGTGCGCGCGCAACACCGCGCTCTTCAGTCCGGCAAACGAGAAATGCGGCTCTGCACTGCCCAGCAACGGACGCGGCAGCGGCACCGCGCGCGGATCGCCCTCACGCGCCAGCCGTTCCACCGCCGGTCCGCCGGGATAGCCCAGGCCGAGGATCTTGGCGGTCTTGTCAAACGCTTCGCCCAGCGCATCGTCGATCGTGGTGGCCAGCCGCCGATATTGGCCCAGCCCACGCACTTCGACAATCTGGCAATGCCCGCCCGACACCAGCAACAGCAGATAGGGATAGGCCAGCGCCGGATCAGCCAGGCGCGGCGACAGCGCATGGCCTTCCAGGTGGTTGACCGCGATCAGCGGCTTGTCGGCCGCCATCGCCAGCGCCTTGCCGGTGACCAGCCCGACCATCACGCCACCGATCAGGCCGGGGCCTGCCGTGGCGGCAATCGCATCGATCGCACCGAGCGCGATCCCGGCATCGGCCAGCGTGGCGGCGACCATCGGCGCCAGCACTTCGACGTGCGCGCGCGCGGCGATTTCGGGCACCACCCCGCCATAAGGGCGGTGTGCGGCATCCTGCGAGGCGATGCGCTGCGCCACCACGCGCGCGTCGAGCGTCGTGCCGGACGTGTCGATCACCGCAACAGCGGTTTCATCGCACGAGGATTCGATGCCGAGGATCAGAGCCATGGGGAGCTTTCCCTTAGAGAGAATTGCAGGTACGGCAAGCGGCGCATGACCAGCCCTTCATCGTCCCTGTCGCCCGACGCCCTGCGCAGCACGCCCTTGCCCACCCGCCCGGTGCGCCTTGGTACCCGGCAATCGCCGCTGGCCATGGCCCAGGCCGAGGAAACCCGCGCCCGGTTGTGCGCCGCGCACGGCTGGCCGATCGAGGCGGTCGAGCTGGTTCCGGTGGTCGCCAGCGGAGACCGCATTCTCGACCGGCCGCTCGCCGAAATCGGCGGCAAGGCGCTGTGGACCAAGGAACTCGACGTCTGGCTGGCCGAAGGCACCATCGACGCCGCAGTCCATTCGATGAAAGATGTCGAAACGCTGCGCCCCGCCGAACTGATGATTGCCGCGGTGCTGCCGCGCGCCGATGTGCGCGATGTGCTGATCGGTGCGGCCAGTATCGCCGCGATTGCACCTGGCGCGCGGGTCGGCACCAGCGCGCCGCGCCGCGCCGCGCAAATGCTCCATGCCCGCCCCGATCTGGTGGTGGTATCGTTTCGCGGCAATGTCGCCACCCGACTCGGGCGGCTGGAACGCGGCGAGGCCGATGTCACGCTGCTGGCCGCCGCCGGGCTCGAACGGCTGGATGTCACGTCGGTCGGCACGCCGCTCGATCCCGCCACCTGGCTGCCTGCCCCGGCCCAGGGCGCGATCGGCATCGAATGCCTGGCCGCGCGACACGACCTGATCGCGCTGTTCGACGCGATCGACCATGGCCCCAGCCACGCCGCCATCCGCGCCGAACGCGCGCTGCTGGCAGGCCTTGGCGGCACCTGCCACAGCCCGATTGCCGTGCATACCCGGCACGACACAATGGCCATGCACCTGACCGCCGCGCTGTTCAGCCCGGACGGCGTGCACCGGGTCGATGCCGAACAGCGGGTGCCGCTCGATCGGCCCGAAACCGCGATCGATCTGGCCCATGCGCTGCTCGCCGCTGCGCCCGCGCCGATCCGCGCGCATTTCAACGGCGCCGGATAGATGCGTCCGGTGCTGGTGTTGCGTCCCGAACCGGGCAACACCGCAACGTGCAGCGCCGCACGCGCCCGCGGCCTGTCGCCCCACGCCGCGCCGCTGTTCACGTATGCCGCGCGTCCATGGCACCTGCCGGCAGGCCCCGGCTGGGACGGACTGCTGATCGGCAGCGCTGCCGTGCTGCGCCATGGCGGGGCGGGTCTGGCGGCATTGCAGGCGGTTCCGGTGCATGCCGTTGGCCCGACCACCGCACGCGCTGCGCAGGAGGCGGGCTTTGTCGTGGCCCAGACCGGCAGCGGCGGGTTGCAGGCGGTGGTCGGCACGTTGCCCCCCGGCCACTATCTGCGGCTGGCAGGCGAAGCGCGCGTGCCGTTGCTACCGCCGCCCGGTGTGACAATCGACGATGTGGTAGTCTATGCCGCCCGGCCACAGCCGCTTGATGCCGCCACGATCGCGCTGATCCGGGGCAATCGGGTGCTTGCGCTGCTCCATTCGGCCGAGGCAGCGCGCCATTTCGCCGGGCAATGTGCCGCGCATGATCTGCCGCGCGCGCAGATCATGCTGGCCTGTCTGGCGCCCGGAATTGCCAAGGCCGCCGGGGCCAACTGGCAGGCTGTCGCATGTGCGCCACGGCCCGACGACGATGCAGTGCTTTCCTTGGCGCACCAAATGTGTCAAACAGTGTGACTTCGGGGCAACGGATAAAGCGAAAAAGCACGCATGCCGGAAATTACACTCGGTCCAGTGGCTGATTCGCGCCAGACCAGACGATCAGGCGGTCGCGGTCTTGGTGCGCTGCTAGGTGGGCTTGCGCTGGTTGCGCTGGGCGGTGGGGCCTGGCTCGGCTGGCATAACGGATGGTTGCACATGGCGCTGCCGCCGGGCGAAAGCCTGGCAATGGCAACGCCCGCCGCCAGTGCCAGCGCGACGACCACCGCGATTGTCACGCAGGGCAACCTGATCGCTACCAATGCCGCGCTGGCCGATGCCACCGCGCGGCTGACGGCGTTGCAACAGCGACTGGCCGAATTGAACCAGCAGGCGGTCGCCGCCTCTGACCAGGCGACTCGCGCAGAGGCCTTGCTGGTGGCATTTGCCACCCGCCGCGCGGTCGAGCGCGGGCAACCGCTGGGCTATCTGGAAACCGCCTTGCGCGTGCGCTTTGGCGCCAGCCAGCCGACCGCCGTCGACGAGATCGTTGCCGCCACGCAAAAACCGGTGACCATCGGCGGCCTGACCGAAGAATTTGCCACGCTTGAACCGCGCCTGGTCAACGGGCCGGCCAACGAAGGCACCTGGGACTGGTTGTCGCGCCAGTTCGGATCGATGTTCGTCATCCGCCACGACGACACGCCATCACCTGCGCCCGAAAGCCGCTTGGCGCGGGCGCGCGCCGCATTGGCCGGGCAACGCGTCGATCTGGCGATTGCCGAGGTTGAACGCATGCCAGGCAAAGATGCCGCCACCGACTGGCTGGCTCATGCGCGCGACTGGGAAAACGCCCAACGCGCGCTCGATCAGATCGAAAGCGCGGCGCTGTCGACCCCGACGGTGGCCCCGCCCGCAGCCAAGCCGGTCGCCATCGCGCCAGCCTCCGCCGCGCCCGCCCCGGCGCGCTGATCAGGCCTGCAACAGCGCGGGCAGCTTTCCGCTCATCCCGCGCGCTTCGTCCATGAAAAACCGCTTGAGCGTGGGGCTGCGCTGCACGCCGGCCATGCCCAGCCGCCGCACCGCCGAAGGCAGCCGTCCGGGAATGCCGAACAGGCGGGTCAGCACATCGGTCGCGCCAGAAACCATGAACCCGTCGAGCGCGCGCCAGCGTTCATAGCGCCTGAGCACTTGGGCATCGCCCGGATCGAGCCCCAGCCGCATGCCTTCGGCCAGCACTTCGGCCAGCGCAGCGACATCGCGCAGCCCCAGATTGAGGCCCTGGCCCGCGATCGGATGCATCCCGTGCGCGGCATCGCCAACCAGCACCAGTCGCTGATCCGCAACTTTGGCGGTGTGGTGAAAATTGAGCGGATAGGACGAGCGCGGCGTGGCCAGCGCGATCGCACCGAAAATGCCGCCCATCCGCCGGGTAACTTCGCCAACGAACGCCGCTTCGGGCAGGGCCAGCGGCCCGGCGGCATCCTTTTCGGCGACGGTCCACACCAGCGCGCTGCGATGGCGCCCCGCTTCATCGTCGAGCAGCGGCAACAGCGCAAACGGGCCCGCCGGATAGAAGATTTCCCAGGCCACATTGTTGTGCGGCTTTTCATGGGTCAGCCCGGCAATGATCGCACGGTGGTGATAGTTCCAGCGCGCCGGGGTAAACCCGGCCTCGTCGCGCGTAGGCGACTGGCGCCCTTCGGCGGCGACCAGCAGCCGCCCGGCCAGCACGCGGCCATCGGCCAGGGTCACCGTGACGCCGTGCGCGCCGCGTTCGCGCGTGGCGACATGGGCGTTGGGCAGGAACGTGATCAGCGGTTCGCGCGCGGCGACCGCATACATCACCAGCCGCAAGTCGCGGTTGGCGAACATCCGCCCGAGCGAGCCCTCGTCGGCTTCGGGGCGAAAATCGATCCGCCCCGGTTTCAGCCCGTCGGTCACTGCGATCGCATCGATCGGGCAGCCGCGCGCTGCCAGATCATCGGCCATGCCGAGATGGCTGTAGAGGTTCCAGCTCGCGGTCGAAATCGCCGAAGCGCGCCCGTCGAACCCTTGCGCGGTCTGTGTGGCGGGGTCCGAACTGTCGACCACCACGCTGGCAATGCCTTCGCGCGCCAGTGCGATGGCCAGCGTCATGCCGACCAGCCCGCCCCCCAGAATGACCACATCGGCTGACATATCGCTGTTCACGGCTGTGCTCCGCAAGTGGTGCCGGGCCCGGCATCCAGATCAAGACAACGCCCGTCGAACGTACCCGGCGGCGTTTTCAGACCGACCCATGCCGCCAGAGTGGGGGCAATGTCCACCGTTTCGACAGGGCTGGGCTGTTCAAATGCAGTCAGTCCCTTGCGCCAGAACAGGATCGGCACGCGCCGGTCATAATCCCACGGGCTGCCATGGGTGGCCACATAGCCAGGGCCGGGCTGGCTCAGCGCCATCACCCCGCGTTTGAGCAGCACCACGAAATCACCCGAGCGCGGCGCATAGAACGAGGCGCGCGCGCGTTCGATCAGCGTCCAGGTTTCGGGCGAGCCAGTGGGCATCGGCGTGGCCGCCAGTTCGTCGGCGGTGAACACCGCCGCGACTTGCGGTTGGCCCAGCAGATCGGCGCGCGCCGCTGCGATCGCCGCCGCCTTCTGGTCACGCGTCAGATCGCGCCGCACCCACACATCGCCCGAAGGCCCTTCGGCCAGGAACAGCCCATGCGGATCGAGATCGAGCAGCGCGCCGATGCGCTGACTCAGCGCCCTTGGCAACAGCGCAGGATCGGCACGCTGCGCCTGTGGCAGGGCCTGTTCGCGCAGCCGTTCGGGCATGTCGAAACCGCCGTGATCGGCGGTCAGCACCACGCCATAATCGATCCCGCGCGCATCCAGGCGGGCAAAGAAATCGCCCAGCGCAGCGTCCAACTGGTGCAACTGGATGCACATCTCGGTGCCTTGCGTACCATAGCCATGGCCGATGTAATCGGTCGCCGACAGGCTGATCGACAGCACGTCGGGCGTCGGCCCGCGGCCCAGCCCGTCGGTATCGACCAGCCGCGCCGCCAGATCGAGCACCGCGCGATCGAGCCGGGGTGAGGCGCGAAAGCCGGTGGCATCGCCGGCCGCCAGGGCAAAGCGCCCGGTGCCGACCGACACCGCCGCCGACGACACCGTGGTCGATCCGGCGGTGACCGCGGTCACCCCGGCGCGCACCGCCCGATCGTGCGCGGCGCAATCGCCGGGCAGGTCATAGGCGGGCGATCCGGCGGTCAGCGTGGCGGCAATCGCGGCGTTCTGTGCGGCGACGCCGGCCGAGGCGGTGGCGCCATCGAGCGTGACAAAGCCCTTGCCCTTCCACCAATAGACTTCATCGATGCGGTGCCCGCCCATCATCAGCGCAGCGCGATCCTTGCCCGACACCGCGATATTGCGACTGGTCGGCCAGACCGCCTTGATGCGTTCGCCCAGCGTGGGCACCAGCAGATGCCCGACCGAGGCGACATAATCGCCCGCCACCGCCGCCGTCTTCGTCTCGTCCTCGGCGCAATAGACCGCCTTGTTGGCGCGCGCGACCGACTGGTCGAACCAGGTGTTGGCGATGATCCCGGTGTGTGCCGGGCGCATCCCGGTCATCAGCGTGGAATGCCCCGGACAGGTCTCGGTCGCGGCGTGCGACTGGAACCCGGATGGAAACACCGCGCCGCCCGCCAGGCGCGCCATGCCGCCGGTGAAATGCGACCGGTATTGCGCAAACAGGTCGGCGGAAAACTGGTCAATGGCAATCGCGATCACCAGCCGGGGCGCATCGGGCGCGGGCGGCGCCACCACCGGATCGCGCGCCGCTGCCGGTTGGGCCAGCGGCAGGGCCAGACTCATGGCGAACAGCATGGCTTTTCGGGCGAAAGTCATGACCTTTGGGCTCCTTGTGGGGTCTGGCGCTGGACTCGGGAGGCGCGGCTACTTATCTGTGCGGCGCAAATGCCCCCCGGCATCGCGCGGCGCAAGGGGGCGTGCACCATTGGACCGCCGCGAGAGATCCCCATGCCCCAGCTTTTCCCGCTGATCCGCCGTCTTGCGCCCTGGTTTGCCGCGCTGCTGATGCTGGCGGGGTTGACCCCGGCGCATGCCGACAGCCTGCCCCCGGCGGGCCCCACGCATATCCGCGCGGCGCTGGCGGCAGAGCGCGCGGGCCATCCGGGCGAAACGATCACGCTGGCGCTGGTGATGCAGCCCGCCAGGGACTGGCACGGCTATTGGTCCAACCCCGGCGATGCCGGGCTGCCCCCCACACTCGACTGGACTTTGCCAAAAGGCGCCAGCGCCGGGGCGATGCAGTTTCCGGTGCCGCAGACACTGTTGATCGCGGGGCTGATGAACCATGTCTATGCGCATGATTTCGCGATCCTGATCCCGTTCACCCTGCCCCGCGATGCACAGCCCGGCGCAACCCTGCCGATCAGCGCAAAGGCGCAATGGCTGGCGTGCAGCGCGACAATCTGCGTGCCCGAAGACGCGGTCTTGTCCACCACCGTCACGGTTGCCCCGCCCAGCGTGGCAACGCCGGTCGATCCGCGCTTTGCCGACTGGCGCGCTGCGCTGCCCGCGCCGCTCGACCAGCCCGCGCACTTTGCCGCCACGGCCACCGGCTATCGCCTGGCCATCCCGTTTCCAGCGAGCGCCACGATCACCGCGCCGCATGTGTTCCTCGGCACCGATGGCGTGATCGATTATGCCGCGCCCCAGGCGTTCAGCCGCAACGGCGACACGCTGGTGATCGATCTGGCGCGCGCCAAGACGCCCTCGGGCCAGAACCCCAATGGCTTGCCCGGCGTGCTGTCGCTGGGCACCGATGCCAAAGGCCACGATCTGGGCGGGATCAGCTTTGCCGCGCAGCCCGGTGCAGTGCCCGCCCCCGGCACGCCGATCGGCGGCGCGACGAAAGTGCCTGCGTTTTCATGGGCCCTGCTTGGCTGGGCGGTGATCGGCGCACTGGCAGGCGGACTGGTGCTCAATGTCATGCCTTGCGTGTTTCCGATCCTCAGCCTCAAGGCGCTGGCGCTGGCGCGCGGCAACAGCCACCACGCTCATCTTGAAGCGCTGGCCTATACCGCAGGCGTGATGCTGGCCTGTCTGGCGCTGGGCGGGGTGATGCTGGCGCTGCGTGCGGCGGGTGGCGAAGTCGGCTGGGCGTTCCAGTTGCAGGACCCCGGCGTGGTTGCCGTGCTGCTGCTGCTGGCGGTGGCGATCACGCTCAATTTTGCCGGTCTCTATGAATTGCCGGGGCTGTCGCTGTCGGGCGGCGCGCCGGGCAAGGGCGGGCTGTGGGGCGCGTTCGGTACCGGGCTGCTGGCGGCGTTTGTCGCCACGCCGTGCACCGGGCCGTTCATGGCCGCCGCGATGGGCGCCGCGCTGGTCCTGCCGACGCTGGCCGCGCTGGCGGTGTTCGGCGCGCTGGGGCTTGGCCTTGCGCTGCCGTTCCTGGCGATCGGGTTCATCCCGCCGCTGCGCCGCGTGCTGCCGCGCCCCGGTGCGTGGATGGTGTGGTTCCGCCGCGCGATGGCGGTGCCGATGGCGCTGACCGTGCTGGCGCTGGTCTGGCTGGCCTGGCGGCTGGGCGGCAGCGCCTATACTTTTGCCGCGCTGGCGCTGTCCGGCGCGCTGCTGATGCTGCTGGCGCTGATCGGTGGGGCACAGACCAAGGGGCGCCGTGCCGCCACCTGGGCCGTGCCGGCCTCGATCGTGCTGGTACTGCTGGCCGCAGGCGGCGCGCCGCGTCTGGCGCGCGCCGAACGCCACGACGATGCCAGCCTGATCGGCGCAACGCCGTTCAGCGAGGGCGCGCTGGCCGCCGCGCGCGCCGCGCACCGGCCGGTGTTCGCCTATTTCACCGCCGACTGGTGCCTGACCTGCAAAGTCAACGAAAACGTCGCGATCGAAACCGCCGCCACCGCCGACGCATTCCGCAAGGCGGGCGTGGTGGTGCTGGTGGGCGACTGGACGCGGCGCGATCCGGCGATCAGCCGCTTTCTGGGCAGTGTCGGCGCCGCCGGGGTGCCGCTCTATCTGTGGTATCCGGCAGATGGCGACGCGCAGAAACTGCCACAGGTGCTGACCACCTCGGCGTTGACCGCGCTTACAACGACTGGCCGTCATCCACAGTGACATGCGCCCCGGTCACATAGGCCGAAGCGTCTGACGCAAAGAACAGCATTGGATCGTTCAGCGCCTCGATCGGGGTCAGACGGCGGCGCGGCCATGTGCCGATCTGCGCCTTGCCGGCTTCGGTCGCGAACCAGGCGGCATCGATTTCGGTCAGGATATAGCCCGGCTGCACGGTGTTGACGTTGATCCCCAGCCGCGCCCATTCGCGCGCCAACTGGCGGCCCAGATGGACCACCGCCGCCTTGCTGGCGGCATAGGCGGCGTCGCCCTGCCCGGTCATTTCGGCGGTGATCGATCCGGTCAGCACGATCCGCCCGCGTCCCGATTGTTTTGATCCGGCGGCAATCATCCGCCGCGCCGCTTCGCGCGCGGTCAGATAGACGCCCGTGAAATTGGTGTCGATCACCCGCCGCACCTGCTCTGTCGACAGATCGATCGTGCGTCCCGCCTCGGCAATCCCGGCATTGGCCAGCACCGTGTCGGGCGTGCCGAAATGCGCCTCTGCCGCATCGAACGCCGCGGCGATCGATGCCTCGTCGGTCACGTCCAGCGCCACCGGCAGTGCCGCCGCGCCGATTTCGGCCGCCAGCGCGGCAATCCGGTCGACCCGCCGCGCGCCCAGCACGACTTTCGCCCCAGCCCCGGCAAACAGCCGCGCCAGATGCGCGCCGATGCCCGAGCTTGCGCCCGTGATCAGCGCAATGCGACCATCCAGTGAATACGGCATACTGTCCGCTCCCTTGCGTGTTATGTCAGGTCCGACGGCGCATCGGGATACGCGGTTTCAACCGATCCCAGCGCATCGCGCAAGGGGCCGAGCCAGGCCTCGAACCGGCGCCAGTGATCGACCCCGTCGGTAAAGATCGGCTGACGCACTTGTTCGGAACTGGCAGTGCGCACCGCCCGGCGGTTGCGATAGAATGCCAGACAGTCGTCCTCGAACGGCACGCCGACATGGTCGAGCAACTGGCGCACTTGCGCCTCGGTATCGGCCACCATCGCCTCATAGATCACGCGATGCACCGCGCCCGGCGCGGCGCGGTCAAATGCCGCCATTTGCGTGACATAAGCGCGATAATAGCGGCCGATTTCCGCCAGATCATACGTAAACAACTGCCCGCGCGCAAAAAACTGCTTCCACCCCGAAAAGCAGCATCCCATCGGATGGCGCCGCGCATCGATGATCGTGGCGTTGGGCAGGATCAGCCGGATCAGACCAGTATACATCCAGTTGTTGGGCATCTTGTCGATGAAACGCGGCTTGCCCTCCTTGCGGTGAACACGCGTGCGATCGAGGTATTCTTCGCCCAACCGCGCCAGATCGGCCGGGGCGAGCGAGCGGACCACCTCGGAAAAGCTGGCGAATTCACCTTCTTCCACGCGCGAATGCAGCCGGTCGCCGATCATCATCAGATCGGGCAGTTCCATCGTGCCCTCGATCTGCGAATGGCTCGACAGGATCTGTTCGACCAGCGTCGATCCCGCGCGCGGCAGGCCGACGATAAAGATCGGATCATTGGCCATGCAGCCCTGCCCGGCGCGGCTGGCCAGAAACGCCGCGGTGAACAGCGCGGCATGTTCGCGCGCGCCACCCAGAATCCGCTGCTCCTCGTAATCGACACCCTTGCGGCGCAAGGCATTGCCACGGGCATAGTGGTCGAAACTGCGCGCCGCATCGCCGGCATCTTCATAGGCCTTGCCCAGCGCGAACTGGAGCTGGCTGGCCTGTTCGTCATCCTCGATGGCGTCTTCGCATGCCTCCATCGCGGCAATGTCTGCATCATCGAGCCGCACGGTCTTGAGATTGGCCAGGCTCCACCAAGCCTCACCCAGCGACGGTTCGCGGGTCAGCGCGCGGCGATAGGCGCCGATCGCATCGGTCTGGTTGCCCAGCGTCTTTTCGACATGGCCCAGGTTCAGCCAGACGCGCGGGCTGTCGACCCCGCGTTCGACCAGCGTGCGATAGATCCCGGCTGCCAGATCCTGTTCGCCCAGCCGCACCTGCAACGAAGCCTTGAGCAGCGCATGGCCGATATTGTGGGGCTCGTCATCGACCAGCACGGCGGCATGGGCCAGCGCCTCGGCCACGTCGGGCCCCATTTGCAGGATCCGTACATAAAGCTCGCGCGCGGCGGCAAAGCCCGGCGCGATGGCCAGCGTGCGCTTCAGCCAATCCATCGCTTCATCGAGCTTGCCCTGCCGCCACGCCACTTCGCCGCGCAGCCGCAGCGCCGCCGCATCGCGCGGCAGCGTACGGATGCGCGCATCGAGCAGCGTCTCAGCCCCGGCAAAATCGCTGTCGTGCATGGCCAGCGCCGCCTTGACCAGCACGGGATCGCGGGTCGATGCCTCCACGCCCTTTACATCGGCGACGCGTGCCTCGGCCTCGCGCCCGGCTTCGCGCAAGGCGCCCGACAGCGCGTGCCACGCCAACAGGAAATCGGGTTTCAACGCCACCGCGCGCTGCAGCGCGGCCACCGCCAGCCCGATTTCGCCCAGCCCGCCGTGCACCAGCGCAACCTCGAACGCGGTCATCGCCGAACGCGGCTGTTCCGCCGCCAGTTTGACCAGCACTGCGCGCGCGGCGGGCAGATCGCCCAGCGCGCGCAGGGCCTGCCCCTCGATCAGCACAGCCTGGGGATGGCCAGGCACCGCGCGCAGGATCTCGCGCGCCTGCGCCAGCGCCATGCGCGGGTCGCGGGCCAGCATGGCCGAGGCATGGGCGAACGCGGCATCAAGCGAAACCGTGGCGTCGCCTGCCGCATCGGGTCGTGCCATCGGGTATGCTCCTTGCCTCTTGTGCTGTGCGGTTGATAGGCCTGACACCCTGGCTGCGCGGCCGCAATCGTTCAAGTCCTGCGACAGATGCCCGGGCTTGTCGAGTCCCCCCTCGCGCCACCGCCATCGGGCCCGCGCCACCCTTTTTGTGCGGCCGCGAGCAAGGTCGTTGACAGTGGTCACTGTGATGGCAGATTCAATCCCGGACGGGCGACCAGATTGCATCGCATACGGTCCCGCAAGATACCGCAAGATTGCTGACACCCCATCGCACAGCGGGGTGAACGGCGGCGTTCGCGCCGCCGCGCGATGGGTCTTGCGCACGACGAACGTGTCACTTGCCCTTCGCGGGCAGGCGGCAACGCCGGCAACTGCGGGGGCATGCCCGTGGTGACCACAAACGTGGCGCAGCATTGCCGGACTGGCACGATAATGGGGGCGTACGATGATCAGGACTGAAACGCGGGTTTCGATCACCACCGGGCAGACGGGACCAGGCCGCCAGTGCCGCCAACGCAGCCTTGCCTCGACGATGCTGACAGGACTGGCCATGGCCATGCTGCCCACCGTGGCGCGCGCGCAGGAACCGCCCGCCCCGCCCCCTGACACCAGCGCCCCGGCAACGGCCAACACCGGGCTGGGCGAAATCGTTGTCACCGCGACGCACAAATCGGAAAGCATCCAGAAGGTGCCGATCAGCCTGCAGGCGTTTGACGCAACCAAGCTGGAAGAAAACCACGTCGCCAACTTTGCCGACTATGCGCAGATGTTGCCGTCGGTCTCGTTCGAAAGCCTCGGGCCCGGCCGCAGCCAGCCGTTCTTTCGCGGCATCGCGGTGGCCGGAGGGCAGTTTTCGACCGTAGGGTCCTATCTCGACGAAATCCCGATCACCGATTCGGCCAACGGCGGGTACAATTCCGAACCCGAAGTGCACATCTATGACGTGGAACGCGTCGAGGCGCTGTCGGGCCCGCAAGGCACGCTGTTCGGGGCCAGTTCGCTGGCCGGAACGCTGCGCGTGATCACCAACAAGCCAAAACTCGACAAGATCGAGGCCGGGCTGGACGTGACGGTCGACAAATATGGCCCCGGCGCGGGTGGCTATATGTTCGAAGGGTTCATCAACCTGCCGATCACGTCCAATCTGGCCATCCGCCTGATGGCGTTTGACGAACACGAAGGCGGGTACATCAACAACACCCACGGTACTTATGCCTATCAATCGCTGCCGATTACGATCGACAACGCGGCGCTGGTCAAGAAAAACTACAATCCTGACGACGAATATGGCGGCCGCGCAACGCTGTTGTGGGAACCTTCGCCCGACTGGAAGATCACGCCGTCGATCACCTATCAGCGGATCAATTCACAAGGGTCGTACAATTTCGATCCGCGCTTCGGCGATCTCAACGTGCATGATTACAGCCCGACTTACCTGATCGATCACTGGTACCAGGCGTCCCTGACGATCGAAGGCAAGATCGGCGATTTCGACCTCGTCTCTGCATCGGGCTATTTCCACCGCACGTTCTACAACGCCAACGACTATACGTATTATTCGGTGACCTATGACAAGCTGGTTGCGGCGGGTCTGGATGCCAACACCTACAACAGCTTCAAGGACAAGAACGGCAATTATATCAATCCGACGCAGCAATATTATGGCCGCACGACCGAACGCAAATGGACCCAGGAATTGCGCCTGTCGACGCCCAAATCCTGGCCGGTGCATGTGACCGGCGGCGGGTTTTTCCAGTACCAGCGCTGGAGCATCGACGACAGCTATTACATCCCGGGTGTCAGCCAGGCGACCAGCACCAGCCTGGGCATATCGCTGGCCGTACCGGGAGAATTCCAACCCGACGCCTATTATCTGGTCGAATTCGAGGATCATGCCGTCGACAAAGGGCTGTTTGCCGAAGGCAACTACGATCTGACCGACAAGATCAAGCTGCTGGCCGGGATCCGCTATTACCAGTCGCAGAACAACACCGCCGGTTTTGACGGGATCTGGACCTCAGCGGTCGCCGCCGGCTGCTGGAATACCGACCCCAACGCGGTCTACAACTTGTTCATTCACCCCTCGCGACTGAGCTGCATCAACACCAACGAAAATTATGAGCAGAAAGGCGAAACCCACAAACTGGGCGCGCAATACCAGTTCGACCAGTCCAAGATGGTCTACTTCACATATTCCACCGGGTTCCGCCCCGGCGGCGGCAACCAGATCGTCGGCGCACAACCCTACAAGGCCGATACCCTGGTCAATCTTGAAGTGGGCTGGAAAACCCGCTGGGGACGAAATTTCCGCTGGAACGGCGCGATCTATACCGAACTGTGGAAGGGGGTTCAGTACAACCTGACCCCGGCCGGGGTGCAGGGCAACAATATCACCGTCAATGCCGGCAATGCCCGGGTGAAGGGTATCGAAAGCGATTTCGAATACAAACCGATCCAGGCGCTGACCCTGTCTGCCTCGGGATCGTACAACAACGCCAAGCTGGTGACCAATTTCTGCGATCTGAATCAGCCACCCAACCGCACGCTGCTGGCCTCGTGCTCGGTGCTCAACACGTATACCTCGGTCAGCGGCGTGCCCGAAATATCCGGCGGCGATGCGGCGGCGCTGGCAGGCACCCGCTTGCCGCGCCAGCCCAAATTCAAGGGCAATGTCTCGGCGCGCTATGAATTCGATGTCAGCAGCGCAAAAAGCTTTGTCCAGGCGCAGATCTTCCACCAGTCGGGCAGCACGTCGAACCTCAATGTCGAATATGATCAATTGCTGGGCGATACGGCGGGATTCACCACGTTCAACTTTTCGTCCGGGGCGTCGATCGGCAAGTTCAGTGTGGAGGCGTTCATCGAAAATGCCTTCGATTCGCGCGGGATCATTTCGAAAAACGCCTTTTGCGAGATCCAGTACTGCGCCCAGTCGGCGCGCAGCTATCCGGTCAAGCCCCAGTATTTCGGCCTGAAAATCGGCTATAAATATTGATCCATCGCCGGCAGCCGGCGGGGCGAAAGTTTGCTCTGGCCAAACCCGGCGTCTTGGATCATTGCAGCAGATCGGGTGTCGCCGTGCCGGTACGGCGCCACAAAGCAGGATTTGCGGCATTTGGGCATGCAGACGCTTGATGACAGGGCGGCCGCACGGGACACCGAAATGGCGCGCACGCCATTGACCGATCCGGCAGCCGATCCGGTGCCTGTCGATGAAATCGCGCCCAATCTGTCGGGACGCCCCGGAACCTATCTGCGCGGCACCGCAACCGTCGATGCGATCCTGAAGGCCGCGTTGCGCGTGCTGATCAACGAAGGGGCGGGCGCCTTCACGATTCGCCGGATCGCGGCAGAGTGCGGGATGAAAGTCGGCAATGTCAGCTATCATTTCCCGCGCAAGGAATTGCTGATCCAGGTCCTGCTCGACGATCTGCTCGAATCCTATGACAAAATGCTGGAAAGCCGGGTGCGCCAGCCCGAACTGAATGCCGAACAGCGGTTGCGCCTGCTGATCGTGCTGTGCCTTGAAGATATTTCCGGAATTCGCACCACGCGGCTGTTTACCGAATTGTGGGCACTGGCCAATCACAATGCCTTCGTCGCCGACCGGGTGCGCGTGTTCTATCAGAAAGTGCACGATTTCATCGGCGAATATGTCGCCGAACTCAATCCCGCGCTGGCCCCCGACGAAGTGCGGACGGTCGCCCTGTTCATCAGCGCCGCGATGGAAGGCACCACCCCGTTCAGCGGGTTTCAAAAGCCCTGGGCGGGTCGGATGGGCGCGATTGTCACGATCGCCGCCAACCACCTGATCACGCTGGCGCGAACCGTCACACCCCAAGAAGCCCGTGGACTCGACCCCGAGGCACAATAAAGGTGTATGTCATATCAGAATCGCGCTTGACTAAAATAGGACAGGCGTCAAATCTTGGATCACAGATTGCGGAGCGGATTGGTCGAGCCCGGTATCGGGTGCCACGCCGCGACGCCCACGGCATAGCGTCCAAAGGGGGCCAGCAACGATGAAGTCCGCCGTGCATTTCCGGAACCTTGGAACAAGGCTCCCCGCTGCCATCCGGCTTGCCTGCACGACCATGCTTGGCGCCACGGCGCTGGCCGCGATGCCGGCGATGGCCGGAACCGCCTCGGTCGAGCCCGAAGAGTCTTCGGTTGCCACCCTTGCTCCGCCAAAGCCGAACTGGGTGTACCTGCAGCGCGGCTTTGTGCTGCCCGGCACGGCAATCTACGACACCGCCGATGGCAAATATCTTGCCCAGATCGAAACCCCGATCCTGGGCGATCTGGCGATCGACCCGGCCGGCAAGTATTACTATGTCGCCGAAACCGCATGGACACGGCGCCTGCACGGCACGCGCCAGGATTACATCTCTGTCTATGATGCCACCACGCTCAAGCTGGAAGGCGACATCGATATTCCGGGCCGCATCCTGGTCGGCAGCCGCGAACACAATTTCATCCTGAGCGATGATGGCAAGACCGGCTATATCTATGATTTCAGCCCGATTTCGTCGATCAACGTGGTCGATCTGGTCAAGCGCAAGTTCGTCCGCAACGTTGAATTGCCCGGCTGCGCAGACCTGATCCCCAATCCCGGCGTGGGCCTGGCCGCGCTGTGTTCGGATGGATCGCTGGCCTCGATCAACCTGACTGGCGGCAAGACCGACATCACCCGCACCGATCCGTTCTTCAGCGCGACCGGCGACCCGATCTTCGACAATGTCGAATTCGACCAGGCCAAGGACGAAGTGGTGATGGTCAGCTATACCGGGCTGGTCTACACCGCCAAGCTGGGGGCCAAGCCGACCGTCAGCACACCTTTTTCGATTCAGGAAGCGGCCGGCGTGCGCAAGGGCGATACCAAGCCCAACGATGTCAACTGGTATCCCGGCGGGGCCCAGCCGATCGCGCTGCACACCGCATCGGGGCACTTGTTCGTGCTGATGCACACCGGCGAATACTGGACGCACAAGCGGGGCGCGAGCGAGATCTGGGATCTCGATCTGGCCAGCCACAAAGTCGTCAAGCGCCTGCCGGTCGAGGGAGAGCCCAACGTGATCAACATCACCCAAGAGGCCAAGCCCAAGCTGATCGTGGTCGGCGAAGGCGAAGGCGGTTCGGGCGCGGGTCTGGCCGGCGATGCCGAAGTGCTCGATCCCGCCACGGGCGAAGTGAAGTACACGTTCAAGGGCGCAGGCTCCGGCCTGATCCAGGTCTTTCATTGAACCCACACGGCAGAACGACACGGCCATGAATCCCATCCTGCTTGAAACCGGCCTGACAGGCGCCTTTGGCGCCGGGATCGTGTTCATCGAGGCGGGGCTGGCCAAACTGCGCCACCGGGACTTGTTGCCCGGCGTGGTTGCCAATTACCGCCTGCTGCCCGAAACGCTGGTGGCGCCGTTTTCCGCGGCGTTGCCGGTGGTCGAACTCGGGCTGGGACTGGGCCTGGTGGCCAGTGTGCTGACCGGGGGCAGCCTGGCATGGCTGGCGCTGCCGGCCGCTGCGCTGCTGCTGGTATTTGCCGCAGCCATGGCGATCAACATCCGGCGCGGGCGTCGGGCGATTGATTGCGGGTGCGGCCGATCGCAACTGCGCCAGCCGTTGCGCTGGGGTCTGGTCGCGCGCAATATCGCGCTGGCGCTGGTGGTCGCGGTCCATGCCTTGTCCGCGCTGGACGATGCGCGCGCGCCGTTTGTCAACGTCGCGCTGGCGGTAATGGCGGGAACGGTGTTGTGGGCGATGGTGCTGTTGTTCAACGCGCTGGCCGCGCTGGCGACTTCGCCGCTGGCCGTGCAGGCGGCTCCAAAACAATTCGGCGGACGGAGATAAACCCTGCCATGCTGACAGCTCTGGTCATTTCCGCAATCTTTGGCTGGGTGGTTATCCTGGCGCTGGTGATCGCGCTGCTGGCGCTGGCCCGGCAGGTCGGCGTGCTGCATATGCGGGTGGCTCCGGCAGGTGCGCTGACCACATCGGGCGGGCCTGCGGTGGGCAACAAGGCGCCTGCGATCACGGCGATCACGCTCGATGGCGCCAGCGTCAGCGTGGGCGGCGCGGCACCCGGTTCGGCTTTGCGGCTGCTGATGTTCGTGTCGGCGACCTGCCCTTTGTGCAAGAACCTGATTCCCATGGCCAAAAGCTTTGCGCGTGACGAACGCGTGCAACTGATCTTTGTCGGCGACGACACCGCCGACGCGCAACACGCCATGATCGAACGCCATGGACTGGGCGGATACCAGTTCATCAACGGTCCCGATGTTGGACAGGCGTTCGAAGTCGGCAAACTGCCGTTCGCGGTGTTGCTCGATGCCGATGGCGTGATCCTGTCCAAGGGTCTGGTCAACAGCCGCGAGCATCTCGAAAGCCTGATCATCGCCCACGAAATGGGGGTGCATTCGGTGCAGGATTACATCGATGGATTGAAGACGGAGCTTGCCTGAAAGGCCAAGCTTCACAAATGACGATTTTTGAACCACCATGCCCGGCATGAACCGCGTCAGCCCGTTGCCACAGGCACTGGCGCGATCTGTGCCCACCGACCGGATGACGGGGGATCTATGACCATTTTCAATGCTGACAGCTTTGGCGAATCCATGTTGCGCCGCTTTGCCGGCGGCACATCGCGGCGTGGCATGCTGGCGCGGATCGGCGCTGCGCTAGTAGCTGCGCCAGTGTTCCCGGTGCTGCCGGTCAGCCGCGCAGAGGCAGCCAAGCCCGATCGTTCGCCCGAGGCCAAGACGGTGTTTGCGCGCAACGCGCAGACCAGCGACGACACCAAGTGCAACTACTGGCGCTATTGCGCGATCGACGGTTCGCTGTGCACGTGTTCGGGCGGTGGGATTCACTCGTGCCCGCCGGGCGCCGAACCTTCGCCGGTGTCGTGGGTGGGCACTTGTGTCAATCCCGACGACGGCAAGGCCTATCTGATCGCCTATCGCGACTGTTGCGGCAAAGCGTTCGTCAACAAGTGCAATTGCGATGGGTCCGACCGCGAAACGCAGCTCTATACCCAGCAGCTCAACAACGACATCATCTGGTGCTTTGGCGTCAAGAACAAGGAATACCATTGTTCGACCGCGGTGCTGGTGGGCGCGGCCTGATCATCATGCGCAATTTTGGCGCCATTTGCACGGCGTTGATGCTGGGTGCGGGGGCGCTGGCATTCGGCCTGACGCTCCACGCCGCGCCCGCACAAATCGATCCGCACAGCGTGATGAGCGACCCGGCGCAGGCGCGCAGCGACTATATCGAACATTGCGGCGGGTGCCACGGCATCCGGGGCGATACGGTGCCGGCACATCTGCCCGAATTGGAAGGCCGGGTCGGCTGGTTCATGTGCACGCCCGAAGCGCGCGCCTATCTGATCCGCCTGCCCAATGTCGCGCATAGCCGGATCACCGACAATGCCGAACTGGCCGACATGATGAACTATGTCGTGTTCGTGCTGGGTGAAGGCAGCGCGCCGGTCGGCACGCGCCCGTTCACCGCCGACGAAGTCGCGCACGAACGGGTCCACGCGCTGACCAACATGAACCTGACCGCCGAACGGCTGCGGCTGGCCAACCAGTTGGTGCACCAGTGCCACGCGCCCGAATCGATCCGCCAGCTCTATCCCGGTGAAAAGCAGTGATCGCCGCGCGCCCTGTCGATGCCTTGCGTCTGATTGACCGAGGCGCGCGCGAAGGCGTGGACGGCGTACTGATCACGCTGGTGGCGATCGAGGGCACATCTTCGCGCGCGATCGGCACGCAGATGGCGGTGCTTGCCGATGGCCGACAGATCGGGTCGTTTTCGGGCGGCTGCGCCGAGCGCGCGATTGTTGCCGAAGCCGCCGAAGTGCTGGCAGAGGGACGGCCGCGCACGGTGCGTTATGGCGTGGGATCGCCCTATATCGATGTGCGCCTGCCCTGCGGGGGCGGCATAGACCTCCTGTTCACCCCGCGGCCCGATGCGCGGCTGGTGGCCGAGGCATTGGCCCGGCTCGACCGGCGCGAGCCGGCGCGCCTGACGCTGGGCACGCATGAACAACGTTATGCACCCGCACTGCGACTGGTCGCGCTGGGGCATGGCGAGGACTTGCTGGCGCTGGTGCGGCTGGCGCGCGCCTATGGCGTGGATGTGGCAGGGTATGCTCCCCTGCCCGATGCCGCGCCCGATCAGGGTGTCGCCCCGTTGCTGACCCCGTCGCGCCTGCCCGATTTTGTCAGCGATGCATGGACCGCGATCGTGTTCGTATTCCATGACCGCGACTGGGAAGAATTCCTGCTGCCCCAGGCGCTGGAACGTCCGGCGTTCTATCACGGGGCCGTCGGCAGCCGGCGGACGCATTTTACACGGTTGGAACGGCTGCGGGCGATGGATGTGCCCCAGGCCCGCATCGAAGCCTTGCGCGGGTCGATCGGCCTGATCCCGGGCACCCGCAACCCGGCCACGCTGGCGCTGTCGATCCTGGCCGAGCTCGTGCAGGATTACGAAGCCTGTGCGGGCCAGGCCGTATGGCACGCGGGGCGCGTGCTGGGCGCGTGACACCCGGCGCGATTGCGCTGGTGCTGCTGGCGGCAGGACGCGGCGAGCGCTTTGGCGGAGGCAAACTGGCCCAGCCGCTGGCGGGAAAGCCGCTGGCGCGGCACGCTGCCGACAGCCTGCGCACGATCGGCTTTGCCCACCACATTGCGGTGATCGGCCCCGACACACCGCCTTTGCCCGGCTATGCCACGGTGCTGCTCGACCCTCCCGGTGCGCCGCAATCGCGTTCGCTGGCGCTGGGCGTCGCGGCGGCCCGCAGCAGCGGCGCGCTGGCGGTGATGGTCGCATTGGCCGACATGCCCATGGTTCCCCTCGCGCATGTCCACGCTCTGCTGGCGGCGTTCGACGGCGATCGGTTGGCCAGCGTTGGCCCGCACAGCACAATGCCCCCAGCCCTGTTCGGGGCACGCCATTTCAACGCCTTGTGCGCGATGACCGGCGATCGCGGCGCGGGTGCGTTGTTGCGCGACGCCCCGACCCTGCCACTGCCCGCCGACGCCGCGCTCGATGTCGATCATCCGGCCGATCTTGAGCGCGCCGCGCGCCTGATCACGCGCTGAATTCTCTGCGGAACTGACGAGACGACGCGCGCCCACCGGGCGCGGCGCGACCTGCACGCGTATGATTTGCGTATTAATGCAAATGGTTCGCAAAAGTCTTGTTGCAAACCTGTCGCAACACCAATACATCGTTTTTGCGAGTCATTTGCAACAAGAAAGACCCCCATGTCGTCCAATCGGAAAATCGCCTGCATTGCGGGCATCACTGCGCTTGCCCTCAACACGGCACCCGCCGAGGCCGCGCCGGATGCCAGCGCCGACGACGCCACCACCATCGTCGTCAACGGCACGCAGACCACACCCGGCGGCACGCAAGTGGCCACCCCACGCATCGCCGGGGACCAGCATGACATCGCCCAGTCGGTCACCGTGCTCGACAAGGAACTGCTCGACGCGCAAGGGGCAACCTCGCTGGCCGATGCCCTGCGCAACGTGCCGGGCATCACGCTGGGCGGCGCCGAGGGCGGACAGATCGGCAACAATATCAATCTCAACGGCTTTACCGCGCGCACCGATATCTTTCTCGACGGGTTCCGCGATCGCGGGCAATATTACCGCGACACGTTCGCGCTGGAAAGTGTCGAGGTGCTGATGGGCCCGTCCTCGATGCTGTTCGGGCGCGGATCGACCGGCGGCGCGATCAACCAGGTGCCACATCAGGCCAAGCTGAAGCCGTCTGCGCAGCTCAGCACTTCGGTCAACACCAATGGCATGGTGCGCGCGACCGCCGGGATCGATGAACCGCTGTCATCGACAGCCGCGCTGCGGATCGACGCCATGTGGCAGGACGGCGCGCCCACCACGCGCAAGGACATGACCGACCACGATTATGGCTTTGCCCCCACGCTGAAGCTGGGGATCGGCACGCCAACTGTGGTCACACTGTCGGGGCTGGTGCAGCACAACCGCGATCGCCCCGATTACGGGGTATCGCCGCTCAATGGCGCGCCGGTGGCGGTGCCGCGCAACACAGTCTATGGCTATGACACCGATCGCACGATCCAGGATGTCACGGCGGGCAGCGCGGCCATCGCCCACACCTTTTCGCCGCACCTGTCGCTGCGCAACCAGGTGCAGTACAATGCGGTTACCACCGATGCGATCGAGACGGCGGCCAACACCATCGGCACGATCGGCGCCAATGGCTTTACCGCGCTGACCCCGTCAGCCACCAGCAGCCTGCCGCTGACATCGCTCGGCGTGCGGCTGCAAAGCCACGACCGGGTGATCCACGATACCTCGCTGTTCGACCAGACCGAGCTCAAGGCCGATTTCGCCGCCGGAGCGCTGCACCATGCCATTCTGGTCGGCAGCGAACTGGGCCGCGACACCTATCGTAACCAGGCCTATTACCGCAACGGCACCTGCAACGGCACGCCGCTCAATGCCACCGGCGCGATCACCGGCTATGTCGGGTGCGTGTCGCTGCTCGATCCCGGCTATGGCGACAGCCCGGCGGCCGTGCCCGAATTGCCGGGCAACTATGCCACGGGGCGCGCCGATACGCTGGGCCTCTATGCCAACGACACGCTGGCGATCGGCAGCCAGGTCAAGCTGGTCGGCGGGCTGCGCTGGGACAGCTATAGCGCCACCATCACCAATTCGATCAATCTGGCCAACACCAAGGGCAACACCACGCTGCCCTATGCCCGGCAGACCGTGCATTATACCAGCGTGCGCGCAGGCGCGATCTGGCAACCCGCCAAGACGCAATCCTATTATGCCAGTTTCAGCACCTCGTTCGATCCGGCGCTGGAACAACTGACTTCGACCACCGGACTGTCCGCGCCGCTGCCGCCGGAAACCAACCATGCCTTTGAAGCGGGCGGCAAATGGGATTTTCTCCACGGGCGGCTGCATGCCAGCGCGGCGGCCTTCCAGATCACCCAGTACAATTCCCGATCGCAGAATTCCGATAACACCTACACCGCCAACGGCACGGTGCGCGTGCGCGGGGTGCGGCTGGGCGCGGATGGCGCGATCACCACCGGATGGCAGGTCTATGCCGCCTACAACCACCTCGACGCCCGGATCATCCAGGCGATTGCAGTGGGGACACAAGGCATGGTCCCGCTCAACACCCCACGCGATTCGGGCACAGTCTGGTCCACGTTCGATCTCGACCATCACTGGCAGATCGGCGGCGGCGCGACGTATGTGGGCAAACGCTATGCCAACAACACCGACACCGTGGCAGTGGGCAGCTATGTCCGCGCCGATGCCACGATCGCCTGGCGCCAGCCGCGCTATGACTTGCGCGTCAACGTGTTCAATCTGACCAATGCCCACTATTATGACGCACTGATCGCCTCTGACGGTGGCCGCTCGGTGCCCGGTACGGGCCGCACCGCGTTGTTCACGTTCGCCTGGCACATGTAAGGGACCCCTGCGCCATGATGCTGAAAATCCCCGCCGTGCTGTCACCTGGCCAGGTGGCACAAGTGCGCGGCCTGATCGAAAGTGCAGAGGGCTGGGTCGACGGGCTGGCCACCGCCGGATGGCAGGGCGCACCGGTCAAGCGCAACCACCAGATGGACGAGCAGGCCCCCGCCGCCCGCGCAGCGCAACGGATCATCCTGGCCGCGCTGGAAACCAACCCGACCTTCATCAGCGCGGCGCTGCCCCATGCGGTCTATCCGCCGATGTTCAATCGCTATGGCGCCGGCCAAACCTTTGGCGCCCATGTCGATGGCGCAGTCCGGCTCAACCCGCAGACCGGCGCGCAGATGCGCACCGATGTGTCGGCCACGCTGTTCCTCAACGATCCGGATGACTATGACGGCGGCGAATTGCAGGTGATCGACACATTCGCCACGCACGGCGTCAAACTGGCGGCGGGCGACCTGGTGCTCTATCCCGCCACCAGCCTGCACCAGGTTACCCCGGTCACGCGCGGCGTGCGCCTGGCGTCGTTTTTCTGGGTGCAATCAATGATCCGCGATGATGCCCGTCGCGAACTGGCGTTCGATCTGGACAGCGCGATCCAGCGCCTGAGCCGGACCGGGGGCGATGATGCCGCGCGCACCGCGCTGGTGGGCTGTTATCACAACCTGTTGCGGATGTGGGCGCAGACCTGAACAGGAAAGGCTCCACCCCGAGGATCGGGATGGAGCCTTTTGCATACGTACGAACCGATCAGATGATGTGGCTCAATCCGACATAGAGCGCGCCCGACAGCAGGATCGACACCGGCAGCGTCAACACCCAGGCAATCGCCAGATTGCGCAGCGTGCCCCATTGCAGGCCCGATCCGTTGCCGGCCATCGCCCCGGCCACACCCGATGACAGCACGTGGGTGGTCGAAACCGGCAGGCCGAAGTTGTCGGCCGCGCTGATCGTTGCCATCGTCACCAGTTCGGCCACCGCGCCCTGCGCATAAGTCAGGTGGCTCTTGCCGATCTTTTCACCGACCGTGACGACAATGCGTTTCCAGCCGATCATCGTGCCAAGCCCCAGCGCGATCGCCACCGCGACCTTGACCCAGGTCGGGATGAACTGCGTCGCCTTGTCGAGGTTCTTCTTGTACCCGTCGAGCGCCTTGGCTTCATCGGTGGTCAGCGGCACGGCCTTTTCCTTGGCCAGACGCTTCATCGCCGAAGAGGTCAGGTACATGTCGTTGCGGATGTTGCGGGTAACCGCTGCGGGCACTTTGGCCAGCGAACCGTAGCCTGCCACCTGACGGTCGATATCGTTCGACAAGACACCCAGCGCGGCCAGCGTGGTCGGGCCGAACTTGTGCACCGCGATATAGCGGGTGATTTCGGTGCGCGCAGCCTCGACCGGCATGGCGGCCGGTGCGGGTCCGGCATTGGGCACGGCATGGGCGGTGAACACCGCCCCGGCCGCGACCGAGCTGGCGTGGAACTGCGCTTCATACGAAGCAGGCACCGCGCGGTTGAGCGCATAGGCAGTGGGCACGATCCCGATCAGGATCAACATGATCAGGCCCATGCCCTTTTGCCCGTCGTTCGACCCGTGGGCAAACGACACGCCGGTGCACGTCAGCACCAGCAGACCACGGATCCACAGCGGCGGCGGCGCATTGCCGACCGGTTCCTTGTAGAGCGATTCGACGCGGACCAGCGCCTTGACCGCGATGATCAGCAACAGCGCGGCGGCAAACCCGATCAGCGGCGAAAACAGCAGGGCCTGGCCGATCTTGACCGCCTGGTCCCAATCGACCCCGGCGGTGCCGTCGCGCCCGTGCATCATCGCATTGGCAACGCCCACGCCGATGATCGAACCGATCAGCGTGTGCGAAGACGATGACGGCAGGCCCAGATACCACGTGCCCAGGTTCCAGATGATCGCCGCGATCAGCAGCGCGAACACCATGGCAAACCCGCTCTGGCTGCCGACCTGCAGGATCAGTTCGACCGGCAGCAGCGAAACGATGCCAAAGGCGACCGCGCCGGTCGACACCATCACGCCCAGAAAGTTGAAGAACCCCGACCACACCACGGCCACATGCGCGGGCAGCGAATGGGTATAGATGACCGTCGCCACCGCGTTGGCCGTGTCGTGGAAGCCGTTGACGAATTCAAAGCCGAGCGCGATCAGCAAGGCAACGAACAGCAACAGGAACGGCAGAAACGTGATCGAGGACACCCCGGCGGCGGTGGCATCGGTAAAGATGCTGTAGCCGACGAAGCCGAGCCCGGCGACCAGTACGGCCAGAAACCCGTACAGGCCGATATCGCCCAGTCCTGCATCCAGATTGGGTCGCGCACTGTCTGGCGCGACGGCGGTGGCGTTCATAGTGGTAAGCTCCCCATACACCAATATGACTCACGATTAGCAGACGTCGTGTGACACCGGTGTGACGGTATGGGGGATTCTTGTTGTGTTAACTGTTCGGGCCGGTGCTTCTTGGCGGCGGCACCGGGCCGGCGCCGCCTGCGGCACACACCACCGTTCAAAAAATTTCGGGCACGAACATGTCACCGGGAATCGGGTGGCGGATATAGTCGGGATTGCGCACGCGCGGGGGCAGCACCACGGTCGGCTTGCGCACGTCGTCATAGGGCACCTGGCTCAGCAGGTGGGCGATGCAGTTCAGCCGGGCGCGGCGCTTGTCGTCGGCATGGACCACCCACCACGGCGCTTCGGCGATATGGGTGTGTTCCAGCATCGCTTCCTTGGCGCGGGTGTAATCTTCCCACCGGCGGCGGCTTTCGACATCCATCGGCGACAGTTTCCACTGCTTGAGCGGATCGTGAATGCGCATCTGGAAACGGAACTGCTGTTCGGCATCGGTGATCGAGAACCAGTATTTGACCAGAATGATGCCCGATCGCACCAGCATGCGTTCAAATTCGGGCACCGAGCGGAAGAACTCTTCCACATCGTCTTCGGTGCAGAACCCCATCACCCGCTCCACCCCGGCGCGGTTGTACCACGACCGGTCGAACAGCACGATTTCGCCCGCCGCCGGCAGATGCGGCACATAGCGCTGGAAATACCACTGGGTCTTTTCCCGCTCTGACGGGGCGGGCAGCGCGACCACCCGCACCACGCGGGGGTTCAACCGCTGGGTGATGCGTTTGATCGCACCGCCCTTGCCGGCCGAATCGCGCCCCTCGAACAGCACGACCACTTTCAGCTTTTGCTGCACCACCCAATCCTGCAGGCGGATCAGTTCGTGCTGCAGCCGAAACAGCTCGCGAAAATAGGTGCGCCGGTCGAGCTCGCCGGCATGGCGCTGCGCCGCCTCGGCCAGGTCGGCATCGTCGGCGAGCATATGCGCCAGGCTTTCGGACAGCTCTGCCTCAAGCTCTTCGTCAAAGCTGTCTTCGATTTCCTGTTGCAACCGGGCGCTGGTCTGCGGGTCCAAGGGTGTCATCTGGGCTGATTTCCTTTTTCGCATGCTTGCCGCCCGGATATGTCAGCACCATGACGACGCACCGCACGCGCGCGTGCCGTGCCTGTCGCGATGAAACCGTTTGCGATTCCGGCACCGGACCGCCTAGGTATGACCGTCACAATATAGGCATGCAAAGGGAAAAATCGGCATGAGATTCACTGGCTTGGCGCTTGTCGCCGGTCTTTTGGCAGGCACCGTTCAGGCGCAGACCGCACCGCTGCCCATGCCGCACCGCGATGACGTGGCCCCTGCCCCGGTCGCGCCAGCCCTGATCGCGTTGCAGGATCGCGCCAGCCACGACGACACCGCCTATGCGATCGTGGCGGGCCTGACCACCGAAGTCGGCCCGCGCCCCGATGGCAGCGAGGCCGAAGGCCGCGCGCGCGACTGGGCGGTGGCGCGGTTGCAGGCACTGGGTTTCGCCAATGTCCATGTCGAACCGTTTGACGTGCCGACCTGGCAACGCGGCGCCGAAAGCGCAGACGTGATCGCGCCGGCGCATCAGCCGCTGCATGTGGCCGGCCTTGGCAATTCGGCACCGACCCCGCCGGGCGGGCTGACCCTGCCGATCGCCTATTTTGCCAGCTATAACGACTTGCTGCTCGCCCCGCCCGGCAGCCTGACCGGCAAGATCGCGTTTGTGTCCAACGCCATGGCCCCCACGCAAGACGGTTCCAGCTATGGCAGCGAAGGCCGCGCGCGCTTCATGGGGCCCAGCGAAGCGGCCCGGCGCGGCGCGGCGGCCATCGTGATCCGTTCGATCGGCACCGACCACAGCCGCGCGCCCCACACCGGGGTCACCGATTTTGCCCCCGGTGTAACCCCGATCCCCGCAGCCGCACTGTCGGTATCCGATGCCGAAAACCTGGAACGGCTGGTCAAGCTGGGCAAGCCGGTCGTGCTGCACCTGCTGCTCGATGATCACCAGCTCGGCATGCGCCCCTCGGGCAATGTCGTGGCCGAAGTGCCGGGCACCGATCCGGCGGCAGGGGTGATCCTGATCGGCGGCCACCTCGACAGTTGGGATCTGGGCACCGGGGCAATCGACGATGGTGCGGGCGTGGCGATCACCGCCGCCGCCGCGCATCTGGTGCAGGCCAGCGGCCCGCATCGCCGCACCATTCGCGTGGTGTGGTTCGGCGATGAGGAAACCGGCGGTTTTGGCGGCATCGCCTATGCCAAAGCCCATGCCCGTGAACCCCACGCGCTGGCCGCCGAAAGCGATCTGGGCGCCGATCGCGTGTGGCGTTTCGGCACCGAACTGCCCACCAGCGCGGCCCCTGTCGTGCCGCGCCTTGCCGCTGCGCTCGGCCTGTTGGGCGTGGTGCACGGCGCCAAGCTGGTCGATGGCGGCACCGATGTCGAACCGATGCTGGCGCTGGGCGTTGCAGGGATCGACCTCAATCAGTCGGCCTTGCGCTATTTCGACTGGCACCACACCCCCGAAGACACGCTCGACCGGATCGATCCCGAACAGTTGCGCCAGAATGTCGCCGCCTGGGCCACCGTGCTGGCGATTGTAGCCGACGCACCCGAAGACCTGACAGCGGCAAAGCGCTGACCGTCGTATTCAAGAACCACCTGAACGGGACACCGGTTTGCCGTTAATTACCCGGACACGTAACGATCGATAATTATGTCTCGGCGGCGGTTGGACAGTTGAGCCAATTGTCGCAGACTTATCCTGAATTCTTGGGGAAGAAGGACACAAGCCATGAAAACCACAATCAAAATGGCGCTGATCGGCGCCGTCAGCGTGATGGCCCTGCCGATCGCGGCGCATGCCCAATGGTGGCACCAGCACCCCGGCTATCTGCGCGCGATGTCGGATGCGCGCATGGCCTATGCGCTGGTGACGCATCATGACCCGCGCGATCCGGCGCAGGCGGTCGAGGAAAGCCGGGCTGCCAACGAGATCCTGGCCGCCTACAACGATCTGAAGCACGCCGCGATCGACGACGGCAAGAACATCAACGATCAGCCCCCGGCCGATTTCCAGTGGGGCGACCACCGCAGCCGCCTGCAGCGCGCCAACGAGATGCTGTACTCGGCCAGACGCGATCTCCAGGCCGAAGAGGACAATCCCGCCGCCGCGGGCCTGCGCGACCGGGCCATCGCCCATCTGGGCGAAGCCAGCCACCTGGTCGGCGAGGCCCAGCGAGTCTGGCACTTCTGATCATCGAAGACCCAGACAAAGCGCCCGGTGCCAACCACCGGGCGCTTTTTTCCGCCCCGACCAGAGCAAAGGGATACTCCCGCGATGCGACTGCCGCAAATCGATCACACCACCCTTACCGGCGATGACCTGGCGCTTTACGAAGACATGAAGGCGGGGATCGCAACCAGCTTTACCGGCTTTACCGCGATCGATGCGCACGATGACCTGATCGGGCCATGGAACCCGTGGCTGTCGTTTCCGCAATATGGCGGCCCGGTGTGGAATCTGGTCAAGGCGCTGGCAACGCACAGCACGCTGCCCAAGCCGATCCGCGAGATCGCCATTCTGGTCACCGGCGCCCATTTCAATTCCGCCTATGAGCTTTACGCCCATATTCTGGTCGCCGAAGCGCGCGGCCTGTCGGATACCAAGATCCGCACCATCACGGCGGGCTCACGCCCCGCAGACTTGTCCCAGGAAGAAGGTCTGGCCTATGATTTCGCGCGCGAACTGGTCACCGGCGGGGTCGTGCCCGAACTGATCTATCGCGAAATGGTCGCCACCTTTGGCCAGGATGGCACGGCCGAATTCATCTATCTGGTCGGGCTCTATTGCTCGGTGTCGGTCACGCTCAACGGGTTCAAGGTGCCATTGCCGGCCGACGAGGACCTGTAACGGCATCTTGCGTGGCGCTGAGCGATTGATGGGACATTCCGGCATCGCCGGAATGTCCCATCAGACCGTTCAGGCCGCCACTGCCGCGCCTTGCAGATAATCCATCTTGCCGATGGCCACACCCTTCATGCGCAACAACGCATAGGCGATCATCAGGTGGAAAAAGAAATTGGGCATGGTGAAATCGGTCACCAGCCCAAGGCCGGTGAAGGTCATTTTCATGTTGGGGAATTCCAGCACGATCTCGGCAGTTTCGCGCCCTTCGAACGCCGCCGGATCGGCTTCACGCAGATAGGCGATCGTCTTGGCGATGCGTTCGCGCAACTGCGCCAGGCTGGTTTCGTCATCGGCCATCGGACGCGGCGGCACTTGCGCCAGGCGTGTTACCAGCAACTTGGCCGTGTCGCAGGCAATCTGCACCTGGCGCGACAGCGGCAGCATGTCGGGGGCCAGGCGCGCATCCACCAGTTCGCGATCGTCGATGCCGCTCGCGATCGCCTTGGCCAGCAAGTGATCGAGCACCCCCAGCTTTTGCAAAAAGACGGGCACCGTGATGTCATAGAGATCGGCCATCAAATCATCCTCTTCTGGTAAAACATCTATTTGGCCCGTGACACCACCGTCACGGGGTTGGTGTCGGCAGACAGCCGGGCAAACAGCGCGCGCACATCCTCGGCGGTCACCGCCTCCAGGCCCGCACCGGTTTCCAACACGTTGGCACGCACGCGCGGATCGCGCAGCACCAGCGGCAGCATCGTCGCCCAGAACGCATTGCCTTCCATATCCTTGACCCGCCCTTCGACCAGCGGGCGACGCGCGCGTTCCAGTTCGTCGGGCGTCACCGGTTTGGCGGCCAGATCCTTCACTTCGCCATCGAGCAGGGCGCGGAACGTGGCGAAATTGGCGGGCGGGGTTTCCAGCGCCGCACCCAGCCAGCCCAGCCCCGGCAATTGCGTTCCGGCATTGGCATCAGTCATCGGCGAATAGGTCAACCCCAGCTTTTCACGCACGGTGTCGATCAGCCGCGATTGCAGCACACTGGCGGCCACGCGCGCGGTATAGCTGAGGCGCGGATCGGTGAAATAGTCAGGCAACAGCCAATAGGCGCCATACCACGCCTGATCCGCACGGCCTGCATGCAGCCCGACGTGCGGCTGCGCCGACGGCGCCGGCAAGGCGATGTGCGGCACGATCTCTTCGCGCGGCGGCAGGACGGGCCCTGCGCCGAATGTCGCCGCCGTTGCGGCAATCGCCTGATCGACGGTGACATCGCCCACCACCACCACATCGGCAGGGCCCGACAGCGCGGTCTTCAACAGCCGGGGCAAGTCGTCGGGGCGCGTCGCGGCAATATCCGCGCTGGAAGGAATGTCGGAATAGCGCGTGTCGCCCCCGGTCAGCGTGCTGCGCAAGGTGCGGCTGACCACCGCCCCGGCATTGGCATCCAGTTGCCCCGCGATCATCGGCCCCAGCGCGGTAATCTTGTCGGCCAGTTCGGTGCGGAACCCGGCATCGCGGGTTTCTGCCGCCAGGACCTGCATTTCGCTGGTGAAATCGGCCGGGCGGGTGGTCCCGCCGATCACATAGGCGCGCGGATCGGCCTTGAATTCCGTCGCGATCGTGCGGCCCGCGCTTTGTGCCCAGCGGTCGATATCCCCCGCCGCCAGTTTGCCCGTGCCACCCAGCGGCAGGAATTGCGTGGCCCACAAGGCATGGATCAGCGCCGGATCGGCCCCGGCACGGCCATTGCCGAACAGGACTTTGACGGTGATGTGGTCCTTTTCGTAGGTCGTCGGCTTGACGATCAGGCGGCTGCCATTGGCAAAGCGTACCGTGGTGGTGCCGAGCGCAGCATCGTCGGCCCGCGCGGTCACCACGCCCGGCGCGCCAAAGCCGGTATAGGGCCAGACCACCGCGGCCTGCGCCGCGCGCGCCACGATCGGCGCCTGGATATCGGCGGTCAGCGCGGATTCGAGCGCTGGGATGCCGACCGGCCCGGCTTGCGCCGCGCGGAACAGCACCGGCCCCGATCCGGCGAAAACACGGCCCAGCGCGGCGTGGATATCCGCCGGAGTCAGGCCGGGCACCACGTCGCGCGTCAACGCCAGATCCTGCGCCGGGCTGGTGAACAACTGGTCGTCGTTGACCGTTCCGACCAGCGTGTCGGCAATTTCACCATCCTTGCGCGTGGTGGCATTGGCGGCGGCGGCTTCGAGTTGGGTCATCACCTGGGTGATCGCGCGTTTCAGATCATCGGGTCCGGCGCCATCGGCCAGCAACCGGCGCTGTTCGGCGACCACAGCCGCCAACGCGGCCTGCCATTTGTCGGGCGCGGCGGAAATCTGCAGAAATGTCAGCGATGCCACGCCATAGAGCGAGGCCATCGCCTCACCCTGTGCCTGCACGAACGGGGCGCCGGGGCGCGCCGCGGCATCGGCCAGGCGGTTGTTGAAGATGGTCGTGGCCACCACTTCGGCCAGCTTTTCGCGATCATAGCGTTCGGTTTCGGCGCGCGGATCGACCGGGCGCTGCCACGACAGGCTGAGCGTGTCGGGCGCACCGGGGGCGATGAATTCGCCCGCGCGATGCGCCGGGTGCGGCGTGCCGGGGTCGATCGTGTCGGCGGGTGCAGCCGGCTTCCAGTCGGCAAAGCGCGCCTTGATTTCCGCCTCGACTTTGGCCGGGTCGATATTGCCGACGATCACGATGGTCGCGTTGTCGGGACGATAATTGGCCTGGTAATAGCGGCGCAGGCGTTCGGGCGTCGCCGCCTTGATCGTTTCGACCAGCCCGATCGGCCAGCGCTGCGGCAGACGCGTGCCCGCCAGTGCATTGTTCAGATCGGCCTTGATCGACTGATAGCCCGGGGTGTCGCGCAGCCGTTCTTCTGACAGGATCACCCCGCGTTCGGCCTCGACCGCCGCCGGGGCCAGCGTCAGGCGTTCGCCGATTTCGCGAAACAGTGTCAGCCCGGTGTCGAGCGCTCCGCCGTCGGTCTTGGGAAAGGTGAACATATAGACGGTTTCGTCTTGCGCGGTGAACGCATTGGTATCGGGGCCGAACCGCAGGCCCTGGCGTTCGAGCATGTGCACCACTTCGCCATCGGCGATGTTGGTGCTGCCGCGAAACGCCATGTGTTCCAGATAATGCGCCAGCCCCTGTTCCTCGTCGCGCTCTTTGAGCGACCCGGACCCGATGCGCAGCCGCATGGCCACACCGTCGGCCGGCGTGTCGTTGTGCATGATCGCATAGCGCAGGCCATTGGGCAGCGTGCCGAACCGCACCGCCGGGTCGGCTGGACGATGCAGGTAATCCTGCGCCCAATGGCCCGGCTGCTTGACCGGCGCATCATCCGCCAGCGCGGGTTGAGCAGACAGCACCAGGGCCAGCAGACTGACCGAACGGCAAAGCTTCATGCAGGACATCCCTTTTGATCCCGGTTGGTGAGGAATGGCACACTTGCGCCCTGCCGACCCGATGCCGCGCATCCGGGGGCTGTCCGCAACGGGAACAGCATCGCCTTGCAGTGCCGGTGAACCACCCCGCACCCAGTGCATACAAGATATAAATGCCGCCTGAACAGGGTCATTCAGGGCTGTTGGCGAATTCCCGGAAGTCTGCCCGCCCGGCCACCATAACCTGATGGTATCGCTGTGGTCGGGCGGGGAGCAGGGGCGGACGGGTTTGAGACGCGCCTTGCGCAGCCTGGTATCAATCGCGATCCTGGATCAGGCTGGCCAGGTCAACCACCGAACAGGTCTTGCCTTCGCTGGTGATGATCACCCGGCCCGGAAGGTTGTCGGGCCCGCCAGCATCGCGGCGGTTGCCCACTTCGTGCGGCACCAGTCGTTCGACCGCACGCAAGGTATCAAGCAGAAATCCCGCCGAACGGCTGCCGTCGGTGGCAATCAGGATGAATTGCGGCGCCTGTGCACCCTCCACGCCAAGCAGACGGGCCAGATCGATGATCGGCAGCGCCTTGCCGCGATGGGGGATGACCCCTTCGAATCGCGACAGGCCGGGTTCGAAGGCAATGCTTTGCAACCGGTCGAGCGGCAGGATTTCGGCCACATGTTCCAGCGGCACGGCATGTTGCCCCTGCCCCAGCGTGAACACCAGAAACGGCTGCCGTTTGCCGCCAAACCGGGCATCGTCGCGCGCCCGGTCGGTCAATTCGGCATCGCTGCCTTCTTCCATCCGCGCCAGATTGGCGAGTACCGGGCTGGCAGCCAGCGCGGCGCCGTCGAGCATGAAAATCGGCGGAACCCCGTCGAGAACACCCGCAATCAGGCTTTCTTCATCGATGGCAAAGCCATCGAGCGCCAGCCATGTTTCGCGGCGGATGCGGATCATGTCCTGCACCGCATCGATCCGCAGCGCGACGCGCCCCCCCTCGTTCAGCCGCACCACCACCGTGGCCATCGTGCGCGCCGGGCTGCACGTGCCCAGCCCCAGCAGGTGCAACGTGTCGGCGACAGGAATCCGCCGCCCGTTGTAATCGACGCTGGCCATCCACAACGGATCGCTCAACGCCGCAGGCTGCACCGCGCAGGCCGGCACTGCCGCCTCGATCACATCGGCAGCCAGGCCGAACCGGTGATCGCCCACGCCAAAGGTCAGCGTCGCCGTGCCACCGGCCAGCTTGACGCTGTCGGCCACCAGCCGGTCGGCCCCCTGGATCAGTCCGGGAAGACGCGCCAGCGCCTCGACATCGAGAATGACGCCGCTGCGACCGTCAAGCACGAAACCGGCGCTGATCAGCCCCAGTGATGCAGTCAGATGCCCCGGAATCAGGCTGATGGCGGTCTGCCGATCGTTGCCCAGATCGACCACGCCGCAAATCTGGTGCACCCCCACTCCGATCACCCCGTGCGGTGTGCGCAACACCATGATCACCGCAGGGGCGATCGCATCTGATGCGGCTTCGACACCGGGGTGCATCAGGTGCAGCAAGTCGACCACCGGCACCAGCGCCCCGCGCAGATCGATGGCGCCGGTCACTTCGGCCAACGTGCGCGGGATCGCCGACAGAGCCGCCGGGTGCGGCACCACCTCACGGATCGCCGCAATCGGCACGGCCAGATACATCGGGCCGATCCGGGTCAACCCATGGAGTGTGGATTGCGCCTGCAACGCAGGCGCCCCGTCAGTGTCAGGCGTCAGATCTGTCGCCGCGGTGGCCATGGCGCGGGACTCAGGCCGCCGCGCTGTCCGACCGACCGCTGGCCGTGCGCGACAGGCGATGGATCAGGTCGACCACTTCGGCCGAGACGGTATCCTGCGACTGGGCAGAGGCGCTGATCGCCTCGATCGCATCGCCGGTGCGCATGACCGCATCCATGATCCCGCCAAAGGCGCCCGATGCCTCGCGCGAGCGTTCGGTGCCATGGCCGATGCGGCCGATCGACTGGTCGATCAGGCGGCTGATATCGCGTGCGGCAGTCGACGAGCGTTCGGCCAGTTTGCGCACTTCGCCCGCCACCACGCTGAACCCCACCCCGTGTTCACCCGCGCGCGCCGCCTCGATTTCGGCATTGAATGCCAAGAGGTTGGTCTGGCCGGCGATTTCGCCGATGATCGCGACGATTTCGGCAATCCCCGAGGCGGAAGTCTGGATCAGCTCGATCGCCTCGATCGCCTTGGCCAGCGCCTCGTTGCCCTTTTCGGCATTGGCACGGGTCGATTGCGACAGGCCGCTGGCGACTTTGGTGGCATCGTTGATCGCCGAAATCGATGTCGACAGGCGTTCGACCAGACTGCCCAGATCGCCCGCGCGGGCGCCGATCTCGCGCTCCATCAGCACCTGGTCGGTGATGTCGAAGGCATATTTGATAATCCGCACCGGTTCTCCGTGCAGATCGAGCAGCGGGTTGTAGGTCGCCTGAATCCACACATCGCGGTCATATTTACCCACGCGGTGGAACCGGCCCGCGCAATATTCGCCCCGGTTCAGCTTGCGCCAGAAATCGGCGTAGTCGCGGCTGCGGATATAGTCGGGCGAACAGAACATCGCATGGTGCTGCCCGGCAATCTCGCGCTGGGAATAGCCCATCGTCGACAGAAAATGATCGTTGGCCGACAGCACTTTGCCGTCCAGATCAAACTCGATCACCGCCAGCGACTTGCCGATTGCCTGGACTTTGGCCTGAAACTCGTTGGCGGCGATCTTTTCGCGAGTCACATCGGTGGCGACCTTGCACACTTTTTTCGGTTTGCCGTCGGCGCCCAGAATCGGATCGTAACTGGCCTGGATCCAGAATTCCTCACCTCCCTTGCGCACACGCTTGAACTCGCCGCTGATAGACTCGCCGCGCGCCAGCCGTTCCCAGAACGTGGCATATTCGGCCGAGGCCGCGGTTTGCGCATCGCACAACATGCGATGATGGCGCCCCTGGATTTCATCGAGGCGATACCCCGACACGGCCAGAAAATTGGCATTGGCGGTGATGATATTGCCCGACAGGTCAAATTCGATCGTCGCCTGGCTGCGGTTGATTGCCTCGATCTTTTCCTTCTGTTCGATCGCCAGTTCGTGGCTCTGGGTGATGTCATGGGCAAACTTGACCACTTTGGCCACTTTGCCATCCAGATCGAGCACCGGATTGTAGGTGGCCCTGACCCACACGTCACGCCCGCCGCGCGCCACCCGGCGGAACACCCCGGCCACATATTCACCTTGCGCCAGTTGCCGCCAGAACTGCGCATAGTCGGCACTGGCAACATAGCCGGGATCGCAGAACATCGAATGGTGCCGCCCGATCACCTCTTCGGCGGCATAGCCCATGGCGGTCAGGAAATTGGCGTTGACGGCCAGCACTTTGCCGGTCGTGTCAAATTCGATCACGGCCTGGCTGCGATCGATGGCCGACAGCTTGCTGTCGGCTTCCAGCGCCTGCTTGCGCTGCTCGGTCACGTCCATCGCGACCTTCATGATCTTGTAAGGCTGGTTGTCGGCGTCGAAAATCGGATTGTAGCTGGCCTGAATCCAGACTTCGCTGCCGTCCTTGCATATGCGCTGGTATTCGCCCTGGTCGAAATCGCCGCTCCCCAGCTTTTTCCAGAACTGGCGATAGGCAGGGCTGGCGGCATAGTCCTTGGCGCAGAAAATGCGGTGGTGGGCGCCGCGCAGGTCGTCGAGCGAATAGCCCATCAGATCGAGGAAATTGGCGTTGGCGGTCAGCACCCGACCTTCCAGATCGAATTCGATCAGCGCAAAGGCCCGATCGATCGCGGCCAGCCTGCTGACGGATTCTGCGCGCTGGTTCCATTCAGCGGTTACATCGATGGCATAAGACAGCACCGAAACCAGCATTTCGCCATCCATCGTGGGCACAAACACCTCGCGCAGCCACACGTCATGGCCCGCGCTGCTGCGGTGCTTGCGCACGATCAGATCGTGGTGCGCCTGGGCAAACTGTCCCCACCACGCCGCCGGATCGGCAGGGCGCGAGGCATCGGTCCACAACGCGGTAAACGGCTGACCCGCCAGATCATCAAACGATGTTCCGACCAGCGAGGCATAGAGCGCGTTGCCGCCCCTGATCGTGCCATCGGGCGCATATTGGCAGATGGCCAGCGCATGGTTGATGGCGTCGAAACGGTGCTTCAACAAGGCCAGATTGGCGTCGCTGCCACTGTGCCCCATGAACAGCACGCTGCCGCCGTGGCCTTCGGCCAGGCACGCGACACCCTGAAAATCGGCATGGCTTCCCCGCAATTCCACGGTTTCGCCCGCACGCACGCGATGCCAGGCTGCATCGGCATCGGCAAACAGGCCACCAAACGCGGCCTTGCCCGCGATGCCGTCACCCAGACTGTGCGTGGCCGTGCCGTTGGCCCCGGTCACGACCCCGGTCTTGCCGTCAAACGACAGGATAACCAGGCTGTCGGCCAGATGCGCTGCGGCCTGACCCACCAGATCAAGTCGCGGTTGCTGGACTGTCATCGTGCATTCCCCAAACCCGTCGCGGCACCCGACGACACCATCGGACACGCCGTCTCTCGGCGATCCGGCAAACGTTTATCGGGGCAAACCCGTTAAGCTCCCGATGAGTGCGCAAATCCGGGAGATCACCTAGGCCCGCACACTGGCACGCGACGGCCAGGGCATCTTGTCCACAATGGAACCTATCCATTGCAGTGCGACCCGACCTGTCAGAGAGGCACCCGGTGCTGCCGTCATGGCCAGCCATCGGAGGGTTCCACCAGTGTCAGGCACTTTGCCCCAGTCCGCGATCCAGCGCGCCAGCAGCGAATGGTCGGCGCACGTGGCGCAAACCCGCCCGGCCATCCGCGCGCTGCTGGTCAGCATCGTGACCGGGCACCGCGATGATCTCCACCAACGCTATCTGGCCTATCTGGGCGATGACCAGGCCATCGCCGACGTGTTTTCAGACCCCGCCGCGCGCGCCGACTTCGCCGACCGCTTTATCCGCTGGCTGCACGCGTTGCTGACGCTCGACCCCGCGGAACGCGACGCGTTTCAAACCCGGCAGGCCGAAGTCGGCAAGCTGATGTCGCGCATCGGTTTGCCCGCGCATGCGCTGTCGCGTTCGATGCGCAAATTGAAACTGTGGTTTATCACACAGTTGCGCGATCAGCCGATCGACCGCGCTGACGTGCTCGACGCGATGGCCCATGTAATCGTGGTGATCGACACCGCGATCGAAATTCGCGAACAGGGCTATCTGACCGACCGCGCCCAACAGGCGCGCGCCGAGGAAGCCTATCGCCTGCACGCGCTGGGACAGAACCTTGCCATGGAGCGCGAGCGCCAGCGCGCCGCGCTGATGGACTGGCTGCAAGGGCTGCTCGCGCGGCTCTACCAGGCCCAGGACGCAACCGACCTGCCCCGGCTGGAAAAATCGGAATTCGGGCTGTGGTTCGATCACAAGGCGCAACTGATGTTCGAAGGCGCGCCCGATCTTGCCCTGATTGCCAAGGCGATCGAACGCATCGATCGCACGATCATCCCGCAGTTTGCCGCCCTGCTCGATGCCGACCGGGGCGAACTTGGCCGGATGATCGCATTGATCCAGACCGAAGTCGGATCGATCAAGTTTGCGCTCAACACCGTGTTCGACGCGCGCATGGAAATCGAAAACAGCCGTGATCCGCTGACCAACCTGCTCAATCGCCGGTTTCTGCCAACCGTGTTGATGCGCGAAATCGCGGTGCAAAAGGCCCGCCAGCCGAGCGGATTTTGCCTGGTGATGCTCGATGTCGACTGGTTCAAGTCGATCAATGACGAATACGGGCATCTGGCTGGTGATCGGGTGTTGCAGCAACTGGCCGCCTGTGTGGTCAACACCGTGCGACCATCGGATTTCGTGTTTCGGTTCGGCGGCGAAGAGATCGCGATCGTGCTGGTCGATGCCGACGAGGCCAGGGGGATCGAAATCGCCGAAAACCTGCGCGCGCACATTGCCGGACTGACGGTGCGCCTGGCGGACCAGCGCGAACTGGCGGTTACCGCCAGCTTCGGCCTGGCCCCATGGCAGGGCGAACTGGATTATCAGCAATTGCTGGCACGCGCCGACCAGGCGCTTTATGCAGCCAAGACCGGGGGACGCAACCGGGTCGAAGTCGCGCCGTTGCCGATCGAGGCGCTGGTCCAGCCCGCGCAACTGTCGCAATAAGCAAAATTGGGGTTGTCGCGATACCGTCGACAGTGGTTTGGTGGGGCATCCCTGTGATCCGACGGAGCCCGACAGCCATGACCGCACCCCAGCTTTCGACCGAAACGCGATCGGCCTTTCGCGATCGGGGTGTCGTCGTGTTGCGCGGGCTGTTTGCCGACTGGATCGATCCCTTGCGCGAAGGCGCGCGCCGCAATCTGGCCAGCCCCAGCCCGCTGCACCGCAATTACACCAATGGCCGGGCGCGCTTTTTCGGCGATTATTGCAACTGGGCGGCCATCCCCGAATTCAGCGCATTCGTGCGCGACAGCGCGGCGGGGGACGTGGCACGCCAATTGATGGGATCGCGCGTGGCGCGGATCTTTCACGAACATCTGCTGGTCAAGGAAGCCGGTGCCGATATCCCCACCCCGTGGCACCACGACAGCCCCTATTATTGCGTGGCCGGGCAACAGACCGTCAGCCTGTGGCTGCCGCTCGATCCCGTCCCCCGCGAAATCTGCCTGGAATCGGTGGCGGGCAGCCATGCCTGGGGCAAACTGTTCCGCCCGCGCCGGTTTGACGGCACCGCCTATGATCACCAGACCGACGATCTGGTGGAGATGCCCGACATCTCGGCCGACCGCGATGCCTATGACATCGTGTCGTGGGATCTGGCCCCCGGCGATTGCATCGCGTTCAATTTCATGACCGTGCACGGCGCGCCGGGCAACCGCACCGCCGGCGCGCGCCGCGCGTTTTCCACCCGCTGGTTTGGCGAAGACGCGGTCTATGCCGACCGCGGCGGCGCCACATCGCCACCCTATCCCCACCTGGCCGAACGGTTGAAGGCCGGTGATCCGCTGCCGCTCGACGAATTCCCGATCATCGCCACCGCCTGATCGTCGCCCCCCGCCAAAGGGTGGCGGGGCGTGCTTGCTCTTGGTTGCGGCGCGCGGCATGGTGAGCGCAATCGAACCAGGGGGATCGCGATGCGCAAGGGTCTGTTCGTGGCGGCGCTGTTGGCGGGGGCCGGTCTGTGGCCAGCAGCGGTTGTGGCAAAAGAAGCGGTCGATCTCATTCTCCACGACGGCCAGGTGCTGACGGTCGATGCCGCGTTTTCGACGCGCACGGCCGTCGCGGTGCGCGCCGGGCGGATCGTCGCGACAGGCGGCGAGGACCTGCTCGAACGGTATGACGCGCCCACGGTCATCGATCTGCACGGGCGCACGCTGATGCCCGGATTTATCGACACCCATCTCCATCCCATTCCGATCGGCCCCAGCGACATCAACCCGCTGGTGGCGCATTCGATCGTCGAAATTCAGGACATGGTGCGCAAAAAGGCGGCTGAACTGGGGCCGGGCAAATGGATCACCGGCTATGGCTGGCAGGAAGCCGCGCTGGCCGAAAAGCGCAATCTGACGCGTGCCGATCTCGATGCCGCAGCGCCCGACAATCCGGTGCTGCTGGTGCGCGCGGGCGCACATTCGGCAGCCGCCAATTCGCTGGCGCTGAAGCTGGCCGGGGTGACGCGCGACACGCCCGATCCCAAAGGCGGGCTGATCGAACACGATGCCCGTGGCGAGCCGGGCGGGATCATTCGCGAACGGCAGGACATTGTCGAACGGTTCATCCCGCCGCCCACCTGGGCCGAGATGAAGGCGCCGATGATCCGCACGCTGAAAGGATTTCTGGCGCTTGGCATCACCAGCTTTCACGACGCCAGCGGCAGGATCGATGACGAACCGGTTGGCCAGGGCGGCATCGCGCCGGCCGCGCCGGGCGCCGAAGTCGCCAGTGGCGAAATGACCTTTCGCCGCGCGCAGGCGCTCTATGCCGAAATGGGCGACCAGTTGCCGCGCGTCACGATGTATATTTCCTATCCGGGCGCCGAGCGGCTGAAGGCGTTTCCGCACCATTCCGGGTATGGCACCGATCGGGTGCGGCTGGGTGCGATCGGCGAAAATCTGGTCGATGGCGGGTTTACCGGGCCGACCGCGTGGCTGCTGGTCGATTACAAGGGACAGCCCGGATTTCGCGGCAAGGGTCGCTATACCGATGCCGAATTGCAGGACATGGTCGATACCGCCAATCGCCTGGGCTGGCAGATGGGCCTGCATTGCATCGGCGATGCGGCGATCGTGCAGACCATCAACGCCTATGCAAAGTCGTTGGAAGCGATTCCCGATCCCGCCCACGACAGCGCCGACCGCCGCTGGTTTACCGACCATTTCACCATCATGCCGCCCGATGCCACGATGGCGACGATGGCGCGCGACCATATCTGGATCGCGCAGCAGCCCAATTTTCTCTACAATCTGGAAAACCGTTATGTCGCGCTGCTCGACGACTGGCGACTGGAACACAACAATTCGATCGCCACACCGGCGCACAAGTTCGGCATTTTCATGGCGTTCGGCAGCGACAATCTGCCGGTTGGGCCGCTGGTCGGGCTCTACGCCGCGATCACCCGCAAAGGTCCAAGCGGCGCGGTGCACGGAGCCGAAGAAGCGGTCAGCCGGGCGGAGGCGATCCGCATGTACACCGCCAACGGCGCCTGGTTTTCGCGCGAGGAACACGACAAGGGCACGATCGAACCCGGCAAGCTGGCCGACATGATCGTGCTGCCGTTCAATCCGCTGACCGCCGACCCCCAAGTGCTGCTGAACGGTCATGTCGACATGACGTTTGTCGGCGGCAAGCTGGTCTATGCCGTGAACT
>NZ_KQ954260.1:0-47103 GCF_001519065.1 Novosphingobium sp. FSW06-99
AGATCGTCCAGTCAAAGTGCGCATCGAACCCCTTGATCACCTCCAGCAGGGCGTCGGCGGCCTTGCTGCGATAGCGCTCCTTCTGGCGCAGGCCAAAGTACCACCGCTCGGGCAGATTGAACGGCAGGGCAAACAGCGCGCGTGCCTCGATGGCGGGGGCCACCACCAGTTGCGACAGCACCGCATAGCCGATGCCCGCGCGCGCCGCCGCCAGCACCGCTTCGTTCGAAGGCAGGGTCAGCACGACGTTGAGGTCTGCCGGTGACAGGCCGCGATCGACCACCGCGCTTTCAAACGTCGATCGCGTGCCCGATCCCCGCTCGCGCATGATCCACGGCGCATCTTTCAGCCAGTCATTGGTCACCGTATCGACTTGCGCGCGACCGACCAGCAACATGCGGTCGGTGCCGATTTTCCAGTGCGCCAGCGCGGGCTCGTCGATCGCGCCTTCGATAAAGCCCAGCTCCGCCTCGCCGGTCAGCACCGATTGCGCGGCGTTTTCAGTGTTGGCGATGGCGACCGACAATTCGATCTCCGGATAGCGCTGGTGAAACGCGGCCAGGCGTTCGGGCAGCCAGTATCCGGCGATCGTCTGGCTGGCGACGAGGCGCAGATTGCCGCGCTTCAGCCCGGCATATTCCGACAGCGCGAGTTCCGCGCTGGCCGCGCGGGCCAACACCGCGCGCGCCTCGACCAGGAACATGCGCCCGGCATCGGTCAGTTCGATGCCGCGTCCGACCCGGTGGAACAGCTTGGTATCGTGTCGCGCCTCCAGCGCGGCGATCGCGCTGCTTGCCGCCGATTGGGTCACGTTGAGCATCTCGGCGGCGCGCGTGACATGTTCACGTTCGGCCACCGCGACGAAAATCCGCAATTGTTCGAGCGTCATCAATTCCTCGCCAGCATGGTGCGCCGACGCACCCTGCACAGCAAGCGCCGGATTGATCAATGCCTGATCGGGCCCGGTGACGATCTGCCCGCGGCGCCCGGCTCGATTTCCCGCCGCCGCGCTTGCCAGGCCGCCGTTGCGGCGGCATGGAACGGGCATGCGAATTGCCTTGTTCGAACCGGAAATTGCCGGAAATGTCGGCGCCATTCTGCGCCTTGGTGCGTGCCTGGGGGCGGCTGTCGATCTGATCGAGCCGATGGGCTTTGCCTGGGACGATCGCCGTGTGCGCCGCACGGCGATGGACTATATCGATCATGTGAGCGTCACGCGGCATGCCGGGTTTGACGCGTTTGCGGCCACCGTCGGCACTGGTCGCCTGGTGCTGTTCACCACCAAGAGCCGCCAGTCGGCCTATGAATTCACCTTCAGACCGGACGATATCTTGTTGTTTGGCAAGGAAAGCGCGGGCGTGCCCGGTGCCGTTGCCGAAGCGTGCCCGGCGCGCGTGCGCCTGCCGATGCGGCCGCAAGTGCGCTCGATGAACCTGGCAACGTCTGCCGCGCTGGCGCTGGGCGAGGCCTTGCGCCAGACCGGTGGCCTGCCGGAATGACGGGTTACGGGATCAGCACGGCCTTGATGCATTCGCCCCGGTGCTGCGCGGCGATTGCGTGATTGATCCGGGCGAGTGGGAAAGTGCTGATCAGCCGGTTGAACGGAAAACGTCCGGCGCGGTGCAGCGCGATCAATTCGGGGATGAACCCGTCGAGATCGCTGTCTCCCTCGATGATGCCGATGATGCGCTGGCCATACGTGATCGCAGCGGCCAGATTGAGCGACAGCGCGTCGTCGGGCCGGGGCGGCACGCCGACCAGCCCCAGCATGCCCCGGCTGGCCAGACTGGCAAGCGCGGCCTGGGCCACGGCGACCTGGCCGCTGGTTTCCAGCGCGAAGTCGACCCCTTCGGGAACCAGCGCGCGCAAGGCTGCGGCAACATCGCCGGTGGCCGGATCGATCACCTCGGTGGCGCCAAGGTCGCGCGCGATGGCGCGGCGCGCGGCCACCGGTTCAATCAGGATGATCCGCGCACAGCCCCGGTGATGGGCCGCCATCACCCCGGCCAGCCCGACCGGGCCGCCGCCGAACACCGCGATCGTGCTGCCGGGCGGGCAATCCATCGCCCGCAACACTGCGCCAGCCCCGGTCTGCAACCCGCAGCCCAGCGGCCCGAGGATGGCCAGATCGAGCCCTGTCGCATCGACTTTCACCACATTGCGCTGATCGGCGAGCGCGTGGCTGGCAAACGAGGACTGGCCAAAGAACGCCCCTGCCACCGGCACGCCGTCGCGTGATAGCGGGCTGGTGCCGCAGGGCCGCACCCCGGCATAGTTGCGCGCTACGAATTCGCGGCAATAGGACGGCAAGTGATCGGCACAGCGCGGGCATGTGCCGCAACTGGCAAAGCCCAGCACGACGGTATCGCCGGGCACGACTTTGGTGACGCCCGGGCCCATCGCCACGACCACCCCGGCACCTTCGTGGCCCAGCACGGCGGGTAGCGGAAACGGCACGAACTGGTCGCGAAACACGATGTCGGTGTGGCACAATCCGACGCCCGCGATCGCCACCAGCACTTCATCGGCGCCGGGCGCGGCCAGATCGAGTGTTTCGAGGGCAAAATCGGCGTGCGGGGCACGGGCGACGGCGGCGGTGATCTGCACGGTGGTGGTGTCCTTTACGATCAGGTTCGCGCGCGCTTGCGGAATTCGCTCGGCGCCTCGCCCGTGAACTGGCGAAAGGCGCGGGTGAAATGGCTCTGGCTGGCAAAGCCCAGGCCTTCGGCGACCATCGCGATCGACTGGTCGGTCTGGTGCAAGAGCTGCTGCGCCTTGTCGAGCCGGGTCTTCATCACATATTGATGCGGGGTCAGCCCGGTTGCCTTGCGGAACACGCGGCAGAAATGCGACGGGGTCAGCCCTGCAATGTCGGCCATTTCCTCCAGCGAATGCTGCGCTTCGGGGTGCCGCAGGATGCCGTTCATGACATGGTGGATGCGGTACGAGGAAAACGCCGATGTCGGCACTTCGCTGGCCGACATCGAATTGGCGCCGCGCAGGATATGCGCCTTCAGCGCATTGACCAGCGCGCCGACATAGACTTCGCGTTCATCGCTTTGCGGGGCATAGAGTTCCGACAGCACCTGCCGGGTCAGCGCCGCGCCCAGCGGATCGGAAAAGGCAAACCGCATCGTGCGGAACTGGTCGGCGGCGGGCGCCTTGTGCAACTGGTCCGACGCCACGCTCAGCGTCACCACATCCAGCTCTCCATCGATCAGCCAGCCGGTCTGCTGTCCGGCAGGCACGATCGTGGCGCATCCGTGCATCGAGGCATGTTCGCTCCACCCGCCGTTCAGCCAGGTGCGGTTGTGCTGCTGTCCCGCGATATGCACGGTATAGAGCGGTTCGGGCAGCGCGGGCACCACATACGATCCGACAAACTGGCGCCAGCGGCACAATTGCCAGCCATCGATCTGCGACCCCAGTTGCATGTCGGGCCCGCGCCCCAGCGCATCGGAAATGATCGCCTCGCAAGTCCCGGCGGGGTTGAAACGCGGGTGTGCAGCCATGAACGTTTCTCCCAAACGCGCGAGCGGTCACGCCGGCTCGAGGATCATCTCCAGGGTCTTGAGCCCGTTGATGAAATTCGACCGGAACCGACGCGGCGGGGACAGCAGGTCAAACCGCTTCACCCGCCCGGCCAGCAACCGGAATGCCACCCGCAATTGCATTTCGGCCAGACGCGACCCCACGCAGACGTGTTGCCCGTGGCCAAAGCCCAGATGCTGAATGTTTCCGCGCGTGATGTCAAAAGCATCGGGGCGATCGAACACGGTTTCGTCGCGATTGCCCGAGGCATACCACAGCACCACTTTGTCGCCGCGCTTGATCGCCTTGCCGCCCAGCACGGTGTCGGCGGTGGCGGTGCGGCGCATGTGGATGACCGGGCTGGCATGGCGCACCATTTCGCGCACCGCCGTTGTCAGGATCGCAGGGTCGGCGCGCACCATGTCCCATTGCGCCGGGTTGGCGGCAAAGTTGACCATCGTGTGGCTGAGCGAATTGCGCGTGGTCTCGTTCGCGCCGACCAGCGTCAGGATCATGTTGCCCAGAAAATCGCGAAACTGTGTCGGCTCGCCATTCACGTCGGCGCTTGCCAGCAGGGTCACCACATCGTTGCCCGGTCCATGTCTGCGCGCTGCGAACAGGCGCTGCATCAGCGCGAAAAAGCTGGCCAGAATGGCGCCCATGGCTTCCGGGCTCTGGCGGAATTCGGGATCGTCTTCACCGACGAAGGCGTTGGTCCAGTGATAGAGATCGCGCCAGTCGACATCGGGCGGCAGATCGAGCAATTCGCACAAAGTCATCAGCGGCAACGGCGCCGACAGCGCCTGCACCATGTCGACCGGCCGCCCCGGCTCGATCGCGTCGAGCAAGGCCGCGGTGCGGGCGACGATGCGATCCTCGATCCCCGCCAGCCGCCCCGGCGCGACGGCGGGCATCATCAGCTTGCGGTACTGCGTGTGCAGGGGCGGATCGATCGAGATGAACGGAATGCCGATCGCGCTGTCACCCGCCCCGGTCAGCCCGACTTCATTCTCGTTGAAAATGCGGTGGCCGCCATGGGCATGCGCCGATGAATAGAGGCCGGGCTGGCGCGAAACCTCGACGATGTCGTCATGGCGCAGCACCGCCCAGAACCCGGGTCCGTCGCTTTCCGCGTTCCAATAGACGCGTTCGTCGCGCCGCAATTGCCCAAACAGCGCATGCGGCATGGCCTCGATATAGAGATCGGGGTTCTTGAGATCGGGCCGCGATGGGGCGATGTCGGCCATGGATCAGAAACCGGCGTGAACGCTGATGCCGAACGTGCGCGGGGTGGATGGCACGAGGAAGTTGTAGGGGAACCCCGCACCGCGCAGATCGAGCCCATAGGCCAGCACTTTGGTATTGAACGCGTTGCTGACCCAGGCGCGGACCGCATAGCCGGCATGTTTCCACACCAATTGCGCGTTGACCTTGGTATACCCGTTCTGTTGCAGTTCGCTGTTGGCCTGCAACGCGTTGGCGTTCACCAGATTGAACGGCGTGAAATAGACATGGCTGGTATAGGCCAGGTTGGGCGACAGGCTGATTTCATCGGCGCCTTGGCGCCAGACCGCCCAGTCCACACCCGCCTGGGCGGTCACGTGCGGGGCAAAGGGCAGATCCTGTCCGGCCAGATCGACGCCTTGCAGGGTCAGTTCCTTGTATTTGGCGTGCAGCAGGCCCAGCGATCCGTTGAACGCCAGCGTGGGCAGGGCATGCCAGGTCGCCTCAAGCTCGCCGCCATAGATTTCCGACTTTGGCGCGTTGACCAGGATCGCGACCGGCCCCGGCAGCGTGTTCTGCAACTGCTGGTTCTGGTAATCGTCATAAAACGCGGCGGTCGAGAACGTCAGCGCGTGATCGAACAGGTGTCCTTTCAGGCCCACTTCATAGGCGTTGACCCGTTCGGGCAGGACATAGTCGATGCCCGTCTGCGATGTATAGGCACCGCCATTGAACGCGCCCGAGCGATAGCCCCGGTTATAGCTGGCATAGGCCAGCAGACCCTCGTCGAGCTTGTAGTTCAACGAGGCGCGCCCGGTCAGCGCTGCATTGTTGCCCGCCGCCGCATAAGGCGCAGAACCGGGCGTGCAGGCCGCGCCGGGTGCCGAAGGTGTGCACACCGTTGTCGCCAGCGGGGTTTCGCCCGCGCCCAGCAGGAACCCGCCGAAATATTCATCGGCCGTGCCGTTCTGATAGAGCGCCTTGTCCCAGGTTTCGCGCAGCCCGAGCGTCAGGCTCAGCCGCGGGGTGATCTGGTAATCCCCCTGCAGAAACGTCGCGACCGAATAGCGGTTCTGCACATAGTGCTGATAGTACCCGACCGCACCCAGCGTGGCGACGCCGATGTTGAAATCGTTGTCGGTGGTGGTGCGGTCCCACCCATAGAACACGCCGCCGACCAGCTTCAGCTTTCCGGATTCGTAGTTGACGCGCATTTCCTCGGTGAACTGGCGGAATATCGAATGCCAGTGGATATAGAGATCGCCCTCGCCGGTAACCGGTGATCCAAAATCGGCCGGGGCATAGGCGCCGCTTTCGGGCGTACCATCGGACGGTGACTGCATGTTCAGCCGCCCCCCGTCGTAGGACGTGATCGAGGTTGCCGTGAGGCCCGGCGTGAACGCGTACGACACGGTCAGCGCAGTGCCCCAGGCGCTGGTCCGGTCATACCCCACATTGCCTTCGTTGACGGTGAAGAAATCCAGACCCTGTCGCGCGGATGCCGGGCCGAACACCGGCGTGCTGGTGGGGTTGTCGCGCCCGGCATAGGCGCGCAGCTTGATATCCAACCCGCTGCCGGTGGGGCGGAACCGCACCGAAAAACGGCCCTGCAATGTATCCTGGCTGCCCGGACGCATGGCGCCCGGCGCCACATTGGCGAACTGTCCGTCGCCCTTCACATAATTGATCGCCGCGCGCATGCCCAACTGGCCATCGTCGGTGGTGATTTCGCCCGCGCCTTGCGCGGTGAACGTGTTGAAATTGCCATAGCCCAGATCGACATAGCCGTTGTCGCCCTGCAATTTGGGGCCCCTGGTGATGAAATCGATCGCGCCGCCGGTGGTGTTGCGGCCAAACAGCGTGCCCTGCGGCCCGCGCAGCACTTCGACCCGGTCGAGATCGAACAGCCCCATGCCGTGGCTGGCCCGCGCCGCCAGATAGACATCGTCCATATAGACGCCGACCGGCGAGACCTGGTTCGAATTGTATTCGTTGGCGACCGATATCCCGCGCATCGAAAAGTTGGGCTGGGCAGTGCCGAAATTGGTGCTGACCTGCAGATTGGGCACGACTTCGGCCAGATCGACCGAATTGGTCACGCCTTTGGCCGCCAGCGCATTGCCGCTGACCGCCGAAATCGACAAGGGCACATTCAGCACCGATTCCGATCGCCGCAGCGCGGTGACCAGAATTTCGCCGGTGGGCGGTGCGCTGTCGGTGGCCGGTGCCGCCGGGGCATCGCCAGCGGCGGCCCAGGCCGGGCTGACTGCCCCGCACAAAAATCCCGCGATCACCATGCGCAAGGCGCTCGATGCTACCATGTCCCGTCTCTCCCATCCTGGCCATGCGTGCATCTGCGGCACGCTGGGCCTTTTCGATTTTTTCTGGAGACAGGATCTACGCCGCGCCGGGGACGCAGGCTTTAGCCACACTTGCTGCGGTTTTTGACATTTCTTGTGGTGCGCATGCCCGATCGGGCATGCGCACTGGTCATTCGTCGAATTCGGCGTTCATGACGATCGCGCAAAAGCCGGGAATTGGCAAATGGGCGTGGTCGCGGCCCACTTCGCCCATCAGATTGACCGCGCCGGTCATCGGCTTGCGCCGGATTACCGCCGCCATCGCGTCGAGCATGGCGCGCTTGAAGCCGAGCCGGGGATATTCGGCCAGGATCATCTCGACGCTTTCAGGCGTCACCAGCGCGCGCGGGATTGCGCCGATGTCGATCCCTGCGCCCAATTGCACCAGCGCGATTTCCGGTTGTTTGCGCTGGGGCACGCCGGGTGTACTGTGCAATGCGATGGCATCCCACACGACGGCGATCTTGGCATCGCTATAGCCCTGTCGCGACAGGAATTCGGCGGCGGCATCGGCACCGTCGATCTCGAACCGGTCCTGGCCGATGAACCGTTCCACCAGGCCCAGATCGTGCAGCACCGCGCCGACGAAATAGAGCTCTTCATCATAGACCAGCCCTTGCAGCGCCGCCGCTTCGCGCCCGAAGGCATGGCTGCGCATGACATGGTTGAACAGGAACGGATCGAGATGGTCGCGCGCAAGCTGCAACGCGGCCAGCGCAATGGGCGTATCGGGGTGGGGCATCGGGCGTTCCCTCTGGCTGGGCGGCTGGACCAAAATCGCATCGGTCCTAGCTTTACGCGCGGCTGCGGATAATCGTCTTTCTGGTATCGGCACTCGATAGTGGCACGCTTGCACGCCATCGGCGTAACCACGGCCGGCGCGGTCCGGGCGTATGGCCTGATACGCTCCACAACGGGGTGCGGGCACCAGTCGCAGCAGGTTACGGGCGATTCCGGTGCCCGGTGCGGCACGATCGTGCCACACCCGAAATCCGGGCCGGGGGGCGATGTTGGCAGTTTATGCGATGATCGTGGCAGGATCCATGGGATCGATCCCATAGCCATCGCACGGAAAATCGCCGATCATCCAAAGTGTCAGATGGAGACCGGCGATGCACCTCGAACCCAATCACACCTCCGCCGCATCTGATGCGGTCACCTACCGGTTGGCCGGCACCGTTGGTGCAGCCTGTCTGGCCCTGCTTCCGGTCGAACTGCGCGACACATTGCCGCTGTTGGTGCGATCGGGTCCGGCGTTCGGGTTGCGCCTGCTGACAGGTCGTTAGCGGCACCCGATCCACCCCCGACCAAAGCGCGTCGTTCTGCCTGCGGGCGGAGGCGATGGCGCTTGCCCTCATCCATGTTCCCACAGGAGACTTTCGATGACCACCGTTCGCACATTGCTTGCCGCTGCTTCGTTCCTTGCGCTGTCGGGCGCCGCGGTTGCCGCCCCCGCCGGTGCACCGGTGCGCGCCATCGTCCTGGTTCACGGCGCCTTTGCCGATGGATCGGGCTGGCAACCGGTTGCCGAGATCCTGCGCAAGGACGGCTATACCGTCAGCGTGGTACAGGAACCCGAAACCTCGCTGGCCGACGATGTCGCGGCAACCAACCGCATTCTCGATCATCAGACGGGCCCGGCGGTGCTGGTCGGGCACAGCTATGGCGGCGCGATCATCACCGAGGCGGGCAACAACGCCCATGTCGCCAGCCTGGTCTATGTCGCCGCCTTTGCGCCCGATGAAGGCGAACGCCTGGGGCCGCTGACCGGCAGCAATCCGCCCGCATCGAACAGCATCGTGCCGATCGGCGATGGCTATCTGGAGGTTGATCCGGCCCAGTTCCCGGCCGATTTTGCCGCTGATGTGCCCGCTGCCGAGGCGCAGTTCATGGCCATTTCGCAAGTGCCGATCAAGGCGGACATCTTTGGCACGCCAATCACCGCGGCGGCCTGGAAAACCAAGCCCAGCTATGCCGTGGTGGCGACGCAGGACCGCATGATCAACCCCGCGCTGGAACGCACGATGTACAAGCGGGCGGGTGCCAAAGTGACCGAAATCACCGGCAGCCATGCGGTGTTCGTGTCGCAGCCCCGGTTGGTCGCCGATGTGATCGAGCGCGCGGCGCGCGACGCCGGCTAGGCCTGGGATAGAACCCATGGCCCGTCTCCGCCCGAACCGGGCGGGACGGGCCATGGCCCCCCCTTTGGCGGCATAGTCGGATCGCCGGGTTGGCAATCCCGCGCTTCAGGCGCGCGGTTTCAGGCCGTTGACAAACTCTGCAATCGCTGCGGCCAGCGCTGCGGGCGCTTCGAGCGGCACCAGATGGCCGATGTCGGGCAGCACTGTCAGCCGGGCATGGGGAATGCGCGGCATCAGTTCTGCCTCGATGATGGCCGGGCTGTCGACACGGTCGCCAGCCCCGCACACCACCAGAGTGGGAACGGCGATCTGCCCGACCAGCCCCGAAATGTCTTCGCGGCTGGTCGCCGTCGGCCACGCCAGCTTGGCCTGCGGGGCACCGCGCAAGCTGTCTTCGATCACCAGTTCGCGGTCGGCGGGAGCCAGCGGCGTGGCGGTCAGCACCTGGTCGATGGTCTGCTCGACACTGTGTCGCGAGGCATAGGCAGTGGCCATCATGTCGCGCGCGACCGGGGGCAGCGCCAGCGGGGTGGGCGGTGCGGGGGCCACCAGCACCAGTCCGTCGAGCCCGGCGGGGCGGCCTGCCGCCATCAACTGCGCCACTTTGCCGCCCATCGAGTGCCCGACGATGACGAACCGGTCCAGACCAAGCTGCCCGATCACGGCGAGGGCATCGGCGGCCAGATCCGCCAGCGCATAGCCGGCCGGTGGCGCGTCCGACCGGCCCCACCCGCGATGGTCGATGGCGATCGTGCGGCAGGACGGCGCCAGCCGGGCCGTAACGTGATGCCAGGTGCGCGAAGAGCCGCCCCAGTAATGCAGGAACACGATCGCCGGTCCCTGATCACCCTGCCGTTCGACATGAAGGTCAATACCATTCGCCACAATCACCGCGTCTGTCTCCGTCATCGGCCGGCATGGCCGACGTTGACCGCGAAAATAGGTTCCATCCCCCTTGTTGATAATCGACGCGCCGCTATCACCGATCGATAGTGTGGTGATCGAAAGGATGGCCAATGGACCGCTTGACCAGCATGGCGGTGTTCGTGACCGCAGCCGACGAGGGCAGCCTGATCGCTGCGGCGCGGCGCCATGGTCTGTCGCCATCGATGGCTGGCAAGCATGTCGCGGCGATCGAGGCCGATCTGAATGTGCGGCTGATGCAGCGCAGCACGCGCCATCTGTCGCTGACCGAGGCGGGACGCGCCTATTACGCGCGCAGCAGGCGCATCCTCGACGAATATGAGGATGCCAGGCGCGAAGCCGCACAGGCCCAGGCCGTGGTGCACGGCACGTTGCGCATCGCTGCGCCTTATACGTTTGGCGCCATGCACCTGAGCGGGGTCATCGCCGATTTCATGGCGCTCTATCCGCAAATTGCCATCGAGGCGGTGCTGAGCGACCGCTATATCGACTTGCTGGCCGATGCGATCGATGTGGCGGTGCGAATTGGCCGGCTGCGCGATTCAGACCTGGTGGCGCGGCGTCTGGCGCCGTGCCGCATGGTGTTCTGCGCCGCGCCCGCGTTTCTCGACCGGCACGGCGCATTGCGCACGGTTGCCGATTTGCGCAGTGCCCCGCGCCTGGCCTTCAGCGATGCGATTTCCGCCGGGGACTGGACGATTGTCGATCCCGACGGCACCTCGCATATGATCGGTGGGCCCACGCGGATGGTCGCCAACACCATGGAATTGCTGTTGGCAGCCGCCTTGCGCGGTGGCGGGGTGGCCTATGGTCCCAGCTTCGTGTTTGGCGAAAGGATCGCCACGGGTGACCTCGTGCAAGTGTTGCCCGACCACCGCACGATCGATCTGGCAATTCACGCGGTCTATCCCTCGAACCGCCATATCTCGTTGAAATTGAGAACATTCATCGATTTTTTGGTCGATCGTTTGGGCAGCAGCCTGCCCTGGGATGCCGCAGTCGCGTGATCCCGTCCGGTCAGTCTGCGGCTTCGAGCGCCCGGCCACGGCGACGCAGGGCCTGGGGCGTCTGCCCGTAAATGCGCAGACAGACGCGGCGCATGCGCTCCATGTCACCAAAACCGACCTGGATCGCGATCTGGTCGAGCGGCTCGGTGCTCGCCTCGATCTGCGGCAGCGCCGCCTCGCAGCGCAGGCGTTCGACCGCGCGCGCCGGGGTCTCGCCGGTTTCGGCGGTGAATTGGCGCGCAAACTGGCGCGGGCTGATCATTGCGACATCCGCCAGTTGTTCGACCGACAGGCGTTCGCGCAAGTGTGATCGCGCATAGGCCAGCGCATCGCGGATGCGGCCGGGGCGGGGTTCGAGTTCGAGCATGGTCGAAAACTGCGACTGGCCGCCGCTCCGCCGGTGATAGACCACCAGATCGCGCGCGATCGCCTTGGACGTGGCAATGCCGCAATCTTCCTCGATCATCGCCAGCGCCAGATCGATGCCCGCAGTGATCCCCGCCGAAGTCCAGATATCGTCCTCGCGCACAAAGATCCGGTCGGCATCGACCCGCAGCAAAGGATGGCGCCGTTGCAGTTCGGGGGCATAGCGCCAATGCGTAGTCGCGCGGTGGCCGTCCAGCAAGCCCGCCGCCGCCAGCAGAAACGCGCCGGTGCACACGCTTGCCTTGCGCCGTGCGCGCGGGGCCAGTGCGCGGACCAGATCGACCGTTTCGCTCTGGCGGTCGAGCACTTCGGCCGAAGGCGCGCCGACCACCACCAATGTATCAAGATGCCCCGGCGAAGGCGGCGCGATCGTATCGATCGCCACGCCCGACGATCCACGCACCAGGCCGCCCGCCGCCGACACCACGCGCACTTCGTAGGCGGCATGGTGATAGTCGATCGCCAGGTTGAACGCGCACAGCGGCCCGCCCAGATCGAGCAGTTCGAAGCCTGGAAACACGATGAACCAGATTGTCCTTGCGAGGCCGGGTTGGGGCATGGCCAGTCTCCGTGATTATGGCAGAATTTGCCGTTTATATGTCATTTCTGCCAAGGGGTCTTTGGTCTAAACCTTGGTCATCGAATGAACGACCAATCAGGGTCGGTCAAACATGGAGCAAGACAATGACCAAGGTATCGCACGCAATTCTGGTTCATGGCGCATGGGCCGACGGTTCGAGCTGGGGCAAGGTGATCCCGCTGCTGGCTGCCCAGGGACTTTCGGTGACCGCCGTGCAACTGCCGTTGACAAGCTTTGAAGCCGACGTGGCTGCGGTTCGCCGCGCCATCGCACTGACTGATGGCCCGATCGTGCTGGTCGGCCACAGCTATGCCGGTGCGGTCATTGGCGAAGCCGGCAACGATCCCAAAGTGGCGCGCCTGGTCTATATCGACGCCTTTGCGCCCGATGCCGGGGAATCCGCCGGTACGCTGTTCGCACAGTTCGAGGCCGCACCGCTGGGCGCCGCCATCATCCCCGACGCCGAAGGCTTTCTCTCGCTGTCGCAGGCCGGCGTGTTCGACTTGTTTGCCCAGGATCTCGATCCCGCCGAAAAGGCCGTGGTCTATGCCACGCAGGGCCCGATCAACGGCGCCGCGCTGGGCGGCACGCTGACCCAGGCGGCATGGCGCACCCGGCCGACGTTCTATCTGATCGGCGATCAGGATCACGCGATCCCGCAGATCGAACAGGAACGCATGGCGGCCCGCATGAACGCCACCGTCGCGCATGTGAACACCAGCCACGTGCCCATGCTGTCGCAGCCCGAAGCCGTCGCGCGCTTCATCGTCGACGCAGCCGCCTGACCGGTTGCACCCCACTGGCGAGGCGGCGCGCACGTTGTGCCGCCGCCTCTGCACTCTTCAAGGGACGCGTGCCATGATCGTTGTTGCCGATGGCGTCAGGCTGCATGTCGAACAGCGCGGGGCAGGTGTGCCCGCCCTGGTGTTTCTGCACTATTGGGGCGGATCGTCGCGCACCTGGCGGCATGTTGTCGATCGGCTGGCGCCGGATTTTCGCACCGTTGCGATCGACCAGCGCGGCTGGGGACAGTCTGACGCCCCGCCGACCGGTTATGCGCTGGCCGATCTGGCCGATGACGCCATGGCGGTGATCGCGGCGCTCGATCTGGAATTGTATGTCCTCGTCGGCCATTCGATGGGCGGCAAAGTCGCGCAACTGATCGCATCGCGTTGCCCGCCCGGGCTGATCGGCGTCGCGCTGGTCGCACCGCCGCCGCCGGGGCCGCTGGGCCTGCCGCTTGACGCACGGCGCGCGATGGTGCGTGCCTATGATGATCGCGCCAGCGTGACTGCCGCTGTCGAACACGTGCTCGCCCCGCATGGCCTGACCGTGCAGGATCTGGAAACCGTGGTTGCCGACAGCCTGGCCGGTGCGCCGGCCGCGCGCCTCGCCTGGCCGCTGGAATCGAGCCAGGAAGACCTGACCGCCGCCGTGGCCGCCATTGCGGTGCCGGTGATGATCATTTCGGGTGCCGACGATCGCGTCGATCCGCCCGAAACGCTGCGCCGCGAATTGCTGACCCGCATTCCGCACGCCCAGTTCCATGTGCTGCCCGGTGTCGGGCATCTGTCACCCTATGAGGCGCCCGCTGCCGTTGCCGGTCTGCTGCGCGACTTTGTCCATGCGCAAACGGCAGGCGATGGGTTCGCCGTGCCCGCGCACCCCATCGGCGGCCTGTGCGCGCGTTGCGGCATTGCCCTGATGAACACGCCGGTCGTCCATCCCGCCAGCCGTCGTTGACCCGGCCATTGTGCCAGCCACCAATCGAGGAATTGCCCATGAACAGCCCCGAAATCATCCGCATTCCGATCCTGCCGCTGGGCATGGTCAACGCCTTTCTGATCAGGAACGGGCAGGACTGCATCCTGGTCGATGCCGGGATTCCCGGCTCCGAGCGCAAGATTGCGCGCGTACTGGCGCGCCATGGTCTGACCTTTGGCGATATCCGCCTGATCATCGTCACCCATGCCCACACCGACCATGCGGGCAGCGCGGCGCGCCTGCGCCAATTGTCCGGCGCGCCGATCCTGGCGCACAAGGACGATGCCGATTTCTACAGCCGCAAGACGCCGATGACGTATTGCCCCACCGGTCCGTTCGGCCGGTTTTTCCTGAAAACGCCGCTGCCGCATGAGCCCTATGAGGGGTTTGTGCCCGATATGCTGATGTCCGATGGTGATCAGGTGCGCCTGGACGATTTCGGGGTTGAGGGCGTGGTGCGCCACACCGCCGGGCACACCCCAGGCTCGATCGCGGTCGAACTCGCCTCGCGCGAGGTGGTGGTCGGCGATCTGGTTGCTTCGGGCATCCTGATCGGCGGCATCGCCTTCACCGGGCGGGCGACCCGGCCTCCGTTCGAGGATGATCCGCACACTGTCGCACGCGAACTGACGCGGATGGTCACCGGCGGCGCGCAGCGTTTCCACATGGGCCATGGCGGGCCGCTGGGTGCCGGAGAAGTCCTGCGCCATGCGCAAGTGCTTGCCGCCCTGCCACACCAGGGTTGCGCGCACGGATAATGGTTTGCGCGGGTCAGACCGTGCGTCGCTCGACCAGCGGGCAGGCCAGGCGTTCGATGGTCGGCTGATCGTCGGTCCCGGCCAAGATCGCAAACAGCTTGTCCGCCGCGCGCATGCCGATCTCGTAATAGGGCAACGCCATAGTCGTCAGCGGGGGAACCACTTGTTCGGAAATGATGCGAAAATCGTCAAAGCCGATCACCGCGATATCGTCGGGCACGTGCAGATTGAGACTGGCGGCGGCAAACAGGCACTGCATGGCGATTTCATCGTTGCCGGTCAGCAACGCGGTCGGGCGGTCTTCGGCGGGGCGCGCCAGAAGGTCCCTGGCCGCGTCGTAGGCGCACATCACTTCCTCGCCGACCGCCCCGACGATACCCGGCCTGATCCAGTCGGGCCGGATCGGCAACCCGGCCTGGCCCATCGCGTCGACAAATGCCGCACCGCGTAATTCCGCCGCCAGGATCAGCGGGTTGAGCGTGACATAGGCGATGCGGGTGTGGCCCTGCGCGATCAGATGGCAGGTGGCGGCGTGGCTGCCCTGATAATCGTCGGGCAGGATCGCGGGCACATCGTCGCGCCCGGCGGCAAAGCAGTTGAGCAGGACCGTCGGCATGTTGTGCGTGGCCGGGTCGAATGTGATGGCATGGTGATACATCGTCGCGAACAGCACGCCGTCGATGCGGTGTTCCTGAAACGTGCGCCAGATGCGCGCCTCTTCGCCCGCTGCGCCCGACGTGTTGGCGATCAGCAGGCTGAGATTGGCGCGCGATACGCGGTCCTGCACCCCCCTGATGATGTCGACCGAATTCGGCGTGGTGGCGACCACGTCGGTGATCAGGCCGATCACGCCCGACCGGTTGGTGCGCACCATGCGCGCGGCCAGGTTGGGGATATAGTTCAACCGGGCGATCGCCTCTTCGACGCGGGCCCTGGTCTTGGCGCTGATATTGGGTTCGCCGTTGACGACCCGCGACACTGTGCGGTCGGAAACCCCGGCCAGTGCGGCCACATCCTTGATCGTCTGCAATCCCGGGCTCCGCCTGCAATGGGCCATACGCGCGCGGGGTTGGTTTAGCACCGGTTTCGGGGATGGCCAGATCGTTGTTGGCCGCGGCGGGCGCCTATTGCACCGCGATGGCGCGGGCCTGGAATGATGTCAGCCTGGCCGGGCCGCCATGGGCAAACACCTGCAGGCGCGTATAGGGCGCGCGCGGGAACAGCGCGGTGGTCATCGCGGTGGTGCCATGGTCCAGGAACGCCTCGACGCTGGTGGTGTCGATATAGAACGACATGCGGACCACCCGGTTGCCGCTCGCGCGCGGGGCCCGGTCGATCGAGGCGAAACCGGGCGCGAAATCGACCGCGCCGGAATGCGTGCGATCACTGACAAAGGCGTTCGTCCGGGCGTCGTAGCTGAAGGTGTAACGATCGCCGAGGCTGTTCGACAGTTCGATCCCCACGCTGGTGCGATGCCGGGGCAGGGCAAAGCTCAGCTCGATATGCGCGCGTGACACGCTCTCACCGGGCACGGCCACGGTGCTGGCACCCGCCAGATTGCGCGCGGGCAGGGTGACCAGGGGGCGTTCGAGCGCACGGATTTCGCGCACCGGCCGCTGGCGCAGCGCCATGCTGCCATCGCCAAGCCGGTACAGCGACAGCTCGCGCGGCAGGGTCATCGCGCTGCGCCAGGTGCTGGTCGGGGTTTTCTGGCCATAGTCCCAGTTGTTCATCCAGCCGATCATGATCGTTCGCGGGTCGGTGCGGGGCAAGTCGGACCAGGCCACGCCGGCATAGTTGTCGCGCCCCCAGTCGATCCAGCGCGGCCCATGCGCGGCGATCGAGCGGACAAAGGCCGGGTCTGGCGTAAATGTCGTGCCATTGAAATCGCCGACAAAATACTGCGTTGCCGATCCGCCGTTGGGCCCGCCGGGGTTGACGCTCTGGATCAGCACCCATCGGGTCCGGGTGCTGCCCTCGACCGCAATCGGCAGCAGGTCGGGGCATTCCCACACCCCGCCATGCGCGCCAAGCCCGCCGCCAAACCGGCTGAGCCGGTGCCACCGGGCCAGGTTGGACGAACCGAACAGTTCGGCATGGTCGCCCACTGCCAGCGCCATCACCCATGACTTTGTCGGCGCATGCCAGAACACCTTGGGATCGCGGAAATCGACCTGCCCGGCATCGGCGCGCAGCACCGGATTGGTGGCATATTTGCGCCAGGTTTCGCCCGCGTCCAGGCTATAGGCCAGCCCCTGGCTCTGCGAGGGTTGCCCGGCCTTGCGCGCGGCCGGGTTGTCATAGGTGAACAGCGCCAGCAGCGGCGGGGCGCCATCGTGCGACAGTCCGCTGGTGTTGTGCCAGTCGACCGCTGCGCTGCCGCTGAAGATCATCCCGTTGGCATCGGGCGCCAGCGCGATCGGGCGATCCTGCCAATGCACCAGATCGCGGCTGACCGCATGGCCCCAATGCATCGGCCCCCATACCGTCGCATCGGGATTGTACTGGTAGAACAAGTGATAGAGCCCGCGATAATAGACCAGCCCGTTGGGATCGTTCATCCAGTGCGCGGGCGGGGTGAAGTGATAGGCGGGTCGCAGCGGCTCGTTTGGCTGACGCGTCGGGATGGCGGGTGCGGCAACGGGGGCCTGCGCCGATGCCGGCACGGCAAGCGCGGCGAGCGGCAACACCAACAGGCGATGAAGACGGGACATCGGGAGGGAGCTTTCGATGGGGGAGGCGGCGCGGAATCTAGCGGCTGATCGACAGTTCCATGTCTTCAAGCGCGATGCCTTTGGTCTCGGGAAAGAATTTCAGCACCACCACGAACTGGATCGCCATCGCCACGGCAAACACCACGAACGGCAGCCCTTTCGAATAGGCTGCGATGATCGGAAACGCGGTGGCGATCAGCGCATCCATCAGCCAGTGGGTCGAGCAGCCCAGGCCCTGGCCGCGCGCGCGCACTTCGGTGGGGAACACTTCGGCGATATAGACCCAGATGATCGCCCCTTGCGAAAAGGCAAAGGCGGCGATGAACCCGATCAGCATCGGCAGCAGCAGCGCCTGATGCGTTCCGGTCAATTCGATGAACGCCACCCCGGTCAGGCTGGCGACCAGTCCGACCGAACCGATCAGCAGCAGGGTCTTGCGGCCGACGCGGTCGATCACGCTGAGCGCCAGCACGGTGAACACCAGATTGGTCGCCCCGATGATCACCGATTGCAGATCGGACGACACTTTGCCGAACCCGGCGGCGGCAAAGATGTCGTTGAGATAATAGAGAATGGCATTGATGCCCGACATCTGGTTGAAAAACGCCACCAGCACCGCGAGCGTGATCGGACGGGCATGTCTGCGCCACGACAGGCGGATTTTTTCACCGGCTGCGGCGGTGTGCTGGCGGGCATAGCTGGCCAGTTCGCCCGCGATGTCGGCATTGCCGATCTGGCCCAGCACGGCGCGCGCCTCGTCGATCCGGCCCTTGACCGCCAACCAGCGCGGGCTGTTGGGAATGGCATAGAGCAGCGCCGCCAGCACGAGAGCAGGCAGCGCGGTGATGCCGAATTTCCAGCGCCATTCCTGCGGTCCCAGATCGAGCAGGCCGATCAGATAGTTGCTGAAATAGGCGACCAGAATGCCGACCACGATGTTGAGCTGAAACACGCCGACCAGCTTGCCGCGCGCCTTGGCCGGGGCGATTTCCGCCAGGTACGTGGGCGCCAGCACGGACGATGCACCGACTGCCAGCCCCGCCAGCACACGCGCCGCGACCAGCACGGCCAGATCGGGCGCGAAGAAACAGCCCAGCGCGGACACCACATACAGGATCGCGATCGCGCGCAGGCAATTGCGCGCGCCGAACGCATCGCCCGGCATACCGGCGGTGAACGCCCCCACCAGCGTACCCCACAGCGCGCTGGACACCGTCAGCCCCAGAATGGCGGGGCTGAGATCAAACGTCTGCGCCAGCCCGTGGGTGGTCCCGGCGATCACTGCGGTGTCGAAACCGAACAGCAGACCCGACAGGCCGCCGACAAAAATGCCCCGCTTCAGGCTGGAATTCATGGGGGTGTTCCCTGTCATGTGAGCCAGGATCGGGGGGCGTGCCGGTTGCCAAACCGGCCCGCCTCCCGGCCTGGATCAGAACTTGTACTGCAACGATGCGGTTATTGTGCGGCCAAGTCCCACAGCCGTCGACAACACGTTGCTGCCCGGCGTGTAGCCATTGTCCGCGCTGCGGAAACCGAGCGTGTTGAGCAAGTTGGTGGCATTGACCCCCAGTTCGAGATTCGAGGTGGGACGCACGGTGGCAAAGGCGTTGATGAAAGTCGTCGCCGTCAGCTTGACCGCGTTGATATAGCCCGGCGTGGTAGCGGTCGGTTCATAGACATTGTAGTTCCATGTCCCGTCCTGGCCGTCGACCGAAAAGCCGACGCGTGCCAGCCCGAAATCATAGCTGGGGCTGATCACGTATTGCAGCTTGGGCGATCGCGGCGACTGGTATCCGGCCAGGCTCAGCGGCGCGTCGCCGCCATCGGCGGCATAGATCGAATGGGTATACGTCGCGATCGCCTGGATGGTGAACCGCGCGATGTGATACCCGGCATCGAGTTCCAGGCCATAGCTGTGGAACACCGCATCGGTGAACGGGTTGGACCCCGCCGGTGCCGTCAGATTGAAGTTGTGTTCGTCAAGTTGCGCGCGGAACAAAGTGGCCGACACATCGTATTGGCCGCCGACCACCCGGCCATGGCTTTTCAGGCCGATTTCCTGCTGGGTGACATAGTTGATGGCATCGCCATTGCCTGACGCGTTGAGCGAGCCGTCGGCGTTGAAACGGCTGGCATTCACCGTCTGGCGATCGGCGTTGAACCGGCCACCCCGGCTGATGCGGGCATAGACGGTGGTGGTACTGGCCAGGCTGTAGAGCGCGCCGAACGACCATGACGAATAGCTCTTGGTATAGTTGACCAGATTGCCCGACGAACAAATCGAGGGATTGCAGGCCAGCGTCGGCGTGCTGCCGGGCGCGGCACCTGGCGCATAGGCCGCCGCCGAGGCGCCCGCCACCCCGCTGGACAAGACCGATGACAGTTGCGCGGTGCCGAGCGCATCGCTGACCGCATACGTCGGCCCTTGCACGACGCCATCGTTCCAGCCGTCGGCGCGCACCGTGTTCCAGCGGAAGCTGCCATCGAGGTCAAGCTTGCCGAAATTGAATCCCAGATCGAGATAGGGCGCATCGTCGGTGAAATTGAAGCTGTAGTTGTCGGCGCCAAGGCCCCAGTTGTTGTTGAACCCGGCCTGGCCATTGGCCGTCAACTGCGCGCCGCTGGCGGTGAACAGATCGAGCATCGCGCCGTTGGCCGCGGCATCCGAAAACGTCTGGTTGACGTGCCAGTCCATGGCGATGGTCTGGCGCATGTGGAACCAGCCTGCGAACGCGGTGATCTTGACGGCATCGAGGGCGAACTTGCCCTCGACGCGCAAGTCGTTGGCCAGGCTGCCGACATCGCGCATGTTGGTGTTGATGTTCGGATTGCCGTTGTAATAGGCACCGGTATAGGCCTGCCCCTGGTGCGGGCCGTCGGCATATTTGATCGACGCGACGGTCTGGCCATTGACGGTCGATCCGATCAGGCTCGACGTGGTCAACGCGTTGTAGAACTGCGTGTTGAACACCCCGCTGGCATCGGTGTAGCGGAACTTGTCGTCGATGGTGATGTTGCTGTCGATCTCGTAATGCAGTTCGCCGCCAAATGCGGTTTCCTTGGGATGGATGCCCTGCATCGTTGCGGTCGTCACCTGGCCCTGGTTGTTGAGCACCTGATACTGCTGGTTATAGATCGACTGGTTGGTCTGATTGCGCGCGTCAAAACCGGGAAACTGCGAAAAACTGTGCAGGACGGTGGTCGTCAGCCCGCTGGAAATGCTGCCGGTGGTGGTCACATTGGCCAGCACGGGATTTTCCGTATAGGTCGGCTCCTGATCATCCATCCGCTTGAATGAAAAGCGGATGAAGCCCTTGCCGTCGTCAAATTCCTTGGTGATGTTGCCTTTGATCTGATAGCCCTTGGACGCCAGATAGCCAAAGTGGCGCGGGTCGTAACCGTCCTTGACGAAGCCGCCGAAATTGAAGCGCAAGGTGTCGTTGAGATGCCCGCCATAGTCGAAATCAAGGCGGTTCTGGCTGAAATTGACGCCTTCTTCCAGCTTGACCAGCCCGCCGTCACGATCGCCGGTCTTGCTGATATAGTTGATGACCGCACTCGGGCCTTGCGAGGCGAACGTGGAATCGCGGCCGCCGACCTGCGATTCGACGCGCGCATTGGCCAGATCGTTGCGGATCCAGTAGTCGGCATTGCCGAACTGGATATCGCCGAACAGCACGATCGGCAGGCCGTCTTCCTGCAATTGCACATATTCGGCGCCGCCGACATAGGAGGGCACGCCGCGGGCGGCGATGTTGAGATTGCCGCCCGGGCTGTCGCTGACGCCCTGAACCAGCACGCCGGGGATCAACCGGTAGAGCGAGGCTTCGCCGCGCGGCGCATAGTCCTCGATCGCCTGGTTTGAAATGCTGGTCACCGCGACGGAACTCTTGAGCTGGGTCTTGTCGCCTTTGGATGCGGTGACGACGATCTGTTCCAGCCCGATACCTTCGGGCGGCGCCTGATCGGCCTGTGCCGGGGCGGTTTGGGCGGGCGCATCGGCATAGGCCGACGTCATGCCGACGCCCATCGTCATGATCGACGCGGTCAGCGCAAGCAGACTCGTCGAATGGCGGAATTGTATGGTCATTTCCCCTCCCATGTCGCCCTTTGGCGATTGCGCAGTGTACGAACGCGGGCCCTCGTCGGGGCGCTGCGGAGCCCTGAATATCGCCGTTGTCGACGTTGTCAATTTAAAATGTCGACGTTGACAATTTGGCGCCAGTCGATGACACGGGGGCAGGGCCAGGGCTGCAGGGGATCGGAATTGTGCGGAGGAGCGGCGCGCCGGGTGCGATCATCATGACGCGCGTCGCATCACTTTGGCGTTATATGGCGGCCATGCCGAGTCTCGTCCCGCAGCCAATCCGCATCGATTGTGTTCGTCGCGCGGTTGTCCTGTTCGGCCTGCTGCTCGGGTCATGCGGCCCGCCGCCGCCGCGCGGCGATCGCATCGATCTGGTGCTGTGGAAAAACCAGGTCGGGCTTGATGAGGCGGCGATCACCAACGTGCTGATCGACCGCTTCAACGCCGGGCAGCATCGCTGGCGCGTGATCGCACAATCGCTGCCGCAGGGTGGTTATGACCAGTCGATCGTGGCCGCCTCGCTGGCCGGGCGCATGCCGTGCATTGTGGCGGTCGATAGCCCGATGGTCGCCCGCTATGCCTGGGCCGGGCATCTGCGCCCGCTCGACGGCCAGGTTTCGGCCGCGCTGTTGCGCCGGGTCAGCCCGGCGGCGGTCGGTCGCTATGGCGGGCATGCCTATGCGGTCGGCCAGTTCGATGCGGCGCTGGCGCTCTATACCCGCGCGTCGATCCTGCGCCGCATGCACACCCGCGTGCCCACGCTCGACCGACCCTGGACCGGGGCGGAATTCCAGACTTTGCTCGAACGGTTGAAGGCCGAGGGCGCTTATCGCTATCCGCTCGATCTGGCGACGCGCGACGACAAAGTCAGTTGGTGGACATATGCCTTCAGCCCGATGCTGCAAAGTTTTGGCGGCGACCTGATCGACCGGCGCACCATGACCAGCGCCGAAGGCGTGCTGAACGGTGCCCCGGCGCAGGCGTTCGGTGCGTGGTTTCAGGCGCTGTTTGCCAAAGGGCTGGTGGCACGGGCCGAACCCGACGAAAATGCCTTTGTCAAAGCGCGCGCCGCGATTGCCTATAGCGGCGACTGGTGGGAACCGGATTTTCGCAAGGCCTGGGGCAGCGACCTGCTGGTGCTGCCACCGCCCGATTTCGGGCATGGCGTCGTGATCGGCGGCGGATCGTGGCAATGGGCGATCAGCAGAACCTGTCCGCACCCGGACGGGGCCGGGGCCTTCATCACGTTCATGCTGCAGGACAAGCAGATCGCGGCGATGAGCGATGCATCGGGCAATGTTCCCGTGACAGAGCATGCCGCCGCGCTGTCGCGCGATTTTGGTCCGCACGGGCAATCGCGCGTGTTTTTCGAACTGATGAGGCGGTTCGCGCGACAGCGCCCGGCCACGCCCGCCTTTCCCACCATTGCCAATGCCTTCACATTTGCCATGCGCGACGTGATGGATGGCAAGGATGTCCAAGATTCGCTCGACGATGCGACCGACGATATCGACCGCGCGCTGGCCGATACGGTCGGCGTCGACGATCGCGGGCGGGCGAGGGGGGCACGGTGATGGGCGTGCGACGCCACAGCCCGATCGCGCCCTGGCTGTTCGGCGCGCCGGCGCTGATCGGCCTGATGCTGTTTCTGGTGCTGCCGTTCGTGATGGCGGTGATCCTGACATTCACCGATCAGCGGCTGGTCTCGCCCCGGCCCGGCGCGTTTGTCGGCCTGCGCAATTATCAGCGGTTGCTGTCGGTCGGCGCGCTGGTACAGACCCCCGAACGCAGTGCGGCGGGCGCGCCGGTCTATGCGCGGGTGCGGTCGATCACGCGCGGCAATCGCGCCTATGCCGGGTATCGCCCGTTAACGGCGTTCCGGCTGGGCAATCGGCGTGTGACGGTGCTCGCCACCGATCCGGCGTTTCTGCAGGCGCTGGGCAACACGATGCTGTTTGCCGTGCTGGTGGTGCCGCTGCAATGCGCGATGGCGCTGGGGCTGGCGCTGCTGGTCAACGCCGGGCTGCGCGGGCAGACGCTGTTTCGCGCGATCTTCTTTTCGCCGGTGGTGATGTCGATGGTCATCGTCTCGGTGGTCTGGGCGTTCCTGTTCAACAAGGATCTGGGCCTGTTCAACCAGGCGCTTGGCTGGATCAGCCTGGGCGCGGTCAGGCCGGTCGACTGGCTGGGCAATCCGGCCACCGCGATGCCCGCGATCGTGATCATGTCGGCCTGGCAGGGTGCGGGGTTCCAGATGCTGATCCTGCTGGCCGGGCTGCAGGGCATATCGCAGGAGCTGTATGATGCGGCGCGGCTTGACGGGGCCAGTGCGTGGCAGCGGTTTGTGCATATCACGCTGCCTGGCCTGCGCCAGACCGTGCTGTTTGTCGCCGTGGTTACCACGATTGCCGCGCTCGGCCTGTTTACCCAGGTTGACGTGATGACCGGCGGCGGACCGCGCGGCACCACCGCAACCGTCATGTTCGAGGCGGTGCGCCACGGCGTGCGCGAGGAAAACATTGCCTATGGCGCGACGATATCGGTGGTCTATTTCGCGCTGATCACGCTGGTGATCGTGGTGCAGCAGGCGATCCGGCGCCGCCGTGGCGGGGGTGTAGCATGACGCCCGCGCAACGCCGGTCGATCCCGCTGCGGCTCGCGCTCCATGCGCTGATGGTGGTGTTGGCCGCGGTATTCCTGTTTCCGTTCCTGTTCATGCTGGCCTCGTCGTTAAAGACCAACGACGCGATCTTTGCCGATCTGGAAAGTGGCCGCGCGCTGCTGCCGGTCGGGGATCTGACCGGGGCAAACTATGTCGGGGCCTTTGCGCGCGGCCATATCGGGCATTATCTGGCAAATTCGGTGCTGATCACGGTGGTAACCGTGGCGCTGGGGCTGGTCGTCAACAGTCTGGCGGCGTTTGCGCTGGCGCGGCTGGAATGGCGCGGCAAACAGGCGGTGATCACGCTGCTGGTGATCCTGCTGGTGGTGCCGTTCGAAGCGATCAGCGTGCCGCTGATGCTGCTGGTGGCCAAACTGCCGGGGATCGCGTTCGGTGCCGATGGCGTGGTGCTGACCGGATCGTGGCTGGACACGATCTATGTCCAGATCATCCCGTTTGTCGCCAACACCTTTTCGATTTTCCTGTTCTATCAGGTGTTTCGCGACATCCCCAAGGATTTTGACGAAGCCGCCTATGTCGACGGGGCAACCCCCTGGCAGGTCTATCGCCACATCATCGTGCCCTCATCGGGGCCGGTGTTTGCAACCGTGACGATCCTCCAGGCGCTGGCCATGTGGAACCAGTATCTGTGGCCGCTGATCACCGTGCCGGGTGAGGCCGCGCGCCCGCTGATGGTGGGCATGGAACAGTTTTTCAGCGCGCGCAAAACCGCCTGGGGCGAAGTGATGGCCTATGCCGCGCTGATCACCGTGCCGGTGCTGATCGCGTTCGTGTTTTTCCAGCGCTGGTTTGTGCGCAGCGTCGTCGGCAGCGGCGTAAAGGGGTGATGATCGCATGCCCGCATCGCTGATCCTTCGCGATATCCGCAAAAGCTATGGCGCGACCGAAATCATCAGAGGCATCGACCTGACGGTTGCGCCGGGCGAATTTGTCGCGCTGGTCGGCCCGTCGGGTTGCGGCAAATCGACGCTGTTGCGGATGATTGCGGGGCTGGAAGAGATCACGTCGGGCGAACTGCGGTTCGACGACAGCGTCGTCAACGACTGGGACCCGGCGCGACGGCGAGTGGGCATGGTGTTCCAGTCCTATGCGCTCTATCCGCACATGACGGTCGAACAGAATGTCGGGTTCGGGCTCAAACTGGCCGGGACCCCGCCCGCAGAACTGGCGGCGCGGGTCGACCAGGCTTTGCACGTGCTGCAATTGACCGCCTTGCGCAAACACCGCCCCAGCCAGTTGTCGGGCGGCCAGCGCCAGCGCGTGGCGATCGGGCGGGCGATCGTGCGCAATCCCAATGTGTTCCTGTTCGACGAACCGCTGTCCAATCTCGACGCCGCCTTGCGCGGGCAGATGCGGCTGGAAATCGGCAAGCTGCACCAGCAACTCAAAAACACCGTGATCTACGTGACCCACGACCAGGTCGAGGCGATGACGCTGGCCGACCGGATCGTCGTGCTCGAAGGCGGGCTGGTGCGTCAGGTCGGCAGGCCGATGGATTTGTACGAGCACCCGGCCAATCGCTTTGTCGCCGGGTTCATCGGCACGCCGACGATGGGGTTTCTGGCCGGGCAGGTCACCGCGGCGGGATCGGGTGGGATGGCGGTTGCGCTCGATGGTGCGGTCGGGCGCGTGGTGACGGTGCCCGCGCGGGCGGCGTCGCCGGCCGTGGGCGCGGCGGTGACGCTGGGCGTGCGGCCTGAACATTGCACGGTGTGCCCGGTCGATCAGGCCGTGCTGCCGGGCACGGTGGTCATGCTGGAACGGCTGGGTGCCGACACCTTCGCCTTTCTCGATGTGCCGGGTGCGCCCGCCCCGATCGCGGTCAGGCTGGGCGGGGCGGATGCCGACGTTGCGCCGGGCCAGCGCGTCGGGCTGCGGTTCGACAGCGATCACGCTCATGTGTTCGCCGATGACGGCACTGCCCTGGCCAAAGCCGCCCCTTCAACCGACCGAGTAACCGCGCCCGCCATGATTCCAGCCTCTGCCAGTCCCGCCGTGCCGCCCCTCGGATCCGAGCCGTTCCGCCCGCAGTTCCATTTCACCGCGCGGCGCAACTGGATCAACGATCCCAACGGACTGGTCTGGTTCGATGGCGAATATCATCTGTTTTTCCAGCACAATCCCCATGGCACCGACTGGGGCCACATGAGCTGGGGCCACGCGATCAGCACAGACCTGCTGCACTGGCGTGAATTGGCAGTGGCCATTCCCGAAAGCGATCACATGATCTTTTCGGGCAGCGTGGTGGTCGATCGGGATAATGTGTCGGGGCTGGGCGATGGCCGCACGCCGCCCATGCTGGCGTTCTACACCGCCTACCATCCGGGCAGCGAAATCCAGGCGCAGCATCTGGCGGTCAGCCAGGATCGGGGCCGCACGTTCACCGCCTATGCGCTCAATCCCGTGATCGATCTTGGGGCAACCGACTTTCGCGATCCCAAAGTGTTCTGGCACGCGCCAAGCGGGGCGTGGATCATGGCGGCGGTGCTGGCGCGCCGCCAGGTGGTGCAGTTCTATCGCTCGGCCAATTTGCGCGACTGGGTGCTGGCAGGCGAATTCGGCGGCCACGGCGCGGTTGCCGGGCAATGGGAGTGCCCCGATCTGATCCAGGTCGGCGTCGATGGCGATGACCGGCAGGCGCACTGGGTGCTCAAGGTCGATGTTGATACCGGGCTGCTGGCGGGCGGATCGGGCGCGCAATACTTTGTTGGCGCCTTTGATGGCCATCGCTTTGTGCTCGATCCGCAGCGGGGCAATCCGGCTGGCGATCCGGTCGATTGCGGCCCCGATTTCTATGCCGCGGTGACCTGGGGCGACTTGCCGCCCGATCAGCCGGGGCCGGTGTGGATCGGCTGGCAGTCGAACCACCAGTCGGGCAAGGCCTATCCCACGATGCCCTGGCGCGGCGCGCTGTCGCTGCCGCGCCAGGTGTTCCTGTTCGAAGAGGCGGGGCGCTGGCGGCTGGGCCAGCGCCTGATCGGCGCGCTGGACGATTTGCGCCAGGCCGGAACGATGCTGCCCCCGGTCACGCTCGACGACGGTGACCAAACCGTTGTGCCGCTGCCCGGTGCCGGGTTCAGCCAGTCGGTGCGACTGATCGACCGGGGCGCAGGCCGGATCGCGCTGACGCTGCACGATCACGATCACGCGTTGCTGACCATGACGTTCGATCTGCCGGCCGGGACGATCGCGTTCGATCGCCACGCCTCGGCAGTGTGCCCGCAGGACAGCTTTGCGCGCCTGACCACCACCCAAATGCCTGCGTCGGGGGCCGTCGATCTGACCATCGTGTGCGATGCCGGTCTGGTCGAGATTGTCATTGCGGGCGGGCGCCGGATATGGACGGGCGTGGTCTTTCCGCCAGGGCCGCTGCACCTGGTGATGCGGGCCACGGCGGGCACTGCGCGGGTCGAGGCGATCGCCGGCTGGACACTGCGGCGGTCAATCGATTTTGTCACTTGAACCGATCGATTTTTTTTCGCGAAAGGCGCGCCCCGCACATCTTGAATACCATCACTGGCATTCTTATAGTTGCCACCGCAATGAATAATTGACAACGCCGGGAATGGCCCCGTGCGGTGGTGTGCACAGGAGAATGACCGATGACCGACGCAACCCAGGCCCGGATCGCCGATGCCATTGCGTCGCATGATGTCGTGCTGTTCATGAAGGGCACGCCGCTGTTTCCGCAGTGTGGCTTTTCCAGCCGTGCGGTCGCCATTCTCGACCAACTGGGTGTCGAATATGCCTCTGTCGACGTGCTGCGGGATCAGGCCATGCGCCAGGGCATCAAGGCCTATTCGGATTGGCCGACGGTGCCCCAGCTTTATGTCAGGGGCGAATTCATCGGCGGGTCGGATATCATGATGGAAATGTACCAGGCGGGCGAACTGGCCGACGTGGTGCATGGCATGTCTGCCGGGGACGCGGTCAAATGATCGCCCCGGCCCACAGCAACGGTGACGCGTCGCGGGCGCTGCCTGCGGTACGGTTGCGCCACGATGACCGGCGCCGGACCATGCGTACCCGGCGCAAAATGGTGGCACGCACGCGCGTCACGCTGCCGGCGATCGGCACGCCGCGCGCACCGGTGGCGGCGGCGCACCCGTCGCGAGGCCTCGCCCCCGCCGCGCTGCTGGCGCTTGGCGGTGGGGTTCTGGCCTGGCTGGGAGCGATTGCCTGGATCGGCGCCGATCTGGCCGATCCGCTGATCGCCACGGCAGTGGTTACTTATGTCAGCCTGCCGTTTGTGGTGTTCTTCAAGCCCGGCGGCGATCGCAGGCGCTATCGCCGCTGAACCTTGCGGGATCAGTGTGACGCAATCTCTTCGATCTTGCGAAAATTCTCTTCCCATTTGTCGAGGTTGCTGACCGCATCGCGGACAAAGGCCGACCGCCTGATCCCGCCCAGAAACGCCTTGGCAATCGCGCGGCCGGGTTGGCGCAAGGGCCGCTCGAACTGCACCAGCAGGACGATCCGCGTGCCATCGGTGTCGTTCCACACCTCGTGCGGATACGTATCGTCGAAAAACAGCGTTTCGCCTTCGCGCCAGCGCAGTTCGCGGTCATCGACCATCATCCGCAGCGGGCCTTCGGGCACCACCAGACCCAGGTGACAGGTGATCAGGCCCTTGGTCACGCCGACATGGCGGGGAATGTGTGTGCCGGGTTTGAGGATCGAGAAAAACCCGCTGTTGAGACCGGGCACATGCGCCAGCACAGACGCGGTGACCGGGCACTGGTCGAGGTTGCGCTGAATCCGTGCACCATAGCCGACGAGGAAAAAGCTCCGCCAACCCTGGTCGGCAGCGATGGTCTGGTGGTCGGGGGATATGGTGTTGAGCGCGGGCACTGCATCGGGGTTGCGCGCCACCACCAGCGCCTCTTGCCGGATCGCCTGCCAATGCGCGCGCAGCATTTCGGCCCAGCCAAACGCGGCGGAATCGAACACCGGATCGGTTCCAATCAGCGAGAACGGCGTCATCATCTGATCAAGGTGAGGGCGCAATTTGCTGCCGATGCGGATGGTCAGCGGGCGCCGGGTTCGCGCCGGGCGGTTCAGCACACTTTGGCCGGAGAGAGTTTGCTGCATTCGTCGGTCCTCCTCCAATCTGGTCGCGCAACGCTGTGCGGATGCACAGGCGCACGCGGCGGACGGACGGACTCTGCGGCATTGCTGCGGATCGATCTTGGAAGAATATGCTTCAAATTGCAGATCGGTATCACAATGCGTGGCCGACGACGCGTGCTGCTTTGCTACGCCTGTTTTAACGGAATTTCACAGCGATTGGAACAGGTTGTCGTATCGGCCCGGTCGCTGGCGCGACCGGGCCGATGGCCTATGCCGCAGACTGTGCGCCGCGTGCCTGGGTATGGCGGTTGACCGGGAAGGGCAGGCCAAGCTGTTCGCGGAACGTACCGCCCTCGTAGTCGTGGTGGAACAGGCCGCGCTCTTGCAGGATCGGGATCACGTGGTCGACAAACAGACGCAATTGTCCCGGCAGCGGCTCGAACAGCACAAAGCCGTCGGCGGCTTCGCTTGCGAACCATTCCTGCAACTTGTCGGCCACCTGCACCGGCGTTCCGACGAAATCGCCCCTGGGGCTGGCCAGCCGTTGCGCGACCTGGCGCAGCGTCAGGTTTTCCTCGCGCACCAGCTTGAGGATACGCTGCGTTCCGCTCTGCTGGCTGTTCCAGCCAATATGTTCGACATCGGGGAACGGCCCGTCGAGATCATAGCGGCGGAAATCGTGATCGTTGAACGTGCGGGCCAGGAAACCCAGTCCGGTCTCGATCGAGGTGAGCGCGAGCAGTTCCTGATAGCGCGCTTCGGCATCGGTTTCGTCCAGGCCGACAATCGGCGCAACGCCGGGCAGGATCAGCGGTTCGCGGCCTTCGCGGCCAAAGCCGCGTGCGCGGGCCTTCACGTCGCGATAATAGCTTTGCGCCTCGTCGATGTTGGCCGGTCCGCAGAAAATCGCCTCGGCGCGTTTGGCCGCGAAATTGCGCCCGTCGTCCGATGCCCCCGCCTGAAAGATCACCGGCTGGCCCTGGCGCGACCGCTTGATGTTGAGTGGGCCGCGCACCTGAAAGAATTCGCCCTTGTGGTTCAGCGCATGCAGCTTGTCGGGGTTGACGAACACCCCGGTGGATTTGTCGGCCACCAGCGCATCGTCCTCCCAACTGTCCCACAACCCTTGCACGACATCGAGGTATTCGGCGGCGATGCGATAGCGCACGTCGTGCGCCGGGTGCTCGGCGCGGCTGAAATTGGCGGACGTTTCGCCTAGCCACGATGTCACCACGTTCCATCCGGCCCGCCCGCCCGACAGATGGTCTAGCGACGAGAACTGCCGCGCGACATTGAACGGTTCGGAATAGCTGACCGTCAGCGTGCCGACGAGGCCGATTTTCGATGTGACCGCCGCCAGCCCCGACAGGATGGTCAGCGGTTCAAACCGGTTGAGGTAATGCGGGCTCGATTTGTCGTTGATCGACAGGCTGTCGGCAACGAACAGAAAGTGGAACTTGCCCTGTTCGGCAAGCTGCGCCTGCTGGGTGTAGAACGCGAAATTGGTACTGGCCGTCACGTCGCGGTCGGGATGCCGCCAGTCGTCCCAGGTGCGGCCGACCCCGTGCAGGATAAGGCCGAGTTTGATGGTGCGCGCCGAAGTCATGGCATGGTCTCCTAAGGGGGATTACCGTGCCAGTGTTCGGCCTGTTCGCGGGCCCGCGACACCGAGTTCTTATTATATGGCGATGAATTAATCTGGATGCGCGGGCAGCCATGGCAGCAATGCCGTGGCTGCCCGCGCAGCGTCAGAACGCCGCTTCGGCCAGCGCCATGGTCGAGGCCTTGCCGGCCTTGATCGCCAGGAACGCGGCGGTGGCCTGCGGCAACAGCCGATCGTAGAAGAACTGCGCGGTATGGATCTTGGCGGTGTAAAAGGCAGCGTCGTCGCTGCCTTCGGCCAGCCGCGCCTGCGCGACTTTGACCGCGCGGGCGAACACATAGGCCATCGCCACCAGCCCCATCAACCGCAGATAGTCGGTGGCGGCCGCGCCCGCTTCTTCGGGATCGCGCAAACCGCGCTCGGCGATCATCGCGGTCGCGCCCTGCAAGGCCTCGAACGCGCGCTTCAGCCCGGTGACAAACGGGGCAAGGCCTGCATCGGCGCCATTGTCCTCGATAAATCCGGCGATCGGGTGGAACAGGCCGCGCAATTTGCGGCCCATGTCGGCCGGCAGCTTGCGCCCGACCAGATCGAGCGCCTGGATGCCGTTGGTGCCTTCATAGAGCATCGCGATGCGCGCATCGCGCATGTACTGTTCGACCCCGCTTTCGCGGATGAAGCCGTGCCCGCCATAGACCTGCACCGCCAGGCTGGCGCTTTCCAGACCCAGATCGGTGAACAGCGCCTTGACCACCGGGGTCATCAGCGCGACGAAATCGGCGGCGCGGGCGCGGGCCTGCGGATTGGGGGCGTGCTTTTCGGCATCGAGCGCGCGCGACACCCATCCGGCAATGCCCCGGCACCCTTCGTTCCACGCGCGCATGGTCAGCAGCATGCGCCGCACATCGGGGTGCACGATGATCGGATCGGCGGCCAGTTCGGGATGTTTGGTGCCCGCCAGCGACCGGCCCTGGACTCGGTCTTTGGCATACCACACCGCCGCCTGATAGGCCGCCTCGCCGATCCCCAGCCCTTGGATACCGACGCCGACGCGTTCGGCGTTCATCATCGTGAACATCGCTTCGAGCCCGCGATGGGGTTCGCCGACCAGCCAGCCGGTGGCATCCTCGAACAGCATCTGGCACGTGACAGACGCCTTGATGCCCATCTTGTGCTCGATCGCGGTGCAATGCGCGCCATTGCGCACCGACCACTGGCCTTGCGCATCGGGCAGGAATTTGGGCACCAGAAACAGGCTGATGCCTTTGACGCCCTTGGGCGCATCGGGCAGGCGCGCCAGCACCAGATGGACGATGTTGTCGGTCAGATCCTGTTCGCCCGCCGAAATGAAGATCTTGGCGCCCGACACGCGATAGCTGCCGTCTTCGGCGGGGACCGCGCGGGTGCGCAGCAGGCCCAGATCGGTGCCGCAATGCGGCTCGGTCAGGCACATCGTGCCCGACCATTCGCCGCCGACCATCCGGGGCAGATAGGTCGCCTTCAGCGCGTCGGTAGCATAGCCGTCGATCGCCGCGATCGCCCCGTTGGTCAGGCCCGGATAGAGGCTGAATGACACATTGGCGGCGCAGACCATTTCATCGACCAGTTTGCCCAGCGCTTCGGGCAGGCCCTGTCCGCCCCATTGCGGGGGCAGCACCAGCGCATTCCAGCCACCGGCAACAAACTGGTCCCACGCCGCCTTGAACCCGGCGGGGGTGCGCACGGTGCCGTTTTCGAAATGGCAGCCTTCCTCATCGCCGCTGCGGTTGAGCGGGGCGATCACCGCATCGCACAGCCTGGCCGCCTCGGTCAGCACCGCCTCGGCCAGATCGGGGGTGACTTCGGCAAAGGCGGGCAGATCGCCAAAGCCATCGTCGGTGTGGAGTTCGTGAAGCACGAAGCGCATGTCGCGCAAAGGAGCGGAATAGACCTGCATGATCGGGTATCCTTCAATTGCGCAGCGGTTTGCCGGTGGTCAGCATGTGCTCCACGCGGTCTTGCGTTGCGGGATTGCGCACCAGCGCCAGAAATGCCTTGCGTTCGAGCGCCAGCAGATCGCCCTCGGTCACGGTGTCGACCAGATCGGCTTCGCCGCCGGTCAGCACATCGGCCAGATGCGCAGACACCACCACATCGTGCGGCGTTGCCTTGCCTTGCGCACGAAAGCCAGCGACGGCCAGCGCAATCGCCGCCTTGCCACCCGCGCCGGGCAGGCGATAGGTCGGCGGGGCAGGGGGCTGATAGCCGGGCGCCAGCGCCAGCGCGCGCGCCTTGGCATCGGCCAGCAGGCGATCGCGGTTCATCGAAATGCCGTCGGTGGGCCTCAGGAAGCCAAGCTCCACCGCCTGCGCTGCCGATTTCGACACGGTCGCGGTGGAGATCGTTTCGAACACTTTGGTCATCGCCGGCATGGGCCCCTTGGGCAAGCCGGGCATCGCCTGCCAACGTGCGAGCATTTCGCCGCAGCCGCCCCAGCCCGGCACCAGCCCGACCCCGCATTCGACCAGTCCGATATAGCTTTCGGCATGGGCCTGCACTGCATCGGCATGCAGCACGATTTCGCACCCACCGCCCAGCGCCATGCCCGCAGGCGCAGCCACCACCGGGAACGGCGCGTATTTCAGCGCCTTCAAGGCCATCTGCCCGCCGCTGACCAGCTTTTCGATCTCGCCCCAAGCGGCGATGTTGACCGCAAACATGGCAAGGCCCAGATTGGCCCCGGCGGAGAAATTGCCGCCCTCGTTATAGATCACCAGCGCCTTGAATCGGCTGGCCACCAGCGGCACGGCCTGGCCGATCAGCTTGAGAATCTCGCCATCGATGGCGTTCATCTTCGAGGTGAATTCCAGCGCGGCCACCCCGTCGCCAATATCCCACAGCGATGCAGAACCGTTCTTCAGCAGCGGCTTGGCCGTCAGCTTGATATCATCGAGCAACAGCACGCCGTCGGGCCGCACCACATCGCCATAGCTGCCATCGGCGCCGAGCACCTGGCGACGTCCGGCCTCGATGCGATAGAACGGGCGGCCATCGGCCACGCGCAGGATCGCCGGAACCGGGCGCCCTTCGGCCTCCAGCCGGGCAACGAAGGTCGCCACGCCGATCCGGTCGATCAGTTCGAACGGGCCATATTTCCAGTTATAGCCCAGCTTCATCGCCACATCGATGGCCAGCACATCGTCCGAGGCCTGCGGCACCAGCGCGGCGGCATAGCTGAGCGTGGGGCCCAGGATCGCCCAGGCATAGGCGCCCGCCGCACCGGGCAGCGCGAGCAGCGCGTTGAGTTCTTTCAGCGCGCGCGATGGCAGCGGTTCGGGCTTGGCCTGCGGGCGATAGTCGCCGCTGACCAGATCGATCGCCTCGCGCCGTTTGCCCGCCTCGCGGTTGACGCGATAGAACCCGCCCTTGCCCTTGCGTCCGGTAAACCCGTCGGCGATCATGCGATCGATCAGCGGGTGATCGATCGCGATCGCCTGATAAGGATCGTCGGCGGGCAGGGTGCTGGTCAGGCTGGCCTTGAGATGCGGCATCAGGTCGATGCCGACCAGATCGACCAGCCCGAAAATGCCGGTGCCTGGCACGCCCATTGGCTTGCCCGCGATGGCATCGGCCTGTTCGACCGTCAGGCCCAGTTCGAACGCGGCGTTGACCGCGCTTTGCAGCCAGAACGTGCCGACCCGGTTGGCCAGAAAGCCCGGCGTATCCTTGCACGCGACGATCGTCTTGCCGAGCGCGCGGTCGGCAAAATCGGCGATCCGTTTCACCAGACTGGCATCGCTGCGCGGCCCGGCAACCACTTCGAGCAGGCGCATATAGCGCGGCGGATTGAAGAAATGGGTGATGAAGAAATCGCGCGCAAAGGCATCGCTGCGCCCCGCCACGAGTTGCCCGAGCGGGATCGTCGAGGTGTTCGAAGTCACCGCCGTGCCGGGGCGGCGCACGCTTTCCAGCTTTTCATAGAGCGCGTGCTTCAGATCGAGCCGTTCGATGATCGCCTCGATCACCCAGTCGCATTCGGCGACACGGGCCAGATCGTCCTCGATATTGCCCACTTCGACCAGCTTGACCGCGCCGCGCGACATGAACGCGGCGGGTTCGGCCTTTTGCAACTGCTTGAGCGCGCCGGCGGCCACCGCGTTGCGATCGGCGGGGTTGCGCACGATATCGAGCAGCAGCACCGGCACCCCGGCATTGGCGACTTGTGCCGCGATCCCGGCGCCCATCACCCCGGCACCGATCACGCAGACCTTTTTGACCGGTTCGCTCATCAGATCGCCTCCAGCACGGTGGCGATACCCTGACCGCCGCCGATGCATTGCGTGGCCAGCGCAAACCGGCCGCCTTCGCGCCGCAGCAGCGACGCCGCCTTGCCGACGATGCGCGCCCCGGTGGCGCCCAGCGGATGGCCGAGCGCGATCGCCCCGCCGTCGAGATTGATCCTGGACTGATCGAGCCCGAGTTCGGCAATGCACGACAGCGCCTGGCTGGCAAAGGCCTCGTTCAATTCGATCACGTCGAGGTCGGCGACGCCGATCCCGGCGCGTGCCAGCGCCTTGCGGCTCGATTCGACCGGGCCGATGCCCATGATGTCGGGGCTGCATCCCGAAATCGCAGTGCCGCGAATGCGCGCCAGGATCGGCAGGCCATGGGCGCGGGCATAGTCTTCACTCGCCACCAGCACCGCGCTGGCGCCGTCGGTCAGCGGCGAGGACGTGCCCGCCGTGACCGAGCCGTTGGCGCTGAACGCGGGCTTCAGCGCGGCCAGCGCCTCGGCAGTCGTCGACGGACGCGGGCAGCCGTCGGTATCGACCAGCCCGGCCTTGGTGCTGATCGGCACGATTTCATCGGCCAGTTTGCCCGCCGTCATGGCCCCAGCGGCCTTGCGCTGGCTGTCCACGGCAAAGGCTTCCTGGGTGGCACGGTCGATGCCATAGCGGCTGGCCAGGTTTTCGGCGGTATCGCCCATCGGGATATAGGCGCTGCTGGTCTTGGCCAGCGCCGGGTTGGGCAGGGGGTTGAACCCCTGCATCGGCACCCGGCTCATGCTTTCGACGCCCGCCGCGATGAACACCTCGCCCGCGCCCAGCGCGATCTGCCCGGCCGCATAATGCACCGCGCTCATCGACGAACCGCAGAACCGGTTGACCGTCATGCCCCCGGTGTTCAACGGCAGACCCGCGATCAGCCCGATCATGCGCGCCACGTTCAGCCCTTGTTCGCCCTCGGGGAACGCGCAGCCGAGCACCAGATCCTCGATCGCGGAGGGATCGACGCCGGTGCGTTCGACCAGCGCGCGCACCACGGCGGCGGCCAGGTCGTCGGGCCGGGTACGCGCCAGCGCGCCCTTGCCGGCCAGATGGAACGGGGACCGGGCGTAACCGGCGATGACAACACTGGTCATGTCAATTCCTCTTCAAGATCGGGCGGGACGCGAATCTCGTGCCCCGGACAGCGACTGCGCCGCAAGCTTCTCTAAGGGTGCTCAACTTTACCTATACGTCAATCAAAATTTGCGGCATAGGGTGATTCGTCACGGTGAACGACACCGGTCCCTTCGGGTGCAAGGATGTGTGAAGAATGAAAGGTTTATCGCTCGCCGTTTGCGGTCTGGCGGCCCTTCTGGCCAGTGTTTCGGGCAGCGCGGCCCCGGTGTCGCAACCCGACGATGTGATCGGCCGATGGGCGACTCCGTCAAAACACGGCGAAGTTGAAATCACCGCGTGCGGCACTAGCGTGTGCGGCCGCCTGATGTCTTCGGACGCCATCCGCGCCAACGCCGATGCCCGGGACACCAAGAACAGCGATGCCGCGTTGCGCAGCCGCCCGCTCAAGGGCCTGATGCTGCTCGGCGGGTTCCACCGCACGCGTGGCGGCTGGGACGGCGGCACGATCTACAACCCCGAAGACGGCGGCACCTACCACGCCACGATGACGCTGGCGGGCGTCGACACCATCACGCTCAAGGGCTGTATCGTGTGGCCCTTGTGCAAGTCGCAGACCTGGCAGCGTCTTCATTGACAACCCCGGTGCCCATGGCATGGGCGCGCGTTTTCCTCCCCCAACAAGCGGATCCCCCCCAGAATGACCCAGATTTCTCGCCTGTTCGCCACCACCCTGATCGCCAGCGGCGGATTTTTCGCCCTGGCGCAACCGGCGATGGCCAGCGGCTTTTACCTTCAGGAACAGTCGGCGCGCGCGACCGGCCGCGCGGATTCGGGCGAAATCGCCGACACCGGGGCCGACAGCCTGTGGTGGAACCCGGCGGCGATCGGCGGCATGATCGGCGGCGACGTTTCGATCAATGCCACCGAAATCCTGCCGCGCGCGACGGTCACCGACACCGGTTCGCTGATCGTGCGTCCCGGGCAATACCCGGCCTCGGTCGGCGGCAATCCGGTCACCAACGATCCGATTTCGAACGGCCTGGTGCCGCAGGGCGCGATTGCCCATGCGCTGACCCGCCAGATCGCGGTCGGGCTGGCGATCAGCGCGCCGTACAATTTCACCACCAATTATGCGGCTGACAGCTTTGCGCGCTATTCGGCGCTGTCGACCCGGCTGCGCACGATCGACATCCAGCCGACCGTCGCGGTCCATTTCGACGGCCCCGACGGCATCGGCATCAATCTGGGCGGCGGCATCAACATCGAACGCGCCAGCGCAACCTTCGGCAATGCGCTACCCAACCTCGTCGCCGCCTTGCCCGATGGGCAGCAGATCCTGTCGGGCCATGGCTGGGACGTCGGCTTTTCGCTCGGCGCGCGGATTGAGGCCGGGCGGCTGAGCTTTGGCACCAGCTACAAGTCGGCGATCGTCCATCATCTCGACGGACAAGTCGTTGTGTCGGGCCTCGACGGTCCGCTGGCGGGCGGCAATGGCTCGACGGCGACCACCGCCTCGTTCACCACGCCCTGGCAACTGGGCGCGGGCGCGCGGTACAAGCTGACCCAGCGGTTGACGCTCGATGCCGAAGTGATCCGCTTTGGCTGGAGCAAGTTCAACCAGATCAACCTGGGCGCGCCGCTCGATACGGCCATCCCCGAAAACTATCGCAACACCTGGAACTATGCGCTCGGCCTCGATGCCGATGTCGCCAAGGGCTGGACGGTGCGCGGCGGGGTGCAGCGCGATCTCAGCCCGGTGCAGGACGACCAGCGCGACGCCCGCGTGCCCGATAGCAATCGCTGGACATTTGCCACCGGCGCCAGCCATGACGTGACCAGGAACCTGACGCTCGACGCCGCATTCAACTATGTCGCGCTGAAATCGGCGGCGATCGATCGGCCGACCGAAGCCTATGTCGGGACCGCCGTGGCGACCCCGGTGCTGATGAGCGGCGAGGTAACTTCGGCGCATGTGTTCATCGTCTCGTTCGGTGGACGCCTGCGTTTCTGATATAGCTTTCACGACCGAGGCCGCCATGATCGCACCTGCTTCCCCATCTCCCGTCTTGTGGCAACCGCCGGTCATGCTGGTGGGCGACTTGCTGGCAGGGGCAGTGCGCGATCATGGCGACCGGCCCGGGGTCGATTTCCTGGGCCGGTGCTGGACCTGGGCGGAGATCGGCGACTGGGCCGCGCGCGCGGCGCGGGGCCTTCAGGATCTGGGGCTGGGCAAGGGCGACCGGCTGGCGCTGTGCCTGCCCAACACGCCGCACTATATCGCGCTCTATTATGCGGCGGCGCGCATCGGCGTGGTCGTGGTCAATTGCAACCCGCTCTACACCGCGCGCGAAGTGCGCCACCTGCTCGACGATTCGGGGGCGGTGGCGATCGCGGTGCCCGATATTGCCGAATTCCATGGCAAAGTGGTGGAGGCCGCCGCCGACACCGCGTTGCGCCATGTCATCGTCTGCCCGATGGCCGAAATCCTGCCCTGGCCAAAGGCGCTGGGCTGGCGGCTGTTCAAGCGGGCCGAACATGCCCGCATCCCCGCCTCGGGCCCGGTGGCACATATCACCTTTGCCCGGCTGGCGCGCAACCGCGCCGCGCCCGATGTGGTGACGCTGGCGCCCGACGATCTGGCCGTTCTGCAATATACCGGCGGCACCACCGGCACGCCCAAGGCGGCCATGCTGACCCATCGCAACCTCACCGCCAATGCGCTGCAACAGCGCAAACATATCGGGGTGGATTTGCCCGCGCCGCAGCGGACGATGGCGGTGCTGCCGTTCTTCCATGTCTTTGCGCTGACCGCGGTGCTCGATTTTTCGGTGCTGATCGGCGCCGAACTGGTGTTGTTGCCGCGCTTTGAAATGAACGCGATGCGCGCCGCGTGCCGCCGCAAGCCGCCGACGATGTTCTTTGGCGTGCCCACGCTGTTCATCGCGATTGCCGCACTGGCCGATGCCGATCTGCCCGATCTCAGCCGGGTGATCGCGTGCATTTCGGGCGGCGCACCGCTGCCGTTCGATGTGCGCACGGTGTTTGAACAGCGCACCGGGGTGCGCATCTGCGAAGGCTATGGCCTGACCGAGGCCTCGCCGGTGATCGCCTGCAACCCGGTGTTCGGCGAAGCGCGTGCCAATTCGTGCGGGGTTGCCTTTCCCGGCACCACGCTGGAAATCCGCGATCCCGAAGACCCCACGCGCATCCTGCCGCAGGGCGAACGCGGCGAAGTCTGCGCGCGCGGGCCGCAAGTGATGGCGGGGTACTGGAACAAGCCCGAGGACACTGTGGCAACCTTCGTCGATGGCGCGCTGCGCACCGGCGATGTCGGCTATTTCGATGAAGACGGCTATCTCTACCTGGTCGATCGCATCAAGGACGTGATCCTGGCGGGCGGCTACAACGTCTATCCGCGCGTGATCGAGGAAGCCGCCTATCTCCATCCCGCGATCGAGGAAGCCATCGCCATCGGCATCCCCGATCGCTATCGCGGGCAAAGTCCCAAGCTGTTCGTCAAGCTGCACGACGGCGCAAGCGTAACGCCCGAGGCCTTGCGCACGTTTCTGGCCGATCACCTGAGCAAGATCGAATTGCCCAGGGCGATCGAGATCCGCGATGCCCTTCCGCGCACGATGATCGGCAAGCTGTCCAAGAAGGAACTCGTCGCCGAAGAGCAGGCGCGCGCCGACGCCCTTCAAGCACCTTGATCTGGTTGCGCATTTCTGGTCGACTGGCGAAGGGATTGTTTGGGGGGATAACCGGCCTTTGGCGAGCGAACACATGACCCATGGGTCAGACGACGGATCGGTTGTGCCGCAGGCGATCGACCATGCGCCGCATCCCGGCGATGCGGGGGCGGCGCTGGCGGGACTTTGCGGGATCAACGAGGTTGCGGCGGATCTGGGCATTACCCACCGCACGCTGCGCTTCTATGAAGACAAGGGCCTGATCGAGCCCGCGCGGGTCGGCAACACGCGGATCTATTCGCGGCGCGACGTGGCACGCATGCAATTGATCCTGCGCGGCAAACGGCTGGGGTTCTCGATCCGCGAGATCAAGGAGTTCCTCGATCTTTATGACGCCGATCCGACCCAGCTTGAACAGATGCAGCATCTGGTCGCGCAGATCCGCGTGCGCACCCGCCAACTGGAACGCCAGCGCGCTGCGCTCGACATGACGATTGCCGAACTCAAATCGATGGATCAGCAAGCCAGCGCGCGGATTACCGAACTGTCATCGTGACCAACCCGGAAAGGTTCCTCCCCGTGCCGGTGAGGATACAAAAAATCTCAGATCAGCGCCTGGATCTGCGAGGCGATGGCCTGGAGGATCGCGTCCGATCCAGCGGGATCGGCATCGCGTATGGCGCGGGACAACGCTAGGCCGCCGACCATGGCGGCAAACACGGTGATCACCCGGTCGCGACCGTGTTCGCGTCCGGCGCGTTCGAGCGTTTCTCCGGCCAGGCCGACAAAGTTCTCCAGCCCGTCGCGAAACGCCTGCTGGGTGGTGGCCGGTTGGCGCGCGACTTCCCCGGCGAGCGCGGCATTGGGGCATCCTGCTTCGGGATGATCGCGGTGGCTGGCTGACAGATACCAGGCCAGAAAATCGTCCATGCTGGCGCCGGTGAACGCCTGCAGGGTCTGTGCGAACGCGGCCCTGATTGCTGCGGCGGCGAGTTCATCCTTGGATTTGAAGTGGCTATACAGCGCACCATGGGTCAGACCGGCGGCGCGGGCGACTTCGGCCACGCTCATCTGGTCAAACCCGCGCAGACGCAGTTGCGCGGCGGCGGCGCGGATGATTGCATCCCGGTTTTCGGACGCCTGCGCCTTGCTGACTTTCATGATCGGTTCCGGGCTTGCAGCGACACAGTGCCGCCGGTGAATTAATAATTGCGTCAGCAATGATAATGGCCGGTTGCAATCAAGTCAAGATTGGCGGCGGCGGCCTGCCGTCGGCGCGTCGCGATACCAATGTATAGCCCGCGCCCCCTTGATCCCAATCATTGGATATGCAATCTAACCAATCATTGCGAAGATAATGATTGTGGGGCCAGACCGGCCAGGCCGCACCCCTCCACTGATGGAGATCAATATGAAAATTGCTGGTTCTGTGGCTCTCGTTACCGGTGCCAATGGTGGCATCGGTCAGGCCTATGCGCGCGCTCTGGTCCAACCGGGTGCGGCGAAGATCTACCTCGCGGCGCGCGACGTCACCTCGCTCGGCGCGTTGCTGGCCGAATCCGATGTGTTCGTTCCGATCGAACTCGATGTGACCAACCCGGCGCAGATCGCGCGTGCGGCGGAACTCGTCAGCGACGTTACCCTGCTGATCAACAATGCCGGTGTCGCCATGTTTGCGGGCGCGCTGTCGACCGACACGCTCGACAAGGCGCGGCTTGAAATGGAGGTGAACTATTTCGGCATCCTGGCACTGGCCCAGGCGCTGCGCCACACTCCGGCGTTCCAGTCGGGCGGCGCGATCGTCAACGTGCTGTCGTTCCTGGCGCTGGCCACGCTGCCGGCTGCGGGCACATATTCGGCATCGAAGGCGGCTGGCCTGTCGCTGACGCGCACTTTGCGTGCAGAACTGGCCCCGCGCGGCGTGCGTGTGCTGGCCGTTCTGCCGGTACAAGTCGACACGGCAATGGGGGCGGCGCTTCCCGAACCCCGGCTGACCCCCGAAACCGTCGCCTTGGCCACGCTTGAAGCGCTGGAAGGCACCACCGACGACGTGTTCCCCGGCGAACTGACGCAGCAGGTGGCGCACGCTTTCCGCAACGATCCCGCGGCGGTCCAGGCCCAGTTGTCGGGCATGGTTCACGCCATCGCATGACCAGGTGCCCCGGCCCTGGGCCGGGGCAGCAGACGTGACACGGGCCAGGTGGTTGTGATTGTGCAACTGCCGCCGGGCTTCGACCTGGCCCAACCAGCCGCCGTCCCGTGCCTCTGTGCTTAGGGGGGCGGGCGGATCACTGCCCGCACCCCCGAACTGATCCCGCCAAGGAGAACCCCGTGATGACCAGACTGCCCTCGACACCCCCCGCCAAAGGGCCCTTGGCCCGTTTCTGGACATGGCTGACGCTGTGGGCCGAAGCAGTCGAGCGGTCCGAGACCGCCAGCCTCGAAGAGCGGATCATGCGGGTCGAGATCGATCTGGCGGCCCTGCAGGCCGACCGCGGCAAACCCTGCGGCGACACGATCTGACGCGCGATCAGCCGTGACCGGCGCGCCGGTGTGTGACGGTCAGGGTCATGGCGCCAGACTGCGCAGGACCAGGCCGGTCAATTCGACGAGCCCTTCGGGCACCAGGTCCAGATTGTGTTGCAAGGCGCGTGGGTCCATGAACGGACTGATCGCGAGCATGATCGAACGAACGGTTTCATCAAGCGGTGTTTTGCGTTCGAATTCGCCGGAGGCGCGGCCCTCGGTCAGGATCTGGCGGATGAATTCTGCCACCGCGTGCCTGTACCGTTTGGAGGATCCCCACTGTTCGTCATACGATGCTGCGGCAATGTCGTGCAGCCTGCGATCGTGGAAAAACGTATCGACGCCAAAATTGGCAATGATCTTGAAGGTCTTGCGCAATTTTTCGGTGGGATATTCGGCGGCCATTGCGTCGTTGGCGATGGCGGTCAGAATTCTTTGCAGGGTTATTTCGCAAATTGCCTCGCCAATCTCCTGCTTTGATTTGAAAAAGCGGTAGATATAGCTTTTGGAAAAGCCCACTTCCCGGGCCAGCTCCGCCAGCGTGGTCTTGGCATAGCCATATCGGCTGAAATGCACGGCTGCGGCTTCGATCAGTTGCGTGCGAACCGAATGCTCGCCCTCGTGCGATGCGGCCGTGGGTGCGGCGTGTGATGCCCGGTCATGTGTCATGGCCATCGGATATAGGCCGACGCCGTCAATGCACAACCAGTGACCGATCGGTTTTCTGGACACTGCGGCCCAATCCGAAACTGCCCATGCGCACACGATCCGAGAGGCCAACAGGGTCTATATCTAGGTATAGTAGGGTGCCAGAGTGACGTAATTAAATATAATAAAAACAGATATATAATGGGAAAAATTGGAGGCGGTTCGGATCCTGTCGGTGCAGCGGCGGGGGCGTAATCCTTTGGTATAATTTGAGCGTAGGGCGACCTTGCCCCTAGTCAGGATGCATGTTCAGCCCACACGGGAGATTACCATGGCCCTGTTCGTTACGCCGCAACGCGACCCCGCGGTACGCTTGAACGTCACCACCATCACCGAAATGCATGTGCCGTTTGACGAGGCCGTCAGCGTCAGCCGGATCCGGTCGGGCGATGTCCATCGCGGGCACCTGATTGCCTTTGGCAATCGCGATGCGGATTCGGTGCGAATCCCGCTCAGGGACGCGCCGCAGACGACGCTGGTGCTCAATTCGGGCCAGGTGGTCCTGCCGCCCGCGCGGGCCTATCAATCGATGATGCGCGATCTGCGCCCCGGTCAGGCGTGGTGGAGCGACTATGATCTGGATCTGCTGACGTTCGACATCCCCGGGGCGGCGATCGATCGGCGTATTCGTGAAACCGGCGGCAAGGCCACGATCGACCTCGCCCATAGTGCCGATGCCTACGCCCAGGACGAGGTGTTCGAAGGATTTGCGCGCGCAGTCCTGCCGTTCGTCACCGATCCGGCCAATGCGCCGCGCCTGTTCATCGATCACGTGCTGCATTCGGTCTGCGCCCATGTCGTGCGCAAGTTCGGTGTCGAATGCGCGCCGCGCAACGATGCCGGCGGGCTGGCGCCGTGGCAGGAACGGCGTGCCAAGGAGATGATCCTGGCCAATCTCGACGCGCAAGTCTCGCTCATGGCGCTGGCCGACGAATGCCGCCTGTCGGTGTCGCATTTTACCAATGCATTTCGCCAGGCCACCGGTGAAACCCCGCATCAGTGGCTGATGAGCCAGCGCATCGAACGCGCCATGGGCTACCTGCTGTCGGGCAAGTCGTCGCTGGCCAGCGTTGCCTCGCAATGCGGATTTTCCGATCAGAGCGATTTCACCAACGCCTTTACCAAACGGGTTGGCGCCTCACCGGGGGCCTGGCGCCGTCAACGCCGCGACACGGTAACGGTGTCGCTGCCCGCCGCCGTCGGTCTGTGATCACCATTCCCAAAAATACACCAAACCTACAATCACCTGCCTGTCTGTCCCGATAGGCTGGCCAGCAATTCATTCCCTTCAGGAGCGATGACCATGACTGATGCCCGCGTCCCGTTCACCAATGCCGCCGGTGCGCCCGTGGCCGACAACACCAACATCCTCACCGCCGGTCCGCGCGGTCCGGCCTTGTTGCAGGATGTCTGGCTGATGGAAAAGCTTGCGCATTTCGATCGCGAAGTGATCCCCGAGCGGCGCATGCACGCCAAAGGCTGGGGCGCCTACGGCACGTTCACCGTCACCAACGACATCACCCACCTGACCCGGGCCAAGATCTTTTCCGAGATCGGCAAGCAGACCGACATGTTCATGCGTTTTTCTTCGGTCGCCGGGGAACGCGGCGCGGCGGATGCCGAACGCGACATTCGCGGCTTTGCGATGAAATTTTACACCGACGAAGGCAACTGGGACATCGTCGGCAACAACACGCCGGTGTTCTTCTTTCGCGACCCGTTGCGGTTTCCCGACCTGAACCATGCGGTCAAGCGCGATCCGCGCACCGGCTTGCGGTCGGCCAACAACAACTGGGATTTCTGGAGCTTGCTGCCCGAAGCGCTGCACCAGGTGACCATCGTGATGTCGGAACGCGGCCTGCCGCGCACGTTCCGCCACATGCACGGGTTTGGCAGCCACACGTTCTCGCTGATCAATGCCGACAATGAACGCGTGTGGGTGAAATTCCATTTCACCACGCAGCAGGGTATCGAGAACCTGACCGACGAGGAAGCTGGCGAAGTGGTCAAGAACGACCGCGAAAGCCATGGCCGCGACTTGTTCACCGCGATCGAAAGCGGCGATTTCCCGCGCTGGACCTTTTCGATCCAGGTGATGACCGAGGCGCAGGCCAAGGCCCATCGCCACAATCCGTTCGACCTGACCAAAGTCTGGCCAAAGGGTGAATATCCGCTGATCGAGGTTGGCGTGATCGAACTCAACCGCAACCAGGTCAACTATTTCGCCGAAGTCGAACAGTCGGCGTTCACGCCCGCCAGCATCGTGCCCGGCATCGGCTTTTCGCCCGACAAGATGCTGCAGGCGCGGCTGTTCTCGTATGGCGATGCGCATCGCCATCGGCTGGGGGTCAATGCCCATCTCATCCCGGTCAACGCGCCACGCAACCAGCATGTCAGTTATCATCGCGACGGGGCAATGCGCACCGACGGCAATCTGGGGGGGACACTGTCCTATCACCCCAATTCGCAGAACCTGTGGGCCAACCAGCCCGATTTTTCGGAACCGCCGCTGCCGATCGATGGCCCGGCCGATCATTATGACCACCGCGTCGATGATGACCACTGGGAACAGCCGGGCATTTTGTTCCGCAAGATGACCCCGGCGCAGCAACAGGCGCTGTTCGACAACACCGCGCGGTCGCTCGGGGCTGCCGATCTGCACATCCAGGAACGCCACGTCGCCAATTGCACGCGGGCCGATCCGGACTATGGCGCGGGCGTCGCGCGCGCGCTCGGTCTCGAACTGGCCGTAGCCGCCGAATAGGCCAAACCCCCGTAAAGGCGGGCCTTGCGCCGTGGCGATCCCGGTCGCTACTGCGAAACGGCCCGCCTTTGCCAATCGGAGAGTGTCAATGGAGCGGCTGGCAGTGGCGATTGTCATCTATGACGGTGTTTCCACGCTAAACGTGACGGGGCCGCTGGACGTGTTTGCGCGGGCGAATGCGCTGCTGTCACCAATGGGCGGCTATGATGTAACGGTAGTGGCGCCCGAACAGCGCCCGATCCGGGCCTCGAACGGCCTGACCATCGTGCCCGACAGCGATTTCACCGATCACACGCTGCAATTCGACACCGTGCTGATCGCGGCCGATTTGCCCCACCACGATGCCTCGGGCAATCGCGCGCGCGCAGTGTGGTTTGACGAACAGGCGATCGAGACGATCCGCTCCAAGGCCGAGCCGATGGTGTGCACGCCAGCGCGCGCAGCGCACGGGATCGAACTCGCGCTGGCGCGGGTGGCACGCGATCATGGCACCGAACTGGCGGTCCGGTGCGCGCAGCAGATGGTGTCCGGCACGCCGCACCATGCGCCATGGTCGGATTCTCCGCGTGCCGAAACGCGGTCGCAACTGGCGCGGGTGCAGGCCTATGTCTGCGCCAATCCGGGGGCGCAGCTTTCGATCAACCGTCTGGCCGAAGTCGCGGCAATGAGCCCGCGCAGCCTGGCGCGGCTGTTCGTTGCCGAATTGGGCATGACGCCGCATGACTATGTCGAAATGGTGCGGTTCGATCGCGCCTATGCGCTGATTGCGGGTACCGAGATGGCGTTGAAAGTAATCGCGCACGACAGCGGCTTCGGCACGGCCGAACAGATGCGGGTGGTGTTCCAGCGCAGGCTGGGGATCAGCCCGGCGGCGCTGCGTCAGCGCAAGCGCCAGCCCCGTACGGTATCCACCATCCCGCGTGCGCAGGGCATTGACCACGTTCTGGCTCATCCCGCCTGAACCCGACGCCGCAGCGCAAGACTGCATAGGCCAGGCAAAGCGCCGGAACCGTGATCCGCTGGGGAGGGGGCAGGGCAGGATCAACGGCTCCGACACCTGCAAATTGCCTGATCCGGGCGCCCTTTACAAACGCTGCCGGGCCTTGAAACTTGCCAGAATACCCGGATAAACTGCCACGCGGAAAAATTGGAATGATATC
>NZ_KQ954260.1:47128-223624 GCF_001519065.1 Novosphingobium sp. FSW06-99
GGCCATGCCTGAAAGAACGATCGCTCTTGTCATACACGATGGGGTTCAGGCGCTTGATGTCGCCGGGCCGCTCGATGTGTTTGTGGAAGCGAACGAATCTGTCGGCGCTGATCAGCGCTATGTGATCCGCGTGGTCGGTCCGGATCGCGGCGTGGTCCATGCCTCCAACGGGCTGGCGATGGTGCCCGATCTGGGCTTTGCCGAGGCCGGTTGCGCGTTCGACACCGTGCTGGTGGCAGGCGGGCCGTCGCTGCCCGCGCAACAATCGACCGATCCGGCCATGTTGGCCTGGCTGTGCGACTGGGCGGTGCGTGCCGGGCGCTATGGATCGATCTGCACCGGTGCGTTTGTACTGGGCCGGGCGGGGCTGCTCGATGGCAAGACGGTCAGCACGCACTGGAAACATGCCGACCGGCTGGCGCGCGAATTTCCCGCCGCGATCGTCGAACCCGATCGCATCCATGTGCGCGACGGGCGCCTGATCACGTCGGCGGGGGTGACCGCGGGGATCGATCTGGCGCTTGCGCTCGTGTCCGAAGACCACGGCGCCGACGTCGCGCTGGCTTGCGCGCGGCAACTGGTGGTCGTGGCGCAGCGCCAGGGCGGCCAGTCGCAGTTCAGCCCGATGCTGGTGCGCCCCGCGCCGCCCGGTTCGGCGCTGGCGCGTTTGCATGACCATGTGCAGCATCACTTGCGCGATGCGCTGCCGATCGAACGGATGGCAGCGGTCGCCGGGGTCAGCCCGCGCAGTCTGGCGCGGCTTTTTGCCGAGGAACTGGCCACCACACCGCACGAATTCGTGTTGAACGCGCGTATCGATCTGGCACGCAATCTGCTGGAAAGCAGCGATCTTCCGCTCAAGCGGATTGCATTCGAGTGCGGCTTTGGCAATGCGGAACGCATGCGTGCGGTGTTCCAGCGGCGGCTGGGTATCAGCCCGTTGGCCTATCGCGGCAGTTTTCCGGCTTCACCGCGCCCGGCGGCGACCCCTCCCTCGAAAATGGCAAGGCCGTGATGGACCAGTTGGCGACGATCCACATCATCGACGATGATGACAATGTCCGCACTTCGCTCGATCTGCTGCTGCGGTCGGCGGGGTATCGCACGCGGCTGTATGGCGCGCTCGATGATTTCGCGCCGGCCGAGGCGGGGCAGGACCTTGGCTGCATCCTGCTCGATGTGCGCATGCCGGGTGCCAACGGGCTGGAATTTCACGAAGCACTGGCGCGGCAGGGCACGCGGCTGTCGGTGATCATGATGACCGGGCACGGCGATATCCCGATGTCGGTGCGCGCGATGAAGGCCGGGGCGATCGATTTCCTGCCCAAACCGTTCGAAACCGACCAGATGCTCGATGCGGTCGCCACCGCGCTGGAACGCGATCGCGAACGGATCGAACAGACCAGTTCGCAGGCCGATCTGCACGACCGGTTTGCCTCGCTCAGCATGCGCGAGCGGCAGGTCATGGCGTTGGCCACGGCCGGGCGGATGAACAAGCAGGCGGCGTTCGAGCTTGGGCTGAGCGAGATCACCGTCAAAGTCTATCGGCGGCTGGCGATGCGCAAGATGAATGCCAGGACGCTGGCCGATCTGGTGCGCATGGCCCAGACGCTGGGCCTGACACCCGAAAGCCTGGCCCGTGAAGTGCCGGATCAATGATCCCGATCGAGCGCGCTTGCGACACATTCGACCAGCGCGTCGGGTTCGAACGGCTTGTTCAGCAGACCCCACGGGTTGCTGGCGCGCGCGCGCTTCAGCACGTGGTCTTCGGCGCGGGCGGTCACCAGGATGACCGGCGTGCCGGGCGCCATCGCGTCGATCCAGTGTTTGAGGTCGACGCCGTCCATCCCCGGCATCTGGATATCGGTGATCACGCACAGCGCCGCGGCTATCGCACCCGACGCCAGAAAATCTTCGGCACAGCCGTGCCCGCTCGTGCAATAGCCGCACGAGCGCAGCAACTGGTCGATTGCTGTGCGCAAGACCTCGTCATCTTCTACAATCGCGATCAACGGCCCGCTGGCCATGAGCCTTTGTCCTTCCAGTCACGGCGGTCCTCCTGCCGTGTCTTGCCGCCCTGCCACCGCCGGGGGCAAAGGCCAATTATACATACGTGTCGCGATTTCGGATCAACGACAGACACCACGGAGCAATCGTTTGGACGCTGATCCCACCGGTGCGCCGGACGACCTGTTGCAGCGGTTGCGCGACAGCGAATACCGCTACGCCAACTTGTTCAATGCGGTCCCCGCCTGTTTCTGGGAAATCGATTTTCGCCAGGGTGGTGCCATGCTCGATGCGTTCGGGCTGACCGATCGGGCGGCCCTGGCGCACTGGCTTGGCGATGGCGCCAATGTCCGCGCACTGCTGCGGGCCTCACGCGTGGTCGATTGCAACCAGCGCGCGGCAGACGTGTTCGGGCGGGGTGACAAGGCCGAATTGCTGGACACGATCGCGCCGTTCTGGCCCGAGGCCAGCTATCCGGTGTATACGCAATCGCTCGGTGCGTTTCTGGCCGGAGAGCCCAGCTTTTCCGCCGAAACGGTGATGACCAACCTGACCGGCGAACGCCGCGACGTGCTGTTTACGGCCTGTTTTCCGGCCGAACTGGCGCGCGATGCGACAATGCTGATCGGCATCGTCGATCTGACGCAGACCAGGCGCGTGACCAACGCCTTGCGTCTGGCCAATATCCGCGCCGAAACGCTGGCCGAGGCGCAGGCCTTTTCGTTCTGGCAACTCGATACCAGCGCCACCAATCGCATGATCGCGGATTTGCGCGCACAAGGCGTGACCGATCTCGGCGCCTATATGCAGGCGCACCCCGAATTCGTCGAAGCCGCGATCGATGCCACCATCGTCACCGACATCAACCAGAAAAGCGTCGAACTCTATGGGTTGAAGGACAAGACCGAGGCGATCGGCAAAAGCATTCGCAGCTATTGGCTGCCGGGCCGGTTTGAAGCGATCATGGGCAGTCTGGAGGCGGGTTTCAACGGCAAGCCCCAGTACCAGAAAGTGACCCAGACCTGCACCGCCGACGGGCGGGTGCTGGACTGCCGGTTCTGGATGGCCGCGCCGATGGAAATGCGCGCCAGCGGGACGGTCATGGTGGCGATCCAGGATCTGACCGAGGAAAATGCCGCGCGCCGCGAAATCGAACGCTTGCGCGAAGGGCTGGCCCATGCCGGGCGGGTGCTGATGCTGGGCGAATTTACCGCCTCGATCGCGCACGAGATCAACCAGCCGTTGACCGCGACGCGCGCTGCGGCATCGGCGGCGCAACGCTGGCTGGCGCAGGACCCGCCCAATCTGGAACAGGCCGCTGCTGCATTGGCCAATATCGCCCAAAGCGCGCACCGCGCCGGGCAGATCATCGATCGCGCGCGGGCAATGGCGATGCGCCATCAACCCAAACGCACGCTGGTCGACGTGCGCGATCTGGTTGCGGAAACCATCGCCTTTGTTGACCGCGAATTGCAGGTGGCAAGGGCGCGCGCGGTGGTCTCGATCGCCCCTGTTATCCCCGATATCGTGATCGACCGCACCCAGATCCAGCAAGTGCTGGTCAATCTGCTGATCAATGCGTTGCAGGCGATGGACCAGGCACAGTCACCGACACGCACCATCGAAGTGACCGTCCGGCCCGAAGGCGTCGACAAAGTCGGCTTTTGCGTGCGCGACAATGGGCCCGGGCTCGATCCCGCCACGATCGACCGCCTGTTCGATCATTTCTTCACGACCAAGCACGAAGGGATGGGGATCGGCCTGACGATCTGCCAGTCGATCATCGAAGCCCACGGCGGACGGATCGTTGCGCGCAATGTGGTGGGGGGCGGGGCGGAATTCAGCTTTGCGCTGGGCACCTCGCCCCCCGCCGGCGACGTGTGATCAGGCCGCCCAGCGCGACCCGCGGATCACGCTGCAGAAGTTGCCCTTGACGAACGTCGGGTCCTTGTCGGCGATGACATCGCCCTTGACGTTGCCAAAGGTGGTGTCGGGACGGTGCTTGATACCGTCATAGAACGCCTGGATGATGTCTTCCTTGAAATGGGCACTGCGCGGAAACGCCGCCACCACGGCTTCGCGCATGGTATCGGCATAGTCCCCGTAAGTCAGTCCGAGCACGTCCATTTCAACCCCGGCGGTGGTGAGCGCGATCACCGGGTGCATGAATTCTGGCACGCCGGGCGTGGTGTGCAGCGCGATTGCGGTCCACACCGTGTCGAGATCGGATTGGGGAATGCCGTGGCTGCGCAGGAAATCGCGCGCGGCGAAGGCGCCGTCGACTTCGAAACGATGATCGTGGCTGGCATGGTCGTGCATCAGGCCCAGATCGTGGAACATCGCGGCGGCATAGAGCAGTTCGGCATCGAAGGTCAGGCCACGCTGTTTTCCGGCCAGCGCACCGAACAGATAGACCCGGCTGGAATGGTTGAACAACAGTTCGGTTTCGTTGTCGCGGACATAGTCGGTAATCGCCCGACCCAGTGCGCTGTCAGGGATTTTCACGCCGTCGATTCCGGCTTTTATGTCAATGTTCGTGGCCATCTTGGTCTCCAATCCTGGTGTGCAGACTGCCGAAAGGTCACCACGTCGGCAGAACGGGCGAAGTTTATCTGTTCGGCGCGATGTTCTATTCTTGCAGATATGCTGAAATGGCTCTGCGCCAACACCGCCGATATTGCGGTTTTCCTGCACGGATACAACGCGGGCGATGCCCCAAATATTGCCAAAGAGCCCAGCTTTCATGCCAACAGCAAACGGGTCGTTCGCGGGGAGCAGGCGCGCCTGCTCCCCGCATGGGTCAGGCCAGCAGCGGCTCGCCGACCGGGGCATGATCGTGGTGCGGAACCGCGCCATCCACGTTTTCGGCCGGGGGCTCTATCCGGAACCACATGGCATAGAGCGGTGGCAGAAAGATCAGCGTGAGCGCCGTGCCGCCGATCGTGCCGCCGATCAGGGTATAGGCCAGCGAACCCCAGAACACCGAGAACGTCAGCGGGATGAACGCCAGCACCGCCGCCAGCGCGGTCAGGATGACCGGGCGGGCCCGCTGGACCGTCGCCTCGACAACCGCGTGATAGGGTGAATACCCGTCATGCTCGTTGGCGTGGATCTGGCCGATCAGGATCAGCGTGTTGCGCATGATGATCCCGGCAAGCGCGATGATCCCGAGGATCGTGTTGAACCCGAACGGCTGGTGAAAGATCAGCAGGGTCGGGACCACGCCAACCAGGGCCAGCGGTGCCGTCAGCAGCACCATGGCCATGGCCGACATCGACCGCAGCTGGAAGATGATCACCACCATCATCAGGATCAGCATGACCGGGAACACGGCCGCCAGTGCGACATTGGCCTTGGCCGATTCTTCGAGCGCGCTGCCGGTTTCGATTTTGTAGCCGTCGGGCAGGCTCTTCACGAGGGGCTGGATATCCTTGATCACCTGGTTGGCCACGTCGGGCGGTTGCAGATCGTCGGCCACGTCGCCTTCTATGGTGATGGTCACCAGCCGGTCGCGACGGTGCATGATCGGGCTTTCGTCACGAATGTCGATATGGCCGATCTGGTCGAGCGGAACGCGCTGGCCATTGGCACCCTGGAATGTGAAGGCGTGCAGCTTGGCCGGATCGAGCCGGTCCGAACCGCCCGAACGCGCAATCACTTCGACCTGGCGGATATCTTCACGCACCACGCTGACCGGAACGCCCGTGAGCAGGAACTGCAATTGCTGGGCGGCATCGTGCGAGGACAGACCGATGGCGTGCAGACGGTCCTGATCGAGCACGAAATGTGTCGACGGTACGCGTTCGCCCCAGTCGGAGTTGACCTGCCGCATGCCCTTGTTGGCCAGCATGATGGTTTGCAGCTTGCCGGCGATCTCGCGCACGGTCGCCTCGTCCGGGCCCATCACCCGGAATGACACCGGGAAGTGCGAATAGGGGCCGAACACCAGCTTGGTTACGCGGATCCGTGCTGCGGGGGCCAGTCCCTGCGCCGCGGCCTGCCGTGCGCGCGCGATCAGCGCCTCGCGTTCCTTTTCGCTGCCGGTCAGGATGACCAGCTTGGAAAACGACGGATCGGGCAATTCGGGTGACATCGCCAGATAGAAGCGTGGCGGGCCCTGGCCGATATAGCTGGTGACAATCTTGGCCTCGGGCTGCTTTTTCAGCCAGGCTTCGACCGCGAGCACGTTCTGTTCGGTCTGGTTGATGCTGCTGCCTTCGGGCATCTGCACTTCGAGCAGCACTTCGGGCCGGTCGGACATCGGGAAGAACTGCTGTTTGACCAGGCCCATGCCTACAAATGCGACCAGAAAGATACCGACCACCCCGGCCACGACTTTTTTGCGGTTGTGGACGGTTCGGGCGATCAGGCGGCGCAACCGCTGGTAATTGGGTGTGCCGTAGATCGCCTCGTGGCCGCCCTGGATGGCCTTTATCGCGGGCAGCAACTTGACCCCGAGATAGGGCGCGAACACCACCGCGACGACCCACGAGGCAAGCAGTGCGAACATCACCACCCAGAAAATGTTGCCGGCATATTCACCGGCGGCCGACTGGGCAAACCCGACCGGCATCAGCCCGATCGCGGTGACCAGCGTGCCCGCCAGCATCGGCGCCGCCGTGGTGCGCCAGGCGCGCCCCGATGCGGCGATCCGGTCGTGCCCTTCTTCCAGGCTGACGACCATCGATTCGACGACGATGATCGCATCGTCGACCAGCAGGCCCAGCGCAAGGATCAGTGCCCCCAGCGTGATGCGATCGAAATCGCGGCCCGAAACCAGCATGATCACAAACACCGCCGCCAGTGTCAGCGGCACTGCCGCGGCCACCACGATGCCCGAGCGAAAGCCCAGGCTGGCCAGGCTGACGATGATCACCACACCCAGCGCGACGAAGAACTTGATCATGAATTCGTTGTAGGATTCCTTGATGTTGACCGCCTGGTCGGTGACTTTGATAAAGGACACCCCGACCGGCATCGCGGCCTGGATCTTCTTTGCCTCGGTTTCCAGATCCTTGCCCAGCGCCAGACCGTTGTAGCGGTCCTTCATCACCACGCCCAGCAGCAGCGCGGGTTCACCCTGGTTGCGCACCAGGAACGTGGCGGGGTCTTCATAGCCGCGATGGACTTGCGCGATATCGGCCAGTTTGACGGTCTTGCCACCCACCGCGATCGGTGTGTCGCTGATCTTGGCGATCTGGTCGAACGCGCCGTCGAACCGCGCGACCACGGTGGGGCCACGTGTTTCGATCGACCCACCCGGCGTCACCACGTTCTGGTCGTTGAGCGCCTGAAAGATCTGTTGCGCGGAAATCCCCAGCGCGGCCAGTTTCTGATAGTTGAATTCGACGAAGATCTTTTCGGGCCGTTCGCCGATGATGTTGACTTTCTTCACCCCCGGGACGTGCAGCAATTGCTGGCGCAGCAGTTCGGCCTGGCGCACCAGCTCGCGCTGCGGGACGCCGCGCGCTTTCAGCGCGTAAAGGCCGAAGGTGACGTCGGAATATTCGTCGTTGATGAACGGTCCGAGCACGCCGGGGGGCAGCTTGAGCTGTTCATCGCCCAGCTTTTTGCGCGCCTGGTAGAATTCCTCCGGCACTTCCTTGGGCGGGGTGTTGTCGCGCAAGGTCAGCGTGGTGAACGCCAGCCCGGGCCGGGTGAACGTTTCCGAACGATCATACCATTTGAGTTCCTGCATGCGCTTTTCAAGCGGTTCGGCCACCTGGTCCTGCATTTCCTGCGCGGTCGCGCCAGGCCAGACGGTGTAGAATGTCATCGCCTTGATGGTGAAGCTGGGGTCTTCGGCGCGACCCAGCTTGTTGAAGGCAAAGAAGCCCGAGATAAAGATCGCGATGATCAGGAACAGCGTGACCGAACGTTCCCTGACCGCCAGCGCCGACAGGTTGAAGCCGCCGCTTTTCTGAATGGGGGTTGGCGCGGTCATTGCAGTGCTCCCAGCTTGGTGTTGGCGATCACCACCGGTTCGCCTTCGTGCAGCAGGTGTGCGCCCAGCGCGACGAAGCGCTGACCGGGGGTCAGACCGCCTGCGACAGTGGCGGTTTCTTCGCCCAGCGCGGTGACCGTGACCGGGGTCCAGTGCACGGCCTTGCCCGCTTTGCCATCGACCACGACCCACACGCCGGGGCCGTGGCCGGTGTCAAAGAGCGCGCTCAGCGGAACTTCGCGGGCGGTCACGGCAACCTGGCCTGGGCTTGCCAGGGCGATGCTGACGGTCGAGCCGAGCGGGGCATTGGCGGCGGCCCCTTCGAGCACATAGCGTGCATCGAACGTGCGGGTCAGCGGGTCGGCGGCATCGGACAACTGGCGCAGCCGCGCCGTGCCGGTCACGCCCGACCCGCCGAACAGCACGGCGCTGGCGGTCGAACCGATTGCCGGGCGGATCGTTTCGGGCAGGCTGATGGTGGCTTCGCGCGGACCGGCATGGGCCAGCTTGACCACGACCTGACCCGCCGCGACCACCTGGCCGGGCTCTGCCAGCGTTTCGACGCCAACGCCGTCGGCATCGGCGACCAGCACCGAATAGCTTGCCTCGTTGCGTGCCACGCCGGCCTGGGCAACGGCGGCATCGAGTTGCGCGCGCGCGGCATCGGCATCGGCCTTGGCCTGGTCATAGCGCGATGCGGAAACCGCACCGGCGGCGACCAGATCGTGATAGCGCTTTTCATCGGCGGCGGTCTGCGCCGCGCGGGCCTTGGCCGCCGCCACGGTGTTGGTCGCGGCCGTGGCGCCAAGGGCGTAGTCGGTGCGGTCGATCCGCATCAGCGGCTGCCCCTTGTGAACGGTCTGGCCGGTGTCGACCAGGCGTTCGATGATCTTGCCCGGAACGCGAAAGCCAAGGTCGCTCTGGACCCTGGCCGACACCACCCCCGTGAAGGTGCGTTGGTCACCGGCACGGGTTGCGGAAATCGTGGAGGTTTCAACCAGCGCGGGGCCTGTGCGCGGATCGACGGGTTGCTGGGTGCACGCCGCCAGGGCCAGCAGGCCGGTCATGGCGAAGGCGCGCGTCTTGGTTCGATTGAGCGGCGAAATCATAGGGTCCTCCCGTAAGCGGGATTGAAGTGGGTTCGAGTGACCGATTCGTCAATTGGTCACTAATCCGTTTTCTGGAATCCGGCTTGCAAAAACCACCTTCAAGCTAACAAGCTCGCGTCCTTGCCGTTTAAATGCCATCGCAGGCATCGTGAAAAACCGGCCGGGCAATTGACATTTAATGACCAAAATATACATTGGTCACAAGCGGCTCATGCGAGCCAAATCCAATGCCATTTCGTCCCAGGATCGAGATCGACCATGCGCCTACACCCTGTTTCAACGCCTCTCGTGCTCGCGATCGCGCTGGGCGGTTGTGCGGTCGGGCCGAATTACGTTCGTCCCCAGCTCGATGCGCCAAAGACCTTTGTCGGCAGTGCGGATATTGTCGCCCGCCAAGGGGTGCAACCGGTCGACCTGACGCGATGGTGGGACGGCTTTCATGATCCCTTGCTGACCAGCCTGGTCGATGAGGCCGAACGCAACAATCTTGACGTGGCGCAGGCGCTTGCCCGCGTGGGGCAGGCCAAGGCCGGGCTCAATGCCGCGACGGCCACGCTGTTGCCGTCGGGCGGGGTTCAGTCGGATGTTACCCGCACACGCAATTCCGACGATGTCCCGCTTGGTGCGGTGGGGCGTGAACTTGGCTTTGCGCGCGATTATACCACGTATGAAGGCGATCTGACCGCCAGTTGGGAAATCGACGTGTTCGGCGGTTCGCGGCGCGGGCAGCAGGCCGCCGCGGCCAGCTATCAGGCATCTTCGGCAGGCGCGGTTGCCGCACGGCTGGCGGTCGCTGCGCAAGTGGCTGATACATATGTGCTGATCCGCGGCTTGCAACAAAGGCTGGCGATCGCCCGCGAACAGGTCGACACCCAGCGCAAACTGGTCGACACGGTGCGCCTGCAATACAGCAAGGGTATCGCGGCGGATCTGCAGGTGCATCAGGCCGAAGGCGCGCTGGCCCAGGTCAAAAGCACCATTCCCGTGCTCGAACAGGGGCTGATCGATGCAATGAATGCGCTCGACGTGCTGCTTGGCGCGCAGCCGGGCACCATACGCACGCGGCTGGTGGCGGTGCAGCCGATCCCGGTGGCCCCCTCGATTGCCGATGCCGGCGGGCCTGCCGACTTGTTGCGGCGGCGGCCCGATATCATCATCGCCGAACGCCGTCTGGCCGCAACGAATGCGCAGATCGGGCAGGCGATGGCCGAATATTATCCGAAAATCTCGCTTTCCGGTGCGCTCGGAACGGCCACCTCGATCGGCAGCGGCAGTCTCTTCAGCGCCAACGCCACCCAGGCCCAGGGTACCGCCGGGCTGCGCTGGCGGCTGTTCGATTTTGGCCGCATCAATGCCGAGATCAAGGCCGCACGCGGCGCCAATGCCGAAGCGCTGGCATCCTATCGCCAGACCGTGCTGCGCGCGTCGGAAGATGTCGAGGATGCGTTCACCGCGCTGGTCAAGCGCGATAGCCAGCAACAGGTGCTGGCCGACGGGGCGCAATCGCTGGCCCGCGCGCGCGACCAGTCGGAGATCGCGTACAAAGGCGGCATTGTCAGCCTGATCGAAGTGCTCGACGCGGATTCACGCCTGTTGCAGACGCGCGATGCCCAGGCCCAGGCCCAGACAGAAGTGGCCCGCGCGGCGATATCCTCGTTCCGCGCGCTCGGTGGTGGCTGGAACCCGCCCGCGCAACTGGCGCAAAAATGAGGCGCGGCTGATCCGGCGTCCCGGTCCGGTTGTCAGGCCGGCACCAGCCAGCCCCACACCAGCCACAGATTGGCCGCGCTGATCAGGGCAAACAGCGCCCAGCCGAGCGCCTGCATCACCGGCCCGCTGGCATGGCGGCCCATGATCGCGCGATTGCCGGTGAAGCGCAGCAGCGGCCAGATCGCAAAGGGCAATTGCAGCGACAGCACCACCTGGCTGAACACCAGCAGCGTGCCCACGGCGCGGTCGCCCGTCCACATCAGCCCGGCCAGCGCGGGCACCAGCGCCAGACCGCGCGTGATCACACGGCGCTGCCAGCAGGGGATCTTCAGATCCAGAAAGCCTTCGAGCACGACTTGCCCGGCGATCGTGCCGGTAAACGTGGCGCTCTGGCCGGATGCGAACAGCGCGATGCCGAACAGCATCGCCGCCGCGCCTGCGCCGGTGATCGGGGTCAACAGGCGCCAGGCGTCGTCGATCTGCGCGACATCGGTATGGCCGGTGGCGTGGAACGCGGCGCCCGCCACCACCAGGATCGCGCCGTTGACCAGCGTCGCCAGCGCCAGGGACACCGTGGTGTCGAGCCCGGCCAGCCGCAATTGATCGGTCAGATCGGCCTGCGTGGTGCCATCGCGCCGGGTCTGCACCGCGCTGGAATGCAGATAGAGATTGTGCGGCATCACCGTGGCGCCCAGAATGCCGATTGCCAGATAGAGCGCTTCATGATCGCCCAGACGGCGCGGCGCGGGGATCATGCCGTGTGCCACCGCATGCCAGTCGGGATGGACCAGCGCCAGTTGCGCGACAAAGCAGACCGCGATGGTGGTCACCAGCCCCAGCACGATCGCCTCGATCTGCCGGAAACCATGGCCTTTCAGCCCCAGCACGATCAGCGTGTCGAACCCGGTCAGCACCACGCCAGCCCACAGCGGAACGCCGATCAGCAGATGGAACGCCAGCGCCGCGCCCAGCACTTCGGCAATGTCGGTGGCAACGATCGCCAGTTCGGCCAGCAGCCACAGCACCAGTCGCGCGGGCCGCGGATAATGGTCGTGCGCCATCTGCGCCAGGTCGCGCCCGGTCACCAGCCCCAGCCGCATCGCCAGCGCCTGCAACAGCAGCGCCGCCAGCCCGGTTCCGCCGACCACGAACAGCAGACCATAGCCAAAGCGCGATCCCGCCTCGATGTCCGTGGCCCAGTTGCCCGGGTCCATATAGCCGACCGCCACCAGCAGGCCGGGCCCGGCCGACAGCGCGGCGCGTTTCCACAGTGGCGCGCCTGGGGGCACGCGGATGCTGCCCTGGACTTCAGACGGGCAGAACGGGGCCGAGGCGACTTGTGGCAATCGGCTGGTCAGCCATTGCCACGGCGCAAGGGAAACGGTCGGCATCCGTCAGGTGCGCGGGGCGACTTGGGGCCGGGTCATCGCGCGCGGATCGACTACGCGGTCAAATGCCTCGGCACTGATCGCACCCAGCGCCAGCGCCGCCTCGCGCAGCGACAAGTCGTGTTCGCTGGCGTGGTGGGCAATCGCGGCGGCCTGGTCATAGCCGATCACCGGGGCGAGCGCGGTTACCAGCATCAGCGAACGATCGACAAAAGTGGCAATCCGCGCGCGGTCAGGCTCGATCCCTTCGACACAGAAGGCGCGGAAATTGGCGCTGCCTTGCGCCAGCAGCGTGATCGATTGCATGATGTTGTGGATCATCAGCGGTTTATAGGCATTCATTTCAAGCGTGCCGCCCGCACCGCCGATCCCCACCGCGACATCGTTGGCCATCACTTGCGCGCAGATCATGGTCATCGCCTCGATCTGGGTGGGGTTGACCTTGCCCGGCATGATCGACGATCCGGGTTCGTTTTCGGGCAGGATCAGCTCGCCGATGCCGGCGCGCGGACCGCACGCCAGCAGGCGGATGTCGTTGGCGATCTTGCTGAGCGAGACGGCCAGCGTGCGCAACCCGCCCGACAGGTGGACAAGGGCATCATGCGCGCCCTGGACCGCAAACTTGTTGGGCGCGCTGACAAACGGCAATCCGGTAAACGCGGCGATTTCGGCGGTGGCGGCTTCGGCAAAGCCGGGTTCGGCGTTGATGCCGGTGCCCACCGCCGTGCCGCCCAGCGCCAGTTGCGCGATCCCGCCCAATGCCGCCTCGATCCGGGCGATGCCATCGGTCAGCATCACGGCATAGCCCGACCATTCCTGCCCCAGTGTCAGCGGGGTGGCATCCTGCATATGGGTACGGCCGATCTTCACGATATCGTCCCACGCCCCGGCCCGGTCGGCGATGGTATCGCGTAGCGCGGCAATCGCCGGGACCAGCTCGTGCGTCACGCCCAGCGCTGCGGCAATCGACATCGCGGTGGGAAAGCTGTCGTTGGAACTTTGCGCCATGTTGACGTGATCGTTGGGGTGCAGCGGGGTCTTGCTGCCCAGCGGCGTGCCCGCAATCTGGCTGGCACGGTTGGCGATCACTTCGTTGACGTTCATGTTGAACTGCGTGCCGCTGCCGGTCATCCACACGTGGAGCGGGAACATGTCGGCATGCTGCCCGGCCAGCAACTCATCGCAGATCTGCTCGATCAACGCGGCGCGCGTCTCGTCGAGCCGTCCGCTGGCGTGGTTGGTGCGGGCGCAGGCGCGCTTGATGATCGCAAAGGCACCGATCAGCGCGCGCGGCATTAATTCGACGCCGATGCTGAAATAGCGCAGGCTGCGCTGGGTCTGCGCACCCCACAGCCGGTCGGCGGGCACGTCGATCGCGCCCATGCTGTCATGTTCGGTGCGGAACTGGGGCATTGTCGAGGCTCCTGCCGGATTGGGGGGCGGGCGCTGGCGGCCACACGCCATCGCTGCATGCCCCCGGATCACCAACCTTGCGATCTATATCTGCGTATAGGGCAGAGCTGTTGAGGGCAATTGCCGAACCGCCACCCGGGGCGGCAACGCCCCGGGTGGCGGTGCATGGCGTCAGGCGACGTTGATCGTGACCGTGATGTTGCCGCGCGTGGCGTGGCTGTACGGGCAGATCGTGTCGGCTTCGGCTACCAGCGCTTCGGCATCGGCGCGTTCCACGCCGGGCAGGGTGATGGTCAGTTCGACTTTTAGGCCAAAGCCCTTGTCGGCGCGCGGACCGATCGACACCGTGGCACTGACGGTGGTGTCGGCAGGCACGCGCGGCAGGGCCTTGTCCTGCGAGGCGGCGAATTTCATCGCGCCCAGGAAACAGGCGGAATAGCCGGCCGCGAACAGTTGTTCGGGGTTGTTGCCCTTGCCGGTGCCGCCCATTTCCTTTGGCGTGCCGAGCGTGACGTCGAGCGCACCGTCAGTGGTGGCTGCATGGCCATCACGGCCGCCGGTTGCAGTGGCGGTGGTCGAATAGAGGATCGTGTTCAACATGGGATATGTCCTTTTGCTTGGGGGGATCAGTTGGCAAAAATGGTACGGAGGAAATCAACCGACTGTGCGACCGCACCACGCACGGCAGGTGTCTGGGCAATGGGGTTCAACAGCAGAAAATCGTGGATCGTGCCGTTGTACCGCACCGATGTGACAGGTACGCCTGCTGCGGCGAGGTGGCGGCCATAGCTTTCGCCTTCATCGCGCAGCACGTCGTTTTCATCGACGATCAACAAAGTCCGGGGCAGGCCGCGCAACTGGTCGGCGCTGGCATTGATCGGCGAGACATGGATGTCGGCGCGGGCGGCATGGTCGGGCAGATAGGCATCCCAGAACCATTCCATCGCCTTGCGGGTCAGCCAGGGTCCATCGGCGAACTGCGTGTACGAACCCGAAGACATCGACGCGTCGGTGACCGGATAGATCAGCAACTGTCCGGCCAGGCGCGGCCCGTGGCGGTCCTTGTCCAGCAGCGCGGTTACCGCGGTCATGTTGCCGCCCACGCTGTCGCCGACCAGCGCGATGCGGCTGGCATCGGCGCCGAATTCATCCGGGTGCGCCGCCACATAGGTCAGCGTGCCGTAGACTTGTTCGATCGCGACGGGATAGCGCGCTTCGGGTGAGCGGTCGAAATCGACGAACACGATCACCGCATGCGCGCCGACCGACAGTTCGCGCACCAGCCGATCGTGGGTGGTCTTGCTGCCCAGCACCCAGCCACCACCATGCGAATAGATCACCACCGGCAACGCGCCGGTCGCGCCTTCGGGGCGATAGATGCGCACGCTGGTCTTGCCCGACGGGCCGACCGGCAGGACGCGGTCTTCGAAGCTGGCGGGGGCGAGCGCAACGGTCACCGATTTCTGCGCGCCTTCGAGCACGTCGCGCGCGGCAGGCACTGGCAGGGTATAGATCGGCTTGCCGCCCGCCAGGCTGTCGATGAATGCCTGCGTGGTGGGTTCCAGCTCGGCGGCAAAGGCGGGAACCGCAGCCAGCGCGGCGGCGGCAACGGTCAGGGTGGTGAGGGTCTTGGGCAGTTTCGGCATGGCTTGTCTCCGGTTAAACATCGTACACGACTAGATCGTGTGCGATGTATATAGGCCGATTCGCTGCAGATTGCAACGCTTGCGATTAAGTCGGGTACGATATATATTGCAGGCATGGATCAGACCCCACCCCCACCGGCCCCGTTCGAGGGCTTTGCCTGCTTTTCGGTCTATGCCGCCGGGCTGGCGTTCAACCGTGTCTACAAACGCCTGCTCGACCGGTTCGGGCTGACGTATCCACAATATCTGGTGCTGGTCGCACTGCGCGGGACCAGCGGGCGCACGGTTGGCGAACTCGGCGATGCGCTGTTTCTCGATTCAAACACGCTGACCCCGATGCTGAAGCGTATGGAAACGACCGGCCTGGTGGCGCGCAACCGTGACAGCGTCGATCAACGCGTGGTGCGGGTCAGCCTGACCGAGCAGGGGGCGCAAGTGGCGCAAGAGCTGACCTGCATCCCGCACGACGTCACGGTGGCGTCGGGCATGACACCCGAAGCCCTGTCGGCGCTCGAAGCGTCGCTCAACGTGCTGACCCAGCACTTGCGCAATTCCGCCTGAGCGCGGGCGCGGCTTCTGCGATTGTCGCGTGCCAGGAAAAAAGGGGGCGCCAATGAATCGGGACAAGCTTCATTGGCGCCCCCCTGTCAGCCGCACACCGGGGCAGGGTGGGGGGGCGTCGGGGCGGCTGAGTGTGACTGCAGGCCAGACCGCAGATAGGCAGGCGCCGGGGCGGGCGCTTGCGCACACGTTTCTTGGGATACCTGCCGGTTTGGGGTGGGGTGGGGCGCCGGCAGGTGCTCCGTGAGATTGGATCTACGCCGATGTCGCGCCGCGATCTTTGCAGAAACCATCAAAATTGCTGAAAACGGCTGCGGACTGGCGCTCGCCTTGTCGGGGTGGGCGGCGTCAGAAACAGTTGGGCGCGTTTGCAAGCTGTGCGACCAGCAAGCCGGGATCGTAGAACGCGATGCGCAGCCGAACCACCCGCGCATCGACAAAATCCCAATGTTCGAAAATCATCGTGGTGCTGGTGGTGCCGGCAATGCCGATCTCGATCGGTACGCCGACATGGCCCCCCTCGGCGGCCATGCCGAGGTAATCAAGCCGGGCGAAATCCAGCACATCTGGCAAGTGATCCAGCAGTGCAAGAAACCGCGCTTTGCCGAAGATGCCGCCCCACGGCAGGAACGCAGGCAGGAACAGTTCGAAATCGTCGGAGAGATGTTCGGCAAGGCGGGCAATCGAGCCACGTCCGGCGCCGTCATGCAGGGCTTTTACAATCGCCTTGCACCGGGCAGCCGTGTCGGTCGATTTCGCCATAGCGCGCATCCTCTCCTGCTTGACCTGCCCGTCAGGGACGGCCGCACGCCGATCGCACCGATCTGTGGCGCGTGCGCGGCATAGTAGGGCAGACAGGGCGATCTGCGTGAGGTCAAATATGCCACCATTTCAGCCATGTGCCGCTAACAGCCGGTCGCATGCTGGATCAGCCCCGGGCCGGGCCCGTATTCGCTCGGCAGGGTACGGGCGGACAAATCCGCCAGAAACACATTGCGAACGTGTGTAATCGGCTGTAAAACCGCGGTCTTATCTGTCATTTCTGCGCAACCCGTTGAACAAGTGACTGTTTGCGGGGGGCATCGCGCTTTTATGACAGACTTACGGCGCTGAGGGGGCAAGTGGCCGACCAGAAATCCTCGGTAGTCGAGGAAACATTCCGTTTTGGCCCGTTTGCGTTGTTCCGCGGATCGCGCGTACTGATCAGGGAAGGGCAGAAAGTCCGGATCGGGGGCAGGGCGCTCGATATCCTGATCGCGCTCGTCGAAAAGAGCGGCGAAGTCGTCTCCAAGGAAGACCTGATCACCACGGCGTGGCCCCACACATTCGTCGATGAAAGCAACTTGCGCGTCCATATCGCCGCGCTGCGCAAGTTGCTGGGCGAAGGATTTGGCGGTGATCCCAGTCTCGTCAACGTCGCGGGGCGCGGGTATCTGTTCACGCCCGCCGTTGATCGCTCGCTCGTTGCGGAAATGCCGCCACCGGCCCTGGCCTCAGCCCCTGCTGCACCGGACAAAGTCCACCGCCTGATCGGTCGCGACGAGATTGTCCAGTCGATCGCCGCACAGGTCGGCCGGCACCGCCTGATCACCATCGCCGGTCCCGGCGGGGTCGGCAAGACTTCGGTGGCCCTGGCGGCAAGCGCGCTTGTGGAAGAACGGTCACGACCGCATTGTTTCGTCGATCTTGCATCGATCAGCAGTCCCGACCTGCTGCCGTCGGCGATTGCCGGCGCGCTTGATGTGGCGGTGCTGACGCGCGATCCGGTCAGCAATCTGGTGGCCTTTCTCGCCGACAAGTCGCTGCTGCTCGTGCTCGACAATTGCGAACACCTGGTTGATGCGGTGGCCGCGCTGGTTGAATTGTTGATGCCCCGCGTGCCGGGCATCGCCTTCCTGCTGACCAGCCGTGAACCGCTGCGGGCGAATGCGGAGCTGGTCGTGCGGTTGCAACCGCTCGAGGTGCCGGGGGCGGATGTGGTGCTCGATGCGGCGAGCGCGGTCGGCTATCCTGCAATCCGGTTGTTCGTAGAGCGAGCGACCAGCAGTTCGGACAGCTTTGAATTCGGTGACGGCGAAGTGGCCTCCGTCGCGGAAATCTGCCGCCGCCTCGACGGGTTGCCGCTGGCCATCGAACTGATTGCCGCACGTGTCGACTTGTTCGGCATCCGGGCACTGGCGACCGATCTGAGCGCCCGGCTGATGCTCGGCGCGCGCGGTGAGCGCGGCGCCCAGCCGCGCCAGCAATCGATCCGTGCCGCGCTCGATTGGAGCCACAACCTGCTCAGCCCGGTGGAAAAGCTCATTTTCCGGCGGCTGTCGGTTTTTCGCGGGCTGTTTTCGCTCGAATCTGCGGTTGAAGTGATCGCCGACGCAGCGGTGACGACGGACGAAGTGCTCGACGCCATGGATATCCTGACGGCCAAGTCGCTGGTCGGCACCGACACGGGCGGCGCCCGTCTGCTCTACCGCCTGTTGCACGTCACGCGCATCTATGGCGGCGAAAAACTGACTGAAAGCGCCGAAACCGAGCTGATGGCCCGCCGTCACGCGCGCCATTTCCGCGATCTGCTGACCACCGCCGAAGCGCAGTGGGAGACTTTGACCCGCCAGCAATGGCTTGATGTCCACGGCTATGTGATCGAGGACGTGCGCGCCGCGCTGGACTGGGCGTTTGGCGCGTCGGGCGATCTTGAAATCGGCGCGCAACTGATCACCGCGTCGCTGCCGTTCGGCTTTCAGTTGTCACTGATGGACGAATTCAAGGTCCGGGCGGAACGCGCGCTCACTCTGCTCGACACCGGGCATTCGGCGGTCTCACGGCTGCGGCTGATCACTGCACTGATCCAGTTCGCGCTGGGCTCGGCGGTGGACGAGGCGACGCTGCAGGCGCTGTTCGATCGTTTTGACAGCCTGAGCGTCGATGTCAGCGAGACCAAGTTCAAGATCGAACCGCTGCTGGCGCGCGCGATCTACCTGATCGAGCGCGGCGAAAACGATGCGGCGCTCGACGAAGTGGTGCGTATCGGGCACAGCGCGCGCGAGGCGGCCGATCCGCTGGGCGTGCTGGCGACCGAACGGATCGAGGCCCAGGCGCAGTTTTTCGTGGGCAATTTTCCGCAGGCGCGCGCGACGGCCGAACGCGTCATTCGCCATCCGGCGCGCACGATCCCGCTGCTGTACAGTTCGACCACGGTCGACCGGCAAATTACCATGCGGATCATCATCGCCCGCGCGCTGTGGATCGAGGGGCATGTCGATCAGGGCATCGATCTGATGGCCCAGACGATGGACATGGCCTATCGCGACGGGCCCTTGCCGATCACATTTGCGCTGGCGATGGGGGCTTGCCCGATTGCATTGTGGTCCGGCGACCGGGTGGCGGCGCAACGCTATACCGACGAACTTCTGACTTATAGCCGCCGCTACACGCTCGAACGCTGGGAACGGCTGGGCGAAGGGTTTGCAGCGACGCTCGACCGCATCGACACGCCACCGCGCAACGATCACGGTCTGGGCCTGTCGATTGCCGAGCCGGTCAGCGAACTGCATCGCATGCAACTGGCCACCATCGATGCGCACTATCTGAACGATGCGCTGGCCGCGCAAGCCGAGCAGGGGCTGTGCGGGTGGTGCAATTCCGAAATTCTGCGCCTGTGCGGCGAGCGGGCGCTGCAACGTGGTGGCGCCGGGGCGCGCGAAACGGCGCAGCGCTATTTCGAAAGCGCGATTGCCGCAGCCACCAAGCAGGGCGCGCTGTCTTGGCAATTGCGCGCAACCATCAGCCTGGCCATGTTGTGGCAGGGCCAGCACCGCGCCGCCGCGGCCGGCGCGGTGCTCAAGGCGACACTGGCGCGCTTTTCCGAAGGCTTCGGTACGACCGACCTGATGCGGGCAAGGGCCTTGCTCGATCAATTGGAGCCCTGAGCGGCTGCAGTCCCTGCCCAGCTAGGTAATCATTCTTATGAATGATCCTCAGTATAACTGGCGATATGATTTCGGGATGAAATTTATCATGGGTGTGCAAGACTGAGCACCGCTCTGATCAAATATCGCGAAATTAATAAAAGGTTTAGCATATCGACAAATTGGAAGGTGTTTGAATGTGAAGCAGGCGCGCCATTCCAGTCCGGAACCCGATCAAATATTGTCTGATGAGCTGAGCCGGGATGGTTTCGGCACCATCTTTCACACGGCTCCGTGCGGAATGTTGCTGGCCAATGGCGGTGGTTGCATCATCGCGGTCAATGAACGTCTGACAGATCTGTTCGGATATTCCGAAGCCGAATTGATCGGGCAACCGATCGAGATGCTGTTGCCGCAGCGGTTTCGTGCCGGGCATGTCGCGCAACGCGACGGCTATGCGGCGGCACCCACGGCGCGCGCGATGGGCCAGGGCCGCGATCTGACCGGGCGCCGCAAGGATGGTGTCGAATTCCCGCTCGAAATCGGGCTCAGCTCCATCGCGATCCCGACCGGACAGGTCACTTGCGCGTCGATCATCGACATCACCATGCGCCTGAAAAGCGAACTCCGCCTGCGCGAGGCCAATGCCCAGCTCGAAGAATTCACGTATGTGGCGTCGCACGATCTGCGTTCGCCCATTCGCGGCATTGCCAATCTGATCGAAATGGTCCGCGAAGATCTTGGCGAACAGGCTGGTCCGCTGGTCCTGCGCAATCTTGTGCGGATGGAAGAGCGGGTAAAGAGCATGGAATTGCTGATCCGCGATCTGCTGACATATGCGCGGGCGGGCAATCAGAAAGGCAAGAACGAACCGATCGATCTGCGTGAACTGGTGCTCGAGGTGATCAAGATGGAGGCGCCGCACGCCGACTTCACCATCATCCTGGATATCACCGACCAGATATTCGAAGGGCCACGTTCGCCACTGTCCACCGTCATTCGCAATCTCTTGTCCAATGCGATCAAGCATCACGACCGGCCCAACGGCACGATCACCATCCGCTGCGCGCTTGACGATGCGCAGTGTACCATCGACGTTATCGACGATGGGCCCGGAATACCCGAATGCGCCCACGCGCGGGTGTTTCGCCTGTTCCAGACATTGTCCGCATCGCAACGGCAGAACAGCGGTCTTGGATTGGCGATGGTCCAGCGCCTGGTCGAGCGGCATGGCGGCAAGGTTCAGCTCGAAAGCAATGACCAGGACCGCGGCGCGTGGTTTCGCGTGATCTGGCCGCGCTTTGCAAGGGCCGACCGGGATGATTAATGCCGGTCTCGACATTCTGGTGGTCGACGATGACGATCTTACGGTCGAAATGGTCGAGCGATCGGTGGCCCGGATCACGGCCGGCAATTCCGCGTTGCGGTTCTGCTTTCATGCCGCCAATGACGGCACGCAGGCGCTGGAAATGTTGCGCGACAATTCGGTCACTCGACCGAACATCATCCTGCTCGATTTGAACATGCCCAGGATGAACGGGTTCGAATTTCTTGACGAAATTCGAAAAGATCGCAAACTGTCCGATAGCGTCATATTTGTCATAACCACATCCGACAGCGATTATGACCGTGCCCGCGCCTATCGCGAACATGTTGCCGGATACATCGTCAAATCCTTTGTCGGCCCGCAATTCAACCGGGTCGCCAACCTGATCGCCACGTACAATTCCGCCATACGATTGCCGGAATGAAGGGGCCGGATCATGACGATGCACCCCTTGCGGATACTTGCAGTCGATGATGACGATGTCGATCGGGATTTCATGGTGCGTATGCTCAATCGCACCGGCAAAGGCTATCTGGTCGAGACCGCGCAATCGATCGACGATGCGCGCAGCGAGTTGTCGCAGTCGGAATTTGACTGTGTCTTGCTCGATTACAATCTGAATGGCCTGAAGGGTCTGGATCTGATCCCGGATATTGCCACGCATCGACAGGAAATCTGCCCGATAATCCTGATCACCTTGCACGATGAAGATGAATTGATTGTCGAGGCGATCCGTTGCGGTGTGGATGATTACATCCCGAAACCCCGCCTGCATCCGCGCCGTCTGCAGGAAGTCATCGACAAGGCCCTGGCCCGGTCGGTCAAGGAGGACGAGCGTCGAAGGGAGGAAGCGCGCTTTCGCGAACTGACCGACACCATCCAGCGCGATTATGAACAGACGTTGCTGAGCGCGGCGGAACGCGCCGAAAGCGCGATGCGCGCAAAGACCCTGTTTGTTGCCAACATGAGCCATGAAATTCGCACACCGCTCAACACGATCATCGGGCTGGGCTATCTCCTCAAGAAGACTGTTCTGGACGATCGGCAGGACGATCTGGTGGATCAGATCAAGATTGCCAGCAAGTCGCTGCTTTCCATCGTCAACAACGTGCTCGATACGTCAAAGCTCAGCTCGAACAGCATGGCGATCGAAAATGTGGCCTTTTCGATCCGTGGCCTGGTCGAGGATTTGCGCAAGATGGGCGAGGTCCAGATCGGGGCCAAGCCAGTCACGCTTGTCACCGATGTGGCCGCGTCGGTTCCCGCACGGATCATGGGCGATCCGATGCGGTTGCACCAGATCCTGCTCAACCTGCTGACCAATGCCATCAAGTTTACTGCAGCGGGCGAAGTCTCTGTCACGATCGACCATGTCGAGGCCGGGCCGTCGGGCGAGGGCGCGGACGATGCCCCGGGCCTGCACCCGCCGATCCTGCGGATCGCGGTGCGCGACAGCGGCATCGGCATCGATCCGGCCATACTCAACCAGGTGTTCGAACCGTTCAGCCAGGCGGACACGTCGACCACCCGCAAATACGGGGGGACCGGGTTGGGCCTGTCGATCGCCCGCGATCTGACGCACCTGATGGGGGGGACGATCGGGGCCAGCAGCCAGCCGGAGGTGGGCAGCGAATTCTGGCTGGAAATGCCGTGCGTCTGTGCCAATGCCAGCGACGTTCCGGCGGTGATCGGCGAAGCCACGCATGATCCGGACGAACGGCTGGCCGCCATGCGGATATTGCTGGTCGATGACTGCGAAATCAATCTCGACATTGCCGCGCAGATCCTGCGTCTGGAAGGCGCGGTGGTCGATACCGCCGTCAACGGCCAGCGCGCGGTCGAGGCCGCGCTGGCGCCCGACGCACAATTCGACATTATCCTGATGGATTTGCAGATGCCCGTGCTTGATGGCGTCGATGCCTTCATGCGCATCGAGGGCGTTCTGGGCAATCGGCGACCGGTCGTTCTGGCGCTGACCGCGGCGGCGCGCAGCGATCATGGCGCGGTAGCCCCCCAAGGCATGGACGGCGTCATCTGCAAACCTTTTGATGTCGACGATCTGATCACGACCATTCAGGAGTCCGTCGTCAGCCGCAAACGGCAGGTCCAGGGTCGGCAGCCCGCGCCGCGAGTCCCTGTCCTGGTCGATTGCGCGCAGGAATGGCCGTCGATGACCTGTATCGACATTCCCGACGCCAGGCGGCGGTTTGCCGACAACTGGCGGCTGTTTCGCCTGTCTGTCGACAAGCTGTGTGACGAATATCGCGATCTGCCGGGGCTGCTCAACATGGTCGACATGACCCGGGCCTGTCAGCGCATGCATCGGCTGAAGGGCACTGCAGGCATGATCGCGGCAACCGCGTTGCAGGCCGCCGCGCGCGATGCCGAAATGGTCTGCCGCGAGGGATCGCGCCAGGCGCTTGTCGAACCCCTGGCCAAAGTGCTTGGCCAATTACAGAAATTGCAATCCGAACTGCATGCGGTTCAGCGTCAGGGCGCGCGGCCGGGCCGGATTGCGCTTGCTTCGGACGATTGCGGGACATTCGATCATGGCACGCATCATCTACATTGAGGATGATCCTCTGGCCGGCGAAGTGGTGACCGGCATCCTCAACGATGCCGGGCATCACTGTGGCACGATCCCCGATGGCAAGCTGGCGCTCGACACAGTGCGGTTCAAAAAGCCCGAAATGGTGATTGTCGACCTGCAGTTGCCCGGCTTGTCGGGTTGCGAAATCCTGCGCAAGTTGCGGGTCGAGCCAGGCATCTACTGGATGCCGATCCTGGTTCTGACCGGTGCGATCGACGATCATGCCCACCAGCAGGCGCTGGAAGCCGGCGCCAACGCGGTGCTGACCAAGCATGCCACGGCGCAGGAACTGGTCGATCGCGTGAATTGTGTTCTGCATTCCAATGCTCTGGCCAGAAAATGACCCGGTCGGGCGTCTTGTCGCAACTGACCGGAACGCCCGAGATGCAGGCGCGCTTCCTGGCGCGCAAAGCGGCCTTTGCCGACAGCCTGATGAATTTCCGGGCGGAATATTGTCATGACCAACAGCGCTTTGCCGATCTGCTTGGCAACCTGCACAAATTTTCGGGCATCGCGGGGCTGTTCGGTGCCGGGCGGCTGGGTGTGCTGGCGGCCGATGGTCATGAAACGCTGCGCTCGGCCGCGCCCGGGCAGCGCGCGACCCTGATCTGCGCGCTGCAGCGGGCCGTCCAACAGGAACTGGAACGCTGATGGCGCATATCCTTGTGGCCGATGATGACGATATCGTCGCGGACATTCTACTAAGGGCGCTGGAAAGCGCAGGCCACCTGGCCGCGCGGGTGGACAATGGCCCCGATGCCGTGCGGGTGGTGCAAAGCCGGTGTCCCGACCTGATGATCCTCGACTACGACCTGCCGCTGCTGCACGGGTTGGGCGTCCTGCGGGCCATCCGCAACCGGCACGACACACGGGCTCTGCCGGTGGTCATGCTGACCGCCAGTCGCAGTCGCGAGGACGAGAATATCGCGACCTATGTCGGCGCAAACGCTTATTTGCGAAAGCCCTGCGATCCCGACTATCTGATTTACAGGGTAGAGGACCTGCTGGACACAATTCATGCCAGAAATGCGATGAAAGATAAAAAATCGATTTAAGGAATATATAATTTTACCGATATTTTTAGATAATATTAACCAGAAAAATATGTATTTTCCTGCTTTGTGACAGCGGATTTCGGAACGTATTTTTGTCAGTCTGATGAAAGGAACGCAGTGTCTTGAACATCATCACTTGATCGGCGGGTCTCGCGGCCCCTGAATGTCGGGATTGTCTTCGATGGGTCTGCCGCACATATTCGACGATGGCACGCAAACGCGCCCTTTGAAGGTTTTGATCGTCGATGACGATCCGCTCGCGATGTTCATGACCTCAAGCATGGCCGAAATGGCCATTCCCGGTATGGCCATCCAGACTGCGGCCTGCGCGCAAGATGCCTTTGACCTGTTTGCCGCCGACCGGTTCGACTGTGTGTTGATCGACTACGAAATGCCCGGCGCCAACGGGCTGGAACTGGCAAGCCGGATCCATGCGCTGGACCCCGCCGTGCCGATCCTGCTGTGCACCGGGGCGGGCAACGAAACCCTGGCCGCCGACGCGATCAAGCAGGGCGTCAGTGACTATCTGCCAAAGGCGACACTGTCGGCCGACGGCCTGCGCCGCGCGATCCGCGATGCCATCGACAAGGCAAGGCAGGCGCATCTGATCGCCGCACAGCGCAAAGACATCGAAATGTTTGCCTTTGCCCTGGCGCATGACTTCAAGCAGCCCAGCCGGCAACTGGTGACCTTTGCCGAGCTGGCACGGCAAGAAGCCCCGGTCGCCGATGGCAGCCAGCTCGACCAGATGCTGCAGTTCATCAGCGCCGCTGCCGGGCGACTGAACCGGCTTGTCGACGGCATGATGGAATTCATGCTGCTGAGCGCGCCGCCGCCGCTGCGGCCGGTCGAGGTTGACGCGATTTTTGCGGGGATCTGTCTGGCGCTGCAGGATTTTCTGCAAGAGCGCGGCGGCGTGCTCGACCTGGTCGGTTCGGCACGGGTGATGGGGCATGAGGCCTTGCTGGGGCAGGTCTTGCAGAACATCGCCATCAATGGCTTGACCTATAACGAAAGCGCCCTGCCACGCGTCGAGATTGCCTGTGCCAAAGTCGCTGCGGGCATCGAAATACGCGTCTGCGACAATGGCATCGGCATCGATGCCTGCGACGTCGATCGCATCTTCGAACCGCTGGTGCGCCTGAACGGGCGTGAGGCGCATGACGGGTCGGGCATCGGGCTGACCCTCGCGCGCCGGGCGATGGCCGCCATGCAGGGCACGATCCGGTGCGAGCCGCGCCCGCCGCCCGATCGCGGCACGGTTTTCGTCCTTATGCTGGGGGACGCTGCCGCAAACAGCGATCTGGCCGCATGAACCCATGTCTGCACGTTTGGGACTTCGCAAGAAAGGATATCACGATGAAGGTCAAGGCCCAGTTGGTGTCGAACGTATTGTCTCAACAACCCGCCGAAAGCGATTGCTTTACGCCAGTAAAATTGATCGGAACGGCGACCGGTCACAAGAACATGACCGTCCTGCTGGTCGAAGATGATGAAGCGGATGCCTACCTGATTACCGAATCGCTGCGCAAATGTCCGCCGGTCGACAAGATCGTCCGGTCTTCCAATGGCGGTGAAGCACTTGGGCAATTGGCGATGGGGCTGTACCCCGATGTTGCGATTGTCGATCTGAACATGCCCAAACTGGATGGCTTCGGCTTTCTCAAACAGCTCCGCAGCGTTTACGATCAGGATCTTCCGGTGATCGTGATGACATCATCGAAAGCGTCGGAGGACGCCTATCGATCTTATCGTCGCGGGGCCTGGCTGGCCGTTTCCAAACCCTTGCGGGCGGAAAAATACGTCAGCTTTTTCAACACGATCTTGTCGCAACTTGCGATCGACCCGCAATCGATCCGAAGCAAGGTTCCGCCATGGTCGCATTTCCTCGACGCGGCCTGAGGCGGGCCCGAAGGCGCGCGCCTCAGTAGGCGAGGTTCAGCGTGAGCGTCGCGGTTCGCGGGCGCGCGGCCACCAGGGTGTGTGCATAGTTGGAATCGAGTGCCTTGGCCGACTGCGGCGCAAAGGCATTGAACAGATTGTCGATATCGATACCCACACGCCAGGCACGGTGGCTGTCGAGCGCCAGGTGCAGCGCGAACAGCGTTGCCGAACCGATCGTGAAATAGGCCGGGTTTTGCGTGGTCACCAGATCGGCGCGGCCCGACTGGTACGACCCGTCGACCCGCAGGCTGGCGGTTGAACCATTGGCCAGATCCCGCGCGTACGTGGCGCTCCAGTTGGCGGTCCAGGCCGGCACGTTGGCCAGCTTGTCGCCCGCCTGCACGGCCAGCGCCGGGTTGGTCTGAACCGGCTGATTGCCCACCAGTCGTGCGTCGTTGTAAGTCAGCCCGGCATTGACCGACAGACCGGTGGTGGGCACCACGTTCAATTGGGCCTCGAACCCGTCGGAATGCGCGCTGCCGACATTGGCGATATAGCTGAACACCTGGGTGGGGATGAGCTGCTGCAGGTTGTTCCACAGGATATGGAACACCGCGCCCGACCAATAGACTTTGCTGTCGAGCAGGCTGAACTTCCACCCGATCTCATAATCCCACACCGAATCCGCCGAATAGGGCGGGGCGGTCACCGCAAACCCGCCGGGATAGTTGGGACCGCCCGCGCGAAAGCCTTGTGCCGCCTCGACATAGATCAGGCCGGTATCGGGCAGCTTGTACGACAGCTCGTATTTCTGGAACAGCTTGCCCTGGGCAAAACGCTGAAACGGCTCGGGGCCGGTAGGGGCACCGGGAAAGAATTGCTGGACGATCACTTGCTGGTCGGTCCGGTCGGAGTGGAACCAGCGATAGCCGACCGTCGCCACCAGTGCGTGCGTGATATCGTAGGATACCTCGCCGAACAGCGCATACTGGTCAAAACTGTCCTGGTTGTCGCGCTCGAAGAGCCGGCCCATGGCGTCGTTCGTCGCGTCGAAGACGACATTGCCTTGCGCGTCGACCACTGCAATCTGGCCTCGGCGCGTGGTCGCGGTGTCCTGCAACGAAGCCCCCACAGTCCATTGCAGAGGCCCCGGCGCCTTGGACACCAGGCGCACTTCGCCCGACCACGAGTTGACCCCTTCGATCGAATTGCTGGCCGCCGGGATGATGCCGGGCGTGAAGCAGGTCTTGTCGTAATTCTGCTCGGTGCAGCCATAGATCCCGGTGAGCAGATAGCGCGTCGTGTCGGTGGTCCTGTTCAGCTTGCGATACTGGTAGGACCCCGTCGCGGTCAGTTCGGCAAAGCCGAAATCGGTGGTCGAGATGAGGTTGGCCATGAAGATCTTGTCGAGCCAGGGTTCGCGCACATAGCTTTTCGACACATAGCGATCGGTCGGCGTGGCATAGGCCGGATAGAGATCGAACGCGGTGGTTTTCATGTCCTGGTAATAAGCGATGCCGGTGATGTTCCAGTCGCTGGTCGGCTGATAGCTGACCGAAGCCCGCCCGCCATACGTGCGTTCAGTGTTGATGTTGTTCTGGTTGATCTGCGGCAGCGCGATCTGGCTGTTCGCGACTTCGTCGATCCAGCCGCCTTCGTGCCGGTAATAGCCGGTCAGACGGATCGCGAGGACATTGGACACGATCGGCGCATTGACCATGCTCGACAATCCGAACGACGGGGCGCCACCTTGCGTCGCGCCGACCGACGCGCTCTGGTCGGTCTCCAGTTTGTCGAGGTCGGGCCGTTTCGAGATGATACGGATCGCCCCGCCCATCGAGCCATTGCCGTAAAGCGTGCCTTGCGGTCCGCGCAGCACTTCGACGCGATCGACATCCCACAATTTGATGTCGGGCTGGCTGTCGCCGGTGTCGAGCGAACCGCCTGGAACGCTGCTGACGGGTATTTCGTCATAGTAGAGCGCCACTTCGGGCTCGCCTGCCGACTGCAGCCCGCGCAGGGCATAGCGTTTGTTGTCGGGTCCGGAATCCGTATAGCTGAGCCCCGGCACCAGCGCGGCGAAATCGGAAAACTGGTCCGCATGGATCGCCTTGAGCGTCGCTGCGCTGACCACGGTGACGCTGAGCGGGGTGTCGAGCAGCGTCGTCTTGTGCCGGATTGCGGTAACGACGATGTTCTGGGTATCGTTTGCCGGATTTGTGTCCGCAGGCGCTGCCTGTTGCGCAAGCGCCGCCGTCGACAGCCACCAGCCGCACAGCGCCGCGCCGACCCGTATTGTCGTGCGGCGATCGAGCCGGCGACCGCGCCTTGAAATATGCTGTTTGCGCCGCCGATCGACCATGGTTCCGCTCCCCTTGTCCCGCTCCCATTGTCCGGGCACGATGGGGGAGGTCCTGAAAACGATCGAGATAATTGGTGTTAATGTTGTGAATCCGGGACCGATCCCGGGGGGATTGTCGCGCGCTTGCGTGTATGAGCGCCCGGATTACAGTTCGCGGTTGGGTGAATTTCGCGGTGTCGATCCAAGTGGTGTCGATCCTCGTCGTGCCGAAATCTCGAAAGTCCAGCCAGTGGGAGTGCCCGACCGTGCCGATGCCTGATGAAACCGGACACGGGTCCGGCACCGTTCACCCTGACGGTGCGCCGCGATCGGTCGCCGGTGGTCCGGCGGGCATGCTGGAGCGGGGTCCGCTGACCCGGTTGCATCTTGCCATCATCGCACTGTGCGCGTTCGGGTTCGCCATCGACCTTGCCGAATTGGCGCTGGGTGGCGCGCTGTCATCGATCTTTTCCGCCGCGCCCTACCATATCGATGCGGCCAGGCTGACCTGGCTGGTCACGTCGGCATATGTGGGCGCGCTGATCGGTGCGCCAACGTTTGGCTGGCTTGCCGACCGGATCGGCCCGTTGAAAGTGCTGTGCCTGTTGACTTGCTGGATCGGGATCTGGTCGATCCTGTCGGCGGGCGCGCCGACGGTCGACATGCTGGCGATATGCCGCCTGTTTGCAGGCGTGGGGGTTGGGGCGTTTCCGCCGATCATGATCGCCTATCTGACTGACATTGCCCCGCGCGAACAGCGTGGACTGGTGATCTTTACGGCTTGCGGTGCCGCCTATCTGGCGCCGCCGCTGGCGATCTTTGCGGTGCGCTGGCTCACCCCGATCGCGCCGCTGGGGATCGAGGGATGGCGCTGGCCGTTTGCTGTGGGCGGGGTCTTCGCCTTGCTGGCGGGGGGCGCCATGACCCGCTTGCCCGAGGCGCCGCACTGGCTGGCGGCGACCGGGCGCGCTGCGGCGCTGCGGCGCGTGGCCGATCGCATCGCGCAATCGAAGGCGCTTGGCCTGCGCGTGCGGCCGGGGGAGGCAGCGAACACGTCAGCGGACGGGCGCGAAGACCCGCGCATCGACGCCCGTTCGGCATCATGGCGCCTGGTCGTGCTGTGCGCGATCAGTTTTACCGTGCCGATTGCCACAGTGTCGTTTCCGTTGCTGACCGGACCGATCCTGTTGGCGCGGCATTTCAGCCTGTCCGATACCCTGTTCTATATCGGGTTTGCGACCTTCGGGCCGGTTGTCGGCACGTTGCTGGGCGGTGTGCTGATCGACGGGATCGCGCGGCGGATGGTCATGGCGTTGTGCGCGGGTGGCATGCTGGCCTCGGTCGGGCTGTTCTTTCTGGCCAGTGCGCCCGTTGCGATCGCCGTGGCGCTGGTCGGTTTTGCGCTGTTCACCTCGCTCTATATGCCTGCCATGACGCTTTATGGCGCCGAGCTGTTCACCCCGTCGATGCGCGCGCGCAAAACGTCGATCGCCTGGGTCGCTAACCGGATCGCCGCGGCAGGCGCCCCGGCGGTGCTGGTGCCCCTGGTGCACCAGCAGGAAACACTGGCCATTGCGGCCGTGCTGGCGGTTGCCCTGCTGGTCAATCTGGCGGTTGTCGCCTGCCTTGCCCCGCACGAGCGCGACAGTGCCGACCCCCTTGCCGATGGCGTCGGATAAGCGCCAGGCCGGTCTGCGCGGCGTCGTGATTTCCATTTTTTAACATCCGCTTCCCGGCGATTAACTCGCCCAATCGGTGCGGACGACGCACTCTCCAACGGCCCGCCGCGTGTTTTGCGCGCGTCACCAAGTTGGAGATCGCCCATGCCTTTGATCGGTCTGCTGCTCCCCGACGGGTTCGAGGTTTGCAGTCTGACGCCGGTGGCGGTGTTCGAAGCCGCCAATGCCGAACTGGGCGAGCCGTTCTATGACGTGCGTGTCCTGTCCGACCGCGGCGGACGGATTACCGGATCGTTTGGCGTCGCGATTGCCACACAGGCGTTGGGTGGAGAGGCCTATGACACGTTGCTGGTTGCCGGGGCGCCCGACGTGGTATCGACCACCCCCCTGGCGCAAGCGCGCCTGCGTATGGTTGCGGCGCGGTCGGGCCGGGTGGCGTCGCTGCGCCTCGGTGCGTTTGCGCTGGCCGAAGCAGGCCTGCTCGACGGTCGGCGGGCGACCACCCATGCCACCCATGCGCACGCGCTTCAGCAGCGCTTTCCCGCCATCCGGGTCGATGCCGATTGCCTGTTTACCCAGGAAGATCCGGTGTGGACATCGGCCGGGATGACGGCGGGCGTCGATCTGGCGCTGCACCTGATCGAACGCGATGTCGGCCGCGGCTGCGTGCAGCGCGTGGCGGCCCGGCTGATGATCCCGATGTTGCGCAGCGGTGCACATCCGCAGCATTCGGCCGCGCTCGATTTGCAGGCGACTTCGGACCGTGTCGCGACAGCTCTCGAATTCGCGCGCAACAACCTGCGGCGGAAACTGACCGTCGAGGATCTGGCCGAAGTTGCGCGCTTGAGCCCGCGCCAGTTCAGCCGCATCTTCCGCAACCAGACCGGCTGTTCGCCCGCGCGCGCGATCGAAAAGCTGCGGCTGGAGGCGGCCTGCGTGTTGATCCGCCAGGGGCGGTTGCCGTTTGAAACGATCGCCGGAGAGACCGGCTTTGGCGATGAAGAGCGGATGCGGCGCGCGTTCACCCGCGATGTCGGTCAGGCGCCGCGCGCCATCCGCCGCATGGCACAGATGGCGAGGGCAGCATGATGATCGTCACGGATTGTGCCCCCGGCGCGCCGGTCGATGATCCCGTCATCAATGCCCTAGGGAAACGCAGCGAGGGGCTGCGAAGGCTTTCGTTCGATGGTCTTGATGCGCAGGCCGATCGGGAGAGCGAGGCGTTCAGCGCCCATCCGGCCGATGGCGGCATGCCCAAGCCGGCCGGCACGTCGAAGGGCGGGCTGGCGCCATGGCAATTGCGATTGGCCCGGCGCCTGCTCAACGATCTTGATTCGAGTGCATCGCTGGCGCGGATTGCCGGTGAATGCGGTCTGTCGGCCGGGCATTTTGCGCGGGCGTTCAAACACAGCACCGGTCTGACACCGCATCAGTGGGTGTTGCGGCGCCGGGTCGATGCGGCCAAGGACATGTTGGACGCGGGCGTTCCACTGGCCGAAATAGCGGTGGCGTGCCGCTTTTCGGACCAGAGCCATCTGACTCGCGCCTTTGCCCATGCGACGGGGGTCACGCCAGGCAGGTGGCGAACGTCGCAAGGTCGCCGCCCATCGTCGATCGCATCGGATTAAGGTGGCGAAATTGTTGCGTTTCGCGTTGCGATCAGAAATGTTCAATATTGTCCGGTCGGGACAGCTTAGGGTTGCTGCAACGGCAAATCCTGCCGCCGATTGTGGAATTGTCGTTGGGGATTAGAGGTATATACAACGTCGAAATCGGGGAAAGGCCGCGCGCTGCTGTGCGCAGGCTTTACGAAGAGACGTTGGGGCTTGCCGGCTTGGCCGATGTCTGCCCGCTCGGCCGGTTCAGCCTGGCGGTCGGGCCATCGGCTTCACCGCTGTCGGGTGTTCTGACGTTCGCCGGTGCCGGCGGGTCGATCCGCGCGGTCACATTTGCGATCGGCCGCGGGCAAATGGCGAACTGGCGCGCCCGCCTGGTCCACAGCGGCACCCGTGTGGTTGGTCGCGCATGGCAATTCGATGAAGAGCACTTGTGTTTCGTCGACGATGCCGACTTTGACCTCGCGCTTGTGGAAGTGGCCGAAGACAAGGCGTGGTACGGGACGGGCGCGTCCGACGCGATCCTGGGGTTTCGCGGGGTCGAGGTTGCCGCAGGCCCGACCGGTGAACTGGAAAGCCTGTTCGCCGCCATCAACGTGGTGCCGGCCCGGCTGGAAAAGCCGCTGGCGCGGTTCGAATTCGCCAGGGACGGCGGGCGCTTCGCGCTCGATGTGCTGCGTTCGGACGACACCCCGGCCCAGCCCGACGGCACCGGTCAGCCGCCGCAACGGCTCAGCTTTGAGGTGACCGATCTGGCCGCGCTGGATCACCTGCGGCGGCGGCTGGGCGCGGCAGGGTTTGTCGTGGCGCCGATCGTCGGGCGCTCGGCGGGGTTCCATGTGCGGCTGCGTTCGCTGCGCGACCTCGAAATCGGGTTTTTGGTCAATGACCGGCTTGCGCCTTGATCAGGCGGTCGAGTTCGTCCCTGATCTGGCCCACGATCGGCGCGTTCCAGCCTGCGGCCGTGTTCAGATAGATCGTCGAGACCGCCCCGGCTTCGTCGAGCGGCTTGTAGACGACATCAAAGCTGCGCATGCGCTGAACGGTTGCGGGCACGATGCATATGCCGGATTCGGCCGCCACCATGCCCAGCGCGCCCAGCAGGTCGCCGACCGCAATGCGGTCGGCGGGGGTAAAATTTGCCTGCTCCATCAATTGCGCTACCGGGTCGCTGTGGCGGCCGGTGGTCCGGTTGTGATAGCAGATCAGCGTTTCCGCAGCCAGGTCGGCAAAGCGCAAGCTTGACCGATCGCCAAGGCCCAGCCGATGACCGAGGCCCAGCGCCACCAGATAGGGCTCCTGCCGGATCGCGATCTGGTCGATGGCATCGTCGTGCGACACTTCGCGGCCAACTCCGATATCGACTTCGCCATTGCGGATGCCGAGAATCTGGTCGGGGCCGGTCACCACCTTCAGGTCGATGTCGAGATGCGGGTTGAGGTCGCGCAGATGCTTGATGACCGGTGGCAAATGCCCATAGAGCACCGACACTTCGAACCCGATGCGCAGGATCTGGCGCCCGCCGCGCCCATGGCGGACGGCGTCGTGCTTCAGCCGGTCGATCCGCGCGATGATTTCCTGCGCGCGTTCGCGCACGAACAGGCCGGAACTGGTCAGGCGCATCGGGCGCGAATCCCGGTCGATCAGGCGCACGCCAAATTCATCCTCCAGATTGCTGATCTGGCGGCTGAACGGCGGCTGGGCGATGTTCACCTCTTCGGCCGCGCGCGTGAAATTCATCGTTCGGCACAGGGCCAGGAAATAGCGCAGTTGTCGTAGTTCCATGTCCCACCATACCGCAAAAGTTGGGTAACCAAGGTCAATGATCTTGGACTGTTGCACCGGGCAAATCTAGAAAGATCCCAGCAGACGCGAAGTCGGCGCAAGCCCCCCCCCGGCGCCGACTTCTGCTCCGGTCCGTGCCCCACATTTGCCCCCCCCCTTGATGTGGGCACGGACCGGTCACTTTCGATTTCAGCGGTCGGCTTTGTCGCGCCCGTCCGGCGCGGTGCGGCGGTGCGTACAGACCAGAGGATAGCGACGATGACCCAGATGATCAGCCTGACGGACCACGGCGAACCCGCCTTTTCCCATGTCGAGCACGTGATCCTGGATATTGCCGGTCGCGAGAGCCGTGATCTGCAGCGTCGACAGGGGTTGCTGCCCCGCGTGTCGGATTTCTTCCTGGGGCGGCCCGACCCGATGCCGCTGGCCAACGAAAAGCTGGAGGCGCTGCGCCAGTACGCGATGCGGCTCTATCGCTATGGTGTGGACAAAGTGCCCGCCGCGACCACCGCCGCATTGAATGCCGCCGGGTATGATGCGCAGCAGATTGCCTTGCTCCACGCCGCGTTCACCACGCTTCGCCATCAGCCGTTCGGCTTTGGCCGCAAGGACAGCGTGCAGTGACCGGCCCCAAATCGTGCAGTGCCATCACGCTCGGTCGGCGACTGCGCCGTGTCGGTCGCAAGATGCAAGTCAGCGTCGAGGCGCGGTTTGATGCGGCCGACATCAACTATACGCAGTGGTGCGCGCTGCACCACGTGCGCGACGGCGCCACGCTTGATTCGCGCGCCCTGGCGGCAGAGCTGGAGATCAGTCCCGCTTCGGCCTGCCGGGTGATCGACGGGCTGTTGGGGCGGGGGCTGGTCAGCCGCCACCGCGATCCTGCCGACCCGCGCGCGACAGTGTTTGCGCTGACCAATGCGGGACTGGTCACGCTGCAGCACGTCGGGCCGATCATCGATTCGCGCAATGCACAGGCGCTGTCGGGCCTGTCGGGTGACGAGATGGAGACCCTGCTGCACTTGCTCGACAAGCTGACCGCGTCGCTCGAACTGCCGGTGAGCGCCGCCTGATCGGCCCTTAGCCGCCGGATTTATCCAGCAAGTCCATGAAATTGCGCGCCGCGTCGCGGTCGGCCGGGTCTTTGAAGGCGACATCCAGATCGGGTGCTTCGCCCAGCATGTGGAGGATCGTCCACATCGCAAACCGGTGCGCCTTGTCGGTTTCCAGCCCGAAGGCGACTCGCATCTGCTCGATCCCGCCCGCCAGCGCCGCTGGACTGAGTGTCTCAAGATCACCGGTCCCGAAGAAGCGGCGGAGCTGATCGTCAAAATCCATGGCGGTAACCTTTGACCACGCGGATGCGTTGCAACGGTCCGGCCGATGCGGCACGTTCGTGCCCGCTGTCAATCGGTTCGGCCGCAACCCGGTCTGTCTGCCGATCCGGGCCGCGCGACAAGGGGCTGGAACCAATCATTGATAAACATTTTTCACCGATGTGTTTCAATCAATTCTATTTCGTTATCTCCGGCACGCCCTAGATTGGCCCCAACAGCCGCACGATCCCTGACTGCGGCGACCTGGAGAAAGTCGATGATCGAACTGCGTCCATTTGGTGGAATTGGCCATGCCAACCACGGTTGGCTCGATGCCCGCCATCATTTCTCGTTTGCAGATTACTACGATCGCGAACGCATGCACTGGGGCAACTTGCGCGTGTGGAACGACGATACGATCGCCGCCAAGAGCGGTTTTCCGCCGCACCCGCACCGCGACATGGAAATCATCACTTATGTACGCAGCGGCGCGATCACCCATCGCGACAGCCTGGGCAACCAGGGCCGCACGGCGGCCGGCGACGTGCAGGTGATGAGCGCGGGCACCGGCATCACCCACGCCGAATACAACATCGAGGATGAAACCACCACGCTGTTCCAGATCTGGATCCAGCCGACCCGCACCGGTGAACAACCGGGCTGGGGCGCGCGGGCCTTTCCCAAGGGCGACCGCTCCGGGCAACTGGTGGTGCTGGCCAGCGGCTATGGCGAAGACAGCGATGCCCTGCCGATCCGCACCGAGGCGCGGCTGGTGGCAGGCACGCTGCGTGCGGGCGAAACCGTCGACTATGCGCTGGGCACCGAACGCAAGGGCTATCTGGTTCCGGCAACCGGCCGGATCGTGGTCAACGGGGTCGAGGCCAACGCCCGTGACGGCGTGGCCATTGCCGATGAAGCGGTGATCACGATCACCGCGCTCGAAGAAGCCGAAGTGGTGCTCGTCGATACACTCTGACCCGCGATCGGCGGCGGGGGCCGATGGTTCGCCCCCGCCGCCGGATTGCCCATGAAAGGCCAAGTCATGACATTTGTTTCTTCCCAGACCCCCGTCGATGCGGTGATCGTTCCCCCCGTGCGCGATCTGGGCGATGGCTTTTCCGTGCGCCGCGCCTTGCCCAGCGCACATCGGCGCATGGTCGGCCCGTTCATCTTTCTTGACCAGATGGGCCCGGCCGCGTTCACCGGCGAGCAGGCCCTCGACGTGCGGCCCCATCCGCACATCGGCCTCGCCACGGTGACGTTCCTGCTGGAAGGTGAAATCATGCACCGCGATTCGCTGGGCAGCGAACAGGTCATCCGCCCCGGCGAAGTGAACTGGATGACGGCCGGGCAGGGCATCACCCATTCCGAACGCACGCCCGATACCGCACGCGGTACCGGCGGCAGCCTGTTCGGGCTGCAGACCTGGGTCGCGCTGCCCACTGCCCACGAAGAAGTCGCCCCCGAATTCAGCCACTACAAGGCCGATGCCATTCCGGTCGCCGAAGATCGCGGCGCGCGGCTGACGCTGATCGCGGGCAGCGCCGACGGGCTGGTTTCGCCGGTGCGGACGTATTCCGACATGATCTATGCCGATCTGACCCTGGCGCCGGGCGCGCGCTATCGCTTTGCCGCCGATCATGTCGAACGCGCGATCTACGTGGTAACCGGGCGCTTGCGCGTCGAAGGGCAAGAAGGCGGGTTTGATGCCGCGCAACTGGTGGTGCTGAAGCCCGGTGCGGAAATCGTGCTGACCAGCGATGAACCCACCCGCCTGATGCTGGTGGGCGGCGAACCGTTCCCCGAACGGCGCTTCATCTACTGGAACTTCGTGTCGTCGCGGGCCGACCGCATCGAACAGGCCAAACTGGACTGGCGCGCCGACCGGTTTGCCCATGTGCCGGGCGAGCACGAATTCATTCCGCTGCCCGACGACGTCCCCGGCGTAAAGCTGAAGTGAGGAGCAAGAGCCATGCCTGCCACGCACACCGCAACCGCCACTGCCACCAGCACCGGCCTGGGTACGTTCCAGTCCCGCGTTGAACTGGCCGGACAGACGCTGATCGCCGATGAGCCGGCCGACGCCGGTGGGACCGATAGCGGACCCACGCCCTATCACATGCTGGCGGCCGCGTTGGCCACGTGCACCACGATGACCTTGCGGGCCTATGCCGCGCAAAAGGGTCTGGAAATCGGCCTGGTCAGCACCGAGGCCACCCATCACCGCGCGCCAGGCCAGACCCCGTCTGACCGCTTCGAACGCACCATCACGCTGGATCCGCGCCTGGACGAGGCCGTTCGCGCGAAATTGCTGGCGATTGCCGAACGCTGCCCGGTGCACAACACACTGACGATCGGGTCGCTGGTCGTCACACGGCTGGCCGAGGGGGAAAGCGACACTTGATGCCGGGCCCCTTCGGTCTGTGCCGACCGAAGGGGATCGAGGCGCGTCAATTGGCGCTTTGGTGGATTTCCGCGATATAGCCGCCGGGGAATTCCACTATGGCAGAGCGTCGGTGATCAGCCTCGACCGGGGCCACCACCACGTTGGCGCCCGATCCGGTGGCGCGGGCCAGCGCGGCATCAAGATCGCCGACGGCATAGCCGGTGGTTTCGTGGCCATAAGGATAGGGCTGATGCCCGTCGGTCACCAGCAGCACGTGGTGGCCATATTTCGACGCCAGGCGGATGCGGCGATAAGTTTCGCCCGCGCGACCGATTTCGATGCCCGGTGCCTGGGCGTTGTCTTCCACCACTTTGGCATGGGCCCAGCGGGTAAACCCGGCCAGGAACGGTTTGACCGCGTCGGCTGAAACATAGATGCGGTTTTCCGGCTGGGTGGCGAACGGCGCATAGTTGGGCGCGGTGACATGCCAATAAAGCTGCATGTTGACCCCGCCCGGCCAGCGGATCACCACATCGCGCCCGATCGGATCGTTGAACGGCGTGACGATCACTTCGGCGCCATCGGCGCGCGCGGCGGCGGCGGCCTTGTCGAGATCGGTCACCAGCCAGCCGGTGCGCTCGCTGCCAAACGGCCAGGGCGTGCCGGTGCGAAACCCGAACAGCGAAACCGTGCCCGCCGGGGTCTGGACCAGTTGGGTCGACGTGCTCGACGGCGTCGGGGTGACTTGCGCAATCCCCTGCTTGGTCGAGGCGCCGCCGAAGGTCGCGACGAAGCTGGCGACAAAGGCATCGACTTCGGGCGGTTGCACATAGACGTGGGTGGTGTCGTATTGCGCGCCCACCGCGAAATCGGGGGTCGCAGCCGGCGCGGGGCCGGCCGGCCGTGCGCAGGCCGGTGCCGCGATGCTGATCAACAGGCCAAGGGCCGTTGCGCGCAGCAGGACGGCTGAGGATCGAGATTGGGACGATCGGGTGGGCATGCAGGCAAACTCCGTTGGTGGTCCCCGGCAATGGACCACAGCCAGACGCCGGGTGCTTGAAGGAACCTGACACGAATTGCACCGGCCCGGCCCATTGCGGCACGCGGCCCGCGCCGCTGCGTGCAACAGGAAATGCCCGGATCGTTCCAATCATCGCGTGATCATTCAAGCGTTGGGGCTGTCACTGTCGCTAACCAGCATTGTCCCGACGGCAACTGCGCCGCGACATTGAACCGCAGCGATGCGGCCGATGTTTGATCGCGAACGGGTCGGATCGATCGCCAACCCGTTTCCCAACTGTACAGGAGATACCCGCATGGCCGCAAACCGACCGGACAAAGGCCAGCAGGCCGGGCGTGTGCGGGCAAATCGTCGCGATGTGCTGGCGGGCATGGCGGCGGCGACACTGATCGCCACGGGCCCCGAGGCCATCGCCGCCTCGCTTTCACCCCTCCCTTCGAATCCCAAGGAGCGCAAAGACATGGCTACCATCACCACCAAGGACGGCACCGAGATCTTCTACAAGGACTGGGGTCCGAAAGATGCCACGCCGCTGGTGTTCCACCATGGCTGGCCACTGAGTTCGGACGACTGGGATGCGCAGATGCTGTTCTTTCTGGCCAAGGGATATCGGGTGGTTGCGCACGATCGGCGCGGGCATGGCCGATCGGCACAAGTCGGCACGGGCCACGACATGGATCACTATGCCGCCGACGCGTCCGCCGTCGCCGAGCACCTCGACTTGCGCAATGCCGTGCATATCGGCCATTCGACAGGCGGCGGTGAAGTCGCCCGCTATGTTGCGCAATATGGTCAGCCGCAAGGGCGCGTGGCCAAGGCGGTGCTGATCAGCGCGGTGCCCCCGCTGATGGTCAAGACCGCTGCCAATCCGGGCGGCACGCCGATCGCGGTGTTCGACGGATTTCGCCAGGCGCTTGCCGCCAACCGTTCGCAGTTCTTTCTCGATGTCGCCTCGGGGCCGTTCTACGGTTTCAACCGGCCCGGCGCGACAGTGTCGCAAGGCATCATCCAGAACTGGTGGCGCCAGGGCATGACAGGCGGGGCAAACGCCCATTACGAGGGCATCAAGGCCTTTTCGGAAACCGACCAGACCGAAGACCTGAAGGCGATCACCGTCCCCACGCTGATCCTGCAGGGCGATGATGACCAAGTCGTGCCCTATCAGGATGCCGCGCTGCTGCAGGCCAAGCTGATCAGGCACGCCACGCTCAAGATCTATCCCGGTTTCCCCCACGGCATGGCCACCACCCATGCCGACGCGATCAACGCCGACCTGCTGGCATTCATCCGCACCTGATGTTCACGGGCGCAAAATCGCCCCTCCAGACATTTCCTCATCACGCAAGCAAAGGAATTGCCAATGCCCATCGCCACCCCGACCCCCGGCAGCGCGCTGCTTTCGCCCACCGATCACGCGCTGATCATGATCGATTTCCAGTCGCAGATGGCGTTCGCCACCAAGTCGATCGATACCACGCTGTTGCGCAACAACGCCGCGCTGGTGGCCAGCGCCGCCGCCGAGTTCAAGGTTCCCACGATCCTGACGACGGTTGCCGAAAAGAGCTTTTCGGGGCCGATGTTCTACGAAGTGACCGATCCGTTTCCGGGCCAGGCGCTGTTTGACCGCACCAGCATGAACACTTGGGAAGATGCCGCGGTGATCGGCGAAGTGAACCGCATCGGCAAATCGCGGATCGTGCTGTCCGGTCTGTGGACCAGCGTGTGCATCGTTGGCCCGGCCTTGTCGGCGATCGACCAGGGCTTTGAAATCTATGTCATCGCTGATGCCTGCGGCGATGTGTCGAGCGAAGCGCACGAACGCGCGATCGAACGCATGATCCAGGCCGGAGCGCGGCCGATGACCGCGCTGCAATACCTGCTGGAACTGCAGCGCGACTGGGCGCGCAGTGAAACCTATGATGCCACCACCGGCGTCGCGCGCAAGCTGGGCGGGGCCTACGGCCTTGGCGTGACATATGCCAAGACGATGTTCGGTGCGTCCGAAGGCGCCCATTGATCGATTGCGGGGGGCGGGGCACCACACGTGTCCCGCCGCCTGGCTGGCTGGAGGCAACGCCATGAAATTGTATATCTATTCCCTGGGCGCAGGCCTGCTGGTGGGTGTTGTCTACAGCCTGTTGGGGGTCCGTTCGCCCGCCCCGCCGATGATCGCGCTGATCGGTCTGGCCGGCATGCTGGTTGGCGAACAAGTCGTGCCGACGCTGCGCCAGTACTGGCAGGGGCACAATGTCGGCGTGTTCGTGCGCGACCATTGCGCGCCGCAAGTGCTGGGCACCGGCACCACCCATGCTGCGCCCGCCAAATGCGACACACCCCATTCCTGATCCGACGATCCCATCTTGCGGAGTAGCCCGATGCCCTCGACCGACCTGCTGATCGTCAACGCGCGCATTGCGACGCTCGACCGCGCCAATCCCCAAGCCGAGGCCGTGCTGATGCGCGATGGCCGCTTTGCCGCCGTGGGGCGCGAGGCCGATGTGCGCGCGGCCGCTGCACCCGACGCGACGGTGATCGAAGGCAAAGGCCTGCGCGCCATTCCGGGGCTGATCGACAGCCACATGCATATCATTCGCGGCGGATTGAACTACAACCTCGAACTGCGCTGGGACGGGGTGCCCACGCTGGCCGATGCCATGGCGATGCTGAAGGCCCAGGTGGCGCGCACGCCCAGCCCGCAATGGGTGCGTGTGGTGGGCGGGTTTACCGAACACCAGTTTGCCGAAAAGCGCCTGCCCACGCTGGCCGAACTGAACGCCGTGGCGCCCGATACGCCGGTGTTCATCCTGCATCTCTATGACCGTGCGCTGCTCAACGCCGCGGCCTTGCGTGCGGTCGGTTACACCAGGGATACGCCCAATCCGCCGGGCGGCGAGATCGTGCGCGATGGCGCGGGCAATCCGACCGGGCTGTTGCTGGCGCGCCCCAACGCCACGATCCTCTATGCCACACTGGCCAAGGGCCCCAAGCTGCCGCCGGAATATCAGCGCAATTCGACCCGCCATTTCATGCGCGAAATGAACCGTCTGGGCGTGACCGGGGTGATCGATGCCGGGGGCGGATTCCAGAACTATCCCGACGACTATGCCGTGATCGAGGACTTGCACCGCGATGGCGAACTCACCTTGCGGATCAGCTACAACCTGTTCACGCAAAAGCCCAAGGAGGAATTGGCCGACTTTGCCGGCTGGGCCAAACAGGTCACACCGGGGCAGGGCGATGATACCTATCGCCACAACGGCGCGGGCGAAATGCTGGTCTATTCCGCCGCCGATTTCGAGGATTTCCGCGTCGAACGCCCCGAAGTTCCGGCGACAATGGAGGGCGATCTCGAACCGGTGATCCGCCTGCTGGCCGAGAATCGCTGGCCCTGGCGCCTGCACGCCACTTATAACGAGACGATCACGGCGGCGCTCAACGTGTTCGAAAAGGTCAACCGCGATGTCCCGCTGACCGGCATCAACTGGTTTTTCGACCATTGCGAGACGATTTCGCAGCGCAATATCGATCGCGTCGCGGCGCTTGGCGGCGGCATCGCGATCCAGCATCGCATGGCGTACCAGGGCGAATATTTCATGGAACGCTATGGCCATCGCGCGGCCGAGACGACCCCGCCGATCAAGGCGATGATCGCCGCCGGGGTTCCGGTCGGCGCGGGCACCGATGCCACGCGCGTCGCCAGCTATAACCCGTGGGTGTCGCTCAGTTGGCTGGTGACCGGCAAGACGGTTGGCGGCACCAGCCTGTATCCGGTGGCCAACCGTGTCTCGCGCGACAAGGCGCTGGCGCTGTGGACCCATGAAAACACCTGGTTTTCCAGCGAAGTGGGCAAAAAGGGCCAGATCAAGGTCGGGCAACTGGCCGATCTGGCGCTGTTGTCAGCCGATTACTTTGCCGTGCCCGAACCCGAGATCGTGCATATCGAAGCGGTGCTGACCGTGCTGGGCGGCCAAGTGGTGCACGGCGCGGGCGATTTTGCGGGCCACGCGCCAAAGCTGCCGCCCGCACTGCCCGACTGGTCGCCGGTCAATGGCAGGGGTGGCTATTACCAGTCGCCCGAAGCCGCGGCCAAGCTCGCCGGCGCCTGCGGCTGTGCCAGCGCATGCGGCGTGCATGGCCACGATCACGCCGCGGCGTTGGGCGCAGCGGCACCAACGCGCGACGCGCAAGGGTTCTGGGGCGTGTTCGGGTGCGGGTGCTGGGCGGTATGAACCAGCCCCGCGCGATTGTCGCGATCGACAGCATGCCGGCCATGCATGTCCTTGCGCGCCTGTGCCTGGTGGCGCCGTTTGCGGTCAGCGGCGTGGTCAAACTGGCCGACTTTCACGGCGCCATCGTCGAGGCGGCAGGTCTGGTGCCCGACGCACCCGCACTGGTCGCGGCCACGACCATCGTCGTGCAACTGGTCGGCTCGGCGCTGGTGTTCTCGCGCGGGTGGAGCTGGCTGGGCGCGGGGATGCTGGCGGTGTTCACCGCGATCGCCACGTTGCTGGCACATGCCTTCTGGCTGGTCAGCGGGCCCGAGCGCGCGGTGCAGATGGCAGGCTTTTTCGAACATGCCGCGATCATCGGCGGGTTCATGCTGCTGGCGCTGGTCGATGGCATCCGCAGCGGCGCGCGACCGTGAAACGGGTATGGGGGGCGTTGCTGGCGTTGTGTCTGCCGCATCCGACAGTGGCCCAAAGCACCGCAAATTCTGAATCGTGGCAACCTCCCACGCTCAGTTCCGAACGCTATGATGAAGACTGGAGCAGCCTGGCCGATCCCGACTTGCGCGCGGCGCACTGGACCGGCGCGTTCAAATATATTCCGCTGGGCGACGATACGCACCTGATCACCGGGGCCGAACTGCGTTCGCGGTATGAAGCGAACCTCGATCCGTTGACCGGCGGGCCGGGCGACAACGATTATCTGTGGCTGCGCGCAATGCCCTATTTCGACTTGCAGTCGGGGCCGGTGCGCGCCTTTGTCGAACCGATCGCGGCCTATGCGATCGGGGTGCGCGGCGGGCCGGGGCCGACCGATCAGACCGGGCTCGATATCCTGCAGGCGTTTGCCGATGTCGATGTCCATCTGAACGATACCACGACGGTGATCTTTCGCGCCGGGCGCGAACAGATGGCGCTGGGTGCGGAACGGCTGGTCGGCACGCGCTATGGCCCGAACGTGCCGCTGGCCTATGACGGGGGGCGGGTGATCGTCCATGCCAGCCATTGGCGGGCAACCGCGTTCTGGGTGCGCCCGGTGCAAAGCCGGCTGGGCAATTTCAACGACCGGTCGAACCCGAACGTCGCGCTGTGGGGCGTCTATGGCAACGATCAGATGACCGACCGGATCGGTCTCGATCTCTATTACCTGGGGTTTCACAACGATCTGGCACACTATGCCAAGGGTGCCGGTACCGAACTGCGCCAGACATTGGGCACGCGGTTCTATGGCGCCAGCGGCGGCTGGTCGTGGAATTCCGAGGTGATCGGCCAGTTCGGCCAGTTCGACGCGCAACCGATCCTGGCCTGGAGCACCTCGCTCGAAGCCGTCCACGCCTGGGCCGAGGCGCCGCTGGCGCCATCGCTGACGGTGCGCGCCAATCTGATCAGCGGCGACGGCGGCCCGACCGACCGTCATCTCGGCGATTTCAACGCGCTGTTCCCCAAAGGCAAATATTTCGGCGAATTGTCGCCGGTGGGGCCGCGCAACCTCAAGAACGTGCATGCCATCGCCAGCGTGCATCCCGATCCGCGCCTGACCACCAGCCTGTCGCTGCTGGCCTATTGGCGCATGCGCACCACCGATGGGGTCTATGACATTCCCGGCAACCTGATCGGCGTACCGGCCCGCGGCAGCGGGACATTCATCGGCCGACAGGCCGAAATGAAGGCGGTCTGGCGCGCCACCCAGGAACTGACGCTGTCGGCCTCCGCCTCGATCATGCAGCCGGGCAGCAGCTTGCGTGCGCTGGGCCACAACGGCAACCTCGGGCTGATCGGGCTCGAAGCGAGCTTTCGCTACTGACAAGTTCGCCATTGAAAAGGGAGATCGCGCGATGCCGTTCAAGGTCCCTACCAGCCCTTTGCCCGCGCTGTTGGTGCTGTTGTCGGGCGTGACCGGGCTGGTCGATGCCGTCAGCGTGCTGGGGCTGGGCAAAGTGTTCACCGCCAACATGACCGGCAATGTCGTGTTTCTGGGCTTTGCGCTGGTCGGCACGGCCGGCTTTGCCGCGTTGCCGCTGGTGCTGTCGCTGATCGGGTTTCTGGCGGGATCGCTGGCGGCCGGCATTCTGGGACGGCACGCGGCCGCGCGCCCGCTGCGCCATTGGCTGATGCACGCGGCGGTGATCGAGGCGACGCTGTTTGCGCTTGCGGCGGCCTGCGCGGCCGGTCCTGCGGCCAGCGCGGGCGATGGTCTCTATCCGATCATCATGCTGACCGCCGCCGCGATGGGGCTGCGCAATGCCACCGTGCGTCAGCTCAAAGTGCCCGATCTGACCACGACGGTGGTGACGCTGACGTTGGCGGGTCTGGCGGCGGATTCGCGGCTGGCCGGGGGGCATGACCCCAATCTGGGACGGCGGATCGCGGCGGTGCTGGCCATTCTGGCCGGTGCGGCGATCGGCGCGGCGCTGGTCAGCCGGTTCGGGCTGGTGGTGCCGCTGGTTTCGGCAGGCCTGATCACGGTTGCCGCAACGGCGCTGTGCAGCCTGCATTCCAGCACGGCCAGACCCCACGCGGTGGAGTGATGGCGCACGGACGAAAGTTTGATTTTGCCAGGTGGCCGCACTATTGCCATCCCAGGGGCGACGGGCGGCGGGCGATGGCGCTCATCCCCGGTGTGCGGGGCTAGCTAATGGCGGTATCGCTGGGGAATGCTGATCGGGAGACCGTGGTCGTCATCGACGATGACGTGCACACGCGCGGCAGCATCGACAGCCTGCTGCGATCGGTCGGGATTGCCACCCTGGTGTTCAGTTCCGCGCTTGAGGCACTGGCCAGGCCGTGGCCGGACGGCGCATTTTGCGTGATTGCCGATGTCCGGATGCCGCAACTGGGCGGGCTGGAACTGCAAGAGCGGCTCAACGCGTCGGGAGAAGCGATCCCGATCATCCTGATCACCGGGTTTGGTGATATCCCGATGAGCGTCAAGGCGATGAAAGCCGGTGCGGTCGATTTCCTGACCAAGCCGTTTCGTGAACAGGATCTGCTCGACGCGGTGCGCGCCGCGCTGACGCAGGCGCATGCCGCCAATCAGCGGCGCAACACCCGCTCGCGGGAACGCGATACACTGGCCTTGCTCACCCCGCGTGAACGCGATGTCTTGGCAGGCGTGGCGCGCGGACTGATGAACAAGCAGATTGCCGGTGAATTGGGTCTGAGCGAAATCACCGTGAAATTGCACCGGTCGAGCCTGATGAAAAAGCTCGGCCTGCGCAGTGTGGCCGAACTGGTCCGCTTCAACGATCGCAGCCAGCTCGATTGATCGCGATCATCCGCCAGCGCCGGTCAGGCCGGGCGCTCAAGCGGCAACTCCACGACAAAGCTGCAACCTCTGGCCAGCCGCGGGACCAGCCGGATATCGCCGTTGTGCGCGGCCATGATCGATTTGCAGATGGCCAGACCCATGCCGGTGCCTTTGTGTTTCGATGTCACCAGCGGCATGAAAATCCGCTCGACCAGGGGATCGGGTATGCCCGGACCATTGTCGTCGATGCGCAGCGACACGGTGTCGGGGCCGGTCAGCACGGCCAGGCCGATCCTGCGATCCTCGACCGGATTGGCCTCCAGCGCATCCATGGCGTTGATGAACAAGTTCATGATGACCTGCTGCAACTGCACTTTGTCACCGATCACGCACAAGTCTGTGTTGGCGGTCTCGATCGTGACGACGACCCCGGTCTGGAGAATTTCGTTCTCGAGCATGGCGCAGACGTCCGCGACAAGGTGGTTGATATCGACTTTGCCGGGAGAGGGCGGTTCCTGTCTGGTCAGCGCCTTGGTGGCGCGGACGATATCGGCGGTGCGCGCGGCGGCGCTGGCAATGGCATCGAGTGACAGCATTGCCTCGGCAATCACCGGCGCGTCCTGGCGCAGCCAGCGGCGTGCCGCTGCGGCGTTGAGCACGATGCCGGACAGCGGCTGGTTGATCTCGTGCGACAGCGTGGCGGCGAATTCGCCCAGCGCGATCCAGTGGCTGTTGCGGGCCATTTCGATCCGCGCCGCACGCAACGAATTCTGCACCGCGACTGCCTTGTCCGCCTCATGCGCCAGTTGGGTGTGCAACCGCGCGCTGCTCAGCGCAATTTCCGCCTGGGCCGACAACAGTTTCAGCACATAGACTTGTCGGGCCAGCAGCGGGCGATCCAGCCGATGGTCGCGCAGATCGACCGCGCCGATCAATTCGCCCCGCTGCAACAATGGCAACGTCAACCGGCGCGGCGGAGCGATCGACATGGTCGCCTTGCGCAGCCGGGCGATGTCGGCCAGCCAGTCCGGTTCGTGCGCATCCTCGCACGCGCCGATCTGCGCGACGCGCTCTACCCCGCCGTCATCCACCGCAAAAATCGCCGCCGAGCGTGCCCGGCACAAGTCCATCAGGCATTCCAGGATGCGCATGCGCAGCGTGGGCAGGTCGGTTTCGTCGAACCACGCGCGGGACAGCGCCATGGCCGCCTCGGACGTCAGGGTCAGGATCGCCGGGCGCTCGCCTGCTGCCGGATCATCGGGCAGGGCACCTTCCAGTACATCGGCCCTGGCCTTGGCGCCCCAGCGGACATAGTTTTCAATCGCCGCCTTGCGATGAAGATCGGCCGTGGCATGCAGACCGGCCCCGGTTGCAAGCGCTGCGGCAAGGTCATGCGCGATCGCCTGGTTGTGCGGCAACCCGGCGCTCAGCCGGGCCGAAGTGTCGAACGCGGCAAGCGCACTGATGCCGTCGCCAGCAATCCGGGCCAATTCGCCCTCGACCAGCTTGAGCTTGGGCACAAAGGTATCCGGATTGATCCCCGCCCACAGCCGCAATTTGGCAAGATGCGGCGCGATGGCATCGGGGGCCGCGTCCGCCGGCAGCATGCGCGCTATTGCGAGCGCGGTGAACAGCGTGCGGCTGGCAGTGTCGATATGCGCGGGCACCGACCATTCCACCGGCTCCAGCGCGGCAAAGTGGCGCAGGGCGGCGGCATCGTCGCCGGTCATATAGGCGCCGACCGCGCGGTTGAGATGCACCCAGTACAATGTGGCGGGCGACCGGATGGCCGGGTCGACCGGTGGCGGCGCTTCGCCAAACCGCAGCAGGCGGACAAACGCGCGCTGCGCCGCGATCAACTGTTCGATGTCGGTAAAGGCGATCTGCCGGGTCAGTTCGAGCGCGCTGTCAGCCTCGCGTTCGACTTCGTCAAGCGGCGCGCCGACAAACAACAGATCGGAAATCAGATGGTTGCGTGCATAACAGGTCATACCCAGATCGAGCGAGGCCTGCCCGGCCTTGATCGCGGCATCGACCCAGTCAAGACAGGCTGCGGCGGGTTCGACCCACGGGCTCAACTGGTCGACCGCCACCAGTGTTTCGGTCCGGCTGGCCTCGAACCCGTGCCAGTCGATGATGGCGAGTGCGGCGCGGCCCAGCGCCATGCCATCGGCATAGCGATGGTAGGCATCGGCGACTGTGACCCCGTACCAGCTCAGACCATATGGCGAGGCGGGACAGATGCCGTGGAGCAGGGTGAATTCGACCAGCAGCGCCACGTGGTAAAAGCGGATGTTGGGGCTGTCGAACAAGGCAGGCAACAGCGCGGCCAGCAATTGGCTGATCAGCAGCGCGCGCGGGTCTTCGCACGGGGGCAGGTCGACCAGTGTGGCGACATCCTGCCGCGACAACAGATGGTCCAGCCGCCGTTGCACGGCATCGCATTGCGCGCGGGTGGGATGGCGCGGCACATGCACCCCCAGCAAGTCCAGTCCGGACAGTGCGGCCTGGATCGCGCCGTCATAGTCGGAACGGACGGTCAGCACGCGGGCCAGATACTGCAAGGCCTGGGCGCGGTCCTCGTCGGTGCGTGCGCGGTGTTGCAGCAATTCGATCCGCTGGCAGGCCAGTTCGACCAGGCCATTGGCCAGCAGAATATCGATTTCCAGAAATTCGCCATCGATCATCATGGCATAATGGGTGTCCCACCATCGGGGGTCGGCGATCGCGCGAAACGCATTGGTCAGCCCCGCCGCAATGTCGAGCGCTCCGCACTGGCGATTGATCCGTGCAATCGTCAGCAAATGGCTGGCACCGGCCAGGCGCTGCGACGGATCGGGCAGGACGCCGCTGACGATCGCATCGCGCATCAGACTGGCCGCGCGAAAGTGCCAATCCGGGGCCAGCGCGTCGCTGTGTCGGACGATCGCGCAGGCTCCGGCGATCTGGATCTGCGCCTTGTCGGTCATCGACAGTCCGCCGACCACGGTATCGAGCACCCGATCATGAAACATCGCGAAATCGTCGTCCGACCGACGCAGGATCTGCATGTCGGCCAGCGCGATCAGCGCGTCGATGATCGCCGTCTGTGCAAGGCCGGTCATTTCGGCAATCAGCCAGGGCGGCAACGGGACAGCCAGCACCGCCAGCACCTCGATCAGGCCGCGCTGTATCGGGGTGAGGCGGGCGATCCTGCCCTTGACCGGATCGTCGGCCGCGTCGCGTTGCACCACATCGATGATCACGCGCCGCCGTCCGGTCCAGTGCTGGCGGCCCTGATCGAACACGATCGCGCCTTCTTCGCGCAGCCAATGCAGCCGCTGCACCAGCGCCAACGGATTTCCGCCGGTCATCTCGCCCAGGCTGTCGGCCAGCCACGCAATGCGCGGATCGATGTCTCCAAGCCGTGCGGCCAACAGATCGCCGATTGCGGTCTGCGGGATCGCGCGCACCGGCACGTCGTGTGCCAGGGGCCGGATCTGGTCGATCAGCGTGACGAAATGGGGGTCGGGCGCGGTGCCGTCGCTCCACGGATCGCGAAACGACAGGATCAGCATCAGGTTGGCGGGCATGCACCGTGCCAGGCTGGCGATGAACGACAGGCTCAGACTGTCGGCCCACTGGATATCGTCGATGGCCAGGATCAACGGCCTGCGCGGGTGGGCAAATGCGCAGAACGCCTGCGCAAGTGCCGTGCAAATGCGCGTTTCGATCAATTTCAGCGGCAAATCCGGCCTGCGCCAGCCTTGGCCGATGATCTGGTACAATTCCGGGATATGGTCGGCCACGATAGTCTCGTTCCCGCGCACCGCCGCCAGCAGGGTTTCACGCAAATGGCGCAGATCGCACGCCTCGCTGACCAGCGCTTCGCCGATCAGGTGCGCCATGGCCGTGCCAAACGGGAACAGTTGTGGCTGATTTTGGGCTCGGGTGCATTTTCCCGCGGCAAAGCCGTGGCGGTCGCCACCAAGGGCGCGCTGAAACGATTGGATCAGGGCCGATTTGCCGATGCCTGCCGGACCGTGCAACATGACAATGCGTCCGGCGTTGTCCCGGGTCAGTTGGGAGAACTGGTTCAGGAGTTCGCGATGCTCGCCATCCCGGCCAAACAATCGTTTGTAGGTAAACCGATCAGGGTCCGTACCAGGCAATGTCCCGGTCATCGTGGCCCGCTGAGCAAGGATAGGGCGGAATGGGCTGGCATGGTCCCTGTTGCGGTTGGACCGGTTCGCATCGTGCCGAACCGGCTCGGACGAACCGGCGTTGCGCGCGCGTGGCGGTCAATCGGTTCGATAGCGCAGGAGTGCCGCCCGGGGCCAGCCATACCAAAGGTTGGGGTTGCGATAACCAGTGGCTGATTTTCGCCCCCGTTCGGCAGGTGCATAGGCTGGCACGACGGCAATCCTGCTTTCGAAAGGACCGGTATGATTTCGATCCAGTCGCTGCGCGAGCCGACCCGTAACTTGTCTTCGGCCCAACTGGCGACTTTGTGCGCGCTGCTGCACGAAGCGCGCGAGACCATTCCGGTCGCGCCGTGGCGGACGCACGCCTGTCTGGACGAGATCGCCACGATGCTGGGCGCGCCACCGATGCCCCGGCGGACGCCGTCGCTGCAACTGGTACCGCGCCTGACCGAAGCGGCCAATCTGCCCGACGGCGGGCTCGAGACAGGGGCAACCTGCATCAAGGGCGGCCTGGCGCCGTGGCAGATCTTTCGGGTGCGGCGCCATATCGATGCGCATATCGATGCGCCGCTGCCGATCGAACAGCTTGCCGATCTGGTGCAATTGTCATCCGGACATTTCTGCCGTGCGTTCAAGGCGAGTCTGGGCGAGCCGCCGCATGCCTATATCACCCGGCGGCGGATCCGCCACGCGCAGCACCTGATGATGACCACGACCGATACCCTGGGTACGATCTCGATCGCCTGCGGTCTGGCCGATCAGGCGCATCTGACCCGGCTGTTCCGCAAGCTGGTCGGAACCACCCCGCTGACCTGGCGGCGCGCCAGGCAGCAGGGCTGAACCCGCTGCGCACCTAGTGCGCAGGTGATTTTCCGATATCGACAAGCAGGGCCAGCACGGCCAGCGCGGTGCCCAGCCCCGACACGCCGACCCATCCCCAATGCGTCCACAGCACCATGGCGAGCGCCGACCCGGCCGAACCGCCCATGAACATGCCACCCATGAACAGCGTGTTGAGCCGCGCGCGCGCCTCTGGCCGCAGGGCATAGACCACGTGCTGGTTCGACACGAGCGCGCCCTGGACCGCGAAATCGAGCACGATGCACCCCGCCACCAGTCCGGCGATCGACAGCCAGAGCCCGAACAGCGCCCAGGCGACGATGGCCAGGGCCGCGCACAGCCGGATCACCCGGTGCGGCCCGTGTCGGTCGGCGATGCGGCCCGCCACCGGTGCGGCCAGCACGCCAACCGCACCGACCAGCCCGAACAGACCCGCCGCGCTCGCCCCCAGACTGTACCGCGGTTCGGCAAGATGAAGCGCGAGGATCGTCCAGAACGTGCTGAACGCGCCGAACAGCAGCGCCTGCGTCATCGTCGCACGGCGCAGCGCGGGGAATGTGCGCCACAGATCGAACAGCGATGCCATCAGGCTGCGATATGTGTGGTCGCTGTCGGGGCGGCTGTGCGGCAGGATCGTCGCCATCAACCCCGCCGTGCCGAGCGCCAGGGGCACCCCCAGCCAGAACATCGCGCGCCACCCGGCGGTGTCGGCAACGAACCCGGCCAGCGTCCGGCTGAGCAGGATGCCGCACAACAGCCCCGCCATCACCGTGCCAACGGTGGCGCCGCGCCGTTCGGGCGAGGCCAGGTGCGCGGCAAACGGCACGATCTGCTGCGCGACGGTGGCGGCCAGACCCAGCAACAACGAGGCCGCCAGCAACGCCACACCGCCCGGTGCCAGCGCGGCGACCGTCAGCGCCAGCGCCAGCGCGACAAATTGCACGACGATCAGCCGTCGACGTTCCACCAGATCGCCCAGCGGCACCAGCAGGAACAGCCCCGCCGCATAGCCGAGTTGCGTGGCCGTGGGTACCATGCCGGTCACGGCGCCGGGCAGATCGCGTTCGATCTGCCCCAGCATGGGCTGGTTGTAATAGATGTTGGCGACGGCAAGCCCGGTGGCGGCCGCCATCGCCAGGGTCACACCCCCGCCGACCTGATCGACGGGGGTTGGGTTGGTGGTGGACGTGGTCATGACTCGGCCTCTTGAAGCGCTTGGCTGGCGAGCGCCGGATAGTCGATGTAACCCCTTTCGTCGCCACCGAAAAAATGTGTCGGGTCGGGTTCGTTGAGCGGGGCATTGAGGGCCAGGCGGGCGGGCAGGTCGGGGTTGGCGATGAACGGGCGGCCAAACGCGATGATGTCGCCGCGCCCGGAGGCCAGCGCTTGTTCGGCCAGCGCGCGGGTATAGCCGCCTGCCAGCATCAGCGGCCCGCGATAGGTGGCGCGGATGGCGGCCATCAGCGCCTCGGCGCGGGGATCGACGTCAGTCAGGATTTCGCGATCGCGCACGGTGGGTTCGACGAGGTGAAGATAAGCCAGCCCGCGTCGATCGAGTTCGCGCGCGACCAGGCCAAAGATCGCCTCGGGGGTGGCCTCGTCCATGCCGAAACTGCGGCCCATCGGCGACAGGCGCACCCCGACCCGCGCGCTGCCGATTTCGGCGCAGACGGCATCGACCACTTCAAGCAGCAACCTGGCCCGGTTTTCAACCGACCCGCCATAGCGATCGTCGCGCAGGTTGCTGGCGCTGTTGAGAAACTGATCGAGCAGATAGCCGTTGGCGGCGTGCACCTCGACGCCATCCATCCCGGCGGCAATGGCGTTGCGCGCGGCCTGCGCATAGTCGGCGATGATCGCCCGGATGCCGGCCTGGGTCAGCGCCTGTGGCTCGGGAATGTCGGCGTAACCGCCTTTGCCATCCTCGCCCGGCACAAATGCCCGCGCCGGAACCGGCATCACGCTGGGCGCGACCGGGCGTGCGCCGCCGGGCTGGAACACCGGATGCGACACCCGCCCGACATGCCACAGTTGCAGGACCATGCGTCCGCCGGCCTGGTGGACGGAGTCGGTGATGCGTTGCCAGCCGGCAATCTGTTCGGGCGAATGGATCCCCGGTGTCCAGGCATAGCCCTGGCCCTGCTGCGAAATCTGGGTGGCCTCGGTGATGATCAACGCGGCGCTGGCGCGCTGGCGATAATATTCGATCGCCATGTCCGACGGAACGTTGCCCGGCGCGGCGCGTGACCGCGTCAACGGTGCCATGACGATCCGGCTGGGCAGGGCAAGATCGCCAATCCGGATGGGGGTGAACAGGCGCGAAGACATAACGGGTGAGGGCATAATGGGTGAGGACATGGGTAACATTCCTTTCTTGCAGTCTGGCACCCGCGCACGCACCTTGCGCGCACGGTGGCGTGGGGATCCTGATCGGGCTGCGGTTCGTGGTGGCGAGAAGGGGGCCGGTTGATCCCGACCTGCGATCATGCCGTGCGGACAGGCGGCGGCATGGGCGGTTTTATAAACCGCGTTCCCATCGCCGTAATTCATACGGGAGTATTAGCGCGCCCTGGTACGCGCCGACCATGCCGATGCATGGGTGGCCCATACCCACGTATGGTGGCCAGATACGCTGAAATAACAGCATATCGCAGTCTCGATGGCGGCGTGGCCAGGCGGACCGACGCTTGTGCAAGGACAACCGTGACAGCACTGGATGAGGTGGCCGGAGATGCGCATGAAGCGCGACATCACCCTGCTGGTTGCGGCAGTCCTGGCGCTGGGCATCTTCGTCATCGATGCATTTACCCCGCTGAACGGTGCAATTGCGGTGCTGCAGATCGCGGTCATCCTGCTGGTTGCGCCGGTGGGGCAGCGCGCCTTGCTGATGTGCGGTGCGGCCTGCGCAGGGCTGACGGTGGCGTCGTTTGCCATCGGGCACGGTCTGGGCGGATGGAACGGCGCATTGGTGCGGCTGATCGTCAGCCTGGTCGCCCAGGCGATCACCGTGGTGCTTTCGCTGCGCGACCGGTCAACCCGTCGTTCGCTCGACGAACAGGCGCGCATTCTTGACCTGTCGCACGATACGGTGATCATCCGCGATCGGACCGACCGCATCATCGACTGGAATCGCGGTGCCGAGACGCTTTATGGCTGGACGCGGGACGAGGCGATCGGCTGTGTCTGCGCCGACTTGCTGCAATCGCACATTCCCGATGGCAAGGCCGACCTCGCGCTGTGCCGCGAGGGGAAATGGGCCGGGCATATCGAACGAACGTGCCGCGATGGCCGCCGCCTGACGCTGGCCAGTCGCTGGCTGGTGCGCACCGATGCCGCGGGCGAGCCGATCGGGGTGATCGAATCGAGCATCGATCTGACCGAACAGATCGCCAGCGAGGCCGAGCGCAATCAGGCGCGCATGCAACTGTCGCACTTGTCCGCCGAACTGGCGCATGCCGCCGGGGTCGCCACGCTGGGGCAGATGTCGGCGTCGATCGTGCACGAAGTGAACCAGCCGCTGACCGCGATCATCAATTATGGCAATTCGACCCGGCGCTGGCTGAACCAGCCCGAACCCGACATGGCCGAAGTGCGCCAATGCATCGATCGGATCATTGCCAGCGGCCAGCGCGCGGCCGATGTCATCCGCCGGGTGCGCGACATGGCGCGCAAAGTGCCCGCGCGGCCCGAAGCGCTGGATCTGGCCGATCTGACCGCGCAAGTGCTGGCGCTGCTCGAAACCGAGGCACGGCGCGGCAAAGTTCGCCTGACCCAGACGCTGGCGCCCGGTTTGCCCCGGGTTGTGGGTGATCGCGTGCAAGTGCAGCAAGTGCTGGTCAATCTGGTGATGAACGCGATCCAGGCGGCGCGACCCGACGGCAGCGCCGAAGTGAAGATCATGGCCGAGCCGACCGGCGCCGGCCAGTTGGCGGTCACGGTGTGCGACAACGGACCGGGCGTGCCGGCCGATGCGATGGGGCGCCTGTTCGAAGCGTTCTATTCCACCAAGGCCGACGGCATGGGGATCGGCCTGTCGATCTGCCGATCGTTGGTGGAAACCCTCGGTGGCACGCTGACCGCGCAAAACGGTGTGCCGCATGGCGCCAGTTTCACCTTCACACTCCCGCTGGCTGGCGATGGCTGCGCCGGAACGCACGAGGCACTGCGATGATGACCGAACGAACCGGCGCAATCCGCCCCCTGGTCTGCGTGGTCGATGATGATGACGATGTCAGGCTGTCGACGGAAACCGTGCTGCGCAGCCTCGACTATCATGTCGTCGGATTTGCCGATGCGGAGGGCCTGTTCGGCAGCCCCCTGCTGGATCAGGCCGCGTGCATCCTGCTCGATTTGCGGCTGGGCGAGCGCAGTGGCCTCGATGTGCAGCAGCAGTTGGGCAGCCGCCAGATCGCGGCAGGGATCGTGTTGTTCAGCGGCCATGGCGATATCCCCAGCACCGTCGCGGCAATGAAATCGGGCGCGATCACGTTCCTGGCCAAGCCGGTGGCGGAAACCACGCTGATCGCGGCGGTCGACGAAGCCCTGGCGCACGGCCTGCAACGGCGTGCCGCGCAAAGCGATCGCGATGCGGTACGCGCCCGTTATGACAGCCTGACCCCGCGTGAACACGACGTGCTTGACCTGGTGATCGCCGGACTGATGAACAAGCAGATTGCCGGGCGGCTGGACCTGAGCGAGATCACCGTCAAGATCCATCGCGGCAACCTGATGCGCAAAATGCAGGCGCCATCGCTGGCTGATCTGGTGCGGATGGCGGAACTTCTGGGAATAAAGCCAACCACATCACGCTATGATCGCGGCTGATCGGCGGGTCCAAACCATCGGTGGGCCATCCCATACTTGTAGATGAGTGACCGCGCCGGCGCGGCAGTCCAGATGGATCACGTCGGCAGGGGCAACCCATCCCCCCCTCCCACCGGGTCCTTGCCGACACCCAGCCCGGCGGCCATGACAGCAGGAGTGAGAACGCGATGCGGGCGTTTGGCGGCACAGTATCAGGACTGATGCAAAAGCGTTCGGTTCGCCTTGCGGCGATCATCGCCGTCCTGGCCGCCGGGGGTGCGCTGGCATCGACCTGGCGCCCGGCGATTGCGCCGATCGCGCCACCTGAGCCGGCGTCATTTCCAGCGCAAGTGGTCGCGCGCGGTGCGGTCCTGGCAAAGCTGGGTGATTGCGCGGTGTGCCACACGGCCGATGGCGGACGTCCGCTGGCGGGCGCGCGACCGCTGGCGACGCCGTTCGGAACGCTCTATTCGGACAATCTGACTCCCGATCCCGAGACCGGCATCGGGCAGTGGTCGGCGGCGGCGTTTCGTCGCGCCATGAAGGATGGCGTCGCCCGTGACGGGTCGCATCTCTATCCGGCGCTGCCCTACGAGCATTTTACGCATGTTGCCGATGCCGATCTCGACGCGCTTTATGCCTATCTGATGACGCGTGCGCCGGTCCATCAGGCCGCGCCCGCCAATCGGTTGATCCCGCCGCTGGGTTTCCGGCCCCTGCTGGCGGGGTGGAAACTGCTGTTCCTGCATCACGGGCCGGTCCCGGTCGACCCCGCGCGGTCGGCGCAATGGAATCGCGGCGCATATCTGGTCGAAGGGCTGGGCCATTGCGGCGGGTGCCATACCCCGCGCAACCTGGCGGGGGGCGAGGAAGGCTGGCATGCCTATGCCGGGGGACTGGCCGAAGGGTGGCACGCACCCGCGCTCGATGCCGCCAATCCGGCGGCACGGCGCTGGACGCCCGACGCGCTCTATACTTATTTGCGGACCGGGATCTCGCCCGATCACAGCGCCGCCGCCGGGCCGATGGGGCCGGTGACCGAAAGCCTGTCGACGGTGCCTGACGCCGATGTTCGCGCCATCGCGACTTATATCGCCGCGCGCATGGCGGGCCATGAGACCGGGGACGGAACGCCCCGCCCGATCGATGCGCCCGCGCGCGCGGCGGCGGTCGCGCCTGCCGGGGCGGTGCTGTTCGCCGGGGCCTGCGCGGGATGCCACGGGTCGGGCGCGCCGATGCTGGCGCAAGGCCGTCCGCAACTGGGGCTCGCCAGCAGTCTGACCGACCCCGATCCGACCAGCGCCAGCCAGGCCGTGCTGCGCGGGATCGAGCCGCCGGTCGCCGGACGCGGGCCAAAGATGCCGCCGTTTGCCGACAGCCTTACTGACGCCCAAGTGGCCGAGGTGTTGGCCTATGTGCGCGCGCGGTACACCAACCTTCCCGCCTGGACCGGGCTGGCGCAGCGTGTGCGCGCCGCCCGCAAGGAGAGCGCACAGCCATGACCACCACCCTGACCGTGAACGGCACGACACACACCGTCGATGCCACACCTGACACGCCGCTGCTCTATGTGCTGCGCGACGATCTGGGGCTCAACGGCGCCAAATATGGCTGCGGGCTGGGCCAGTGCGGCGCCTGCACGGTACAGCTTGACGGCAAGGCGGTGTTCTCCTGCGTGACGCCGCTGGCGGCCGTGGGTGACCGGTCCGTGCGCACGGTCGAAGGGCTGGGCACGATCGACCGCATGAGCGCGTTGCAGCAGGCGTTCTGCGACGAACAGGCAGCCCAGTGCGGCTATTGCATCGCGGGCATGATCATGCGTGCACAGGCGCTGCTCGATGCCAATCCCCACCCTGACGATGCGCAAATCCGCGCGCATATGCAGACCAACTTGTGCCGGTGCGGCACCCATATGCGCATCCTGCGCGCGATCCACCGCGTCGCCGATGCGCCCACCGCAGGAGCAGGCCGATGAGCCGCGTCGATCAAGCAACCACGGTGAACCGGAGACAGCTTCTGGCCGGGGGCGGTCTGCTGGTGGCATTCAGCCTGTCCGCACCTGGCCTGGCGCAACTGGCCGGGGGCGGCGAGGGCAGCGCGCCGCCCAAACTGGTGCGGCCCGACCTGCCGGGCAGCCTGAAGACCAATCCCGAACTCGATGCCTGGATCCGTATCGCGCCCGATGGTCAGGCGACGGTCTTTTCGGGCAAGGCCGAACTGGGGCAGGGGATCAGCACCGCATTGTTGCAGGTCATCGCCGAAGAGCTCGATCTGCCGCCCGCCGCGATCACCTTCATCACCGCCGACACCGCGCGCACCCCCGATGAAGGGCTGACCGCGGGCAGCCATTCGATGATGGACGGGGGCACCGCGCTGGCCAATGCCGGTGCCAACGTGCGCCTGTTGCTGACGCGCGCGGCGGCAGAACACTGGCACCTCGATCCGGGCCTGCTGACGACCAGCGGCGAGGGCCATGTCACTGCGCCCGACGGCCGCCGCCTGGGCTATGGCGATCTGGCCGCGCGGCTGTCGCTGCATGTCGAGGCGGTGGCCCATGCGCCGCGCCGCGATCCGCGCAGCTATCGCACGATGGGCCGCAATCTGCCGCGTGTCGATATCCCTGCCAAAGTGACCGGGGGCGCGGCCTATGTGCAGGACATGCGCCTGCCGGGCATGCTGCATGCGCGAGTGGTGCGCGGGCCCAGTTTCGGCACGCACCTGGTCGCGCCGCAACTGGCGGCGGCCCGCGCGATGCCCGGCGTTGTCGCGGTGATCCGCAACGGTGCCTTCATGGCGGTGGTGGCGCGCAAGGAATGGCAGGCGATCGCGGCGATGCGTGTTGCGCAGCAAAGTGACTATGTGCGCACCGCGCCGCCGCTGCCGGTCGAAGACGGCCCGCACCGGTTGCAGAAACTGGCCGCCCGCGAAATCATCGTCGAGGCCACGCGCGACGGCGACCGACCACGCAGCCAGACGATCCGCGCCAGTTACAGCCGGCCCTGGTACAGCCACGGCTCGATCGGCCCGTCGTGCGCGGTGGCCCTTGCCAAAGATGGCGGGTTGACGCTGTGGTCGCATAGCCAGGGCGTGTTCGACATGCATCGCGCGGTGGCCGAACTGGTTGGCCTGCCCCCCGAAAAGGTGCGTTGCATCCACAGCCCTTCGGCAGGGTGCTACGGCCAGAACGGGGCCGACGACGTGACCGCAGAGGCCGGGATCATCGCGATGGCCCTGCCGGGGCAGCCGATCCGGCTGCAATGGATGCGCGAACAGGAATTCGGCTGGGAACCGTGCGGTTGCGGCATGGTGACCGAAGTCGAGGCCTCGATCGGGCCCGATGGCAAGATCGCGCAGTGGACGTTTGAAGTGTGGAGCAATTCGCACAACAATCGCCCGGTCAAGGCGGGCGGCTATGCCGTGGCGCAGGAAATCGTGCCGGGCTTTGCGCCGCAGACACCGGCGCCGATTCCGATGCCCGAAGGCGATGGCGATCGCAACGCCAACCCGCTCTATGTCTTTCCCAACATGGATGTGCGCTATCACTTCGTGCCGGACATGCCGTTGCGGGTATCGGCGCTGCGTTCGCTGGGCGCGCATCTCAACATATTTTCGATGGAAAGCATGCTCGACGAACTGGCGCTGGCAGCGCGGGTCGATCCGCTGGCGTTCCGGCTGGCGCATATGGAGGATACGCGGGCGCGGGCGGTGATGTCCGAGGCCGCGCGGCGGTTCGACTGGGCCCAGCGACCGCGCGGCGACGGGCGGCGCGGCTGCGGCATGGCGTTTGCCCGCTACAAGAACATCGGCGCCTATTGCGCGCTGGCGATGGAAATCGAGGTAGACCGCGAAACCGGCGCGATCACCGTGCACCGGGTCAATGCCGCCGTCGATGCCGGGCAGCCCGCCTCGCCCGACGGCATTGCCAACCAGGTCGAAGGCGGGATCATCCAGTCGTTGAGTTGGGCCACGCGTGAGGCGGTGACATTCGACACCTCGCGGCGCACCAGTTTCGATTGGGGGACTTATCCGATCCTGCGCTTTCGCGACATTCCCGGCGTGATCGACGTGCATGTGATGGATCGTCCGGGCCAACCGTTTCTGGGCGCGGGCGAAACTGCGCAGGCCCCGGCCTCGGCCGCGCTGGCCAACGCACTGGCCGATGCGACCGGCGTGCGGTTGCGCGATATGCCGCTGACCCCCGCAGCGGTGCTGGCGGCGCTCGGTCCCGGGGCTATTCCGAACCCAGCGCCTTGAACACGGCGATCAACTGATCCGATCGCGCGGTATCGGCCACGGCGACGGCCAGTTGCGCCTCGATCAAGGCCTGTTCGGCCTGCGAGAGGTCAAGCTGGCTGATCGCGCCCGACGCTTCGCGCGTTCCGGCCAGATCAAAGGCGATCCGCGCCTGATGTTCGGCAACCACCAGTTCGCGTTCGTGATCGACCGCCGAGGCATAACGCGCCAGCGCCTGTTCGACCTCCTTCAGCGCGTCCAGCACCACGCCGTCATAATGCGCGACGGCGGCCTGATCCTGCGCGCGGGCATAGCGAATGTGCGCCTGCACGGCGGCGATATTGGGAAACGACCAACTGATCAGCGGGCCCAGGCCAAAACTGGTCGAGCCATGATCGGGCAATGCGGACACCTCGGGCGCGATCGCGACGACCGATCCGACCAGCGTGACGCGCGGCAACAAGTCGGCCTTGGCAACGCCGATGCGCGCGCTGGCGGCGGCCAGCTTGCGTTCCGCCTCGCGCACATCGGGGCGGCGCGCGAGCAGACCGGCGCCGTCGCCCACCGCCACCGGATCGGTCATGGCGGGTACGGTGCTGCACCGTTCTGCTTCGTGCGGGATCCGGTCGGGGGTTCGGCCCAGCAGCGCCGCCAGCGCGAACAGCGCGGCGCGCCGGTCGCCTTCGAGCGTGGGCAGGGTGGCGCCGGTCCGCGCCACGATCTCTTTCTGGCGGGCGATGTCGAACGCGCTGGCACCCCCGGCGGCGGCCTGGCGACGGACGATGGCGTGCTGGCGTTCGGCGATCGCCAGCGCCGTGCGCGCGACCGCGATCTGGTTGCCCAGCGCGCAGGCATCGACATAGGCGCGCACGGTTTCGGCCACGATGGCAATGCGCACGGCGTCGCGCGCGGCGCCCGCCGCCCCGGCATCGGCGCGGCTGGCCTCGATCGATCGTCTGACCCGGCCAAACAGATCGACTTCATAGGCCATGTCGAACCCTGCCTCGTAGAGCCAGGTGGTGCTGGCTTCGCGTCCGGCCGCGTCGGCAATCTGGGTGGTGGTGGTGTTGCGGCCATAGGTGCCGCCGGCAATCGTCTCGGTCGTCGGCAGACGGGCGGCCTGCGTTTGGCGCAAGGCGGCGCGCGCGGCATCGAAATTGGCCTCTGCAACGCGCAGATCGGTGTTTGCCGCGACCGCGTCATCGACCAGCCGGTTCAACGCCGGATCATGATAGAGCTGCCACCAGGCGCTGCGCACCGGCGCGGCGATGGCGACAGTTGCGGGAACATAGGCCAGCGGCGCGCCGGGATGCGGCGGGGCATAGTCCGGGCCCAGCGTGCACCCGCACAGCAGCGCCGCCAGCAGGGGGACGGTCTGGCGGATCATGTGTGCCTCCCCGGCGACAGCACCGGGACATGGCGCGCCGGTCCCGGCGGGGCCCGGCCCAGCACCAGCAGAATGATCAGCGCGGCGGCGGCGACCAGCCCGATCATCGCAAAACAGTCGATGATCGCCTGCAGATTGGCCGCATTGCGCACCGCCAGACCCAGCAGCGCTGCTGCACGCGCCGTGGCGCTGCCCGCCGGAGAGGCCGCATCGACTGCACCGATGGTGGTCTGCAATCGGGCGACAGTCGCCGCCGATCCGGCAACGACATGCTGCCCGATCAGGTTTGAGGCGTATTGTTCGTGGGTTCGCAGCACGGTCTCGGTCAGGGCCAGGCCGATCTGGCCCCCCATCAGTCGGGCCGTCTGGATCATCCCGCCAAAGGTCAGTTGAATGTCGGGGCGCATGTGCAACACCGAAGTGAACACGATCCCGCTCAATGCGAGTGATTGCCCCAGCGCCTGGATCAACTGCGTCACCAGGAATTGGCGCGGACCCCATTCAACGGTCATTGTCGTGGTGACGATCAGACATGCCACTGCAATCAGCCCGAGCCCGAGCCCGGCCACCAGCCGCGAATCGAAACGGCGCAGCATCAGCGCAGCCAGCGGCGCGGTGATCATTTGCGGGACGGCGATCCACACCATCGCCTGGCCCACTTCAAAGGTGCGATAGCCCCGCACCAGCACCAGAAACTGCGGGATCAGGAACGCGGTAGACAGGATCGTCAGGCGCAACACCAGCACGAGCACGAGCAGCATCGGCAAGGGCCAGACCAGTCCCTGGCGCAGATGGAACCAATCGCTCGGCAGGATACGCAAATGCAGCAGCGACGCGGCGACCAGGATGCCCCCGGCCATCAGCAGACCGATGATTGTTCCCGAAGACAGCCAGTCGAGCCGGTTGCCCTGATCGAGCGCGGCATAGATCAGCGCCAGGCCCAGGCTCATCATCACCGCACCAAACAGATCCGGCAGGCGTACCTTGGCGGGCATCGGCCGGTATGGCAGGGCTTTGACCAGGCAGACGATCATTGCCAGCGCGAGCGGCACGTTCTGCCAGAAAATCATCTGCCAGCCGATATGGTCGATATACCAGGCCTCCAGCGAGGCCGAGATGTTCAGCGACAGTTCGAGGTTCAGCGCATAGACCGCCACGCCATAGGCCCACACCCGGGGCGGCGTCGATTGCAGCACTACCGGCAGAGTCAACGGAATGAACGCGCCCGAGGCGAGCCCGGCGATGAACTGGCACGCCAGCACCTGATCGAGGCTGGATGAAAACGGCAGCGCGGTCTCGGCACAGGCAAACAGTGCGGCGGCCCAGACCAGCACCCGGCGCGGGCCATAGACCCCGCCCGCCCATACCGCGATCGGCGTGATCAGCATCTGGCCCGCCGTTTGCGCGGTGACGATCCATGCGCCTTCGTCAAATCCGGCATGAATGGCGCCGCGAATGTCGGCCAGGCCGAACACCGACAGGCGGCCATTGACGGTCGAGATGAACGCCCCGAACAGCACCGCGAGCACGGCCAGCAAGGGACGTGTGCGCGACGATGCGCCAGGCGGTACGGTCGCGATCATCGCCGCCCCGTGTCGACATCGGCCACGACCGACAGCCCGGCGCGAAGCTGGTCGGTCAGCCCGTCGGTGTCGTCAAGCACGATCTTGACGGCCAGTCGCTGCACCACTTTGGTGAAATTGCCGGTGGCATTGTCGGGCGGCAGCAAGGCGAACTGGCTGCCCGATGCAGGCGCAAAGGCGAGCACATGGCCTTTGAGCAGACGTCCCGGAAAGGCATCGACCGTCAGCGTCGCCGGCTGGCCGACGCGCATATGGGTCAACTGGGTTTCCTTGAAATTGGCAATCACCCAGACATGGGGCAGGGGGGTCAGGCTGGTGACTTGCCCGCCGACCGCCAGATATTGTCCGCGCCGGACCATCCGCTGGCCCAGCACTCCGGCTTGGGGGGCGACGATGCGGGTGCGATCGAGGTTGATCTGCGCCAGATGGGTGGCCGCCGCTGCCGCGTGCAGCGCCGCGTCGGCCTGATGCAATTGCGCGCCAAGCACGGCCAGTTGGCGCGTCGCGGCGACGACGGTTGCGTTTGTGCGCAAGACATCCGCCCGCGCGGCCAGATCGGCGGCCTCGGCCGCTTCGAGCGAATCTTGCGAACCTGCCCCGCCGGTCAGCAGCACGCGCTGGCGGCGCGCGGCCTTGCCTGCGCGCTCGGCCACGGCTTGCGCGGCGGAAACCGTTGCTTGTGCGGCCTTGATATTGGCGGCCTGCAGATCGGCCTGCGCGACCAGGTTGGTCCTGGCGGCCTGTGCCACCCCTTCGTTCGCGCGCGCCTGGTCAAGCGTCGCCTGATAGTCCGACCGGTCGATCTGGACCAGCAGGTCGCCCGCCTTGACATGCGCGAAGTCCTGCGCCGGGATCGCCTGCACATAGCCGGCGACGCGCGCGCCGATCGGGGTCAGATCAGCTTCGAGATAGGCGTCGTCGGTGTGCTGATAGCGCGCGGAACCGACCCATTCGTTCCAGTGCACGATTGCCGTGTACGCCACCAGCGCGGCCGCCAACGCGGCGCCGATGCCGAGCGCGCGCGCGGCTAGCAATCGTGCCGGCGTGGCGGCGGCAGGTTCCTGCGCCGGATCATCGTGTGCCGCAACGGCATCGTCGGCCATGGTGCTTCCTCTCGGCGTCGGGTCGATCATCGCGGCGTGATCAGTCGGCGACAAAGCCTATTGCTTCATGCGTGTTGTCGCAAAACGGCTTGTTGGCGGAATGCCCGCAGCGGCACAGCCGCACCGACGTCACGCGATCGATCGTGCGACCGGTGCCGGCGCAGATTTCCAGATTGCCCCGGATCGACAGGGGGCCGTTGGGTTCTGGGCGCACGTCGACGGTGCCATTGCGCACTTGCAGGGGCTCCGAAGCGCGGGTTTCCGGCTCGCCACTGGCCTTGAAGGCGATGTCGCGATGGCTGCTGTCGCAAAACGGTTTGCGCTTCGATGCACCGCACCGGCACAACGTGGCGCGCGTGCCGATGGCATCCCCGTGCAGCCGCAGATCGCCGCGCAGGCCCAGCGGTCCGTCTTCGCGCAACTGGGCCAGATTGATCGGCGGCAGAGCCTCGTTGGCGCCCCCGTCCTTGCGCGTATAGCCGATCGCACCCGAGGGGCACATATGGGCGACAGTCACCAGATCCTCGGTCGATGCGGCATCGGGATCGATCCAGGCGCCTTTGACATTGGCCTTGAACACGCCGGGCAGGCCCAGCACGCAATGGCGCGCATGGATGCAGCGGCGCGCGTCGAAATGGAGCGTCAGCGCACGCCCCTCGGCATGTTCGACACCATGATCGAACCGGGGCTCGAACGGGGTTGTCGCGGGCGCGGCGGCATCGCCGGGCGACGGAACGGGCGCAATCACCGCGCCGGCCTGGGGCAGGGCCGCCAGGCCTTCGCGCATGTCGCCTGCAATCTGCCTGATCTTGCCCGGTGTCGCCGAGAGCGCAGGGACGGTTGCCACCAGCGCCGTGCTCGCCTCGGCGATTTCCTGCAATCGCTCGATCAGCACCGCATCGGTGGCCGCGCCAACCGGCAGGGGCGCCACCGCGCGCAAGGTGGCAAAGCTCATGCCTGCGGTGCACGACGGGTCCGACGCCTGCGCGGGAAAGGTGGTGAGCGAACTGGCGATCGGGGTGATCGCAATCATCAGATCGGTCGACGCCTGGGCAAACACACGCTGCGCATCGGCCCCGCGCGTCTCGACGAACACCTGTTTGAGCAGGCGCAGCATGTGGTTGTACGCGGCATTGACGACATCGAGCATTTCGGCCGCGGGCGAAGCCGAAATGAATGTGCGTTGGGCATCGGCAACCCGCTTGCGCATCAGCGGATTGTGCGCGGCCGGGCGTGCCGGGGCAAAATCGGGATTGGCGGCAAGCAAGGCACGGTATTCTGTGCGCACCGCAAGAAACCGCGCGAAGTGGGATGCTTCGCCCGCTTGCGCAGAGCCTTCACCCTGGATCACGATGGCATCGATCGCCGCCAGCGCGGTCTCAAGGCATTTGACCGCGAAAATGCCGGGCAGGCGTGAAATTTCGGGCCTGATCTGCTGCGTGGGATCGCCGATGAACAGCTTGTCCTCGCCCATCTGCGCGGCCAGCCGTATCAGCCCGTCGGCAATCGCGGCATAGAGTTGGCCGACCGTGTCATAGTCCTGTGCATTGGGCATGATCCGCCCCGGCACCTGGTGCCGCTCATAGAGAACCGGCGGATCGAAGCCGTCGCCGTCGGGTTCCGCATCACCTTCGGGGCGTTCCAGATAGATGAAATGCTGCAAGGTTTCGGGGCTGAACGGCGCCAGTTTCACCACGATCCCGGCGGGGTGATAGCCGGGCGCGATCGGAAAATTCTGCCGCCCCAGATGCGGTGCGCCGCCGATCGCCACCATCAGATTGGCGGCCATCGTCAGGTGCGCCATTTCCTCGACCGAAACCGCGATGATTTCGCGCCGCCAGCGCCGCGTCGCCGCCAGTTCGGGCGCGGTCAGGCCTTCGTCGTCACCCTGCTTCAGGCTGAACGCGGCATAGAGATAGCAGCACATCAGGTTGTGTTCGATCTCCGCAGCCTCGGCGAGCAGATCCAGCATCTCTTCACGGGTGTGGATCGGGGTGAAATGGGCCGGGATGGTCATGTGCGGTCCTTGCTTTGCTGCAAATCCGGCACGGCACGGCAATGTTGCCGGCACGATATCCATAATTTGCAATAAATACCTCTTATTCAGGCCATGACTTATCGCGCAGGTCGGAAATGTTCAAATTCATATCTGATCAGGATTGTCCAATTTCTGAATACTTTCGTCAAAAACTCCAAAAATATGACGCATACGTTGATATGTATTGCGGGAAGATACGAATGGCTTGATCATGGCGATGTTCGAACCTGTGTGGCTGGAGAAAGTCTATGGCCAAATCTTGCATCGCGGATATGGTGGTCGAAACGCTGGAGATGGCGGGCGTCGAACGCATCTACGGCGTCGTCGGCGACAGCCTGAACGGTTTGACCGAGGCCCTGCGGGTCAGGGGCACGATCGACTGGATCCATGTGCGCCACGAAGAAGTTGCCGCCTTTGCCGCATCGGGTGAAGCACAGATCACCGGCAAGCTGGCGGTCTGTGCCGGGTCGTGCGGCCCTGGCAATTTGCATCTGATCAACGGTCTGTACGATGCCCATCGCACCCGCACGCCGGTGCTGGCGATTGCGGCACAGATCCCCTCGGCCGAGATCGGCGGCGGGTATTTCCAGGAAACCCATCCCCAGAACCTGTTCCGCGAATGCAGCGTCTATTGCGAGCTCGTGTCGGACCCGCACCAGATGCCCTATGTTCTGGAAAATGCCATCCGCGCCGCGGTCGGTCGGCGCGGCGTGGCGGTGTTGGTCATCCCCGGCGATGTGGCGCTGATGCCCGCGCCCGCGCGCGGGGTTTCGCCGGTTGCGGGCCTGCTGCCTGCCGCACCGGTGGCCGTGCCGACCGACGACCGGCTCGATGCGCTGGCGCAGATGCTCAACGCGGGATCGCGCATCACGCTGTTCTGTGGCCGGGGCTGCGCGGGCGCGCATCGATCGCTGATGGACCTTGCGGCGACCTTGCAGAGCCCGATCGTCCATGCACTCGGCGGCAAGGACTATGTCGAATATGACAACCCGTTTGATGTGGGGATGACCGGGTTCATCGGCTTTGCCTCGGGCTATGAGGCGATGCAGGCCTGTGACGTTTTGCTGATGCTGGGCACCGATTTCCCCTACAAGCAGTTTCTTCCCACCGGTGCGCGAATTGCCCAGGTCGATATCCGCGCAGAAAATCTTGGTCGCAGATGTCGGCTCGATCTAGGGTTGGTGGGCGATGTCGGGCAGACCCTTGCCGCGCTGCTGCCCAGGCTGGAGCGCAAGACGGACACGGCGCACCTTGATGGCAGTGTCGCGCGATATCGCAAAAGCCGCGCGGATCTTGATGATCTGGCGCGCGGTACGCCGGGACGGCGGCCCGTCCATCCCCAATACCTGGCCCGGCTGATCAGCGAACATGCCGATCACGATGCCGTGTTCACGTTTGATGTCGGCACGCCAACGATCTGGGCGGCACGCTATCTCAAGATGAACGGACGCCGCAGGCTGATCGGATCACTGGTCCACGGGTCGATGGCCAACGCCTTGCCGCATGCGATCGGGGCACAGGCGGCGCAGCCGGGACGGCAGATCATTTCCCTGTCTGGCGACGGCGGATTTGCGATGTTGATGGGGGATCTGATCACGCTCAGGCAGATGAAGCTGCCGGTCAAAGTGGTCATCTTCAACAACGGCGTGCTCGGCTTCGTGGCGCTGGAAATGAAGGCCGCCGGGTTTGTCGATATCGGGACCGATCTGGAAAATCCCGATTTTGCGGCAATGGCGCAAGCCATGGGCCTGTTCGCGCTGCGGGTTGAAGACCCCGGTGATCTGGATGACGCGATCCGCCGCGTGCTGGCCCACGACGGCCCGGCCGTACTCGATGTGGTGACCGCCAAACAGGAACTGTCGATGCCGCCCACCATCACTGCCGAACAAGTCAAAGGCTTCAGCCTGTGGCTGCTGCGCGCGGTGATGAGCGGGCAGGGCGACGCCGTGGTCGATCTGGTCAAGCACAACCTCCTGCCCCGCTGACCTGCCGCGCCGTTATTTGCATTCGCCCCACCGGAGGCCACCATGGACATGACGCCGTTGCTGCTGTCACGCATCCAGTTTGCGTTCACGATTTCGTTTCACATCATCTTTCCCGCCTTCACCATCGGCCTTGCCGCCTGGCTGGCGTTTCTCGAAGGCTGCACGCTGGTTACCGGGCGGCCAATCTATCGGCGCCTGTTCGATTTCTGGCAGAAGATCTTTGCGATCGCATTCGGGCTCGGCGTCGTGTCGGGGATCGTCATGGCGTTTCAGTTCGGTACAAACTGGGGTGAATTGTCGCGGCGGTCAGGGCCGATCCAGGGGCCCTTGCTGGCCTATGAAAGCTTCAGCGCATTTGCGCTCGAGGCGGCGTTTTTCGGGGTGGTGATGTTCGGTCGCGACCGGATCCCGCGCTGGAGCTATTTCATTGCGTGCGTGCTGGTGTCTGCGGGCACCAGCCTGTCGGCGTTCTGGATCATGGTCAACAACACCTGGATGCAGGCCCCGACCGGGTTTGCGATGCGTCCGGATGGCGTGTTCGTGCCGACCGATTGGGCCGCGATCATCTTCAATGCGGCAGTGTGGGTGCGTTTTCCACACATGGTGCTGGCGGCCTTTGTCACCTCGGCCTTCTGCATCGCGGCAACCGGGGCCTGGTACATGCTGCGCGGCGTGGCAGTGGCAGAGGGCAAAGTCATGCTGATCATGGCGCTGCGGCTTGCCGCGATACTGGTCCCGGCCCAATTGCTGTTCGGTCATCTGGTCGGCGATTTTGTCCATGATCGGCAACCGGCCAAATTCGCCGCGATCGAGGGGCGCTGGGAGGATGAACAACCCGCTGCCGAAATCCTGATCGCATGGCCCGATCCGGCGCACGAGACCAATCACGTTGCGATTGCGGTACCCTATCTGGGCAGTCTTGTCGGATCGATGAGCCTGACGTCGAAGGAAATCGGGATCAAGAGTTTTGCGCCTGCACTGCGCCCGCCGATGGTCATCCCGTTTTTTGCCTTTCGCATCATGGTTGGATGCGGTGTCGCCATGCTGGCGATTGCCTGGCTCGGGACGGTGCTCAGCTTTGGTCAGCGCCTTGATCATGCCCGCCTGTTCCTGTGGGCCACGTTCCTGTCCTTTCCGCTTGGCTTTATCGCCACGCTGACGGGGTGGTTCACTGCCGAAGTCGGGCGCCAGCCCTGGGCGATCTATGGTCTGCTGCGCACGTCGCAGGCGGTGACGCCGGTTCTGACGCGGTCGCAAGTGGGGCTCAGCCTGGCGGTCTTTGCGGCGATCTACAGCCTCATCTTCGGGTTTGGCGTCTATTGCATCTACCGCCTGCTGCGAGGGGGTCCGACGGGGGACGGGGCCGATTGCGAACGCCTGCCGTCGATTACGCAGATCAATCACACCGGCCATCCCCTTGCGGCGGGAGAATGACGATGATGCTGTTCTGGTCGGGCGCGCTGGCGCTGTCCATCTTGCTCTATGTCCTGCTCGACGGCTTTGACCTGGGGGTGGGCATGCTGTTTGCCCTTGCCCCCGACGAGCGCGGGAGGCGCCAGATGCTGGCGTCGATCCAGCCCGTCTGGGACGGCAACGAAACCTGGCTGATCTGCGCGGCGACGATCCTGTTCGGTGCGTTTCCGATGGTCTTCGCGTTGTTGCTGGCGGCGTTCTATGTGCCCCTGATCGCTATGCTGGGGGGTCTGATCCTGCGCGGCATGGCGTTCGAATTTCGCGAGCGGGCCGGGTCTGTGCGGTGGATCTGGGATGCCGGTTTCATCGGCGGATCGTGGGTTGCCGCCTTTGTGCAAGGTGCCGCGGTCGGCGCGCTGGTCAAGGGTTTGCCGATCGCGCATGGTGTCTATGTTGGTGGTGCATTCGGCTGGTTGTCGCCGTTTTCGGTGCTGTGCGGGGTGGGGCTGTGCATCGGCTATGCGATGATCGGCTGCTGCTGGATCGCGGGCAAGGGCGCCAGCGACGTGCGCGCGCTGGCGTTCCGGTTGTTGCCGGGGCTGATCATCGCCTTGCTGGTGTTTCTTGCCTGCGTGTTTGTGGATGCGCTGTCGCTCGATCTGGCGGTGATGCAGCGATGGACCGATCGGCCGGTGCTCTATGTCTTTCCGCTGGTCGGGGTGGTCGCCTTCGCGGTTCTGGCGCGGGCGGTGCAGCGCAGGCAGGCCAATCGCCTGTTTGCACCGGCTGCGTTGATTTTCGTGGCGGCCTTCGGAACGCTCGCGCTGTCGTTCCTGCCCTTCATCATTCCCTGGTCGGTAACGATCGCACAAGCCATCGCGCCGGATGCGTCGCTCTGGTTCATGTTCTGGGGAATCGGGCTGGTATTCATGCCGGCGACATTGATCTTTACGGTGATCATCTATTTTGTATTCGGCCGAAATTCGCCGAGAGCCGACGATTTGTGATATAATATCAGCCTTATACGTTGATATAATATTCCCGGATCAGGACGGTGTCTACACGGGCGCAATCGCACATCGTTCGGCACGATTGCCGAATGCCCGCCCGGATTTCGGGGCGCTTTCACCAGGAGAATGTCATCATGGCTCATGCCGACCCGGAATTCTGGCCGCATGGCGCGCGGCTTGCAGTCAGTTTTTCGTTGATGTTCGAGGCGGGCGGACAGCCGATCTCGGGTGCGGGCGGGGTCATCCCCGAACCGATCGGGGGCGGCTTGCCCGATCTGCCGACCAATGCGTTTTTCCAGTATGGCGTCGAAGAAGGCATTCCGCGCATTCTCGACCTGTTTGACAAGCACGGTGTCAAACTCAGCTCATTCATGATCGGCCAGGCGGTCGACAAGGCCCCGCACCTGGCCGCAGAAATTGTCCGGCGCGGGCACGAGGCGGCAGCGCACGGGCGCACCTGGGAAAACAGCTATGCGCTCGACCGGGATGTCGAACGGCGGTTCATCTTTGACAGCGTCGAAAGCATCGTGCGTGCCACCGGTGAAGTGCCGCGCGGCTGGAATGCCTATTGGATGCGCAACAGCCAGCACACGCTCGATATTCTGCAGGAACTGGGGTTCACCTACCACATCGACGAACCCAGCCGCGACGAACCCTTCATCAACCGGTTGCGGGGCGGCGATTTCGTGACGGTGCCGTACACCTTCCATCTCAACGATATCGTCTCCTTTCCGTTTCAGGACTGGAACCCGGCGGCCTATGAACAGGCATTGAAGGACGAGTTCGACCAGCTTTATGAAGAAGGCGCCAGTCGGCGACGCATGATGGTGGTCAGCCTGCACGACCGGATTTCCGGCCATGCCGGCCGGGTCCGCGTGCTCGACCGATTTCTGACGTATGCCAAGTCAAAGCCCGGGGTGTGGTTCGCGCGCAAGGACGCGATCGCGCGATATGCGCTCGATACAAGCGAGGTTACCCCGTTGGTCGTGCGTACAAGCCCCATGCAGACAGGCCTTCCTGCTTCGGCCTAATACCAGGCTGCACTGACTTGCAGTCATACCTCCCGCCCCAAACTTGTGTGTGATTGCCCGCGCATGCGACGAAGCCATACATGGGAATTGCCCTTCCGGGTTCACATCGTCACCCGTCAACACCAAGGAACCAGCCATGTCACATACCCCGCATCCCAACCAGGCCCGTTATCTGCGTACCCCCACCGATCTGGGCGAAGACGCCTCACGCGACATCAGCGCCGGGCTCGGCGCGTTGCTGGCCGATGTCTTTGCGCTCTATTTCAAGACCAAGAACTTTCACTGGCATATCAGCGGCCCGCATTTTCAGGACTATCACCTGCTGCTCGACGGCCAGGCCGCCCAGTTGCTGGCGATGACCGACCCGATCGCGGAACGCACGCGCAAGGTTGGCGGTACGACCATCCGTTCGGTTTCCGACGTCGCGCGGCGTCAGCGCCTGCTCGACAACAATGCCGACTATGTCGAACCGCAGGATATGCTGGCAGAGTTGCAGAGCGACACCGTGCAACTGGTGGCCGAAATGCGCCGGGTGCATGAATTGTGCGAAGAACACGGCGATGTCGCGACGACCAGCCTGCTTGAGGTGTGGATCGACGAAAGCGAACAGCGCGGCTGGTTCCTTTTTGAAATCACCCGCGTGCGCGGATCGATCTGACCCGCCGGTCGGTCATTGTGCGGGGCGCGCGCCGGTCAGGCGCGCGCCACACGATCTGCGGTTTTTTGTGTGGAACACATACCTTGATATACCGTGTCCCCACCCACATTCTGGCGCATGGGCCAGATGGCGGCACGCGGCCGCAAACGGAGTAAGCCCTGTGGTGGCCAACAGCATCATCGGTGTGGTCGATGACGATGACGAAGTGCTGGCCAGTCTGGGCAGTTTCTTCCGCTCGGCCGGGTTGACGATCGTGCCGTTCCGAACTGCCGAAGCGCTGCTGGGCTGGCCCGATCTCGATCTGATGGATTTCCTGATCACCGATCTGCACATGCCGGGCATGGACGGGCTGTCGCTGAAATCCGCGTTGCTGGAACGCGGGTGCCAGGTGCCGGTCCTGCTGATGACCGCCTTTCCAACCGAGGCCGCGCGCGCGCGCGCCGGCGAACTGGGGATGGCAGACTTTGTAGTCAAACCGCCCAACCCCGACATGCTGTTGGATACGGTCGAGCGGTTGCTGTCACAGCGCAGCGCGGCCCATCATCCCGGCAGAACCTCGTGGAAGCGGCTGTAATCGATCGTGCGCAAGCCATCGGGCGCATTGCTGATGATGTCGGCAAAGCGGTATCCCCAATTGATGTCGGCGGCGCAATAGGCCCAACGGCCATGGATGGTCTGGCCCGAGATTTCATCGACGCCTGACAGGAACGCGATGATTTCGTCGTTGCGCGGCGCTTCGGGATCGGCCAGCCAGTGGCGCAGCGGACTGTTGTCATCGATCGGATGCATGATCGTCCAGGTCAGCGCGAACATCGGACTTTTTTCGCGCGTCAGCGGCAGATCGACAAACCGGCGCATCCACACACCGCCAACTTCCCCATCGACCATCAGTGACATCCGCGCCTCGGCCGAATAGATCATGTTGTGGCGCTGATTTGCCGCGCGCAACATCAGGGTCGGCACGCCGTCCACCATGCGGACAATCATGCGGCGACTGAACAGGATGCGGGCGGTCGGTCGCGAAAACCGTGCAAAGGCGATCCCGGTGGTCAGCGCGAAAAAGACGATGCCAAGCGTGATCTCGGCGATCACCACGATATTTGCCCACAGCGACACCGGATAAGTGTTGCCATAGCCGATGGTCGCAACGGTGTGCACGCTGAAGAAGAAATCGCGCCAGAACAGATTGGCGTCGGCGGCCTGGCCGCTGTTGGCCAGGCCTGTGGGGTCCAGTTTGTACAGTCCGGCAAAGACCAGGTTGAAGGTCAGAAACACACCGACAAACAGCCCGCCCAGCCGCAGCCACGTCATCCGCATCAGGCGATAGTAGATGTCGATCGCCAGCCGCCGGTCCATCCCGACACCGCGCACTTTCGGATCGCCTTCATGCACCGCCTGTCGGATCAGCGACGGGCCGATCATGTCTTCGCCGATCGCCGGGGCAAGCGATTCATCGGGTGTTGCGGCAGCGGACGGCGGGGGCATGGCAGACATGCGTACCGGTCTGCCCGATCGCTTTTGGGTGCGCAAGCGGATCGGCACCGGCCCGACGCGATCAACAAAAGATGCATCTATAATGAATCAAATTGTGCAAAACTCGATCGGATCGGCGGCGCAACGCTCGCGCAGGCGCGGGGTTTGTCCTATTCGCGCGCCATGCACCTGACCCGCCACACCGATTGCGCGCAGCGACCGACGCCCACGATCGATCAGGCCATAGGGGCCTTTGGCGCGGGTGCGTCGGCATGACCCGCGTTGCGCAATCCATCGCCAGGCTGGGGCATTGGCTTGGTGTTCAGCCGCGCACGAGCGGCGGTCGCATGGTTCCGGCGTTTCTGGGCGGTGCCTTCGGGATATTTGCCACCGGTGGTCTGATGCATCTGTGGCTGGGCAACGCGACCGGTCTGCCGCTGCTGATCGCGCCGATCGGCGCATCGGCCGTGCTGTTGTTCGCCGTGCCTGCCAGTCCGCTGGCACAACCGTGGGCGATAGTCGGCGGCAACACGATTTCGGCACTGTCGGGCATTTTCTGGATGAAGATGCTGGGCGATCCGGCCTATGCCGCCGGTCTGGGTGTGGCGACGGCCATCGCGATGATGAGCCTGGCGCGTTGCCTGCATCCCCCGGGCGGGGCCTGTGCGCTGACGTGCGCGATCGGCGGACCGGCGGTGGTTTCGGCGGGCTGGTCGTTTGCGCTGCTGCCGGTTGCGGTGGACAGCGCGCTGCTGGTGGCCCTGGGCATCGCCTATAACGCGGCGATGCGGGGCAATTATCCGCATCGCGCATCCCGCCATGGTGCGTCCGATCCGGCCAGGGCCGGCTATACCATCGCCGACATCGAATCCGTGCTGTCCCAATATGATGAACTGCTCGATGTCGACAGCGAAGATCTCGACACGCTGTTCAGGCAAGTTGAAACGCGCGCCTATCGCCGCTTGCATGGGATCATCCGCTGCGAACAGATCATGCGCAGCGACATTCCCCATGTTGCGCCTGACGATAGCCTCGATCACGCCCGACAGATGTTCGCGGCACAACGCGTGCGTGCGCTGCCGGTAACCGCGCGCGACGGTCATCTCGAAGGGCTGCTGCGGATGGATGCGGTGATATCGGTCGGGGATGGCCCGGTCGCGCGGGCGATGGATAGATCGCCCTGTATTGCGCCACCGGCCACGCCGATTGATGAACTGCTGCCGATCCTGTCCGGCGGGCTCTATCAAGAGGCGCTGGTGGTCGACCCAACGGGCAAGCTGCTCGGCCTGATTACCCAGACCGACCTGCTGGCCGCGTTGTGGCGTGGCCATATTGCCGAACAGATCGCGGCAAATGGCAACGCCAACTGATTCCATCAGGGTAACACGCGTCAGCCGCGCGCCGGTTGCGCGGGGCCGCTGCCCGCACCGCTGTCATCAATCGCCCGCGCAATCTCGGCCATATCCTCGCTGGTCAGGCGGAGCGTCGCGGCATCGAGCCAGCCATCCACTTGCGACGCCGTTCGCGCCCCGACGATTGCGCCGGTCACCCCAGGCCAGGCCAGGGTCCATGCAACCGCCGCAGCGGCCACCGTCGTGCCGTGCCGTTCGGCAACCGGTTGGAATGCCGCCGCAAGCCTGAGGTTGCGGTCGAGCGCCGGGCCCTGATAGTTTGCATTGCGCGAACGCCAGTCATCCTTGGGCAGCGCCGCCGCACGCTCTGCGGTAAAGCGACCGGACAGCAGACCTGCCTGCATCGGGCTGTAAACGATCACCCCTGTTTCATGCTCGGCACACCAGGGCAGCAGTTCGGCGGCTGCATCACGCCGGATGGCCGAGAACGGCGGCTGGAACGTATCGACATGGCCAATCCGTTCGGCCGCATCGAGTTGGGCACGGTTGTGATTGGACAATCCCACCGCGCGCACTTTTCCCTCTTGTTTCAAATCGAGCAGGGCCTGCCAATATTCCTCGATCGGGGCGCCGTCTTCGGCCGGCCAATGCATCTGATAGAGGTCGATCCGCTCGATCTGCAGCCGTTTGAGCGATGCTTCCACTTCGCGACGGATGCTGTCGCGCGCGCCCACTTGTCTGGGCGAGGCAAGGCGATCGGCCTCGTTCCAGATCAGCCCGCATTTGGTGAACACATAGGGCCGGTCGTCGAGCGGGACCGACCGCAGCGCTTGCGCCACGATCTCTTCGGAATGACCCAGCCCGTAGATTGCGGCGGTATCGATCCAGTTGATCCCGCGATCGATGGCATGGCGGATCGCGGCGACCGATTGCCGGTCATCCTGTTCACCCCAGCCCACCGCCCAATCGGCGCCGCCAATGGCCCAGGCGCCAAATCCCACTGCGGTGATCGCCATGTCGGTGCGTCCGAACGGCCGCACGGGCAGGGTTGCAATGGCGTTTGCGGATGTACGCATGAAGGATCTCCTGAAAGAAATGTTGAAACGGGATGGATGGCAGGAACCGGCCGCCGCGCGCGGATCAGGTCATGCCCGCCAGCAGCTTGTCCATTGTCACGGGATAGTCGCGCACGCGCACACCAGTGGCGTTGTAGACCGCATTGGTGATGGCCGCGCCCACGCCGCAGATACCAAGTTCGCCGACGCCTCTCGCCTTCATGGGCGAAGACTTGGTGTCCTCGCCATCCACGAACACGACATCGAGATCGGGCACGTCGGCATGAACCGGAACCTGGTATTCGGCGAGATCATGGTTCACGAAATATCCGAACCGCGGGTCGACGACCAATTCCTCCATCAGCGCGGCGCCAATACCCATGGTCATGCCGCCCAGGCATTGGCTGCGGGCGGTGACCGGATTGAGCACCCGCCCGATCGAGCAGACGCTCAGCAACCGCCTGACCCGCACTTCTGCCGTGTGGACGTCCACGCCGACTTCGCAGAAATGCGCGCCAAAGCTGGCTTGCGCATATCTGCGTGTCAGATCGCCATACGTCATGGTGTCTTCGGCGGTCACCGGGCCCGACGCGACGAGTTGCGCCAGCGCAACACTGCGCCCGCCAGAAACGATCAGCCCCTTGTCGAAGCTGACGTCGGAGCCATCGAAACCTGCCCGGCGCGCAAGCGTGTCGCGCAGCGCCACGCAAGCGGCGTATGTGCCCGCGGTAGAGCTGTTGCCACCCCATGATCCTCCAGACCCCGAAGCCTTGGGATAGGCGCTGTCACCCAGCCGCACTTCGACGGCCGCCATCGGCAGGCCGAGCATTTCGGCGGCGGTCTGAGCCATGATCGTATAACTGCCGGTGCCGATATCGGTCATCGCACTTTCGACCAGCACCGTGCCACCGGGCCGCAGGGTCACGCGTGCACCCGATGGCTGGACCGGATTGCTGCGGATGGCACAGGCCATACCCATGCCGACCAGCCATTGGCCATCGCGCACCTGGCCCGGCGTGGCAATACGGTGCGACCAGCCGAAACGATCGGCCCCGGTGCGCAGGCATTCGACCAGCTTGCGCTCTGAAAACGGGCGGCTCGGGCCCTGTTCCGGATCGTATTGAACATCGTTGACGATGCGCAGCTCGACTGGGTCCATGCCCAGTTTCTCGGCCAATTCGTCCATCGCGTTTTCAAGCGCAAGCAGGCCAGCCGCCTCGCCCGGTGCGCGCATCGATCCGCCCCTGGGCAGATCGAGTTCGGCAATGCGCGTATGAATCCGGCGATTGGCGCCGCCATACAGCAAGCGGGTCTGGTTTGAGGCAAGTTCGCCCCGCTCGCCGGGCTGATCGCCGGTGAATGTCTCGTGACCAACGGCAATCAGCCTGCCGTCATGCCCGGCCGCCAGACGCAGCCGCTGAATGGTGGGGGGGCGGTGGGTCGTGTGGTTGAATATCTGTGCACGGGTCAGGGTGATCTTGACCGGCCGGCCAAGCTGTCTGGACGCGACCGAGGCCAGGATTGCATCGGAATAGAGCGCAAGCTTGGACCCGAAGCCGCCGCCGACATAGGCCGCAACGACGCGGACCTGCGCTTCCGGTATGCCGATTGTGCCCGCGATACCGGATCTGGCCCAGTGCATGACCTGATGCGCCAGATAGACGGTCAGCCGATCGCCGTCCCAGAAGGCCAGCGAGGCATGCGGCTCCATCATCGCCTGGCTCTGGTTGGGGGTGGTGAATGTCGCATCGATCCTGACCGGCGCCGACGCATAGGCGGTGTCGAAATCGCCCATGTCGATATCGGCAACGCGTGGGTGCGGTTTGCCCTCGACCTGCATCGCCGGCAGTGAGAAACGACCGCTCTGCGCCTTGTAGCCAATGCGCAGGCTTCGCGCGGCCGCCCGCGCCTGTTCGAACGTTTCGGCCACGACCAGTGCCACCGCCTGATCATGCTGGGTGATCCGGGGCCCCTGGAGTTGCGGCGTCGCATGATCGAGCCTGGGGTCGTTCGGCGCCGCCGCATTCTGGCCGAACATTTTCGGCGCGTTGAGGTGGGTCATCACCAGCAGGACGCCCGGTGCACGTTCGGCGTCGACCGCATCGATCGAATCGATGCTGCCGCGCCCGATCCCGGCAGTAACCACCACGCCATAGGCGGCGCGCGGCGCCACATCGTGATATTCGTAGGCATAGCGGGCCAGTCCGGACACTTTCAACGGGCCGTCGATACGATCGTGCGCCTTGCCCAGCACGGTCTGCCGGTCGGTCGAGTTGGGGCCGGCGGGGGTCAGGAATTCCATCGCGCGTATCCTTCAGGCTTGGTCAAGCACGGCGGCGAGCGTGCGGCGGGTCAGCGCAAGCTTGAAGCGGTTCTGCGTGGTCGGCCGTGCGCCGACCAGCACGCGTTCGGCGATCGCCTCGGCACCCGATAACCGCTCGGCCTGTTCCACGCGCCAGGGCCGGGTGCCGATCCCGCCGAACGCAAAGCGCTGGATGCCGTTGCCGCGGATCATCGCCACCGAGACGACGGCAAAAGCATACGAGGCCCTGTCGCGGACCTTGCGGTAGACATGGGTGCCGCCGATCGGCCGGGGCAGGGTGACCGCCGTGATCAGTTCCCCGTGGCCAAGGACATTTTCGATATGCGGCGTTGCACCGGGCAGCGTGTGGAATTCGGCAATCGGGATCGATCGCGTCGCACCATCGGCTGCGACGGTTTCCACCGTCGCGTCGAGCACACGCATCGCTACCGCCATGTCCGATGGATGCTGGCTGATGCACATATCGGATACGCCCAGCACGGCAAGATTGCGGCTGAAGCCGCCAAGCGCCGCACAGCCGGTGCCGGGATCGCGTTTGTTGCAAGGCTTGGTGGTGTCGTAGAAATAGGGGCAGCGTGACCGCTGGAGCAGATTGCCCGCAGTTGTCGCCTTGTTGCGAAGTTGGCCCGATGCCCCGGCCAGCAACGCGCGGGTCAGCACCGGCCAACCGGCGATGACGCGGCTGTCGGCAGCAAGATCGGTGTTGCGGACAAGCGCACCGATGCGCAATCCGCCATCGGCAAGGGGTTCGATACGATCGAGCCCGAGCCGATTGATGTCGATCAGATGTGTCGGTTTCTCCACATCGACTTTCATCAGATCGAGCAGGTTCGTCCCACCTGCAACAAACTTTGCACCGGGGTGCGCGGCGACGGCGGCTGCGGCCTCGTGCGGGGTCGCGGCGCGCGTATAAGTAAAGGCTCTCATGCTGCGCTATCCTCGTGTACTTGCCGGATGGCGGCGACAATGTTGGGATAGGCGGCGCAGCGGCAGATATTGCCGCTCATCCGTTCGCGCGCCTCATGGTCTGAATAGCTGACGTGCTGCAGATCGGCGGTGACATGGCTCGGGATACCGGCACGGATCTCGCCCAGCATGGCGACCGAGGAACAGATCTGTCCCGGTGTGCAATACCCGCACTGAAAACCATCATGGGCGACAAATGCAGCCTGCATCGGGTGGAGCTTGTCCGGCGTGCCCAACCCTTCGATCGTCGTCACCTGGTCACCGTCGTGCATTGCCGCCAGTGTCAGGCAACTGTTGATGCGCCGGCCGTTGACGATCATCGTGCATGCCCCGCACTGTCCCTGGTCACAGCCCTTTTTGGACCCGGTCAGCGCCAGGTGCTCGCGCACGGCATCCAGCAGCGTCACGCGCGGATCGAGTGTCAGCACGATCTGCCTGCCGTTGATGTGCAGACGGGTCGTGACCGTCTGCAACGGCGCCGTTGCCTGGCCCGATGCGGCCTCGGCGTCTGCCGCGAGCACGGGTGTCGACGCGACGGCCACGGCGACCGCGCCGCCCGACAGCACGCCACGCCGCGTTACGGATGGATTCAAATCACCGGAATTGCGCATCGCCAGGCTCCTTGGTTGGTTGCTTTTAGAAAGCTCAAAACCATCGGGCCAGAGGAAGGGTGGTTACGTGGGCTAAACGCAACGTTGATGTCAGCTAATAACTGGCGCCTTATCCGCGTTGCTGTTCGCGGGTGCGGATCATCTCGATGAGCTGGCTCAGGCCAGGTTCGCTATGCTTGCGACTGGGGTAATAGGCGTAGAACGGGGGGCCGACAGAGGCCCATTCGGGCAGCACGATTTCAAGCGCACCGCGCGCGATATCGTCCACCACCCGGCGTTCGAGCACATAGCCAAGGCCAACACCGTGGAGGACTGCGTCGATTGTGGCATCTGTCTCGTTGACCGCAAACGGACCCTTGACGTCGAGCCGCACCATTGCCTCTCCGTCACCCAGTTCCCACCGGAAGATCGAGTTGTCGCCCAGACGGACGCGGATGCAGGCGTGGTCAAGCAGGTCTTCGGGCGAACGCGGCCGACCATGCGCGGCGAGGTAGGCCGGTGAGCCTACCACCACCCAGCGGAGCGGCGCGGTGAGCGGCATCGCAACCATGTCTTCCGGCACCGTGCCGCCATAGCGGATACCGGCATCGAACCCTTCGGCCACGATATCGACCGGCCGATCCTCGACCGCCAGCACGAGCTGTACGCCGGGATAGGCGGCGGTAAACTCGGCCAGCACCGGGGCAATCAACAAGCGGGACGCATCGCGTGGCACGTTGATGCGCAATTCGCCTGCGGGATTGGCGCGGAACGCCTCGATCTCTCCCAGGGCATGCTCGATCGCCTCAAAGCCGTGACCCAGACGTTCGGCCAGGCGCTCGCCCACCGCGGTCGGCATGACAGTGCGGTTGGTGCGGTGAAGCAGGCGCACCCCCAGTCGCGCCTCCAGCTTCTTGATACGATGGCTCAGGGCAGAGGTCGTGACGCCAAGCTCGATCGCCGCCAGCGTAAAACTGCGCCGCCGCGCGATCGTGGCAAACACATGCAGGTCGGGCAGATCGGATTGGCCAAAGGCAGGCATCTATATGGTCATGCGGGCGGGGCCGCCGCCGCACGCAGCGTGACCGGCACCGACTTGTAGGACGGCGTACCACATTTGTGGTCATGGTCTTCCAGCGCGATCAGGCGGTTTGCTTCGGGATAATAGGCCGCCACCGACCCACGCGCGATGCCATAGGCGATGGCTGTCTGGCCCGCGAACACGCGATCCCCCGACACGATGTCGATCACATCGCCATGCCGCAGCCCGAACAGCGCCAGATCGTCGGGATGCACGAAAACCACATCGCGCCGGCCGGTCACACCGCGATAGCGATCGTTCATGCCATAGATCGTGGTGTTGTACTGATCATGGCTGCGCACGGTGGTCAGCGTCAGCACGCCATCGCTTTTGCCGTCATCTTCGTCGGTGCCGGGAAAAGTGATGAAGTGGGCCTTGCCGTCGGGGGTATCCCATTCGCGGTCAGAGGCGCCGACGCGCAGGCGGAACCCGCCCTTTTGCAGCACCCGGATGTTGAAGTCGTAGAAATCGGGGAACACCTGTTCGATCTTGTCGCGGATGCGATCGTAATCCTCGATCAGCCAGTCCCAGGCCACCACGCTGTCGGGCAGCGCCGCCTTGGCAATGCCGGCGATGATGGCCGGTTCCGATCGCAAGTCGGGCGATGCGGGTTTGAGCAACCCGCGAGAGGCGTGGACCATCGACATCGAATCTTCGACAGTCACCGATTGCAGTTTGCCGTCCTGATAATCCTGCTCGGTGCGGCCAAGGCAGGGCAGCACGACGGTTTCGCGCGCGGTCAGCAGGCACGTGCGGTTGAGCTTGGTGCAGATCTGTACGTTGAGGTCGAGTTTGCGGAACGCCGCAAAAGTCGCCTCGGGATCGCTGATCGCCACCGCCAGATTGCCGCCCAGGCCGATAAAGCCCTTTGACCGGCCATCACGCATGGCGATGATCGAATCGACCGCGCTGTGGCCGTGCTTGCGCGGGCTGGTCATGCCGAACGCGGTGTCCATGCGCTGCAGGAAGCTTTCGGCGGGAATTTCGGTGATGCCGACGGTGCGGTCACCCTGCACGTTGGAATGGCCGCGCAAGGGGCAGATGCCCGCTCCTTCGCGACCGATATTGCCGCGCAGCATCAGCAAGTTGGCGATTTGCTGAACGTTCTCGGTGCCGTGGCGGTGCTGGGTGATACCCATGCCGTAGCAGATGATCACGCGCTCGGCCTGCCAATAGACTTGCGCCATGGCGGTGATGTCCTGACGCGACAGGCCTGACCGGCGTTCGATCGCAACCCACGGCGTGGCCTCGATATCGGCCTTCAGCGCGTCGAACCCGGCGGTGTGTTCGGCAATGAAGGGCCGGTCGAGCAACCCCGTTCCGCCGTGGGCCAGATCGTTGGCATCGGCGTGCAGCAACGCCTTGATCATGCCCTTGACCATGGCCGCATCGCCGCCGACTTTGACCTGGTAATAGGCGGAGGCGAGCGGCGTCGAACCGAATGTCGCCATTTCGGTGGGCACTTGCGGGTCCTGAAACCGTTCCAGTCCGCGTTCCTTCAACGGATTGGCGACGATGATCGCTGCGCCACGCCGCGACACTTCGCGCAACGTGCCAAGCATGCGGGGATGGTTGGTGCCGGGATTGTGCCCGATGCAGAACACCGCGTCGCAATGGTCGAAATCCTCGAGCGTCACGGTGCCCTTGCCGACGCCGATTGACTGCGGCAGACCGACCGACGTCGCCTCGTGGCACATGTTCGAACAATCGGGAAAATTGTTGGTGCCAAATTCGCGGGCCATCGTCTGGTACAGAAACGCGGCCTCGTTGGATGCCCGCCCCGACGTGTAGAACTCCATCTGATCGGGATGTTCCATCGCGCGCATGGCCGCGCCGATGGTTGCGAAGGCGGTGTCCCAATCGATCGGTACGAACCGGTCCGCCTGTGCGTCATAGCGCAGCGGAACGGTCAGGCGCCCGGCATTTTCCAGGTCGAAATCGGGCCATGTCCATAAGTCTGCCACGCTGTGTGCGGCAAAGAATTCCGGATCGACCTTCTTTGCGGTTGCCTCCCAGGTGACGGCCTTGGCGCCGTTCTCGCAGAATTCGAACGATGAGGTGTGCCTGGGATCGGGCCAGGCACAGCCCGGACAGTCGAAACCATCAGGCTGGTTCATGCTGAGCAGCGCGCGAGTGTCGGTGCTCGCGCCCATCTGGCTGCGCACGGCCGTTGCCACCGCCCGCAACGCGCCCCAGCCGCCAGCCGGGCCGCCATAGGGTTTCACGCCTTCCACCGGTTTGTCTGCCATAATCCTGCCTTTCGCAAAAACCCTGCCGCGCCTCGGGTTGTGATCCCGCAGATAGTTGTGATTCCGCAAAAAAAAGCGCACGCGCGCGTCTGCATTTGGGCGATCTGGAACGGCCGATCGCTTATAGCTCAAGCAGTTATACAATGTCTGCGGCCCGCTTGCCAGCGGGTACGGGCAGGAATTTGCAGCGCTGTCCACAGCCGTCAGGTGGACAGATCGGCCGGGCCCACGCTACCCGCGCGCCATGGGAATCACCGCAACGATCATGAACACCGTCACCGGACGGCCAATCCAGAAAATGACCTTTGGCCGGATGCCGAAGCCATGGATCAGTTTCAACCTCGAGACGGGCGAACTGGTCACCGCCGAACGGATCGACATCGGCAAACCCGCACCGGGCAAAGTGGTGACCCCTGTCGACATCTGGGTCACGCTGAAACCGAAAGACTGACGATTGTAGACCGGGCCGGAACCCGGGGTCAGGCGCTCACCACGATCTGATCGATGGCCCCGAACGGCGCGTGGCCGTCGCGGGTGCGGCCTTCCATGCGCACGCGGTCGCCGTGCGCCATAAAGGCGGTTTGCGGCGCGCCATCGGCGATCATCTCGATCGCGCGGCGTTCGGAAATGCAGGCCGATCCGCGCGTGGCATATTCGCGGTTGGAAACGGTGCCCGATCCGATGATGGTGCCCGCCACCAAATCGCGCGTGCGCGCGGCGTGGGCGACCAGTTCGGGAAACGAAAAGGCCATCTGGTCGCCGCAGACGCGGCCAAACGGTTCGCCGTTCCACGTCACCACCAGATCGCAGCAGACCCGCCCGTCGCGCCAGTCGGGCCCGAGGGTGTCTGGGGTGACCGCAAACGGCGCCATGCTGCACGCCGGTTTGGCCTGCACCCAGCCGAATCCCGTCTTCATTTCGACCGGCGCGATCGCGCGCAACGACCAGTCGTTGATCTGCACGATCAGGCGGATGTGCGCCGCCGCCGCCGCGGCGGTCACGCCCATCGGCACGGCATCGACAATCACGCCGAATTCGCCCTCGAAATCGATGCCGTCGGCCTCGCTGGCAAACGGCACCGGGTCGTTCGGGCCATAGAACCGGTCGGACAGGCCCTGATACATCAGCGGGCGGTCGGTTTCGATCGGCGGCAGGTTGAAGGCAATCTGCATCAGGTCGCCGTGCTGGCTGAACGCGGACCCATCGAGCCATTGCCACGATCGCGGCAGCGGCGCCCTGATCCGTGCCGGGTCGAGCGGATCGCCGTGGCCGGCCTCGACCCGCGCCGCCAGCGCGCGCAGCGCCGGTTCACTGCGTGCCCAGTCGGCGATCGCGGCGATCAGGCTGGTCTCGGCGGGCAGCGCGCGAGCGCCATCAGCCGAAACGATCACCAGCGCCCCGTCGGGCGTGCCGTCCTGCAATGTTGCCAGCCGCATCGATCAGGCCTCGATGATCGCAACGGCGCGGGTCCACCCTGCCGAGGCGCCCTGAATCTTGTGCGGAAAGCACGACACGGTAAAGCCGCTGGGCGGCAGCGCCTCAAGATTGTGCAGCTTTTCCAGATGGCAATAGCCGATGTCGCGTCCGGCCTTGTGCCCTTCCCAGATCAGCGATGTGTCACCGGTTTCGGCAACCTTTTTGGCGGTATGCGCAAACGGCGCGTCCCAGCTCCAGGCATCGGTGCCGGTCACGCGGATGCCGCGGCTGGTCAGGTACATGGTCGCCTCATAGCCCATGCCGCAGCCGACATTGACGAAATCGGGCCGCCCCAGCGCCTTGCCGGCGGCAGTGTTGACCAGCACGATTTCGAGCGGTTGCAGGGTGTGGCCGATCCGCGCCAGTTCGTCCTCGACATCTTGCGCCGTCACCACATAGCCATCGGGGAAATGGCGGAAATCGAGCTTTACCCCCGGCTGGAAACACCATTCGAGCGGCACTTCGTCGATGGTGATGGCGCGCTCGCCGCCGTTCATGGTGGGGTGGAAATGCCACGGTGCATCGAGATGCGTGCCGTTGTGCGTGGTCAGGCGCACCCATTCTGCAGCGGCAAAGCCTTCGCCGCCAGGCACTTGTTCGGCAGTCAGCCCTGGGAAGAAATGCGCGGCCTCGCCCACGGTTTCGTGGTGCGTCTGATAGGTGATTTCGGGCCGCATGAACGGCGGGTCGGACACCACGTCGTTGCACAGCGTGATCGACAGATCGATGAATTGGCGCGCCATGAATAATCCTCTCAGGCCGTTTTGCCGCCGAGCGTATCGGCAAACCAGTCGGCGATATAGTCCCGCCCGAATGTCATGTTGTCGGCGCCGACATGTTCGACCCCGCCTTCGCGCGCGGTAAAGATCTTCAGTTCGCGGCGCGGTGAATTGACCAGTTGGTCGTAACAGTCGTGCGCGTATTGCACGCTGATCTGGCGGTCGTTGGCGCCGTGGGTGACCAGGAACGGCACGCGCACGCGGTCCATCTGGCCGTTGAGGTTCATCGCATCGGATTTCGCGAAAAAGTCGTCCATGTCGCTGGCGCCAAACGCCCACATCACGTGCGCCCAGTAATGCGGCACGGGGTTTTCGCCCTCGCGCAGCAGGCGCTTGTCCTGCACTTCGCGCCAGTTGTGGTTGGCACCCCAGCAGGCGCCGCTGGCAAAGCGCGAGTCATGGGCGACCGCGCGCGGCGCAAAATGCCCACCCAGCGAAATGCCGGTCATGCCGATGCGGGCAGGATCGACATCGCCCTGCGTTTCCAGCCAATCGATCGCGCGGCTGGCCCAGCGTTCGCTGTCGGGAGCAACCGGCAGGCTCTGCAGGCGCAGCGCCTCGCCGCTGCCGGGTTGATCGACGCACAGGGTCGAGATGCCGCGCCGCGCCAGTGCCTCGGGCAGGCGCGACCAATAGAGCAGTTCCTTGCAGCTATCGAGGCCATTGCAATAGACCACCACCGGATGCGGACCGGGGCCGGGCGCACGGGTATAGAGCGCGGGCATCGTCGCGCCTGCGGGCCAGCCATCGCCCAGCGGCACTTCGATGCGTTCGCGGTTTATGCTGCCGAGCGAGGTCGAGCGGTCGAACGTTGCGCGGGCTCTGGCATATGTTTCGGCGCGACCGGGATGGCCGTGGCCCTGCATGCGTTCGGCGTTGAACAGATAAAGCGAGGCGCGCTCCAGCTTGTCGGACGCGCTGAACGCGCGGCCGCGTGCTTCGTCTTCAGTGGCAAGTTCGATCAGCTTTTCACCCATCGTCGCCCAGGCCTTCATGAAGGCGGGGGTTCCGGCATCGGCGCCATTGGCCGCCGCATCACGGATCGGCTGGCACATATCGACGATCTCGCCGATCTGCCCGCCCGATTCCATCGCGATGGCGACCGACAGGTTCCAGATATAGTTCGGGAAATATTCAAACAGCGCCATGGGTCAGGCCTCTACCGCAACAAACAGCCCCGGATTGGGATGGGGGTGCGGCAATGTTTGCGGACCGCCGGTGCCGATGCCCCACTGATCCATAACCAGCGGCGCGGGCACATGCACCATGCCGGTGTGGGTTTCGAAATCGACCACGTCGAGTTCGCTGGTATATTCGGCAACGAAACCTGCCGGCGTGACGAAATAGCTGAACGTGTTGTTGCCCGCGGTATGCCGACCGGGGCCCCAGCCGATGTCGATCCCTTTGACTTTCAGGCGGTGCGCGCCGCGCATCATGTCATCGAGCGTCGGCATGTCATAGGCGACATGGTTGAGGCAGGGCGGCCCGGGCAGGATGGCAAAGCGGTGGTGCGCCGAATTGCAGCGCAGGAAACACATGAAATCGCCCAGCCAGTCCGATACCTTGAACCCCAGCACATCGCAGAACCACGTGACCAGCGCCTGGTGGTTGGGCGAATGTAGTACGATATGGCTGATCTTTTCGGGAACGCCTTCCCAGCGGGCAAGATCGCGGCTGGTGCCGCGCGCCACCCCGGCGCTGATTTCGAACTGCAGTCCGTCGGGCGAAAAGAACCGGAAGCCATAGCCGCCACCGGGCGTGGTCAGCGGCTGCGGTTCGTGGACGATCCGGCCGCCGGAACTGCGCACGCGTTCGGCCAGCGTGTCGACATCGGCAGCGGAACCGGTGGCCAGCGCGATCACGTCGACGCGGTTTTCGTCCGCCGGGCGCAGGCGCACGACATGGTGTTCGTCATGCCCTTGGGTTTTGAACCACGCCATACCGTCTTCGCCGGGTACGCGGTCCAGCCCCCAGACATCGGCATAAAAGGCGGCTTCGGCGTCGAAGTCGACCACGCCATAGCCCACGTATCGGATATCGGTTACTCGGCTCATGGAAAAATTCCCTGACAATCAGATGGGTTGGGCGACAACGGCGAACATTTCGGCGGTGGCCTGCGCATTGTCGACCGGCGGACCTTTGCCAATCTGGCCGTGGCAGATGGCCAGGCTTTTTTCGACGATGTAGCGGCAGCGTTCGAAACGGCGGTTGCGAAAGGCGGTGAACGCCTGTTCGGGCGTGGCGGCGCGCGCGATTTCCTCGGCCAGTACAATGCTGTCCTCGACCGCCATGCCCGCGCCCTGGCCCAGATGGGGGGTGGTGGCGTGGACGGCATCGCCCAGCAGCACGACGCGGCCCTTGTGCCAGAGCCCTTGCACCAGCATCCCTTCGAGCGGGCGATAGACCACGCCATGATCATCGACGATCTGTTCGGCCAGCGCCTGGATCGCGGGCGCGGTCCCGGCCAGCTTGCCACGCATCAGCGCGGCCAGGCCTTCGGTGGGGTAGCGCGGGTTGTCGGGTTCGGGCGTGGTGACATACATGTACATCAGGCTGTCGCTGATCGGCACGAGCCCGACCCCGGTCGGCCCGTTGTAGACCTGCAGCGCGTCAAGATCGGCAGGGCGCGGGAAATTGTAGCGCCACACCGCCTGCCCGGTGAATTCGGGCGTTTCCGCCCCGGGCAGGATTTGTCCGCGCGTGGTGGAATAGACCCCGTCGGCGGCGATCACCAGATCCCAGGTGCCATGACTGCCGTCCGAAAAGCGGACATTGACGGCATCGCCGGTGTCGTCGAGCGTCTCGGCAGTGATCCCCAGCCGCACGTCGGCGCCCGCCGCGATCGCGGTATCGCCCAGCAGTTTGTGCAGCGCGGGGCGCCCGATGCCCAGATTGACGGGCAGGCCCGGCGCCACCGGATGGCCCGGAATGCGCGCCACCTTTTGCCCGCTGGGGATGAAGATCTCGACCGCGTCAAACCCGACACCGGCGGCAAGATAACCGTCAAGAATGCCCAGCGCCTGTGCCGCGCGCAGCACGTTCGATTGCTGTATGATGCCCACGCCATAGACCGACCAGGTCGGGTCGCGCTCGATCACCGTCACCGCATGGCCATCGCGGCGCAGCGCAATCGCGCTGGTCAGCCCGCCGATGCCGCCACCGATGATCAGTATCTGCAGATTGTCCAAAATGCCTCTCCCGGTGCGCTTCGCATGCGCTTTCAACGGGAGATTAGCCGCCTGGCCAGTGATATGTAAAAATCATTATACTTATGCGAATGCATCATTTCAATTCATGATGTGCTCAGCGCCGCCTGGCGCAACTGTTCGCGCAACCATACCAGCCCGGCGTCGTCGCGCCGGGATTCGTGAAACTGCACCATTTCGCGCAAGCGCGGAAACGGGAAGGGCATCGGCACATACGCCAGATCGAATTGCGGCATCATCGCGCGCACCAGCCGTTTGTGCAGCACCGCCAGCCGGTCGGTCCCTTGCAGAAACCACGGCACGCTGGCGAACGAGGCCACTTCGATGGCGATCCGCCGTTGGCGACCCATCCGCGCCAGTTGGGTGTCGGCAAACGTAGCCGCGCGCTGCACCCCCAGCGCGACCCCGACATGGCTTGCGGCAAAGAACCGCTCTTCGGTCAGGCCCCCGTCCAGCGCCGGATTGCCGTTCCAGCCAACCACCACTTGTTCTTCTTCATAGAGGAATTCCGAAGGGTGCCATGGCGCCAGCAGTTGTTCGGGCGCGATCAGCACGTCGATCCGTCCGTTTTCCAGGTCTTCGGCGTTGGATTCGGTGGGCAATTGCACTTCGAGCTGGATCGCCGGGGCATGGGCGCGCACCCGCGCGGCCAGTTCGACCAGCACCGCGACCATGACATAGTCCGACGCATTGATGCGAAACCGGCGCGAACTGGTTGCCGGGTCAAAGCCTGCAGGCGTGGCGATGGCATGCTGCACCTGGGTCAGCGCGCGCTGGATCTGGGGATAGAGCGCTTCGGCAAAGGGCGTGGGATGCATGCGCTTGCCCACTTGCACCAGCATCGGATCGCCGAAATAGGCGCGCAACCGCCGCAGTGCCGCGCTAGCCGCCGGTTGGGTCAGGCTCAAACGTTCGCCGGTGCGGGTGACACTGCGCGTTTCCATCAGCGTGGCGAACACGATCAGCAAGTTGAGATCGAGTTCCTTGAAGCGCATGATCAACAATTCCAGTGATGGATAACGCGCCTCATCATACGCAATGCTTCTGGCAATTGACAGCCCGGAACAAACCTCGGTCCTGGCGGAACGACGGTCACGTCCCGCGACGTGACCACGGCGCAGCGACGCAACACCCACAGGACTGGTGTTCGGGAACTTTTCGATCTGTGGCACCGATGGGTGCACCGACCGGCCCACGTCCATCCCGCATTCATTTTGGGACCGGTGATGATCAGCATTTGATCAGGGATTGGCGAAATTTGTTTCGACCAATTTCCAAATCACAATGGTGTCGAGGGGGGGTGACATGTCCCGACCGCAAGACTGACCGAGCTGCGCCGCAGCGCCCGACTGTAATCGTTGGGCGATGTACCGTCGGGGTTGAGGATATAGCGATTGGGGGTGGTGGTGCCGGGCATCGGCAAGCGGGTCGGATACCGCGAGGGGACAAGACCACCAGCGAGCGTCAGCACCGCGTCCTGCCAGAATTCTTCCTGGTCGAAATAGAAGCAATGCGTGGTCACCGGGCTGAGCATCGCGTCCGGATCGTCGTCAAATTTGGCAAAAAGATCGGAGCAATCGACTTCGCACATCGTATCTGGCGCATCGTCGGGCAGCCCGACCCGGCCCATGCGCGGCGCCAGTTCCAGGCGCTTGGCATTCGATGCCAGCAACGCCTTGTCGTAACCGTTGCAATAAGCGGTCAGCCGGCCGCCATATTTCGCAAATGCGGTTGAAAAGATCGCACCGTCGTCGAACGCACTGGTATCGACATCGGCCGCCACCAGCAGGACTTGCGCCACCTGCCATGACGGCGACACATCCTGGTACGCCCAGCAAAACGCCTGTTGCAGCACGAACGCGCCCATCGAATGCGCCATGACATGGACGTCGATGGTGCAATCGGTGGCTTGCGTGCGCTCAAGCAGCGCTATTGCGTCGGTCACCAACCTGCTGGCTGAGGCGCGCGCGTTGGCGCGGTCTGGCAGATAGGCAAAAGTCACCCCGTCCGATGGCCAGTCGAAACTGACCACCTGGCCACACCAGCCGACCGAAATCAGATGTTGCGCGCATTTCATGTGAAACGCCTTGGCCGCCTGGTGATTGACATTGAAGCCGTGGATCAGAAACAGCACGTCTCCGCGGCGCGCCGCGCCCACGCCGTTGCTGGTCAGTTCAGTGTCACCCGCATTGGCGGTGGCGCCTGCCATCAGTTGGCGCACCCAATCGGCAACACCCGGCTCGGTTTCGGCGCTATTTTCATCTGTGAAGGTGATGTAGCGCGACTGCGTTGCCAGCGCATCCGAGTCAGTCGCGTCGCGCAATGTGATCATGAATTCAGTCATGGTGCCACCCTTTTCAGGAAGGTTGCTGCAAGATCATTGGCTCTTGAGAAATTCGATTATCGCTTTGCGGTCATCATCGTTCAGCGCCGGGCCGATCACCCCGTTGCCGCGCGGTCCATCGCGGAACTCGTGGCCGCGGTTGGAATTGCCCGTCTGGCTGGCGTCAAAGCGGAACGTGCCTGCAGGACAGGCCAGACCAAACCACGACAACCCGGTTTCAAGCCCGACTTTCCGGGGATCATAAGCGCGATTGCCAAGGCAGAATGTGCCGGGTCGGTCCTTGGCCGGATCGCTGCCCAACAGCGCGTCGAGGCTGGGGACAGAACCGTTGTGCAGATAGGGCGGGGTTGCCCAGATGCCGTCAAGCGGACGCGCTTTGTAAGCGACTTTGGCCTGGATGCAGTTGGGGCGCGAATCCTGCCTTGCGTGGATCAACCCGGTGTCAGCTTTTTGCGTGATATTGTGGGCGGTGATATATTTGGCCACCGCCTGCTGCACCAAATTGGCGAGCGCCTGACCGAAACCGGTCGTGGTCACTTGGGCCGACGGCTGGTCGAAACAGATTGAATCGCCGCGTTTGATACCCTCTTCGATGCCCAACCCGGCGGGCACCTTGACCTGGCGCTTAACCAGGATTTCGGCTTCGCCCGGGTCGGTGCCGACGTAGCTTTGATCGACCAGTTTGACCTTGAGGAACGATTCGCCGAACTGTGTCGGGGTGGTCCAGTTGGCAGATCCATAGAACGCCTGATCAGCGGCATTGACCGGCGCCAGGTGGCATGCCTGACAATGCGCGGCATAGAGCGCAGCGCCTTTGGCAACCAGCGCCGGATCAAGCTTGCCCAACACCGCTTCTGGCCATTTGGGTGCGCGCAGTCCGGCGAACCCGGTCACCCCGCCACCGGGTCTGGCCTTGAGCGGGTCGGGGCCGCTCAACATCGCCTCGAACTGCCCGAGATGTTTGAAATCGACCGAAGATGCCCACAGTTTCTGGCGATCATCGTAACTGGTCAGATTGATCCTGGCGGCTACCCCCAGCGCTTCGCCGGCGTTGCGGATCACCGGCTGCATGATCGAGGCATCATACTGCGCCCAGATAAACCACGGCGTGTCCCACAAGTGCGGGTATTTGACCGGCGCGGCGTTGGCCACGTTGTTGACCGAACTGTCAAAGCCCCTGGCCCCTGCCAGATCGACAAAGAACACCTGATTGCCGATACGGTTCAGCGCGTCGAGCCGGTTGAACCCTTCGGCAGTGCCTGGCTTGGTGGTCTTGGCACCGGCCAGAATGCCCGCAACGGTGGCATCGAGTTGTGCCTTGAGCCTATCCTTGTCAGCCTTGCCTGCATCGGGTCCGAGGACGCGCCTGGCAAAACGATCGAAACGCCAGCCGAGCTTGTCGGTCAGCAACAGTGAAGCGCCCAGCGCCGACGTCAGCTTGTCGAGGCTGGCCGCAGAATTCGCGCCGTCGATACGCAGGCTGGTGCCCTTGTATTCAAGGTGCCCGGTATGGCACGCGGCACACGTCAAGCCGACTTGATCGGGCAGCATCTGACCGGTGACCGGGTCGCGATAGGCATGGGTGATTGCAAACCCCACCGGCAGATCGCCGGGATTGGCGGCATTGACCTGGCCATCGCCCCAGGCAGAAAACTGGCCCGGATCGGCCGCCGTGGCATAGCCCGCGCTTTGCCAGTTCTTGCCGCCCTTCATGCTGGGTATGAAGCCGAGGCGGGTCATATAGGCAGGGCTGGCCAGCATCGGCGGATCGCCGAACAGGGTCAGCTTGGGCGCTTCGAGTGCGACAAACCAACTGTAGGGAACCGGGATCGTCGAGGTGCCTTGCGAAGCATGGTGGAACCAGTAGCGATCGGCGGTCGACCAGTTCTGATCAAGCCACTTGGCGCGGACAACTGGCTGCGCGTCTGGCGTGCTCGGAAAAACCAACTTTATCAATGGGGAAAAATAGAATCCCCCGACAATTGCGACCACTGCTGCACCGGCCAGGACAATCGCTGTCGATCTTTTCATCGCAATCGCTCCATTATGGTCGAATTTTGCGAATTTAGCTCAGGTCAATATTCCAGTTTATGGTCATCGCATTTGACAATACCAAATTATTCCAAGTTACGCTCTGATTCTTTACGCGGTGATCGCATTTTTCATCACCAGGGAACGCCCTGATGACAAAAGACAACGTCGGTTCGTTTTTCGCCAAACAGGACACGGTGGCTGACGCACAACAGGCGTGGGCTCTGTTCAAATGAGTCCAGACCGATGTCTGCGCTGTGCGGTCAACAGAGCCCGATCCTGCAGTTCAGGGCGAGCCCGTGCCGGTTACGGCGCCGAAGTGATGGAGGTGCCTGGGCCTTGGCGCTGTGGCCAGTCAGGCAGACCGATGTTCGAAAGCGGATGGCGGAGACGGAGGGATTCGAACCCCCCAAGCGGAGCGGCTTGCCGCGCAGCGCAACAAGAGACTCCGAGGGTTCGGTTGGTCCTTGGCGCCTTGGTCAGTCAGGCAGGCCGACGTTCGAAAAGGGATGGCGGAGACGGAGGGATTCGAACCCTCGGTACAAGCATTACTCGTACGACGGTTTAGCAAACCGCTGGTTTCAGCCACTCACCCACGTCTCCGGACCGCAGCGGCGAAGGGGGCCTATAGCTTCGCTTCGCGGAGGCGGCAAGGGGGGCGCGATTTTTTTCCGAGGGGTGTGTGCCACGCGTTCGGGCGCAAATTCGACTCGGCTCATCGCCGGTTCATTGCCGCGCCGCAATTGTCCACCAAAAGGAACCATGGTGGCCTTGCCAGATGGCGGGCGGGCGACAATCGTGGCGGGTATCAGGCCTGTCCACGGACGGCGGACAAGAGGTGTGCAGATGATCGAACGTTCCACCCCATGGCTGCGTGCGCTGCCGATCGCGGCTGCTGCAATTGCCGTGCTGGCCGCGCCTGTGGCACGCGCGCAAGTGCAGACGATCGATCCCAACACCGCGATCGACTCCGATCTTAACCGTGGCCCGGCCAATGCGCCTGCGCCGGTCGCCCCATCTCCGCCGCCTGCGGCAGCACCGGTTGCGCCGCCGCCCGGCGCGCCACCGATGGCCGCACCTGCGGGTGCGCCGGGCTATGGTCCGGTTGGCGGGCCCACGGCGGCTCCGCCGCCGGGCGATACGACGTATCATGAAAACGAACTGGTCGATGCGGCCGAAGGCGTGTTCGGCAAAGGCGCGCGCGGGCTGGCGCTGATGATCCGCGATCTGCTGAAAAAGCAGGGCGAGCCCGATGGCTATATCACCGGCACTGAAGGCGGCGGCGCGGTGATTGTCGGCCTGCGTTACGGGTCGGGCACGCTGCACCAGAAAATCGAGGGCGCGATGCCGGTCTACTGGACCGGGCCATCGATCGGGCTCGATTTCGGCGGCAACGTCGCCAGCACGTTCGTGCTGATCTATAACCTGCATGACACCGAAACGCTGTTTCACCGCATTGGCGCGGGCGAGGGGCAGGCCTATCTCGTCGGCGGGTTCAATGTGTCCTATCTGCGCCGGGGCGATCTGGTGGTGATCCCGGTGCGCATGGGCGGCGGGCTGCGCCTGGGCGTCAATGCCGGGTACATGAACTTTACCCACAAGCAGAAATGGGTGCCGTTCTGATCGGCTGATCCCGCGCGCAAAATGCTTGCGCCACGGGGGCAGGGGGGGCATGGGGGCGCCGCCGCCGGAGCCCGTCGGGGTTTTGGTTGGCTGGATACACTTGCCAGGAAAGCCGAACCGATGCTCGAAGCGCTAAGCCCGCAGCCCGCCGATGCCCTGTTGGGGTTGATCAAGCTTTACAACGCCGATCCGCGCCCCGAAAAGATCGATCTGGGAGTGGGTGTCTATCGCACGGCGACGGGCGCAACCCCGGTGTTCAAGGCGATCAAGGGCGCCGAGGCACGCCTGCTGGAAACGCAGCAGAGCAAGAGTTATCTCGGGCCGGAAGGCGACATGGGCTTTGTCCGTGCGCTGATCCCCTATGTTTTCGGCGCCGGGTTCGACACCGCGCGGGTTGACGGCATGCAGGCGCCGGGTGGCACCGGTGCTGTGCGGCTGGCGATCGAAGTGGCGCGCCGCGCGGGCGTGCGCCGCATCCTGATGGGCACCCCGTCGTGGCCCAACCATGCGCAGATCGTTGCCGCATCCGGGCTGGAACTGGTGACATTCCGGCATGTGACGGCCGAGGGCACCGCCGATCTTGACGCGCTGAAGGCGGCGCTGGCCGATGCCGGGCCGGGCGATGCGGTGCTGTTGCACGGATGCTGTCACAACCCGTCGGGGGTCGATTATACCGAGGCGCAGTGGGACGAGATTGCCCCGCTGCTGGCCGCGCGCGCGGTGCTGCCGCTGCTCGATCTGGCCTATCAGGGGCTGGGCGCGGGGATGGAGGCCGATGCCTATGGCCTGCGCACCGTGCTCGCCGCCGTGCCCGAGGCGCTGGTGGCCTATAGCTGCGACAAGAACTTCGGGCTTTATCGCGACCGGGTCGGCGCGTTCTATGCGGTTACCGGCGATGCCGACGCGCTGGCACGGGCGATGGCCAATGGCGCATCGATCGCGCGCGCAAGCTGGTCGATGCCGCCCGATCACGGTGCGGCGGCGGTGCGCGAAGTGCTGGCCGATGCGGCGCTGACGCGCGAATGGCTGGCCGAACTCGATGATATGCGCGGCCGGATGCGCCAGGTGCGCGATCGCCTGGCCGCCGCGCAACAGATCGGGCCGATCGCGATGGCGCCGCTGGGTATCCAGAACGGGCTGTTTTCGATCCTGCCGCTGACCGGCGAGCAGATCCTGACGCTGCGCGAAGCGCACGGCATCTACATGGCCGGGTCTGGCCGTATCAACATTGCCGGGCTGACCACTGACAATATCGAAACCTTCATCGACGCCTTGCGCGCGGTAACGGCCTGAATAGAGGAACCCCGGCGGCCCGTGCCGCCGGGGGGATACTCACGCCTGACGCGCGGTGCTTTGCATGCGCATCAGATAGCGGGCCAGCACATCGATTTCGAGATTGACCGCATTGCCCGGCACGAGCGCGCCCAGCGTGGTCACTTCGGAGGTGTGCGGGATCACGTTGATGCTGAACCGTGCGCGGCCATCGGCCTCGTCGGCAACAGTGTTGACGGTCAGCGACACGCCATCGATGGTGATCGAGCCCTTGGCGGCGATATAGGGCGCCAGTTCGGCCGGTGCGAGGAAATCGATCCGGCGCGAGGCGCCTTCGGGCGTGATCGCGGCGACTTCACCGACGCCGTCGACATGGCCGGTGACGATATGCCCGCCCAGTTCCTCGCCCACCTTGAGCGCGGGTTCGAGATTGAGCGGCGCGCCAACCTGCCATTGCGTGGGCACCGTGCGGCGGATCGTTTCGCCCGACACATCGACCGCAAACCAGCCGGTGCCCGCTTCGCCGCCAAAGCCGGTGCCTTTTTCAACCACTGTCAGGCAGACCCCCGAACAGGCGATCGACGCGCCGATGGCGATGCAGGTCTGGCTGCGCCGCGTGGCGATCGTCACGCGCGCATCGCCGTGGTCGCTGATCGCCAGCACTTTGCCCACTTCGACAATGATGCCTGTAAACATGTGCGGGGATGCTCCTGTACCAATCGTTGCGAAGGTGATTCAGCCTATCCGCTCGTAGATGTCGAGCGTGTCGCTGCCAAGCACTTGTCGCGTGCCAGGGCGCCAGCGGTCATGCGCATCCGCCAGCCGGTCGAGCCCGATCGCGCCGATTGCGGCAAGGCCGTCGCCGATCACGATCGGCGCGCGATAAATCATCAGCGTGTCGACCAGGTCGGCGGCCAGAAACGTGGCAGCGGCGCCGGCGCCCCCTTCGACATAGAGATATTGCGCGGTGCCAAAGGCGCCGGGCGCGGTGATATCGGCCACCGCATGCCATCCCGCGGGCGCCGCGCCGCGCGTCAGCACCCAGCGTTCGGGGCTGCGCGCGGCCAGCCCGGGGAGGCGCACATCGAGCCGTGGCGCATCAGCGCGCAGAGTGCCGCCGCCGACCAGAATGGCATCGGCACGCGCGCGCATGGCGTGGACATGCGCGCGCGCCTGCGCACCGGTGATCCACCGGCTTTCACCCGTGGCCAGTGCGATCCGCCCGTCGAGCGACATGGCCAGTTTCAGCGTGACATGGGGCCGCCCCAGACGCGTGCGCAACAAATAGCCCGCCAGCGAGGCGCGCGCGCCTGCGTGATCGAGCACGTCGACGGCAATGCCCGCCGCGCGCAGCCGTGCAATCCCGGCACCGGCAGTGCGCGGGTCGGGGTCGGTGCAGCCGATCACCACGCGCGCGGGGCCTGCCGCCACCACCAGGTCGGCACAGGCGGGCCCGCGCGCGCTGTCATGCGCACACGGTTCCAGCGTTACATACAGCGTGGCGCCGCGCGCCGCCGGGCCTGCCATAGCCAGCGCACCGGCCTCGGCATGGGGGCGCCCACCGGCCTGGGTATATCCGCGCCCGACCACGCGGCCCTCATGCACGACGATGGCGCCGACCGCCGGGTTGGGCGCGCTGAGCGGGCGTCCGTGCGCAGCAAGCGCCGCGGCGGCCTGCATCCACGCCTGATCGTCCGGCATCGCTGCCGCGCTCACTCGGTGCCGGATGCAGGCGCGTCGGGATCGACGACCAGTTTGGCACCTTTGGGCAGATAGCGCTGGATCAGCGCCTTGTCGTGCGCGGCTTTGGCCCGCGCATCGGCGGCGCGTTCGGCATCGGCCTGTTTGGCCATGGTGTCGGTATCGAGCCCGGTGGCCGCGCCGACCGCCTTGTACATATGGCGGATATCGGCATCGCGGCGATCTTCCTCGGCCTGTTCGGCACGGGCCTTGCGCGCGGCGGCGATGTTGCCTGCGATGATTTCGGCATCGCTGCGATCGGCGCGCCACGAATTGATATAGATGATTTTGGGCATCTGCGGCAGCGCGCGCCCTTCCTGTCCCATCATCAGCCAGAAGATCGACCCGGTGACCATGGCCGCCATCAAGAACCCCGGCCAGCGAAATTCGCTTGGCGCACCCAGCACGTTCCACAGATCGATCACCGCACGACGCGGCGAAACATTGCTCAAAAAGACCTTCATGCGCCTGTTATAGGGATTGATCGCGCATTGTGCCAGCCGTGGCTGGGCTTGTTTCGAAAGTGCCGCCCACGGGCGACTTTCGAAACAGGCGCTAGCCGAAGGGGTGGTAAAGGGCGCGGCCATGGCGTTTCAGCCAGGCGTTGGCCTCATCGATGCTGCCTTCGAACAGCGTGGCCAGGCAGGCGTGGAATGCCGGGCTGTGGTCGAAATGGACAAGGTGGGCGACTTCGTGCGCGACCACCGACCGGCGCACGGCATCGGGCGCCATGATCAGGCGCCAGTTGATGCGGATCGTGCCATTGGCCGCGCAACTGCCCCAGCGCCGCCGTGCGCGCGACAGCGCCAGGCCGGGCACCGGGCGCGCGGCACGGGCGCAATAATCGGCCAGATCCTGCGCCAGCACGCGGCGTGCTTCTGCCTCCAGCCAGCGCGCCAGCCGTGTGGCGAGGCCCGCTTCGGGGCCGCCGATGACAATCCGGCTGTCCACCTGTTGCGGGCGGCGCGCGGCGGCAGAATTCCACGCCACGGTGACCGGCCTGCCGCGATAGGAAATCGTGCTGCCCGGCGCCAGGGTATGCGGCGCAGGGACGCGCGCGGCCTGTTCGGCCAGCCATTCGGCGCGCGCGCGGGCAAATGCCAGTGCCTCTTGCGCGGGCACCCATGGCGGCAACGAAATGCGCACGGTCCGGCCATCGGGCGCCAGCCGCAGCGTCATGCGCCGGGCATGGCGCACCCGGCGCAATTCGACCGGCAGCAGCCGATTGCCGACCTGCACCTGCGGCGGCTGGGCAGGGGGCTCGACCAACGCGCGGCGGAGCCAGTCGATCATGCCGGATCGTCCTCGTCGTGATAGAGCAATGTGCCATCGGCATCGACGATATGTTCTTCCAGCGGCCCCGCGACCACTTCGCTGATCGCGCGGCCGACCACCGATTGCCCGGCCCGGTGCACTGCATCGCGATCGCCGCATTCCAGATAGTGCCAGGCGGGCAGCGGCTGATCCTCGGCGCGCAGCCGATAGGCGCAGGTTTCGGGCAACCAGGGCACTTGTGCGACCAGGCGTGGGGTCAACCGCAGGCAATCGGGCACCAGCGCTTTGCGATGGCGGTAATCGGCGCAACGTGCGGTTTTCAGATCGAGCAGGCGGCAGGCGACATTGGTGCGCCAGACATCGCCGGTTTCATCATCTTCCAGCTTGTGCAGGCAGCATTTGCCGCAACCGTCGCACAGAGCTTCCCATTCCTCGCGGTTCAGGCTGGCGATCGGCTTGTCCCAGAAGCGGTTTGCCGGCGCGGTCAATGGACCCACTTTTCCAGCTCTGCCGCGACCGCCGGTCCCGACTGGTCAACCGGCAACAGCGCCACCGGCTTGCCACCGGGGTCCATCAGATAGGCGGCGCGGCTGTGATCCATCAGATATGTCCCGGCATTGGCGCCGGGGCGTTTCTGGTAATAGACCGCAAAGGCCTTGGCCGCGCCCGCGACTTGCGCCGGGCTGCCGGTCAGGCCGATCAGTTCGGGGCCGAACGCGGCGGCAAATTGCCCCATCGCCTGCGGCGTATCGCGTTGCGGATCGATCGAGATGAACATCGGCACGATGCGCGCGCCCAGATCATGATGCGCACGGGCATAGGCGTGATAGCCCTGCATCAGGTGCTGCACATCGAGCGGGCAGACATCCGGACAGAACGTATAGCCGAAATACAAGATGCGCCATTTGCCCGCGAAATCGGCATAGCGCACCGGCTTTCCCGCCTTGTCGATCAGCGTGAAATCGCCGCCCAGTTGCGATCCGGCCAGCGGCGGATCGGCGCGCCCGCCCGCCTGGCCGCATCCGGTCAGGCCCAGGCTGCCCACGATCAGCGCCGTGGCGGCAAGCAACGGAGGAAAAACGCGTTTGATGCGTTTGGCGGGCTGGGCGGATGGGGGTAGAACAGCGTGCATGGCGCTGCGCTTCATGCTCTGCTAACCAGCCGCTGGCAAGTGTCGGGCCGCAGTTTCGATCAAGGGATTCGACGTGAACAAGAGGTTTGGCGTGAACAGGAATTTTGGCGCAGGCATGGCGAGCATTCATCTGGCGGCAGCGCTCGCGCTCGGCGCCATCGTGGCACCATTGCCTGCGGCCGCGCAATTTTCCGACAGCTACAAATTTCTCGACGCGGTCAAGAAGAAGGACGGCGACACGGTCAACGACATGGTCAGCAAGCCGTCGACCCAGATCGTCAACACCCGCGACGTGACGACCGGTGACAGCGCGTTGCACATCGTTGTCGCGCGGCGCGATCTGGTGTGGACCCAGTTTCTGGTGTCCAAGGGCGCCAACGTCAACGCGCGCAACAACAAGGGCGAAACCCCGCTCGAAATCGCCGCCGAACTCGGTTTTGTCGAAGGGGTCGATTTCCTGATCAGCGCCGGCGCGCGAGTCGACGAAACCAACAACACCGGCGGCACCCCGTTGATCGACGCGGTCAGCCGACGCGATCTGGCGGTGGTGCGCTCGTTGCTCAAGGCCGGGGCCAATGCCGATCGGCCCGACAATTCGGGGCGTTCCGCGCGTGATTATGCCACGCTCGATGGCAAGGAAAGCCCGATCCTGGCCGAAATTGACAATGCGGCCAAGGAACACGGCGGCAACGCCGCCGTCCACAAGACTTATGGCCCGACTTTCTAGCACCGGAGAAACCAGCGTGATGGCCACCACCGACCGCACCGGGGACGACAGCTTTCGTCTTGAACTTGCACCCCTGATCGCCGACGCGGCCGCGTTCGACGGCTGGACCGACACAGCGGTGGTCGCGGCGGCCGAGAGCGCCGGAGTCGATCCGGCAGCGGCGCGGTTCGTGTTCGGCGGCAAGCCGATGGCGATGATCGCCGCGTGGACGCGCGCAATCGATGCCGAAATGGCGGCCGCGCTGCCGACCGAACGCCTGATCACGCTGCCGATCCGCGAACGCATCCGCGCGCTGATCGAATTTCGCATCGATGCGATGGCCGGGCGCGAGGAAGCGCTGCGCCGCGCGCTGATCGTGCTGGCCCGGCCAGACCATCTGCCCGAAGCGGCTCGGCTTGGCTGGAAAAGTGCCGATGCGATGTGGCGTCTGGCAGGTGATACCGCCACTGATTACAACCACTATACCAAGCGTGCGACGCTGGCCGGGGTCTATGCGGCAACGCTCGCGGTGCTCGCCGAAGATCGCAGCGAAGACCATGCCGATACCCGCGCGTTTCTGGCGCGCCGGATCGACGGGATCATGCGGTTTGAGAAGTTCAAGGCGCAAGTGCTCAATCCCAAAGCCGAACGGCCCAGTCTGGTGCGGCTGTTCGGGCGGCTGCGCTATCCCGCGCGGTAATTGATCCAGATCAACTATTGCGAATGACTTGCAATTGCCTCGTCGCTGTGGCAGCGGTGGATGGGTGACACTTGATCAACTCCCCATCGGCACGCCCGCGCGCATTGTCGCGGTGGACTGGGCCGCGCTCGTTCCCGAAGAGGCGCATCGCCTGCGCGCGCTGGGACTGGAAGAAGGTGCCGACGTGCGGCTGGCCTATCGCGGCGTGTTCATGACCCGCGATCCGCTGGCGGTCGAGGTCGGCCGGATGACCGTCGCGCTGCGCCGGGTTCACGCCAGCGCGATGCAGGTCGAAGCGCAAGTGGTGGCGGCATGAGCCGGTTGCCGGGCGTCGTCGCGCTGGTCGGCAATCCCAATGCCGGCAAAAGCGCGCTGTTCAATGCCTTGACCGGTGCGCGGCAAAAGATTGCCAATTATCCGGGGGTTACTGTCGAGCGCAAGGCGGGGCGGCTGATCCTGCCGAATGGCGAATCGCTCGAACTGGTCGATCTGCCCGGCACTTACGGGCTCGATACCAGCAGCCCCGATGAAGAAGTCACCCGCCGCGTGATCATGGGCGAACAGCCGGGGCAGGCCAAACCCGATGTGCTGGTCTGCGTGCTCGATGCGTCGAACCTCGAACAGCATCTGGTGCTGGTACAGGAAGTGCTGGAACTTGGCCGCCCGACCGTGGTGGCGCTCAACATGGTCGATCTGGCCGAACGCGATGGACTGGTGCTCGATCCAGAGGCGCTGGCCGCCGAACTGGGCGTGCCGGTGGTGCCCACGGTCGCGGTGCGGCGGCGCGGGCTCGATGCCCTGACGGCGGCGGTGGCTACTACGCGCGAGGCGGCGGCCTCGTCGCCACCCAGGCCGCGTCCGCATCTGACCGGCCCCGAACGGCGCATGCTGGCGCGCACGATGGCGCGCGGCGCGACCCTGTCGGAAACCGCGGTACACCGGTTGCACGCGCGGATGGATCAGGTGCTGTTGCATCCCTGGCTGGGCCCGGTGGTGCTGTTTGCGCTGTTGTTCGTGGTGTTCCAGGCGGTGTTCAGTTGGGCCAAGCCGGCGCAGGACGCGCTCGATGCGCTGTTTACCGGCGGCGCCGACTGGCTGCGCGCGCATATGGCGGCATCGTTGCTGCGCGATCTGATCACCGACGGGGTGATCGCCGGGGTCGGTTCGGTGGTGGTGTTCCTGCCGCAGATCCTGGTGCTGTTCTTTTTCATCCTGATGATGGAGGCGACCGGTTACATGGCGCGCGCGGCGTTCCTGATGGACCGGCTGATGGCCGGTGTCGGGCTGTCAGGCCGCAGTTTCATCCCCCTGCTGTCCAGCTTTGCCTGCGCGGTGCCGGGGATCATGGCGACGCGATCGATCACCGATCCGCGCGACCGGCTGACCACCATCCTGATCGCGCCGATGACGACGTGTTCGGCGCGGTTGCCGGTCTATGCGGTGATCATTGCCGCGTTCATTCCGGCGCGTCAGGTGCTGCCCGGTGTCGGCCTGCAAGGGCTGGTGCTGTTTGCGCTCTATGCCATCGGCATTGTCGGCGCGATGGCGGCGGCCTTGCTGATGCGGCGCACGATCACGCGGGGCGAGGCGTCGGGCTTCATCATGGAATTGCCCAAATACCAGTTGCCCACGGTCAAGGATCTGGCGCTCGGGCTCTATCAGCGCGGATGGATTTTCCTGCGCCGCGCGGGTACGATCATCTTTACCGTGGCGATCGTGCTGTGGTTGCTGCTCAATTTTCCGCGCGCAGAGCCGGGGCGTGATCAGGTCGATGCCTCGATTGCCGGGCATATTGCCAATGGCCTGGCGGTGGTGGTCGAACCGATCGGGTTCAACCGCGATATCGCGCTGTCGCTGATCCCGACGATGGCCGCGCGCGAGGTTGCCGTCAGTTCGCTCGCCACGACATATGCCGTGGGCGCGACCGATGAAGATGCCCGCGCCGAAGGGCTGGCCAAGCAGTTGAAATCGCACTGGAGCATGGCGACTGCGCTGGCGTTTCTGGCGTGGTTCGTGTTCGCGCCGCAATGCATGTCGACCATCGCGGTGACCCGGCGCGAAACCAACGGGTGGAAATGGCCCGCGTTCATGCTCGGCTATCTGTTCGCGCTGGCCTATGTCTTTGCAGGCGCGGTCTACTGGATCGCGGTTGCCGCCGGTCTCGGTTAGAAATCGGGGAAAAGCCCGGCGGGGGGCTGGGCGCAGCCGTGCCTGATCGGCTAGCCCATGTGCCGGTAAGATATAGGGACACGATTCGATGGCAGGCAGCGTCAACAAGGTCATTCTGGTCGGCAATCTTGGCGCGGACCCTGAAACCCGTTCGTTCCAGAATGGCGGCAAAGTGTGCAACCTGCGCATTGCCACGTCGGAATCGTGGAAAGACCGCAACACCGGCGATCGCCAGGAACGCACCGAATGGCACACCGTGGCGATCTTTTCCGAAGGTCTGGTGGGGGTTGCCGAACGCTTCCTGCGCAAGGGTTCGAAAATCTATATCGAGGGCCAGTTGCGCACGCGCAAATGGCAGGACCAGAACGGGCAGGACCGCTACACCACCGAAGTCGTGCTGCAAGGCCCTGGCGCGGTGCTGACCATGCTCGACGGTGCCCCCGGCGCCGGTGGCGGTGACCGTGGTGGCGCATCGGGCGGCGGCTATGGCGGCGGCCAGCGTTCGGGCGGCGGCGGTTTCGGCGGCGGCGCGTCTAGCGGCGGTGCATCGGGCGGCGGTGGCTTTGGCGGTGGCCCGTCGAGCGGCGGCGGGTTCAACGAAGACCTCGACGACGATATCCCGTTCTGATCAGGTTCCGCGCGTATCGCCATAAAGATGGATGTGCAGCCGGTCGGTAAACCGCCAGCCGGCCTCCATTGCGGCCTGCGCCAGCCAGCGTGACCGTTCGCGCAACGTCGCGCTGTCGGTGCCTTCGGGCATCACGAACAAACGTTCGGGTGCGATCGCATATTCCCGCGCCAACGCATTGATTTCGATCAGGTCTGTGGGCGTTGCGACAACAAATTTGAACAGCGCGCGCGGGTCGGCGGCCCAGGCCGCCAGCCGTTCCGGGATCAGCGCGAGCGCGGCGGGATTGCCCGAATGCGCCAGCTTCGGGCTGACATTGTACTGGTGGATCTGCGCGTCGAGCGCGGGGGGCGGGGCGACGCTGCCGTTGGTTTCCACCTCGATATGAAATCCTTCGCCCAGCGCGGCGATCATCCGCGTCAATGCCGGGGCCTGCAACAGCGGTTCGCCACCGGTCAGCACCAACCGGGGCACGCCAAAGGCGCGCACCCGCGCGGCGACCTCGGCAGGATCGAGCGAAACCTGATTTTGCTTGCGTTCAAACGCGCGCCCGTCGCGGTGCGGCCGGTTGTCGCCGGTAAAGCGCCAGGTATAGGCGGTGTCGCACCACTGGCACGCCAGGTTGCAGCGCGACAGCCGCACAAACACCGATGGCCGCCCGATCGACGCGCCTTCGCCTTGCAGCGAGGCGAAAATCTCCGCCTCGCCCGGCGTGGTCGTGGCCAGGATCAGGGTCATGACTTGAAAAGCCCCGCCCCTGAAGGGGAGGGGTTGGGGAGGGGAGGCCAGGTCGTGCGCGGGCGCGCTGTGATCGGGCGTGGCATACCCCCACCCAACCCTCCCCCTTCAGGGGGAGGGCTTTTGAGGCATGGTGCCGGCATCACCCCAGTCGCGCCAGCGCGGCGGCCAGCCGGGCCGCCTCTGCGGTGTGGTGGGCATGGTCGGCGCGGGCCTTGTCGACCGCTTCGGGTTTGGCACGTTCGACGAACGAGGCGTTGTTCAACCGCCCTTCAAGCGCCTTGGCCTCCTTTTGCGCGGCGGCCAGCGCCTTTTCCAGCCGGGCCTGTTCGGCGGCAATGTCGATCAGCCCTTCCAGCGGCACAATCAGCGTGGCATCGCCTGCGCCCACCTGCATCGCCGCGCCGGCGGGCGCCGGGGCGAAATGGATTGCCGACAGCCGCGCCAGCCGGTCGATCGCGCCCCCATTGGCATCGATGATCGCGCGCGTCGCGGCGCTGGGTTCGGGCAGCCATGCCTCCAGCTTGGCCCCCGGCGACAGGCCAAGCTCATTGCGTGCGGTGCGAAATCCCGACACCAGCGCGATCAGCCATTCGACTTCGGCCTTGGCCGCCGCGTCCACGCCCGCGCCCGGTTGCGGCCATTGTGCCAGGATCAGATCGGTGTCGCGCGATCCCAGCGCGTGCCACAGTTCCTCGGTCACAAACGGCATGAACGGGTGGAGCATGACCAGGATCTGGTCGAGCACCCAGCCTGCCACCGTGCGGGTTTCGTCATCAAAGTTGCCCTTGATGAATTCGATATACCAGTCGCAGAACGACCCCCAGGCAAACTGATAGACCGCGTTGGCGGCGGCATCGAAACGCAGATCGGCCATCGCCTGATCGAGCGTGGCCAGAGTTTCGACCACTTCGCCGATGATCCAGCGGTTGACCGCGTGGCTGGCGGCGGGCGCGGCCAGCGTGGTCGATCCGCCGATGCCGTTGGCCTGGCAGAACCGCGCCGCGTTCCACAGCTTGGTGGCGAAATTGCGATAGCCTTCGACGCGGCGTTCATCCATTTTCACGTCGCGGCCCTGGCTTTCCATCGCGCACATGAAAAAGCGCAAGGCATCGGCGCCATACTGGTCGATCAGGCCCAGCGGATCGACCACATTGCCCTTCGACTTCGACATTTTCTGCCCGTCGGCGGCGCGCACCAGCCCGTGCAGATAGAGCCGTCGCCACGGCACCTGCCCCATGAATTCCAGTCCCTGCATGGCCATCCGCGCATCCCAGAAAAACAGGATGTCAAACCCGGAAATCAGCAGGTCGTTGGGATAGTGCCGCTTGACCAGATCGGCCTCGTCGGGCCAGCCGAGCGTGGCAAACGGCCACAGCGCGGAGGAAAACCACGTGTCGAGCACGTCTTCGTCGCGGGTCAGCGCCACGCCTTCGCCGGCCTGCGCTTGCGCGGCGGCTTCGTCTTCGGCGACATAGGCGCGGCCATCGGCATCATACCACGCCGGGATACGGTGGCCCCACCACAACTGGCGCGACACGCACCAGGGCTGGATGTTTTCCATCCAGTTGAAAAAAGTCTTTTCCCAGGTCTTGGGCACGATCTCGATCGCGCCCGACCGCACCGCCGCGATCGGCGCAGAGGCCAGCGCTGCGGCATCGACATACCACTGGTCGGTCAGCCAGGGTTCGATCACCACCCCGCCGCGATCGCCAAACGGGGTCTGGATCGTGCGCGGTTCGAAATCGTGCTCCACCCCGTCCTTGTCGATGTGGGGCACCAGGAACCCGGCCTCTTTCATCGCGGCGACCACCATCGCCCGCGCGGCAAAGCGGTCCTGCCCCAGGAACTGTTCGGGCACCAGCCCGTCGGCGGTCTGCACCACCTGCGCTTCGGCATCGAACATGTTGAACATGTCCGCCGCCTTGATCCCGGCGCGCTTGCCGACCTCAAAGTCGTTGAAATCGTGCCCCGGGGTGATCTTCACCGCGCCCGAACCGAGCTCGGGATCGGCATGCAGGTCGGCCACCACCGGAATGCGCCGCCCGGTCAGCGGCTGTTCGATGAACGCGCCGATCACGCTGTGATACCGCGCGTCGTCAGGATGCACCGCCACCGCCATGTCGGCCAGCATCGTTTCGGGGCGCGTGGTCGCCACCTCGATATAGTCCAGCCCGTCGGCGCGCGTCACGCCATCGGCCAGCGGATAGCGAAACCGCCAGAACCCGCCCTTGATTTCGTGCGTTTCGACTTCCAGGTCGGAAATCGCGGTTTTCAGCCGCGGGTCCCAGTTCACCAGCCGCTTGTCGCGATAGATCAGCCCACGGTTGAACAGATCGACAAACACCTTGACCACCGCGCGGGTGAAATGCGGGTCCATGGTGAACTGTTCGCGGCTCCAGTCCATCGAACAGCCCAACCGCCGCAACTGGCGCGTGATGGTGCCGCCGCTTTCGGCCTTCCATTCCCACACTTTGTCGATGAAGCCTTCGCGGGTGTAGTTGGTGCGCTTGTCCTGGCGTGCCTCCATCTGGCGTTCCACCACCATCTGCGTCGCGATCCCGGCATGATCGGTGCCCACCACCCACAGCGCATCCTTGCCGCGCAGGCGTTCATAGCGGATCACCACGTCCTGCAACGTGTTGTCGAGCGCGTGGCCGATGTGCAGGCTGCCCGTCACGTTGGGCGGCGGGTTGACAATCGTGAACGGCACGGCATCGGGGCGCGCGGGGCGGAATGCGCCCGTGCTTTCCCAATGGGGATACCATTTCGCCTCGATCGCGGCCGGTTCAAACGTCTTGGCCAGGGTCTCCTGGGCGGGCTCTTGCAGATGGGTTTCGGTCATGACCTGTGCGCCTTGCCATCCCTGCGCGCGCCCCGCAACCTTTGCGCGCAGGGCGCTTGCCCAAGTGCATGATTTCCCCCATGACTGGCCCTGATGAGCGATGTGCCCGATTTTACCCTGATACCCGCAGAGGGCGGCGACACGCTGGTGTTGACCGGGGCAATGGTCGTTTCGCGCGTGGGGCCGCTCGATATGCGGCTGCGCGCGATTGCCACACCCCTGGCGCAGATCGATCTGGCCGGGGTTACCACCATCGACACGGTCGGCGCCTGGCTGTGCTGCCGCCTGTCGCGCGATACCGGCGCGGCGATCATCAACGCCGACGACGTGGCGCAACGCCTGATCAAGGCGCTGCAGGCGGTCGACGACGGGGTGACCGATGAGCCGGTGCAGGCTTTGCCCACCTGGCTGCGCGTTCCGTCCGAAGTGGGCGATGCGGTGGTCGGCATGGGGCACGGCACGATCGGCGTGCTGGGCTTTATCGGGCAGATTGTGATGGCATCGGGATCGATGATCCGCCACCCGGGCCGCATCCGCGCCCGCGCGCTGGTGCACCAGATGGAACTGGTCGGCGTCAACGCGCTGGGCATTATCGGATTGATGAGCTTTCTGGTCGGGATCGTGATCGCGCAACAAGGCGCGGTAGAGCTGCGCCAGTTTGGCGCAGAGGTCTATACCGTCAATCTGGTCGGGCGGCTGACCTTGCGCGAACTGGGCATCCTGATGACCGCGATCATGGTCGCCGGCCGGTCGGGATCGGCGTTCGCCGCAGAAATCGGCACGATGAAGCTGACCGAGGAAGTCGACGCCATGCGCACCATCGGGGTTTCGCCGATGGAGGCGCTGGTGCTGCCGCGCGTGTTTGCCACCGTGCTGATGATGCCGCTGCTGGGGGTCTATGCCGCGCTGATGGGGATTATCGGCGGGGCGTTCCTGGCGCAATTGACGCTGGGCATCCCGTTCATCAGCTTTATCGCGCGTATCCGCACGGTGGTGCCGGTTTATGACGTGTGGGTCGGGCTGATCAAGGGGCCGGTGTTCGGGCTGATCGTCGCGCTGGCCGGGTGCTATCAGGGCATGCAGGTTGAATCCAACGCCGAAGAAGTGGGCAAGCGCACTACGGCGGCGGTGGTCATGGCGATTTTTACCGTCATCGTGCTCGATGCCTTCTTTGCGGTGTTCTTCAGTGAGGTGAACTGGGGATGACCGCTCTGTGCCGCGCGCCTGAATATACCGTGTCGGGCGATGCCGACGCCTTTCCGATCCGCGTGCGCGGCCTGCGCAACGAATTCGGCGACTATGTCGTGCACGACGATCTGGATCTGGATGTGCGGCGGGGCGAAATCCTGGGCGTGGTCGGCGGGTCGGGCACCGGCAAATCGGTGCTGATGCGATCGATCATCGGGTTGCAGACGCCGGTGGCGGGATCGATCGAAGTGCTGGGCCAATCGATCACCGGCGCGCGCGATGATGCCGATATTGCCATCCGCTGCCGCTGGGGCGTGCTGTTTCAGGGCGGGGCGCTGTTTTCCACACTGACCGTGGCGGAAAATGTCGAAGTGCCGTTGCGCGAATTCTATCCGGATATCGATCTGCGCCTGCTGGCCGAAATCGCGCATTTCAAGGTGCGGCTGACCGGGCTGGCGGGCGATGCGGCGGTGAAATATCCGGCGGAACTGTCGGGCGGCATGCGCAAACGGGCCGGGCTGGCGCGCGCGCTGGCGCTCGATCCCGAACTGCTGTTTCTGGATGAACCGACCGCCGGGCTCGATCCGATCGGCGCGGCGGCGTTCGACCAGTTGATTCGCGGGCTGCAACAGACTTTGGGGCTGACGGTGTTTCTGATCACCCACGATCTCGACACGCTGCACGAAATCTGCGACCGGGTGGCCGTGCTGGCGGATAAACGGGTGATTGCCGTGGGCACCATCCCCGAATTGCTGGCGCTCGATCATCCGTGGATCCAGTCTTATTTCAAGGGGCCGCGCGGTCGCGCCGCCGCCTCTGTACGACATCTCGATTGAGGGGCATTGCGGACCGATGGAAACACGCTCTAACAATGTCTGGGTCGGGGTGGTCACACTGGCGTTGCTGGTGGGGCTTGCCGCGCTGGTCATCTGGATCACCCGGCTCAACCATCCCGCGCAGAACGATTACGACATCTTTTTCAAACAGTCGGTCGATGGCGTCACGCGCGGATCGTCGGTGTCGTTTTCGGGCGTGCCGGTGGGGCGGGTGGCCGAAATCGCGCTGTGGCAGAAAGATCCCGGCTATGTGCGTGTGCGGATCACGGTCAACCGGTCGGTGCCCATCCTGGTCGGCACCACCGCCAGCCTGCAGGGCAGCTTTACCGGGGTGACCACGATCCAGTTGTCGGGTGCGGTCAAGGGCGCGCCGCCGATTACCGAAATCGGCCCCGGCGGCGTGCCGCAGATCCCCACGCGGCAAAGCGGGCTGGGCGAACTGCTGTCCAGCGCGCCGGTGCTGCTCGATCGCCTGACCGAACTGACCAACCGGCTGATGGATGTGCTGTCGGACAAGAATCAAAAGGCGCTGTCGGATATCCTGGCCAACACCGACCGGCTGAGCGGCAGCCTGGCCTCGGCCGGGCCCGAAGTGAAGGCGACGCTCGACGAATTGCAGGCGACCATCCGCCAGGCCAATTACACGCTGGCCAGTTTTGAAAAGCTGTCGGATTCGGCCAACGACGCGCTGAACGATGATCACAAGGGGCTGGTGCGTCAATTGCACGAAACGCTGACCTCTGCCAACGCGGCGGCCACCGCGCTGCAAGGGCTGGCCAACGATGCGCGGCCCGGCGTGCGCCAGTTGAACGATCGCACCTTGCCCGCCGCGGAAAGCGCGATCCGCGATCTGGCCGCCACCACCAAGGCGTTGCGCGATCTGACCGACCAGATGAAGGATCGCGGGGTCGGCACCCTGATCGGCGGGCCGCAATTGCCCGATTACAAACAGTGAAGACCCCCGGCAAAAAGGCGTTCCCGATGCGCAAGCTCCTGTTGGCCCCGCTGCTGTTGATCCCCGCACTGGGCGGATGCATCAATCTGGGGCTTGGCTCGTCAAAAACCCCGACCTCTCTGCTGACGCTGACGCCCGACAGCAAGCCGGTCGATGGCAGCACGATCAGCGGCCCCGCCGACACCGCGCTGAGCGTGATCGAGCCCGAAACCGAGGCCAAGCTGGCCGTGCTGCGCGTACCGGTCACCATCGATGCCTCGCACGTCGCATACTTGCGCGGCGCACTGTGGGTGGAACGCCCGACGCGCCTGTTCCAGCACCTGCTGACCGAAACCCTGCGGGCACGCGGCAAACGCCTGGTGGTCGAAGGCGACCGCCTGTCACGCGGCCCCATCCTGACCGGCCGCCTGATCGATTTCGGCTATGACGCCCCCACCCGCGCCGCCATCGTGCGCTATGACGCCATCCGCCAGATGCCCGACGGCACCACCCAGACCCGCCGCTTTGAAGCCAGCGTGGGGGATGTTACCGCCGACGCGCGCGAGGTCGGCCCGGCCTTGAACAAGGCCGCGAATGATGTGGCGCGGTCGGTGGCGGATTGGGTGGATTAGGGACGATCCGGAACGGCTCCTTTCAGGAGCACTCATTGGATAGCGGACGTTGCCGACGGCAAACCGGCATGTCAGCTATGCGCCCCAAGAGCAGCCGTTCGCGCCATGCCTAACGGTGCTCCATTACTGCCGTTCCAAGCATACCTTGCTTGATGCGATAGGATCGAATTGGATATTTATTGCGATGGCGCTGCCGGCGTATCCCGCCATGAGTGAAGCGCAGGTAGGAGCATGCCGCTCAGTACACGAGCGCGGCCTGACACGGCTTTGATTGCCGTATCGGTGGAAACGGCGGCGATCAAAGTTTCGCGGATTGTCGGCGTGGTCTCTCGGGCGGGTTGCATCTCAAGAAAGATTTGTCCAGCTGGTGGAGCAACCTGGATTTGTGCCGCCAACTCAGTTGCCAGACCGGCGGCATCATGCATGCAGGCAAGAGCCAGCAAACGTGACTGCGCTGGGACTGAAAGCTGGTATGAATTTATGTCCGCGTCATCCGTGATGGTTGCCAAGGTTGCTCGCGCTTGATCCTGCTTACCCAACCCTTTGAGTGCGCAGGCCCGAATAGCCGTAAAATAGGCGTTGCTATCAGGCAACTTGCGATGGCCAACCAAAAAACCCGAAGCAGATTTATCAAAGTCATGTTCGGTTGCATCATCGATCTCCAGCGCCCGATCGTATTGCCCCGTGAGTGCCAATATGAGAGCGAAATTGGCATTGACGTTCTGCCGAGCCGCATTGGACTTGGCATCTCGAGACGCTTGTTCAAACACAGTGATCGCTTTATCGGTTGATCCATTGCGGAAAAGAAGGCCCGCCAGCATGATCTGGCGTTGCGACGTAAGAATCGGATTGTCATCTGATGTCGATGCAGCAATCTCAGTTTGTGTCTTGGCAATGGCATCAGAAGCCCGGCCCGAACGCTCCAGTGCCGATATATATTGTTGGAAAACGCGGAAACGCTTGCTAAAACCTTCGAGCTTCGCCCTGCCAGCTACCGGAAGCGGTTGAAGCTCACCGTCGGCGGCCCGCTCAGCATGGGCCAAAACGCTGTCTCGCAGAATATGAAGATCATCGCCTGCCCAGGTTAGCAGGGCTGGCCATGCAAAGGAGAGTCGTTCGTCAGCCAGAATGGCGAGTGCATCATCCACAGAGTAAACCGGTCGCAATTGGGAGCGTTTTCCGTCAGGTGCGAGTAAGGTCAGTTCTGCCGTATCACCGTTAGTTTGAAATTCGACCATGCCAGAGCCGCCTGACCATTTCACCTCCGCATGAGGAAAATTCGGTTGAGCTTGCGCATTCACGGGCCAAAGCGCCATGGTGATTAAGGCGGCCAGTGAGCGTGTGCACTTCTGCAGCGATCCATTATTCTCTCGAGCTTTGATCGCCACTAGTTTACTCCGGTTTGCAGTTTGCGGATTATTGTAAATAATAGAGCTAGTTGCAAATTGGGCAATGCCCAATCCAATGTCAGCTAACCCCATTTTGCTGTCGATAGGAGACCTTCCGGACCCAGTCCATTTGCCGCCATTGTCGGAGGTGAATGAACGACCCTTCAGACGAACTGATTTTGAACCGCGAATGTCCGCAAAGAGGGCGGATCAGGCTGCCTTTGCAAACTTTCCTACCTTAATCTCGCCCTCATGTTTGCGTGCCTGCGCAAGCTCATAGGTCGTCTGCATCCGCAACAGCGTATCGGCCTTTACTCCGAAGGCCTTCTCGAAACGGATCGCCATATCGGCGGAAAGCGAGGCATTGCCGTTGAGTAAGGTGCTCAAGGCCTGCCGCGATACACCAAAGTGCTCGGCCAGGGCGGTAACGCTGACCTGCGCGGGCTCGACGATTTCCGACTTCAGCCATTCGCCCACATGGACGGCGAGCGAGGGGTGCATCCTAAGCGCCATGATAATCCTCCAAATCCAGATCGATCAGCGCATCCTGTTCATTCACGCCAAAAGTCATGCGCCAGTTTCGCGTCACGGTCATTGACCAGGTGCCCTTCCGGTCGCCGGTCAGTTCATGCAGTCCAAAGTTTGGCGGCACCGCCAATTCTGCAAAACTTTCGGCAGCGTCGATGTAAGCAAGCATCTTGCGCAGCCGCCCCACATCACCGACCAGACCCTTGGCATTGCCAGTTTCAAAGAAGCGCCGCAGCCCTTTGTGCCGGATGCTTTCGATTTCCATGCGCCACCAATAATGCAAACATCGCTCAGTGTCAAGTGTCGCGTGACACTTGACTGACGATCCGCGTCAGCGGTCCCTATCTCCAAAACGGCCATATCGGCCACTGGAGAAGCACAATGGGACATTCCGATCTTGACCCCGCCGTGCACGAACGGCGCCCTTGGAATGCGGGGCAAAATGTGGGCCCGAAACGCCCGCTCAGACCGCGCGATATCTGGGCAATCCGGTTTTACCTCGACGAACACAAGCGACTGCGAGACCGAGCCTTGTTCAACCTGGCCATCGACAGCAAACTGCGCGGGTGCGACTTGGTGAAACTGCGCATTGGAGACCTGGTCAGCGGCGGCACCATCCGCAACCGAGCAACCGTTATCCAGCAGAAGACAGGTCGGCCGGTTCAATTCGAGATCATGTCCGACGCGCGCAAGAGTCTGCTGGCATGGTTGGAACGGCGCGGAGGTTCGGTGAACGACTTCATCTTCCCCAGTCGGATTGATTACACGGGACACCTCAGCACCCGGCAATATGCTCGCCTTCTTGATGAGTGGGTGTCGACCGTTGGCCTGGACAAGCGCCAATATGGCACGCATTCGATGCGCCGAACGAAGGCCTCTCTTATCTACAAGGCGACCGGTAATCTGCGAGCCATCCAGATCCTGTTGGGGCACACCAACATCGAGCATACGGTCCGTTATCTCGGCGTCGATGTCGACGACGCTTTGACACTGTCCGAAAGAACGGAGCTTTGATCAATTCGCTGGCCCATCGCTCAACCGGTGGGTCAGCACTTTCGGCATGAACGAACGGTCGGTTTCGACGAAATCATATTTGCCTGCGAATGACCGCTATCAAGGCGAGCCTGGCAATCTCCTTGAGCTGGTCCTGCGAAAACACAACGGATCCCCAATCAATCCGGCGCAGGCGGCGCTGGGATCACCGCCAGCAACTCCACTTCAAACGTCAGTGTGGCGTTCGGCGGGATGGTGCCGCGTGAGCCGCGATCGCCATAGGCGATGTTTGGGGGGCAGGTTAGGCGGGCTTTGCCGCCTACGCGCATCATCTGCAGGGCTTCGGTCCAGCAGGGGATTACGCGCAGGACGGCGAATTGGGCGGGTTGGTGGCGGTCGTATGAGCTGTCGAACACGGTGCCGTCTTCCAGCATGCCCTTGTAGTTCACGCGCACCATATCGTTGGCGGTGGGGGTGTCGCCGTCGCCATCGCGCAGCGATTGGTAGATCAGGCCGCTGAACGTGGTGATCGGGCCGGTTTGCGCGGTGGCGCTGCCGCCCGCCGCCACGGCGATGGCGGCGGCGATCAGGGCCGCCTGGCGGGCAATGTGGTGTGTGATCGACAAGCGGGACCTCCCCATGGGTTGCGCCATCCGTGCGGGCCCGCATGCCCTACGATCCGGGGGTGCCCATTTCAATGGCGCAAGGGGGCCTGTGCGGGTCGTCGCGCGTCAGGGGTGGTGGATCATCGCGCTTTTTGGGCCCTGGCCCAGGCGATGGCATCGTCGATGGTGGGCAGGATCGGGCTGGAATGTGGCGTGGCGGCGTTGCAGGCCAGCGCCTCGATCGCGGCTTCGCGCGTATGGGCGCGCACATGCCGGGTCGCCTGTCTGGCCAGATCATGTTTCAACAGGCGACCGTCGTAATCATAAAGGCCCACATAGCTGAGCACCGTCTTGTGCGCCTGACAATCGTTGATGTAGCGGCGCATGATATAGGCGATCTGGTGCGGATCATCGGCGCCAGCGTTGGTGTTGGCGGACAGTATCCAATAGGTTCTGGCCGTGCCGTCGATGGCGATGCTCGACGTTTCGATGAAATCCCACGATTCGACATAGGGTGTTGCGCCGATCGGCAGGAAATCCCTGGCCAGCGCGCGCGTGGCTTGCGCCGACAGCAAAACCACCAGCAACGCCAGAATTTCGCGCGGTTTTTTTGGTATCGCTGACACGACTTAGCCGGGAATGTTGAAGCTGCGGATGCCGCCGGCGCGCTGGATCGCGGCCTGGATGTCGGGCCGCTGTTTCAACGCTTCGATCCCGATCTTCCACATGCCGGGCGGGACGGGCAGGGGCGAAGGGGCATACGTGCTCAGTTCGAGCAGCGCGGCGGTGTGCTGTTCGGTCTGGTTCAGCCGGGCGATCTGGTCGGCGGCGGCGCCGTCGAGATCGTTCATGCAGATTTCCAGTTCGACAATCGCGCGCGGCGCAATGTCCTGATGTGCGCGCAACAGCGCCAGATCCGTCTTGGCCGCCTCGACCTGACCCAGCCGGTAGCTGGCACAGCCGTGGCTTTCGACCAATTGCATGCGGCCAAACAAGCTGATCGGGGCGTTTGGCCCCAGCAGCGGTTCCAGCGTGTGCAACGCCTCTTTGTAATGGCCGAACCGGTTCTGCGTTTCCGACAGGTTGATGGCCTGGCTGACATTGGTGGCGATGCCGCGTTCGCCCGATGCCACGCCCTGGCGATAGGCGGTTACCGCATCGTCGTAGCGGTTGAGGTCGATATAGGCGCGCGCCAGTGTGTTCCACCACCAGTTGGCCTGTTCATCCTGGTCGACGTATTTTGGCCCGTCCGCGCTGCCGGGGCGAACGCTTTGCAGAACCGCAATCGCCTGATCCGCCTCGCCCAGTGCCAGGTAGTCTTCAGCAACACTGATCACCGGTTCCTGGGCATCGGGATGCGCGGAAGCCATGGCCTGCATGACGGCCATATGGCGCTCGACTGCGGCGCGTGCGTCAAAGTTGGCAGGCATAAATTCGCGCAGGCGCGAATCCACGGCGGCGCCCATTAACGACCGCGGTTCCCTGATATGCGCCAGCAGCTCCGCTGCGCCAGCCTTGTCGCCGTCTTCTGCCAGCACTCTTGCATAGTCGATGCGAAAACTGTCGCCGGAATACCCTGGCTGGTTTGGCACATAGGCTGGACTGGCCAGCACTTTGAGCAGTCTGCGATGGAGCTGGGTCTCCGAACCGTCGTACAGGGCCCGCACCATCTCCGAAAGCAACCGGATGCGAATGGCATTGATGGCGCCGGGCGCAGTCTGAGCCATCGTTTCGATCGCCGTCACGGCGCCCGCATGATCGCCCGCCTGCCATGCCAGAAAGACGCGCGCGCCCCAAAGATAGGGCGATGCATTGGCGAAGGCGGTACCCGCCACGGCATATTTCAGTTGGAGATCGGGGCGTTTTGTCTTGAACGCACACTGCAGGCCGATCGCGTCGATCTCCATCCTGGCGCGGTCGGACCCCGATTGGAACAGTGGCGCCAGCGCAGGTCTTGCCAACAGGTCGAGCGCCTTGTCACACTGTTTGGCCTGCACCAGCGCGACAAGCTGGTCATGCGCATCCTCGGCATTGTCGGGCGTGCGCGCCTGCACCGCACACGACTGCGCCACAAGACCGCAAACAAGCATGCCGACCGATCCCAGCCGCCGTCGGATACTTGCCATCAATTTCCCCCAACCCATCAACAAATTGTGCGGACGGAATGGCTTAATTGTCGTCTTGGGGCAAGCCCGCGTGATGGGAATACTGCGCAGTCGACAATCACGGCGAAGTTGCATTGACGGCCAAGGTGCCGAAATGCACCCTCATCGTCAGTTGGCGCCCTATCCGGCGGGGGGTTCTGAACGGATCGGCTCGATCAGGTCCCAGCGATTGCCATACAGGTCTTCGAACACCGCGACCGTGCCATAAGGTTCGTGGCGGGGTGGTTCGACAAAGCGGACGCCGCGTTCGGTATAGGCCTGGTGGTCGCGGACGAAATCGTCGGTCTCCAGAAACAGGAACACCCGGCCGCCGCCCTGATGGCCGATCGCGCGGCGCTGGTCTTCGTTGGCGGCGCGGGCCAGCAACAGGCCGGCGTCGCTGCCGGGCGGACTCACCACCACCCAGCGCTTGGCGGGGGACAGTACGGTGTCTTCGCGCAGGACAAAGCCGAGCTTGCCCACATAGAACGCGATGGCCGTGTCATAGTCATCGACCACCAGCGCGGTCAGGCTCAGGCGCTGGGGCATCAGGCGCGCGCCAGCGTGGCAAAGCGTGCGGCGTTCACAAAGTCGGCGTGGCGGCGGGTGCGGCGGGCTGTGGCTTCGGCATCGTGGCCCCACAATTCGGCCTGCCACAACTCTTCCAGATGGGCCGCATCCCACAGGCGATCGAGCGGCGCATCGGGTTCGAGCGCGGCCAGGCCGATGATCAGCGAGGCGGCCAGGCTGGTCAGCGTGTGCAGCGCGGCCAGCGTGAACGCGTCGTGGCGATCCAGATGCGCGCGCAGCGTGGCCAGCGTGGCGTCGGGCTGCGCGCGGTGGATCACCCCGGCCACGCGCACAAACTGCACATCGAAACGCGCCTCTGCCGCCAGCACCAGGGGTTCCCAATCGGTCTGTTGGCGCGCGGCAAAGGGCTCGTCGGGCCAGGCGCGATAGCACAGCGTGTCGGTCTGCGCGAAACCGAGCAGCGTGGCGCGGATGGCGGCAGGATCGGGTGCAATCGCATCGATCGCATAATCGGCCAGATCGCGCAGGAAAAACCGCGTGGTGTCGATGGTTTCGCCCTGATCGGCCCATTCGGCGCGCATCGCCTCGGCCAGCGCGAGCGTGGGCACCACTTGGGCGCGGCCACCCTGAGTCTTGATCGCCCGCCCGTCGAGCAGCACGCGCCAGCCTCCGGCGGTTTGTGCCGCCGTTACATCACGATAAAACCGTTTCATCCCCTGCTTTTCCAGCGTTTGGCCAGGATCAGCGGCACCGCAAAGAACAGCACCGCGCCCGCCACGATCAATCCATCGCCCAATGCATCGGGCGCCCATGCCAGCAGCGCGATGCGATGGCTGAGCATCACCACGCCCAGCAGCGCGATCGCCGCGCCCGCCGCGCGCGCGGCCTGCAGGGCCATGAAACGCGGCAATGCGGGATCGTTCACGCCTCCAGCCCCTTGAGCAGCAGTGCCAGTTCGTCGACCGATCCGGCAATCGCCTCGGCCCCTGCGGCAATCAGTTCGACGGGGTGGTGGTATCCCCAATCGACCCCGATCGCGCGCACCCCGGCATTGACCGCCATCGCCATGTCATAGGCGGTGTCGCCGATCATCACGGTATGCGCGCGTTCGGCGCCGGTGGCATCGAGGCAGGCCTCGATCATCGCCGGGTCGGGTTTTGACGGGTGGCGGTCGGCGGTCTGCAAAGTCACGAAATGGCCGGTCAGGCCGTGATGGTCCAGGCAATGCGCCAGGCCCCGGTCGCTCTTGCCGGTTGCCACGCCCAGCAGCCAGCCCGCCGCATCCAGCCCGGCGACCAGCGCGGCAATGCCGTCATACAGCGGTTCTTCGACCATGCCCGCCGCGCGGCGCGCGCGAAACGCGTCTTTATACGCCTGCACCAGGGCCGAGGCGGTCTGTGCGTCCAGATCGGGGGATAGCTGGCGGATCGCTTCGCCGAGCGACAGCCCGACAATGCGCCGGATGTCTGCGCGCGGCGGCGCGGGCAGGGCGTGGGTGGCAAACGCCGCCTCCATCGCCAGCGCGATGTCGGCCTGGCTGTCGACCAGCGTGCCGTCGCAATCAAAGATGGCGAGGCGCAACGGGGTCACGGCTTTACGGGCGCCAGCGCGCGCATCAGCGTGGCCACCGCGCCCGATCCCGCCGCTTCCAGCCCCGCGATCACCCGCGCGCGTTCTTCATCGCGCTTGTTCTGCGACAGTTTCAGCGTGGGGCGCCAGGCCAGCACCTCCATCTCGAACCCGACGATCGCGTCGGTCAGCTTGGCCATCGTCGGCGGGGAGACTTTGTCCATCGTCCACGGCTTGCCCTCCAGCCGTGCCTCGTTGAGCGCCGAGGCCTCGGTCAGCAGGGCGATCAGTCCGTCGTGATCGAGCCGCCGCACCGGCCCTTCGCATTCGAGCGCCAGATAGTTCCACGTCGGCACCTGATCCGCATCGTGGTACCAGCGCGGAGAGACATAGCCATCGGGGCCATTGACCACGATCAGCGCGCTGGCGCCGTCGAGATGGCGGGTCAGCGCGTTGCCGCGCGCCAGGTGAAACGCGATGCGTCCGCCTTTACGCAGTACCAGCGGGGTATGCGCCACGCGCGGGCCATCGGGCGTGGTCAGGAACACCATGCCGAACCCGACTTCGGCAATCAGCCCGGCATAGAGTTGCGCGGTGTCGGCCGGATCGGTTTTCGGGCGAAAGGCGGGATTGGGGTGCATCGTTCGCGGCCGTTTTCAGGTGTTGCCCCTGGGCGTACGCGCCGGGGCGCGCCGCACGGGTTTACCCACAGGTTTGCCCACAGGTTTGCCCACAGGTTTTCCGGCGGGTTTCGGGCCCGGTTTTGCACCGGTTCTCCCCGGGGTTTTGCCCGGCTTTGCCACAGGTTTGCCCACTGGTTTGTCCACAGCCTTGCGCACCGGTTTGCGTGCCGGTTTGGCGCCGCCTGCTTCATCGCCGCGTTTGCGCCGTTCGCCCTTGCGATCGCGGCGCACATCGCGCGCATGCGCCAGCGCGGCGCGTTTTTCCACCACGCGCGGGTCCTTTGGCGGGGCGGCCAGCACCATCGCATCGCCATCGGCCTCGGTAAAACCAAGCTGGGCAAGGCCCGTGGCAAAATGGTCGGGCAGCGGCGCCGTGACGTCGAGCGCGTCGCCTTCGGGATGCGGGATCACCAGGCGGCGCGCATGCAGGTGCAGCTTGCGGCTGATCGTGCCGGTCAGAAACGCGGCCTGCCCGCCATATTTGCCATCGCCCACGATCGGGTGGCCGATCGCCGCCATATGCACGCGCAACTGATGCGTGCGCCCGGTCAGCGGTTGCAATTCGACCCAGGCGGCACTGTTGCCCGCGCGATCGATCACGCGATAGCGGGTGCGCGCGGTCAGGCCCGCGCCGCTTTCATCCACCATCATCTTTTCGCCGCCGGTGCCCGGCTGTTTGGCCAGCGGCAATTCGATCAGCCCGTCAAACACTTCGGGCACGCCGACCACCAGCGCCCAATAGATCTTGCGCGCCGAACGCCCGGCGAAATGGCGCGAAAAATAGGCCGCGCTGCCCGGTGTGCGCGCGATCAGCAGCACGCCCGAGGTATCCTTGTCGAGCCGATGGACCAGCCGCGGGCGCGGATCGTTGTCGCCGGCATAGGCATCGAGCAGGCCATCGACATGCACATGCGTGCCGCTGCCGCCTTGTGTGGCCAGGCCCGGCGGCTTGTTCAGCACGATCGCCGCGCGGTCCTTGGTCAGCACCATCGCTTCGGCCTGGGTGATCTGTTCGTCGGTCAACGGCGTGCGCGCGCGTGCGCCGCCGGGGCCGGGGGGCAGCGATCCGCCCGGCGGCACGCGCAGCGTCTGCCCCGCGGCCAGCCGCGTATCGACATCGGCGCGTTTGCCATCGACGCGGATCTGCCCGGTGCGCGCCCAGCGCGACACGGTGGCAAAGCCGACTTGCGGCAGGTGGCGTTTGAACCAGCGGTCGAGCCGCACGCCTTCGTCATCGCGGCCGACGACAAACTGGCGAACGGCGTCTTCGCCCGAGGGGGAGGAGCGGGGCGCCTTCATGCCACCGCTCGCGTGGCGGCCAGCCCGAAGAACAGTGCGCCGAACCCGGCCAGCAGCGACACGCCGACATAAAGCGCCGCCAGCCCCAGATTGCCGCGTTCGACAAACAATGCGAATTCCAGCGCGAACGAGGAAAATGTGGTGAACCCGCCGAGCACACCGACGCCGAGCAGCATCCGCCAGGCTTCACCGCCGGCCGAATGGCGCGCCAGCCAGCCGATCAGCATGCCCATCAGCAGCGAGCCGACGATGTTGACGCTGAGCGTAGCCCAGGGAAATTCGTTGGCCGCGATCGGGCCGATGGCAAAGTGCCACAGGCGCCCGGTGGCAAAGCGCAGCCAGGACCCGGCCGCGCCGCCGACCGTCACCAGCACAGAGGCCGTGACAAAGGAAAGAGGTGATTGCATGGGTGGTCCATAGAGCAAGGTGCGCAAAAGTGGTAAGCGGTTTTATTGGCCGCGATGCCGATGGTGCCGCGCGGGTGCTTGCGCGGGTCGGTTCGAAGTGATAATGGGCCCCCATTCTGAGCCGATCCCGTTCGGGAATCGGCCCTTTTTGTTTTTCCCTATTGGGTGTTCCCCCGGGTTCGTCCGCGCCTTCAATCCTTGTGGTGCGGCAGTCGGGGTTCTGGCCTGTCTTTTCGTGAGGTGTGGTTTTTTATGCAGATTCTCGTCCGCGACAACAACGTCGACCAGGCTCTTCGCGCGCTCAAGAAGAAGCTGCAGCGCGAAGGTGTGTATCGCGAGATGAAGCTGCGTCGCCACTATGAAAAGCCGTCGGAAAAGCGCGCCCGCGAAAAGGCCGCTGCCGTGCGCCGCGCCCGCAAGCTGGAGCGCAAGCGCGTGGAACGCGACGGCGGCAAGTAGGATTCGGATAAGGAGGGGCATCCCCTCCTTATCTACCCCCTTGCGAGGCGGCCCGTGCTGGGCCAAGAGGGCGCCGTCATCGCGGCGCCCTTTCGCTTGTGCGGTCGGTTCACATCGATCCGGCGAATCGGTACCGCCCACCCAGATTCTTCCCTAGAGGGGCCAACATGACCGAAATCACCCGCGTTCCTTTGCAGCCCATCGCCAAGGGTGCGATCGGCAAGTTGTGGCTTGGCGTCGTGCTGGCGGTTGCGCTGGGCGGGGCAGTGGCCTTTGAAACCCGGCAAAAGGGTCTGGAAGTCGTCACGGTAAAGGCCGGGTCCGGCGCCACGCCGGGGCTGTCCGACGTGGTCGAGGTCAACTATGTCGGCTATCTGGCCAACGGCAAGGAATTCGACCGTGGCGAACATGCCGGTATCCCGGTGGAAGGCGTCATCCCCGGCTTTTCCAAGGCGCTGCAGCAGATGCAGAAGGGTGGCAAATACCACGTCGTCATCCCGGCCCGGCTGGCCTATGGCGCCAAGGGTGTGACCAATCCACAGACCGGTGAGGTTTCGATCCCCGGCAACGCCGACCTGACGTTCGACATCGAACTGCTCGATTACAAGAGCGCGGCCGAACTGATGCGCGAACGCGCGATGATCCAGCGTCTGCAGCAACAGATGCAGGGCGCGGGCAGCGCGCCCGGTGGTGCCGCAGGCGGCACTGTGCCGCAGTAATTTCAGGGTACGGGCCCCGCGTGGCCCGGCCTGTTTCATGAACCGGAAAGGCAAAGGGCATGTCAGTCGCCCCCGCAGACGTGGCGAAAATCGCGTCGCTCGCGCGCATCAAGGTAACCCAGGCTGAAATCGAGGCGATGGTGCCCGAATTGAACGGCATCCTCGCCTGGGTCGATCAACTGGGCGAAGTCGATGTGGCCGGCGTCGAACCGATGACCGCCGTCATTCCCAACCAGTTGCGCCTGCGCGCCGATGTCGTGGGTGCAGACCCGCTGACCGGCGGCAATGTGCGCGATGCGGTGCTGGCCAATGCACCCGCAGCCGAACACGGCTTTTTCGGTGTGCCCAAGGTGATCGAATAACATGAGCGAACTGACCGATCTGGGTATCGCCGCGATCCGCGACGGCGTGGCCAAGGGTGATTTTACCGCCACCGAAGTGGCACAGGCGTTCAACGCGGCAGTGGCCGAGGCCAACCCTGCGCTCAACGCGTTTATCGTCACCACGCCCGATCACGCGCTGGCGGCGGCGCAGCGCGTCGATGCCGCGCGCGCAGCCGGGCAACCGCTGGGCAAACTGGCGGGCGTGCCGATCGGCATGAAGGACCTGTTCGCGACCAAAGGCGTGCAGACCACCGCGGCCAGCCACTTCCTCGAAGGCTTTGTCCCGCCCTATGAATCCACCGTCAGCCAGCGGTTGTGGGATGCCGGTGCGGGCATGCTGGGCAAGCTCAATCTCGACCAGTTCGCGATGGGATCGTCCAACGAAACCAGCGCGTTCGGCAATGTGATCTCGCCCTGGCGGGCCGCTGGCGACAACGCGGGCCGTGCGCCGGGCGGATCGTCGGGCGGGTCTTCGGCCGCCGTGGCCGCGCGTATCGCGGCGGCGGCAACCGGCACCGATACCGGCGGATCGATCCGCCAGCCCGCCGCGTTCACCGGGATTTCCGGGATCAAGCCGACGTATGGCCGGTGCAGCCGCTGGGGGATTGTCGCGTTTGCCTCGTCGCTCGATCAGGCGGGGCCGATGGCGCGCGATGTTACCGATTGTGCGATCATGCTTGAAGCCATGGCCGGGTTCGATGCCAAGGATTCGACCAGCCTCGATCTGCCGGTGCCGGCATGGTCGGCGCAGTTGTCGGATGATCTGAAGGGTCTGAAAGTCGGCATTCCGCGCGAATACCGCATCGACGGGCTGAACGCCGATGTCGCCAAAAGCTGGGACGACGGCATCGCCTGGTTGAAGGATGCGGGCGCGCAAGTCGTCGATATCAGCCTGCCGCACACCCGATATGCGCTGCCGACCTATTACATCATCGCCCCGGCCGAAGCCTCGTCAAACCTCGCGCGGTATGATGGCGTGCGCTATGGCTTGCGCGATCTGCCCGAGGGCGCGGGGTTGCAGGACATGTATGCAGCCACCCGCGCCGCCGGGTTCGGCAGCGAGGTCAAACGCCGGATCATGATCGGCACATATGTGCTGTCTGCCGGGTTTTACGACGCCTATTATACCCAGGCGCAAAAAGTCCGCACGCTGATCGCGCGCGATTTCGAAGAGGCGTTCCGCCAGGTCGACGTGATCCTGACCCCGACCGCGCCGAGTGCGGCGTTCGTGCTGGGGCAAAAGAGCGACGATCCGCTGGAAATGTACCTGAACGACGTGTTTTCGGTGCCCGCCTCGCTCGCCGGTCTGCCCGCGATGTCGGTGCCTGCCGGGGTTGATCGGCAGGGGCTGCCGCTGGGGCTGCACCTGATCGGGCGGCCGTTTGACGAACAGGGCGTGCTGAACGCCGGCCTCGCGATCGAGCGCCGCGCCGCCTTCACCGCGCGCCCGGAAAAGTGGTGGTAAGATGAGCAGCTATCGTATCCAGGGCGCCACCGGCGAATGGGAAGTGGTGATCGGGCTGGAAGTCCATGCCCAGATCAGCACCCAGGCAAAGCTGTTTTCGGGCGCCGCCACCGCCTTTGGGGCAGAGCCCAACACCCAGGTCAGCCTGGTCGATGCGGCGATGCCCGGCATGTTGCCGGTGCCCAATGCCGAATGCATCCGCCAGGCGGTGCGCACCGGGATTGCCATCGGCGCGGTGATCAATCCGTGGTCGCGGTTCGATCGCAAGAACTATTTCTATGCCGATCTGCCGCAGGGTTACCAGATCAGCCAGTTGTACCATCCGCTGGTGGGCGAGGGCGCGGTGACCATCACGCCCGACGACAAAAAGCCCGATGAGACCAAAGTGATCGGCGTCGAACGCATCCATGTCGAACAGGATGCGGGCAAGCTGATGCATGATCAGCACCCGACCATGAGCTATGTCGATCTCAACCGGTCGGGCGTGGCGCTGATGGAAATCGTCAGCAAGCCTGACATGCGCAGCCCGGCCGAAGCGGGCGCCTATCTGGCCAAGCTGCGCACCATCCTGCGGTATGTCGGATCGTGTGACGGCAACATGGACCAGGGATCGATGCGCGCCGACGTCAACGTGTCGGTGCGCCGCCCGGGCGAACCGTTCGGCACGCGCACCGAAACGAAAAACGTCAATTCGGTGCGCTTTGTCATGGCAACGGTCGAATACGAGGCCAGCCGCCAGGTCGACGTGCTGGAGGCCGGGGGCAAGATCGTGCAGGAAACCCGCCTGTTCGACCCCGATACCGGCACCACCCGGTCGATGCGCAGCAAGGAAGACGCGCACGACTATCGCTATTTCCCCGATCCCGATCTGCTGCCGCTGGTGCTGCAACCCGCGTTTATCGAGGAATGCCGCGCGTCGTTGCCCGAATTGCCCGATGCCAAGCGTGCACGGTATGAAACCGCGCTGGGCCTGTCGGCCTATAACGCCGGGGTGCTGACGGCAGAGGCGGAAACCGCGCGCTGGTTCGAACGGTTGATCGCCGAAAGCGCGCGCCGCCAGGGCAAGACTGAGGCCGAAGTGGCCCGGGCCGCGTCCAACTGGCTGACCAGTGAACTGTTCGGCGCGCTCAACAAGCTGGGCCGCACGCTGTCTGACAGCCCGGTCAGCCCCGAGGCGGGCGCCGAATTGCTGGCGCTGGTCGGCGATGGCACGATTTCGGGTTCGATTGCCAAACAGGTGCTGGAAAAGATGCTCGAATCCGGCGATGCGCCGGGGGTGATCGTCGAACGCGAAGGGCTGAAACAGACCAGCGACACCGGCGCGATCGAGGCTGCCGTCGATGCCGTGCTGGCCGCCAATGCCGACAAAGTCGAACAGTATCGCGCGGGCAAAGAGGCCTTGTTCGGCTTCTTCGTCGGCCAGACGATGAAGGCGATGCAGGGCAAGGGCAACCCGCAACTGGTCAACCAGGTGATCAAGGCGCGGCTGGGCTGAACCAGCGCGCCGGGGCGCCATCGTCCGGCCTGCGCACCGGCGCGCTGAAATCCCGCGAAGACTTGTCCACCCGATCGACTGCGTGATCGCCTATGGCATGGCCTGGCACGAGGGCCAGTTGCTCGGCCCGGTCAACCAGGCGATTGGCGTGGTTACCGTGGTGATGCTGCTGACCCTGGCGATCAGCGGCATCGCCAACCCGCGATGGTGGGGTGGCCAAGGCTGTCACGATGCGGGGCACGGCACACCGGGCCCTCGTGCTGCTACGCGCCGGCAGACTTGCGCGGGCGACCGCCTTTGGCCCCATTGGCGCGCGCGGCGGCGGCTTTGGCGGGTGATCGCGCCTGTCCGGCATGGCGCGCCATATGGGACCTGGTGCCGAACAGGCCCGCCAGCAGGCCGGGGATCGACAAGTCCACGTCCAGGCTTTCCCAGTGGAGGCCATAACCGCCCCCCAGAATCTCGAACGCGGCGATCTGTTCGTCGCTGGCCTGCTCCAGCCCTTGCGCCAGGCGCACAGGAAACGTGAAGGAGCAACCGTTGGTCAGTGCGATCACCATCCGCCCCCGGCGGCGATCATAGCGCGCGCTTGCGGCCCGGGGCTCGGTCTGCGCGGCGATACGGCCGCGTTCTTCGGCGGCGGCGAACCGGGCCAATTGCTATTCCTTCTTTCTCGAATTCATCCACCATCGCATGGATCTCCAGGCATGACGTTTTAGAAGGCTTGGTCCTGCGCCCACCCAAACGCATCCGCAGTCAAGGAATTTGGGGCCAGGGAATTCGGGGCCAGTATACCTATTATGGCCGATCAACGAGAGACGAATTCCGCGCGCCTTCCACACCCTCCATTTAAAGGCGCATTTTGTCCTATTCCCCCGCCTTAACCTCCTCCACCGGCAGCCCAAGCGCCGCCAGTTGCGGGCGGATCGTGGCGGCATCGCCCACCACCACCCACACGATGCGTGCGGGGTCGATTTTGGTGCGGGCGGCGGTGTCCAGGTCGGTGGTGGTCAGGGCGCGATATCGGTCGGGGAGGTGGGTGTAGTAATCGTCGGGGCGGTGGTGTTCGATGATTGCGGCGATGCCGTCGAGCACGGCACCCGATGTTTCGAAGTGGCCGGGCAACTGGCGGGCCGATCCGGTGGCGGCCAGTGCCAGTTCGGTCGGCGTGGTGCCCTTGGTGCCCAGATAGGCCAGCGTTTCCTTGCGCAGTTCGGCGATCGCGGGGCCGGCCTTGTCGGTCTGCACCGGGGCATAGATGCCCCAGGCGACATTGCGCAGATGCGTGTCGATCTGGCTGTAGGTGCCATAGGACCAGCCTTTGTCTTCGCGCAGATTGGTGGTGAACCGCGCCAGGAACGATCCGCCCAGCACCTCGTTGGCGGTGCGCAGGGTCACCAGATCGTCGGTGCCTTTGGCATTCAGCACTTCGCCGCCGACGATCATCGCCTGCGGCACGCCGGGCCGGTCGATCAGCACGATATGTTCGTGCTGCGCGGGCAGGGGGCGGTCAAAATCGAGCGTCGGGGCGGGCTCGGCCGGGGCCTGCCAGTCGCCAAAGCTCTTTTCGAGCAGGGGTTTTACGGCATCCAGCGTAGTGTCGCCGGTTACGAACAGGCTGGAGCGATCGGGGCGCAGCCAGGTGTGGTGCCAGTGTTCCAGATCGGCGCGGGTCAGTCGGGCCACGCTGGCGCGCGTGCCGATGCCGCTCTGCGCGGTGCCATAGGGGTGATCGGGGCCATAGAGCGTGTGGTACAGCACGCGCAGCGCCAGGGCATCCGGATCGTTGGCCTCGGCATCGATGGCCGACAGTTGTTGCGCGCGAACGCGGGCCAGATCGGCCTCACGCAGGCCGGGATGGCGCACGAAATCGCGCAGCAGATCGATCGAGGCGGCCAGATTGGGCGCCAGCGCGTCTAGCTGGAACGCGGTCTGGTCGGCGCCCGAGGTGTCGCTGATCACCGCGCCCAGCCGTTCGCGCGCACGGGCCAGATCGATCGCGGGCAGATCCAGCGTGCCTTCGTCCATCAGTTTCAGCAACAGCGCCTGCGTGCCGCGCGCGCCGGCCGGATCGGCGGCATAGCCCGCGTCGAACGACAGCCGCACTTGCACCACCGGCACTGCGCTGCGCCGCGCGAAATAGACTTTCATCCCGTTCGACAGCGTGGCGCGCTCGATCGCCGGAAACGGCAGCGGCGGCACTTCGGCGGCGTCGGGCAGGTGGTTGCGATCGCCATCGGTGGCCAGCGCGCTCAGCCCGGCAGGCGTCGGCGGGGCGGGCTGTGCGGGGGGCAGGGCATTGTCGCCACCCCGGTTTTCGCCCCCGGCGGTGCGCGTGCCGGGCGCGATGGTCAGCGCAAAGGCCGGGCTGCGCAGCCATTTCTGCATCGCCGCGCGCACCGCCTGCGGGGTGATCTGCGCGGCGCGGTCCAGTTCAACCCGGTAATGCGCCGGATCGCCCGAATAGAGCAGGCCCTGCGCCAGTTCGGGCGCCTGTCCCGAAAAGCCGCCGACCGATTCCAGGCCCCGGATCATCGACCCGACATAGGCGACGCTGGCGCGCTGCACTTCATCGAGCGTGGGGCCCTGTTCGATCAGGCGGGTGATTTCGGCATCGAGCGCGGCGCCCACCGCCACCGGATCGGCACCGGGTTTGACATCGGCCTGTGCCGAAAACTGCCCGGCCTGGGCAAAGATATCCGCCTCTGCCCCCGCATCGACCGCGATTTCGCGCCCATGCACCAGCGTATCGGCGAGGCGCGAACTGGTCAGCCCGCCCAGGATTGTCGCGCCGATCTGCAGCGGCAGATAATCGGGATTGTCGAGGCCCGGTATGGCCCAGATGCGCATCAGCCGGATGGTCGCCACCTGATCATGGATGGTTTTTGCCACCGGTGCGGTCAGCGGCACCACCGGCGCGCGCACCGGCTGAACCTTTGGCCCGGGCGGGATCGCACCGAACCAGGTGGTGACTTTGGCGCGGGCGGTGGGCAGGTCGATATCGCCCGCCAGCACCAGAATGGCATTGTTGGGAGCATAATGGTCGCGGAACCAGCCCTTTACATCGTCGAGCGAGGCAAGGTCGAGATCGTCCATCGAGCCGATCGTGGCATGGTGATAGGGGTGTCCGGCGGGATAGAGCGTTTCCTGCTGTTCATACTGGGTCAGGCCATAGGGCTGGTTGTCGTCCTGGCGCTTTTCGTTCTTGACCACCGCGCGCTGCGCATCGACGCGCGCCTGCGTCATCGCGGGCAACAGCCAGCCCATGCGGTCGCTTTCCATCATCAGCGCGCGATCGAGCGCGCCGGTCGGCACGGTCTCGAAATAGTTGGTGCGATCGAACCAGGTGGTGCCGTTGGCGTCGGTCGCGCCGACCTGGGTCAGCGGCGCGAAGAAATTGCCCGGATTGTGCTGCGAGCCATAGAACATCAGGTGTTCGAACAAGTGGGCAAACCCGGTGCGCCCGCGCGGCTCGTTTTTCGACCCCACCGCATACCAGACCGATACCGCCACGATCGGCGCCTTGCGATCGGTGTGCACCAGCACCGTCAGGCCGTTCGGCAGGGTGAACCGGTCATAGGGCAGATCGACCCGCGCGGCGAGTTCGGACACCGGGGCGGGCGCCTGTTGCGCCTGTGCCAGCGGGGCCAGCAACAGGGCGGCAGAGGCAAGCAGCAAGGGACGGAGCATGGCAAAATCCTCTAGCAGGATGAGCGGTTTGCCCCGACATTCCAGAACCGCGCGGCAATGAACAGGGCCTAAATTTGCAAACGCAGGCCGATTGCCCGCAGGGGCCGTTGGCGATAGGCCATGCGGGGTGATCACAGCATGAGGTGCGCCGCGATGAAACTGCCCGTTCTGCTTGCCGCCACGCTGTCCGTCGCCAGCCTGGCGCAGGCGCAGGAGGTGCCGATCCGGGCATCCGATGTGCAGGCCGATGTGACCTTTCTGGCCGATGACTTGTTGCTGGGGCGCGAACCGGGGACGCCGGGGTTTGACATCGCGGCGCGGTTTGTCGCCGCGCGCTATCAGGCGCTGGGGCTGAAACCTGCCGGGGCCGACGGCACCTATTACCAGCCGGTCACCTTTCGCGAGGCACGGCTGGCGGGGCCGCCTGCGGTCACGTTGCGCTATGGCGGGCGGGCGATGGCGATTGCGCCCGACCGGGCGTTGTTGCGCGCCAGCCTGACCGATCGGGCCGTGGCGATCAGCGCGCCGCTGGTGTTTGCAGGGTTTGGCATCGATCGGGCCGATCTGGGCCAGGACGATTATCGCGGGATCGACGCGCGCGGCAAAGTGGTGGTGGTGCTCTCGGGCTATCCCAAGGGTGTGGACAGCGAGCTGGGCGCGTTTCTGGGCGCGGAAAAGACGGTCATGGCGATGCGGCGCGGCGCGGTGGCGGTGATCACGGTGCAGACCTTGCAGGATCGCAAGCGCGGAACGTGGGACCATCTGATCGAATCCGTCGCGCGCCCGGCGCGCACCTGGGTGGGCGACGACGGGCAGGCGTTTGTGCGCGCGCGGGACATCAAGGTGTCGGTCATGCTGCACCCCGACGTGGCAGAGCGGCTGTTTGCCGCCGCGGGGCACTCGCTCGATGGCGTGCTGGCGCAGGCCGATCGGGCCGGCGGGCGGCCCGGCGGGTTTGACATGCAGGCCAGCGCCGATATCGCGCTGACCAGCCAGTGGCGCGACATCAGGACCGAAAACGTCGTCGCGCTGCTGCCCGGCAGCGACCCCGTGTTGGCCCGGCAGAGCGTGGTGCTGAGCGCGCATCTCGATCATCTGGGGGTGGGCGGCAAAGGGCCCGACCGGATCTATAATGGCGCGATGGACAATGCCGCCGGGGTGGCGACAATGCTGGCGGCGGCGCGCGCGCTGGCGGGTGTGCCACAGCGCCCGCGTCGGTCGGTGCTGTTTGCCGCGCTGACCGGCGAGGAATCCGGGTTGCTGGGGTCGGACTATCTGGCGCGCCATCCGCTGCCGACGGCAGGGGCGATGGTGGCCGATGTCAATTTCGACATGCCGGTGCTGCTCTATCGCTTTACCGATCTGGTCGCGTTCGGCGCGCAGCATTCGACCATCGGGCCGATCGCGGCAGCGGCGGCGGGGCGCGACGGCATCACGCTGTCGCCCGATCCGATCCCCGAAGAGGGCGTGTTCACCCGGTCTGACCACTATCGCTTTGTTCAGCAGGGCATCCCCGCGGTGTTCATGGTGCCGGGCTTTGCCGGGGACGGCGAGCGGCAGTTCCGCGCGTTTTTGAAGGACCATTACCATCAGGTCAGCGATGATCTGTCGCTGCCGTTCGATTGGGAGGCGGGCGCGCTGTTTGCGCGGGTCAACACCGATATCGTGCTGGGCCTGGCCAATGCCGAGCAACCGCCGCGCTGGTTTGCGGGGGATTTCTTTGGCCAGCAATATGCGCCCGACGCGCCCAAGGCGCCGAAGCCTTGAAAGTGTGTTTCGCGGATCTCAGATCCGGCCCCCTTCAATCCTCCCCGGTTCGGGGACCATTTTGGTTGGGGGTTTCTGGACAGACCATGCGTGAAATTTGATCCATCTCCTTGTGTGGCGAAAATGCCACACTACCTTGGGTGGCAAAGGAGGAACCTGTTTCCATGAACCTCGAAAAATTCACCGACCGCGCCAAGGGCTTTTTGCAGGCGGCGCAGACGCTGGCGATCCGGCTCAACCATCAACGCATCACCCCCGAACATGTGCTCAAGGTGTTGCTCGAAGACAGCGAAGGGATGGCCAGCGGCCTGATCCAGCGCGCCGGGGGCAATGCCGTGCTGGCACAGGCCGAAGTGGACCGCGCGCTGACGCGTATTCCCGCGGTCAGCGGATCGGGCGCGCAGGCCTCGCCGGGGCTCGACAACGATACCGTGCGCCTGCTCGACCAGGCCGAACAGATCGCGACGAAATCGGGCGACAGCTATGTCACCGTCGAACGCATTCTGGTGGCGCTGACGCTCGCCACTACGACGGCGGCTGGGCAGGCGTTGAAGGACGCCAATGTGACTGCGCCCGCGCTCGAGGCGGCGATTGCCGCGTTGCGTGGGGGCCGCAATGCCGACAGCGCGGGGGCCGAAAACGCCTATGACGCGATGAAGAAATATGCCCGCGACCTGACCGAGGCCGCGCGCGAGGGCAAGCTTGATCCGGTGATCGGTCGCGACGAGGAAATCCGCCGCACCATCCAGATTCTGGCCCGCCGCACCAAGAACAACCCCGCGCTGATCGGGGAACCGGGCGTGGGCAAGACCGCGATTGCCGAAGGGCTGGCGGTGCGCATCGCCAATGGCGATGTGCCCGAAAGCCTGCGCAACCGGCGGCTGATGGCGCTCGACATGGGCGCGTTGATCGCGGGGGCCAAATATCGCGGCGAATTCGAGGAACGGCTGAAGGCCGTGCTCGACGAAGTGAAGGGCGCCGAGGGCGAGATCATCCTGTTCATCGACGAAATGCACACGCTGATCGGCGCGGGCAAGACCGAAGGCACGATGGATGCCTCGAACTTGCTGAAACCCGCGCTGGCGCGCGGCGAACTGCATTGCATCGGCGCGACCACGCTCGACGAATACCAGAAATACATCGAAAAGGACCCCGCGTTGCAGCGGCGGTTCCAGCCGGTGTTCGTGGGCGAACCGACGGTCGAGGACACCATCTCGATCCTGCGCGGGATCAAGGAAAAGTACGAATTGCACCATGGCGTGCGCATCGCCGATGCGGCGATCGTGGCCGCCGCGACGCTGTCCAACCGCTATATCGCCGACCGTTTCCTGCCCGACAAGGCGATCGACCTGATGGATGAGGCCGCCAGCCGCATCCGCATGGAAGTGGAATCCAAGCCTGAAGAGATCGAAAATCTCGACCGGCGGATCATCCAGTTGAAGATCGAGGACATGGCACTGGCCAAGGAAACCGATGCCGCGTCGAAAGACCGGCTGACGGCCTTGCGCGCGGAACTGGCCAATCTGGAACAGCAATCGGCCGAATTGACCACCCGCTGGCAGAACGAACGCGACAAGATCGCTGCCGAAGGAAAGATCAAGGAAGCGCTCGATGCTGCGCGCAACGAACTGGAACAGGCGCAGCGCCAGGGCGACCTCGGTCGTGCGGGCGAACTGGCCTATGGCCGCATTCCCGAGCTCGAACGCCAGATTGCCGAGGCGCAGAGCCAGGCGCACAATGCCCTGCTGCGCGAGGAAGTGACCGCCGAGGATATCGCCGGGGTGGTCAGCCGCTGGACCGGCATCCCGGTCGATCGCATGCTGGAAGGCGAACGCCAGAAACTGCTCAATATGGAGGCCGCGCTGGGCGCGCGGGTGATCGGGCAGAGCGATGCCGTGGCCGCCGTGTCAAAGGCGGTGCGGCGTGCGCGGGCGGGGTTGCAGGACCCCAACCGGCCGCTGGGCAGTTTCCTGTTCCTCGGCCCCACCGGCGTCGGCAAGACCGAATTGACCAAGGCGCTGGCCGGGTTCCTGTTTGATGACGACAACGCGATGGTGCGCATCGACATGTCGGAATTCATGGAAAAGCACAGCGTCAGCCGGTTGATCGGCGCACCTCCGGGCTATGTCGGCTATGACGAAGGCGGCGTGCTGACCGAAGCGGTGCGGCGGCGGCCCTATCAGGTCGTGCTGTTCGACGAAGTCGAAAAGGCCCATGCCGATGTGTTCAACGTGCTGTTGCAGGTGCTCGACGACGGGCGCCTGACCGACGGGCAGGGGCGGCAGGTCGATTTCACCAACACGCTGATTATCCTGACCAGCAATCTGGGTAGCCAATATCTGGCCGCGCTGGACGAAGATCAGGATGTCGCGCTGGCCGAACCGCAAGTGATGGATGTGGTGCGCGCGCATTTCCGCCCCGAATTCCTCAACCGGCTGGACGAGATCATCCTGTTCCACCGGCTGGGTCAGGCGCATATGGCCCCGATCGTCGACTTGCAGATGGCGCGTGTGGCCGCGCTGCTGAAGGATCGCAAGATCACGCTCGATCTGTCGGAAGCGGCCAAGCGCTGGCTGGGGCGCGTGGGGTACGACCCGGTCTATGGCGCCCGCCCGCTCAAGCGCGCGGTGCTGCGTTATGTGCAGGACCCGCTGGCCGACATGCTGTTGGCGGGCGACATTCCCGACGGGCATGTCGTGCATATCGACGATGGCGAGGGCAAGCTGACGTTCTTGGTGGAATGAAATCTGCTCGAAAGCCCTTCCCCTGAAGGGGAGGGGGGAAGATTGGCAATCATTGCAGCTTGATATCAGTGCGGCTGCCCGATTTCGGGCAGCCGCATCGCCAGGGTATCGATGGCGTGTTGCAGGTGGACGGCGGCGCGCACTTCGCCGGCCAGATCGAGCAAGTCGATGGCCTGTTGCATCAGCACGGCGGCCTTCAGCAGCGTCGTGTCCTGGTCTTGCCGGTCAAACTGTTGGAACGCATTGTTCATCGCGGGGTCCGATAGCAGGAATCTGGGGGCATATCCTCATTGCAAAACTGCGTTACAGTCGGGTTCACGCGGCGCTAGGCTGAAACGCGATAGGGCATCATTTTTCTCGTCGTAGCGGCTTGCCAGCGTACGCCGGGTGCGGTGAGATGACACCATGACGATGGACCTTCCCCATTCCCTCCCGCTGACCCAATGGCCCGCCCGCACGCTGGTGGCCGCGATCGCCGCTCGGCAGGTTTCGTCGGTGGAGGTGACCAGCGCGTTTCTTGACCGGATCGAGGCGATCAATCCGCGCGTCAATGCGATCATCGCCATGCGCGACCGTGCCGACATTCTGGCCGACGCGGAACGGGCCGACCGGATGGTGGCGAGCGGTGCGCCGCTGGGCGTGCTGCACGGGCTGCCGCATGCGGTGAAGGATCTCGAACCGGTGGCGGGGCTGGCCTGGACGCAAGGGTCGCCGATCTTTGCGCGGCAGATCGCGCGCCACGACGGTCTGGTGGCCGAACGGTTGCGCCGCGCCGGGGTGATCTTTGTGGGCAAGACCAACACCCCCGAATTCGGGCTGGGCTCGCACAGTTTCAACCCGGTCTGGGGGGTGACGCGCAATCCGTGGAACTTGGCGCTGTCGGCGGGTGGCAGCAGCGGCGGCGCGGCGGCGGCGTTGGCGACCGACATGCTGCCATTGGCCGATGGCAGCGATTATGGCGGTTCGCTGCGCAATCCGGCGGGGTGGAACAACGTCTGCGGGTTTCGCACCAGTCTTGGGCGGATTGCCACCGAAGGCGCCGAGGACTGGCTGGTTTCGCCTGCCGTCACCGGGCCGATGGCGCGCGATGTGGGCGATCTGGCGCTGATGCTGTCGGTGATGGCCGGGTGGGACGCGCGTATGCCGCTGGCCATGCAATCCGATGCGGCGCCGCTGCGTGCGGTCGAACCTGTGGCGATGAAGGGCCTGCGGATCGCCTGGTCGGGCGATTTCGGTGGGCAAGTGCCGTTCGACCCCGGCGTGCTCGATGTCGCGCGGCAGGCGGTCGATCGCTTCGCCGCAATGGGCGCGCATGTCGAACAGGCGGTGCCCGACTTTCCCGTTGCCGAAGTCTGGCGCGCGTTTGTCGGCCTGCGCCATTTTCACAGCGGCGCGGGGATGCTGCCGCTGTACAACGATCCCGCCACGCGGCGCCTGTTGAAGCCCGAGGCGCTGTGGGAGATCGAGCGCGGGTTTGCGCTGTCGGCTTATGATGTCGCCGCGCTGTCGGCGATCCGCACCGGCTGGAGCCGCGCGGTCGCCGCGTTCCTGTGCCGCTACGACGTGTGGATCGTCCCCACCGCGCAGGTCTTTCCGTTCCCGGTCGAACAGCACTGGCCCACGGTGGTGGGCGGGCAGGCGATGCAGACCTACCACGAATGGATGCAGGCGGTGTGTCTGGTGACGATGGCGGGCTGCCCTGCGCTGGCCGTGCCTGCCGGGTTCAGCGCCACGGGCCTGCCGATGGGGGTGCAGATCGTCGCGCCGATCCATGGCGAGGCGACGTGTCTGGCGGTGGCGGCGGCCTATGAGGCGGCCGCCGCCGATCTGTTCAGAACCCGGCCGGCGGTGTGACGCCGTAATCGGCCCAGATCGTATCGATTTCGGGCCGCGTGCTGCGCGCGCGTGACAGATCGGCCAGCGCGCGGTTGCGATCGCCCAGCCGGGCCCAGGCGATGCCCCGGCCATAGAGCGAACTGACCAGATCGGGCGAATGGCGCAGCGCCGCCGAATAGTCGGCAATCGCACCTTTGGCATCGTTGGAGCGCAACCGCACCAGACCCCGGCTGTCGAGATATGCGGGGGTGCCTTCGGCCAGTTTCAGTGCGGCATCGCAATCGGCCAGCGCGCTGTCGAGTGCGACATTGCGCGTGGCCTTGAACCAGCACACCAGATTGAGCGCGCTGGCATCGCCGGGGTGTTTCGCGGTGGTGTCCTGCGCCAGTTTGAGCGCGGCTTCCGCTTCGCCACGCTTGGCCATCAGATCGAGCTGCAATCCGGTCAGCGCCAGATTGTCGGGTTTGAGCGCGCTGGCCTGGGTCAGCGCGCGTGCGGCGACATCCAACTGCCCGGTGGTGATCGCGCCTTGCGCGCGCAGCATGAACGCGCCCGCATTTTTGGGATCACGTTTCAGCGCGGCGGCAATGTCTGCCTCGCGCCGCGCGGTATCGGTCAGCGGCAGCAATTCAGCGTGGATGAGATAGTCCTGCGCGCCCGGATTGTGCGCCAGCAAATAGTCGGCATCGGCCAGCGCGCCAGCCATGTCGCCAGTCTCTTCGCGCACCGTGATGCGCAGCACGCGGGTCTGGCGATCGTCGGGGGCGTGTTCGATTGCCTTGTCGGCGGCATCGAGCGCATCGGCGCGGCGGCCAACCCCCGCCAGTGCCATCGCGCGCAGTGCGGCAATCGGCAGATCGGGAATGATTGCTTGCGCCGCGTCGAAATCGGCCAGCGCCAGCACCGGGTGATCCAGTTCCAGATGGGCGGAACCGCGCCCGATCAGCGCGTTGAGATCGCCATGGTTGGCGTCGAGCACTTTGGTATAGGCGGCCAGCGCCCCGGCATAGTCGCCCCGCCGCAACAGCACCGCACCGCGCGCCGACCAGGCCAGCCAGCGTTGTCCGTCGGCGGCGGTCTTGGCCGCCAGCACAGTGTCGGCTTCGGCCAGTGCACGCGTATCGTCGTGTCCTTCGCGCGCCAGCGCCAGCGCCAGCACGCCATGGGCCATTGTCAGATCGGGATCGAGTGACAGCGCGGCGGTGGCTTCGGCAATGGCCGATGCCGCATCGTTGCGGTCGAGCAGCACTGCGCCGTTCTGCATATGCGCACGGGCCAGCGCCACTTTGTCTGCGGCCAGCGCCTGAAAATCGGCCGCGGTGCGCAGATAGCCATCGGGCAGATGGATGAACACGCCCTCGTCGGCGAGATCCTGCATCGCGCTGTGCACGCCGTCTGCCTCGGCGGCGGGCAATTCGGATTTGAGCGAGCGGGTGTCGTTGTCCATCGTCACCACGCCGTTGGCCATGGTGACCGTGCGGTGAAAGGCATAGAGCCCGCCCACCGTGCGATCGACATCCCTGGCTTGCAGCGTAAAGCCTTCGCCGTGCCGGGGCAGGATCACCGTTTCATGATTGGCCCACCATTCGGGATGGGGAAACGCGAACGGCGCATCGGGCAGCAAGTCGCCATCGCGGGTGGTGTCGAATTTCCATCCCACCCTCGCACGATCGAGTTCGTACCAGCGTGATGATCCGCTGAGCGACCAGTCCATCCTGGCCCGCCCGCGCAAGGTGATCACAAAATCGCCGCCGGGTTCCTCCTGCCGCGCCGCGACCGTGTCGGGGGTGATGAAATCATAGGTGTCGTGCCACAGCTTTTTCAGGCTGTGATCGAGGTCTGCGCTCGACAGCCCGGCATATTTCATCCGCATCGTCGCGCCGTCTTCGCCGTGAAAACGCATTTCGGCGCTGGCCTTGGCCGGCGCCTCGATCCCGGCCGAGGCGTCGAGGGTCAGGCTGGTGACGTTTTGCGGGGCAGTCGGCGGCGGCGGAATCATGGCGATCAGCGCACTGCCCTCGGTGGTGGCGGGCAGGCCCACGCCGTAATTGGGCATTTCCAGACGATCGAGATGCGTATCGCCCTGGCGCGTGCCATCGAGCCAGTAGCTCTTGCCGCCGATTGTTGCCTCGACAATCACATGGTCGAACCCGGCCATTGTCGGCAGGCGATGCGCGGTGGCATCGCCATCCTGCGTGTTGACCAGCACCGGGCGCGCGGCGATGCCCAGGCCATGCAGCAGCGCGATCAGCAGCGCGGTCTTGCCCTTGCAATCGCCATAGCGGCGTTGCCAGGTCTGGTCGGCGGGCGCGGGGACAAAGCCGCCATCATCGATGCCGACGAACAGATAGCGCACTTGTTCTTCGGCCAGTGCCAGTGCCAGTTCGGCCCGGCGCACCGGATCGGGCGAAGCGGCGGCGATGCGCGCGATTTCTGCATGGAGCGGACTGTTGGCGGGCAATGTCGCGGCGGCGTCGAACAAGCCGGCAAACCGGCGCGACACCGCCGGCCAGTCGGCAAATTCGCTCAGTTCGACCAGATTGACAAAGCCATAGCGCGACGGGGCATGGGATGGACCATGGTGGGTCAGCACATTGGTCAGGTCGGTCAGCAGTTCGATCTGTCCGCCGGTTTCGGTCCGTTTGGGCTGCACGACGCCGGGCGCGGCCCGCCATTGCACCTGGCGCGCGTCGGGCCAGGTGATCCGCAGGCGATAACGCCCGTATGACCAGCCATCCTGCGGACCATAAAGCCCCTCGGCGCGCCCGCCGGTCGCAGGATCGCGCCGCACGATGGTATAGGCCAGATCGATCACATCACCCAGCCGCAAGTCTTCGGGCTGTTGCGACGCGGTCAATTCACCGTCGAGCGTGGCGTTTTCCAGGTTCTTTTCGCGCCGCACCACTTGCAGATGCGATCCATCGCCCAACAGATCGATCGTCTGGCCGTCGCGCAGTATGCGATAGCGGTGGATCGTCAATTGTTCGAGGCTGGGGTCCCAGTTGATCTGCAACGCGGCTGAATCGAGCCCTTGCGAGGTGGCAATGCGATAGATGTTGTCGCGATAGAGCGCGACTCCGCCATCGGTCAGGTGCGCCTGTTCGTCGGTCAGCAGAACGATCACCGATGAGCGTTCGGTCTGGTCAGGCGGCGGCGGGATCGTGGCGGGCAGCACCCAATCGGGCGGCGGCGCGATGGCCGGGCGAGGGGCGGCATCCGGCGCCACCGCGCCGAACGCGTTGACACCGCCGCCAAGCGCGGTGGCGCCAAGCAGGAGAATCGCACAGCGCAAAAGGGGACGTCGCATCGACGCCAGCCTAACCTGATCCCAAAGCGGGCGCCAGCATGTGGATCGACCGATTTACGCCCCGGCCAGCACCGCGTGGCTGAGCGCGAGCGCGGCCAGTGGCTGCACGCGTTCGGACATCGCCCTGGCATGCGCGGACGATGCGGTGCCGTCGATCACCCGTTTCTTGATGCCCTGGATGATCGCGGCCAGGCGGAAGAAGTTGTAGGCCAGATACCAGTCGATCTGCGGCACATTGCCGCGCCCGGTGCGCGCGCAATAATGCGCCACCACTTCATCGAGTTCGGGGATGCCCAGCGCCGCGCGGTCGAGATCCTTCACCCCCGAACGCCCGCCGTTGTCTTGCGCCCAGGCAGTGCAGAAATAGGTGAAATCGGCCAGCGGGTCGCCCAGTGTCGACAGTTCCCAGTCGAGCACGGCCAGCACTTTGGCCTCGTCGCGGGCAAAGATCATGTTGTCGATGCGGTAATCGCCGTGCACCACGCTGATGCGCATCTGTTCGGGCAGGGTTTGCGGCAACCATTCGATCAGCCGCTCCATTTCGGGCATCGTTTCGGTTTCCGACAGGCGATATTGCTTGGTCCAGCGATCGACCTGCCGCCCGAAATAGTTGCCCGGCTTGCCATAATCGCCAAGGCCCACCGCCTCCGGATCGACCGCATGGAGCGCGGCAAGCGTGTCGACCATCGCGAAATAGTGCGCGCGGCGTTCTGCGGGCGTGGCGCCGGGCATCGCACCGTCCCAGATCGTGCGGCCATCGACACAGCCCATCACATAGAACCACGATCCGATCACGGTCTCATCGAGGCACAGCCCATATTGCCGCGCCACCGGATAGCCGGTGGCCGACAGCGCCGCCTGCACTTTGTATTCGCGATCGACCGCATGGGCCGATGGCAGCAATTTGCCGAACGGCTTGCGGCGCAGCACATAGGGGCCCGAAGGCGCATCGATGCGATAGGTCGGGTTGGATTGCCCGCCCTTGAATTTCGACACCGACAACGGGCCGACAAAGCCTGCGACATGGTCGGCACACCAAGCGGTCAGCCGGGCTTCATCGAGCCGGTCGTCGCCTTCGGGCGGGACGGTGCCGGTAAACGCGGTCTGCGCGTCCATCGCCGGGGTCTGGGTCATGGGCTGTGGTCCTCAGCTATCGAACACGATCACCGAACGCGCCGAATGGCCCGCCCGCATCTTGTCGAACCCGGCATTGATCGCGTCGAGCGGGATGCGTTCGGCGATGATCGTGTCGAGATCGAGCAACCCGCGCAGATAGAAATCGACCAGACGCGGCAGATCGACCGGGAACCGGTTGCCGCCCATGATCGCGCCTTGCAGTTTCTTGCCCGACAGCAGGTCCATCGCCGACAGACCGACTTTTTCGGCCAGCGGCATCATCCCCAGGATCGTCGCGGTGCCGCCCCGGCGCAAACTGGCGACCGCCAGGCTGGCCGACGCGGGACGACCGACCGCCTCGATGGCATGGTCGACGCCGCCTTTGGTCAGTTCGACTATCTGCTTGGCGGCATCGGGTGCGCTGGCATCGATCACGTCGGTCGCGCCCAGCTTGATGGCCAGATCGCGCTTTTCGGCGATCGGATCGGCGGCGATGATCCGCCCGGCGCCGGCGATTTTTGCCGCGTTGATCGTGGCCAGGCCCACCCCGCCGCAGCCGACCACCGCCACGGTTTCACCCGGCGTGACCTTGCAGGCGTTGAAGATCGTGCCCGCCCCGGTGGTGACCGCACAGCCGATGATCGCCGCGCGATCGAGCGGCATGTCGCGATTGATCGCAACGCAGGCATGTTCGTGGATCAGCATCAGTTCGGCAAACGCCGACAGATTGAGCATCTGGTTGACCGTGGCGCCATCGCTGTCGCGCGTCAGGCGTGGCGGCTGGCTGGACGAACGCCGGGTGTCGCCGCCCAGGCATAGCGCCATGCGCCCGGTCACGCAGAATTCGCAATGCCCGCAAAACGCCGACAGGCAGGTAACGACATGGTCGCCCTTTTTGACCGTGCGCACTTCGCTGCCGACGTCTTCAACCACGCCCGCCGCTTCGTGCCCGGCCACGCAGGGCATGGCGTGGGGGTACGACCCTTCGATGAAGTGCAGGTCGGAATGGCACAGCCCGCAGGCGGCGGTGCGGATCAGCACTTCATGCGGGCCGGGCTTGGCCACGCTCAGCGTCTCGATCACCAGCGGCGTGCCGGCTTGTTGCAGAACGGCGGCTCTCATCGCAACTTTCCCTCTTGTAAAGGACCATCCCCGCTTATGCCGGGCCGGTCGAAGCAGGCACCCCCACTTTGACCGGCGCGACATAAAGCGGGTCAAGGTTCAGCGTGCGACCCCCAGGTCGCCCGAGCTGAAGTCGGTCTTGTCGCCCGGCTTGTCGCTGTGACGGGCAAATTCGATGCGGGCGATCGCGCGGTTGTGCACTTCGTCGGGACCATCGGCCAGCCGCAGCGTGCGCTGATGGGCATAGGCTTCGGCCAGGCCGAAATCCTCGGACACGCCCGCGCCGCCATGCGCCTGGATGGCATCGTCGATGATCCGCAGTGCCATGTTGGGCGCCTGCACCTTGATCATCGCGATTTCCAGCGCCGCCGCCTTGTTGCCGACTTTGTCCATCATGTCCGCCGCCTTCAGGCAGAGCAGGCGGGTCATGTCGATATCGATGCGCGCGGCGGCGATACGCTGTTCCCAGATCGAATGTTCAGAGATTTTCTTGCCGAATGCGACCCGGCTTTGCAGGCGACGCGCCATCTTGGCGATCGCTTCCTCGGCCACGCCGATCGTGCGCATGCAGTGGTGGATGCGGCCCGGCCCGAGGCGCCCTTGCGCGATCTCGAACCCGCGCCCTTCGCCCAGCAGGATGTTTTCGACCGGCACGCGCACGTTGTTCAGCCGCACTTCCATGTGGCCATGCGGTGCATCGTCATAGCCGAACACCGGCAGATGGCGCACGATCTCGACACCGGGGGTGTCGGTGGGCACCAGCACCATCGATTGCTGCGAATGGCGCTTGGCGCCAAAATCGGTCTTGCCCATCACGATCAGGATCTTGCAGCGCGGATCGCCCAGACCCGATGACCACCATTTGCGGCCGTTGATCACATAATGGTCGCCATCGCGCGCAATCGAGGTTTCGACATTGGTGGCGTCCGACGAGGCGACTTGCGGTTCGGTCATCAAAAAGGCCGACCGGATACGCCCGTTCATCAAGGGTTCGAGCCATTCGTCCTTTTGCGCGCGCGTGCCATAGCGGTGCAGCACTTCCATGTTGCCGGTATCGGGCGCGGAGCAGTTGAACACCTCGCTGGCAAAGCCGATGCGGCCCATTTCCTCGGCGCAGAGCGCATATTCCAGATTGGTCAGGCCCGGGCCTTCGAATTGAAAGCTGTCATCGACATGATGATGGCCCGAATTGCGCGGGGGCATGAACAAGTTCCAGATCCCCGCCGCCTTGGCACGGGCCTTTTCCTCTTCGACCACTTGCAGCACTTTCCAGCGGTCGCCGGTACGCTGTTCCGCCTTGTAGTCGGCGTGGCGCGGGCGCACGCGGTTTTCGATGAAATCGCGCACGCGGTCGCGCCAGTACACTTGCCGTTCGGTCGGATCGAAATCCATCTCAGCCTCTCCCAGGCGCCCGCTTGGCGCCGAATCTGTTCGCGTTTAATCTATCGGTTAAATCTCTGCGCCAAGCCTTGCGCCAGATCAAGGTGGGCTTTGCGGACTTTGCGCAAATTGTTCCAGCATCTCGAAAATGCCAGGGCTGGCAGGGTCCCAGCTATGGCGCGGGCCGATGGTCAGCCCGCCATCGACCACCAGCGAGGTGCCCGTCACGAAACCGGCATTTTCGCTGGCGAGGAACAGCACCGCCTGGGCAATGTCGTCGCCCTGGCCGCCGCGCGCGACAGGCTGCGCGGCCTGCGACATGTGTGCAATGGCCGCCTTGGCCATCGTCTCGGCATCGCCCGACAGATCGAGCGCGCGGGTAAAGATGTTGGTGTTGATAAAGCCCGGCTGGACCGCCGCGACACGGATGCCGTGTTTGGCCAGATCGGCGGCGGCGACTTTGGTCAGGTGCAGCACGCCGGCCTTGGCCACGGCATAGGCGGTGGGCGAATAGCCCGGGCCGACCGCGGCCACGCTGCTGGTGTTGATGATCGCTGCGCCGCCGTTGCGAGTCGAGGCGCGGCCTTTCATGTGCGGCACGGCATAGCGGATGCCGAACGCCACCGAGCGCAGCAGCAGATCCATCGTGCGGTCCCACCCGGCGGGTTCGATCTCGTCGATCGGCGCACGATCGCCGCCTGCGCCGGCATTGTTGAACACCACGTCGATCCCACCGGTTTCGGCCGCCGCGCGGTCCATCAGCGCGCGGATATCTTCGGTGCTGGTGACATCGGCGACATGGGTGTGGATCACGCCGTTCGACGCGGCGGCCGTGGCGGCAAGCCCTTGCGCATCGATGTCGGCGGCATAGACTACGCCGCCTTCGCCCGCAAAGGCCAGTGCCGTGGCGCGCCCGATTCCCGACGCCGCGCCGGTGACGACCACCGTCTTGCCGGTGAAGCGTGATGTGCTGCTCATGGCCTGTGGCCCCTTTCCCGTACGTCGTCTTGTTGGCGGCAGACTGCGGCGCAAATCGGGGCGCGTCAACCGCCACGCGGTTTACGCTACGGCATGCGACACTTCCCAAAATGCCCGGAAATCCGGGCTTGCAGCACCCCGCGAGTCGCCTTAACCTCTCGTTTAAGAGAGGAGACAACGATGTCGGATCTGGACACATTCCGCGCGGAAATCCGCGCTTGGCTCGATGCCAATTGCCCCGCCGAGATGCGCAAACCCGTGCAGGATGAAGACGATGTCTGCTGGGGCGGGCGCAATTTCGTGTTCAAGAGCGAGGCGCAGAAGGTCTGGCTCGAACGCTGCGTCGCCAAGGGCTATACCGTGCCCGACTGGCCGCAGGCCTATGGCGGTGCCGGGCTGACCGCGCCGCAGGCGAAGATCTGGCGCGAGGAACTGGCGCGGATCGGTGCGCGCCCGCCATTGTCGAGCTTTGGCATCTGGATGCTGGGCCCCGCATTGCTCAAATTCGGCACCGAAGACCAGAAAGTGCACTATCTGGGCCAGATCGCGCGTGGCGAGATCCGCTGGTGCCAGGGCTATTCGGAACCCGGCTCGGGCTCTGACCTGGTGTCGCTGCAGACGTTCGGCGAAGATCGCGGCGATCACTGGGTGGTCAACGGCCAGAAGATCTGGACCAGCTATGCCGACAAGGCCGACTGGATTTTCTGCCTGGTGCGCACTGACAAGGCCAACAAGTATCAGGGCATCAGCTTCTTGTTGTTCGACATGACCACGCCGGGCGTGACGACCAAGCCGATCAAGCTGATCAGCGGCAATTCGCCGTTCTGCGAAACGTTCTTCGACAATGTCGTGGTGCCAAAGCACCAGATCGTTGGCGAATTGAACCGCGGCTGGGATGTGGCCAAGTATCTGCTCGGCCACGAGCGCGAGATGATCTCGGGCGCGGGCGGCGGCGAACGGCTCAATGCGATCGGCGCGGTGGTGCAGCGCCACGGCGGCATCGACAATCCGGTGCTGCGGGCCGAACTGGCGCAATTCGACATCGATGCGCTGGCTTATGCGGCGATGGGCGAAAAGTTCCTTGATGAGGCCAAAGTCGGCCGTGCGCATCCCGCGCAGCCCAACATGATGAAATATGCCGGGACCGAGCTCAACAAACGGCGCCATGAATTGCTGATGGCGGCGGGCGGCTCGACCGCGCTCGAATGGGACAGCCCGGCAACCCGTGGCGGCGCGGCCGCGCGCGGCTGGCTGCGCACCAAGGCCAATTCCATCGAGGGCGGCACCAGCGAAGTGATGCTCAACGTGGTTGCCAAGCGCATCCTCGATCTGCCGGGCGCCTGATTTCCTTTTCTGCGGAGAGCGACATGCCGCTGTACCATACCGAAGACCAGGCCATGCTGGCCGAAACCGTTACCGGCTTTATCGCCGATGAAGGTGCAATCAAGACCCAGTTGCGCCGCCTGCGCGACAGTGGCGACAGCGCGGGATATGATCCCGCGCTGTGGGCGCAATTTGCCGAAATGGGGCTGACCGGCATTCTGGTGTCCGAAGCCGATGGCGGGCTGGGGCTTGGCCATGTCGAAGCGGGCATTGTGCTGCGCGAGATTGGCCGCAATCTTACCCCGTCGCCTTTCCTGTCGACCGCCGTGGTTGGCGCCACCGCGCTTGGCGCGGCGTCCGACGATCTCAAGGGGCGCTATCTGCCCGGAGTGATCGCGGGCAAACAGGTGTTGGCGCTGGCGATCGACGAAGGCGCCAAGCACCGCCCCGAACGCATCGGCCTGCGCGCCGAACGCGCGGGCAACGGGTTCCGCCTGACCGGGGCCAAGCAATTCGTGGTGCATGGCGCGACCGCCGATGCGCTGATCGTGGCGGCGCGCACGGCGGGCAGCGACAGCGATGACGACGGGGTGACGTTGTTTGCGGTGCCGCGCGATGCAGCGGGCATTGGTCACAACGCGGTGCGGCTGGTCGACAGTGCGATCGCCAGCCATGTCACGTTTGACGGGGTGGATGTCGATGGCGGCGCGGTAATCGGCGAAGTCGATGGCGGCCGCGCGCTGCTGAACCAGGTGCTGGCGGCCGGGCGCATCGGCGCGGCGGCCGAACTGACCGGGGTGGGCATCGGCGCCTTTGCCCGGACCACCGATTACCTGAAGACCCGCAAGCAGTTCGGCAAGCTGATCGGCGAATTCCAGGCCTTGCAGCACCGCGCCGCGCATCTCTATGCAGAGCTGGAAATCGCCGATGCGGCGGTGATCAAGACGCAGCAACTGCTCGATGGCGGATCATCGCAGGCCGATCTGATGGTCAGCGTGGCCAAGGCCAAGGCCAGCCGCGCGACCAATCTGGCGGTGCGCGAAGGGGTGCAGATGCATGGCGGCGTCGGTATGACCGACGAATTCGACATCGGCCTGTTCATGAAGCGCGATCGCGCGCTGGCCGAATTCCTCGGCGATGCCAGCTATCACGCCGACCGCGTTGCCACGTTGTCGGGTTATTAAGGATCAGAACGATGGATTTTTCCAAACTTTTCAGCCTGGAAGGCCGAGTTGCCGTGGTCACCGGCGGGTCGCGCGGGATTGGCGCGATGATTGCCGAGGGGTTCCTCGCGGCAGGGGCGGAGCGCGTCTATATCACCGCGCGCAAGGCCGAAGTGGTGGCCGAAACGGCCGCCCGGCTGGGCAGCCGCTGCATCGCCTTGCCCGGCGACATTTCCTCGACCGCCGGGCTCGATGCACTGGTGCAGGACTTGTCCGAACGTGAAAGCAGCCTCGACATCCTGGTCAACAACGCCGGGGTCGCGTGGGGCGCCGATTTTGACGTGTTCCCCGAAATGGGCTGGGACAAAGTGATGAACCTCAACGTCAAGACGTTGTTTTTCCTCACCCAGAAACTGCACCCCCTGCTCAAGGCGGCGGCCAGCGTGGACCGCCCGGCCAAAGTGATCAACATCGCCTCAGTCGACGGGCTGCGCATCAATCCGTGGGAGACGTATTCGTATCAGGCGTCGAAGGCGGCGGTGGTCCACCTGACCAAGCGCATGGCCGCGCGGCTGATTACCGACAATATCGTCGCCAGTTGCATCTGCCCCGGCGCGTTCCCGTCGGAAATGAACAAGGCGGCCAAGCTGGCCCCCGAAAAGTCGGCGGCGGGCATCCCGTCAAAGCGGGTCGGCACGATCGAAGACATGGCCGGTGGTGCGATCTACCTGGCCAGCCGGGCAGGCGACTATATCGTCGGTACCCCGCTGCCGATCGACGGCGGTATCGTCAACGGCTGGATCCCGAGCGAATTCACCGATCCATCTGGACATTGAGGGCGCGGAATTGAGGCGCAGGGCAGGGTGCCGCTCAGCGCGCCCTGCCCGTCAATGTCAGTATCCAGAAATCGGGCGGGGCGTTGAGGCGGATCGGGGGGATCGTTGCCGCGCCCACCCCGCCGGTGGTCACCACCAATTGCGTGCCCAGATGCGCGATCCCGCAGCGCAGTTCGGGGGGAAAGCGCTGCATGCCGTTGGGCACGTCGTACGAATTGTCCCAACCGGGCAGGACAACTTGCCCGCAATGGGTATGGCCGACCAGAATCAGCGGAATGTCGGTGCGGGTCTGGCCGGGGAAGGGCGGGGCATGGGTCATCAGCACGGGAAAGCCGCCCATCGCGCGGGCCTGTGCCAGCACCGGCCCGACATCGGACCAGGTGTCGGCAAACATGTCCATGCCGATCAGCGCGATGGGGCCAATGCGTTCGGCGCGGTTGTGCAGCACATCGATGCCCGCCATGCGCAGCGCGAAATCGACATAGCGGCGCGAACTGCCCTCATCATGGTTGCCCAGCACGGCGTGAACGCCCAGCGGGGCACGCAGCCGGGATAGCGGTGCAACCAATGCCCAGGGGTGAAAATCCCAGCTTCGGCTGCCTGTCCCGTTGACGAAATCACCCGCGATCAGGATGGCGTCGGGATGTTGTGCGTTGATCTGGTCGACCACGCGGTTCAATCGCCAGGTCGGCGTGGCCAGATTGCCGACATGGATGTCGGACAGCAGCGCCACGCGCAGCGCAGGCGTGCGCGGATCGACGCCCGGCAGCACGATCTGCGCCCGGCGCACCACCGGGTCGGACCGGGCCTCGAGCAACCCGCGGAGCGCAACTGCGCCCAGCAGGCAAAGCACAAGGCCGAGCAAGCGGCGGCGAAGCGATCTCATCACCGGGGCGCTTTGCGCAGGGTTCAGCCGCGCGTCAATTCCCTTACAAAATCAATCAATCCGGTCTGGCGTTTGCGTCGCATGCGTTCGGCGGCGAGGATCTGGCGCACTTTTTCGAAACAAGTGTCGACATCGTCGTTGACCACGACGTAGTCATAGGCATCCCAGTGGCTGATTTCCGCCTGCGCGCGCGCCATGCGGGCGGCAATCACGTCTTCGCTGTCGGTGCCGCGCCCTTCCAGACGGCGGCGCAACTCGTCCAGACTGGGCGGCAGGATGAACACCCGCACCACGTCGGCCTCGGCCTTTTGATGCAATTGCTGGGTGCCCTGCCAGTCGATGTCGAACAGGAAATCCTGCCCAGCCTTCAATCCGTTGCGGATCTGTCCCTTGGGCGTGCCATAGGCATTGCCGAACACGCGCGCCCATTCATAGAATTCGCCCGCTTCGACCATGCGATCGAATGCGTCGGGCGAAATGAAATGATAATCGCGCCCGTCGACCTCGCCGGGGCGCATCGGGCGCGTAGTGGCCGAAACCGACAGGCCCAGTTCGGGCTCGACGGTCAGCAGCTTGCGCGCGATGGTGGTCTTGCCGGCGCCCGATGGCGAGGACAGGATGAACATCAACCCGCGCCGGTGCAGCGCGTCGTTCTGGTTTTGCGGTTCGGTCATGGGCGCAAGTGGCAAACCACCGGGGGGGTGGTCAAGCGCTGTTATCGTCATCGGGTTTCGGCAGCGCCGCTTTCGCCTGCGCTGCCCGCGTGATTTTTGCCTGCGCTTCACGCGCGATGCGCCGATCACGCAGTGTCTTGGCCAGCAATCCGCCGCCAACCAGGATCGCGCCGGGCACCGATCGCCGCGCCACTTCGGCCATGACCGTGCCGATCACCGTTTCGCCCAGCGTCGCGCCGCGAATCACCCGCCCTGTCCTGGCCGGCTTGCCGTTCAGCAACCCGCGTTCCACCCCGCGCCGCACCAGCCGTTCGCCCGCGCGCAACGCCAGGTCGGCCAGAATCACGCTGAGCAGCGGCGTCAGCGACGGCGTGGCGCTGTCTGCCGGCGGTGTGGGCGGTTTTTTCTTGAACAGTGCCATGGCCCGCCTCCTGTCTGCGGTCCGGGCAGTTGGCTACTTCTTGCGGCCGAAATCAACCGTTACCACGTTCGAACCGTCATCGGCGGTGGCTGGCGGGGTGTCGGGCGTGTCGTTTTCGGCACTGTCGTGCAATTCGTCATCCAGATCGCCCGCCGCCTGGAACTGCAGGCCGAAATCGACCGCCGGATCGACAAACGCGGTGATCGCGCTGAACGGAATGATCAGCGTGGCTGGCACCTGGCTGAACGACAGGCCCACGGTAAAGCCGGTGTCGGTGACTTTCAGATCCCAGAACTTGTTTTGCAGGACGATGGTCATTTCGTCGGGAAAACGTTCCTTCAGCCGGTTGGGGATGTTCACCCCCGGGGCGGCAGTCTTGAACGTGATATAGAAATGGTGGCTGCCGGGCAGCACGCCGCCCGAACTTTCAACCTGGCCAAGCACGCGGCCGACCACGGCGCGCAGCGCTTCCTGCACGATTTCGTCATAAGGGATCAGGCTGTCAGGGGCTTCGCTCATCGCACAGGGAAATGACGCCGCACGCGCCACGGGTCAAGCGCCGATTAAGTGTTCCGTGCGGGAACTGTCGATTGATTTGCGTCTTTGTAGGCTTATAGGCCTCTGGTCATGCGCACAGGAACGATCGCCCGCACCACTGCCGAAACCGATATTGCTGTCACCGTCAATCTCGACGGTACCGGCCTCTATGACGTGTCGACCGGCATCGGCTTTCTCGATCACATGATCGAACAGTTCAGCCGCCATTCGCTGATTGATGTTTCGCTGCGGGTCAAAGGCGATCTGCATGTCGATCAGCATCACACCACCGAAGACAGCGCGATCGCGCTGGGGCAGGCGATCCACCAGGCGCTTGGCGACAAGAAGGGCATTGCCCGTTATGGCGAAGCGCATGCCCCGATGGATGAAGCGCTGGCCCGTGTCGCGCTCGATATTTCGGGGCGCCCGGTGCTGGTGTGGAACGCCACGTTCACCCAGCCGCGCCTGGGCGAAATGGATACCGAACTGTTTGAACACTGGTTTCAATCGGTGTCGCAGGCCGCGGGCATCACGCTGCACATCGCCTGTCTCTATGGCAGCAACAACCACCATGTGATCGAAGGCATTTACAAGGGTTTTGCCCGCGCGATGCGTCAGGCCGTGGCGATCGACCCGCGCAAGGGCGATGCCGTGCCGTCGACCAAGGGGCAACTGGGTGGCTGAGGTTACCGCGCTGATCGATTACGGCGCGGGCAATTTGCGGTCGGTCGCCAATGCCCTGCGCGCTGCCGGTGGCGAGGGCGTGGTGATCACCGCCGATCCCGATGTTGTGCGCGGCGCAGACCGCATCGTGTTGCCCGGTGTCGGTGCGTTTCGCGCGTGCATCGGCGCGCTGCGCGGCGTGCCTGGCCTGGTCGAGGCGATGACCGAGCGGGTGCAGGTGGGTGGCGTGCCGTTTCTGGGCATCTGCGTCGGCATGCAACTGCTCGCCACGCGCGGGATCGAATTCGGCGTGACCGCCGGGCTCGACTGGATCGGCGGCGAAGTGCGACCGATCGTGGCGAGCGACCCCGCGATCAAAGTGCCGCACATGGGCTGGAACGATGTCGTGCCGCGCGTCGATGGCTTGATCGCGCCGGGCGAGGCCTATTTCCTGCACTCCTATCATTTCGTGCCCGATCACGCCGATCATGTCGCGGCCAGCAGCGATCATGGCGGCGCGCTGGTGGCGGCGGTGGCGCGCGACACCGTGCTGGGCGTGCAGTTCCACCCCGAAAAGAGCCAGGCATACGGGCTGAGCCTGCTCGCCCGCTTCCTGGCCTGGAAACCTTGAGAAAAGGCAGTTTGCGATGATCGTCTTTCCCGCCATCGATCTCAAAGCGGGCCAGGTGGTCCGCCTGGCCGAAGGCGACATGGCGCGCGCCACAGTCTATGGCGATGATCCTGCGGCCCAGGCCCGGCTGTTTGCCGAACAGGGCAGCCAGTATCTGCATGTCGTCGATCTGGACGGCGCGTTCGCCGGAGAGGCGCGCAACCGGGCCGCCGTCGAATCGATTCTGACGGCCTTTCCCGGCCATGTGCAATTGGGCGGCGGTATCCGCAACGCGGTGTCGGTCGATGGCTGGTTCGATCTGGGCGTGTCGCGGGTGGTGATCGGCACCGCTGCGCTCAACGATCCGCAATTCGTGCGCGATATGGCGGGCGCCTATCCCGGCGGGATTGTCGTGGCGGTCGATGCGCGCGACGGCATGGTGGCCACGCATGGCTGGGCCGAAGTGTCCGATGTGTCGATCGCCGACATGGCGCGCCGGTTCGAGGATGCCGGGGTTGCCGCGATCCTGTTCACCGATGTCGGGCGCGACGGCCTGCTCAAGGGCTGCAATGTCGAGGCGACGGTCGATCTGGCGCGCAGCACGCGCCTGCCCGTGATCGCGAGCGGCGGCGTCAAGGGCCTCGACGATATCCGCGTGCTGAAGATCCACGAAGTCGACGGGATCGAAGGGGTGATCACCGGGCGCGCGCTCTATGACGGACGGCTCGACCTGGGCGCCGCCATTGCCATTGCCGAGGCGGCATGACCGTCCGCGTCCGCGTCATCCCCTGTCTTGATGTCGCCAATGGCCGCGTGGTCAAGGGCGTCAATTTCGTCGACTTGCGCGATGCCGGCGATCCGGTCGAACAGGCGCGCGCCTATGATGCCGCCGGCGCCGACGAGCTGTGCTTTCTGGATATTTCCGCCACCCACGAAGGGCGCGGCACGCTGCTCGACGTAGTCGCACGCACCGCAGAGGTGTGTTTCATGCCGCTGACGGTGGGCGGCGGGGTGCGCGAAGTGGCCGATGCGCGCGCGCTGCTGCTGGCCGGGGCAGACAAAGTCGCTGTCAATTCCGCCGCCGTCGCGCGGCCCGAACTGGTGCGCGACATTGCCGAGAAATTCGGTGCGCAATGCGTGGTCGGGTCGGTCGATGCCCGGCGCACCGGTATCGGCACCTGGGAAATCTTTACCCATGGCGGGCGCAAGCCGACCGGGATCGATGCGCTGGCCCATGCGGTACGGCTGGCAGAACTTGGCGCGGGCGAATTGCTGGTGACCAGCATGGATGGCGATGGCACCCAGGCCGGCTATGACCTGGCACTCACGCGTGCGATTGCCGATGCGGTGCCGGTGCCGGTGATTGCCAGCGGCGGGGTCGGGTCGCTCGATCATCTGGTGGCCGGGGTTAAGCAAGGGCACGCCAGCGCGGTGCTGGCCGCCTCGATTTTCCATTTCGGCACCCATTCCATTGCCCAAGCGCATGCTGCACTGCGCGCAGCCGGTCTGCCCGCACGCGACTGAACCGGGTGTCCTGCATTGGGACGGGCCCGCGCAAGAGCCGCCGATTTCGTTGGCGAATCATTGTATCCGGGATAAGCGGCAGGGATGGTTACCCGCATCCTTACCGCGATGGCGACGATCTTCGCATGTGCGGCATCACCGGCCTGGGCCGCGCCTTTGGGCAACGGTGGCACGGCGGTGGATGAACCGGCGGCACTGGCGTTGCTGGCGCTGGGTGTGGTCGGGCTGATCGTCGGGCGACACGCTGCCAGACGGCGCGATTGACGCCGCACGGTGGACCGGCCGCAAGGGCCGATCCACCGCCGTTTTACCGGGTATTTGCCGTTCGCAGGCGATCAGTGGCCGCGATGTTCGCCACCACCGCCATGGCCACCACCGCCACCGCCACCACCATGGGGAGCGCCGCCGCCGCCATGGCCGCCGCCGCCGCCATGGAATTCACCGCCGTGCGGCGCACCGCCGCCATGGTAACCGCCACCGCCGTGATATCCGCCGCCGCCGTGGTAACCGCCACCGCCATGCATGTAATGGCCACCGTGGCCACGCCAGCCATAGCCGCCGCCCCAGCCATAGCCGCGCCGCCAGGCATAGCCGCAATAATACCAGCCGGGGCCGCGCCAGGCGGAATCGTACCAGCAATATTGCTGCCCGCCGAACGCGAACGGCGCGATGATCACGGCCTGGGCCTGGGCGCTGTCGAAGGCGGGAACGACGCCCGCGACGACCGCGGCAGCCATGACGGTCTTGGTAAGAAATCGCTTCATGCTACTCTCCTCGCAATCATCTCCGGTCGGTCGATGGCCCGAGATGCCTTGTACTGACGGTCAATTGCGCGCCGGATAGCGCCCCCCGGATTGGCGGCGCCTGTTCATCACCTTGCGCAATGTATTTCATCCATTTGTACAGACTGCCAATTTCGGATCGAAAAAATGCATCCGGAACGTCGCTGTATCGATTGTCTTGTCTTTAACGGGCATCGCATTACGCGCGTATGAATGGCCTGATCGCGAATGTGCAGGTTCATGCTTGACGCCATCGGGCCGTCGCTTCATGGCCTGCGGGGATGGATCATGCCGAAATTCTTGCCCGTCTGGAAACGGTGATTGCCGGTCGGCTGGGCGGCGACCCCGCCGCCAGCTATGTCGCGCGGCTGCACGCGCGCGGGCTGGGCAAGATCGCGCAGAAAGTGGGCGAAGAGGCCACCGAAACGGTGATCGCCGCGTTGACCGGGGATGATGCCGAGCTGACCGGCGAAGCGGCCGATCTGCTGTTTCACCTGCTGGTGCTGCTGGGCGCGCGCGGGATTGCGATCGATGCGGTGCTGGGCGAGCTGTTGCGGCGCGAAGGCACCTCGGGGATTGTGGAAAAGGCAAGCAGGAGTTCGTGATCATGGCGGTCGATGCCACCCGTGCCTATGACGACCAGAATGTCTTTGCGAAAATCCTGCGCGGCGAAATCCCCGCGCAGAAGGTATACGAAGACGACTGGGCGCTGGCGTTTCACGACATCAATCCACAGGCGCCAACACATGTGCTGGTGATCCCCAAGGGCGCCTATGTAAGTTGGGACGATTTTTCGCTGCGCGCGACCGAGGCGGAGATCGCCGGATTTGTCCGCGCGGTGGGCCATGTCGCGCGTGAGGCGGGGCTGGTCGCGCCAGGCTATCGCCTGCTGGCCAACACCGGGACCGACAGCCATCAGGAAGTGCCGCATTTGCACGTCCACCTGTTTGCCGGGCGTCCGCTCGGGCCGATGCTGGTGCGTTGATCCGCGTTGATTTTCCGGTCGGGTCGGGCAACGCGGCCTTGCCCTGGCCCTTCGCGACCGGTTACTGAGGCGTTCATGCAGGCCCTGTTACCCCAATCCGGCTGTTTCGACGGCACGCGGCATGTTTTTGCCGTGCGGGTCTATTTCGAGGATACCGACCTGTCGGGTGTGGTCTATCATGCCAATTACTTGCGCTGGTTCGAGCGCGCGCGGTCAGACATGTTGCGGCTGGCCCGGATCGACCAGCGCGCGGCGCATGACGCCGGGGAAGGGGCCTATGCCGTGACCGATATGGCGCTCAGATATGCCCGCCCCGCGCGGCTGGATGATGCGGTGACCGTGGTCAGCACGGTGGCGGAGGTGTCGCCGGTGACCTGCCGTCTGGATCAGGCGGCGTGGCGCGGCGATGATCTGTTGTGCAGCGCGACGGTGCGTGTTGCCTTTGTTGCCCCCAATGGTCGACCCCGGCGCCAGCCGCCGCACTGGGTGGCCGCGTTCCGGGCGCTGGTTGCCCCTGAACGATGATCGACGTGCCATGATCAAAAGGATGAAAGTCAGCGCATGATGCTCGCAATGCTTGCCGAAAGTGCGATCGGTGCTCCGACCCGGCTCAATCCGGTCGAACTGTTCCTGCATGCCGATGTCGTGGTGCAGGCGGTGATCGGCGGGCTGGTGCTGGCCTCGATCTGGGTGTGGATGATCATCGTCGGGTTTACCGTGCGGATGGGCCTGATCGGTTCGCGCTGCCGCAAATATGAAGACGGGTTCTGGAGCGCGCGCGATATCGACGCCTATCAGAAGGACCAGGGCAAGAAGGATATCCCCACCGCCCGCGTCGTCACCGCCGCGCTGGCCGAATGGCGACGATCGACATCGGGCAAGACGATTGATCGCGACGGCACGCGCCAGCGGCTGGCCGCCGCGATGGACGGCGCGGTCACCGAGGAAACCGACCAGCTCGCCCGGCGGCTGAACTTTCTGGCGACAGTCGGCTCGGTCGCGCCGTTCGTGGGCCTGTTCGGCACGGTGTGGGGGGTGATGGACAGCTTTTTCCGCATCGGTGCGATGCAGAATTCGTCGCTCGCGGTGGTTGCTCCGGGGATTTCCGAGGCGCTGTTCGCCACCGCCATCGGGCTGTTCGCCGCCATCCCCGCCGTCGTTGCCTACAACCGCTTTTCGTTCCGGGTTAACGCGTTCGAAGCGTCGCTGTTCCGCTTTACCGACCGGTTTCACGGCACGCTCAGCCGCGAACTGGAACAGTAGATGGCGATGCACATGGCCTCTGGCAGTGGCGGCGGACGGCGGCGGCGCGGGCGTGGCCGGGCCGGGCCGATGGCAGAGATCAACGTTACCCCGCTGGTCGACGTGATGCTGGTGCTGCTGATCATCTTCATGGTCACCGCGCCGATGCTGACCGCCGGGGTGCCGATCGACCTGCCCGACAGCAAGGCCGAGGCGCTGAAAGAGGAACCCCATGCGATCACCATCAGCATGGATGGCAATGGCCGCGTGTTTCTCGACCAGCAGGAACTGGCGCCGGGAGAAATGACCGACCGGCTGGCCCAGGTGGTGCGCGATGCGGGCGACAAGCTGCCGCTGGTCACGCTGCGTGCCGACCGCCATCTCGATTATGGCCGGGTGATCGCGGTGATGGGCGAACTGAACGCGGCAGGGTTCAAATCGATCTCGCTGGTCACCAACGGTTCAGTTGAAGCGCCTTAAGGGCCCGGCGGCATGCGCGAATCCCGCTCCTTTGGTTTGACCCGCGAAGAGGCTCTGGGCCTGGGCGTGGCGATCGCGGCGCATGTCGCGCTGATCGCTGCGCTCACGCTGTCGCCACTGGGCCGCAAAGTGCAACCGCCGCCCCAGCGGATGACCGTGTCGCTGGCCAGCACGATATCCGACCAGTCAACTTCGCCCAAGCCCGACGCGCAACCCGCCCCCGACATGGCGCAGGATCTGGGCGAACCCGCGCCCGCCGATCAGCCGCAGCCGGCGCCGGTTCCCGCGCCGAAACCGGTGCCAAAGCCGGTGGTCAAGCCGGTGCCCAAACCCGAGCCGAAACCCGTGCCCAAACCGGAACCGCAGCCGGTACACAAACCCGTGCCCAAGCCGGTACCAAAGCCCGAGCCGAAGCCAAAACCCAAGCCCGAGCCGAAGCCAAAGGTCGAGCACAAGGCCGAGGCCAAACCAAAGCCCGAAGCCAAGCCAAAGCCCGAGACAAAGCCCGAGCATGAGGCGAAGGCGAAACCCGACAAACACACCAAGCCCGACACAAAACCCGCAGGTGGCGAGGCGCAGGCCAGGCCACATCCCGACAAACCGGTCGGCCACAGCCGGATCGGCGATATTCTCAACGGCATTTCGACCGATCCGAGCACGGGCCGCGACAAAGTCTCGCCCGGTGACAAGGCCTCGGTAATTCCCGCCGCCACGTTGGTCAGCGCGATTTCGCGCCAGATCAAACCGCACTGGAGCGCGCCGCAAGGGGTCGATTCGGACAAGCTGGTGACGGTGCTCGCCTGGTCGCTCAATCCCGATGGCTCGCTTGCCGGCCGGCCGGTGGTGGTTTCGCAATCGGGCATTACCGACAGCAACCGCGCGCAGGCGCAGCGCCATGCCGAACTGGCGATCCGCGCGGTCATGCTGGCCGCGCCGTTCCCGTTGCCGCCACAGGCCTATGCCCAATGGCACCGCGTGGCCGCCTTCCGTTTTGACCGCAAGCTTTCGCAATAGGGACTATGGCCCGATGAAACCGATGATCCTGAACCGCGCCCGCCGGGCCGTGTTGTATCTGGCACTGGCCTTGCCCGGCCTTCCGGCCCATGCCCAACAGCAGCCCTTGCCCGCCTCCAGCGCGCCGCAGGCCGCCGATTCGGGTGGGCTGACCGGGTCGGTCACTGATGACAGCGCGTGGCGCGATCTGGGCATTGCCATTCCCGCCTTTCCCACCGACCGTTCGGTGGCAACCGGCGCCGATGGCGGCAATACCGAGGCGCTGGGCCGCAATCTGGCCCGCGTGGTGTTCAGCGATCTGAAGAACAACGGCCTGTTCAAACCGACCGGGCCGGATTCGCTGCCCGGCATCGGTTATGCCGAAGTCGCCGCGCCGGCCTTTGCCGGGTGGCGCGCACGTTCGGCGGAAATGCTGGTCCAGGGGTTTGTGAAAGGTGGGGCCAATGGCCAGTTGACGGTCGGCTGCTATCTGTACGACGTGGCGCTGGGCAAGGAACTGGCGCGCCAGGGCTATGTGGTGTCGCCGGTGGAATGGCGACGCGCGGCGCACAAATGTGCCGACATGGTCTATTCGCGGCTGTCGGGGGAAAGCCCGTTCTTTGATTCCAAGATCGCCTATATCGCCGAAACCGGGCCGAAGGATCACCGTCGCAAGCAATTGGCGATCATGGATTCGGATGGTGCCAATCACCGTTTCATCACCAGCGGGCAGGCTGTCGCGCTGACCCCGCGCTATTCGCCCGATTATCGCCAGATCGCCTATCTCAGCTATGTCGATGGCCGCCCGCGCATCTATGTCTATGATATCGGCACCGGGCATCAGCATCTGGTGACCGAGGCCAAGGGGCCGACATTTGCGCCGCGCTGGTCGCCCGATGGCAAATATATCCTCTATTCGATGGCGATCGCGGGCAACACCGACATCTACCGCGTGCCCGCCACTGGCGGACAGTCGGTACGCCTGACCAACACGCCGGGCATCAACATCGGTGGCAGCTATTCGCCCGACGGGCGCAAGATCGTGTTTGAAAGCGATCGTGGCGGCAGCCAGCAAGTCTATGTGATGAACGCCGACGGCTCCGGCCAGCACCGCATCACCTTTTTCGGCGGACGCGCGGCCACCCCCGAATGGAGCCCGCGCGGCGACCAGATCGCGTTTACCTGCATCTGCGGCAATTTGCGTGTCGCGGTGATGGACCCCGATGGCCACAATCGCCGTTTCCTGACCGACAGTTGGCAGGACGAAGCGCCGACCTGGTCGCCCAATGGCCGCATCGTGCAGTTTTTCCGCACCGAACGCGGCACCGGACACACCAGCATCTGGCAAGTCGACCTGACCGGGCGCAACGAACGCCGCCTGAAAACCCCGGTCGATGCCTCGGACCCGGCGTGGGGGCCGGTCCTGCCGTGATGGCTGTGCTTTCCGTTTGAATTTCCCTTACGCTCGTTGCACCCTCTCCCCGAACGACCAAGGAGCTTTCCCTCATGTCTCCCAGCCCCGTTTTTGTCCGCCTTGCGGGCGTATCCCTGCTGATCGCCAGCGTCGGTCTGGCCGGATGCGCCCACAAGCCCAAGGAACTGCCGCCGCAGCCGGTGTCGGCCAGCACCAGCACGCAGTCCGAGGCGATGCCGCCGGCCCAGCCGCAGCAGAGCGGTCCGGTGCCGGGTAGCGAGGCTGATTTCCTGGCCTCGGTGATTTCCGACACGGTGCATTTCGACACCGACAAGTACGGCATCGATGGCGAAAGCGAAGGCATCCTGCGCAGCCAGGCGCAGTGGCTGGCACGTTACCCGGGCAAGGCGATCACCATCGAGGGCCATTGCGACGAACGCGGTACGCGCGAATACAACCTGGCGCTGGGTGAACGCCGTGCCAATGCCGCCAAGAACTATCTGATCGGGCTGGGCGTCGATGCCAGCCGCATCAACACGATCAGCTATGGCAAGGAACGCCCGGTCGCACTGGGGTCCGACGAAGCCGCCTGGGCCAAGAACCGCCGGGCGGTGACGATCACGGTAAACTGATCGCGGGCGATGGTACGGGTGCCCATATAAAGTCCGTGGGCACCCGGTACGGCTTGACCTTTGCCTGCATGTTGGGCTTGGGTTGAGGGATGTCGCGGCACACACGATCAAACGACTGGGGATTCCCGCGCTGGCGGGGCTATGGCGGCGGTCGCGATGCCAAGCCGATCCGCATGTGTGACCGGTCCGGGTGCGATCAACCCGGCAATTGCCCCGCGCCCAAATCGCCCAATACCCCGGATCGCTGGTATTTCTGCCCCGCGCACGCCGCCGAATACAACGCCGGCTGGAACTATTTCGAAGGGCTCGACAAAGAGGAAGCGGCGGCGCGCGAACGTGCCGAAAACACCGAATCGTCGGGTTATCGCCAGGCCACCTGGGCCGAATGGGGCGGATCGGGCGACGGCACGCGCAGCCGCGACGAAATGCGCGCCCTGGAAGTGCTCGAACTCGACAGCGACGCCGATTTCGAAGCGGTGCGCAAGGCCTGGCGCACGCGCGCCAAGCTGGTGCACCCCGACGTACGCCCCGGCGATGCCGAGGCGGCCAACGAATTCCAGCGTCTGCAACTCGCCTATGAAGTGCTGCGTGCGGCCGAAGAGCGCCGCTCGTGGAAGGGCTATTCTTCGGGGGCCTGACATGCAACAGCCGTCGCAGCGCCCGGCCGGACCGGGCTGGATCATCGTTGCATCGATCTGCATCGCCGCGCTGATGGTGCTGTGGCAAGTGCTGCCGCAACTCGACGGGATGCTGACGGGCAACACCGGTACGCCGCGCACGGTTACCCCGCGCGGCGATCTGGGCCGTGACGAACAGGCCACGATCCACTTGTTCGAAAACGCGCGCGGGTCGGTGGTGTCGATTTCCACCGCGCATCTGGTTGAGGATGTCTGGTCGCGGAATGTCTATTCGGTGCCGCAGGGCACGGGTTCGGGCATCATCTGGGACAATGCCGGGCATGTGCTGACCAATTTTCATGTGATTCAGGGCGCGTCGGAGGCCACCATCCGCCTGGCCGACGGGCGCAAGTTCCGCGCCAGCCTGGTCGGGGTCAGCCCCGATCACGACATTGCGGTGCTGCGCATCGGGGTGGCGTTCCGCCGCCCGCCGCCGATCCCGATCGGCACCAGCCACGATCTGAAAGTGGGCCAGCGCGTGTTTGCCATCGGCAACCCGTTCGGGCTCGACTGGACCTTGACCACCGGGATCGTCTCGGCGCTCGATCGCAGTTTGCGCGCCAGCACCGGATCAGGCGGCGTGCAGCATCTGATCCAGACCGATGCGGCGATCAATCCGGGCAATTCGGGCGGGCCGCTGCTCGATTCGAGCGGACGCCTGATCGGCATGAACACCGCGATCTACAGCCCCTCGGGCGCCTCGGCAGGGATCGGCTTTGCGGTGCCGGTCGACACCATCATGGATGTCGTGCCGCAGCTTATCCGGGCGAACTGAGCGCTTCGTCGAGCAAGTGCTCGACCCGGCGGGCATCGGGAAAGCCTTCGGCAATCCAGCGCTGTTCCACCTGGCGCAGGATGCGTGCCACCTCGGGACCGGCATGGATACCGCGCGCGACGATGGCTCCGCCCTTCAGCGGAAAGCGCGGCACCGTCCAGCCGGCGATCGGGGCAATGTCAGCGCCTGCCAACAACAGCCGGTCGCGGGCATCGGCCAGACCCAGCCGATAGGCCAGTGCGCGGGCGTCGTCGGCATCGTCGGGGCGCCGCGCCGCAGCCACCGCCAGGCGCTTTTTCTGCGCCGCCGAAAAACGCAGCCGCGCGGCCACCGTTTCGGCCAGCAGGGGATCGGGCGGCAACAGCGCGGCCAGACGGCGCAAGGCATCGGGCGCGACACCCGCGCGCGTTTCGGTGGCGATCAACGCGGGCAGCGCGGCGGGGTCGGCTTCGGGCAGGACTTGCCCCAGCACACCCAGATCGGCCATGCGCGCCAGCGTCGGCGCCGGATCGGGATGCGCCAGCAGGCGGATCAGTTCCCACCCCACACGTTCGCGCGACAGGCCTTTCAGCCCGGCGGCCAGCGCGGCGCAGGCATGTTCCGCCTCGGCATCGGCGGGCAGCGCGCCGAATCGCGCCTGAAACCGGAAATAGCGCAGGATACGCAAGTAATCCTCGCGGATGCGCGCCTGCGCATCACCGATAAACCGCACCCGGCGCGCGGCCAGATCATCGAGGCCGCCGAAAAAGTCGGTGATCGCCAAAGTGGTCGGGTCGGCATAGAGCGCGTTGATGGTGAAATCGCGCCGGGCGGCATCCTCGTGCCAGTCGCTTGAAAAGGCGACCGTGGCATGGCGCCCGTCGGTGGCGATATCGCGGCGCAAGGTGGTCACCTCGACCGGACCGTCGCCCAGCACGGCGGTGACCGTGCCATGGGCGATGCCCGTCGGCACCGCGCGGATGCCCGCCGCCGCCAGCCGGGTGATCACCGCCTCGGGCAGCAGGCTGGTCGCCATGTCGATATCCTTGACCGGCACGTCTGCGAGCGTATCGCGCACCGCGCCGCCGACCCAGCGGCACAGCCCCTCGTGCATCGGATCAAGCGCGGCGACCAGCGCGGCCAGATCGGCGCGCGCGGTCCACGCCGCAGCGGGCAGCGTGGCGGTCATGCCGGATCGTGCCAGGCGATGCGGTGCGACAGATTGGCGATGATCGCGCCGGTCACGCCCCAGATGCGGTGGCCCGACCACAGGATCTCGATATAGTCGCGCCGCGTGCCAGCCCAGTCGGCGCTGCGCCGGTGCTGGTTGGCGGGATCGATGACATAGCCGAACGGCGGTTCGAACCATTGCGCCACTTCGCCCGGATTGGGCGTGATCGCGATGTCACCCGGCACCACCGCCAACACGGGCGTGATGTCATAGCCGGTGCCGGTCTGGAACCGGTCGCTGGTGCCCACCACGCGCACGCGGGCGGGATCGACGCCGAGTTCCTCGTACGCCTCGCGCAGGGCGGCCTCGATCGGGGTTTCGCCCGCATCGATCTTGCCGCCGGGAAATGCGGCCTGGCCAGGGTGCGCGCGCATGGTGGTGGGGCGCTGGATCATCAGGACGCCGGGACCATCGGCATGGCCGGGGCGATCGGTCACCGCGATCAGCACGGCGGCCGGGCGCAGCGTGGTTTCGGCGGGCGGGCGCCAGTCATCCCACCGCGGCGCGGTGTCGCGCGCATGCCCCGCGGTCAGCAGGCGGTGCAGCCGATCGAACAGCGCATCGGTCATGCCGGCAACAGGCCAAAGCGCTGCCCCGCGCTGGTCACCGCCAGCGCGTCGGGCGACGACACGGTCAAAGCGTGATCGATCAGTTGCGCATACGTGCTGCGGTTCAGCCGCGCCTCGGTGCCGTGGCGCACGCCGAGATAGAAGGCGGGCACGTCGGCAGTCCCCGCCACGCGCAACGGGTGATCGGGCCCGGCCAGCACCACATCATCGGTGTTGAGCCGAAACGCCAGCACCGGTTGCCCGGCGCGATCGGTGCGCAGGGCCATGTCGGTGGCGACAAACGCGGCATCGTCGACTGCGATCGCCAACTTTTCCACCGGCGTAAGCAGATAGTGCTGCCCGTCGTCCGCGCGCGTCAACAGGGCGGAAAAGGCGCGCACCATCGCCGGGCGGGTGATCGGGCCGCCATCGTGAAACCACGTGCCGTCGGCGGCAATCCGCATCAGGCTGTCACCATGCTGCATCGGGGCCCACTGGTCGATCGGCGGCAGGCGTCGCGCAGCAGCAGCCTCGGCAATTTGCGGCAGACTCAGCGCGGCCAGTTCGGGGGTGGGGTCATAGGGCACGGATGATGCCCTGCCAGATCAGGTCAGCCGCGCCAAGGGCCCAGCGTGCCCTGCGGGGGCAAGATTGCCGGATTGGCGCTGCGGCACAGCAGGCGGTGCGCTTCATAAGGGCCCGGCAGGCTCCAGCCGAGCGTCGGCGCATTGGCAAAGCCGAAAAAGCGCGCGTAATAGTCGGGATCGCCGATCAGCACTTGCGGCAATGGCGCGCGCGGATCGATCGCAGTCAGGCTGGCGGTCATCAGCGCCTGGCCATAGCCACGCCCTTGCTGGGTGGGCAGCACGGCAACCGGGCCGACCATGATCATCGGGTGTGCGCGCCCCGCCGGATCGGTCAGCGCGACTGGCCAGCACTGGATCGTGCCCGCCAGCAGATCGTCCTCGTCAAGCGCGGCAAACGACAGCCCCGGCAGCCAATCTGTGCCCGCGCGGATCTTGTAGGCAGTGCGCTGATGGCGTTCCGGCTCGAACGCGGTGTCGAGCAGCGTTTCGATCAGCGCGGGATCGACATCGGCAAGCGGGATGATCTTGGACAACGGGGCAGGGCTTTCGCGCAGGGGGAATCGGACCGCCGCCGGATAGCCGCAGTTCAGCTTTCGGCAAAGGCAAACGGCGCCGCCACCCGCCGATAATCGTCGGGCAGGATGTCGCGGCCAAGTGGCGGTTCGGCCCGCGCGGTGCATTCGGCGCGGTTGCACAAGCGGCAGGTCATGCCGATGGGGGTGGGGGCGGGGGGCACAGCCTGGTCTTGCGCATAGACCAGCCGAGGCGCGTGTTCGGCGGCGCAGGCGAGCGCGACCGCGCGGGTGATCGAGGGGCGGTCGTGCGCGCCGCCGCCGCTCGACACCGTGCGCACGATCGAAAAGAAGCGTTGCCCGTCAGGCAGTTCGAGCCATTGCGTCAACACCTCGCCGGGGCTGCGAAAGGCCTGATGCAAGTTCCACAACGGGCATCCGCCGCCATGCGCGGCAAACGGAAAACCCGCACCGTCGAGCCGTTTGGAAACATTGCCGGCGGCATCGACGCGGATGAAGAAGAACGGCACACCCTGCGCACCGGGACGGCCCAGCGTGGTCAGGCGGTGCGCCACTTGTTCGAAACTGACCCCGAACACCCCGGCCAGCGCGCCGATATCATGCCCGCGCGTCCAGGCGGTGCGGGCAAACCGGTCATAGGGCATCAGCATGGCGGCGGCGGCATAAGTCGCCAGCGCACGGCGCACGAGGTGTGCGGCGGTCGCGCTGGCAAAGCTTTCGCCCCGCACCAGCGCGGCTATCTCGGCACGCAGCGCGGTATAGGCGATGTGCAGCGCCACTTCCCATTGCCGTGCGGTGGGCGACAGCGTGTCGTCGATCAGCAACTGTTCGCCGTGCCGGTCATAGCGGCGCAGTGCCCCCATCATCACATCGTCGGGCAGGAAGCGCAGCCGCACGCCCTGTTTCTGCAACCAGTCGGCCTGCCCCCCGGCGCGGGCGATCTCGTCGGCCAGCGCCTCGGCGCGGGCATCGAGTGCGGGAAAATGGTTGCCCGCGCGCGCGATGAACCGCCGCGCCTCGCCCACCGCATCGCCAGCCGGATCGCTCGTGCCGCTTTCGCGCAGGCCTGCCAGCGCCTGCTGTTCGCGGGCATAGGCGCCGTGCAGCCGCAGCATGGCCTCGGCCACGCCAGGAAAGCTGGTGGCGATATCGGCCACTTCGAGCGCGGTCAGGTCGATTTCGGCAAAGATCGGGTCTTTCAGCATGACCGACAGCCGCTGGGCATAATCGTCGCGTTCGTCGGCCGCGAGTTCGCTCATGTCGAGTTTATAGCTGCGCGCCAGCCGCAACAGCAGGTCGGCGGTCAGCGGGCGCTGGTTGCGCTCGATCAGCGCGACATAGCTGGGCGAAATGGCCAGATCATCGGCCATGGCGGCCTGGGTCAGCCCCAGTTCGCGGCGCAAACGCTTGATGCGGGGGCCCAGATAGAGCGGGCGGGCATCGGCCATGACGGTCTCCGTATAGAACTGTACAACTGTACAAGCATTTTTTGTAAAGTTTGACAACATGACTTCGCAAGGGGTCGCGCGCTTTCGCGGTGCAGCGTAGCGACGGGTCACACAGACGGGCCCGTCGGGCCACCATGCAACAGGAACCCGTGTTCATGACTTATGCGAAGACCATTGCCGAAGCACGCGCCGCGATCGGTACTCTCGGCCAGGCCTGGAACGGCGTCGAGGCCGAATCCGCAGCGCGCATGCGGCTGCAGAACCGGTTCCGCACCGGGCTCGACATTGCCCGCTATACCGCCAAGATCATGCGCGCCGACATGGCCGCCTATGACGCCGACACTGCCAACTACACCCAGTCGCTGGGGTGCTGGCACGGCTTCATCGGGCAGCAGAAGATGATTTCGATCAAGAAGCATTTCGGCACCACCAAGGGCCGCTATCTCTATCTGTCGGGCTGGATGGTTGCGGCACTGCGCAGCGAATTCGGGCCCTTGCCTGACCAGTCGATGCACGAAAAGACCAGCGTTCCGACGCTGATCGAGGAATTGTACACGTTCCTGCGCCAGGCCGACGCGCGCGAGCTGGGCGGGCTGTTCCGCGAACTCGACGCGGCCAAGGCGGCGGGCGACGCGGTCAACACGCACCGCCTGCTGCACAAGATCGACGAATACCAGACCCATGTCGTGCCGATCATCGCCGATATCGACGCCGGGTTCGGCAATGCCGAGGCGACTTATCTGCTGGCCAAGAAATTCATCGAGGCAGGCGCCTGCTGCATCCAGATCGAAAACCAGGTTTCGGATGAAAAGCAGTGCGGCCACCAGGACGGCAAAGTCACCGTCCCGCACGAGGACTTCCTCGCGAAGATCCGCGCGGTGCGCTATGCCTTCCTCGAACTGGGGGTTGAAGAAGGCGTGATCGTGGCGCGCACCGACTCGCTCGGCGCCGGGCTGACCAAGCAGATCGCCTATAGCCGCGAACCCGGCGATATCGGCGACCAGTACAACAGCTTCCTCGATTGCGATGAAGTCGATGCGGCCAATCTGGGCAATGGCGACGTGCTGATCGCGCGCGACGGCAAGTTGCTCCGTCCCAAGCGCCTGCCGTCAAACCTGTTCCAGTTCCGCCCCGGCAGCGGCGAGGACCGCGTCGTGCTCGATTGCATCAACAGCCTGCAGAACGGTGCCGACTTGCTGTGGATCGAAACCGAAAAGCCGCATATCGGCCAGATCGCAGGCATGGTGAACCGCATCCGCGAAGCCGTGCCGCATGCCAAGCTGGTCTACAACAATTCGCCCAGCTTCAACTGGACGCTGAACTTCCGCCAGCAAGTCTATGATGCCTGGGCCAGCGAAGGCCGCGATGTCTCGGCCTATGACCGGGCGCGGCTGATGAGCGTGGATTATGACGGCAGTGATCTGGCCAACGAAGCCGACGAACGCATCCGCACGTTCCAGCGTGATGCGGCGCGTGAAGCGGGCATTTTCCACCACCTGATCACGCTGCCGACGTACCACACCGCCGCGCTCAGCACCGATACGCTGGCCAGGGGCTATTTCGGCGAAGAAGGCATGCTGGCCTATGTCGCCGGGGTGCAACGTCGCGAAATCCGCGAAGGCCTGGCCTGCGTCAAGCACCAGAACATGGCCGGATCGGACATCGGCGATGACCACAAGGACTATTTCGCCCGCGATGCCGCGCTCAAGGCCGGTGGTGCCCACAACACGATGAACCAGTTCGCAGCATAAACCCAAGGAGAGAGCACATGGCAGAACCCCAACGCGCCCGCGCGGTCCTTTCCACCGAAGACTTTCGCCTGATCCGCGAAGCCGTGCTGAGCCATCTGAAACAGATTGAGGACACCCCCGACTCGGTCAAATTCTCCAACCTCTATCACCGCCTCGGCAGCGCCGCCGGGCGCTGATCCCAAGACCTTTCCTGGGGAGGAAAGCGGACCCGCGATGCCCGACAGGGTGTCGCGGGTCCATTCCTTGCCGGCACGCCGCCAGATCCTCCCCGATTCGGGGAGGATTGGGTGGGCTATTTCAATGGGTCAGAATCGGCGCCAGGTCGGACAGTTTGCCGTCGTTGGGCAGCGGGGTGATGCCCAGCACTTTGGCCATCAGCGGATAGACATCGACATTGGGGAAGGGCGCAATGGTCAGCCCGGTGCGAAATGCCGGGCCATTGGCGATGAACAGCGCGCCCATCGCGGGATCGTTGATATCATAGCCGTGGGCGCCCTTTTCGATGCCGGGGTGGGCCTCCTGGCCGCGCCGGTAACTGTCGCGGGTCAGCGCCAGCCAACCGGTGGCCACCTGGCAGACGACCGCAGGCACGCGCGGGTTGGTGCCGTAATGCAGGTCGGCGGGCACATGGGCTTTGTCCCAGCACTGCATGTGCGGCTGGGGCGCGAGCAGTTTTTGCCGGGTCGCATCGCCTGCCGGGGTGCCGGGGGTATCGATCCCCAGCACGGTGCCATCGAACGCGACATGGGCTACGCCGGTGTCGATCACGTCGTCGAGCAGGATCAGATGCTCGTTGCCAACCGGCGCCATGCCATGGTCGGCCACCACGATCACGTTGGCGGCAATCCCGCGCGCCTTCAACCCGTCCAGCAGGCGGCCCACGGCGGCATCGATCGAGGCCACGGCGGCGTTCACTTGCGGCGAATCCGGGCCAAAACTGTGGCCCGCGCTGTCGACTGCCTCGAAATAGAGCACTGCAAAGGCGGGGCGACGGCCGGCCGGCAGGTCCATCCAGCCGAGCACGGCATCGACGCGCGCAGCCGGCGCCACGCCGTGGTCGAAATCATGCCACAGGCCCGGGCGCGTGCCGTGGTGCGGCACCGCGACGCCAGGCCAGAACATCACCCCGGTGTGGATGCCGGCGCGTTCGGCGCTGATCCAGATCGGCGTGCTCTGGCCCCACCAGGCTTCTTCATGGCTGGTCATGGTGAAATGGCCGGGCAGCGCAGGATCGTCGAACGCGTTGTTCACGATGCCGTTGTGATCGGGGTAGAGCCCGGTCACCAGCGCAGTGTGGTTGGGGAAAGTGACCGAGGGAAACGAGGGGATCATGCGTTCGGCATGGACCCCGTCTGCGGCCAGCGCGGACAAGTTCGGGCTGACCCCGCGGTCGAGATAATCGGCCCGAAACCCGTCGATCGAAATCAGGATCAGCGGCGCGGGTTCGGCCATAACGGGCCCCGCCACGAACAGGCACAGCAGGCCCAGGAAACGGATCACGGTTTTCATGTCTCACCTCGCATCGTCGATGTCCTAGGCTGGCGTGGTTTCACCACCAAGACAAGCAATGCGCGGGTTTTTGTTTGATTATCCGCCTTTTGCCGCGACTGCGCCGACAATCGTGGTGCTTGATGCCGGAATCGAGATCTGGAACGGCCCGCCGAATTCCTGCCCGGTGGGCCCAAAGAACGCCGGGGCGATCGTGCCGCTGCCGGCCATCGTGCCGGTCAGGCTGCCGGTGTTGGCGGTGCCTGCGGTGATCGTGCCCGACACGTTGAACGTGCCGTAATTGGTTGCCGCGCTTTTCAGGCCAAAGTTGCCCGAATAGCCACCCATGTCGAAATTGACCGACAGGCTGGCGGTGCCGTTGACGCTGGCCTGGCTGGCGCCGTTCCATGCAGTGCCATAGGCGACGCCGGTATATGTCGCCGAACCGGTCCGCGCGGCGATCACCCCAGGATCGGTCCCCACCCCATAGACTTGCCAGGCGGTCGTCGTGCCACCGCCGCTGGCCGGGCCCTGCCAACTGGCGAAATTCATATAGGTCAGCGCCAGTTCGGTGTTGGCTTTGCCTTGTCTGTACATATCGACGGTGACCGCGCTGGCACCTGATCCGACGGTAAAGGCATTGAAATTGGTGTTGCTGCTGGTGGTCGCATTGGCGCTGGTCAGTGCCGTGGCGGCGATCCCGGCCGGGGTGACGGTGGTCGTGCCGGTGGGGTTCAATTCGACCGTTCCGGCCGCCAGGCTGGCGCTGGCGCTGCCGCCTGTGGCCACCGCCAGTTCTGCGCCATGGGCGGTGAACACCTGATCGACAACGATATTGGTCAGCGTCAGATTGATCGGGGTCAGCGTCGAATTCTGCGCGCCCCAGATCACCCCGCTGGCGCTGCTGCCATCGGCACCGGTGGTCGCGAACGAGCCGCCCAGTTCCTGCGCCGCGGGGCCATAGAATTCGCCGTTGAGCGTACCGGTCGATTTGCTGTTCAGTCCCTTGTACGTGATCGAGCCGGAAAAGGCGTTGGTGCCCGATGACAGGGTGCCCGATCCGCTGATCGTGACGCCGCTGCCGAAATTCGATTGCGACTGGATGCCGGTTTCGCTGGCCGTGGCGCTGGTGGTGAACACCCCGTCGAGGAAATCGACATCGGCGCGCCCGGTGCCCTGGAAAAAGCGCGCTTCGCTGCCTGGCAGGGTGACCAGCCCATAGACGCTGGTGGCATAGGCGGCCTGACCGGTGGTCGGCACTTCGGCCGCGGTCGAAGCCAGGCCATAGATGAAGAAATCGACGCTGATGTCGTCGGTGGTGCCACTGGTGAACGTGCGCTGCCAATAGCCCAGCCCGGAATATTGCGGATAGCTGGAATTGTATCCGGTCACGCTGGCGGATTCGAGCGTCAGACGGTCGGTGGTGGTGCCGTTGGTGATCGAATAGATCGCAATCCCGTTGGTGGTGCTTGTCAGGTTGGCGGGCGCGAACGTCTGGGTGCGGCCCTGGGTGGTGATGGTATAGCTTTTCGACGTAACGTCATAGCTGACGGTCAGTGTCTGGCTGGTCGATGCGCCCGAAGTGACGTTTTCGCTGGTGGTGTTGATTGTCGCGGTCTGGGTCGCGGCGTTGTCGGCAAATGTCTGGCTGGCCGTCAGGCTGGCCAGGCTGGGTGCAGCCGGGGTGGTGGCGCCGGAGCCGGAGCCCGATCCGGAGCCCGATCCTGACCCGGTCCCCGATCCTGTACCGGTCCCCGTCCCGGTGCCTGATCCCGTTCCTGTGCCTGATCCCGTCCCGGTGCCCGATCCTGTTCCTGTCGACGTGCCCGAACCCGATGTCGTGGTGCTGCCGCCGCCCGAGTTGGTGGTCGTGGTCGTCGTGCCCGATCCGGTGTTGGTGGTCGTGGTGGTCGTGGTGGTGTTGGCACTGTTAACCCCGCCATCGCTGCCGGTGCAGCCGGTCACCACCAGAGACAGTGAGCACAGGCTCCATGCCATCGTTGTCTTGCGTGCCGCCGATAAGCGCATTGCTGGATGCCTCCGCCCGCGAGTGCAGCGGCAACCGTGGTGGTTCGTCGCACTGTCGATACCCGCTATCCTACCCTCCGATCGATCGGCGGCGAGCACCTATCCACTCGAATTTGGCGACAAATTTCGAATTCACTTTGATCAAGTCTGGCTTTGCGGCGGTTGAATTTTTCTCGCGTGACTATACCCAAGTGAATCGGTAGAGATATGAGTGTCGGACCGGGATGATCCTCTCCCCAGACCGGTCCGGCCCCGAAAAGGAATTTGCGTGATGGCAAAAAAATCTGTTTTGCTTCGTCAGTCACGGGTTGAGCGACCCTTGCCGCGTTTGCCCCACCCCTCCTGGCGTCAGGCGCTGGCCGGGGCTCGGGCCGAGGGGCGGGATTTGACAGCCGACGATTTCTGGACCCGGCTGGGCCTGTAATCGCTTTATTGTTGAGAGAAACTGCCGATCTGATTGTTCATGAAGTCTGCCCTGATCATCCGCCACGTGCCCCATGAAGGTGTTGCCGGTTACCGCGATCCGATAGAGGCTGCGGGCTACCAGGTCGATCGCATCGACGTGTGCGACCCCGATTTTTCGTCGTGCGACCTGGTCCGACCCGATCTGGTGATCATGATGGGCGGTCCGATGGGTGTCTATGAACACCACACGCATCCGTGGATACCCTGCCAGTTGCGCCGTCTGGCGCGGCGGCTGGAGGCCGACCGGCCGACGCTGGGGGTCTGTTTCGGTGCGCAGATGGTCGCCGCCGCGCTGGGCGCGCGCGTCTATCCCGGCGGCGCCAAGGAAGTGGGGTTTCACCCGGTCAAGGTCCATGCGCGCGACACACCGCTGCGCCATGTCGAGGGCGTGCCGGTGCTGCACTGGCATGGCGACACATTCGATCTGCCCCCCGGCGCCGAATTGCTGGCATCGAGCCATGTCTATCCGCATCAGGCGTTCCGGCGCGGGCGCAACCTGCTGGCGCTGCAATTCCACGGCGAAATGGGCGAAGATCCCCGGTTCGACGCGTGGATCGAACAGGGCCCGGATGATCTTGCCGCCGCCGGACACACCCCTTGCGCGATACGCGCCGCCCATGACGAACACGGCCCGCGCGCGGTCGCGGCCAGCCGCGCGATGATCGCGGAATGGTTGTCAGGCCTGGATTAGAGCGTCGCGCCAACGCGCGATCCGGTCGATCGCGTCTTCGACCATTGCCGCCGGTTTGCAATGGCACAGCCGCAGGATGTGGCGCGGCGCATCGTCGCCTTCCCACAGCGCCGACAGCGGGATCGAGGCGACGCCCGCCTTGTGCACCAGCCGTTCGGCGACGGTGCGGTCATCGAGCGCCAGGCCGCTGGCGGCCAGGTCGATACAGCTAAACCATGTCGCCACGCCCGGCAGCACGGCAAAACCGCGCGCCTGCAAGCCCTGATTGAGCACCGCGCGGCTGGCTGCCCAGTCCGCCACTTGCCCGGCGATCAGCGCATCGTCGGCCAGCCCCTCGGCCACCGCCCATTGCAGCATCGGCGGGGTGGTGAACGTCAGGAACTGATGCGCCTTGGCCAGCACGGCGGCGACTTCGGGTGCGGCGATCATCCAGCCGACTTTCCAGCCGGTCGCTCCAAATATCTTGCCTGCAGAGCCGATCTTGACCGCGCGCGCCGCCATCCCCGCTTCGGCCAGCAGCGATCCATGCACCCCCCCGTCAAACCGCACGGTTTCCCACACTTCGTCGCAGATCGCGAACAAGTCATGGCTGACTGCGATCTGCGCCAGCATCGCGCGGGTCGGCGCATCCATCACCGTGCCGGTGGGGTTGAGCGGGTCGTTGATCATCATCGCGCGGGTGCGCGGCGTGATCGCCGCCTCGATCGCCGTGCGGTCATAGTGCCAGTGCGGGGGATGCAACGGCACGAACACCGGCACCGCGCCCACACGCCGCACCAGCGGGGCATAGGCATCATAGGCGGGCTGAAACAACAGCACTTCATCGCCCGGGCTGACCACGGCCAGCACCGCCGCCGCGATCGCCTCGGTCGCGCCCGAGGTCACGATCACCTGGTCGCGCACCAGTGCAAGGCCCTGGCTGCGGCGATAGAATGTCGCGATCGCATCGCGCAGTTCGGGCACCCCGGCCATCGGAGGATAGTGTTGCGACCGTTCCGCCAGCGCGCGTACCACCGCTGCGCAAAGCGCTGGCGGCGGCGGCGCATCCGGAAACCCCTGGCCCAGATTGATTGCCCCCGATGCCCGGGCCAGCCCCGACATATGTTCGAAAATCGTGGTGGGCAGGGCGGTATAAACGGGGTTGAGCGCGTGCATATGGGGTAGACTAGCAAGCGCGGCGCATGGTGCGCAACTCATTCAGCCAGGTGACAGCCATCCCAAAATATCGTTAAGCAAGATCGAGGCAGGAGGCTTAACGATGGACCATGGATTGATCGCGTGGCTGATTATCGGCGTGGTTGCCGGGGCGGTTGCGGGCAGGGTTACGCGCGGCGCCGGGTATGGGCTGATTGCCGACCTGGTGCTCGGCATTGTCGGCGCCTTTGTCGGCGGCAGGCTGTTCCGTCTGGCCGGAATGGCGCCGGGGCATGGCCTGATCGGGTCGCTGGTCACTGCCTTTGTTGGCGCGGTGGCGATTCTGCTGGTGGTCCGGTTGTTCAGTCGGCACGGCTGACACCGGTCATCCGGTAATGGCTGGGGGCTACGCCGACCAGCCGTTTGAACATCGTGGTGAACGCTGCCGGGCTGTCATAGCCCAGATCGAGCGCGATCGAAGTGACCGCTTCGCCCGCCGCCAGTCGGGGCAGCGCCACCAGCAGGCATGCCTGTTGCCGCCACGCGCCAAAGCTGAGCCCGGTCTCGCGGCGGAACTGCCGGGTAAACGCGCGGCGGCCCATGCGCAGTTGCGCGGCCCACAGATCGATCGTGTCATGCGGGGCCGGACATTCGAGAAAGGCCTGGCATCTGGCGGCAAGTTCGGGGGTCTGGGGAAACGGCACCGCCAGCGGCACCGTCGGCGCGCGCGTCAGTTCGGCCATCAGCAGATCCATTACCAGCGCATCGCGGCTGTCCAGTGCATAGAGCGGCTCGATCAGGCACGCGGTTTCCAGCAGATTGCGCAACAGTGGCGAGACCTGGATGACGCGGTTGGCGGGGCCGAGCGATCCGGGGGCATCGGCTTCGATCAACACCCCGCGCGTGCTGACCGCGCCGACCATCCGCACCGAATGGCGACACCCGCCCGGCGTCCACACCGCGCGCTCTGGCGGCGCGACCCAGGCCCCGTGCGGGGTGCTGACGACGATCACCCCGCGCGCGGCATAGAGCAACTGCCCGCGCCGGTGTTCGTGCCAGTCCAGTTCGAACGCGGGCGGATAATCGTTGCCCACTGCGACGATCGGGCGGGGGACGTGTTCGACGTCCCGCGGGTTTTTCCACGGCATCCTGTTGTCCCACTTGCGAAAGTAAAAGACCCATACTGGAATGCGGGCAAGGTTCATAGCGGGTAACGAACGAGGCCCCGATCCCAGACGGACTTGTCTCATGAACGCCAGTCGTACTGCCCCGCCCATATCTGCCACCCAGACGACCGTGTTCGGCGTGATCGTGGCGATCAGTTTCTGCCACATGCTCAACGACATGATGCAATCGCTGCTGCCGGCGATCTATCCCGGCCTGAAGGACGAGCTGCACTTGTCGTTTACCCAGATCGGGCTGGTGACGCTGGCCTATCAGATTACCGCGTCGATCCTGCAACCGCTGGTCGGGCTCTATGCCGACCGGCGCCCCACTCCGCTGGCGCTGCCCGGCGGTACGCTGTTTTCGCTGGCCGGGCTGATGGTGCTGTCGGCAGCGCACAGTTATGGGCTGTTGCTGGTGGGCGCGTCGCTGATGGGCATGGGATCATCGGTGTTCCACCCCGAATCCTCGCGCGTGGCACGCATGGCGGCGGGCGCGCGGCACGGGCTGGCGCAATCGATGTTCCAGGTCGGCGGCAATGCCGGGCAGGCGCTCGGTCCGCTCGCCGCCGCGTTGGTGGTGGTACGCTGGGGGCAAAGCAGCCTGGCGTTCTTTGCGCTGCTGGCGCTGCTGTCGTGCGCAGTGCTGTGGAACGTGGCGCAATGGTATCGCCACCACGGGCTGGCGCGGCTTGACGGCATGGCCGGCGGACGGCGCGGATCGGTGGCCTTGCCACAGGGGGCCGTGTTGCGCGGGATCGCCATTCTGCTGGCGCTGATCTTTTCCAAATATGTCTATCTGGCCAGCCTGACGAGCTATTTCACGTTTTACCTGATCCACCGGTTCGGTGTGACGGTCGAAGTCGCGCAGTTGCATCTGTTTGCGTTTCTGACCGCGGTTGCGCTGGGCACCATCGCGGGCGGGCCGCTGGGCGACCGGTTCGGGCGCAAGCACGTGATCTGGTTCTCGATCCTGGGCGCCCTGCCGTTCACGCTGATGCTGCCCCATGTCGGACTGTTCTGGACCGGTCCTTTGACGATGGTCATCGGCCTGATCCTGGCATCCGCGTTTCCCGCCATCGTGGTCTTTGCGCAGGAACTGGTGCCCGGCAAGATCGGGATGATTTCGGGCCTGTTCTTCGGGTTTTCGTTCGGCATGGGCGGGCTGGGCGCGGCGGTGCTGGGCACGGTGGCCGACCGTTACGGCATTGTCACGGTCTATGACATCTGCGCCTTTCTGCCCGCGATCGGCCTGTTGGCGGTGTTCCTGCCCAATTTGCGCAAGACGCACCAATAGTTTTGCCCCCGTGGCCGGATCTGCGCTACGTTGCGCAAGGTCCGGGCGGGATCATGGGGGGCCGGGTTGAGATGACGGTACAAACCAGCCGCGATCGGGGCACCACGATGCACGGTGTCGTGCTGACCGGGTTTGGGGGCCCTGACCGTCTGGTCTGGCGCGAGGATCTGCCGATACCCGAGGCGCGGGCGGGCGAAGTGCTGGTGCAGGTCGGCGCGGCAGGGGTCAACAACACGGATATCAACACACGCATCGGCTGGTATTCCAAGGCCGTGGCCGCCGACACCGCAACCGGCGCCGATGCCGGATTTGCCGACGCCGGGTCCGATGGGTGGAGCGGCGCGGAATTCACCTTTCCGCGCATCCAGGGCGCCGATGCGGCGGGGCGGATCGTTGCCGTGGGCGCAGGCGTCGATCCGGCGCGGATCGGCGAACGCGTGCTGGTTGAACCGGTGTTTCCCGCAGCCGATGGCGCGGTGCGCTATTTCGGGTCGGAGTGCGATGGGGCCTTTGCCGAATTTGCGCGGGTTCCCGCCGCTCAGGCGCACGCGATCGCCTGCGCGCTGAGCGATGCAGAGCTGGCCTCGTTTCCCTGTGCCTATGGCGCGGCGCTCAACATGCTGAACCGCACCGGTCAGGCCCCTGGCGAGCGCGTGCTGGTAACCGGCGCCTCGGGCGGGGTGGGTTCGGCGGCGGTGCAACTGGCGCGGGCGCGCGGGGGGCACGTCGTGGCGCTGGCGGCCGCCGACAAGGCGGCCACCGTGCAGGCGCTGGGCGCCGAAGGCGTGGTACCGCGCGAGGCCGATCTGGTGGCCGCGTTCGGGCGCGACAGTTTCGACGTGGTGATCGATGTCGCGGGCGGCGCGCAGTTTGGTGCATTGTTGCAGGTGTTGCGGCCGGGCGGGCGCTATGGCGTGGCAGGCGCGATTGCCGGGCCGCTGGTCGAGCTTGATCTGCGCACGCTCTACCTCAAGGATCTGGCGTTGTTCGGCTGCACGGTGCTGGGCGCTGGGGTGTTTGCCGAACTGGTCGGCCACATCGCCAGCGGGCGTATCCGCCCGCTGGTCGCCGCGACATTCGCGTTGCGCGACATCGCCGCCGCACAGGCCGAATTCCTGACCAAGCGGCATGTCGGCAAGATCGTTCTTGAGATCTCGTACT
>NZ_KQ954261.1 GCF_001519065.1 Novosphingobium sp. FSW06-99
GTTTACGCATCTCGGCTCCTTAGGAATTCCGGGGAATTCCGGGGACAGTTTACGCATCTCGGCTCCTGAACCATAGGTTGGTTCGGACGGACGAATCGAGCGGCAGTTTCTTCCGCAATTGAGGTGTATACCGAAGGACGTTAACCGCACCATCATGCGCGGCTTCCCAGTGGCCCACGCCTCATTCCATCCGCGCGATTTCTTCAAGCATGATGGCTTTGACCGGTCCGAGACTTCTGGCGGCCTGCCAGACCAGGTTCGCGTCGACACCGAAATAGTCGTGGCTGGCAAAATTGCGAAATGTGGCCATTTCCCGCCACGGCACATGCGGATGGCGGGCCTTGATCTCGTCGGGACTTTTCTTGCAGGTTTCCCCGATCATGGCCAGCCGATAGGTCAGGGCATCGTACGCTTCGTCATTCGCGACAAGTTCATCGAACGTGCGGTTCGTGACCGAATGCTCGGCACGGGCGATCAGCAACGCGAGGTCATCCAGCGTGTCACGCACGTCGGCCATCAGAACACGCGCACCATTTCGCGTTCGACGCGTGCACGCACGCGACCGCGCAGACCACGCCGGGAAACCAGGTCCATTTTCGCGCCCAGACCATCAGACAATTCCAACATGGCGCCTGCCTGGTCAAACAGGCTGAACGGACGCGACGGATCGTATTCAAACAGCAGGTCAAGGTCCGACGCCTCGCCCGCTTCATCGCGTGCTGTCGATCCGAAAAGGTAAAGCGCGCTGATGCCAAGCTCTCGCAAGCGGCGCTCGAATGGCCTCAGCCTGGCGAGTGCGGCATCTTTCTTCATGGCGTCCTTATGCAAAATGCGGCGGGGTCAGGCAATCACCCGACTTTCAAGGACGCCCATCCTGGGGACGCGCGTATTGCGTCACCGAAGCGCTCGATGGCGAATGGCCCGCCGTCCACTCCGCCCGCTCTCTGCCGGGGCTGATATGCAACCGCAACCGGGCATCGGGGCGGCCTTTGGGATGATCCCGATTGTCCAACAGCTTAACCGGGTCGGCGGCTGGACTTCGCCCCGGATCGGCGCCAGTGTCGGGATCGGGCTTGACTGAGACCGGAGCAGGATATGGGGTGGCGTTTTCTGGCGGTCGTTGCGTCGGGTCTGTTGTTTCACGGCATTGCCAATGCGGCGGACAAACCCGAACTGGGCGCGCCCGCGCCCTGGATCAAGCCGCTCAATCCGCCGGTTGCGTCGGTGCCGCAGGATTCAGCGGCGCTTCACGTGCTGTTGAAGGATGTGCAAGTGTCGTTTCAGGGCGACACGACCCGCACGTTCACCTCCGCCGCGCTGCAAGTGGCCAAGCCCGAGGCGTTGACCGCGCTGGGCACATTTGCTGTGGCGTGGAAACCCGACACCGATCGGGTGATCGTTCATTGGTTGCGCATACGCCGGGGCGACAAAGTCATCGACGTTCTGGGGCCGCAACAGTTCACCGTGCTGCGCCGCGAACAGAACCTTGAATTCGCCGCACTCAACGGAATCCTCACAGCCACCATGCCGATTACGGGCTTGCAGGTGGGCGATATCATCGAATCCGCCTGGACCATTGAACGCACAGAGCCGTTGCTGAAGGGGCATCACGATCTGGCGCTCGATGCCGGAACCGGGGGGAATGTTGCGCAACTGGGGCTATCCGCGCAATGGAGCGCCGACGATCATGTGGTGATCCACAGCCAGAACCTGCCGGTCAACCCCACCGTCACACCGACCGGTATCGCGTTGACCGCCGGGCCGGTCGAGCCGTTGGTGATGCCGCAGGGCGCGCCGCCGCGCTATCAGATGGGGCGGCTGATCGAACTGAGCGACTATCCCGACTGGGCCACGGTCAGCGCGATTTTCGCGCCGCTGTTCGCGACCGCGCGGCAGATCAAGCCGGATTCGCCGCTCCACGCCGAAATCGCGCGGATCAAGGCGGCCACGTCCGATCCGGCCCAACGCGCAGGCCTGGCCCTGAAACTGGTCGAGGACAACGTCCGATATCTCTATATTGGCCTTAACGATGGCAACTTGCGCCCTGCACAGGCCGACGAGACGTGGCAGCGGCGGTTTGGCGACTGCAAGGCCAAGACGGTGCTGCTGCTGGCCCTGCTCGATGGTTTGGGCATTCCGGGCGAAGGCGCGCTGGTCAGCACGCGTCTGGGCGACGGGCTGGACAAGCGGCTGCCCAATGTTTCGCAATTCGATCATGTGATCGTCCGCGCGACGATCGCGGGCAAAGTCTACTGGCTCGATGGCACGCGACTGGGCGACAGCCATCTGGCCGAACTGACCGTGCCCGATTTCCACTGGGCCTTGCCGCTCAAACCGGCAGGCGGAGCGCTTGAAGCGCTGGTGGTTGCGCCCAAGACCGTGCCCAGTTCGGTGCACAACCTGCAACTCGACGCCAGCAAGGGTATTATGGCGCCCGCCATCGCCCATGCTGATGCGACGTTCACCGGCGATGCCGGAATTGCCATGCACGCGGTTATCGCTGCGGTGTCCAAGGGCGCGCTCGACCAGCAATTGCGCAACTATTGGACGACAAAGTACGATTTCGTTACGCCGAACAAAGTCACCGAAGTCTGGGACAGCGACACGCGGACCGAACGGCTGGCGATGGACGGCACCGCGCATATGGCGTGGAACGATGCCGGAAACGGCGATCGACGCTACGAACTCGATGGCGTGGCGGTGGGCTGGCACAGCGATTTCCGGCGCCAGACCGGGCCCGACAGCGATGCGCCGTTTTCGCTGAACTTTCCCGATTATGCCGAATATCGCGAAACCGTGCTTCTGCCCAATGACGGCAAGGGGTTTTCGATCAGCGGCCCCAATGTCGATCGTGAACTGGCGCGCATTGCCATCTATCGGCATATCGAGATTGCCGGAAATCGCGTGACGATGGTCACCCGGCAGCGGCCACTGGCGGCAGAACTGCCCTATGCGGAGGCACTGGCCGCCAACGATGATCTGAGAGCGCTGGCCGATGGCACGGTCGATATCATGGTCGATGGCAAGCGTTATGCAGTGACCGATGATGATGCCCGGACTTTGCTGGCGACTCCCATCGACAAGACGGAAAACGGATACCGCGCGCATCTTCAGGCCTATGTGACGCTTAACGATGCCAAGGGCGGTCTGGCCGAGGCCCAGCGCTATGCCGCCGCTTTTCCGCGATCGGCCGAGGCCTTGGTGAATCGGGCGATGTTCGAGGCGGCGTCTGGCATGGGCGCGCAGGCCCAGGCCGACGCAGCGGCGGCCCTTGCCCTGGCCCCCGAGGTGCCAAATGGCAAGTTGGTCACCGAATACTATCTTGGACAGGCAAAACACGATCCTCGCGACGGGCCGCAGATCAATTTCATGCCCTGGCTGAAATGGGGCATGGCCGAGCAATGCAGGCGCCAGCGCGACTATGTCTGCGCGCAGCGCAATGACGAGGCGGCGATCGCGCTGCAGCCCAATGTCGGCATGATCTATGTCTCGCTGGCCAATGTCTACCAGTCGCAAGGCCGCAAGGCCGATGCCGTTGCCGTCGCCGACCGCATGATGGCCGTCATGCCTCGCCAGCCCTATATGCTGGCAATGGCGGGCGTGGTCTATTGTTCGCTCGACCTGCGCGCCAAGGGTACTGTCGCATTTGGCGCCTCTCTCGCGGTTGAACCGACAGTAATCGCCTATCTCAATCGCGTGCGCTGTTTGCCCCATAGCGACATGGCAGGGCGCAAGCAGGACATCGACGCCGCGTTGAAACTGGACTCGAAGAACATCAATGCCTTGCGCATGCTCGCCGACTGGCAGGGCGAAAAGAACGATTACGAAGCGCAGATCGCCACGCTGCAGGCGATCTCCGCATTGGCTCCCGCCGATGCCGAGCCGAACATGCAGCAGGCGATTGCCATTGGCGGCGCCTATGCGCGCGCAGGCAAGCCCGACAAGGCGCGCGAAAGCTTTGCCGAAGTGCGCGGCTATGCCACCGCGATGAAGAACGGGGGGTATTTCAACAGCCTGTGTTACAGTGCTGCCACAGCGAATTTCGACCTCACCACCGCGTTGGCCGATTGCAACCGCGCCGTGGCGTTGTTGCCCAAAAGCGCGGCGGTGCTCGACAGTCTCGGTTTTGTGCAATTGCGGCTGGGGCACAATGCCGAGGCCATTGCCGCCTATGATCAGGCGCTTGGCCTGGCACCACGCGAAATCCATTCGCTCTATGGCCGGGGCATTGCCTATCTTCGACAAGGTGACAAGGCCAGGGGCCAGGCCGATCTTGCCGCCGCGGCCAAGCTGGATGCGGGCGTCGTCGAGACGTTCAAGGCGATGGGGATCACGCCCTGATCGGCGCGCGCGGCTCAATCGTTTGCGGCCGCACCATCCTCCGCGCGCTGGGCCTCGAACGCGAACCAGGCGTTCTGGCTGTAATCGTAGAGCTGGATCACGCGGTCGGTGACATCGGCGACATAGGCGCTGTTCGATCCGTGGTCGTGGCCGGTGGCGCGGGTGCCGTTGACGCTCAGCGAGATGAACGCGCGGTCGGCATTGTCGTAGAGATCGGGCAGGGTGCCGCCGAAGGTGGCGGCGCGGGCTTCGTCGTGGCCTTGCAGGCGGGTACCCCGGCATTCGGCGGCAATGCACAAGTGTTCGCGCGCGGTGTGGTCGTACAGTCCGGCGACTTTCTGGCCGGTGATCACCGCGCAGGCCGATGCCGCGATCAGGGCGCGGGTGTGGGGGTGCATGGGATTATTGCGCCACGAATGTGTCGATCGCGCGGGCCAGCGCCACGTCGCGTTGCGACAGGCCGCCGGCGTCGTGGGTGGTCAGGCGGATTTCGACGCGGTTGTAGACATTGAACCATTCGGGGTGATGGTCGGCCTTTTCGGCGACCAGCGCGACGCGGGCCATAAAGCCGAAGGCTTGCGCAAAATCGTCGAACACCAGCGTGCGGTTGATCGACAGGCCATCGCTGCCCAAAGTCCAGTGCGGCAGGGTGGCCAGCGCGGCATCGCGTTCGGCGGTGGAAAGGGGGGCGATGGGCATGGGCATTGTTTCCTGCAACGGTTGTTCGCGTGCCCCGTTTCCCCTATCGGCTGATGCGATGCAACCGTGTCGTCTTGCCGCCGATGATCTTGCCTGCCGCCGGGGCGACCGGGTGCTGTTGCGCGGGGTGGGCTTTGCGCTGGGGTCGGGCGATGCGCTGCACCTGGCCGGGCCCAACGGCATCGGCAAATCCAGCCTGTTGCGCATTCTGGCCGGATTGATGCGGCCTTATGCCGGGCGGGTGGAGGCCAGCGGCGCAATCGCGCTGTCGGACGAGCATCTGCCGCTGGACGCCCACCGCCCGCTGGGCGCCGCGCTGGCATTCTGGCAACGCATCGATGGCGTGGTGGCGGGCGATGACCGGTTCGGGCTGGATGATCTGGGCGATGTGCCGGTGCGCTATCTGTCGACCGGGCAGCGCAAGCGTGCCGCGCTGTCGTGCATGGTGGCCAGCGGGGCGGCGATCTGGCTGATCGATGAACCGCTGAACGGGCTCGACGCGCATTGGTCCACCGTGGCGCAGGCCGCGATCGAGGCGCATCGCGCCAGCGGGGGCATCGCGGTGATCGCCTCGCACCAGCCGCTGGCGCTGGGCGGGTTGGCGGTGCTGCCGCTGCTGGAGCATGTGCCATGACCGCGCCGCGCCGGCTGGCGCTGATCTTTCGCCGCGATTGCGCGCTGTTGCTGGGTGGATCGCGCGGGCGGGGCGGCGCGGTGCTGCCGCTGTTGTTCTTTCTGGCGGTGGCGATGCTCTATCCGTTTGGCGTCGGGCCCGATGCGCGGTTGCTGGCGCGCACCGGGGCGGGGGTGATCTGGGTGGCGGCGCTGCTGGCGGCGATCCTGCCGCTCGACCGGCTGATCGAGCCCGATCTGGAAAGCGGGTTTTTCGACCAGTGGGCGCTGCGCGGCCTGTCGGAAGAGGCGGTGATGCTGGGGCGGATCGTGGCGCACTGGCTGTGTTTTGGCGTGCCGCTGATGCTGGCCACGCCGATCGCGGCGGCGCTGCTGGCGATCGATGGCCAACAGTTGTGGCGGCTGGAACTGGGCTTGTTGCTGGGTACGCCGGGGCTGGCAGCGATCGGCGTGACGATCGCCGCGCTGACGGCGGGCCTGCGCGCCGGGGCGGCGCTGGGCGGGCTGTTGCTGATCCCGCTGGCGGTGCCGCTGCTGATCTTTGGCGCGGGGTCGTTGCAGCCGGGCGGCGAAAACGGGCTGGTGCTGCTGGCGGCGGCCAGTCTGGTGGCGCTGGCGGTGGCGCCCTTTGCGGCGGGGGCGGCGATTCGCGCCGCGCGGGATTGATCGGGGGAAATGCCATGGCGGGTTCGCTGAAATCGACAGGTCCGGCAGGGCCCATCATCCTGAGCGTGTTCGGCGCGATCTGGGCGGTGCTCGGGCTGCTGTCCGCCGGGGCTGCGCAGGCGTGGATCGCCGTTCCGGTGGTGATCACGGCCGCGCTGATCGCGATCGTGGGGCGCCGCAGTCGTGGCCTTGCGCTGCGCTCGGCCGAAGAGGGCGCGCGCATCGGCAAGCTGGTGGGTGTGTGGAGCGGTGTTGAGGGGGTGGGGATATTTGTCGCCATCAACATCTGCGCCAGATTTGGGCGGCCCGATCTCTATCTGGCGGCGATCTGCCTGGTCGTGGGGCTGCATTTCGTGCCGCTGGCGCGCGGGCTGCCGGTGCGGCTCTATTATCAGTCCGCCGCGCTGATGTCGGCGCTGGGGATCGCCGGGCTGGTCGACAGTGCGCTGGTTGCGCCATCGGTGGTGGCGTTTGGCGCGGCGCTGGTGCTGTGGGGGACGGTGCTGCGCGTTCTGGGCTGACCCGGGGTGCAGTGGGCGATCTTTCGCGCGCGATAGGCTTTTTGCGTTGCCGTCGGGCCGGGTCTTTCCTACCTGAATGGGCATGACCATGACACTTGCGCTCAACGACACGCTTTCGCTTATCGGCAACACCCCGCTGGTCCGGCTCAAGGGCCCCAGCGAAGCCGCCGGGGCGGAGATCTATGGCAAGTGCGAATTCGCCAACCCCGGCGCCTCGGTAAAGGATCGCGCTGCGCTGTGGATCGTGCGTGATGCCGAAGCGCGGGGCCTGTTGGCGCCCGGCGGCACGATTGTCGAAGGCACGGCGGGCAACACCGGCATCGGACTGGCGCTGGTTGCCAATGCGCTGGGCTACAAGACGGTGATCGTCATGCCCGAAACCCAGTCACGCGAAAAGATGGACACACTGCGCGCGTTGCGGGCCGAACTGGTGCTGGTGCCCGCCGCACCGTTTTCCAACCCCGGACATTTCGTCCATACCAGCCGCCGCCTGGCCGAAGAGACCGAGGGCGCGATCTGGGCCAACCAGTTCGACAATATCGCCAACCGCCGCGCCCATGTCGAAAGCACCGCGCCCGAACTGTGGCAACAGCTCGAAGGCCGGATCGACGGGTTTACCTGCGCTGCCGGAACCGGGGGCACGCTGGCGGGCGTCGGGCTGGGGCTGAAGGCGTTCGACGAACGCGTGACCATCGCGCTGACCGATCCGCACGGCGCGGCGCTATACAACTATTATGCCCACGGCGAATTGCGCGCCGAAGGCTCGTCGGTGGCCGAAGGGATCGGGCAGGGGCGGATCACCGCCAATCTGGAAGGCGCGCCGGTCGACACGCAATTCCGCATTTCCGACGAAGAAGGGCTGTACTGGGTCACTCGCCTGCTCGCCGAAGAAGGCCTGTGCCTGGGCCTGTCGAGCGGCATCAATGTGGCGGGGGCGGTCGCGCTGGCCAAACAGTTGGGGCGCGGCAGCCGGGTCGCGACGATCCTGTGCGACACCGGTTTTCGCTATCTGTCATCGCTGTACAACGCGCAGTGGCTCGAATCGAAAGGGCTGCCGGTCTTTCCCTGGCTGCGCGGATAGGATATATCGCGCAATTATGGCGATTTTCAGCAGGACATCCGAACGGCTGAAGCACTTGCGCAAGACGTCCGGCGGTTTTTCCGGTGGCGCGGCGGATCAGGGCAGCGGCCCGGCAGTGCAACCCGGATCGCGCGACATGCGCGCGCAAGCGGTGCACCGCCTGCAAGTGGGCATGTTCGGGCTGGCCGCGATGCTGTTGCTGGTCAGCCTGGCCAGCGTGATCATGCAACGCGTGGCCACCGCCGATCGCAGCGTGGTCGCCGCGCAACCGTCCGGCAATGCCAGCGCCTCGCCCGCCAACGATCCGCTGGCCGACCTGGGCGTTGCCCCCGAAGTTCCCGTCGCGGCCACCACCGCCGCGCACAAGCCGGGCAAAGCCGAACCCACCCACTGATCGCGGCGCCGTGACGCGCCTGCCTCGCGCCGAGTCGCGGGGCGATTTGGCGTGTCTCGGGGCGATAGCGGGAAATTACGGGAAACTTTTGACTCCGATGCGGCGGGCATTTTCCAATCGCCTGTATTCCGTGGATTTTCGCGCGCTTGCATGGTTGCCAAGAGGTTACTTTGGCATAGTTCGGGGCCTGTCTGGGCTGCGAAACACCACGTAGAATCAAGGTTTATCCGCAATCTCCCGTAATTTCCCGTTGTAGCCCGCATTATCCCGAGTTAAGACCATGTCATCGGGACGAATTCCTTGGCGCATCCGTGGGGGATGAACTGCCGCGTGACCACGCGCGGCAGGTCGCGGGGCTGTTTGTTGCGCAAGGCCGGGGGTCAGCGGGTGGCGGGTGTTCCGTCAAAATACTGGGGCAATGGCATATCGCCACGCGGCGATAAGGGTCGCTTTGTCCTGCCCACCGACTTTCGCGGCGCCGTGCTTGCCGCGTCGGACAATGTCCCCATCCTGTGCCTTGATTTTCATCACAAATATCCCTGTCTGGTGGGCTTTGGCCTGTCGCGCGCCGATGGTTTTGCCGATCAGATCCTGCACGAGGAACGCGTCGCGCTCGAACGCGGCGAACCGTTCGATCGCGATGAGCGCGCCTCGCAATTGGGGGGATTTGTCCGCACCAAGTTCGACGAATCCGGCCGGTTCATCCTGCCCGATTATCTCGGTGACGAGATCAAGGCCGGCGATGCGCTCTATTTTCATGGCGGCGACAGCCAGTTCACCATCTGGGCGCCCGACGTGCTGTTCACGATGGGCGATGGCTGGCGCAGCGCCAAGGCGACGTGCCGCTCGCTGATCAACAGCGGCGCGGCAAAAGGACGCCGGAAATGACTGCATTGCACATCCCCGTCCTGCTCGATGAAGTGGTCGCCGCGCTGAACCCCGTGCCGGGATCGGTGATCGCCGACGGTACATTCGGCGCGGGCGGCTATACGCTGGCGCTGATCGGGCATGGCGCGCGGGTCCATGCGTTTGACCGCGATCCCGATGCGATCGCCGCCGGGCGCACCTTGCCCGCCGCATTGGGGGATGATCCCGCGCTGGTGCTGCATCATCGCCGCTTTTCGGAAATCGGCGAAACCTTGCGCGATGCGGGCGTGGGGCAGATCGATGGCGTGGTGTTCGACATCGGCGTCAGCTCGATGCAGCTCGACCAGGCGCAGCGCGGGTTTGCCTTTTCCACCGACGGGCCGCTTGACATGCGCATGGCGCAGGATGGGCCGAGCGCCGCCGATTTTCTCAACACCGCCGACGAGGCGGCGATCGCCGACGTGCTCTATCGCTACGGCGAGGAGCGCCAGTCGCGGCGGATTGCCCGCGCGGTGGTGGCGGCGCGCCCGCTGACCACCACGCGCCAGTTTGCCGATGTCGTGCGGCGCGCGCTGGGCTGGCATCCCGGCATGCCCAAGGACCCCGCCACGCGCAGTTTTCAGGCGGTGCGCATCCATATCAATGGCGAACTCGACGAACTGGCCGCCGGGCTGGCCGCCGCCGAGGCCCTGCTGGCGCCGGGCGGGCGGCTGGCGGTGGTCACGTTCCACTCGCTCGAAGACCGCATGGTCAAACAGTTTCTGCGCGAAGCGTCGGGCATGATGCCCGCCGGATCGCGCCATCTGCCGATGCAGGCCCGGGCACAGGCCCCGGCATTCGGCAAGCCGTCCCCGGCGATCCGGCCGGGTGAGGCGGAATTGGCGCGCAATCCGCGCGCGCGTTCAGCCACATTGCGCTGGGCCATCCGCAGCGATGCCCCCGCGCGCCATCCGGGGGAGATTGCGGCATGTTCATGACCGCCCGACGTCTGCGCTCGATGGGCTGGATCGCCACGCTGGTGGTCTGTGCCGCGCTGGTGATGGTGCTGGCGTTCCGCGTCAACGCCTTGCGCAGCCAGGTGCACCAGTCGCAGGCGCGGATCATCGCCCTGCGGCAAGAGACGATGTATCTCGAAACCGAATTTGAAACCCGCGCCAATCAGCAGCAGTTGAAGGCGTGGAACGATGTCGAATTCGGCTATGTCGCGCCCACGTCGGCGCAATATCTCGACAATGAGCGCCAGTTGGCCGCTTATGCCAAACCGATCGAGCCCGACGCGCCCGCGCCGATCCGCGTAGCCAGCGCCGACGACAGCGTGGTGGCGGCGGCGGTGTTTCCGGCGATGGTGTCGCCGATGACCGGCAAGCCGACCGGTGCCGCCGACAACAGCGCCCCGGCCGCCCGGCCCACGCATGAGGCCGCCGATGCGCCCGCCGCCAGGTCCGCGGGCCTTGCCACACTGAGCGATCGGTTGGGCACCGTGCCCCATGCCGCCACCGGCACGCACAAGGTGGGCAAGGACGCGAAAAGCAAACTCGCCAAGGCCAAGCCGGTCAAGGACAAGGCGTCCAAAGACAAGTTGGCAAAAGGGGATAAGGCATCGGGCGATAAGGCATCCGGGGACAAGGCACGGCATGCGGTTGCCACGCGCACCGTGCCATCGCATGATCGGTCGGCCAGTGGCGCGCGTCTGGCCGGGGCCGATACGCACCGCCGGGCGGGTGTCGGCCATGCATCGGGATCCCCGCTGATCAAGCTCGCCCTGAAGGATGCAAAGACGGTCAAGTGAACGCCACCCGCCCCCAGCCGGTCCTTTCCAACGCGATTTCCACGGCCTCTGCGACCGGTCGCCTGCACTTTGCCAACTTGCGCCAGCGTTCGTTGCTGACTGCCAAATTGCGGCTGGTGTGGGTGGTGGTCGGCTTTGCGTTTTTCGCGCTGACCGCGTTCGTGCGCATCGCGCAACTGGGGCTGGGCGCACAAAATCCCGCCGAGGGCGCCGCTGGCGATGGGCTGGCGCCGCCGCGTGCCGAAATCACCGATCGCAACGGCGTGCCGCTGGCACGCGCGTTTCCCGCCTATTCCTTGTGGTTCGATCCCAAGGCGCTGGGATCAAAAGGGCTGCCGCTGGTCAAGACGCCCGAGGAAGTGGCGCGCGCGCTGGTGCAGATCTTTCCGAGCGAGGATTATGACGACCTGCTCGCCCGGCTGAAGGCGGGCAAAGGCACTTATCTGCGCCGCCGGGTCCTGCCCGAAGAGGCCAACAAGGTGTTTGCGCTGGGTGAACCCGCGCTCGAATTCCCGCGCGAGATCCAGCGGTTCTATCCGCAGGGCACGCTGGCCGCGCATGTGCTGGGCTTTGTCGATGCCGATGGCAAGGGCAAGCTGGGGATGGAGGCCTATCTCAATGCGCGGCTGACCGACAAGGCGCACCTGTCGGAACCGGTGGCGCTGTCGATCGATTCACGTGCGCAAGGCGCGATGGAAGACGAACTGGCGCACGAAATGCTGCTGACCCATGCCAAGGGCGCGGCGGGCATCGTGCTCGATGTCGACACCGGCGAAGTGATCGCGCTGGCCTCGCTGCCCAGTTTCGATCCCAACCGCAGCGATCTGGCGGACAACGACCACGTCAAGAACCGCGCCACCAACGAAGTCTATGAACTGGGCTCGACGTTCAAGCCGTTCACCATCGCCAGCGCGATCGAGGCCGGGGTGGTGACCGACATGGCCGTGCGCTACCCGGCCACGCCGCTCAAAGTCGATGGCTATACCATCCACGATCACGAAAGTTACGGCGCCACGCTCAACGTGCCCGAAACGCTGATCCATTCGTCGAACATCGTCGCGGCGGAAATTGCCGACAAGCTGGGCGGGCAGAGACTGCGCGACACGATGATCGCGCTGGGCATGAACCAGCGCGCCAATATCGAATTGCCGGCCAAGGGCTTTCCGATCTGGCCCAGGGGTGACTGGCCGCGCCTGCGCACGATGACGGTCGGTTTCGGCCATGGCCTGGCGGTCACCCCGCTGCATCTGGCGCAAGGCTATGCCGCGCTGGTCAACGGCGGGATCTGGCGCCCGGCGACGCTGTTCAAGGTGGATCCGGCGCATGCCTCGGCAGGCCGCCGGGTGTTCCAGGCCTCGACCAGCGCACGCATCCGCCAGTTGCTGCGCCTGATCGTGGTCGATGGCACCGGGCGCTCGGCCAACGCACCCGGCTATCGCGTCGGTGGCAAGACAGGCACCGCTGAAAAGGCCGGCAGCAACGGATCGGGCTACAAGAACAAGCATGCGGTGATCGCCACGTTTGCCGCCGCGTTCCCGATGGACAAGCCGCGCTATGTGGTGATCGCCATGCTCGACGAGCCGCAGGCCAACCAGTCGACTTCGGGCCAGCGCACGGCGGCGTGGAATGCCGCCCCGGTGGTCGGGCGCGTGGTCCCGCGCATCGGCCCCTTGCTTGGCGTCGTGCCCGATGGCAGGCGGGATGTCGATGTGTCGGATCTGACACCGCTCGTGGCCAATGGAGAGGGTGAATGAAGCTGGCAAGCCTGGTTGGTGATGATCTGTCCGCGCTGGCCGGCGCCGACGCGAACGTGACCGGCTTTGCCATCGATCATCGCAAGGTTGCCCCCGGCACGGTGTTCGGCGCCTTTCCCGGCGCGCGCTTCAATGGCGAGGATTTCATTGCGGCGGCGATCGCTTCGGGCGCGGTCGCGGTGGTGGCACGGCCCCAGGCCACCGTCAAAGGTGCGGTGCATCTGGCGGCAGACGAGCCGCGCCAGGTGTTTGCGCAAATCGCGGCGCGTTTTTTCACCCCCGTGCCCGCCACGGTGGTGGCGGTGACCGGCACCAACGGCAAGACCTCGACCGTCGAGATGACGCGCCAGCTATGGCACATGGCCGGGCACCGGTCTGCGTCGATCGGCACGCTGGGGGTGACCACCGCCGATGAAAGCGTGTCGACCGGGCTGACCACGCCCGATATTGTCACGTTTCTGGCCAATGCCTCGGGCCTGGCGCGCGAAGGCGTGACCCATCTGGCCTATGAAGCGTCGAGCCACGGGCTTGACCAGTATCGCAACGAGGGCCTGCCGGTGGCAGCGGGCGCGTTTACCAACCTTTCGCGCGATCACCTCGATTATCACCCCTCGATGGAGGCCTATTTCGCGGCCAAGATGCGTCTGTTCGACGAAGTGGTGATGGATGGCGGCGCGGCGGTGATCTGGGCCGACGATGCGTGGAGCGCACAGGCGATCGACCACGCGCGCACGCGCGGACTGACACTGGTGACCGTCGGTGCGGCGGGCGAGACGATCCGCCTGGCCGCGCGCACGCCCACTTTGCTGGGCCAGGTGCTCGAACTGGTCCATGCGGGCACCACGCGCAAGCTGACGCTGCCGCTGATCGGTGCCTATCAGGCGGCCAATGCGCTGGTTGCGACCGGGCTGGTGCTGGCCACCGGTGGCGATCCCGATCGCACGTTCGAGGCGTTGGCACGGCTGCAGCCGGTGCGTGGGCGGCTGGAACGCGCCGCGATCAGTGCGGCGGGTGCGCCGGTCTATATCGACTATGCCCATACCCCCGATGCGCTGACCGCCGCGTGCGAGGCACTGCGCCCGCATGTCGCAGGGCGACTGATCCTGGTGTTTGGCGCGGGCGGCGATCGTGATCCGGGCAAGCGCGCGCCGATGGGCGCGGCGGCGAGCGCGGGGGCGGACCGGGTGATCGTGACCGACGACAATCCGCGCGGCGAAGATCCGGCGGCGATCCGCCGCGAGGTGCTGGCAGGCTGCACCGGCACTGCGCTGGAAGTGGGCGACCGCCGCGCCGCGATTGCGGCGGCGATTGCCGAGGCAGGCGCGGGCGATATCGTGCTGATCGCGGGCAAGGGCCACGAACAGGGTCAGATCATCGGGCGGGGCGATGCCACGCGTGTGCTGCCGTTCGACGATGTGGCGGTGGCGCGGGAGTGCACGGGATGACCGCCGTGCTCGACTGGCCGGTCGAAGCCGACGACGCGCCGGGCACCGCGCTGTGGACCGCCAGTGACATCGCGGCGGCCACCGGGGGCGCTGTGGTCGGCGGTGATTTTGCCGTGTCGGGTTGCGCCATCGACAGCCGCGAGGTGATGGAGGGCGATCTGTTCATCGCGCTGCCGGGCGAAGCGGCCGATGGGCATCGTTTTGTCGACGGCGCGTTCCTGCGCGGTGCGGCGGGCGCGCTGGTGTCGCAGGCGGCGGTGCATCCGCATGTGCGCGTGGCTGATACGGTGGCCGCGCTCGATGCGCTGGGCCATGCGGCGCGCGCGCGGCTGCTGCCCGAGGCGCGGGTGATCGGGGTGACCGGATCGGCGGGCAAGACGGGGGTGAAGGAAGCGCTGTTTGCCGCGCTCGACCGGTCGAGCCGGGGGCAGGCGCACCGGTCGGTCAAAAGCTACAACAACCATGTCGGCGTGCCGCTCAGCCTGGCGCGGATGCCCGCGCGCAGCCGCTATGGCATTTTCGAGATGGGCATGAACCACGCGGGCGAACTGGCCACGCTGACGCAATTGGTCCGCCCGCATGTTGCCGTCGTGACCACGATCGCGCCCGCGCATATCGGCCATTTTTCGGGCGAGGCGGCAATTGCCGCGGCCAAGGCGGAAATCTTCCAGGGTCTGCAACCGGGCGGCACCGCGATCATCCCGGCGGACAGCCCGCATGTGGCTCTGCTGGCACAAGTGGCCGGGCGTCATGCCGCGCATGTCATCCGGTTCGGCACCGCCGCTGGTGCCGATGTGCGGCTGATCGATGCGCTGCCTGCGGTGCAGGGCGGAACGCTGGTCACTGCCGAATTTGGCGCCGTGGCGGGTGGCCCGCGCAAGCTGTGCTATACCGTGTCGCAGCCCGGCGCGCATTGGGTGGTCAATTCGCTGGCGGTGATGGCGGCGGTGGCGGCGGCCGGCGGCGATCTGGGCGCGGCGGGGCTGGCATTGGCCGAATTGGCCGATCTGGCCGGGCGCGGTGCGCGCCATGCAATCGTGGCCGAACGCGGTGACGGATCGGGCGCGGCGCTGCTGATCGATGAAAGTTACAACGCCAATCCCGCCTCGATGCGGGTGACCATTGCCGCGCTGGGCACCACGCGCGCCGCGCGGCGGCTGGCGGTGCTGGGTGCGATGCGCGAACTGGGCGATGCCAGCGATGGCTATCACGCCGATCTGGCCGCGCCCCTGATCGAGGCTGGGGTGGACCGGGTCGTGCTGGTTGGCTCGGAAATGGCGGCATTGGCAGAGGCGCTGGGGAAAATTGCCACTACGGTGCTTGCCCCGACGATCGACTTCGTCCACGTGCCCGACGCCGCAACGGCGGCAGAGCTGTTGGGCTCGCCCGATTGGGCGCCACAAGGCGGTGACGCGATCCTGATCAAGGGGTCGAACTCGGTCGGGTTGGGCGCGCTGGTCAAGGCGTTGACCCAGCGCACCATTTCACAGGGCAGCCCGAATTTCGGCAAAACCGGCCCCGGGGACAACTGAATGCTGTATATTTTCGCGCAGTGGCTTCATTTCGAAGGGCTGACCAACCTGATCCGCTATCAGTCGTTCCGGTCGGGCGCGGCGCTGTTGACCGCGCTGGCAATCGGCCTGCTGATCGGTCCGCGCTTTATCGACATGTTGCGTCTGCGCCAGGGCAAGGGTCAGCCGATTCGCGCCGACGGGCCGCAATCGCACCTGGCCAAGCGCGGCACGCCGACAATGGGCGGGCTGATGATCGTGGTTGCGCTGTCGATCGCGCTGCTGCTGTGGATGGATCTGAACAGCCGCTATGTCTGGGCCTGCCTGGTGGTCACACTGGGCTTTGGCATGATCGGTTTCCTCGACGATTACGACAAAGTCACCAAGTATGCGCACAAGGGCGTGTCGGCACGGTTGCGGTTGCTGGGCGAATTCGTGGTGGCCGGGATCGCGGTCGCGCTGGTCACCACCGACACCAATCTGTATGTGCCGGTGTTCAGCAACCTCTATATCCCGCTGGGACCGGTCTATTACCTGTTTGCCGCGTTCGTCATCGTCGGCGCGGGCAATGCGGTCAATCTGACCGACGGGCTCGACGGGCTGGCGATCATGCCGGTGATCATTGCCGCAGGCACCTTCGCGATCATCGCCTATCTGGCGGGCCGCGCCGACTATGCCCATTATCTGGGCATTCCCCATGTGCCAAAGGCCGGGGAACTGGCGATTTTCTGCGCGGCCGTGATGGGCGCGGGGCTGGCCTTCCTGTGGTTCAACGCGCCGCCTGCTGCGGTGTTCATGGGCGATACCGGCAGTCTGGCGCTGGGCGGCACGCTGGGCGTGATCGCGGTGTCGGTGCACCACGAAATCGTGCTGGGCGTGGTCGGCGGGCTGTTCGTGATGGAGGCCGTCTCGGTCATCGTACAGGTGTTTGTCTATAAACGTACGGGCAAACGGGTGTTCCGTATGGCGCCGATCCACCACCATTTCGAACAGTTGGGGTGGCAGGAATCGACCGTGGTGATCCGGTTCTGGATCGTCTCGATCGTATTGGCGCTGCTCGGGCTGGCCACGTTGAAAGTGCGGTGAACAGCGCATGATCACCTCGACGCGCCTTGCCGGCCAACGCTTTGCGGTGCTGGGGCTGGCCCGATCGGGCCTGGCCAGTGTCGAAAGTCTGCTGGCAGGCGGCGCAGACGTGACCGCGTGGGACAGCCGTGAAGAGGCGCGCGCGCAGGTCGCCGGGCGTGCCATGCTGGCCGACCCGCTGACTATCGATCTGACCGGATTTGCCGGCGTGGTGGTGTCGCCCGGCGTGCCGCTCAACCGCCATCCGATTGCCGCGCATGCGGCGTCGTTCGGCGTGCCGGTGATCGGCGATATCGAACTGTTTGCGCAGATGCGCAGTGATCTGCCGCCGCATCGCGTGGTCGGGATCACCGGCACCAACGGCAAATCGACCACCACCGCGCTGGTCCACCATCTGTGCCGCTGCGCCGGGATACCCGCGCAGTTCGGCGGCAATATCGGCCTGCCGGTGCTGGGCGAAGACCCCTTGCCCGCAGGCGGTGTCTATGTGCTCGAACTGTCGAGCTATCAGATTGACCTGACCTATTCGCTGGCTTGCGATGTTGCGGTGCTGATCAATCTCAGCCCCGACCATCTCGACCGCTATGATGGCTATGGCGCCTATGCCGCCGCCAAGGCGCGGCTGTTCGCGATGCAGCGGCCTGATCAGGTGGCGGTGTTCGGGCGCGGCGATGCCGATACGCTGGCTATCGCGGGGCAGGCCCTTGCCCACGTGCGCGTTCCTGATCCGGCAGAACTGAGCGGGCAGGCCGACTGGCCCTCGTTGCAGGGGCCGCACAATCTGCAGAACGCCGCCATCGCGGTCGCCGTGGCCGAGGCGCTGGGGATTGCAGCGCCGGTGTGGCGCGCCGGGCTGGCCAGCTTTGTCGGCCTGCCGCACCGCATGGAACGCGTGGCCGAACAGGGCGGCGTGCTGTTCGTCAACGACAGCAAGGCGACCAATCCCGCCTCCACCGCGCCCGCGCTGGCGGCCTATCCGCGCATCCACTGGATTTGCGGCGGCTTGCCCAAATCCGACGATCTGGATGAATGCGCGCCGTGGTTCGATCATGTCGTGGCCGCCTATACGATCGGCGAAGCGGGCCAGCGGTTTGCCGAGATTCTGGCCCCGCACCTGCCCGTCACGCGCAGCGAAATGCTGTGCGATGCGGTGCGTCAGGCAATCGCGGCGGCACGGCCGGGCGAGGTGGTGATGCTGTCGCCCGCCTGCGCCAGTTTCGACCAGTTCCGCGATTTCGAGGCGCGCGGCGATGCCTTTCGCAATATCGTGATGTCGCTGCTGGCCGAACGCGGCGATCAACCGCAGGGGGCGCAGTGATGGCCACGATACCTGCCACGCCTTCGCGTGCGGTGCCGGTGACGACCCGCGATGGCGGGGTGCGCGTGATCGGGCGCGCCAACCGTTATCGCCGCAGCCGCCGCAGCGAACTGGTGATCTGGTGGCGCGAAATCGACCGCGTGCTGCTGGCGCTGGTGATGGTGCTGGTGGTGATCGGCGCGATCGCGGTTGCTGCCGCGTCGCCGGCCAGCGCGCACCGACTGTCGACCGCGCAGAAATCGCTGGGCGATCTGCACTTTTTCTGGCTGCATTTGCGGTTTGTGGCGGTCGGGCTGGTGGCGATGTTCGTCGCCTCGATCCTGCCCAAGGACACTGCGCGGCGGCTGGCGATCATCCTGGCCGCGGCGATGATCGTCGGCCTGATCCTGGTGCCGCTGGTCGGCACAGAGGTCAAAGGCGCGCGGCGCTGGCTGAATGTCGGGATCAGCCTGCAACCGTCGGAATTCCTCAAGCCCGGTTTTGCCATCGCGCTGGCGTGGATCCTGTCGTGGCGGGTGCGCGATCCCAAAATTCCGGTGCTCGGCCTGTCGCTGCTGCTGATCGCGCTGGTGTTCGCCCTGTTGATGGCACAGCCCGATTTCGGTTCGGCGGTGCTCTATCTGGGCGTGTGGTTCGTGCTGGTGTGCCTGTCGGGTCTGTCCAGCCGCAAGATCCTGGCCGTGCTGGGTGGTGGGCCACTGCTGCTGTTGCTGGCCTATCTGTTCTATCCCAACGCCACCCACCGCATCGATGCGTTCCTGTCAGGGGGCAGCGAATTCGACCAGGTCGATCTGGCCATGCGCACTTTGCTCAATGGCGGGTGGGGCGGCACCGGGCTGTGGCTGGGCACGCGCAAGATGGCACTGCCCGAGGCACATACCGACTATATCTTTTCGGTGATCGGCGAGGAATTCGGGCTGATCATGTGCGGCGTGATCGTGCTGCTGTACACTGCGATCGTGGTGCGTGTGTTGGTGCGCCTGCTCGATGAGGATGATCTGTTCACCGTGCTTGCCGCCGCAGGGCTGACCGCGCAATTGGCGGGACAAGCGTTCATCAACATTCTGGTCAATCTGCAACTGTTTCCCTCGAAAGGGATGACACTGCCGCTGATCAGCTATGGCGGATCGTCGACGATCGCCTTGCTGCTGGGGGTCGGCTTCCTGCTCGCCATAACGCGGCGCAACCCCTATCTGTCGCGCGAAACGTTCGATCCAAAGGAACGCCCTGCGCCATGAGCCATCCTTCGCGCCACTATGTCCTTGCCGCCGGGGGCACCGGCGGCCATCTGATACCCGCCTTTGCGCTGGCGGTAGAGCTTGACCGGCGCGGGCACCATGTCGCACTGGTCACCGACGATCGCGGCGCGCGCATCCCCGGCAAGCCCGATTTCCTGCCCGCGCATGTGCTGCCCGCCGGGCGGCTGGGCAAGAACCCGCTGACGCTGGCGCGCGGGTTGCGGGCGATCTGGCAGGGGCGCGCAATGGCGCTGCGCCTGTTCGACAGCTTTGAACCGTCGTGCGTGGTCGGGTTTGGCGGCTATCCCGCGCTGCCAGCGCTGCTGGCCGCGCAATCGGCGCGCATCCCGACGGTGATCCACGAACAGAACGCGGTGCTGGGCCGGGTCAACCGTCTGCTGGCGCGCCGTGTCGATGCGATTGCCACCGCCTATGCCGAAATCGACCGGTTGCACCCCAAATGGACCGGCAAAGTGGTGCAAGTGGGCAATCCGGTGCGGGCCGAAGTGCTGGCACTGCGCAAGGAGCCGTTTCCCGCGCTCGATAGCGACGGGCTGCTGCGCGTGCTGGTGACCGGGGGCAGCCAGGGCGCCTCGATTCTTGCCGACGTGGTGCCCGATGGCCTGGCCGTGCTGCCGCCCGCGCTGCGCCACCGGTTGCAAGTGACCCAGCAATGCCGCCCCGAAGACATCGAGGCCGTACGCGCGCGCTATGCCGCGCACCAGATCCCCGCCGAATTGGGCACGTATTTCGAGGATATGGCGACGCGGCTGGCGGAAACGCATCTGTTCATCGGCCGCGCCGGGGCCTCGACGATTGCCGAACTGACCGTGGTCGGGCGGCCCGCGATCCTGGTGCCACTGCCGATTGCCACCGACGATCATCAGGCCGCCAATGCGCGCGAACTGGTGCGGGCGGGCGGGGCACGCGCGATCCGCCAGTCGGGCTTTACTCCCAAGGAACTGGCCAAGCAGGTGCAGGCGATCGCGCTCGATCCCGATGCGCTGGCCAATGCCGCGCATGCCGCGTGGAACTGCGGGTTGCCCAATGCGGTCGGCGATCTGGCCGATCTGGTCGAATCGTTCGGCGGTGCGCCGATCATGGATGTCATTCGCGTCGGCCACCCGGCGCAGCGCGCGCAAGGCGCTGCCAGCACGGCGGCGGCGCGCAGCCAGGAGCGAACCCAGTGAAAGGCGTCGGTGTCGATATCGGCACAATCCATTTTGTCGGTATCGGCGGGATCGGCATGTCTGGCATTGCCGAAGTCATGCACAACATGGGCTATGCGGTGCAGGGTTCCGACATTGCCGAAGGCTATGTCGTCGAAGGCCTGCGCGCGCGCGGCATCGCGGTGATGATCGGGCACAGCGGCGCCAATGTCGCGGGCGCGTCTGTGGTGGTCACCTCGACCGCGGTGCGGCGCGACAATCCCGAAGTGATCGCCGCGCTGGAGGCGCGCATCCCGGTGGTGCGCCGTGCCGAAATGCTGGCCGAACTGATGCGGCTGAAAAACACCGTCGCGGTGGCGGGCACCCATGGCAAGACCACCACCACCTCGATGGTCGCCTGCCTGCTCGATGCAGGCGGTATCGATCCGACCGTGATCAACGGCGGCATCATCAATTCCTATGGGTCGAACGCGCGACTTGGCGACAGCGACTGGATGGTGGTCGAAGCCGACGAGAGCGACGGGTCGTTCCTCCGTCTCGACGGCACGATCGCGGTGGTCACCAATATCGATCCCGAACATCTCGATCACTATGGCAGCTTTGACCGGGTCAAGGCGGCGTTTGTCGAATTCATCGAAAACGTGCCGTTCTATGGCGCGGCAATGCTGTGCATCGATCATCCGGTGGTCCAGGCAATTATCCCGATGGTGCGCGATCGCCGCGTGATCACGTATGGCTTTTCGGCGCAGGCCGACGTGCGCGGCGAACATGTCACCCCGGTGCCCGGCGGCAACCGCTTTACCGTCGTGCTGCGCCGCCGCGACGGCACGTTCCACCGCATCGAGGATATCGGGTTGCCGATGCCCGGCCGGCACAATGTCCAGAACGCGCTGGCGGCGATTGCCGTGGCGCGCGAAATGGGTGTGCCCGATGATGTGATCCGCGATGGTTTTGCCAAGTTCGGCGGGGTCAAGCGGCGCTTTACCAAAGTCGGCGAAGTGGCGATCGAGGGCGGAGCGGTCGCGGTGATCGACGATTACGGCCATCACCCGGTCGAAATCCGCGCGGTGCTGGCCGCCGCGCGCGAAGGCGCGCGCGGGCGGGTGATCGCCGTGGTGCAGCCGCACCGGTTTACCCGACTGCGCGATCATATGGAGGATTTCCAGGGCGCCTTCAACGATGCCGACGTGGTCTATGCCGCGCCGGTCTATGCCGCCGGTGAGGCCCCGATCGAGGGCGTCAGCTCCGATGTAATGGTCGAGGGGGTCAAGGCGCGCGGGCACCGGTCTGCGCATACCATTGCCGGGCCCGAGGCGCTGGCGCGTGAACTCGCCCCGCTGTTGCAGGCCGACGATATGGTGGTGTGCCTGGGCGCGGGCGATATCACCCGCTGGGCGGCGGGTCTGGCCGATGCCATCCGGCACGAGCGGGATCGCGCATGAGCCCGCGCGGACGACTGACCCCGCAGGCCCCGCTGGCCCCGCTGGTGTGGTTCAAGACCGGCGGCGCCGCGCAATGGCTGTTCGAGCCGGCCGATGCGGACGATCTGGCCGACTATCTGCGCACACTGGCGCCCAATGTGCCGGTGATGGCGCTGGGGCTGGGGTCGAACCTGATCGTGCGCGATGGCGGCGTGCCCGGTGTGGTGGTGCGGTTGGGCAAGAGCTTTGCCGGGGTGCGCGCGGTCGATGCGGTCACGCTCGATTGCGGCGGCGGGGCGTCGGGCGTGCTGGTCTCGTCGAGCGCGCGCGACCAGGGCATTGCCGGGCTGGAATTCCTGCGCTCGATCCCCGGCACGGTCGGCGGTTTCGTCCGGATGAACGGCGGGGCCTATGGCCGCGAGGTCCGCGACGTGCTGGTCGATTGCAACGTGGTACTGCGATCGGGCGAGGCGGTCACGCTGTCATGCGCCGATCTTGGCTATGCCTATCGCCATTCCGATCTCGCCGAAGGCGCGATCGTCGTTGCAGCGCGGTTTCGCGGGGTTCCCGGCGAACCGGCGGCGATCCAGGCGGAAATGGACCGCATCGCCGCCGCACGCGAAGCCTCGCAACCCTTGCGCACGCGCACAGGCGGATCGACCTTCAAGAACCCGCCCGGGCACAAGGCCTGGGAACTGGTCGATCGCGCCGGATGCCGGGGGCTGGCGCTGGGCGGTGCGCAAGTCAGCGAAAAGCACACCAATTTTCTGATCAACACCGGCGATGCGACCAGTGCCGAGATCGAGGCGCTGGGCGAACTGGTGCGCGACAAAGTGCGGGCGATGAACGGCGTCGATCTGCAGTGGGAAATCAAGCGTGTGGGAAATCAAGCGAGTGGGTAAGGCGTGACACTTCCGAAACTTCATGTTGCCGTGCTGATGGGCGGCTGGTCGAACGAACGACCGGTGTCGCTGATGAGCGGCAACGGCGTCGCCGACGCGCTGGAGGCGCGCGGGCATCGTGTCACGCGCATCGACATGGGGCGTGATGTGGCGCAAGTGCTGGCCGCCTGTGCGCCCGATGTGGTGTTCAACGCACTGCATGGCACGCCGGGCGAAGACGGCACGGTCCAGGGTATGATGGATCTGATGGGGCTTGCGTATACCCATTCCGGCCTTGCCGCCTCGGTCATCGCCATCGACAAGGAACTGACCAAGCAGGCGCTGGTGCCGCATGGCATCCCGATGCCCGGCGGGCGCGTGGTGCATGTCGAGGAAATCCATCGCCACGACCCTTTGCCGCGCCCTTATGTGTTGAAGCCCGTCAACGAAGGGTCTTCGGTCGGGGTAGCGATCGTGACCGAGGGTGGCAATTACGGCAAGCCGATCGCGCCCACCGTGCCCGGCCCGTGGCAGACCTTCGACACGCTGCTGGCCGAACCGTTCATTCGCGGGCGCGAACTGACCACGGCGGTGCTGGGCGATCGTGCGCTGCTGGTCACCGAATTGAAGCCGAAATCGGAATTCTATGATTTCGATGCCAAATACACCGACGGGATGACCGACCACATCTGCCCCGCCGACATCCCCGACGATGTGGCCGATGCCTGCCGCGACATCGCGTTGCGCGCACATCGCCTGCTCGGCTGTCGCGGCACCAGCCGCAGCGATTTCCGCTGGGACGACGAACGCGGCATCGACGGGCTGTTCCTGCTGGAGGTCAACACCCAGCCGGGCATGACCCCGCTCAGCCTGGTGCCCGAACAGGCGCGCGCGCTGGGCATGGATTACGGCGACCTGGTCGAGGCGATCATCGCCGAGGCGTTCGCCAAGAAGGAGGCGCGCTGACATGGCCCAGACCATCCGCCGCAGCGGCAAGAGCGTGCGGCGCGTCACCGCCACGCGCAACGCCCGCACCAAAGTCGCCACCGCGCGCAAGCAGACTGGCAATATCGTCGATCAGGCGATGCGCTGGCTGCCGTTTTCGGACGAGACGCTGCACCGGCTGATGATCGTGGCGATCATCGGCACGGTCGGAGTGGTGGCGGTAATCGGGGCGGAGATGGCCGGGGTACCGACGCTCGCCGAACAGCATCTGGCCGGGTTTGCCGGGAATGTCGGGTTTCGGGTGAAGCGTGTCGATCTGCGCGGGGTCAACCGCATGAACGAACTGGCAATCTATGAAAAAGTGCTGGGCCAGCGCGATCAGGTGATGACCCGGCTCGATCTGGCCGCCTTGCGCAACGATCTGCTGTCGCTACCGTGGGTCAAGGATGCGCGCGTGTCGCGGCAATTGCCCGATACGCTGGTGGTCGACATTGTCGAACGCAACCCCCACGCGGTGTTGCGCGATGGCGGGCATTACGTGCTGATCGATGAAACCGGCCACGAACTCGAAGCGGTGCCGCCCTCGCGCGCCAAGGGTATGCTGGTGTTGGCGGGCAAAGGGGTCGAAGGCGAAGTCGGTGCGCTGGAAAAGCTGCTCGATGCCGCGCCCGCGCTCAAGACCCAGGTGTCAGAGGCGGAATGGGTGGGCAACCGCCGCTGGAACCTGACCTTCCGCACCGGGCAAGTGCTGGCCCTGCCCGAAGGCGATGACGAGGGCGCCGCCGCCTTGCTCAGCTTTGCCCGCATGGACGGGGTCGACCGGCTGCTTGGCGGCAAAGTTGCCGCGTTCGACATGCGTGTGCCCGATCGCATCTATCTGCGCGTGCCCGGCCATGCCGAAGCGGTCGCCTCCGAAGCCAAGGCTGCCGCCGTGGCCAAGGCCGCCAAGGCGGCGGGTGCCGACGGTCCGGCCAAATCGACCGGCCATGCCGAGGCTGGCGCAAAGACGGCGCACGACTGACCCGATGGCCATTCCGCGTATCACCAAAGTCTTTGCGGCCGTGAACATCGGTTCGTTCCGCACCTCGGCGATGATCGCCGGGTTGGCGGAAACCGGCGATCTGGTCGTGCTCGGGTCGGGCTATCGCGCTTCGGCGGGGATCAAGCGCGGCTATGTCATCGACATGGTTGCCGCCACCCATTGCGTGCGCGATGCGATCGAGCGCGCCGAAAAGGCCGCCAGTGCCAGCGTGCAATCGGTGTGGATCGGTTGCGCGGGCGCGGGCCTGGCCAGCACCACCGCGCGGGTCGAAATCGAGATCGGCGGGCGGCGGATCGAACAGGACGATATCGAACACCTGCTGATCGCCGGGCGTGAAGTGATCCAGCCCGACGGGCGCCAGGTGCTCCATGCCCAGCCCGCGCACTATACGCTCGACGGCGCGCATGGCGTGCCCAATCCCAAGGGGCTGCATGCCGAACGGCTGGCGGTCGATATCCATGTCATGCTGGCCGATGGCGCACCGATCCGCAATCTGAAGGAAACGGTCGAAAACGCGCATCTGAAAGTCGACGCGGTGGTCGGATCGCCGGTCGCGGCGGGGCTCGCCTGCCTGACCCCTGAAGAACGCGAGATCGGCGTCGCACTGGTCGAATTCGGCGCGGAAGTGACCACTGTGTCGGTCTATGTTTCGGGCATGCTGCTGGGCATGCAGGTGATCCCGTTCGGATCGGGCGACATCACCGATGCCATCGCTTCGGCCTTCGGCATTCGCCGCCATCACGCCGAACGGCTGAAATGCATGTCGGGCTCGGCGATTGCCAGCCCGGCCGACCATCGCGAGATGATCCCGGTCAACGCGCCGGGCGATCCCGAAGGGGCGGGGCCGGTGGCGCGCCATGCCGATGACAAGAACCGCATTCCGCGCGCTGAGCTGATTTCGGTGATCACCCAGCAACTGGGCTATTTCACCGAAGAAGTGGCCAAGGCGCTCAAGGCGATGGGGTTTACCGGGCAACGCGGACAACAAGTCGTGCTGACCGGCGGCGGGGCGCAAATGCCGGGGCTGGCCGATTTTGCGCAAGGCGCGCTGGGCCGCCCGGTGCGCATCGGTTCGCCGCCAACGATGCTGGGCCTGCCGCCCGGCAATGCCACGCCCAGTTCGTCGACACTGGTCGGCCTGCTGCTCTATGCGGCGGCCGAGCCGGTCGATATCCGTGCGATCGGCCCCAAGTGGAAACCCGAGGGCGAATATCGCGGTTTTGCGCTGGTGGCGCGAATCTGGCGCGCCTTGCGAGAATATTTTTGACTGAAAATGCGCTATCATCCGCCGACAGGCGCGCCGATGGCGGGGGCAGGGCCCGAAATCGACACGGTTTGGCCACAAACAGGCACTGCAACTGTGGAAAAGCCGTGTTTGACCCTGATTCGACGAATCGATCCGTGCCAAAGCTGTCATACGTGACTAGTGGAATTTTGCAGGGCGTTACCCTGAACCGTACCGGGAGACCGACATGAGCATCAACATCGGACCGCCGTCGATCGATGAGCTGCGGCCCCGCATCACGGTGATCGGGGTTGGCGGCGCGGGTGGCAACGCCATTGCCAACATGATCGGCGCGGGGATCGAAGGCGTCGATTTCGTGGTGGTCAACACCGACGCCCAGGCGCTTAACAATTCGATTGCCGATACGCGCATCCAGCTCGGGCCCGCCATCACCCAGGGGCTGGGCGCAGGCGCGCGCCCCGAAGTGGGGCGTGCCGCCGCCGAGGAAACCCTGGCCGAACTCGAACGCGCGCTCGAAGGCGTGCATATGGTGTTCATCGCCGCCGGGATGGGCGGAGGCACCGGCACTGGCGCGGCCCCGGTGATTGCCGAAGCGGCGCGCCGCAAGGGCGTGCTGACGGTGGGCGTGGTGACCAAGCCGTTTCTGTTCGAGGGTGCGCGTCGCATGCGCGCCGCCGAATCCGGCATTACCGAGCTGCAAAAGCATGTCGACACGCTGATCGTCATTCCCAACCAGAACCTGTTTCTGGTGGCCAAGGCCGAAACCACCTTCAAGGAAGCGTTCGGGCTGGCCGACGAAGTGCTGCAACAGGGCGTGCGGTCGATCACCGATCTGATGGTGATGCCGGGCCTGATCAATCTCGACTTTGCCGACGTGCGTTCGGTGATGGGCGAAATGGGCAAGGCGATGATGGGCACCGGCGAAGGCGAAGGCCCCAACCGCGCACTCGAAGCCGCCGAACGCGCGATTGCCAACCCCTTGCTCGATGGCGTGTCGATGCAGGGCGCCAAGGGCGTGATCATCTCGATCATCGGCGGCGACGACATGAAGCTGCTCGAAGTCGACGAAGCGGCCAACCATATCCGCGAACTGGTCGATCCCAACGCCAACATCATCTGGGGTTCGGCGTTCAACCCCGATCTCGATGGCAAGATCCGCGTTTCGGTGGTCGCCACCGGCATCGAACAGACCAACGAACAGGCGGAAATCGCCTCTCGCCCGGCCACGATCGGCGGCTCGCGCGGCCCGGCTTTCCCCGGTGGCGGGCAGACCGCGCCGGTCGGGATCGCCCCGCGCGCGCCGCAGGCCCCGGTCGCTACGCCCGAACCACCAGCGGCCCAGCCCGCGCCGCCGCGCTTTGAAACCGCGCCGGTGGCCGAGCCCGAGCCCGAACCGGTGGTCAGCTACGCCCCGCCAGTGCCCGAGGAAGAGCCGCTCGACCTGACGCTCGATCTCAGCGAAGTTCCGCAACAGCCACCTGCAGGCCTGCCCCGGTTTGGCCGTGCGATCGATCCGGCACCGGAAGCGCCCGCACCGGCCCGCCCGGCGGCCGGCAATTCGACGCTGTTCGAACGCATGGCGAACTTGTCGCGCGGCGCGCGTCCGGCCGAGGATGAAGCCGCCGACGAAGACGGCAAGGCGCTCAATATTCCGCGTTTTCTCGGGCGACAGAACAATCAGTAAGGTCCAGGCGGGGGGCTTTGATGCCCTTCGCTGCGGTTCATCCGGCTGGCGCCATCATCCATCGCATGATGGCGCCACTATGGTTCTTTCTCGTTAGGGAAGCGGACAATGATTCGGTTCGCTTCCAAGTTCTCCGCCCTGATGTCTCCGGCCGTGCTGGCGGGCATGATGATCCTGTGTGTGCCTGCCCGGGCCGCACCGCCACCACCGGTGTCCGACGATGACGATGCGCCGCCCAGCGTGTCGCGTCCGGTGGTCGAACCGACCGCTCCGAGCGCCGGCAAGGCGCTCAATGCCGCGCTGGTGCGGCTGGCCAAGGACCCGCGCAACATCGATGCGCTGGTCGATGCCGGCAATGCGGCGATCGCGCTGGGCGATAACGAGGCGGCGCTGGGCTTTTTCACCCGCGCCGACCAGATCGCGCCTGCCAATGCGACGGTGAAGGCGGCAATTGCCGGGGCGCGGTTGCATCTTGACGATCCGGTCGAAGCGCTGCGCTGGTATGCCGCCGCCGAACAGGTAGGCGGCGATGCGGCCACGTTTGCGCTCGACCGTGGACTGGCCTTCGATCTGGTGGGCGACAACGCCAATGCGGTGGCGCAATACCGTATCGTGCTGGCGCGCAGCAACGATGCCGGCGCGCGCGACGAGGCGACCCGGCGCCAGGCGATCAGCCTGGCCATCGGCGGCGACCGGCGCGGGGCGGAACTCGCGCTGTTGCCGCTGCTTCAGCGGCAGGATCGTCCGGCGTGGCGGGCGCATGTGTTCGTGCTGGCAATTGCCGGACGCGTGGACGATGCGGTGTCGGTCACCCGCGCGACAATGCCGCCCGATCTGGCCTCTGCAATCGATCCCTATCTGCGTTTCATGGCGCAATTGACCCCGGCACAACAGGCCGCGGTGGCCAGCCTCGGGCGTTTTCCGCGCGCGGCAGACATTGGTCGCGACGATCCGCGCGTGGTCGCCTATGCCGCCGCGCATCCGCGCGTGCCGCTGACGCCCGCCGCGCCGCCGCAGGCCTTGGCACAGGCCGCGCCAGTATCGGACAGCGCGCGCGCGCGCCGTCGCAAGGGGCACGATGTTCCCGCCGCGCCGGCCGCAACGCCCGTGCAGGCGCCTGCCCAGCCCGATATCGTGCTGCCGCCACCCCCGCCACCGCCGACTGCGCTGGCCTATGCCGGGCCGCCGAACGTGCCCGTGGCCAGTCGCACCACCACGCCCGATACGGCGCCGCCGCTGTCGCCGCTGGTGCCGCAGCCGACCGTGCTGTCGCGGCTCGATATGCCGTCGGGCCATCATGGTGGTGCCGGGCGCGTTGCCCCCAACACGGTCGGTACGCCGCCACCGTCCATCCCGCTGGCCATGGCCGCACCGCCGCCAGCGGCGCCCGTACCCGACGGTTCGGGGATCGCCACGGTTGCACTGCCCGCCTCGGCCGTGGCCACCGTGCCCCAACCCGTGCCGACCAGCCATCCGGTGGTCGAGCCAATTCCCGACCGACCGGTGCCCGCAAGGCCCGAGCCTGTCGCGGCGCCACACACCAGAGCCCATGCCGAAAAGGCCGCGCATGGCGATGCTGCGTCCGACCATCCGGCAGTCGTGAAGGACAAGGATTCCAAAGAGAAGGAATCCAAGGAAAAGGACGTCAAGGGCAAGGCTGCGCACGCCAAGGCGGGCAAGGGCAAGGCCACCGATGACGAGGACGACGACACCCAGGCCAGCAAAACCAGGGGCGGCAAGGACACGAAGGGCAAGTCCGCTCACGGCAAGGCCGCCAAAGACACCAAGGCCGCCAAGGACGACGATGCCGAAGCCGCGCTCGAACCGTGCAAACCGGTAACCACCGGCAAGGGGCGCAAGGCGAAGGCCGCCGCAGCCAAGGCGGAACGCAGCCGTGCGGCCAAGGCCAAGGCGGGCCATCACGGCAAAGGCCACAAGGACAGCGCCGACAGCGAAACCTGCGCACCCGTCACCCATGGCGAACGACCCGACGGCCCGGGCGGCGTTTCGCGCGACAGCGACAGCGACGACGATGCCAAGACCGCCAAGGCCAAGGCCAAGGGCAAAGGTCATGATAAGGCCACCGAAAGCGAAAAAGGCAGCGAAAAGGCCGGGGCCAAGGGCGGCAAGCATGCGCGCTATGCCAGCCGCATCTGGGTCGAAGTGCTGACCGGGTCCGATCGCGACAAGATGCCCGCCGAATGGCGCTCGCTGGTGCACAAGGCGCGCAAGCTCAAGGGCCACAAACCCTATCTGACGCCGTGGCACAGCAATTTCCGCCTGTTGACCGGACCGTTCGACAGCGATGCCGATGCGCAGGATTTCATTGCCGAATTGCGCAAGGACGGGGTGTCGGGCTTTGAATGGACCAGCCCGGCCGGGCAGGCCGTCGACAGCCTGCCGTTGCCGTAACGCGAATTGTCAAAAAGACGTGCGACACAGCGGATAGGGAATGGACCGTATTGCGCGGTCATGCGATCTTGACCCCCATGTCCACAGGTTTTGCACAGGCTTATGGAGTTATGCGCAAAGGGGTGGGACGCTTGTCATTGCCGAGCGTCGATCCCTTCGCGAAAGGTCGGTGGCAAGCGACGGCGGGGTTGGTTGCGGTGATGGGCGGGGCCGGGGGTCTTGCCTGCCGGGGCCTGACCTGTGTACTGGAGAGCCGATGATGCGGACTGCCCAAGACAATGCTGAACGCGACGATGCCGCGCCGGTCGACATGCTCGCGTCGCTGTTCGAGGCGCGCGGCTGGCCGTTCGAATTCGTTTCCGACGATGAAATTCATGGCGAAATCCAGGGCTCCTGGGCCAATTACCAGATCCGCTGCATCTGGCGCGAAGAAGACCACGTGCTGCAGATGCTGTGTCTGCCCGATATCCGCGTACCCGACGACAAGCGTCCGCAAGTCTGGGAAGTGATGGCGCTGATCAACGAACAAGTATGGGTCGGGCACTTCGACATGTGGTCGAACGGCGGCGTGCTGCTCTATCGCCACGGGCTCATGCTTGGCGATGAAGGCCTGCTCAGCCTGGGCCAGGCCCAATCGGCGATCGAGGCGGCTGTGGACGAATGTGACCGGTTCTATCCGGCGTTCCAGTTCATACTGTGGGGCGACAAAAGCCCGGCCGATGCCCTGGCCAGCGCGCTGGTCGATGCCGTGGGCGAAGCATAAGGCAGGGCCGGGCATTGCGCATTTTTCAGTTCGGTTGCGGCAATATGGGCGGCGCAATGCTGACCGGATGGCTGGCGGGCGGTATCGATCCGGCCGATTTCACTGTGATCGACCCCTATCTGGCCTCCGCTCCCGTAGGCGTGCGCCTGCTGGGCGCGGCGCCGGTCGGCGAGGCACCTGCCGATGTTGTCGTGCTGGGGTTCAAGCCGCAGCAACTGGCCCAGGCGGCACCGGCGGTGGTGCCGCACATTGGTGCCGACACGCTGGTGCTGTCGATCCTGGCCGGGGTCGATCTGGCCACCTTGCGCGCAACATTGGCGGGCGCGGGCGCCATCGTCCGGGTGATGCCCAACCTGGCTGCGGCGATCGGCAAATCGCCGATTGCGCTGTTTGGCGATGCCACCGGCGCGGGACGTGCCACCACCGATGCGCTGATGGCGCCACTGGGGCAGGGCGAATGGCTGGCCGACGAGGCCGCGATGGATCTGGTGACCGCGCTGGCGGGATCGGGCCCGGCGTTTGTCTATCGGTTCATCGATGCGCTCGCGGCCAGCGCGGCGGCGCTGGGCCTGCCGCGTGACCAGGCCGACCGGCTGGCGCTGGCAATGGTCGAAGGCGCGGCGCAACTGGCCGCGGTATCGCCCCATGATCCCGGGGAACTGGCCAATCGCGTGGCCAGCCCGGGCGGCGTCACCCGCGCGGGCCTCAACGTGCTCGATGCCGACGATCGTCTGGTCCACCTGATGATCGACACCTTGCGCGCCGCACGCGATCGCAACGCGGAAATGACCGCCGAAGCAATCCGCCAGATGGGCGCTAAGTAAAAATAGCGTTCAGGCATCCGCAATGCGGGGCGGGGCATCACAATATTCGCCGGTTTCGCTTGAAAGCGGGCGCAACCGGGACGATATTGCAGACGTGGGCCCGATTTGCGGCCCTTGACACGAAAGGCTGTTGCACATGGCAAACTGGAACGACCCTCAGCCCTCGCAGGCGGGCTTCGGCGCGTCGTCGAGTGTGTCGGGCACCTGGGGCCGTAGCAATGTCTACGACGCGGGTCTGCGCCGTCACATGCTGTCGATTTACAACTATATGGCCTCGGGCGTGCTGCTGTCGGGCATTGTTGCGCTGGGGTTTGCCGCATCGGGCATGGCCGAAGCGGTGCTGATGACACCGCTGCGCTGGATCATCGCGCTGGCGCCGCTGGCGTTCGTGATGGTGATGAGCTTTGGCATCAACCGCTTGTCGACTTCTGCGATGCAGGGGCTGTTCTGGGCGTTCAGCGTGATGATGGGCCTGTCGCTCTCGTCGATTTTCCTGGTCTATACCGGGGCCTCGATCGCGGTGACGTTCTTTGCCACGGCGGGCGCCTTCGCCGGGCTCAGCCTGTTCGGCTATACCACGCAGAAAAGCCTGTCGGGCATGGGCACGTTCCTGATCATGGGCCTGTTCGGCATCCTGATCGCCTCGCTGATCAATATGTTCCTGCATTCGCCGGGCCTGTCGTGGGGCATCAGCTTCCTGGGCGTGCTGATTTTTGCCGGGCTGACCGCGTATGACACGCAGAAGCTGAAGGAACAGTACGGCTATGTCGCCGGGACCGCGATGGCGGGCAAAGCGGTAATCATGGGTGCGCTGAACCTCTACCTTGATTTCATCAACATGTTCCTGATGCTGTTGCGCTTCATGGGCGATCGTCGCTGATCGGTCCGTTGCGCGGAATTCGGCGATCGGGTTATCGCAAACGACACACACCCGGCGGGATCACCATCCTGCCGGGTGTTTTGCATTGTGCAAGACGCGGGCATATGGTGAACAGGCGCGCAACGAACCCGTATGACAAACGCGTTCAGCCGTCTGATAATGAGGGCAATTTCAAGGAGTGCGACAGCCCGTGAACAATCTTGAGGTGATGCACCCGCAAATCGCCGGGGCGGCAGGCTGTGCGCTGCGCCGCCGCCGGGGCCTGCTGGCGGGCGCCATGCTGGCGATGTTGCTGGCATCTTGTGCACACAAAGTACCCCCGCCCCCGCCGCCGCCACCCCCGCCGCCGCCGCCTGTGGTGGTGATCCCGCCGCGCCCGACGCCCCCCGACGGCGCCGCGCCCAACATGATCACGCCCGAAGTGCAGGCCGACGGTCAGCGCGAATCCGTCAATCGCAAGGTTTCGGTCAACCAGTTGGTGTGGAACTTGCGATCGGCCTATACGGTTGCCGCGCTCGATTGCCTGAACCCTGCCAATGCCGCGATCCTGCCGCATTATCGCGCGTTTCTGGTGCGCAATGCCAAAGTTCTGAAAACGGTCTATGGCGGCATGGATCACGCCTTTCGCGAAAAGTATGGCCGTGGCGGTGAAACGCTGCGCGACGATTATCTGACCGTGCTCTACAACCATTACGCCCTGCCGCCGACCAAGCAGGCGTTTTGCGATGTCGTCGATCAGATCCTGACCGAAGGCGACAATGTGGCACCCGAAGATCTGGGCGCCTTTGCCGAGGCCAAAGTGCCGGTGATCGAGAAAGTCTTTGACGATTTCTACGATCGTTATGACCAGTATCGCAACGCGCTGGCGGCGTGGGAAGAAAAGTATGGCCGCGTCGGCCGCGTGAGTGTCGAGCCGCTGGCGCAGCAGCCGCCGCCACCCCCAGTGCCGCCGGCGGTCCCGTCGGGCACGCCCTGACGCAGCCAACGGTGCAAAATATTGATCGGGGGGGCTTGGCAAGCGGGCCGGGGGTGCGCTAAGGGCGCGCCTCCCGGATGGTGCGGGTGACCCTTGACGGGGCCATCGGCAACGACCGGCGAAACACTGGAACGGGGCCGTAGCTCAGATGGGAGAGCGCGTCGTTCGCAATGACGAGGTCAGGGGTTCGATCCCCCTCGGCTCCACCAGCGTTTCGATGTAGACGGTTGCATGGGCGGGATATCCCGTATGCCATGCTGATCATGAACCAGCCTGCATCTTGTGTCTGGATCCGGTCGCGGTGTTCCGCGAGCGAGTCCATGCTCAGGAGGCGGGCTCTTGCCATTTGCGCAGGGAACCTCGGGTTTTTTGGGCCGGATTGGCGGACAACGGCAATGCATTTTCTCGATCAGGCCAAGATTTTCATCAGCTCGGGCACCGGGGGCGGCGGCGCGGTCAGCTTTCGGCGCGAAAAATACGAAGAATACGGTGGTCCCGACGGCGGCAACGGCGGCAAGGGCGGCGATATCGTGTTCGAGGCAGTGGCCGGGCTGAACACGCTGATCGATTTCCGCTATACCCAGCATTTCAAGGCGCAACGCGGCGGCGGCGGGGCGGGCAAGAACCGCTTTGGCGCGGGCGGCGAAGATCTGGTGATCAAAGTGCCGGTGGGTACCCAGGTGCTCGACGATGATCGCGAGACGGTGCTGCTCGATCTGGTCGAAGTGGGCCAGCGCGTGGTGCTGTTGCGCGGGGGCGATGGCGGGCGCGGCAATGCCAGCTTCAAATCGTCGACCAACCGTGCGCCGCGTCAGTCGGGTCCGGGCTGGCCGGGGCAGGAACTGTGGGTGTGGCTGCGGTTGAAACTGCTGGCCGATGCGGGGCTGGTCGGATTGCCCAATGCCGGCAAATCGACGTTCATCAACCAGATCACCAATGCGCGCGCCAAAGTGGGCGCATATGCCTTTACCACCACCCGGCCTCAGCTTGGCGTGGTGCGGCACAAGCATCGCGAATTCGTGCTGGCCGACATTCCCGGCCTGATCGCGGGCGCAGCCGAAGGCGCCGGCATCGGCGACCGGTTCCTGGGTCATATCGAACGCTGCCGCGTGCTGATTCATCTGGTCGACATCAACGGCACCGACCCTGCCGAGGCGATGCAGGTGGTGGCCGAGGAACTGGCCAACTATGGCGCCGGGCTCGATGAAAAACCGCGCCTGATCGCGCTCAACAAGATCGATCTGGTCGATGGCGAACTGGTGCGCGCGTTTGCCGCCGAACTCATCGCCGCCGGGGCAGACCAGGTCTTCCCGATTTCGGGGGCAACCGGCAAAGGCATGGACGCGCTGCTCGATGCGGTGCTCGAACATCTGCCCGCAGCGACCGCGACCGAACGCCCGGCGGGCGAAGTGGAAGATGATGCTGATCACACCCCCTGGTCGCCGTATTGAACCGCAAAGGTTTCGGTTCGTGGCAAGACGCTTCACCTGACCGGGCATTTGGCTTAAGCGCAGCCCGATCATGACTATCGCGCAGCTTGCCCATCTCGCCGATCCGGCGCTCACCCCCCGGCTTGTCGTCAAAGTTGGCTCGGCCTTGCTGGTCGGCGCGGATGGCGAACCGCGCCGCGGCTGGCTGAGCGCGCTGGTCGGGGAACTGGCGGAGGCGCGTGCGCGCGGGCAGGATGTGATCGTGGTTTCGTCGGGCGCGATCGCGCTGGGCGCGCGGCGGCTGGGCCTGGCCAAAGGCGGGCGCGGATCGCTGGCTGATGCGCAGGCGGCGGCGGCGGTCGGCCAGATCGCGCTGGCCGGGCTGTGGGCCGAACTGCTGGCCGGCTATGGCGCCACCGCCGCCCAGGTGCTGCTGACGCTCGATGATCTGGAAGACCGGCGGCGCTGGCTCAATGTTACCGCGACGTTGGGCACGCTGCTGGCGCGCGGGGCAGTGCCGGTGATCAATGAAAACGACACCGTTGCGACCGAAGAAATCCGCTTTGGCGACAACGACCGGTTGGCCGCGCGCGTGGCGCAGGCGGCCGAGGCGAGCGCGGTGCTGTTGCTGTCGGACATCGACGGTCTGTACGACCGCGATCCGCGCCAGCCGGGTGCGACCCGCATCCCGGTGGTGCGCCGGGTAACCCCCGACATTCACGCCATGGCCACCGCCGGTTCTTCGTCCGGACTGGGATCGGGCGGCATGACATCCAAATTGCAGGCGGCAGAGATTGCCGGGATGGCGGGCATGGCGCTGGCGATCATCGATGGGCGCCCCGATCGTCCGATCGGCAGTGCGCTGGCCAGTGGCAACGGCACGGTTTTCCTGGCCCGCCCGCGCAAGGCCGCGCGCAAGGCCTGGCTGGGCGGGCGCATGCGGATGCGCGGCACGGTCCATGTCGATGCCGGTGCCGCCCGCGCGCTGTCCCAGGGGGCCAGCCTGCTGGCCGCCGGGGTGGTGCGGGTGGAGGGCACTTTCATGCGCGGCGATGCGATTGCCGTGCTGGGGCCTGCGGGTGAAGTGCTGGCGCGCGGACTGACCGAATACGATGCGGGCGAATGCGCCGCACTGGCCGGGCACAACAGCCGCGACCATGCCGATATTCTGGGCTATGCGCCACGTTCGGCGCTGATCCACCGCGACCATCTGGTGCTCGTCTGATGGCCGCACGGCGCCCGTCGGACTTGCTGGCGATTACCGGGGCGACAGGATTTGTCGGGCAGGCGGTGCTCGATGCGGCGGTGGCGCTCGGCCTCGATGTGCGCGCGCTGACGCGGCGGCGGCAGGAACCGCGCGCCGGGGTCGAATGGGTGCAGGGCGATCTCGATGACGAACGCGCGCTGCGGCGGCTGGTCACGCGGTCGAGCGTGGTGATCCACATCGCAGGGGTGGTCAACAGCCCCGATCCGGCAGGGTTCGAAGCGGGCAACGTGCGTGGCACGCTGAACGTGGTGAACGCTGCGCTGACCGCCGGGGTCAACCGGTTTGTCCATGTTTCCTCGCTGACCGCGCGCGCGCCCGACTTGTCGGTCTATGGCGCGTCAAAGCGGCGGGGCGAACGGATCGTCGCGGCGTCGAGCCTCGACTGGACGATCGTGCGCCCGCCGGGTGTCTATGGCCCGCGCGATACCGAAATGTTCGAACTGTTTCGCCTGGCGCGCAAGGGCGTGGTGCCATTGCCCCCGGCCGGGCGCGCCTCGCTGATCCATGTCGGCGATCTGGCGCGGCTGTTGCTGGCGCTGATCCCCGGTGGCGAGGCAGTGACCAGCCAGACGTTCGAACCAGACGACGGGCGTCCGGGCGGCTGGAGCCATGTCGAGATGGCGCGCGCGATCGGCATGGCGGTGGGCAAGCGCCCGCTGGCACTGTCACTGCCCCGCCGGGTGCTTGAATGGGTGGCGCGGGCCGATCGCAGTTGGCGCAAGGACCGCGCCAAGCTGACACTCGACCGGGTCAACTACATGTGCCACCCGGACTGGACCGTCAGCCAGGGCATGCAGCCTCCCGCTGATCTGTGGCAGCCCGAGATCGCCACCGACATCGGGCTGCACGCCACGGCGGCGTGGTACAAGGATATGGGCTGGCTGAAATAATTCAGCCGACTTTGCCCGCCAGATAGACCTGGAATTCGGTAACGGTCAGGATGTCCTTGAAACGGTCATCCTCGACCACCTTGCGATGGTCGAATTTGCCGTGCAGGCGTGCCCATTCATCAAGTGCGGTGATGCACCGCGCCACATCCTTGCGATGGGCGTGGATCGTCGCCTTGACGAAATGGGCCTGCGCCAGGTGCGCACGCACGTCGAGCGAGGTGGTTGCGGCATGCTGCGCGATCACCGTTTCGCATTCGGCCAGCGCGGTGACGTAATGGCCCGCCTCGGCCAGCGCCTCGGCCTTGTTGACGCGCGCATAGCAGACCGCTTCGGCATCGTCGGGATAGCGGGCCAGCATAAGGTCGCTGTAATGGATGATATCGTGACGGGCCTGGGCGCGGTCATGCCGGGTGGTGCGCGCCTGGTCGATCACCACGCGATAGTGGCGGATCGACCAGTCGGTCTCATCGATTGCGGGATGCGTCGTGTGGGTGCGCGGGTGATGTGCGGGCTGCGCCGGAACCACTGTCTCGACCACCGTGGTCGCTGCAACCACGCCCAGGTCTTCGACGACCGGCGCGGTTTCGACAGTGGCATGATCATGGCGCGCCCGGTGCACCGGCGTGCTTGCCACGCGCTGGCGTTCCAGTTCGAGGCGCAGGCGCGTCATTTCCTCGCGCACGTGGTCCAGATCGCGATCGCGTGTAAACCGGTCGCGCGCCGCTTCACGCGGGTGGTCGCCGCGCGCCAGCGTCGCCCCGGCGGCTGCGGCGGCCACCGCCACGCCTGCGTCTTCGATCACGTGCCCCGCTGCGGTGTGATCGTGCTCTGTCGTGGTGCGCACCAGCGTTTCGCGCTCGTTCGCCCCGCCGCGCCGCAACAGCGCCACTTCTTCCGCCAGACGTTCGAAATCGCCGTCCCTTTGCCGCAGTCGGGCTGCAAGATCGGCGGTCACGTCGTCGGAATGGGTCGTCGAGCTATGGGTTTCCCGGCGCGATCCGCGCAGGGCCCACAGCGCCAGCAGCAGGATGCCGATCGCGATCAACAGCGCCAGCAGCGCGGCCAGCCAGCCCAGATTGGCCAGCCACACGGTCAACCCGTCGACGCGCTGGTTCAGCACGACGATATCGTTGGTGCCCGGAACCACCGGCGATGCGGTGGGCTGGGGGTTCGGTCCGGGGGGAGTGGGTGACGGATTTGCAGGCGTGGGTGGCGCTGGCGTAGGCGGCGCGGGCGTGGGCGATGCGGGCGTGGGGGCCGCGGTCGGGGTGTTGTAGATGTTGACGACCGCGCCGCCCGCCGTGCTGATCTGGCGGTTGGTGTTGTCGTCGATCACTTTGCCGGGATTGTGGACCGGTGCCACCGGGCGGTGCCAGATCGGGTGCCAGGGATGTGGGTGCCACGGATGGTGGCCCCCGTCATGAATCCGGCAAGACGGTTCCGAATCGCAGTCATCGATCACCACAGTCCTGGTGATGACTTTTTCGGTGACCGTGTTGTCGCCGGATCTGTTGCAAAAACAGGCGTTATCTTGTGCCAGCGCCGGACCTGCCAACAGGCTGATGACGACAACGGGAAGGAGGAGGCGCGTTTCCATGGTTGAACCATGCGCCAGCGTGATTTGTTGTCAAATTATAAACCATGTTTTTGCATCTGTTCTGGCGACATGTGCCAGATTGCGACACTGATGCTTTGATCCACTCTCAGGGCGCGGCCATCACCGCGTTGCGGCCTTGTGCCTTGGCCAGATAGAGCGCCTCGTCGGCCGCGCGCAGCGCTTCGCGCGGGTTGGTATAGGCAAACACGTCGGCGACACCGCCCGAGAATGTCACCTGGCCGATCGGATCGTCGGTCTGGCGATTGACAAACCGCCGCGCGGCAAAGGTTTCGCGCACGCAGTCAAGCTTTTCGCGCACTTGTGTCTTGGTCAGCCCGCGAAACAGCAGCACGAATTCCTCGCCGCCATGACGGGCGACATGGCAATGCTGGTTGCTCAGCCGGTCGAGTGCTTCGGCGACCGCCTTGATCACCCGGTCGCCGGTTTCGTGGCCGTGGTTGTCGTTGACGCGCTTGAAATTGTCGATGTCGCAGAACGCCACGCACAGGCTGTCAACTTCGGCCTGGGCCTCGCGATAGTGGCGGTCGAGCACGGATTCGAACGCGCGCCGGTTGGGCAGGCCGGTCAGATAATCGACCTCCGCATCGCGCTGCGCACGCGCCAGCCGTTCGCGCAGGCCGCGCATTTCCTGCTCGCTGGCGCGAATGTCGCTTTCAAGTTTGCGCGTGTGGTCGAGAATGGTGTGCGCCAGGCCCAGCACATCGGCCAGAGTGACGCTGTCGGGCAGGGCCGCTGCGCGATCGACCTGGCTGGCCAGCGCGGCGTTGCACGTGGCGGCACTGGCCCGGGCATCGTGGGCCGTGGTGGCAAAGCGGTCGAGCGAATCCTCAAGCTGGGTGATCAGCGTGCGGATCGCGCTTTCCTGATCTTCGAGGGTGGTCTGCTGGTCGAGCCAGTCTTGCGTGATGGTCTGGCCCGACAGCCGCCGTTGCCCGATCGCGCGCGCCAGTTGCGGGTCTTCGCCGCTGAACGCCGAATGCGCGATCAGCAGGTTGTGGGTGGTCGCGGCCAGGCGACACGAAGTCAGGAATTCGGCGATTTCGGCGATCAGTCGCTGGTGCGCACGCTCGATCGCGGTCAGCGGCGGCAAAACTTGATCCGTCGCGACCGGCTTGGACGTGTCGTCATCGCTGGTCGCGGCGAAAAAGCGGAGAAAACGATGCGCCGAACTCGCCATCTGGTGCTGGTCTTTGCGATCTTGATGCGCCCGGCATCGGTTGCTGGCAGGTGCCCTATGGGCAATGCTGCCTAAACCGGACTGGTAAGGATCGACCTTGCGCCGCGTTACGCATGACACCGGAGGATCGATCGATACGGGCGGTGCTAAACCAAAGTGATCATGTGGTGAGCGTATCACCCGCACCGCGCGGCAGGCGCAGCGCATCAATCTGGCCCAGCAGCGCCACCACCGCAACCAGCAGGAACGCCACCCGGTAATCGCCGCCGGGCCCCGCCAGCGGCAGGTGGGGAACCAACCGGATCAGTGCGCCACCGGCATGGACCGCGGTTGCCGCCAGCGTGATCCCGGCGGCCCCCGACAGCAGCATGGCGGTGTTGTAAAGCCCGCTGGCATCGCCCATCGCGTCGCGGTCGATATCGGCAAATGCCAGCGTCGTCAGGCTGGTGAATTCCAGGCTGCGCACCAGTCCGTGCGCGACCAGGATCACCACTACCAGCGGCAGCGGCAGGGCCGGGGTGATCAGCGCCATCGCGGCCAGGCTGAGCGCACAGGCAAACCCGTTGACCACCAGCACCGGGCGATGGCCAAACCGGCGCAGGATGCGGGTAACAAACCCCTTCATGGTGAAATCGCCGACAAACAGTGTCAGCACGAACAGCCCGGCGTGAAAGGCGCTGAAGCCATAGCCCGCCTGCAACATCAGCGGCAGCAGGAACGGCCCGGCATTGACCGCGATCCGCGTCAGCGACCCGCCGCGCGACGCCACGCGAAACGTGGTGACCCGCCACGCGCCCAGATCGATAAGCGGATGGCGAACGCGCAGCAAATGGCGCACCAGCGCCACCACCAGGATCGTGCCGCCCAGCGTCAGCCCCAGTGCCACCGGATCGGCATGCCGCGGGGCGCGTTCGAGCCCCAGTTGCAGCGCGAACAGGCCGGTGCTGCAATAGGCAAACCCCGCCCAGTCGAACCGGCGGGCAGTTTCGCGCACATCGGGGATCAGCCACAGGCACGCGCCCAGCGCGATCACCCCCAACGGCAGGTTGAAATAGAATATCCAGCGCCAGCCAAACAGTTGCGTGATCAGTCCGCCCAGGGGCGGGCCGATCACCGGGGCGATCAGCGCGGGCCAGATCAGCGCGGCCAGCGTTTCGACCAGTTTGTCGCGCGCGGTCAGCCGCATCACCACCAGCCGCCCGACCGGCACCATCAGCGCGCCCGCCATGCCCTGCACGATGCGGAGCAGCACGAACATGGTCGGCCCGGTGGCCATGCCGCACAGCGCCGAGGCCAGCGTGAACAGCGCGATCGCGGCGGCAAACACGTGCCGGGCGCCAAACCGGTCGGCCACCCAACTGCTGGCCGGGACAAACACCCCGACTGTCAGCAGATAGGCCGACACGCCGATATCGAGCGCGACCGGCGTGGTGCCGAACGTGTGCGCCATGGCCGGCAGCGCGGTGGTGATGATCGTGCCGTCGAGGATTTCCATGAACAGCGCCGCACTGACCAGCGCCATGACCAGCCGGTGGTGCAACGCGCTGCCCGGCACGACGGCGGCAATCCGGGACAGGGTGGCGGGCTGGGACATCGCCGCCGATCCATACGCAAACGCCCCGGCGGCACAAGCCGTCAGGGCGCTGCGACCTATAAGAAATTGGGCGCACTCATACGCTTGCGCGCATTATTGGTCCGGCGCGGGCGGTCCCGGCGGCGGTGGCGGCGGCGGTGCGCCGGGCGGGGCATCGTCGGGTACCGCTGGCACCGTCTGCCAGCCGATCGGGCAGGCCGGTACATAGGGGTAATAGCCGACCGGATTGGCGCAATAGTACCAATAGGGTGTCTGTGGTGGCGGTTCGGGGGTTTCCTGCACGCTCAACAGCGGGGCGATATAGGTGGGATAGGGGTAGATCGCGTCGGGATAGAAATACCAGTCGTCGTCGAGAAACCACCACCAGCCATAGACCCCGCCGTGCATCACATGGCGCCATTCGCCGCCCGCCCAATGCGCGCGCTCGTCGGCAGACAGCGAACCGAACGCGCGGCCGTGAAATTCGGGGCCATGCGCCATGCCACGCGCCGCATCGGGGCCGGACGGGCGGGCCGGGTCGCGAAAACCGCCCGGTGCGCCACGTTCCGCACCAGCGCCAGGGGCGCCGCGCGGGGCCCCACCGCGTTCCGCGCCGCCACCGGGTACGCCGCGTGGCGCGCCGCCCCCCGGTGCGCCGCGGGGCGCGCCACCACCGGGCGCGTGCGACCCGCCGCCGCGATTGCCCTCATGCATTTGCGCCTGGGCCGGTACGCCCGCGACCAGCGCGGCGGCGCCGAGCAGGCCGATCAGCAACTTTGTCATGCCCTTATCCCCTTCCGGTGGAATGGTGACGGTATGGACCGTGCGTCGGCCTTATCACATTGGCAGAGATCAAATGGCGCGAATTTGACGTTGGCACCCGCCCGACCGATTTTTTGCAACGTCGTCTGCAATTCATTGCGTTTGCGCGCATGGGGCAGGGTGGGAGACAGTGCATGCATCGCCTCCTGCCAGAGAAACCGCCGCATGAACGCCCCTGTTACCCCTCTCCACACCGGCGCCCCGCTGGTGGTGTCGCATGAAGCAACGTTCGATCCCGACGATCGCGCAATTCTGGCGCAACACTGGTATCCGGTCGCGCTGGCCAGCGATCTGGACAAGGGGCCGCTGGCGGTACGGCTGCTCGATCAGCGGCTGGTGGTCTATCGCGTGGGCGCGGCGGTGGTGGTGGCCAGCGAATTCTGCCCGCATCGCGGCGTGCCGCTGGGGCAGGGGACAATGGCCGAAGATGGCGTGGTGTGCCCGTACCACGGGCTGCGGTTCGGCGCGGGCGGGCGCTGCGTGCATATCCCGGCGCATCCGGACCGGGCGATCCCGGCGCAATTCGATCTGCGCGCCTATCCCGCGCAAGTGCGCTATGGCCTGGTATGGACCTGCCTTGATCCTTCGGCGGGGACCGATATTCCCGCCATGCCGCATTGGGACGAGCCGGGGTTTCAGCAGATCAATTGTCCGCCGGTCGATATCGCGGGCTTTGCCGGGCGCCAGGTCGAGGGTTTTCTCGATGTCGCGCACTTTGCCTTTATCCACACCGCCACATTTGCCGATCCTGCAAATCAGGCGGTTCCGGCCTATCGCCCGCGCCGCACCGATTATGGCTTTGACGCCGAATACTGGAGCACGGTGGGCAACTATCCGGCGGGGGCGGCGCACACCGGGCCCGCAGGGTTCCGCTGGCTGCGCCATTTCCGCTGCACCCCGCCGTTTACCGCGACGCTGGAAATCCATTTTCCGCACGACGCGCGGCTGGTGATCATGAACGCCGCGTCACCCGTTGCGGTCGGCCAGACGCGCATGTTTGCGCCGATCGCGCGCAATTTCGACCACGATATCCCGGTCGAGGATGTGCACGCGTTCAACGCGCGGGTGTTCGAGGAAGACCGCATGGTGGTCGAAACCCAGCAACCCGTGCTGTTGCCGCTCGACCCTGCGGCCGAGGCGCATCTGCCCGCCGACATGAGCGCGATGATGTACCGCCGCCTGCTCAAGGAAATGGGGCTGGCCTTTCGCGCCTGACGCCCGCTCAGAACGCCGGTTCGTACCCCGGCGGCAGGTCGTCGTCGTTCTGTCCCGGCACATGGATGCCGCATTCGGTCTTGTCCCAGCCCTTCCAGCGGCCCGAACGCGGGTCTTCGCCCGGGGCGACTTTGCTGGTGCACGGGGCGCAGCCGATCGAGGGATAGCCGCGTGCGACCAGCGGATGGCGGGGCAGGTCATGGGTGTCGAACCACGCCTCGATCTGGTCGTGGGTCCAGTTGGCCAGCGGGTTGATCTTCAACCGGCCCTCGGCGTCACTCTGGTCGATTTCAAAGCGCGGCAAGCCGGCGCGGGTGCTCGATTGAAAGCCCTTGCGCCCGGTGATCGAGGCATCGAACCCGGCCATCGCGCGCGCCAGCGGCACGACCTTGCGGATCTCGCAGCACCCGTCCGGGTCCCATGACCAGCGCAGGCCCTTGTCGTCCTTTTTGGCCAGCACCTCGGCATCGGGGGTCAGCACGCGCACCCCGGTCAGCCCCAGCCGCGCCACCAGCGTGTCGCGATAGGCCAGGGTTTCGGGAAAATGCTTCAAAGTGTCGAGAAACAGCACCGGCAGCGCGGGATCGACTTCGGCCACCAGATGCAACAGCACCGCGCTTTCCGCGCCAAAGCTCGACACCACCGCGATGTCACCGGCCAGCCCGTCGCGGATCACCGTGCGCAGCATGTCGTGCGTGTCGGTGCCCCGGAACAGGTTGTTCAGGCGGATCGCATCGGCGCTGCTGAAACGCGGCGCGGTGTCGATGCGATCGACCCGCCGGACGTTCGCCGGGCGCACGGTGTCAGCCATGTCTGGCGGCCCAGATCGGCGCACGCCCGTCGACCGTGCGCTGATAGACTTCGGGCCAGGTGGCGATCGCCTTGTCCACCGCTTCGCGCGTGATCGGCTGATTGGGCGCAAAGGCGTCGAACCCGACGCGGCGGTAATGGCTGATCTGGTCGACCAGCACATCGCCCACCGCGCGCAGTTCGCCGGTATAGCCATATTCGCGCAGGATGCTTGCCGCCGAATAGCCGCGCCCATCGGTATAGGCGGGAAATTCCACCTCGATCAGCGTCAACTGGTCCAGCAATGGCAACAGTGCGCGCGCATCGTCGCCCGGCGACAGGCGCACGGCGGCGGTGTTGCCGGCCTCGGACAGATCGGCAAACGCCACCACGGGGGCTGTGCTGGCCGCGTCATCGCGCAGCCGGATCAGGGTTTCAGCCATAGATTGCGTCCTTGAACGGGGCGTTGCCGATACGGCGCCAGGTGTCGAGAAAACGTTCGCCCGCCTCGCGCCGGGCCAGATAGACGCCGGTCGCGCGTTCGATCGCATCGACAATGCCGTCTTCGCTGAAGCCGGGGCCGATGATCGAGCCGATCGAGGTATCCGCACCTTCGGAGCCGCCGAACAGCAACTGATAGTTTTCGACGCCCTTGCGATCGACCCCCAGCACGCCGATGTGCCCGGCATGGTGATGGCCGCAGGCATTGATGCAGCCCGAAATCTTCAGCTTCAGCTCGCCCAGATCGCGCTGGCGTTCGACATCGGCGAACCGCTGCGAAATCTTCTGCGCCAGCGGGATCGAGCGCGCATTGGCCAGGCTGCAATAATCGAGCCCCGGGCAGGCGATGATATCGCCGATCAGGTCGAGGTTGGGCGTGGCCAGGCCCGCCGCGTCAAGCTGTTGCCACACGGCATAAAGATCGGCTTTGCGGACATGCGGCAGGACGATGTTCTGGGCATGGGTCACGCGCAATTCGTCAAAACTGTAATCGCGCGCCAGGTCGGCCATCAGGCGGATCTGGTCGGCGCTGGCATCGCCGGGAATGCCGCCGACCGGCTTCAGGCTGATGGTGACAATGCCATAACCGGACGCCTTGTGCGCGTGCACGTTCTGATCGACCCACAGCGCAAAATCGGGATCGCTGCGATCGATCGCGTCGGGCGCGGCGGGGTCGAATGCGGGGTCGGCAAACTGCGCCTTGATGCGGTCCAGCTCGGCGGCGGGCGGTTCGAGGCCCAGCGTCAGGATATGCGCGAATTCGTCCTCGACCTGGCGGCGGTATTCATCCGCGCCGATTTCGTGGACCAGGATCTTGATGCGCGCCTTGTACTTGTTGTCGCGGCGGCCATAGCGGTTGTAAACGCGCAGGCAGGCTTCGAGATAGCTGACCATCTGCAACGGCGACAGCCATTCGCGGATCACCGGGGCGATCATCGGCGTGCGGCCCATGCCGCCACCGACATGGATGCGCAGGCCTTCCTCGCCCGCCGCGTTCTTCACCACCTGGATGCCGATATCGTGCAATTTCATCGCGGCGCGGTCGGTCTCGCTGCCGATGATCGCCACCTTGAACTTGCGCGGCAGGTAATCGAATTCGGGGTGGAACGTCGACCATTGCCGCAACAGTTCAGCATAAGGGCGCGGATCGGCCACTTCGTCGGCGGCGGCCCCGGCAAAGTGGTCGGCGGTGGTGTTGCGGATGCAATTGCCGCTGGTCTGGATTGCATGCATGCCAACCCCCGCCAGATCGGCCAGGATCGCGGGTGTGTCCGACAGCTTGATCCAGTTGTACTGGATGTTCTGCCGGGTGGTGAAATGACCATAGCCCCGGTCGTATGTGTCGGCGATATTGCCCAGCACGCGCATCTGCCGCGAATTGAGCGTGCCATAGGGCACCGCCACGCGCAGCATATAGGCGTGCAATTGCAGATAGAGCCCGTTCTTCAGCCGCAGCGGGCGAAACTGCTCCTCACTCAGCGTACCGTCCAGCCGCCGCGTCACCTGGTCGGTGAATTCGGCAACACGGGCATCGACCATTGCCTGATCATGGGTATCGTACTGGTACATCGCGGGATCTTTCGTGCGTTAAATCAGGCAATCCAGGTGGTTGCGGCCGGGTCATCGGCGCGCAGCGACAGATCGAGGCGCACGGTCGGGCCAACCGCCCGCACACGGTCCTTGATATGCGCAGGCCGCACGCCCTCGGCATCGCGGGTGGCATCGATCACATAGGCGCTGACCACGCGGCGCGCGGCCTCTTCGACGGCGATGATCGTGGCGGCATCCTCGCCCAGCGCTGCCGCATCGTTGACATGGCGTGACCAGTTGCTGCCGGTCCACCAGGTTACATCGCCGGTCAGCAGGTCGTTGCCGGTCAGAATCTTGAAACGCTCAGCGCTCACAGCACGCTCTCCGCAATATGGGCAAGCTGGCCCGCGTGCTCGCGCGCGGCCACTTCGCCGATGATGATCAGCGCCGGGCTTTTGACCCGGTGCCGTGACACGATCGTGTCGAGCCCGGCCAGCACCCCGCGCAACACGCGCATGCCGGGCCGGGTGGCGTTTTCGATCACCGCCACCGGAACTTCGGGCGACAGGCCATCGGCGATCAGCTTGTCGGTGATCGCCGCCGCCGTCGCCAGGCCCATATAGATCACCAGCGTGCGGCCTTTGCCGGCCAGCCCGGTCCAGTCCTGATCGCTCAACCCCTTGCACTGTCCGGCGACGAACGACACGGTGGAGGCCGCATCGCGGTGGGTCAGCGCAATGCCCGACGCCGCCGCCGCGCCCATGGCCGCGCTGATCCCCGGCACCACGGTCACCGGCACACCGGCGGCGCGGCACGCCTCTGCCTCTTCGCCGCCGCGCCCGAACACGAACGGATCGCCGCCTTTCAGCCGCACCAGATCGTGCCCCGCCAGTGCCTCGCGCACCAGCAGCGCGTTGATATCGTCCTGCGCCATGGTGTGGCGAGCGCGGCTCTTGGCGACCGAGATCAGCCGCGCATCATCGCGCGCCAGCGCCAGAATGGCCGGATCGACCAGCCCGTCGTGCACGATCACGCGCGCACTGCCGATCAGCCGCGCCGCGCGCAGCGTCAACAAATCGGGATCGCCGGGGCCCGCACCGACCAGATGGACGGTGCCGACAGGCGCGATTCCGGAATGGGCGGGGTGCTGGGTCATGCAGCGGCAGATGGGGGCTCGCCCCCGTACTCGCCAGCGAGAATGCCTATCGCCCCGGCTAGAACAGCTTTAGCGTTCCGCAGTATCCGGCGCTTCATCCGGTTGTTGCAACAACGCGCGCGCCAATCGCCTGATTCCGTCGGAATCGCGCAAGTGCACATCCTGTTGCGGGAAGGGGATTTCCACACCGCGTTCGCGGAACAAGTGCCAGGTGTTTTTCAGCACCTCCGAGCGAATGCCGCCGATGCCGTTTTCGGGATCGTTGATCCAGCAACTGATCGACCAGTCGATCGCGCTGGGCCCCAGCGTGACCAGTGCCACACTGGGCGGCGGATCGGCCAGCACGCGCGGCACGGCCGCCGCCGCTTCGAGCAGCAGCGCTTCGACCATGTCGATATCGCTGCCATAGGCGACGCTGATCGGGATCGACACTGCCACCCGGCGCGACGAATAGGACCAGTTTTCGACCTGGCTGGTCATCAGGTTCTGGTTGGGGATCAGGTATTCGCGGTTGTCGAGCGTGGTCACCGATATTGCGCGGATACCGATCTTGTTGACCACGCCCATCGTCGTTGTGCTGCCGCTGGTCACCGCGACAACGTCGCCCGGCTTGATCGACCGGTCGAGCAGCAGGATGATCCCGGCGATCAGGTTGCCGGCCGTCGTCTGCAGGCCGAACCCGATGGCCAGCCCGAAGGCGCCCGAAAACACCGTGAACGCGGTCAGGCTGATCCCCAGCGTGTCGATCGTCGCGAAAAAGGCGAACGTCCACACCGCCAGCGTGATCATCTTGTCGCCCAGCGAAGTCTGCGCCGAATCGAGCCCCTTGATCCGCCGCAACAGCCGCCGCGCGACACTGCCGGCCACGCGCGCGCTGATTAGCGCGAACAGTACCACGGTCACCATCCACAACGCGGTGGCCAGCGAGATGTGGTATTTGCCGACATCGATGCTGATATCGTCGAGCGTATCGAACCAGTCGTGCAATTGCGCGTTTACCGCGTGAAAATGCGCCTTCACCGCATGGACCGGCACGGCGATCGGGTGGGGTGTGCCGGTCATGCCGCTGTCCCGCTGGCGTTGCGCCACACCGCCAGCGCGCGGTCGAGATCGGCGATCAGGTCGGCGGCGTCTTCCAGCCCCACAGCAAGTCGCACGCCGAACCGGTCGGCCGCGTCCCAATGTGCCGGCGGCCAGGCACCGGCGGTGCGGATCGGCGCGGGATCGACCGGTGTGGCCAGGCTTTCGAACCCGCCCCAGCTATAGCCGATGCCGAACAGCGCCAGCGCGTCGATCAGCGCATCGCGTGCCGCACTGCTGCCGCCCTTGAGCACAAAGCTGAACAGCCCGCACCCACCGGTGAAATCGCGCACCCACAGATCGTGCCCCGGCGCGCCGGGCAGCATCGGACACAGCACATGGGCAACCTCTGGCCGCCTGGCCAGCCATTGCGCCAGCCCCAGTGCCGATGCCATGGTGCGTTGCAGGCGCAGATCCATCGTGCGCAACCCGCGCAGCATCAGCGCGGCATCGTCGGGCGAGACCACGATGCCCAGACCCTGTGCACGCAGCCGCAATTTGCGGTACCAGTCGGCACCCGCGCTGGCCGATCCCATCATCACATCGGAATGGCCCCCGACATGCTTGGTCAGGCTCATGATGGTGATGTCGACCCCGTGGGGCAGCGCGGCAAAACCCAGCGGACTGGCCCAGGTGTTGTCGATCACGCTGACCAGTCCGTGCGCACGGGCCACTTCGACCACACGCGGCACATCGGTCATCTCAAAGGTCAGGCTGCCCGGCGTTTCGATCAGCACGGCGCGCGCGCGCGGGCACAGCGCCGCGGTCAGGCTGGCCGGATCGGTCGGGTCGAACCACCGCGTTTCGATGCCCAGATCGTGCAGCAACCCGCGCCCCATCACGCGGCTGGGTTCATAGGCGTTGTCGGTCATCAACAGCACGTCGCCCGGCCGCAGCACGGTCAGCAGCACCCCGGCAATCGCCGCCACCCCCGAAGGATAGAGCACCGTTCCTGCCGCGCCGGGTTCCAGCGCGGTCAGCGCATCGGCCAGCGCCCATTGCGTCGGTGCGCCCCGCCGCCCGTAATAGAACAGGCCGTCGGCATTGGCGGGATGCGCGCGCAAGGCGGCCATATCGGGATAGAGGTGCGTGCTGGCGCGCCATACCGGCGGGTTGACCACGGCGCCGGGATGCCCCGGTGTTCCGGTCCATTCCGCGCGTCGTCCCGCCGCGGTCAGGCGTGTGCCGGGGCCCAGTGTGCTGTCATCGTTGCCGTCCATGGCCCCGTGCAAAGCAGGATTGGCGCGCAAAGACAACCGCGCGTGCGGCGGTTTGGCGGGATTGCGTCGCGCCTGTTGTTGCGCGCTGCGTGTCGAGGCGGGCGCGGCGCGGGGATTGGCAAGGGGGCGTGGACGACGATGTGCCGACAGGATGTGGCGGAATGACGGGTTGGCAGAGTAAAGCTTGTCTTAACTCGGATTTTGGATTGAGCATTTATAATTTTATGCAGTGTATGGCTGAAATGTGTACTTATATGACGATGAAAAATTAACTGGTATTTGCAATTTTCGAAATTGTCATCGGCGAAATATTGTGTTGTATTATATTAAATTTAAATCGATTCTACGGAGGTCTCGGTGCGATTATCAAGAAATGTCGTGGCAATTGCGATTGCATCTACACTTGCTTTGAGTGTGCCGTCGGTTGCGGCAGAGCCGGGAATTGGTGGAGGCTTCGCTGGTGCAGGCGTTGCGGAAGAAACGAGCATCCTTGCCTATCTTTTCGGCCTCGCCGCGTTGACGGCGGCGGTCGTGTCGGTGGCCGATACGGGCAAGTCGCCGTAAATATTGTTTCGTTCGGTTGCTCGACTGATCCCAAGGTGCACCGGTGCGCCTTGACCCGCCCGGTGTCGAGTGATGGCATGAAACCGGACGCAGCGCACAGTGGCGGCTTTAATCGATCGCGATACTACATCGCGATCGTTTCTGTGTGTTTGATATATGTCGAAAATATATCTCCAAATGCCGCCTGTATAAAATGATCTCGCAGTTTCAGGAGTCGTTATGACTGGCAAATACGTGCTGTCTTTGTTGCCACTTGCCGCGATGTGCGCCTGTGTGGCGCATCCGGGGAGCAGCGAAGGCGGCATTCCCCCACGTCTGGTGGTCAACAAGGACCATATCCCGGTCTGGAAACATGTCGGCAGTTTCGGCCCGATACGGCCCGGCGATGAAGCGCACGCGCGAACAGTCTGTGCCAGCCTTGATACCGACAAGAAACGGTTCCGTCCGGAAGGGTATCACACCCGGGCCGAAGGTGCCGATGGCGCGGCGTTTCCCGGCGGCGGGTACTATTGCGTCGGCCATCGCAAATAGCAGGCGGCCAGGCGGGGCGGGGTTACCTGGCCGGGCCGGTTTCTATCGGCAGGGTGGCATCGGCGCCCCATTCCGCCCAACTGCCATCGTAAAGCGCAATATCGTCCTTGCCGAGCAGATGGGCGGCAAACAGCACGACATTGGCAGTCATCCCCGATCCGCAACTGGCGATCAGCGGCTGATCGAGATCGATCCCGGCGGCGGCAAACGCGGCGCGCAGCTCACCGGACGCTTTCCAGGTGCCGTCGGCGGCAAACAGGCTGGCATAGGGCAGGTTGCGCGCGCCCGGGATATGGCCGCTGGCGAGGCCCGGGCGGGTTTCGGGCATGTCGCCGGAAAACCGCGCGGCGGCGCGCGCATCGACCAGTTGTTCGGCCTGGCTGGTGATGTTGGCCAGCACCTGATCCTTGTTGCGGAGCTGGCGGTCGTCGCTCCACACGGTGAAATGGCGGTGGCGCAGATGCTCGCGGCCCTGTGCCAGGGGGCGCCCTTCGGCTTTCCACTTGGTGATGCCGCCGTCGAGCAGCGCGACATTCTGCGCGCCAAACAGCGTCAGCATGAACCAGGCGCGGGTTGAGGAATGGATCGGGCTGTCATCATAGACGACGATCCGGCTGCCATCGCCAAGCCCCAGGCTTTGCATGCGGCTGGCAAATTTTTCCGCCGAGGGCAGCGTGTTGGCAAAGGGTGCCTGGCTGTCGACCAGTTCGTCCAGATTCATGAACACTGCGCCGGGAATATGCCCCGCTTCGTATTCGGCGCCGGCATCGCGGCCATGTTCGGGCAGAAACGCGGTCGCATCGACCACGCGCAAGTCGCTCGCGCCCAGTTCGTTGGCAAGCCATGCGGTGGTAACCAGCGAATCCATCTGTCCTGTTGCTCCTGTCTGCGTCGACCCGTATTTTGTGCCGTCAGTTCAGCGTCTGACCCGACACTACCGTGTCGGGAAGTCGGCACCGGCCCGCTCCCCCACCCGACCACCCTACGATAGTACCCTGTGGGTGGTCGGGTGGGGGAGCGGGCCGGTGCCGACTTCGAAACGCGCCCTTTCGCGCGTTTCGAGTCCGACTCTTAAACGCTCGTATGGCAACCGTCGAGGCAGTTTCACCCCTGGCCGCTTGCCGGAATGCCCCACAATCGGCATGGGCGACAGCGCGAAAGGATCCATCATGCCCGAATTGAACCCCCTGCATCTGGGTCAACCCAGCGCCTTGCCCGCCTCGCCAGAGGCGGCGGTGCTCGATTATGTGCCCAATCCGCGCACTGGCGCGCTCTATCTGGTGCGTTTTGCCGCGCCCGAATTCACCTCTTTGTGTCCCGTGACGGGGCAGCCCGATTTCGCCCACCTGGTGATCGATTACGCGCCGGGCGCGACGATCGTCGAATCCAAGTCGCTCAAGCTGTTTCTCGGCGCGTTTCGCAACCATGCGGGTTTCCACGAAGACGTGACCGTGGGCATCGGCGAGCGGCTGTTTGCCGAAATGGCGCCGCGCTGGCTGCGCATCGGCGGATACTGGTATCCACGCGGCGGCATCCCGATCGACGTGTTCTGGCAATCGGGCACCGCGCCCGAAGGGCTGTGGGTGCCCGATCAGGGCGTCGCGTCGTACCGCGGGCGCGGTTAGAGCGCCGCGCCGCCTTCGGATTCAGTCCGCAGCCGGGCCAGAAACGCGCGCGCTTCGGCGACCAGTGCGGGCACGCGTGCGCGCGCGGCAGGCGACTGGACACCCGGCGGCACATCTTTCAGATTCTGTTCGATCTGCGCCACGGCGGCGGGCAGATCGGGTGCGGCATCGGGATCGGGCGGGGTGGTCGGCGGGTTGCCGTGTTCCACCGTGGCGATGATCCGCGCCACGCCGATCGCGCCCAGCCAGTCGAGCGCGTCGGCATCGTGGAGATAGACCGCCTCGGGCCCGACCGCCTTGCGATAGAACATGTGCGTGCGGGTGGCCGCCCGCACCGCCTCGATCTTGGTGGCGGGAAAACCCAGTCGCAGCAGCACATCGCCCAGTTTGTCGGCGCCGACATCGCTATGGTCGTGGTGCGGGTCCTTGTCCTCCCACGGCACGAACGCGGCGATGTCGTGGATCCACGCGGTGGCAAACAGCACGTCGTCGTCGATCGCGACGCCATCTTCACGGGCCAGTTCGCGCGCCAGCGCATAGTCGCGGCGGCTGTGCTGCCAGCCCCAGGCCGGATGGCGGAAATGGCTGGTGGCAAAGTCCTGCAATCCGGCGCGCCAATCGGGCGCGGTGGCGGCATGGGCCACTGGTGTTGCCAGCAGCAGCGCGATGATCGTGGCAAGACGTCGCATCGGGTCCTTTCGTCTGGCTGGCCCGATTGGGCGGCGCGGCGGGGATGACATCGCAGCCCCGCGTTCCTAGATATCATGCATGCATTTCGATTTCAGCCAGGTTTCGGCCACCGATCGCTATCGCCTGATGGCCTCTGCCATTACCCCGCGCCCGATTGCCTGGGTCACCAGCCAGTCGGCAACGGGCGTGCGCAATGCCGCGCCCTACAGCTTTTTCAATATGATGGGCGCCGATCCGCCGATCCTGGTGATCGGCATGATGCGCCGCGCCGATGGCACGCACAAAGACAGCGCCGCCAACGTGCTGGAAACGGGCGAATTCGTGGTCAATCTGGTGTGCGAGGCCGACGCCCCGGCAATGAACCTGACCTGCATCGATGCCCCGCCCGGCGTCGATGAAATTGCGCTGGCGGACCTGGCCACCACGCCCTCACTGGCGATTGCACCGCCGCGTATTGCCACCGCCCCGGTGGCGATGGAATGCCGGGTCTATCAGGCCGAGGATATTGGCGCGACCACGCTGGTGATCGGCCAGGTGCTGCATTTTCATGTGCAGGACGAATTCTACAACCCCGCGTCGCGTCGCATCGACACCCCGGCGATGCATCTGGTGGGCCGTGTCCACGGCAGCGGGTTCTATGCCCGCGCAACCGATCTGTTCGAACTGCACCGCCCGCTGTGGGCCGACCGCGCGGGTGAAAAATAGGGCATAGCCATCGCGCGCCAATTTCCCCATGTTGGCGCGCATGACCGAAACCATCGATTGCGCGCCGAACTCGGCCGAAGCCCGTGACATCCGTTTTCACCTGCACAGCTATACCAACGCCCGGTTGCACGAAGCGACCGGGCCGCTGGTGATCGAGCGCGGCGAGGGCATCTATGTCTTCGACAGCGAGGGCAAACGCTATATCGAGGCGATGTCCGGACTGTGGAGCGTGGGCGTGGGGTTCAACGAACAACGCCTGATCGATGCCGCCGTGGCACAGATGCAAAAGCTGCCGTTTTACCACACGTTCACCCACAAATCGCACGGCCCCGCGATCGATCTGGCCGAAAAGCTGGTGACGATGACATCGCACCTCACGCCCGGCGGGATGAGCAAGGCGTTTTTCACCAATTCCGGCTCCGAAGCCAACGACAGCGCGATCAAGCTGATCTGGTACCGTTCAAATGCGCTGGGCAAGCCGGACAAGAAAAAGCTGATTTCGCGCCAGCGCGCCTATCACGGGGTCACGCTCGCCGCGGCCAGCCTGACCGGATTGCCCAACAACCACCGGTCGTTCGATCTGCCGATCGAGGGCGTGCTGCACACCGGCAGCCCGCATTACTGGCGCGATGCGCTGCCCGGCGAAACCGAGGAACAGTTCGCCACTCGCCGCGCCGAAGAACTGGACGCGCTGATCCAGGCCGAAGGGCCCGACACGATTGCCGCCTTCTGGGGTGAACCGGTGATGGGTGCAGGCGGGGTCGTGGTGCCGCCCGCGACTTATTGGGACAAGATCCAGGCGGTGCTGGCCAAATATGACATCCTGCTGGTCGCCGATGAAGTGATCAACGGGTTTGGCCGCACCGGCACGATGTTCGGGTGCGAGACTTATGGCATCCGGCCCGACATCATGATCGTGTCGAAACAACTGTCATCCTCGTACATGCCGATCGCCGCGCTGATCGCCAATGAGCGCGTGCTGGGGCCGGTGATGGATGAGAGCGCGCGGATTGGCACGCTGGGCCATGGGTTTACCGCCGCCGGGCATCCGGTGGCGACTGCGGTCAGCCTCGAATGCCTGCGCATCATCGAGGAAGACGGCCTGGTTGCCAATTGCGCCTTGCAGGGCGCGCGGCTGCGCGCCGGGCTGGCCGCGCTGGCCGATCATCCGCTGGTTGGCGAAGTGCGCGGGGTGGGCATGATCGCGGCGATCGAACTGGTCACCGACAAAGCCGCCAAGCGTGCGCTCGAAGTGCCGGGCCAGCTTGGCGGCATGGTCAACAAGGCGCTGCAGGACAACGGGGTGATCTGTCGCGCGGTGGTCGATGCGATCGCGTTCTGCCCGCCGATGATCATCACCGCCGCGCAAGTCGACGATCTGCTGGTGGCGGTGTCGGCCGCGCTCGACCGTGTTGCCGCCGATCTGGGGTTCTGACCGGTGGCGGGGGCGTCGAAGCCGGTCGAACTGTCGTTTCGCGGGGTCATTCTGGGCGGATTGATCTGCGTGGTGTTCACCGCCGCCAATATCTATCTGTGCCTGCAATCGGGGCTGACGTTTTCGTCGTCTATCCCGGCGGCGGTGATCTCGATGGCGGTGCTCCGGCCCTTTCGCAGTTCGGGCATTCTGGAAAACAACATCGTCCAGACGATCGCTTCGTCGGCGGGGACGCTGTCGTGCCTGGTGTTCATCCTGCCGACGTTTCTGATGATCGGGCATTGGGTCGATATTCCGTTCTGGCCGTCGTTCTGGATCTGCGCCTCGGGCGGAGTGCTGGGGGTGGTCTATTCGATCCCGCTGCGGCGCAGCCTGGTGACGGGGTCGGACTTGCCCTATCCCGAGGGCGTTGCGGCGGCCGAAGTGCTGCGCGCCGGCGAGGCGACACGCGAAGGCGGCGATGATGCCGCCGAGGCGCGGCTGGGCCTGCGCGCGGTGATCACGGGATCGATCGCGTCTGCCATCATGGCGCTACTGGTGGGCACGCGCCTGCTAGCCTCGGAAGTGGCCGGGTATGCCCGGTTTGGCGCGGCGGCGACGGGCATGACGATCAACATGCAACTGGCGCTGTTCGGCGCGGGGCATCTGATCGGGCTGGCGGCGGGCATGGCTATGCTGACCGGGCTGGTCATGGCCTGGGGCGTGGCCGTGCCGGTGATGACCATCCTCCACCCGGCCAATCTGCCCGCTGCCGATCTGGCGATGGATGTGTGGCGGCACAAAGTCCGCTTTGTGTTCGCCGCCGCGCTGGCGGTCAGCGCGCTGTGGACGTTGGTACGGCTGGCAAAGCCGGTGGCGGGCGGGGTGGTTTCGGCGATTGCTGCGCAGACCCGGCGGCGTGCGGGCGAAACGCTCGAACGCACCGAACAGGATCTGTCGTTCGGCTGGATCGGCGCGCTGGTCGTGTTGTTGCTGGTGCCGATCGGCGTGCTGATCCATGGTTTTATCGCCGGGACGCCGTTGGCGCCGCTGGAACTGCCGCTGATGGTGGCGGGGATCGTGTTTGTCGCGGTGACCGGGCTGATGGTGGCGGCGATCTGCGGCTATATGGCCGGGCTGATCGGGTCTTCGAACAGCCCGGTATCGAGCCTGGCGATCATCGGCGTGATCTGTTCGGCGGGGCTGCTGTCGATCACTGTCGAACCCTGGCTGGGGATCGAGGCGCGGCCCGCGCTGATCGCGCTGTCGCTGCTGGTGGCGGGCTTTGTGCTGGGCGTGGCGACGATCGCCAACGACAACCTGCAGGATCTGAAGACCGGCGAGCTGGTCGGGGCAACCCCGTGGCGGCAGCAAGTGGCGCTGATCATCGGGGTAATCGCGGGGTCGCTGGTGATTCCGCCGATCATGGTGCTGCTGGGCCATGCCTATGGCTATGCCGGGGTGGCGGGCGCGGGGCCAAAGGCGCTGGCCGCGCCGCAGGCGGTGCTGATCGCCACGCTGGCGGGGCAATTCATCGGTGGCACGCTCGACTGGTCGCTGCTGGGCAGCGGCGCCTTGCTGGGCGTCGGGTTCATCGCGCTCGACACGCTGCTTGAACGGCGCTGGGCGTTGCGCCTGCCGCCGCTGGCCATTGCGTTTGGCGGCTATATCCCGCCAGGCACGATCAGCATCGTGATCATCGGCGCGGTGGCCGGGCATCTGTATGAAGCCCATGCCGACCGGCGCGCCAAAAATCCGGGACAGGCCGCGCTGGTGCGACGGCTGGGGGTGATTCTGGCCTCGGGGCTGATCGTCGGCGAAAGTCTGGTCAATGTCGTGCTGGCGGGGGCGACCGCCGCGGCCAAGACCGGGTTTCTGGCGGTGCGCGACAGCGACTGGCCGCTGGCGCTGGTTGGCAGCGATTTTGCGTTGTGGGGCATGGCGCTCGCCGTGGTGGTGATCTTTGGCACGGTGCTGCTGCTCTATCGCTGGGCGGCGCGGCTAGGGCTGCAAAGCTGAACGCTTGCACGCCGATGCATTCCGCGCTTTGTTGCGCGGCATGATCCGCATCCTTGTCGCCAATCGCGGCGAAATCGCGTTGCGCATTGCGCAGACCATTGCCGATGGCGGCGACGTGCCGCTGGGCATTCGCGCCGCCGACGAGGTGCAGGCGCCGCATCTGGCGGCGATGGCCGCCGCGCACGTGCTGCCGGGCGCAGGGGTGGCGGCCTATCTCGACGGCGCGGCGGTGATCGCGGCGGCCCGGGCGTTGGGTGCCCAGGCGATCCACCCCGGCTATGGCTTTCTGAGCGAGAGCGCCGCCTTTGCCGAAGCGGTCGGCGCGGCGGGGCTGATCTTTATCGGCCCCGCGCCCGCCACGCTGGCGCTGTTTGGCGACAAGACCCGCGCGCTGGCGCTGGCGCGCGAATGTGGCGTGCCGGTGTTGCCTTCGGTCGATCACGGGTTCGACGCGTTCTGCGCCGATCATCCGGCGGTGATGATCAAGGCGCTGGGCGGCGGCGGCGGGCGCGGCATGCGGCTGGTGCGGCGGGGCGACGATTGGCAGGCGGCGGTGCAGACATGCGCCGCCGAGGCGCTGGCCGCGTTTGGCGACGGGCGAGTCTATGCCGAACGCGCGGTTGCCCGCGCACGCCATGTCGAAGTGCAACTGATCGGCGATGGCACCGCAATGGCGGTGTTGGGCTTGCGCGAATGCACGCTGCAACGCCGCCGCCAGAAACTGGTCGAGATGGCGCCGGTGGCCGATCTGGCGCCAGCGCTGGGTGCGCGGCTGGCCGATCACGCCCTGGCGCTGGGCGCGGCGGCGGGGTTGCACGGGCTGGCCACGGTCGAATTCCTGCTCGATCGCGATGATGCCGATGCGCCGTGGTTTATCGAGGTCAACGCGCGGTTACAGGTGGAACACACCGTTACCGAAATGACCACCGGGCTCGATCTCGTGGCCTTGCAGATCATGCTGGCGCGCGGGGCCGGCCTTGCTGCGCTTGACTTGCCCGACTGGCGTGGGGCGCGGGGGTTTGCCGTGCAATGCCGGATCAACGCCGAACGGATCGGCGCCGATGGCCTGCCGCGCGCGGCGACGGGGACGATTGTGCGGTTCGAGCCCCCCGGCGGACCCGGCGTGCGCGTCGATGCCGCCGCGCATGCAGGCTATACCCCGCCGCCGGGCTATGACAGCCTGCTGGCCAAGCTGATCGTGCATGTGGCGCGGGGCGGCATGCCTGCCGCGCTGGCCAAGGCGGCGCGCGCGCTGGGCGAATTCCGGCTGGCCGGACTGTCGACCAGCCTGCCGCTGTTGCGTGTCCTGCTGGCGCGCGCGGATGTCTGCGCGGGCGATGTCGATACCGCGTTCATCGATACCCATGCCGTTGCGCTGGCCGCGGCCGCCCATGCGCTGGCGCCGCCCGAGGACGACCTGCCGCCGGTGGTCGATGCAGGCCAGCCGCCCGAACCCGGCGCGCTGGCCTTGCGCGCGCCGCTCGCCGGGTCGATCGCCGCCCTGCCGCTGGCGCCGGGTGCGGCGATCATGCCGGGCGCCGATGTGGTGGTGATCGAGGCGATGAAGATGCTCCACCCCGCCACCACCGATGGTCCGGGGCGGCTGCTGGCCTGCACCGTGGCGCTGGGCGATGTGGTGGCCGAAGGCGCGGTGCTGGGCTGGTGGCTGCCGGGCGTGGGCGAAGACCTGGCGGTGGCGCCGGCCAACCACGATCCCGACGATGTGCGCGCCGATCTGGCCGCGCTGCGCGACCGGCTGGCGCTGACCGGCGATGCCGCGCGCCCGGCGGCGATGGCCAGGCGCCAGGCCACCGGTTTGCGCTCGGCGCGCGAAAACCTGGCCGACTTGTTCGACCATGGGCAGTTTCAGGAAATCGGCGGGCTGGCGATCGCGGCGCAACGCGGGCGGCGCGATCTGGGCGATCTGCGCGCCAACACGCCGGGCGACGGCATGGTGGCGGGCATCGGGCTGGTCAACGCCGGACATTGCGGCGAAGAGCGCGCCAGCGTGGTCGCGCTCGCCTATGATTACACCGTGCTGGCGGGCACGCAGGGGCACTTCAACCACAAAAAGACCGACCGCCTGCTCGAAATGGCCGAACGCTGGCACTTGCCGGTGGTGTTCTATGTCGAAGGCGGCGGCGGACGGCCCGGCGATGTCGATGCCGCGCCGCTCAATGCCTCGTCGCTCGACACCACCAGCTTTACCGCGTTTGCCCGCCTGTCGGGGCAGGTGCCGCGCATTGCCATCGTGGCCGGGCGGTGCTTTGCGGGCAATGCAGTGTTTCTGGGATGCGCCGATGTCACGATCGGTGTGCGCGGGGCCAATATCGGGCTGGGCGGCCCGGCGATGATCGAAGGGGGCGGGCTGGGCCGGTTTGCGCCCGAAGATATCGGCCCCGCGCACGAACAATATGCGCTGGGCGTGCTCGACGTGCTGACCAACAGCGAGGCCGAGGCGACGCGCGTGGCGCGCCAGTTGATCGGCGTGTTTCAGGGCACCGTGCCCGCCGGGCCCGCGCCCGATCCGCGCGCGTTGCGCCGCGCCGTGCCCGAAGACCGGCTGCGCGTCTATGACATGCGCGCGCTGATCGCGGCGCTGGGCGATGCCGGATCGTTCTGCGAATTGCGCGGCGGCTATGGCGTGGGGATGATCACCGGCTTTGTGCGGATCGGTGGCGAACCGTTCGGGGTCATCGCCAACAACCCGCGCCATCTGGGCGGGGCGATCGATTCTCCGGCGGCCGAAAAAGGCGCGCGGTTCCTGCGGCTGTGCGATGCGTTCGATATCCCTGTGCTGTCGCTGTGCGATACCCCCGGCTTCATGGTCGGGCCCGACAGCGAACGCACCGCCGCCGTGCGGCGCGGATCGCGGCTGTTTGTCGCGGCGGCAACGATGACGGTGCCGTGGTTCACCGTGGTGGTGCGCAAGGGCTATGGCCTGGGCGCACAGGCGATGGCGGGCGGCGATCTGACCGCCAGCCACACCGTCTGCGCCTGGCCCACCGGCGAATTCGGCCCGATGGGGCTGGAAGGCGCGGTTCGGCTGGGTTTTCGCAAGGAACTCGAAGCCGCCGCCGATCCCGACGCGCTGTTTCGCCGTCTGGTCGACGGGCTCTATGCCAAGGGACAGGCGATCAGCGTGGCCGAAGTGCTGGAAATCGATGCGGTGATCGATCCCGCCGAAACACGCGACTGGCTGTTGACGGGCTTACGCGCCGCGCGCACCCGGCCGGGGCGGCGCGAGCGGCGCGGGTTTGTCGATGTGTGGTAATAAGGAGCAGGGCATGATCAAGGGTTTGGTGGCGATGCTGATGGCCACTGCACTGGGGGCTCCGGCGCCGGGTGTTGCGCAAGATGGCGCGCCTGCGCAGACGATCCTGTTTGTGGGTAATAGCTTTACCTATGGCGCGAATTCGCCGGTGTGGAAATATCGCGCCGACAGCGTGACCGATCTCAACCACGATGGCGTCGGCGGCGTGCCCGCGCTGTTCCGATTGTTCACGCAGGAAGCCGGGTTGAACTATGCCGTCAGCCTGGAAACATCGGGCGGCAAGACGCTGAAATGGCATTGGGACAACCGGCGCGCGCTGCTCGACCGGCGCTGGGACCATGTCGTGCTGCAGGAATACAGCACGCTCGACCCCGTAAAACCGGGTGATCCCGCCGATACGATCGCCTATGCCGGACGCCTGGCCGGGCTGTTCGTCGCACGCAATGCCAATGTCGAAGTCAGCCTGACCGCCACCTGGTCGCGGCCCGATCTGACCTATCAGAAGGCCGGGCACTGGTATGGCCAGCCGATCGCGCAAATGGCGCTCGATGTGCGCCACGGGATCGATCAGGCGGCCAAGGCATGGCCTGCCATCGACAAAGTCCACCCGGTGGGACAGGCGTTCACATGCGCGATTGCCGCCGGGGTGGCCGACCCCGATCCGTATGACGGCATCGGCTTTGGCCAGGTCGACTTGTGGACCTGGGACCATTACCACGCCAGCGCCTACGGCTATTATCTCGAAGCGTTGACGGTGTTTGCCGATGTCACCGGCAAGGACCCGCGTGCGCTCGGCGCACAGGAAATCGCGGCGCGCGAACTGGGCATTTCACCAACCGATGCGCAGCGGCTGCAACGCGTCGCCGCGCTGGTCACCACGGGACAGCCGTGCACGCCCGGGTGACGCCGGGCGTGCCACGCGATCAGCCGGCTGCGCGAAAGTCCTGATCTTCGTCGTCGGGCTTGCCCGCCGACAAGTTGAGCGCAAAGCCGCGCGCGCGGTCCTGCTGTTTGGCGACGGTGTTGCGCGGCGCTGCCACGGCAGGTTTGCGCGTGCCTGTCGGCGCGGCGCGGTTGGCCACTTTGGGTTGCGGCCTGGCAGGCGTGCGCGCGGCGCTGCGATCGTGGTTTTCGACCTTGAAAAAGTCCATCGACATTTGCAGTTCTTCGGCCTGCGAGGCGAGCTCGGTCGAGGTGGAGGCCATCTGTTCGGACGCACCTGCGTTTTGCTGGGTCACTTCGTCGAGCTGCTGGATCGCCATGTTGATCTGGCTGACTCCGATATCCTGTTCGCGGCACGCGGCAGAGATTTCGGCGACCAGATCGGCGGTCTTGCGGATGTCGGGCACCAGGCGGTTGAGCATTTCGCCCGCTTCCTGCGCGGATTTGACCGTGTCGGCCGACAAAGTGGAGATTTCGGCGGCGGCGGCCTGCGAGCGTTCGGCCAGTTTGCGCACTTCTGCGGCGACCACTGCAAAGCCTTTGCCATGTTCCCCCGCGCGCGCGGCCTCGACCGCTGCATTGAGCGCCAGCAGGTCGGTCTGCCGGGCAATTTCCTGGACGATGCCGATCTTTTGCACGATCGTGCCCATCGCCGCGACCGCGCGCACCACCGCCTGATCGGACAGATCTGCGTCCTTGGCCGACTGGCGGGCGATCTTTTCGGTCTGGGCGGCGTTGTCGGCGTTCTGTTTGATATTGGCGGCCATCTGTTCCATCGAGGACGAAACTTCCTCGGTCGACGCGGCCTGTTCGATCGCCCCTTGCGACATCTGTTCGGATGTTGCCGACAATTGCTGGCTGCCCGACGAAACATTGCCCGACGCCGCAACCGCGCCGGTCACCACATTGCGCAGGCGTTCGACCATCAGTTGCAGCGATTTGCCCAGCATGTCCTTGTCGGATTGCGGGGTGGCATCGACGGTCAGGTCGCCTTCGGCAATGGCGCCGGCGACCGCCGCTGTTGCACGCAGATTGGATGTCATCGTGCGCATGGCGATGCCCAGCGCGTCATTGTCCGACAGCGGTTGCGGATCGACCATCAGGTCGCCCTCGGCAATCCGGTCGGCGATCGCCGCGGTCGCGCGCAGCGATTTCAGCGATTCGTTGAAATCGTGGCGCAAGGTTTCGAATTCCGGGGTGAACCGTTCGCGCAAGTCGGCATCGAGGTCGTTGATCGCCAGTTTGGCCAGGCCTGCGGCGATCTGGTTGACCGCGTTGACCCGCCCGGTGACATCGGTGGCAAATTTGATCACCTTGACCACTTTGCCCGAAGGGTCGATCACCGGGTTGTAGGTGCCCTGGATCCACACTTCGCGCCCGTTCTTGCCGATCCGCCGAAACTCGCCCGCCTTGTATTCGCCGCGTCCCAGATCGTCCCAGAACGCGCGATATTCGGGGCTGCCCTGCGCCCCGGAATCGACAAACATGCTGTGATGCCGACCCTGGATGTCGATCAGCGAATAGCCCATGGTGTTGAGGAAATTGCTGTTGGCAGTAACAATCGTGCCATCCGGGGTGAATTCGATCACCGCTTGCGAACGGCTGATCGCGGCGCTTTGGGCGGAATGGTCGATGTTCTGCAGGCGCTCGGCCGCATCGGTCCATTCCACGCTGAAACCGATGCGCTTGCCGCCGGTCATGATCGGAACCACGGTCAGATCAAACGCGCGGCCACCCACCCGGATCGTCGCGTTGTGCGGCCGGTCGAGCCGGGCGAGCATGGTGCGCTGGTGCACCGGGTTCTTGTGAAAGACATCGATGTTGCTGCCGATCAGGGTATCGATGCTGAACTTGTGCAGTTCCTTGCGAATGTCGCCTTCGGCTTCGCGCAGAAGTTCCAGCACCGCTTCGTTCATATATGTGATGTTCAGATCCGCGTCGGCCAGCATGACTTTGGCGCGCAGCGTATCGATGGCCTGGATCTTGTCGGTCTGATAGTGCTTTTGCAGAAAAGAGAACATGCCGGACCTCATCGATTAATGACAGGAAAAATCAGATCAGTGCCGTGACATGGGTGCTGTGCCGCGACGGGAGGCAAGCCGGAGTGTTCCGTGAGAGCCGCTGCGGAGACCATAACGGCTTGTGGTCAATCCGATTGCAACGCGGCAACCGGGCGAGGGCTGAGGATATTTACGCAGGCGCATGATAAGGCCATCGGCGGGCCAGACCTCGTGGTCCTGCCCGCCGATGAAACCGGTCGTTGCGACAATTGGGCGCGGTGCCATCCGGCGTGCGCATCGGCCAGGTCAGCCGTTTGCGCGGAAATTCCGGTCGTCGTCATCGGGTTCGCCAAGCGTTAGGTTGAGCGCAAAGCCGCGTGCGCGTTCCTGCTGTTTGGAAACCGTGTTCCTGGCAGTGGCAGCGGGCTTGCGCTCGCCACCTGCCGGTACGCGCGGCGCGGGCCGGGCGATGGCCTTGGCTGCGCCAGAGGCGATTGGTCGCCCAGGAGCGCGCGCGGTGCCGACCTTGAAAAAATCGATCGATGCTTGCAGGTCTTCGGCTTGTGAAGCCAGTTGGGTCGATGTGGCCGACATCTGTTCGGCTGCGCTGGCGTTTTGTTGCATGACGCTGTCAAGCTGTTGTATTGCCACGTTGATCTGGCTGACGCCGACATCCTGTTCGCGGCAGGCCGCCGAGATTTCCGCGACCAGTTCGGCGGTCTTGCGAATATCGGGCACCAGTCGGTTCAACATCTCGCCCGCATCTTGCGCAGACTTGACCGTTTCGCTCGACATTGTGGCGATTTCCGCAGCGGCGGCTTGCGAACGCTCGGCCAGCTTGCGTACTTCGGATGCGACAACGGCAAAGCCTTTGCCGTGTTCTCCGGCGCGGGCCGCCTCGACCGCCGCATTCAGCGCCAGCAGGTCGGTCTGCCGGGCAATTTCCTGCACGATGCCGATTTTCTGGACGATCGTGGCCATCGCCGAGACTGCGCGCAGCACGGCCTGCTGGGACAGATCGGCATCTTTGGCCGACTGGCGGGCGATCTGTTCGGTCTGCGCGGCGTTGTCGGCGTTCTGCTTGATGTTGGCAGCCATTTCCTCGACGGCCGAAGATGCTTCTTCGGTCGATGCGGCCTGTTCGGCGGCGCCTTGGGAAACCTGGGCGGATGTTGCCGACAATTGCTGGCTGCCCGACGACACATTGCCCGTCGCGGCGACCGCGCCGGTCACCACATGGCTCAACTGTTCCACCATGCGTTGCAAGGCCAGCCCCAGCACATCCTTGTCAGACATGGCCTGGGCCTCGATGGTCAGATCGCCTTGCGCGATCGTGCTCGCCACGGCGGCAGTCGCGCGCAAGTTGCGCGTCATCGTCTGCATGGCGATACCCAGCGCGTCCTTTTCCGACAACGGCCGGACATCGGTCGACAGGTCGCCTTCGGCAATCGTTGCGGCCAGGTTTGCGGTCTTGCGCAAGTTGTCGACCATCGCCCGCAGCGAGACGCCGAGCATGTCGTTTTCGGACAGCAGCTTTACGTCAACGGTCAGATCGCCCTCGGCAATCCGGTCGGCAATGGCCGCCGTCCCGCGCAGCGACCGCAGCGATTCGTTGAAATCGCTGCGCAGCTTTTCGAATTCCGGGATGAAGCTGTCGACAAGATCGGCATCGAGATTGTTGACCGCCAGTTTCGCAAGGCCGGCCGCGATCTGGTTCACCGCGTTGACCCGCCCGGTGACATCGGTGGCAAACTTGACCACTTTCACGACATTGCCGTTCATGTCGAGGATCGGATTGTAGGATGCCAGGATCCAGACCTGCCGGCCGCCCTTGCCGATCCGCATGAATTCATCGGCAACGAATTCACCGCGATTCAGCCGGGCCCAGAATTCGCGGTATTCCTGCGACTGGGAATAAGCCGCGTCCACGAACATGGCATGGTGGCGGCCCTTGATCTCTTCCAGGCGATATCCGAGCACCTGGAGGAAATTGTCGTTTGCGGTCAGGACCTCGCCATTCGGCAAGAACTCGATGATCGCCTGTACGCGGGAAATGGCGTTGAGCTTGCTTTCGAATTCGGCATTGCGGAGTTTTTCGGCGGTCACGTCGCTGGCAAACTTCACGACTTTGGCGACTTTGCCATGGTCATCGAAGATGGGGTTGTAGGACCCCTGGATCCACACTTCCTTGCCGTTCTTGCCCAGCCGTTTGAATTCACCGGCCCGGAATTCACCGCGCGCCAGACTTTCCCAGAAATTGCGGTATTCATGGCCGCCCTGCAGCGCCGGTTCCACGAACATGCTGTGATGCCGCCCCTTGATCTCTTCGAGCGAATAGCCCAGGACATCGAGGAAATTGGCATTGGCATTGACGATCGTGCCTTCGGGCGTGAATTCGATCCTCGCCTGTGACCGGTCGATGGCGGTAATCTGCGCTGCGAAATCGATATTCTGCAGCCGTTCTTCTGCATCGATCCATTCAACCACAAACCCGTATCGCGTGTTGCCGGCAATGATCGGCATGACGGCCAGGTCAAAATTGCGCCCGCCGACGGCGATTGTGGCATTGTGCGGACCATCCAGCCGGGCCAGCATGGCGCGCTGATGCGATGGCGATTTGTGGAACACGTCGATGTTGCTGCCAATCAGCTCGTCCGCGCTGAAACGCGGCAGATCCTTGCGGATATCGTCCTGAGCCTCGCGCATCAGGTCAAGCAGCGCTTCGTTCATATAGGTGATGTTCAAGTCCGCATCGGCCAGCATGACTTTGGCGCGCAGAACCTTGAGAGCCTCGACTTTGTCGAAATTGCTGTATTTGTGCAGAAACGAAAACATGCCGGACCTCTTCCGTGGAAGCTGCGAAAATTCGAGGCAGGGCCATTGACCCTTGCGATGTCCGGAAATGTGTCCGCCTGGCCACCGAACCGGGGCGGGGGGCTCTTGCCCGGTTGCGATCGACCCGCCGCGACCGGGTATAGACGTGCGCGCTCAAGAGCGAGAAAACGGTCCCGAGTTCGAATTCCTAAGTATAGCTACAGTGTTCCACCGCCGACCACGAATGATCGCAACAGCCTATGGTGCCCAGGCGGGCCGGTATGCGTCGCGCGCCGTGCAGCCTGGTATCAGGAGAGCAAATGGCCCCGGCGCCGCTGTTCGATCAACCAGGCAAGGCGCACGCTGGTTCCCGCCGCGCTCTTGCGGGCATGGTCGGCGCCGACCGATTGCGCGGTGGCTATCGCTTCGGCAAACAGGCGACCGCCGACCGAGACAACCAGCAGTTCGTCTGGGCTGGCCGTACGGCTCTTTGCGATGGTGTCGCGCAAAGTCGACAGCGTATGATGGCGCGGCAGGGCATCCGATAGCGCGATATCGACCGCATCGGGGCGCTGTTCGCGCACTTGCCGCGCCAGCGCCTCGTCGCTGTCGGGAAAGGCCATGTCGACGATCCATCCCGCATCGGTGAACATGTCGCCCAACAGCGTGGGCCCGAGCATATGCGGTTCACCCGGTGCGGTTGCCAGCAGGATGGAATAGCGGCGCTGGCGGATACCTTCGGCGGTCGATCCGGCGTGAATGGCATGGCCCGCCAGTTGCAGCATGCTGAGCGCGATGGTCAGATCGAGTTCGTTGCAATCGTCGGCCAGCCACGCATCGCCCAGCGCGCGTGCGGTCGGTTCCAGCAGGTGGGTGACCAGCGCATCGCTGACCCATCCCTGTCCGACCAGATCACCGATCAGCGCGTTGAGCCTGCGATCATCGCCATTCAGCGCAAAGCGCGCGGTGGCGGGGATATGGTCGGTCAGCGGCACCATATCCCGGGCCACGCCCGGCGACAGCCGCGTCTTGTCCTTGCTGCGCCGGTAAAGCTGCAAGTCCCACCCTGAAAACAGGCGCGTGGGCACAATGTGCTGGCTCAGCACATCGATCGCGGCGTGGCGGGGGTCGTTCTGGATGGCTGACCAGATATGGTCGAGCGCGGCGGGCGGACCTTCAAGTGTCTGCAGATAGCGGCCACCATCGTACAACAGCATGCCGGTGATGCCCAGGCTGTGATTGCGCGCCCGTGCCCGCGCAACCAGGCCTTCAAGTTCGGCCGGTGACGGCGCACTGACCGCTTCGCTGCGATAGGTTATGCTGCCGATCCACGCGCCGGGATCGACATCGGTGTGATCACGCTGCGCCTGCATCGCATCCTCCTGCCCGTCATGGTGTCACAGATCGCCGAGCGCCGTTGCAGACATCGTGCGACCCGATCGTCTTTGCATCCCCATCGGCCTTTGTGCCGGTTGCGGGCAGGCTCCGTCACGACTCACGCGCCGTCAAGTGGCAATTGGGGCAAGATCAGCGTGGGCGCACCGCCGTGCCGGCCAGCAAGCCGCCATCGATGGTGAGTTCGCTGCCGGTCATATAAGTGGCCTCGTCGCTGGCCAGCAGCACGGCGATTGCGGCCACTTCGTCGGCCTCGCCAAACCGGCGCAGCGGGGCGTCGGCAACAGCGGCGGCGATGCGGGCCTCGCGGTCTTCGCCATGGCCCAGCATGGCATCCCACATCGGCGTCAGGATCGCTCCCGGCGCAATCGCGTTGCAGCGGATGGCCCAGCCCTGTTCGGCGCAATAGAGCGCCACGCTGCGCGTGTGGTTGCGGATCGCGGCCTTTGACGCGGCATAGGCCGCAGCGCCCGGAATGCCGACCTGGCCCGAACGCGAGGCCATGTTGATGATCGCGCCACGCCCGCTGGCCTTCATCGCGCCGATGGCCCAGCGGCACCCCAGGAACGTGCCGTCGAGGTTGACCGTCATGACCCGGTGCCAATCATCCAGCGTGGTGTGTTCGGGATCTTGCGGGCCGTTCGCGCCGTCAAAGCCGGTGATCCCGGCGTTGTTGACCAGCACGTCGCACGTCGGCACCGCGTGCGACAGGCGCCGCCAGTCGGCCTCCATGGCCACATCAAGCGGTTCGAACCGGCAGCCGATCAGGTCTGCGGCGGCAGCGCCCGCGGCCTGGTCGCGGTCGGTCATGATCACGTGCGCGCCTTCGGCGTGGAAGCGCACGGCGATGGCATGGCCGATCCCGCGCGCGGCGCCGGTGATCACGCAGGTCTTGTCGGCCAGACGCCGGGAATGCGGGGCAGGCATCGGTTTTCCCTTCGATCGCGGGCATCGGCCGTCGGCCCGTGGCGCATAGCCGCTCGTCCGGCGCGCGCCAAGCCCGGGCTTCCCCAAATGGTCACTTGCTTGCCCCGCGTCGTATGTTAATCGATTGATGAACCGGCGGATGCGCGCGCGGCGCTTCGCGACAGGAGAGAGCGATGGACCTGAACTTCACGCCCGAGGAAGAGGCGTTTCGCGCCGAAGTGCGTGCCTTCCTGGCAGACAAATTGCCCGTCCGGCTGTCGGACAAGATCCGCAAGGGTCAGCATCTGACCAAGGCCGAGCACGAGGAATGGCATGCCATTCTCCACGCGCGCGGCTGGCTGGCCAACCATTGGCCGGTCGAATGGGGCGGTACCGGCTGGACCGTGATGGAACGGTTTATCTTTGAGACAGAGACCGCGCTGGCCAATGCCCCGCGCGTGCTGCCGTTCGGCCTGTCGATGATCGGCCCGGTCCTGCTCAAATACGGGTCCGAGGCGCAGAAAAAACAGTGGTTGCCACGCATTCTCGATGGCAGCGACTGGTGGTGCCAGGGCTATTCGGAACCCGGCGCGGGATCGGATCTGGCCAGCCTGAAAACCAGCGCGGTGCGCGATGGCGATCACTATGTTGTCAACGGGCAGAAGACCTGGACCACGCTGGCGCAATACGCCAACATGATGTTCTGCCTGGTGCGCACCAGCACCGAGGGCAAGCGCCAGGAAGGCATCAGCTTCCTGTTGATCGACATGGCGACGCCGGGCATCGAAGTGCGCCCGATCAAGCTGTTGTCGGGCGATCACGAAGTCAACGAAGTGTTCTTTACCGACGTGCGCGTGCCGGTCGAAAACCTGGTGGGCGAAGAGAACAAGGGCTGGACTTACGCCAAGTACCTGCTGACCTATGAACGCACCAATATCGCAGGCGTGGGCGCGTCGATGGCGGCGTTCGGCGAATTGCAGGAGATCGCGCGCACACAGCGGCGCAACGGCCGTCCGTTGTCCGAAGACCCGCAGTTCGCGGCGCGGCTGGCGCGGCTGGAAATCGATCTGGAAAACATGAAGACCACCAACCTGCGCGTGCTGGTGGCGGCGGGCGCGGGCGCGGCGCCGACCGCGGAAAGTTCGATGCTGAAAATTCGCGGCACCGAAATCCGTCAGACGATCGATGACTTGATGCGCCGCGCGGCGGGCACCCACGCGCGACCCTGGCTGCCCGAATCGTTCGAAGGCGGCTGGAACGGCGAACCGGTCGGCCCCGAATGGGCGGGCCCGGTGGCAACGCATTATTTCAACGATCGCAAGCTGTCGATTTTCGGCGGTTCGAACGAAGTGCAGCGTGAAATCATCACCAAGGCCATTCTGGAGCTGTAACGCACATGGATTTTTCACTGGGTGAAGACCGCCAGATGCTGGCGGATTCGTTGCGCCGCTTTCTGGCCGACAAAGTGCCGTTTGCGGTGCGCAAGACCGCCGCGTTCGAAGGGCAGGGCTGGTCGCGCGAGATCTGGGGCCAATTGGCCGAACTGGGCGCGATCGGCGCGCTGTTTGGCGAAGACGTCGGCGGGTTCGGCGGATCGCCGTTCGATGTGGCGGTGGTGTTCGGCGAAATCGGCCGTGCGCTGTTGACCGGACCGTGGCTGGCGACACTGCAGGCCGGGCACGTGCTCGCCGCCGCCGGGCGCACCGACGATCTGGCCGCAGTGATCGATGGATCGCAGGTGATCTCTTATGCCGAAGAGGAAGCCGATACCTGGTTCGATCCGGCGGGTATTACCACGCGCGCCACGCAGTCGGGCGAAGGCTGGGTGCTCGATGGCGCCAAGACCGTGGTGGCCTTTGCCGGCAGTGTCGACCGCTTGCTGGTGGTGGCGCGCGCCGAGGCCGGGCTGTCGACGTTTCTGGTCGAACGCGATGCGCCGGGGCTGACCGTGCGCGATTATCTGCTGATCGATGGCGGGGCGGCGGGCGATGTCGCCTTTGCCGCGACGCCTGCCACGCTGGTGGGGGAAGCGGGCAGCGCGGGCCCGGTGATCGAGGCGGCGCGCGCGTGGGGTCTGGTGGCCCTGGCGTGGGAAGGCGTGGCAGTGATGGACGCCTTGCGCGACCAGACGCTCGATTATCTGCGCACGCGCAAACAGTTCGGCATCCCGATCGGCAAGTTCCAGGCGCTGCAACACCGTATGGCAACCGTGGCGCTGGAAATCGAACAGGCGCGCAGCGCGGCGATCAACGCCGCTGACCGCTTTTCGGGCACGCGGGTCGAGCGCGAACGCGCGGCCAGCGCGGCCAAGGCGACGATTGGCAAGGCCGGGTCGCTGGTCGCTGAAGAGGCGATCCAGATGCACGGCGGCATCGGCATGACCTGGGAACTGGCGCTGACGCACTATGCCAAGCGGCTGGTCATGATCGGCCATGAACTGGGCGACGAGGATTTCCACCTGGCGCGCTATATCGAACTGGGGCACGAACTCGCTACGGCCTGATCGGCACTTGCTTTGCCTGAACGGCCCCGGAACCCTGGTTTCGGGGCCGATTTGGTGAATGCGCGATGAAGCGCAAAGTCACTTTCGGTTCAATTCTGGCAAGGCAAATACCGGACGATCGAAGGCGCGATTGCCATCGATTCCCAGGGGAGTGTCTGTCATGTCGAATGCCAAATCCGCGTTGCCTGCCGCCTTGCGCGCGGGCCTGCTGGGCCGGATCGCCGCCGGGCTGGCGCTGGCCACGGTTGCCATGGGCCCGATTGCCGCCCATGCCGAAACGCAGTGGCAAAAGAACCATCCCGCCCGCACCCATGTCAACAAGCGCCTGGCCAACCAGAACCGCCGCATCAGCGCCGGCGTGCGCGATGGCCAGTTGACCCATGCGCAGGCCCACGCGCTGCGCGCCGATGACCATGCGATCCGCCAGCAGGAACGCGCGGACGCGCGTGCCGATCACAACCATGGCCATCTGACCGGGGCACAGGCGCGCAGCCTGAACCAGGAAGAAAATGCCAACAGCGCGGCGATCCACGCCGACCGCCACTGACCACCGATTGCCGCCAACGGCCCGCCGCAGGCGCGCAGCGGGCCGTTGATATTTTTGCATTCGGCCTTGCCGTAGCGGCAGCGCCGCTTGGCACGGTTTTGCCGTCTTGACGTGGCCCGGCAACCCTGCACGATGCCCGCAAAGCAAAGTGCGGGAGACGGTGCACACAATGACTTTCAACGGGGCAGAGGCCTTTGTCGCCACGCTGTGCGCATGCGGGGTGGATACCTGTTTTGCCAACCCGGGCACGTCGGAAATGCAACTGGTGGCCGCGATCGACCGGCAGCCGGGGATGCGCGCGGTGCTGGGGCTGTTCGAAGGGGTGGTGACCGGCGCTGCTGATGGCTATGCGCGGATGACGGGCCGGCCGGCGGTGACTTTGCTGCATCTGGGGCCGGGGCTGGCCAATGGCCTGGCCAATCTGCACAACGCGCGCCGGGCGGGATCGCCGGTGATCAACATGGTCGGCGATCACGCGACTTATCACCTGCATTTCAACGCGCCGCTGACATCGGATGCGGTTGGCGTGGCGCGGCCGATGTCCGACTGGGTGCGCGTGGCCCGATCGCCGCGCGATCTGGCGCAGGCCGGGGCCGAAGCTTTTGTCGCGGCGATGGAATGGCCGGGGCAGGTGGCAACGGTGATCGTACCCGCCGACCATGCCTGGAGCGGCCCTGCCGCGCCGGTGGACCCGCGCCCTGCGCCGCCCGTACCGCGCGCACCCGCTGCGGCGATTGCAGAGGTGGCCGAAGCCTTGCGCGGCGATGCGGGGCCGGTCGCCCTGTTGCTGGGCGGGCGGGCATTGCGGGCCGATGCGCTCGAAGTGGCGGGGCGGATCGCCGCTGCCACCGGGGCAAAGCTGATATGCGAAACATTTGCTGCGCGGGTGGAGCGCGGCGCCGGGCGCGTGGCGATCGACAAGCTGCCCTATTTTGGCGAAGTGGCCAGCGAATTCCTGGCCCCATATCGCACCATCGTGGTGTGTGGCACCGAGCCGCCGGTGGCGTTCTTTGCCTATCCCGACAAGCCCGGCGCGCTGTCGCCACCGGGCGCGCAAGTCTTGCGGCTGGCAGGCCTGCGCGAAGATGCGCATGACGCATTGACCGCGCTGGCCGATGCGCTGGAGGCCCCGGCGCAACCGGTGGACCTTCAGCCGCGCCACGTGCCCGACGCCGGTGCACGCCTGACGCCAGAGGCCATCGGCGCGGTGTTGGCGGACCTGATGCCTGCCGGGTCGATCGTCTCGGAAGAAGGGATTTCGGCAGGGGCCGCTCTGTTCGACGCCACCAAGGGCGCCGCGCCGCACGACTGGCTGATGGTCACCGGCGGCGCGATCGGGCAGGGTTTGCCGGTGGCGACCGGCGCGGCGGTGGCCTGTCCCGACCGCCAGGTGATCGCGTTGCAGGCCGATGGATCGGGCATGTACACGTGCCAGGCGCTGTGGACGATGGCGCGCGAGCGGTTGAAGGTGGTGACCGTGGTGCTGAGCAATGGCTCCTACGCGATCCTCAATATCGAACTGGGACGGGTCGGGGTGCAGAACGCGGGGCCTAAGGCCTTGTCGATGCTCAGTCTCGACAATCCCCGGCTCGACTGGTGCGCGCTGGCCGCCGGGATGGGCGTGCCGGCCGAGCGCGCCGACAGCGTGGCCGCGTTTCGCGCCGCGTTCGCCCGTGCGCTGACGGCGCCGGGCCCGATGCTGATCGAGGCGATGGTGTAACAGAAGGAGAGGCTATGTTGACGCTGGACGAGGCGCGCAACGCGCTATGTGCACCGGGTGCGCCGTTCGAAATGGTCGAAGTGGCCGCGCATGGGCGGACATTCCGCGCATGGAAGAACGCACCTGCCGATCTGGGCACGCTGGCCCGGATCGGGCGGGCGCACGGCACCCGCGATTTTCTGGTCTATGAAGACGAACGCGTCAGTTTTGAAGGCTGGTTCCGCGCGGTGGCCGCGCTGGCGCAGCATTTGCGGGATATCGGCGTCGGGCCGGGGGATCGCGTGGCGCTGGCCATGCGCAATGTGCCCGAATGGCCGGTGGTGTTCTTTGCGGTGACCACGCTTGGCGCGATCTGTGTGCCGTTGAACGCATGGTGGACCGGCGCGGAACTGACGTATGGGCTGAACACGGCCGGCGCCAGCGTGCTGATCGCCGATGCGGAACGGATCGAGCGCATCGTGCCGCTGCTCCGCGAGGTGCCTTCGGTGCAGCATGTGTTCGGCGCGCGGATGGCCGAGGCCCGGCCCGGTGTGGTGGCGCTGGAGACGGTGATCGGTCGGCCCGGCGATTATGGAGCCCTGCAGGATCGCGATCTGCCGCAGGCCGATCTGGCCCCCGATCTTGAGGCGACGATCTTCTACACCTCGGGCACCACCGGCCATCCCAAGGGCGCGCTGGGCACGCATCGCAACCTTGCCACCAATATCCTGTCGAGCGCCTATGTCGCTGCGTCGTCTTGTCTGCGGCGGGGCGAAGTGCCGCCGCCGCCCAGCCCGCGCACCGCGCTGGTGTCGATCCCGCTGTTCCATGTCACCGCCTGCAGCGCGGTGCTGATGGGATCGGTCTATGCCGGCAACACGCTGGTGTTCATGCGCCGCTGGGACGCAGGCCAGGCGCTGGCGCTGATCGAGCGCGAACGCATCAATCTGGCGGGCGGGGTGCCGACCATCGCGTGGCAATTGCTCGAACATCCCGACCGCGAAAAATACGATCTCTCGTCGCTGGAAACCGTGTCCTATGGTGGCGCGCCCTCTGCCCCCGATCTGGTGCGCAAGATCAGTGCGGTGTTCGGCGCGCGGCCCGGCAACGGCTGGGGCATGACCGAAACAATGGCCACGGTCACCAACATCGTCGGCGAAGACTATCTTGCCCGCCCCGACAGTTGCGGCCCGGCGGTGGCGGTGGCCGATCTGCGCGTGGTCGATCCCGACACGCTGGAGGACAAGGCGATCGGCGAAGTGGGCGAATTGTGGGCGCGCGGGCCGATGGTCGTCAAAGGATACTGGGAGAACCCGCAAGCAACCGAGGCCACCTTCGTCGAGGGCTGGGTGCGCACCGGCGATCTCGCGCGGCTCGACCCCGATGGCTATTGCTATATCGTCGACCGGGCCAAGGACATCGTCATTCGCGGCGGCGAAAACATCTATTCGGCCGAAGTCGAAAACGCGCTCTATGACCATCCGGCGGTGATGGATGCGGCGGTGATCGGCATACCCCACCACACGCTGGGCGAGGAACCCGCCGCCGTGGTCCACCTGTCACCCGGCCACAGCGCCACCGAGGCAGACTTGCGCGCCTGGGTCGGCGAACGGCTGGCCGCGTTCAAGGTGCCGGTCGCGATCCGCTTTCACGCCGAGACTTTGCCGCGCAATGCCAATGGCAAAATACTCAAGCGCGATTTGAAGGCGCTATTTTCGTGATGAATATCAAACGATTGCGGGCAATTGTCAGACATATTGCGCTTTTTGCATCTGCTTGCGCATAACCTGCATTTGCCAAGAATCGGGTCAGCGGCCACAGGGGACAGGCCTTTCAGGCATCCTCTCCCAAACTTTCCAAGGCCGGCGGAAACGCCGGCCTTTTTTTTGTAATCAGCCCAGCCGTCCGCGATATTCGGCCGGGGCCAGGCCCAGATGGTCGCGCGCAAACCGGCGCAGCGAGCGTTCGTCCGACAGGCCGAGCTGTTCGGCAATTGCCGCCAGCGGCATTTGCGTCGCCAGCAGGTCTTTCAAGCGGCGGGTGCGGAATTCGGCGGAAATGTCGCGAAAGGTCAGATTGTCCTGCGCCAGGCGGCGGCGCAGCGTCGGCACGCTGATGCCCAGAGCGGCGGCGACGTCTTCCTGGGTGTGCAATCCGCCGTGCAGCGCCTCGATCACCCGCGCGTGGTCGCTGGCCACGGGCATCGGGTCACCTTGCGCCAGCATGTCGAGGAACGTGGCGAATTCGGCTTCGCCCCAGGCGGTGTAGCGGCGCGGCAGAATCGGTGCGGTCTGGTCCTGCGCGGCGTAATCAATGCTGACCCCGATGCCGCGCCGCGCCACCGGCGCGCCCAGCGCCAGCAGCAGTTCGCCGCCCATCGCCCGCAATTCGGCCGCGCCGCGCACGCGCACCGGATCGAGCCGGCGTCCGGTCATCCAGCGCAATGCGCAGTGGATGACGATGGCAAAACACTCGCAATAGATTGCCATGCGCATGGTTTCGGCGAGGCCTGGCGCCGGTGTTGCGGGGCTGATCGTCAGGCGCAGGATGCCGCGCCCATGGCTGAGATGCAGGCGCACTTCGGCGCGCACCAGCCGCGCCGCCTCGGTCAGGCGATGCAGTGCGCCGCCCAGCGTATCGGCCTCTTTGGCGGCCATCACCAGCAGCGACAGGCTGCCAGGCGGCACCGGATGCAGCGCGGTGCCATGGCTTTCATCGCCGGTCTGGCGGATGTTTTCCGCGCAGCATCGCCAGAAATCGGCCATGTCGAGCCGTTCGGTGTCTGGCGCGATGCCAGCTTTGGCAAACAGGTGTGCCACCCGCGCATCGCCCACCAGCGCGGCCAGATAGCCGGTATCGACTTGTGGTATGACACCCATGACATTCTCCTGCAGGCGCTTGATTGGCCTGTCTTTGTCGATTGTCAATGAGCGAAAACAGCCGCAGCATTTTGCGCGCTTCAGTCCTCTTTTTTATCGCGATCCGGCGCTAACTACCTGTCAACGATAAAGGGAGGACTGCATGAAGACCCGATTTGCGACGAGCCTGCTCGTCAGTGTGGCCTGGGCCACGCCTGCCACCATGATGCTTGCCACCGCCGCGCATGCCGCCGACGCCGTGCCGACCGCGCCGCAAGCCAGCGAGCCCGAAATCATCGTCACCGCCAACCGCCGCAACGAAGGCGTGCAGAAAGTCGGCGGCGAACTGACCGCGCTCAGCAATGCCGATCTGGAACGCATGCATGCCAGCACGTTCAACGATTTCGCCACGCAAGTGCCGGGCCTCAGCTTTCAGTCGTACAACCCGACCACCAACCTGATCGCCATTCGCGGCGTGGCCTCGTCGACTGCCGAACTGGGCGGCGCGGTCTCGCTCTATCTCGACGATGTGCCGATCGGTGCCAGCACGCAATTCGGGCTGGGCTCGCAAAGCTTCAATTTCAACTTGTTCGACATGGACCGGGTCGAAGTGCTGAACGGCCCGCAAGGCACGCTCTATGGCGCCAATGCGCTGGGCGGGGCGATCAAATATGTCACCACACCGCCAAAGCTGGGCGAAACGTCGGCCAAGATCGAACTCGACGGCTCGGCCACCGATCATGCCGGAACCAATGGCGCGGCGCGCGCGGCGATCAATCTGCCGATCGGGCAGGATCTGGCGATCCGCCTTGACGGCAATGTCGAACACGACACCGGCTGGGGCCACGACACCGCGCGCGGGCTCGATCATCTGGGCAGTGCCGATGTCGTCGGCGGACGGCTGCAAGTGCTGTACCAGCCCGATGACAAGCTGGAGATCCGGCTGTCGGCGTTTGCGCAGCGGAGCAAGGCCAACGGGCTCGACGTCGGATTCTACAATCTGTCGAACAGCACGCCGGTGGCCGGGGCTTATGATCAGCAATATGCGGTCAATCAGCCCTCGATTACTTCGGTCGCGGTGCTGTCGGGCACGATCAGCTATGACCTGGGCTTTGCCAAGGCGGTGTCGGTCACATCGTGGCAGCGCAACCACGGCTATTACCAGACCGACGACAGCGTGTTCTACGGCGTGATCGTGCCGATCTATGCCAGCGTCTACACGGCCTATTTCGGCGCCCCCACCGTTGGCGCCAGCCCCTACAGCCTGCTGGTCGATACCAATACCAGCAAAGTGACGCAGGAAGTACGGCTGCAATCGCCGTCGAACCACACGGTCGAATGGGTGGCGGGGTTCTATTACGATCACGAATATACCGGTGAACTGGTCGACCTGCTCTATACCGCCAGCCCCAATGGCCAGTTGCCCGCGCCTTATACCAATTACCCGTTCTATGGCTGGCTGCCGAGCCACTATACCGAAGTGGCCGGGTTTGGCGATGTGACCGGCTATCTGGGCGATATCTTCGACATGACGGTGGGCGTCCGCTACAGCCACCAGAGTCAGGCCTATGGGTCCGACATTTCGTGGATCGGCATTCTGCCGGTTGTGCAGAACGGCGGCATCGCGCTCGACCCGACATATTCCTATGAATCGACCTCGTCGCAGGGGGTGTGGACATACCTGTTCAACCCGCGCCTGCATGTCAGCAAGGACGTGATGGTCTATGGCAAAGTCTCGTCGGGGTTCCGGCCGGGCGGGCCGAACTTTGTGCTGCCCGCTTCGTTCGGATCGACGGTGCCATCGACATTCCAGCCCGACAAGCTGTGGAACTATGAAATCGGCGAAAAGGGCAGTTTCTTCGACCACCGCCTGACGTTCAACATCGATGGCTACGACATCGAATGGACGAACATTCAGACCACCCAGAACGTCAACGGGATCAACCAGTTGGTCAATGCGGGCAATGCCCGCATCCAGGGCGTCGAAAGCAATTTCGTGCTTCGGCTGGTGCAGGGCCTGTCGCTCACCGGCGCGGGGGCGCACACCGTCGCCCGGCTGACCACGCCTGCGCCGGTGCTCGGGCTGGCCAATGCCGATGATCGCCTGCCGCTCAGCCCGCGCTGGAATTTCAGCGTCGGCGCGACCTATCGCTTCGATGTTGGGCAGACCAGGGCCAATGCCTCGATCACCGACACCTGGACCGGGCAGCGCACATCGGGCTATCAGGGCAGCGCCACCAATGTCTATTACAGCCTGCCCTCGTACAACACCGTCAACGCCAGCGTCGGTGCGACTTTGGCGAGCGGCCTCGAACTGTCGGTCTATGTGCGCAACTTGTTCAATTCAAAGGGCCAGTTGTCGGCGGTCACGCTCAACAACGCGCTGTCGCCGCTGTTTCCGGTGCCGGTGACACTGGCCCAGCCGCTGACCGGCGGGATCACGCTGCGCTATAACTGGGGCGGCAAGTAAGCGAAGGGATGCCAAGCACCATGGACCAGCCGGTGCCCTATCAGCCGCCGGTGATCCCGGCCTTCTACCCGGCGGTGTTTGCCGATGTGGAAACCACCACCGGGCGAATCCGGGGGCTGGTGAACCAGGGTATCGGCGTGTTCCGCGGCATTCCCTATGGTGAACCCGTCGGCGGGGCAGCGCGGTTTCGCGCCCCCGTCGCGCGGGCAGCCTGGTCCGGGCGGCGCGACTGTTTCGCCCCCGGACAGGTGGCGCCGCAAGTGCCGACCCCGATCAGCAATGCCTATGCCCGGCTGATCCAGTTCGACCGCGCCCCGGCCGATGGCGGGCTGGGTGAGGATTGCCTGACGCTCAATGTCTATGCCCCGCAAGGCCCGGCGCGGCCCCGGCCGGTGCTGGTGGTGATCCATGGCGGCGGCTTTGCCATCGGGTCGGGCAATGCGCCGATGTACGATGGCACGATGATGGCGCTGACCCACGATGTGGTGGTGGTGGCGATCAACCACCGGCTCAATGTGTTCGGCTATCTGGCGCTCGAAGCGCTGGGCGCGGATGAACGCCATGCCGGATCGAACGTCGCAGGCCTGCTCGATCTGGTGCTGGGGCTGGGCTGGTTGCGCGACAATGTGGCGGCGTTCGGCGGGGATCCCGATCGGGTGACGGTGATGGGGCAATCGGGCGGCGGGTGGAAAATCAGCGCCCTGCTGGCACTGCCTGCGGCGCAAGGGCTGTTCCACCGGGCGGTGGTGCAAAGCGGATCGTGGCCGGTGTTCACCGATGCCGACAGCGCCGGCGCGCTGACCGTGGCGCTGCTCGCCGAATTGGGGTTGGGCGCGGCAGACTGGCCGCGTCTGGCCGAAATCGACATGGGGCTGTTGCTGGCCGCCTCGGTCAAAGTGGGCGCGCTGGCGTTCATGCCCTCGCTCGATGACCAGGTCATGCCGTGGCAGCCCGACGATCCGCGCGCGCTGGCACTCAGCGCGCATGTGCCCACGATCATTTCAACCACGCGCGAGGATGCCGGGCTGTTCTTCGACACGTTCGATCTGACCGATGAAGGCCTCGACAGCGTATTGGCCACAAGGTTCGGCGCCGATGCGGGCGCGATTGCGGCGCTCTATCGCGGGGCGGCGCCGACGGCCTATCTGACGCAGGCGCGGATCATCACCGATTGGGGGTTTCGCCGCCTGGCGCTTGCGCAGGCCGATGCGCGCGCGGGCGCGGGGGCACCGACCTGGCTCTATCGCTGGGACTGGACCTGCCCGGCCTGGGATGGCCGCTATGGCGCGGCCCATGCCATGGATGTCTCTGCCAGTCTGGCGCGGCCCGATGACCTGCTGCTGGGCGGGGCAAGCGGCGCAGCGGTGCGGATCGTGGCCGAACACAGCGCGATGATCGCCGGATTCGCCGCCGACGGCGTGCCGGGCGGGCCGCACGGGGCGGGCTGGACGCGCTATGATGCGCAATGCCGCGCCTGCCTGCTGGTGTCGGAGGCAACCCGTCTGGCGCATGATCCCGATGGCGAACGGCGCGCGTTCTGGATGCGCTATCCCTTGCCGGCGACGGTTGCCTGATCGGGGCTTGGGCCCGGCGCAGGGGTGGGGTAGCATGACGTCCTGACATGGGGGAGGGCGGCATGTATCCCAGACACCGGCTCGATGGGCTGGGCGATGCGATCTACGGTGTGGCGATGACGCTGCTGGTGCTCGACATTCGCGTGCCAGAGGGGCTGGTCGTGGCCGACAATGCCGCGTTCGTCGGCTTGCTGCGGGCACTGTGGCCGCACCTGCTGCCCTATCTGATCAGTTTTGTGGTGCTGTCTTCCGGGTGGCTGTCGGCGATCCGGCTGGCGCATCTGGGCGCAAGCGCCAGCGAAGCCTATGTGCGGTGGTGGCGGCCCTTGCTGCTGCTGGTCACATTGATGCCGTTCACCACGATGATCGTCGCGCGGTATGACACGGTGCCGCTGGTCGCGGCGTTCTATGCCACCAACATCGGCCTGATGAGCCTGTGCGCATGGGGCATGCTGGCGGCGAGTGAAGTCGAAGACAACGCGGTGCGGCGCGAACGCCGCCTGTCGCTGATCCTGCTGGTCGCGCTGTCGATCGCGGCGGTCGCGCTCAGCCCCTGGCTGGGCACGCGCGCGCTGCTGCTCTATGTGTTCAAGGGCCTGCCGACCCGGCTTATCCGACCGGGCCGCCAAGCGCCCGCACAATAGCCACACTGGCCTGCGCGCGGCGGGTTTCCACGGCCAGCAGGGTGCGTTCGGCGGTCAGTGCGTCGGTCTGTGCGGTCACCACTTCCAGATAGTCGGCAGCGCCTTCGCGATAGCGCGTGAACGACAACTGGCTGGTGGTTTCGGCGGCCTTGACCGCCTTTTTCTGTTCGTCGGCCTCGCGCGCCAGATCGCGTGCGGCGGCCAGCGCGTCTTCGACATCGCGGAACGCGCCGATCACCGTGGTGCGATAGTTGGCGGTTACCTCATCGAATTGCGCGCGCGCCTGGCGCAGCGCCGCGCGCCGTCGTCCACCGTCAAACAGCGGCAGATCGAGCCCCACCGGCCCAAGCGCCCAATATGTATTGGGCGCCGACAACAGCGCCGGACCGGTCGACTGAAAGCCGCCTGCCAGCCCCAGTGTCACGGTCGGGAACAGCGCGGCATGCGCGACACCGATGCGCGAATTGGCCTCGGCCACGCGGCGTTCGGCGGCGGCGATGTCGGGGCGGCGTTGCAGCAGGGTCGACGGCGTGCCGACCGGCACGCCGGGCGCGGCAACCACATGGTTGACCGGCGCGACATGAAATCCGCTGGCGGGCACGCCGACCAAGGCGGCCAGTTCGTGTTCGGTGGTGGTGCGCTGGTTGGCCACATCGACCGCCAGTGCGCGGGCATTGCCGAGCACGGTCATCGCGCGGTTTTCATCGAGGCCCGAAGCCACGCCGCCGTCGTGCCGCCGCCGCGTCAGATCGAACGCGCGGGTATAGGCATCGACCGTGCGGGTCAGCAGGTCGCTTTCGGCATCGAGCCCGCGCAACCGCGCATAGGCATCCGCCACTGCCGCCTGCAGGCTGAGCCGCACCGAGGCGAGATCGGCCTCGGTCGCGCGCGCTTCCGACCGCGAGGCGGCAACGGCGTTGCGCACATGGCCCCACAAGTCGACTTCGTAGGACAACTGCGGCCCCACCGTATAGACATTGTAGGTCGCCGCCGAACCGGTGCTGAGCGGGCGGTCGACCGCCTCGCGTTCACGCTCTGCGCTGGCCAGACCGTCGATTTCGGGGACCAGCGCGGCCTTGCTCTGGCCCAGCACGGCACGGGCTTCGTCGCGGCGGGCGAGCGCTGCGGCCAGGGTCGGGCTGGCGGCCTCGGCGCGGGATTCCAGATCGTCCAGCACAGGGTCGCCAAACGCCTGCCACCAGGGGCCGCGGGCGGCGCCGTCGGCGGGCGCTGCTTCGCTCCACGACGGGGGAATCGCGTCGAAATGCGGGGGCGTTGCCACCGCGACCGGGTGCTGGGCCGGGGCGAACGAACACCCGCCCAGCAGCATCAGCGCGGCCGTACCAACCAGCGTTCTATTTTGCACGGGCGCCTGCCTTTGCGGCTGTCACGGCGGGAAGCACTTGCGTCACGTGGACGTTTTGCCCGTTGTGGATGGCGTCGGGTGGCGAATCGATCACCGCATCCCCCGTGTTCAACGCGCCCGTCACGCGCACCACATTGCCATCGTCGCGGATGATCTTGACCAGGCGCACCGTGACTTTGCCGTCGGCGCCGACCACCGCAATGCTTGGCCCGTCGTTGCCATAGAGGATCGCGGTGCCGGGCAGCGTCATCGTGCCGACACTGCCGGCCGCGTGGAAATGGACCTGGGTAAAGGCACCCGGTTTGAGCTGGCGATCGGTGTTGTCCGATTGCAGTTCGACCAGCACCGAGCCCGATTGCACATCGACCGCGCCAGCCGTGCGGACGAGCGTCGCGCTGAACGTGCGGCCAGGGTATTCGGGCAAGTCAAGACTGGCGACGATGCCGGGGTGGAGCATGGCCGAATAGGTCTGCGGCACATGCACATAGATGCGCATGCGATGCACATCGGCAACCGTGAACAGGGGCTGCGCGTTGAGATTGCCGGTGACCACCAGCGCGCCGATCTGCGCCGCACGTGCGGTAACCACGCCGTCGAATGGCGCCAGCACGCGTTCAAAGCCCTGCATCGCGCGCAATCGTTTGACATTGGCCAGCGCCGCATTGGCGACCGCCGTCTTGGCAGCCAGATCGCCCTGCTTTTCGTCGGTTTCCTGCTTTGACACAGCGTCCTGGGTCAGCAACTGGGTCCAGCGGGTGGCCGTGGTCGCCGCCAGGCTGCGGTTGGCCAGCGCGGTCTGATAATCGGCCTCGGCCTGCGCCAGTGCCTGATCGACTTCGGGCGCGTCGAGCACGGCCAGCGGCTGGCCGGTGTGGACATGATCGCCGATGTCGGCCAGCCACGACCGCACATAGCCATTGGTGCGCGCGTTGATCGCCGCGCTGTTCCACGCCTGGACCTGGCCGGGCAGCACCAGATCGTCGGTCGGTGCGGCGGGGGCGGGATGGACCACCGCAACATCGCTGACCGCGGCGGCATGCGCGGTGACCGTTTCGGTGCCGACCGAATGGCTGCGCCAGGCGATCCCGGCGCCGGCTATGATCACCGCACCCACCGCGATCACCACGCCCAGCCGTTTCAGGCGGGCGGCATCGGGCAGGTCCTGGTGCAGATCGACCAGCGTCGAATCGCGGGGTTCGTGCAAATGTGAATCAGGCATGGGTCAATACCGGTTCGAAAGAGGGTTCGACCGCTGTGCGGCGGCGATGGACGATGCTGAACACGACCGGCACGAAAATCAGCGTGGCGGTCGTCGCAAACAACAGGCCGCCGATCACCGCGCGGCCCAGCGGGGCATTTTGTTCGCCGCCTTCGCCAAGCCCCAGTGCCATCGGCACCATACCGATGATCATGGCGAGCGCGGTCATCAACACCGGGCGGAACCGCACCATGCCCGCCTCGATCGCGGCCAGCGTGGCATCGCCGGTCAGATCGAGCCGTTCGCGGGCAAAGCTGATCACCAGGATCGAGTTGGCGGTGGCGATGCCCATGCACATGATCGCGCCGGTCAGCGCGGGCACCGACAGCGTGGTGCCCGATACGAACAACATCCACACAATGCCCGCCAAGGCGGCAGGCAGCGCCGAAATGATCACCAGCGGATCGAGCCAGCTCTGGAAATTGACCACGATCAGCAGATAGATCAGCACGATTGCGGCCAGAATGCCCAGGCCCAGGCCCATGAAGGCAATGTTCATGGTGGCGACCTGGCCACGGATGGTGACGGTCACGCCCTTTGGCTGTTCCTTGGCAAGACCGGCCAGCACGCGGTTGATATCGCTGGCCACCCCGCCCAGATCGCGGCCCTGGGTGGTGGCATAGATGTCGAACACCGGCTGGATGTTGTAGTGCGACACCACCGCCGGAATGTCCGACCGGTCGAGCCGGGCAACCCCGCCCAGCAATTGCCCGGCGCTGCCCACACTGCCCGAAACCGGCATGTTTTCCAAGGTGTTGATCGATGACACCAAGTATTCGGGGGCTTGTGCAACAACCGCATATTGCACGCCGTTGTCGGGGTTGACGAAGAACACCGGCGCCACCTGGCTGGTCCCGGCCAGCGCATTGGCCAGGCTGTTGGTGACATCGCGTTCGGTCAGACCATATTGTCCGATCAGCGACCGGTTGACCTCGACATTCAGATTGGGCGACGCCGCCGGCTGTTGAATGCGCGTATCGGCAATCCCCGGAATGGGCGCCAGCGCCGCGCGCAGCCGATCGGCAAAGGCACGTGCCGCCTTGGGATCGCGGGCGGTTACCTGCACGTCGATCGGGGCCGGGCTGCCGAAATTGAGGATCTGGCTGGTGATATCGGCCGGCAGGAACGCGAACGTGGCGCCGGGGAAACGTTGCGGCAATTCGCGGCGCAGCGTGGTGATCGCCTGTTCGGTCGGCGCGTGGCCTTCCTTCAGGGTGATCATGATGTCGCCATCCTGGGGCCCGATCGTGCCACTGTTGGAATACGTGGTGTTGATCGCACTTACCGGCAGGCCGATGTTGTCGGTGATCGTGGCAATCTCGCCAGCGGGCAGAACCTGGCGGATCGATTGCGCGATGCGGTCGAACCGTGCGGCGGTGTCTTCGATGCGCGACCCCATCGGCACGCGCACGTGCATCAGGATCTGGCCGGAATCGACCGCCGGGAAGAAATTGCTGCCCAGAAACGGCACGAGCACGAACGAGGCGAGCACCGCGACCATAAAGCCGATCACAAACCGCCGCCGCGCCAGCAGCGCCAGCCGAAGCAATCCGATATAGCCGTTGCGGAAGCGTTCGAAATTTACCTCGAATCCGCGTTGAAAGCGCACGAACAGCCCGCCGATGCCGCGTGGCGGCGCATCGTGCGCGCCATGTGGCTGGTGCGGTTTCAGCAGATACATCGCCATCGTCGGCACCAGTGTGCGCGACAGGATAAAGCTGAACACCATCGAAAAGATCACCGACAGCGCCATCGGCACGAACAGGTATCCGGCAACGCCCGGCAGAAAGAACATCGGCACGAACACGATGCAGATGCACAGCATGGATACGAAGGCAGGCACGATGATCTGCGCCGCGCCGTCGGTGATCGCCGGGATCACCCCCTTGCCCTGTTCCAGGTGCCAGTTGATGTTTTCGATCGTCACCGTGCCTTCATCGACCAGCAGGCCGACCGCCAGCGCCAGTCCGCCCAGCGTCATCACGTTGAGCGTCTGGCCAAAGGCATAGAGCGTGGCGATCGCCGCCAGCACCGCCAGCGGGATCGAGGTGACGATGATCAGCGTCGACCGTACCGAGCCCAGGAACAGCAGGATCATCAGGCTGGTCAGTCCGGCCGCAATCAGCCCTTCGCGGATCACCCCGGTGACGGCCGCGCGCACAAAGATCGACTGGTCACCGACAAGCTGCACTTTCAGCGCATCAGGCAGGCCGACCATGATCTGCGGCAGCTTGGCCTTGACCCCGGCGATGATCGACAGGGTAGAGGTGGCGCCGTTCTTGAGCACCGTCAGCAGCACCGAACGGCGCCCGTTGACGTGCACCACGTTGGTCTGCGGCGGGAAACCGTCGCGCACGTGCGCCACATCGCGCATATAGATGGTCGCACCGTTCACCACCTTGACCGGCAGATCATTGAGCGCGGCGACCGAGGCGGGGGCGTTGTTGAGCGATACGCTGTACTGCGTCGGCCCGATCTTGACCGATCCGGCCGGGTTGATCTGGCTCTGCGCGGCGATCGCGTCGGTCACGTCCTGGGCCGACAGGCCCTTGGACTGCATCGCTGCCGGATCGATATCGACCTGAATCTGGCGCTGCTTGCCGCCCGATGGCCAGGGCATGGCCAGCCCCGGAATGGTGACAAGCTGCGGCCGCATCTGGCTGGTGCCGATATCGAACAGTTGCTGTTCGGTCAGGCCCGATCCGCTCAGCGCCATTTGCACGATCGGCACGGTCGACGCGCTGTAGTTGAGGATCAGCGGCGGGGTGGTTCCCGGCGGAAACTGTTTGAGCGCCGATTGCGAAATCGCGGTTACCTGGGCGTTGGCCACCGCAATGTTGGTGCCCGGCTGGAAATAGATCTTGACGATCCCGACCCCGACCATCGACTGGCTTTCGATGTGTTCGATGTCGTTGACCGTGGTGGTCAGCGTCCGTTCGTAGGGTGTGATCAGCCGATCCGACATGTCCTTGGGATTGAGCCCCGCATATTGCCAGGCCACCGCGATCACCGGGATGCGGATGTCGGGAAAGATGTCGACCGGCGCGCGCACCGCCGCCAGCACACCGAAAATCGCGATCAGGATCGCCATGACGATGAACGTCAGTGGACGGTGCAGCGCGATTTTGACGATATCCAACATGCGTCGTGCTCCACGCCCTGGCAAAGGGCGGTTATCGGGTATCGCCCCTATCAACGCACTTTGCCGTCGGCAAAGCGCTTTTAAGGGCGAAACAGCGTGAGACCAATTGCCGGTTGAGCCAGTGCCCCTGAGTGTCGCAGCCTGATCCGGTTAAGCCGTCATATCGGTGGCGGCCCAGGCACGTCACCGATCTTCACGGCCCCTAGCACGCACAGATCGCTTCGGAAAAGGTCTGCAAAGGTAACAAATTGTTACAACGGAAGGCAATTTTTATAATGCCTGGTGTCGCACAGGGTGCTGGACCGGGCCTGGACTGGTTCATGGGGGCAATGGGCCGGTTGGCCGGGGGGATCGTTTCCGGCGCGCAGTAGACCGCGTGAAGTTTGCTGGAAAGCGGGTGATCCGGATGCTAAATTTGCGCTGGACGGAAAGATGGAGGCTGTCCTGGACTCGATTGGCGATATCGAGCTGTTTCTGGCGATTGCCGAAGCGGGCGGGATATCTGCCGCGGCGCGGGCGCTGGGTTCCTCGCCGCCCGCGGTCAGTCGCAGGCTGGCGGCGCTCGAGGCGCGGCTGGGGGTGCGGCTGGCCGAACGCAGCGCGCGGCGGTTTCGCCTGACCGACGAAGGCGCGCTCTATGTCGATCGCTGTCGTGCCATCCTGGGCAATGTGCGCGATGCCGAATCCGAGGTTTCGGCACGCGGCGCTTCGGCGCGAGGCCTGTTGCGGGTGGGGGCGCCGATGGAACTCGGCCGTCGCCGTATCGCACCGCTGCTGGCCGAATTTGCGCAGTGCCATCCGGGGCTGGAAACGCATCTGGTGCTGTCGGACGCGGGGTTGGAGCTGGGTCAGGACGGGCTCGACGTGGCGCTGCGGGTGCATCGACCCGAAGATCCGGCGGCGATCGCACGCAAGATCGCCTCCACCCGACGGCTGGTCTGCGCCAGCCCCGACTATCTGGCGCGGCGTGGCACCCCGGCGACCCCGGCCGATCTGGCGCACCACGATTGCCTGCGGCTGGCGCGACGCCATCGCCTGCACGATCACTGGCGGTTTCGCGGCGAAGAGGGCCAGATCACCGTGAAAGTGGGCGGACAACTGGCCAGCGGCAGCGGCGATGTCCTGCATGGCTGGGCACTGGCGGGGCGCGGGCTGTCGCTTGAGGCGCTGTGGGATGTCGAGGACGATCTGCAATCGGGCCGCCTGGTTGAATGCCTGCAGGATTACTGGTGCGACAGCATCGATTTGTTCGCGGTGTTCCTGCCGGGCCAACCGATCCCGCCGCGTATCCGCCTGTTTGTCGATTTCATGGCAGCGGCGCGGTTGCGCTGAATGCTACAACAACGGCCCGGCGAGGCGCAGCAGGTTTTCAAGAAAGCGCTGACTGGCCGGGCGCGCGGCCCAGACTTGCGGCACAAGCGCGGTGCTGCGCGCGGCATAGCCGTCGATCAACGCGCCCAGATCCGCGTTGATCTGCGGTTCATAGAGGATCAGGCTGAGTTCGAGGTTCAGGTAGAAGCTGCGCATGTCCATGTTGACCGTGCCGAACAGCGCCACGCCATCGTCGATCAGCACCGCCTTGGCATGGAGCAGCCCGCCGCCAAAGCGCAGGATGGCAACGCCCGCGGTCAGCAGGTCTTCATAGGCGGCCTGGCTGGCAAACTGCCCCAGCCGGGTGTCGATCCGCGCGGGCACGATGATTTCGACCGTAACCCCGCGCTTGGCCGCCGATGTCAGCGCCAGCAGCACGGCCTGATCGGGGATGAAATAGGGGGTGACGATGCGCACCCGCCGCCGCGCGTTGAAAATGGCCGCAACGATGAATTCGTAGATCGTCGAATTGGGCATTTCGGGCCCCGAGGGCAGCACTTGCATCAGCGCGTGCGTGCTGGGCAGGGGCGCCTGTCGCGGGTCAATCCGCAGGGCGACCCGATCCAGTTGCGCACCGGGTTCTTCCAGCAGAAAGTCGGCGTTGACCACCGCGGCCAGCGCATCGACGGTCTGGCCCTCGATCCGCATCATCAGATCGATCCATTCGCCGACATGGCTGTCGGGTTTGAACAGGCGCGGATCGATCAGGTTGAAACTGCCGGTATAGGCGACCGTGCGGTCGCAGATCAGCAGCTTGCGATGGTTGCGCAGATCCGACCGTTTTGACAGCGACTTGATCAGTCCCACCGGCAGCGACCGGATCAGCCGCACGCCGCCGGTGCGCAGGCGTTCGGGCCAGTCGGAGCGGAACAGCGCCTTGCTGCCGAAATCGTCGGCCAGAATGCGACAATCAACCCCGCGCGCCGCCGCGCGCAGCACCGCCTGCAACACCTCGGCCACGCGCCCGGCGGGATCGATGATATAGAATTCCAGGCAGCAATCGCATTGCGCGCGATCGATGTCGCGGCACATGCTGTCGATGATCGTACCCGCGTCTGACAAGATGGTATAGCTGTTGCGCGCCAGCACGGGAAACCCGCTGTCGCGCATGATCGATCCGGCCAATGCGTCAAAGGGGCCGGGAATTCCGGCAAGATCGGCGCCGTCTTCGCGTGTCAGCGCATAGGCTTCCTGATAGAAATGGCGGATGCGCTGGCCCAGTTTCAGCCGACGCTGGCCCAATGTGGGATCGCCGAACATGATATAGAGCACGGGCCCGGCAAACGGCATCGCGATCAGCAGGACGATCCAGGCCAGCGCGGTGTTGACCTGTAGCCTGCGATAGAGAATGCGCAGCGACAGCCCCGTCGCCAGCGCGATATGCAGGATGAACGGGGCGGATATCGGTGTGTTCAAGGCGTTTCCCCGGCACCATCGTGAAAGACCCAACCGTGACTGAGCCCGCGCGCACGACATTGCTGACATGGAACATCCAGGCGGGCATCGGCACCGCGCGCTTTCGCGACTATTTGTTGCAGGCGCATCGCCAGGTGATCCACACGCGCTCCAAGACCACGACCTTGCGCCGCATCGCCAGCGCAATCGCCCCATATGAGGTGGTCTGTCTACAGGAAATCGATCTGGGCGGGCGCCGCGCAGGTTTTCGCAACCAGGCCCAGGCGATCGCCACGGGATCGGGGCATGCCCATCTGATCACGCAGGAAAATCGCACGGTGCCGGGGGTGTCGCGCCACGGCAATGCGATTTTCAGCCATTGGCCGCTGCGGCTGGTCGCCGACATCAAATTGCCCGGCCGGATCGCGGGGCGCGGCTGCCTGATCGTCGATGTCGATGGGCCAAGGCCCTTGCGCGTGGCCTGCCTGCACCTCAGCCTGGGCGAACCGTCGCAACTGGTGCAACTGGCCGCGATTGCCGAAGTCCTGCGCGAGGCCCCGGCGTGGGCGGCGATGGGCGATTTCAACAGCGGCGCCGCCAGCGCGCCGATCCGCGCGTTTTGCGCAGCCGCAGGCGGCCTGCCGGTCCCATCGGCGCCCGCCACTTATCCGGCGTGGCGCCCGCGCCGCGATTTCGACCACATCATCAGCAACGCCCCCCTGTCGGCCTATCGCGCCGAGTCCTTGCGCCTGTCGGATCACTTGCCGGTTTCGGCGCTGCTTTAGGGTGTGTGGGTATTTCGCCCAGGGCGGGCTGCGAACGGCCGCTTTTTGCGCTTCCGGTGCTCACGTACTGAAGTACGCTGCGCGCCGGTTCTCAAAATCAGCCATTCTCGCTCCACCCTGAGCCAAATCCCCACACACCCTAGAAGATCGTGCGAAAACAAAGACTCCTAGGCGGCGTGGACAAATTCCGCAGCGCCACGGCTGGAGGCCAAAGCCGCCAGTGCGAGGAGGCGAGGTGAAGGAATATCGGCTATATTGCGAACCGAGCCGACGCTGCAATGGCGGCTTTGGGCCCAGCCCCTTCGGGGTTGCCCTGTAAAAGGCCCCGGCGGCGTCGCTCAGCCTTGATGGAGGCCCGCTCCACCTGCGGCTTCGCTCCCCCTTGTCGCACTTGGGCCGGGGCCTTTTACAGGGCAACCGTGGCGTTGCGGAATTTGTCCACGCCGCCTAGGGCGGGGGACCGCCCAACCAAAATCCTCCGCAAAGCGGGGAGGACCGATTCGGCGACGAATGCCCAGGGTCGCGTCCAGGCGTCCGTCAGCGCAGTTTGGCAATGCCAAGGCCATCGGCTTTGGCGCGGTCCTTTACCGATTCCTCGCTGCGGGTCAGCGCCTTGGCGATGGCTTTCAGCGCCATGCCTTTCTTGGCCAGTTGGTGCAGTTTCTGGATCTCGTCGGCGGTCCACGCCTGCCGATGGCGTTCAAACGGTTTGGTCATCACATATGCCTGATTGTGTTTGCCGCAATTTCGGGAGCCGGCCGGTGCCGTCTCCCGAAACGAATGCTTCGGCAAACCCACTGACGCCGGGCGGGGCCCGGCGCAAGCTCAATCGGCCGTTCTGTGCCGGTCGATCATCACGGTGCCGGTGGCGGCGTAATAGACTGCTTCGGCAATGTTGGTGGCATTGTCACCGATGCGTTCGAGATTGCGTGCGATCAGCAGCAATTCGGTGGCGGTGATCACGTTGGCGGTTTTTTCCGACAGATGCTCGATCAGATGGCGGATCAGGTCGCGATAGAGCGCATCGACCAGTTCGTCGCGCGCCACCACTTCTTCGGCCAGGGGGGCATTCTGCGCGGCATAGGCATCGAGCGCCGAATGGATCATCCCTTCGGCGATTTCGGCAATGGCGGGCACTTCGGCCAGCGCGGCAAAGCGGAAATCCTCGATCTTGAGCGTGCTGCGCGCGACATTCTTGGCATGGTCGCCAACCCGTTCGAGCATGCCCGAAATCTTGAACGCGGCCACCACCTGGCGCAAGTCGCCCGCCACCGGCGCGCGCAACGCGATCAACTGGATCGCCAGCCGTTCGACTTCGGCTTCGAGCGCGTCGAGCAGCCTGTCGCGCAGGATCACCTGTTTGGCCAGGTCGTGATCGCCGCGCCGCAGTGCATCGACCGCGTCGCGGATCAGGCTTTCGGCCTGGCCGCCCATTTGCGCGATCAGCGCGTTGAGCTGGCCCATGTCATCGTCAAAGGCGCGGATGGTGTGGTCTTGTGCCATAATCTCTGTCGATCCCCGATTAACCGAAACGGCCGGTGATATAGTCCTGCATCTGCTTGGTTTCCGGCGAGACGAAAGCATCGGACGAGGGGCGGAATTCGATCATTTTGCCCAGTAGCATGAACCCGGTGTAATCCGAGATACGCGCCGCCTGTTGCAGGTTGTGTGTGACGATGACGATGGTGATGGAGCTTTTCAGTTCCATCAGCGTGCTTTCCAGCTTGGCCGTCGACAGCGGATCGAGCGCCGAGGCCGGTTCGTCGAGCAGCAGCACATCGGGGTTGATGGCGATCCCGCGCGCCACGCACAGCCGCTGTTGCTGCCCGCCCGACAGGCCCAGGCCCGACGTCGTCAGCTTGTCCTTCACTTCGTCCCACAGTGCGGCGCGCACCAGCGAGCGTTCGACGATCTCGTCCATTTCGGCCCGGCCGACGCTGCGATGCAGGCGCACGCCAAACGCGATGTTGTCATAGATCGACATCGGAAACGGTGTCGGGCGCTGAAACACCATGCCGATGCGCGCGCGCAACTGTTCCGAATTCTTGGCCTGATCGAGGATGTTCTCGCCGTCGAACTGGATCGTGCCGCTTGCGCTTTGCCCCGGGTAGAGGTCATAGATGCGGTTCATCGTGCGCAGCAGGGTCGATTTGCCGCATCCCGATGGTCCGATCAGCGCGGTTACCTTGTTGCGCGCGACGGGCAGTTGCACGCCGAACAGCGCCTGCGTCTTGCCATAGAAGAAATCGAGGCCGTGCACATCGATCACCCGGTCGCCCTCGGGCGGCGGAATCATCACGGTCTGCTGGTCCTGGTGGGGTGTTTCAAACGTCACTTCTGCGTGCTCCCGCGTGTCAGGACGCGTCCGAGGATGTTGGTGGTAAGGACCGCCACGGCGATCAGCAGCGCACCGGCCCAGGCCAGGCGTTGCCAGTCGTCATAGGCGCTCATCGCGAATTGAAAGATCGTCGTCGGCAGTGCGGCCATCGGCTGGGTCAGCTTGAAGCTGAGGAACGGATTGCCCAGCGAGGTGAACAACAGCGGCGCGGTTTCGCCGCTGATGCGTGCAAAGCTGAGCAATGCACCGGTCATCAGCCCCGATTTGCTGGCGCGCCAGATGATCGCACGGATCACCAGGCCACGATTGGCGCCCAGCGCCATGCCCGCCTCGCGCAGGGCATAAGGCTGCAACCGCATGATGTCCTCGGTCGCGCGGGTGGCCACCGGCATCGCCAGCAGCGCCAGCGCGACACCGCCGGCCACCGCCGAAAAGCCATGGAACGGCCGCACCAGCAACTGATAGACGAACAGCCCGATCAGGATCGATGGCGCCGAAATCAGGATGTCGTTGAGGAACCGCACCACGGCGGCCAGTTTGGTGCCGTCGCCATATTCGGCCAGCCAGGTCCCGGCCAGAATGCCGACCACCAGCGCGATCACCATGCCCAGCCCGCACATCACCAGCGAGCCGACAATGGCGTTGAGCAGGCCGCCCTGTTCATCGGGGGCGGGCTGGCTCATCGTGAAGACATGCGCGTCGAGCCCGGCAACGCCTTTGACCACCAGCGTTTCGAGGATCAGGAACAGTGCGGCGAGCGCGATGGCGGTGGCGATCCCGGTCAGCACCAGGAACACGCCGTTGTAGATCTTTCTGCGGGTGTGCAGAAACGTGTCGTGCGGTTTGCTCATTTCGGGCCTCCGCGTCCCAGCAGCAGTCGGGCGATCGCGATCGTGACGAACGTGATCATGAACAGCACCATGCCCAGCGCGATCAGCGCAGAGATGTGCATGTCGCCGGTCGCTTCGGTGAATTCATTGGCGATCGTCGAGGAAATGGTCGATCCCGAATCGAACAGGCTGCCCGGGAAATTGTGCGAATTGCCGATGATGAAGGTCACCGCCATGGTTTCGCCCAGCGCGCGCCCTAGCCCGAGCATGACCGCGCCGATCGCGCTGCGCCGGACATAGGGCAGCATGATGCGCATCACCACTTCGCGCGGGGTGCAGCCCAGGCCATAGGCCGCCTCGCGCATGTGCGAGGGCACGCTCATCAGCAGTTCGCGCAGGATCGCGGCGATATAGGGCAGGATCATCACCGCCAGGATCAGCGATGCGGTAAAGATGTTGGCGCCGTTGGGCACGCCGCTGACCACTTTTTCCAGCCACGAACCCGGCGTGACCCAGGTCATCAGCGGGATCTGCACGTTCTGCGCAAACCATGGCGCCAGCACGAACAGGCCCCACATGCCATAGACGATCGAGGGAATGCCGGCGAGCAGTTCGACCGCGATGGCCAGCGACCTGGCGATCCGTTGCGGGCAGATTTCAACCAGGAACACCGCCACGCCTACCGCCACCGGCAAGGCGAAGACCAGCGCGAGGAACGCGGTGATCAACGTGCCGACGATCGGTGCCGCGGCGCCATACTGGTCGGCCACCGGGTCCCAGGTGCTGGTGGTGAAAAAGCTGAAACCGAAATGGCTCAGTGCCAGCCAACCGCCCGACAGCAGCGACCCGACCAGCCCGATCAGGGTGGCCATCATCGCCAGGACGGCCGTCAGGCACAGCGTACGGAACAGCCAGTCGTTGCGGGGGGCACGCGGATGGCCCTGCGCGTCACTGACGCGCAGGGCTTCGTTGGCCACAGTCGGGGAACTGGACATCAGTGACCGTTATAGACCGGACGACCGCCAGCCTTCACTTCGTTCGCCCACTGGCGACGGATCAGATCCTTCACCGGGCCGGGCAGCGGCACATAGTCGAGGCTGCTCGCGGTGCGGTCGCCGGTTTTGTAGGCCCAGTCGAAGAACCGCAGCACGGCGGCGGTGCGCGCCGGATTTTCCGGGTTGCGCGGCACCAGGATGAACGTCGCGCCGCTGATCGGCCAGGCGTTGCGCGCGGGCTGATCGATCAACATGACATAGTTGCCGGGCACTTTGCCCCAGGGCGCGCTGGCCGCTGCTGCGGCAAAGGCGCCACCGTTGGGCTGCGGAAACTGGCCGGCCGCGTTCTGCACCAGCGTGTAGGTCACCTTGTCCTTGCGCGAATAGATGTATTCGACATAGCCGATCGCGCCGGGGGTCTGCTTGACGAAGGCGGCGACGCCATCGTTGCCCTTGCCGCCCAGGCCGGTCTTCCAGTTGACCGAATCGTTGGCGCCGACTGTGTTGGCCCAGGCCTGGCTCTTGTGCGACAGGAAGCTGGTGAAGATGAACGTTGTGCCCGAACCGTCGGAGCGGTGCACGACGGTGACCGGCAGGCCGGGCAGGCGCAGGCCGGGGTTGATCCGGGTGATCTGGCCATCGTTCCAGCGGGTGATGCGGCCAAGGTACATGTTGGCGATGATATCACCGGTCAGGTGCAACTGGCCGGGCGCGATGCCGGGCAGGTTGACGATCGGCACGATGCCGCCGACCACGGTGGGGAACTGGCTCAACCCGTTGCGGTTGAGTTCTTCCAGTTTCAGCGGCTTGTCGGTGGCGCCGAAATCGACCGTCTTGGCTTCGATCTGGCGAATCCCGCCGCCCGAACCGATCGCCTGATAGTTCAGTTCGTTACCCGTTGCGCCGTGATAAGCCTGGGCCCAGGCGGTGTAGACCGGGGCGGGAAAGGTTGCGCCAGCGCCAGTAAAATTATCCGCATGGGCAACGCCTGTCAGCGCTGCGGCAAAGCCTGCGCCGACAATGAATTTCTTGAGCATGATATGCTTCCCTTCAGCTCGTCAGGACGTGATCGGGGGCCGGGGGCCGGCGCCGCTCAGGGGGCGGTAGGCGTCGCATGTGACGGGATTGTGACAGCAATCGTCGCATTTGCCCCGCAGTTTCTGGCCTGCCGTGGCGGTCCGGGCCGCCATATGAAAAAACTATGGTCGTTGTACCGGCCTTGGTCAACACGGCGGCGACAAGGGGGCTGGTTGTGCGTTCCAGCCCCTGTTCGGCAAGCCATCCGCATTGGCACCAAGCGGCAGGGCAAACGATTCCGTTAGCGCGCGATTAGGGATAACCACCTCTTAACCACACGTAGTTATACCGATGCTCGCAATGAGGGGCATTCACCACATATGCATCGCGGGAGCGATGGCCACTGGACTGGCACTGGGGCATCCGGCGTGGGCAACCGGCACGCTGGCGGGGACGCTTATCCAGAATTCCGCTATCGTGACCTTCAACATCGGCGCAGGTACGATCACGCAGCGATCGAACACCAATGTGGTGAAGGTCGATCAGGTGATCGGTGTGGCGGTGACGCCGCTGGTCACGGCGTCGGTGCCGGTCGGGGCATCCCCGGCAACGTTAACATATCAGGTTACCAACACCGGCAATGGCGCCGACAGCTTCGACCTGACCGGCGCGCCGGCAGTAACCGGCAACGCGTTCACCACCACGCTGCAAACCGTGGCGATCGATAGCAATGGCAACGGCATCTATGACGCCGGTGTCGACACGGTCATCACCAACGGAGCCGCCAGCCAGGTGATCGCGCCCGATGCGACGATCAAGGTGTTTCTGATCGTGGCGGCACCGGCATCGGCCACCGACGGACAAACCTCGCAGGTGCGGCTGACCGCGACATCGGCGACAGGATCTGGAACGCCGGGCACGCTGTTTGCAGGCAAAGGCGTGGGCGGCGTCGATGCCCTGGTCGGTCTGTCGGGCGGTACCGGGAACGCGCTGGAAACGGTCCAGGCCAGCGTGGCGCAAGTCGCGCTGACCAAATCGGCGACGATCGTCGATCCTTATGGCGGGGGCACCGCCGTGTCGGGATCGGTGGTCACGTACAGTATCGTTGCCCACACCTCCGGGTCGGGCACGGCCGCCGGACTGACCGTGACCGACGCCTTTCCCACGGGCACGACTTATCAGCCGGGCACCATGACGCTGAACGGCACGGGCCTGACCGATGCCGCCGACGCGGATGCAGGCACGGCATCCGCCACCGGAATTACCGTGCTGCTCGGCAATGTCGCCGGCGGCAGCGCCGACAAGACCGTCACGTTTCAAGTCAAGATCAATTGAGGGGTTTCGCCATGACTATGATCAATTTCAAGGGTATGCTCAAGATTGGAGTGGTTTCGCTGGCCGCTCTGTGCGTGTCCGCACCGGCCCTGGCCGCCAATGATCCGTTGACCCTGGTCAGCAAGCAGTTGCTCGACAAAGTCACCACCGTCGACGGCAAAGTCACGCACCAGATTGTCGATCCGTCGGTCACCCATGACAAAGTGGTGCCCGGAAGCCACATCGTGGTGGTGCTGGAATACCACAACAATCTGGCCCAGCCGATCAGCAATTTCGAATACAAGGATCCGCTGCCCGCACCGTTGATGCTGTCCGACGACAGCGCCGGTGAATTCGACGTTTCGGTCGATGGCGGCAAGACCTTTGGCAAATTGTCCAACCTGGTCGTCACCGATGCCAAGGGCGCCACGCGCGCGGCCGAGGCGGGTGATGTGACCACGGTGAAACTGGTCATCCCGCAGATCGCGCCGGGCGCATCGGGGAAAATCGAATTTCACGCCACTGTGCGTTGAAATGCCTGAATAATAACAAAAAAATCTTGGTGTAGCAGGAGTTTGAAGCAACCCGAGGCTCGCGGGGCGGGGAGACGGGCCTGATTTTGCGGACCTGAATACTTTCACACACGAATTTCACATTGGGGAAATACCATGAAACACGTCAGCAAGTTGCTGGGCGCGGCGGGTACGGCTGCGCTCTTGAGTCTGGTTGCCAATCCGGCCTATGCGGCCGGTACGGCGGCGGGCACCACCATCACCAACACGGCCACCGTCAATTTCCAGGTGAGCGGTGTTACGCAGACCGCGGCGAGCGCGGCCAACGCGATCATCGTCGATGCCAAGATCGTGCTGACCGCGACCGAAACCGGCGCGACCACCACGGTTGCGCCGGGTCAGACCGGTGCAGTCACCACCTTTCAGGTGACCAACTCGTCGAACGAGGTCATCGACATCGGTCTGGCCGCGGCGGCCCAGGCAACCGGCGCCACCACCGCGCACAGCGGCACCGACAGCGTGACTGCGACCACGTTCACCTATTGGGTCAACACCAATGGCAGTGCAACGTGCAGCTACAGCGCGGCGAATGCGACCCAGGTCACCTGGCTCGACGAAGTGCCGGTCGGCACCACCGAATGCCTTTATGTCCAGGCCAACATCCCTTCGACGGCCAGCAACGCGCAAGTCGCGGGTATCAATCTGACCGCAACGGCGGAACAGGGCGGCACCTCCGGTTCGCAAGGCAGCGTGCTGACGCAATCGGGTTCGGGCGTGGCATGGACGCCGGGCACGATGCAGACGGTGTTTGCCGATGCGGCGGGCAACGGCGGCGACGCCAATTATGACGGCAAATTCACCGCGCTGGCCGATTACACGGTGTCCGCGCCGGTGCTGTCGGTCAACAAGAACAGCCTGGTCGTGTCTGACCCGATCGAAGGCAGCAGCAACCCCAAGGCGATTCCCGGCGCAACGCTGCAATATTGCATCGTGGTTGCCAATGCATCGTCGGCGGGCACTTCGGCCACCAACATCAGCATCAGCGACATTCTGCCGACCACGGTTACCTACAAGGCCAGCTCTGTCGTGCTGAACGCGGTGGTGTCGGGTTCGGGCAATGCGGCAACCTGCGGTTCGGGTACGGCAGGTAACGATACGGTCAACTATTCGTCCTCGACCGGAACCGTGACCGGTACGCTGGCAACCCTGGCCCCCGGCGCGTCCGAAGGACTGTCGTTCCAGGCGACGATCAACTGAGGCGGATGGCGCGGCGATGGCCTCCAACAGGGCCCCGCCGCGCCTTCGCAGGTGTGCAATGACGCGACACCCCACCTTTTTGCGGGCGGTGGTGACCGGTCTGTTGTGTCTGCTGGCGCTGTTCACGGCGCCAGCCGTCACCGCGCAGACGATCACCAACATTGCCACGGCGAACTGGCAACAGGCGGGCCAGGTCGTGACGGCACAGTCGAACGCGGTCTCGTTCACGCGGACCGCAGCGACCGCGTCGATCACGACTTATGCGGTCGGTACCGGTACGTCGACAACGCTGAGTTTCGTCCCCTCGCAATGCGGTGGGGCGCCGATTGCCGTGTCCGGCAATCCTGCCTCGGCCAGCCAGATCGCCTCGGTGGCGCAGACCACCACGGTGCAGATCGGCAGCGTGTTCTATTTTGAAGTCTACGCGCCGCAGGGCAATACCAATCCCAATGTCGTCGAATCGATCCAGGTCATGCTGTCGACCAATGGCGGCGACAAGGAAACGCTGACCGTTTTCGAAACGGGACCCAACACCGGCATCTTCATCGGTGCCATTCCCACTGCCGCAGTGCCGCCGCAGCCCGTCCAGGGCGATTGCAAGCTGAGCGTCGCGGCGGGGAACACCATTTCCATCGCGGCAATGCTGTCGGGATCGGCCACGCCGATCGCCATTGCCGAACTTTCGGTTGCCAACGATCCCTTCGGCTTTGTGTTCGACAGCGAAAGCGGCGCGTCGATCGATGGCGCGACCGTCACGCTGGTCAATGCCACCACCGGTGTTGCGGCCAGCGTGCTGGCGCCCGACGGCGTGACCAGTTGGCCTGCCACGGTGGTCACCGGCCAGGCCGTGACCGACGGTGCAGGCGTGTCGTTCCAGCTTGCGCCGGGTGAATACCTGTTTCCGCTGGTGCCACCGGGGCAATATCGGCTGAAAATCACGCCGCCTGCGCCTTATACCGCGCCTTCTGCGGTATCGGCGCAGAATCTGGCGGGCATCCTGCGCCCCGATGGGACGCCGGTGCAGATCAGCGCGGGGTCCTATGGCGCCATCTTCACGGTCAGCGGCACTGTGCCATTGCGCGTCGACGTGCCGGTGGACAAGCCGGGAACAGCCGCCACAATAACCAAATCGGCTAGTAGAGCGACCGCCCAAGAGGGTGATGTGGTGTTTTACACGCTGACTGTTGGCAATCCCGAGGCCAATATCAAGCGCGCCGTGACGGTGGTCGACAAACCCGCCAAACAATTGCGCATCCGGCCGCAATCGGTGCGTATCGATGGCGCATCGCAGCCTTCCGAAGTGCAGTTTGCCCCGGATGGACGGGTCATGACGGTCAATCTGGGGGCAATGGCCGCCGGGGCTACGCATGTCATCACGTATGCCGCGACAGTCAACGAAAATGCCACGCCGGGGCAGGCGCCCAACACCGCAACGGTTACAGATTCGCTTGGGCTGACATCCTCTACCCATGCCGTGGTACAGATTGTCGCCGACATGCTGACCGATCGCATGACGCTGATCGGGCGGGTCACCGATGGCGGCTGTTCGTCGACCGGGCTGCGCATGGGCCTTGCCGGTGTGCGCGTGATGCTCGAAGATGGCAGCTATGCGGTGACCGACAAGGACGGGCGGTATCACTTCGATGGCCTGGTGCCGGGCGATCACGTCGCGCAAGTGGCACCCACGACGCTGCCCGAGGGCGGCGCCTTTGTCGATTGCGCCCGTTCCACGCGCACCGCGGGCAGCGCCATTTCGCGGTTTGTGTCGGGCCAGGGCGGCATGCTGACGGTGGCCGATTTCTATGCCACGGTGCCGCAGGGCGCGGCCAAGGCAGCGAGGCTGGCCGCAACCGGGGGCAAGTCCGCCGAGCCCAAAATCAGCGACAAGACCGCCTCTGGCGCGGATGTCGACTGGCTGGCGATGGGGGACGGGCCCACCCAGTTCCTGTTCCCGGCGGTCGATCACAATCCGCGCTCGCCCTCGGTGCGCGTGGTGATCCGTCACCGTTACGGGCAAAAGGTCGAATTGTCGGCCAATGGCCAGCCGGTTGCCAAAGTGGCGTTCGACAGCACCAGGATCACCGCCGATCACACCTACGCGGTGTCGATTTGGAGCGGCATTCCGCTGGAGGGCAATGCCACGCATCTGGTTGCGGTGGTGCGCAATGCCGACCGTTCGGTGGCCGCCACGTTGACCCGCGATGTCTATTTCACCAATGTCGCCGCGCAAGTGCGGCTGGTGCCCGAACAGACGCACCTGGTTGCCGATGCCAGCACCCGGCCGATCCTGGCGCTGCGCATTCTCGACAGCAACGGTCGCCCGGTGCATCGCGGCATGGCGGGCGATATCGGGATTTCCGCGCCGTATGAAAGCGCCGAAGTGATCAATGCCCTGCAGCAACGTTCGCTGTCGGGGCAGGGCCGGGCCACGCCGCACTGGACCGTCGAAGGCGACGACGGCATGGCCTATGTCGAGCTGGCGCCGACCATGGTCAGCGGCGCGGTCCATTTCGATTTCACCTTTGATGACGGCGGGCCCAAGCGGCACCAGACCATCGACACCTGGGTCGTGCCGGGCAATCTGCCGTGGACGCTGGTGGGCCTGGCCGAAGGCGCGCTGGGCGCGCAGACCATCGCCGACCGGATGGAACGGGCGAGCACGTTCGAAAGCGATCTGGGCACGCATGCGCGCACCGCGTTCTATGCCAAGGGGCGCGTGCTGGGCAAATATCTGCTGACACTGGCCTATGACAGCGCCAAGCAGTCCGCCGACCAGACCCTGACCGGGGCGATCAACCCCAACAGCTATTACACCGTGTTTGCCGACGGATCGAACCGCCGGTTCGACGCCGCCAGCCGGTCAAAGCTCTATGTGCGGATCGAGGCCAAGGGCTTTTCGGCCATGTTCGGCGATTTCCAGACCGGGCTGTCGCAAACCAATCTGGCACGGTATCAACGCACGCTGACCGGCGTGGCGGCCGAGGCCAGCATTGGTAATCTGCATCTCAAGGGCTTTGGCGCGAAAACCGCCACCACCCATCGCCATCTGGAAATCCAGGGCGCCGGGGTGACCGGGCCCTACAGCCTGGGCACCGTGGCAATGGTGGCCGACAGCGAAACGATCACCATCCAGGTGCGCGACCGGTTCCAGTCGGATGTCGTGGTGTCGACCACCACGCTGACCCGCTTTGTCGATTATTCCATCGACGTGCTGTCGGGGACGGTCACGTTCAAACAGCCGGTGCTCAGCCATGATTCGAACATGGACCCCGAATTCGTCATCATTGATTTCGATGTTGATCCGGCCCTGGGCGCGCAGGCCAATGCGCTGGTCGGCGGGGGCCGGATCGAATGGGCCACGAACGGCGGCCATGTAAAGATCGGCATGACCGGGGTCAGTGATGTCGGCACCAACCAGACCGATCCGACCGCACGGACCAATCTGGGCGCGCTCGATGCCAAAGTCGATCTCGACGCCGCAACCACCTTGCGCGGCGAATTGGGGGCCAGCCGTGCCCTTGGCGTGACGTCCGACGCCTGGCAGGTAGAGGCCGAACATCACGGCAAGGCTTACGACATGCTGGCCTATGTCCGTTCGACCGACGCGGCCTATGGCCTGGGCAATGTCGGCAATGCCGAACTCGGCTGGCGCAAATATGGCCTCGATGCCAAGCTGCACATCACCAGGCAGTTTTCTTTTGTGACCAGCGCGTGGCTCGAAAACAGCCTGACCGACACGTCGAGCCGCAAGGCGCTGCAAGTGAAGGCGCAGTACAAGCTGGGCAAGACCGATTTCCACGTGGGGATCAACGCGATCGAGGACGATCTGGCGGGTGTGCAGACTACCACGACCACCACCACGACAACCGCGACAGGCACCTCCAGCACCAGTTCGACCACCAGCACCGGCGCGACCAGTGGCACATCGACCGTGGTCGAGGCAGGGGTCAGCCGCAAGTTCCTGAACGACAAGCTGCAGATCGATGCCACCGTCAGCCACGCCATCGGTGCGGCGGGATCGATCGACATGCCCGCCAACGACAGCCTGACCGCGCGCTATACGATCAACCCGAAGGTCAAGCTGGTGGCGAGCTATGACGTGGCCAATGGCCAGTCGCTCGATACCCACACCGCGCGGGTGGGGTTCGAGCTGCAACCGTGGAAAGGCGCCAAGCTGAGCGGCGGCGTGGGCGATCAGGATGTGGTCGAATATGGCGAGCGCAGCTTTGCCGCGTTCGGGCTGACGCAGTCGGTGGGGCTGGCAAAGCATCTGACGATGGATGCCTCGGTCGATGCCAACAAAGTGCTGTCGGGGTTCAACGCGGCACAGATCCTCAATGTTGCGCAGCCGGTGGTCAATGGCGGGCAATTGAACGGCAGCGGCACGCTGACCGAGAATTTTACCGCACTGAGCCTGGGGCTGGGCTGGAAACAGAGCCTGTGGTCGGCCACGCTGCGCGGCGAATTCCGCAATGGCGAATTCGCCGACCGGCGCGGGCTGACCGCCGGGCTGATCCGCCAGTTGGGCGATGGCGAAGTGCTGGGCACCGGACTGACGGTGACCGATTCGAGCGGCACCGATGGCAGTCGTTCGGCGGTGTTCGACACCTCGATCGCCTATGCCCGGCGGCCCGCGAGCGCCAGCTATGCCTTGCTGACCAAGCTGGAATATCGTGCCGACACGCTGGTGGCGGCGACATCGACCACCACCACGGTGACCACGGGCGCCAACACCACTACGCTGGCCGCCAGTTCGATCACCGGGGCGGCCGGCACGGCGGGCGATACCGCGCTGACCAGCGGCAACCAGCGCGCGCGGCGCTTTATCGCCAGCGTTTCGGGCGACTGGAGCCCGCGCGGCGAAAACGACGATGAAGAACTGACCCAGCGCAGCGAATTGAGCGTGTTCGTGGCGATGCGCTACAATTTCGATGCCTATGACGGGTACAACCTGTCGGGCACAACGCTGCTGGCTGGCGCCGATGCGCGCGTGGGGATCGGGGCCAAAGTTGAAGTGGGGGTCAGCGGCACAGTGCGTTTGGCGCCGTCGGATGGCACCACCAGTTTTGCCTTCGGGCCCAGCGTGGGGATTGTTCCGGCCAAGAATGTGCTGGTCAACCTGGGCTACAACGTGTCGGGTTTCCGCGACCCCGACTTTGCCGCCAGCCGCAACACGTCGCGCGGGGTCTATGTCGTGCTGCGCATGAAGCTCGACACCTCGACGTTCGCGTTCCTCGGCCTCGATGGCCGCGCGCGCTAGTCCCCAAAATCCTCCCCGTGCAGGGGAGGATCGAAAGCGGTCGGGGGTTTCGGCAACCGACGGTCCCTAATTGATCTGCGCCTGATAGGTGATCTGGAACGAAGGCGGGGTGCCGGTCGATCCGGCGAACGTGCCGCGCGGGTTCAGGCAGATATAGCGCACCGCCGCATCATAGGCCGCCACCGGCTTGTAGGTGCAGCCTGCAAACGTGGTGGGCGCGGTGGTGGCATTCGAATAGGCGATGTTGGTCGATGTGTTGAAGGTCAACGCGCTGGTCGGCGATCCCTGTACGAACGCCGGGTTGGAACTGGTGCCCACGCTGATCTGGCTCGGCAGCGTGTCGACAATGAATACAGAATTGGCGGTGACTGCGTCCGGGCCGGTGTTGGCGACGGTCAGCGTGTACTGGATGATCGCGCCGGGGATCGATTTGGGATTGGTGGTGCCGTTGATCGGATCGGACAGCACGGCGGCCGACTTGACGATGGTCAGCGCGGCGTTGGCGGCGACCTTGGTGTTGGTGATCGTGCACGTCAGCACATCGCCCAGTGCCGGGGTGACACTGCCGCCTGGCGTGGTCGGCAGCTTGGTGGTCGATGCGCTGTAGCCGTTGGTGCAAGCCAGCGCCGAGGTATATTGGTCGGTCTGGGTTGTGCCAGCCGGCGTTTCCGACAGTGTGTAGGCGGTGCCTGCGGTGACTTTCTGCAACGCGGTTGCTGCGGCCCCCAGCGTTGTGCCGGTGCCGGTGGTGGTGGTACTGGCGACCGTCGTGCTGCCCTGCGCAATGGTCATGGTGAATTCGTCGGTGCTGAATTGCCGCCCCCCGGTGCCCAGCGCCTTTTGCAGCAGGATATGGGGAAAGGGCGTTTCGGTATAGGTGCACAGCAGCGCGTCGCCATAGGCCAGGCTGCCCAAGGCATAGCTGGCAGTGATCTTCGCGCTGGGCAATGTGGTGGTGGAACCGGTGTTGCTGTTGGTGCAGGTCAGGCTGCCCTGGTAATCGGCCAGCGTGCCGGTGCTGCCCGATGCCATGGTTTCGACCAGAGTCATCGGCACCGACGCGGCGGCGGCCACCCCGGCGGTGGTGAACGGTCCCAGCCCGGTGCCGCTCGACGTGCCCGATGCCAGCACCGCCGCGTTGGATGTCGCCTCGATCGCATACGTGAACTGGTCGGCGGTGTTGACGCGCGCATCGGTAATCTGGGTGGTCAGGCGCACCGAGGCGAAGCGCACCGCCAGCATGAACCCTTCCAGCCCGCCCGATACCAGCGTGGTGGTAACCTGGGTCGGCTTGGCCGATCCGATGATATAGGCGCCGACATTGTCGGTCGAGGTGCCGGTTTCGGTAACCGTGGTGGTGCCGGTGCCGCTGATCGTGGGATATTCGGTGCCGCTGATCGCACCGGCCTGGTCGAGCGTCGTCCATGCGCTGCCGTTGGTAACAAAGGTCAGGGTTTCGCCGGTGTTGGTGGATTCGCCATCGGCCAGCGCCATCATGTAATTGGTCACCCCGCTGGCCCCGGCGGGCGGGGTCAGCGTGATCGATGAAATTGTCACTGTGGTGGTGCCGGCGGCGGTGGCATAGAGCACGGGTTCGCCGGCAATGCCCATCATGGCGGTGTTGCCGATCGCCGCGCCGTTCCACGAAGGGCTGGTAACCGGGGTCAACGCGGTGCCGCTGGTTTTCAGATTGAACGCCAGCACCGTGCCGTCCTGCAAGGTCAGGCTGAAATTCTGCCCGCCCGGCGATGTTGCAGTCGTGTTGTTGTACGATGTAAAATCAACCCAGCAATAGGTCTGCCAGTCGCTGGGCCCGGTGGTGCCTTGCGACGTTGCACTATAGCAATTGGATGCCATTGCACCCGTGGTCGACAAAGCCCACGCCATTACGATGAGCGCGATCCGGCAAACGATGACCGTTGTTGTTCTGATCATGGCATTCGCTATGGCCCAAGCCCGCCGCGACTGCAATCGTGACGTCACTTCGCTGCCGGTGCGCGATGGCAAAACGGCGCCTGGCCCGCACGGACGCATGGCGGGTACAAATCTGTTCTGGCCAGAGCCGCGATATTGCGCCAACAGCGCTAGCCATGACTCGTGACCACCGACCGACGATCAGTCTGATCATCCCCGCCTACAATGAGGAGGACTACCTGCCCGCGTGCCTCGACGCGGTCATGGCCAATCTGGCGGGCAAAGTGAAAGAAATCATCGTCGTCGACAACAACAGCACCGACCGCACGCGCGAAGTGGTCGAGCGCTATCCGGCGGTGACTTATGTGTTCGAGCCTGAAAAGGGCATCACCCGCGCGCGTCAAACGGGGTATCGCGCCTCGACCGGCGATATCCTGGCCTATGTCGATGCCGACACGCGCCCGCCCGAAGGCTGGATCGAGCAGATCTGGGAACAGTTCGCCGCGCGCAGGGATCTGGCCTGCCTGTCGGGGCCCTACAGCTTTTACGACCTGACCGGCATTCGCAACAAGATGTCGACCAGTTGGTTCATCGCCGCACAGCCGGTCTACAAGCTGACCGGGTACATGATGGTCGGCGGCAATTTCGCGATCAGCCGCGATGTGCTGGAAAAGATGGGCGGTTTCGACAGCAGCATCGAATTTTATGGCGAGGATGTCGATATCGGCAAGCGCGCCAAGATTCATGGCAAAGTGCTGTTTTCGCGCCGGTTTGTCATGCCGACATCGGCGCGGCGGATGAAAAAGCAGGGCTTTGCGCGCACTGCCGGGATCTATCTGGCCAACTATGTCTCGATCATGCTGCGCGGCCGACCCGCGCATAACGATTACCAGGACGTGCGTTAGGACAAAATTCGCCCGGGCCGTGTTCGATCAGTGCGCCTTGCCCGCGCGCTGCGGGATCAGCCATAGCGCCAACGCGATCAAGGCCACCAGCACCAGCGTGGCATGGTCGCGGCCAAACCCCAGGCCGCCCTGGGCAAGCGGCTTGTCCAGGAAATCGCCCACGGTTGCCCCCAATGGCCGGGTCAGGATGAAGGCGGCCCAGAACAGCACGACCCGGCTGATCCCGGTGCGCCACCAGGCCAGCACCAGCAGCGCCAGCAGCCCGCCGAACAGCGCGGCGCCACCGGCATAGCCCAGCCCGCCATCATCGGCGGCCCAGTCACCCAGCGCAGTGCCCAGCGTCTGCGACAGCGTGATGGTCAGCCAATAAAAGCTTTCCGCCTTTGGCCCCGACACGCTGGCAACCGAGACGGTGCCCAGCGTCCAGCGCCAGACCGCCAGCGCGCCCAGCACACCGGTCAACAAGACCGCGGCGCCCCCGGCATAGCCGATGCCCAGCGACCGGTCGAAGAAATCGGCCGCCGCCGTGCCCGCCGTGGTCGAGGCGAGGATGGTCGCCCAGTACAGTAAGGGATGAAACCGCGTGGTGTGGATCTGCCAGGCCACCAGCACCGCCAGCGGCAACGCAAACACCACGATCCCCAGCAAGTAGCCCATCGCGAATTGCTGCGTGAACAGATCCGCGCCGGTTTCGCCCAGCGTGGTGGCCAGGATCTTGATCACCCAGAAACCGATCGTGACGGTGGGGACTTTGGCCAGTGTGGTGTTGCGGTCGGACATTGTCAGAGATCCAGTTTCAGCGACGTGTAGAACACCGTCTGTTTGCGGTTGAGGCCCTGGCCGAACGCGCCCAGCAGCGAAAACGGCCCGGCCAGGTGGATTTGCGTGCCAAGGTTCACCCCGGTCACCGCACGTTCGGTCAAGCTGTCGCGCGACTGGCCGTAATATTCCAGCCCCAGCATGAACCCTGCGCGCACCATATGCGTTACGACCACGCCCTGTTGCCAGTAATCGCGATTGCCCGCGCCGGGGTTGAGCGTGTAGCCGCCGCCGCCGAACACGCTCCACCCGTCCCAGTCGTGTTCGGCCCACACCGGCAGCAACACTTGCGTCTGGGTGCTGCCATGCGCGGTGGGCACGATCACGCGCGGGAACACCGAAATGTCGAGCGGGATCACCCCGTCGTCATGGTGCAGCACTTTGACTTTGATCGCGAATTCGGCATCGCCCAGGCCGAACGGCTGGCCGGTCTGGGTGGCCAGCGGCAGCGTGGTGGTCAATTGCACATCCTTGACCGGACCATAGTTGATATCCCACCCGAACTGGGTGGCATTGTTGCCCGGTTGCAGCGTGCCGCCGGCATAGTTGTAGATTTCCCAATGGCCGGGATCGGTCGGTTCGGGATCGTCGGTGACGAACGGCGGCCCGGCGTACGCGGGCAGGGGGATCAGCGCGGCCATTCCCGGCAATCCCCACCGCAGGGCCTTACGCAACAACGCCAGCCTCCCCGCGCTTTGGGAAAGCAGCGTGGAACAGGCCGACCGGCGCGACAAGCAGGCTCGCCACGCAAAGCGCTTTCCCGTAGCGCGCATCGACCTTGGGAAGACTGTGCAAGACCTGGCTCCCTTGTGCCTCTGCCGGGTAACCTGTGCTGCGTGCTTGACCAAGCGAGAATGGGCCGGAGATTGCTCCCCGGCCCATGTGCGCTGTGTCGTGGCGTTTCAGTTCGTCAGAAACGGAGCTTGATCTGCGCCTGATAGCTGGTCGGCGCCTGGAACAGGTACAGCGTCGATGCGCTCGATGAGGGGCCCGATTGCGCGGTGATCGGGCGCGTGCCCAGCGGGTTGTTGACCGTCACGCCCACGGTTACGTTGCCGTACGTCCCGCTCGCCGACAGCACTTCATAGCTATAGGGCGCCAGCCGCACATTGTTGCCGCCGCTGGTCGTGCCTTCGTCGCCCGACGAGGGGCCGTCTTCATACTGGCGACCGGTCAGCTTGTGCAGATAGCTCAGCTTGAGGTGACCCATGCTGTAGACTGCGCCGAACGTGGCCGTGTAATCGGGGGCATAGGCCAGCCACAGCCCGGTGACCGAATCCTTTGACGACATCAGCGTGGCGTTGGCGATCGCGGTCAGGCCGGGCACCACGACATAGCTGAGCTGACCTTCTATGCCCTTGTACACCGCCGGATTGGCGTCGAGCGTAACGTTGTTGCTGTTGGTCGGGTCGACCGCGGTCGAATTCGACGCCTTGATGTAATAGATGTCACCGTCGAAGTTCAGGCGTTGCCCGGCAAACACCACCCCGGCCTGATAGTTGGTGGTCTTGGTCGGCACCGGATCGACCGGCACATTGACGTTGCCGGCGCCCTTGGTTTCCAGGCTGACCGACAGCGCGGGCACGATGAAGCCCCGTGCATACTGGGCATAGGCCGAAAATTGCGGCGTGATCAGATAGTTGACGGTGGCATAGGGCAGCACCGGCTTGTAGGTTTCCTGCGCATCGCCGCCGATGCGGCTGTGCTGGTCGGCGATCGGCGAATCAACTTCACGCGTGAAGAACAGCGCCTTGAAACCGGGAGTGACGGTCAGTGTGTCATTCAGCGCCTTGATTTCATAGTCGCCGAACACTTGTTCCTGGTTCCACTTGGTGCGTTCGTCATAGTTGACATAGGCGGGGACGAGCGACCCGTTCTGTTCGACGTTGTACGACTTGTCCTTTTCCAGCCAGTTCCAGTTCTGGCCATCGTTCATGATGTCAAAGTTGAAATTGTAGTTGCTGATCCCGCCGTTGGCCGAACCCTTGGTAAAGTCGTATTCATAGCGATAGCGGTGTGACTGCGAATGTTCGTACCAGGCACCCAGTTTCAGCACGCCGATCGGAGTCTTGACATCGATTTGCAGGATGTCGCCCCAGTCGCGGTACTGGTTGACCTTGGTATAGCCGGCGATATCACCCGCCACGACTTTGCCGCCGCTGCCGCCCAGCCCGGTGCCCTGGGCATAGACCTGTGTGGCCAGCGTCAGGCTGCAGGTGTTGTTCGACGTGTTGATGGTGTTGCACGGGTCGCTCGAATCTTCGGTCGACAGCGTGAAGTTCTTGTAAAAGAACGTGTAGAGCTTGTTGTCGATGGTGATGATGCTCGACGGTTCCCACTGCAACCGCGCCACTTCCATATCGGTGGTCTTGTTTTCCCAGTTCCAGTCCTTGCGCGCGTTGGCATAGTCACCGGGATTGTCGGCGGTGGTTGCGCCGAACTGTTTGCCATAGACCGCGACCTGCGCGGCGGTGGCGCCACCGGCGGCGTCGGACTGGTTGAACAGGCTCTGGTTGTAATTGGCCAGGATGCTGAACTGGGCATTGTCGCCCAGCGGCTTGACGATCTTGACATAGCCGTTGCCCCACCAGCCGGGCTGGTTGGTCAGCGCGCCGTCGGTGCGCTTGTATTCGCCTACCGCGATCACCTTGAGATCGCCCAGCGATTTGATTTCGCCCGAATTGACCGTCAGGCGTTCGAGGAACGTGTTGAAGCTGCCGTAGAGCGCCTGTTCCTGCAGGCCGAACTCTTTGGTCGGATCGCGCGAGATGATATGGATGTTGCCGCCATAGCTGGACTGGCCAAGGTCAGTCGCCGCGCCCGGGCCGCGATCGATGATCAGGCGCTCATAAGTGCCGTCGGGGAAATACGAGGTCGAATGGTGCGTCGGATCGTTCGAATCCTCGAACGGAATACCGTCGAACGTGATGTTGTACTGGCCGTCCTGAAACCCGCGCAGCACGATCTTGGTGTCGCCGAGGCCGACGCCGTTGCCCGAACTGGGCAGGATCGACGCACCGGGGGTGAACAGCACGATCTGCGAATAGTCGGCGGTCGGCGCGATCGAATCCTCGATGATCGCGCGGCTGACAATCGCCTGCGGTTCGAAGGTGTGGATTGATGCGGTGATCGGCGTCGCCTGGTTCACCTTGGTCGCGGTCACGACGATGTCGTCGGAGTTGGTGATCGGCGTGGTGGTCGCACTGTCGGCTGCGGCATCGGCGGCAAAAGCGGGCAGGGCGCCGCCAAGCGCAAGGATGCCCGCGCTGGCCAGCAGCCAGCAACGCGATTGGATGTTCATGAAACCCCCTGAAACTGGACTCAGTTGTTGCGTATGCGAGGCGGCGAGTGGCCGCGAATTGTTGCAGCGCATTTACGGTTTGATGACTTGGGTGTCACAAAGCGTGCGTGTCCGCCGCCAACCCCGCAGAATTGCTGGGATGTTGAAAAAATGAAAAATTTGTATCGCGATTCAGCAAACCTTTGCAGGCGGTTCTGCCTGCCGGATAGCCAGGTCCGGACGGCAGACCGCCTGCCGCCGTCGGGTTGCACCGCGACAGATCAGGCGCACGCTTAAAAAGAGATGCCCCGCAAGGTTGTCCCGGCGCGGCTTTCCCCGCGACGGTATTAACCTTCGTGAAGGACCGGGGGCCGATGCTGCACCGCAAGATTTTGCCTCAAAGTGCTAGAAAGCAAGCGATTTCGGCGAATTGGGCAACGGGATATTAATCATTCCCGGCGACAACTTAAGTAATCTTACGGAAGGTTTTCGTCATGCGCTCGGACGCCGCCAATCTGCTCAACAGGCTGGGCCAGAACAACTTCAAATATCAGGAATTCCGCGATAATTTTGCGGATATGGAGCTATGGCCGCTGTTCGAAGCGCTGATCCGTGACCCGCGCATTGCCGGCGACACGCATGGTGGCGAGGATCATACCGCCCAGTCTGTGGTCGAAGCCTCACCTGCGGCAGCGCCCTCGCGACCGACCGGGCTGTTCAACCGTTATGAAGAAGCCCCGGTGGCGACGCACAAACCCGACGATGTGCGATCGTTGCTGCGCCAATTGGGCGACCGCGTCCAATCCGGAGATCTGTAATGCCGCTGATCGTGTGCCATTCGCCCAAAGGCGGCGTTGGAACCAGCTTTGTCGCGGCGGGGCTGGCGCAAGGCCTGTCGTTGCTGGGGCGCGATGTCGTGGCGCTCGACATGACCGCACAGGACGGCCTGAAGCTCTATTTCGGGCTGGCCCCCGATCAGCGTCTGCCCGATTTCGACGACGATGTGATCGATCAGGTGACCGTCGGCGGGGTCGTGCTGCGTTCGGGCTGGCGCAGTGCGCACAGCGTTGATTTTGCGCAGGACCTGCGGACTGGCGATCTGCCGTTCGATGGCGAAACCGTGTATATTGCCGATGTCGCGTCGACCGATGTGGCGTTGGCGCAGATCCTGCGCCGCTATGCGCTGTTGCACATCTGCACGCTGAGCCCGACCGCGATGGCGTTGGCGCAATTGCCGCGCATCAGCCCGGGCCGGCCGCTCGACGCATTGACCGGCACCATGTTCGTGCTCAACCAGCTTGATGAAACGCGGCGCTTTGCGCGCCATGCCACGCTGTTCCTGCGCGAATTGCTGGGCGAAAACCTGGTCGCGCAGATCCATCGCGACGAAGCCGTCAACGAAGCGGTCGGCATGCAGCAGACGCTGTCTCGCTATGCCCCGGCGAGCGCCGCGCTGATCGGCATGCAGGCGCTGGTGACTTTGGTCGAGGCCCGCTGCAAAGCAGGCGTTGCCCCCGTTGAACAGCCCGAAGCCACGGCAGCACGGGCCGGGAAAAGTGCGGCGGCATGAGCAATACCTGGCGTTCATGGGCCATGCGGCTGGCTTCGGTCGTGCTGTTGCTGCCGCTGATCGTGCTGACTGTCGGCGTGCCGCTCGATGGCCGGGAGCAATGGCAATGCGCGGGCGCGACGATTGTCGGCGCGCTGGTGCTGGCGCGCGGCAAGAGCCGTCGGACCACGATCACGCTGGCGCTGTTGTCGGTGCTGGTATCGACGCGCTATCTGTTCTGGCGCACCACTCAGACGCTGTCGTTCGGCACGCCGCTGGAATTCCTGCTGGGCAGCACGCTGTACCTGGCCGAAGTCTATGCCTGGGTGATCCTGCTGCTGGGTGTGGTGCAGACCAGTTGGCCATTGACGCGTCCGGTGGTGGAAATCACCGGCGCGCCCGAAGCCTGGCCGATGGTCGACGTCTATGTCCCGACGTATAACGAAAGCCTGGCGATCGTGCGCAACACGGTCTACGCGGCGATGGACATGGACTATCCGGCCGGGCGGTTCCGGGTGTTCATTCTCGATGACGGGCGTCGGCCCGAATTCCGCGCCTTTGCGCGGGCAGCGGGCTGCGGCTATATCACCCGTGACAACAATCTGCATGCCAAGGCGGGCAACCTCAACGCCGCGATGAAGCGCACCGATGGCGAACTGATCGCCATTTTCGATTGCGACCACGTGCCCACGCGCGCTTTCCTGCAACTGACGGTGGGCTGGTTTCAAAAGGACCAGCGGCTGGCCCTGTTGCAGACGCCGCACTATTTCTATTCGCCCGATCCGATCCAGCGCAACCTGGGTACGGTCAAGGACATGCCTGGCGAGGGCGAGCTGTTCTATGGCCCGGTGCAGGAAGGCAACGACTTGTGGAACGCCACGTTCTTTTGCGGATCGTGCGCGATTATCCGGCGTGCCGCGCTGGAAGAAACCAACGGCTTTGCCGGTGAAACCGTCACCGAAGACGCGCATACCGCGCTGAAACTGCAACGCACGGGGTGGAACACCGCCTATATCAACGCGCGCCTGTCCGCAGGCCTCGCCACCGAACGGCTGGTGGTGCACATCGGTCAGCGCGTGCGCTGGGCGCGCGGGATGACGCAGATCCTGCGCATCGACAATCCGCTGACCGGCCCGGGGCTCAAGTGGCAGCAGCGGCTTTGCTATCTCAACGCGATGCTGCATTTCCAGTTTCCGCTGCCGCGCATCGTGTTCCTGACCAGCCCGCTGGCCTATCTGCTGTTCGGGCAAAACATCATCCATGCCTCGGCGGGACAGATCTTTGCCTATGCCCTGCCGCACCTGTTCTGTTCGTCGGCGGCGAGCAAGCGCATGCACCGGGGCGACCGGCGCCCGTTCTGGGGCGAAGTCTACGAAACGATCCTGGCGTTCCACCTGGTCAAGCCGACGGTGATGACCTGGTTTCAGCCGCGCAAGGGCAAATTCAACGTGACCGACAAGGGCGATCTGCTCGACCAGACGTTTTTCGACTGGGCGATCGTGCGCCCGCATCTGATCTGCATCGCGCTGATCGTCGGTTCGGTGCTGCTGGGTTTTGCCAAGCTGTTGCTGTTCCCGCAGATGTTCAACATCCAGCTCGATTCGCTGGTGCTCAACACCGCCTGGGCCACGTTCAGCCTGATCATCCTGCTGGCGGCGGTCTCGGTCGCGCGTGAATCGCGCCAGACCCGCACCGATATCCGCATTCCCGCCGAATTGCCGGTGATGATCTATCTCGCGTCGGGCCATGTCGTGGCGGGCACCACGATCAACATCTCGATGGGCGGCGCGGCGGTGACGCTGCCGCGCGAAATGCCGATGCGCGATCTGAAAGTCACTCATATCACGCTGGCGATGGGCGACGAAACGCTCGCCGTGCCGGTGGAAACCGTCCGTTCGGTGGCGGGCGCCAGCTATCTGCGGTTTCGGCCGATGGACATGACCGCCTCGCGCCAACTGGTGCGCGCGGTGATGGGGCGTGCCGATGCCTGGCAATTGCCCGCGCCGCATCCGGTGGTGTCCGGCCTGCGATCGATCGGCGATATCATCAGGGTCGACCGGGTTACCATGAAACGCATCCTGCGCCTGAACTTTGCCGAACGGCGCCTGTTGCGCGCCCAGCGTGTCGAGGCGCAAAAGCGCGCCGCCGCCGCCCGCGCAGATGCGGAAAGCACCGAACGTGACAACGCCAAGCCGGGCAAGGGCCCGCTGGCCCGTGCGGCGGCGATTGCGCTGATGGCGCTGGGGCTGGGCCTGGTGGCACAGCCGCGCGCGGTACAGGCCCAGGCCCAGCCGGTGACGGCGGTGGCCGGCACGCCCGCGCCGCTGATCGATCCGGCCAAGGCGGGCAATGGCACCCGGCATCTGCACTTGTCGCTCAAGGACTTGCGGATCAAGACTCCGATCCGGCTGGCGGGTACGCGCGGCGAGATCGGCATTCCGTTCGGCATGCGGCAAAGCGATGTGGTGACCGATGCCACACTGACGCTGCATTTCGCCTGGTCACCCGCGCTGCTGGGCGATCTCAGCCAGTTGGTCGTGCTGGTCAACGGCGAAGTGGTGCAGACGGTGGCGCTACGCCCGTCGGATTCGGGCGGTCAGGACCTGAAGATCGCGATCAATCCCGCGCTGTTCCTGCCTGGCGACAACCAGCTCAATTTCCGCCTGCTCGGCCACTATGCGCGCGATTGCGAGGATCCGTTCCATTCCTCGCTGTGGGCGAACATCAGCAACACGCAAAGCTGGTTGGACCTGACCGTGCAGCCGACCGCGCAAGCGCTCGATCTGGCGCGTCTGCCGGGGCCTTTCTTCGACCGGTTTGACAATGGCGCGTTGAAACTGCCGTTTGTGTTCGCGGGCAAGCCCGATCATGGCGATCTGGCGGCGGCAGCCTCGATCGCGTCGTGGATGGGCAGCCTGGCGTCGTATCGCGGCTATGGCTTCAAGCCGATGGTGGGTCAGTTGCCACAAGGCAATGCGGTGGTGTTCCTGCGCGCGGGGGCCTCGCTGCCCGGTGTCGACGTGCCGGTGACCGGGCCTGGGGCGACGCTGGTGCGCAATCCGGTCGATGCGTCGGGCACGTTGCTGGTGCTGACCGGGCGCAACGATGATGAAATCCGGCTGGCCGCGGGCGCGCTGGCATCGGGGCATGGCGTGGTGGGCGGTGCGCACATGGCGTTTGACGGTGCGCGCATTCCGACCTGGCCGCGCTATGGCGCGCCGCGCTGGATCACCACCGATCGCCCGGTCAAGCTGGGCGAAGTCATGCCGGCTTATGCCTTGCAGGGCATGGGCCTGCCGCCCGGGCCGTTGACCGCACGTTTTCGCGTCGCGCCCGACTTGTTCTTCTGGCCCCACGATGGCGGCTCGGTCGATCTGACCTATCGCTATCCCACCGCACCCTGGCTCGACCGCAAGGGCTCGCGGCTCGATGTGTCGCTGAACGGGACGTATCTGCGCACGCTGCCGCTGACCGGCAACTGGTGGCAATGGCTGCTCGATGGTGGACCGTTCGGCACCGGATCGGCGCACGATTCGGTGGGGCGGCAGAGCGTGGTGCTGCCGCGCTATACGCTGTTCGGCCAGAATGAACTGGTGTTCGATTACAACCTGATCCTGGCGGACAAGAAGAAGTGCACCGGCACGTTGCCCGAAAACGTGCGGGTTGCGCTCGATCCCAACAGCACGATCGACCTGACGCAGGCCTGGCACGCGTTGCAGATGCCCAATCTGGCGACGTTTGCGGGCGCCGGCTATCCGTTCACGGTGCGGCCTGACCTTGCCGAAACCACCGTGGTGATGGACGCCAACCCGTCGGCCGAGGCGATCGAGGCGTTTCTGAACGTGATGGGCCGGATGGGCGATGCCACCGGCGTCGCCACCACGGGTGTGACCGTGGTCAGCGAGATCGATCCCGACCAGTTGCACGAACAGGATATCCTGGTGATCGGCAGTTCGGCGCTGGCCGGAACCGAGGCGCTGTTCGGCGGCGCGCCGGTACGCTTTGAAAACGGGGCGCTGCGGGTCAACGAGCGAACGCCGCTGCAATATCTCGAAGCCCTGCTGGGCGGGTCGGAATGGCATGGCAGCAGCGATGACGCGCAAAGCGTGGTCTATGCCGCCAAGGGTTTTTCGGGGATCGTATCGTTCCAGTCGCCGTTCACCGCGGGGCGCACGGTGGTCGCACTGCTGGCCGATCAGCCCGCCACGCTGCCCGCGCTGGTCGATGGGCTGAACGATGAAAAGATCAATGCGCAAGTGCAGGGCGATCTGTCGGTGGTGACCGGCGATGGCATGACCAGCTTTGCCATCCAGCCACAATATTGGGTGGGCAGCCTGCCGGCCTGGATGAAACTGGGCTACTGGTTCGCGCAACATCCCTTGCTCATGGCGTTGAGCGCGCTGATCGTCGCACTGCTGCTGACCGGCCCAGTCTACCTCTATTTCAGCCGTCAGGCGCGTCGTCGCCTTGACAGTGCGGGAGACGACAAGTGACGCGTTTGCACCAGACTCTGGCGCTGTTGCTGGCAGGCGCATGCCTGTGGCCGACATGCGCCATGGCGGAAAATCCGGCGGTGCGCGCGCTGTTGCAGCAGGCGCAGTACTGGCAGTCGAAAGGGCGCGGCGATCTGGCCTATCAGGCGTTGCACCGTGCCCAGGTGATCGAGCCCGACAATGCGGAAGTGAAGCGCGCGCTGGCCGGCCCCGCGCCTGCACCAAAACCAACGGCGCCAAAGGCGGTGGCGGCGAAGCCCGCCGCCACGCCTGCGCCGGAGCGCGAACCGGCGCGCGCGCGGCCCGCACCGGTCGCGGCGGCAGATCTGGCCGGGCGGGCGCGTGTGGCCGGGTTTGCCGCGCTGCAGGACAACGATCTGACCACTGCCACGCGCGAATTCGATGCGGCGCTGGCGCGCAATCGGCGCGATGCCGATGCGCAGGGCGGGTTGGGCCTGGTGGCGCTGAAACAGGGCAATTTTGGGCGAGCGCGCGATCTGCTCGAACAGGCCTCGCAAGGTGGCAATGCGGTCAAATGGGCGCAGGCGCTGGCCTCTGCGCGCTATTTCGCAGGCGTTGGCGAAGCGCGCGATCTGGTCGCGCACGGGCAGCTTGCCGCGGCGCAGAAAGTGGCCGAGGACTTGCTGCGGTCTGACGGGGGCAAGGATCGCGCCGCGCTGGAACTGCTGGCCGATATCTATGACCGGCAGGGACGTTATGCGGATTCGGCCGATCTCTATCGCCAGGCGGCAGATCTCGATGGCGGCAAGGCGGGCGCCGACGACAAACGGCTGGCCAGCCGGGCGGCGCGCGGTCGCGCTCTGGCGGCGGCGGCCCGCGGCGACGATCTGGCCGCCGAGCAGGAGTTTCAGCAGGGCCTGATGCTCGATGCCGATGATCCGTGGATCCGCTATGAATTCGCGCGCTTCATGTTTGCGCGCGGGCGCCTGCCCGAAGCGGAATCGCTGGTGCAGTCGCTGTCGGCTTCGACCAACCCCGATGCGCTCTATGCCGCGGCCATGCTCGATTCCGACATGGGGCATCCGGCTGCGGCCGAGGCGCTGCTCCAGCGCATCCCCGATACGTACCGCACGCAGCCGATGCGCGCGCTGGCGATGGGGCTGAAAACCGAGGCCGCGATCGCGCGTGCCAAGGCGCTGGCGGCGGGCGGGCAAAAGGCCGAGGCGGTTGCCGCGCTGCGCCAGATTGGTCAGGCCAAGGGCCTGCCCGCCGCGCGGCAGGCGGCGGTGGCCGACGCGCTTTATGACATGGGCGATGCGGTCGATGCCGCCTCGCTGGCCCAGGCGGCAATGGCCGGGTCGATCACCGATCTGGGCGGGTATGAAGCGGTGATCCGCGTGGCCACCCGCACCGGGCGCGACGATCTGGCGCAGGCGGCCTTGCAAAAGGCCAGCCTGTTGGCGGGATCGTCAACCGACGGACAACGGGCGCTGGGGCGGATCAGCGCAGCGATGGCCGCGACGCAGGCCGACCGGCTGCGTCTGCATGGCCAATATGCCGAAGCGTTCGACGTGCTGCAGCGCGGCTGGAGCGCGGCGCCCGACAATATCGAGGTGTTGAGCGCATTGGCCCGGCTCTATCAGTCGGGACAGATGGCGGCGCGCGCCGCGCAGACGTTCCAGATCATCCTGACGCACAAGCCAGGCGACAAGGACGCGCTGACCGGGCTGATGCAGACCGCACAGGCGGCCGGCGACCGCGCGCTGTCGCAACAGGCCGAGGCCCGGCTGATCCAGACGTTCCCGCAAAGCTATGACGTCTATCTGGCGGCGGCCAGGACCGAACAGACACGCGGCAATGGCGGGCAGGCGGCGCGCTATTTCAAGCAGGCGCGCGATCTCTACAATCGCCAGATGGCCAGCGGATCGGGCGGCAATCCGTTCGGCGGCAACCCCTTTGGCAACGGTGGCGAAGCGCTGGGCGGCAATCCGTTCCGCGCCTCGGCGGCAGCGCCGGCGCCGCAACCGGTCAATCCGTTCAGCCTGGGCACCGGCACCCGGCTGCCCGCAATGGGGACAATTGCGCTCGACAACCCGGCCCCGGTGGCGGCGGCTCCCGCTCCCGCTCCCGATGCGGCACCATGGACGGCGGGGGCCAATCCGGCGGGCCTGTCGAACGAATGGGGCGGGCGCGTTCCCGAAGCCGCTGCCGTGGTGTCCGGCGGCGCGGCGCAACCTTCGGTTCCGGCCGATCCGGTGCTGGCCGAAATCCAGACCGACATTGCCAATCTGGCGCAGGACGATGGTCCGCGCGTCGAGGTTGGCACCGGCTATCGCTCACGCTCGGGCGAAACCGGGCTGTCGCAACTCAATGAGTTGAAGGGGTCGGCGCAGATTTCGACCGGGTTGGCCGGGGGCCGCGTCTATGCGCGCGCCGATGAAGTGGTGATCGATGCGGGCCGCCCGACCGGCGACAGCCTCCAACGGTTTGGCCGCGATGCCACGATCGAGGCGCAATCGATCGTCAACGCAGTGGCGGCGCAATTTGTCCAGGCCGATACCCAGCGCGCCGCTGGGGTCGCCCCGGCGGTGGGCTATACCGGCAAGGTTGTGCAGGCCGAAGTCGGCGCCACGCCGATCGGGTTTGGCGAAACGCGCGCCACCTGGCGTGTGGCGGTGACCCCGCAAGTCACGCCCAACGTGGCCGCGCGCGCTTGGTTCGAACGCAAACCGGTGACCGACAGTGTGGTGTCCTATGCGGGCACGCGCGATCCGGTAACGGGCGAATTGTGGGGTCATGTCATGCGCACCGGTGGCGGTGCGGGCCTGTCGTATGATCGCGACGGCAACGGTGTCTATGGCGATGTCACCTACAATGCCTATGCCGGTGTCGCGGTGCCGACCAACCACAATGTCGAGGCCAACATCGGCGCCTATCTGCGCGTGCGCCATACCGTGCATTCGAACCTGACCGCCGGGTTCAACGTCAATTACCAGTCCTATGCCAACGCGCAGGACTATTTCACGTATGGCATGGGCGGCTATTTCAGCCCTCAGAGCTTTCTCGCGGTGGGCATGCCGATCACGTATACCTATCAGAACGACCATTTCGACCTCAAGGGTTCGGTGACGCCCGGCTTCCAGAGCTATCTGGAGGATCAGGCCAATCTCTATCCCACCGATCCTTCCGCACAGGCGTTGCTCGACACGCTCAAGGCAAAGGACAGCGATGTGCGCAACTATTATGACAGCCTCAGCCAGACCGGCTTTGCCTGGTCGGCCAGCGGATCGGCCTATTACCGGATATCGCCACTGACGCGGGTCGGCGGCGAAGTCAGCTACAACACCTTTGGCAGCTTTGACGAATTCCGCGCGCTGGTCGGCATTCGCCAGTCGCTCGGTGGTGGCAAATGACGCTGGACCTGCTGGCACGGGTGCGCGAACGGGCCAGTGCGCCCGCGCGTGAATTCGGGCTGGCGGTGCTGACCGCGATGACCGCGGCGGAAGTGTTTGCACAGGCCAGCCCCGAGGCGGCGCGCGGCTTTTACCTGGCGGTGGGGCGGCGCGTGGCCGGGCTGGTCGATCTGGCGCAAGTGCACGATATCGACGCGCTGGTCGAACGCATAAACGCGTTGTGGTCGTCGTGCGGGTGCGGCCATGCCCGGATCAGCGCGGTCGAAACCGGGCTGAAGATCGTGCACAGCGGGGCGCCGGTCCTGCTGCTGGGCGATCAGGACCACTATTGGGCGCGGCTGTTTCCGGCCATGATCGAAGGCGCCTATGACGCCTGGTTTCGCGCACTGGGCAGCGGCCCGGCGCTGTCCACGCGCATTTTGCGCCAGCATGGCGATGTGATCGAGTTGCACCATGGTATCTGATTTTGGCAGGTTCAACCGGCGCTCGCTGCTGGTTTCGCTCGGCTGTGCGCTGGTGATCGGCTGTTCGCGTCCGGGCGAAGGGCGCGAACCGGCGGCCGACCCGTTCTGGGCGCTGTTTCGCGGCGCCTTTGTCGATGGCGCGGGCCGGGTGATCGACAGCGGCAACGGCAATATCAGCCACAGCGAAGGGCAGGGCTATGGCCTGATCCTGGCCGTGCTGGCGGGCGATCGCGCCGGGTTCGAAACGATCCTCAACTGGACCGAGGCCAATCTGGCGCGCACCGATGTGGCGCTGTTCACCTGGAAATACGACCCGCGCCAAAGCGATCCGGTGGCCGATCCGAACAACGCGACCGATGGCGATATCCTGATCGCCTGGGCGCTGGCAGAGGCCGCCCGGCGCTGGGGCGGGCAGGGCTGGGCCGGCCGCAGCGCCGCGATCCGCGCCGCCATTCGCGACCATCTGGTGATCACCCGCCATGGTCGGCACTTGCTGCTGCCGGGCCGGATCGGCTTTGCGCAGGCCGACAAAGTCACGCTCAACCCGTCGTATTTCATCTGGCCCGCGCTCGATGCCTTCGCCGCGCTCGATGGCGATGGCGCGTGGAGCGCGGTGATCGACGATGCGCAAGGTGTGCTGCGCGAGGCGCGGTTCGGTGCAGCGGGGCTGCCGTGCGACTGGATCGAGATCGGCGCTGGTGGCAAAGTCGTCCCGGCGGCCGACCATCCGCCACGCTTTGGCTATGATGCAATCCGCATCCCGCTCTATGCCATGGCCGGGCGCCGCGCCTCGCTGGCGCAACCGATGGCCGATTTCTGGCGTGCCGAAGGCGGTGCGGGCGGCCACCCCCCGGCATGGATCGACGTGACCAGCGGCGAACGCGCGCCTTATCCGCTGTCGGCGGGGGGCATGGCGATCCTGCGCCGGACGTTGGGCCTGCCCCCCGTGCCCGAGGCGATCGACACCGACTATTTCTCCGCCGCGCTCCAGGCCCTCGTCCGCGCGCTTTAGCTCTTTGTTTGAAAATTCGCCGAAAGAGGCGAATTTTGAAGACGGCACCGGCCCGCTACCCTTGATCGGGTAGGTGCTTGTCAAGCGGGCGCCTTTCGCGCAAAGCTGAGGCAATTTTTCGGAGACCTGCCATTTCGCGCCGCGCCACGATCTACGAAATCGCGACTGCCGCCGGGGTGTCTCCCAAGACCGTGTCGCGTGTTCTGAATGACGAACCGTTCGTCAAGGATGCCGTGCGCGACCGCGTCAAGGCGGTCGCCAAAGAGCTGAATTATCAGCCCAATATCACCGCCAAAGGGTTGATCACGCGGCGCAGTTTCATGCTGGGGCTGACGTATGAACGCCCCAGCCCCAGCTATGTCGTCGAATTGCAGCGCGGTGTGCTGGAACGGCTGGCCGACGAACGCTGGCGGATGATCATCCTGCCGTTTCGCGATGTCTGTGCCCAGCCCGAGGCGTTCTTCACCTTTCTGCGCTCGGCCGCGCTCGATGGTGTGGTGCTGGCCCCGCCGGGCAGCGACGAGATTGCGGTGCTCGACCGGCTAGACGCGGCGGGCATTCCCTATGGCCGGATCGCGCCGCAGCTTGAACCGGGGCGGGGCGCCTGTTCGCTACTCGACGACACGGCCGCCGCGCGCGAGGCGGCGGAACACCTGCTGACGCTGGGGCACCGGCGGCTGGCGGTGATCCTGGGCGATCCCACCCACCGTGCCAGCGCGGCGCGCAGCGCGGGCTATGCCCAGGCGTTCGCCGCGCACGGCATCGCGATCGAGACGGTCGCGGTCGAACCGGGCGATTTCACGCTGGCCAGCGGCGAAGCCGCGATGCAGCGCATTCTGGCCCGGCCCGGCCCGCGCCCGACCGCCGTGCTGGCCCAGAACGACGACATGGCGGTGGGCGCAATCACCGTGGCCCGCGATGCGGGCCTGGCCACCCCCGACGACCTGTCGGTGGTCGGTTTCGACGATTCCGACATCTCGCGCCTGATCATGCCCAAACTGACCACCGTGCGCCAACCGGTGTTCGACATGGCGGTGTCGGCCACCGAAGGCCTGCTCAAACTGTTGGCCGGAGAACCCGTACCCGCCCCCGTGCTGCACCGCCACGAACTGCTGATCCGCCAATCCACGGCGGCACCGCGCGGTTAGGCCCGCTCAGGCGCGTGTGGCGAACCGGGCGGCGTGGTCGCGGATGACCGCGATCATCGGCGCGTCGCTGTCGAAATTGCCGTACCAGCCCTGGGGTTCGTGGGGCGGGTCGCCCATCAGCGGGTCGCCCGCGTGCCAGCGGTGATCGGGGCGCGTGGTGCGCGCTTCGCCGTTCCAGCCCCAGAAATTGGTGCCCGCGATCGGGCCGCCCTCGGCCAGGCTCGCCTCGGCGGCGGCATAGATCAGCCGGTAATAGCGCTGGCGGAAGGTGGTCGGCACCGTGGGGTCATACAATTCGCCATCGCGGGGAAAGCCGAATTCCTCGATCACCAGCGGCTTGTTCAGCGCTTTGGCAAGGCGGACATGCGTGGCCACATAGGCTTCGACTTTGGCGCGCCCGGCGTCCCAGGTTCCGGCCAGGTTCTTGCCATCGACCCAGCCCCAGTTGAGCGGCCAGACGTGTGCGGTCAGATAATCGATCGATTGGTGCGCGCGCACGACGATGTCTTCGCGCCCGGCGCTGGCGATCGTGCCTTCCATGCCCAGCGAGACCAGATGGTTGGGATCGATGCTGCGGATCAGCGCCGCGGTGGCGTCGATCCACGCGTAATAGTCGGGCAGCACGCGCGCCATCACCTCGGGGCTGACGCCCGGGCGCGGTTCGTTGCACAATTGCCATGACAGGATCGCCGGGTCATCGCGATAGGCCCGGCCCGTCACGCTGTTGACTCGCCCGACCAGCGCGCGCACATCGTCGAAAAAGCGCGCCACCGCCGGGCGGTTGGCATAGAATTGCGCGCCCGCGTCGGGAAACGCGGGCCAGGGGTGCGTGGGATCGTTGTTGTCGAGATAGTGCCCGGTTTCATACCACAGCCGGGTCATCATCCCCCCCGACCATTCCCAGTTGTTGGTCAGATAGAGCACACCGGTCATGTCGCGCCGCGCCAGTTCGGCCATGGCATGGTCGAGCCCGATCAGCAGCGCCGCGTTGCGCTGCCCCGCGCGGTTGACAAAACCGGGGGTGACACTGGCGCGCAATGGCCCTTCCTCGGCCCAGGCGAGCAGCCGCACATTGCGCACGCCGATCGCCTGCAACCGGTCGAGTTCGCGTCCCAGCCGCGCGCGGCCAGCCGGATCGGCGCCCAGCCAGGCCAGGTACCAGGCATTGGCGCCGGTGTGCCGCCACGGACGCCCGTCGCGCATCAGTCCGATGCCTTCGCGCCGCACAAAGCCGGGCGCTGCGGTGGCAGCACGCGCCGTGCCGATGGCGAGCGGACTCGCGGCCAGCCCGGCCAGCACGGTGCGACGGTTGGTGCTCATCAATTCGGACGTTATGGATTGGGACATGGCAGCAAAGTCTCCGCATCGTTGCCCAGCCGGACTTCGCCGATGGTGAAATCGCTGGTGCCTTCGACCGACAGGCGGAACGCTTCGCCCAGCCGGGATACATCGGCGCCATGCGCGGCCAGGCACTTGAGCGGCAGGCCATAGCGCACCCAGCGGTCGTTGGCGGGCAGCACCACCGGCACATTGGCGGTGCACGGCGTGCCGTTGCACGTGGCGCCCAGCGCGGCGTGCGCGGGCGCCGCCGCCACACGCACGGTCAGCAACAGCATGACATCGCCGTTGGCTTCGCGCGCCAGATCGAGCGGGGCGGGCGGCATCAGTGCGATCGTCGCCGCACCGTCATCCACCGCGAACCGCCGCGCGCCTTCCTGCACCGCGAAGTCGCGGGCGGTTACGTGCACGCGCCCGCCCAGCGCATCGACGGGCACCGTGGTCACCCGTGTCGATCCGCTGCCATCGGCGGCCTCGACCCGCAGCGACCAGCCGCTGGCGGGTTGCCCGTTGGCAAACCAGCGCCGCGCATCGCCGGTGGGGGCAACGCCCGGATCTTCGGACAGGGGTGTCCAGTCGCGCGTGCGGTCACGCCAGGTCAGGCCATAGCCGAACGGAAACAGCACGCCATCGGCGGCGCGCGCGGTGCGCGGCCAGGCGGTCGGCAATTTGCCGGTCATCGCAAAGCGCGGATGGCCCCCGGCATCGCCGACCAGCACATCGGCCAGCCCCTCGCCTTCGCTGCCGGGCAGCCAGGCGACCACAAAGGCATCGGCGGCATTGAGCGCGGGGTTGACGAACAGGGGCCGCCCGGTGAGCATCACCGCCACCACCGGAATATGCTGGGCACGCAGGCGCCGCATCGTTTCCCACGGCGCGGTCAGATCGGGCGTCAATTGCAACGATTTGAGATCGCCCTGGAATTCGGCGTAGGGCCGTTCGCCGAACACCACCACCGCGGCATCGGGGCGCTGGGTATAGTGCCCGTCTGGAGCCAGTTCGGCCTGCCCGCCAGCGGCCTCGACGGCGGATTTCAGCCCCTGCCACAGCGAGGTCGCGCCGGGAAAGTCGGCCCGGGTCAGCCCGGTGCCCTGCCAACTGATCGTCCAGCCTCCGGCGGCGCGGGCAATGTCGTCGGCCCCGTCGCCCGCCACCAGCAGGCGCGCCTTGCCATGCAGCGGCAGCACGCCATCGTTCTTGAGCAGGACCAGCGATTTGCGCACCGCCTCGCGCGCCACCGCGCGGTGGGCGGGCGATCCCAGCAACGCCCATTGCCCGGCTAGGGGCCGGGTCGAGGGGGCGCCTGCGTCAAACAGGCCCAGCCGCGCCTTGACCCGCAGGATGCGGGTGACCGCCTCGTCGATGCGCGCCATCGGAATCACCCCGCCGCGCACTTGCGCGATCAGGCTGGTGACCATGTCTTTCCAACTGTCGGGCGCCATCACCATGTCGACGCCGGCCAGCACCGTTTCAGGGCACGAGGCATTGGTGCAATGTTCGACCTGGCCATGCGCATTCCAGTCGGACACCACAAACCCGCCGAAGTTCATGCGGTCTTTCAGCACGCCGGTCAGCAGCGAGTGGTTGCCCGCCATCTTGACGCCCTGCCAGCTCGAAAAGCTGGCCATGATGGTGGCCACGCCGCCTTCGATCGCGGGGCCATAGGGCGCGCCGTGAATGTCGCGCAGCGCGGTTTCGGGGATTGCCGCATCGCCCTGGTCGACCCCGTTGGTGGTCGCGCCATCGCCGATGAAATGCTTGGTGGAGGCGATCACTTTGCCCGAGGCGATGAGGTTGTGCCCATCGGGCGGGCCCTGCAACCCGCGCAGCATCGCCCCGACAAATTGCGATACCAGCGCCGGGTCCGACGAATAGCCTTCATAGGCGCGGCCCCAGCGGTAATCCTGCGGCACGGTCACCGTGGGCGCAAAGGTCCATTCGATCCCGGTGGCGCGGATTTCCTCGGCAGTGGCGGCGCCGATGCGTTCGATCAGCGCCGGATCGTGCGTCGCGCCCAGCCCGATATTGTGCGGAAACAGCGTTGCGCCGATGATGTTGGAATGGCCATGCACGGCATCGGTGCCCCAGATCACCGGGATACCGACGCCACCTTGCGAACGGTCGGTCGAGGCAGCCCAATAGGCATCGGCCAGCTTAAGCCATTCGGGCGCCAGCGCCTTGTCGTTGTTGCCGGGGCCGCTGTTGCCGCCGTTGAGCACCGCGCCAAGGTGGTATCGGCGCAGATCCTCGGGCGTGGTGCTGTTGATATCGCCCTGGACCATCTGGCCGACCTTTTCCTCCAGAGTCATGCGCCGCAACAAGTCGGCGATGCGCGCTTCGGTCGCGGCGTCGGTGGTGGGCGGATAGTGGTATTGCGGCCAGATCGCCGGATGCGCGGTGCCCGGCGGATCGGCCAGCGCAGGTTGGGCCACGGACAGGCAAAGCAGCAGGCACGCGCGCGCGACAGCGCGGGACGGGGTACGGACACACATCATGCGACGATAGCAACTCTGGTCTGAGAAGGGGGAAACAGGTCGGCGTGGGAAACGGCCATACGCGCACCGGCCAACGCATCGCGCCCGATCTGGCCGAGCATCTGCGCCAGTCGGACGGGTTCGACGACGGCCAGCAACGGGTCGGTGCGGCGCGGGGTCAGGCCCATGCCGTCGAACACGTAGAACCAGCTTGGTTCGGTGAACAAGTCGCGCGGACGCGGCCGCACGATCCCGGCATCGGCATAGAGCGCGATCCGCGCGGCCAGGCTGTCGGGCAGGGGGGCAGCGGCCATATCACGCCAGAATGGGGTGTCGCGGCGCTGTGTGAGCGCATAGTGCAGGATCAGGAAATCGCGCACATGATCCATTTCCGCCGCCAGTTCGGCGTTGTAGCTGGCCGCCAGCGCGGGGTCGCAAGCGCGCCCCGGAAAGTGATCGAGCAAATTGAGCACGCCCGCGCAGGCGAGATGGATGCTAGTCGATTCAAGCGGTTCCAGAAAGCCCGAGGCAAGCCCGATCGCCACGCAATTGCCGACCCAGGCGCGCGCGCGGCGCCCCGGCACAAACCGCAACTGGCGCGGGGCGGGATTGCCGGGCACCGCCAGCGCGGCCAGCAATTCGTCGGCGGCGGCATCGTCGGCGCAATGGGTCGAGGCATAGACATAGCCATTGCCGGTGCGGTGCTGCAACGGGATCTGCCAGCGCCAGCCAGACCGCATTGCCGCCGACAGCGTATAGGGCGGCAGGCGTGATCCGCGATCGGTGGGCAGGGCCAGTGCGCGATCGCAGGGCAGATGCGCGCGCCAGTCGATATAAGGTTCGGCGAGTTCGCGATCGATCAGCACGCCGTGAAAACCGCTGGCATCGATGAACAAGTCGGCGGCGATGGCGCCCCCGTCGGCCAGGTGTACCGCGCCGATCATGCCACGCGCATCGCGAGTGGCGCCTGCCACGGTGCCCTCGATGCGGGTCACCCCCAGGCTTTGCGCATAGTGCGCGAAATAACGCGCGACCAGCACCGCATCGAGGTGGAGGGCGAACCGCGCGCCGGGCGGCACCGGGCCCTGCGGTGCAAAGCCCAGATCGCGTTCGGCCAGCGCCGCGCACAGGCTGAAATCGCTCACCCGCGCGGTTGCGCCCGCCGCGCGTGCGCGCAGCACCGCGTGGTGGAACGGTCGGCGTGCGACAGTGGTGCCGAACGTGCCGAACGGGTGCCAATAAGATGAACCGTCGCCGTTCCACCCGTCGAAACGGATGCCCAGTTTTTGCGTGGCGCCGGTATGGTGGATGAAATCGGGCAGTTTGATGCCCAGGAACTGCAACAGATCGACAAACGGCGGGATGGTTGCCTCGCCCACGCCGATCACCCCGATCGCGGCGCTTTCGACCAGCGTGATGCGCGTGCGCGTGCCGGTCAGCGCGCGAGCCAGGATGGCCGCCGCCGTCCACCCGGCGGTGCCGCCGCCGACGATCAGGATCGAACGGATCGCGCCGTCCGGATCGTCGGTGGGGGTGGCATGCACGCGGGTCATCGGATCAGGGCCCCTGAAAAAAGTGCGGCCGCCGCATGAGGAACGGCGGCCGCGAGGGAGGACGTCAGTATTTGAACTTGGCGCCAAAGAAGAACCGGTGACCCGAATTGAAATAGGTGAACGGTTCGTTGGGCCATTGCAGATAAGTATGCTGGGCCGTCTTGGTCAGGTTCTGTGCCGAGAACACCAGTCCGAAATTGCGGTTCACGTCATAGCCGATCTGCCCGTCGAGCTGACCATAGGGGGCCGAAAAGACCTCATAAGTCTGCGAAACGCCGATCTGGTTGTTGAATGCGAACGTCGCACCCGCGGCTGAATCGTTGATCGACTTGTCGCGCCACGAATAGGACAGGCGGGCCGAGAAGCCGTGCGATTCATAAAAACCGTTGAGTGTGAAGGCGTTCTTGGCAACCCCCGGGATCGGGGCATTTGTGGTGAACGACGTTGGCAGGCTGGCGCTCGATTCCGACCGGGTATAGTTTCCGGCCAGGCCAAAGCCCTGCAGGATGCCGTCGCGGGCCTGCCATTGGGCGCTCAGTTCAAGGCCGTAGATATAACCCGATCCGGCGTTTTCCGGCTTGGTCACATCGGCCACGGTGCCACCGAAATCGTCGTTGACCAATGTCGGGACATTGAGCGTTTCGACGAAATTGAGCACTTTCTTGTAAAACGCCGCGACGCTGATCATCGAACCGGGCGCAAAGTAGTTTTCGTAGTCGGCGACCCCCTGCCACGCGCGATAGGGATCGAGTTGGGTGTTGCCCGACGACCCGCCGGCAAAGGCAAACCCGTCGGCGACGCCGGTGTTGACATTTGTCCGCGAGCCGACCTGGCGCGTGAAGTTGAAAGTATTGCCCAGACCCAGCGAGAACAGATCCTGCGGCGACATCACCTTGGCCGCGCCCAGACGGATGATCTGGTGATCGCCAAGCTTGTATTCAAAGTTCAGCGACGGCAGCACGTCGTTGTACTGGCGGTCGGTGGTCACCGGAACGTTGTTGTTGTTCACCCCGTTCCACGACGCCGTGCCATAGAAGGTCGGCACGGGTGCGGTCTGGGCATTGTTGATATCGAGCCAGGTCGAAACGAACCGCACACCGACGTTGAGGTGATAGGCCGACGACTTTTCGCCAATGTCGGTCATCAGATAGGCCGCGGTGGTCTTGCTGTTGACTTCGAACGAGCTGAGCGTGTCTTCAAAGAACTTTTCGGTGGTGTTGGTGCCGCCACCGCCGCCCGACCACACGGTTTCGAGGTAAGTCGATGGGTTGGTCATGCCCCCGGTATAGGGGTTTTTCACCGTGATCGAGCCGGCCCCGAAATTGTTGACGTTCATCGCCAGATTGGGATTCGACAGCGCGGTCGAATAGGGCAGCCCGGCATAGCCCGGATCGAGGTAATAGACATAGTTGCCGCCGCCGGTGGCAATGCTGGTGTTGATCGGCGACCCGTCGGGCGAGGTGATCAGGTAACGGCCAAAGATCTGTTGCACGTCGCGGCCAGCGCCGCGCGCACCGGCCTCGATGGTGATGCCCGGCCGGACATCCCAGGCTGCGTCGAAGTGCACGTCCCATGCCGACTGGTCGGTCTTGTTGGCCCAGGCCCAGTTGGATTTGAACAGGGTATAGTTGGGATTGTTGAGCACGTTCGAATTGTACGACACCGACGGCAGGCCCGAAGTACCACCGTTGGCCCAGTTGAACGAATAACCCGGCGTGCCCCCGGTCGCGCACGTGGAAGCGCCGGTGTTGCACCCCGGAGCCGACGTGGTCGGCAGCCCGGTTGCATAGCTGTTGTACTGACCGTGTTCGACGTCGGCCTGGTCTGCCTCCAGATCGGAGGCTGCCTTGGAATAGGCGCCGCCAAAGTTGAGCCGCAGACCTTCCTTGTTGTCGAATTTCAGCTTGGCCTGGTAGTTGTCGGCATGCGCAGTGGTGTTCTGGTACAGCGTCGCGGTTTCCGCACCGTTGGCGTAGAACGAGCCCGACTGGACAACCCCGTTGCTGTCGATCGATGACGGGCTGCCTGCCAGCAGCGCGGGCAACGCGGTGCCCGGTGACGACGGCGTTCCCGCGGACGCACCCTGGCCGTTGAACCAGACTTTGTCCGAATACTGGATGTCGGTGTCATCTTCGTGGCTGTGGAACCACACAAAGCTGAGCGACAGGTCATCGCTCAATTTTGCATTGAAGCCCGCCGAGGCGCCGAAGATCTTGCGATCATCGTTGTCGTTGGTGAAATAGGCAAGCTGCGGGATGAGGTAGTTCTTTGATCCCGGCGCAAAGCTCGCGGCGGTCAGCCCGCCGCCGTTGGGACCGAATTGCGGCGTGGTGACATAGTCGGTGATCAGCCACTGGTTGCGGTTGGCGTCCTGGAACGTGTCGGTCAGGGTCTTCTCGTGGTCGTATGACACGGCCGCGAACGCCGCGAAATTGTCGCTGACTTTGTACGACACGAACAGAGTGCCGTCGGGCGTTACCTTCTTGGCGCCCGAGGACACCGTGCCGCGCAAGTTGCCCGCGATGGTCAGGCCCTGCTTTTGCGCCAGCGGGTCGATGCCCTTGAGGTTGATGGTACCGCCGATGCCGCCTTCGACGGTCGAAGCCTGCGGGTTCTTGTAGACGTCGATGCCGCCGATTTCCTCGCTCGGCACGCCTTCGAGCGAGGCATACTGGCTGTTGGCGCCAGCGCCGCCGCCCGATGCTTCGCCCGAGACGTAGAATTCGCGACCGGTCAGGAACACTTCGCCATTGAGCAGCGTGGCGTTCTGGCGCAAGCCGTCGATCAGCACCGATGTGCCCTGGCCATTGGAACGGTCGATCTGCACGCCGGGCAGGCGCTGCAGCGATTCAGCCACGTTCTGGTCGGGGAACTTGCCGATATCTTCAGGCGCGATCGATTCCAGCAGCAGATCGGAATTGCGCTTGGTGTTGATCGCGCTGCGCAAGCTGGCGCGATAGCCGCTGACGATGATCGCGTTGGTGACATCTTCGGCGGGTTTGGTGGCGGGCGCTGCGCTGGCAGGTGCCGTGCCGGTAGCCGCGGGCGCCGGTTGCGCGGCCGACTGGGCCAGCAGCGGATTGCCGGCGAGACCGGCGACAATCATTGCGGACGCAGAAGCAGAGCGCGCAAAGACGCGCGCCAGATATTGGCGTTTCATGAGATTCCCCTCCTGTTCGGACTGCGCCTTGTTGTTGGGTCCGATTCGCACAGAAATTCGCGACCGAAAGCGCAGCCTTCGCGCTCTGGATATGTCTGTCTGACATCGATGTCAATCGTTAATCGGACAGAGCTTCGCGGGGCGCGCCGCGATGCCCTGACGTGCGACAATGAGGCAGATGGAGCCGGTTTTCCGCGATTTCCAAGGCACTTTTGGCATGACACGGTATGACCCGTGGGATAAGCAACCGCCACGGCCTTTCAGGCGGATGGGCCCCGTTTTATGCAATTTCCGGGAAAGAATTTACCTGCGTGACACAGATTGTACCTGTCATCTTGTGTGGGGGCAGCGGCACCCGGCTCTGGCCGCGTTCGCGCAAGGCCATGCCCAAGCCGTTTCTGCCGCTGATGGGCGAAACCACGCTGTTTGCGGCAACGGTGCTGCGCTGCAGCCCCAATGCGGGGTTTGCAGATCCGGTGGTGGTGGCGGGTTCCGCACACGTGCTGCTGGTCGAAAGCCAGTTGCCCGATGCGCAACGCGGCAGCATCATTGTCGAGCCCGAGGGCAGGAACACCGCCGCCGCGATCGCATTGGCCGCGGTGCGTCTGCCGGCCGAGGCGATCATGCTGGTGTGCCCCAGCGACCATCACATTGGTGACTGGGCTGCGTTCCAGGCCGCGGCCCATGAGGCGGCGGCGCTGGCCGCAGACGACTGGCTGGTGTCATTCGGCATCGCGCCCACTTCGCCCGAAACGGGCTTTGGCTATCTCAAGCGGGGCGAGGCGATCGCCGGTTCATCGGGCTATCGGGTCGAACGCTTTGTCGAAAAACCCGATCTGGACCGCGCCAGGGCGTTTCTGGCCGATGGCGGCTATTCGTGGAATGGCGGCATCTTTGCCTTTCGCGCCGGGGCATTCCTGGCCGAGCTGACGCAGCATCGCCCCGATATTGCCGAAGCCGTGCGCGCGGCGGTGGCTGCCGGGCACGAAGAGGGCGACAGGTTTTACCCCGACGCGGCAATCTTTGCCACGATCCGCGGCGATTCGGTCGATTATGCGGTGATGGAAAAGACCAATCGCGCAGCGATGGTGCCGGTGTCGATGGATTGGTCTGATATCGGCAACTGGCAGGCGCTGCACGATGCCTTGCCCCGCGATGATCTGGGCAATGCGGTGCGCGGTCCCGCCGAACTGAAGAATTGCCGCAATGTGATGGTCGAAAGCGATGGTCCACGCGTGTCGGTGGTCGGGGTAGAAAACCTGATCATCGTGGTCGATGGCAACGAAGTGATGATCACCACGCCGGGCGGCGCGCAACTGGTGGGCAAGTTGCAGGGGGCGGTCAACCAGTGACCGGCCTGCCCGTCAAACTGGTCGACAAGCCGTGGGGCATGGATGTGCTGCCCGCACCGTTCGCCCCCGCGCCGGGGCACCGGGTCGGTGAAATCTGGTTCGAGCCGCCGCCCGAAGTTCCCTCGATCCTGATCAAGTACATCTTCACCAGTGAAAAGCTGTCGGTGCAGGTCCACCCCAACGATGCGCAGGCGCTGGCGGCGGGTGGCAAGACCACCGGCAAGGACGAATGCTGGCTGGTGATCCATGCCGAACCGGGCGCCACGCTCGGCGTGGGCTTCAACCAGCCGATCGATCACGACGCCATGCGTGCCGCCGCGCTCGATGGCAGCATCGAGCACTTGTTGACCTGGTATCCGGTGCGGCCGGGCGATTTCTTCTATATTCCGGCTGGCACGGTGCATGCCATCGGCGCCGGGGTGGGGGTGATCGAGATTCAGCAGAACGCCGACATCACCTATCGGCTGTACGATTATGGGCGTCCGCGCGAATTGCATCTTCATGACGGGATCGCGGTCGCGCGGGGTGAACCCTATGCCCCTGCGCTGCATCGCCATATCCCCGACGCCGGCACGGTCGAACTGGCCGACGGGCGCTATTTTCAGGCCCATCGCATCGATGGCGTGCCCGATGCGGCGCTATGCGCGGCCTACCGGTGCCCGGTGCTGCTGCTTCCGCGCGAGGGCACCTTGCGGATTGGCGAAACGGTCATACATCCGGGTGAATGTGCCACGAGCGAAAGTCTTGACGCGGCGGTGTTTGACGAGGGCGGACAAGCCATCGTCGTTCGTGCCAAGCTCTGACCGGCGCTGTCGCAAAAGGATGAAATGCCATGGCTGATCCGCAAGTGACGGAGCATGCGCCGTTAGATATTTCGCGCGTTGTCACCCGATTGCGCGAGGTGCGTGAAAGCTGGCGCGATGCGCAGGGCCACGCGGGCGAGTTCGGTGCCCACGGATTCCCCTCGCGCCACGCGCTGGGGCAGATCATCGATGTGCTGGCCGCTGCGCTGTTCCCGTTGCGGCTGGGGCCACCAGGGCTGAAGGCGTGCGACGAAAATGTATTCGTTCGCAACAGTCTGCAATCCGCGCTGCCGATGCTGGCAGAGCAAGTGCGGATGGAACTGTACTATGTGCGCCCGACGCGCGGATCGGAAGCGATCGAGCGCGCGGTGACCGCGATTGTCGAGGAACTGGCTACGCGCCTTCCGGCGATCCGCGCGCTGCTCGACACCGATCTTGAAGCGGCGTTTCGCGGCGATCCGGCGGCGCGCAGCGTTGATGAAGTGCTGCTGTGCTATCCCGGCACGATTGCGCTGATCCACCATCGCATTGCGCACGAACTCTATCTGCTGGGTGCCCCGCTGGTGGCGCGGATCATCGCGGAAAACGCGCATTCGCGCACCGGCATCGATATCCACCCCGGGGCATCGATCGGCGAAAGCTTTTTCATCGATCATGGCACCGGTGTGGTGATCGGCCAGACCGCCGTGATCGGCAAGGGCGTGCGGTTGTACCAGGCAGTGACGCTGGGCGCGCGCAGCTTTGCCACCGATGACGAAGGTCGCCTGCTGAACACCCCGCGCCACCCGATCATCGAGGACGACGTAACGATCTATGCCGGCGCCACCGTGCTGGGACGCATCACCATCGGCAAGGGATCGGTGATCGGCGGCAATGTCTGGCTGACCCGATCGGTCCCGTGCGGCAGCCGCGTCCGCCAGACCCAACCCAGCATCAATATCGAGACGACCGACCCGTGCGATCCCAACGAGTGGTCGGGATTGTAGCGATCAGCGTGCCGCGCCCCTGGCAAACTGGCGCGGTGAATAGCCGATCACGCGCTTGAAGGCCGCGCCGAACGCGCTTTCGGATTCGTAGCCCACGGTGGGGGCAACAACCGCGATCGACATGCCGGCATTGGCCAGGCGGTCGGCGGCCAGCATCATGCGCCAGCGCGTGAGATAATCCATCGCCGGCTCGCCCACGCGCTGTTTGAACCGCGCGGCAAAGCTTGATCGCGACATGCCTGCGATCCTGGCCAGGCTTTCCAGCGTCCACTTGCGGCCCGGTTCGCCATGCATCGCGGTCATGACTGCCAGCATCTGCCGGTCGGCCAGCGCAAACAGCCAGCCGCTGTGTTCGGCAGAGTGCTCGGTCAGATGGAGCCGCAGGGCCTCGATCAGCAACGCCTGGGTCAGGTGTTCGGCCAGCAGGGTGCCCCCGGGCCGGGGCGTGCGCAATTCGCGCATCAGTCGCTCGATCGACCAGCGGAGATCTTCGCGCCCCTCTGCGGCGCGAATGATGACCACCGGCGGCAGCATCCCCAGCAGCATGCCGGCGTGCATCCCGGCGAAATCGAAATAGCCACCAACCCCGGTGCAGGCGCCTCCGCCATTCAGCATGGCGATCTCGCCCGGCGGAATGGCGGGAAAGAAGGTGTAGGCGTCGATCGGGGCGACATCGGCGGCGCTGTGCAGGCGATAGGACTTGCCCCCGGGCAACAGCGCGAAATCGCCCGCTTCGAGGCGAATGGGCGCGGCGATATCCTCTATCGCCAGCCAGCAATGCCCCTCGGTGATGGCATAGCACTTGATCGCGTCATCGGCCGCAAATGCCAGCGCCCAGTCGCCGCCGGCATCGAGCCCGCGAAAGCCATAGCTGTTGGGGCGCAGGATCGAGAGAATGTCGGACAAGGGGTCCATCGGCGTTCCTTGGACGATTGCAACGAAATGACGGACGTCTCAGCATGGTTCGTCCGATCTGGCAGGTCTATCCCGCATGGCAGGAACAGTCACCCCGTTTGCCAAGGAGAACCTCATGCCCGACAATATTGCCCTCTGGCTCAACGCCAAGCGCGCCGACTTCACCGTGGCGTCGGCACCCTGCACAGCGCCGCGCACCGGTGAGATACTGGTTCGTGTCCATGCCGTCGCGGTCAACCCGATGGACCGACTGGTGCGCGCGGTTGGCGATCTTATCACGCCATGGATCGCATATCCGTTCATCGCGGGCTCTGATGTCGCAGGCGTGGTGGTCGCGGTGGGCGAAGGGGTCACCCGGTTCCGCGTCGGTGAGCGGGTGCTGGGCTATGCCGCCGGTGCCGACAAGGGTCATCGCGCCGCCGAGGGCGCATTTCAGCACTATGCCATCCTGCCCGCGCATATGGCCTCGCCGATGCCCGACAGCCTGTCGTTTGCTCAGGCCTCGGTCCTGCCACTGGCGCTGTCGACCGCCGCAACCGGGCTGTTCGATGCCGACTGCCTTGCGCTTGACGCGCCTTCGGCCGAACCGCAAGCCAAAGGGCAAACCCTGGTGATCTGGGGCGGTTCGACCAGTGTGGGCAGCAACGCCATCCAGTTGGCCGTTGCGGCAGGCTATGATGTCATCACCACCGCATCGCCGCGCAACTTTGATTATGTGACCAGGCTCGGCGCGCGTCTGGCGTTTGACTATGCCAGCGCGAGCGTCATCCGCGATATCATTGCGGCGCTGCGCGGGCGCACTCTGGCCGGTGCACTGGCGATCGGCCAGGGATCGGCGGGCGCGTGCATCGCGATCCTTGGCGCCTGCCAGGGCAACCGCTTTGTCGCCATGGCCAATCCGCCGGCCAGTTTCGACGCTGTGCCCGCAGGCAAGGGACGGCTGGCACGGCTGGTGCCCACGCTGGCGCGGGTCATGATGGGCAACCTTGCGCTGGCGATCCAGTCGCGCCGCAAGGGCGTGCGCACCAGGTTTATCTGGGGCAGCGCCTTGCTGAACACCGAGGTCGGGCCGATGATCTTCCGCGATTTCCTGCCGCGCGCGCTGGCCGAGGGTCGTTTCGTCGCCGCGCCCGAACCGATCATAGCCGGGCACGGCCTCGCCGCCATTCCCCAGGCGCTTGATCGCCAGGCGGCGGGCGTTTCGGCGCGCAAGCTCGTCGTGACGCTGTAACCGCCATGGCAATCGTCAGCATCACCCGCTTTCGCCTGCGCTCGGTCCGCTTTGTGCCGTTGTTCTATATCCACGCGCACCGGATCATCGCGCAGATCCGCAAGGCCGAAGGGCATCTTGCCGGGGCGGTCCGGCGCGAGGGCGATCTCGCCTATTGGACGGTCACCGTCTGGCGCGACGCCATTGCCATGCAGGCCTTTGCGGCCAGCGGCGCGCATCGCAGTGCCATGCCCCATCTGCAAGACTGGTGCAGCGAGGCGGGCATGGTCCGCTGGGTTCAGGAGGGCAGCGATCTGCCCGACTGGGCGCAAGCGGCGCACCGGTTGCAGCACGAGGGCCGCGCCTCGACACTGCGCCATCCCGGGCCGCGCCATGCCGGGCACACCTATCCCGCGCCGCCCGAAGGGTACGACATGCGGTTCTGACGGCAACGGGTCAGATCACCTGTTCCACTTGCGGCGTCTGCGCGCCCCGATCAGCTTGTCAAACCCGGCGAACCGCCGCATCCTTGCGCGATGACCGTTGGCCGTGCCGATCTTGCCGATTTCCAGATGTTTCTCGTGCTGGCCCGTCACCGCAATTTTCGGCGCGCGGGGCTGGAACTGGGTATCAGCGCCTCGGCCATCAGCCATGGGTTGAAGGGGCTGGAGGCGCGGCTGGGTACAAGACTGGTCAATCGCACCAGCCGCAGTGTCACGCTGACGGCGGCGGGCGAGGAATTGCAGGCCGCGCTCGAAGGCCCGTTTGCGGCGATCGGTGCGGCGGTCGACCGGCTTGACCGTTTGCGGGACGAACCGATGGGCCGCATCCGCCTGAATGTGCCCGAACATGCCGCCACGCTGCTGCTGGGCAAAGTGCTGCCGGTGTTTGTCGATCGCTATCCGGGCATCACCGTCGATGTGGCGGTCAGCAACGCGATGGTCGATGTCGTCGGGCAAGGGTTCGATGCAGGCATTCGCTATGGCGGGACAGTGCCCGAAGACATGATCGCGCGGCGGCTGTCGGCCGACATTGCCTGGGTGGTGGTAGGATCGCCCGACTATCTCGCCCGTTTCGGCATCCCCGCGCATCCGCGCGATCTGGCCCGCCATCGCTGCCTGCGTTTCCGGCTGGGCGATGACAGTCTCTATCACTGGGAATTCGAGCGGGGTGGTGAGGCGATCGCGATCGACGTGCCCGGCGCGATCACGATGGACCAGACCCAGCTCGCGCTCGACCTGGCCGAAGGCGGCGCGGCGCTGGCCTATTTGCCCGAACCCTGCGTTGCCGGGGCGGTCGCGCGCGGTGCCTTGCGGACGGTGCTGGATGACTGGTCTTCGATGGGCGAGGGCTTTCACATCTATTACCCCGGTCGGCACCAGTTGCCCACGGGCCTGCGCCTGCTGATCGAATTGATCCGGGAATTGCGTCCGCTGGGGCTTTGAGACCGGTCATTGATGAACGGGATTCATCGTTGTATCAACCAGCCTGATGGTAATCAACGCGCCCGTTTGACGGTACAACGCCAATTGATGAAACAACCTGAAACATGGTGGCCCCCGCGCAAAGATTGCGTGCGGGCCCTGGCCCGTTTCCGATAGGAGCATTGCATGATCTTGTACCGCAATGGCAGCCGACCCGCCCAGGTTGGTCCTGCAGACTGGTTTACCGGTCGTGTGCGCATCGATCCGTTGAACACCGCGCCCGAACCGGCACGCCACGCCTGCGCCAGTGTCACGTTCGAGCCCGGCGCGCGCACCGCCTGGCACACCCACCCGCTCGGCCAGACGCTGGTCGTTACCGCGGGCACCGGCTGGACCCGCTGCGAAGGTGGCCCGGTGGTGGAAATCCGCGCGGGCGATGTGGTGTGGTGCCCGCCCGGGCATCGCCACTGGCACGGCGCGACGCCGACCACTGCGATGACCCATATCGCCATCCAGGAAGGGCTCGATGGCCGCATGGTCGAATGGATGGAACACGTGTCCGATGCCGATTACCTCGGTGGCCCGGTGCAGGATCAGGAGTAGTTGACATGCGCGCAACCGTGATGATCAAGGCGCACGATGTGCGTATCGAGACCGTGCCCGATGCCGCCATCCGTCAACCCACCGACGCGGTGATCCGCATCACGCGGGCCTGCATCTGCGGCAGCGACTTGTGGCCCTACAACGGCGGGCCAAATGTGGCGGGCCAGCAGATGGGCCACGAAGCGATCGGCGTGGTGCTCGATATCGGCAGCGAGGTGCGCACGATCCGGCGCGGGCAAGTGGTGATCATGCCGTTTGCCTTTTCCGATGGCAGTTGCCTGTTTTGCGACGAAGGCTTGCAGACCGCGTGCCGTCACGGGGGCTTTTTCGGTGTTGGCGGCGAAGCCGGTGGCGCGCAGGCCGAAGCCTTGCGCGTGCCCTGGGCCGATGGCACGCTCTATCCCTTGCCGGTCGGCGAAGACGATGCGCTGATGCCCGGGCTGCTGACGTTGTCCGACGTGATGGGCACCGGCCACCATGCGGCGGTCATCTCGCGAGTCAGGCCGGGGGGCACGGTGGCGGTGATCGGCGATGGCGCGGTCGGGCTCTGCGGGGTGATCGCGGCCAAACGGTTGGGCGCCGAACAGATCATCATGCTGGGGCGCCACACGGTCCGCACCGATCTGGCGCGGCAGTTCGGCGCGACCGATGTCGTGGCAACGCGGGGTGATGAGGCGATCACCGGTATCATGGCGTTGACCGGCGGGATCGGCGTGCAATCGGTGCTGGAATGTGTCGGAACCGCTGATGCGATGGCCACCGCGATGGGGATTGTCCGGGCCGGTGGCGCGGTTGGCCGCGTGGGCGTTCCGCATTACGACACGATTCCCGGCGCGCAACCGATGTTCTATCGCAACGTCGTGGTCGGCGGCGGCCCGGCGCCGGTGCGCGCCTATATCGACACGCTGCTGCCCGACGTGATGGAGGGCCGTATCCAGCCCGGCCTGGTGTTCGACCGCACGGTGGCGCTCGATGATGTGCCGGACGGCTATGCCGCGATGAACGCGCGCGAGGCGTTGAAGGTGCTGGTGCGCCCCTAAGCCTAGGGGCCAAGGCGCAAGAGCGCGGTTATCGTCAGCCGGGACCGACTGGCCCACGATCCGCCGATGTCGCCGGCGTGGAGGCAATTGGCGGGATAGAGCACCAGGCGGTTGGGGCGCCAACCGGCCGAACCGATGCAGGTAAACCGTGCATCATCGGGCCCGCAATAGGCTGCGTCGGGAAATCCGTGTTCGGCGCTGTCGGCGGCCAGCGCCTGGCGCCATGCCGACACACGCGACGCTGTGATCCGTTCATACCCGCTGCGGCGGTGGTGAAAGAACAGCGTGCCGCCGTGTGGCACCTCGGCCAGATAGTGCACCGCCGCCCAGATCGCCGGGTCGGGATCGTCAAAATGGGGAATGCGCTGGATCGGCAGGAGCGACGCCGGATCGGTGGCGGCGATCGCAAAGCTGGCGCGCAGGACCTGCATTCCGGCCCATTCGGCGCGAATGTGCAGAAAATCGGCCAGCCAGTCGGCATAGTCCGCTGGCGGGTCCGCGCGCACCCCGGGGTAGAAATCGCCATCCTGCCGGGCAAAGCACACGGCCTCTGCTGCCGCGCGCAAGGCCTGCGGCGCGGGGTGGGCATCGTCAAAGATCCACACGGGCACGTGATCGCGCCCCAGCGCCAGGCCCCGATGCGCGGTCATGGTGCCTAGGCCGCCGCGCCCAGCCATTGCGCGTCGGCCTCGATCCGCCGGTTTTTGCGCCGGACCAGGCCGCCGACATGCGCCAGCGACAGCGCCATTGCGGCCAGCACCATGACATCGTCAAAATCGGTCACCGCCGCCACCTGGCGGCCCAAGGCCGTTTCATCGATGGCATAAAGGCCGTTCAGCACGGCCCCCGTGCCATTGTCGAAGCGCACGTCGAGCTTTGTCTCCCGTGCCAGCCCCAGACCGACCACCCTTTCAACAAACCCACGCGTCGGTGCCTTGCCTGCCGCCAGCCGGTCGAGAATGCCATGGATCGTGGTGATATAGCCGGTGTCGCTGCCATCGGGTTCGAGGATGGCGCAGGGTCCGTTGGCATCGACGCCGGGGCTGTGTTCATCAAGGCAGATCGCCGCCTGTGCCGGATCGGCCCCGCCGATGAAGAACGGCAAGCGCAGAAGGTTGAGCGGGATATGGTCGGCATCGAGCGCCGACCCGGTCCAATAGAGGTTTTCGTGCGGTTCCAGCCCCATCAGCGCACAGGGATAGAATTGCCCGGTTTCGCCATCTTTGGCCAGGAACACCGGAAACTGGCTGGCAACGGTGCGGATTTCCGACAGCGTCAGCGGCACCAGATGGACATTGGCCGCCACCGACAGCGCCAGCGCGGGATTGATGCGCAGATGCCCGTGCTCGGTGCGGCTGAGTTGAACGAGTTTCATCACTGCCCCCTGTAAAAGTCTGATGAAAATGGCCAAAATTCAGATCGGCTGAAATCGGTACTGCGCCAATTTGTCCAGCAGGGCGCGGTTGGTCGGCATCGCGGCGAGCTTTCGCTTGGTGGCGGTGGTGCGGGCAAAGGCGTCCTGCGCCGCGTGGCGCTCGTCCGCTGTGGGTCTGCGCAAAGGCTCGGTGCGAAAACCCATGCCATAGAGCACGTATTGATAGCTTGCCGCCGGAAACATCTCGTTGGCGCTGGCGAAATCATGCTCGCCGGGCGGATGGTGGCGCCACAATTCCAACTGGTCGCACAAATTCTGCGGGATGGTGTCGGGGTCGCGGTTGTCGCGCCAGAACGCAGTGTCTTCGCGTTCGGACAACATGTAATGCAGCTTCAGAAACTCGATGATGCGGTCCCAGCGATAGCGGGTCATGGCGTTGAATCGCCGGGCGACAATATCCATCGCATGGCGCGTGGCCGGCATCGCGGTGGCGATATAGTCGGCCGACAGTTCGACCAGCACCAGCGCCGAGGCTTCGAGCGGTTCGAGAAAGCCGGCGGCCAGTCCCACGGCAACCACGTTGTTTTTCCAGAAACAGGCGCGATGGCCCGATCGAATGGCGATTTCGCGCGGATTGAGATCGGCAAAGGCGGGGCCGACATAGGCCGCCAGTTCGTCCGCCACGCGGTCGGCCCCGGCATGGCGGCTGGACCAGACATAGCCGACGCCGCGCCGGCTTTGCAGTCCGATGTCCCAGATCCAGCCGTGCTTTTGCGCGGTGGAAACGGTGTGTGAGACGATCGGGCTGTCTGGTCCGTCATAGGGCACCTGTACGGCCAGCGCGCGATCGATGAACAGCACATCGCTGCAATCGACAAACGGCACGCCCAGTGTCTGGCCCAGCAGCAGTGAGGAAAATCCGCTGCAATCAATGAACAGGTCGGCCTTGATCGGGCCATGGCGCAGACCGACCACCGCGGTCACATCGCCGTTGTCGGCCTGTTCCACGCGGACGATCTCGTCATCGAGGTGGCGCACGCCGAGTTTGCCCACGCAATGATCGCGCAGCAATTTGCCAAGCTGCCCGGCATCGAGGTGATAGGCATAGTTGGCGATCCCGCCATATTCGGGCGAGGTGATCAGCTTTGGCGCCAGACCGTTTTCGCACAGGAACTCCTGAAAACACACGGTATCCGAAAACGAGGATGCCGCCGCTTCATGCCAGTGCGGCGCCAGGTCCAGATCGGGAAAGCCCTCGGGCAGGACCAGCGGGTGGTAATAGAAATCGTCCGGATCGCCCGTGCGCCAGCCGACGAATTTGGCGCCCTGCTTGAACGAGGCGTGGCAGGCGCGGATGAAATCGGTTTCGGAAATGCCGATCTTGCGCAAAGTCTGGCGCATGGTCGGCCAGGTGCCTTCGCCCACGCCGATCGCCCCGCGTTCCACGCTTTCCACCAGCGTGATCGACAGGCAGTGCTCGCCGCCCGGCGCGCCACGATGCCGGGCGGCGATCAATCCGGCGGTCAGCCATCCGGCCGAACCGCCGCCGACAATGCAGACCGATTTCACAGCTTGGGTCATTCCACGTAAAGCCTCTATCGCGCTGCGTTCGCGCCAGTAGTGCCCAGGGGGCAGACGGCAAAGGTCCGGGCGTGGTTGTGAACGCCCGGACCCCTGGCGGTCAATCGATCAACCTGTGCGGATCAGAAGTTGTACCGCACACCGGCCTTGAACCGCCGCCCGCTGTCTTCGGCGTAGAGGAACTGGTTGGTGTAATAGGCATATTTCTCCAGCTTGCTGTCGGTCAGGTTCGCCGCTTCGAAAAACACCGAATATTGTTTGTTCAGGTGATAGCCCAGGCTGGCATCGAATTGCTGATAGGCGCGCACTTGCGTCACTGCCTGACCGGCGCCGTTGGGCGGCGGGGTCAGGTATTGCAGGAAGTGCGCGCGCCAGTTCCATGCGATGCGTGCCTCGATGCCGTTCTTGTCATAGAACAGCACGGCATTGGCCGAATTCGACAGGCCGGTCAGCGCGAATTTCTGGCTGACGTCCTGGGGGTTCAACTGGCGGTTGGAATGGACCAGAGTGCCGTTGACCTGCCAGCCGATCCCGGTGTTGCCCAACGCGTGCTGCCATGCCGCCTCCAGCCCGACCACGGTGGCATCCGCGCCGTTGATCGGCGCCGTGATGGTCCATTGCGCCGGCGCGTTGGTGGTGTTGGGGCTGGACGGGGTGCCCGGATCGATCAGCGGGCCGTTGACGCCGTTGATCGGGCCGGTGGTCTGGTTCAGCACGATGAAGTTGCTGACATTTTTCAGAAATCCGCCCAGCGAGACATAGCTGGCGCGGGCGTAGTAATATTCGCCCGAGATATCGAGATTGTCCGACTTGAACGGTTTGAGGTTGGGATTGCCGGTGGACGCGGCAAAATCGCCCGGCCGATAGGTGTTCAACGTGGTGACCGGCGACAATTGTTCGAGCGTGGGCCGGGTCAGCGTCTGCGATGCGGCCAGACGCGCGGTGAAGGTGTCGCTGACCAGCCATTTGAAGGCAAGGTTGGGCAGGATATCGACATAATTGTTGGTGCCGACCGTCCGCGTGGTGCCCGATGATACCGGGATATCGTCGGTCGGGTCCTGATAGCGCAGGCCGGTATAGGCCGTGGCTAGGCCGTTGACATAGGCCGATGTCAGTTCGACGCGGACCCCGGCCACCAGGCTGAACGGCCGGTCCGCCAGCGCGCCATCGAATTGCGATTCGAAATAGCTGCCGAACACCCGTTCGCGTACGACGGTGTCGTTGATGTCATGCGGGGCAAAGGTGAACCCGGGATTGGTGGCCTGCTGTTGCGCGGTGATCGCGCTGAACAAAGTGGCGGCATCGAACGTCAGCCATTGGGTTGGCAGGCGACTGGCGCCGCTGATGCCCGAAAGGAAATTCGACCCGGCATTGAACACCGAGATCGGCACGCTGGCGGGGGCAGGGATCAAATATCCGGCTACCGCATTGCCCGAATCGTCTTCGTTGGAATCGTAGGCGGTGTCCTTGCGATCCTGCGAAACATACAAGCCCCAGTTGGCCCTGGTCAGCCCCTCTTTGCTGTCGCTTTTGTAGACGAAATCGGCACGCGCCTGGACCACCTGGTCATCCGTCCCATAGCCGCGATAGAACATCACGTGCTGGCACAACTGTTCGTTGGCGCCCTGGTTGTTCTGCCCCACCACTGCGCTGGAACTGGCCACGCCAGAATTGGTTGCCGATCCGGGGCATGCGCCGCCGCCTGCGACGGGCAGTCCCTGGGACAACCAGGGCAATACCGAACTGTCGGACTGAAACCGTGCGTAACCCGTATCATAGCCCAACAGAGCCAGTTCGTTTTCCTGGCCGTTGTTGGGATCTTCCTTGGCCACCGAATAGTTGACATCGAACACCGCGCTGACGTGTTCGCTGATCTTCCAGTCGGCATTCAGGCCGAACGCCTTGGTGTTGGTGCGCTTGTCGAATTTTTCGTCGTGGAAATCCTCGGCAATGCCCGATGCCTGGGTCATGTCGATGGCCGTGCCGTTGGCATCGGTCTTGACGTTGGTCAGGTTGGTGGCGGTGAACCAGTTGCCGAACGAGCGGGAATCGGTGGTGTCGGTAAACTTGCTGTAAAGCGCGTCGGCGGTAATCGTCAGATCGTTGTTGGGCCGGTATTGCAACACCAGCGTGCCGCCGATGCGCTCGCGGTTTTCGGTGATCACGCGTTCATCGAAATCCTGCGGGATGAACAGGTTGCCGTTGGGGTTGCTGGCGCTGACGGTGCCCGCTCCGCCATTGACCTGGCTGCCCGGAACCGCCGGGTTGACCAGCCAGCCGTCGGTCTGCGCGGTGTTCAGCTTGCCATAGCGATGCTGATAGCTGCCCGACAGCAGCACGCCGAAATTGCCGTCGTGGGTGGTGTCCGAAAACAGGAATGACCCGTCGGGCGCGGCCTTCTTGGCATTGGTGTCATAGTTGACATCGACCGAGGACGAGAATTTCAACCCGTTGTAGTCAAACGGCCGGGCCGTCTTGATGTTGACCGTCGATCCAACCCCGCCAGACTGAAATCGCGCGGTCGACGACTTGTAGACCTCCACACCCGATACAAGCTCGGACGCCAGCGTGTCGAACGAGAATGCCCGACCAGATGCCTGGCTAGGGTCGGTAGGGGTGGCCAATTGGCGGCCGTTGACCAGCACCGTGTTGAATTCCGGGCCAAAGCCGCGGACCGTGATGAACGCGCCTTCGCCGCCCGACCGGTCAATCGATACGCCGGTGATGCGCTGGAGCGATTCGGCCAGGTTGGCATCCGGCAACTTGCCGATATCCTTGATCGAGATGGCATCGACGATGCCGCTGGCCGCGCGCTTGATCCCGCGCGAATTGTCGAGACTGGCGCGCAGGCCGGTGACGATGATCGGCGCCGCATCGGGCGCAGCGGCGCCCTGGGTGGGATCGGCGGCAGGCGGCGCCGCCGGCTGCGCGGCAGAGGTCTCTTCGGCGACAGCGGTCCGCCCAACCAGGGCTGCCGAGGCCACCGCCGACGGCCCGGCGGTGGCGACCGGTTTTGCCACCACCGCAAATGTCTGCGGCCCGGTCTGGCGCACCTCGAGCCCGGTCCCGGCAAACAGCCGGTCGAGCGCTGCGGCAACCGACAATTCGCCGTGGACGGGGTTGGTCCGCACCGAGCGGGTCAACTTTCGCGGGGCAACGATCTGTACGCCGGCCTGGTGTCCGAATTCGCCGATGGCGGTCTCGGCCGATTGGGCGTCGATTGAAAACTGTTTGAGCTGTGCCGCGGCCTGTGCCGTGGCTGGCACGGTCATCATGCACACAATTCCAGTGGACGCAAATAGCGCCTGACGAATTGCAGAATATGGCATCAATTCCCCCTCAACAAGAAACTTTGATCCAAAGAGCTTTTTTGCCCCTTTGCTTACCAAGAGTCCCGGATCCAAAGTTTCCTTCCCAATGTGTGCAATTTTTTAGAAAAAATTTCTGGAAAAAGATGCCAGTTTTTCGATAATATACTGCCTTGCAATGATTTTTTGGCGTGTGGCCGCTCTATCGCGCCGGTTCGATCCTGATCCAGCGTGGATCGTCCATGTTGACGTTGGCATTGAGCGCACTGCGCACGGCGTTGGCAAACCCTTCGGGATCGTCGATGCGAAACACCCCGTCGAACTGTTCGCCGATCATCGCCGGGTTCGAGATCAGGATCTTGCGATCGTTGTAACGGTTGAACTCTTCGGCGGCATCGCCCAGCGTCGTGCCGTTGAGATCGATCATGCCTTCGCGCCAGGCGAGTGCACGATCCACCCCCGAGGCGTGGGTTGCCTCGAAATGCACGATCGACTGGTCGCCGATAAAGGCCCGCTGGCCTGCCGTGACGCGCAGGCGCGGGGAATCAACATCTTCCGACCAGGTTTCCACGATCCCTTCGGTGACCAGCACTTCGACCCCGCTGTCGCGCTTGCGCACCGAAAAGGCGGTCCCGATCGCCATGGCCTTGGCATTGCCCGCGGCCACGACAAACGGCCGCCTGGCATCCTTGGCCACTTCGAACCATGCCTCGCCCTGCGCGATTTCGACCTCGCGCGCGCGCTTGGCCATGTGAACCTTGATTTCGCTGCCCGAATTGATGGTCATGACTGAACCGTCGACCAATGGCACGCGGCGGATTTCCCCCAGCTTGGTCGCATAGGCCACGCCCGGATCGTACCACAGGGCCGAACCGACCATGCCGATCCCGGCCGCGGCCACGCCCCCGAGCACGGCGCGCCTGCGCCACCGCACGGGGCTTGCGACTGGGCTTTCGATTGCATCCTCGCTGGTGGCGGGCGCTTGCGGGGCGGTCTCGTCATGCAGCAACCATGCCGCATGGGTTGTCAGCAAAAGCCCGTGGCGCCGGGGCGCACCGGCCAGCCATTGCTGCAGCGCGGCCTCGTCCGCATCGCTCCAGGTGCCGCAATCCATCCGCGCAACCCAGCGCGCCGCTTCCAGCGCATCATCGGGGCCTGTGCCGGTCATGGCTCAACCGCCTTGCGCTGGCGCGCAGGGTCGGCAAAATCACCGCCGATCGGTGGCTGGTCGAATTGGCGCGACCATCCTTCGCGCACGGCCCGGACACCGGACCACACCTGCTTTTCCACGGCTTTTTCGGTTATCCCGAAATGGGCGGCGATCTCTTTTTGCGACCAGCCCTCGATCTTGCGCAATTCGACGATGTTGCGGCACCGCTCGGGCAAACCGGCGATCAGCGTCAACACCCGGTCATAGGCCTGGCGATTGGCGGCCTGTTCTTCGGGCGAAGGATTGCTCTGGTCCCGAAAGCTCTCGATTTCGCAGATTTCCTCGAACTGCACGACGCGCTGCCGCTTTAGCCGACGCAGCAACAGGTTCCGCGCCACGGAAAAGAAATAGGCATGGCCGGAATCGATGTGATCGACCCCGTCCAGCATCGCTATTCGGCAATAGGCTTCCTGCATAAGCTCATCGATATCCTCTGGGCTCAAGCGTCTGCGTGCGAACCACGCACGCACCCGCCCCTCATGCGGCATGATCTCGCGCGCCACCCACGCCGCAAGCGCACGACGACGCGCAAGGTTATGTTGCCCTTCCGACTGCGTAACGCCCTCCCCCAATGTCCCTGCGCATTTATTGCCTTTTCCCAGTGAGAGACATGAATCCAAAAAACCCTTCCCGCCAGCGTCAATTTTTTTGGCGAAACGCAAGAATAGGCCTGCGCCGGCCCTTTGCAGCGATCCGCGCACACCAACCGGCATGGGGCAAGCCCGTTGGTCCCGCACAGGGGGGATTGTGCCGCAGACCGGGTAATCGGTTCATATTCCGCTCAGCTAGCAGGGCGCTGGCGGAGGGATGTTTGAACCGCGGATGAGCCTATGTCCCTATTTGATCTGTTTTCCTTTGCATCCTCCGACCTGGCGATCGATCTCGGGACCGCCAATACGGTGGTCTATGTGCGCAAGCTGGGGGTGGTGCTGGCCGAACCATCGGTGGTCGCGCTGCAGACCATCAACGGCGTCACCAGCGTGCTGGCGGTCGGCAACGATGCAAAGATGATGATGGGGCGCACCCCCGATCATATCAAGACGGTCCGCCCGCTGCGCAACGGGGTCATCTCCGATCTCGAAGTGGCCGAACAGATGATCAAGCATTTCATCCGCAAGGCGCAAGGGCCGGGCGGTCCGATGCGGGGCAGACCCGAAATTGTCGTTTGCGTGCCTTCGGGGTCAACGCCTGTCGAACGGCGCGCGATCCGCGATGCGGCATCCAACGCGGGCGCACGCAAAGTCTGGCTGATCGATGAGCCCATGGCGGCGGCAATCGGCGCCGATCTGCCGGTCACCCATCCGATCGGATCGATGGTGGTCGACATTGGCGGGGGAACCACCGAAGTCGGCGTTATCGCGGTCGGCGGGCTCAGCCTGGCGTTGTCGGTTCGCGTCGGCGGCGACCGGATGGACGATGCCATCGTGTCACATGTGCGCCGCAACTACAATCTGCTGATCGGCGAGGCCACGGCCGAACGGGTCAAGCTGCAAATGGGCTCTGCGCGGTTGTGCGGGCAGGGCCCGGTGCCGGTTGCGGTGATCAAGGGGCGCGATCTGGCCAGGGGCGTGCCGGTCGAAATCGCGATGTCGCAGTCCGAGATTGTCGATGCCCTGGCCGAACCGGTCGGGCAGATCGTGGCCGCCGTCCGCAACGCCCTGGAAAACACCCCGCCCGAGATCGCCGCGGATATCATCCATGGCGGCATTGTCATGACTGGCGGCGGATCACTGCTGGCCAATCTCGATAAACTGCTGGCCCATGAGACCGGGTTGCCGGTCAGAGTGGCCGACAACCCCCTGAACTGCGTGGCCATGGGGGCCGGACGCGTGCTTGAGGATGCGACGTATCGGGGTGTCCTGCACGCGGCGTGAGAGTCGTTTTGAAAATTCGCCGAAAGAGGTGATTTTTGTAGACGGCACCGGCCCGCTCCCCCACCCGACCACCCTACTATAGGTATCCTATGGGTGGTCGGCTCCTCAGCGAAAACGTCCCCCGGACGTTTTCGTGCTCTTCGTCGCGGGGAGCGGGCCGGTGCCGTCTTCAGGAAATTCCGGCATGGCCGGAATTTCCAACCGGGCACCGGCAACCTCATCCCGGTGCCGAAGGTTCGATCGGCCGATCGATCATGCCGACATTCACGATCGGGGTCGAATTGGACAGCGCAAAGCCGTTGGCGCGCAGATCGGGAATGATTTCGAACAGCAGCGCGCTGCGCACGCCAAAGGCCTGGCGCGCGGACGGGACATAGGCAAAGCAGGTGAATTCCAGGCCGCCGTCGCGCGCGTCGGTCAGGTACACATTCGGCGCCGGGTCCCGCAGCACGGTTTCATGCCCCGCCAGATGGGCCAGCAGCAGATCGCGCAATGCGATCACATCGGCATCGTCGTTGACTTTGAGCACGATGCGAATGCGGCCCAGCGCTTCACCATGGGTCACGTTGCGAACGGTCTTGGTCACCAGTTCGGAATTGGGCACGATCAGGCGCGAACGATCGGCCATTTCGATTTCGGTGGCGCGCACATTGATGCGTTTTACATCGCCTTCCAGATCGCCGATCGCGATCCAGTCGCCGACTTTGACGGGGCGTTCGGCCAGCAGGATCAGCCCCGACACGAAATTGCCGATCACCGCCTGCAGGCCGAACCCGATGCCCACCGACAGCGCACCGGCAAGCAGTGCGATCCGGTCAAGGCTGACCCCGAGATAGGCGCTGGCCAGCAGCAGCGCGACAAACACCCCCAGATAGCTGACGCCGGCCGACAACGAAGTGCGCACACCGATGTCGAGCGTGGTGCTGGGCAGGTAATGCTTTTCCACCCAGTTGCGGATTGCGCGGGTGACGATCAGCCCGACCGCAAACAGCAGCACGCCCCCGATGATCGTGCCGGGCGAGATCGAGACGGGACCGATATGAAGGATGAGATCGCTCGAGCTGATCCGGCCCACGACATCGCTGGTGCTGGCGCCCAGCGGGGCGACGATCGCGGTCCAGCCGAACAACAGCAGCGACAGCCGTGCAAAGCCTGCCAGCAGTATCCCGATCTGGTCCAGCGTCGAACGCGACAGCGCCAGCACCGATCCGATGAAGCGCCCGGTGCGGCTGTGGGGCCCGAGCAAGGCGGGAAACAGGTCATCGGCGAAATGGATCAGCAGGAACAGGCAGCCGAGGACTGTCGCGCTCCACACCATTTCGCGCATCAGGAACGTCGCCAGTGCAAGATAACCGAACACCGCGGCGCCGACCGCCCAGATCAGTCCGACCCAGCTCGCCAGCGCGGCGATTGCCCAGGGCACTTGCGACCGCCGCGTGGCGGCATCGACGTGCGCCTCCCTGGCGGACGTGCGGTTGCTGGCAACGACAATCAGCACGCGGCCGATGATCGCCAGTTCGATCAGCACGGTGATCGCATCGGTAATCATCGAAGTCGACAGCGACATGCCAAAGGCGGAATTCAGCCCGGCCACGCCGTTGGCCACACCCACGGCGATGGCCGTCAGTGCGGGAAAGCGCCGCAGCTTTGCCGCATGATCGTCAGAGATCGGGGCCAGTCGCCAGATCGGCGCCTCTGCGGCCAGCAAGGCATGGGCAATGCCATACAACAGCGCCGAAAACCCGGTCGCGCGAATGAGGATGGCCAGCGCGCCATCCATCTGCGGCGTCAGCGCCCCACCCGCGCCCAGTGTCACCCGGATCAGCCAGCCCGCGATCAGCGGCAAGGCGGTGATGATGCACACGATCAACAAGGCGCGCAGCGATCGGCGCAGCCGCGATGCCGTCTCGATGCCCGCCACATAGCGATCGCCCAGGCGGAGCAGGAGCAGGATGCCCGGAAAGATCAGCAGTGCGGCGATCAGCGCGCTGACCACCCAGCCGACCAGCACCGCATCGCTGGGCGCGGTGGTCACCAGTTGGCGCACTTCCGCCTGATAAATCGCAACGATCCGGGCCGCGTCGAACCGGACATTCTGCGCAAAATCGATCCACAGGCGCGGGTCGAGCACTGATCGGCCGCTGGTCCACAGCCGCGTCGAAAACAGCTCTCGCCGACGATCGGCCAGATGGGTGGTCAACTGGTCGGTGACCACCGTCAGCACGCGCGCCTGCTTGACCTCGCTGTCGACCGACTGGCGGAAGGCGACCAGGCGCGCGCGTTCCTGGCTGACCTCGGGCGCTTCGGGCGGCTGGCCCGCCCCGGGGGCGGGTCCCAGCTCGGCCAGCCGCGCATCGACTGCGGCAGTGCGCGCCGACAAGTCGGTTACGATCGCATCGAGCGCCTGATCGATCGGCGCAATCGCCGCAACCCTTTGGCGCAGCGCATCGTCGTCGAGTTTCGGATCGCGGGCGTCGCGCGCAATCGCCCGCAACGCGGCGTCATACTGGTTGACCTGCTGGGCAATCGTGGCGATCGGCGTCGCCGACTGGCCGTAGGCCGGGCCGGCCACCGCCAGCCACAGCGCCCACAGCACGCCAACCAGCATTGTCATGCGCACCGGTGCCACCCGGCCTGGAAGGGTTCGCAATGTGCGGTTTTGTTCAATTCGTTCAGGCAGATCGATCGTCATCATGTCTCGCTTTGTGCCCGATGTGCCCCATCCCGATGGGGGCCTTGCGTTCTGCGTGCACGATCGCTCAAGTTGGCGGCCCCGACAATCCCGTCCGACGGCCTGTTCGCTCGCTTTGGGGGAAATGTGGCACCGTTCCCCGGCAATGAGGGGAGGGCGGGCACGATTGAACCCTGTTTTACCGCGCGGTCAGGGCACCATATAGCTGGCGGACCTGATCATTGAGCGCAACCATCTGCGGGATCGACAGTTTCGAGTTTTCAAGCAATGCCTGAGTCAGGCATGAGGCATCGCTGCGCAGGGCCTTGCCCTTGGCGGACAGGAACACCTGCACCTGGCGCTCGTCGTGAGGATTGCGCTGGCGCGACACGAAACCGGCCGCTTCCAGCCGCTTCATCAACGGGGTAATCGTGCTCGGCTCCAGCGCCAGCCGGTCGGCAATCGCCGAGATGGTCTGGCCGTCCTTTTCCCACAGCGTGCTCAGCACCAGGTACTGCGGATACGTCACGCCCATCGAATCGAGCATCGGTTTGTACAACCGGTTGATCGCGATCGTCGTCGCATAGAGCGAAAAACACAGTTGTGCGTCGAGCGGCGGCGGGGCGTTGGCGGGTTCGCTCACAAAATTCCTCGCTTTCGAATCAATATGTTATTCCGATAATGTATATCGCAATAAACTTTTGCTGGACAAAGGGCAAGGGCCTCCTGTAGCTAAGACTTATCGCAATAATAATTATCGCACCATATCAAACGGAGAAAGCCCATGCGCAAGTCCATCACCCTGCTCGCCGCCACTGCCGCTCTCGCTCTGGGCGCGTTCCCCGCGTTCGCCCAGGACACCTACGCCACCCACGCCGCTGCTCCCGTCAAATCGATCGTGCTGGTGCACGGCGGCTTCGTTGACGGATCGGGCTGGGCCGGGGTTTACAAGATCCTGACCCGCGACGGCTATAAAGTCACGATTGTCCAGAACCCAACCCAGACGCTGGACGACGATGTTGCGGTCACCCGGCGGGCCATCGCCGCCGCCGACGGCAAAGTCATCCTGGTCGGCCACAGCTATGGCGGCGTGGTGATTTCCGAAGCGGGCACCGATGCCAAAGTTGCGGGCCTTGTCTATGTGACCGCGTTCGCGCCGGACAAGGGTGAATCGGTCGGTTCGCTGATCGCCAATCCCCCGGCGGGCGCCCCGGTGCCGCCGATCCTGCCGCCCAAGGATGGCTATCTGTTCCTCGACAATGCCAAGTTTGCAGGGTCGTTTGCGGCCGATGTCGATCCCGACACCGCCAGCGTGATGGCGGCATCGCAAGTGCCATGGGGTGTTGCCGCGCTGACCGGTGCGGTCACCAATCCGGCGTGGCGCGTCAAGCCGACCTTCTATCTCGTCTCCACCGATGACAAGATGATCCCGCCGGCCGCCCAGCGCATGATGGCCGCACGCGCCCACGCCCATGTCGAAGAAGCCGCCGGCAGCCACGCCATCTATGTGTCTCAGCCCGCCGTGGTGGCCACGTTCATTGAAGAGGCCGCACGCAACGCCGGCCAGTAAACGCACGTCCCATTGCCCCATGGCGCCGGATCTCCGCGCGAGATCCGGCGCTTTGCGGTTGTGTCGGCTGGATGGTCCAAGTCGATTGACGGGGTGGTGGCGGTCCGGATACCTCTGCCTTGCGTCCGTCCGATGTCCGGCGCGTCCTGTCGATCACGTTGCATCGAAACCACGGAGCGGAACAATGGCCTTCGAACACCTGCCGACACCAGACCTGCTGCGCGATCGTATCGGAGCGCGATTGGCCGAGCGCTGGAAACTGATGCTGTGCGAAGGCCTGTTGCTGGAATTTTTCGGCGTGCTGGCGTTTACGATGCCATTGCTTGGCACGCTGGCCGTCGACATCCTGGTCGGTTGGCTGTTGTGTGCGGGCGGCCTGGTGCGGGTGGTCAGCCTGCTGCACGCCCGCCATGCGCCGGGCTACTGGTGGTCTTTGTCGGCCGGGGTGCTGGCGATCGTGGTTGGCGCCTTGCTGTTGGTCAATCCGTTGCGCGGGGCGTTGACGCTGACCACGTTGTTGGCGGCGCTGTTCTTTGTCGAGGGTCTTTCGGCGATCCTTGCCGGGCTCGATTTTCGTCACCACGCGCGCAACTGGGGCTGGCTGCTGTTCCGGGGGATCATCGATCTGGGACTGGTGTTCCTGATCTGGAACGGTTGGCCAGGAACCGCGGCGTGGGCGATCGGCGTGATTGCCGGGGTGAACCTGTTCTTCATGGGCTTGACCATCGTGATGCTGGCGTTCGCGGTCCGAAAGACCTGACGCTGGCGCATTGCGGTCAGGGTCACGCGTTGATATTGCGGGCGCAATCACGGTGGCGCTTGAAATTTGTGCGAAGAGCGGCCACTTGCGAAACACGATCAGGGATAAGGCTGCGATGATTGCGGCAGGCACCCGGGGCGCTGCTGTTTGTCCATTCCAAACTGAACGACAAGGCCGCGTCAGCACGGCCATGCTTCCGCTATGCAAACCCCGGGGTGAGCAAGCGGCCTGCCGAAAGACCGCTATTCCGTGACTTCGATACCCAACGACACCCAGTATGATCGCGCCACCGGCTCAGGCCTTCGCTTCCAGGCACAGGGCGCCAGCGACCGCGTGATGACCGATGGCCAGGACCTGACGCTTGTGCGCGACGCAGAGATGATCGGCCGCGACCTTGTGCGGCGGTTCAGGGCCTATGGGCCCGACCTGAAACGAAGCCTGTTTCAACTGATCACGACCGGGACGCTGTTCCTGGTTATGCTGGTGGTGATCGCCACGGCGACCAAAGGCCGGTACTGGCTGGCCCTGTTGCTGGCCATCCCGACTGGCGGGCTGCTGGTGCGCCTGTTCATTATCCAGCATGACTGCGGCCACGGGTCCTTTTTCAAGTCGCGCGCCGCCAACGATTTGGTGGGTCGCCTGATCAGCGTGTTCACGCTCACGCCCTATTCCGAATGGAAAAGGGGCCACGCCATCCATCACGCGACGGGTGGCAATCTCGACCGCCGTGGCTGGGGCGATGTGGATACCATGACGGTCCGCGAATATCAGGCGGCCACGCCTTTGCAGAGGCTGGGCTACCGGCTGTTCCGCAGTCCGTTCGTGATGGTGCTGGTCGGCGCACCGCTCAACTTCATCGTGCTGCAACGATTGGCTACGGGCCGGAAGTGGCAGGACCGCACGGCGCGGCGCAGTGTGATGTCGCTCAACGTCGTCCTGATCGTGGTGTTTGGCGTGCCGATGGTGCTGTTCGGCGCTGGCGCGGTGCTGGCGACATACCTGCCGGTGATGATCGTTGCGGCGTGGATCGGCAATTGGCTGTTCTATGTCCAGCACCAGTTCGAAGACACCTATTGGGAACGCGATGGCACCTGGAACTTCCACGCGGCGGCGCTGCGGGGCAGTTCCTATTTCGATCTTCCGCCGATCCTGCAATGGTTCAGCGGCAACATCGGCCTGCACCACATCCATCACCTGTCGATCCGCATTCCCAACTATCACTTGCAGGCCTGCCTCGATTCAGCACCCGAACTGCACCGGGTCAGCCGCCGCATCACGCTGCGCGACAGTCTGACCTGCTGGCGCCTGGCGCTGTGGGACGAAGAGAGCCATCGCCTGATCGGGTTTCGCGATCTGAAGGCCGCCAACGCCCGCATCGCTGCCGCGCAAGACGGCAAACCCGCCTATCCCTGACGCGAAGCGGCCGGATCGGCGCGCCGCGACAGAAAAAATGTGCGCCGCATGTCACATCGGACATGCCCGGCTCGTCATGGTGGCATCCCAATCGCAAAAGGATGTTACCATGGCCCCGCGCCTTAATCTCTACACCGCCTCGCCCGACATTTTCAAAGCGTGGTACGCGTTTTCGCAGGCCGTGGCCGACTGCGGGCTGGAAACGTCGCTGCTCGAACTGGTGAAGATCCGCGCTTCGCAGATCAACGGCTGCGCCAATTGCCTGAACATGCACACATCCGATGCGCGCAAGGCGGGCGAGAGCGAACAGCGCATTCATCTGCTGGCTGCCTGGCACGAAGCGCCATGCTATACCGATCGCGAACGCGCCGCGCTGGGCTGGACCGAGCATGTGACCGAAATCGCCACCCGGCGCGCACCCGATGCCGTCCATGCCGCGCTGGCGGCGCAGTTTACCGAGGCCGAGCAAGTGCAACTGACGCTGGCGATCAACGCGATCAACGGGTGGAACCGGCTGGCAGTGGGTTTCAACATCTATGCCCCGGACCTGGGCTGGCAATGACCGAGGCGGCCAGCCTGATCTTTGATGCGCAGCGGCCCGGGCTGCTGCGTGTTGCCTATCGCATGTTGGGCTCGCTGGCGGATGCCGAAGATATCGTCCAGGATGCCTTCCTGCGCTGGCGCGGGGTGGACCATGGGCAGGTTGCAGTGCCTGCCGCATTCCTGCGCCGCATCGTCACGCGGCTCTGCCTCGATCACATGAAATCGGCCCGGTTCCAGCGCGAAAGCTATATCGGCCCGTGGTTGCCCGAACCCGTGGTGGAAGACGACTGGGACGAGGATGTGACTTTGCCGCTGTTGCTGGCGCTGGAACGGTTGTCGCCACTGGAACGGGCCGCCTTTCTGCTGCACGACGTATTTGACGAAAGCTTTGAGGACATCGCCCGCGTGCTCGACCGGGACGAGGCGGCCTGTCGGCAACTGGCCAGCCGCGCAAGAACGCATGTACGGATGGAACGTCCGCGCTTTCCGCTCGACCAGCACCAGGGCAAGGCGATTGCCGCGGCCTTTTTCGACGCCTCACGCAACGGCGACATGGCGCAACTGGGCGCCCTGCTGGCGCAGGATGTGCGTTTCCATTCCGATGGCGGCGGCAAACGTCCGTCGGTTGCCCGCGTCCTGCACGGCGCAACCGAGTTTCTGCGCGCGCAGGTGGCGCTGGCCCGCCTGCGTCGCGCCCCGTCGCAACTGATCCGGTTTGCCATGATCAACGGGTTGCCCGGTTTTATCACGCGCGAACCCGATGGCCTGCCACCGACCACCGCGCTGCTGATCGAGGATGGCCGCATCAGCGCAATCTATGTCACGCGCAATCCCGACAAGCTGGGCCGCGTGCATTGATCCTGCCGGCGCGGTGATCCTGTTCAGTTCGCAGGCGCGGACCCGTTCGACATCGAATAGGGCCGCGCCGCTGCCGATGTGGCCCAGTGCCGGTTGGGCGTCGGGCCCATTGTAAAGCGCAATTCGCCCCCGGCGCGGATATCGCCATCGGTGATAAAGCTGCGGGGCAGGGCGCGGCCATCGAGCATGACCGATTGCACATAGCCATTGGCTGCCGACAGCCCTTCGGCGACAATGACAAACCGTTTGCCATTGGGCAGGTTCATCACCGCGCGGTCCACGAACGGTCGGCCGATGACATATTGGTTCGATCCCGGCGCAACCGGATAGAACCCCAGCGCCGTGAACACCAACCAGGCCGACATCTGCCCGAGATCGTCATTGCCGGCCAGCCCGTCGGGGGTCGGCTTGTATTGCGAGGCCACGATCTGGGCCAGCCGTTCCTGCGTGCGCCAGGGCGCGCCGGCATAGTCATAGAGATAGGCGACGTGGTGGCTGGGCTCATTGCCGTGGATATATTGCCCGATCAGCCCGGCAATGTCCTCTGCATGGCTGTAGTCCAGTTTCGAGGTGTCGAAATTGAACATCGCATCCAGCTTTGCCACGGCTTTCGCATCGCCGCCCAGCATGCGGATCAGCCCGGCCTCGTCCTGCGGCATGAACCAGCTATATTGCCAGGCATTGCCCTCGGTATAGTCAGAGCCATAGTTGATCGCGGCGGGATCGAACGGCGTGCGAAAAGCGCCGGTCGACAGCCGGGCGCGCACCCAGCCGGTTTGTGGATCAAAGCTGTTGCGCCAGTTGCCTGCGCGTTTTTCGAACCGGTCGGCAATCGCGGTACGCCCCATCGCCCGCGCCATGCGTGCGATGGTCCAGTCGTCAAAGGCATATTCGACCGTCTTTGAGGCGGCCTCGGGCTCTTTGTCGATCGGCACATAGCCCCGCGCCATATATTCGCCCAGCCCGCCATAGGCGGCATGGTCTGCGCTGGCGACCATCGCAGCGAGCGCGGCATCGGCGTCAAAGCCGCGCAGGCCCTTCAGGTAGGCGTCGGCAATCACCGGCACGGCGTGATAGCCGATCATGGTCCATGTTTCGCGTCCGGCAAACTGCCACACCGGCAGGATGCCGTCGGGACTGTAACGCTGACTTTCCACCAGCGAGCGCACCACGTCGGCGGTGGTCTGTTCGGGCTGGATCAGTGTCAGCAGCGGGTGTTCGGCGCGAAACGTGTCCCACAGCGAATACGTCGATCGGAACGTGAAGCCCTGCGCCAGGTGGACCTGATCATCGGGTCCGCGATAGCGCCCATCGGCGTCGCTCCACACGCTCGGCGCCAGCAGGGCGTGGTAGAGCGCGGTATAGATATTGCGGCGCATCGGCTGGGCCGCGTCGATCTCGATCGCGCCAAGCGCCTGCGTCCAGGCGGTGGCCGTGCGTGCGCGCACCGCATCGAAATCCCCCGGTTCTGCATCGAGGTTGGCCACCGCGCCACGCTCGTCCACGCCGGACAATCCCACCCGCACTTCTAGCGGCGCGGTCAGTACGCCGAAATCGAGCCGGGCTTCCAGCGCGCGCCCCAGTTTTTCGGACAGGGCATCGCTGCCGCGCCCGGGCCCCTGAAATCCCTTGTAGAGCACCGCCGGATCGCGGTCGACAAACCCGTGCCCGGTCAATGGCGCGGAGAACCGCATCGCGAAAAACAGCTTTCGTCCCGGCGCCCAGCCGCGCGTTTCGCGAAATCCGGTCAACGTGCCGTCGGGCAGCAGATGCAGCCCCGACCACAGGATCTTGCCGGGATAATAGTACAGCGACGACCGCATGTCGATCAGCAGATGCGCCGGCTGGCCTTGCGGAAAGGTATAACGATGCACGCCGATGCGCGTCCCGGCGGCGAGTTCGGCGCGCACCCCGCTGTCGCGCAAGGTCACCGCATAATAGCCGGGCCGGGCGATCTCGCTGTGGTGGTCAAACCGCGAGCGATAGCCGGAACCGGGCTGTCCGGGATCACCCGGATCAAGCGCCACGTCGGCCCCGGCCTGTGGCATGACCAGAATATCGCCAAGGTCCGAATGGCCCGCGCCCGAAAAATGGGTGTGGCTGAACCCCTGAATGGTCGGATCTTCATAGCGATACCCGGCGGCATGCCCATAGCAGGCCCTGATCTGGCACGTCGTATCGGTATCGGGTGAAAGCTGAACCATGCCGAACGGCGCCGTGGCCCCCGGAAAGGTGTGACCTTCGCCGCCCGTGCCGATCATCGGATCGACGCTGAGCAACGGGGCCGGGTCGCTTTGGGCGGCAACCGGGGTCGACAGGCAAAGGGCGAAAACGAATGATGCGCGCATCGCCGGTTTATGGAGCAAAGACTGCGGTTTCCGCAATCTCAATCAGATCACCCTGAAGCAGTCGATACCCGCGCCCTTCAGGCGGGAACAGGTGGTAAAGGCACCCGGCCCCGAGGCGCGCAGGCGGAAATAGCGGCGTGATCCCACCACCACGGGGACGACGGCCTTGTCGAACCGGCCGAGTTCGGCGTGGACGCTGATCAGCCAGGTCCAGCGGGCCTCGGCCTCTTGCGGTGACAAGGCGGCGGCAAGCTGGATGGTCTGCCCTGCGCCGGGCGCGGGCTGGGCGTCCGCCGGGCCCGGGGGCGTTGCCGGGCCGGTATCGTTCGCCACTTGTGCCGGGCTGTGGGGCAGGCCCGGCGACACGGGCGATGCGGCCTTGGGCTGCTGGACGGCGAGCGCCAGACGGCGCGCCTGATCGTCGGATTGCATCGCCTCGTTCATGATCACGACGGTCGTGTCACCGGTCCGGGTCACGCCGAAAAGCGAGCGGGCGACGGCAAAAGGCACGCGGATGCATCCGTGCGAGGCGGGGTGGTTCGGCACATACCCGGCGTGAATGGCGATGCCGCCGCTGGTCAGGCGCTGCATAAAGGGCATCGGCGCGTTGCTATAGATGTTCGATCGGTGAAACCGCTGTTTTTCGAGAATCGGAAACACCCCCGCCGGTGTGCCGTGGCCGCGCCGTCCGGTCGAAACCGGCGACCACAGCCAGGGCTGGCCGTCCCTGAATACCTGCATGCGCTGCGAAGCCTTGCTGATCACGATCAGCACGCCCGATTCAAGCGCCTGCGCGATCGTCGGCGTTTGCCGTACGGGCACGGCAACGGGACCGCTCCGAACATTGATGCCGAACGCCGTCGCTGCCGATCGTTCCTGCGCGGCGCGGGCTGGCAGCAACGCGGCGAACAGCGTCGCGCTGGCCAGCAACACCAGCGAAAACAACGCAAACGCTATGCCTGTGCGCCTGAAAATGGTTATCCCCCGGTCAACGTAAATGGTTAACCGATTAAGGGCCCTTCGATCAAGTCCAGAAAAATCCTGTCCGAAACGGGGAGGGGGACCGGCGAAGCCGGTGGAGGGGCCCCACCGGATTGTGCAATGCCACGAAGATGGACCAAGCCGCCAGTCATGATCCGCGTATTTTCAAGATCTTACCCAGTCACGAAACCCCTCCACCAGCTTCGCTGGTCCCCCTCCCCGAAACGGGGAGGATCGAAAAAGGCGAGGTTTGGCGGGCGGAGCAGGGCCGGACATTTCCTGCGGGGCGCCCCGATTACTGAATGGTGTAACTCGTCACCACCTTGAGATAGCTGGCGCGATCGGCCGGGGCGACCTGCATCTGGAACTGCGACCAGCGACCGGGCAGGATTTCGCAGACCGTGGGATCGACTTGCGGCCCGATCGGGCCGACCAGCACCGGCAGCGGGCGGACAACCTCGAAAATAACCACATGATCGACCTTTGGCTTCCAGTCGGCGCGCACGGCCAGGTCTTCGCGCACGTCCCTGACTGCCGCGATATGATCGAAGGTGCCAAACCCGCCGGGGCTGGTCGCCGGCTGATCCGGCGCCATCGCCATGGCAAAGCGCGTGCCTATGGCCAGGGTCTGTGCCACCGGCGGGTCCCAATCGGCCCATGGCGACATCCCGGCGACCAGTTTGCGATAGGCCGCCACCCCATCTGCGGGATTGGCAAAGCGCCACCCGAACAACACCGTCCATTCCTGCCCCGCGCGGCTCTGGATCGAATCAGCCGATGGCTGGCAGGTGTCGGCGGGCGCGGCACTGGTCTGCGCGTAAACCGGCATCGATAGCAACGCGGCGGTCAGCAGCGCCAACCAGCCAAGGCCTTTGTGCAGAACACGCATCAAGGGTTCCTTTCGATTAGGCAAGTATCCGGGGGGTACGCGCCAACGGCCGTACCCCCCGGTCGTGCAATCAGAATGCGCTCTTGATAACGCCGCCATCCACGCGCAGCGCGGCGCCGTTGGTGGCCGCGGCGACCGGGCTGGCCACATAAGTCACCATCGCCGCCACTTCCTCGGGCGTGGCAAAGCGCCTGATCAGCGAGGTGGGGCGGACATGCTCGAAAAACTCGGTTTCGACCTGGGCAAAGCTCTTGCCCCCCGATTGCGCCAGGGTCTCGACGAAATCGACCACGCCGCGCGAACGCGTCGGGCCGGGCAGCACGCTGTTGACGGTGATGGCGGTTCCGGCCACGCTTTCGGCGATGCCGCGCGCCACCGCGATCTGGGCGGACTTGGTCATGCCGTAATGCACCATTTCCGACGGGATCTGCACCCCGCTCTCGCTGGAGATAAAGATGATGCGCCCCCAGTTGCGCGTGCGCATCGCGGGCAGATAGAGCCGCGCAAGCCGCACGCCCGACAGCACGTTGACATCGAAGAACCGGCGCCAGTCTTCATCGGGGATCTCTTCAAACGGCTTGGGTTCGAAAATGCCCAGATTGTTGACCAGAATCTCGACATCGGGAAACCGCATAAACAGCGCCTGCGCGGCGTCAGGCGTCGCCAGATCGCCGGCAAAGCCCTCGATCGTGCCGCCCGCCGCCGACAGTTCGCCAACCGCGCGATCGACCGCCTCTTGCGTGCGGCCATTGACGATCACCCGCGCGCCTTCCTGGGCCAGCGCGGCGGCGATGGCCCTGCCGATGCCCGCGGTGCTGCCGGTGACGAGTGCCAATTTGTCGTGAAGCTGAAGATCCATTGTTCTGGTCCTTGTGCGCGCAAGTGCCGTTCACTTGCGGGTGATCAAATGCCGCCGCCGCACAGCAGACCCCTGCCGCAACGACGCTGCCATTGTCCCGCCCCAGATAGGGCTCTGTGTGAGTGATTTCATCGGGTTAAGCAACAATTCGTCAGCAATCTCGCGCGTTTCGCGGCCCGACGCGGTGTGACCCTTGCGCAAGCCCGCCGGTCACGGTTTCGCCATCGAGGCGGCCATTTCGGCGCGTGTCCAGGCGGGTCTGCTGCCGATATAGGCGGCCAGATCGATGATCTCTGCATCGCGCAACCGCGCCGCGACCGTCTGCATCGGGCCCGCGCCGGGATCGTTGCGCGTGCGCGCGCGGAATTCCTGAAGCTGGCGAACGATATACGTCGGCGAAGCGCCTCCGATGCCGATGAAATGCCGCGTATGGCACCCGGCGCAGGCGGGAAACCGGGCGGTGCCACGGTTGGCCAGGGCACCGCCGCGCGCGATCGAACCGATCGGAACCCAGGCAACCGTCTGTTCGTGCGGATCGCGCAGGCGGTGCCGCTCTGCATCCACCGGTCCCTCGATGATGCGATGGCCCAGCGGTTCACGCGCCGAGGTGTCGAACGTATAGACGAAATCCATCGGCACCGCGCGGGGAATGGTGGCGGCCTCGATCACGCGGGCGTGCCGCACCGGCTCCAGCGCGGAAAAGTACCGCGCGGCCGCACGCAGATCCGCCGCGCCGATCGTGCGCGCCGCCGCCGCCATATAGGCCGTGGGATAGGCGTGCCGGGCCGAACGGCGCGCGCCGCTGGCAAAGGCGTGCACCTGCTCTTCGATATAGTCCACCGGCAACCCGCGAAGCTGCGCATTCTCGCTCCGCCCCGCGCCACTGACCAGATGGCAATAGCCGCAGGCCCCCCCGACATGGTCCACCACCGCGCCCGACTGGTATGCGGATGCTCATCCGCATACCAGTCGGGCGCATGGTCCATATCGTCAATCGCCGCCTGGCTGAACCCCTTCGCCGCCCCCGGCAACCGATAGACCCGCGCCGCCGAAACCGGCGCCCCCGTGGGCCCCGCACCAGGAAACGCCCAGTCCAGCCCCGCAGAAGGCGCCGCCGCAACCAGCACAAATGCAGCAAGTGCAAGGAACCCGGATCGCGTCAGCATCGCCCCACCCTGCCCTGATTCCGCACGAGGTCAAATTCTCAAAGCGGTCGAACCCACCCCTATAGCGCGCACAGATGCTGAAAGCCGGTGTTCGTTGTCAAGGCAAGGGCGCGCGTCGGTCTCCGCCGCCAAACCCGACGCTAAGCAGCGCGAGTTGGGACGTCAGAACCGGTCCTTCGGTCAGCGTCGTAACGTGGCACTTGAAAGACCAAGGCTGGGACAAACCCGACGTTCCCTGGCTGGATGCTTAACGACAGGTTCCGGCAGGACCGGACACTCAGCGTTTGTTTGACCGCTCGTCGTCCCGACAGCAACTAGGCCGTTTGCCGACCGGCAAGTTCCGACAGGACTATATGGATTGCAGCCATTCCAGTGAAGCGACTTCAATTGGCCAGTCCAGCCTTGTCGACTGGCGTCTCGACGGGACAATCGCGCTCGACCCGCTCGGAATAGCGATCGACCAGTTGGTCGGCGTGCGGACGGAGCAGCACGGTGAAGCGGACCAGTTCCTCCATCACATCGACGATACGGTCGTAATAGGCGGACGGCTTCATCCGGCCGGCTTCGTCAAACTCGTCATAGGCCTTGGCGACCGAGGATTGGTTGGGAATTGCAAACATCCGCATCCATCGCCCCAGCACGCGCAAGGTGTTGACCGAATTGAACGACTGCGAACCCGCGCTGACCTGCATCACCGCCAGCGTGCGCCCCTGGGTTGGCCGCAGTCCCTTCATCGCCAGGGGCAGATGGTCGATCTGCGTCTTCATGATACCGGTGATCTGGCCGTGGCGCTCGGGGCTGCACCACACTTGCCCCTCGGACCACAGCGATAGCTGACGCAGTTCATCCACCGCTGGATGATCGTCGCCCACCACCTGATCTGGCAACGGCAGATCGGCAGGGTCGAAAATGCGTGTCTCGCAGCCGAACCAACGCAGCAGGCGTGCTGCCTCTTCCACGGCGAGACGCGAATAGGACCGCTCACGCAAGGAACCGTAGAGCAACAGTATCCGCGGCGGTGGCTCCAGCGCGCCCAGCCCCAATGCAGGGCGACGATGGGCGTATTGCGGCTTCAAAGCAGGCAGATAATCGGGGTCCGGCAAATCGCGCAGGCGGGTCATGCAATATCCTTGGATCGGAACAGCGCCG
>NZ_KQ954262.1 GCF_001519065.1 Novosphingobium sp. FSW06-99
GACCAAAGCTTTCATGTCCGTTTCCTCAACATTCGACCACATTGACCGCAAGGCCACCTTGCGAGGTTTCCTTGTATTTGTCGCGCATGTCGTGCCCGGTCTGGCGCATCGTCTCGATCACTTTGTCGAGACTGACCATATGCGTGCCATCACCCAGCAGCGCCAGGCGCGAGGCATCGATTGCCTTGACCGCGCCCATCGCATTGCGTTCGATACAGGGGATTTGCACCAGCCCGCCGACCGGATCGCACGTCAGGCCCAGATTGTGCTCCATGGCAATTTCGGCAGCGTTTTCGATCTGCCCGTTGTTGCCGCCCAATGCTGCCGTCAGCCCGCCCGCAGCCATCGAGCAGGCCACGCCGACTTCGCCCTGGCAGCCGACTTCGGCACCCGAAATCGACGCGTTGCGTTTGTACAGCGCGCCGATCGCCGCCGCTGTCAGCAGAAACGTGCGGCGCCCTTCGCGTGTGCCGCGATAGCACCGCTCGTAATAGCGCAGCACCGCCGGGATGATCCCCGCCGCGCCATTGGTCGGCGCAGTCACCACTTTGCCCCCGGCAGCATTTTCCTCGTTGACCGCCATCGCCCACAAGTTGATCCAGTCGAGCACCGCCAGCGGATCGCCCAGCGTGGTTTGCTGGCGCGCGGCGAGTTCGCGGGTGAGCACGGCGGCGCGGCGCTGCACTTTCAGTCCGCCGGGCAAAGTGCCCTCGTTGCGGCAGCCGCGATCGATGCATTGCGACATCGTGTCGGCAATCAGGTCGAGCCCGGCCTCTACCTCGGACAACGGGCGCCGCGCGCATTCGTTGGCCAGCATGATCTCCGCAAAACTGAGACCCTGCTGCGCACCGATGTCAAGCAGTTCGCCGGCCGAGACGAAATCGTGCGGAATGGCCACATCGGCATCGCCTTCGCGCATATTGCCCTGCGCCTCGTCCTCATCGAGCACAAAGCCGCCACCGATCGAATAATAGGTGCGCTGGTCGATCACCGTGCCCGCCGCATCGCGCGCGGTGATCGTCATCGCATTGCTGTGGAACGGCTTGCGCTCGCGTTTCCAGAAATGGATGTCGCGATCGGGCACAAAGGCCACATCCTGTACGCCCATCAGTGCCAGGCGCCCTTCGGCATGGACTTGCGCGACCAGCGTGGGGACGCGGTCGGGATCGATCAGCGCAGGCACTTCGCCCGCCAGCCCCAGAATCACCGCGCTGTCGGTGGCGTGGCCCTTGCCAGTCAGCGCCAGCGAGCCATAGAGCGCCACATCGACATGCGCCGTCGCTGTCAGCAGCCCGCGTTCGGCCAGCCGTTCGCCAAACCGCCGCGCCGCCACCATCGGCCCAACGGTGTGCGAGCTCGACGGCCCGATGCCGATCTTGAACAGATCGAAAAAGCCCGCGATCATGCTGCGCGCTCGGGAATGGCGGCGATCAGGGGCGCATGGCCCCAATGTGCCAGCGCGCGGATCAGGTCTGCCCCCGGCAGGCCGATCGTCGCGGTGTTGCGCAAGGGATGCACATGCACCGCCGCCGCATCGGCCAGCGTTTCATCGAGCACCACGCGCACTTTGCCCGCCGCATCGTTGATTGCCGCCAGCGGCGTGACCGATCCGGGGGTGACATCCAGCAGCGCCGCCATGTCTTCGGCTTTGCCAAAGCTGAGCTTTTTGGCGCCGATCACCGGCGCCAGCGCCTTGAGATCGACGCGCAAGGCGTGATCGACCGTAACCAGATAAAACGCCCCGCCGCTGTCTTTCAAAAACAGGTTCTTGGTATGCGCACCGGGCAGCGCGGCGTGGATCGCCTCGCTTTCCTCGACCGTGAACACCGCCTCGTGCTCCAACGCGCTCCAGGTGATGCCCAGTGCCTGCAAATCATCGTAAAGCGTCATTTGAACACCACCGTGCGGGTGCCGTTGAGCATGACGCGATGTTCGCAATGCGCCTTCACCGCGCGCGTCAGCACGCGGCTTTCGGTTTCCTGGCCCTGGGCAATCAGGTCGTCGATCGTATCGGCATGGTCCACCATCGACACATCCTGCGCGATGATCGGCCCTTCGTCGAGATCGGGCGTGACATAATGCCCGGTCGCGCCGACCATCTTCACGCCGCGTTCCCACGCGCGGTGATACGGCATGGCGCCCTTGAAAGCGGGCAGCGAGGAATGGTGGATATTGATCACGCGTCCTTCGAGCTTGCGACAGGTCGCATCGGAGAGCACCTGCATATAGCGCGCAAGAATGATCAGGTCGACGCGTTGTTCGTCGATCATCGCCAACAGTTTCGCTTCCTGTTCCAGCTTGGTTTCGGCGGTGATCGGCAGGTGGTGGAACGCGATGCCTTCGTGTTCGACACGGCGCTGCCAGGTCTGGTGGTTTGACACCACGCTGGTCACCTCCATCGGCAGATAGCCGGTCGCGGTGCGATAAAGCAGATCGTTGAGGCAATGGCCGCCCTTGCTGACCATGATCAGCGCGCGCAGCTTCACGCGCAGATCGTGGACCTGCCAATCGAGGTTGTAGGCGCTGCCGACCGACAGGAATGCCGCGTTGAACGCCTCCCTAGTCAGGCCCTCGGGCCCCTTGAACGCCACGCGCATGAAAAAGCGCCCCGAATGGGCATCGCCGAACTGGGCGTTGTGGATGATGTTGCAATCCTGCGCCGCGATCGAACCGGCGATCGCCGCGACGATCCCCTTGCGATCCTGGCACGACACCAGCAGCACGAAATCAGGTTTTTCGGTCATGGTCGGCACGGCTCCCCGGCAAAAACGCCTTTGTTGCCAGCATGTCTATTGCACACCGCGCCATGCTGGAATTTCATTTGGACGGAATAAGAATGAATGATATATAGATTAAGAGGACATAATTGAGGGCGCGGCCATGCTACGGTTACCGGCGGAATTCGACCTCCACGCGCTGGAGGTGTTTGTGGTCACGGTCGAACTTGGCGGAATGACCGCCAGCGCGACCCAGTTGCGCATCACGCAATCGGCGGTGTCGCAGACTATCACCCGGCTCGAGGCCGGGATCGGCACCCCGCTGTTCGACCGGTCGTTGCGACCGCTGGGCCTGACGCCTGCAGGACGCGCGCTGTACGAACGCGCGCGCCGCCTGTTGACCACTGCACGCACAGTAATCGACGAAGTGCGCGAAGGCGCCAGCCTGCCGGTAGACCAGATCACGTTGGGCATGTCGGAAACCTTTGCCACACTGCTGACCGCGCCGGTGCTGCGCCGGTTCGGCAACCGAGTCGGACGCTGGCGCATCCGTTCGGGCATTTCGCTGGTCCAGCAGCAGGATTTTCTGGCCCGCCGCGTCGACATGCTGGTGACCGGCAGCAACACGCTCGAAAAGCATCCCGGCACAGAACACCACGATGTGATGGACGACCCGTTCGTGCTGATTTTCCCGCGCGACTACAACGGCAGCAGCGATCCCGCCGAAGCCGCCGAACGGATGCCGTTCGTGCGCTATTCGCTCGACCATGGCATGGGCCAGCGCATCGAAAGCCAGTTGACCCGCATGAAGCTGCGCCTGCCCAATGTGATCGAGGTCGACATCATGCACCAGCAACTGACCTCGGTCGCGCTCGGCATCGGCTGGAGCATCACCAGCGCGCTGTGCCTGGCCGCGATGCCCGGCCTGTTCGACCAGTTGCGCATCGAACCCCTGCCGCGCGGCCGCTTTTCCCGCCGCGTGCAAGTCGTCGGCCGCAGCGGCGAACTGGGCAACCTGGCCCTGCAGACCGCGCAAATGGCGCGCGAAGTGCTGATGGTGGATACCATGACCCCGCTGTTGCAGCGGCTGCCGTGGATCGAGGATTTGATGCGCTGACAAAAAAGGGCCCGCACATCGGTGAGACGTGCGGGCCCAAGGGTGGAACTGTTGGTGGTACGCTCAGCCGATCGCTTCGGCCAGCGCGTGCCACAGCCAGGGGGCGAAACTGCGCCACACTTCGACGTGAAAGCGGTCTGGCGCCAGGCACCAGATCTGGATTTCGACCGTTTCGAACACCGTGCGCGTCGCCCGGCCAGGGGTGAATTTTGCCACATCGAGCGGGCAGCCGCGCGTCAGGGCAGCGACTGCACCGGGGCCTTCCAGCGTAAAACCGACCGAACGCGCGCTGACATCGACCATGCCCAATGGCTGGCCCGAAACCGCAGGCAGCGTGGTGCCAAGCGGCAGCAAGCCATGCCACTCGTCGGGGCCAAGCCGGGCAATCCCGTCATGATGCGTGCCCACGCGATCGGGCAAAGTACGGCCAAGCGCCACCGACAGCAGTGCCGCGTCCTTTGCGCGCAGCGACCAGCGTACCAGCGGTGCGGCAGGCGCGAGCGTGACGGGCAATCCGTAGACAGCGCCGGTGATGGGCTGGCTGCCCCGTTTCAGATCGATGCCGGCGACGGCCATCGGTGCGATCTCAAGCATTGAGGCGGCTTCCTTCGGCATCATAGAACATCGGTGCGGTAACCGTCGCGCGGATCACTTTGCCCGGCATTGGCACGAAGATCGTCTGCCCGATCCGCGCACGGCCATCGGCGATCACCGCCAGAGCAATCGTGCGGCCAAGCGCGGCGCTGCGGTATGACGATGTAACATGCCCGATCATCGGCATCGGCATCGGCGCGTCGGGGTCGGCCACCACCTGGGCACCTTCTTCCAGCAAGTCCTGCGGATCTTCGGTCAGCAGGCCGATAAACTGCTTGCGCCCGGGCAGGCCCATGTCGGGCCGCGCAAGCGAGCGCTTGCCCACGAAATCGGGCTTTTTCTTGCCCACCGCCCAATCGAGCCCCATGTCATAAGGCGTCATCGTGCCATCGGTATCCTGCCCGACGATGATGAAGCCCTTTTCGGCGCGCAGCACATGCATGGTTTCGGTGCCATAGGCGGTGATGCCGTGCGCCTGGCCCGCATCCCACACCTCTTCCCACACTTTGCGGCCTTCGCTGGCGGGCACGTTGATTTCAAAGCCGAGTTCGCCGGTAAAGCTCACCCGGAACAGCCGGGTCGGCACCCCGGCAATGGTGCCTTCGCGCACGGCCATGTGCGGGAATGCCTCTGCACCAAGATCGATGCCCGAAACCAGCGGCGCGATCACGTCGCGCGCGCGCGGGCCTTGCAGCGCGATCACCGCCCATTGTTCGGTGGTTGAGGTCAGCCAGACGTCGAGATCGCTCCATTCGGTCTGGAGATAGTCTTCCATCATCCCCAGCACCCGCGCGGCACCGCCGGTGGTGGTGGTCAGGTGGAACCGGTCATCGGCCATCCGCGCCGAAACGCCATCATCAGTGATAAACCCGTCTTCGCGCAACAACAGGCCATAGCGGCAGCGGCCGGGTTGCAACCCCTTCCACGGGTTGGTGTACATGCGGTTGAGAAACTCCGCCGCATCGGGGCCGACCACTTCGATCTTGCCCAGCGTCGAGGCATCGAAGATCCCGACCGACCGGCGCACTGCCGCGCATTCGCGCAGCACAGCGGCGTCCATGTCTTCACCGCCACGCGGGAAATAGCGCGCGCGACGCCAGTTCGACACGTTTTCGAACACCGCGCCATGCTCGGTCGCCCATTCGTCGATCGGCGATTTGCGCACCGGCTGGAACAGTGCATCCTTGTGGTGCCCCATCAGCGCGCCAAATGTCTGCGGCGTATAGGGCGGGCGGAACGTGGTCAGCCCGATCTGTTCGACAGGACGCCCCAGCGCGGCGGACGCGATCTGCAACCCGTTGAGATTGCTGGTTTTACCCTGATCGGTGGCCATGCCGTTGGTGGTATAGCGCTTGATGTGCTCGATCGAGCGCATACCTTCCTGCACCGCAAGATGAATGTCGCGCGCCTTCACGTCGTTCTGGAAATCGACAAAGGCTTTTTGCGCGCGCACGTCGATATGGCTGGGCAATACCGCGGTCACCACGCCGTGGCCCATGTCCCAAGCGCCCGCCCCCGCGCCCACCGCGCGGCAGTTTTCGATCGGCGTGCCGGGCAGATAGGCACCCCACGCCTCGCTCCAGGTCAGGCTGCCCTTGGCATGGCTCCACAGATGCACGCTGGGTGTCCAGCCGCCGGCCATCAGCACCGCATCGCAGGCCAGCTTGCACGCCGGGCCAGTGCCGTTCGCGGCAAAGGTCACCCCGGTCACGGCATGGCGCCCGTGCACGGCGGTGATCGCGCAGCCGATATGCACGGCAATGCCCGCATCGCGCGCTGCATCGGCCAGATCGGCGCCAACCACGTTGCGCACATCGATGATCGCGGCGACATGCACCCCCGCACCGGCCAGCGCCAGCGCATCGCGCCAGCCGCTGTCGTGCGCGGCCATCACCACCACCGCATGGCCCACCGCCACGCCATAGCGCAGCGCGAGCATGCGCCCGGCGCTGGCCAGCATGACACCGGGCACATCGTTGCCGTTGAACACCAGCGGACGCTCGATCGCGCCTTGCGCCAACACGACTTCGCCCGCGCGGATGCGCCACAGCCGCTCGCGTGGCCCGCTGGCATCGGCGGGCGCCAGATGGTCGGTCAGGCTCTGCGTCGCGCCGATGAAGTTCTGATGGTAATAGCCGAACGCGGTGGTGCGGGTCATCACCGTGACATTGCCTGCCGCCGCCAGCTTCTCCTTCAACGCATCGAGCGCGGCCCATTGCACCGGATCGGCCAGCGCGCCGCCGCCCAGTTCATCCTGTTCGTCGATCAGGATCACCCGGCCGCCGTGCGCCGCCGCCTCCAGCGTCGCAGTGATCCCGGCTATGCCGCCGCCGACCACCAGCACTTCGCAGTGAGCATAGGTCGCGTCATAATGGTCGGGGTCGCGCGCCACCGGGCTGTCGCCCAGCCCCGCCAACTGGCGGATGACCGGTTCATACAGCTTTTCCCAGGCCGAACGCGGCCACATGAACGTCTTGTTGTAAAACCCGGCCGGAAACAGTGCGCCGAACACGTCATTGAGCGCGGCGACATCGAATTTCAGCGAGGGCCAGCGGTTCTGGCTCTTGGCCTGCAACCCGTCATGGAGCGCAACCTGCGGCGCGCGCAAGTTGGGCGTGATCCGCGCCGGGCCGCGATCGACCGTCACCAGCGCATTGGGCTCTTCGGGCCCCATCCCGACCAGCCCGCGCGGGCGGTGATACTTGAACGAGCGGCCAAACAGCGTGACGCCCGACGCGACGAGCGCAGAGGCCAGACTGTCCCCGGCAAAACCCTGATAGCCCTGCCCGTCAAAGCTGAACGCCAGCGGTCGGCTGCGATCGATCCGCCCCCCGGCGGCAAGCCGATAGCCGCTCACTTGGTGTCTCCCGCAGGGCGAGGCTCGCCCGTCTTGTAGGTCACTTCGAACCGGTCGGTCACCGTGTCGCGCACCGCGTTGAAAAACCGTGCGCAGCCGTGCGCATGGCGCCAGCGTTCGGCATGGGCCCCACGCGGATTGCGGCGGATATAGAGATAGGTTTCCCATTGGCGATCATCGAGCGCGCCCGGATCGAGCGGGCGGGCAATGTGCGCTTCGCCGCCATAGGTGAATTCCACCTCTGGCCGGTCTTCCTCGCAATAGGGGCAATGGATCAGAATCATGGGCTTTTCCGTCAGTGCGCGACGGCTGCGGCGGCAGCTTCGTCGATCAGCCGGCCGTTGCGGAACCGGTCGAGATTGAACGGCGCGTTGATGGCATGCGGCGCATCGTGCGCGATGGTGTGCGCCAGCAGATCGGCCGCGCCCGGCGTCGCCTTGAACCCGCCCGTGCCCCAGCCGCAATTGACATAGAGCCCCGGCACCGGGGTCTTGGCCAGGATCGGCGAGCGATCGGGCGTCACATCGACGATCCCGCCCCAGGTGCGCAACATGCGCATGCGGGTAAAGATCGGAAAGATCTCGCAGATCGCCGCCAGGGTGTGTTCGATGATGTGCAGCGCGCCGCGTTGCGAATAGCTGACATAGGCATCGGTGCCCGCGCCGATCACCAGCTCGCCCTTGTCGGACTGGCTGATATAGGCGTGCACGGTGTTCGACATCACCACGCAGGGAAAGATCGGCTTGACCGGTTCGGATACCAGCGCCTGCAACGGATAGGATTCGAGCGGGAAATCGAGCCCGGCCATGCGCATCACCAGCGAGGTGCTGCCCGCTGCCGAAACGCCGATCTTCTTCGCGCCGATAAAGCCCTTTTCGGTTTCGACCCCGATCACTGCACCATCGGGCCCACGGCGAATGCCGGTGACCGCACAGTTCTGGATGATATCCACCCCGCGCGCCACCGCGCCGCGCGCATAGCCCCAGGCCACGCTGTCATGCCGCGCGGTGCCGCCGCGCCGTTGCAACGCACCGCCCAGCACCGGATGGCGCGCGTTGGGCGAAATATCGAGCGGCGGGCAATAGGCCTTGCACGCCTCGGTCGACAGCCATTCGTTGTCGACACCGTTCAGCCGGTTGGCGTGGATATGCCGCTTGAAGCTTTGGATATCATGCACGTTGTGCGCCAGCATCAGCACGCCGCGCTTGGAATACATGACGTTGTAGTTCAGTTCCTGGCTCAACCCGTCCCACAGCTTGACCGCGTGATCATACAGATGCGCGCTTTCATCGTAGAGATAGTTCGATCGGATGATGGTGGTGTTGCGCCCGGCATTGCCGCCGCCCAGCCAGCCCTTTTCGATCACGCAGACATTGGTGATGCCATACTTGGCCGCCAGGTAATAGGCCGCGCCCAGCCCGTGCCCGCCCGCACCGATGATGATCACGTCATAGGCCGCCTTGGGCGCCTTGTCGGGCCAATGTTCGGGCCAGCCCTTGTGGCCGTTGAATGCCTCGGCAAACAGGTTAAGTCCGGAAAAGCGCTTCATGGTCAAACCCTTAGCCCAGCGCCCGCACGCTGGCATCGACGTAGAACGTCTTGAATGCGTCAACCAGCTTTTCTTCCACCGAATAGATCCCCTGGCGATAGCCGTCGCTGGTGATGCCCCGGTGGTTGACCGCCGACAGATAGCTGTCCTGGTTGTTGGTCGCGCGCCATACTGCCGCAAGATTGTCGGGATCGTAATCCACCCCTTCGACCGCATCTTCGTGCACCAGCCAACTGGTGCGCAGCAGCGTCTTGTCGGGCCCGAGCGGCGTCAGCGAAAACGTCACGACATGGTCGTTGCAGAAATGGTGCCAGCTATTGGGCTGGGTCCACACCGACAGGCTCGATTGCTCATCCAGCCCATGTTCCCAGATCGGGATGCGGCAGGCCGGCTTGCCATCGAGCGTCTGCGACACCGCGCCATGCGCCAGCGGCAGCCGCGCGACGCGGTGCCAGCCGGCGCGGCCATGCTCTTCGGGAAATTCGATCAGTTCATGAAACACGCCCAGATCGCGCCAGTGCTGCCGCTGCGCCTCAAGCATGGCATCGAATGCCACATCGTCGACCACATCGGTTTCGCCATCTTCGGGCAGGCCCTTGCCAAAGCCATAAGTCGACAGCGATTTCAGCAGTTCGGGATGGTTCTGGTCGCAGTGATAGCACTCGCGATTGTTTTCCATCACCAGCTTCCAGTTAGCCGGTTCGATCAGGGTGTCCTGAACCGCGACTTTCAGCTTGTCGAGATTGTAGAGCCCGACCTGTTCGGCGATATCCGCCTTCGCCTGACCGAACGGCGGGGGATTGTCCGACAGGCACACGAACAGCAGCCCGGCGACATTCTCGATCGCCACCGGCACAAGCCCATGTTCGGACTTTTCAAAGCCTTCGGGCATGTTGCGCGCGGCCAGCAGCCTGCCGTCGAGGCCATATGTCCAGAAGTGATAGGGGCAGATCAGCCGGGGCGCATTGCCGCTGGTCGCTTCGCAAACGCGCGCGCCGCGATGGCGGCACGAATTGTAGAACGCGCGCACTTCGCCATCGCGCCCACGCACGATGATCACCTGGTTGTTGCCCAGTTCAAAGATGAACCAGTCGCCGGGCTTTTTGGCATGGGCCACCGTGCCGGCATAGAGCCACACCGATTTCAGCATCACTTCGGCGTCGAAGCGATAGGCTTCCTCGCCGACATAAAGATCGCGCGGCAGGGTATAGCCGGGACGGTTCTTTTCCAGCAGGCGGGCAATCGTGTCGAACTGTTGCATCGGATCAGCTCCGCAAAGCGTTGTTTTCCGGGTCAAACGGCGAGTCCGGGATTACCACGGCCTGATGCGTGGTGCCCAGGATGGCAATTTCAAGCTGCGTGCCGACGGCGGCGTGTTCGGGGCCGACCATCGCCAGTGCCAGGCTCTTGTTGACGCGCGCGCCATAGCCGCCCGAGGTTGCGCGGCCAACCAGCGCACCGTCACGATAGATCGGTTCCGACCCCCGAGCATCGGCATCGGTCACGCCGAACACTTCGAGCGTGATCAATTGCCATTTCACCCCGGCCTCCTTGGCCGCAACAATCCCGTCACGTCCCTTGAAGGCGGGCTTTTTCAGGCTGATGAACCGGTCGAGCCCGCTTTCCAGCGCATTGTATTCGATCGACAGTTCACGCGGAATCAGCTTGTAGCTCTTTTCCAGCGCCATCGCGGTCATCGCGCGAATGCCGAACGGCTTGATGTCGAATTCCGCGCCCGCCGCCATCAGCGTGTCGAAGATGTAGTTCTGCATTTCGATCGGGTGGTGGATTTCCCAACCCAGTTCACCGATGAAATTGACGCGCAGCGCGTCGACGCGTGCCGCGCCGATCGAGATCGACTTGCCGGTCAGCCACGGGAACGCCGCGTTCGACAGATCGGCGCGGGTGACTTTGGCCAGCACATCGCGCGCACGCGGCCCTGCCAGCACCAGCACGCCCATGGCCGTGGTCAGCCGTTCAAACCGCACCGAACCGTCGGTCGGCAATGCCTTGAGCAGATAGTCCTGATCGTGGCGTTCAAGCGCGCCGGCCGAGACCAGATAATAGCTCTGCGGGCCTTTCTTGTAGACGGTGAATTCGGCGCGCACCCCGCCGCTGTCGGTCAGGAGGTACGACAGCGACAGCTTGCCGATCTTTTTGGGCACCATGTTCGACAGCAGGCCGTTGAGCCAGTGTTCGGCACCGGGGCCCGAAATCAGGCACTTGGCAAACGCGCTCATGTCCTGAAGGCCGACTTTTTCAGACACGTGGCGGCATTCGGCGCCGACGAAATCGAAATAGTTGGAACGGCGGAACGACCACTTTTCGCGGATCGCTTCTCCGGCCACATCGGGGTGGTTGTGGTTCAGGATGACATCGGCGCGATCGAGATCGGCGTCGGTCAGTTCATAGCCTTTGGGCGCAAACCAGTTGGGGCGTTCCCAGCCGAACACGCTGCCGAACACTGCGCCCAGATCCTTCATCCGGTCATAGCACGGCGTGCGACGCAGCGCGCGGGCCGCCTCGCGCTCTTCGTCGGGATAGTGGATCGAGAACACCTTGGCATAGGCTTCCTCGTTCTTTTCGATCAGGTAGCCTTCACCCGCATAATCGCCAAAGCGGCGCGGATCGACGCCCATCATGTCGATGCTGGGTTCGCCGTTGACGATCCATTCGGCCAATTGCCACCCGGCCCCGCCCGCAGCGGTGATCCCGAACGAATGCCCTTCGTTCAGCCAAAAGTTCTTCTTGTCCCACGCCGGGCCGACGATCGGCGAACCGTCGGGGGTATAGGCGATCGCGCCGTTGTAGACTTTCTTGACGCCCACTTCGCCAAATGCGGGCACGCGTGCGATGGCCGACAGGATATAGGGCTCCAGCCGGTCGAGCGCGTCGGGGAACAGCTCGTATTCGCTGTTGGCCGCAGGGCCCTTCACATAGCACGCCGGCGCGCCAATTTCGTAGGGCCCGAGCAACAGGCCGCCGGCTTCTTCACGCATGTACCAGCTTGCATCGGATTCGCGCAGCACACCCATTTCAGGCAGGCCCTGACGCTTGCGCTCCATGATCGCGGGGTGCTGTTCGGTGACGATATACTGGTGCTCGACCGGCACCACGGGGATATCCAGGCCGACCATTTCACCGGTCTGGCGGGCAAAGCTGCCAGTGGCCGACACCACATGTTCGCACGTGATCTCACCCTGATCGGTGGTGACCACCCATTCGCCATTGGCCTTTTGCGTAATGTCGGTGACGGTGGTGTTGCGATAGATCGTCGCACCCAGTTGGCGCGCACCCTTGGCCAGCGCCTGGGTCAGATCGGCCGGCTGGATATAGCCATCGGCGGGATGCTGGATCGCGCCCAGAATGTTGTCGGTTTCAGCCAGCGGCCAGACTTCACGCACTTGCTCGGGGGTCAGCCATTTGACATCGACGCCGATCGTCTTGGCCACGCCCGCGTAATAGCGGTATTCGTCCATACGGTCGGGGCTCGTCGCCAGGCGAATGTTGCTGACATTGGAAAACCCGACATTGAGCCCGGTTTCCGCTTCCAGCGTCGGGTAGAAATCAACCGAATACTGATGCAGCTTGCCGACCGAATAGCTGAGGTTGAACAGCGGCAGCAGCCCGGCCGCATGCCAGGTCGAGCCCGAGGTCAGTTCCTTGCGCTCGATCAGCACGACATCCGACCAGCCGAGCTTGGCCAGGTGGTACAGCGTACTGACCCCGACCACTCCGCCACCAATCACCACCACGCGCGCTGTCGTTTTCATGCTTGCCTCTCAGGCCGTTCTAACCGGGTTTGGAATGCCGGTATGGCAGCAACACGCATAGCACGCCAACCACACCCGACTTCATACGAAACACTAATGCCGAATATCAGCCAATCTTAATCAAGGCAGTGCCGGGACTCGACCTTGCCACCGACCCTTCTACCAACACCGCAGGCGCGCTGCCACAGGGGCCCATACGGGCAATGATGCCAAAAAAGATTATTGCCAACATTAGCATTCATTATGCCGATCGCGCACCAACAGGATTAGGCAACTATATGATAAAAATACATTTTCCTTAAATCAACGCGAGCCCTCCTCGCCCCGTCGCCTAAATCGACCAGATTGGTTGTGCTTGCCCGAATGCGACATTTGGGGCACCTATTGCGCATAGGGAGACAACCACCGCGCGCTGGACGCGATGGCGCCCGATAGCTTTTAAGGGAGAGCTGTCCATGATGAGGTCCATTCGACAGGGCGCGCGGCGCCCTGCACGCTGCGCATTGGCCACCGGCCTGCTGACCGGGGCCGCGCTGGCCGCACTCGTACCCGGCATGGCCAGTGCTCAGGCCGCCCAGACGCCCACCGCCGCACCGCCGGCCGATGCCGCAACGTCCACGCCCGACATCGTGGTGACCGCACAACGCCGCGAGCAAAAGCTGAAAGACGTCGGCATCGCGATCACCGTGCTCGACAAAGACACCATCAAGAACCTCAACATCACCAACGCCACCGACATCGTGCGCGCGATCCCCAACTTGCGCTTCAACGCCTATGCGTCGAGCCAGGTGGTGTTCAACATGCGCGGCGTGGCGCAGAACGATTACGGCGACGAACAGGAACCCCCGGTCGCGGTCTATCAGGACGACAGCTATTCCTCCTCGATGGCCACCGCCAGCTTTCCGGTGTTCGACCTTGCCCGCACCGAAGCTTTGCGCGGCCCGCAGGGCACGCTGTTCGGGCGCAACGCCACCGGCGGCGCGGTGCAGTTCATCTCGACCCAGCCCAAGGACGACACCGAAGGCTATGTCTCGGCAACGTTCGGCAGTTACAACCAGGCCACTATCGAAGGCGCACTGCAGGGCCAGGTTGCCAAGGATCTGGACGTGCGCATATCGGGCATCTTTGACCGGGACGACGGCTATCTGAAGGATGTGATCCCCGATCAGCCCAACCGGGGCGGCAACAACCATTGGGCGCTGCGTGGCATCGTCAAATGGTCGCCCTCGACCGATTTCACCGCCAAGCTGACTTTGCGCTATACCGAATCCGATCACGAGCGGCAGGGCGGGCTCTATACGCTGTCGCCCGCCTGCCCCAATGCGCAGAATCAGGGCGTCTATCTGCCCGCCAATGTGGTCTGTCCCTATTGGGCGCCCAATTCGTCGTACAATCAGCCGGGGTATGCGCCGTCATCGGGCTTTGGCACCAACACCACGCCCGGCGCGATTGCCACCGGCTATTACAACCAGGCGGTGATCGCACGGCAGGGCGGCAATCCCTGGGAAATCGCCGCGACCGGCGATCCGGGCGTCGATCGCCAGTTCTTTGGCGGCACGCTGCGCCTCGATGCCAAGGCCGGGCTGTTCGACATCACCTCGATCAGCGATTACCAGTACGTGCACAAGCTCTACAACGAAATGGGCGATGGACAGCCCGAATTCCCCTATGTGCAGGGCGCATCGTACACCCCCGGCCCCTGCCCCGGCGAGCTTTCGGTCACCTGCTATGCTCCGGCGACGATCTTTTCACAGCTCGACACCACCAACCAGTTTTCCGAAGAGCTGCACGCCGCCACGACTTTTGGCAAAAACTATCTGGTGTTCGGCGCGTTCGGGATGACGATCGAAAGCCATTTTGGCGCGAAATATGCCACCCCGTTTGACGAATACGACCCACAGGTGGCGTTCTATCAGCACACCACCAGCTTTGCCTTCTTTGCCCAGGATGAATACAAGATCACCGATGATCTGAAATTCATCGGCGGGATCCGGTACTGGCAGGATCGCAAGCTCGGGTGTTACAACGGGTCGGAATACTGGTCGGGCTTTTCGATACACTATTGCCCCGACGGGATTTCGTTCGTCGATCCCACCAACGCCACGCAGAGTGCGGGCGGGTCGATCACCGCGTCGCCCGCCGACGCCCACCCGACGTTTCGCGGCGTGACCGCGCGCGCCGAACTCGATTACAAACCCAGCGTCGGCACGCTGATCTACATCAGCTACAACCGGGGATCAAAATCGGGCGGGTTCACGTTCTCGACCGGCACGCCGACCCCTGGCCAGGCGGTCTATGACACGATCAACGGCATTGCCTATCGCCCCGAAGTTCTCGACGATTATGAAATCGGTGTGAAGGCCAGCCTGCCCGCGCATTCCAGTTTCAACATCGCAGCCTATTATTATGATTACCACAACTATCAGGCGTTCGTGCAAGTCGGTTACACGCAGGAAGTGCGCAATCTGCCGGCCGTGGCGGGCGGGATCGAGGCCGAATTCTCGACCCATCCGATCCGCGGGCTGACGTTGAACCTGTCGGGTTCGTGGGAAGAAAGCCATGTCCACGACGTGCTGCTGCCCGACGATCTGACCATCGTCACGCACGATCTGCCGCAGGCGCCGCACTGGTCGGGCAATGCGTTGGTGCGCTATGAATTCGACACACCGCTGGGGCTCGCCGGGGTTCAGGCCGACAGCCTGTACCAGTCGCACATGTGTTTTTCGGTTATGTGCGCGCCGGTCGAACAGGAAGGTGCCTATCATGTCGAAAACGCACGCATCTCGTTGACGCCAAAAGACAGCGCGTTCGACGTCGCCGCCTATGTCAACAACGTGTTCAACCGCGCCTATCGGCTCTATGCCTACGACGCCTCGCTCTATTACGGCAACGCGCAAGGCATCTATGCCAAACCGCGCACCTGGGGCGTGAACATACGCTATCACTTCTGATTACCGGGCTCGCCACCGGGACACCACGGCCCCGGTGGCGAGCCAGCCTAAAACACGCTTGCCATGGCGGCGTTTCCGACGGAGACAGGATGGCATGCTGACACGTTCCATGCGCAAACCCCTGCTCGGCCTGCTGTGTGCATGTGGCCTGGCCGGATCATCGCTCCATGCCGGGCTACCCGATTTTGCGGCGGCGCCCTATCCGGTCGCCGCCGACCAGTGGCCCTTTGTGGGCGGAGATCCGGCGGGCACGTGGTTTTCGGCGTTGCGCGATATCAACGACACCAATGCGGGCCAGTTGGGCTTTGCCTGGGCCTATGACATGGGCACCGATCGCGGGCAGGAGGCGACCCCGCTGGTGATCGACGGGGTGATGTACACCTCGGGCGTATGGGGCATCGTCTATGCGCTTGATGCCACGAACGGCAAATTGCTGTGGCAGTTCGATCCCGGCATCGATCCCGCCTCGGCCCGCAATGCCTGTTGCGACACGGTCAACCGGGGCATCGCGGTGCGCGACGGGGTGGTGTTCGTCGCCTCCGAAGATGGCCGCCTGCACGCGCTCGATGCCAAGACCGGTGCGGAAAAATGGGCGGCCGACACGATCATCAACCGCCACCAGACATATGCCTCGACCGGCGCCGTGGTGTTGACCAGCGATGCGGTGGTGATCGGCAATTCGGGCGCCGATCTGGGTGACGGTTCGACGCGCGGCTATATTTCGGCTTGGGATATCAAGACCGGCGCATTCAAATGGCGGTTTTTCACGGTGCCGCCCGCCCCCGGCCAGCCGTTCGAACATCCCGAACTGGCGCTGGCCGCCAAATCGTGGGGCCCGGACCACGACGGCCGCTATCAGAACGGCGGCACCGTGTGGGACGGGCTTTCGTATGATGCGCAGACCGACCAGATCGTGTTCGGCACCGCCAATGCATCGCCCTATGTGCGCGCAAAAAGTGCCGCCGAACGCCACGATGATCTGTTCAACGCCTCGATCATCGCGGTCGATGCGCATTCGGGGCGGATGAACTGGTATTATCAGGAAACCCCCGGCGACGCCTGGGACTATGATGCCGTGCAGAAGTTCATTTTTGCCAATCTGCCGGTCGGCGGCGAAACGCGCCGCGTGGTGATGCAGGCGTCGAAAAACGGGTTCTATTACACGCTCGACCTGAAATCGGGCAAATTGCTGGCCGCCGATGCGTTTACGTATGTCAATTGGGCCAGCGGCGTCGACCTGGCCACCGGTCGCCCCCATTTCACCCCGATCGCCGATTACAGCGCTAAGCCCAAGAACGTCTATCCGTCGTGGGCGGGCGGCCACACCTGGAACCCGATGTCGTTCAGCCCGACCACCGGGCTGGTCTATATCCCCACGCTCGATGTGCCCAATGTCATGGTCAATCTGCCGCGCAACGGCGGCGAGCTTGACCATCTGGAAGGGTTCTTCAACGCCAACGGGATCATCCCCGACGATACTTATGACGTGCCCACATTAAGCCGCCTGTTCGGCCCCTTGCCCAGCAAGGCCGAATTGCAGAAGGAACGCGGCAAGACCAGTCTGGTGCGTGAAGTCCTGAAGGCCTGGGACCCGGTGGCGCACAAGGTGGTGTGGGAACACGTCACGTCCGAGGGCAATCGCGGCTATGACGGCGGGGTGCTGTCGACGGCGGGCAATATCGTCGTACAGGGGCGCGGCGATGGCACCTTGCGCGTCTACAACGCCACCACCGGCGCACAGATCACCGCGATCCAGACCGGCACGCATATCATGGCCGCGCCGATGACCTATCGCATCGGCGGGGTGCAATATATCGCGGTGCAAGCGGGTTATGGCGGGATCGGTATCAGCTATCCCATTCCGCCGGGCGACGCGGCCTATCGCAACATGAACACCAACCGCATTCTGGTGTTCAAGCTGGGCGGCGGACCAGTGCCGCAGCCGCAATTGCGCCCCGATCCATTCGATTACCCCGCCCCACCCGCGCTCAACGCCACCCCGGCGGTGATCGCGCGCGGCGAGGCGAAGTTCACCGAATTCTGTTCGCGCTGCCATGTGTTCGGGCCCGGCGTCACCCCCGATCTGTCGCGCCTGCCCGCCGAGGTGCACGCCATGTTCAACGATATCGTGCTCAAGGGCGCGCTCGCCGGGCTCGGCATGGCACCGCTCAATGATATGGTCAGCCCCGGCGATGTCGACGCGATCCACGCTTATCTGATCGACCAGCAGCGGCAGGGTTACACCGCACAGCACAAAAATACCGCCACCAACTGATCGTCTGGAAAAAAGTACACCCATGTCACAATCCGCAGCACTCGCGCATTCGCTCAAACCGCGCCACGTGACGATGATCTCGATCGGGGGGATCATCGGCGCGGGGATCTTCGTCGGATCGAGCGTGGCGATCCACATTGCCGGTCCCGCCGTGCTGGCCAGCTATTTCCTGTGCGGGTTGCTGGTCTTTGTGATCATGCGCATGCTGGGCGAAATGGCCATCGCGCGGCCCGGTCTGGGCTCGTTCACCGGCTACACCTCGCTTGGGCTGGGGCCCTGGGCCGGGTTCACCAACGCCTGGCTCTATGCCTATTTCTGGGTGATCACCATCGCGGTCGAAGCGATCGCGGGCGCCAACATGCTGATGCCGTTCATCCCTCTGCCGATGTGGGCGCTGTCGGCGCTGCTGATCGCGGCGATGACCGGGGTCAACCTGATGTCGGTCAAGACTTATGGCGAGTTCGAATTCTGGTTCGCCAGCCTTAAAGTGGTGACAATCATCGGCTTCATCGCCTTGGGGCTCGGCTATGTGTTCGGGTTCGGCCCTGGCCTGGCTGCGCTGGCGCACCAGTTCACCGCGCATGGCGGGGTCGCGCCGACCGGGCTGGCAACGGTGTTCCTGGCCATCCCGACGGTGATCTTTTCGATGATGGGCAGCGAAGTCGCCACCATCGCGGCGGTCGAAACCGCCGATCCCGCGCGCAATGTGGTGCGTGCCGGGCGCACGGTCGCCTTGCGCATCATGTTCTTCTACATCGGCTCGATCGCGGTGATCCAGGCGATCCTGCCGTGGGATCAGGTGGTGCCGGGCAAATCGCCGTTTGTCGCCGCGCTGGGCCTGATCCATGTGCCGGGCGCCTCGGCGATCATTGGCGCGGTTATTTTCACCGCGATTGTCTCGTGCCTCAATTCGGCGATCTATGTCACCAGCCGGATGCTGTTCGAATTGTCGCAGCGCGGCGATGCCCCGGCGGTGTTCGCCACGGTGTCCGCGCGCAAAGTGCCGGCGGTCGGCATCGTCACCGCCGCGCTGTTCGGCTATGGCGTGGTGCTGACCTCGGTGGTGTCGCCAGGCGGGCTGTTCGCATTTCTGGTACAGGCCTCGGGTGCGACGATCCTGTGTGTCTATCTGTTGATCGTGTTTGCGCAGATCGCGCTGCGCCGCCGCCTCGAACGCGCGGGCGAAACGCTGGCCGTCAAAGTCTGGCTGTTCCCGCTTGTCAGCTATGCCGCGGCGGCGAGCATTGTGGCGGTGCTGGTGATGATGTTGCTGTCGCCCGAGGAATTTTCCGAAGTGGCGCTGTCGGCGGGCGTGTTTGTCGCCTGCATCATCGCCTGGCAGGTCCGCGCCCGGTTCGGCAAGACCGTGGTGCCGCTCACCGCCTAGGTAAAACGATTGCATAGCGCGGCTTCGCGCTTGGCAGAGGGCCTTTCCCCGTGGCACTGGTGCGCCACGGCAGGAGAGGACACCGAACCCGATGCACAGCGATGAAAACAGCCTGATCGGCGCGATCGAGGCAGGCGGCACCAAGTTCATCTGTGCGCTGGCCCGCCCCGATGGCACGATTGTCGCGCGCGCGCGCATCGACACGCGCACCCCGGAGGAATGCTTTCCCGAAGTCGCCGCGTTCTTTCACGACAGCGCCGCAACCCACGGGCCGATTGCCGCGTTCGGTGTCGCCAGCTTTGGCCCGATCGACATCGATCCCGCCTCGCCCGCCTATGGCACGTTCACCACCACGCCAAAGCCGGGCTGGCAGGGCGCGCGGTTTCACGACGTGCTCGATCGCTTCGGCGTGCCCTTCGTGGTTGATACCGATGTCAACGGCGCGGCGATCGGCGAATGGCAGGCCGGCGCAGGCCAGGGCGCGCGCACATTGGCCTATACCACCATCGGCACCGGCGTCGGCACCGGGGTGCTGCGCGACGGGCGCTCGCTGATGGGGTTTTCGCACTACGAAATGGGGCATATCCACCCCAGCCATGACCACGCCGCCGACCCCTTCCCCGGCTGGTGCCCTTATCACGGCGACTGCCTCGAAGGGCTGGTGGCGGGCCCGGCGATCATCAAGCGCTGGGGTACCAGCCTCGACCACTTGGCCGATGATCCGGCCAAGATCGAGCTGATCGGCGGCTATATCGCCGACCTGGCCGCCGATCTGGTGCTGATGCACATGCCCGACCGGCTGATCTTTGGCGGCGGGGTGATCAAGGCGCCCGGACTGATCGAGGCGGTGCGGCGGCGCACCGAAAAGCGGTTGAACGGCTATGTCCGCAATGACCGGCTCGATCCGGGGCTCGAACGCTATATTGTTACGCCCGGACTTGGTGACGATGCGGGGATCACCGGGGCGATTGCGCTCGGCCGTCAGGCGCTGGCACAACATCAAACGCCAGATTGAGCCGCTCGCCCGCGTCGATCGGCACCGTGCCGTGCCAGACGTAGGACGGAAACAGCACGAGTTGACCGACCGAGGGCGCGATCATCCCGCGCGGGGGCAAATCGACGCCCAGTTCGGCGGGCGGCGCGCCCCAGTGGAAATGCCCGGCAGGCGCCGCGCCCATCGTGGCACCATCGGGCAGCGCGACATAGAACGCCGATGAGAGCCACCCCATCGGATGGCTGTGGGTGACATTGAACCCGCCCGGCCCCAGCCGCACCGACCAGCTTCCCGCCACGCGCAAATCGTCGCGCGGGACCGACAGAAGCGGATGGCGCGGATCGTGCGGCGGCAAACCCGCGACATGCGCCTCCACCGCCGCCATCAGTGCCGCGCGCACGCGGCCAAAGATCGGCTCGTGCCGCAACAGCACCGATCGATCGGTCTGTGTCCCGGCGCGCACCGATTGTTCGGCATAGGCCTGCTGCGCGGTGTGCAATCCACGCAGAACACCGGCCAGTTCGGCCAGATCCTGCGCCGACAACCCAACATCATGCGCGCGCACGAATGCCGGATCGCCCTCCAGCCAGTCGCCCAGCGGATCGCCCAGCATGCGCCACGCGGTCGACAGATAGGACCACGCCTGCCGCCCCGCCGGGCCCGGCAACATCGCCAGCGCCTGGTTGCGCGCGCGCGTCGCATCCCCCTGCCGCAGCGCCAGCCGCATCCGCGCGATATGGACAAACGGATCGGCACCGCCCGCCAACCGGTCGAGCAGCGCCCCACACCGGTCAAGCGCACCGGATTCGCCCGCCACGAACGCCCGCGCGGAAAGCAGCGCAGGTGTCTCGCCCAGATGCTGCTGCGCCTCATCAAGCACCGCACTCGCCCGGTCCCAATCGCGTATCTGCGCCAGCGCGCCGAACCAGCCCAGCCACAGGCCTTGCTGCGCCGGATGTGCCCGCGCCGCCCCGGCCCAGTCGCGATCGAAATCCGCCACCTCCCCCGCCACCCAGCGCATCGACGCCAGTACGCGCAACCCATCGAGCCAATCGGGCGCGGCGGCAATCGCGTCGATCAGCAAGGCCTGTGCCCCTGCCGGATCGCCCTCGGCGGCCAGTGCCATTGCACGATTGCGCCGCGCATCGCGGTTGGCCGGATCGAGCGCTTCGGCACGCGCAAACAGTTCTGCGGCCGGCAGCCCGCGTTCATACCGCAATTGCGCCAACAGAAAGGCGATGCGCCGATCGGCGGGCGCCAGACTGTGCGCGAGTGTCAGCGCGGCATCGGCTTGATCCATGCGCTGCGCGCCGCGATGCGCCATCGCTTCGGCAAGAGCGCGCGATGCCGCAATGTCAGACATCGCCCCGGCAATGCTGCGCAACATAGTCGCGATGGCTGGGCAGGCGTTGCGCCTCTGCCGCCATCGCGGCCTTGAACTTGGCCAGCCAGGCCGCGCCATCGGCCTCGCGATAGTGCGCCACCGGGTCCAGCCGTTCGGGCAGATTGCCCTGGCCGATATGCACTGCGGTCCATGACGGCGCCCCAAACAGATCCATGTCGCGCACAATCAACCGGCCGAACCGACGGAAATGATCGATCCGCGCCTGCACCGTGTCGGGGATCGCCATGTTGGCGCAATATTGCCACAACGGTTCGTCACGACGGTTGAGGTGATAGTGCAGGATCAGGAAATCGCGAATACGCTCGGTTTCGCCACTGGCCACCCGGTTGAATTCATCGATGACCAGCGGATCGAAATCGCGATCGGGGAAAAACGCCAGCAATTTCGAGATATTGGCCTGGATCAGGTGCAGACTGGTCGATTCCAGCGGTTCCATGAACCCGCTCGACAGCCCAACCGCCACGACATTGCGGTTCCACGATTTGCGGCGACGACCGGTGACAAACCGCAACGGGCGCGGATCGGCCAGCGGGGTGCCGTCAAGCCGCCCCAGCAGATCGCTGGCCGCGCGGTCATCGTCGATGAACCCCGATGAATAGACATAGCCGTTGCCCGTGCGTCCCTGGATCGGAATGCGCCATTGCCATCCCGCGCTTTGCGCGGTCGAACGAGTATAGGGAATAAAATCGGCGGTCGGAGCGCAGGGCACCGCCAGCGCGCGATCGCACGGCAACCAGTGCGACCAGTCTTCATACCCGGTGTGCAGCGCACCCTCGATCAGCAGGCCGCGAAAGCCCGAGCAATCGATGAACAATTCGCCGGCGATCACGCGCCCATCGGCCAGCGTGACACTTTCGACAAAACCGGTTTCACCCTTGAGCGCGACGGAAACCGCCTTGCCCTCGATCCGGATCACCCCCCGCGCCTCGGCATAGCTGCGCAGAAAGGCGGCATAACGGACCGCGTCGAAGTGATAGGCATAGTCATACGTGCTGAGCACGTTGCGCGGATCGCGCGACGGCGGGGCAAACTTTCCGGCCTGCGCCAGCACCCAGGCCATGCAATAATTGTCGAGCGGATCGATCGCGCCCGCGCGATGCTGCGCCAGCCAGAACTGGTGCACGCCGACCGTATCGAACGGTTTGCCATATGTACCAAACGGGTGAAAATAGGTCTGCCCCGGCTGTTGCCACCCAACGAACTGGATGCCCAGCTTGAACGAACCATGCGTCGCCTTGACGAAATCCGCTTCGGCAATGCCGAGCATTTCGTTGAACAGGCGGATCGGCGGAATGGTCGCCTCGCCCACGCCGACCGTGCCGATCTCTTCGGATTCGACCAGCGTGATCGTGCAATCGCGTTGCAGCGTGCGGCACAGCGCAGCGGCGGTCATCCACCCTGCCGAACCCCCGCCAACAATCACGATCGAACGGATGGCGCGGTCAGTGTCTGGCGACGGCATCATTCCCACCTCTGGTCTGGCAGCGGCTATAGCCCGCACCGCAGTTGTCGAACAGTCGGCAAAAAAGCGGGTGGAGGATCCATGATCCTCCACCCGCAATCAGGTCACGCCGGATGCAAGGGGCACACCCGGTGTGAAGTCATGATCAGAACGAGAAGCGGACCGAACCCTTGACCGCGCGACCCTGGGCGACGCCCGCGTTGAGCAGGTTGGTGGTGCCGCCGACAAAGTTCGACGCGCCCTGCGTCGCATAAGTGTTGAACAAGTTGTAGATATCCAGCCCGAGCTGGATATGCGGCACGGGGCGCACTTTGGCGAACAGGCCGAACAGGGCCGATCCGGCATACGTGTTGCCATCGCCACCCAGCGTGCTGGTCTGACCGTTGACGCTGAAGCCTGCCTCGGCCTTGTCGATCTTGTAGCTGACGAGTGCCGAATACGTCAGATCAGGGATGTTGGGCGATTTCAGGAACGGCGCATTCTGGCTGGCCGCGACGAGCGAGTGGTCATACGTCGCGCTCAGCACCAGATTGAAACCGTGGTTGTGGTACGTCGTGAACAGTTCCACCCCGGTGTCGTGATACTTTCCCGAAATAATGCAGGTTTCTTCGTTGATACCCAGGATGTTTTCGCAGTTGGTCTGCGAAATTTCCTGCGAAGAAATGCTGTACTTCGAATAGTACCCGGTCAATTCCACGGTGTAGTGGCCGCCCGCCAGATCGCCGCGGTTCTTCAGGCCGAGTTCGTACTGATCGACGGGGAATGCCGCGTTGGCCAGACCCGCTGCGCTGAGTGAACCATTGGCGTTGAAGTACGAGGGCGTGCTGTTGGTCAGACGATCGGCGTTGAAACGTGTGCCGTGCGAAGCGCGAACAAACGTCGAAAGCGCGTCGGTCACCTTGTACAGCGCGCCGACCGACCAGTTGGTCGCGCTCTCGCTGAAGTTCACCGCGTTGACCGCACCGTTATAGCCCAGCAGCGGCAAGGCCGTCGTCACCGACGTGCCGGTGCGCGGGTCGATCTGCGACACATTGGCTGTGCCGACCGCCGCGCCGGTGCTGCCTTGCGCCCAGCCACTGCCCGAAAACAGCTCTTCACGGATGCTGGCATCGAGGTTCAGCCTGCCCACATCGACGTTGAGGTCGGCATAAGGTGCATTGTCGGTGAAGGTCAGGTCGAACTGCTGGTTCCAGCCCTGGTTGAAGCCGGTCTGTCCACCCACCGACAGCAGATTGCCGGTGCCGTTCAGCCCGCTGACCAGATCGAGTTCAGCCGGGGTCGATCCGGTCGCTTCGTTGATCGAAGGATTTGAATGCCAGTCTTCGGCAATGCGCTGCGAGAAGTACTGGTAACCCACTTTCAGGTCGCCCTTGAACGGGCCGGTGGCAAATTCATACCGCGCGGCCAGATCGTTGGCGATGTGGTCCATGTGGTTCATGTTGGTATGAACCGCCTCGCTCGAACTGACATAGGCGCCGTTGAACACGTTGCCGGCATTGGGCCCGTTGGCATAGATCAACGACTGCGTGCCCGACAGCACGCTGGCGGTCGATGTCGCGCCATAGAACTGCACATCGAAATTGCCGCTCATACGGGCCACGCGCGCATTGTCATCGACGGTCAGGCCACCGCCGAAATCATAATGCGTCTGGAATTGCAGCATCTTTTCCCGGGTCAGGATGCCGTCGATCGGCTGACGCGAAATCGCGCCGCTGGCGTCGGCAAACAGCACGCTGGAATTGAGCGCCGAATAGCCGGGCGCCTGGTTGCGTGCATCGCACAGCGGCGAAGGCCCGATCCCCGACACTTTGTTGCCGTTCAGGTTGGCCGAGCTGATGCAGCCGTTATAGCTGGGCTCCTGCGTGTTGGCGACCTTGAACAGCAGTCGGATATAACCTTTGCCGTCAGCGAATTCCTTGGTGATGTTGCCCTTGAACGCATAGGAATTGCTGACGTTGTAATCGGCGTGTTCGATGCCGTGACCAACGTCGTAATAGCCGCCGATGTTGAAATAGGTGCTGTCGTTGATGCTGCTGCCCAGGCGGAAATTGACCTTGGACCAGTCGTAGTTGACGCCCTTTTCCACTTCGACAAAGCCGCCGTCGTTGCGGCCGGTATAGCTGATGTGGTTCAGCACGGCGCCGACGGCCTGCGATGCCAGCGTCGAGGCGGTGCCGCCACGGATCGCTTCGACGCGTTCGTCGGTGACCATCGGGTGAGTCCAGTAGTCGTTGTTGCCGAACTGGATGTCACCGAACAGCACGACCGGCAGGCCGTCTTCCTGGATCTGCACAAACGGCGAACCGCCGGTCGGCGTGCGCAAGCCGCGAACACCGATGTTCGAGTTGCCGCCATCGCCCTGCGTCCCGGCCACCTGGATCCCCGGGATCAGGCGGTAGAGTTCGGCGGTCGACGTGGCATCGAAATTCTGGATGTCGGCGCTGGTCAGCGAACTGATCGAGGTCGACGTGTTCAGCTTGGTGCGCGAACCGGTCGATGCGGTCACCACGATCGCCGCGAGCGTGTCATCGGTCGGTGTGGTCGCTGCCGGTGTGGCGGCGGGCGTCTGGTCTGCAGCGAATGCCGGAGACGCAAGAACGGCAACGGCAATGGCCGCCGCCGAGACACAGGTATGCAGAGCTGGGCGCTTCATCAGGAACTCCCCCATGGAATGCCCCCGCTTCCATTAGCAGGGGTCAACTGTCATTCTGACTAAATCCAACAACAAACGTTTGCAACCGAAAATGCAAAGGATTGCATTTGCATTCCAGACGGGCCACGACCTGTTGCGAAAGCGCATCACCTGTCCCAAAGGTCAGGAGGCCGGGCGATCCCGGCATTAAACCGAACCCAAACAAGGACACCCTGCCCGGCGCGGCGTCCCTTGCATTCCCCATGGGCACAGGCCAGACACATAGCCATGACCGATAACCGCGACGGACACAGCGACACGATCGAACGGACCGCAGGCCATTCGCCCGACGAAATCGTCGCGCCGCGCCAGCGCATCCGCAACATCACCGAACTGGCCCGGCTGGCCGGTGTCTCGCCGGGCACAGTGTCGCGCGCACTGGCCGGAAAATCGCTGGTCAATCCGCAAACGCGCGATCGCATCCAGACGCTGGCGCGTGAACATGGCTTTCGCCTCAATCAGATGGCCAGCCGGTTGCGTACGCAGCGCACCGGGGTCATCGGGGTGGTGTTTCCGCTCGGCCATGAAAGCCGTCAGCACATTTCCGATCCGTTCTTCATGACGCTGTTCGGCTATCTGGCCGACGAACTGACCGAAAGCGGGCACGACATCATGCTGTCGCGGGTGATTCCCGGCGATACCGAATGGCTCGACCGGATTGTCGATTCGGGCATGCTCGACGGCGCATTGGTGATCGGCCAGTCGGACCAGAGCGCGGTGATCGATGCGGTCGCCAGCCGGTATATGCCGCTGGTGGTATGGGGAACGCACCATGCCGACCAGATCCATTGCACCGTCGGCAGCAACAACCGGCTGGGCGGGCGGCTGGCTGCCGAGCGCCTGCTGGCAATCGGCAAGACCCGGCTGGCCTTTCTGGGCGAAACCAGGGGCCCCGAAATTGCCGACCGGCTGGCCGGGGTGCGCGATGCAATTGCCGGACGTAGCGATGTCGTGCTGCGCCAGGTGCCGACGCCGTTGTCGAGCGAAGCGCTGGGCGAACACGTCGTGGCGCAACTGGCGGAACTGGGCGATGATCTCGACGGGATTGTCGCCGCATCCGACGTGATCGCGATGATGGTGCTGCGCGCGCTGCACGAACGCGGCGCGCGCGTGCCCGAACAGATCGCCGTGGTCGGCTTCGACGATCTGCCGATCGCCACCAGCACGGTGCCGCAACTGACCACGGTGCGTCAGGATATCGCCGGCGGGGCCAAGGCGATGGTGGGCGCGCTGATGCAGCGCATGGCCGGGATCAACGCCCCGGCCACCATCCTGCAACCCGAACTGGTCATCCGCGAAAGCGCCTGATCAGGCGATCGCGACCCGGTCGCCATCGAACCGCAGGCGGAACACCGGCGCGGGCGTGCCGCCAAACCGGCTGCGCAGCAGTTCGGGGTGATCAGCCAGGGCACGCCCGGCCATCCCCCAGTAATCGACAAAGCTCCACACTTCGCCCTCACCGGTCACCCACCAGCTATAGCTCTGGGTCGGTTCGTCCAGCGGGTTGGCGGCGACCAGTCCGTTGCCGTTGATCATCCGCCAGGGACCCTCGATCCGATCGGCCACCGCGCCATACAACCCATTCGGCCCGGCCACTGCATGGGGGCCAAACGTATGGCGCTGGGTCGACCAGAACACGTAATAGCGCCCGTCGCGGTGGATAGGACAAGGCCGTTCCAGCTCGTTGTTGACCCCGATCGCCTCGATCAGCGGATTGCCCGGCACCCATGCATCGCCTTCGCGCGTGGCGATACCGATCAGCCCGTTGTGCGGATCATCGCTCCACGCGGCGCTGGCGCAGAACAGCACATGCGCCTTGCCCGTGGCAGGGTCGCGAAACCAGGCCGGATCGCGAAACGCCTTGATCGTGCCGGGTGCGGGATTGCTGACTTCCTGCCGGTCGAGGAGATAGCGCACGCCATCGGCAACGATGATTTCGCGGGGGGTCTGCCAGTGGCCGATGCCCTCTTCGTCCAGCCGGCCATCGACCGCATACAGGCGCTGTTCGACCGAGGACGGGCCATCGCGCCGCCCGGCAACGGTGTAGAACAGCGTGACGGTCACCCCGTCATCGCCCAGCACCGCGCTGCCGGCCCATTCACGCGTGCCCGGGTTGAGCCCGTCAGGCAGCGCGTGGCCATGATCGCGCCAGCCATCGGTGCCGTGCGACAGCAGACGGATGCGCGCGATCACATGGCGATCGGCCGGATCGGGCAGCGCCGGGGCGCCCAGAAAGAACCACAACATGCGCCCGTGGTGCACCACGCTGCGCCCGTCTTCGTGGGCCAGCGGCCAGCAATCCCACAGATCGATCCCGGGCAGGATCGGCGCAACGTCTGCCGCCGTGATCGGCGGCAATTGCGGGGGATCGGCATAGTCAGAGGCAATCCAGCGGCTGGCGCCAAAATTTCCAATCGATTGATCAATCGATTGTTGGTCCGGTTTCGCGTCGTTGGTCATGGGGGGCAGTCTTGAACCTGGATCAGGAGGGAAACGGAGCCAGCGGATCGGTGGTGCACCCGACCCCGGCAAGGTGAAACACGCCAACAGTTTCGGCGCGCAACGGCGGCAACGGCAACCCGGCATGCGCCAGCCAGTCGCCCATGAAGTCCACCGGGTCAGCCCCGGTCCAGATCGCGGGCATGGGCGGCGCATGGCCGCCCCCCCCGGCAATCCCGAGCAGGCGCACCCGCAGCGCGCCCGCCCCGGCCAGAAACGGCAGTGCCAGCGGGCACGGTCGCCGGTCGAGCGGCGGCGCCGCGCGCATGACCCACAGCAACAGCCCGGTGTCCGGCGCACCTTGCGCCTGCCACACCAGCCCGTCGCCCGCCTGCCCCAGCCAGACGCCCCTGCCGTGCACCAGATCGCGCGCAGAGCGGGCAAACGCGATCCATTGCGCCAGGGCGGCGCGATCGTTCGGTGCGAGCGCGGCGGGATCAAGCTCCACGCCGAAATGCCCGCAACTGGCGACGGCGGCGCGAAATGCCAGCGACTGGCTGCGCCCGGTGGCATGGGCCGGACTGGCGCCGACATGGCAACCCATCAGTTCGGGCGGCAGAAACGCCAGAAACCCGCGCTGCATCGCCACCCGGCTGACCGCATCGATATTGTCACTGGTCCAGAACCGATGGACGTAGGGCACCATCCCGGCATCGCTGCGCCCGCCCCCGCCCGCGCAGGATTCGATCTCCACGGCGGGATGCGCGGCGCGCAGCCGAGCCAGCAGGTCATAGGTGCCGCGCACCTGGCCCGCGCCACCGGCCGGTACCAGATCTCGGTTGTGATCCCATTTGAGATAGCCGACCGGCACGCTGCGCAAGATCGCATCGAGCGCACCAAACAGATAATCGCGCACCGCAGCGATGCGCATATCGAGCACCAGTTGCCCGCGCGCGGTCAGCAGCGGCGTGCCCGCACGATGCAGCGCCCATTCGGGGTGCGCGCGATAGAGATCGCTGTCGGGATTGACCATTTCAGGTTCCACCCACAGCCCGAATTCCATGCCCAGCGCGCGCACCGCATCGGCCAGCGGCTTCAGCCCGTGCGGGTATTTGACCGGATCGGCCGTCCAGTCGCCCAGCCCTGCACTGTCATCGCCGCGCCCCTTGAACCAGCCATCGTCGAGCACGAACCGTTCGATGCCGATATCTGCCGCCGCGCGCGCCAGATCGAGGATGCGCGCGGCGTCGTGGTCGAAATAGCAGGCCTCCCAACTGTTCAGATGCACTTTGCGCGGGCCCATTGCACCGCCCGGCCAGCGCAGCATCGCGCGCACCATGGCATGCTGCGCCGCCATTGCGCCGTTGCGTCCCGCCCCGCTGATCGCCAGCAGCGCATCGGGCGCGGCCCAGGTCGCGCCGGGCGCAAGCACCGCTTCGCCCGGTTGCAGCACCGCGCCCGCGCTGAGCACGTAAAACCCTTCATCGTCGCGCTCGATGGCGATGCGGCTGTCGCCCGACCAGCACAGTTGCAGCGCCAACACGGTGCCATGGTCCCACCCTGCCCCGGCCTGCAAGACCTGCACGCCCGGCGCGCCGCCGTGCCCGGAAATGCCGCGCCGGGTTTCGCGCAGCCAGACATGTTCGGGCAGCGCCTCGTCACATTCGACCAGTTCGGCGTTGTGCCGCCCGCGCCACGACACCACCCGCGCCGCGCCCGGCGGCAAGGGCGCGATCACGCTGTTCAGATGATCGAGCACGATCGGGGCCTCGCCCCGGTTGGTCAGCGCCGCGCCGATCCGCCAGCCGACCCCGGCCTCGATCCGAACGGTCTGCACCAGTTCGATCCCGGAGCGACCATCGCCCAGCGTGATGCGCCAGCGATCTTCACCGGTTTCCACCCGGGCGCGGGTCCATACCGGCGCCAGCGCGATGCCGTCGCGGCGCAGCGTCAGCACCGGCGGGCCGAACCAGCCCTGCCCTGCCAGTGGCGCAGTCGACAGCGGGCAATCGCGATCGAGCGAATAGGATGCCGCCGTGCGTGTGGCGGCCAGCGGCGACAGTGCGCCAGGCACAACCCGCGCACCGCAATGGCGCCACAGTGGCGCCGTATCGGCCACCGGTTCCAGCACGAGCGAGCCGCCGCCCGCATGGAGCACCAGCGGCATCATGCGGCGGCGGGCTCCAGCGCAGCCGGGCGCACGCGCCCTTCCTCGACCCAGGCCACCGCCAGCCCCCCGGCGATCAGGCACACGCCGCACAGCCGCAGCAGATTGCGCGGATCGTTGCCGAGCAGGCGATGATAGACATCGAACCCGATCGACACGAAACCAAGATCCAGCCTGCTCATCACCACCGCGAAAAACAGCATCGGCAGCACGATCATCATGTTGAAGATACCCATGTAGACCCCGGTGCGCTGGGGCGGAATGGCGCTGGTGAGAATAGTATAGGGGTTGCCCATGATGCTGCCCCAGGCCAGCCCGATGCCGATCGCGGGGATGAACAGCAGCGCCTTGGCATGGACCAGCGGCAGCGCAATCATGCCCAGCCCGCCGCAGCCCAACGCCAGCGCATGCAGCGGCCCCGGCCCGATCCGGCGCGCCAGCGGCACCATTGCAAAGGCGCCTACGAACGCCACCGCGTTGTAGAACGCGGCGACTTCACCATTGGTCAGCACCGCGCTGTGAAACGCAGACGTCTGCGGGTCTGATGTGTGATAGATCGTGCGGCCCAGCGAATAGACCGCATAAGTCCAATACCCCGACATGCCGAACCACTGAAACAGGCTCATCAGGCCGAGTTTGCGCATGGCGCGCGGCATGTCGCGGATGGCGTGCACGATTTCCATCAGGGTAGCGCCAAATCCGGCCGGTCGCGCCAGGATTTCGGCGCGTTCGACAGGGGTCAGCGGCAATTCGGGCACGCGCCAGATCGACCACACGATGGTCGTCAGCGACAGCACCGCGCCGATCGTGAACACCACCCGCACTGTATAGGGGATGTGGTGCGCATCGACCCAGTCCTGGTTCATGCCGAACCCGACCAGGATCGACGGCGTCAGGAACGCCAGCATTTGCGCAAGACCGGTGAACGCGCTTTGCGACAGAAACCCGAATTGCCGCTGCGCCGGATCGAGCCGGTCGGACACATAGGCGCGATAGGGTTCCATGGTGATGTTGTTGCCCGCATCGAGCAGCCAGAGCAGCGACGCCGCCATCAGGATCGAGGCCGACAGCGGCATCAGGAACAGCCCGGCGCAACACAACACCGCGCCCAGCAGGAAATAGGGCGTGCGCCGCCCCCAGCGCCCGGTGGTGCGATCACTCATCGCACCGATCAGCGGCTGGATCAGCAGCCCGGTCAGTGGCCCGGCCAGTTGCAGCAGTGGCAACTGGCTCTCGTTGGCGCCCAGATAGCTGTAGATCGGGGACATGTTGCCCTGTTGCAGCCCGAAACTGAATTGCAGCCCGAGAAACCCCAGGTTCATTTCCAGAATGCGGCCAAGCGACAAATGCGGGCGTTGGGCAGGCACCGATCTTCTCCCCAGGGGCCTTGTCGGCCCTCATAGCGGGGTCATGTCACAGATCGCATGCTCTGGCAACAATCGTTTGCAGCAAGCCATGCCAACAACTTGCCCACCTCCCCGGCACGGAGAGGGGGACCAGCGAAGCTGGTGGAGGGGCGGTGCCCCACGCACAGTTCGCCGCCCCTCCACCGCGCTTTGCGCGGTTCCCCTCCCCGTGCCGGGGAGGAGAGTTCAGGGCAGAATCGCGGGGAGGTTCAGGCCTTTTTCGCGCGCGCAGTCGAGTGCGATGTCATAGCCGGCATCGGCGTGGCGCATGACGCCGGTGGCGGGATCGTTCCACAACACGCGTTCCAGCCGACGTGCCGCCTCGGGCGTGCCGTCGGCGACGATCACCATGCCCGAATGCTGCGAATAGCCCATGCCGACGCCACCACCGTGGTGCAGCGACACCCAGGTCGCGCCGCTGGCACAATTGAGCAGCGCGTTGAGCAGCGGCCAGTCGGACACCGCGTCCGATCCGTCGAGCATCGCCTCGGTTTCGCGGTTGGGGCTGGCGACCGAACCCGAATCGAGGTGATCGCGCCCGATCACGATCGGCGCCTTCAATTCGCCGCTCGCCACCATCTCGTTGAACGCCAGCCCCAGCCGGTGCCGGTCACCCAGACCGACCCAGCAGATCCGCGCGGGCAGGCCCTGGAACTGGATCTTTTCGCGCGCCATGTCGAGCCAGCGGTGCAAATGCGGGTTGTCGGGGATCAGTTCCTTGACCTTGGCATCGGTGCGATAGATGTCTTCGGGATCGCCCGACAGTGCGGCCCAGCGGAACGGACCGATGCCCCGGCAGAACAGCGGGCGGATATAGGCGGGCACAAAGCCGGGAAAGGCAAAGGCGTTGATCACGCCTTCATCCTGCGCCACCTGGCGGATGTTGTTGCCGTAATCGGTGGTTGGCACGCCCAGCGCCTGAAACGCCAGCATCGCTTCGACATGGCGTGCCATGCTGGCCTTGGCGGCACGCGCCACCACTTCGGGTTCACGCTCGCGCTTTTCGATCCATTCGCCAACGGTCCAACCGGCCGGCAGATAGCCGTTGACCGGGTCGTGCGCGCTGGTCTGGTCGGTCAGCAGATCGGGACGGATGCCGCGTTCGAGCATCTGCGGCAGCACTTCGGCGGCATTGCCCAACAACCCGACCGACACCGGCGTTTTCGCGGCATTGGCGGCGTTGATGATTTCCATCGCCTCATCCAGCGTGTCGGCGCGGCGATCGAGATAGCCGGTGCGCAGGCGCATATCGATCCGGCTGGCCTGGCATTCGATTGCCAGGCACGAGGCGCCCGCCATCACCGCGGCGAGCGGCTGCGCCCCGCCCATGCCGCCAAGGCCGGCGGTCAGGATCCATTTGCCTGCCAGATCGCCGTCAAAGTGGCGACGGCCCATCTCGACGAAAGTTTCATACGTGCCCTGAACGATGCCCTGTGTGCCGATATATATCCACGACCCGGCCGTCATCTGGCCGTACATCGCCAGCCCCTTGCGATCGAGTTCGTTGAAGTGTTCCCAGGTCGCCCATTTGGGCACGAGGTTGGAATTGGCGATCAGCACGCGCGGCGCATCGCTGTGGGTGCGGAACACGCCGACCGGCTTGCCCGATTGCACCAGCAGCGTCTGGTCGTCTTCCAGATCGCGCAGCGCGGCGACGATCTTGTCAAACGCATCCCAGTCGCGCGCGGCGCGACCGATCCCGCCATAGACCACCAGTTCCTCGGGCCGTTCGGCCACATCGGGGTGCAGGTTGTTCATCAACATGCGCAACGGCGCTTCGGTCAGCCACGATTTGGCGGTCAGTTCGGTTCCGGTCGCGGCGCGGATGACGCGGGTGTTGTCGAGACGGGTGCTCATGCGGATTCTCCCGAAATGGCAAAGGCGAGCGCGGCATCGAGCACGCGGCGCAAGGTGGGGACGATGACCGGCGCCGCATCGAGCGGTTGTGGCCAGTTGGTGGAATCGATCGGGTCGGGTTCGGCGACATAGCCGCGCAGCGCCAGTTCCATCTGCACCGCATGGACACCGGTTTCCGGGCGGCCATAGTGGCGCGTGGTCCAGCCGCCCTTGAACCGGCCGTTGACGACATGGCCCAGCCCGGATTGGTAGCAAGCCTGCGCAATCGCCGCTTCGAGTGCGGGCGCGCAAGTCTGGCCCGCATTGGTGCCGATGTTGAACTGCGGCAGTTCGCCATCAAACAGGCGCGGAATACGGCTGCGGATCGAATGCGCATCATAGACCACGACACGCGGATGCACTGCGCGCAGCCGTGCGATTTCCGCCGCCAGCGCGGCATGATAGGGATCGAACCACGCCGCCCGCCGCGCCGCGATGTCATCGGCATCGGGCAAGGCCCCGGCATAGAGCGGTTCGCCATCAAACGTGGTGGTCGGCACCAGTTCGGTGGTCGCCTGCCCCGGATAGAGCGAGGCGCCCGACGGATCACGGTTGCAATCGATCACGCTGCGGCTGATCGTGGTGGCGACCGTGGTCGCGCCCAGATCGCGCGCGAACCGGTAGAGATCAGCAATCCACCAGTCGGCATCGCGCCGCGCCAGCCATGGCGACACAAACCGCGCATCGAGCCCGGCCAGATCGGTGCCGCCATGGGGAAACGCGACCACCAGCGGGGCATCCCCGCGATGCACCTGCAGCCAGTCCATCAGCGCACGCCGGGCAAGGTATGGCCAACCGCCGCGATCAGCCGCCCGCTGCGCACCAGCGCATTGGCCGCCTCCATATCGGGGTGGAAATGGCGATCGTCCTCCAGCGCGGGAACGTGGTCGCGCAGCAGATCGCGCGCCGCTTCGAGCGCGCCCGAAGACCGCAGCGGCAGGTGGAATTCCAGCCCCTGCACCGCCGCCAGATATTCGATCCCGATCACCGCTTGCGCATTGGCGACCATCGCCGCCAGCCGCCGCGCGCCGTGCGCGGCCATCGACACGTGATCTTCCTGATTGGCGCTGGTGGGGATCGAATCGACGCTGGCCGGATAGGCCATCTGCTTGTTTTCCGAGACGAGCGCAGCCGCGGTTACTTGCGGGATCATGAACCCCGAATTGAGACCCGGGCGCGGCGTAAGAAACGCGGGCAGTGCCGACAGCGCCGGATCGACCAGCATCGCCACGCGGCGTTCCGCGATCGAGCCGATCTCGCACACCGCCAGCGCGATCATGTCGGCGGCAAAGGCCACCGGTTCGGCGTGGAAGTTGCCGCCCGACAGCGCTTCATCGGTTTCCGGAAAAATCAGCGGATTGTCGGACACGCCGTTGGCTTCGGCATCAAGCGTCGCGGAGGCCTGGCGCAGCACGGTCAGCGCGGCGCCCATCACTTGCGGCTGACAGCGCAGGCAATAGGGGTCCTGCACACGCGGATCGTGTTCCCGGTGGCTGGCGCGGATTGCACTGCCCGCCATCAGCGTGCGCAGCGCGGCGGCAGTCTCGATCTGCCCCTGATGGCGGCGCAGGGTGTGGATGCGCGGATCGAACGGGGTGTCCGATCCCTTGGCCGCCTCGGTCGACAGGGCCCCGGTGACGAGCGCCGACTGAAACAGGTTTTCCGCGCCGAACAGCCCGGCCAGCGCGTTGGCGGTCGAGAACTGGGTGCCGTTAAGCAGCGCCAGGCCCTCTTTGGGCCCCAGCACCACCGGCGCCAGCCCGGCGCGTTCCAGCGCCACCGTCGCGGGCAGGCGCTCGCCGCCCAGATCGATCTGGCCCACCCCGATCATCGCAGCGGTCATATGCGACAGCGGGGCCAGATCGCCGCTGGCGCCGACCGAGCCTTGCGCCGGGACCACCGGAGTGGCCCCGCGTTCGAGCATTGCTTCGAGCAGCGCGACGGTTTCGGGCCGCACCCCGCTGGCACCCTGGGCCAGGCTGGCGAGTTTCAGCGCCATCATCAGGCGCACCACCGCGACCGGCGCGGGATCGCCCGTGCCCGCCGCATGGCTGAGCACGATATTGCGCTGCAACGTGGCCAGATCGGCATCATCGATGCGCACGCTGGCCAATTTGCCAAAGCCGGTATTGATGCCATAGACCGGCTCGCCTTTGGCCAGGATGCGCGCAACCGCCGCCGCGCTGGCGGCGATCACCGGTGCGCTGGCGGGATCGAGCCGCGCGGGCGCCCCCTGCCAGATGGCACGCCAGTCGGACAAGGCGACGGCACCGGGGACAAGCACTAGCGTGGTCATTGACCTCTCCAATAACGCGCATGGAGGGGACGCCCCCCGATGCGATAGACAAGTTCGGCCGGCTGGGCGACATCCCACACGGCAAGATCGGCCCACAGGCCCGGCGCCAGCGCGCCAATATCGCGCCGCCCCAGCGCGCGCGCGGCGTTGATGGTGACCGCGGCCAGACATTCGGCGACCGTCAGGCGGAACAGCGTCGCCCCCATGTTCATCGCCAGCAACAGCGATGTCATCGGGCTGGTCCCCGGGTTGCAATCGGTGGCAAGCGCGATCGGCACCCCCGCCGCGCGAAACGCGGCGACCGGCGGCAACACGGTTTCGCGGGTGAAATAATAAGCCCCGGGCAACAAAGTCGCCACCGTGCCCGCCGCCGCCATCGCGACAATGCCCGCATCATCGCAGTGTTCGAGATGGTCCGCCGACAGCGCGCCATGGCGCGCAGCGAGCGCGGCACCGTGCAAGTTAGACAACTGTTCGGCGTGCAGCTTCACCGGCAAGTTCAGCGCACCTGCCGCCGCGAACACGCGTTCGACTTGCGTGGCGGAAAAACCGATCCCTTCGCAAAAGGCATCGACCGCATCGACCAGCCCTTCGGCGGCGAGCGCGGGCAGCATCGTGTCGGCCACCAGATCGATATAGGCATCGGCGCGCCCGGCATATTCGGGCGGCAAGGCATGAGCGCCCAGGAACGTGGTGGCCACCGACACGCGCATCTGCGAGCCCAGCGCCCGCGCGGCGCGCAACATTGCGCGCTCTGCCGCCAGTTCCAGGCCATAACCCGACTTGATTTCGACCGTCGTCACCCCTTCGGCGATCATCTCAGCCAGGCGCGGCGCGCTTGCCGCGATCAGCCCGGCTTCATCGGCGGCGCGCGTCGCCCGCATGGTCGAAACGATCCCGCCCCCGGCCCGCGCAATCGCTTCATAGCTGGCACCTTCCAGCCGCGCCTCGAATTCGCCCGCGCGGCTGCCACCATAGACCAGATGGGTGTGGCAATCGATCAGGCCGGGGGTGACCAGACGCCCGCCGCAATCGATCGTGCGGCCTGCGGCAAACGCTGGCGCCGCCTCGGCAGAACCGGCATAGACAATCCGCCCGTCGCGCGCAGCAACCACGCCTTGCTCGATCACCGCATCGGGCTGGCCAGGCACTGTCATCGGCAACAGCCGTGCCGCCGTCCAGACGGTATCGCACGACAAAGTTGCAGACATCGGCCACCCTTTCAAACGGCGGGAAACAGGATTCGCATGCCAAGGAATCGCATTGCCTCGGTCTGTTAATATGTATAGACATTATTTTGCCGTCGCAAGCCCCTCTCTGCACCGTAGGCCGATGAAAGGAAACCGGTAATGCCCCAGACACTGTTTGCCACAACGGCCCTGTTGTCCGATGGCTGGCACAGCGCGGTGCGCATCACGGTGGATGGGGGACGGATTACCGCGATCGACACCGACGCAGTCACTGCACCGGGCGACGAGCCTGTCGCGATCGCATTGCCCGGCCTTGGCAATCTGCATAGCCACGCGTTTCAGCGCGGCATGGCGGGACTGGCCGAACGGCGCGGCGCCAGCGACGACAGTTTCTGGACCTGGCGCGAAGTGATGTACCGCTTTCTGGAACGCATGGGGCCCGACGATCTGGCCGCGATTGCCGCGCTGGCCTATATCGAAATGCTCGAAACCGGGTTCACCCGCGTCGGCGAATTCCATTACCTGCACCACGACCCGCACGGAAACGCCTATGCCGATCCCGCCGCGATGAGCGCGGCAATTGCCCAGGCCGCCGCGCAGACCGGCATCGCGCTGACGCTGTTGCCGGTGTTCTATGCCCATGGCGGGTTTGGCGGGGCGGCGCCCAATGCCGGGCAGCGCCGGTTCCTGACCGATCTTGACCGGTTTGCGCGCCTGCGCTCGGCGGCGGGAGACGCGCTGGCGCCCCTACCCGATGCGGTACTGGGCCTGGCGCCGCATTCGTTGCGCGCGGCCACGCCCGACCAGATCGGCGCGCTGGCCACCATGGCCGGGACCGCGCCGATCCACATCCACATTGCCGAACAGACCCGCGAAGTCGACGATTGCCTGGCGTGGAGCGGCGCGCGACCGGTCGAATGGCTGCTCGACCATGCTCCGGTCGATGCGCGCTGGTGCCTGGTCCACGCCACCCACATGACGCCTGCGGAAACCGACCGGCTGGCGCGCAGCGGGGCGACCGCCGGGTTGTGCCCGATTACCGAGGCCAACCTGGGCGACGGGCTGTTTCCCGCACGCGACTATCGCGGCGCCTGGGGCATCGGCAGCGATTCCAACGTGCTGATCGACGCCAGCGAGGAATTGCGGCTTTATGAATATGGCCAGCGGCTGGTCTATCGTGGGCGCAACTTGCTGGCGCCGGCGCCGGGCACCAGCACCGGCGCGGCGCTGTTCGGGCAAAGCCTGCGCGGCGGCGCGGCGGCGCTGGGTGCCCCGGCGGGGATCGCGGTGGGGCATAGCGCCGATCTGATCAGCCTCGATGCAGGACACCCCTGCCTGATCGGGCGCAGCGGCGACGCGCTGCTCGATGGCTGGATCTTTGCCGCCGGGCGCGGCGCCATCGATTGCGTCTGGCGCCATGGCGTCAAACTGGTATCGCAAGGGCGCCATCACGCGCGCGATGCAATTGTCCGGCAGTATCGCGCCGTCCTGACCGGAATGCTTGAATGAAGCCTGTGCCGTTGCACGAACGTATCCGCGCCGAAATCGAAAGCGCCATCATGGCCGGGCACTTGCGCCCCGGCGACCGAATCCCGAAGGAAACCGAGCTGATGGCGCAGTATGACTGCGCGCGGATGACGGTCAACAAGGCGCTGTCGGCGCTGGCGGGCGCTGGCATGCTGGAACGGCGCAAGCGAGCGGGTTCGTTCGTGGCGCGCCCGCGTGCGCAATCGATGGTGCTCGACGTGCCCGATCTGGCCGCCGCGATCGCCGCGCGCGGACAACGCTATCGCTGGGACATCGCCAGCCGCAAGATCACCGCGCCCGACCGCGCCCAGGCCGAAGCGCTGGGCGTTTCGGCAAAAGTGCTGAGCGTGACGGGCGTGCATTTTGCCGAAGAGCTGCCGCTGGCCTTCGAAGAACGCATGGTCAATCTGGCGCTGGTGCCCGGCATCGCCGACGCCGACCTGTCGCAGACCCCGCCCGGATCGTGGCTGATCGCGCATGTGCCATGGACCGAGGCGGAAAACCGCATCAGCGCCGCCGCCGCCCCGCCCGCGATTGCCCGCGCACTGGGCATGGCGCGCGGCGCGCCGTGCCTGGTGCTGGAACGGCGCACCTGGCGCGGGCCCGACACAGTGACCCGCGTGCGGCAATATTTCGTCGCCGACCGCTACGAACTGGTCGCCCGGTTCGGCCCCAATCTCTAGCGCAACATCAAAGTCAGGTCCTGCTGGCGTCCGGTGCCGTGCACGACCACCTGACCGGCATAAAAATCGATCCTGGCATACGATGTCTCGGGCGTGTCCAGCATCGCTTTCAGGTTGACGTAGTGGATCCCCGCGCGTTCCCCATAATTGCCATCATGGTTATGCCCGTCGATCCATATCTTTGCCGACGGATGGCGTTCGAGCAGCGCGCGCACGGCGTCTGCGTTCCACAAGTTGTGGGGATTTTCCGGCCAGAGCGGGAAGTGGCAGAACAGCATGGCCTTCAGCCCGCGACGGTCGGCGCTGTCCAGTTGGCGGTCTATCCAGCGCAATTGCGTGGCACCGATACCGCCGTCCCATAGTGGTTTGTCGGGATAGAGTGTGGCGTGCAGCGCCATGCTGGCCCGCTCCTGCGCGCTGCCTTTGGGCCATTCGTAACTGCTGAGATCGTTGCCATCCGTGACGATGAACAGCCATCCTGACCGGACAAAGCTGTAATAGCGGCCCGGCATGCCCAGCTTGGCGGTGACCAGCGGTTTGTGCGCTTCGTCGATCGCGAATTCGTGGTTGCCGAGCACAAAATGCCAAGGATGGCGCGAACGCCGCGCAACCGCCAGCAGGGCGTCATAGCTCGCCCAGTCGCGGTCAATAAAGTCTCCGAGATGGACGACGAACGCGAGCTTGCGGCGATTGAAATCTGCAACTGCCGCCGCGAGTTTGGCCGGTACGGTGTGGTACAGGCGCTGGCCGCTGTCTGGCTCATCGGTATATTGCGCATCGGCAATCACGCCGATGCTGAGCTGCGGCGGCGGTGATGCCGCAGCAAGAGCAGACCAGAGCAAGACCGTTGTCGCCAATCGGAAACCCAAGCGCATCGACACCATCCCTTGCCCGTACCGAGCGCGAGGGTCTGCCCGTCGATTCTTTCACACTGAAGTCACCCGGCATTCTGTCACGCAGGATTCACGCAAGTCTCCTAACGCGGACCGGATCGCGGGCAACGTCTCAGGCACGGCCGATGCAGGGGTGACGGGCGACGCGAGGATTCACGGATATTCTGCATGGAGCGCGGTGCAATGAACGATTCCGTGGCGATCTTGCTCCGGCGAGATGCCCGGCGCGAGGAAAAGGAATTGCGCGCGGCGTTACAGCGGTACGTCGGCGGTCGGCTTGGTCATCGCGACGACAGCGACGATATCGTGCAGGAAACATATCTTCGCTTTGTCGACTACCGACGCACCCGGCCCATCGAAAATGTCGGCGCATTCTGCTTTGCCGTGGCGCGAAACCTGATCCTCGATCATTTTCGTCGCCGCAGGAATGCGCCGCAGTCCGAACCCATTGACGAGACACTTGCCTGTACCCGGCCATTGGCCGAAGAAGTGCTCGACTATCGCCAGCGCGTGGCAATATTGGTGCGCGCGATGAAAACGATGCCCCCGCTGCGGCGCGAGGTATTCCTGCGCCGCCAACTCGATGACATTCCCGCCGCAACGATCGCCAGCGATCTTGGGTTGAGCCGAGCGGCGGTCGACAAGCATTGCACGCGCGCGCTCGCCGATCTGCGCGCAGCGCTCGAACGACGCGGACTGCCGCCGGGAGCACGGCGATGATGGGGCGGCCCGAACATGCTGCCGTTGAGCGCCCGGCATCGGACAGCGCTTCGATTGCCGCCGATGCCTATGCGACACGGCACGATCCCGCGCTCGCCGAGGCCCTGGCCGAAGTCGCCGCGCTCGGTCGCTTGTCTGACGAGGATGTGCGCGCAATGCGTGCGGCACGGCGCCGGCATCTCGCAACCGGCGCAACGTGCGCGCTGGTGCTGGCAATCGGTCTCGGCGCCTGGCAGGCCAGGATCCTCGCGCCCGCACGCGCGCCAACGTTGCATTATCAGACGCAACCGGGCCAACAGCGCGAAGTCGCACTAGCCGACGGATCAAAGCTGGAGCTGAACGGTGCGACCGCGGTCGACGTTACCCTGGGCGGCCCGGAGCGGGACATCGTCTTGCAACGTGGTGAGGCCTATTTCGACATTGCGCACGATCCGAAACGGCCATGCGTGATTTCCGCCGCAGGCTCGCAAACCCGCGTGCTGGGCACCGCGTTCGATATCAATGTCGCGCGGCACGAAGTTAAAATTCAGGTCTATCGCGGTCTGGTGCGTTTTGGCGGGGCGAACGGCAGCGTGGATGTGGCCGCCGGCTGGCAATCGCGCTTTGCCGGAAACACGGCCCTCGCGCCGACACGGTTTGATCCCACGCAACAGGACTGGCGACACAAATGGCTGGATACCGATGGAATCCGCCTGGAAGATCTGGTTGATGCGCTCAACCGCAGCGGCGGCCCGATCATCAATTCGCCACCGCCAAAGCTCGCCGGGCTGATGCTGGCCGGGCGCTTCAAACTGGACAATGCCCCGCACCTGTTGCGCGCGATCGGGCCCGCCTATGGCTTTGCAGCGGTAGAGCAAGGCGGCAAGATCGTGCTGAAGCCAGGCGTCATGTAACTGCAAAAATTATGACATCTTATTGAAACAAAATTATTTTGTCCTGATTTTGGATGCGCACCGTCTTCCGTTCGTGGGGCAATTACGTCCACTCGGAGGACATCATGAAACGACTTAGGGGCAAATCGTTCATCACTTTGGCCACGACCCTGGCCGTGTTGACACCGGTTTGGGCGCAGGCTCATCCGGCCGAGGCAGGCACAGCCCGCGCGATCCGCTTTGACATCGATGCATCCGATTTGCGCAGCGCCATCTCGAAATTCTCGAAAGTGTCGGGTGTGCAGGTCGTGGTTGCGCCATATGCGTTGAACGGCCAGACGAGTGGTGGCGTTCACGGGAGCATGAGCGCACGCGATGCGATCGACATGTTGCTGCGCGGAACCAGGCTGACCGCAACGTTCGACGGCGATGTCGCGGTGCTGAAGCCCGCAACACGGCGGCCAGACCGCGCTGCGCCCGCGGTCAGCAGTCAACTGGAATCCGGTTCGGCCCCGCTGCCCGACATCAGCAATGCCAACCGCCCCGACGATATCATCGTTTCGGGCTATCGCCAGAGCATCGATGCCGCGCAGGCGCTGAAGCGTCACGCCGTGGGCGCCGAAGACGATATTCTGGCAACCGATATCGCCGCCTTTCCAGACCTGAACCTGGCCGAATCGTTGCAACGCATTCCCGGCATCACCATCACGCGCGACACCGGTGAAGGCCGACAGATCGCGTTGCGGGGTCTTGGTGCAGACTTCACGCGCACGCAGTTGAACGGCATGGAAGTGCTGGGCAACACCGCATCGGGCATGGACAATCGGGGCGGGGTAAGCCGCACTCGGTCGTTCGATTACAGCCTGTTCGCCTCGGAACTGTTCAACCGGGTGGCGGTTCAGAAATCCTTTTCGGCCGAACAAGATGAAGGCGGCATTGCCGGCACAGTCCAATTGACCAGCGCCAAGGCGTTCGATGCCGGTGACAAATTGGTCATCTCCGCCAAAGGCCAGACCAATGAATATGCATCGGGCGTGACCCCGCGCGTCGCCGCGCTGGTGTCGCACCGCTGGGGAGATTTCGCCGCGCTGGTGTCGGTTGCCTACAGCGAAATCAAGAGTGTGGAATTTGGCTATCGCAACTGGGGCTGGGGTCTGGTCAAGTATAACCCCGCCAACATCAGCCCCAACATCGACAGCACGACGCGCAACGCGCTGATCAACGGGGTCTATGCCCCGCAGGCGGAATCGCCGTCGAGCTGGTATACCGATCGCCATCGCCTGGGGCTGACCACGTCGCTGCAGTACCACCCCGGCAACGATTTCAAGCTCGACGTCGATCTGCTCTACGGTCGCCTGGCCGATCACCGCGATGACTATGCGCTTGCCAGTGCCGGCAGCAACGCGCTGACAGGAACCCCGATCAGCGGCACGCAAGTCATCCAGTCGGCGGTCGTCGACAGCACCGATACCTTGCGTGCGGCAAGCTACACCGGCATCGATCTGCGTTCGGAACACCATATCATTGTCAATCATACCGATTTCTACCAGGGCGTGGCCAATGCCAGTTGGAACGTGTCCGATCGACTGACGGTGCACGCGCTTGGCGGTTACGAGGAATCGGATTTCGGGCAGCCGGTGTTCGACAAAGTGTTTCTCGAATTGAAGAACACCGCCTTCAGCTTTGACGATCGCCCGACGGTCCCAGTCAACACCTATGGCGCCAACCTGACCGACCCGAACAACTGGAATCTTCAGCGGCTGGACGTGCAGCAGAACAAGATTTCCAGCCAATATGCCAATGGCAAGATCGACCTCGACTATCGCCTTACCGACGTTCTAACATTCAAGGTCGGCGGGGAGTTCAAGCACTTTATCAATAGTGGCTATACCTGGGTGAACAAAGTGTTTCACAATGTTCCCACAGATACCGTCGTTCCAAACAATCTGAAGCAGGGTGTTGGAACGCAGACCTTGCTGCAATATACCGTTGGCAACGTCAACGGGGTATACAACTATATCGGCGATCCGACCAACCTTTCGCCGGCCTATCTTCAGGCGGGCAGCGATTACAAGATCGATGAACAGACCTGGGCCAGTTACATGCAGGTCGATCTCGATACGATGCTTGCAGGCATGCGCCTGCGCGCCAACGCAGGCTTGCGCTATTATTCGACCGATCTGACCTCATCAGGCCATCTTGCGACGGGTGGCGGGTATGAACCGGTTGCGATCGGCACCGACAGCCACGCCTTTCTGCCGGCCGCAAACGTGGCGCTCGATGTCAGCAAGGAGGTCGTCGCGCGCCTGAGCGCAAGTCGCGATGTCAATCGTCCGGCTTTGGCCGATCTTGCCGCAGCGGGTTCGATCACCACGCGCCCGAATGGCGGCAGCCTCAGCCTGGGCAATCCCTATCTGCGGCCGTACATGGCGACCTCGGTCGAAGGATCGGTCGAATATTACATGGATCACCACGGGTTTGCGTCGCTCGGGTTTTTCTTCAAGCACATGGACAGCTTCATCACCTCGGCCACGACCAATGTACCGTATGGCCAGACCGGCCTTCCGCTGTCGCTGCTGGTGCAGGGCGAGGATGCCAGTACGGTGTTCACGGTAACCCAGCCGATCAACGGCCCGGGCGCCAACATCAAAGGTCTGGAAGCAGCCCTTCAGCATGATTTCAATTTCCTGCCCGGCGCACTCAAGCATTTTGGCGTGGTCGCCAATGGCACCTGGTTCGATGGTGCACAGACCGTGTTCTACAGCGGCGTGCCCAAAGTACTGCCGCTATACAACCTTTCAAAATGGGCCGCCAACGCGACGTTGTATTATGAGAATTTGGTGTGGGGCGCGCGCATTTCAGATGCCTATCGCAGCGGCTATCTGACGGGCGCCGGGACCGATATCAACAACAGCGGCGATGGCTATCGCGGTACCAACAACGTTGATTTTCAGGCGCATTACAACATCCGGCCCCGCATGCGGCTGATTGCCGAAGCGATCAACCTGACCAACGAACCGATCGTCCAGTCGGTTGACCTCAACGCCAACCGGACCGAAGTCTACACCAAGAGCGGGCGGACCTTTACATTCGGTTTCAGCGCCGAATTCTGATCGGATCGGGACCCGTCGGATGCAAACGGGTGTCGATATCGGACGTCGAACGCAGCCGCTCGCCCGCTTCGGCGCGGCGGCACATGAAGAAGGGGGGCTTTCGCCCCCCTTTTTTATCAGAACTTGGTGCCGACTTTCAGACCGAAATATTGCGGCTTGATCGGATAGGTGCGCGAATAATGCGCGGGGCTCGATCCGGCCGGGAACGTGTTTTCAAAGTCGGCCGGGGAGATCTGCGCGTTGTGCGACAGCGATCCGCGTTCATCAAAGGCGTTCTGGATGAACAACTGGAAGGTATAATTGCCCTTCTTGCCGCCCACCGAGAAATCCGCCGTGGTAAAGCCCGGGCTGTTGCCGAACACCGCATCATCGCCCACGCCGAGCAGGCTGGTCGAATTGCTCTGGGTGTTCATCGAACCCTGAACAAACGCATCGACCGATCCGACCGGGAATTCATAGCGCGTGGTGGCCGACATCTTGAACCGTGGCTGCACCGGCAGGCGGGTTCCCGCAGGCGCATAGTTGCCTTTGCCGGGGTTGCCGAAATTGGTGGTGAGCGCCGCATCGTTATAGGCGCCCGTCGCGGTGATCGTCAGCCCTTTGGCAGGCCGCAGTTGCAGATCGCTTTCCACACCATAGACGCGCGCGCCACCGACATTCTGGATATTGGTGATGCCCGCGCCCGCCGCCTGTTCGGCATATTGCAGATCGTTCCACTTTTCATAATAGGCTGCGCCGTTCCAGCGAAGCAGGTGATCGAACCAACTGGTTTTCCAACCCAGTTCGAAATTGTTCAGTTTGTCCGGCTTGTAGATCGTGCCGATCCCTGCGCCCTGATCGCGATTGTTGCCGCCCGGGCGAAACCCGGTCGAATAGGTCGCATAGACCATGTGGTCGGTATCGACTTGCCAGGTCAGGTTGACTTTGTGCGTCTCGCCCGAATCATGCGACCGCTTGTTGTTGAAATTGCACGAATCCAGCGTCGCCAGCGGGAACGTGCAGGTCGAATTGGGCGGCACGTAGAAGGGATACCCCGAGAACCCGACCAGCGTGTTGGTATAGATAAATCCGCGCAGGCCCGCCGTCAGCGTCAGGTGCGAGGTAATGTCATAGTTGCCCTGCGCATAAGCGGCAAAGTCGCGATCGGTGATATAGGCGTTGGTCAGAAACAGATCATCGCCATAGACGTTCACGCCGTTGGCATAGCCGGTGAAATTGGCGGTCGCGGCGCCGGGAACGGCATAGTTGTTGACGTTGTGATTGGTCTGTTCCTGATAGAACAGGCCCGTCGTCAACCGCAGCGCGGATGATCCGGGAGAGTTCAAACGCACTTCTTCGGTATGCTTGGTCAGTTTTTGCGAAGAGCTGAACTGCTGCGTCGGGTTGAGCTGGTTGCCGTTCGCGTCGGTGAACCGCGTGTACCCGGCATACCCACCCACGGTCGTCCCGTTATGCTGCGAATAGGCCACAGTGTAATAGCTGTAGTCCGCCGCCGTCAGGATCTTGCGCGCCATGAAACCGCCCGAATAGAGCAGATCCCAGTCCCCGACTTTGCCTTCGATCGTCAACCCAGCCTGCAGCCACTGGTCGATATCGTATTCGGGCGTAAAATCGTGCACCGTCAGATCGCCATCGGCCGGATCGTAAAGGAACGTGCCGTTGCTATGCATGTGCTGGGCAATCACTTGCGGGCTGATCTTCCAGCCGTTTTCCAGCTCGATGTCCAGGGCCACGCGCCCGCCATACGTCGTGACGTCGTTGTAATGGTTCTTCACATAGGCGCTGTTGTTGGCGGTATAGGGCGCGCTTTGCAGATTGCCGTTGGCATCATCGTAATAGTTCGGATACGTCCGCGTCGCATAGGTGTTGTTGATATAGCCGCCTTCGTGGTCGTAGAACCCGACAATGCGCACGGCCACATCCTTGGCCAGCGGCAGGTTGATCATGCCTTCGACGGTGGCACCGGCATCGCCCTTGCCATATTTGTCGACGGTCACGTCGAAACTGCCCTCGACTTTGTCGAGCACCGGCTTGTTGGTGATCATCCGCAACGTGCCCGACAGCGAACTGGCGCCGAACAGCGTGCCCTGCGGGCCAGACAGGGCCTCGACCCGCGCCATGTCATAGACATGGATATCCAGCAGCGCGCCGATCGTGGTAACCGGGATTTCGTCGAGATAGACGCCGCTGGTCGGCAGCGCGCCAAATGCCAGACCGTCGCCGCCCGAGGTGATGCCCCGGAAAAACAACTGGCTCTGCCCCGGACCGAACGACTGGAACGACACGCTGGGCAATTGCTTGGCGTAATCGTCGAACGAGGTGACCTGATGCTGTTCCAGCGTGGCCGCGCCCAGCGCCTGGATGCTGATCGGCACGTGCTGGATGCTTTCCGACCGTTTTTGTGCGGTCACCACGATTTCGCCCGACGTATTGGCCGTCGCGGCCTCGCCCGTGGCCGGACTGCTGTCGGCAGACTGCGCCATCGCCGATGTTGCCGCGAACGGCACCAGTGCGGCCCCTGCGAGCAACCATGCCGCCTTGCGTGCGGCCGAATATGTAGCCCCCATGTCCCGAAACTCCTGCTTCCTGGTTTTCCCTGCGACCCGGACGGATTGTCCGCTACCCCCGGATTTCCACACCATGTTGCGTAACTTGGCGCGGTTGCACAACATCCTTGCTATCAAGGGTGTTTTGTCAATATGACTAGACATAAAAGGGTGGCGACAAGATCGTTTGGCCCCGCCATGGAGGTTTTCCGGTGACACATTTGCCCCATTCGCTCGACCGACCGCTCGATGCCGCAGCCCTGGCGGCGGTCGCCGGGGGGGCGCAACTGACCCTGGGCGAATCCGCGCGGGCGCGAATTGCGGCAGCGCACGCGCTGGTGCGCGCCATCGTTGCGGGCGGCGTGCCCGCCTATGGCATCAACACCGGGGTTGGCGCGCTGTTCGACCGCGCGGTCGAACCGGCGCTGCAACGGCGGCTGTCGCGCCAGTTGATCATGAGCCACGCCTGCGGTGTGGGGCCGCTGTTGCCCGCCCCCGAGGTCCGCGCGATCATCGCCGCACAGGCCAACAACCACGCTCACGGATATTCGGGGGTGCGGGTCGCGGTGGTCGAGGCGTTGCTGGCGCTGTTGCACCACGACATCGTGCCCGATGTGCCAGAAGGCGGATCGGTCGGCTATCTGACGCATATGGCGCATATCACGCTGGTGCTGATCGGCGAAGGCCATGCGCGGATTGGCGGTGAGCGCCTGACCGGGGCCGAGGCGCTGGCGCGCGCGGGGCTGAGCCCGCTGGTGCTGGAGGCCAAGGAAGGGCTGAGCCTGATCAATGGCGCGCCGTGCGCCACCGGGCTTGGCGCGGTCGCGCTCGCGCGCGCACGCCGCGCGGTGGCGGCGGCCGATGCGGTCGCGTCGCTCAGTTTCGAGGCGCTGGGCGGCAATCCCGCGGCGTTTGACCCCGCGCTGATGGCGCTGCACCGGTCGACCGGGATCGCCGCCTCCACTGCGGCGCTCAATGGCTGGCTGGCGGGCAGCGCGCACCTTGCGGCACCGGGGCGGTTGCAGGACCCGCTGTCGCTGCGCGCAATCCCGCATGTGCATGGCGCGGTGCGCGATGCGCTGGCGCATGTCGGTGCGATCATCGACACCGAGCTGGCCTCGGTCACCGACAATCCGGTCGTGCTCGGCACGCCCGACGCGCCACGTGCCGGGTCCGAGGCGCATGCCGTGGCGGCGGGTCTGGCGATGGCGCTCGATTCGCTGGGCGTGGCAGTGGCGCATCTGGGCATGATTGCCGAACGGCGGCTGGACCGGCTGGTCAATCCGCTGGTCAGTGGCCTGCCGCCGTTTCTGGCCGATCAGGCCGGGGTGTCGAGCGGGTTCATGATCGCGCAGTACAGCGCCGCTGCGCTGGTCGGCGAAAACCGTCGCCTGGCTGCGCCGGCCAGCCTCGATGGCGGGATCACTTCGGGCTTGCAAGAGGATTACCTGTCGCACCCCACCGCCGCCGCGCGCAAGGCGCTGACGATCGTCGCCAATGTCGAGGCAATCCTGGGCATCGAACTGGCCGCCGCCGCGCAAGCGCACGATGCCGCGGTGCCCCCCGCCGCGCGTGCGCCCGCCACCGCCCGGTTGCACGCCCACGTCCGTGCGCAGATCCCCGCCTATGCCGACGATCGCGCGATGCAGGGCGTGATGGAAAGCGGCGCAGACCTGGTGCGCGCGGGCCTGTCCCGAGATCAGTGAGCGAGAAACGCGCGGAACGCGGGCGAGGCCCCGGCGCCGAACATCGCGTCGGGCGGGCCCATCGATTCGATCACCCCATCGCGCACATGCACCACCCGGCTCGACACATCGCGAGCAAACGCCATTTCGTGCGTGACGATCAGCATCGTGCGCCCTTCGGCGGCAAGCGCGCGCATCAGGTCGAGCACTTCGCGCACGCGTTCGGGATCGAGCGCAGAGGTCGGCTCGTCAAACAGCATCAGATCGGGATCGGTCGCCAGCGCCCGGGCAATCGCCACACGCTGTTGCTGCCCGCCAGACAACTGGCGCGGCCAATGCTGGGCAAACCCAGTCATGCCGACTTTGTCGAGCAGGCCATGCGCGCGCTCGATCGCTTCGCCGCGCGGCTGGCCATGCACGTGCACCGGGGCGGCGATCACGTTGTCGAGCACGCTCATGTGCGACCACAAGTTGAAATTCTGGAACACCATCGCGGTTTTAGCGCGCAAGGCGTTGAGCGCGCGCGGATCGGCGATCCGGGGCCGCCCCTTGCGATCATGATCCAGCGGCGCGGTGGTTCCGGCAATCTCGATACGGCCCGCATCGGGCAATTCGAGCAAGTTGAGACAGCGCAGGAACGTGCTCTTGCCCGATCCGCTACCGCCCAGGATCGACACCACATCGCCCGCCTGCGCATCCAGATCGATCCCGCGCAGGACCGCCCGCCCGCCAAAGCTTTTGGTAATGCCGCGCGCGCGCAACACTTCGGTCATCGGCCCGTGCCCCTTTCCAGATTGCGTTCGATGCGCCGCAACAGCGCGGTCAGGCCTGCCGTCAGCCCCAGATAGACCGCCGCCGCCAGGCAGAACACTTCGAGCGTACGATAGGAATGCGCGATCAGGGTCTGCGCCACGCCGGTCACATCGAGCACGGTGATCGTGCTGGCGAGCGAGGTCGACTTGATCAACATGACCAGTTCGTTGCCATAGGCGGGCAGCGCCAGACGCAGCATCTGCGGCGCGATGACTCGGCGCACGCGGGTCCAGCGCGACATGCCGCAGGCCTGTGCCGCCTCGACCTGTCCCGGCGGGATCGCCTGCCACGCGGCGCGCAAGACTTCGGCGATATAGGCCGAACAGCAACAGGTCATCGCCGCAAACGCGCAGAACAGCGGATCACGAAACAGCGGCCACAGCAGGCCGTGGCGGATCGGGCCGACGGCGGCGAGGCCATAATAGACCATGAACATCTGCAACAGCAGCGGCGTGCCGCGAAACACGAAAATCCATACTTGCGCCAGCGGACGCCCCACTCGCGTCGCCTGTGCCGCGACCAGCGCGACCGCAACCGCACTGGCGCCCAGCGCGCTCGTCAGCGCCAGCACCACCGTGACCGGCAGCGCCCGCACGATGGCCAGCCCGGTCACGGTCAGAAAGGCGATTTCTTCGTTCATCGCCCCCCTGCCCAGCGTTGCCCACGTGTTTCGACCAGGCGAAACAGTGCCGAACTGGCGCTGGTGAGCACCAGATAGAGCACCATCGCCGCCGCAAAAAACAGGAACGGCCGCCGCGTCGATCCCGCCGCGACCAGGCTGACCCGCATCAGTTCGGCCAGGCCGGTGATCGACACCAGCGCCGAATCCTTCAGATTGAATTGCCAGATATTGCCCAACGGCGGCAGCACGCGATGCAGCACCTGGGGCGCGATGATCCGGCGCAGCCGCGTGAACGGCCCCATCCCTGCCGCGATTGCCGCCTCGATCTGGCCCGGCGGCACCGCCAGCAACCCGCCACGAAACACTTCGGCCTGATAGGCCGCCGAAACCAGCCCGATCGCCAGACACCCGGTCAGAAACGCGGGCGGCGATCCGGGCGCGGGCGACCCCATCAGCGCGGCGACCGACGCCAGCAACCCCGGTGCGCCGAAATAGAGCAACAGCACCACCAGCAATTCGGGCACCCCGCGCAAGATCAGGCCATAAGTCGCCGCCGCCCGTGCCAGCCAGCGCCGCCGCGACATCAGCGCCGCCGTCAGCGCCGCGCCCAGCACCGTGCCGATTGCCATGGCCGCCGCCGCCACCGCCAGCGTCAGCATGGCGGCGGCCAGCAGCGCCGGGCCCCAGCCGTCGGGCCCGCCACCCAGCAAGACCAGCGGCGAAAGATCCGCGTCCATCATTGCGGCGAGGCGTCCATACGGAACCATTGGAGATAGAGCCGATGGACCGTGCCGTCGGCCCGGCTGGCCCCGATTGCCCGATCGAAATCGGCGCGCAGCGCGGTGTCGCCTTTGCGGAAGGCCAGTGCCTCGCCACGCCCCAGCGAGCCGCCGACCAGCCGTGGCCCGACCATCACCAGCGCCGTGCCATCGCGCGTGGCGAGCAACGGGCGGATATAGGATTCGTCTTCAAGCGTTGCGTCGATCCGCCCGTTGAGCAAGTCGAGATCGCGTTCGCCCATCGTGCGGTAATAGCGCACGGTAACGCCCGGCCCGATTGTCTGGGTCAGGAACGCGTCGAACGCGCCCGACAATTCCACCCCAACCACTTTGCCCGCCAGCGCCTTGCGCAACCGGTCGGTGATATCTTCGCGCAGTGGATCGGGCCGATCGACATCGAGCGTGGCGCCGGTGTCGGCCAGTCGCGACAACGCACTGCCGCGCAAGGTGGCGATCACCCCGGTGGTCATCGCATAGGGCCGCCCGAACGCCAGCACCGCGGCGCGGTCGGGGGTGATCTGCACGGCATCGGCGATCAGGTCGATCTTGCCGGTCTGCAAGGCGCCGATCATCCCGTCCCAATCCATCGCCACCATGCGGCAAGGCCGGTGCAGCCGCGCGCACAGATCGCGCAAGTAATCGGGCTCAAACCCTGCCAGCGTGCCATCGGCGCGGGTGAAATTCCACGGCGGGTAGGCGCCCTCGGTGCCGATCACCAGATCATCGCCACTGCGCGCCGCGCCATGGCAGGCCCCGGCCAGCAGCGCCAGCGCCAGCACGCCCGCGCGGATCATCGCACCACCAGCGCGCGCCCGACCAGCCGCACTGCGCCGGTGGGAAACAACGTATCATGCGGGGCGAGCGCCAGCCCGTCGATGCTGACCGCGTCGCAGGCAAACACCGCGCGCGCATCGGGCAGCACGCCGCCGTCGCTGCGTTCCAACCGCAAGGGTGGCGCGCCGGGCGGCACCATCAGATTGAGCGCCAGCGCCGGTCCGCTGCGCGGGGTCGCGTGCACCGCCACATCGCCCGAAAACGTGATCGGCGCCGAGATCGCATCCAGCATGGCGGGAAAACACGGTGCCGTGCCGACCAGATCGACGCGGCCCGTCACCAGCGCAAAATGCCGCAAGACCCCCGGCAGAAGCGAAAACGGCCCCTCACCCGCAATCGTCGCCAGGCTCAGGCGAAACAGCGGGCCATCGGCGATCACCCGCGTGACCCCGCCGCCATTGACCCACGGCGCCGCGACAAGCGCAGCGGCGCGCACGACGCTGTCCCCTGTCCCCGCCTGCTGTGCCACCACGCGCGTTCCGCCTTTGCCCGTCTACCAAGGCGCAAAATCTGCCACGCACGGGCGATTATGTATAGACATTTTTCAGAGGCCGCCAAAAAGGGTGCGACCGATCAGCGGACGGGCGGCGCAATCTCGTCAAGCCATTCGATCAGCGCCTGGGTCAGCGCGATGCGCTTGTCGGAAAACGGGTGATCGGTGTTCCACAGCGCACCGATCAAATGGGTATTTCCCGCTTTGTGCGCCGCCAACAGATAGGCCAGATTGCCCACACCGTTGCCACGCGCGGCGCCATAGACCGCCAGCGGCCGATTGCCATAGGCGGCGATGCGCGCTTCGAGCGAAAAGCGTTCGGCCTTGGCGATCATTTCGGCGGACAATGCCGCCTCGCTGGTGCCGGTCAGCGGCGGCAGGTCGCCAACGGCTTCCTCGTGCCAGGCCTTGCGCCCCTCGGGCGTCGCCAGCCCATGCGCTTCGCGCCCGATATCCCAGGCATCGATCAAGAACAGCCCGATCACTGCCGGATCGTCGGCGGCGGCATCGGCGGCCATGAAGCCCCCCATGCTGTGCCCAGCCACCGCGATGTGCGCCGGATCGACCCGGAATTTCGCCGCGACCGCAGGCGTGCGCAGGAACGCCAGCGCGGCATGCGCATCCTCGGCCGCCGACGACAGCGAGAACGTGCCGGGGCTGGCCCACGAACCGCGATAATGCAGCGTCAGCACGTTCCACCCGTCGCGCCGCGCCGCCTGGGCCAGATCGAGATTCTGCTCGTTGCCCGGAAACCCGTGCAGCAACAGCAAAGTCGGATGCGGACCGGCGCCCGAGGCCAGCAGCATCACCGCATTCATCGCGCCATCCTTGACCGGCAGGACAAAGGCAACTTGCGCCGCCGGATGCGCCGCATCGACCGGGGGATCGGCGATCACCGCCGAAGTCTGGGCCAGGGCAGGCACGCTGGTGAACAGGGCAAGCGCGATAATCAGGGCAATCCGGCGCATGGCGATCCTTTCGCAGATGCCGCAACTATAGCAATGCGCCCCGGCGCGGCCAGCGAATTTGGCCTTATGCGCTATGCTGCCCCTTGCGCGGAGACGCGCTGTCGGTGGCCAGATCGAGGCCCGCAAAGCGGATCGGGGTGCGCACGCCGGGGATCGGCGTGCCATCATCGGCGTGCAGCGCCAGTTGCATGCCGCGCGCGACGATCTGCGGGTCGGCAAAGGCATCGGCCACAGTGTTGATCGGCCCCGCCGGGACGCCTGCCGTCGCCAGCCGCGCCAGCAGATCGTCGCGGGTGAATCTGCGCGTGACTTCGCGGATCGCTGTTTCCAGCGCCTCACGGTGTTCCAGCCGGGCGGTGTTGCCGACAAAGCGCGGGTCGCCGGCCAGCTCGGGACAGCCGGTCTCCGCGCAGAATTTGGCGAATTGCCCGTCGTTGCCCACTGCCAGAATGAACCAGCCATCGGCAGTGGGATAGACCGCATAAGGCGCGACATTGGGATGGGCGTTGCCCATGCGCGTCGGGCTGATCCCCGACACCAGATAGTTGAGCGCCTGGTTGCCCAGCACGCCGACCATCACATCGAACAGCGCCATGTCGATATGTTCGCCGCGCCCCGTCACGGCACGCGCCGCCAGCGCCGCCTGAATGGCGATCACCGCATAGAGCCCGGTCATGATATCGGCGAACGCCACGCCAATCTTTTGCGGCGATCCGGCGGGATCGCCCGTCAGGTCCATGATCCCCGACAGACCCTGGATAATGAAATCATAGCCCGCGCGCGGGGCATAGGGCCCGTCCTGCCCAAACCCGGTGATCGAGCAATAGACCAGACGCGGGTTGATCGCCGACAGGCTGGCATAGTCGAGCCCGTATTTGGCCAGCCCGCCCAGCTTGAAATTCTCGATCAGCACGTCGGCATCGGCGATCAGGTCGCGCACCGTCTGCTGCCCCTCGGGCGTCGCGAAATCGGCAATGATCGACCGCTTGCCCCGGTTGGTGGCGTGGTAGTAGGCGGCATCGCGGCTGCCATCGGCATATTCGACAAACGGTGGCCCCCAGGTGCGCGTGTCGTCACCCGCGGCGCTTTCCACCTTGATCACCTCGGCGCCCAGGTCGGCCAGGATCTGCCCGGCCCATGGCCCCGCCAGCACGCGCGCCAGTTCGACGACTTTCAGCCCTGCCAGCGGGGTCATCGTTCAGAACGCCGCGATGCCGGTGATTGCCCGGCCCAGGATCAGCGCGTGGACGTCGTGGGTGCCTTCATAAGTGTTGACGGTTTCCAGATTGGCGAGATGGCGCATCACCTGGTATTCCTCGGAAATGCCGTTGCCGCCGTGCATGTCGCGCGCCATGCGTGCCACATCGAGCGCCTTGCCGACATTGTTGCGCTTGACGATCGAGACCATTTCGGGCGCGAACTGGCCTTCGTCCATCAGCCGCCCGACACGCAAGCTGGCCTGCAGACCCAGCGCGATATCGGTCATCATGTCGGCCAGTTTCTTCTGGAACAACTGGGTCGCCGCCAGCGGCCGCCCGAACTGTTTGCGATCGAGGCCATATTGCCGCGCGGCGTGAAGGCAGAATTCCGCCGCGCCCAATGCCCCCCACGAAATGCCGTAGCGCGCGCGGTTGAGGCAGCCGAACGGCCCCTTCAACCCTTCGACATGCGGCAACAGCGCGTCTTCGCCCACTTCGACGCCGTCGAGCTGGATCATCCCGGTGATCGAGGCGCGCAGCGACAGCTTGCCACCGATCTTGGGCGCCGACAGCCCGGCCATGCCCTTTTCCAGCACAAAGCCCCGGATCGCGCCGCCATGCGCATCGGACTTGGCCCAGATCACGAAGACATCGGCGATCGGCGCGTTGGAAATCCACGTCTTGCCGCCCGAAATGCGATAGCCGCCATCGATCTTTTCGGCGCGCGTAATCATCCCGCCCGGGTCCGATCCGGCATCGGGCTCGGTCAGGCCGAAACAGCCGATCAGCTCGCCGCGCGCAAGGCCGGGCAGATACTTGTGCTTCTGCTCGTCCGAACCGTAGGCATAGATCGGATACATCACCAGGCTCGACTGGACGCTCATCATGCTGCGATAGCCGGAATCGATCTTTTCGATCTCGCGCGCGATCAGGCCATAGGCGACATAGGATGCCCCCACCCCGCCATAGATTTCCGGCACGGTCGGCCCGAGCAGGCCCAGCGCGCCCATTTCGCGAAAGATGTCGGGGTCGGTGGTTTCATCGGACCACGCCTTGATCACGCGCGGTTGCAGCTTGTCCTGCGCATAGGCCTGCGCCGCGTCGCGGATCATGCGTTCTTCCTCGGTCAATTGCGCATCGAGGAAGAAGGGATCGCTCCAGTCGAAACGTGTCATGCCGGCCATGGCGCAGTGCCTTTTATAATGGGTCTGTGCGGCGGTTACGCGCGCGAAAAATCGTCGGCAAGTGTTTTAAAGGACACCCCCTGGTGACGTGGGGACACCAAAAATCCCGCGTGCCAAGCCGCCGCGTTTGCGCAACAAGCATACGATGCCCGACACCCTGCCGACCACCCGCGCGATCCTGGCCGACCTGATCGCCTTTCCCACCGTAAGCCGTAGCGGCAACCGCGCGCTGGTCGAACACGTGCGCGCACTGGTCGAACCGGCAGGCGCGCGTGTGGTGCTGACCGACGATGGCGACAGCGCCAATATGTGGATCAGCGTCGGGCCCGAGAATGTGCCCGCAGTGGTGCTGTCCGGCCACAGCGATGTGGTGCCGGTGGCGGGGCAGGCGTGGAGCCGCGATCCGTTCATGCTGCACGCCGACCGGGGTCGCCTTTATGGCCGCGGCACTGCCGACATGAAGGGGTTTGTCGCCGCGGCGATCCGCGCGATGCTGCTGGCGGCGCGCTGGCCGCTGCGCACGCCGCTGCATCTGGCGATCTCGTTCGATGAAGAAATCGGCTGCGTCGGGGTGCGCTCGCTGCTGCCGATGCTGGCGGCGCAGCCAGTGCGCCCGCTGCTGGTGTGGATCGGCGAGCCGACCGGGCTGGCGCTAGCAAGCGGGCACAAGGGCAAATCGGCGTACCGCGTGACATGCACGGGCCGGGCGGCGCATTCGGCGCTGACCCCGCAGGGGTTGAACGCGATCCATCTGGCCTGCGATTTCATTGCCGCCTTGCGCACCGTGCAACACGATCTGATCAGCGGCACGGCGCCCGATCCGGCCTATGACGTGGGCTATTCCACCGTGCACGTCGGCGTCATTCGCGGCGGCGAGGCGCTGAATATCGTGCCCGATAGCTGCACGCTGGACTTCGAGATCCGCGACCTGGCCAGCGACGATGTCACCGCGATCGAGGCCCGCATCCGCGCCGCTGCCGAGGCGATCGTGGCACCCTGGCGCGACCGCTTTGCCGAGGCCGCGATCCTGATCGAACCGGTCAACCACTATCCCGGCCTCGACACCCGCCACCCCGGCGCACTGGCCTTTGCCCGCGCGGTATCGGGACACAACGGTGCCGAAATCAAGCTGGCATTTGGCACCGAGGGCGGACTGTTTGCGCAAAGCCTGGGCGTACCGGCGGTGATCTGCGGCCCCGGCTCGATGGATCAGGGGCACAAACCCGACGAATTCGTCACCGAAGACCAGTTGGCGCGCTGCGATGCGATGCTCGAACGGATGATCGCGCGGCTGGTAACGGGGCTTGGTTCAGCTTTTCCGATGCAATCTTGACATATTTCCGTATTTATCCAAACCAGCGCTGGCCCTAAACCCTGTGCCACAGGCGACAAGGATGGCATGGCATGCACAGCGAAAGCGTTGATACGCTGGTGATCGGCGGTGGACAGGCGGGGATCGCGGCCAGCGAACACCTGACGCGGCTGGGCGTGCCGCATCTGGTGGTCGAACGCGCACGGATTGCCGAACACTGGCGCTCGCGCCGCTGGGATTCGCTGGTGGCCAATGGGCCCGCCTGGCACGACCGGTTTCCCCACCAGACATTCGAGGCCACCGCCCCCGAAGGCTTTGCGCCCAAGGAGGAAGTGGCCGACTATCTCGAACGCTATGCCGCGACCTTTGCCGGGCCGATCCGCACCGGGGTCAATGTCACGCGGCTGCGTCGACGGGCCGATGGGGCTTTCGTGGCCGAAACCGGCGATGGCGCCTCAATCGTCGCGCGCAATGTGATAGTCGCCACGGGCGCGTTCCAGAACCCGGTGATCCCGCCACTGATCCCCGCAACGGCGGGGATCACGCAAATCCATTCCGCACACTATCGCAACCCCGGCCAATTGCCCCCCGGCGGCGTGGTGGTGATCGGCGCGGGATCGTCGGGGGTGCAGATCGCCGATGAACTCAACCGGTCGGGTCGGCGCACCTGGCTGGCGGTGGGGCCGCACAGCCGCCCGCCGCGCCGCTATCGCGGGCAAGATTTCGTATGGTGGCTGGGCGCGCTAGGCAAATGGGACCAGACCCCCGAACAGACCAGCGGAACGCACGTGACCATTGCGGTCAGCGGCGCGCATGGTGGGCAGACGGTCGATTTTCGCGACCTGGCCCAGGCCGGGATCACACTGGTGGGCCGCGCCACCGGCTATGCGCAAGGCGCGTTGACTTTTTCGAACGATCTGGCTGCCAACATCGCGGCGGGCGATGCCGACTATCTGGCCACCTTGCGCGAGGCCGATGCTTATGCGCAAGCGCAGCACCTCGATCTGCCCGAAGAGCCCGAGGCCTGGCGCATCGGGCCTGATCCCGCCTGTGTGACCGATCCGCTGCGCAAACTCGATCTGGGCGCCGCCGGGATCACCGCCGTGGTCTGGGCCACCGGCTATGCAATGGATTTCGGGTGGATCGATCTCGACGTGTTCAATCCCGATGGCAGCCCGCGTCACCGGCGCGGGGTCAGCGATGTGCCAGGGCTGCATTTCCTTGGCCTGCCCGGCCTGTCACGCCGTGCCTCGTCATTCATCTGGGGGGTGTGGCACGATGCGGCCCATCTGGCCGAGCATATCGCCGCCCGCGCCGCCGCACCGATCACCGCTTGAAGGAGCCCCGATGCCCGTCCACACCCGCATTCGCCCGTTCAACACCAGGGACACTTATCCCGAACAGCAACTCGACAACGATCTGTGCCAGGCGGTGGTCGCCAGCGGGCGCATGGTGTTCGTGCGCGGGCAGATCGCGCAAGACCTCGACACGCGCGAAAGCCTGCATGTGGGTGATGCCACCTTGCAGACGCGCAAGGCGATGGAAAACATCGCGCTGCTGATGAACGAGGCCGGGGGCGACCTCAGCCACGTGTGCCGGGTGGTCGTCTATCTGATCGACATCCGCTATCGCGAGGATGTCTATCGCGAGATGGGCCGCTGGCTGAAGGGCGTATTTCCGGTGTCGACCGGGCTGGTCGTCTCGGCGCTGGCGCGGCCGGAATGGCTAGTCGAGATCGAGGCGACGGCGGTAATTCCATGACCTTTTCGATTGTCGGACATTGTCCGCGCAGCGGGCAGTACGGCGTGGCGCTGTCATCGTCGAGCCCCGCCGTGGCGGCGCGTTGTGCCCATGCGCGCGCGGGGGTGGGCGCGGTGGCGACGCAGAATGTCACCGATCCACGCCTTGGCCCGCTGGGGCTCGACATGCTGGCGCGCGGCGACGATGCACAGACCGTGGTCGCCAGGCTGGAGGCCAAGGCAGGCGCGCATGCCGCATGGCGACAAGTCACCGTGATCGATGCAGGAGGCGGCGCGGCGTTCAGCGGGGCACAGGCGCTGGGGCGCAACGGGCACGTGATAGCGCCCGGTGCGGTGGCGGCGGGCAACATGCTGGCCAGCGACCACGTCCTGCCCGCCATGCTCGATGCGTTTGCCGCCGCGCCCGATGCGCCACTGGGCGAACGGCTGGTGCTGGCGCTGGAGGCGGCGCTGGCGGCGGGTGGCGAGGAAGGCCCGGTCCATTCCGCCGGGCTGCTGGTGGTGGCAGAACAAGCCTGGCCGCTGGTCGATCTGCGGGTCGACTGGGCCCCGGCACCAATTGCCGACTTGCGCGCGTTGTGGACGCTGTGGCAGCCGCAGATGGATGCCTATGTTACCCGCGCGCTCGATCCGGCCGGCGCGCCCAGCTATGGCGTGCCGGGCGACCTGTGAGCCGGTTCACGCTGAAACACCTGGGCTATTTTGTCGCCGCCGGGGAAGCCGGCAGCGTCACGCTGGCCGCCGAACGCGTCCATATCTCGCCCCCGTCGATTTCCGCCGCCATCACCCAGTTGGAGGCGCAGTTCGATGTGCAACTGTTTGTGCGCCACCATGCGCAGGGCCTGTCGCTGACCGCTGCGGGCGAGCGCCTGCTGATCGCCGCGCGCGACCTTTTGCGCGCCGCCGATGATCTGGGCGATCTGGCGCGCGACATCGCCGGGGGCATCGCCGGACCGTTGCGCGTGGGCGCATTCCGCACGCTGTCGGCACTGGTGCTGCCCGAACTGGTCGCAGGCTTTGCCGCCGCCAACCCGCGCGTGATGCTTACGATGGTCGAAGATGACGAGGCCGACCTTGCCGCCCGACTGCGCCGCGGTGAAATCGATCTGGCGCTCAGCTATGCACAAGCTGCCGACGATATCGTGTTTGAACGCCTGGCGCTGTTGCCGACCTATATCGTGCTGGCCGCAGGGCATGCGCTGGCCCATCGGCCCAGCCTGGCACTGGCCGATCTTGCCGCAGAGCCGTTCATCCTGCTCGATATGCCGGTCAGCCGCGACTATTTCCGTTCGCTGTTCGATCTGGCCGGGGTGGCGATGGCGCCCGCCGCCCGGTCGGATCAGCCTGAAACGATCCGCGCGATGGTCGGCGCGGGGCTCGGCTGGTCACTGATGACGGCACGCCCGGCCAGTCGCGTGGCCGCCAATGGCTGCGCGCTCGTCTATCTACCGCTGGCCGACATGGTCCCGCCGATGGAACTTGGCCTGCTGACCCACCGCACCTTGCGCCAGACCCGCGCGGCGGCGGCCTTTGCCGATTTCTGCCGCGCGCACATCACGACCGATCGCTTGCCGGGAATGGCCGAACTGCCCGCGATCAGTTGAACGCGTCGATATCGACCGCCGCACCGCCCCTGGCAAACCAGGCCCGCGATTCCGCGCGGAACAGCATCACCGCCGCCGCAATCTGCAGCACGATGTTGATCGCGACGATCGCGCGCCCTGCCCCGGGCAGCGTGATCTGCGTATTCCCGGCAAAGATGATGCGCAGGCTGCCGGGCAACCCGATCGCCGCCAGCACCACCCAGATCCAGCGCGCGGTGTTGCTGACGCGGCGGGAAATGAAATACCACAGCAGCACATTGATCACCAAGCCGAGCAGCACCGATCCGATCAGGATGCCCATCACGGCCCCGTTGCCGAGCATGCCAAGCCCCGGATTGGTGGTCATCGTGGTCATCGCCGCCTGCCAGTTGACGGCGCCGCCAACCAGTCCGATGACAATCATCGCCCAATAGATCCGATCGAACACGGTCATGGAATATGGTCGCATCACAACACCCCCTGCTGCCGGACATCGTGCCTGCAACAATCCGCCCGCGCAAACGCAATCTTGCGGGCGCCGCGATCGTTATCCCGGCTTCAGCGCGGGCGGCACCGCCAGCACGCGCGGCATGCGCCCAGCCAGATCGATCACCATTTCGCCGAACAGGCCATTGGCCCAGGCGAACCAGGGGCGGGTGTAATGCGTCGGATTGCCCGCCTCGAACGCCTCGTGCATATAGCCGGTGCCCGCATCGCTGGTCTTGAGCTGGGCCAGGCATGCCGCGACCACGTGCGGATCATCGGACGACAGCGCGCGCACCATCAGCGACATCGGCCAGATCATCCCCACCCCGGCATGCGGCCCGCCGATCCCGGTGTGCCCGCCTTGCGCAAAGAAATAGGGGTTGGCGGTGCTCCAGCAGCGCGCCTCGGTGCGGCGGAACAGCGCATCGTCGCGCGCCACCACGCCCAGATAGGCGAGCGATGACAGGCTGGGCACATTGGCATCGTCCATGAACAGCGTGTTGCCGAACCCGTCAACTTCATAGGCCCACACGCTGCCATCGCTGACCCGGCCATAACGCACCAGCGCCGCCGCGACATCGTCGGCCAGCGTCACGGCATCGCGCGCCAGCGTGGCATCGTGCAGCACGGTGCCCGCAATCTGGGCCAGCCAGCGCAGCGCCTGCACCGCAAACAGGTTTGCAGGGATCAGGAACGGATAGACGCAGGCATCATCGGAGGGGCGGAACATCGAATGGATCAGCCCGACCTTGCGCGTCGGCGCCCCCATCCCGTTCAGCATCAGCGTGTCTTCGGGATTGGTGGTGTTGCGCTGAAACCGGTAGGGGCTGGTGCCGTCCATGCGCTGTTCGGTGCGCAAGGTGGCCACGATCACTTGCGCGGCGCGGTGCCATTCGCTGTCGAACGGCACCGTATCGCCCGTCGCACGCCAATAGCCATAGGCGAGCCGCACCGGATGGCACAGCGAATCGATTTCCCATTTCCGCTCGGCCACGCCGGGGCGCATCGCGGTGGCATCCTGCGCCACCCACCACAGCGGCGATTTGGCCGCATTGGGATCGCGGCCAAAGGCATTGGCATAAGGATCGATCAGGATCGAGCGCGCATGCCGCCCGATCACCCCGCGAAACAGCCGTTGCAACGCCGGATCGCTGCGCGCGAGATGGAGATAGCCCCACACTTGCGCCGAACTGTCGCGCAGCCACATCGCGGGAATGTCGCCGGTCAGCACGAACGTATCGGGCCGCCCGCCCATCGCCCCCACCTCGACCGTGGTGTCGAGCGTGTTGGGATAGCAATTGGCAAACAGCCAGGCCAGTTCGGGATCGGCGATCTGCGCGGTCACCCGCGCGATTTCGGCCTCTACCGCCGGGCTGACAAAGCGCCGGTCGCCCGGCGACGGACGTCGCGAGACGAATTCGGCCGCCTGCACGCGCGGCGCCGCCTGGGGCAGCGCGCCCAGGCCCTCGGCCACGGCCAGCGCCACCGCGCCAGCCGTGCCAAGGCGTTTCAGAAACAGGCGACGATCATGAGGAACGGCAAGGGACAGGTTCACGGCAACGCAATCGACTCGAAACGGGGTGGCCGGGACTCGGGCGCGCGCCCGAAATCCCGATTGGGATGGCTGCCCATTTCGAACACCAGATGGCCGCCGCGTGCAAGCTCTGCGTGCGCAATCCAACTGCGATTCCAGACCCGGCCATTCCAGTGCACCCTTTGCACATAGATCGCATCGGGCCCCACCCCCGGCGCCTCGATCACCAATCGTCCACCGCCGACCATGACTTCGGCACGCGGAAACAGCGGTGTGCCAAAGATCCAGATGCCGCTGACCGGATCGACCGGATAGATGCCGAGCGCGCTTAGCACATACCACGCGCTCATCTGGCCGCAGTCGTCATTGCCCGGCAAACCGGCGGGCGTGGCATTGTACAACGTGTCCATGATCGCCCTTACACGCGCCTGTGTCTTCCACGGCACGCCGCACCAGGCATAGAGATAGGCAACATGGTGGCTCGGCTCGTTGCCTTGCGCATATTGCCCGATCATGCCCGAAATGTCGGGCGGCGCATCGGGCAACAGCGTGCTGTCGGCGGCGAACAGCGCGTCGAGCCGCGCCTCGAACGCGGCATCGCCGCCCATCACCGCGATCATGCCGGGAACATCGTGCTGCGCCAGAAACGTCGCCTGCCACGCGTTGCATTCGGTGAAATCGCGCCAGTGCCGGCTGTCATGCCCCAGCGCGCGCGGATCGAACGGTTCGGCAAAGGTGCCATCGCTCAGCCGGGGTCGCACAAAGCCGGTCTGCGGATCGTAGAGCGTGCGCCAGTTGTGCGACCGCGCGCGCAGTTTCGCGGCATCGTCATGCGCCCCTGCGGCATCGGCGATTACCGCCATGGCCCAGTCGTCGATGCCATATTCCAGCGTCTTGCTGGCGCTTTCGCGCACCGTATCGGCGGGAATATAGCCCAGCCGGCGATAGGGTTCGAGGCCATGGCCATCATCGTCGAACGCCAGGCTGCGCACGATCGGCCACAACGCCGCGACATCGATGCCCTTCACACCCTTTACCAGCGCCTCGGCAATCACCACCACAACATGCCAGCCGATCATGCAATGCGTTTCGATGCCCTGCAGCGGCCAGATCGGCAGACCGAACGGGCTTTCATGCGCCATCGTCACCAGATTGCGTACAAACTGCCCGCACCGTTCGGGATCGACCAGCGTCAGCAGCGGATGAAACGCGCGATAAGTGTCCCACAGCGAATAGGCGCTGAAATTGCCGACCGCCTGCGTCGTGGAATGCACCGCACTGTCCATCCCGCGATAGCGCCCGTCGCTGTCGATGAACAGATTGGGGGCGATCGCGGTGTGGTAGAGCGCGCTGGCCATCGTGCCCTGTTGTTCCGCCGTGCCGCCGAACACCCGCACCCGTCCCAGTTGCGCGGTCCAGGTGCCGCGTGCCGCGCGGCGCACCTGGTCGAAATCCCAATCGGGCGCTTCGGCATCGAGATTGGCGATCGCGCCCGCCACATCGACGCCTGACAGCGCCACCTTGACCAGCACCGGCGCAGTGGCCGCATCGGGCAGCATGATCGCCAGTTTCAGCAGGGCACCGGCGATACCGCGCGTGCCGGCAGGCGCTTCGACATCGGCGTTGAAAAACCGCACCTGATCGAGCGCGCACGACACGCGCATGGCGAAATGGATCTGCCGCCCGTCGGCCCATTCGTGCACGTGACGGCTGCCGACGATCAGGTCGGGTCCGGCAATCTGCAACATCGCCTCCGTCACGTCGGTATCGCGCGCGGGATCATCGCGCAGGCTGATGGGATCGGGCGCGGGCCGCGCGCCATGCGTCAGATCGATCAGCAGATGGCCCGCCGCCGGAAAGCGATAGCGGTGCATACCGGTGCGCGCGGTCGCGGTCAGTTCGACAGCGATCCCGCTGTCTTTCAGGCGCACCGCGTAATAGCCGGGCTCGGCCCGTTCATCGGCGTGGTCGAACGCCTGGCGATAGCTGCCCTCTGGCCGTTCGCGCGTGCCGGGATCGAGCACCAGCGGCCCCGTGCGCGGCACCACCAGCACGTCCATCAGGTCGCTCGCCCCGGTGCCGCTCAGATGGTTGTGCGAAAATCCCATGATCGTGGCATCGTCATGGTGATAGCCCGAACAGGCATCCCAGCGCCCGGTGTCGGTATCGGGGCCAAGCTGGACCATGCCATAGGGCAGGCACGCGGCAGGCGTCGTGTGCCCATGCGCGCCGGTGCCGACCATCGGATCGACCAGCGCGACCGGATCATAATCGCCCGACGTACCCAGGATCGGCCCCATCGCCAGCCGTAGACCCGCCGCACGCGGGCTGACCAGCGCGAAAGTGGCCGATGCCTTGATCAAGTCTCGCCGCGAAAGTGCCACGTGCGATTTCTCCGGTCTGTCCGCACCAAAAGGGGTTGCGAAAGCGGCCCGATCATACCGCGCGAGCTCTGGCGGGAATCCCGCACGGCACGATCCGGTTCGCTGCGCATCATACGATTGCTGCACTTTTTACCACGTTAAGACGTGCAGCAATTGTGCGCAAAATGTCGCGGGATGCGATATCTGCGGCGAAATCTGCATCGCACAGCAGCCCGATCGTGCGGTGAAAGGCATAGCCCGCCACATCGATCGGCACGGTCCCGGCAATCGCCAGCGACACCGGCGCGGTGGTGATCCCCAGCCCCGCCGCGACCATCGCCAGACACCGTTCGTCGCTGTCGCTGCGCAAGGCAAAGCGCGGCCGCACCCCGGCGGCCGTGAAAAAACGGCTGGTGTCGTCGAGCACTTCGCAGGCGCGCCGCGCGATCATGATTTCGCTGGCCAGATCTTCCGGCGCGACTTGCCCTGCGCCCGCCAGCCGATGCGTGGCAGGCACCATCATGCGATAGGCCTCGTCCCACAAAGGGTGCGCGACCATGCCCTGTTCCTTGTCGCGCAACAGCGTCAGCGCACAGGCGATCCGCCCGCTGGCCAGCGCCCCGCGCAATTCGTGATCGGTGCCCTCGATCAGTTCGACACCGAAGGCATCGCGCAATGGTTCGACCACCGCGCGCAGATCGCGCGCCGCCACCGTGCGCAACGTGCCAAGCCGCAGCGTCGGCCAGTCGGGCATGGTGCCCCGGCCAAAGCTGTCGGCGGCGCGAAACCCGCGCTCCAGATCGCGCGCGATGGTCAGAAACGCGCCGCCCGCCTCGGTCAGGCGGATATGGCGGCGGTTGCGCACGAACAAACGCGTGCCGACCAGCCGTTCCAGTTCGGCAATCCCCGCCGACAGCGATGGCTGGGTAATATGCAGACGTGCCGCCGCCTGGACGAAACTGCCCGCGTCGGCAACGCCAAGGAACTGGCGGATGTGATGGCGCTTTATCATAGATAGAACCTATATGAAGACGCGCCCAATTTCAATTTCCCGCCCATCGCCGCATGCGGTAAACAGGCGCCAACAATCATCAGAGGATGCCATGCGCGCGACACCCGACTTCGATTTCGGCTTGTCCGAACAGACCGTGATGCTGCGCGACAGCGTTGCGCGCTTTGCCGATGACCGGATCGCGCCGATCGCCGCCGCGATCGATGCGCAAGACCGTTTCCCGCGCGAGATCTGGCCCGAAATGGGCGCGCTTGGGCTGCATGGCCTGACCGTGGAAGAAGCCGATGGCGGGCTGGGCCTGGGCTATCTCGACCATGTCGTTGCGGTTGAGGAAGTCAGCCGCGCCAGCGCCAGCGTGGGGCTGTCCTATGGCGCGCACTCGAACCTTTGCATCAACCAGATCCGCCGCTGGGGCACGCCTGAACAAAAGGCGAAATACCTGCCCGCGCTGATCAGCGGCGATCATGTCGGCGCGCTGGCAATGTCCGAGGCGGGCGCCGGCAGCGACGTGGTGGGCATGAAACTGCGCGCCGAGGCGGTGCCCGGCGGATACCGGCTGAACGGCACCAAATACTGGATCACCAACGGATCAGAGGCTGACACGCTGGTGGTCTATGCCAAGACCGCGCCCGAGGGCGGGTCGCGCGGGATCACCGCGTTCCTGATCGAAAAGGGCTTTGCCGGGTTTTCGATCGGGCAAAAGATCGACAAGCTGGGCATGCGCGGATCGCCCACGGCCGAGCTGGTGTTCGACGACTGCTTCGTGCCCGAAGATGCGGTGATGGGCCCGCTGCACGGCGGGGTCGGCGTGTTGATGAGCGGGCTCGACTATGAACGCGTGGTGCTGTCGGGTATCCAGTTGGGGATCATCCAGGCCTGTCTCGACACGGTGATCCCCTATGTGCGCGACCGGCGCCAGTTCGGCCAGCCGATCGGATCGTTCCAGTTGATGCAGGCCAAGATCGCCGACATGTATGTCGCGCTGCAATCGGCGCGCGCCTATGTCTATGCGGTCGCCGCCGCCTGCGACAAGGGACAGACCACACGGTTCGACGCGGCGGGCGCAATCCTGCTGGCGAGCGAAAACGCCTTTCGCGCGGCAGGCGAAGCGGTGCAGGCGCTGGGCGGCGCGGGCTATACCAAAGACTGGCCCGTTGAACGGTATCTGCGCGATGCCAAACTGCTCGACATCGGCGCCGGGACCAACGAGATCCGCCGCATGCTGATCGGCCGCGAGCTGATCGGAGCCAGAGGATGACCCAGCCCCTGAAATCCTCCCCGAAATGGGGAGGGGGACCGCGCGAAGCGTGGTGGAGGGGCTTGGCCCCAAGCGCCCACATCCGCAATGTTGCACCCGGCGGCACGCCCCCTCCACCAGCTTCGCTGGTCCCCCTCCCCATTTCGGGGAGGATGTTTGCGTGACGGCGCCCGTCATCTCCACCACGCTCGATCGCGCGAGCCCCGAGGCGCAGGCCCTTGAGGCGTACAATCGCGCGCTGGCGGCCGACTTGCGCACGCATGTCGCCCGCGTCGCGCAAGGCGGCGGCGCAAAGGCGCGCGACCGGCACACCGCGCGGGGCAAACTGTTGCCGCGTGAACGTGTCGAGCGCCTGCTCGATCCCGGCACGCCGTTTCTCGAACTGGCGCAATTGGCCGCAAACGGTCTCTATGACGACGAAGTGCCCGGTGCCGGGCTGATCACCGGCATCGGGCGCGTGGCGGGGCGTCAGGTGATGATCGTGGCCAACGACGCCACGGTCAAGGGCGGCACGTATTACCCGATGACCGTCAAGAAGCACTTGCGCGCGCAGGCCGTGGCCGCCGAAAACCGCCTGCCCTGCCTCTATCTGGTCGATTCAGGCGGGGCCAACCTGCCGCATCAGGCCGAAGTGTTCCCCGACCGCGAGCATTTCGGGCGGATCTTCTTCAACCAGGCGCAGATGTCGGCGCAAGGGATTGCCCAGATCGCCTGCGTGATGGGCAGTTGCACGGCCGGCGGCGCCTATGTGCCCGCAATGAGCGACGAGACGGTGATCGTGCGCCAGCAGGGCACCATCTTTCTGGCCGGGCCGCCGCTGGTCAAGGCCGCGACGGGCGAGGATATCAGTGCCGAAGACCTGGGCGGCGGCGATCTGCACGCGCGCAAATCGGGGGTGGCCGATCATCTGGCCGCCAGCGACGACCACGCCATCGCGATCCTGCGCGATATCGTCAGCACTTTGCCCCCGCCGCAGACCGCACCGGTCAACCGCCGCGCGCCGGCCGATCCGTTATACCCCGCCGACGATCTCTACAGCCTGATCCCCGCCGACGTGCGTGCGCCCTATGACGTGCGCGAAGTGATCGCGCGGATTGTCGACGGCAGTGAATTTCACGAATTCAAGCCACTCTATGGCACCACGCTGGTCACCGGGTTTGCCCATGTCCACGGCATGCCGGTGGCGATCCTGGCCAACAACGGGGTGCTGTTTTCCGAAAGCGCGACCAAGGGCGCGCATTTCATCGAACTGGCCTGTCAGCGGCGCATCCCGTTGCTGTTCCTGCAAAACATCACCGGTTTCATGGTCGGCGGCAAGTACGAGGCCGAAGGGATCGCGCGCCATGGCGCAAAGCTGGTGACGGCGGTTGCCACCGCCAGCGTGCCCAAGATCACCGTACTGATCGGCGGGTCGTTCGGTGCGGGCAATTACGGCATGTGCGGCCGCGCCTATGACCCGCGTTTCCTGTTCACCTGGCCCAATGCGCGCATTTCGGTGATGGGCGGCGAACAGGCGGCCAGCGTGCTCGCCACCGTGCATCGCGATGCCGCAACGTGGAGCGCCGAACAAGCCGAAGCGTTCAAGGCGCCGATCCGCGACCGGTTCGAGGCCGAGGGTAGCCCTTATTTCGCCACCGCGCGGCTGTGGGACGATGGCATCATCGACCCGGTGCAGACCCGCGATGTGGTTGGCCTGTCGCTCGCCGCCGCACTGGAGGCCCCCTTCCCCGATCAGGCACGCTTTGGCGTGTTCAGGATGTAACCGATGATCCGCTCGCTGCTTGTCGCCAATCGCGGCGAAATCGCCTGCCGCATCATCCGCACCGCGCGGGCCATGGGCATCCACACGGTCGCGGTCTATTCCGACGCCGATTCCGGCGCGCTGCATGTGCGCATGGCCGACGCGGCACTGGCGATCGGCCCGGCACCGGTGCGCGAATCCTATCTGGTGGGCGCGCGCATCATCGCCGCCGCGCTGGAAACGGGGGCAGAGGCGATCCACCCCGGCTATGGTTTCCTGTCGGAAAACGCCGCCTTTGCGCAAAGCGTGATCGATGCAGGGTTGGTGTGGGTCGGGCCCGATCCCGCCAGCATCACCGCGATGGGGCTGAAAGACGCGGCCAAGCGTCTGATGGCCGAAGCGGGCGTGCCGGTCACGCCGGGCTATCTGGGCGAAAACCAGGACGCCGACCATCTGGCAGAACAAGCCGCGCAAATCGGTTATCCGGTGCTGATCAAGGCGGTGGCGGGCGGCGGCGGCAAGGGCATGCGGCTGGTCGAGGCACCTGGGGACTTTGCCGAGGCGCTCGCCTCGTGCCAGCGCGAGGCCGCTGCATCGTTCGGCAATGCCCATGTGCTGATCGAGAAATATATCCTGTCGCCCCGGCATATCGAGGTGCAGGTGTTCGGCGATACCCACGGCAATGTGGTGCACTTGTTCGAACGCGACTGTTCGCTGCAACGCCGTCACCAGAAAGTGATCGAGGAAGCCCCTGCCCCCGGTATGGATCTTGCCACGCGGGCCGCGCTGTGTGCCGCGGCGGTGCGCGCGGCAAAGGCAGTGAACTATCGCGGCGCGGGCACGATCGAATTCATCGCCGATGGATCCGGCGCGCTGAATGCCGATCGCATCTGGTTCATGGAAATGAACACCCGGCTGCAAGTCGAACACCCGGTGACCGAGGCGATTACCGGCATCGATCTGGTGGAATGGCAATTGCGCGTGGCCAGCGGCGAGCCGCTGCCGCTGATGCAGAATGCCATCACCATGGCCGGTCATGCGGTCGAGGCGCGGCTCTATGCCGAAGATCCCGCAGCGGGGTTCCTGCCCAGTGTGGGGCGGCTCGATCATTTCCGCCTGCCGCAGACGGGCCGGATCGACAGTGGGGTGGAACAGGGCGACAGCATCAGCCCGTTCTATGACCCGATGATGGCCAAGCTGATCCATCACGCGCCCACGCGGAGCGAAGCCCTGGCGGGTTTGGCCGGGATGGCGCGCGCGGTCGAATGCTGGCCCGTGCGCACCAATGCAAGTTTTGTCGCGCACGCGCTGTGCGACGACGATGTCGTGGCCGGACGGCTCGACACCGGACTGGTCGGGCGGCGCGGCGATGCATGGGCGGCGCGACCCGCGCCCGGCGCGGCGCTGTTGCAGGCGGTCGCGCGGCATCTGGTCGGGCCGCTGCCCGCGCTGACCGGCTGGCGCCTCAATGCCGCCCCCGTGCCAGTGGTGATGCGACTTGATGATGGCGAAATCGTCCATGCCGTGACGCTCGACGGGCCCGCCGCCGGATCGATCGAACCAGCGCCGCGCGGCGTTCTGGCCAGCGAAGCGGGCACAACCTGGCTGATCCGCCCGTGGCGTCCTGCCGGGGCCGAGGCTGCCGAAGGCGCGGGCGCGCTGCATGCGCCGATGCCCGGACTGGTGACGGCGGTGATGGTGGCCGTGGGCGAGCGTGTCGCCAAAGGCCAGACGCTGCTGACGCTCGAAGCGATGAAGATGGAACAGGCGATCAAGAGCCCGCTCGACGGTCTGGTCGCCGAATTGCCGGTGACGGCGGGGCAACAAGTTGGTGCCGAGGCGCTGCTGGTGCGCGTGGAAAAGGATCAGGACTGATGCCCGGACGCCATTTCGAAGACTGGACGATCGGCACGCGCATCACGCATCAGCCCAGCCGCACGGTGACCGAAACCGACAACCTGCTGTTTTCGGCGATGACGCACAATCTGCAACCGCTGCACCTCGACGCCGAAACCGCGCGGGCGAGCGAATTCGGCCAGATGCTGGTCAATTCGACGTTCACTTTCGCGCTGTGCGTCGGGCTGTCGGTGAGTGACACGACGGTCGGCACGCTGGTCGCCAATCTGGGCTTTGACAAAGTGGTCACGCCCAAACCCACGTTCATCGGCGACACGCTGACCTGTCACAGCGAAGTGATCGACACACGGCCCAGCAAATCGCGGCCAGAGGCCGGCGTGGTGACATTCCGCCACTGGCTGACCAACCAGCGCGGCGAAGAGGTGCTGTCGTGCACCCGCACCGCGCTGATCAGGCGGAAGGGCTGAGGCGCAGCGAAAACGCTGCCGCGATCATCAATGCGCCTGCGCCGAATGCCATTGTCCACACCGGCTGGCCCGGAAAGGCCAGCTTCAGGATCGATCCCATCACCGTCGCCACCAGCAATTGCGGCACGACCACGAAAATGTTGAACAGCCCCATATAGACGCCCAGCTTGGCCTGCGGCAGGCTGGAGGCCAGAATGGCATAGGGCAGACCCAGGATCGAGGCCCAGGCCATGCCCACGCCGATCTCGCTCAACGGCAACAGCGCGGGATCGTGCAGCACCATGAAACTGCCCAGCCCCAGCGCACCGGCGACCAGACACAGCGCATGCGCACGCGTGTTGCCCAACCGTCGTGCCAACCAGGGTAGCGCGGTCAGCGAAAACAGCGCGGCAAACCCGTTGTAGCAGGTGAACAGCACACCGACCCAGTTGCCTGCTGCCTGATAGCCCGCGCTGGCCGGATCGGCGGTGCCGTAAAACGCCTGCGCCACCACCGGCGTGGTGTAGATCCACATCACGAACAGCGCCGACCAACTGAAAAATTGCACGACCGCCAGCCGTTTCATCAGCGGCGGCATGCCCGAAAAATCGCCGACAATGCTCGCCAGCATGGTCTGCTGCCGCCCGGCGCGTGCCAGGGCATAGGCGATCAGCGATACGATCCCGTACCCGGCCAGCAGGCCGCCAAGCAAATAGACCTCTTTCTGCAAACCCAGCAACGACACCGCGCCCAGCACCGCGATGCCCGCCGCAATCCACGCCATGCCGGGCCACCAGCCGCGCGCGACCAGATCGACCGGCGGTGCGGCGTGATCCTGCGTTTCACCAAACGCGGCCATTTCGCCGGGCGAATATTCGCGATTGCCCAGCACCGTCGCCAGCACGGCGATCAACAGCGCCGCCGCGCCCGCGTAAAAACTGATTCGCACGGTGTCGGGAATCGTGCCCACAGCCGCCACATTGGCGACACCCAGACGCGTCAGCACATAGGGAAAGATCGAGCCGACCACCGCGCCTGCACCGATGAATGCGGTCTGCACCGCATAGCCCGCGGCATGCTGATCGGCATGCAGACTGTCTCCGACAAAGGCCCGGAACGGTTCCATCGCCACATTCATGCTGGCATCGAGCACCCACAGCAGCAGCGCCGCCGCGAGCAGGCCATGCGCCAGCGGCATGCCCGTCAACGCCAGCGACGCGAGCACCGCGCCCGCCAGAAAATAGGGCCGACGCCGCCCGAACCGCCCCAGCCAGGTGCGATCCGACAGATGCCCGATCACCGGCTGCACAAGCAGCCCGGTCAGCGGCGCGGCCACCCACAGCGCCGACAAGTCGTCAATCCCGCTGCCCAGCGACTGGAACACCCGGCTCATGTTGGCATTTTGCAGGGCAAACCCGATCTGGATGCCGAAAAAGCCGATGCTGATGCGGCACAGACCGAAAAACGACCGGCGCGGCTTTTCCATTGTCATGCTCTCCGTTTCCACCGCACCCGATTTGCCCCCGTACATGCAAGACCGGCGCGATGGGGTCGATTTTCAATGCCCTGAATTGCGGCCGATGCGCATCGATCACGCCCGCGTTCTTTTGCACCAGTCGGGGTGAAGCACGCCAACGTGCGCGCGCCAATCACACTGCATACGAATACCGGGGGGGGGGCTAGGCCACGCGCTGCGTCGATTGCCGAACGATCAGGCGCGGGGCGAGGACGGCGTTCTGCACTTCAAGGCCTTTGATCTGCGCGATCAGCGCCTCGACCAGCGAGGCCCCCGCACGCGTGGCATCCTGCGCCACGGTGGTCAGCGGTGGATGGGTGAACCCGGCCAGCGGAATGTCGTCAAACCCGACCAGCCCGATATCGCCCGGGATCGACAGCCCCGCCTCTTCAAACGCGCGCATCGCGCCGATCGCGATCAGGTCGCAGGCGGCAAACACCGCGTCAAACGGCTTGCCCTGGGCCAGCAGCACGCGCGCCGCGCCATAGCCGGCCGCATCGGTTGTCACCGCGCTGAACACCAGATCGGGATCGGGGGTGATCCCCGCCTCGACCATGGCATCGCAGGCGCCGCGCCAGCGGTCATGCACTTCGGGCGCGTGGCTCGATGCCTCACCCAGAAAGGCAATCCGGCGATAGCCGCGCGCAATCAGGTGGCGCACCGCCAGCGCCCCGCCCAGCCGATTGTCGCACCCGATAGTCATGCCCGGCGCATCGGCGGTGACCGAGCCCCAGCGCACATACCGCGTGCCCTCGTTTTCCAGTTGGTCAAGCCGTTCGCGATAGGTTTCGTAATCGCCATACCCCAGCAGCATGATGCCGTCGGCCTTGCGGCTATATTCGTAATCGACGTGCATGCTGCGAGAAAACTGCTGGAATGACGTCAGCAGGTCATAGCCGTGCTGCGCACAAGTGCGTGCGATAGACCCCAGCATCGACAGGAAAAACGGGTTGATATGCGAATCATCCGGCGTGGGATCATCAAAAAACAGCAGCGCCAGCGTATTGGTGGTGCGCGATCGCAGGCGCGAGGCATTGCGATCGACCGCATAGTTCAATTGCGCAGCAATCGCCTCGATCCGCAGACGCGTCGCTTCGCTGACCGAAGGATGCCCGCGCAGCGCGCGCGACACGGTGGGCTGCGAAACCCCCGCGCGCTGTGCGATATCAAACGATGTCGGTTTGAAGCTCATGGCCGGTAGCGCACACCTCCCGTTCGGTTCTGTTTTTCAACGAACGATTAGCAGGCCAAAGGCCGCGTTGGAAGAGGCTGTGACATCACACCCAAGCCGCCGAATGCATGCATGATCCTGACATACGTATGTCGGTTCCTTTCCATGATCGCGGCGCGCGGGCAAATCGATGACATCGGATCAGATGGCTGGGGCGTGCCATCGCGGGGACTGCCTGAGCGCCGGATCATGGCGCCAAAATCTGACCGCGTATGTGTTTTGCAAGACCGAGATGCGCCGAGCGCACCGGTTCAGGGAGGGTGACATGGTCAAGCTGTACCAGAGCGCTGGCTCGACGGCGTTGTTCAAGCAGTTTTTGAAAACCGGGGTTGCCGCCCTGGCGGTTGCAGGGATCACCCCTGCCATGGCGCAGGACGCGACCACCGCGCCGCCAACCGCCAAACCGGCCGAAAATCTGAACGAGGCGATCATCGTCAGCGGTTATGCCCGGTCGATCACCAACGCCAACCGTATCAAGGAACTGTCGGTTTCGGTGGTCGAGGCGATTTCGGCCGAAGACGTGGGCAAATTGCCCGACGTGTCGATCGCCGATTCGCTGTCGCGCCTGCCCGGCCTGGCCGTGCAACAGGCGGCGGGACGCGCCAAATACCTGTCGATCCGTGGTTTCGGCCCCGATTACACCACCGCCACGCTCAATGGCCGCATGATCGCCACGGTCGATGACAACCGCCGGTTCGACTATGGCCAGTTCCCGGGCGACCTGTTCCAGGAAATCGACGTCATCAAGACGCCGTCGGCCACGCTGCTCGATCAGGGCCTGGCCGGGACGGTCGATCTGAAGACCTATGACCCGCTGAAGTCGAAGAACAGCTTCAGTGTCAACATCCAGGGTGAAGTCGGGCAATATGGCGCGCTCAACCCCGAAGGATCGAACAAGGGCTACAAAGTCTCGTCGGTCTATGTGCACAAGTTTGCCGACGACACCATCGGCGTTTCGCTGGGCGTTTCGGCCATCAAGGATCCGACGCAGGATTACCACTGGGCGACCGGCGGCGGCAACGGCAACTATTATGGCCCCGGCAGCCAGGATGCGGCCGGCAACATCGGCCCCGACGACATCCAGAACTATGTCAACACCAACACGCTCTATCGCCAGTCGGCGTTCGGCCATGTTATCTATCGTCCGAACGACAAGTTCGAAATGTCGCTCGACGCGCTCTACAGCCAGTCGAAGACGCGCGAATATTCGCGCGGCTGGGAAATGCCGCTGGCAAGCTGGAGCCACGACACCGAAGTTCCCGGCACCGAAACCGCGAAAAACGGCTATGTGCAGTCGGAACAGTGGAATGTCTCTCCGGTGCTGCGCAACGACTACAACACGTCCGACGCGCACACGTTCGCGATTGGGTGGAACGGCAAGGCGGCCCTGTCGGACTCGCTCAGGCTGGTGGTCGATGCGAACTATTCGCATGCCCATCGCCATGACAACACCTATGAAATCTATGGCGGCGCAGCCACACCAGGCCTTGCCACGATCACCCGCGAGCCCGACGGCAGCTATGGCGTGAACATTTCCGGGACCAATTTTGCCGATCCCACCAATGTCTCGCTGACCGACCCGCAGGGCTGGAACCAGGTCGGCTTCAACAACGTTCCCGACGTAACCGATTCGATCAAGGCGCTGCGTGCCGAACTCCAAGGCGATCTTGGCAACGGTTTCTTCAAGAGCTGGGTGGCCGGTGCCAACTACAGCGATGAAAACAAGGTTTCGGCCTATTCGGGCTATTACATCTGTCTGCCGGGGCCGGCCTCGGTCGGCGGCTGCGGCAACGACAACGCCCAGGTGACCAGCGTGGCCATCCCGCAGTCGATCATCGACGGCACGGTTACGCCTTATGGCGTTACCGGCACGCAGTTGCTCGCGGTCAATCCGATTGCCGCGCAAAACCTGCTGCGTATCGCCCCGCAATCGCTGGCCAGCGACAGCGCCCGCGACTGGACGGTGCGCGAGCACGTGTTGACCGGCTATGCCCAGGCCAATTTCGACCAGATTGCCGGCGATGTGAAAATTCGCGGCAACATCGGCGTCCAGGTCGTCAACACCAACCAGAGTTCGATCGGCAATATCGCCCTTTCTGCTACCCAGTTCGCGCCGAGCTATGGCGGGGCAAAATACACCTATTTTCTGCCAAGCCTGAACACGAGCTTCGAAATCGGCGACAAGAACTATATCCGCTTTGGCGCCAGCCGCACTTTGGCACGCGCCACGCTCGACAACGAAAACGCGTCGTTCGCGGTCAACTATTGCGGCGCACAGGGCTGCACCACGGTGCCCAAGATCAACGGCGATACGCCGCTGTTGTCGGGATCTGGCGGCAATCCCTATATTCGCCCCTATTTTGCCGACAACCTCGACCTGGCGTTCGAAAAATACTTTGCGCATGATCAGGGCAAGTTCGCGATTGCGGGATATTACAAGCACATCTCGAATTTCGCGACGCAGAACTCGAACCTCAACACCGGCAATGTCAACAGTGGCGGCCCGACCACGTCGACCACCTATGGCTATGACTTCTCGGCCTACAGCGCCCTGGTCAACACGCCGGGCGTGCTTGGCAGTGCCGGTACGACCACCCAGGGCTGGGCCTCGGCGCCGATCAACGACGGCAAGGGCGATGTCTATGGCTTTGAAGCCAGCCTCGTCCTGCCGCTCAAGGTGCTGACCCCGGCGCTCGACGGGTTTGGGGTGATTGGCAACTATGCCAACACGTCAAGCAAGATCAAGTTTTCCAACGGCGCCGTGATCACCCTGCCCGGTCTGTCGAAGGATGTGACCCAGGCGCAGATCTTCTTCGAAAAGTACGGCTTCAATGCGCGTGCCTCGTTCACCCATCGCGGGCAATACCTGGGCGATTATCAACTGTTCAACGCACAGGTCACCGCCAACCTGACCAAGGCGCAATCGACGCTCGACGCGCAAGTCGGCTATGACTTCAAGTCGGGTCCGCTCAACGGTCTGTCGGTCTATGTGCAGGGCCACAACCTGACCAATGCCAAGACGCTGTCCTATGTGAACAACGACCCGAACGAGATCAACATTCGCGACCAGTACGGCGCGCAGTACCTCTTCGGCGTGACGATGAAGTTCTGATCAAACGGTCCCTCAACGGAGGCGGCGAGCGGGTCATGCCCGTTCGTCGCCTTTTTACTTTGCGGACGCACGCTATGGTGCATGCATGAGCCAACCTTATCGCATTGTCGTGGTCGGTGGCGGGACCGCCGGATGGATCACCGCGTCGGTCCTTGCGCGCTATCTGGCGCCCGCGCGGTTTGCCGTCACGCTGGTCGAATCCGAGGAAATCGGCACGGTCGGGGTGGGCGAGGCGACCATTCCTCAGATCCAGTTGCTGAATGCGGCGCTGGGCATCGACGAATATGCCATGATGCGCGCCACGCAGGCGACGTATAAACTGGGCATCGAATTCGTCGGCTGGGGCACGCCCGACAGCCGCTATATCCACGCCTTCGGCCCGACCGGGCGCCAGCTCGGGCAGGTGCCGTTCCAGCATTTCTGGCTGCGCAGCCGGGCACTTGGCAACAATACCCCGCTCGACGCCTATTGCCTGAACGCGGCGGCGGCCTATGCCGGGCGCTTCGCGCGCAGCGATCAGGTGAAGTCGCCCACGCTGGGCGGGCTGGTCCACGCCTTTCACCTCGATGCCAACCTCTATGCCCGCTATCTGCGCGGCTATGCCGAGGGGCGCGGGGTTACCCGCATCGAAGGGCGCATCATGGGCGCCGAACGCGATGGCGAAACCGGGGATGTCGCCGGCCTGGTCATGGCCGACGGGTCGCGCATCGGCGGCGATCTCTTCATCGACTGTTCGGGATTTCGCAGCCTTTTGCTGGGTGAAACGCTGAGCACGGGGTTTGAATCCTGGGCGCACTGGCTGCCCTGCGACCGAGCGCTGGCGGTGCCGTGCGCTTCGGCGCCGCAATTGGAGCCCTATACCCGGTCCACCGCACGCGCTGCCGGCTGGCAATGGCGCATCCCGTTGCAGCATCGCATCGGCAATGGCCTGGTCTATTCCTCGGCACATCTGTCCGACGAGGCAGCGGCCGATCTGCTGCTGGCCCATCTCGACGGCGCGGCGCTGGCCGATCCGCGCCCGATCCGCTTTGTCACCGGGCGCCGGCGGGCGTTCTGGGCGCACAATGTGGTCGGCACCGGGCTTGCCGCCGGGTTTATGGAACCGCTGGAATCGACCAGCATCCATCTGGTCCAGTCCGCCGCCGAACGCCTGATCCGGTTTCTGCCGTCTGGCGCGATCGATCCCGCCGATGTTGCCGCGTTCAACGCGCAGACCACCTTCGAATGGGAACGGGTGCGCGATTTCCTGATCCTGCATTACCATGTCAACCAGCGCCCCGAACCGTTCTGGCGCGATTGTGCGGCGATGGCGGTGCCCGATACCTTGCGCGAAAAGATCGACTTGTTCAGCGCCAATGGCCGCATCACCCGTTTCAACGAGGAACTGTTTTCCGAACCCGGCTGGTTGCAAGTGATGGCCGGGCAAGGCCTCAACCCGCGCGGCTGGCACCCGCTGGCCGACGATCCGTCAGAGGCCGAACTGGGCGAAGTGCTGGGCCTGATGCGCCGCGCGGTCGATAAACTGGTTGCCGACATGCCTGACCATGCCGCCTGGATCAGCCGTCATTGCGCGGCGGCCCCATCAGAAACGTATTGACCGTCAGGCGCGCGCGGCGCGGATCGGGCGTCAGATCGAGATCGGCGGGCAGATCGGCGCAATGCAGCGCATGGCTGCGATAGACCAGCGCGCGATTGGGCACCGCGGCAAACCGCGCGATGCATTCGAACAGCGGCGTATCGCCCGCAATATAGCCCGGCGACGGCAAACCGTGGCGCGCAACATCCTGGCGCAGCGCCGCGTCATAGGCGGGATGGCGCGCGGCATCGATCGTTTCAAACCCCGTGCTGCGATGGCGATAGAACGCGGTGCCGCCCTGATCCTCGCGGCACAGGAAATGAAGCAGCGCGATCCGTTCCGCCTCCAGCCCGTCGATATGCGGAATCCGCTGGATCGGGCCAAGCGCAGCGGGCGGTGTGGTGACAATCGAATAGCCCGCCGAAATCAGCCCCGGCGGCCCCGCCAGCGCGAAGACCTGCGCCACCACATCGAGCAGCGGCAACAGATAGGCCGCCACATCGGCAGCGGCCACTTCCGCGCGCAGGCCGGGATAATAGGGGCCCATCGGCTGATAAGTCAGCGCTTCGGCGCGGGCGCGCAAGGCGGCGGGATCGGGCACGAAATCGTCGATCACGATGACCGGCTGACGCTCGTGACCGATCGGTTCGACGCGCAACCGTGGTACCATGATCAGGCCGCAGGCTGCGGGGCGAATTGCGCCAGCACCGCATCGTGTGCGGGGAAGGTCTGCGCCGCCGCGCGCATCATCTCGCGCAAGCGTCTCAAATGTGTGGCCGCATCGACTGATCCGGCACGTACATCGGCCATGGTATCGTATCGCGCCGGGATCATCCCCTGCCCCAGATAGACCGCCAGCCAGCTCGGGTTCTTGAACAGTTCGTCCTGCGGCGAAACCAGTCGCGCCGCATCGACCCAGTGGCGGATCTTGTAGGCCAGTTCGTCTGGCAACGGGGCTGCCGCGCATTGCCGCCAGAACGGTTCGGGCCGGGTCTGCGCATGATAGTGCAGGATGATGAAATCGCGGATGCGTTCATATTCCGCCGCCGTGGCGCGGTTGAACTCCTCGGCATGCAACGGATCGTGGCGGCGATCGGGCAAGACCAGCAACAGGCGCTCGATCCCGCTCTGGATCAGGTGCAGGCTGGTCGATTCCAGTGGTTCGAGAAAACCGCTCGACAGCCCGATCGCCACGCAATTGCCCACCCACGCCTTGCGCCGCCGTCCCGCGGTAAAGTGGATCACGCGCGGATCGGCGGTGGCCGGGGCATCGAGGTGGGCGTGCAGCACACCGAGCGCGGCATCATCGTCCATCATCGCCGAACAATAGACATGGCCGTTACCCTGGCGATGCTGCAACGGAATGCGCCATTGCCAGCCCGCAGCATGCGCGGTCGATCGGGTATAGGGCGTGATCGGGCCGGCGTTGGCGCAAGGCAGCGCCACCGCGCTGTCGCAAGGCAGCCAGTGCGCCCAGCTTTCAAACCCGGCCTGCATGGTGCGTTCGATCAGCAGCGCGGCAAACCCCGAACAATCGACAAAGAAATCACCCGCAATCTGGCGCCCGTCATCGAGCGTGACATGGGTGATCAGCCCGCTGGCCCCATCGCGGCCGACCCCGGTCACGCGCCCTTCTTCGCGCCGTACCCCGCGCGCTTCGGCATAGGCGCGCAGAAAGCGCGCATAGAGCCCGGCGTCGAAATGATAGGCATAGCTGTGGGTCGATCGCACATCGCGCGGATTGTCGACCGGCGGGCCGAAACGGTTGTCGCGCGCCAGCGCCCAGCACATCGTGTAATCGTCAAACGACGTCGCATCGCCGCGCTGCCGTTCGCGCAACCACCAGTGGTGCAACGACACCCGGTCGAAATCGGCGCCATAGCTGCCGAACGGGTGGAAATAGCGCGATTGCGCCGTGCCCCAGCCGACGAATTCAATCCCCAGTTTGAAACTGCCGCGTGTCGCGCGCAGGAAATCAGCCTCTGCTATACCCAGCCGCGCGTTGAACGAATGAATCGGCGGAATGGTCGCCTCACCCACGCCGATCGTGCCGATCGCATCGGATTCGACCAGCGTGATCGCGATGGCCGTGCCGACCGCGTTGGCCAGCGCCGCCGCCGCCATCCAGCCGGCAGAACCGCCACCGACAATCACGATCGAACGCAGGGTGTGGGGATTGCTGTCCATGATGGGATCGAACGCTAATGACCCCGCCCCTGCTTGGCAATTGCCGCGCCGCGATGGGCGCAGCATTGCCGCATCGGCGGTATACGTATTCAACTAAACGCGCCCGCCGGTCGGTGGCACAAGGCTGCAAACGAGGGAGAAATTGTGCCTGAAATCGCCACGATGCGCACCCTGAGGGGTCGGGCGCATCCGCAAGGCCCGCTGGGCAGATTGGCCATGCACACGGGTGCCGTGCTGGCCGCGCTATGCCTGGCCGTGCCCGCCGTTGCCGCCGGTGCACCGCCTGTCGATGCAGTGTCGGCGCGCACGACGCAGGATGAGACGATCTATTTCCTGCTGCCCGACCGGTTCGACAATGGCGATCGCGCCAACGACACCGGCGGTCTTTCGGGAGACCGGTTGCACACCGGCTATGATCCGACCGACAAGGCGTTTTATCACGGGGGCGACCTCGCCGGGGTGATCCGGCGGCTCGACTATATCAAGACGCTGGGCGCGACCGCGATCTGGGTTGGCCCGGTGATGACCAACCGCGCCGTGCAGGGGCAGCCCGGCCATGAAAGCGCCGGGTATCACGGATACTGGATCACCGATTTCACGACGGTCGATCCGCATTTCGGCAGCAATGCCGATTTTGCCCGGCTGGTACGCGAAGCCCATGCGCGCGGCCTGAAGATCTATATGGACATCGTCGTCAACCACACCGCCGACGTGATCCATTATCGCGAATGCCCCACCGGCGATTGCCCCTATCACAGCCGCGCCGATTATCCCTATCAACGCCGTGGCGGGGTCGATGGCGCGCCGATCAATCCCGGCTTTGCGGGCGACAGCATCGGCACCGATGCCAATTTTGCGCATTTTGTCCGGCCCGACTACGCCTATACCCCCTATGTCGATGCGGGGGACGCGCATGTGAAAGTGCCCGACTGGCTCAACGATCCGATCTGGTACCACAATCGCGGCAACACGACTTATGTCGGCGAAAGCGCGACGATGGGCGATTTCGGCGGGCTGGACGACGTGATGACCGAAAACCCCCGCGTGATCCGGGGCATGATCGACATCTATGGCGACTGGGTGCGGCGATATCACGTCGACGGGTTCCGCATCGACACTGCCAAACATGTCGATGCGGCATTTTGGCGTGCGTTCATCCCCGCCATCCGCGATATTGCGCGCGGCGAAGGCCTGCCCAATTTCGCGATTTTCGGCGAAGTGGCGGGCGGCGGCGACAACGCACCCAACCAGGCGGTATCGACCCGCGTGGCGCAGTTTCCGGCCACGCTCGACTTTGGCTTTCGCTTTCGGGTGATCGACGCGGTGACCGGACGGAGCGGAACCGACGCGCTCGACGCTCTGTTTGCCGCCGACCCGCTCTATGCCAACGGCGATGCGGGCGCGCGCAATGAAGTGACGTTCGTGTCGAACCATGACAATGGCCGCATCGGCTGGTCGATCCGCCGCGCGCTGCCACAGGCGAGCGATGCCGAAGTGCTGGCACGCGAAACGCTGGCGCATGCCATGCTGCTGACCTTGCGCGGGGTTCCGGCGATCTATGCGGGCGACGAACAGGGCTTTGCCGGTCTGGGCGATGACCAGCGCGCGCGCGAAGACCAGTTCGGATCACGCGTTCCCGAATACAACGCCGAACGCCTGATCGGCACCGACACCACCACCGCCACGCCGCATTTCGGTACCGACCATCCGCTGTTCCGGACGATCGCCAGCCTCGCGCGCATCCGCGCGGCCACACCCGCGCTGCGGCGCGGAGAGCAGATCGTGCGTGCGCGTTCGCTCGGCCCCGGCCTATTTGCGGTGTCGCGCCTCGATCCGGTTGATGGACACGAAGTGCTGATCGCCTACAACACCGCCACCACCCCGGTTTCCGCGCAGATCGAGGTGAATGTCGCCACCGCGCATCTGGTCGCGCTGGCCGGAGCCTGCCCTGCCGCCGCCAGCGCCCCCGGCTCTGTGCGGATCGACCTGCCCGCGCTGGGCTATGTGATTTGTGAGGCCCGGAAATGAACGAAACAGCACCGATCTGTGCGATGGACGCACAAACCGGCGGCGAATGGTGGCGTGGCGCGGCGATCTATCAGATCTATCCACGCAGCTTTGCCGACAGCAATGGCGATGGCATCGGCGATCTGCCGGGCATCACCGCCCATCTCGACCATGTGGCGAACCTGGGCGTCGATGCCATCTGGATCTCGCCGTTTTTCACCAGCCCGATGGCCGATTACGGCTATGACGTGGCCGATTACCGCGATGTCGATCCGACGTTCGGCACGCTGGCCGATTTCGATGCACTGATCGCGCGCGCGCATGCGCTGGGGCTGAAAGTCACCATCGATCTGGTGTTTGCGCATACCTCCGACCGGCATGCCTGGTTTGCCGACAGCCGCGCCAGTCGCGACGGGGCGCATGCCGATTGGTATGTGTGGGCCGATGCCAATCCCGACGGCACCCCGCCCAACAACTGGCAATCGGTGTTCGGCGGCCCGGCGTGGACCTGGGACGCGCGGCGCCAGCAATATTATTACCACCAGTTCCTGAAGGAACAGCCGCAGCTCAATGTCCATTTGCCCGCGGTGCAGGATGCGCTGCTCGACGTGACGCGGTTCTGGCTCGATCGCGGGGTCGACGGGTTCCGCTTCGACGCGCTTAACCACTCGATGTTCGACCCGGCATTCACCGACAATCCACCGGTCACCGACAATCGCCCGCGCACCCGCCCCTATGACTTTCAGGTCAAGAAATTCAGCCAGAACCACCCCGATGTGGTCGGCTTTGTCGAACGCATCCGCACGGTTTGCGACGCCTATGGCGCGATCTTCACCGTGGCCGAAGTGGGTGGCGACGATGCGATGCCATTGATGAAGGCCTACACCGCAGGCAACCATCGCCTGTCGAGCGCTTATGGCTTTGATTTTCTCTATGCCCCCGAACTCGATGCCGCGCTGGTCGCCAAAGTGCTGCGCGACTGGCCCGGCACCCCCGGCGCCGATGGCCAGAGCGAAGGCTGGCCAAGCTGGGCGTTTGAAAACCACGATGCCCCGCGCTGTCTGTCGCGCTGGGCCGACGATGCCGCGCGCGCGCCGTTTGGACGGATGATCATGGCGCTGCTGGTGGCGTTGCGCGGCAACGTGTTCCTCTATCAAGGGCAGGAACTCGGGCTGTTGCAGGATGACATCCCGTTCCATCTGCTGAAAGATCCCGAAGCGATTGCCAACTGGCCGCTGACGCTCAGCCGCGACGGCGTGCGCACGCCGATGCCGTGGGACAGCCACGCCCCCAACGCCGGTTTCACCGCCGGCACGCCGTGGTTGCCGCTGTCGCCGGGCAACATCGCCCGCGCGGTTTCGGCGCAAGTTGGCGATCCCGCCACGTTGCTGGCGCATACCCGCGCGATGCTGGCGCTGCGCCGCGCGCATCCGGCGCTGCGGCTCGGCACGGTCGAGGCGCTGACAGTGGCTGGCGATGTGCTGACGTTCACTCGCCGCGTGGCGGATGAGGCGATCGCCTGCGCGTTCAACATCGGCCGCCATCGGCATGCGCTGGCCGCGCCCGAGGGCACCCCGCTGCTGGCGCTCAACGGCGCCGACGCACACCATCTGCCCGCCTGGGGCGTACGTTTTACCAAGGAATCCATACTTTGAAAGCAAACCTGTTTGCGCTCGCCGGGCTGATTCTGGCAGGCTTGGCGCCGCACGCGGCAACCGCGCAGACGGCGCCTGTCTGCCGGTCTTCGCCCGATGGCACCAACGCGCTGTGCGTCGCCCTGGATGGCGATGCGCGGCTGCGCTGGTGGCTCGATCGGCGCGGGCATCCGCTGATCGCGCCGTCACTGATGGGGTTCACGCTGACCGACGGGCTCAATCTGGTGCGCGGCTGGACGATCACCGGCAGCGAAACAGCCTCTGGCGATGACACCTGGGAACAGCCGTGGGGCGAGCGCCGCTATGTGCGCGACCATTACAACGAATTGCTGGTGCACCTGGTCCAGGCCCCCGATCAGGGATCGCGGCATATGGACGTGCGCTTTCGCATCTTCGACAACGGCATCGGCTTTCGCTATGAATTGCCGAAACAGGCCGCGCTGACGACGCTGCATATCGCCGACGAAGTGACCGAATTCGCGGTTGTGCCCAAAGGCACGGCATGGTGGGAAACCGGCGGTGAATGGAACCGCTATGAACAGCTCTATCAAAAGACCCCGATCGACGCGGTGGCCACCGCGCACACCCCGGTGACCATGCGGCTCGACGATGGCACGCATATCGCCATCCACGAGGCCGCGCTGGTCGACTATGCCGCCTATTGGCTGAAACGCGAAGACGGGCAACGGTTCCGCACCACGCTCGCGCCATCGTCACAGGGGCCGCGCGTCACACGCGATCTGCCGTTCAACACCCCGTGGCGCACGATGCGGATTGCCGACGATGCGGCGGGGCTGGTCGAAAACGATCTGGAACTCAACCTCAACGATCCCAATGCGCTGGGCGACGTGTCGTGGTTCAAGCCGCAGAAATATATCGGCATCTGGTGGAACATGCTCAAGGGCGACTGGACCTGGGCGGAAGGCCCGCGCCACGGCGCCACCACGCAGCGCGCCAAGGAATACCTCGATTTCGCCGCCGCGCATGGCTTTTCGGGCGTCCTGATCGAAGGCTGGGACAAAGGCTGGAACAGCAACTGGCTGGGCCATGGCGCCGATTTCAGCTACACCCGGTCCGCCGATGATTTCAATCTGAAGGCGGTCACCGACTATGCGCGCGCCAAGGGCGTAAAGCTGATCGGGCACCACGAAACCGGCGGCAATATTGCCAATTACGAGGCGCAGCTTGACGATGCGATGAAGCTTTACGCCTCGGTCGGGGTCAATATGGTCAAGACCGGCTATGTCGCCGATGCGGGCGGGATCGAAGCGCCCGGCGACCGGCCCGGCGAAGTGCGGATGGAATGGCACGATGGCCAGCGCCAGGTCCAGCACCACCTCAAAGTGGTCGAAACCGCCGCGAAATACCACATCGCCATCGACACCCACGAACCGGTCAAGGACACCGGGCTGCGCCGCACCTATCCCAACTGGGTCGCTCGCGAAGGCGCGCGCGGGATGGAATACAACGCGCACGGCGCCTATTCCAACCCGCCCGAACACGAGGCCACGCTGGTCTATACCCGCATGCTGTCGGGCCCGATGGATTTCACCCCCGGCGTGCTCAGCCTCGAAGGCGACCTGCATGTGCCGCTCGCCTCGACATTGGCGAAGCAGCTCGGGCTCTATCTGGCGCTCTATTCGCCGATCCAGATGGCGGCCGACAGCATCGACCATCTGGCGCAATACCCGCGCGAGCTGGAATTCATCCGCCAGGTCCCCGCCGACTGGGCGCAAAGCCACCTGATCGCCGGCAGCGTGGGCGAATATGCCATTTTCGCGCGGCAGGATCGCAACAGCGCGGACTGGTATGTTGGCGGCGTCAACGACGCCACCGCCCGCACACTGACACTGCATTTCGATTTTCTCGACGCGGGCAAGACCTACCGCGCGACGATCTATCAGGATGCGCCGGGCATCACCTATCTCGACGACAGCCGCCACCGCATTGCCTATGCCACGCGCGACGTCAAAAAGGGCGACGTGCTGACGCTGTGGCTGGCGCCCGGCGGTGGTGCGGCGATGCGTCTTGCCGCGCCAAAGCCATGAGGGACTTTACTCTATCGTTATAGTAGACTATTTGGCCTGCCCGTAAGCGACACGGGGGCACAAGAGTCATGACGGACGGCGAATCGATCCAACCCGCCAGCGGGCGACGCAACGAAGACTGGTGGGCGATCGGCATCGGACTTGGTCTGGTGATCGCCGCGCTGGTGCTGGCACGGCTGGGGCTGTCGTTGCGCTGGCTGGCAGTGCTACCGCCGCGCTGGACGCAATTTGCGCAGATCACCGCCGATCTGACGACCAACTGGCCGCGCTATCTGGCGCAACTGGCGTTCTGGGCCGTGGTGTTCGGGGCTACCTTGCGCGCGCTGGGCTATCGCGTGGTCGATTTTCTGGCCGCCTTCGTGCCGCTTTATCTTGTCGCCTATGCCATCTTCGTGATCGGGCAATGGGACAAGGCGGTGGTCTACAATCTCGAACCACCCCTGATCGCGCTGCTGCTCGGGCTGATCATTGCCAACACCACACGCATTCCCGACCGGTTCGCGGCGGGGCTGCGTGGGGAATTGTATGTCAAGACCGGCATCGTCCTGCTGGGGGCGACCGTGCCGCTGACCCTGATTGTGCTGGCCGGGCCAGTCGCGGTCGGACAGGCGGCGATCGTGTCGATCGCGACATTCCTGGTGATCTATGCAGTGGCGGTAAAGCTGGGACTCGATCGCCGGTTTGCCGCGACGCTGGGCGTGGGCGGCGCGGTGTGCGGGGTCTCGGCGGCGATCGCGATTGCCGGTGCGGTCGGCGCGCGGCGCGAAAACGCCTCCGTCACCATTTCGGCGGTGGTGCTGTGGGCAATCGTGATGATCTTTGCGCTGCCGCTGGTGTCGCGCGAATTGCTCCTGCCCACTGGCGTTGCCGGGGCGTGGATCGGCACATCGGAATTCGCCGATGCGGCCGGGATCGCGGCGGCGCAGGCCTATGGCGGGTTTGCCGGCAAAGTCGCTGGCATCACCGGCACCGCCGAACAGGCGTTGCAGGCTTTTACGCTGATGAAAGTGCTGGGTCGCGACGTGTGGATCGGTATCTGGGCGGTCGTGCTGGCAATTGTCGCCACCACCCGCTGGCGCGATGAACCGGGCACCGGCGCGCCCGACGTTCACGAAATCTGGCGCCGTTTTCCCAAGTTCGTGATCGGGTTTCTGGCGGCCTCTGCAATCGTGTCGATCGCCACCGCCGGGCTGTCGCTGGCCGCCTACAACAAAGTGGCGGTGCCGGGATTTGTCGGGCCGATCAAGGATCTGCGTACCTGGGCGTTCATCTTCTGCTTTTTCAGCATCGGCCTGACCACCCGTTTCGACCAGTTTGCCCGCACCGGGGCAAAGCCGCTGGCCGCGTTTTCGGTCGGCGTAGCGGTCAATGTGGTGCTCGGCTTTGTACTGTCGGTCTATGTCTTTGGTGGGTACTGGCAACATCTGGGGCAGTGACATGGGGCTGTTTGCCCGCGCCCAGCCTTGCGCAGGTTGCGCGCATTTCTGCACGGACCCGCGCGCGATCGAGGCGGCGTTCGGCGGGCTGGCGGTGCTGTCGTCTGCCGATGCGGCTGTGCGCGGGCGCGACGGGCTATGCCGCCATCATGACCGGATGACCAACGGTCGTCGCCGCTGTGAGGCGTATAGCGCGGGCTGACCTTGCCCGATATAACCCGCCGCAGTTTGACCCGGTGGGAGATGGCAATGCGTTGGACGGTGGATTCGGAAACGGGTGTTTTGACCGATGTGCTGCTGTGCCCGCCCGATCACTATCGCTGGCTTGAAACCAACGCCGTCGCCGTTTCTACGCTGGCCTCTTCGGCGCAGTTCAACCGGGCCGAAATGCTGCGCCAGTGGGACGGTCTGCTCGAAGCAATCACTGCGGCAGGGGTGCGCCCGCATTTCCTGACCCCCAGCCCGGCCCATCCCTATCAGGTCTATACCCGCGATTCGAGCCAGACCACGCCATGGGGGCCGGTGCTGACGCAACTCGCGCTGCCGCAGCGACGCGGCGAATATGCCGCCGTGCTCGATTTTCACCTCGCCGCCGACGGCTTTTACCGGTTCGGCAGCGAGGGCGTGTTCGAAGGCGGCGATATCCACATCGTGCGCCCCGGCCTGATGATCATCGGCCATTCAGGCGTGCGCACCAATCGTCAGGGCGCCGAACAGTTTGCCGGATGGTTCGCGGCACAGGGCTGGACCACCCGGCTGGAAGAATTCCCCGAACATTTCCTGCACCTCGACGTGCTGTTCTGCATGGCGACCGACCGTCTGGCCGTGGCCTGTATCGATGTGCTGGGCGAGGATTTCGCGCGGTTTCTGGCGGCGCATGGCATCGACATTGTCGCGGCAAGCTATCCCGAAGTCATGGCGATGAGCTGCAACCTGCTGGCGCTGGGCGATGATCGCGTGATCAGCCCGGCGCACAGCGTGCGCATCAACGCCGAATTGCGCGCACGCGGGGTAACCGTGATCGACCCGCCACTCGACATGTTTGCGCGCGGCGGCGGCTCGATCCATTGCATGACAATGCCGCTGCACCGCGAGCCGCTGGCATGAGCGCGGATCTGCGCATCGCAGGCGCGCGCCTGTGGGACAGCCTGTGCGAAAGCGCGCAGTTCGGCGCCATTCCCGGAACCGAGCGCGGGATGTGCCGCCTGACCCTGTCGGACGAGGATGCTGCCGTGCGCCGCTGGTTTGTCGCAGCGTGCGAGGACATCGGCATGACCGTGTCGTTCGACCGGCTGGGCACGATCCGCGCCCGCCGCGAAGGCACCGAACCGGGCCTTGCGCCGATCGCGATCGGCAGCCATCTCGATACCCAGCCGACCGGCGGACGGTTCGACGGCATCCTGGGCGTGCTGGCCGGGCTGGAAGTTGTGCGCACGTTGCACGATGCCGGGATCGTCACGCGTCATCCGATCGAGGTGATCGACTGGACCAACGAGGAAGGCGCGCGGTTTGCCCCGGCGATGGTGTCCTCGGGCGTGTTCGCCGGGGTGTTCAGCCTCGATTATGCGCTGGGCCAGGTCGATCGCGACGGGGTGACTTTGGGCCAGGCGCTCGAACGCTCGGGCTTTGCCGGGCAAACCGATCCCGCCGACCATCCCATGGCGGCGCATTTCGAGCTGCATATCGAACAGGGCCCGGTGCTCGAAAACGAAGGGCTGGAAATCGGCGTGGTCGGCGGGGTGCAAGGCATCCGCTGGTACGATGTCGTGGTCAAAGGGCAGACCTGCCATGCCGGAACAACCCCGATGGCGCTGCGCCGCGACGCGCTCCACTCTGCCGCGCGGCTGGCGGTGGCAATCGATGCCATCGGCCGGTCCGATCCCGGTGCTTCGCTATCGACCATCGGCCTGTTCCAGGCCTATCCCGGATCGCGCAACACCGCGCCGGGCGAAGTGCGGCTGACCGTCGATCTGCGCCATCCCGAAGTGGCCGGGCTCGACCGGATGGAGGCCGCGCTGCAGGCAGACATCGCCACGCTCGAAGGCGATCTGGGCGTGGCCATCGCGGTGACCCCGGTGTGGTCATCGCCCCCGGTCACGTTCGATCCCGGCGTACTGAACGCGATTGCGGGGGCAACGCAACGGCTGGGCTATTCGCACCGTACGATGTTGTCGGGCGCAGGGCACGATTCTGTCTATACTGCGCGTGTCGCGCCGACCGGCATGATCTTCATCCCTTGCGAAAACGGCATCAGCCACAACATCGCCGAAAACATCACCCCAGCGCAGGCCGAACGCGGCGCCAATGTGCTGTTGCAGGCGGTGCTCGATTACGACCGCCACAACGCATGAAAAAAGGGCCGGTGGTTTACGCCACCGGCCCTTCCCGTTGATCAGATCGCAGTGATCAATAACGGATCGTCAGATCCATCCCGATCGTGCGCGGCTGGTTGGTCACCACGCGGTTATAGGCGGCCACGTTGAACGACAGGATGTTCAGATAGGCCAGTTGGGCATGCACATTGGCCACGTTGTTGACGAACGCGCCGACAGTCCAGCTATCCTTGCCCAGGTTGAAACGGATGTCGGTCAAGGCATAGCCGGGCAGCGCCTGATAGCCCGGCTGAACCCCGTTGGTGCTGGCATTCAGTGTCAGTTCTTCGCGCGAATCCACATAGTTGTAGCTGATCCGGGCCGATCCGAGCAGACCATTGCCCAGCGATTGCGCATAGGTCGCCGAACCCGTGACAGTCCAACGCGGAATGTTCAGCAACGGATCGCCATTGGTGATGAACGTCGACGGGCTGTCGGCGGCATATTGCGCATGCGCGAATCCGGCGCTGCCCGCGACCGTCAGGCCTTCATGCGACGTTGCGCCCTCGATCACTTTGACCGACACTTCGGCTTCGCCACCGTAGATGTTGGCCGGGGCCGAGTTGTCGGTATAGCTGAACCCGCACAGCAGATCGACGATGCTCTGCACGCCCTTCCAGTGTTCGTAATAGCCATCGCTGTTGAAGGTGATGCGCCCGTCAGCCGTCCTGGCCTTTTCACCGGCTTCGAAGTTCCACACCGAATCCGAATCATACGTCAGCGGGGTGGCGCCGCAGCCTGCCGTCGGCTGGTTCACGCCCGAGGGGCGGAAACCCTTGGAGATAGTGCTGTACAACAGGACATCACGATCGACCTGATACGACAGGTTGAACTTGGGATTGACCCCGGTGTTCGATTTGGCCAGCGGCACGGCCGAATTGTAGAGATTGGTGCCGTCGAACAGGAACCCGTTCTGAAAACTGGTCGCGGTGGTGTGGAAATCGTAATAGCGCAGGCCCACGGTCAATTTGAGATCGGGGGTGAACTTGTACGATGCTTCGCCAAACACGGCGAACTGCTTGATCGTGGTGGGTTCATCGATGGTGATCAGATTGGTGCCATCGCTCGCCTGCATCGCGGGCGATTCAAAAGCCAGCAGACCGGCGGTCGGTTCGTCCAGATAGAACTGCGATTTGAAATCGGAATAGAACAGGCCGACCAGCCAGTTAAATTTGCCCGTGCCATTCGATGCCACACGGAATTCTTCGCTGAATTGCTTCGAGGTATCGCGTTCGTTGTTGGTCGAGGCGCCCGCGCCGCCCTGGTCGGGATAGACGCTGCCGCCGAACACGCCAAGCGCCAGGTTTTCCGAGGCATCCTGGAACTGGTTTTCGGTGCGGTGCCAATAGGCCGTCGCCGACGTCACGTCAAAGCTGTCGGTGTGGTACTTGGCCACCACGCTGCCCAGGATGAATTCGTCGCTGATGCTTTCGGCGTTATCGAACGGCTGGTAATGCGCCATCGTGCCTGGCACGCTGTCGAACGCGCTGTAACCGCCCTGATCGCCCTTTTGATACATGAACATCGGGGTGATCGTGAACGCGGTGTCGGGCTGATAGGTCAGCGTGGCCCGCACCGAACGCGTGTGCGTGTCGTTGACATCGTGATGCACCGTGGTCGGCGCTTCATTGGTCGGCGCGCCGCGCGTCTGCGAACCCGCCGGCTCGTTCCAGTCGTTGGGATTGGTGGTGGCGTTGTCGACGCCGATCACATCGCGATCGATCCAGCCGGTGGTATAGCCCACCGAACCGACCAGGCGCAGTGCCAACTGGCCGGGGATCAGCGGCACGTTGATCATCGCGTTTTCGGCGTTGTTGGCGCCATCGCCGCCCTTGGTGCCCGACACGCTGCCGTTCACGCTGGCTTCGATCTTGTCGAGATTGGGTTGCGCAGTGATCAGCTTGATCGCGCCGCCCATCGAGCCCGACCCATAGAGCGTGCCCTGCGGCCCGCGCAGCACTTCGACGCGCTGCAGGTCATAGAGATTGGGATCGATCACGACTTTGCCGTTCTGCGTGAACGAAGCCGCCGTCAGCGGGGTTTCATCGAGGAAGAAGCCGACGGTTGCCGCCGCGCCGCCCGAAGACGACAGTCCGCGCATTTCATATTCGGTCTGGCCAGGGCCGGCGGTGCGTTCGGAAATGCCCGGCACTTCCTGCGCGATCTTCGAAAAATCCGACGCGCCGCGCGCGGTCAGATCCGCACCCGACAGCGCGGTGATCGAGATCGGCGTCTTCTGCACGGTCGAACTGCGCTTTTCAGCGGTCACCACGATTTCGCCGGTGTCGGCAGGCGCAGCGGTGGTCGCGGCCTGCGCCAGCACCGGCGACGAAATGGTCAGCGATGCGCCGCACAGCAGCGCAACGCGCAGCGAATTTGCCAGCGCGATGCGGGCAATGGGTGTGATCTTTGTAGTCATGTTTCCTCCCTGCGGTTCACAGGGTTCGACACCTTTCGGCCGATTTGCCGATAAGCTGCCTGGTGTCGCATTCGGACGAATGGACGCGGGCCCCGCCGCATGGCAGAGCACCAGACATCCCGTTCCCTCATCGTCCGGCTATCGCGACAAACCCTGCGATTCCAGTGGTGAACCGCCTGTGCGCCCACCCCACAGGCTTGTCAAAGCGCACCAAAGGTCAAGCCCGAACCGACTTTCCTCGAGTTCAAGTATAAATTTCAAAAAATCAGAAACTTACCTTAGAAGGGTGGTTATCACCACAGCGTGTGAGCTGCCACTTTGGACATAGTCTGTGATCGAACAGCCACAGTCCTTGGGCGGGTCAGACAAGCCGTGCCAGCAAATGCGCGGTCACGATCACCCCCGCACACGCCGCCAGCGCAACCCACGGCAACAGACCGGCGGTGCGAGTCATCCGCCCGCGCGCATCGCGGGCATAATCATCGACCAGCGCATGCGGAAACACGCCCTTGTCCTGCACATAGTGGCGAAAGGCAAACACCGGCAGGATCAGCAACAGCGCGATCAACCCATTGCGCAAGGTACCCGCCCCCCACACATCGGCGCCCGCCCCCATGAAAGCCATGTTGATAAACCCGAACACGCAGCCCATCGTCAACAGCCAGGTCGGGGCGCGAAACGGCCGCTCGCGCTCGGGCCGGTCGATCCGGTGAATCCACCCGGCCTGCAGATTGAGGAAATTGAACGCCAGATAACAGACGTTGCTGATCATCAGCACCGCGAAATAGTCCGACGCCATCAGCAGCACCAGGTTGAACACCAGATCGGTCCACATCGCGGCGGTCGGCGCGCCGTGGCTGTTCACGCGGCTGAGATATTTGGGCAGCCAGCCATCGACCGACGCCTGATAGAGCGTGCGCGACGATCCCATCATCGATGTCATGACGATCAGCAGCAGCGACAGGATCAGCATGGCGATGAACAAGTTGGCCACCAGAATGCCGATATGGCTGGTGGCGACAATGCCAAAACCCTTGACCACGATCCCGGCCAGCGCCTGCGCCACGCCCGATCCGTCATAGATTGCCGGGGTGAGCATCCCTTGCAGGCCAAGCGAACCCTGGAACGCCAGCGGCACCAGCGTGAAGATCAGGATGCACAGCAGGCCCGAGGCAATGATCGCGCGCGGCGTATCGCGCGCCGGGTTGCGGAATTCGCGCGTATAGCACACCGCTGTTTCAAACCCGTAGGTCGACCAGCCGGCGCCAAACATCGCGCCCATCAGCAGTGTCAGGCCAAACCCGTCCCAACGCCCGAAATGCGATCCGCCCGCCGCATCGCGCACCATCGGCAGCAGCGGAAACAGGTGGTCGCGCGGCAAGTCTCCGGTGATCAGCGGCACCAGCCCGACCAGGATCAACGGCGCAAGGCAGGCCACCGCCAGAATTTTCTGAAAATAGGCCGCGCGCGCCGCACCGTGGTGTTGCAAGGCAAAAGTCAGCAACAGGAACGCGGTGGCAATCAGCGACACCGCGTTGATCCGCAAGGTCAGCCCGGCGCGCACAAAACCCAGATCAAGCAACGGGATCTGCCAGTGATTGACCGCCGCATCGGGTGCAAACAGCGCCGCCATGATATAGCCCGCGCCCAGACTGGTGCCCAGCGTCAGCACCGGCGACCACGCCAGCCAGTTGGCCCACACCGACACCGGCGCGACGAATTTGCTGTAGGGCAGCCAGGCCGCGGCGCCATAGACCGAAGCCCCGCCCGACTTGTGCGGATAGAGCCCGGCAATCTCGGCATAGACGAAGCTTTGCACAAACCCCATCAGGATCGAGGCGATCCACACCACCCAGCTCGGCTGGCCAATCGTGGCGGCAATCCCGCCCATCGTCAGCAGCACGCCCGCCGGCACCCCCGACGAAGCCCAGAACGCGCCCTTCCAGTCGAGTTCGCGGTGCAATTCGCCAGTGCCCACATCCCCATGCGGCGGGTGGAGAATGTCCCCCGGCAGGGCCTGCGCGATATCGATATCCTCGCCAATCATGTGTTGTGGTTTTCCTAGCGCTGGCGGGTTTCCCAATCGGGATGGACAAAATAAGGCTCGTTCGACGGCGGCAGCATCGGGCGGCCCATGATATGGTCAGCCCCCTTTTCGCCGATCATGATGCTGGGCGCATTCAGATTGCCCGTGGTAACCGAAGGCATCACCGAACTGTCGACAATGCGCAAGCCTTCGACGCCGATCACGCGCAATTCGGGATCGACCACCGCCATGGGATCATCGGTCCGGCCTATCCGGCAGGTGCATGACGGGTGCAATGCGCTTTCGACATTGTTGGCGATGAATGCATCGATCGCCTCATCGGTCACGCAATCGGCGCCCGGCTGGATTTCGCGCCCGCGATAGGGCGCAAACGCCGGTTGCTGGAAAATCTCGCGAGTCAGCCGCACGCAGGCGCGCATTTCCGCCCAGTCATCGGGATGGCTCATGTAATTGAAACGGATCACCGGCTTGTCATGCGGATCGGCGCTGCGCAGCGTGACGGTGCCCCGGCTTTTGGACCGCATCGGGCCGACATGGGCCTGAAACCCGTGTTCGGTGGCCAGCGACGATCCATCGTAATTGATCGCCATCGGAAAGAAATGGTATTGGATGTCGGGATATTTGATCCCGGCGCGGCTGCGGATGAAGCCGCAGCTTTCGAAATGGTTCGTCGCGCCAGGCCCGGTGCGGCGCAGCAGCCATTCCGCCCCGACCATTGCCTTGCCCAGCAGATTGGCCTTGCCAAACAACGTGATCGGCTGGGTGCAGGCCATCTGGAAATAGAATTCGAGGTGATCCTGCAAGTTGGCGCCGACCCCGGGCCGATCGGCCAGCACGGCAATGCCGTGTTCGGCCAGTTCGGCCGCGGGGCCGATCCCCGACAGTTTGAGCAATTGCACCGAATTGATCGGCCCGCCCGACAGGATCACTTCGCGGCCCGCGCGCGCCACGTGCCGCCGTCCGCCGTGTTCGTATTCGATGCCCACCGCACGCGTGCCTTCGAACACGATGCGCGTGGCCAGCGCGTGCTGGATCACCGTCAGATTGGGGCGCTTGACCGCATCATAGAGATAGGCCTTGGCCGACGAACAGCGTTCGCCATCGCGCACGGTCATGTCCATGCGACCGAACCCTTCCTGGCGGAACCCGTTGTAATCCTCGGTCAATTCATATCCCGCCTCGACCGCGGCGTCCTGCCAGGCCTGGTGCAGTGGATTGTCGAGCGTGCCATATGTCGTCGACAGCGGGCCATCGCCGCCGCGATAGGCATTGCCGCCCTCCTTGCGCGTTTCCGACCGCTTGAAATAGGGCAGCACTTGCGCATAACCCCAGCCGCGCGCGCCCTCTTCTTCCCACCGTTCGAAATCGAGCGGATTGCCGCGCACATAGACCAGCCCGTTGATCGACGATGATCCGCCCAGTCCTTTGCCGCGCGGGCAATGCAATTGCCGGTTGTTGAGATGCGGTTCGGGCTCGCTTTCGTAGTGCCAGTTCCACCGCTTGGTGTTCATCGGATAGGCGAGCGCAGCCGGCATCTGGATATAGATCGACCGGTCCGACCCGCCGAATTCGAGCAGCAGCACGCGGGTCTTGCCGTCTTCGGTCAGGCGATTGGCCAGCACGCACCCCGCGCTGCCCGCGCCCACCACGATATAGTCATACTGCGGTTCATCAGATGGCATCGTGTCAATCCGGGATTATGGTGATCGCAACATCGTGCCATATTCTGCGCCGCCATCAAGGCCGACGGAATTTCCGCAGTCACGCGGCGCACCTGAAATTAGATCATCCTTTTCAATGTCTTGATAGATATTTTTCAATCCATTTTCCGAATTATAGACATTAGAATATCTGATTTCGTTTGGAGCGACGACCGAAGCGCCGAACCGCGCCGTTTTCAATCCTCCCCGGCACGGCGAGGGGGACCGCCCGAAGGGTGGTGGAGCGGGTTTTCGGCTTGGTAAGACCTTGAAAATACGCGAAACATGCCCGATGGCGCATCCCACCACCGCCGGACTGCGCAATCCGGCGGTGCCCCTCCACCACGCTTCGCGTGGTCCCCCTCCCCGTGCCGGGGAGGATTTACAGGCGACGCCGCCGGGATCAGTACCGCGCGCTCAGTTTCAGGCCGAATTGCTGCGGCTTGATCGGATAGTTGCGCGCATAGGCGCCGCAGATCGACGGGACGCAGATCGAATTGATGCTGATGATCCCGCGTTCGTCGGTCAGGTTCTGGATGAACGCCTCGATCGTATAGCGGCTGAATTTGGCCCCCGCGCTCAGATCGAGCGTCGAGAATGCCGCCGTATCGGGCAGGAACGGTTGCCCGGTGTTGTGATCGATCAGCAGGTACGAGCTGGAGCTGGACTGGTGGCTGCCGGTCAACTGCAGCCAGGCCTTGGCGCTGGCGACATCGAAATCATACCGCACGGTCAGGTTGCCCTTGAACCGCGGCTGGATCGGCAGATGCGTGCCGACCGGGGCGCAATCCTGCGACCCGTCCGAATTGTAGTTGCAGAACTGGGTCTTGAGCTGGGCATCGATATAGGTGCCCGAACCCGACAGGGTGATCGGCAACAGGCGCAAGGTGAAGTTGCCCTCGATCCCCTTGATCTGCGATTCGCCGACATTGTACGTCGCGACAACCCCGTCATCGCCCTGCGGTGCCAGCCCGAACTGCATGTTGTGCCAGTTTTCGAGGAACGCCGCGCCATCGATGGTCAGCTTGCGGCCAAACCACTGCGTCTTTGCGCCGACTTCAAAGTTGTCGAGCTTGTCCGCACCGTATGGCGCCACCCCGGGCAGGCGGTTGGTGCCGCCCGGACGGAACCCGGTCGAGTAGGTAAAATAGACCATCTTGTCGGGCTGGACCTTCCAGCTCAGGTTCACCTTGTGCGTCTCGCCATTCTGCTTGATCGTGCGGTTGAACAATTCGCACGGCGCGGTCGCCCCGGTGCCGAGCAGACATTTCGAACCTGGTGAAACCTGCGTGCTGTCGTCGGTCACCGCGCCCGCCAGGCCGGAAAAGCCCGACAGCGAATTGCGGGTGATGAAATAGCGGATGCCCGCATCGAGTGTCAGATTGCCGGTCAGATCATACGAACCATCGGCGAATGCGGCATAGTCACGATCGACGCGATAGACCCGCGTGCAATAGATATCATCGCCGCAGGTCGGCACCGAGGCCGCATCGGCATTGCCGTTGGCCGCGATCACCGATCCCGTTCCGGAAATCGCCGTCGGTTCGCCCGACAGGCCGGGGATGGTGTAATCCGCCAGAATCTTGTCGGTCTGGCGCTCGACAAACAGCCCGCCGGTCACATGCCAGGCCAGGCCCGCCGGCGACGACACCCGCAATTCATTGTTGAACTTTGAATAGATGTCCTTGCCGGTATAGTTCTGCGTCGGGTTGAGGTTGTTGCCCTTGCCATCGAAGAACGTGGCATATTGCGGCGACACGGCATCATAGGCGACGGTATAGGCCGAATAGTCCTGCACGACTTTGGCGGTGCGCGCGAAATAGCCGCCCGCATAAGTCACGTCCCAGGTGCCGATCTTGCCCTTGATGGTCAGCGCGGCCTGGACCCATTCGTCGCTGCCATATTCGGGCGTGTAGTCCTGCACTTGCAGATCGCCGACGCTGGGGTCGTAGAGATAGGTGCCGTGGCTGTTCTGGTGCTGGTAGACCACCGAAGGTTCCAGATACCAGTCGCCAAGCTGAATGCCGATCGCGGCACGGCCCCCGGCGGTTTCGGTGTCGTTGAAATTCTTCTTCACATATTGCGCGTTGGACACCGGCCCATACGTGGCAGGATTGCCGTTCTGGTCGAGCACCTGATACGTGCGCGTGCCGGGCACATTGCTGATATAGCCGCCATCGCGTTCATAGAACGCCGATGCGCGCAAGGCCACGCCCGCGGCCAGCGGCACGTTGACAAAGCCCTCGACCGTTCCGCCCGACGAATTGCTGCCCTTGCCATAGGTCGTGCCGGTCACGTCGAAACCGGCTTCGAGTTTGTCGGCGTTGGGCTTCTTTGTGATCAGACGCAGCGTACCCGACAGCGACGACGATCCGAACAGCGTGCCTTGCGGCCCTGACAACGCCTCGACCCGTTCCATGTCATAGATATGCAGGTCGGGCGCGCCGCCGATCGTGGTCAGCGGGATTTCATCGAGATAGAGCGCGCTGGTCGGCTGCGGCCCCGAATGGCTGCCATTGGCGTCCGACCCGCTCGACACGCCACGGAAATAGATCTGCGACTGGCCAGGGCCGAACGACTGAAAGCTGACACTGGGCAACAGCTTGGCATAGTCGTCAAAGCTGGAAATCTGGTTTTCTTCCAGTTTCTTGGAATTGAACGCCTCGATCGAGATCGGCACGTCCTGCAGATATTGCGCACGCTTTTGCGCGGTCACCACGATTTCCGGGCTGGCATCGGTGGCGGTGGCGGCACTGGCCGCAGGGGCCTGACCATCGGCGGCAAATGCCTGCGTCCCGGCCAGCATCGATCCGCCCAACAGTGCCGAAACCAGCGCCGCCCGACCGACCCCACGTGCGTTCAACCTCATGTCAATTCCCTTTGAAATCTTTTTTGCTGCGCCGGACGCTGCACCAGCGCGCGTGCGCATGCAAGACTGGCAGGTCGAAAGATCACAGAGTGATGCATGAAATCAACGTTCTTGACCAACGTGCAACCCGATCCACCCGTGCCTCAACACGGGCGGATCGGGGGTCTGCCGGTTCAGAACTTGACCGACGCGGTCCAGAAAAACGCGCGGGCCTGGCTGGGCACGACCGGATAGATCGCCTGCGGATTGTATTGCGCCTGGGTCAGACCCTGACGGTTGAGGCTGGCCAGAAACCCGGTCAACGACCACGACATGATCCCGACCGAATTGAACACGTTGTTGGCGTTGAACTGCACTTTGATCTTGTCGGTCACGTTCCACGCCGCGCCCAGATTGACGGTGGCAAAGCCGGGCAGATAGAACGCATCGTCGGCATTGGCCGCGCGCTTGCCCAGATAGTCGAGATCGCCGAACAGCTTGACCTTGGGCGCGACGGACCAGTCAAACCCGCTGCGCAAAATGATCTTGGGGTTGTTGTCGGCATCGCCGCTGGGGATCAGCGACTTGGTATCGTCCGATCCGTTGCCGCTGGGCCCTTGCGTCCAGGTGTAGAACTTGCTCGCCCGGGGGTTTTGCAGCGTCAGGTTGCCATGCACGTTGAAGGTCGGGGTGATCCTGACGGCGGCGGCGACTTCGATGCCATACGTGCGGATCTGCCCGTCAAACGCCGGTTCGGTATAGTTCTGTCCGATCTGCGCGCCCGAGGTATAAGTGAAGATCGTCGGCACATTGACGTTCTGCAACAACGAATAGAACGGGAAGAATTGCAGGCTGACCCCGCTGGCGAAATACTTGATGCCAAGTTCGACTTGTTCGATCTTTTGCGGAGAGGGAAAACCGGTGGCAATCTGGCCCGGCGTGTTGATGCTTTCGATGCCGCCAAAGTCCGGCGCCTTGCGCCCGCTGGAAAAGCGGATGTAGGTCGAAAGGTTGCTGCTGACATCATAATCGGCGGCCAGCGAGTAGTTGAAATAACTGAAATCGCGCCTGGTTTCATAGACCGGGCCAACCGAGGAGACCGCGTTGTCATACAGCGTCAGCGGGTTGCCATCGACCCCACCGGACGCATTGAATTGCGGAACCGCGTTGAACGGGCTGGAATTCCACGACTGGTTGCTGATGTCGTAATCGACCGCTTCCCAGCGCCCCCCGGCTTCGAGCGACAGCTTGTCGGAGATTTTCCAGCTATCGCCAAAGAACACCGAATATTGCCGCTGGGTGCCCCAATAGCTGTCCTGCTCTGGTGCGCCATATGTGCCGAACCCGGTCGGATCGGTCACCTGATAGACACTGCTGCTGCCGGTTGGCGTATAGGTCACGCGCAACATCTGCGGTTGCGGTTGCAGGGTCATCAGGCCGATGCCGGGTTCGCCGCTGTTATCGAGATTGAGCTTGGTCAACCCGATGAACCCACCGAGCGCAAGGTGATGATTGCCCAGCTCGCCGGTCAGCGTGAACTGGTCTTCAAATTCGTTGGTATAGACATTCTGCGTATCAGAGGCGCCGACATAGACGCCGGGCGCGCCGCCAAAGCCGCTGTTGGCGACAATCCCCTGATTGGGCAGATTGTTGGTCGCTGTGGTCAGGCTGCCCGGCCCGTTGCCGGTGACGTTCATCGATGCCGCCAGCGCACCGGTCTGCACGTTGTAATAATTCAGCGTGCCGGGGCTGAGAAATGCTGTTCCCAGCAGGATATTGACGATCGGATCGTTGATCGACACCACCGACAGCACCGCGCCGGTGTTCCAGTCAGACTGGTTGTGCGAATAGCGCAGCTTGTTGTCGATATGGAACCCGCTGCCCAGATCCTGTTTCCACGTCAACCCGAACGCGTAAGAGCGGTTGTGCACCAGATTGGTGGGGTTCCAGCAGGTCGAACCGCCATAGACCGAGGCCCCGCAATGCGCCGCGCTGGCCGGTTGCAGATCCGACGAGACATTGGAAAATCCCGGCGCGATCTTCGTGCCGCCGAGCGCAGGCGTGAATTCGTTCCAGTCGTTGGCATCGTTCAAGTATTTTGCGGTCAATTCCAGCGAACCATTGCCATATTCATAGAGCAGGTTGGCCTTGACCTGGCCGCCCTTGTCCAGCGCATAGCCCGCATCATGCGTGCCATCATCGGTGCGCAAAAAGCCGCCGATCGAATAATAGAGGTCGGGCGCAAGTTGCCCGCCGGCATAGAGATCGGTACGGTACAACGGCAGCTTGCCATTGCCCTGCAAACCGAACTTGACGTCCATTTCCACGCCCGGATCGGATTTTCCGGTCTTGGAAATATAGTTGAAGATGCCCCCCGGCGCGTTGGGCCCGGTGATCGCCGCAGTGCCCCCGCGCAAACCTTCCAGTCGGCTCAACGTGATGTCGGACCGCAGGTAATAGTCGGGGCCATAGTTGCTTGAGGTGACCAGATCGACCGGCAGGCCATCTTCCTGCAACGAAACATAGTAATAACCCGTCGCACCATCGAGCGAGTTGGCCGAAATCCCGCGCGAAAAGACGATGTTGCGAATTTCACCCAGCGCCGAATTGACGAATACGCCGGGAATGTTCTTGAGCAGATCGGCAGACGACACCGCGCTCTGTTCCGACAATTCCTTGGACGTGACGACGTTGATCGAAATCGGTGCCGCCTCGATCCGCTTGGCGCTGAACACGCCGGTAACGACGATTTCGGCCTGAGCCTGGGCATTCTTGTCGGTTGCGTTGGCATCGGCGGCTTGCGCCAGCGCGGTGCCACTCGTGCCCGCCAGCAACAACGCCGACACGCCAAGGCCGAGCCCGATCGTGGGTTTCCTCATCGTTTTCTCCAGACATCCTCGTGTGGTCCGGATGTGCCCCCGGAACACAAACGGCGTAACATGATCATATCTGGTGATCAATATAGATTTATTTAGACACCGATCGATACATAATGATCATATATGATCATATCCGCCTGAGTTTAGCGCTGAACGCGCGCCTGGGTGCCGTGGGTATGGACGCGATCTTCGGGCAAGACTGCCGCGGCATCCAGATCATCGGTCACGGCCAGTTCGGCATAGATTGGGCCGAAATCGGTGTTCAATGTCGCATCGAGCAGACTTTCAAAGCTGTCGATCACGAAATAGCTCTGCTGAAAATCATCGATGCGGTACCGGGTGCGCATCACCCGGCGCAGATCAAAACCGAGGCGGTTGGGTGATGGATCATCGAGCGCAAACAGCGATTCGCTGTGCGACGAAACGATGCCCGCGCCAAACAGTTGCAGGCCCTCACCGCCCCTGATCAGCCCGAATTCGACCGTATACCAGTAGAGCCGCGCCAGATTGGTCAACGCGCCCAGCCCGCCCGCGCGTTGCCCGCCCTGGCCATAGGCCTGCATGTAATCGGCAAACACCGGGTTCGCCAGCAGGGGCACATGGCCGAACACATCGTGGAACACGTCGGGTTCCTGCAGATAGTCGAGCTGGTCGGGGCGGCGGATGAAATTGCCCGCGACAAAACGACGGTTGGCCAGATGGTCGAAAAACACATCATCGGGCACCAGCCCCGGTACCGCGACCACTTGCCAGCCGGTGCGCCGCATCAGCCGTTCGGACAGCGCCTCGAAATCGGGAATTCCGGGCTCTGCCAGGCGCAGGAAATCGAGCCCGTCGAGAAATTCGGGTGCGACCCGGCCCGGTAACAGGCGCGCCTGGCGGTCGAACAGATGATCCCAGGTGGCGTGGTCGCGCGCGGAATAGGCCGCGTGGTTCTGCGGCACTGTCCAGTCAACGGCGGCCCCGGCAGGGCGCTGCGCGTGTACGGCCATGGCATTTCTCCCGTCATTATCGCGCAAACTATACCAGAAAGGGATGATCACCGGATTCCAGATTTCGCCAATTGTGTGGCTTGAGCGAAATCGATGATCGTCATATGCGTAAATGATGGAACAGATCGATCATATCGACGCGATAGACCGAAAAATCCTGTCGGTCCTGCAACAACGCGGCGACATCAGCCATGCCGACCTGGCCGAACTGGTCGGCGCCTCGACCGCATCGTGCTGGCGGCGGATCAAGGCGCTGGAGGCGGCGGGCATACTGGTGCGCACGGTGCGGCTGATCGACCCCGCGCGCGTCGGATTGGGCGTCAACGTGATGTGTTCGCTGCGCATCCGCAGCCATGCGCATGACAGCCGCTCTGCGTTCGAGGCATTTGTCGACACGCGCGGCGAAATCGTCGAATGCTTTTCGATGTCGGGCGAATGGGACTATCTGTTGCGCGTGGTGGTGTCCGATGTTGCGGCCTACAACCGGTTTCTGATGCAGGTGCTGTTGGCCCATCCGGCGGTGGCGCAGGCCTCATCCCATTTCGCGCTGGCGATGACCAAATATACGACGGCGCTGCCCGTTCAGCTCTGACCCGCGAAAGTCAGCGGCAGGCTGGAGGTGCTTTTCACGTCCTGCAGGATGATGCTGGTGCGCGCGGTGGCGACCTCCGGGGCCGCGAGCAGGTGCCGGGTCAGCAGGTCGTTGAGCGAGGCCAGATCGCGCGTCGCCACTTTCAGGATCATGTCGGGCGATCCGGTCAGCAACTGGCATTCCAGCACTTCGGCCATTTCGCACAGCCGCGCGCGGAATTGCGCGGCGCGTTGCGGATCGTGGCTGGTCATCGTCAGCATGACATAGGCACTGATGCCGATGCCCAATTGTGCCGCGTCGAGCACCGCGCGCACCGCGCGGATATGGCCAGAGGCGCGCAATTGCTGCATCCGGCGCGAACATTGCGAAGGCGACAGATTGACCAGCGCGCTGATATCACCCGGACCCATGTCGCCGTGGTCCTGCAACGCGGCCAGGATGCGCAAATCAAAGCGGTCAAGCAGCATGCACGAATTATGCATGATTGCCGTCAAACGCGCAACACGATTGCATCATGACCCGAAATTCGCCCAATTTCGCACGCCATTTGCACCCGGTCTGCCGTATCATCGCACCATAACAGTTATCCGGGAACGAGGACGCCATGACCGATCTGTTCGACAATCCGCTTGGCCTCGACGGGTTTGAATTCGTCGAATTTTCAGCGCCCGAGCCGGGCATGCTCGAACCGGTGTTTGCGCGGATGGGCTTTACCCATATCGCCAACCACCGCGCCAAACGCGTGCAACTGTGGCGCCAGGGCGGGATCAACCTGATCGCCAATTACGAACCGAAAAGCCCCGCCGCCTATTTCGCCGCCGAACACGGGCCTTCGGCCTGTGGCATGGGCTGGCGTGTGCGCGATGCGGCCAGGGCCTATGCGCTGGCACTGGAACGCGGGGCCGAACCGGTCGATGTGCAGACCGGCCCGATGGAACTGCGGCTACCCGCGATCCGGGGGATCGGCGGTTCGATCATCTATCTGATCGACCGCTATGGCGACGATCTGTCGATCTATGACATCGATTTCACCTATCTGCCCGGTGTCGACCGGCGCCCGGTGGGCGCCGGGTTTCACACCATCGATCACCTGACCCACAACGTCTATGGCGGGCGCATGGCGCATTGGGCGGGTTTCTACGAGCGCGTGTTCGGGTTTCGCGAGATCCGCTATTTCGACATCAAGGGTGAATATACCGGGCTGACCAGCCGCGCGATGACTGCGCCCGATGGCAAGATCCGCATCCCGCTCAACGAAGAGGCACGCCAGGGCGGCGGCCAGATCGAGGAATTCCTGCGCGCCTACAACGGCGAAGGCATCCAGCATATCGCGTTTGCCTGCGACGATCTGATCACCGGGTGGGACACGCTGAAAGACCTCGGCACGCCGTTCATGAGCGCGCCCCCTGCTACGTATTACGAAATGCTCGAAGAGCGCCTGCCTGGCCATGGCGAACCGGTGGCGGAATTGCAGCGGCGCGGCATCCTGCTCGACGGATCGACCGAAGCGGGCGATCCGCGCCTGTTGCTGCAGATCTTTTCGGAAACCCAGATCGGCCCGGTGTTTTTCGAATTCATCCAGCGCAAGCGCGACGAAGGGTTTGGCGAAGGCAATTTCACTGCGCTGTTCCAGAGCATGGAGCGCGACCAGATGCGCCGTGGCGCGCTGCATGTCGAAGGGGTGGCATGATGACCGCGCCCACGCTTACCCGCATCCACCATGTCGCCTATCGCTGTCGCGATGCGGCCGAAACTGTCGCCTGGTATCAGCGCATGCTCGGCATGGCCTACACCACCGCCTTTGCCGAAGACCATGTGCCATCGACCGGCGAATTTGATCCCTACATGCATGTCTTTCTCGATGCGGGCGGCGGCAATGTGCTGGCGTTTTTCGAATTGCCCAACCAGCCCGAGATGGGCCGCGACCCCAACACCCCGGCCTGGGTGCAGCATATCGCGTTCGAAGTGGCGGATGAGCCCGCGCTGATCGCGGCCAAGGCGCACCTGCAGGCGCAAGGGATCGATGTGCTGGGGCCGACCTATCACGGCATTTTCAAATCGATCTATTTCTTCGACCCCAATGGCCACCGGCTGGAGCTGGCGTGCAACATCGGCACGGCGGCGCAAAATGCCGAACTGCGCGATCTGGCCCCGCGCATGCTCGACGAATGGAGCCAGACCAAACGCGCCCCGCGCCACGCCGCCTGGCTGCACACGGAGCCGCAGGCGTGATCGACCACACCCACGCGCCGGCCGCGCGCAGTTGGGTCGATGGCGCCGATGGCCATCGCGACTTTCCGGTGCAGAACCTGCCGCTGGGGGTGTTTGCGCTGACTGATGGCCAGCCTCGCATAGGCAGCGCGATCGGCGACCAGGTGCTCGATCTGACCGGGCTGGCAGAGCATTTGCCCGGCGCGGTGCGCGACGCGCTGGCCCAGCCCACGCTCAATGCGCTGTTTGCCCTGCCCGCCGCCGACCGGCGCGCGCTGCGCCATGCGCTGTTTGCGCTGTTGACCAGCGACGGCATGCGGCTGCGCGTGCTGCCGTTCCTGCACCCCGCCGATGCCTGCACGTTGCACCTGCCGTTCCGCATTGGTGATTACACCGATTTCTATGTCGGTATTCACCATGCCACCGCGATCGGCCGGCTGTTCCGGCCCGACAATCCACTGTTGCCCAATTATCGCCATGTGCCGATCGGCTATCACGGGCGCGCCTCGTCGGTGCGGATCAGCGATGTGCCGGTTGTCCGCCCGCATGGCCAGATCAAGGCGCCCGACACCGACAACCCGATCTATACCCCGTGCCGCAGGCTCGATTACGAGCTGGAACTCGGCCTGTGGATTGCGGGCGACAACGCGCCGGGCGAGACGGTGCCGATTGCCGGGGCGTGGGATCGCATCGGCGGGCTGTGCCTGCTCAATGACTGGTCGGCGCGCGATATCCAGGCCTGGGAATATCAGCCGCTCGGGCCGTTTCTGGCCAAGAATTTTGCCACCACCGTGTCGCCCTGGGTGATCACCAGCGATGCGCTGGCGCCGTTCCGCGTGGCCCAACCGCCCCGCGCGGCGGATGATCCGGCCCCTCTGCCCTATTTGTACGACGCCGACGATCAACACCATGGCGCGCTGGCGCTGACACTGGAGGCCACGCTGTCGACCGCAGCGATGCGCGCCAACGGCGTGCCGCCGCACCGGCTGAGCCGGGGCCACGCCACCGAGGCGATGTATTGGACCGCCGCGCAGATCGTTGCGCACCACGGTTCGGGCGGGTGCGATCTGCATGCGGGCGATCTGATCGGCACCGGCACGCTGTCGGGCGCCGATCCGTCGGCAGCGGGCAGCCTGATGGAACTGTCGCACGGCGGCAAAGCGCCGATCATGCTGCCCAATGGCGAAACACGCGCCTTTCTCGAAGATGGCGATGAAGTGGGCCTGAGTGCGCGCGCCACCCGCGACGGCTATCGCAGCATCGGTTTTGGGGCCTGTCGCGGCATAATCGCGGGCGCGCGGTGATCACGCTGCATGGCTATTGGCGCTCGGGCGCGAGTTGGCGGGTGCGCATCGCGCTCAATCTGAAAGCGCGCGAATACCGCGATGTCGCGCATGACTTGCGCCGGGGCGAACAGGCCGATGCCGCCTATTGCGCAATCAACCCGCAAGCCATGGTGCCCGCGCTGATCGTTGATGACGCGGTGCTCACCCAGTCACTGGCGATGCTCGAATGGCTGGAAGAGCGCTATCCCGATCCGCCGCTGCTACCCGCCGATCCGACCGCCCGAGCCCATGTGCGCGGCATCGCGCTGACCGTGGCCTGCGACTTGCATCCGCTGGGAAACCTGCGTGTGCTTAACAGTTTGCGCCAGGACCTTGGTGCGGATGAAGACCAAGTCCGCGCCTGGATTGCCCGCTGGGCGGCGCCCGGCTTTGCCGCCATCGAAACGTTGATCGCGCGTCATGGCGGCCGTTTCGCCTATGGTGATACGCCGACGATCGCCGATTGCTGCCTGATCCCGCAAATCTATGCCGCGCGCCGGTTTGGCGTCGATCTGAAGGATTTTCCGCGCATCCGCGCCATCGACGCCCACTGCGCACATCTGCCCGCATTCGAACGCGCCCACCCGGCCAACCAGCCCGACGCGGATTGATCCTCCCCGTGCCGGGGAGGATCAGGCGTGCTAGTTCAGGCTTTCGCGCTCGGCCTGCATGCGCACAACCAGCGCCTCGATCTCGTCGGGGTTAAGGATCCAGGTGCGCGTCTTGCGACCCGCGCGCGCCACGGGCTGGGTCAACAGGATGCGCGCCTGTTCGCGGGCAAACGGCTTGAACAGCGCAAAATGCATCACGCAATCGCGGATGGTGCCGATGATCGGCGTCTTGCCGTCGAGATCGATCATCGTCGCGGGTTGATCCCAGGGTATCGTCATCGTGTCAAAAGGTCTCGATAATCGCCGAAAAATCGAGGCCCGCCTTGCCGGATTCAACGAATGCGGCATAGAGCGCCTCGGCCTTTTCGCCCATTGGCACAGTTGCGCCGACATCGCCAGCGGCCTGCATCGCCAGCCGCAAATCCTTGAGCATCAGCGCGCTGGCAAATCCGCCCTGATAGGCGTTGTCGGCGGGTGTCACCGGGCCGACGCCGGGCACCGGGCAATAGCTCGTCATCGACCAGCACTGTCCCGACGCCTTTGACGAAATGTCGAAAAAGGTCTGCAAGTCGAGCCCGAGCTTTTCGGCCATGGCGAACGTCTCGCACGTCGCGACCATCGAGGCGCCCAGCAGCATGTTGTTGCAGATCTTGGCCGCCTGCCCCGCGCCAGCATCCCCGGCGTGGATCACCGCCTTGCCCATCTCCGCCAGCACGGGTTGCGCGGCGGCGAAATCGTCTGCCGCGCCGCCGACCATGAAGGTCAACGTGCCGGCATTGGCCGCCGCGATGCCCCCCGAAACGGGGGCATCGACAAAGCGATACCCCTGCGCGGTGGCCGCGCCTGCGACATCGCGCGCGCTGGCCACGTCGATTGTCGAACAATCGATCAGCAGCGCGCCTGCCGGGGCCTTGCCCAGCACTGCGTCGGCATAGACTGCGCGCACGATTGCGCCGTTGGGCAGCATCGTCAACACCACATCGGCATCGGCGACCGCGTCGGCGGCAGCATCATGCGTGGTGCAACCCGCTTCGCGTGCCCGCGCCAGGGCCTCGGCCGACAGGTCGAACGCCTGCACCGCATGCCCGGCCTTGACCAGGTTGGCGGCCATGCCGCCGCCCATGTTGCCCAATCCGATAAACCCGATACGCATGTCTGGCGGCCTTTGTCTGGGGATGTCCTGCGCGATCAGGCCATGGTCGGGATGACGAAGGCGTTGCCGCCATCGACCGACCCGTCGGGCCAGCGCTGCGTGATCGTCTTGACCTTGGTCCAGAACTTGACGCCTTCCATGCCGTGCTGGTTGGTATCGCCAAACGCCGAACGCTTCCAACCGCCAAACGTGTGATAGGCCACCGGCACCGGGATCGGCACGTTGATGCCGACCATGCCGACATTGACCCGCGCGGCGAATTCGCGTGCGGCATGGCCGTTGCGGGTAAAGATTGCCACGCCATTGCCATACTGGTGCTTGCTGGCGAGCGAGACAGCCGTCTCGAAATCATCGGCGCGCACGATCTGCAGCACGGGGCCGAAAATCTCGTTGTGATAGCTGTCCATGTCGGGCGTGACATGGTCGAGCAATGTCGGCCCGACGAAAAAGCCGTTTTCATGGCCCTGCAAGGCAAACCCGCGTCCATCGACAACCAGTTCGCTGCCTTCCTCGATCGCGCGCGCGATCCAGCTTTCGATCTTGGCCTTGTGCGCGGCGGTGACCACCGGGCCATAATGCGCCTCGGCATCGGTCGACACGCCGACTTTCAGCGCCTCGATCGCCGGGATCAGTTTGGACCGCAACCGGTCGGCGGTGTCGGCGCCCACCGGCACCACCACCGGCAGCGCCATGCAGCGTTCACCCGCCGAACCGAACGCGGCGCCCGCCAGATCCTTGACCACCTGATCCAGATCGGCGTCGGGCATGACGATGCCATGGTTCTTGGCCCCGCCCATCGCCTGGACCCGCTTGCCGTTGGCCGCGCCGCGCTGATAGACATAGTTGGCAATATCCGACGATCCGACAAAGCTGACCGCGCCGATCGCAGGATGATCGAGGATCGCATCGACCATTTCCTTGTCGCCATGCACGACCTGGAAGATGCCTTCGGGCAGTCCGGCCTCGATGAACAGTTCGGCCAGCCGCACCGGCACCGAAGGATCACGTTCCGAAGGCTTGCAGATGAACGCATTGCCACACGCAATCGCCACCGCCGACATCCACAGCGGGATCATCGCGGGGAAATTGAACGGGGTGATCCCCGCACCGATGCCGACCGGCTGCCGCATCGAATAGACATCGATGCCCGGCCCGGCGCCTTGGGTATATTCGCCCTTCAGAGCGTGGGGGATGCCGCAGGCGAATTCCACCACTTCCAGCCCGCGCTGGATATCGCCCTTCGAATCCGCGATCACTTTGCCGTGTTCGCTCGACAACAGATGGGCAAGCGTGTCCATTTCGGCCTCGACCAGTTCCTTGAACCGGAACATCACGCGCGCGCGCCGCTGCGGATTGGTCGCCGCCCAGGCCGGCTGCGCCGCCTCGGCCGCCGCCACTGCGCGATCGAGCACGGCCTGATCACCCAGCGCGACATGCGCCTGAACCGCGCCGGTATTGGGATCGAACACCTCGGCCTGACGGCTGCCCGAATGGCCGCCGGTGCCGCCGGCGATGAAATGATCGATCACGCGCATATCGAATTCCTTCTCTCCCGCCGTCACGGCGCCAGATGCTGCCTGCACGCGCCCAGACTTGCACGCAAGCCCTGAAAATGCCACTCATGCTTGCAATTATGCAAGTATCCGACTGGAACGACTATCAGGCCTTTCTGGCCATCGCGCGCGCCGGTCAGATGGCGCGTGCGGCAGTGGCGATGGGGGTCGATGCGGCCACGGTCGGGCGTCGTTTGCGGCGGCTGGAGGCGCGGCTGGGCGTCACTTTGTTCGAACAGACGCGCGAGGGCCAGATCCTGACCGAACCGGGCGAAACGCTGCTGGCCGAAGTGGAGGCAATGGCGCAGGCCGCCAACCGCATTGCCGACAACGTGACAGTCGGCGCAGGCCCCGCCGGGCTGTTGCGGGTCAGCCTGACCGAGGGGTTTGCCGCCGCCATCGTTGCCCCCGCAATCGGCGATTTTGCGGCCAGCCACCCCCGCCTGATGGTCGATCTGGTCGCCTCGACCGGATTGCTCAGCCCGTCAAAGCGCGAGGCAGACCTGGCCGTCACGCTGTCGCGCCCGCGCGCCGGGCCGGTGATCGCGGGCAAGCTGTCGGACTATACCTTGCGGCTCTATGCCCGGCGCACCTATTGCGAGGCGCGCGGCATGCCCGACAGCCCGGCGGCGCTGGCGCGCGATCACACCCTGATCGGCTATGTGCCCGATCTGCTCTATGCGCCCGAACTGCGCTATCTGGCCGAGTTTCAGCCGGGCATGGCGGCAACCGTGCGATCGACATCGGTGCTGACACAACAGCGCATGATCGCCGCCGGCGCGGGCATCGGCGTGTTGCCCTGTTTCCTGGGCGATGCCGATCCCGCACTGTGCCCGGTGCTGCCCGAACGCCTGATCACCCGCACGTTCTGGCTGGTGACGCACAAGGACACCCACAATCTGGCCCGCGTGCAAGTGTTCAAGGCCTGGCTCGGCGATCTGGTCATGCAGCATCGACAGCGGTTGCTGGCGGGGCAATAAACATCAACCGACAGGCTGCGCGGCAAACGCCCGCCGCAGGAAATCGATCACAACCGCCATGTTGGCGGGCGTGTCGAATGCGCTGTCGGCATGGACAGCGCCTGTGCGCACTTGCAGAATGGCACGTCCCGGCCCCGCCACGGCGTTGACCCGGTCGGCCAGAATGCGGCTTTGCAGCGGAGGCACGACGCAATCGGCGCTGCCATGCTGCAACAACAGCGGCGGGGTGGCGCGATTGGCGTATGTCAGCGGATTGGCCTGCGCCACCAGGAGCGCAACGGCGGTGATACGGCCGCCCAGATAGCGCGATTCCGGGCTGTCGGCAGCGCTGTGGGTCTGGGCCGACGCCTTGCACCCGGCGGCGCGCAATTGCGGGTCCATCGCCAGAAAATCGGTCGGGCCATACATCGACACCACCGCGCTGACCCGGTCATCGGCGCCGGGCGCGCGCGCGGCGGGATCGTCGAACAGGCCGACACCATGGCTCATGCCCGCATCGAGCGCGATATTGGCCCCCGCCGACTGGCCCCACAACGCGATCCGCGCGGGATCGATGCGATAGCGCGGCGCATTGGCCCTGACGAAGCGCACCGCCGATTTCATGTCGCGCACTGCCGCCGGAAAATGCGCCTCGCCACTCATCCGGTAATCGATGCTGACCAGCGCGATGCCCGCCGCGTTCAGGGCATTGACGTCATCGCGAAAGCCGCGCCCCGACAGACGTTTGTCGCCAAACGCAAAGGCACCGCCATGGGCGAATATCAGCGCGGGAAATGGCCCTGCCCCTTGCGGCAGATAGATGTCGAGACGCTGCCCGGGCGATGCGCGACCATAGGCAAGATTGGCATAATCGGGTTTGCGCGCCTGTTCGACATAGACCCGCAGGCCCACCACCAGCGCCACAACCGCCAGCATGATCAAGCCCCACCGCAGCAACCGCCTGCCCATTAACGCGCTCCTTCACCCATCCGCACGGCCATCGCGGCTACCAGTATCGGCACACAGATGATACCGGACAGCACCACTCATAAAAGCCCCCACGGCGGCTCGACAACAAGGAGGCACTTTCGTGAAACGGATCGGGGTCGGGATCGTGGGCAATGGCATGGCCACACGGGTGTTCCATGCGCCCTATATCCGCGCGGTGCCGGCGCTCGATCTGCGCGCGGTGGTGTCGCGGCACGCCGATGCCGCCGCGCCGGTGCCCGGGGTTGCGCTGGTCAACGATATCGCGGCGCTGCTCGACGATCCGGCAATCGAACTGGTGGTCATCGCCACGCCCAGCGGCACCCATGCCGAATTGGCGCGGCGTGCGCTCGACAGCGGGCGGCATGTGGTGGTGGAAAAGCCGTTTGCGCAGGATCTGAACGAAGCCCGCGCACTGACCGGACTTGCCGCCGCGCGCGGGCGCATCGCGGCGGTGTTTCACAACCGCCGCTGGGACAGCGATTTCCTGGCGGTGCGCGCGGCCATCGCCAGTGGCCTGATCGGCCCCGTGGTGCATTTCGAATCGCGGTTCGACCGGTTTCGCCCCGCCCCGCGCGACCGCTGGCGCGAAAATGGCGGGCCAGGATCGGGCGTATGGGTCGATCTGGGGCCGCATCTGATCGATCAGGCGCTGTTGCTGTTCGGCACTCCCACCGCCGTCACCGCCGATCTGGCCGCGCTGCGCCCCGGTGGGCGCGCCGACGACTGGGCGCACGTCACGCTGCACTATCCCGACCGGCGGGTGGTGCTGGGGGCCAGCATGTGCGTGGCAGGCGGCACGCCCCGCTTTGCCGTGCACGGGCTGGCCGGTTCGCTGATCAAGCATGGCCTCGACCCGCAAGAGGCGCAATCGGTCGCCGGGCTTACCCCCGATGCGCCCGATTGGGGCCGCGATCCCGAACCCCTGCACCATTGGGATGCCGCCGGGGCCCGGCACATGATCATGGCCCCGCGCGGATGCCAGCCGACATTTTATGCGATGATGGCGCAGGCTTGTCTGGGCCAGGGCGCGCCGCCGACCACCCCCGATCAGATCCTGGCGGTGCAAACCGTGCTCGACACCGCCATAGTCTCGGCGCGGCTGGGCCGCACTTTGCCGATCGAACCCGCCTGACGATGCGGCGGTTCAATCACGCCAGGTACGGGCAGGCTCGGTCGCGGTGACCGGTGCCGACAGATGCGCGGCATCGTCTCCCATTGCAAAGCCATAGCGGCCAGCGTTCAGGTGCCACCCCTTGGCGGTCCAGTCGGCCAACAGGCGCGGATCGATGGTCAGGCTGACCTTGCGGCTTTCACCGGCGGCCAGGTCGACCCGCTGAAACCCGACCAGGCGCTGTTTGGCCGCGCCGTTGCGGCTGACCAGATAGACTTGCGCCACTGTCGCCCCGGCCCTGGCGCCAGTGTTGGTCACGGTCAGGCTGGCATGGAGGCCATCGACGGTCAGCCCGCTGCTGGCAAATGTGGTATAGCTGAGGCCATAGCCGAACGGAAACAGCGGCTTTGCCCCGGTGCGGGCAAACCAGCGATAGCCGACATCTGACCCTTCGATGTCGTAATTGGCCGACAGCCTGGCATCGGGCGTTGGCGGATCACCGGCAAAATTGGGTTCGAGCGTGGCATAGCCATCGATGTCGTGGCGCGGCAACTGGTCGGTGCCGGCCGGGAACGTCACCGGCAGATGGCCCGAAGGATTGGTCTGGCCGAACAGCACAGAGGCGATCGCCTCACCCCCGCGCGCGCCGGGATACCATGCCTCCAGCACCGCCGCCGTCTTGTCGAGCCACGGCATCGTCACCGGATTGCCGGTTTCGAGCACCACGACCGTGTGCGGGTTGGCTGCGGCGACTGCGGCGATCAGCGCGTCCTGTCCTTCGGGCAGCGCCAGATCGGCCTGGTCGAGCCCTTCGGTGGCCCATTTGGTGGCAAACACGATGACCACATCGGCCTTTCGGGCCTGCGCCACGGCATCGGACAGTTCGTAGCCGTCGCGATAGGTCACGGTGGCGGCGGGGGCCAGCGCGCGAATCGCCTTGAGCGGCGACGAACGGTGGTATGATCGCGCGGTCAGCGCGGCAAACGGGCCATCCTCGCCCGCCGGGATTGTCAAAGCGGGGCCGCGATCGCCCTGCACCTGGCTCGATCCGGCGCCCGACATCACACCGACGCTGGCAAAGCCGCCGATCACCACGATGCGTTTGGCGCTGGCCGCCAGCGGCAGCACGCCCGCATCGTTCTTCAGCAGCACGATGCCCTGTTTGGCCGCATCGAACGCGACATCGCCATCGGCTTTGAAATCGATCGCGCCGCCCGGATTGGCCGGATACTTATCGAGCCCACTGGCATAGATCGCGGTCAGCACGCGGGTATCCATGTCGTCGAGACGGCGGGCCACAGCCTTGTCACCGGTAGCAGCCGCTTCCAGCGTCTTGCCCAGAAACACTGCCGGATCGAGCTGTTCGCCCGATTGCTGATCGAGCCCGTGCAACGCCGCCGCCATGCCCGGCACCGCGCCCCAGTCGGACATCACAAAGCCGTCCCAGCGCCAGTCCTTTTTCAACACCGTGTTCAACAGCCAGTCGCTGTCGCAGGCGTGCTGGCCGTTGACGACATTGTAGGCGCACATCACGCTGCCCGGATGGCCGATTTCGATACCGATTTCGAACGCCAGCAGATCGCTTTCGCGCGCCGCCGCCTCACCAATGCGGATATCGACGAACTTGCGCCCAGTTTCCTGGCCGTTGAGCGCGAAATGCTTGATCGTCGAAATGATGTGGTTCGACTGGACGCCGTTGATTGCCGCACCGACCAATGTGCCGGTCAGCAGCGGATCTTCGGACAGATATTCGAACGTGCGCCCGTTGCGCGGATCGCGGGTCAGGTTGGCGCCGCCTGCCAGCAACACGTTGAACCCCTTGGCGCGCGCTTCGCCGCCGATCATCGCGCCGCCGCGCCGCAGAACCTCGGGGTTCCAGGTTGCCGCCTGGGCAATGCCAGATGGCATCGCGGTCGCACCATCGTGACGCAGCCCGCCCACCCATGCCACGCCAAGGCTGGCATCGGTTTCCCTCAGCGCGGGAACACCCAGCCGCGCCACCCCCGCGACATAGCCCGCACCGGGAACCGCTTCGGCGGGTACAACCGTGCCGGGAATGAACGGCAGCGGCATGATCCCGTGCGTCAACACCACTTTCTCGTCGGCGGTCATCTGCTGGACCGTGGCCGCGGCCCTGGCGCCGGGTGCGGTATCGGCTGTCGCCACATGGGGCATTGCCAAGGCGATCACAGCGGCGGAACAGGGGAATGTCTTGCGTGATTTCAACATGCTCTCACCGATCCTTCCTGTGGGGATGGCGCAGCTTTCCCAGCATCGTGCCCGGTTCGTCAATCGTGAACTGCCTTCGCCCTAGCGGCTGACATCGCCCCCCTGCCCGGTAAATGCAGCCAGTTCAGCGGGGCTGATCCGGCAGAAATCGCCAGGAATGGCATGCTTGAGCGCACCAAGCGCAAGCCCGGTCTGTGCCATCCCGCCAGTATCCTGCCCCAACAACCAGCCATGCAGCACGCCCGCAGCAAAGGCATCGCCGGTGCCGATGCGATCGACGATATCGGTGATATCCAGTGCCTGGGTCTGGTGGCACGCATCGCGGGTGTCGACGCGCGCGGCCAGCCGGTGATGGCTTTGGCTGACTGTCTGGCGCGCGGTCGATGCCATCAGCCGCAGCCGGGGAAACAGCGCAAAGGCCGCCTCGGCGGCCTCACGCCTGCGTTCGGGGCCGTCGCCCGAAAAGGCCCGCCCCGTCAGCAGCGCCACGTCGCGGTGCCCGGCGAACAGGATATCGGCCTCGGCCATCAGCCCGTGCATCGCCGCGCGCGGATCACTGTCCCACGCGTTCCACAGCGTTTCGCGGTAATTGGGATCAAAACTGATCGGCACCCCCGCCCGGCGCGCGGCGGCCATCGCGGCCTGCGCCAGCGCCAGACCGTTGGGGCCAAGCGCGGCGGTGATCCCGCTCAGATGCAGCAGCCGCGCCCCATCCATCAGCGTGTCGAAATCGAACCGGTCGGGCGCGATCGTCGCAAATGTCGAGCCCGCGCGGTCATAAGTCACGCGTGAGGCGCGCAGACTGGCGCCGGTTTCCAGCATATAAAGCCCCATCCGTCCGGGCCCGCGCACCACGCCGCGCGTATCGATCCCGCTGGCCAGCAAGGCCGACAGCGCGCGATCGCCCAGTGGATTGTCGGGCAAAGCGGTTGCCATGCGACAGGGCCAGCCCAGCGCGCTCAGCGCGACGCCAACATTGGCCTCGGCCCCGCCGACCACCACCTCAAGGGTTTGCGTATCGGCAAACGGGCGGCCCGCCGGAGTTGCCAGACGCAGCAGCATTTCCCCGAAACAGACGATCGCGCCATCAGTCATGCCGGAATCCTCAACTTGATCGCCAGCGCGATCGCTTCGCAATCCTGGGCATCGGGAACCCAGTCGCTTTGCAAGATGGCGCCTTTGCCGAATATCGCCCCGGCGATCGTGGTGGCATCATGCGTATGCCACAGCGCGGCCAGTTCGGCGGCGCGCGGATCATCGACCGGGCCCCAGGCCAGCGCATTGTCGCCCCGACAATGCGCCAGCCACGCCCCGATGGCGGCCAGGATCGCCGGGCAGCGGCGGCCTTCGCGCTGGTTGGCGGCGAGCGTCGCCAGCCAGCGTTGCGGGATCTTCTGGCTGCCATCCATGGCGATCTGGATCAGCCGATGGCCCAGCGCAGGGTTGGCGAACCGTTCGATCAGCGCATGGGCATAGGCCACCAGATCCTGCCCCGGCGCGGGGTCGAGCACCGGTGCCGCCTCCTGCAGCATCAGCCGCAGCACCAGCGCGCGCAAGGTATCATCGCGGATCGCCTCGTGGACATAGGCATAGCCCTGCCGCAGCCCGCAATAGGCCAGCGCCGAATGTGCACCATTGAGCATGCGCAGCTTGGCCGTTTCATAAGGCGCCACGTCGGCGACGATCTGCGCGCCCACGCTGTCCCACGCTGGGCGCGGGCCCGCAAAACGATCCTCGATCACCCATTGGCTGAACGCCTCGGTCATCACCGCGCCTTTGTCACGGCACCCCAGCAGCGCAGCGACGGCGTCACGATCAGCCTCGGTCGGCGCGGGCACGATGCGATCGACCATGCTGCCCGGAAAGGTGCAATGCCGCGCGGTCCAATCGGCCAGATCGCCATCCACTGCCCCCAGAGAGGCCAGCAGCAGGCGCCGCAATTGCCCACCATTGTCAGCCAGATTGTCGCACGACAGCAACGTCAGCCCGCCCAGCCCCGCCGCGCGCCGCCGCGCCAGCCCGTGGCGCAAATAGCCATAGATGCTGCCCTCGTGCGCCAGTGCCGGATCGAGCCCGTCAGCGGCATCGCGGCAATAGCCCTTTTCGGTCACCGTGAATGACACGATCTGCGTCGGCGGCGCGGCCAGCAGCGCGATCACTCGCTCGGGCGCATCGGGCGCCACCACCACTTCGGCCAGCGCGCCGATCACGCGCAGCGCCGTGGTGTCGCCCGCCTGCACCCCCAGCGTATAGAGCCCGTCTTGCGGGTTGAGCTGCGCCGCGACAGCGGGCGATCGCAGCGAGACCCCGGCGATCATCCAGTCGCCCCCTGCCGCGCCCATTGCCAGATCGGTGTACCATGCCAGATGCGCGCGGGTGAACGCGCCGATCCCGAAATGCACGATCCCGATCGCGCGCCGCGCGCGGTCATAGCCGGGCAGCGCGGCGCCCTCGATCAACGCCAGCGCGCCGGGGGACAGTCGGGTCACAGCTTGTAGGCCCGCTTCGCCAGACCATAGGCCAGTTCGTGCGCCAGTTCGGCGGCTTCCCAGTCGGCCAGCCGGTGCTCGATCACCAGCCGCGCCAGAAAACCGCAATCGATCCGCCGCGCCATGTCGTGCCGCGCCGGGATCGACAGCAGCGCGCGCGTGTCGTCGTTGAACCCGACGGTGTTGTAAAATCCGGCAGTTTCGGTGGTAGCCTCGCGAAACCGGCGCATGCCTTCGGGACTGTCATGGAACCACCAGGCCGGGCCGAGTTTGAGGCACGGATAATGCCCGGCGAGCGGGGCCAGTTCGCGGGCATAGACGCTCTCGTCGAGCGTAAACAGGATGATCGACAGATCGGGCGCGCTGCCGTGGCGATCGAGCAGCGGTTTGAGCGCATGGACATAGTCGGTGCGCATCGGAATGTCGGCGCCCTTGTCGCGCCCCATCGCGGCAAACAGCGCGGCGTTGTGGTTACGGAAACTGCCCGGATGGATCTGCATGACCAGGCCGTCATCGCAGCTCATTGTCGCCATTTCGGTCAGCATCTGCGCGCGGAACAGTTCGGCCTCTGTCGGGGTGAACACTCCGCGCACCACGCGGTCGAACAGCGCCGCCGCCTCGCCCCGCGGCAGATCGGCGGTCTGCGCGGTGGGATGGCCGTGATCGGTGCTGGTCGCGCCATGCGCGGCAAAGAACGCGCGGCGCTGGCGATGCGCGGCCAGATAGCCCGGCCAGGTCAGGCAATCCTCGCCGGTCAATTCGCCAAGGCGATCGAGATTGGCGCGAAACCCTTCAAATTCGGGATCGATCACTGGATCGGGGCGATAGGCGGTGACCACCCGGCCCGCCCATACCCCGGCCTGGTTGTCCGCCCTGATGCGGGCGTGGTGCCGCAGGCTGTCGAGCGGGCTTTCGGTGGTGGCGATGACCTCGATCCCGAACCGGTCGATCAACGCACGTGGACGAAACGCTGGCGTCGCCAGCGCATCGGTGATCGTGTCGAAATAGCGGCCTGCCGTCGTGGCATCGAGCGCCTCGGTCAGGCCGAACACTTCGACAAACACCCAGTCGAGCCACATCCGCGACGGGGTGCCGCGAAACAGGTGCCAGTGATCAGCCAGAATGCGCCAGGCCGCGCGCGGGTCATACCCTGCCCGTGCCGGGCCAACCCCCAGCGCACCAAGCGCCACGCCTTGCGAATAGAGCATGCGAAACACGTAGTGATCGGGCCGCAGCAACAAGTCGGTGGCATCGCCCAGCGGCGCATTGTCGGCATACCACGCCGGATCGGTGTGCCCGTGCGGACTGATGATCGGCAGATCGGCCACACTGGCGTGCAAGGCGCGCGCCAGTGTGCGGGTGGCAGGATCGGCGGGAAACAGACGGTCGGGATGCAAGGCAAGCGGGCGCGACATGAAGGACTTTCCTGGTCTAACCGGTGGTGCGGGTATAGCGGTCGCGCTTGGCCTGGGCGGCGCGGCGGGCTTCCTCGATGGCTTTTTCTTCGGTGGCGAACAGCAGGCTGTCGAGCACGGCGGCCAGATGCGCGCGCATCGCGGCGCGCGCGGCCACCGGATCGTGATCGCGCAAGGCGTTCAGCACGGCGGTGTGCTCCTCGACCACCGGCTTGATATTGGCGCGGCGCGCCTTTTCGTGCAGCAGCGCGCTTTCGGGCGAGACCGCGCGCAGATCCCACAGCCGCTCGATCGCCTCGAACATCGCGGTGTTGCGCGTCGCCTTGGCAATCGCCAGGTGGAACGCGCGGTCGGCCTGTTCGGTGCCGTGCTGGCTCTGGTTTTCGCGATCGATTTCCTCGACCAGCCGTTCGAGTTCGGCCAGGCCGTCCTCGGTGATCTGCGTCGCGGCCAGCGCGGCGGATTCGCCTTCGAACAGCAGGCGCGCCTCGGTCAGTTCGAACGCGGTGATGTTGAAGCCAGGAATGTCGTGCTTGCCCGGCAGGCGCTTGACATAAGCGCCCGATCCGATGCGCACTTCGACCAGCCCCTGCACTTCGAGCGCGATCATCGCTTCGCGCACGGTCGGCCGCGACACGCTGAACTGCACCGACAATTCGCGTTCGGCGGGCAACCGGTCGCCCGGCGCGTAACGGCCCGAATTCAGCTCGGCAATGATCCTGCGGGCAAGATCCTGATAGAGCCGATCCTGGGTATGGCCATGGGAGGCAGAACCTTCAGTCATGAGGTGTCTTTCAAAAAATGGCCTTACCAGTTTGATGAACTTGACAGGCCAAATAAAATTGGTCAAGTACCTTGTCTAGCACATGCCGACCAATCCGGGAACCATTCACCCCATGAAGATTACCTCTGCCCGCGTGATCGTGACTTGTCCGGGGCGCAACTTCGTGACCCTGAAGATCGAGACCAGCGAGGGTGTCTACGGCATCGGCGATGCCACGCTCAATGGCCGGGAAAAGGCGGTGGTCAGCTATCTTGAGGATCACGTGATCCCCTGCCTGATCGGCATGGACCCGCGCAATTCCGAGGATATCTGGCAATATCTCTATCGCGGTGCCTATTGGCGGCGCGGCCCGGTGACGATGCGCGCGATCGCCGCGGTCGATGTGGCGTTGTGGGATATCAAGGCGAAGCTGGCGGGCATGCCGCTCTATCAATTGCTCGGCGGGCGCAGCCGCGACGGCGTGATGGTCTATGGTCATGCCAATGGCGGCGACATTGCCGAAACCGTCGAGGCGGTGGGCCAGTATATCGACATGGGCTACAAGGCGATCCGTGCGCAGACCGGCATTCCCGGCATCAAGGACGCCTATGGCGTGGGGCGCGGCAAGCTCTATTACGAACCCGCCGACGCCGCGCTACCCTCGGTAACCGGCTGGGACACGCGCAAGGCGCTGAACCATGTGCCAAAGCTGTTCGAAAAGCTGCGCGAGACGTATGGTTTCGACCATCACCTGCTGCACGACGGGCACCATCGCTACAGCCCGACCGAAGCAGCGCAACTGGGCAAGGCGCTGGAGCCCTTTTCGCTGTTCTGGCTGGAAGACGTGACGCCTGCGGAAAACCAGGAAGCGTTCAGGCTGATCCGCCAGCACACCACCACGCCGCTGGCGGTGGGCGAGATCTTCAATTCGATCTGGGACGCCAAGGACCTGATCCAGAACCAGTTGATCGACTATATCCGCGCGACCATCGTCGGCGCCGGCGGGATCACGCATCTGCGCCGCATTGCCGATCTGGCCAGCCTGTACCAGATCCGCACCGGCTGCCACGGCGCGACCGACCTGTCGCCGGTAACAATGGGCACCGCGCTGCATTTCGACACGTGGGTGCCCAATTTCGGCATCCAGGAATATATGCGCCACAGCGAAGCGACCGATGCGGTGTTCCCGCACGACTATCACTTCGACAAGGGGATGCTGTTTGTCGGCGACACCCCCGGTCACGGTGTCGACATCGACGAGAAACTGGCTGCGCAATATCCCTACAAGCCTGCCTATCTGCCAGTCGCCCGGCTTGAAGACGGAACAATGTGGAACTGGTGAGCGACCTTTCGGGAGAGGGTATAATGACATATCGGATCAAGATCGGCCTGCTGGCCGCAACCAGCCTGCTGATCGGGGCAACCACGCCCGCAAAACCGTTGCATCTGGCAACATTGGCCAAAGTCGCGCAAGTCGACGAGCGCTATCAATCCTACAATATCGAGATGGTCGAAGTGACCGGTGGCCGGTTCTGGGCGCCCTATGGCGGCCCGGCGGACGAACGCTATCGCCAGCGTCCGCCGCTCGACCTGACCAACCCGCGCCTGATCGCCTTTGCCCGAAATCTCGGCCCCGCCTATATGCGGGTCAGCGGGACCTGGTCCAACAACACTTATCTACCGGCGGCGGGTGAAACCGTCACCGCACCGCCGCCGGGTTTCAAGCAAGTGCTGCAGCGCCGGCAATGGCAGACGGTGGTGGCATTTTCGAAGGCGGTCGATGCTCCGCTGGTCACCAGTTTTGCGGTGAGCACGGGCGTGCGCGGCGCCGACGGACGCTGGCAGCCGACCCAGGCACAGCGACTGGTCGATCTGACCAACGAACTGGGCGGCACGCTGGCAGCGGCGGAAATGTTCAACGAACCGAATATGCCCAGCCTCGCGCAGCCGATGCCGCCAACCTATAACGCGGCGGATTATGGCGCGGATTTCCGCATTTTCCGCGACTGGGCGCGCAAGGCCGTGCCGGGCATGCGCCTGCTCGGCACCGGCGCTGCAGGTGAAGCGACGATGATGAAGGATCCCCCGGCCGCGCTCGGGCCCCAGATTGCCAGCGCCGATATCCTGGCCGCCAATCCGAACAGCCTCGATGCGCTGTCCTACCATTTCTATGGCACTGTCTCGCAACGCTGCGCCGCGCAGAACATCGGCGTGGCGCGCAAGGACGAGGCGCTGTCGTCCGCGTGGCTCGACCGGACGCTGATCGATTATGCCTATTACGCGCATTTGCGCGACACGTATGAGCCGGGCAAGCCGATCTGGAACACCGAAACCGCACAGGCGGCGTGCGGCGGCAGCCCCTGGGCGGCAACCTTTCTCGACAGCTTCCGCTATCTGAACCAGCTTGGCGCGCTGGCGCAAAAGGGCGTGCAAGTGGTGATGCACAACACGCTTGCCACCTCGGACTATGCCCTGCTCGATCGCGACACGATGACCGCGCGGCCCAATTACTGGGCGGCGGTGCTGTGGCACCGCGTGATGGGCCGGGTAGTGCTGGCCGCACCGTCTTCGCCGTCGCCCCGGTTGCGGCTCTATGCGCAATGCCTGCGCGGGGTCAGCGGCGGGGTCGGCGTGATGGCGCTCAACACCGGCACCACGGCACAGACGCTGCCGATCGGCGGCGCCTTGCAGGCCTGGGTGATGCGCGGCGCCACCGTCGATGCCGGCACGATCACGGTCAATGGCCAAACCCCGGCGATGGAGGCCAACGGCACGCTGACCGGGCTTGCCCCGGCCAAGGTGCAGGGCCGCGTCACCGTACCGGGCCAGGCGATCGCGTTCATCGCCGCACCCCACGCCGACAACCCGGCGTGCCGCTGAACCCGGCACGTCCAGCGGGCGGGATGACCTGGCGCTCGGCGCGGCTGCGCATCCTGTTGCTGGTGATGGCGGGGACCGTCATCAACTATATCGCGCGCAACACGCTGGGCGTGCTCGCCCCGCTGTTGCAGCACGATCTGGCCATTAGCACGGCGCAATACAGCTATGTCGTCGGCGCGTTCCAACTCGCCTATACGCTGATGCAACCGATCGGCGGCATGCTGATCGACCGGATCGGGCTGACCGCAGGGTTTGCGCTGTTTGCGCTGGCGTGGAGCCTGGCCGGCATGGCGCATGGCGCGGCGCGCGGCTGGTTTTCGCTGGCGGCCTGTCGCGCGCTGCTGGGGATGGCCGAGGCAGTGGCGATCCCGGCGGGCATGAAGACCATCGGCGAATGGTTTCCCGACCGCGAACGCTCGATCGCGACCGGCTGGTTCAACGCCGGGACCGCGCTGGGCGCGATCATCGCCCCGGTGATCGTGGCGACCGTTGCGCGCGTCTGGGGCTGGCAGGCGGCGTTCGTGCTGACCGGGGCGTTCGGCCTGCCGTTTGCAGCGGTGTGGTATCACTGGTACCGCTCGCCGCAACAGGCGGGTTATGTCACCGCTGCCGAACGCGATACAATCCTGGCCGGGCAGCGCCCGGTTCCGGCCGGCAACACCGCCTTGCTGGCGATTGTCGGCAGCGCGCGGTTCTGGGCCATTGCGGTGCCGCGTTTCCTGACCGAACCGGCGTGGCAGACGTTCAATTTCTGGATTCCGCTGTTCCTTGTGCGCGAACGCGGGCTCGATCTGGCGCATATGGCGCTGTTTGCATGGGTGCCGTTCCTGGCTGCCGATTTCGGCGGGGTGACCGGGGGCTATTTCGCCCCGCTGGTGCAGCGCCGCTTCAACCTCAGCCTTGAAGGATCGCGCATCGCGGTGATCGCGGGCGGCGCGGTGCTGATGATCGCGCCGGGCTGTGCCGGGCTGGTGGCAGGGCCTTATGCGGCGATCGCGCTGCTGGCGGTGGGCGGGTTTGCGCATCAGGCGATTTCGGTGCTTATCAACACGCTGTCGGCCGATGTGTTCCCCAAATCCGACATTGCCAAGGCCAACGGGCTGGTCGGCATGGCAGGCTGGACCGGCGGCCTGTTGTTTTCGCTGGCGATCGGGCAACTGGCCGATCGCATCGGCTATGCGCCGCTGTTCGGATGCCTGGGGCTGTTCGACCTGATCGGCACCGTCTGGCTGTTTGCCATGCGCCGCCACCTTATCCTCCACGAGGCCTGATCGATGCGCAAAGCCACCCTTGCCCAACCGCCGCACTTTGCCGTGACCGAGCGCAAGGGCGCACGCGTGACGCTGCGCGCCGATACCGGCGCGGTGGTGCATGTCTTCGTGCTGGAAGACGATGTGATCCGCGTGCTGCTGCTGACCAAAGGCACGGTCACCGCGCCGCCAAGCTGGGCAATCGCGCCGGGCCAGGACGATATTGCCGAACCGGGCCGCGACCGTATGGACACCACCGGGTTTGCCGCGCCGCCGTTCGATCTGGCCGAACAGGCCGGGCATATCACCATCGCCACCGCGCGGCTGCGCGTCACCATCGCGCGCGTCGGTTTGTTGTGCACGTGGCACCAGCGCGTCGGCGACACCTGGCGAATGATTGCCGAAGACCGCCCGACCCAAGCGCACAATCTGGGCTGGTGGGACGATGGCGTCTATCACTATGTCAAACGCCAACCCGGCGAGCGCTATTACGGCCTGGGCGAGCGCGCGGGGGCAATGGATCGCGCCGGGCGCCGGTTCCGCCTGACCAACCTCGATCCGATGGGCTATGATGCGCAAAACAGCGACCCGCTGTACAAGGCGATCCCCTATGTGCTGGTGGTGGCCGCCGATGGCATGGCGCACGGGGTGTTCCATGACACCACCGCCGACCCGGTGTTCGATTTCGGGCTGGAACACGACAATTACCATCCGCCTTACCGCTCGATGCGGGCCGACAGCGGCGATCTTGATTATTACATGATCGCCGGGCCCGATCCACTGACGGTAACGCGGCGCTATACCTGGCTGACCGGGCGACCGGCGCTGATGCCGCGCTGGGCGGTGGGCTATTCGGGCTCGACGATGACTTATACCGACGCCCCCGATGCGCAAGCGCGCATGGGCGAATTCATCGCCGGGTTGGCGCGCCACGATATCCCGTGCCAGTCGTTCCACTTGTCGTCGGGCTATACCTCGATCGGCGACAAGCGCTATGTGTTCCACTGGAACCGCGACAAGTTTCCCGATGTCGCAGGATTTGTGCGCGGCTATGCCGACTCCGGTGTCGAGCTGGTTCCCAATATCAAACCGGCGCTGCTGGTCGATCATCCGCGCTATGCCGAACTGGCGGCCAATGGCTGGTTCATCACCGATGCCGATGGCGATCCGGTGATCTGCCAGTTCTGGGACGAAGTTGGCAGCTATGTCGATTTCACCAACCCCGCCGCCGCCGCGTGGTGGCGCGATCAGGTCACCGCGCAATTGCTGGCCAACGGCATGCGCGCGACCTGGAACGACAACAACGAATACGAAGTGTGGGATGCGCGCGCGCGGATCGCCGGGTTTGGCACAGCGCGCCCGGCCCGCGCCGAGCGCCCGGTGCAGACCCTGCTGATGATGCGCGCATCGCGTGCCGCACAGATCGCCTTTTGCCCGCACGAGCGGCCTTATGTGGTCACGCGCAGCGGCATGGCGGGCATGCAGCGCTATGCGCAGACCTGGTCAGGCGACAATTTCACCGCCTGGTCCACTTTGCGCTACAACCAGAAAATGGGTCTGGGGTTGGCGCTGTCGGGGGTGTCGAACACCGGGCACGATATCGGCGGCTTTGCCGGGCCCGCGCCCGAACCCGAACTGCTGCTGCGCTGGGTGCAGGCGGGGATCGTGATGCCGCGCTTTTCGATCCATAGCTGGAACAGCGACCGCACGGTCAATGAGCCGTGGATGTATCCCGAGGCCACCCCGGCGATTGTCGGCATGATTCAGGCGCGCCGCGCCTTGCAACCGCTGCTGCATGATCTGCTGTGGCGCCATCATGCCCGGTTCGAGCCGGTGATGCGCCCGCTGTGGCTCGGTTTTCCCGACGATCCCCAGGCCTGGCACGATGGTGATGCCTATCTGCTGGGCCCCGATCTACTGGTCGCCCCAGCGCTGGATGCCGGAGTGAGCAGCGTGGAGACCTACCTGCCCGGCGCGGACGTGTGGCATGATCTGCGCGACGATCGCGCCTATCCCGGCGGGCAGAGCGTGACCCTGCCCGCACCGCTGTCCGGTTTACCCCCGCTGCTGGCGCGTGCGGGATCGGGAGTGTTTCTCGATCTGGGTGATACCGGTTTTCAGGCGGACGAACCGCAACCCGGCGTGCTGCTCTATCCGGGCGAGACGCCATTCACGTGGACCGGGTTTGACGAAGCCGATGACGCCTGGCCCGATACCGCGCAAGCGCCGTTGTGGCAGGTGACTGTTTCCGCGACGCCCGACTATATCGCCATCGACGCGCGCTGGACCGGGGTGCACGCCGCACCCGCCCCCCGCCTAAAACTGGTGCTGCCGCTCGCCGAAACGCGTGCGGTCTCTGTCAACGGCGCGCCCGGCACCGGGACCGAACAGATCGTGCTGGGCGTTGTGCGCCGCGTGTTTGACGCAAGCGCCTGAACGCAAAAAAGGCCGGTCTGCACCCAGACCGGCCTTTTCGCACGCGTGGTTTGGAGGGATTACCGCGCGGCGTAGCCCTTGTCCTTCAGCCACAGCGCATATTCGTCGAACCACATGTCGCTGGTCGTGCCGTGCGGCTGCGAAGCAAACCCGTGGCCCCCCGCGCTGAACAGGTGAAGCTCGACCGAAGCGCCCGATTTGCGCCAGTTGTGGATCAGGCTGAGATCCTGTCCGCCAAAAAACCGGTCATCGGCGGCAATCGCGGCAAACAGCGGCGGCGCCTTGGCCGGCACTGTGTCGGATTGCGTGGGGCCATAGATCATCCCGGCAAAATCGGGCCGGGCATCGGGCAGATCGGCCTGCAAGGCACCAAGCACGGTCATCGCCCCGGCCGAAAATCCCAGTATGCCGATCCGCGCCGGATCGACATGCCATTGCACGGCATTGGCGCGCACCAGGCGGATTGCCGCTTGTGCATCGGCCACCGCCAGCGGCGCGATGCGCGCGCGTTCCTGCGCCCCGCCACCATGCTGGAAAGTGTCGGCGATCGCGGCCTTGAACGCGGCGATGCCGTCACCCACCGGCTGGGTGCGGTATTTCAGGATGAACACGCGAACGCCCAGCGGCGCCAACCGACTGGCGACATCATAGCCTTCGTTGTCCATCGCCAGGAACTGAAAGCCGCCGCCGGGGATCAGGATCACCGCCGCCTGCGCCGCCGTGCCGCCCATGCTGGCGGGCATCGGCGTCAGTGTGGGCTGCGACACGTTGTAGATCAGCCGTTCGCGCGGGTCCTGCTGCGCCCAGGCCTCGGGCGCCGGATTGTTCAGCGCGTTGGCCACCGGCAGCGCGACGGCGGGGGGCTCGGCCGGTTTTGCCACCGGCACCACCGCATTGACCCAGTCACCGGGTGCAGCGGCCACCGGTGCAACCAGGCCAAAACCCAGCGCACCGGCACACACAAAACCAATTGCAACCCGTCGCAGCATGACCCGTCTATCCTTGCGCAGCGCCATGCCGATCGACCGGCCCGGCATCAGAACTTCGCCGACAGCTTTATCCCGCCATAGCGCTGGCTGTCACGCGGCAAGACTTCGACCACCGAATGGACCCCGTAAGACCCGAAATTGTCGCTCATCGTCGTGGCATAGTGCTGATTGAACATGTTGTTGACATAGAGGCTCAGCTTGTAATTGCCGCGTTCGGCGCCCAGCGTCAGGTTGAGCAGGCCATAGGCCTTTTGCGTGTCGAGCGGATCGCCCAGCAAGTCGAAATTGACGCTGCTCTGGTGCTGATAGGTCACCGTCACGCTGCCTTTGGTCTGGCTGTCCAGATCGTGTTCGGCGGTGGCGGCCAGGTTGAACTTGAACCGCGGCGAGTTGGGCAATTGCCCGCCCGAACGGTCCTGCACATTGCCAAGGCCAGTCGGGCTGACCGAGGGACCACAGATACCCAGCCCGGTTGCCGACGCAGCGCCACCCTGATCGAATGTCTGCCCGGAATAGCAGGCGGCGTTGGGGAACGAGACGATCTTGGCTTCGGTATAGGCGAATGATCCGTCCAGATGCGCCCATTCGACCGGACGCACCTGGCTTTCGACCTCAACGCCCTTGGTCCGCAGCTTGCCCACATTGTTCAGCTTCTGAAACAGCGTGGTGCCGATGAATTCCGACGATTGCGCCTGGAAGTTGTTGTAGTTGGTCAGGAACCCGGCAATGTTCAACTGCGCGCGGTTTTGCCAGAACCGGCTCTTGAGGCCCAGTTCATAGGCGGTCGAATGTTCCGCCGCGACCGGATTTGCGGTGCGGCTGGGGGCATATCCCGACGAGATGTCATAGGCCCAGCCCTTGTAACCGGTGGCCACGCTGGCATACGTCGACACGCGCGGCGCCAGCTCCTGGCTGACCGAAACTTTCCAGGTGCCCACCGTATCGACATGGCGACCCGCGCAGTTCGGCGCGCCGATGCCGCAATTGGCATCCGCCGCCGCCACGCTGGCATTGTGCGAAGGCAACAGGTCGGTGAACTGATCCTGGATGCGTTCGTTGTTGACGCGGCCCGAAGCGCTGATCGTGGTGTTGGTCGGCAGTTTGTAATCGAGCCCGGCAAACGCCGCCAGGCTGCGCGTGCCTTCATAGCCATGCCAATCGGCCAGGCTGAGCACCGGTCCGCGCACAAAGCTGCGCGTCGTCCCGGCATCGGCGTAGAACAGCCCCGCGACATAGCTGAGCGGACCCGCGCCCTTCGATGCCAGGCGCAGTTCCTGGGTAAATTCGCTGGAATGGTAAGGCCCGGACTGGTTGACACCATTGCTCGGCCCGACCGGACTGGTCACCACCGGACCGGTTCCGTTGACATTGAGATCGGTGCCGTCGACATCGGCGGCAAAGTTGTATTTCCAGTCCTGATAACTGGACACCGAAATCAGGTTGGCAAAGCCCAGATCATACGTTGCCTTGGCGCTGAGATTGGTCTGCTGGTTGTCGGTATAACCCGGATTGTCCTGATAGATCGCATAGTTGTTCTGCCCCGGTGTGATGCCCACCAGATCAGGCGCGAGCGACACCCCGTTATAGTGCGGCCCGGTTGCCGAAGGCGCGAGATATTCGAGCGGCGCCGCCGTGCCGCGCTGATGCTCGTGCGAATAGGCACCATTGAGCATGATCGTCAGGCGCGAAGAGGCCTCGATCTTGACCTTGAGGTGAAGACCCCACGATTCCTTGTCATCAAGCAGGCTGCCGGTGGTCAGATCGCGCACATTCCCGGCGTAATTGTCGTAAAACCCCGACAGACGCGCGGTGATCGCCTGGGTTACCGCGCCCGACACTGCGCTTTCAAAACGATAGTCGCTGTCGGTGGAAGCAGACACCGAAGCGGTCACTTCTGTCTTGGCGGTGGGATCGCGGGTGACGATGTTGATCGCCCCGGCGCTGGCATTCTTGCCGAACAGCGTGCCCTGCGGGCCGCGCAGCACTTCGACGCGTTCCACATCGCTCATGTTGTCGAACGCCTGCGCCTGCTGCACCACCGGCACATCGTCAACGATCACCGCGACCGACGGTTCGACGCCGATTGAAAAGGCATATGTGCCGATACCGCGCAGGATGATCGCATTGTTGGGCGATGCGGTGCTTTCAGTCAGCGTCAGCGAGGCCGCCGCGCGCGTCAGATCGCCGAATTCGCTGATCCGCTGGGTCTTGAGCGTTTCGCCGGTGATGGCGGTCACCGCGACCGGAACGCTCTGCAGATTGGAGGCGCGCTTGGTTGCCGTCACGATGATTTCGGCAAGCCCCTGGCCAGTGGCGGCCGGTGTCTGGCTGTCGGCATCGGCAGCGAAAACGGGTGAACCCGTCAATGCGAACGCAGCGCCTGCGAGTAGAATTGGCTTGAGCACGTGCCCCTCTCCCTCTTGGTGGGTTGATGAGAGCGGCCTAATCTCTTTCGGATAATTGGTCAATCCAATTTTCGCCAGCACATCACGCGCGGTGGTCGACCACTCGACTAATCATCATACAAATCGCCCTAAAATGCCTGCTCATACTGCTAGCAATAGGCCTCGATGACGCAATTTCAATATGTTACGCGCCGACATTGGTATTACCACTTTCCAGACCCAACCCAGCCCGCCAAAAAGCCGACAGCCGCAACCCCTTGCGGGACTGCGGCTGTCGGCACTTCAAAGCAAATATTCGCGTCGGTCAGGTGTCAAAGCCCGGCAATTTGCGCTGGACCGTGCGCAACACCGCTTCCCACGCGAGCTGGTCGTGCGACTTTGCCCCTTGTGCGGCGATTGCCGCCGCCGGTCGCGTGGTCATCTGGCGGATGGCCTCTTGCTGCGCCTCTTCGGGCGCGATCAGCACATTGGCCCGGCCGCCCGCGAGCGCCGCGACTTGCACCGAACAGGCCTCTTCCAGCGAATAGATCGCCGCCCAGGCCGACCCGGGCGTCTTGCCCAGTGCCAGCGTGCCGTGGTTGCGCAACAGCAGGAACTGCTTGTCGCCCAGATCGGCCTGCAGCCGCTCGCGTTCGTCGAGGTTGAGCGCCACGCCCTCGTAATCATGATAGCCCAGCCGGGGGATAATATAGAGCGCGCGCTGCGAAATCGGCAGCAACCCGTCCGCATGGGCCGAGGCGCCCATGCCGTCGCGGGTGTGGAAATGCGCAATCCAGTGCGCGTCATCACGCACCGCATGGATCGCCGAATGGATCACGTATCCGGCATAGTTGATGCCATATTCGCTGTCGCCGATGATATTGCCATCCAGATCGACCTTGACCAGGCTCGACGCGGTAATCTCGTCGAACGTCAGGCCGAACGGATTGATCAGGAAATGCTGATCGGGGCCTGGCACGCGCGCGGTGATGTGGGTGTAGAGGAAATCGTCGTAATCATGGATTGCCGCCATGCGATAAAACGCGGCGAGATCGACGCGCGTTTTCCATTCGGCATCGCTGATCCCGTGCGGACGGGCATCGCGGGCAACGGGACGTTCAAGGACAGTGGCCATCGTCTATGCTCCTTCAGCCAGCCAGCGCGACGGGCGCGCCTTCGCGGGCGGCGACTTTTGCGCGAACCAGCGGGATAAGATGTTCGCCATATTCGATCGCATCGCCCAACGGGTCGAACCCGCGAATGAGGAAATGATCGATGCCGATGTCAAAATAGTCAAGCATCGCATCGGCGACTTGTTCGGGCGTGCCGACCAGCCCGGTGCTGTTGCCCGCTGCCCCGGTCAACGCGGCAACCCCGGTCCACAGCCGGGTGTCGCGGCGGTTGCCGCTGGCCGCTTCGAGCAGGCGCAGCGATCCGGCATTGGGCGGGCGATGGCCAGTGGTCGGCAGCCCCGCCGCTTCACGCGCGGCACGCACTTGCTCCTCGATATCGCGCGCCTTTTTCCAAGCGGCCTCTTCGGTATCGGCGATCACCGGGCGCAGCGAGAGCGAAAAGCCCGGCCGGCGCCCGAACCGCGCGGCCGACTGGCGCACCTGGCGCACCGCATCGCCGACTTGCTCGAGCGTTTCGCCCCACAGCGCATAGACATCGGCATGGCGCCCGGCCACCTCGATCGCCTCTGGCGAAGAGCCGCCGAAAAACACCGGCAGGTTGTCCGGCTTGATCGCGGCAAACCCCTGTCGCACTTCATAAAAGCGCCCTTTGTGGTCGAACGGATGCGCGGCGGTCCATTCGGATTTCAGCACGTCGAGATATTCGTCGGTGCGCGCATAGCGTTCGGACTTGGTCAGCCCGACATCGCCATCGCGCGCCATTTCCTCATCCGCCCCGCCGGTGATGATATGCACCGCCACGCGCCCGCCCGACAACTGGTCAAGCGTCGCCAACTGGCGCGCGGCCAGCGTCGGCTGGGTGAAACCGGGCCGATGCGCCACCAGGAAACCCAGCCGGGTGGTCAGCGCGGCGGCATGCGCGGTGACCAGTTGGCTTTCGGGCGAACTCGAACCGAACGGGATCAGCACGCGGTCAAATCCGCCCGCCTCCTGCGCCAGCGCCGCCGCATCGACATAGGCACGGTCGAGCACGCGGCTGCGCGCGCCGCCGTGGATTTCCGAGGTGTTGTTGAAACCGATATAGCCGATGAAACGAACGGACATGGGACAAGACCCCTCTTTCAGATGACGGTAAAACCATGGGTGCCGTCGCGGCGCAGTTGTTCGACCAGGCCGTATTCCCAATCGAGATAGGCCTGCATTGCGACGGCGGCATTGTCGGTGCCCTCGTAGGGGCGTTTGTAGCGGCCTTCGGGTCCGCGCGCAGGCGGCGCGCCGTCGGGTCCGGTTTCCAGCGCAACATGGTCGGGCCAGTCGAGCACCAGCACCTCCCACCCCAATTGCGCCAGCCACGATGCGGTCATGTCGGCGCGTGGGCCCAGATCGTCGCTCAGCACGATCCGCGCGCCCCGCACCGGCGCATTGTGGTCGGTTTCCTGCACCAGTTGGCCACCCTGGGCGTTGCGGAAACCGGGCAAGTGACCAGCGGCATAGACCTCTGGCAGGCGCACGTCGTATTGATAGAGCGTGCGCGCCGATTGCGATCGCAAATAGGTCAGCTCGTCCCACGCGATATGCCGCACACCGGCGCGGTATGACACCGCCCGCGCCCGCACACGCGCATCGTCGAGCAGATCGGCATCGGGTTCGGCGGCGCGACGCGCCTGCCCGGTTTCCAGCGCCTGCCCCGCCAATGTCCAGCCGATCGTGCCGTTGCGCAAGGCAAACACCCGATTGGGCACCCCGGCATTGACCAGCGACTGCGCGCCGATGATCGACCGCGTGCGGCCGGCGCAATTGACGATGATAGTGGTATCGGGATCGGGCGCCACTTCGCGCGCGCGCAGCACCAGCTCGGCGCCGGGCACGCTGACCCCGCCGGGGATCGACATCGTGGCATATTCCTCGAACCGGCGGGCATCGAGAATGGCGATATCGGCCTTTTCCTCGATCAGCGCCTGCACATCAGGCGCGGGCAACGAAGGGGTGTGGCGATGGTGTTCCACCAGTTCGCCAAATGCCTTTGAATAGGAATTGACGTCTTCGAACAGTTCGAAGCCCGCCGCGCGCCAGCCATCGAGCCCGCCGTGCAGGGCCCGGACTTCGGTATAGCCAAGTGCGCCCAGCCGCTCGATCGCTGGTTCCACCAGCCCTTCGCCCGCGTCATAGACGACCACCGGTGCCGTGCGTCGGGGCAGGCGCCAGGGCGCCTCAAGCTCCAGCCGCCGCAGCGGGATCTGCGCGGCAAACAAGGGGTGCCCACCGGCAAACGCGGCCTCTTCGCGCAAATCGATCAGGGCGATTTCGTCGCGCGCCAGCAGGGCGTTGCGAACATCGTGTGCAGAAACAGTCATGCGTTGCCCGATCGATCCCACAAGTTGGGCAGCACGGTGTTGGCATAACCCGAAATAAAGCGTTTGGACGTGCCGTCAGGCGCATAGGTCGCGCGTTCGACCGCGCCGATATTGCCGCCATAAACATGGATCGAGATCGACGGAGCATCGCCATTGGCGTTCCACACGCGATGGATATCACCGATGCGCGGACTGACCGCATCGACCTCGCCGGTGTTCAGCGTGTCGATCACGCCGTTGCCGATCAGGCTGCCATCGGGCGCGCGATCATACCGCTGCGCCGCTTCGCGTCCGCGCAGCACGCCGATCAGGCCCCACACGCGATGGTCGTGAATTGGCGTGCCCTGCCCTGGACCCCACACGAACGACACCACGCTGAACCGTTCGCGGCTGTCGCAATGGAGCAGATATTGCTGATAACGCTCGGGATGCGGCTGGGCGAACACATCGGGCAGCCAGTCGTCGTGCGCCACCAGACGGGCGAGCAGCGCCTTGCCCGATTGCAGCACTTCGGCCTCGTCGCGCGTGCAGGCGATCAATTCGGCAAGGCTGGTAACAAATCCGCGCAACCGCGCGATTCCCGCCGTGCGATCGAGCGGGGCAGCTAGGGTCGTGGTCACAAATGGCCTCCCTGGGGAAACGGAATGACCCCGGATGAGGCCGGCGTGCCGCCCAGAATGTCAAGCAGCTTGTGCCGCAAAGGCTGGGTCAGATCGCCGCGTTCGCCGCGCGCAATGCTGATGCGTTCCTGCGCGGCGATGCGTCCGGCATCCAGCACCAGCACGCGGTCGGCCAGCGCGATCGCTTCATCGACATCGTGCGTAACCATCAGCACGGCGGGTTGGTGCGCGCGCCACAAATCGAGCACGAGGTCGTGCATGCGCAGGCGAGTCAGCGCATCGAGCGCCGCGAACGGTTCATCGAGCAACAGCAGTTTGGGTTCGCGCACCAGCGCGCGGGCCAGCGCGACACGCTGCGCCTCGCCACCCGACAGCGTCAGCGGCCAGGCATCGAGCCGGTGGCCCAGCCCGACTTCGCGCAAGGCGGCCTGGGCGCGATCCCGGATATCGGCGCCGCCCAGCCCCAGCGCGACATTGCGCCAGACCTTTTTCCACGGCAACAACCGTGCATCCTGAAACACCACCGCGCGCGAATTGGGCACGCGCACATCCTGCCCGTCGGCAGCATCGAGCCCTGCCAGCGTGCGCAGCAAGGTGGTCTTGCCCGATCCCGACCGGCCCAGCAGGGCGACGAATTCGCCCGGCCGAATATCGAGATCGAGCCCGTGCAGTACGGTCGTCTCGCCAAAGCTGCGCACGAACCCGCGCAAGCGTACCACCGGTGGCGGCACCGATACCGGCGGCTCTGCGGGATCGATAAAATTGAGACGGGCGTCCATCACGGGTTGCTCCATCAGAGGGCAGGAAAACGGGTCATGCGTCGACCATGCTGGGGCGCCAGACGAGCGCGCGCCGTTCGATCAGGCGCACCAGCCAATCGGCACCAAGACCCAGCATGGCATAGACCATCAGGCACACCACGATGATGTCGGTGCGCAGGAAATCGCGCGCATTGTTGATAAGATAACCCAACCCAGCCGAGGCGTTGATCTGTTCGGCGACGACCAGCACGAGAATGGCGATCGACAGCGAATAGCGCAGCCCCACCAGCAACGACGGCATCGCACCGGGCAGGATGACATGCCGGATCAATTGTGCCTGGCTGAGGCCAAAGCTGCGCGCGCCCTCGATCAGGCGCGGATCGACGCTGCGGATGCCGCTGTACAAGTTGAGATAAACCGGAAAAGTCGAGGCAAACGCGATCAGCGCGACTTTGGGCAATTCTCCAATGCCGAACCACACGATGAACAGCGGCGTCAGCGCCAGCGTCGGGATAGTGCGCTTGATCTGCATCACCGGATCGACCGCCGCTTCGCCGCGCCGCGACAGCCCGGCAATCAGTGCCAGTACAACACCGGCCGTGATCCCGATCGACAGCCCCAGCAGCACGCGCTGAAACGACACTAATAGGTTCGACGGCAATTCGCCCGACACGATCATTGCAAACAGCGTTCCCGCGACCGTCGATGGCGCGGCGAGTGTGCGCGCGGGGATCAGCCCGATGCGGCTGGCCGCTTCCCACAGCACCAGCAGCGCCAGCGGCGACACCCAGTGCGAGGTGCCAAGTCGGCTGAGCAGGGATCGGGATGAACCGGTTGGGGCGACCATGGTACGGACTCACTCGTGCGACGGGATAACGGCGTTGAGCCAATACCTTGATGTCTACCAATTCAATTGAGTTCCACGAGTCTGCCTTGAGCAACGCTTATAGGTGGGCGCGGCAGGCGCCCACCTCATCACAAACCATCATTTTATATCAGATACTTAGATCGTGGCCACAGGCGGGATATAGGAATCCTTCGCCGCAGTTAATCTCTACTATTTTGATTGGCATTTCTCATCCGCCTATGAGACTTGTTCGCGCGTCCCTGCGCTTGCAAAGTTCCCAAGGTAATCCAGACCCATGCCAGTCAATCTTCCCACCAACCTGCTGCGCAGTTTTGTCGCCATTGTCGACACAGGGTCGATGCTCAACGCTTCGGAAAAGGTGTTTGTTACCCAGTCCGCGCTCAGCCTGCAGATCAAGCGGCTGGAAGAGCTGTTGCAACAGGCGCTGTTCCACCGCGACGGGCGGCGCCTGACGCTGACCCCGGCGGGCGAACTGATGCTGGATTATTCACGCAAGGTGCTGGGCCTGCACGACGAAGCCGTGGCGGCAGTGACCGCCGGGCACTTCGCGGGCCCTGCGCGGATCGGCATGGTGCAGGATTTTGCCGAGATGCTGCTGTCGGGCCTGCTGGCGCGCTTTGCCGAGTTGCACCCCGAGGCGCAGATCTATTCGCGCGTGGCCGGCACCGCCGAAATGCTGGCGCAACTTGAACGCCGCCAGCTCGATATCGTGCTGGGGTTTGCAGCGCCGGGCGATCCCGATGCCATCGCCCACGCGCCGATGGCCTGGTACGGCGAAATCGCACTACTCGATCGCAACCCGATCCCGCTGGCCGTGCTCGAAACGCCGTGCCGCTTCCGCGAAGCCGCGGTGCGCGCGCTGGAGGATTCGGGCCGTTCGTTCCGCATTGCCGTCGAAACGCCCAATCTCACCACTTTGCGCGCGGCGGTTCAGGCCGGGCTCGGCGTAACTTGCCGCACCCATCTGTTCCTTAAAGAGGCCCCGCTGGAACATCCCGGCCTGCCCGCGCTGCCGCGTGTTTCGTGCATCCTGCGCACCGGCAGCGCACTCGACGGGGCCACCTCACGCCTGGCTGAACTCGTGCGGGACACTGTCGCGCCGCTGTGACCGACGCATATTGCAAAGTCTCAAGCATGGCCGTGCGCTTCTCGATGTCGCGCGCGGCGCTTGCTGCCTACGCCTTGCCTGCCGACAGCAACAAGGAGTGCGCAGACAATGACCAGCAGGACTTTGGCCGAACGCTTTGCCGAACTTCAGGCAGAGCGCGAACGCACCTGGCCAGCCGCCCGACTGGAAAAGAACGCGCGTCAGCGGCGCGTGCTGGTCGAGCGCAACGATCCTTCGGCCCGGCCGCAGCCGGGCGAGCGGATTGCGCCGTTCACGCTGATCGATGCCGAGGGTCATGCGCTGGCAAGCACCGATCTGCTGGCGCAAGGGCCTGCGGTGCTGGTATTTTTCCGCTATGGCGGATGTCCGGCCTGCAACATCGCGCTGCCCTATTACGAGCAAACGCTGTGGCCCGCGCTCCACGCGGCGGGCATCCCCCTGCTGGCGGTCAGCGCCCAGATCCCCGTCGATCGCGGCCCGAGTTTGCGCCACGGGCTGACGTTTCCGACATTTTCCGATCCCGACTATGCGCTCGGCCGTCAGCTCAACCTGACGTTCCTGCCCGACGACCGCCCCGAAGTGGCCCCCGGCCAACCGTGGATCGGCGCATCGCTGGGCACCAACAGCTATGAAATCGACCAGCCCGCGGTGGTCGTGCTGAACAGCGACCATACGCTGCGCTTTATCGATGTCAGCCCCGACTGGATGGTTCGCACCGAAAGCGATGTCGTGCTGGCCACCATTCCTGAAGCAGGCGCAACCGCACGGGCCGCCTAATATCCCCGCAACCGGTCGACCACGTCGACCGGTTGCTGGCCATAGGCGACACGGGTGATGTCGGTCAGGATCTTGTCGAGCAGCTTGCCGCGCGCCAGCGTATAGCTGGCCGAAATATGCGGCGTCAGCAGCACGCGCCGGTGAGTATAGAGCGGGTGCCCTGCCGGCAGGGGTTCGGGATCGGTCACATCGAGCGTCGCGAACGACAGACGCCCGGAATTGAGCGCGGCGATCAACGCCGCCTGATCGACCACCGAACCGCGCGCCACGTTGATCAGATGCGCACCGGGTTTAACCTGGGCCAACAAGTCCGGTCCGAACAAGTGGCGGGTTTCCGGTGTGGCGGGCACGGCAATCACCACATGATCGGCACGCGCCACGACGTCGGCTACGCTGGGCAGCATTTCGACCCCGATCACCCCGATCCTGGCGGCATTGCTGCGCCGCGCCGCCACGACCCGCGCGCCGAGCGCGGTGGCGCGGCGGGCGACGGCCGTGCCGATCGCCCCCAGCCCGACCACTCCAATCGTGCTGCCCAGCACCTGGCCCAATTCGGTATAGCGCCATTGCGCCGGTTCATGCGCGGCCGCAGCAGCCAGATCCTTGGTGCGCGCATAGATCGCCGCAATGACATAGTCGGCGATTTCTTCCGAAGCCGTGCCGCGCGCGCACGACACCACCGGCGCATCGAGCAGCCAGTGCGGATAGAAATCAACCCCCGCCGATGATGTGAACACCCAGCGCAAGCGACCCGGCCAACCCGCCGGGACATCGTCACGCGGCGCCTGTCGCCAGGCAGGCGTGGGCCGCACGATCAGGGCATCGGCATCGTTGGCGATCGTCCAGGGCGTATCAACCGGCGCGGCGATCACTTTGGGCCGGGAGGGATGGCGCGCAATCGCCTCGTTCAGCTCTGCCTCAAGCTGGCTGGCAATCACAAAGCTCATTGGCCCAGCCCCGCCTTGCCCGCACTGATCAGCACGGTATCGGCCTGCGGCGAATGGATCCGGCTGCACAACACGTCGCGATAATGGCGTTCGAGCGGGTTGTTGCGGCTGATCCCCGGATTGCCGGTCAATTCCAGCCCGATTTCGACCGCGCGGATCGCGTTGCCATTGGCAACATGCTTGACCAGGTTGACCTCGCTGGGCGTGACCGGGCGCCCCGCATCGATTGCGGCGGCGGTGCCCTCAATCAGCGCGCGGTTGGTGTGCAACAGCGCCTCGATCTCGCCGAACTTTTCCTGCACGCGCGGCAAAGTGGCCAGTGCCGCGCCCAGATTGGCGGGCACCCGATCGTTGAGATAGCGCGCCAGCCAGTCGCGCGCGGCCCGCGCCGCGCCGTCATAGATCGTGGCAATCGCCAGCGCGTTCCACGCCATGGCGCCGTTGGCCGCACCGGGGAGCGGCGCCCAATCGCGCGGATGGCGCAGATCGACCGCAAAATCCGCCGGGGTCGGCGTGTCGTGAAACACCACTTTGTGGCTGACCGTGGCGCGCATGCCCAGATGATCCCATTCGGGGACGATCGTGATCCCCGGCGCCGCCGGATCGACCAGCAACAGGCCAAGGCGCGGTTCCGGTTCATCGGTGCGGGCAAACACGGCAAACCAGTCGAGCCCGGTCGATCCGGTCGAATAGATCTTTTCGCCCGAAATCAGCCACTGGTCACCCACGCGCCGGGCAATCGTCTTGGGCAGGCCGCCGCGCACCGGGGTGCCCAGTTCGGGCTCAACCCGGAACGTGCCGATCAGCCCCTGCCCGGCCACCGCCTCGCGCGCCAGCCGTTCATAAAGCGCGCCCGGCCAACGGCCGTTGCGATCGGGCGCGGCGTGAAAGGCATATGTCATGAACAGGATCAGCGCGGTCGAAGGATCACCCTTGGCCACCGCCCCCAGCACACGCAAGGCATCGACAAAGCCCGCACCGCTGCCGCCCAGACGCGGCTCCACGGTCAGGCCGATCAGCCCAAGTTCGGCCAGAATATCGAAATTCTCGCGCGGGAAGCGCGGACTGCGGTCATAGTCTTCGGCGCGTTCGGCCAGTCGCCGGGTCAGCAGGTCGAGCGCGGCGTCCGACAGATCGGGACCGGTGGCAACAACGGCATGCGTGGCCATGGCTCAGGCCTCCTCGATCACGGGGTTGAACCGGTTGTCCCACAAGGGGCGCACATCGACTTTGTGCGGGATTAGCCCGGCATCGGCGAACACGTCGGCAACCGCCTGTTGCGACGCGATCGCCGCATCGGTGACCGGTCGCAATTGATAGGGATCGCTCTTGCGCGCAAATTGCGCGCGAACATAGTCCACCGGCACGCCGATCGACTTGGCGACAATCGGGGCCCACTGTGCCTCGTGCGCGGTGCTCCAGGCAAAGGCCTGACGTTGCAGGCGCAGGAACCGGCGGATCAGGTCGGCGCGCACCGGATCGGCAATCGCCTGCTTGTGCGCGGTCAGCAGATAGTTGCCCGACAAGAAGCCCAGCGCGGTTTTGAGGATGCGCGCGCCATCATTGGCGATCGCACGCTCGATCGGATAGCCGTAGACCGCCCAGGCATCGAGCGAACCTTGCGAAAAGGCCGCGGCGCCATCGGCCACGGTCATCGCCACCGGATAGATATCCGACCAGCCCAGACCGACCGATTGCAGCATCCGGATCAGGAAATATTGCGCGGTGGTGGCGCGTACATAGCCAACCCGGCGCCCCTTGAGATCGGCCAGCGTGCGGATCGTCGAGCCTTTGGGCACCAGCACGGCCTGGCTGTTGACGTCGCCATGCTCGATGGCGATCTGCGAAAAGCTCTGCACCGAGGAAGACAGCGCAAACACCGGGGGAATCTCGCTCATCCCGGCCAGATCGATCGCCCCCGAATTGAGTGCCTCGACCGCCAGGTGGCCGGATTCGAATTCGGCATAGCTGATCGGGAAATCGGGCGTGATCCCGGCGGCGGGAAACAGCAGGCGGGTATCGGTCGCCCCTTTGCCGATCACCGCCACGCGCAGGCCCTTGGCTGCGCCGGGTTTGTGCCAGCCGCACCCGGCCAGCAAAGCGGCCGAGGCCACGGCCCCGCCCCCCGCCAGGATGCGACGACGGGTGTGCCCGCTGGTGAGGACGGCGGACGACTGCGGAAAAATCATCACTCTGCTTTCGATTTCGGGCAAACGGGCCTATTAACTCTACTGTATTGATTGAGAATCCGCGCGGCAATTGAGGATTGCCAATAAGGGCGACAAAGGCGCTAAAGTGTGGCCACCCCGGCGAGCAGCCGCGCCAGAGCCCAGACCTGTTGGCGGATATCGGGCACCGCGATCATTTCCCAGGCGATACCCTTGGTCAGCGGGCCGACCGCATGGATGCGCGGATTGGCCTGGCCTGCATGACCGATCACACGCCATTGCGGATCGACGTCAAGCCCCAGTCGGTGCACGTCGGCGCGCATTGCGCCACGCCCCAGCAACGCCTGGATCAGCGGTTGCCGCGCCTGCGCAATGTCGCCTTCGGGGCCGATGCAGTTGATCACCCGCGCCGCCGCCAGCGTGGCGATGGCATTGCTGCCGCGCGGACGCCAATGCAGCACCGCAGCATCCGCATCGACAGAGGCATCGACCAGTCGCCCGGCAACAAAGCGCAGGCGCCCTTCGGCCTGCAACGCGTCCAGCCGCGCGCCGATTTCGGGCGCCAGACGATGCCGATGGACATCCCAAAAGGGGCGCAAATGGCGCAGAAAACTCGCCTGCGCCCGCGCATCATGGGCACGCCACAGCGCCTGGGTGTGTGGTCGCAATTCATCGATGGCCAATCGCCAGCCGACTTGCGCGGCACGCCGGCGTACCGCGCCGACCAGCGCGGTGCTACGTGCCGTGGGCGCGGGCACCTGCGCGACATCGGGCCCGGATGGCAGATGCGCGCGCGGGACCAGTCCGCGCCGCGACAGCGCCACGATCGGGCCACGATGCCCGCTTCGATCGAGCGACAGGATCAGATCGATCGCGGTCAACCCGGTACCGACCAGCACGACGCGATCATCCGGCCGCAACCCTGCCAGCGCCTCGGGATGCCAGGGGTCGGCCCAAGCCAGCGGCGGCGGTAGCATGGCCAGCGGCGCAGGCAGGCGCGGCAGACAATGGCCCAGCGCCAACACCGCAGTGCGCCCGGCCACCACGCGGCCATCGGCCAGCACGGCATCGACCCCTTGCGCGGTTTCAACCAGATCGACGACGTCGTCGGCACGCACATGCAACGGGCGACGGGTCTGCCCCAGACTGTTGATCAGCACTTCGCGCAAGTATTGCCCATAGGCCAGCCGGGGCACGAACCGGTTGCACTGATCGGCATCCGAAAATCCCATCCAGCGCAGAAAATGGCCCGGATCGTCGGGAAATGCGCTCATGTTCGCGGCGCGCACGTTAAGCAGGTGTTCGGGACGCCGCGTGCCGAACGCCAGACCTTTGGCAAGCGCGGCCTGATCGCGTTCGAACAGGACCACCGGGACCCCCTGCCGGGCAATATTGATGGCCAGCAACGTGCCCGAAAACCCGCCCCCGACAATCAGCACGGGCAATTGCGCCCGATCATCGGCAACCGCGCTCATCCCCGGTCCGGAGCCTTCATTGCCATCAAACTCCTGCAATCGCGTCATGTTTCAATCCGGTACGGACCATAGCTATTTGTCTACCAATAGAGTGGAGATTAACGCGAGGCAAGCCCGTTTGCCGCCCTTGTTGCGCCAAGCCGTCCGAGCGTTCGGGTTGATGATAACTCAACTTGAACAGTTGAGAATAAATAGGACGACCCCCGGCATTCCGCCTAGATCGGCGCCTGTCGCCGCCGGGGGTGTGCGCCGCTGCCCATCGGGGCGTGTCGGTGCGTTCGGGCGGCGGTCCGTCGACACAACAGATCATCCAGGGAAGAAACATGATCCGCAACCGTTCCGCATGCCTTGCCTGGTTGGCCGGCACCGCGCTTGCCAGCCTTGCCACGCCTGCCTTTGCCGCCACCGCCCCGGGTGCCGCCGCCCCCGAGGCCACCCCCGACGCCGACATCGCACCAGGGCAGGACATCGTGGTAACCGCCACGCGCAAGGAAACCCGGCTGCAACAGACGCCGGTGGCGGTCAGCGTGATCGGGTCTGAATTCCGGTCGGAACAGAACGTCGTGACCTCGCGCGATCTGGCCGGGCAGATCCCCGGCCTGTTCACCACGCCCTCGGGCATTACGCCGCTGACCAACACCTTTTTCATCCGCGGCATCGGCAACAGCGACCCGATTTTCGACCCCACCGTCGGGGTCTATCTCGACGATGTCTATCTGGCGCGTGCCATCAACGGCCTGGCCGATCTGACCGATGTCGAACGCGTCGAAGTGCTGCGCGGACCGCAAGGCACGCTGTTTGGCGCCAATTCGTCGGGCGGCGCGATCCGCTACGTCACCCGCGCACCGACCGACAAGCTGGAAGAAAGCGCCGACGTCGGCTATGGGTCGTACAACACGTTCAACACGCATGCCTATGTTGCGGGCGCGCTGGTTCCCGGTCTGCTCGATGCCAGCGTGGCGATCGCCCACGATCAGCACGCCGGGTATAGCTGGAACCCGTCGCAGAACGACTATGTCAACAACCAGAACACCACCAGCGGGCGTGTCAAACTGGTGTTCACGCCCTCCTCGCGGCTCAAGGCGACCGTCACCGCCGATGGCACGATCGACCATTCTCAGGCCGCGCAATATGATGCGACCACCTGGAACGCGACCAACCCGGCGCTCAGCGGTCTGGGCGCGATCACCGCCGGCACGCTCTACAGCCCCACGCAACTGGCGGCCTATCAGCCCAATGTCAGCTATGCCGGGCGCTATCCGGTCAACTATTCGCATATCGGCGGGGTAACCGTCCGGCTTGACGAAACGCTCGACGATCATCTGTCGCTGCATGCGATCACCGCGCTGCGCGCGTTCAACCAGGCGCCGGTGAATTACAACAACGACGGCCAGAATTTCCTGCCCTATGATGCGGCCCATCCCACGCCGGTGGAAGTGTCGGACAATTACATCACCTATCGCCAGCACCAGTTCAGCCAGGAATTGCAGGTGCAGGGCAATTACAAGCTGGTCGATTTCACCGGCGGGTTCTATTATCTGTTCGAGAATTTTTCGAGCAACCGCATCGGCTATGTCACCGGACTGCCGACATCAAACACCGCGCTGCCGACCGCGCCGTTCGACCAGATCGGCGATACGCGCAGCTTCAACTATTCCGCCTATCTGCAAGGCAACCTGCATCTGACCGACGCGCTGACGCTGACGGCGGGCGGGCGCTATATCAGCGAGCACCGCGAATTCACCTTCAACGGGGTGAACGACGATCTGGGCGGCAACCCGATCGACCCGACACTCTATCCCCAGGTGCTGACCGGCGGCGCGATCCCGACGCTGGGCGTCAATATCCTGGGCAGCCAGATCAACTTCAACAATGCGGCCGTGCTCAATGCCAAGACCTGGCACGCCTTCACGCCCAAGGCCGGGGTGTCGTATCAGGCCGCGCCGACCTTCTTTGTGTTTGCCGACTATGCCAGGGGGTTCGACGCGGGCGGTTTCAACAACCGCGCGCTCAACATCCAGACCGCGCTGCCTTATAACCCGGAAAACGTCGACACGTATGAAGGCGGCATCAAGACCGACTGGCTTGACCATCGCCTGCGCATCAACCTGACCGGGTTTTACAACGATTACAAAAACCTGCAGACGACGGTCGCGGTGTTCAGTCCGATTTCGGGAACTTATGTCAGCACGCGCGGCAATGCCCCTTCGGCGCACACCGACGGGTTCGAGCTGGAAACCTCGGGCCAGCCCACGCGCAATCTGGCGCTGGTGTTCAACACGACGTATCTCAAGACCCGCTATGACAACTATGCCTCGCCCGCCGAAGGCACCGTTCCGGCCTACAACTATGACGGCAACCAGTTCGCCGGAGAGCCGAAATGGCAATATTTCGGCTCGGTCACCTGGACCATCCCGGTGTCGACCGGCGGCACCATCAAGCTGGGCGCGAGCGGCAGTTATTTCACCTCGTACTTCTCGGATTCGCTCAACAGCCCGCAATACCAGATTGCCGCACATGGCGTTGCCAACGCCTTTGTCGCGTTCGAAACCGAAGACCGGCGCTGGACCTTTACACTGACCGGCCGCAACCTCGCCAACGCGTTCTACTTCACCTCGCTCACCGCGATCGGCGCGGCGGTCAAGGCAGGGCCTTATGCCGGCACCACTTTGCTCGAAGGTGCGCAAAACCCGCCGCGCACGCTGTTCCTCAAGGCCGCCTACAGCTTCTGATCCATCGCCCCGGCCCGGCCGGGGCGATCATCACCGCACGGCCAATGCCATGCAGGTTGCGCGCTGCGGACAATCATGCGCGTGGTCGTTGACCATGCCAACCGCCTGCATGAAGGCATAGACGGTCACCGCGCCGACAAATTTGAAACCCTTCGCCTTGAGCGCGATGGACAATGCAAGCGAGATCGGCGTGCTGGCGGGCATGGCGGACCCATCGCCGACAATCGTCCGGCCGTCGACATGGCGCCATATAAAGTCGGCGAAATCCTCGCCCGCCGCCGCCATCGCCAGATAGGCGCGGGCATTGCCGATGGTCGCCTCGATCTTGGCACGCGCGCGGATGATGCCTGGATCCTGCATCAGCGCATCGATCCTGTCCGGGCCAAAGGCCGCGATGCGCACCGGGTCAAAACCATCGAACGCGCGGCGAAATCCCTCACGCCGGTGCAGAATGGTGCGCCACGACAGACCGGCCTGAAATCCCTCCAGCATCAGCATTTCCCACAGCAGGCGCGGATCCCGCACCGGCACCCCCCATTCGCGGTCGTGATAGGCCTGCATCAGCGGATCGCCCTGCGCCCAGACGCAGCCTTGCGAAAGATCGGCGGTCACTGTGCAATGCGCATGGCGCGGGGTTTGGCAATGGTGGCTGGTTGTTCGAACATGGCGGTATCCTCACAGATGGTCTGTGCAATCGTGCGGCGCGACGTCGATTGCAAGATGGCTGATGATTCCGGCCGGGGATGAACGGCGCAAACAGAGGTCTATCCGCCCGCACCACCCCCGC
>NZ_KQ954263.1:0-126730 GCF_001519065.1 Novosphingobium sp. FSW06-99
AGAGCGTCCTGCGACAAATCTGTAGCACCGTGATTGCTCTGGAAAGCCCTGTGGCGAGACGCGGCGCGCAGCGCGGGCTGGTTGCCCCGTGCAAGCGACGCAACGCTGACACGGGGCTTTCCAGAGCAACCCCTTCGGGGCGGGCCGCTTTTGGCCCATTGCTACGTCGAGATGGCTTGAGCCAAAGGCCAGCGCAGCTAAATATTCCCGATATTCCTGCGCCATCCCTCCTTGCACTGGGCCAAAATCGGCTCCGTCACGGTGCTACAGATTTATCGCAGGACGCTCTAGGACCGCTTGGGGCAGCCTGGTGCTCAGGCGGCGACTGAGGGGACCATTACCAGATTGCCCGATCCGGGCGGTGTGGCCAGTCGCAGCGCGTCGGAAATTTCGATGATCGTCTGGATCGCGCGCGCCTCGTCATCATTCAGCCCTTCAAAATCGGGCAGGAACGCGCGGCAGGCCTGCAACAGGTTGCCCGGTGACCGCTGCAACTCGCCGCGATATACCTCCACACTGGTGCAGCCATCGATGTCCGCCCAGCGCAATCCGCTGGGAGCGGGGCGCTCGTGAAACGCCCACAGCGCGGCGACCGCGCGTTCAACCGCATCGCGCGTGCGATCGGCCAGCGCATCGCCTGACGCACGCGCCTTGAGTTTTTGACGGTAACGGCGTTGCCGTTCGGCATTGGACATGGCCATGGCGCAAACGATGCGCCGATGGGGCGGGCCCGGCAATCCGGGACAACCCGGTTACGTAACCATCCTTATCCGCCGCGCCTGGGACGATCGACGGCCATCAGTTGGATGTGTCGCTGACTGCCAGCAGCGCGAGTTCGGTGCGGTTGTCGATGCCCAGTTTCTGATAGATCGCATGAAGGTAGACTTTGACCGTGCCTTCACCGATGTTGAGTTCTGCGCCGATGTCGCGATTGCGCATGCCGCGTGCGACCAGCCGGGCGATGCGGCGTTCGCGCGGATTGAGTCGATCGAGTGGCCCGGCCGCTTCGGGATTGAGCGACAGGTCGAGCGCGCGTTGCAACAGCGAGGGCGGGATGGCCCGCTCACCCGAGGTAACTTTTTCAAGCGCATCGAGCAGTTCATCGCCCGCGCCATCCTTGGCAACGATCCCCTCGACGCCCGCGCGCATCACGCTGAGCAACTGGCGATCGTTGATTTCGGCGGTCAGCAGCACCACCGGGCGCCGGTCGGCGCGTCGCCGCAGCGTTTCGAGTGTCTGCACGCCGTTCAGTCCGGGCATGTTGATATCCAGCACCACGATCGCCGGATCGTACGTGGCGATCGCATCGAGCGTTTCCTCGCCGCTGGCCGTGCCCGCGACCATCCGGAAGCGGCTGTCGCGCAGCACCGCTTCGACCCCCGCGCGGATATAACTGTGATCATCGGCCACCAGCACCGATACTGTGTCTGCCCTGTGCATGTCCATGATTGCCCCGTATCCCACCCTGTTTGGCGACCCCCGTCACCCTTACGCCGCGATCGGCAACGGCAACGCGATATCGAGCCGCGCGCCGGAGACCCCGCTGGCAATTCGCAATTGCCCGCCCAGCATCTCGATGCGTTCGCTGATCGAACGCGGCCGATGCGTGCGACGGGCCGCCGCGAAGCCGCTGCCGTTATCGTCAATCGAGATTTGCAGCAAATTGTCTTTGGTATGGTCAAGCACCAGGTCGACCCGGCTGCATTGGCCGTGACGCACTGCATTGGCGACCGCCTCGCGCACGAGTTGCCGCAATTCGTGGGCCATGTCGATCGATACCGGCAGCCTGGGGCACGAACTGGTGATCGTGGTGGTGATCTGCCAGTGCTGGCCCATTTCGCCAATCAACGACGTCAGTTCCTCGACAATGTCGGTCGTGCGGTTGCCATCAATCCCCCGGCGCAGGCGGTCGATCATCGTGCGCACGTGCTGCTGTTCGCTGCCCAGCGCTTCACGCATGGCGACGATTTCGCTGTCGGGATCGCGCCCTTCGCGGATCCCGCGCCGCAACGCTTCCAGCCGGAACAGCGTTCCGGCCAGCAATTGTGCCACGCTGTCATGCAGATCGCGAGCCAGCGCATTGCGCACGCTGGAAACGGCAATTGATTGTGCGAACGCCGCCATTTCCTCGCGATCAAGCGCCAGGCCGACATCGCGCGACAGTATCGTGATGACCGGCAAATCATCGATACAGGCATCGGCCACGCCCCACACCAGCATCTGGCCATGGCCGGATGCCGATGTCATGCGTGCCAGCAAACCACCCGAAACATCGCACGCATCGGCCAGCGCATGGCCAAACGGGCCGGTCTTGGGTTGCAGCCGGTAATCGCTCAGGGCCAGGATCCGGCGGCACCGCTTGATGTCGAACAAAGCGGCATCGGCGTCGGGGTCGAAATCCTCGGTCAGCGGTCCAGGGCCGACCCGGTGGTGCGTGAACACGCCGTCGCGATCACAATAGAGGTCGACCCAGGGTTCTTCCGAGGTGGTTACCGCAATCGCGGCGCTGTGGGCGTGGAAGGTGCTGCGCGCATAGGCCAGCGCTCCGGCGAGGATCTGGTCACGCCGCCTGCCCGGGATGCCGCCGGGTTCGGGCATTGGCGACACGCGCGTGACGCGCACATCGGCGGCAAGCCACACGATCATCAGCGACAGTGCGGTCATGTTGGCCATCCGCCTTCCGAACTGGTAACTATCGATCGTGGGGCCAAACGCGTCGAACAGTCCGCCGACCAGCCCAAAGGACAGCACGAGCGCGCATGCAGTCAGCAAGACGCCCCGCTGACCCCACCGGGCCAGGGCGGTGATCAGCAGAAATGCGGTAAAGCCGATGAACGGGCTGCTGGCATAGTTCCGGTCGACATCGGCCAGGCTGATCGCGCTCAGGAACACCACCATATCGACAACATGGACGGCAATGGCGACCCGGAAATCCCACCACCAACTGCGCCAGACCAGCGCCACGAGCAGTGCGCTCCACCCCAGATAGAGCGTCAGTTCCCGGCACAACAATCCGTGCATGAGGGTCCTGCGGGAGGGATCGAGCATGATGGCGGTCAGGAATACCGCAGCCAGGATGGCGCGGCTCGCGGCCAGGACTTTGGAAGTCCGTCTGATCGTTATCCGACGCCTTGGCAACCAGCGATTCCCGTTCTTGTACTTTCGGAAGTCTGATACCTGTCAATTGGGGAAGGAAGCAAACATTCTATGCGATAATGCACCATAGCGCCAAAGCTGACCGGATGATTCGGTTTGCCCTGACGGATTAAGTAACACTTTTTTATCGTTGGTTACGCTTTACCGCTAGGTGTAGATAGTGGGGACACGTACTGTTGAGTGGGTCCATGGCGGCGGATGCGACTGGGGGACAGGCGTGATCCGCTTGGTGTGCGGCAGGGGATTTGCGAGTTGATCAGTTCATCCGATCAGATTGCAGTCGACCCGTTTCAGGGGTTGACGGCAAAGCAATGCGAAGTGCTGGATCTGCTGATCGAGCACAAGACCTCCAAGGAAATCTCGCGTTTGCTGGGTATTTCCCCGCACACGGTGGACCAACGCATCATGCTGGCCCGTGCAAAATTGCGCGCCTCCACCCGCAGCGAAGTGGCCCAGGCCTATCGCCGGTTGCGTAGCGAAACCGAAAAGTCAGTACGTTCAGATACATATGAACAATCCATATATGGGTCTTCGCAGGTCGCATCGCTGATTGAAACCGGCCAAGACGGTTGGCGGGAAGGGGCTGATAGGACATCGTCGGAGGCTTTTCCGGTACCATTGGAAGCAATGGAAACATCGCCACAACAGAGGGCGGAGTTTCGGCCGGATTATCCCCCGCGAGAGTATTATCATGTCCTTCCCGAGGCGTTTGACGGTCGGATCGGCACGTTGATGCGTCTGGGGGCGATCGCGATGATTACCGTCTTCCTGACCCTGATCATTCTGGGCGGGCTGGCGATTTATTCCGAACTCTCTCACATGCTGGATGGCTGAATCGCTGACAAATGAACGGTGTCCTGCCCGGACGTCACTGCGCCTCGATTGTTGGCAACAAAGCTCGATGCCGGGGGGCATCGACCGGAGGCATGACATGACGACCACTGCAATGACCACACACGTAGCACAGCAACGCATCACCCGCGATCTGCGGAGTGCGGAGAACGCCCTCGACGAAGCCCTGCTGCGCCAGTCGCAGCTTTTGTCCACGATGGTCCACGCCCGGCGCGAAACCGGTGTTGCGCCCTATATGGGGCAGGATGCCCTGATGCGGCTGGTGCGCAGCCAAGCGGCGATGCTCAACGCCGGGGGCGAACTGGCCCGGGTACACGGGCGGCTCAACGACATTGCGGTCGAAACCGGGGTTGGCAACGATCCCAAACCGACGCCCGCCTTTGGGCTGTCGGATTCCGCTGCCGAAGCGGCCGAACTGGCGGGGCCGCTGTTTGCGGGCCATGCGTCGGCTGTCGATGGTGTGGCCCACCCGCGCGCCGCGTGATCGGTTTGCAGGGGCCGGTCAACTCATGATCATGATAGCCTGATATGCTGTTTGTCTGGTTGACCCGGCTCCTGCTGTCGCTTGCCACCGTGTTCGCGGTGCGCAAGGGCGACGAACCCGAACGCCTGGTGGCGATCATCTTTGTGGCGATGATCGCATTCGACTTCGTCAATCACCTCATTTTCGGAGACCCGACATGGTTCGAGGTCAATCCCGGTCACTTCGTGATCGACAGCTGGGCCCTGCTGACGCTTACATGGGTCGCACTGAAGGCCAATCGTGGCTGGCCGTTGTGGATCAGCGCGCTGCAACTGATTGCGGTCATGGCGCATTTCGCCAAGTTGCTGGAAATCGACGAGGCCCGGCGCAGTTACTGGATGATGACGCAACTGCCCTATATCATCGAAATCTGCACGCTGCTGATCGGGACGTTCGCACACGTCCTGCGGCTGAGGCGGATCGGTCACTATGCTGCATGGCGCCCGGCCTGAACCGGTCAACCAACGATCGGAGGGTGGCATGACGGTTCGTCCGGTCGGTCCGCGCGGCAGTCTTTCAGGACGCCCCGGCAAAGTCGAACGCGCCTTGCGCGCGGCACCGGTGTCATCGATGCCAACTGCGCCAGCCGATGCCGGGGCGCTGGTGCGGCGCCAGCGGCTGGCACTGACGCTGGCGCGCGAGTTCTATGCCGGAAGGCGCCGACGCGCCCGCTATCTCAGTGTCGACCTGTTTGGCGAACCGACCTGGGATATCCTGCTCGACCTCTATGTCGCGGCGCGCGAGGGGCGGCGGGTGCCCACTACCAGTGCCTGCATCGGCGCGCATGTGCCGCCGACCACGGCGCTGCGCTGGTTGCGCATTCTGGAAATGCGCGCGCTGGTCGAGCGTGAGGACGATGGTCGCGACGGGCGCCGCACTTTTGTGCGCCTGACCGATCGGGGCAGCGCAGTGATGGAAGCGTTCCTGGGCTCGATGGCCGAGACTTTGCTGGTGGCGCTGGCCGATGCCGGGCGCGTGGACGATCACGAAGCGGCATTGGACGTGGCAGCGCAATAGCGCGCCAGGATCTGTGTGACGGCTCTGCCCGGGTCGAGGTCGATCACCAGATCGGCGCGATCGGGCAGATCGGTCAGCAAATGCCGCGTCAGGCGTTCATAATGGGCGACAAAGCGGATCACCGCCGTGTCGTCCATGACACCTGGCGCGTTGCCTGCCACGCTGCGCAAGGCGGCCTCCTGCTGTTGCCGCCAGGCGACCACAGTGGCGACATCGGGCGCGCGCAACTGGGCCATGGTGTCGATCTGTGCCCACAGATCGGCATAGTCGCCCGCCAGCGCGGCGTTGACGTGGCCGCGCCAGATCGCGTCGGGGTCTTCTTCGGCCTCCAGCGCGTTGATCGGTTGTTCCAGCGCGGCTGCTGTCTGGGCACGCGCGCCAAGGCACCAGCCCTCGAATAGCACCAGCCGCGTGTGCGCAGGGGCCCGGTCCCACGTGTCGACCGGGCGGCGGTCATCGCGGGCCTTGTCAAACCGGGGCACAGGCACCCGCTCGCCCCGTGCCAGGGCCGCAAGCGTCGCCAGCCCCAGTGCGACATCATGCGTGCCGGGCACACCGCGCGTGATCAGCAGCGGGTGCACGTGTTCCGCCAGTCGCTGGCGCTCGGCCCGGGTGCGATAGAGATCGTCGAGCGACAGCGTGACGGTGGCGATCGCACGCGCTGCCATATGCCGATGCAGCGCGGCGACCAGCGTCGATTTGCCCGACCCCTGCGGCCCCGACAGGCCCAGCACAACCATGCCGGGCCGCAGCGCCAGCGTGTGGTCGGCCAGCGCGATCAGCGCAGCCATCGCGGATTGGTCGGGGTCTGGCGCCATTCCCTAAGGTCTCCCGCTTGCCCGGACCTGCGGCGCAGGTCATGCATGCACCTCTTGCAAGGGAATCGCCAAGTTCGCCAGCCTGTGCTTGGTGCCTGGCCAGGGTTCGGGGAGTTTCGATGGTCTATCGCAGCGATTTCGGCGGAGAGCGCCACAGCTTCGGCACGCTGGCGGCGGTTCTGGCCGCTGCCTCGCCGATGCGGTCGGGCGATGCGCTGGCGGGACTGGCGGCGGACAGCGCGGCGCGGCGCGTGGCCGCGCGCGCCGTGCTGGCGGATCTGCCGCTGCGCCATTTTCTCGATGTCGCGCTGGTGCCCTATGAAGACGATGAAGTCACCCGGCTGATCCTCGACAGCCATGATGCGCCGGCGTTTGCCCCGCTGGCGGCGATGACCGTGGGCGATCTGCGCGACTGGTTGCTGTTGCCGCAGACCGATGCGCCGGCGCTGGCGGGTGTGGCGCGCGGACTGACCCCGGAGATGGTCGCGGCGGTGTCAAAGCTGATGCGCAACCAGGATCTGATCGTGGTGGCGCAGAAAGTGCGCGTGATCACCGCGTTTCGCAACACCATCGGGCTGGCCGGGCGGCTGTCGACCCGGTTGCAGCCCAACCATCCGGCCGACGATCCGCGCGGGATTGCCGCGGCCGTGCTCGACGGGTTGATCCACGGGGTGGGCGATGCGGTGATCGGCATCAACCCGGCGACCGACAGTGTGCCCGGTGCGTTGCGGCTGTTGACCATGCTCGACGATGTGCGCCAACGCTATGCCATCCCGACGCAGACGTGCGTGCTGACCCATGTGACCAATGCGATCGAGATCATTGCGCGCGGCGGGCCGGTCGATCTGGTGTTCCAGTCGATCGCCGGCAGCGAAGTCGCCAATCGCGGGTTCGGCATCGATCTGGCGCTGTTGCGCGAGGCGCAGGATGCGGCGCTGGGTCTCGGGCGCGGCGACGTCGGGCACAACGTGATGTATTTCGAGACCGGGCAGGGCGCGGCGCTGTCGGCCAATGGCCACCACGGCATCGACCAGCAGACGATGGAGGCGCGCGCCTATGGCGTGGCGCGCGCGTTCGATCCGCTGCTGGTCAACACCGTGGTCGGCTTTATCGGGCCCGAATATCTCTATGATGGCAAAGAGATCATCCGTGCCGCGCTGGAAGACCACTTCTGCGGCAAGCTGCTCGGCCTGCCGATGGGTTGCGATGCCTGTTACACCAACCATGCCGAGGCCGATCAGGATGACATGGACACGCTGATGACCGTGCTGACCGTGGCGGGGTGCACGTTCCTGATCTGTGTGCCGGGCAACGACGATGTCATGCTCAGCTATCAAAGCCTGTCGTACCATGATGCGCTGGCATTGCGCGCGATGACCGGGGTGCGCGCCGCGCCCGAATTCGAGGCCTGGCTGGCGCAGATGGATCTGGTCGCGCCCGACGGGTCGATCCGCGCGCTCGACGGCGGCGCGGCGGGCCTGGTCTATCGTCTGATCGGCAGCGGACTGGCGGCATGACCGATGGCGTGACCGATGCCGCGTTGTGGGCGCGGTTGCGCGCGGCCAGTCCGGCGCGGATCGCGTTGGGGCGGGTGGGCAACACGCTGCCGCTCGATGCGGTGCTGCGGTTTCAGCTTGATCATGCACGGGCACGCGATGCGGTGCATGCGCCGTTCGATGCCGAGGCGCTGGCCGCTGCGTTGTCACCTTTGCCGGCGATCGTGGTGGCCAGCGCCGCGCCCGATCGTGCGACGTATCTGCGGCGGCCCGATCTGGGCCGTGCGCTGTCGCCAGCGGGCGCGGCACGGCTGGCCCAGGCGGTCGAGCGCGATCCGGCGGTGGCCGATTGCGATGTCGCGATTGTGGTGGGCGATGGCTTGTCGGCCACCGGGGTCGCGGCGGGCGGGGTCGCGCTGGTGCGGGCGCTGGTGGCGCAATGCGCCGGGCTGCGGCTGGCCCCGGTGGTGATCGCAAGCGGGGCGCGGGTGGCGCTGGGCGATGCGATCGGCGCTGCGCTGCGTGCGCGCGCGGTGGTGATGGTGATCGGCGAACGGCCTGGGCTGAGCGTGGCTGACAGTCTGGGCATCTATATGACCTATGCCCCGCGCATCGGCCGCGCCGACAGCGAGCGCAACTGCATCTCCAACGTGCACGCGAACGGCGGGCTGACCCCCGAGGCGGCGGCGGCGACGCTTGGCCGTCTGTTGCGCGAATCGCTGCGGCGCGGGCTGTCGGGGGTGGATCTCAAAGATTCCGGCGAGGCTTTGCCTGCGCCCTTTTCGAAAACTGGACAGCATGGATGAATGAACCGCATTCCGATGGCTTGCAACAACGGCTGAGCGTGTTCCACTTGTGGGGCATCGCGGTAGGGCTGGTCATTTCGGGCGAATATTTCGGCTGGAGCTATGGCTGGGCCAGCGCGGGCACGCTGGGGTTTCTGGTCGCGACGCTGGTGGTTGCGGCGATGTATGTCGCGTTCATCTTTTCGTTTACCGAGCTGACCACCGCGATCCCGCACGCAGGGGGGCCGTTTGCTTATGCCAATCGCGCGTTCGGGCCGGTCGGCGGGGCGATTGCCGGGTTTGCCACGCTGGTCGAATTCGTGTTTGCGCCCCCGGCCATCGCGCTGGCGATCGGCGCCTATCTCAAAGTGCAGTTTGCCTGGCTCGATCCGGTGCACGCAGCGACGCTGGCCTATGTGGTGTTCGTGGCGCTCAACATTGTCGGCGTGCATATCGCCGCAACGTTCGAACTGTTCGTCACGCTGCTCGCGGTGGGCGAATTGCTGGTGTTCATGGCCGTTGTCGCGCCATCGTTCCGCTGGTCGAACTTTGTGGCGGGCGGCTGGGCCGGGCATGATCATTTCAGCCTGGCCGCGATCGGCGGGATGTTTGCCGCGCTGCCCTTTGCGATCTGGTTCTTCCTGGCGATCGAGGGTGTGGCGATGGCCGCCGAAGAGGCGCGCGACCCGCGCCGGACGATCCCGCGTGCCTATATCAGCGGCATTGTCACGCTGGTCGCGCTGGCGTTCGGGGTGATGCTGCTGGCGGGCGGGTCGGGCGACTGGACGCAGATCGCCAATATCAACGATCCGCTGCCCCAGGCGATGAAGCGCAGCGTGGGCAGCAGCGGCGGGTGGTTGCACATGCTGGTGTGGCTGGGCCTGTTCGGGCTGGTCGCCTCGTTCCACGGCATCATCATGGGCTATGCGCGGCAGATCTTTGCGCTGGCCCGCGCCGGGTTCCTGCCGCGTGTGTTTGCCCGGCTGCATCCCCGGTTCCGCACCCCCGATCTGGCGACGATTGCCGGGGGCGTGGTCGGGGTGGCCACGATCTGGTCCGACAGCGTGGTGCATATCGCCGGGCAGTCGCTGACCGCCAGCGTGGTCACGCTGTCGGCGCTGGGGGCGCTGACGATGTATATCGTGGCGATGGCCGCGCTGTTTCGCTTGCGCGCGATCGAGCCCGGCCTGGTGCGCCCGTTTGTCGCCCCCGCCTATCCCTGGGCGCCGGGCTTTGCGCTGATCATGGCCGCGGTGGCGCTGGTGATGATGGTGTGGAACAATCTGGAGATTGCCGCGATCTATGTGGTGGTGATGATCACGCTGGTCGGCGGTGCGCTGTTGTTCCGGCGGCGCACGGCGGCGTGATCATTCCTCTTCCAGTTCGTCGGCGGGCGCGTTGAGCCCGGCGATGATGTCGCGGCGCTGGTCTTCGGGAATTGCGCCGGGCCGCGCCAGCCAGCGGCGCAGGGCCCACAGCTTGCCCGGATCGACCCGCCCGTCCTGCCACTGGTCGACCAGATAATCGCCTGCCTCGGGAATGCCTGCCTTGATCGCGACAAACAGATAGGCCAGCGCGTCGTTGGGCACCTGGATATCGCGATTGATGTCGATCAGTTGCACCGCCTGCCACGCCCCGACCGCAGAGCCCCGGTCGGCGGCCAGCCGATACCAGTGGATCTGGCGCCCGCGCCGGTCGATCAGCGGCAGCGTGCTGGGCGCGGTGCGATAGAAATCGCCCAGCCGCAGTGCGGCAGCGACATCCCCGGCCTCTGCGCGCGTGGCCAGGCATTGCCCAACAGGCGTTGCCTCGACCGGGGTGCCTTGCGCGGGCGCGGCGGCGGACAGTACCGCATCGGCTGGACAGCGCGGCGGCACCGGCGCCGGCTGGCGCACGCAGCCGAGCAGCAGCGCCGTCGCGCCAAGCACGCAAAGTCTGCGCCCGGTCACTTGCCGCGCCTTTCGAGCGCCGCCTGATAGGCAAAATCGCCGACCGTGCCGGTGCAGCCGCCGGGCCGGACATAGAGGCATTGCAGCCGGTCGCCGATGGCATAGCCATCCTGCCCCCAGCAGGTGACGCGGTGGAACGCGGGCGGCAGGTTGGGCCCATACAATTGCGCCGCCTCGACCACATTGAACCGGGGGACCATGGCGCGCACTTCTTCGGCAGCTTCTGGCCCGTCAAACAGCAGCACCGGCACCGGGCGGTTGAACAGGCTCATCGCCAGCGCGGGATGCGCGGGCTGGTCGACCATGGCAAAGCCGCACAAGCCGGGCTGTTCCCCGGCGAGCACCAGCGTCGTGAACGGCACGTCACCCTGATCCCAGTATTCGGCGAAAACCGGCATCGCGCCGACCGCCACGCTCAGCGCGCCCCACCCCAGACACAGCGCGATGACTCCGGCACGCCCGTGGGGGCTGCGGCGCATGCGGCGCAGCACGGCATCCCACAGATCGACCGAGCCGATCGCGGCGAGCAGCACGAAAGTGGTCGTGCCCAGCAGGACAAAGCGGTATTCCTTGTGCGCGATCAGCGAATGGGTGGCATAGACCGCGACCGCAATCGCCAGCAGCATTGGCCGCCGCCGCGCGCCGATCAGCATCAGCGGCACGATCGCCAGCGCGGCCCAGCTCCAGGTGCCGATCTGGAAGGTGACGAACCACCATGGCGGCTGCGTGCCAAACAGACTGCTGCCGCCTTGCACCAGATTGAAGGCGATGCTGCGCCAGACCCACAGCAACGGCGGATGGCCGGTGAAGATGTCGGCCAGCCCGCCCAGCATCAGCCCGGCGGCAAAGCCGGGCACCAGTCCGACCAGCACACGCCGCCAGTCACGCCCAAGGCTCCACAGCGCGATCAGCGCAATCGCCGGAAGATAATGAAACCGCACCACAAAGCCGAGCGCCAGCAGCAGGCCCAGCGCAACGGCAGGCGCCATCCGGGGGCGCTGGCGCAGGCGCGCGGCCAGCGCCATGGCCGGAAACAGCAGCGACAGCCCCAGCCCTTCGGCCGAGGGGCGCACGCCGAAATAGAACACTTCGCACCATACAGCGCCGACCCATGCGGCCACCAGCGCATGGCGCCGGCCGAGCGGGCGCGCCAGATCATACCAGGCGATCGGGATGCCGAGCGACACCACGGACAGCATCGCGCGCACCAGATAGATGTGCAACTGGGTCTGCGGTGCGATTGCCTGACCGATGGCAATCGGGATTGACAGCACCAGCGGCACGAACCAGCCGCGAATGCCGGCATGGAATTCCCACGCGCGCACCCACTGGCCGGTTACCAGGCCATAGGCGGGTTCCAGATATTGCCACACTTCGTCGGCGTGAAACACCGTCATCCGGGTCGACAGGATCAGCCGCAAGGCCAGCGCAACCAGCACGATGCCGACCAGCGCGGCATGGCGTCGGGCGAGATCTTTCAACGAAACGGGCCCGATATCGTGGTCCCCCAATCCGACCCCCCAGCGGTTGCGACTTGGCCATGCGCATATCGGTCTACGGGGGCAGGGGCAAGCGTCTTGGCCGGATGGTCCGGCCCATTGGCGCGCGACACGAAACGGCATGGGTGACAACTGTTTGAGTGACAGCGCCCGAATTATTGTGATGATGCAAACCAGCCGCAGTTGGCACAGGAGGTTTCGCAGGTGGCCATGCACCGTTTCATCGGCTTTGTGTTCACCGTCATGGCGCTGCTGACAGCGGGGGTGGCTGCTGCGGTGACGGTGCAGCCGCCGTTGCCGGGCGACAGCGCCTATCCGTTCTACATGCCGATGGCGGGCTTGCGGCGGCCCGCGATCCGCCTGGTGGTCAAATGCGATGCATCGCGCGCGGCGGGCCGCGAAGTCTATGCCGGGACCGATGCCGCCTCGCTGTACGGTCGGGCGACCGGCGGGATGGAATTCATCTATGAGGCGCTCGATGGCACCGGGCGACCGTGTGTCTATCCGTTTGCGCCGTGGATGCCGCAGATCGCCGCGCCGTTGCAGGGCACGCAATATATCCTGCGTTCATCGATCCCGGGGCGGCGGGTCACCTTTCGCACCGGCAACGAATGGGCGACGATTGACCTGAGGATATTCGATTTCGGGCGGCAGCGGGTCCATTTCGAAATGCGCGACATCGATCTGGAATTCCCCGGCGGAGTGCAGGGGATGGGCGCACTCCACCTCGAAGCGTTCGGCGGCGTGCGTCCAGGCCTGTTTAGCGCGGTGCTGCGCCGGTGCCGGATCTATGGCGGCAAGAACGCGCTGTTCGTGCCCGGCGGCCAGACCATGCTCTATATCGAAGACAGCGATATTGCGGGCAATGTCGGCGGCAACGCCGATCAGGAACACACGACCTATATCAACGGCACGCTGGTCACCCATTTGCGCAATTCGACCTGGCACGGGCAACATGCCTGGTCAAACGTGGCGAGCGGGCACCAGTTGAAAGACAAGGCCTATCTTCGCATCTATGAAAACGTCACCGTCTCGAACCGGCCCGAAGGCACCACCGCATCGGCGATGCCGCTGATCGATGCGTCGGAATTCGGCTTTACCTGGACCAACAATCTGCATCTGGTGCGCCAGGCCCCCGCACAGGCCGCGCGCGACGCGCTGGTCGATCTGCGCACCGAAATGCTCTATGGCGCGCCCGCCAACTATCCGTGGAGCGTGCTGGCCGGCCCGGCCTGGCGCATGCCGCCCGATCCGCTGGGCGTGCTCGACAAAGTCTATCTGTCGGTGTTCCTCAACACCACCGTCGACAGCTTTCGCGCCGAACCTTATGTCTTTGCGTTACGCCCGCAGGGCACCGGGTTTGCGCCGGGCACCGATCACATTGTCGGCAATGACCAGACCCCGCGCGCCTGGCAACGCGCGGTATCGATCGCCATCCACACCACCGGGCGCATGGCGCGGGTCTATTCGCGCGACGGCTGGACTTATACCGACCCGCACCTGCCGCCACAGGACCAGTGGATCACCGACCGCGACGCCTTTATCCGCCACGCGCTGGGCCTGATCGGTCGTTAGAACAACCGCCAGAGCGACGCGGCACCGAGCACCACCACCAGAGGTGCCAGGGCCAGCAACACCGGGCGTTTGCGCGCGGCGGTGGGCAAGGTGCGAAGATCGCTGAGCATGATCATCAGCGCGATCGCGGTGGCGATCATCGTCCACAGATAATAGCGCAGTTCCGACGCGACGCTGAACACCGCATAGCCCAGGCCATAGAGCAGGGCCGACCCCGCCAGCATGCGGATCGCCAGCCGTTGCGGCAGCGGCCCCGATGCCAGCACCAGCCCGAGCGCCAGCGCGATATAACAACATGGCCAGCCCAGTGGACCGAGCCCGACCGTCATCGCCACGCTGTCAACCGTGGCGAGCAGCGGCCCGCTCGATACCTTGAACCCGACATCATTGGGCGCCGTCTCGCGCTGGACCGGGCGATCGACCATGTCCTTGACCAGAAACCGCGTGGCAATGTTCCAGTGCGTCAGGCGGTGTTCGACATAGGCCAGCGGATGCGCCGCGATCTGCCGCGCCAGATAGCCATAGGGGCTGATCTGCCGGGCGTGCACGGCCGCGCGCACGTGGTCAAAGCTGATCGGGCACAGCGGATCGACCCACCACGAATAGGTGTCCCATTTGACCGGGGAATAGCATCGGCTGATGACCGGCGCCGCGTTGGCAACGCCCAGCGGCGGGAACACATCGTGCCCGGTGTGGGTGGTGATCCCGGCCAGATCGAAAATGACGAGCGACAGTTCGACATCGCTGTGCCGGGCGCCCAGCGCGCGGTTGGCCAGCGGCATCGCCGCCAGCAGCAGCACGGTCGCCAGCAGTGCGGCCACCCCCATCCGCCACCACGACACCCAGCAGCGCGGCCCGGCCAGCACCAGGATCAGCGGAACCCCGGCCAGAAACGCGTTGAACCGCAAGGTGGCGGCAAACACCACCAGCACCAGTGCGGCCAGACGCAGGCCCCTGTGCCGTTCGTGCCGATCGCCCAGGCCCAGCAGCGCCAGGCTGGCCGCCGCCGTCAGGGCGCCCGCCATCAGGCAGTCCTTGAGCACTTCGCCCATCAGCGCGGCGGGCAGCGGCAGCAGCGTGGTGGCGCAGATCGCCATGCCCAGACCGGGACGACCCCGCCGCCAGGCCCACACCGCCAGCCCGGCCATGCCCGCGCCATAGAGCAGCAATTGCAGCACCAGCATCGGCGCCGGGCCATGCGCCAGCGGAACCAGCCATCGCCAGATCCATTCCATCATCGGCGGATGCCAGTCGTCGAATTGCCCGCTCAACGCCTGATCATATTGCCGCAACCCGTCATAGGTGACGAGGCCCGGCCAATAGACCAGCGAGATCGCGATCCCGCCCAGCAACGGCAAGGCCGCCAGCGCAAGCCAGGCAGCCGCGACTTTACGTGTGGCGTCCGGCATGCTTTCCTCCCACAACCCCCAAAGCGCGCTCCATAATCGCGGCATGCCCCGCCTGTCCAACCTGTTCGATCCGGCCCGGTCGCGCAACCGGCGCAGGACCGTGCTTGACCTTGGTGTGCTTCATGCGTAAGGGCCCGCTCTTCCGGGGCATGGTTGCACGCTGCGACTCTGCCCCAGACCGTTTGAGCTGAACATTGGCGCAGCGTGCGGAGCGGGGGTAGCCCCGATCGCGCAAACCGCCAAAGTAACCCGGTGCTGCGGCACGGGTGGAGTGTTTTTCGGCTCGTGACTGGATCAGGCGTCCGGCCCCTGTGGGGCAGGGGCGCCTGCGATTTCAGCCGCGACCCTTGCGCTTCACCGGTGTGGCAATGCCAGAACCAAGGTGAAGTCTTCAAGATGCCCACGATCAACCAGCTGGTCCGCAAGGGCCGCGTTCCGCAGAAGGCCAAGAGCAAGGTCCCTGCAATGGAACAGAACCCGCAAAAGCGCGGCGTCTGCACCCGCGTCTACACGACGACCCCGAAGAAGCCGAACTCGGCGCTGCGCAAGGTCGCCAAGATCCGTCTGACCAACAGCCGCGAAGTCATTTCGTACATCCCGGGCGAAGGCCACAACCTGCAGGAACACTCGGTCGTGCTGATCCGCGGCGGCCGCGTTCGCGACCTTCCCGGTGTGCGTTACCACGTCCTGCGCGGGGTGCTCGACACCCAGGGCGTCAAGGATCGCAAGCAGAGCCGTTCGAAGTACGGCGCCAAGCGTCCGAAGTGATCGCTGCCGGCGCCCGCTACGGGCGCCGCAGATGATCCAGCGGAATCAGCCTGGCCCATACCTGGTTTGCAGGTTGCGCGGTCCGGCCCAGTCAGAAGGAATACCCCATGTCACGTCGTCGTCGTCCGGAAAAGCGGGTCATCCTGCCCGATCCGAAGTTCGGTGATCAGGTCCTGTCGAAGTTCATGAACAACCTCATGTACGACGGCAAGAAGTCCAATGCCGAAGGCATCGTTTACGGTGCGCTCGATACCATGCAGACCCGCGCCAAGGCGGACCCGCTGCAACTGTTTCATGACGCGCTCAACAACGTCAAGCCGCAGATCGAAGTGCGTTCGCGCCGCGTCGGTGGTGCAACCTATCAGGTTCCGGTCGAAGTCCGTCCCGAACGTGCGCAGGCGCTGGCCATTCGCTGGCTGATCACCGCCGCGCGCAACCGTTCGGAAACGACGATGGCCGCGCGCCTGTCGGCCGAACTGCTCGACGCTGCCAACAACCGTGGCAACGCGGTCAAGAAGCGCGAAGATACCCACCGTATGGCCGACGCCAACCGCGCGTTCAGCCACTACCGCTGGTAAGCGTGCGATTGCCGGGCGGCTGTGTCGCCCGGCGATAACGTCACACAACGGTCATCGAATTGAACCAAGGGGCGTGACGCGGCCAAAGTCCGCCATCGCCCCAAGACCGCAAGGAACCTACCATGGCCCGCAGTACGCCGCTCGAGCGCTATCGCAATATCGGCATCATGGCGCATATCGACGCCGGCAAGACGACGACGACCGAGCGCATTCTCTATTACACCGGCAAGTCCTACAAGATCGGCGAAGTCCATGACGGCGCCGCGACGATGGACTGGATGGAGCAGGAACAGGAACGCGGCATCACGATCACGTCGGCCGCGACGACCTGCTTCTGGGGCGATTATCGCATCAACATCATCGACACCCCCGGCCACGTCGACTTCACCATCGAAGTTGAACGCAGCTTGCGCGTGCTCGACGGTGCGGTGGCGTGCTTCGACGGCGTTGCCGGTGTTGAGCCGCAGTCGGAAACGGTGTGGCGCCAGGCCGACAAGTACGGCGTGCCGCGCATGTGCTTCATCAACAAGCTCGATCGCACCGGTGCCAACTTCAAGTACTGCGTGCAGTCGATCATCGATCGCCTGGGCGCGGTGCCCGCAGTGCTCTATCTGCCGATCGGCGCCGAAAGCGATTTCAAGGGCCTGGTCGACCTCGTCCACAACCGCGCCATCATCTGGCATGATGAAAGTCTGGGCGCCAATTTCGATTATGTCGAAATCCCCGCCGACCTCGCCGACGAGGCCGAGGAATATCGCCAGACCCTGATCGAACTCGCCGTCGAACAGGACGACGAGGCGATGGAAGCCTATCTCGAAGGCAACCTGCCCGACGTCGCGACGCTCAAGGCGCTGATCCGCAAGGGTGCGCTGGCGCAGAAGTTCGTGCCTGTGGTGTGTGGCTCGGCGTTCAAGAACAAGGGTGTGCAGCCCCTGCTCGACGCCGTGGTCGACTATATGCCCTCGCCGCTCGACATTCCCGACGTGCAGGGCATCAATCCCGACAACGATCAGCCCGACAGCCGTCCGACGGCCGACGATGCGCCGTTCTCGGGCCTGGCGTTCAAGATCATGAACGATCCGTTCGTGGGCAGCCTGACCTTCCTTCGCGTTTATTCGGGTACGCTCGTCAAGGGCACCTACCTGAACTCGGTGAAGAACAAGAAGGAGAAGGTCGGCCGTATGCTGCTGATGCACTCCAACAACCGGGAAGACATCGATGCGGCCTATGCGGGCGACATCGTCGCGTTGGCCGGTCTGAAGGAAACCACCACCGGGGATACGCTCTGCGCAGAACGGTCGCCGATCATCCTCGAACGGATGGAATTCCCCGATCCGGTGATCGAACTGTCGGTGGAACCCAAGACCAAGGCTGACCAGGAAAAGATGGGCATCGCGCTGCATCGCCTGTCGGCCGAAGATCCTTCGTTCCGCGTGTCGACCGATCACGAATCCGGCCAGACGATCATCAAGGGGATGGGTGAACTTCACCTCGAAATCCTGGTCGATCGCATGCGCCGCGAATTCAAGGTCGAAGCCAACGTCGGTGCGCCGCAGGTGGCCTATCGCGAATCGCTCGGCCGTGAAGTCGAACTCGACTACACGCACAAGAAGCAGTCGGGCGGTTCGGGTCAGTTCGGCCGGGTCAAGGTTCGTCTGGTTCCCGGCGAACGCGGTTCGGGCATCCAGTTCTTTGACGAGGTGAAGGGCGGGAACATTCCGCGCGAATATATCCCGTCGGTCGAAAAGGGCATGCGCGAAACGGCTTCGACCGGCAGCCTGATCGGCTTCCCGATCATCGACTTCAACATTCACCTGGTGGACGGCGCCTACCACGACGTCGACTCGTCGGCGCTGGCGTTCGAAATCGCCGGTCGTGCAGCAATGCGCGAAGCGGCGCAGAAGTCGGGTATCAAGCTGCTCGAACCGATCATGAAGGTCGAAGTCGTCACCCCTGAAGACTTCATGGGCGACGTGATCGGGGATCTCAACTCGCGGCGCGGGCAGATCCAGGGCACCGACAGCCGGGGCAATGCCCAGGTCGTCGAAGCGATCGTGCCGCTGGCCAACATGTTTGGCTACGTCAACACGCTGCGCTCGTTCACGCAAGGCCGTGCGCAGTATACGATGCAGTTCTCTCACTATGACGAAGTCCCGGCGAACGTCGCGACCGAGCTCAAGGAGAAGCTGGCTTGACGCCGGTTTGCGCCAAATTCGCACCATGCGGACGCGGCGCAAACAATCCTGCCAACGAGACGCTTGCTTGATCGGAACGATCACGCTAGGGGCGGCGCCTGAATTTCTGGCGCGAGTCCGGCTGGTGCCGCCTCCAACAGCAATCATCCAAGTTTGAAAAGAAGGTTTGAACAATGGCCAAGGCTAAGTTTGAGCGGAACAAGCCGCACTGCAACATCGGCACCATCGGTCACGTCGACCATGGCAAGACCACGCTGACCGCAGCGATCACCAAGGTGCTGGCTGAAACCGGCGGCGCGACGTTCACCGATTATGCCAACATCGACAAGGCGCCGGAAGAACGCGAACGCGGCATCACCATTTCGACCGCACACGTCGAATATGAAACCGCCAACCGTCACTACGCGCACGTCGACTGCCCCGGCCACGCCGACTATGTGAAGAACATGATCACCGGCGCGGCGCAGATGGACGGCGCGATCCTGGTGGTGAACGCTGCTGACGGTCCGATGCCGCAGACCCGCGAACACATCCTGCTTGCGCGTCAGGTCGGCGTGCCTGCGCTGGTCGTGTACATGAACAAGGTTGACCAGGTCGATGACCCGGAAATCCTTGAACTGGTCGAACTCGAAGTGCGCGAACTGCTGTCGTCGTACGATTTCCCGGGCGACGACATTCCGATCGTCATGGGTTCGGCGCTGGCCGCTCTCGAAGGTCGCAACGACGAAATCGGCAAGAGCTCGATCAACGCGCTGATGGCCGCTGTCGACAGCTACATCCCGCAGCCGCCGCGCCCGACCGACAAGCCGTTCCTGATGCCCGTCGAAGACGTGTTCTCGATTTCGGGTCGCGGCACCGTGGTGACCGGCCGTATCGAAACCGGCATCATCAAGGTGGGTGAAGAAGTCGAAATCATCGGCCTCAAGAACACCCAGAAGACCGTCGTGACCGGCGTCGAAATGTTCCGCAAGCTGCTTGACCAGGGTGAAGCCGGCGACAACGTCGGTGCGCTGATCCGTGGCATCAAGCGTGAAGAAGTCGAACGCGGCCAGGTTCTTGCCAAGCCGGGCACTTGCACCCCGCACACCGAATTCTCGGCCGAGGTCTATGTGCTGTCGAAGGACGAAGGCGGCCGTCACACGCCGTTCTTTGCCAACTATCGTCCGCAGTTCTACTTCCGCACCACCGACGTCACCGGTGAAGTGGTTCTGCCCGAAGGCACCGAAATGGTCATGCCCGGCGACAACCTGACGCTGAGCATCAAGCTGATCGCGCCGATCGCGATGGATGAAGGTCTGCGCTTCGCAATTCGCGAAGGTGGCCGCACCGTCGGTTCGGGGGTTGTCAGCAAGATCACGAAGTAATATAGGCGCCGCTCCGGCGGGAGATTCGCTCTCCCGCCGGACGGAGTTTTTGCAATCAGCTTACCCGCTTTTCCCCCGCAGGCGCCGAATGGTGCCGGGGTTGGCAGCGGCGGGGAAGCTGGTTTTTGTTTTCGCTCTTTCGCATCGGTAAACGGACATGGACGCCCAGAATATCCGCATTCGCCTCAAGGCATTTGATCATCGTGTGCTCGACCAGGCCACCGGAGAAATCGCGGACACCGCCCGTCGCACCGGCGCCTTGATCCGTGGTCCGATTCCGCTGCCGACGCGCATCGAAAAGTTCTGCGTCAACCGTGGTCCCCACGTCGACAAGAAGTCGCGCGAACAGTTTGAAGTGCGTACCTACAAGCGCCTGCTGGACATCGTGCAGCCCAACGCGGCCACTGTCGATGCGCTGATGAAGCTGGACCTTGCGGCCGGCGTGAACGTCGAGATCAAGCTCGCCTGAGCGGGCTGGTCGCTTCCCCGGCCAGGCCGGGGGCAGTGACCCAAGTTTCGGAAAGCCTTCGGGTTTTTCAAAGTTCCTTACGGCTCTGCGGGGCCGATTAAGCGACCCAAGGGTCGCTCTGACAAAGGGATACCTCCGGCATCCGCCGTTCCTTTAGGGGAAGGGCACTTGGCCGGGAAAGCGTCCCCCGTTGGTTCTTGCGTTTGCGCGCAGGGACATTCAGCCCGGACGGGGGCGCGCTTCACATTACGGGCTGAACACGCCTGCTGGGGATGGTCCCCTTCAGGCCTCTGTTTAGGAGTATGGGTCATGCGCACCGGCGTGATCGCGAAGAAGGTGGGGATGACTCGCCTTTTCCAGGAAGATGGTCGGCACGTGCCGGTTACCGTCCTTTCGCTTGAAGATTGCCAGGTGGTTTCGGTTCGCACCGCTGATCGTGACGGTTATGTCGCGGTTCAGCTCGGCGCGGGCGTTGCCAAGCAAAAGAACGTTGCCAAGCCGCAGCGCGAACACTTCGCCAAGGCGGAAGTGCCGCTCAAGGCCGAGGTCGCCGAATTCCGCGTCGCTGACGATGCGGTGCTCGATGTCGGCTCGACCATTGCGGCGTCGCACTTCGTGATCGGCCAGCTGGTCGACATCACGGGCAACACGCAGGGCAAAGGCTTTGCGGGCGCCATGAAGCGCTGGGGTTTCGGCGGTATGCGCGCCACGCACGGCGTGTCGATTTCCCACCGTGCCCACGGTTCGACCGGCAACCGCCAGGATCCGGGCCGCGTGTTCAAGAACAAGAAGATGGCCGGCCACATGGGCGACCGTCAGCGCACCCAGCAGAACCTCGAAGTTGTCCGTACCGACGACGAACGCGGCCTGATCTTCGTCAAGGGCTCGGTGCCCGGTTCGAAGAACGGCTGGCTGCTCGTGCGCGATGCGGTCAAGGTCGATCGCCATGGCGATGCGCCCTATCCCGCCGGCATCAAGCAGGCTTCCAACAACAATGACGTCGCACCTGCTGCGACCGATGGCCAGGAGGGCTAAGTCGTGAAGGTTCAGGTCCTCAATCTGGACGGGACTGCCGCTGGCGACGTCGAGCTGTCGGATGACGTGTTCGGCCTCGAGCCGCGCGCAGATATCCTGCATCGTGTCGTTACCTGGCAGTTGGAAAACCGTCGCGGTATCGCCCGCAAGGCGCGTGAGCGCAGCGATGTTGCCCGCACCGGCAAAAAGTTCGGCCGCCAGAAGGGTGGTGGTACCGCCCGTCACGGCGACCGCAAGGCCCCGATCTTCATCGGCGGCGGCAAGGCGCACGGTCCGCGCGTTCGCGAATTCAACATTTCGCTGAACAAGAAGGTCCGCGCGCTTGGTCTCAAGATGGCGCTGTCGTCGAAGGCGAAGGGCGGCCTGGTGGTCGTTGAAAGCCTGGAACTGGCCGATGCCAAGACCAAGGTTCTCGTCGGCACGCTGGCGCAGGCCGGTTTCGGCAAGAAAGTGCTGGTTGTCGATGGTGATGCGGTGAACGAGGGCTTTGCCCGCGCAGCCCGCAACCTGATCGGCATCAACGTGCTGCCGGCGATCGGTGCCAATGTCTATGACATCCTGAAGCATGACACGCTGGTGCTGACGCGCGCTGCGGTCGAAAAGCTGGAGGCGCGCTTCAATGGCTAAGGAAGCAATCGACACGCGGCACTATGACGTGATTGTGGCTCCCCACATCACCGAAAAGGCAACGCTGCTGTCCGAACACAACGCGGTTGTGTTCAAGGTCGCGGGCACCGCGACCAAGCCCCAGATCAAGGCGGCCATCGAAGCGATCTACAGTGTTAAGGTCGCTGCGGTGAACACCCTGGTCCAGAAGGGCAAGACCAAGCGCTGGAAGGGCAAGCCCTACACGCGCTCCGACGTCAAGAAGGCCGTTGTGACGCTGGCTGCTGGCCAGTCGATCGACGTGACCAGCGGTATCTGAGGGCGCAAGGATCATGGCACTCAAGAGCTATAACCCGACCAGCCCCGCACGCCGCGGCCTGGTTCTCGTCGACAAGGCGTCGCTGTGGAAGGGCAAGCCGGTCAAGGCATTGACCGAAGGCAAGTCCAAGACCGGCGGCCGCAACAACAAAGGCCATGTGACCAGCCGCGGTATCGCGGGCGGTCACAAGCAGAAGTACCGCTTCATCGACTTCAAGCGTCGCAAGTGGGATGTGCCGGCCACGGTTGAGCGTCTGGAATATGACCCCAACCGCACCGCGTTCATCGCGCTGGTCAACTACGCCGATGGCGAACAGGCCTATATCCTGGCGCCGCAGCGTCTGGCCGCTGGCGATGTCATCGTCGCGGGCGAAAAGACCGACGTGAAGCCTGGCAATGCCATGCTGCTGTCGCAAATGCCGGTCGGCACCATCGTCCACAACGTGGAGATGAAGCCGGGCAAGGGCGGTCAGATCGCACGGTCGGCAGGCACTTATGTGCAGGTCGTCGGGCGTGACCGCGGTCTCGTCATCGTTCGTCTGAACTCGGGCGAACAGCGTTACCTGCGCGGCGATTGCATGGGCACGGTTGGCGCGGTGTCGAACCCCGACAACGGCAACCAGAACCTGGCCAAGGCCGGCCGCAACCGCTGGTTGGGCAAGCGCCCGCTGACGCGTGGTGTGGCCAAGAACCCGGTCGACCACCCGCATGGTGGTGGTGAAGGCCGGACTTCGGGCGGCCGTCACCCGGTTACCCCCTGGGGCAAGCCGACCAAGGGTGCCCGCACCCGCCACAACAAGCGCACGGACAAGATGATCATCCGTTCGCGCCACGCGAAGAAGAAGAGGTAACACCCCATGGCACGTTCCGTCTGGAAGGGCCCCTTCGTCGAGCTGCACCTGCTGAAAAAGGCGGAAGCCGCGCAGGACACTGGCTCGCGCGCTGGCCCGATCAAGACCTGGTCGCGTCGTTCGACCATTTTGCCGCAGTTCGTTGGTCTGACGTTCACCGTCTACAACGGGCACAAGTTCATCCCTGTCTCGGTTAACGAAGACATGGTCGGCCACAAGCTTGGCGAATTTGCGCCCACGCGCACGTTCCCGGGCCACGCCGCTGACAAGAAGGGCAAGCGCTGATGAGCAAGCCTGCAGCCCCCCGCCGCGTCGCCGCCAATGAGGCGCTGGCAGTCGGTACGCAGATCCGTGGTTCGGCCCAGAAGCTGAACCTCGTGGCTGCGCTGATCCGCGGCAAGCGCGCCGAAGACGCGCTCAACATCCTGTCCTTCTCCAAGAAGGGCATGGCGGTTGACGCCCGCAAGGTGCTCGCCTCGGCGATCGCCAACGCGGAAAACAACCACAACCTGGATGTCGACGCGCTGGTCGTTGCCGAAGCCAGCGTTGGCAAGTCGATCACGATGAAGCGCTTCCACACCCGTGGTCGTGGCAAGTCGACCCGGATCCTCAAGCCGTTTTCGCGCCTTAGGATCGTTGTCCGCGAAGTCGAGGAGGCCTGATCATGGGTCACAAGACCAACCCCATCGGTCTGCGTCTGCAGATCAACCGCACCTGGGACAGCCGCTGGTTCGCCGAAGGGCGCAGCTATGCTCGCCTGCTCAAGGAAGACCTGACGATCCGCAAGTTCATCGTCGAAAGCCTGCCGCAGGCGGCGATTTCGAAGGTGGTGATCGAGCGTCCGGCCAAAGTGTGCCGCGTGTCGATCTATGCGGCGCGTCCCGGCGTGATCATCGGCAAGAAGGGCGCAGACATTGAAAAGCTGCGCGCCAAGCTGTCGAAGCTGACCGCGAGCGACGTCAAGCTGAACATCGTTGAAATCCGCAAGCCGGAAATCGATGCGAAGCTGGTTGCCCAGGGCATTGCCGATCAGCTCGTGCGTCGTGTGGCGTTCCGCCGTGCGATGAAGCGCGCGGTGCAGTCGGCGCTGCGGCTTGGTGCCGAAGGCATCAAGATCACTTGCGGCGGTCGTCTGGGTGGCGCGGAAATCGCGCGCGTCGAATGGTATCGCGAAGGTCGGGTGCCGTTGCACACGCTGCGCGCCAACATCGACTACGCCGAAGCCGAAGCCCACACCGCCTATGGCGTGATCGGCATCAAGACCTGGATCTTCAAGGGCGAGATCCTGGGTCACGACCCGCTGGCGCAAGATCGCCTCATGCTCGAGGCACAGACCTCGGGCGTGCGTCCGTCACGCTGAGGGTGAAGGTTTAGACCATGTTGCAACCCAAAAAGACCAAGTTCCGCAAGGCGTTCAAGGGCCGTTTGCACGGCAACGCCAAAGGCGGCACCGACCTCAACTTCGGCTCGTACGGGCTGAAGGCGCTCGAACCGGAACGCGTCACCGCGCGCCAGATCGAAGCGGCGCGTCGTGCGATCACCCGCCACATTCGCCGTCAGGGCCGTCTGTGGATCCGCGTGTTCCCCGATCTGCCGGTTTCCAAGAAGCCTGCCGAAGTCCGTCAGGGCAAGGGCAAGGGTTCGGTGGAATACTGGGCCGCCCGCGTGAAGCCCGGCAAGATCCTGTTCGAACTCGACGGGGTCCCCGGTCCGCTTGCTGCCGAGGCGTTCAGCCGCGCAGCGATGAAGTTGCCGATCAAGACCAAGGTCGTGGCCCGTCTGGGCGACACCTCGCATCTTGGCGGCGAGTAAGGAGGAAAGACGATGTCCAAGTTCGAGGACCTGCGCCTCAAGAGCGACGACCAGCTTTCTGCTGATCTCGCCGAACTGAAGCGCGAACAATTCAATCTGCGGTTCCAGGCGGCGACCAGCCAGCTGGAGCGCCCGGCCCGCATTCAGGAAGTGCGTCGTCAGGTTGCCCGCATCAAGACCCTGCAGACCGAACGGTCGCGCGCGGTCAAGGCCTGAGGAGAACCAACGTGCCCAAGCGTATCCTGGTCGGGACGGTGGTTTCCGACAAGAATGAAAAGACCGTGGTGGTCAAAGTCGAGCGCAAGGTGAAACATGCGCTGTACGGCAAGATCATCCGTCGCTCGAAGAAGTACCACGCCCACGACGAGGACAATTCCTTCAAGCTGGGCGAAACGGTGCGCATCGAGGAAACCGCGCCCTATTCGAAGCAGAAGACGTGGAAGGTCATCGACCGCGTTCTGGCCGGCAAGGTCGCTGCCATCGAAGCGGACGTCTGATGCGCTAGTGGCACCGGCCCTCTCCCCCACCCGACTATCCATAGGGTACAGTGGTCGGGTGAGGGAGAGGGCCGGAGCCGCCAGGCAGAAGTGAGCGCTTTTAAATTTGGAACTGCCGGACTGGTTTCGGCAAGCCACTGAGAAGGAACCGGATCAATGATCCAGATGCAATCCAATCTCGAGGTCGCGGACAACAGCGGCGCGAAGCGCGTCCAGTGCATCAAAGTGCTGGGCGGGTCGAAGCGTCGGTTCGCGGGCGTCGGCGACATCATCGTGGTGTCGATCAAGGAAGCGCAGCCGCGTGCCCGCGTCAAAAAAGGTGACGTGCACCGTGCGGTGATCGTGCGCACCCGCAAGGACGTGCGCCGCGCCGATGGCAGCGTCATTCGTTTTGACACCAACGCTGCGGTGCTGGTTGGCAAGAACGAAGAGCCGATCGGCACGCGTATCTTCGGACCCGTGGTGCGTGAACTGCGCTCCAAGGGCTTCATGAAGATCATCAGCCTTGCGCCGGAGGTGCTGTGATGTCGGCTGCCAAGATCAAGAAGGGTGACCAGGTCGTCATCCGCTCTGGCAAGGACAAGGGCCGTTCCGGCACTGTCGTCCAGGTTCTCCCCAAGGAGGACAAAGTGGTCGTCGGCGGCGTGAACATCGCCACCCGTCACCGCAAGCCGAGCCAGGCGAACCCGCAGGGCGGTCTCGACCGCTTTGAGGCGCCGCTGCACATTTCGAAGGTCGGGCTTGCCGACAAGGATGGCAAGGCCACCCGCGTCCGCTTCGAAACCAGGGATGGCAAGAAGGTCCGCGTGGCCGTCAAGTCCGGGGAGGCGATCGATGTCTGAAACGTACATTCCGCGTCTGAAGACCAAGTACGACGCTGAAATCGCTGCGGCGATGACGGCGAAGTTTGGCTACAAGAACGCGATGGAAATTCCCCGGATCGAAAAGATCACGCTCAACATGGGCGTCGGTGAAGCCAGCCAGGACAAGAAAAAGGTCCAGACGGCGGCGTCCGAGATGGAATTGATTGCCGGTCAGAAGCCGGTGATTACCAAGGCGAAGAAGTCGATCGCGCAGTTCAAGCTGCGTGAAGGCATGCCGATCGGTTGCAAGGTGACCTTGCGCCGCGAACGCATGTACGAATTCCTGGACCGTCTGATCACTGTCGCAATGCCCCGCATCCGTGACTTCCGTGGGTTGAACCCGAAGTCGTTCGATGGCCGTGGCAACTATGCGATGGGTCTCAAGGAACAGCTGATTTTCCCGGAAATCAGCTATGATCAGATCGACAAGGTGCGTGGCCTCGACATCATCGTCACCACTTCCGCAAAGACCGACGACGAAGCGCGCGAGCTGCTGCGTCTGTTCGGTTTCCCCTTCCCGCAGGATGCCGCCGAACAGGCGAAAGCTGCCTGATTAGCCATTCTGGAAGAAAGAGCTTAAGTCCATGGCGAAACTGAGTTCGATCAACAAGAACGAGCGGCGCAAGAAGCTCGTTGATAAGTATGCGGCAAAGATCGCCGCGCTCAAGGCCAAGGCCAACGACAAGTCGCTCGACGATACCGAGCGCCTGATCGCGCGCTTGAAACTGGCCGAAGTCCCGCGCAACGGCAACCCGACCCGGGTGCGCAACCGTTGTGCGACCACTGGCCGCCCGCGTGCGTATTATCGCAAGTTCGGGCTGTGCCGCATCGAGCTGCGCGATCTCGCCAACAAGGGGTTGATCCCCGGCGTGACCAAGTCGAGCTGGTAAGGATAGAGCGATGGCATTGACCGACCCCCTGGGTGACATGCTCACCCGCATCCGCAACGGCCAGCGCGCAAAGAAGGACACCGTCCTTTCGCCCGCGTCGAAGTTGCGTGCACACGTGCTCGAAGTGCTTCAGCGCGAAGGCTATATCCGTGGTTTCAGCGAAGACACCACGGGTCAGCATCCGTTGCTGCGCATCGAATTGAAGTATTTTGAAGGCCAGCCGGCGATCAAGCACGTGGCACGTGTTTCAAAGCCGGGCCGCCGCGTCTATTCCGGTTCGAAGGAATTGCCGGTGATCCGCAACGGCCTTGGCATCACCATCGTCTCGACGCCGCGCGGCGTGCTTTCGGATGCCGAAGCGCGCGCTGCCAACGTCGGTGGCGAAGTGCTGGCGGAGGTGTTCTGATGAGCCGCATCGGCAAAAAGCCGGTGGCTATCCCTGCTGGGGTTAGCGCCGATATCGCCAATGGCGTGTTGACCGTGAAGGGCCCCAAGGGCACCCTGACTCTCACGCTGGTCGAAGACATCAGCTATCAGGTCGAAGGGTCCACCATTCTGGTGACCCCGGCGAACGATACCAAGCGTGGTCGCGCCTTTTGGGGCATGCAGCGTACGCTGGTTTCGAACCTGGTGACCGGTGTGACCGAAGGGTATACCAAGACCCTGCAGATCACCGGTGTCGGTTATCGTGCAACGGCGCAGGGCAAGAACCTGAAGCTGCAGCTCGGTTACAGCCACGATGTCGATTTCGCAGTGCCAGAGGGCATCGAGATCAAGACTCCGGACAACACCACGATCCATATCATCGGGATCGACAAGCAGAAGGTCGGCCAGGTTGCGGCCGAGATCCGTCGCTGGCGCAAGCCCGAACCCTATAAGGGCAAGGGTATCAAGTACCAGGGCGAGTTCATCTTCCGCAAGGAAGGGAAGAAGAAGTAATGGCCAAGCTGTCTCTCTTCGCGCGCCGCCGCCGCCGCGTTCGCACCGCGCTCAAGGCGAATTCCGGTGGGCGTCCGCGCCTGTCGGTTCATCGTTCGGGCCGCCACATCTATGCCCAGATCATCGACGACGCCGCCGGCCGCACCGTGGCCGCTGCTTCGACGCTGGTGAAGGGCGAGAAGTCGCTCGGTGCGAACATCGACGCCGCAGTCAAGGTGGGCAAGGATATTGCCGAGAAAGCCAAGGCTGCCGGCATCACTGCTGTCGTGTTCGATCGCGGCGGTTTCCTGTTCCATGGCCGCGTCAAAGCGCTGGCCGACGCTGCCCGCGAAGGCGGGCTGGAGTTCTAAGGCATGGCTGACGAAACCCAAGTGGAAGGCGAAGTCGCCGTTGAAGCGACTTCCGCTCCCGAACCCCGCGAAGGTCGGGGCCGTGGCCGTGGCCGGGGCAACGATCGTGGCGGCAACAACGGTGGCGATCGTGATCGCGGCCGTGGCCGTGGCGGCGACCGCGATCGTCGCGGCCGTGGCAACAACGACGATGACGGTGGTGAGGAGCTGATTGAAAAGCTCGTGCACATCAACCGCGTGTCGAAGACCGTAAAGGGCGGCAAGCGCTTCGGCTTTGCTGCGCTCGTCGTGGTTGGCGATGGCAAGGGCCGGGTCGGTTTCGGCCATGGCAAGGCACGCGAAGTGCCCGAAGCGATCACCAAGGCGACCGCGTCGGCCAAGAAGAAGATGGTCCGCATCCCGCTGAAGGAAGGCCGCACGCTGCACCATGACGGCAAGGGCCGTTTCGGTGCTGGCAAGGTCAACCTTCGCTCGGCTCCGGCCGGGACCGGCATCATCGCCGGTGGTCCGATGCGCGCCGTGTTCGAAAGCCTGGGCGTTCATGACGTGGTGACCAAGTCGGTCGGCACCTCGAACCCCTACAACATGATCCGCGCCACGTTCGACGCGCTGACCGATCAGACTTCGCCGAAGTCGGTCGCCCAGCGTCGCGGCAAGAAGGTCGCCGACCTGCTTGGCCGTGGTGGCGCCGCGCCGGTGGAGGCAGAAGCCGCCGCCGAAGCCATCGTGGAGTAAGCGATCATGGCCAAGATCAAGATCAAGCAGATCGGTTCGCCGATCCGTCGTCCCGAAGCCCAGCGCAAGATGCTGATCGGCCTGGGGCTCAACAAGATGAACCGCATCGTCGAGCTGGAGGCCACGGCCGAAGTTCTCGGCACTGTGGCGAAACTGCCCCATCTGGTGGCGGTGATCGACTGAACCACCCGGTTCGGCTGAACGACAAGACCCCGGTGGCAACACCGGGGTTTTTCGTTTTGCGAAATCCACCCCGGCACGGGGAGGAAAGGGGTGACAAATGGGGGTGATGCCGCTAAGGGCCCACCTCCATCAAGCGCGACTCAAAGCGAAAGCGAGTGCTCTATCATGACCAAACTCAACGAACTTCGTGACAATGACGGTGCCCGCAAGGGTCGGATGCGCGTCGGACGCGGCATCGGCTCGGGCAAGGGCAAGACCGCAGGCCGCGGCCAAAAGGGCGCCAAGGCGCGCTCGGGCGTGTCGATCAACGGTTTTGAAGGCGGCCAGATGCCGCTCCACATGCGTCTGCCGAAGCGTGGCTTCAACAACATCTTCGCCAAGGACTATGCCGAAGTGAACCTGGGCATTGTCCAGCAGGCGATCGACGCGGGCAAGCTCGATGCCTCGGCCGTGATCGACCATGCCGCGCTCAAGGGCGCCGGTCTGGCACGTGGCGGCAAAGACGGCGTACGCCTGCTTGCCAAGGGTGCGTTGACCAGCAAGGTCAGCTTCAACGTGGCAGGCGCTTCCAAGGGCGCGACCGCTGCGGTGGAAGCGCTGGGCGGCACGATCACGCTGATCGTCAAGGTCCGCGCGGAAAAGGTGTCTGCTGAAAAGGGCGCGTCGAAAAAGACCGCCTGAGCCTGATTATATCCGACATTGTATAGGGCGCAGGGGTGTTGCATCCCTGCGCCCGTACTATATGGGCTTTCAGATATCCGCGAGAGGCAGGGCGCGCGGGAAGCCGTGCGCCCGCCTTGCGGTCCGATTATAATGCGTCCGAAAGGTCTCGGTTCCGGTCATGGCAACACGCGCCGACAACATCGCCAGCAATCTCAATCTGGCCAATTTCTCCAAGGCGACCGATCTGCAAAAGCGGATCTGGTTCACGATCGGCGCGCTGATCGTGTTCCGCTTCATGAGCTTTGTGCCGTTGCCGGGCGTCAACCCGCTGATTCTGGAATCGCTCTACAGCAAGACCCAGGGCGGCGTGCTCGACATCTTCAACACCTTTTCGGGTGGGTCGCTGCAACGCATGAGCCTGATCGCGCTTGGCGTGATGCCCTATATCACGTCGTCGATCGTGGTGCAGTTGGGTGCTTCGCTGCACCCCGCGCTGGCCGCCTATAAAAAGGAAGGCGAAAGCGGGCGCAAGAAGCTGAACCAGTACACCCGTTATGGCGCGGTGTTCCTGACCGCGTTGCAGGGCTGGTTCCTGGCGACCGGGCTGGAAAGCTATGGTGCGTCATCGGGGCTGCAGGCCGTGGTTGACCCCGGCCTGATGTTCAAGATCGGTGCGGTGATCAGCCTGGTGGGCGGGACGATGTTCCTGCTGTGGCTGGGTGAACAGATCACCAGCCGCGGTATCGGCAACGGCGTGTCGCTGATCATCATGGCCGGGATCGTCGCGCAGATGCCGAAGTTTTTCGGCAACTTGTTCGAACAGGGCCGCACCGGATCGCTGAACGCCTTTGCCATTATCGGCGTGATTGCCTTGCTGATGGGCATTGTGGTGTTCATCTGTTTCATGGAGCGTGCCCAGCGCCGCCTGCTGATCCAGTATCCGCGTCGCGCCACGCAAAACGGCATGATGGCCGCCGATCGCAGCCACTTGCCGCTGAAGCTCAACACCGCCGGTGTGATCCCGCCGATCTTCGCCAGTTCGCTGCTGTTGCTGCCGCTGACCATCACGCAGTTTGCCGGAAAGTCTGTCTCGCCCGACACCAGGCTGGGCCAGGTGATCGTCACGCTCAACCAGTATCTTGGCCATGGCAAACCGCTGTACATGCTGTTTTATGCGGCAGGCATCATCTTCTTCAGCTTTTTCTACACCGCCGTGGTGTTCAATCCCGAAGAAACCGCCGACAATCTCAAGCGCAACGGCGGGTTCATTCCGGGCATCCGTCCGGGCCGCAACACCGCGGTCTATCTGGATTATGTGCTGACCCGCATCACCGTGCTGGGGGCTGCCTATATTACTATAGTCTGTGTTGTGCCCGAATGGATCATGGCCGAAACGGGGATGGGAACGCTGTTCTTTGGCGGCACCAGCCTGCTGATCGTCGTCAATGTCACGGTGGATACGATTACCCAGATTCAGTCGCATCTGCTGGCGCACCAGTATGGCGATCTGATCAAGAAGGCGAAGCTGAAGGGCCGCATGCGCTGAACAATCAGCGCAGTTGACGGGAAAAGGGGGACTGCTGGCAGTGAATATCATCCTGTTGGGGCCGCCGGGTGCGGGCAAAGGCACCCAGGCGCAGCGACTGGTCGATCGTTACGGGTTCAAGCAATTGTCGACAGGTGACATGCTCCGCGCTGCGGTCAAGGCGGGGACCCCGGTCGGGCTGCAGGCCAAGGCCGTGATGGAAGCGGGTCAACTGGTGTCTGACGACATTGTTTCCGCACTGATCGGTGACGAACTCGATGCACTGGCGCCGGGGCAAGGCGCCATCTTCGATGGCTATCCGCGCACCGCGCCGCAGGCCGAAGCGCTCGATGTGATCCTGACCGCGCGCGGACGCAAGCTTGACCATGTGATCGAGCTTGATGTCGATGAAGACGCGCTGGTTGAACGCATAACCGGTCGGTTCACCTGCGCCCAGTGCGGCAAGGGCTATAACGATCATTTCGAGCTGCCCAAAGTGCCTGGCACTTGCGACAAATGCGGCAGTCACGAATTCAAGCGCCGTCCCGACGATAACGAGGCCACGGTGCGCACGCGCATGGCCGAATATCGCGCCAAGACTGCGCCGATCCTGCCGATCTACAACGCGCGCGGAATCGTTTCGCACATCGACGGCATGGCCGCGATGGACGATGTGACTGCTGCAATCGAGGCCGTTATCAAATAGGCCGGACGGACGTTCGCGAACGACAAAACAAGCCCGGCGAGTGGGACTCGCCGGGTTTTTTCGTTATGGCAGAAGCGCAAGGCGCAGGAGATCGAGCATGGGTGCATGGCGTGGGATCTGGGCGGGGGCTTTGGGCGGTGTGCTGGGGATCGTCCTCGCGGTGCCGGCGCGTGCCGATGTGATCGCGCAGACCGACCAGGGGTTTGTCTCGCGCAATGTGATGGTCATGGCGGGCAGCCCGGGGGTGGTGTGGAAACGCCTGGTTACGCCTTCGGGGTGGTGGTCGTCGGATCACACCTTTTCGGGCGATGCAGCAAACTTGTCGCTCGATCCGGTCGCTGGGGGCTGTTTTTGCGAAAAGCTGCCCGCCGACGAAGAGGGGCACGCCAAGGCCGGTGCCGCCGCGCATGCCCCCACGCGCGGCGGGGTGGAGCATATGCGCGTGGTGTTCGTCGATCATGCCAAGGCCTTGCGCATGGTGGGGGCGCTGGGGCCTTTGCAGAGCGAGGCCGTCAATGGCACGCTGACCATCACGGTGACGCAAGTCGATGGCGGCACGCGCGTGATCTTTGAATACGTCGTCGGCGGCTACATGCGCTATCCGCCCGACAAGATCGCCACCGCGGTCGATACCGTGATGTACAACCAGTTGCTGAGTCTCGCGCGCCAGTTCGGCCCGGTGGCAGAGCCGCGCAGCGAAGGTGGCACGGCAGGGCCGCGCGATCAGGGCGGCGTGGCGGGGCCGGCGGCGCCCTCTGGGCAACCTGCCGCCGGCGGGCTTGACCGGAATGGCGTGCTGTTGCCGCGCGGCAAAGTGTGGAGCCTGCCGTCGGGGCCGCCACCCGAAGCGCCCGCGCCGATTGCCGATGCACCGGTTGTGGCGCCTTTGCCGACTGCGCCGGTGCAGGATGACAGTGCGCCGTCGGGCGGCACTACCCCGGCCAGGAAACGCGCGCAGCACAAGCAGGCTGCCCCGGTTCCTCCGCCAGCCCCCGCTCCCGCGCCCGAGCCGCAGCCGACGGCACCCGCGCCTGATAGCCCGCCCGCGCCTGCGGTAGAGGCCCCGGCGGAACCGGCGCCCGCGCCCGAGCCGAAGGCCAAGGCAACCGCGAAGAAGAAGGCGGCGAAGCCCGCGCCCAAGGCCAAACCCGCGTCGGAACCGGACGAACCATCGAAAGACGCGGTCGATTCGGCGTTTGATGCGGCCTTTGGCGGCGGCGCACGCCCGGCTGCCAGCCCGCAATAGTCAGGCGAGTTCGGGGTAGCCTTGGTCACGGGCTTGCGCGGCAAGTGCGGGCACCGCGTCATAGGCGCTGCGCTCGACCACGGTGATGTCGATCAGCCGCAGCGCGGCGCGGGTTTCGCGAAGGGCGGGATCGGCAAGAACATCGGCGAGCGCCCGGCGCAATGCGTCTGGTGAACGTCCCGCGCGGGTGATCAACGGCAGGCCGGGTGTCTCCGCCGTCCAGTCGAGCACGCGCACGCGTCGGTCGAGCGCGGGATAGCGATCGCGCAGCAACGCCAGCGTCACCGCATCGATCGCGGCAAGATCGGCCCGGCCCCCGATCACCGCCCACAGGCTGCGCGCATGGGCGCCAGTTTCAAGCACTGCACCGAAAAAGCGTCCAGCGCGCGCGTGCGGGGCCACGGCGGCGCGCAGCAGGTTCATGCCGGTGTTGGAATCGCGCGCATTTATCGCGGCGCGCCGCCCGAACAGCGCGGCCATGTCCTGCGCCGGATCGTCGCGGCGCACGATCAGCGCCGACCGATGCCAGGCACCCTGGCACCCTGGCGCATCATAGATCGGTGTGGCGACCAATGTGACGGCCCCATCCAGCCGGGTGGTCAGCGGATAGCCGCAAGTCTGGCCGAGCAACAAGTCGGATGCGGTCCAGATGGCATCGAGCGGTCGATCGCGCGACAATCGCGATGGCACATCTTCCATGCCCAGATCGCGCAGACGCGTGGCGATCGCCTGCCACAACCGGTCATTGGCATGATGCAACCAGCGCGGGTCGTACATGCCCAGCGATGCGATCATCGTCCGGGATGGATCAGGCTGTCGTGCGCACGAAACGCGAACCGGGCAAACACTGCGCCATAACCGGAATAGCGCGGTGCGCGGGGAAATGCCTGGGGATCTGCGTGGTAGAGTGCGGGCAGATCATACCACGGCACGCCGGGGTGGGTGTGGTGCCAGGGGTGGAGGTTGTTGTTGAGAAACAGCAGTGCCAGCGGCCCGAAATCGGCCACCACGGCGGTACGCGCTGCCGGGTCGGGGCTGGCGCGGTGTTCAGCGAACGAGCGGATCAGCAGCAGGCCGGTGCCGGGCCAGACGAAGCACAGCATATAGGTGACCAGCGACAGCCCGACATGATCAAACCAGGCCAGCAACAGCGCGACGCCGATCAGATGCGGCACCCATTCACGCGCCACGGTCAACGGTGCGGCGGTCGCGCGGCGCATTTCGGACCACCAGAACCGTGCGACGCGGATCGGCGGGCCAAACACCATGCGCCCGATCAGCGTGGCCTCCAGCACGGATAGTGCGTGTGGCAATCCGCCGGGTCGGGGCAGATAATTGCTTTCGGTGTCGTCCAGCGGATCGGTCAGGTGCGGCGTGGTGTGGTGTGCAGTGTGTTCGCGCGCATAGACCGCATAGGGCAACCACAGCGACAGCGGGATAAAGCCGATCGCATTGTTGATCCAGCGATGGCGGGTCGGATGGTCATGGATGACTTCGTGTTGCAGCGAACCCTGCCAGGCCACAACCCATGCCCCGCCGACCAGCAGCACCGGCCATGGCAATGTGGCGTGCCATGCCGTCAGCGCCAGCCACCCACCATAGACAAGCACTGTCAGCGCGACGGTTGGCCATTCGATTGCAGGTATGTCGGTCTGGTCGGGGCGGCCTGGTTCCATACGCGAAAGCTATCGAATGGTCTTATATATGTCTAGACATCTTGTTGCAAAAGGGTGGCGCGCCCGGGCTATGCCAGGGCGCGCAAGGCCGCGATATGGTCCGGCCCGATGCCGCAGCAACCACCCAGGATCGTCGCACCCGCTGCCTGCCAGCTTTGCGCGAACGCGGCATAACCGGCGGGATCGAGATCGGCGCGGATATCGAGCAGCACCGCATTGGCCTCCGTCTCTTCGGGCTGCGGTGGAAAGGCATTGGCATAGACCCCGATCGGCAGCGGGCAGGCGGCACGCGCCGCGCGCACCGCATCGGCCATGACTTCGGGCTGGCTGCAATTGAACAGGATGGCCTGTGCGCCCAGCCGTTGCGCCAGCACCGCGGCGTCGGTCACGCTCTCGCCCGAGCGCAATTGCGCCACGGCACCGGGATGGGTGTCGTCGAGCGTGAATGACAGCCACAGCGGTTTGCCGGTGGGGGCGATCAATTCGCCGACCAGTTCGGCCTCGCTCAGCGAAGACAGCGTTTCGGCCTGCCAATGATCGACATGGGGCGCCAGCGCGGCGATCAGCACCGCCAGGATCGGTCGGGCGCGGTCGATATCGACCAGATCGGGGCGGTATGATCCGCAGATCGGCGGCAGCGACCCCGCCACCGCGACCCGGCGCGGTGCGGCATCGGCCACCGCGCGCGCCAGGGATCCGGCCAGTGCGGCCAGCGTTGCCCCCTGGTCCGCAAAACGGTCTTCGCCGATGTGGAACGGCACCACCGCATACGTGTTGGTAGTGATCACGTCGGCCCCCGCATCGACATAGCTCTGGTGGACGCGGGTGACGTATTCAGGCGCTTCGATCAGCGCGAGTGCCGACCATTCGGGTTGCTGGAACGGAGCCCCGATCCGTTTGAGTTCGCGACCGGTGCCGCCATCGAGCACAGTCACGGGCGAGGGGGCAGTCTGGGTCACGGGAACATTCTCCGGCAAATGGATTTGCCGGGGTTTTCGGGATCGGGCGGCGATCGGTCAAGCCCCCCTTGCGGTGTATCCAGGGATTGGGGGGATCGGCACTGCCGCCCCCCAATCCCATGACGCAGATCAGGAGTGATCGGGTTTTTCGTGATGGTCCCTTGGCGGTTCCGAAGGCTTTGGCGCGGCAGGCCTGGGTGGCGGCGGTGCGGCGTGCGGTGCCGGTGCCGGGTGGGCCGCCGGTGCAGGCTGTGGCGCAGCGCGCGGTGCCGGAACCGGGCGCGCTGGCGCAGCGGGCGGCGGTGCCGGGTGATAGGCGTTGGGTGCGCTCGGGCCATGTGCGGGCACGGCCTGGCGAGTGCCGCCGGCTGGGGGCGCAACCCGCGCGGGCGCCACTGCGGGCTCACCCATATGGACCGGTGCCCCAGCCGGATGATTGTTCGCCGGTGCCCCGGTCGGATGATAGTTTGCCGGGGCCCCGGCGGTGGCGCCGCCCTTGGCCAGCGCAGCGGCGCGCGGGATCGGCGCGCCGCTGGCATCGACGCGGTGTACCGCTGGCGGATGCCAGCCGGTGGTCATCTGCGATGCGGCGGCATGCGGGTTGCTGGCTGCCTGTTGTACGCGCTGTCGCTGGGCCGGGGTCGGCGCAATGTGCGGCGCCTGGGTGGCCCGGATTTCTTCGGGACTGGGCCGCGCCGCGATCCCACCGGCGCCGCCGTTATAGCTGACGCGCGGTCCGTTTTCACGCACCGAGGGCGGATGGTAATAGACATTGGTGATGTGGACATTGGTCACATTGATGATCGCGCCGTTGTAGGCGATGTGACCATTCTGCCAATATCCGCCTTCCCAGCCATGGCCGTGATAGCCATAGCCATAGTCGATCCCGCCGTACCAGCCGACTTCGTGGCCCCAATAACCTTCGTGATAGCCGAACGCGCCATTTTCCCAACCCCACCACGCCGGGGTCCACAACAGGCCAGGCTGCGGCGGCAGCTCCCAATAGCCCGGCACCCAGTAATAGTCGTCGACGTAGTCGCTCCACGCCCAGTGGCCGGGCACCCAGATATAGTCGGGCGCGGGCAGTGGCGGCTGAACATAGACCGGCATTGGCGGCGGGGCATAGCCGATGCGGATGCCCACGCCCGCATCCGGGCCGCCGAAATTGATGCCGATCGAGATCTGGGCCAGCGCCTGCGCAGGCGTCAGGCCAATTGGCAGCGCGGGAACGGCGGCGGCCAGTACGGGCAGGGCCCGTGCGAATAAGGCGGGATAATGTCTGCGCATGTGAAAGCCCCTCTGCCACTCGAACACGTGGTATGACATAGGTGTAGCGTAACAATCCAGTCTGGCGGATGAACGGCGGCGCGGTGGATTCGCGGCTTTGACCTTTGCGGCCGAATCCTGTATTTTGTGCATCGTTCATCGACTCTCGTCATCCGTTTGCGCACGGATGGGGTGCGCGCGCCGGTTTGCGCGCCGATTTTCAGTTGACGACCCAAGCGAATCCGCTTAAGCGCGCCTTTCACTCGAAACCTGTGGAAGGGAATCCGGCCAAGTCAGCGCGCAATGGGCACTGGCTGGAGCGCGGTCTTTTCTGCATCGTCTCGGGTGTTTCGCGATGAGATAGGGCCCGGATCGGGCGTTGTCGGACAAGGCCCGGTCGGGCAAGGTGCGGCGCAAGCGATCACGGTTCCTGTGGAGCTGAACGGAGATACAAGTGGCTCGTATTGCCGGGGTAAACATCCCCACCAACAAGCGCGTTATCGTTGCGCTGACCTACATTCATGGCATTGGTGCGTTCCAGGCTCGGCAGATTGCCGACAAGCTGGGGATCGACCACAGCCGCCGCGTGCAGGACTTGTCCGACGCGGAAATCCTGCAGATCCGTGAAACGATCGACGCCGATCACACCGTCGAAGGCGACCTGCGTCGCGAAACGGCGATGAACATCAAGCGCCTGATGGATCTCGCCTGCTATCGCGGCCTGCGTCATCGCAAGGGCCTGCCGGTCCGTGGCCAGCGCACGCACACCAATGCGCGCACCCGCAAGGGCAAGGCCAAGCCGATCGCCGGCAAGAAGAAGTAAGCCGGTGCGGGGCTAGACAGCCCCCCGGTTTCCCCACGGTTTTTCGACAGGATTACACAAGACAATGGCTCGCGAACCTCAGCGTATCAAGCGGCGGGAGCGCAAGAACATCACCAGTGGTGTCGCGCACGTCAATGCCAGCTTCAACAACACGATGATCACCATCACCGATGCCCAGGGCAATGCCATTTCGTGGTCGTCCGCCGGCATGATGGGCTTCAAGGGCAGCCGCAAGTCGACTCCCTATGCCGCGCAGGTCGCTGCCGACGATGCTGGCAAAAAGGCCGCCGAACACGGCGTGCGCACGCTCGAAGTCGAAGTGAAGGGCCCGGGTTCGGGTCGTGAAAGCGCGCTGCGTGCCCTGCAGGCGGTCGGCTTCACGATTACCGCAATCCGCGACGTGACGCCGATCCCGCACAACGGTGTGCGGCCGTCAAAGCGCCGTCGCGTCTGACCTGTCGGCAGGCGACTGGCGCAGCGGTACCACTGCGCCAGCCTCGCCCAATATCTGACCGGTCGCAGCTTTATGTGCTGACGCCGGCGTACTCGATCAACCCCAGGGGAATTCCATGACTGTCAACATCAAGAACTGGCAGGAACTGAAGAAGCCCAACTCCCTCGAGGTCAGGCCCGGCAACGACCCGCAACGCCGTGCGACCTTCATCGCCGAACCGCTTGAACGTGGTTTCGGCCTGACGCTCGGCAACGCGCTGCGCCGGGTGTTGTTGTCTTCTCTGCAAGGTGCGGCCGTCACTTCGATCCGCATCGAAAACGTGCTGCACGAATTTTCATCGCTTGCCGGTGTGCGTGAAGACGTGACCGACATCGTGCTGAACGTGAAGCAGATCGCGCTCAAGATGCAGGGCGAAGGCCCCAAGCGTCTGCAGCTTTCGGCGACCGGCCCGGGCGAAGTGCGCGCCGGTGACATTGCCGTGACCGGCGATATCGAGGTGCTCAACAAGAACCTCGTGATCTGCCATCTCGACGAAGGCGCGACGTTCAACATGGAACTGACCGCCGACACCGGCAAGGGCTATGTCCCGGCGGTGTCGAACCGTCCGATTGACGCGCCGATCGGCCTGATCCCGATCGATTCGCTCTATTCGCCGGTGCGTCAGGTTTCGTACAAGATCGATGCCGCCCGCATCGGTCAGGAACTCGACTATGACAAGCTGAACCTGACGGTCGAAACCGACGGTACGGTTACCCCCGAAGATGCCGTGGCCTACGCCGCGCGCATTCTGCAGGACCAGTTGTCGCTGTTCGTGCACTTCGACGACCAGTTGCCGACCGGCCATGTGGCGACGTCGACCGGTCTTTCGGCGCATGCGCCCGAAGAAAGCGATGCCAACCAGCTCAACCGCTATCTGCTCAAGAAAGTGGACGAACTGGAACTGTCGGTGCGTTCGGCCAATTGCCTCAAGAACGACAACATCATCTACATCGGTGATCTCGTTCAGAAGACCGAAGCCGAAATGCTGCGCACGCCGAACTTCGGCCGCAAGTCGCTGAACGAAATCAAGGAAGTGCTGTCCTCGATGGGGCTGCGTCTCGGGATGGATATCCCGGGCTGGCCGCCGGAAAACATCGAAGAGATGGCCAAGAAGCTTGAGCAGGAGCTTTTGGGCTAACCCCCACAAGCACCTGCTTTCCAGCGGGGCCCCACGGCCACCCCGTCCAAAACATCGGCCAGCTCTGGGTTACCTGATACGGACCCACAACGAACGGAACTGAACCATGCGTCATAAACTTGGCCAGCGTAAGCTGGGTCGTACGTCCGCCCACCGTATTGCGCTGCTGCGCAACCTGGCGGCGGCGCTGATCAAGCACGAACAGATCACCACCACTTTGCCCAAGGCAAAGGAACTGCGTCCCTATGTCGAAAAGCTGATCACGCTGGCAAAGCATGGCGGCCTGTCGAACCGTCGTCTGGCGCACGCGCGTCTGCTCGAAGAAACGCAGGAAAAGAAGCTGTTTGAAGTGTTGGCCAGCCGCTACGCCGACCGCGACGGTGGCTATACGCGCATCATCAAGGCGGGCTATCGCGCCTCTGACGCGGCGCCGATCGCCGTGATCGAACTGGTTGACCGCGACACTTCGGCCAAAGGCCTCGATTCGGGTCCGGTGCAGACCGCCGATGAAGACGAGTTTGAAGCCGCCTGATCCACAAGATCAGACCGGTTTTGATGGGGGGCGGTGCCGACGGGCACCGTCCCTTTTCGTTTGCGCAGGGCCCGTTCGCTTTTAAAACAGCACCGGAAGCATTGGTGGGAGAGCGGGATGATGCAGCGCAGGGATCTATGCCGGGGTGGCCTTGCCATGACCGTGATGGCACTGGCACAGGGTAGCCCGCTTCGCGCCGAGACAGGATTGACCGTGACTGACCCTGCCGCCTTTCCGCCTTTGCCGCCATATCCCGCTTCCCCGCAAGTTCCGCTCGAAGAGCATGTGTTCGGCCAGACCGTGTCCGATCCCTGGCGCTGGCTGGAGGCCGACGTGCGCCATGATGACAAAGTGGGCCAATGGGTTGGCGCACAGAGTCGTTTTGCCGAGACCTATCTGGGTGCTTTACCCGAGCGCCCGGCGTTCGAGGCGCGCATGAAGCGGCTGATCGATTATGAACGCTTTGGCCTGCCGGTGGCGCGCGGGGCCCACGTGTTCCACCGCTGGAACGCCGGGCTGATGAACCAGTCGCAATTGCTGGTGACCGATGGCGAGGCGCCCGCTGGCGCCAAGGGGCGCGTGCTGCTCGATCCCAACACTTGGGCAGGCGATGGCGCAACCGCGCTCGATGACTGGCAACCGTCCGACGATGGCAGCTTGATGGCCTATTCGGTGCAGGACGGCGGATCAGACTGGCGCACGGTGCAAGTGGTCCGCGTGGCCGATGGCGCGGTGCTGCCCGACCGGCTCAAATGGGTGAAATTTTCCGGCCTGGCGTGGGTGGGCGATAGCGCGCTGGTCTATTCGCGGTTTGCCGAACCCGGCAAAGATGCGGCATTCCAGGCACTCAATTACAACCAGACGGTGTGGTTGCATCGGCTGGGTACGTCGCAAAGCGATGACGTGCCGATCCACGCCACACCCGATCTGCCCAAGCGCGGCCATGTTGCCACTGTCAGCAGCGATGGCCGCTGGCTGGTGATTGCGTCGAGCGATGGCACCGATCCGGTCAACACCGTGTCGATTGCGCCGATCGAGGGCGGACAGATCGGTGCGGTGCGGCCGCTGATTGCCGAGATGACCGCAGAATGGACTTTCCTCGACGCGGTCGGGGACAGCCTGTGGTTCCTGTCGGGCGCGCAGGCACCCCGGCGCAAGATCGTGCGGGTCGATCTGGCACGCCATGGCGAGGCGCCGCCGCGTTTCACCACGGTGGTGCCCGAACACGACGATACGTTACAATGGGCGGCGATTGTCGGGCACCGACTGGTGCTTGGCTATCTGCACGATGCCCATTCGCTGGTGCGGTTGGCCGCGCTCGATGGGGTGGCCGCGGGGGAACTGGCGCTGCCCGGCCTTGGCGCGGTGGGCCGTGTGAGCGGGCGGCCCGACGACACCCATGGCTATCTGTCGTTTGCCAGCTTCACCACGCCCGACACCGTCTTGCGGTTCGATCCGGGCAACGGAACCCGCACGGTCTGGCGCGCGCCAAAACTGACGTTCCGGCCCGACGATTATCGCGTGACACAAGTGTTCTACCCCTCGCGCGACGGCACGCGGGTGCCGATGTTCGTGGTGCGTCATGCCGATGTGCATGGCCCGGTGCCGACGCTGCTCTATGGCTATGGCGGGTTCAACATTGCTCTGTCGCCGTGGTTTTCGCCGACAACGATGGCCTGGCTTGAAAGCGGCGGGGCCTATGCGGTGGCCAATCTGCGCGGGGGCGGCGAATATGGCGATGCCTGGCACGATGCCGGGCGGCGCGCGCACAAACAGAATGTGTTCGACGATTGCATTGCGGCGGGGGAATGGCTGATTGCCAACGGCATGTGTCCCGCCGGCGGCTTGTCGATCCAGGGCCATTCGAACGGCGGCCTGCTGGTTGGCGCGGTGGTCAACCAGCGGCCCGACTTGTTTGCGGCTGCCAATGCCGGGGTGGGGGTGATGGACATGCTGCGGTTCGATCGCTTCACCGCCGGGCGCTATTGGGTCGATGACTATGGCTATCCCGAAAAGGAGGCCGACTGGCACGTGCTGCGTGCCTATTCGCCCTATCACAATGTCCATGCCGGGGCGGTCTACCCGGCGATTGTGGTCACCACTGCCGATACCGACGATCGCGTGGTGCCGGGACACAGCTTCAAATATGCCGCCGCGCTGCAAAATACCGCGATCGGCCCCAAACCGCACCTGATCCGCATCGAAACCCGCGCGGGCCATGGCAGTGGCAAGCCAATCGACAAAGTGATTGCCGAAGCCGCCGATGTGCAGGCGTTTCTGGCGCACTGGAGCGGATTGATCCCCCGCGCGTGAACGCCCGCGATTTGCGCGTCGGCCCTGGTCTGTGCTAAATCACCGCAGAATAAAGATGATGCAGTGGGACAGGATCAGACTGAGGCGCGCGTTGCCGGGCATCGCGATGGGCTTTGCCGCATGGGCGGCGCCGGTGTCGGCAAAAACCGACGCGGTGGGCATCGATGCGGCCGAGATCGCCGCGCCGCGTGCGCCTGCCCCGACCACCCAGACCACGCTGCCGACCCTGGTGCACTATCCCATGGCGCGGCGCGACAGCGTGAGCGACCACGTGTTCGGCGAAGTGGTGGCCGATCCGTGGCGCTGGCTGGAGGCCGATATCCGCACCGATCATGCCGTGGCCGACTGGGTGGGGCAGGAAAATGCGATGGCGCGGACCTATCTGGCAGCGCTGCCGGGGCATGACCGGTTTGCCCAAAGTTTGCGCGAACTTTATGATTACGAACGCTATTCGCTGCCAAAAAAGGCCGGACACCGCTATTTCTTCCTGCGCAACAGCGGGTTGCTGAACCAGTCGGTGCTCTATGTCCGCGATGGGCTCGATGCGCCCGATCGCGTGCTGGTCGATCCCAACCGGGGCGCGGGCGATGCCTATGCGCTCGATGCCTGGGTGCCCTCGCACAGCGGCCGGTATCTGGCCGTGGGCGAACAACGTGAAGGCAGCGACTGGCGCACGATCCGGGTAATCGATGCCGCCTCCGGGGCGCGGCTGACTGATCGGCTGGAATGGGCCAACGACACGCTGATCGGCTGGGTCGGCGATCAGGGTTTTCTCTATTCGCGCTATCCCGCGCCGCGTGGTGACGATGCCTATCGTGCGCCCTTGCACGACAAGGCCATTTGGTATCATCGGATCGGCACCGGGCAGGACGCCGATGTGCTGGTCTATGCCACGCCCGATCACCCCGATTGGGGGCACAAGGCGCAAGTGACATCCGATGGGCGCTGGGCGGTGATCACCACCGAGCCGAGCACGGCACCGCTGCGTGCGATCCATCTGATCGATCTGGCCGCGGTTCGCCGCAGTGGCACCTGGGCGGTGCTGCCGCTGGTCGACCAACCGACGCATGACTGGAAACTGGTCGATGGCGAAGGCGATCGCCTGTGGTTCATCACCAATGATGGCGCGCCCAACTATCGTCTGGTGCGGATCGACTTTGGCGCGCGGCCCGGCGCGCATGTGGTGGTCAGCGGCGGGCGCGGATTGCTCGAAGCCGGACGGATCGTCGGCGACCGGCTGATCCTGTCCTATCTCGACGCAGGGCAGCGGCTGGCGGTGGTCACCGATCTGAACGGGCGACCGGCGCGCGCAATCACCATTTCGGCGAATGGCGCGGCCAGCGGGTTCGACGGCCGCCCCGGCGATTTCGAAACGTTCTACCAGTATTCCAGCTATAACCAGCCCCCGGCGATCTATCGCATGGATATGCGCAGGGGCACGGTGGCGCCCTTTGCGCGGCCGGCCGTGCCGTTCAATCCGGCCGACTATGTCATCGAAAACCGGCAATATCCGTCGCGCGACGGCACGATGGTGCCGCTGACCGTGGTGCGCAAGCGCACGCTGGCCGCATCGGGCATGTCTGCGCCGACGCTGCTGTACGGGTATGGCGGGTTCGATATCGCGCTCAACCCCGGTTATTCGCCATGGCGCATGGCCTGGCTGGAGGCGGGCGGGGTGTTCGCGGTGGCGGCGGTGCGCGGCGGTGGCGAACTGGGCCCGGCATGGTATCAGGCGGGCCGGGCTGGGCACAAACAGAACAGCTTTGACGATTTTATCGCGGCGGGGGATTACCTGATCAAATCGGGCATTGCCCGCAGCGGCAGCCTGGCCGCGCAAGGCGGATCGAACGGCGGGATGATGGTCGCCGCGGTGATCAACCAGCGGCCCGATCTGTTTGTTGCCGCCAATCCCGATGTCGGGGTGATGGACATGCTGCGGTTCGACCGGTTTACCCAGGGGCGATCGTGGATCGACGATTACGGCGATCCGGCGCGGGCGGCAGACTGGCACACGCTGCGCGCCTATTCGCCCTATCACAATATCCGCGATGGCGAACGCTATCCGGCGATCCTGGTCACCACCGCCGACACCGACGATCGCGTGGTGCCCGCGCACAGCTTCAAATATGTGGCGGCCTTGCAGGCGGCGCAGATCGGCGACCGGCCGCACCTGCTGCGCGTCGAGAGCGATGCCGGGCACGGCACGGGAAAACCGCTCGACAAGGCGATTGCCAGCGGGGCCGACGTGCTGGCATTTCTGGCGGCCTGGACCGGATTACCCGCGCCGTCGCCCTGATACGACGAATGTCCGATGCGCATCGGCGCTTGCGACATTGCTGCGCTCTGACTATCGCAAATGCACGATGTATCACAAGGAACCGCCGCGATGACCTCGTTCGAAGATCGTGAAAGCGCCGAAGAAGCCAAGTTTGCGCACGATGCGGATGTGCTGTTCCGCATTCAGGCACGGCGCAACAAGCTGCTGGGCCAATGGGCGGCGGAACGCATGGAGCTCGATGCGGCAGAAACCGAATCCTATGCGCGCGGCGTGGTCCAGGCCGAATTCGAGGAAGCCGGCGACGAAGACGTGATCCGCAAGGTGCTGGGCGATCTGCTGATGGCCGGGATCGAAGTGACCGAGGCGGAAATCCGCAAGGCACTCGAAGCCAAGTCGATCGAGGCGCGGCGCCAGTTGCTGGGCAATTTCTGATGGCGATGGCTGCCGACGAGATCGCGGCGATGATCTGCGCCGCCTTGCCCGATGCCGACGTGTCGATCACCGATCTGGCTGGCGATGGCGATCACTATGCCGCGCATGTCGTGTCAGAGGCGTTTCGCGGGCTGAGCCGGGTGGCCCAGCACAAGGCGGTCTATGCCGCGCTTGATGGCCGCATGGGCGGTGTGCTCCATGCCTTGCAATTGACCACTGCCGTGCCCACCTCGGGCACCTGATACCGATTTCCCCTTTCGCGCAAGGACCGAGCACCACCATGTCCCAGACCAGCAGCCCGACCCCCCGCATTGCCGAGATCGTCCATGGCAACGATGTTGTCCTGTTCATGAAAGGCACGCCGCTGTTTCCGCAATGCGGATTTTCCAGCAAGGCAGTGGCCATTCTCGAACGGCTGGGCGTCGAATATGCCAGTGTCGACGTGTTGCAGGACATGGAAATCCGCCAGGGTATCAAGGCCTATTCCGAATGGCCGACGATCCCCCAGCTCTATGTAAAAGGCGAATTTGTCGGCGGCTCGGACATCATGATGGAAATGTATGAAGCCGGCGAACTGGAAACCCTGGTGACCGAGGCGGGCGTCGCGCGCGCCTGACCCCGATCGGCACACCGACCAAGAAAAACGCGGCCCCTGCATCGTGCAGGGGCCGCGTTTTGCGTTTGGGGCCATGAAGCTGCCGGGGGGACACCGGCGGAAACCTGGGGGTGAGAGGCGGAGCCGGGGAATTGGGGACTGGCTCCGCCTCGACACATTGGGGCATCTAGGGACAAATATAACATAGCATGATCCGTGCCAATTTGTCGGATTGGCGGAATTTCGGATGATTTGGCGGGGTGGCGACTGGTGCGCATCGCTTTTGTGTAAAGCCTGCCGACAGTCGTACGCGTGCACAGCCCCTTGGCAAGCGCATGAACAGGCTTCATCGTGGTGCGGCCAGGAACGATAACGGAACAGCACAATGGATATGGCAGAGGATGTACCCGCCGCGCGCCCTGCGGCAACCGTGGTGGTGTTCAGGCGCAGCATGGATGGCGGCCCGCCCGAAATCCTGCTGCTCGAACGATCGGGCGCGATGGCTTTTGCCGGCGGTGCGACGGTGTTTCCCGGTGGTGCGGTCGATGCCGCCGATCGCGTGCTGGCCGCCACGACCCCGGGTGCGGAATTGCTCGATCCCGATGATGCGGCGGCGCGCGTGGCCGCCGTGCGCGAGGCGCTGGAAGAAAGCGGTCTGGTGGTGGGTGTAAAGGGAGCCGTCACTGCCCCGCGCGCCATCGCGGCGCGGCAGCGACTGCTGGCCGGTGAAGGGCTCGGCACCATTCTGGCCGACGAAGGCTGGGCGATCGATTTCGACAGTCTGGTGCCGTTTGCCCGCTGGTGGCCACGCCACCGCGAAATCCGCGTGTTCGATACGCGGTTCTATCTGGCCGATGTCGGCACCGGCGCGCTCGACCTGGTGGTCGATGCCACCGAAAACCGGCATTTGTTCTGGGCCAGCGCGCAAGAGGCGCTGCGGCTTGCCGATGCGGGACGCATCAAGGTGATCTTTCCCACCCGCCGCAATCTCGAACGGCTGGCACTGTGGCCCGATTTCGCGAGTGCGCGCACGCATGCGCTGGCCACCGAGATCCGGATCATTTCGCCCTGGCAGGAAATGCGCGAAGGCGTGCCCTGGCTGGTGATCCCCGCCGACGCGGGCTACCCCGTCGACGGCGAACCGCTCGGCAATGCGATGCGCGGATAGACTGATCGATAATGAAGCGATCCCCGGTTGCCGCACTGAAGCCGGCGACCGGGGCTGCCGCGCGTAATTCTGCGTAGGCCGTGCGGGCCGGGCGTTAGGCTGTATCGCGGTATCACCGGGCATGCCGAGGTGACGCCATGCCATTGCGCAAATACCGCTATCTGCCCGAAAGCCCCGATGACCCGCGCGCAGTGCCGCGCCTGGCCGTTGAACACGACGGCTTTGTGGTGTCGCCAGTGCACGCGATGCACGAGAATCTATGGGTTTTTGCCGAAGATCAGCCCTTGGCCGCCGCGCCGCTCTATCCGGGGTGGTTCAGGCTGGCCTTTCCGCTCGTCGCCTCGGGCGGATTGTGGGTGATCATATTCTGGGCGCTCGGCTATTTTCACTGATTGTGCGCTTGCGAGCGCAGCCCGGCACGTAACGGCTGGCCAATCGAACCGTCCCGGGTGTTTCCCCGCCTGACCGGCAGCACGCAGGCCTGCATCCTCTCTCATGTCTGGGCGCACCATTGCGGGCCGGACGTCCATGAGGGAGAATATCGTTGCACACCCGAATGCCCGTCCCGGCCGTCGCCGCCCAGCCGGCCTTTGACGAAGCGCCCGATGCGTCGGGCACTGTGCCCGGTGCGGTGTCCGTTCCGTCGCGTCTGGCCCCCGTGCGCGGTCCGACGATCGCACCGGCTGCTTCGCCTCGGCGCTATCGCGCCGACGAGACCGTGTTGGGACGGATTGCCGACGACGGCCTGATTCGCGTGCTCGATATTCTTGGTGCGCTGCTGGCGCTGGCGCTGGCCTTTCCGGTCATGGTGCTGGTGGCGCTGGCGGTCAAACTGACCAGCCCAGGGCCGGTGCTGTTTGCGCATCGGCGTGTCGGGCGCCATGGCAGGCGGTTCGCCTGCCTGAAATTCCGGACGATGGCGGTCGACGCCGATGCCCAGCTCAAGGCCCTGCTCGACCGTGACCCGGCGGCGTGCGCCGAATGGCAAAGCAGTCAGAAACTGCGTCGCGATCCGCGTGTGACTTCGATTGGCCGCTTTCTGCGGCGCAGCAGTCTCGATGAATTGCCGCAAGTGTTCAACGTGCTGATTGGCGACATGAGCCTGGTCGGCCCGCGTCCGATCGTGGAATCCGAAATTCCGCGTTATGGTCGCCATTTTGCGATCTATTGCCGGGTAAGGCCGGGCGTTACCGGATTGTGGCAAGTGCAGCGTCATGCCGACACATCCTATCGGCGGCGCGTGGCGTTCGATGTGTCATTTGCGCGCGCGAGATCGCTGCGACTCTATCTGGTAATTTTGGCACGCACAGTGCCGGCTGTGCTGACGGGACGCGGCGCCTGGTAGGCGCACCACAGATCAACGGCCCGGGCCAGCCTTCGCAAAGGCTGTCGTAGCGCTGGTCAATTCCAAATCCGATGGTTCGGATGGGGCAGGAAGGTCAGATCAGAAAATAGGCAAGTGCCAGCCAGAACACCTGGCTGATGGCCAACCCGATCAACAGCCCACGCGCCGCCTCAAGCCCGCCGGCTTCGACCATCGCGTGCCCTTGATCAGGCGAATTGTCGCTCCAAATTACCTTTTCCATCCTGCTTCCCCGCATTGAAACACGTCCTTTGGGCGCGCATTATTGGCGACAGATGCGGCATCCTTGCGGATAACGGACAAATGTCCGCATCCGCTGCCGTCTTCCATCCGCTATGCCTCCGGGGATGCCGATATGCTTAACGGATCTATTTACGGTCAATTCCCCAGTTAAGGAAAAAATCTCAACGACCAGTTAATCGCGCTTTAATTGTTTGGCAATCCCGTGGCAGATCAGAATATTGACTATGCGGCGAGTGCAGTTTGGTTAACCGAATATCGCAATGGATGTGTTGTGCATCTGCTTTGTGCGAGGGCAGCGGATCTCCAAAAATGGTGCATTGCTGCGATCGCAGCAGCGTGTGCACTGCGACATGGTGAGCTCTGTCAAGGCGTGAATATCGGTGAAGACAAGTGGGTCGCCTGCCGTCAAGAACCGAACTGGTTTTATTATCGCGTCAAATTGGATGCATTATCCACAGGGCTAAAGTTACGTTGCGCTCAAGGGCAAATGCCGGGATGCGCCATCGTCGCGCGAATCGCTGCGTCAATGGCGCTTTGTCCGCGCGGGCAGGCTGGCGGCAAGTGGCGGTCATCGCTCAGAAATAGCGCTCACCAATGCGGATCGTGTCGCCCGGTTGCACACCGATTGGTGCACCGCGCAGCGAAACACTGCCCTCGTCGGGGCCGTTGTTGCGCCGGACAAACACCACCCGACTGTTGGCGCGATAGGTAAAACCGCCCGCCAGCGCGACAGCCTTTTCGACGGTGAGTCCAGACGAATAGGGGTATTCGCCCGGTTTGTTGACTTCGCCCAGGATATAGAACGGGCGGAAATTCAGCACTTCGATACTGACTCGTGAATCCTGCACATAGCCGGCGTCGAGCCGCCGGGCGATATCGGTGGTCACCTGTTCGATCGTGTGATTGGCGACATCGACCGCGCCGATCAGCGGGAAGGCGACTGCACCGGCCGGTGTCACATTGTACTCTCCGGTCAAGGCGGGCTCGTTGTAGACCGTGATACGCAGCTTGTCGCCGGCCCCCAGATGATACCCCGACAGATCCGCCACAGCACCTGTGGAGGCCAGCGGAGCGACTCTGTCCGCCGTACAACCGGACAGAAACGGAAGGATCAGGGCTGCCGCTGCAACCGTATTTGTAAGCTTGCCCATTTGATTCCCCATGATTTCGCGAAATGTCCAAGAAATTGCGGCGAAGAAGCGGAGCTCATGGCATTGATCCTCGCGCGTGGCCGATGTCGGCTGTTTCTATGCCTGTCGGGGAAAAGCTCAATTGTGCGCGCCGTAACGAAAAGTCCGACTTGGAGGCATTCCCGCCATAACCGCGTCGTTCCAGGCGCCGTTGCCTGGGCGGCAATCGGCGTTCTTCATGGCCCGGGCCGGAGCGCATGAAACCGGCCCCATGGGCGGTTTCCTTAGCGCTTTTCCCGAGTTGCGCGCGCGCGTAACGGGCGTATCGATCCGCGTCGGGCAGCGCGCGCGGCTGCGGTTGCCCCGGTCATCGACCGTTTCGGCGGCATGGCCCAAATCCATCGCAAATCGGGCGACGGGTCGCCATGGCTTCGCGTTTTTCCCTCCGCTGCGGATATGCTTCGCCTTTCGCGACAGGCCGTGTCGCCTAGTCTGCCGGTCATGGCCTGCGGACATTTTGTCTGGGGGCACGAACCGCGGCGGATTGATCGATTCGTCCGGTTCTTGTGGGGGGCGCGCGGCGATCCGTGGCGCACACCCCGACGAACCGTCAGCGAAGGAGCACAAGCGTGAGCACGGCTGTCAACACTCTCGAACAGAACGCCGTCGGCGCGTTTCGTGGCCTGATTCCCGCCCTGCCGGGGGAGCCGCAAGTCGCGCCCGCCGCCAGCAACGATCGCATCGACCTGAAATTTCTGATCGGCATCTTTCGCCGCCGATCGGGCCTGTTCGTCTCGGTGTTGGGGGGATCGCTTGCGCTCGGCGCGGTGATCACCGCGATCCAGCCGCGCATCTATGTCGCGCATGCCGATGTCACGCTGAACAGCAAGACGGTGGCAATTGCACCGACCAGCACCAACGACCGGACTGTCGACCAGCAGGCGCCCAATGACGCCTTTGTCGACACCCAGGTCGCACAAGTCATGTCGAGCGAAAACATGAATGCGGTGATCGACCGGCTGAGGCTCGATCACGACCCGTCGATGATTGCGGGCGCCGCACCAGGTGCGGCGCGCAACACCGCCATCGATACGCTGCGCAAACATCTCAATGTCCAACGGATTGGCTCGACCTACGATATCGGCATCACTTACGAAAGCGCCAACGCCGCCGCCGCGGCGCGGATTGCCAATGCCTTTGCCGAACAGTTCACCAAAGGCGCGCTCGATGCCAAGCGCGAAGAGGCGCGCGCGACCACCGCGTTGATCGCGGCGCGGCTTGACCAGTTGCGCAACCAGGCGCTGGCCGACAGCGCGGCGGAACAGACCTATCGCATCGCGCACAACCTGCTCAGCACCAACCAGGGCACTCTGACCGAACAGGAAATCTCGTCCTACAACCAGGGCCTGGCTCAGGCGCGCGCCGAATCGGCCGAAGATGCCGCGCGGCTGGAAGCGGCGCGGCAGCAACTGGCGGGCGGCGCCTATGGCGGCAATGTCGGGGAAACCGTCGCCTCGCCCGCGATCGCCGCCTTGCGCGCACAACAGGCGACGGCGGCGGGCGAACTGGCCAGCCTTGAGGCGCGCTATGGTCCGCTCCATCCCGATGTGATCAAGGCGCGCGCAAGCTTGCGCGCGATCGATGAACAAGTCGCTGGTGAAACCCGCCGGGTGATCGCCGGGCTGGAAGCCAAGGCCCATGCCTCGCAACAGCGGCTGGCCTCGCTGTCGGGTTCGCTCAGCGTGTCGCGTGGTGCCCTGGCGCTCAGCAACTCAGCCAAGACCGGGTTGCAGGATCTTGAAAAGAAATCCGAAACCTCGAACGCGCTGTATGAAAGCTATCTCAACCGGTACAAGGAACTGACGGCGCGTGAAGGCACCGAACAGGCCGATGCCGACATGCTGCACCCCGCCAGTCCGCCGCTGGTGCCTGACAGCCCGCATGTCGTGGTCAACCTGATCCTGTCGCTGGCGGCCGGGCTGGGGCTGGGGATCGCGGCGGCCTTTCTGGCCGAGCTGAACTACAGCGGCATCACCACCGGCGATGATATCGAGCAACGGCTGGGGGTGCGCTATCTCGGCACGATCCCTTCGCTCGGATCGGTGATGGCGCGCGGCAACAAGCGCAGCCCGACCGACGCGCTGGCGGAAAATCCGCGCTCGGCCTTTGCCGAAAGCTTTCGCTCGCTGCGCGCCTCGATCGCGATGAACACGACCAAGGCCAAAGTGATCGCGATCACGTCGTCGCTGCCCGATGAAGGCAAGACCACCACATCGATCTGCCTTGCCCGGTCGATGGCGGCCTCGGGGGACAAAGTGCTGCTGATCGATTGCGACATCCGTCGCCAGGGGGTCAGCCAGTTCGTGCCCGATCGTGAAGGACGCCCCGGCCTGATCGAAGTGTTGCGCGGCGAAGTGACACTGGCCGATGCGGTGGTCATCGAACCTGCCAGCGGGCTGTCGATCCTGCCGGTTTCCACCCATTCGGCCCATGCCCACGAATTGCTGACCGGGGACGAGATGGATCGTCTGCTGGATGCGGCGCGCGCGCAATTCCACGCGGTGATCATCGATACCGCGCCGGTTCTGCCGATTGCCGATGCTCGGTTGGTGCTGGGCAAGGCCGATGCCTCGGTGTTCGTGGTGCGCTGGCGCAAGACCCCCGACAGTGCCTTGCGCGCTGCGCTGCGGCTGTTGCCCGGTAACCGGGTGCAACTGGCAGGCGTGGCGCTGACCCGCGTGGACATGAAGCGCCAGGCCCGCTTCGGCTATGGCGAGGATGCGTTCTACCACAGTTATCGCCGTTATTACGTTTGAAGGTTGCAGGGGTTGGCGGCCCGGCTCCCCCCGGGTCGGGCCGCCACACGGCATGGCCGCACGATATCGACGGGATTTCGCATCATGCAATTGACGATCATCGGCGCAATCCAGGTTCTGCTGGGGCTGGCGCTGTTCATGGCCGGCAGTGTCGAGGCGATGTTCGCCTTTCTGCTGGTCACCACGCTGTTTTCGGGCTCGGCGGCGATCGTGCTCGGATCATTGGGGTCGGGGTCGTCGATCCCGCCGCTGCATTTCGCGCTGTTGTTCATGGTCATGCGGCTGCTGGTGCCGGGGTCGGGTCAGTTGCGCGCAACCGGTCGCGCGATAGAGGCCAATGCCTGGCTGCTGGTGTTTGTCGCCTATGGCCTGATCATGGCATTTGCCGGGCCCCGCCTGTTTGCCGGGCAATTCGCGTTTGCGCCGCTGCGTGCCGAATCCGGCAGCAAATATACCAGCCACCTCAGTTTTCTGCTGGCAACGCGGCCGTTTGGCCCCACTCCGCAGAACCTGACATCGTCGGTCTATCTGGTGGGCACGCTGGTCACCGCGACGGTTGCCCATGTTGCGTGCAAGGCGCCGGGCGGGCGCCGCACGCTGGTGCGCACGATGGCCGCGGTGGGGATGATCCATTGCCTGCTGGGGTTTGCCTCGGTGGCCGGTCGCGGCACGGCGATCGACGACGTGCTCGGGTTTTTCCGCAATGGCAGCTATGCCCAGTTGACCCAGGACGTCGATGGCATCTCGCGCATGTCGGGCATTGATACCGAACCGTCGGTCTATGCCGGGTTCGGTGCGATCTGGTTCGTGTTCCTGGCCGAATGCTGGTTGCGCCGGGTCGAACCCTGGCTGACCGGCACGGCCGCGCTGTGTCTGGGCGCGGCGCTGATCGCGTGTACCTCGACCACCGCCTATGTCGCGCTGGCGGCGTGGTTCGGCCTGTTGATCGTGCGCAGCCTGTTCGTGCCCGGCGCTTTGCCCGCCGATCGCGGTCTGTGGCTGGCGGTGCTCGGGCTGGGCGGGGTGGTGGCGGGGTCGCTGCTGTTGTTGTGGCAGCCGCAACTGGTCGATCGCGTGGCACAGTTTGCGCAGCATCTGCTGGTCGACAAGATGTCGTCAGAATCGGGGGTCCAACGGCGGTTCTGGGCCTTGCAGGGGTATCAGGCGTTTGTCGGGACATATGGCATCGGTGTCGGGCCGGGCAGTTTCCGGTCATCCAGCCTGTTTACCGCGGTGCTCGGGTGCGTGGGCATAATCGGTGCGCTGGCACTCGTCGCGCAATTCATGATCGCGTTCAAACCGCTGCGCTGGTCGACCTATGTACCCACGTCTGATCCCGACATGGCGGTGGCCGGAGCCTGTGCCTGGGCGATGCTGATGGCGATTATCGTGGCCGGGGTGAATGCGCCCAGTTGCGATCCGGGCAGCGATTTCGCGCTGTTGAGCGGGGCTGCGCTGGCCCTGCGCGGGCGATCGCCGCACGCCGCGCGCCGTCCTGCGCTCGACTTGTCGCCGGTCACGGCGATGGCCGCGCCGTGATCCGACCGCCGCGCTCCCGGGGCACATGAGCGCAGCGCGGTTTGCCGTTGCGCGCGGCCCTGCAAGGCTCCATCTGCCACAGGGGCAACGGCAAAGAGGATGCTGGGAATGATCAAGGCGGCCGGATGGACGGCACTGGCGATGGTGCTGGCTCCCCAATGCGCGTGGGCGGATGGTCCATCCGGGCAGGGCGACATCGCGATCACGATCTATGCCAACAATCAGGCGCTGGTGCAGGATGTGCGCAGCATCAGTTTCAACGGCGGGCGACAGAAAATCGAATTCCGCAATGTTTCTGCCCAGATCCGTCCGGAAACCGCATCGCTGGTCGCGACGGACAGCCAGGTGGTCGAACAGAACTTCGACTATGACTTGCTCAGCCCGGCCAAGATCATGGAAAACGCGGTCGGCGAAACCGTAACGCTGGTTCGCACCAATCCGGCCAATGGCGCGGAAACCCGCGAAACGGCCAAGATCCTGGCGGCCAATGGCGGAGTGGTGCTGCAGATCGGCAATCGCATCGAAGTGTTGCGCGACGATGGTCTGCCGGTGCGGGTGATTTTCGACCATGTGCCTGAAAACATGCGCGCCGAACCGACCCTGTCGGTCACCGTCGATGCCAGCCCCGGCACGCGTCCGGCGACTTTGCGCTATCTGACGCCGGGTCTGGGCTGGCGCGCCGACTATGTCGCGCTGTTTGACGAAGCCAAAGGCCAGATCGATGTGCAGGGCTGGATCACGCTGACCAACAATTCGGGCACCACTTACACCAACGCCGCAACGCTGCTGGTGGCGGGCAACCCCCGGCTGATCGGCGAAGTCGATCGGGGCAGGGCACCGTTTTCGCCCGAGGGCGATGCCACGATGACCGAGGCTGGCAGCGAAAGCGGTACGCGGCAGCGGCTGGGCGACTATTATCTCTATCCACTGGCCGAGCGCACCACGATCGCCAATTTGCAGACCAAGCAGGTCAGCTTTCTCGACGTGCACGGGGCCCCTGCCACGCACGGGTATGAAATGCGCCTGGGGTGGTTGCAGACCAGCGACCAACCGCTCAGCGCGGCCACGGTCTATCAGTTTTCGACCGGCAGCAAGGCCGGGCTGGGCGACCAGTTGCCCGCCGGGATCGTGCGCTTTTACATGCGCGACGCCAAAGGGCAGGCACAGTTCATCGGCGAACATGCCATCGCGCACACGCCGATGGGGTCACGCCTGTCGATATCCACCGGCGATGCGTTCGATGTGAAGATCAAACCGGTGCTCGAAAGCCGTACCCGCGAGGGGTCTGGCCACTGGCGCACCGCGATGCGCTATACGCTGACCAACGCGCTGCCCAAACCGGTGACCGTGCGCTTGTTGCAGTCGGGCCTGTGGGGCGATGTGAAAGTGATCGATGAAAGCCTGAAGAGCACCCGGCCCGATGCCGATACGGCGGAATGGCAGGTGTCGGTCCCGGCCAATGGCAAGACCGACGTAACCGCCACGTTCGATTCGCGCTGGTAATCGGCGGATGCGCTGGCTGGCGCTGATCCTCGCCCCGATCATGGCCCTGTCCGCCGCCACCCCGGCGGCGGCGCAAGAGGTGCGCGCGGTGGTCGCCTCGGCGCCGGTCGATCGCTCGGTCACGATCTATCGCGCGCCCGATCGCAACGGGGGCGAGATTGCGTTGTCGTCGCTGGGCGGGTTTGCGGTGATCACCGAAACGCGCGCAGTCGATCTGCCCGCCGGTGAGGCGCGGCTGGCGTTCACCGGTGTGGCCGATGGCATCGTCGCGGAAAGCGCGCTGGTTGCGGGCCTGCCGGGCGGGGTGATCGAAAAGAACCGCGACGATGCGCTGCTGTCGCCCTCGGCGCTGCTGCGCGCGGCGGTGGGGCGGACGGTCGATTTGCACCGGGTCGATCGCAAGACCGGCAAGGCGACCGTGACCAGCGCAACAATTGTGTCGGCCAGCGATCAGGGCGTGGTCTTCGCCACCGACGCCGGAGACGAGGCTTTGCGGTGTTCGGGCATGCCGGAAACCTTTGCTTATGGCGGTGGCGGTGGCGGCGAAGGCCTCAATGCGCAACCCACGCTGTCGGTGCTGACACGGTCGCGCGTGCCGGTCCACGCGCTAGTCAAGCTGACCTATATTGCCGAGAATTTTGACTGGAATGCCAATTACATCGCTCGCATTGGCGATGATGGCAAGACGTTCGACCTGACCGGCTGGATCACGCTGGCCAATGGCAACGGCGTGACATTGACCCAGGCGCGCACGCAGATTGTCGCAGGCGGGTTGAATCGCGTCTATCTGCAGCGGTTTCTCAACGCCGCGCCGCGCGTGATCGCCCGCTGCTGGCCCATGCAGACCACCAGCGATATCCCCGAGGCACCGGGCCGCCCCTATGATCTGGTGCATCCCTGGCGCGGCGACGAAGGTGCGGGTCGCGCCGACATCACCGTCACGGCCATGCGCATGTTCAAAAGCGGCATGGCCGTGCCCGCTCCGGCACCGGCTGCGGCCTCGTTGCCGCCCGAACAGCTTGGCGATCTCAAGCTCTATCGCGTGCCTGAACGCACGACGATCGCCGCGCGGCAGATGAAGCAGACCCGGCTGATCGCCCAAACCGCTGCCCCGTTCGAAACCTGGTATCGCGTCGAGGCCGTTCTGGCGCCGTGGCTGGCCTCGACGCCACCAGTCGCGGCAACCGCGGTGCTGCGCACCACCAATGACCATGCGCATCATCTTGGCCTGCCGCTGCCTGCTGGCCGCGTGCTGGTGGAACAGGCCCAGGGCGGGCAAGTCATGATGCTCGGCGAGCCCGCTTTGCGCGATACTGCCGAGGGCGAAAAAATCGAGCTCGTGCTGGGGCCGTCGCCAGACATTACGTGCGCCTGGACCCGGTTGCCCGACCAGGCCGGGGGGCGTTCGTTCGATCTGGTCGCCACGCTGAGCAATGCGTCGCCGCGCCAGGCGGCAATTGAGTTGCGGCTGGTGGCCAATGACGGTTGGTTGATTGCACGCACCAGCGCCGATGCCCCCAAAGTCGATGGCGTGCCGACGGTTCGACTGTCGCTCGCCAGCGGCGAGGTGCGCTGGATCACCGTGCACTTGTCGCGAAACTGACCACAGCGCAACACGCGGTTCACACCGTGCTAAACTTTGCCGGAGTAGACATCGCGCAATCGCCCGTTCGGGACTGGAACAAATGGCCATGATGAAGGCGCGCGCCACGATTGCGGGATTGGCCATGCTGGCAGCCACGGGCGCCAGCGCGGCCACGCCGCCGCCCGCCGTGATGCGGCTGGCGCTGGCCGAACGGTTGAGCTGGGGCCCGCGCGGTGATGAACCGGACATGCCTGCGGGCGATCCCGTGGCCGCGCTGGCGGTGCCGGTCGATGCACCATTGCCACCGGCGGCCGCACAGGCGATCGCGGCCATGCGGATCAGCCGCCAGCCGATGGCCGATCTGGTCATGGCGATGATGGAGCGCCGGCGCCAGATCAACACGATCGCCGATCCCGAGGCCAAGGCCGCAGCCGACAAGGCCTGGCAGGCCGACATGAACGATCTCTATCGCGAAGTGCAGACGCGCGACATTCTGCGTGCGCTTTATTCGCCCGCGCAACTGGGCGAACAACTGACCTGGTTCTGGGCCAACCATTTCAGTATCCATGCGCCCAAGCGTGAAATCCGTGCGATGCTGGGCGGCTGGGACGACACGTTACGCGCGCATGCCCTGGGCAAGTTTCGCGATCTGCTGATGGCCACCGTGATGAGCCCGGCGATGTTGCAATATCTCGACAACGACCAGAACGCCGCCGGGCATATCAACGAAAACTATGCCCGCGAAATCATGGAATTGCACACCATGGGGGTGGGATCGGGCTATAGCCAGAAGGACGTGCAGGAACTGGCCCGCGTGCTGACCGGGGTGGGCGTGCGGTTGACCGCCGATGCGCCGCGCCTGCCGCCCGACAAGGCGGCTTTTTACATTCGCAACGGGGTGTTCGAATTCAATCCGCAGCGCCACGATTTCGGCGACAAAGTGCTGCTGGGCCAGACCATCCACGGCACCGGCTGGACCGAGGTTCAGCGTGCGGTCGCGATCCTGGCCGATCAGGGCGCGACGCGCACGCATGTGTCGCGGCAATTGGCGCTGTTCCTGCTGGGGCGTGATCCGTCGCCCGCGCTGCTGGGCGCGATGACCGCCGAATGGCAGGCGAGCGACGGCACGATCGCGCGCGTGGTGGCGGTGGTCTTGCGCAGCGACGAATTCCGCGCCTCGCTGGGCCATGCCTTCAAGGACCCGATGCATTACACGCTGTCGGCGGTGCGCTATGCCTATGGCGGGCGGGTGATCCGCAACGCCGATCCGATCATCAACTGGCTGCGGCGCATGGACGAGTTGCCCTATGGTCGCGAAACTCCCGATGGCTGGCCGCTTGATGCGGCAGCCTGGACCGGGCCGGGGCAGATGGAAACGCGCTTTGAAATCGCCAAGGCGATCGGCAACGGATCGGCCGGGCTGTTCAAGGCGCGCGATCCGGGCGGCACCGACGAACCCGCCTTTCCGCAATTGCAGAACGCGCTGTGGTTTGCCGGGATGGACCATACCATCGGTGCGCAGACCCGCGCGGTGCTCGATCGCGCATCGTCGTCGCCGCAATGGAACATGCTGCTGCTCGCCAGCCCCGAATTCATGCGGCGTTAGTATGCGCCGAAACTTGCGTTTCGGGAGTCGGCACCGGCCCGCTCCCCCACCCGACCACCCATAGGGTACTATCGTAGGGTGGTCGGGTGGGGGAGCGGGCCGGTGCCGACTCCCGATATTCCGGCCTTGCCGGAATATCGGCGCAGAAACCTAGGGAGACCATCCATGCTTGATCGCCGTACAGTTCTAACCGGTGGAGCGGGGATTGCCTTGCTTGGGGGCAGGGCGATGGCGGTGCCTGCAGCATCAGGCACGCGGTTCCTGCTGGTGTTCCTGCGCGGGGCCTATGATGCGGCCAATATCGTCGCGCCCACAGGCAATGCCTTTTATCACGAGGCGCGCCCGACAATCGCGCTCGCCGCGCCCGATCCGGCCAATCCGCAGGCGGCACTGCGGCTTGATGCCGACTGGAGCCTGCACCCGGCCCTGCGCGACTCGATCGCGCCGCTGTGGCAATCGCGCCAGATCGCGTTTGTGCCGTTCGCCGGCACCGACGACATGAGCCGCAGCCATTTCGAGACGCAGGATACCATCGAGATGGGGCAGCCGATCACCGGGCCGCGCCAGTTTCAGTCAGGTTTCATGGGGCGGCTGGCGGGGGTGCTGGGCAAGGGCGGCAATGGTGCAATCGCGTTTTCCGACCGTCTGCCGCTGACGATGCGCGGCGGGCCGATGATCCCCAATCTGGCCTTGGGTGGCAATGGCAAGCCGCCGATCGATGATGGCGAAACTGCGATGATCGCGGCGATGTACCGGGGCCAGCATCTGGGCGCGGTCGATCTCGATGCGGCGGTCCACGCCGGGTTCGCCGCGCGCGATACGGTGTGGCACACCATCGATGACGAGATGAAGGCCGCCGGGCGCGGCGCGATCGCCGCGCGCGGGTTCGAGGCGGCGGCACAGCGCATCGGTGTGGTCATGCGCGATCGGTATAATCTGGCGTTCGTCGATGTCGGCGGCTGGGATACCCATGTCAACCAGGGCGGCGCGACCGGGCAACTGGCCGGGCGCATCGGCGAACTGGGCCGGGGGCTGGCCGCCTATGCCCAGGCGCTCGGCCCGCAGGCGTGGCAGCAGACGGTGGTGGTGGTCGTGTCCGAATTCGGGCGGACGTTCCGCGAAAACGGCAATCGCGGCACCGACCACGGCCACGGCAGTGTCTATTGGGTGCTGGGCGGTGGGGTCAGCGGTGGGCGCATGGTGGGCCCGCAAGTGCGGATCGCACCCGAAACGCTCAACCAGAACCGCGACCTGCCGGTGCTAACCGATTATCGCGCGCTGATCGGCGGGCTGTGGCAACGCCAGTATGGCCTGACCCGGGCGCAACTGGCGACAGTCTTTCCTGGCACTGTCCCCGCGCGACTCGACCTCATTTAGGCGGCTTTTCAAAGCGGGGTTTCGCGACTACCGCTGCGCGGTCTGTCCCCGATTCAGCCGAGCGAGCCCCGCGCATGATCACCGCCACCCAATTGCCGTTTGGCCTGTTGCTGCTTGCCGCGATCTGGGCGGGTGCGCAAAACCAGCTTGCCGGTGGGGGATCGTTCATCACGCTGCCGGCACTGATGCTGACCGGGATGGACGCGCGCGCGGCCAATATCACGTCGACGGTGGCGCTGTTTCCGGGGCAGGTGGCGGGCGGCTGGATGGGCCGGGCGCATGCGTCCGGCACGGCCAGCCTGTCGTTGCGCGCGCTGATCGGGCTCAGCCTGATCGGGGGGGTGATCGGCGCGGTGCTGTTGCTGCTGACCCCGTCGGACGTGTTTGCCCGCATGGTGCCGTGGCTGGTGCTGTTTGCCACGGTCGCCTTTGCGTGGGGTTCGTTCTTTCGCAAACCGGTTGCAGAAGGCGAAGAGGCCAAGCCGCTCGGGACAATGGCCGCGGGTACGATCCAGCTCGGCATTGCGATCTATGGCGGCTATTTCGGCGGCGGCATCGGCTTTCTGATGCTGGCGGCGCTGGCGCTCAGCCGGGTGCCGGTGCGTGCGGCCGCTTCGACCAAGAATGTGCTGGCAGGCGTGATGAACCTGACTGCGGTGCTGATCTTCCTCGGATCCGGGCAGGTGCACTGGCTGGCGATGGTGGTGGCAATGGTCGGCGCGCTGTCGGGTAGCTGGCTGGGCGCGCATATGCTGGCCCGGGTCAATGAACGGGCGCTGCGGTTTGTTGTCGTGGCGATCGGCATCGCGTTGACGATCGCGCTATTCCGGGTGTCCTGACCCGCGCCATTGCAGCGGGCGGATCGGCCCGGTCAACAGGCCCCACGCGGCAAGTCCGACCAGCGACAGCAGCGCGGGCACCAGAAACGCCATGCGGTATGATCCGGTCTGCGCGACGATCAGCCCGGTGGCGAGCGGTGCGGCGACGCCCGACAGGTTGGTGATCAGATTCTGCGCGCCCATCCAGCGCCCGGCGGCGGCGGGCCCGGCCAGGATCTGCCCGGCGGCAAAGTTGATCGTGCTCATCCACCCTGCGCCGAACGCCGCCGCGCCCAGCCACACCACCACCCAGCCATGCGGCGCGAACGTGGCGCCCAGCATCATCAGCCCGCACCCGCCCATGCCGCCCTGCATATAGCGTTTGCGCACGGCGCTTTCGTCCTGCCCCTGGGCGATGGCGCGGTCTGACAGCACCCCGCTCAAGGCGCTGCCCAAAGCCTGGCAACACGGAATGGCGGCGCCGATCCAGGCCATGCGGATCAGGCTGTCGTGTTCGCCATTGACCAGAAACGTCGGCAGCCATGTCATCAGCAGATAGGGCGGATAGGCATAGCAGAACCCGCCCAGGCCCATCCCCCACAACGCGCGGCGCGACAGGATTTCGCCCCAGCCCGGCCCCGACTTGCGCAAAATTGCGGGCGCAACGGTCGGCTGGGGCAGGGGGGTGGCAAACCACGCCGGCAGCCACAGCAACGAGGCCGCACCCAGCACCCAGAACACCGGGGGCCAGCCGAACCGCGCCAGGATCAGCCCGCCGATCAACGTGCCGACCACCGGGCCCAGCGCCATCGCCGCCGATATCGCGCCATTGGCCTGCCCGCGCTGATGCGGCGGGGCATGTTCGGACAGCAACCGGGCGTTGGCGGGATAGATCACGCTTTCGCCCAGCCCGGTCAACATGCGCAGCGCAAACAGGCTGACAAAGCCGCCCGCCAGCCCGCACAGCATCGTCGCCAGCGACCAGGCCAGCAGCGCAATGGCCAGCACGCGGCGGATCGGCCAGCGCTGCACCGCCATGCCCGCCAGCGGTTGCGCCAGCGAATAGCTCCAGAAAAACGCGGATAGCAGCAGGCCGAGGCGCGCCGGGCCGATCGCCAGTTGCCGGCTTAACAACGGGGCGGCCACCGCCAGACTGCCACGATCGGCATAGTTGACCAGCATTGCCAGCGCCAGCATCAGCACCAGCCGTCGCGACAGCCTTTGCGACGGCCTTTGCGACAAGGCGTGATCGGCCAATGGCCCGGGCGTTTCCCCTGGCGTTTCCCCCGTCAATGCCGCCTGCGCCATGGCACCCTCCCCCAGGGTTGAAGCGTGCAGGATTTCAGGGACTGCCGGTCTGGTCAAGGGACCCGTGGCACCCTTTGCAGCCTGATCGATTGTCGCTGGGGCGTTACCGGATCGCAGGGTGAATCCAGTAGGGCATGCTTGATCGCGATTTAAGCACCCCGTGCGCATGGAGGACACTAGCGAAAGTGGGACACCATGCTGCAAAGACTCAAGATCGGGACGATTGTCACAGGTTGCACGGCATTGCTTGTGGCGCTGATGCTGGGACTCGCGCTGATCGGAGTCACCCGGTTGGGCCAGGTTTCGGGCATGGCCGAGGATATCAACAGCACGACGATGCCATCGGTGTTCAAGATCGCCACGATCATGACCGATATCGATGTGACGCGCGTGCGCCTGATGCGCATGATGCTGGCCGATGACGCCAAAGTCGTGCGCAAGGCGGCGGCCGACCTCGACAAGTCACTGGCCCAGACCGATGCCGATCTGGCAGATTATGGCCGGGCGACGCATCGCCCCGCCAAGGAACAGGACTTGTTCGATGCCGCGCAGGTCTCCTGGCAACCCTTGCGTCAATCGATCGTTGCTGCGCGCGATGATCAGTTGTCCGGCCATCCCGACCAGGCGCGAGTCGAAATCAATGGCCCGATGGTCGATCTGGCGCGCACCACGCGCAAGCATTTCGAAGACGTTCTGACATCCAACCGCGCGGATGTGAACAGCCACGTCGGCGCGATCCAGGTGATCGGCAGCGATGCCACGCGCGACACCGTCGTGGTCGGGTTGGTCGGTCTGCTGATCGGGTTGGCGGTCATGGCGATCTGCCGGATCAAGGTGTCGCGCCCGGTGGCCCAATTGCGCGACGCGATGACGCAGATGGCGACCGGGCAACTCGATATCGACATTCCCGGTCGCGACAAGCACGACGAACTGGGTGATATTGCCCGCGCGCTGGGCGCGATCAAGGACAGTGTTGTCGCGCGTGCCCAGGCCGATGCGCAAGCCCAACTGGCGGTGCAGCAAAGCGTGACCGGCGCCCTGATGACCGGGCTCAAGTGCCTGAAGGACGGGCGTCTGACTCATCGCATCGACACCGCGTTTCCATCCGAATATGAAACATTGCGCAGCGATTTCAACGCCGCGATGACGGTTCTGGCTGAACAGATCGGCCATGTCGCCCAATCGGCACAAGGCGTGCACAACGGTGCCAACGAAATATCCGCGTCGGCTCAGGACTTGTCCGAACGCACCGAGGAACAGTCGGCCTCGCTCAGCCAGACCGCCGGGACCGTCAAGGGACTGACCAGTTCGGTCGCCGAAGCGCGCTCGATTGCCAACGCCGCCAGCACGATGGCGCAGGAAGCCAGCCACGAGGCGCAGCAAAGCGGCGATCTGATGGCGGATGCCGTGGCAGCGATGAATTCGATTGCCGCTTCCTCCACCCAGATGCGCTCGATCGTCGAACTGATCGACGGGATATCGTTCCAGACCAACCTGCTGGCGCTCAACGCCGGGGTCGAGGCGGCGCGCGCGGGCGAAGCGGGGCGCGGCTTTGCCGTGGTTGCCAGCGAAGTGCGCAGTCTGGCAGAGCGCTCGGCGCAGGCCGCGCGCGAGATCGGCACGCTGATCGAAACCAGCGGGCGTCAGGTCGGACAGGGGGCCACGCTGGTCAATCAGACGCAATCCGCGCTCGAACGCATCGTGACCAAGGCCAATGCGCTGGCCGAAACGATCGGCACGCTGTCGGTCAGTGCGGAAGCCCAGGTCGAAGCGATCAGCCAGGTCAACCAGACGGTGGCCGGGCTCGACATGACCACCATGCAGAACGCTGCGCTGGTCGAACAGTCGACTGCCGCCGCGCAATCGCTGGCACATCAGGCCACACAATTGACCGCCGTGGTCGCGCGCTTTGACATCGGTACGCCATCGCTCACCCCGACGCATCTCCCGGCACGGCGCCCGGCTGCCGCGCCACACCGGCCAGCACCGATGGCCCGATCCGCACCGATGCGCGCAAGCGTGGGCAACACCGCCGTGGCCACCGACGACTGGTCGGAGTTTTAGGCGCGAGTCGCGCCAGGAGATCGGTCCGCACACTACTAACCGCCGATCATCTTCGACGAACGACATTGTGTCCTGATTGACTGGGTGCGCCAATGCACGCACACGGATCTCTTGAAATAAAATTTCAGGAGGTCGCGCGCATGCGCAAATGGGTTTTTGTCGCGCTTGCCACTTCGATGCTGTCGGCGCCCGCGCTGACGCGAGCCGAACCGGCGGCCCCGGCGGCCACTGTGCCGATATATGGCACATTTGGTTTCGATACGGCGGGCATGGACACCGCCGTGGCGCCGGGCGACAATTTCTTCGGCTATGCCAATGGCGGCTGGCTGAAAGCGGTAACCATCCCGGCAGACAAGTCGACCTACAGCATGTTCTCCGTGCTCGATGATCTGTCGAAACAGCGTACCCAGGACATCCTCAAGGACGAACTCGCCAATCCGGGCAGCCGGATCGGCAATGCCTATGCCAGCTATCTCGATCTCGCCACGGTGGAGGCAAAGGGGCTGGCGCCAATCAAGCCCTGGCTCGACCACATCCGGGCGCTGTCGAACAAGGCTGACTATCCCGCGCTGATTGCCGAAGCGGCGCGCAACGGGGTCGATGGCCCGTTCCGCTTCAATGTGGGCCAGGACGACAAAGACCCTGAGACGTATATCATCGGCATGGGCCAGAGCGGGCTTGGCTTGCCCGATCGCGACTATTATCTGACCGACAGCCCCCGCATGGCGACGATCCGCGCCGCCTATGTCGCGCATCTCGCCAAACTGTTCGATCTGGCCGGCGAAGCCAATGGTGTGGCACGCGCGCAGGCGGTGATGGCGCTGGAAACCGCGATTGCACGCGGGCACTGGACGCGCGTCGACAGCCGCGATGCCGACAAGACCTATAACCGGATGACGCTGGCGCAACTGGCCGCGATGGCCCCCGGATTTGATTTTGCCGCGATGTTCCGCGCGGTTGGCCAGGCGCCTGATCATGTGCTGGTGGCGCAACCTTCGGCCTTTACCGCCGAGGCGAGGCTGATTGCGGATGCCGATGTCGCGGTGCTGCGCGACATGCTGTTGCTGCGCAGCCTCGACAGCTTTGCAACGTACCTGCCCGAAGCGATCGCCAAGGAAAGCTTTGCGTTCAATGGCACGGTGCTGACCGGCACGCCCGAGCGCGAGGAACGCTGGCGCCGCGCGGTGTCGTTCACCACGCGCGCGCTGGGCGAAGATGTCGGCAAGATCTATGTCGCGCGCTATTTCCCGCCCGCGACCAAGGCCGCTGCCGATGCGCTGGTGCACAATATCATCGATGCAATGGGCACGCGGATCGACGCGTTGAGCTGGATGGCGCCCGAAACCAAGGTGAAGGCGCACGAAAAGCTGGCCGCGTTCACGCCCAAGATCGGTTATCCCACGCAATGGCGCGATTATTCCGGGCTGGAGATTCGGCGCGACGACCTGTTTGGCAATGCGCTGCGCAGCCGTCAGTTCGAATTCGCCTATGATCTGGGTAAGCTGGGCAAGCCGATCTATCGCTGGGAATGGGACATGACCCCGATGACAATCAACGCCTATGCCAATTTCGGCATGGTAGAGATCGTCTTTCCCGCCGCCATTCTCCAACCGCCGTTTTTCGATCCGAAGGCCGATGCGGCGATCAATTATGGCGGTATCGGCGTGGTCATCGGCCACGAGCTCAGCCACCATTTCGACGATCAGGGCGCCAAGTATGACAAGTCGGGCAAGCTGACCAAATGGTGGACCGATGCCGACATCGCCGCGTTCAAGGCGCTGGAGGCCAAGCTGGCGGCGCAATACGATGCCTATGAACCGCTGCCCGGCCAGCATATCCAGGGCAAGCTGACGCTGGGTGAAAACAGCGCCGATCTGGCCGGTCTGGCGGTGGCCTATGACGCCTATCACAAGTCGCTGGGCGGCAAGCCCGCGCCGGTGATCGACGGGCTGACCGGCGATCAGCGCTTTTACCTGGGCTATGCGCAAGTGTGGCGGGTCAAATTCCGCGAGGCGGCACTGCGCCAGCGCCTGCTGACCGATCCGCATTCGCCAGGCGAATACCGTACGTGGGAAGTGCGCAATGCCGACAACTGGTACAAGGCGTTCGCGCCCAAGCCGACCGACAAGATGTATCTCAAGCCCGAAGATCGCGTGAAGATCTGGTAAGATCCAGCACGCAGCCCAGCGTCGCGAGTGTTCGCGCGCTGGTCTGCGCCACGTTGAAGCGTACCATTGCGCTTGCGCTCTGGCTGGGGCTGAACACGTTGCCGGGGGCCAGGATGACATCGTGTGGCAGGCAGGCGCGGGCGAGTTCCGCGCTGTCGAGGCCATCGGGCAGGCGGCACCACAGCGTAAAACCGCCCGCCGGGCGCCCTTCGGCCATGATCCCGAGCGCGGCAAGGCGCTGGGCGATATCCTGCCGCGCTGCGGCCAGCTTGCGGCGCAGATCGTCCATATGGCGGCGATAGCTGCCGCTGGCGAGAACATGGCCGATCACGGCGGTGGCGATCGGGCTGGGGCCGCCAAAGCCGGTCGCCAGTTGTAGATCTGACAGCGCGGCGATCCATTCCGGGCGCGCCGCGACATAGCCGCAGCGCAGCGCCGCCGACAGCGTCTTGGAAAAACTGCCGATGCGGATCACCCCGTTCAGGCCGTCGAGCGCGGCCATGGTCGGCGCGCCGGGCGCAAAATCGGTAAAGATGTCGTCTTCCACGATCACCATGCCATGCGCGGCGGCGATCGCGGGCAGGCGGTGCGTGGTGGTCAGGTTCAGACTGCCCCCGGTGGGATTGTGCAGGCTGGAATTGGTGATGTAGAGGCGCGGGCGTTCCGCGGCGACCACCGCTTCGAACACCGCCGGATCGGGGCCGGTGGGGGTAAACGGCACCGACACCAGCCGCGTGGCGTGCGCGGCCATCAGCGCCTGATAATTGAAATAGCACGGATCATCGAGCAGCACGGTATCGCCCGGTCGCAGCAACAGGCGACAGATCAGATCGATCGCCTGGGTGCCCGAACCGGTCAGCAGGATCTGTTCCGGGTCGCACAACAGCCCGTCGGCGGCAAAGCGCAATGCGATCTGCCGGCGCAGCGCGGGATCGCCCGCGGTGCTGCCATAATCGGTCAACACGGTCCCGTCGCGCGCGACATCGCGCAGTGCCTTTTGCACGGCGCGCTGCGGCATCCATGCGGGCGGCAGCCAGCCGCAGCCGGGCTTGTCGCTCGACGGGGCGGCATCAAGCGACTGGCGCGACACCCAGAACGGATCGATCGCATGGTCGCGCTGCGGCGCGCGTGCCGACGGGCTGTGCGGCGCACCGGCCAGAGGGCTGACGAAAAACCCCGATCGCGGCACGGCCTCGATCAGTCCCTCGGCCACCAGCCGGTCATAGGCTTCGACCACGGTTGCGGGTGACACGCCGAAACCGGCGGCGGATTGGCGCACCGAGGGCAGGCGGTCGCCCGCGCAGAGCAGGCGCGCGGCAATCCGGCTGCGAATGCTGTCGACCACTCGTCCGGTCTGCGTGGTTGCGGCCATCTGTATTTGTCCTTTGTTAGTACAGATAATCATAACTGTACTGCTCTGTATCTGGTTGCGCCAGCCCTTGCCGCGTAAACGGGACGCGAATTTCAGGAGATGGCGATGCGCGGCGATTATCGGGGATGGGGCCACGGTCTGTTGGGGGTGGCGATTTTCAGCGGTTCGCTGCCCGCCACGCGGCTGGCCGTGGCCGGGTTTTCGCCGCTCTTGCTTACCAGCGCGCGGGCGCTGATCGCGGGCCTGCTGGCCTGTGCGCTGCTGATCCAGGCGCGCCAGCGCTGGCCCGACGCGCGGCAGTGGCGCCCGCTGGCCGTGGTCGCGGGCGGGTGTGTGCTGGGCTTTCCCTTGCTCACCGCGCTGGCGTTGCAGCATATCACCTCGGCGCGATCGCTGGTGTTCATCGGCTTGCTGCCGCTCAGCACGGCGGTGTTCGGGGTGCTGCGCGGCGGTGAGCGACCGTCGCCCGCGTTCTGGGGCTTTGCGCTGATCGGCGCGGCTGCTGTCGCCGGCTTTGCGCTGGGGCGTGGCGCGCAATCATCGGCGGTGGGCGATACGCTGATGGTGGCGGCGGTGGTGGTGTGCGGGCTTGGCTATGCCGAAGGTGCGGTGGTGACGCGCGATCTGGGCGGTTGGCAAGTGATCAGTTGGGCGCTGCTGGCCTGCGTGCCGCTGGCCGCGCTGGGCACATGGGTGTGCTGGCCCGTCGCCGGGCTGGGCGCGGTTGGCTGGCAAAGCTGGCTGGGGCTGGGCTATGTTTCGGTGTTCTCGATGCTGATCGGGTTTATCTTCTGGTATCGCGGGCTCAGCCTGGGCGGCATTGCCAGCGTCGGGCAACTGCAACTGTTGCAACCGTTCATGGGTCTGGGCCTGGCCGCAGCCATTCTGCACGAACCGGTGGCCCCGGTCATGCTGGCAGTCACCATGGTCGTGGTCGGCAGCGTTGCGGGTGCCCGACGCTTTGCCTGATCGTCAGCGCTGGCCCGGTTCCGGACGCTCGACCGCCAGCGTATAGAGGTGCCAGGTGGCATAGCCCAGCACCGGCAACACCACGCCCAGCCCGACAAACGCCGGCAGCGCGCCCAGCGCCAGCAGTGCCACCACGATCAGCCCCCAGGTCGCGATGGTCACCGGGTTTTTCATCGTCACGCGCAGCGATGTACGCAGCGCGGTGGCCACGCCGACGCGGCGATCGACCATCATCGGAAACGACACCACGGTCATCCCCAGCGCGACAATCGCAAAGCCCAGCCCGACCAGGTTGCCCAGCGCCATCATGTTCCATCCCGCGCGGGTGGCAAACACCGCGTGAACAAAGGCGGCCGGGCTTTCGATTGGCACGGCGCCCATGGTCGCGAGGTAGATTGTCCAGGCGCACATGATCCAGCCGAGAAACAGCACCGCGACCATCGCCGTCAGGGTTGCCACCGATTCCGCCGTCGCGATGCGATAGGCATCGAAAAAATGCCGCCAGCCGGATTCAAGTCCAAGCTGTTCGCGCCGCGCCAGTTCGTAAAACCCGCTCGCCGCCGCAGGGCCCATCAGGATCGCCCCGGCGGCCACCGGCACGACCAGCGGCAAGACCGAGACATTGGCGGCCATCAGCGCCGCCAACAGCGCAACCGCCGGATAGATGAACCCGATAAACACCAGATCGCCGCGCTTCGAGATGAACGCCTGCCAGCCGCGCCCAAGCGCAAGCCGCAGATCGTGAAGGCCGATTTCGCGGATCTGGATATCGTCAACCGTTGGCGCCGCCTGGGCACGATGCGCAATTGCCATGAATGCTCTCCCGTCTGCTTATGCCATGCGGGGAAACCTGGGTCGCGTGGATCAACACTTGGGCATGTGCGCAAGAAACCGGAAATGTCATGCGCATTGCCTTTCGCGAAGGCGTTTCGTCGCACGGTCTGGTCTGCGCATCATACGCCCCTCCGCGCCGCTTGCACAGGGGTGATGGCGCGACAAACGCGTTCTGGCCGATGCCGGCACGAAACCGCGTCAAGGCCGGGATTCGCGATCGCGATGCTGTCGTGGCGGGTTCTTTGCGTTCGCTTGTAGCACTTTAGGGTTTAACTGAGCGGTTGACATTACGTTTGCGTCAAGCGACACCGGTATCAATACCGTTGGCTGCAAGGCTCACAAAAACCGGTAAATTTAGGGAAGGTTCTGCTTGTATGCGCGAAATCCGCACGTCTGTTTCCGTTATCGCTGTTGTGCTGTCACTGGTCGCGACATCTGCCGTGGCCCAATCCGCCGCGCCCGCGCCTGCCGCGCCTGCCGCGACACCCGCACCGGAACACACCGTCGACGACATCATCGTCACCGCGCAAAAGCGCAGCAACAGCCTGCAAAACGTGCCGATCGTGGTGACCGCCGTGGGCCACCAGTTGCTGGAGGATACCGGGGTCAAGGATATCAAGGATCTGGCCGTGCTGACGCCGGGTCTGCTGGTGACATCGACCACCAATGAAGGATCGACCACCGCGCGCATCCGCGGCATTGGCACCGTTGGTGACAATGCCGGCCTGGAATCCTCGGTCGGTATCGTGATCGACGGCGTCTATCGCCCGCGCAATGGCGTTGGCTTCGGCGATCTTGGCGATGTCGACCGGATCGAAGTGCTCAAAGGCCCGCAGGGTACGCTGTTTGGCAAATCGGCGACGGCCGGCGTCATCAACATCCTGACCGCTGCGCCGTCCTTCAAATTGGGCGTCGATGCCGATCTGACCGTGGGCAATTATAACGCCATTGGTGGCGCGGTGCAGGTTACCGGGCCGATTGTCGGTGATACCGTGGCTGCCAGTCTGTATTTTGCCGACCGTCATCGCGACGGGTATTTCAGCGTCAATGACGGCCCGGGGCCGAACACCGCAACCCAGGATACCAACCGCAATTTCTACACGATTCGTGGCCAGTTGCTGATCATCCCGACCACCGATCTCAAAGTGCGGATTATTGTCGATCATTCGCATCGCAACGAAGAATGCTGCATCGCGGTGATTACGCGTGCCAGCGAAGGCAATTTCGCCAACAGCCTGGTCAATGCGCTGGGCGGCAACGACGGCAATGCCGCCAATCCGTATGCGCGGACCGCCTATGCCAATCGGCCCGACGGGCAGCTTGTGAATGACAGCGGCATTTCGATGCAGATCGACTGGAAAGTCGGGCCCGGGTCGTTGACCTCGATCACGGCCTATCGCGACTGGAAGAACACGGCCGGTTTCGACGCCGATTTTTCGACCGCAGACATCGATTATCTGCCGTTCAACAACAGCAACTCGACCCAATTCCGCACTTTCACCCAGGAACTGCGTTATGCCGGTTCGGCTGGCCCGCTCGATTATCTGGTCGGTGGTTTCCTGTCGAAAGAGACGCTGCAACAAAACACCAGCATCCTGGTCGGCAGCCAGTTCACGCCATACCTCGGCCTGCTGTTCTCGTCGCTGGTCACGGGCCAGCCCGATCCCAATTTCCTTCAGACCGGGCTGACGTTTCCCTATGTCGGCGGGGTCAACTATGCGGCGGGATCCGGTTCGGTCGATCAATATCACCAGCGCGATTCGACTTATGCGCTGTTCACCGACAACACCTTCCACTTTACCGACAAGCTCAGCCTGAATGGCGGCCTGCGCTATACGTATGACGACAAGACCCTGTTCCAGAACAGCAACAACATTGGCAACGGCGCGGGCTGCGCCGCCGCCAACGCGGCGTTCGGTATTCTGAACGCGGTCAACCCCGCCGCGGCGACCCAACTGGCGGCGGTAAACGGCACGATGTGCCTGCCGTTCCTCAGCCCCGGCTACAACAACTATGTCAACAACCAGGCCGAATCCGAAAGCGTTCTGTCGGGCACGGCCAAGCTGGTCTATCGCGCCAGCCGCGAATTGTTGCTGTATGGATCCTATGCGCGCGGTTACAAAGCGGGCGGTTTCAATCTCGATCGGGTTGAATGCACGATCGGCACGGCAGGCTGTGCACCGGGCAGCGCGGCAGCGATCACCCCGATCAACAACACGCAGTTTGGCGCTGAAACCAACAATTCGTTTGAAATCGGCGAAAAGGCGACTCTGTTCAACCGCAAGCTGCTGCTGAATGCTTCGCTCTTCTATCAGAAGTACAAGGGGTTCCAGCTCAACACGTTCAACGGGCTGGTGTTCGTGGTCACTTCGGTGCCGTCGGTCATCAGCAAGGGCGTCGATGCTGATTTCGTGTGGATTGCGACCAAGAATTTCAGCATCCAGGGCGGCGTGACGTATGCCGACACCCGTTACAACCTGAACGCGGCGGAACTGGCGGCGCTGCAGGCGCAGACCGGTTTTCTGGGCGCGGCCAATTCGCGGCTGTCGCTGGCGCCGTTCTGGTCGCTGTCGGGATCGACGACGTATACCCAGCCGATCGGCGAGAACTACAAGCTGCGGTTCAACATCGGGGCGAAATATTCGTCCGGATACAACACCGGGTCCGATCTCGATCCGGGCAAGTACCAGAACGGCTATGTCCTGGCGAACGGTCGCATCGCCTTTGGCCCGCGCGATGAACATTGGGCGATCGAAGTCTGGTCGGAAAACCTGCTGAACACCAATTACACGCAAGTCGCGTTCAATTCCGGGTTCCAGAACGTGCCGACCAATTCGACCGGTGTGCTCGATGCGTTCCTGGGTGCGCCACGCACCTTTGGCGGCACCTTCCGCATCAAGTACTGAACGCCAGTCTTTGATTTCCGTGGGCATGAAGGTGATAGTCACCATCATGCCCACGGCGAGTCAGGTCAGGCGCTCGGCCAGAAAATCGACAAAGGCCCGCACGCGCGCAGGCACATTGACGCCACCCGGAAAGACCGCGTGGATGGTCTCGATGTCTCCCGGATTGAACGCCTCCAGAATTGGGACCAGCCGACCCGACGCCAGGTCGGGCTCCACGCTGAACCGACCGACCCGCGCAATGCCGACACCATCGGCTGCAAGTTGCCCCAGCGTCTCGCCGTTGTTTGCCTCGATCATGCCCCTGACGCTGAGCACATAGTCGCGGCCGTCCTTGCGAAACGGCCAGATCGGTTCGGCGCGGCGGAAATTGAAGCTCAGGCAATTGTGGTGGTGCAGATCCTCGGGCCGTTCCGGCGTGCCGTGGCGCGTGAGATAGTCGGGCGAGGCGACGACCACGCGTCGGCTCACGCCAAGTTTGCGCGCGGTAAGCGGGCTGTCGCCAAGTGGGCCGAAGCGGACCGCAACATCGGTCTGCCCGGCGGCAATATCGACCAGCCGATCGGTGAGGCTGATATCCACCAGGATATCCGGATAGCGCCGCGCAAATTCTCCCAGCAGCGGCACGATGCATAGGCGACCATGGGCAAGTGCCGCGCTCACGCGCAAGCGCCCGCGCGGTGCCCCCTGGTTGGCGATCGAGCGTTCGGCATCGTCAAGATCGGCAAGTATCCGCCGCGCGCTGCTCAGATAGGCCTGGCCCTCGGTGGTCAGCGTCAGCGCTCGGGTGGAGCGCAGCAGCAGACGCACGCCCAGACGGTCTTCGATCCGGTCGATTGCGCGGCTGATCGCCGAAGGGGTCAGGCCCAGCACGCGACCGGCGGCCGAAAAGCTGCCTTCGCTGACCACCGTCGCGAATGTCTCCAGCGCCCGAGCCCGATCGGCATGGAAGGCCATCTTTTCATTCAATGCAAAGATCCTTCGCGTTGCGCACCGCTACCCGATGTTTCGTACCCATTCCATCTTTATGCGCATCAATACGCGGCAAGGGACGTAGATGAAATATCGGTATTCGGGTGCGGCAGGCCGTGCGGAGCACGCTGTGCGTTTCGTCATCGGCCTCGTCGCGGGAATTGCCCGCCTGCGCCCGCCGCTTTTCTGACCGAAAGAACCACCATGAAATTCAATCCACCGCTGCTTGCCCTCGCCGCCGGTGCCTTTGGCATCGGCGTTACCGAATTTGCGCCGATGGGCCTGCTGCCACTGATCGCCAAGGATCTTGGTGTCTCGATCCCTGCTGCGGGCATCCTGATCAGCGCGTATGCGATCGGCGTCATGCTGGGCGCGCCGCTGATGACGCTCACCACGGGCCGGGTTCCGCGCCGCACGTTGCTGATCGGCCTTGCCGCCATCTTCACGATCGGCAATCTGATCGCGGCATTGTCTGGCAGCTATGCCACGCTGTTGATCGCGCGGCTGGTCACTTCGCTCAACCATGGCGCCTTCTTTGGTGTTGGATCGATCGTCGCGGCCGGACTGGTTGCGCCACACAAGCGCGCCGCGGCGGTCGCGGCGATGTTCATGGGGCTGACGATCGCCAATGTCGTGGGTGTGCCGCTGGCGGCCTGGGCCGGTGAACTGCTTGGTTGGCGCGCGGCCTTCTGGGGCATTGCCGCGCTGGGCGTGGTCACCATGGCGGCATTGTGGGTGACTTTGCCCGACATGCCGGCGCCTGCGGACAACGATGCGCGTTCGGAACTGCGCGTGCTGGTGCGGGGCCCGGTGCTGGCGGCGCTGGGCCTGACCGTCGTCGGCGCCAGCGCGATGTTCACCGTGTTCACCTATATCGCACCGATCCTGCGGGAACAGACCGGCGGTTCGATCGGGTTCGTCACCGCCATGTTGATGCTCTATGGCGTGGGCCTGACCATTGGCAACTGGCTGGGCGGGCGCTTTGCCGACCGGTCGGTCGACAAGACCCTGATCGTGACACTGGCGGCGCTGACGGCGATCCTGGTTACTTTTGCGATTGCCATGCCTTATGCGGGTCCGACAGCCGTGGTGATCTTCCTGTGGGGCATTGCCAGCTTTGCCCTGGTGCCGCCGCTGCAAGTGCGGGTGATGAGCGCGGCGGCGGCTGCGCCGAATCTGGCTTCATCGATGAATATCGGCGCCTTCAACCTCGGCAACGCCATTGGTGCGGCCCTGGGCGGCAGTGTGATCGCCGCCGGGCTAAGCCTGCCGTTTGTTGCGCTGGCAGGGGCCGCCGCCTCGGGCCTTGGTCTGCTGGCCATCCTGCTTGGCCGGAACACCGGTGATGCGCTTGGCAATGCCGACTTGTGCGGTGAGGTCATGTGAACCTCTGCGCAAACACATGGCGTTGCAGTCGCGGGGCGCATCCGTTCGCGGTGCGCGCCGCGCGGGTCTGGCACAGCGATGGCGTGTGCTGGTTCCGTCCCGATGCCGGCGCGCATGAGGCGATCGGGCATGCGCATGTGATGGCCGCGTTGCTGGGCGAAGGCGGCGTGCCGGTCGAACGGATCACCACCCGCCAACCCGGCACGATCCTCTATCGCGACGCGATGCAGGTGGTGGCCAAACCGTTCTGACGATCAACCAAGAGGAGGAAACCATGACCGACCCGACCCGATTTGACGATCTGCCTTGCTTTCGAGCGTAGCAGCAAGCGCCGACGCGGCTTCCCCAGCGAAAGCCGCGTCAAGCGCGGCCAACGCTCTGTGCGCGGCGGCTTGGTCGAGCTGCTGGAAAAGCTGGGCCGCAACGATCCTTGTCCCTGCCACTCGGGGAAGAGGTTTCAAGGCCTGCTGCCTGACATCGGGCAGATATGACGGCATGTTGCGCCGCGATCACTGGCGCTGAACGGTGGCGGGGGTGCGTGATGCGCCCCCGCCAGCTTTACCACCCGGCCAGAATATGCGCGACACCGGCGGCATCGGGCAGACACTGCGCATGGTCGGTGCGTGGCGTCCGGGCGCAGTTCCACAGGGCGGTCTGCACGCCTTTGCGGGTGTCCTGCAGATAGAGGAATGCTGGTGCGGGATCGGCGGTCTGGCCCATCACCAGGCAATGCGGGTGGTCCTTGCACAAGGCGAAGGCGCGCACGGCATAGCTGCCGGGAAAGGCATTGGCGTCGAGTGTCAGCGTCAGATGGTCGGGTGCGCGGGCACTGTCGGGCGCGGGCGAGCGCAGCGTGGCAATGGCGTGGGGCAGGGTGACGGCATCGTCTTCGGGCAGGCCGGGCAATGCGGTCAAGGCGCGGTGCGCCTGCGACATCGGGGCGAGTTGCGGCACTTGCGGCTCGGCGCTGCCGGGCGCGAGCGGGTGCAGCGCGGCCAGCGTGCCCCAGAAGCCGGGCCAGCGATAAAACAAGTGCGCGCCGACAGCGCCCAGCTTGATCAGGCTGTCGCGCCATTGCGGCACCACGTAATCGGCATGGTAATGCGTCGCCAGCCCGACTGCCGGATCGACCGCCCCGTTCAGCGCGGCCATCGCGATCGCCTGCGCGCGTGCCCAGGCCACCACACCGGGGCGGCGGCGCACCAGCGATCCGTCGCAGGCAAATGTGAACTGGCAGGCATTGGCGCGGTCGGCATCCTGAAACACCACCCCGCACACCGATTTGGCAAAGGCGGGGTGGCGCACGCGGTTCAGCACGACTTGGGCCACTGCGCGTTCGCCGGGCGGGTCGTCGCCGGCTTCGTACCATTGCGCGGCGGCCAGGCAGTCGGCGGCGCGTGCCCGCGCATCGGCGGTGAGCGTGGCGCGAAAGGGTGGTGCGATCTGGGCAAATGGCTGTGCCGGAACCGCCGCGTTGGAGGCGCGGGCCAGATCGGGCGGCAGTGCCAGCAGTGCCAGCGGGCGCGGCAGTGCCGGCAACCGTGCCGGGTCTGCCGCATCGGCAGGCGCCGTGGTGGCGGCCAGTTCATCGAGCGACAGTCGCTGCGCCGGATCGCTGCGCGGTAACGGATGTGTGTGGATCAGCCAGCCGAGCGTGCCGACAAACAGCAGCGCCATGGCCAACCGCCAAACGAACGTGCGCCGGTCGCGCCAGATCGCCGGGCCGGATGCGGGCATCGCGGCACCGGACTGGCTGCGGTCGGGCAGGGCGATCGGGCCGCTGGCCATGGCGGCGCGGTCAGAACCGATAGGTCAGCGCCAGGCTGACCACGTTCTGGTTGAAACTGCGTGCCGCCAGCGAAGGGTCGGAATAGCGGCCGAGCCGGTGCGATGCGCTGGCCTCTGCCTGCCAGTGCGGGCTGATCAGCCAGGTCGCCACGAATTGTGCGCTGCCGAAACGGTCGTGAAACGGGGCATCGACATATTGTGCGATGCTGTATGTCAGGCCCGGCTTCAACAGCAGGTTGCGCAGCAGTTCGTGCACCACCTGCAACGCAAAATCCTGCTGTTCAAACCCGGCCACGCCCAGCATCGGTGCGCGCTGATAGGCTTTGTCCGCACTCAGGTTGATCGTGGTCAGCCGGGTCGGGCTCCACGCCAGCGACACGTTGTAGTCCAGTCCGCCGATCGGGCGGTTGGCATCGTCGCGAAAGGTCCGGTGGAAATAGCCGACCGCCGCTTCTCCCTGCAGCAGGCGGTTCAGCCCGAAGGCAACGCCCACCAGCGCGGCATATTGCGTCGAATCGCGCTGGCCTGTGGACGGAATGTAAAAGGCATAGGTGTTGTCATCGATTTCGAGATCGACATAGGCGGCCACCCCTGGCGAAATCGCCTGCGCCACGCGGGTCTTGCCTTCCAGATAGGTATAGTCGCGATAGGACAAGTCGATCGGCATGCCGTCGAGTTCGCGCGGCACATAGCGATAACGATCGAGATGCCCCGACAGCGTGATCACCGTGGTGTTGAACGCCTGTTGCAGTTTCAGATCGGCGGTGAACTGGCCATAGGCGACCGGTTTCGCGCCGAACAGCGTGTCGCCGGTGCTGCCGCGCGGTTCGATATTGCTGGCGAACTGCGCATCGGTCGACAGCGTGGTGTTGCTGCCCAGTTCGAACCGCCCGTCGCCCGCCACCGACCAGGTGACGACATCTTCGTCGGCATGCGTGGCATAGCGATCGATTTCGGCCTGCCCGGTAAAATCGACCTGATTGCGCGACCATTGCGACCGGGCATCGACTGCCGGGCGCACCGCCAGCACTTCGTCGGCATCGACAATGTCGCTGCGCGCATAGATGTTGTCGTTGTACGACGCATTGGCGGTGAGCGTGGGAAACAGCAGGAACGAGCCCGCCGGAATGCCCGGCTGATCATATTCGGGCCGCAGGCGCGACGCGGCGGTGTCGTTTTCCATCCGCGTGTCGACCACTTGCTGGGCCACGGCGAGCGTGGGCAGGGTGCAGAGCGCCAGCCCCAGCGCGGTAGACGCGGCGCGCCTGGCCGGGTTGCAACCCAAAGTCTGCCTCAAATCCATGAAATCGCCTCCAAGCCCCGATGAGGCAGGCCCCGGCCCTCATTTTTGGGAGCAATTTTGGGTATCATCGAACGGACTGGATGTGCTGGCAGATAGCCCCGTATCCGAGGTATTACTGAGGGCTCTCCGCTGGCCGATCGGACCGCCCTGCACCGTCACCGCCCTTGCTTAATCCGTATGAATACGTGGCAATGGCGGTTAACCAGCGCGGGCAAGCATTTGGTGGGGGGATTGCCCCAGTCTGGCGAGATGCCGCATCGCCTGCCCAGCGCCGTTTACGACCGTCTCGATCCACCCGGGTTGACCCCCGGCATGATCGTGGCGGCGGCGCGCTGGTGCGTGCCGGTGGCTGCCGGCTGGACAATCCAGGTTCGGCTGGCCGGGGGGGTGACCACCGCCGATGCCGCGCAGGGCGCGCTGATCCTGGGGGTGGCCGCACTGTTGGCGGCGCCCCGCCGCCGCGCCGCGGAATTGCTGGGCATGGTGGCGATCTGGCTGACTCTTGGCGAATTTCTTGCGGCGAGCCGGACCGGGCAGTTTGTCTTGTGGCGCTGGGCGGTGGCGCTGGCCGCGCTGGGGCTGATCGTGGTCTTTACGCGGGTCCAGCAAGTGCGCGCGTTGGCGCGGGCCAATCGCTGGCGGCCGTTGCGCGAACACGTGCGCGCGCACCGTGCCGGTGGCGTTCAGGCGACTGCCGCGTCGATCCCGATCGAAGGCAGGGCGCGGCGTATCGCCTCCTGAGCCAGGCGCTCGGCATAGATTTCCAGCAACCGGTCGAGCCAGCCATCGGGATCGAGCGCCAGAAACGCGCCCAGCACATGCCCGGCGTGGCTCATTGCCGCGATGGCGGTGTCATCACCCGCCAGTTCGCGCAGCAGCGCGGCAAAGCGCGCGGTGTCGCGCGGTTCGACCGTCAACCCGGCGCCGATCCGCACGATATCGTCGGCCAGTAGCGCGCTGGGCGGCAGGAGCACCGGCAAGCCGCTGCGCGCGGCCTCGATCGCGACCAGCCCGAACGGTTCGGGATAGCGGCTGGGCATCACCAGCAGGCGCGCGCGGTGGGCCAGTGCGGCAATCTGTGGCGGATCGAGTCGCCCGGTAAACTGCGCCTCGGGGTACAGCGCGCGCAACTGGCTGGCCTGCGCACCATCGCCGATCACGCGGATCGGCACGTGTGCCGCGCGCGCGGCGGCCAGCGCCAGATCGGCGCCCTTGGTGTCCTCCAGCCGTCCGACGAACAGCACCTCACGACAGGTTTCGGCGGCGATGCGCGTGGCACTCCATGGCACCACCGGATTTGGCACCACGTGGATCGCGGCGGCGGGAATGCCGCCGCGTTGCAACAGCGGGGCCATCGCGGCATGGATCGCCAGCACCGGCGGGCTGTGCTGCGGCGCCATGGCCAGCCGCTGGATCGCCGCGCGCCCCAGCCGCCAGGCCTTGTGCACGGTGCCGTGCCGGTCGCACCGCGCCAGCGCACAGGCGATGCCCAGCGGCACGCGGGCGCAGGGAGCCCCGGTCGGCAGATCGGCAAAAGCGCCGTTGGGGCAGACGAGAAAGAAGTCATGCGCCGAAATGACCAGCCGGTCGCGCACCGGGGCCAGCGCCGCCAGCACGGCCGGTGACAGGATCTGCGACCAGCCGTGCAAGTGATAGACCGTTGTCGGCGTGTCGTGCCGGGCGATCCAGCCGCGCACCATATGCCAGGCCGCGCGGTTCCACCAGCCGCGGGTCATCGCCTGAATGCCGCCGCGCGCCAGCAGTCGCGCTTCGCCCAGTCCCTGTGCTTTGACGCCGGGATGGCCCAGCCCAAGCGGAGGCGGGCTGTCGCCCGACAGCACGGTGACGGGCAGGCCACGGTTGGCAAAACCGAGTGCCGATTGCATCGCCAGCGCGCTGGCACCCCCCATCGGGCATGACAGATCGTTGATCACCACGATGCGGTCGGGGCGGATCAAGGCGCGGATACGCCGCTGCGGATGACCTGGGCCAGGCGGGCGATGTCGGCGCGGGTCGTGGCGATCAACCGATCGAGCCGGTCGCGATCGACCCCGGTGGCCAGTGCCAGGTCGACCAGCGCGACGAGCGTGCCCGGATCGAGATCGGCACAATCGGCGATGCAGGATTCGCGCCCGGCAAGCGCGAAAAAGCTCTCCAGCTTGACATCCCATTTCAGCCCGATCGCGGGAATGGCAAAGGAATGCGCGACAATGCAGGCGTGCATGCGGTGCGCGATGATCACATCGCAGGTGGCAATGAACCCGACGAGTTCGGCGGGCGTGGCAAACGCCGGTGCGATGGTCACCGGATAGGGCAGAGGCAAATCGTCGTCGCCTGGGGCCGCGCACCAGACCGCCCCGTGGCGGGCCAGAAAGGCGCGATCTTCGGGGCTGCCATTGGTGAACAGCACGACATGCAGGCCGGCGACGGCGAGCGCACGCGCGGCGGTCTGATACCAGATCGCGAAATCGACCGTCGGGGGCAAGCCGCTGGCATGATAGCGGACTGCCAGCGGCGAGGTGATGCACAAGCCGACCCGCAGGCCTTCGCCGGTCGGGTTGCGAGGGGCCGGATCGAAATGGCGGACTGCGAGCAGACCCGGATCGCCCGCAAGCCCCGCGCCGGGCAGTCCATACGGTTCGAGCAGATCGTGCCACGCGCGTTGCGACCGCTGGTCGCGCACGGTCGCGGTGATCAGCGGCGCGGCGCACAGCGCGCGCACAAACAAGTGGTGCCCGGCGCGCGACCAGCGATGGTTGACCCCGACCGCATGCACCGCCACCGGCAGGCCCACCCGCGCCACTTCGCCCAGCGCGCCCGCCAGCTTCATCGGGAAATTGAGATCGGTGTCGGTCAGCAGATTGCCGCCGCCGACCACCACGGCATCAAACCCGCGCAGGCGGGTGCGCACATGGCGGCGCAACCGGAACCGCACCAGCAGCGCCAGCGCCACCCGCACCGCGCGCCGCCGGGCCCAGCGCGGCAAGGCTTCGAGCAGGGCAATTACGCGCCCGCGCCGGCTGGGGCCATGGCCGCGATAGGCGGCGCGCCCGGCCAGATCGATCGACACCACAGTGGCCCCCGGCAGGGCCTCCGCGAGTTCGCGCTCAAGGCATTCGGACAGCAGACCATCGCCCAGGTTCGGGCTGAACTTTACATTGAGCAGCGCGATCTTCATGCCTTGCGCGCTCGCACGCCGCACGCAGATCGATGCGTTTCAGGTTTAACGCATCGATGTCCTGAGTGACGCGCAAAGGAATCCGGACTGGCCATGGCCCGATGCTTTGCCACTGCGCCCGACTGCGGCAAGCAGGGATAGCGCCGGTTCGGCCCGGTTTCGGAGGCTTTGACGAATTGGCAGTGGGCGTGCACGCATTGCGCCCACCGCGACGGCGCGGGCCGTTGATGCGATCAAAATGTCTAAAAAATCAGCGCGATGCAAACAGCAGTCGACCCGGACCCAACTGATCGAGCACAGTCTCGATCGAACTGTTGCCCACCGCAAAACAGCCCTGGCTGCGCCCGATCCGACCATATTGCGCGGCAAATTCAGGTTCGACGTAAGTGGCTGAATGGATGACGATCCCGCGCACTTCGGCCTGATCGTTGTCGGGATCGAGCCCGATCAACCGGCGCGACCGGCCATGGCGGCCATAATAAGTATCACCCAGCACAAAGCTGCCGTTGCTCGATGCTTCGGAGCCGATGCGGTTGGAAAAATGTTCGGCAAAGCCGCTGTTGGCCGGATCGGACCCGCGCCCGTGGGCGACCAGGTGGCTCGACAGCACGCGGCCGCCCGCCACATCGACGATATGCAGACGCGGACTGCGCGACGGCACCGAAAAATCGACCAGACCGATCACCGAAGGATCGGCAACGCGTTCCCGATGGACGTCGAGCGCGGCCAGCGCGCGTGGCAGCAGCACTGGCGCACTGGCGTCCAGCGTCGCGTCAGGCTGCGCGGGCAAAGGCGGCAGAACGCGCTGCCAGAGCGACCAGTCGGTCTGCTCTGGCAGGATGGCGGCGCTGGCGCCGCGTGGCAACAAGGCGGTGGCTGCGGTTCCGGCAATGGCGCCGAGGAACCGGCGCCTGCCGGACATCATCGTGCAAGACCCCGTAATATTGTTCGCGCCGGTTCAACGACCGGCATTTGGCTGCGCGCATACCATTGCCGCGCGCAGCAGAACCAGCCGTTCGATCAACCCTTGCGATGAAACGTGCGGTTCGTGCTGCAAACCGTTGGGGGGTCCGTGATTTTCGCGATCAGTCCTGTGGCAATGCGGTGAACGCGCCCGCAGCCGTGAAGCGCGCAACCGGATGACGCCCGCTGGGAACTTCGCGCGCGCGCAGCGCTTCGGGCAGCGATTCCGGATCGCCCTTGCGCCCGATCGCCACGGCGGCCTCGATGTGGAAATCGTCGGGGATGGCGAGTTCGGTGCGGATACGGTCCTGATCGATGCCCGCCATGCCATGCGCGTGATAGCCCAGGGCCGTTGCCTGCAACGCGAGCAGGGCCCAGGCCGCACCGGCATCAAAACTGTGGTTGGGGTTGGCTTTGGGATCGCCGCCCAGCTTCATCTGCCGGTCCGAAATCACGATCACCAGCGCACCTGCGGCACGGGCCCAGGACGCATTGAACGGCATCAGCAGCGACACGAACAAGTCCCAGTTGGCATCGCCCGACACGGCATAGAGAAAGCGCCAGGGCTGATAGTTGAACGCCGAAGGGGCCAGCGCGGCGGCCTCGAAAATGACCTGCAGATCGTCGGCCGCGACGGGCGTGCCATCAAACGCGCGCGGCGACCAGCGCTCGACAAACAGGGGAACAACGCGGGGATCGGCGGTGCGTGCGGTCATGAAAGTTGGCTTTCGAACAAGGGAGACGAAGCCCTATCCTGCCACGCGGCGCGGCGAAATCGCGAAAATGTTGTCAATCGCGTTTGGAAAACTTGAATGGCCCTAGGCGGCGCGTGCGTCGGGCGCGATCAGCCGTTCATAGGTCGCGAACAGTTCGCGGAAATGATCGTCCATCGTGCGCGGGGGCGGCACGTCGGGGTCGGGCCCGGCCAGCCCGGATTCGCGTGCCAGACAATATTGCCCGATTGCGGCGGCGGCGGCGGCGGGGTCGGCCGAGCGGTAGATCCAGCCGCCACAGGCACGCGCCTGGTCGGCGGCGCCGCCTTCATCGGGGGTGATCAGCGGCAAGCCGCTGGCGCGTGCTTCGGCGGCAACCATGCAGAAGGTTTCGGCTTCGCAGCCGTGCAACAGTGCGTCTGCGCTGGCCATCACCCGCGCCAGTTCGTGGCGTTCGGCAATCGGGGCCAGCACCCGCACATGGGGGTTGCCGCCGATGCGCCGTTCGATGGTCTTGAGATCGCGGCCCTGGCCGACCAGCACGAGGCCGACTTCATGGCCGGTACCCGCAGCGGTGACCGCGTCGATCAGCATGGGCCAGCGCTTTTCCGGGGCAAACCGTCCGGCGCCGAGCAGCAGAGTGGCGGTTTCGGGCAATTCGCACAGGCCCAGCAGGCCCTTGCGCAGTTCGGCATCGCGCAATGCGGGCGAAAACACGCCGGGATCGACCCCCATCGGGTTGGTCACCACACGCTTCAGGCCCCCTGCGGCGAGCCGTGCCGACAGGCCCGGGCTGGCCGAGACGATCATGTCATAGGCCCCGTCTAGCCTGCGCAGATGGCGCCAATAGCGATCGAACAGGCCGTTGATGGTGTCGCGCGTGGCCACCGGATCGAACCAGCGATAGGCATAGGCGGACAACGGGTCGGCGTGCATGATCAGCGCGCGAGGGGCCTTGCCGGGCCATTCGGCGATGATGCTGGCGCTGCGCCAGGGCGACGAGGCTTCGACAAAATCGGGCTGTTCGCGTTCGAGCGCAGCATAAAGCGCGGGCACGTCGCTGAAATAGCGGTAATTGAAATCAAGCGGAAAGACCGTCGATTTCAGCCAGACAATCCGTGCGTTGGGGCCGCGTTCCTCGATTTCGTCGCGTGCACCCGGCGCGATAACGACGACTTCGTGCCCCAAAGCCGCGCCCGCCTTGAGCTTGCGATCGATATAGGTGCGTACGCCGCCGCCCTTCGGAGCATAAAAGGCGCAGACATCAACCAGCTTCATCGGTTGCTCGCGATCGGCCCGAACGAGAACAGGCCGATACGGTAATTCATGATCACGCGCAACGGGGTGACCCCGCTGCCCACCGTGATCGCGACGGAGTCTGCCTTTGGCTTGCTCCAGCCCAGATGCGGGTTGCGCGAAAATCCGACCCCGTCATGCTGCCAGTTGAAACGGTGGTTGGAATCGCGATCGTGCAGCACCATCACCGCATAACGGCCGGGGCCCGGCAGGCGCACGCAGATGTGGGGTTCGTGTTCGCCCGGCACCGGGCCTTCGACGCGGCGAAAGGTCTTGCCGGCGTTGATCAGCTTGTTGTCGTCTTCCAGGAAATCGCCTTCGACGCCCGGATAGACCTCGACCTTCAATTTGCCCTCGTGGTCTTTCAGCCCGATCACGTCGACGATCACTGCGGGGCCAGCCTCATCCGCGCGACAACGCGCCTCCACCGTGCCCAGATCGGGGCTCGACGGCACAAACGCGGCAGTCATCAGCGGAAAGGTGGCTGCCAGCAGCAGCGGGCGGATCATGCGTTACGCTCCCTTTGCGCCAGATCGAGCAGCAACATCGCGATGAACACGGCAATATGGATAGCGGTGATGAACAGGGCAATAACCGTGATCATCTCGTGAGTCTGGTCGACTGGCCCGCCCAGCAGCGCGAGCGCCCCAGCAAAGGCGATTTCCTGGTTGGGAATCAGCGGCAGACGGGTGACCAGCAGGCGCCCGGTCGACAGGATCAGCCACGATGACAGCGGCACGGCGGGCAGCATCAGGCTCCACAACACCGCGGTCAACACGGTGTTGGCGACCAACCGCACCATATGCACGCTCAACACAAACAGCAGATCGGGACGTGGCAGGCTGAGCAGGCGGTTGCGGAACACGGTGATGGCAAGACCGGTCACCAGCATGATCGCGATCGATCCCTGCAATTCGGCACCATTGATGCCAAAGCCGAATTTCTTGATGAACGGCCAGGCCACCGCCATCATGATCAGGGTCATGGCATAGCCGGCGATGGCCGACAGGATCGCCACGTCCTTGACCGCGCCGAACGGCGATCCTTCCATTTTCACATGGCGCCGCGCCCAGTCGTAGAAGTAGACTTCGCCGACATAGCTGAGCAGGATCTGGTTGCCGATCATCTTCTTGATCAGCGGAAACAGCCCTTCGAGCGGGATCTTCCACAACTTGCGAAAGATCACCCAGTCGCCCAGCGGGCCGCTGAGATAGTTGATGCCCAGCACCAGCCAGATCAGCGGCGAAGTCGGGATGAAGGCAACCAGCGTGTGCCAGTCGAGCGCGTGAACCTGCCACAATGCGCCGCCCAGGATCGCGACTGAGATGGCCGGGCCGACAAACGCACCGGCGCGGCGCCAGCGCGAGGTGACGTTCGACGCGGGCAGCGCGGCGGGCGCGGATTCGGCGGCGGTGGCAGGTTCGGTCATGACTGGAATGCTCGCGCAAGGGCGGGTGTGGTGCCACGGATCATGCACATGCGCGGCAATATAGGCGTGGACCGGTTCATCGATGCGCGTTTAGGCAGCTTGGCGGTTCCGGTCCAGTCGCCATTGTGCCCGCCGCGCGCAGGGCCGTGCACAGGTGCCATCACCCGATCAGCCCGGCATAGCGGGCAGGGCGATGGCTGGCGGCAAACCGTGTCAGCGTCGCATCGATCGATCGAAGCAGCGCGGGCACGGTGACATCGCCGGGATGTACCGCAACGCGCACTGTGGGCAGGACCGGCAGTACGCGCCGCGCAAGACCGGCAAACCCGATCGATGAACGGATGCGGCCGGGGCTGCGGCTGGCCCAGGTCACCACCGGGCCGCGCGACACCACGCGGCGGTTGCCGGGGGTCCACACTTTCATGTGATCTTCGGCCAATGCAAACCCCAGTTCGTCGAGCGCATCCAGCGCGCCGGGGCCATAGAGCCATGCGGGCGCGATGAACCCGGCGACCGGCGCGCCGAGAATGTCTTCGAGCAGGGCCTTGCCTTCGCCCATCCGCCGCACCGCCTCGCCGCGCGACAGATTGAGGAATTCGCCTTCACCCGCCGTCATGTGCTTGCCCTTGAACGCGGCAAAGCCCTGGCGCGCCGGGGTTTCGTCGCGATGGCACCAGCCGTGCAGGAACATTTCGATGCCCAGCCCGGCCCATTGCCGCAATCGCGCATGAAACGCACGGTTGTCGGCGATCGGGGCTTCGCGCCAGTGATCGGGGATCACCAGCATGGCGAACCGGGCCGCACCGAGATGACGGTCAAGCCGTTCGGCCAGTGCATCGACGGCCGTTTCGGAACGCGGCGAGACATCGTGAATCGACACCAGCAGCCGCCGCGCAGGGGCTGTTTCACGCGCCGGTTGCGTGCCCGGCGCGGCATTGGGCAGGGTGGGGTCGATCATCACATGCGGTCCGCTGCGCGGCCTGTCGCAACCGGTGTCGCTTTGCAATGAAAATTTGCGTGGGTTCCGGTTCGACCGGGCGCAAAGTGGCGCCAATCCGGCGCAACCCTGTTGTCTACTTCGAAACTTGAGATACTCTTGGATGATACCGCCTTGGTATGCGAGTCGGCGGGGGCGCTTTTCATCACGAAGGGCACTGACATGACCAACCTGAACACCGCTGAAACAGTCTCCGTGGTACCGCAATCGGGTGATTCTCCGGATATCCTGCTCGTTCCCGGGCTGCACAATTCCGGCCCCGGGCACTGGCAGACAATCTGGGAAGAGCGGTTGCCGCATGCGCGCCGCGTCGATCTGGGATTGTGGGACGATCCCCATCGCAACACCTGGGTGGGCAAGCTGGCGCTGGCAATCGGGCGCGCCGAACGCCCGGTGGTGCTGGTGGCGCATTCGCTGGGGTGCCACGTGGTGGCGTGGTGGGCCGAATACGAGGCGGCGTTCAACGCCGCCGTGCGCGCGGCGGAACTGTCCCTGGTGGTCGGTGCGCTGCTGGTTGCCCCACCCGAAGTCGAGGAAAACCCGGTCGACCGGCGGCTGACCCGGTTTGCCCCGGTGCCCACATCGCGATTTCCTTTCCCCACGATCGTGGTGGCCAGTCGCGACGATCCCTATGCCTCGACCGGCCAGGTGCTGCGTATGGCGCGGCGCTGGGGTGCGCAATTCGCCGATGCCGGGGCGATCGGCCATGTCAATGCGCGGTCGGGCATCGGTGACTGGCAATTCGGGCTGGACCAGTTGCGGCGACTGGCGCCCGCTGCGGTACCGGCCGCCGTGGTGCCCGATCCCGCCGCGATCACTCTGCCGCCGCCGGCGTTTGGCTGGGGTGCAGCACGCTGACCGTACCGGCATTGCGGTCGATGGCAAACCCGCTGCCGTCGGCGGCGCGCCAGACAAAGCCTTGTGCATGGTCCCAGTCGTGCGGCGCCATCATGCGCCCGTCGGGCGTGGACCAGATGCCATCTTCGGGGAACCGCGTGCGCGCCGGATGGTGGGCCGCGCGCCACGCCGCCAGCGCGGCGACGGCGTCTTCCAGCGCGCGGTCGCGACTGGTCCAGTCGATCCAGGTGATCGCGTTATCCTGCGCATAGGCGTTGTTGTTGCCGCGCTGGCTGCGGCCGAATTCATCACCCGCGGTCAACATGATCGTGCCGGTAGAGGCAAACAGCGTGCCGAGCATCGCGCGCGCCAGGCCCTGCCGCCGGGCGATAATCGCCGGGTCGTCGCTGGGCCCTTCGGCGCCGTTGTTCCAACTGAAATTTTCGCCATGGCCGTCGCGGTTGTCTTCGCCGTTGGCATGGTTATGGCGCCGGTCATAGGCCAGCGTGTCGGCCAGTGTGAAGCCATCGTGCGCGGCGAGGAAATTGACCGAGCGGCATGACCCGCGCTCGAACAGATCGGCCGACCCGGCGATCCGCGTGGCCAGCAGCCCGGCAGGCGCATCGCCGCGCCAGAACCGCCGCACATCGTCGCGCCAGCGGTCGTTCCATTCCAGCCAACCCGCCGGAAAGTGCCCGAGTTGATAGCCGCCGGGCCCCACATCCCACGGTTCGGCAATCAGCACACGGTCATGCAGCAGCGGATCGGCAGCCAGTTCGGCAAAGATCGGCGCATCCGCGGCAAAGCCGGGCCCGCGCGCCATCACTGTGGCCAGATCGAAGCGGAACCCATCGACGCCGGTGTGCCGCACGAAATGGCGCAGCGCATCGAGCACCAGCGCCCGCAGCGCGGGATTGGCAAAATCGAGCGTGTTGCCGCACCCGGTGTCGTTGATCAGTGTGCCGTCGGGGGCATGGGCATAGGCCGCATTGTCGAGCCCGCGCAGCGCCAGCACGCCGCCGTGGACATCGCTTTCGCCGGTATGGTTGAACACCAGATCGAGCAGCACGCCGATCCCGGCCTGGCGCAGCGCGGCCACTGTCGCGGCGAGTTCGGCCATGCCGCCGGGGCACAGACGTGGATCGAGCGCCATCGGCACGACCGGATTGTAGCCCCAGGCGTTGTGCAGCCCCAGCGGAGGCAAGTGGCGTTCGTCGACCCACGCCACGATCGGCATCAGTTCGACCGCCGCCACGCGCAGCTTGTGCAGATGTGCGATCACCGCCGGGTGCGCCAACGCGGCGACCGTGCCGCGCTGGTGTTCGGGAATATCGGGATGCAGCATGGTGAAGCCGCGCACATTGACTTCGTAGATCAGCCCGCCGGGGGTGAACAGCGGCGGGGCGGGGGATACCACGGGCAGGGCGCCGGGCGCGATCGCGCGCGGCACCAGATCGGCGGTATTGACCCCGAATTGCCCCAGCGCCGGGTCCTGACGGAACGGGCGGTCGAGTTCCACCGCGTGCGGATCGACCAGCAGCTTGGCCGGATCGAACCACAGCCCCGCTTCGGGGGCCCAGCGCCCGTCGGCGCGAAAGCCATAGCGCGCGCCCGCCAGATTGCCGGGCAGGGCCACTGTCCAGTCATCGCCGTCGCGCTCCATCGCCACGCGCCGTTCGCCGTGATCGTCGAACAGGCACAGCCACAGCGCCTCGGCCAGCGGGCTGCGCACCCGGAACCGGGTCGATGCCGGTCCGGGGCAAGCGGTCACGTGATCACGCTGGGCTGCGTCCGCCCGGTGTGCCGCACGATCCCGGCCAGCGCATCGGCGGCGGTGATCAGGTCGGCCAGCATCGTGCCGGTGTCTTCATCGAGCGCGCCGCCGACCGGTTCATAGCGTTCGAGATAGACGCGCAAGGTGGCCCCTTCGGTGCCGGTGCCCGACAGGCGGAACACGATGCGCGACCCGCCCTCGAACAGCACGCGCAGGCCCTGGTTGGCGCTGGTCGTGCCATCGACCGGGTCGAGATAGGAAAAGCTGTCGGCCACCGCGACGCGCAGCGATCCGAACGTCGCGCCCGGCAGATCGGGCAGGCTGGCGGTCAGTTCGCCGATCAGCGCATCGGCAATGTCGGTCGGCAGCGCTTCGTAATCGTGCCGCGCGTAATAATTGCGGCCATAAGTCGCCCAATGTTCGTGCGCGAGCGCATCGACGCTGATCCGCCGCACAGCCAGGATGTTGAGCCACAGCAGCACCGCCCACAGCCCGTCCTTTTCGCGCACATGGTCCGACCCGGTGCCCGCGCTTTCCTCGCCGCAAATCGTCACCAGCCCGGCATCGAGCAGATTGCCGAAGAATTTCCACCCGGTGGGGGTTTCAAAGGCGGGGATGCCCAGGGCCTGTGCCACGCGGTCGGCGGCGGCGCTGGTCGGCATCGAGCGGGCAATGCCTTTCAGCCCCGCCGCATAGGCGGGCGCGCGATGCGCGTTGGCGGCCAGCATGGCCAGACTGTCGGACGGGGTGATGAACCGGCCGCGCCCGACGATCAGGTTGCGATCGCCATCGCCGTCCGACGCGGCGCCGATGATCGGCGCATCGGGGCCGAACATCGTGTCGAACAGGACTTTGGCGTGGACCATGTTGGGATCGGGGTGATGCCCGCCGAAATCTTCGAGCGGCACGCCGTTTTTCACGGTTCCCGCGCGAAAGCCCAGCCGCCGTTCGAGAATCTCGATCGCATAGGGCCCGGTGACGGCGTGCATTGCGTCGAAGGTCGCGGTGAACCCCTCGGCCACGGCGGCGCGGATCGCGGCGAAATCGAACAGCGTTTCCATCAGGTCAGCATAATCGGCCACCGGGTCGATCACGCTGACCGTCAGATCGCCAATGCAAGTGTCGCCCGGCATGTCGAGATCGATGTCATCCGCCGTGACGGTCAGCCAGCGGTCGATCGTCAGCGTGCGGGCATAGATCGCCTCGGTCACCGCTTCGGGGGCTGGGCCGCCATTGGCGATGTTGTATTTGATGCCGAAATCTTCCTCGGGGCCGCCGGGATTGTGGCTGGCCGACAGCACCAGACCGCCGCTGGCGCCATATTTGCGGATGACATGGCTGGCGGCCGGCGTCGACAGGATGCCGCCCTGGCCGACCAGCACGCGGGCATAACCGTTGGCGGCGGCGATGCGGATGGCCGCCTGGATCACCGTGCGGTTGTGATAACGGCCATCCCCGCCGATCACCAGTGTGGCGGCGGGACCGCGATCGACCACATCGAATACCGCCTGGATGAAGTTTTCGGCATAGTTTGGCTGGGCAAACACCCTGACCTTTTTGCGCAGGCCCGATGTTCCCGGTTTTTGACCGGCAAACGGCGTGGTGGGAACCGAAACGATCATCGTGCCTCCAGCAACTGTTGATAGAGGTCGGCATAGGCCTTGCCGCTGCGACCCCACGAAAAATCGGATTTCATGCCGGCGCGCTGGATTGCCTGCCACACCGCGGGCTGGCGGTGCAGCAGCACGGTGCGTTCGATCGCCTCGGCCAGCGCGTCTGGCGTTACCGTGTTGAATTGCACGCCGGTTGCGGCCCCTGCGGCGATCGCGGCCAGATTGGCATCGACCACCGTATCGACCAGCCCGCCGGTGCGCGCCACCACCGGCACGCAGCCATAGGCCAGGCCATAGAGCTGGGTCAGGCCGCACGGTTCGAAGCGGCTGGGCACGAGAATGGCATCGCCGCCGCCCTGCATGCGGTGCGACAGCCCTTCGTCATAGCCGATGCGCACGCCGACCCGGCCCGGATGGCGCGCGGTGGCGGCGACAAATCCGGCCTCCAGCGCCTTGTCGCCCGATCCCAGCACCGCCAGCCGCGCGCCGCAGCCGATCAGATGGTCGATCGTCTGCAACAGCACGTCCATGCCTTTTTGCCAGGTCAGGCGGCTGATCACCACGAACAGCGGGCCGGTGCCGGCCTCGATCCCGAATTCGGCCTCGACCCGCGCGCGGTTGGTGGCGCGGCGCGCCAGCGTGCGCACAGTGAATGGCGCGGCAAGTTGCGGGTCGGTGGCGGGGTCCCATTCGTGCGTGTCGATACCGTTGACGATGCCGTGCACCTGGCCGGCGCGCGCGCGGATCAGCCCGTCGAGCCCCATGCCGAATTCGCTGTGGCGAATTTCGCGCGCATAGGTCGGGCTGACGGTGGTGATCGCCCAGGCGGATTCGAGCCCGGCCTTCAGAAATCCCACCCCGCCGTGGTATTCGACCCCGTTGATCGACCAGGCCTCTGGCGGCAGGTCCAGCCGATCGAACAGCGCGCGCGGGAAATGGCCCTGAAAGGCCATGTTGTGGATGGTCACCACCGATGGCGGCGCATCGCCCGCCGGGGCAAACCGCAGATAGGCCGCGCACAGCGCCGCCTGCCAGTCATGCGCATGGGCGATGTCGAACCGTGCCCCGCGCACAGCGCCGCTGGCAACATCGGCCGCGGCGCGCGAAAAGGCGGCGAAGCGCAGGCCGTTATCGGCCCAGTCGCGCCCGTTGCCATCGACATAGGGCCCGCCATCGCGGCGGAACAGGCCCGGCGCATCGACCACGAGCAGGGCGTGACCGCCGATCCTGCCCGCCACCAGCCGCGCCGGTTCGCCCAGCAGCGAGGGCCAGGCATGCACCTGCTTTGCCTTGCCCAGCGCGGCCAGCACGGCAGGATAGCCGGGCAGCAGCGTCGTCATCGCCACGTCATGCGGAGCCACCGCGCCCGCCAAGGCGCCGACGACATCGGCAAGGCCCCCTGTCTTGACCAACGGCACGGCTTCGGAAGCGATCGACAGCACCCGGATGGTCATACAACTCCTTCGTATTTCCTCCCCGGAACGGGGAGGATTTTCAGGTCTTGGCGGCCAGCCGGTCGAGCATGGACCGGGTGATCAGGCATACCCCGTTTTCGGTGCGGCGGAAACGTGTTGCATCAAGTTCGGGATCTTCGCCGACCACCAGACCTTCGGGAATGCGCACGCCCGAATCGAGGATCACGCGTTTCAGCCGCGCGCCGCGCCCGATGTTGCAATAAGGCAGGATCACGCCTTCTTCGACGGAGGACCACGACCCCATCTTGACCCCGGTGAACAACAGGCTGCGCCGCGCCACCGCACCCGACACGATGCAGTCCTGACTGATCAGCGAGGATATCGCCATGCCGCGCCGACCGTCCTGATCGTGGACGAACTTGGCCGGGGCGGCGATGATCTGGTCTGTCCAGATCGGCCATTCGCGGTCATACATGTCGAGCTTTGGCACGGTGTCGGTCAGATCGAGATTGGCCTCGAAATAGGCATCGAGCGTGCCCACGTCGCGCCAGTATTCCTCGATCTCGTCGGCGGCGCGGATGCAACTGTCGGTGAACTTGTGGGCCACCGCCTTGCCGTGCCGGACGATATAGGGGATGATGTCGCCGCCGAAATCACGCGTCGATCCCGGCGTTGCGGCATCGCGCCGCAACTGGTCGAACAGGAACTGCGTTTCGAACACATAGATGCCCATCGAGGCCAGACTGTGCGCGCTATCGCCGGGAATGGTTGGCGGATCGGCTGGCTTTTCGACGAACGCGGTGATCCGGCTGTCGGTATCGACCGCCATCACGCCAAACCCGGTCGCCTCCATTTTCGGCACGACCAGGCAGCCCACGGTGACATCGGCGCCCGAGTTGACGTGCTGTTGCAGCATCAGCTCATAATCCATCTTGTAGATATGATCGCCGGCCAGAATGACCATGTATTTGGGCGCATGGCTGGCGATGATGTCGATGTTCTGAAACACCGCATCGGCGGTGCCTTCATACCACATCAGTTCCGATACGCGCTGCGATGCGGGCAGGATGTCAAAGCTTTCGTTGCGTTCGGGGCGCATGAAATTCCACGCGCGGTTCATGTGGCGGATCAGCGAATGCGCCTTGTACTGCGTTGCCACGCCGATGCGGCGAATGCCTGAATTGAGCGCGTTCGACAGGGCAAAATCGATGATCCGGCTGACTCCGCCGAAATAGACCGCCGGTTTGGCGCGGTTGTCGGTCAATTCCTTCAACCGGCTGCCACGCCCGCCCGCCAGCACATAGGCCATCGCGTCGCGCGCCAAGGGCTGTCCGACTGTCCTGTCCCGTTTGGCCATCATCCCCTCATTCTCCCTGTTTCACGCCTTTCCGGCATATTCGAACATGACCGTCGCCAGCGGGGGCAGCACGACCAGCGCGGCGCCGTGGCTGGCGGTAACCGACCCCATGTTGCCCTGGCCCGATCCGCCATAGATCGTGGCATCGCTGTTGAGCACTTCGCGCCATTCGCCGTCGATCGGCAGCGGCAGGCGATAGTGGCCGTGCAAGGTCGGGGTGAAATTGCTGATCACCGCGACCGGCGCCGCGCCCGGCGCCTGGCGCAACCAGGCAAACACGCTGGCCGCCGCATCGTCGACCACCAGCCAGGCAAACCCGTCGCCCTCGCAATCGCGCGCGTGCAGCGCGGGCAGGGCGCGATAGGCGCGGTTGAGATCGCGCACCCAGCCTTGCATCCCCTGGTGCGGGGCATGGGCCAGCAAGTCCCAGTCCAGCTCGCGCGCTTCGCTCCATTCGCGGCTTTGCGCAAATTCCTGCCCCATGAACAGCAGCTTTTTGCCCGGATAGCCCCACATCAGGCCGTAATATGCGCGCAGACTGGCAAATTTCTGCCAGTCGTCGCCGCTCATCTTGTTGAGCAGCGAGCCCTTGCCGTGGACCACTTCATCGTGGCTGAGCGGCAGCACGAAGTTTTCGGCAAAGGCATACATCAACCCGAAGGTGATCTCGTCATGGTGAAACTGCCGATGCACCGGCTCGCGCGCCATATAGCTCAGCGTGTCGTGCATGAAGCCCATGTTCCACTTGAACCCGAAGCCGAGCCCCTTTTCATGCGTCGGCAGACACACCCCGGGCCATGACGTGCTCTCTTCGGCGATGGTGATGACGCCGGGATGACGGCCATAGACCGCGCGGTTCATCCCTTGCAGAAAATGCACCGCTTCCCAGTTTTCGCGCCCACCCTGTGCGTTGGGAATCCATTCGCCTGCCGCGCGCGAATAGTCGCGGTACAGCATCGAGGCGACGGCATCGACGCGTAACCCGTCGACATGATAGATTTCGGCCCAGAACAACGCGTTGTTGGTCAAAAATGCCTCGACCTCGCGCCGCCCGAAATTGTAGATCGCGGTGTTCCAGTCGGGGTGGAACCCCTGGCGCGGGTCGGCATGTTCGTAAAGACTGGTGCCGTCGAATTTGGCCAGGCCATGCGCGTCGGTCGGAAAATGCGCCGGGACCCAGTCGATCAGCACACCGATCCCGGCGCGGTGCGCGCCGTCGACAAATCGGGCAAACCCGTCGGGACCGCCAAACCGCGCGGTCGGGGCATAGAGCCCGGTGGTCTGATAGCCCCAGCTCGGATCATAGGGATGTTCGCTGACCGGCATGAATTCGATATGGGTAAAGCCCATCTCGACGACATAGGGGATCAATTGTTCGGCCAGTTCGTCCCAGGTCGGAAATTCACGGCCCGGTGGCCGGCGCCATGATCCGGGATGGACTTCATAGATCGTGATCGGCTGGCGGCGCGGATCGGTGGCCGCCCAATGCGCGCGATGCGCCCCATCGCCCCATTCGGGCTTGCCCGGGGTGGCAACGATCGAGGCGGTGGCGGGCCGCAATTCGGATGCAAAGGCAAACGGATCGGCCTTCAACGGCTGAACCACCCCGTCGGGGCCGGTCACGCGGTATTTGTAGGCGCGGCCAAGCCCGATCTCGGGGATGAAGATTTCCCAGATCCCGGTGTCGGCGCGGCGGCGCATCGGGTGGCGCCTGCCGTCCCAGTCGTTGAAATCGCCGACCACCGCAACCAGCGCGGCATTGGGCGCCCACACCGCAAAATGCACGCCGGTTGCGCCTTCATGGTCAATGACATGCGCGCCGATCTTGTCAAACAGGCGGAAATGGGTGCCTTCGCCGATCAGGAAATCGTCGGTCGGCCCCAGCACCGGGCCGAACGAATAAGGATCGGTGATCCACCATTCGTGCCCGCCGTTGCGGCAGCGATAGCGCAAGGGCTGGCGCGCGGCATCGAGCGGCCCTTCGAACAGGCCGCGCGGATCGACCCGTGGCAGCGTGCCCAGCGACTGCCCGGACAGGCTGAACGCCTCGACCTCGGCCGCGCCCGGCAGCAGCGCGCGGGCAAAGCCGCCGCCGGGCCCCTCGTGCAGGCCCAGCACCGAGAACGGATCGGCATGGGTGCCTGCAAGCAGGGCATCGATGGCAGTGGCCGGCGGCTGCATTGGTTGTGTGTTCCTCTCCCGCCCGGTCAGACGCCCCAGATATCTGCGGCATATTCCCTGATCGTGCGATCGGATGAAAACCACCCGACATTGGCAATGTTGCGGATTGCGCTGACGCGCCAGGCGGTCTGGTCTTCCCAGCGGGCGTCGATCCCGCGCTGGGCGGCATGATAGGCATCGAAATCGGCGGCGACCATGAACCAGTCGCTGTCATAGAGCCCGCCCATCAGCCCGGCATAGCGATCGGGATCGTCGGGGCTGAACACGCCGCTGGCGATCGCCGAGATGGCCTGGCGCAATTCGCGCGAGGCCTCGATCACCGCGCGCGGGTTGTAGCCCTCGGCGCGGGTCTTGGCGACTTCCTCGGCGGTCAGGCCGAAAATGGCGATGTTGTCGTCGCCCACGCGATCCTTGATCTCGATATTGGCGCCGTCGAGCGTGCCGATGGTCAACGCGCCGTTGAGCGCGAATTTCATGTTGCCGGTGCCCGAGGCTTCCATTCCGGCGGTCGAGATCTGTTCCGACAAGTCGGCGGCGGGGATCAGCCGTTCGGCCAGCGAAACATTGTAATTGGGCACGAACACGACCTTGAGCAGGCCGCCGACCGAGGGATCGGAATTGATCCGGCGGGCGATGTCGTTGGCCAGTTTGATGATCAGCTTGGCGTTGTGATAGCTCGATGCCGCCTTGCCGCCGAAGATCTTGACGCGCGGCACCCAGTCGCGTTCGGGATGGCTGCGGATCTGGTCATAGAGCGCGACCGTTTCGATCAGATTGAGCAATTGCCGCTTGTATTCGTGGATACGCTTGATCTGCACGTCGAACAGCGCGTCGGGATCGATGCGCACCCCGGTCAATTGCTTGAGATGCGCGGCCAGCGCCACCTTGTTCGACCGCTTGACCTCGGCAATGCGCTCGCCAAGCTGGGCATCGGTGGCCAGCGCGTTGAGATCTGTCAGCTTTTCGGCGTCATCGAGGAAGGCATCACCGATCGCGTCGCGGATCACCCCGGCCAGGCCGGGATTGCATTTCAGCAGCCAGCGGCGCGGGGTTACCCCGTTGGTCTTGTTGTTGATGCGCGTGGGGTAGAGCGCGTGAAGATCGGCGAACACCGTCGTCTTCATCAGTTCGGTGTGCAGCGCGGCGACGCCGTTGACACTGTGCGCGCCGACAAACGCCAGGTTGGCCATGCGCACGCGGCGTTCGCCATGTTCGTCGATCAGGCTGATCGCGGAAATCCGCGCATCGTCCAGCCCGGCACGGCGCGCCTCGCGCAGTACCCGGCTGTTGATCGCATAGATGATCTGCATGTGGCGCGGCAGCAGCCGTTCGAACAGCGGCAGCGGCCAGGATTCGAGCGCCTCGGGCAGCAAGGTGTGGTTGGTATAGCCGATCGTCCGCTTGGTGACGTCCCATGCCTCGTTGAATTCCAGGCCATGGACATCGACCAGCAGGCGCATCAGTTCGGCCACCGCCACCGAAGGGTGGGTGTCGTTGAGCTGGACCGCCGCCTTGTCGGCCAAAGTGCGCACATCGCCATGAAACTGCACATGGCGGCGCACGATGTCCTGGATCGAGGCCGAGGTAAAAAAGAACTCCTGCCGCAGGCGCAGTTCCTGGCCCGAGGCGGTGTTGTCGGCGGGGTAGAGCACGCGCACCAGCGCATCGGCGCGTGCCTCTTCGACCAGCGCGCCGACATGGTCGCCCGCGTTGAACCGGTCGAGCCGGATCGGATCGAGCGCGCGCGCGGTCCACAGCCGCAGCGTGTTGACCCAGGCACCGCGCCAGCCGACCACCGGCGTGTCATAGGCGCTGGCTTCGACTTGTTCGGCGGGCTGCCATTCGACCGCTTCGCCGCGATCGACCACTTCGCCGCCGAACCCGATCAGATAGGCACTTTCCCGGCGCGGAAACTCCCAGGGATTGCCGTGGCTCAGCCAGGTTTCGGGCAGTTCGACCTGCCAGCCATCATCGATGCGCTGGCGGAACATGCCGTTCTTGTAACGGATGCCATAGCCATAGGCGGGGATGCCCAGGCTGGCGAGGCTTTCCATGAAACAGGCCGCCAGCCGGCCCAGGCCGCCGTTGCCCAGCGCCGCATCGGGTTCCAGGTCTTCCAGCGCGGCCAGGTCGAACCCGTGTTCGCGCAGTGCCTTTTCCATTTCGCGCGTCATGCCCATGTTGGACAGCGCGTCGCGCAACAGCCGCCCGATCAGGAATTCGAGGCTGAGGTAATAGACCCGCTTGCCGCCGTTGTCGTAATTGTGGCGGGTCGATTCCATCCACACATCGATGATCGCATCGCGCAGGGTATAGACCGTTGCGGTGTACCAGTCGTGCGGCTTGGCCGCGCGTTCGTCCTTGCCCACCCGATGGCGCAGCACGTCGATGATATGCACATCAATGTCGGCGGCCTTCGAGCGCGGGCTCATCGGGATATCAAGGCTCATGCAACGCGGCTCCTGGCAAAGGTCTGCCGCATGGCCGGGCGCACAGCGCCAGCCCGGCGGCACAACGGGTGTTCATGACCTTTCCGAACGCTGCATCGCCCGTGCAAACACGACCGACACCGCCAGCACCCCATCCCGACGTATGGGTAGGACAGCTTTCGCCGGGCTTTCAAGCAGACAATCGATCTGCCGAAAAATAATGCGCCGCTGGTTGGCATAGGCGGTTTCGTTGCATCCCCATTTTTCCCGATCCGACAGGTACCACCCCGACGGATGCTGGCAAGAATGCATTCGTATCGCTCATTCGTATGCCCGTGCGCGCCTGGCGCGCCCGCGGCGCGGGCCCTGAACCGAGCCGCAACCTTTTTAAGGCGAAACACACCTTTTTAACGGCACGCGGCGTGGCTGTGGATGGGTCAAATTGCGTATGGGCCGTGCCGCATTGCGGCATAATCTGGCATCTCAACGAACCGAGATGAGGGGCACCATGCGCGTTCAAAAACTTATCCATGTCGAGCCAACGGTTGTCGCCAAGATGCGCTCGATTATCCAATGTCAAAAGCCCGAAGTGATCCAGAGCCATTTCGGCATCGGCCTCAACACCTGGGTCAAATTGCGCGAAGGCAAGGCGATCCGCCATTCGGTGGCACAGCGCCTGTTGCAGCGGTTGCAGCGCGATGCGGTGATCTGACGCGGGATGGTACGGGGCCGCGCTTCGGCGCGTGATGTGATTGATCGGGCGGGAGGATCGGGGAACGTCCATTAAGTGATCGGCATGATAGGGGTTGTACTGGCATCGTTTGCAGTGCAGACATCTCCGGCGGTTTGCCGGGGCTGAGACAATTCGGCCCGGAATTGAGCGGGGTCGAATACACAGGACATGAACGGGACCGGATCGGTGCGGACCGGAAGGCTCGGCGCGTTGGTCGTCGGTGCGCTTGCCGGGGCGGTGCTGGCCGTTTCGCGGCGCGGTCGTGCTCCGGCCACGCCCGTCGGGACGGCACTTGTGCCGCCGCTTGCTCCCGATCTTGCCAGTCTGCCCGATCTTACCAGTCTACAACGCGAACGCGACGCCGCCGAAGCGGCCAATGCCGCCAAGAGCCGTTATCTTGCCAATGTCAGCCATGAGATCCGCTCGCCGCTGAACGCGATCTATGGCTATGCGCAATTGCTTGAACGCGGCGCAAACATCGACACGGTCGAAGCCGCGCGGGTAATCCGGCGCAGCGCCGAACATCTGACCGACCTGGTCGAAGGCCTGCTCGACATTTCGCTGGTGGAAAATGGCGTCACGCGGGTATCGACCGACACCGTGCGGCTGCCCGCGTTCATCGATCAGGTCGATCGCATGTTCCGTCCGGCGGCCGCCGCCAAGGGCCTGGCGTTCCGCACAGAGATTACCGGGCGCCTGCCCGACTATGTTCGCACCGACCAGAAACGGCTGCGCCAGGCGCTGATCAACCTGATCGCCAACGCGATCAAATATACGCAAACCGGCGAAGTCGTGCTGGCGGTGCGCTATGCCGCGCAGATCGCGGTGTTCGAAGTGCGCGACACCGGCCCTGGCATCGCACCCGAATCGCGCGAGGCGATCTTTGCGCCGTTCGATCGCGGGGTCGAGGGCGCGCGGGGCGGGGGGATCGGGCTGGGTCTGCCGATCACTCGCGCGATCGTGCAGATCCTGGGCGGTGAACTGGAACTCGATAGTGAACCGGGGCGCGGATCGTGCTTTCGCGTGCGGGTGATGCTGGGCCAGGTGGTCGGGCATCGCGATGGTCCCGGTGAGGCGCCGGGGCGGCCTGCGCGCGTGGCGACCGGCTATCTCGGCCCGCGGCGGTCGATTCTGGCCGCCGACGACGATCCGCGCCAGCTTGCCTTTGTGCGGCAGGTGCTGGGCGATCTGGGGTTCGACGTGGTGGCCGCGCCCGATGGCGAGACCGCGCTGGCCATCGCGCGGGCGCGTCGGTTCGATCTTGCCCTGCTCGATATCGCGATGCCGGGCTGGTCGGGCTGGGAAACCGCCGCCGCCTTGCGCAAGCTTGGCGGGGCGGACATGCGGATCGTCATGCTGTCAGCCAACGCGCACGAACGGCATGGGCAGTCCGATCCCACCGACCTGGCCGCGCATGACCGGTTTCTGGTCAAACCCGTCGAGATCGATACGCTGGCGGATACCATTGGTGAATTGCTGGGGCTGACCTGGACTTTTGCCGAGGCACCGCCGGCCGCCCCCGAAACCCCGGCGCAAGCTGCCGAGGCAGAGCACGCCGCCTTGCCCGACGCCGCCCGCGAGCATGTCGAGGCCTTGCGCGAACGCGTGCGGATCGGCCACGTGCGCGGGATCGAGGCGGAAATCCGCGCACTCGAAGGCATGGTCGGGGCAGATCATCCGCTCGTGCCCAAACTCTATGATTGCCTCGACCGCTTCGATCTTTCGGGGCTTGCCCGCATGCTGGAAAAGGCCTGATCATGACCGACGCAATGCTCCACCGCGATACGGTGCTGGTGGTCGACGACCAGCCCGAATCGCTGCGGATGGTGACCGATACGCTTGAAGGCAGCGGCATTTCGGTGCTGGTGGCGACCTCGGGACAGGCCGCGCTCGATCTGATGGGCCATATCGTGCCTGATCTGGTGCTGATGGATGCGGTGATGCCGGGCATGGACGGGTTTGCCGCCACCGCGCGGATCAAGGCCAATCCTGCCACCCGCCACGTGCCGGTGATTTTCATGACCGGCCTGACCGAAAGCGAACACGTGGTCGAAGGCTTCGCGGTCGGTGGCGTGGACTATGTGCGCAAGCCGGTCAACGTGAACGAGTTGCTCGCGCGGGTGCGGTTGCACCTGGGCACCGCGCGTGCAGTGCAGGCCAGCACGATCGGACTCGATGCCACCGGGCGGATGATGCTGGCCACCGATCTGGCGGGGCGGCTGTTGTGGTGTTCACCGCTGGCGCAACGCGCGATCGCGCGGCTTGAACCGGGCTGGACCAGCGACCTTGGCGCCTTGCCCGATGCGGTGCGTCAGACGGTCGAACGGTTGTTGCAGCGGCGGGATGCCCCCGGCACCTCGCTGCGGATCGATTTTCGCGAGGAAACCGGCGACTATGCGCTCGAACTGGTGTTGATCGCGCAATATCGCGAAAACGAGGTGCTGATCCGGCTCGACGCGTTCGATCCGGCTGGCGATGCGGCGCGGTTGCAGACGCGGCTGGGCCTGACCGAGCGTGAGGCCGAAGTGCTGTTGTGGATCAGCTATGGCAAATCCAACGCGGATATCAGTGATGTGTTGGAAATCAGCCCGCGCACGGTGCAAAAGCACCTGGAACGCATTTATGAAAAGCTGGGCGTGGAAACCCGCGCCGCCGCCGCCGCCATGGCGATCCGTTCGGCGGAAACCTGATCCTCCCCGTCGCCGGGGAGGATCATGGCATCACTTCTTCTTGGCAGCGATCGCTTCGATTTCGATCAGGAAATAGGGGCCGGCCAGCGCGGCAACCTGAAACGCCGAGCGCGCCACCGTGGTGGGGTTGTCGGTGGTCTTGAAGAATTGCAGAAAACCCGCATTGGCGCCCGCGAAGTCGAGCTTGCCCAGCTTTGGATCGGGCGCGATGAACAGCGTCAGCTTGACCAGATCGGCCATCGTATAGCCCTTGCTTTCCAGCAGGGCCTTGATCTTCGTCAGCGCACCGATCGTCTGGGTCTTGGTATCGCCCATGTCGTCGAACGACTTCACATCGGCAAATGTCTTGTTCGGGTCGATCGGCGATGCCAGTTGCCCCGACAGGAAAAACAGGTCGGTTCCCGCCTTGACTTCGGCGCCATCGAGAATCGGCGATTTGGGATTGCTCTGATACTTGGTGACCTGGGCCATCGCAGGGTTGGCGCACAGCAGTGCGGCCGTCAGCGCGGTGCCGACAACAGCTCCGATAACGGCGCGAAACAGGGGCTTTTCAGGCATGGGCAATCCTTTTTCAGGGGTTGGTCGGAAGGCGTTACTCTAGAATCAAATCGCACAAATGCCATCCATCAGGATCAGCGCGATTTATGAGATTTTCGCAAGCGCCTTTCCGAGGCGCCAAAGCACAGACTATGCCCGGTGTGGTTACGCAGAACGGCGTATGGGCAAAGCGGTTCTGCGATCGCAGGGCTGTGCGAAGGGGAGTTTGACAGATTGGTGGGGGTAGTTTTCAAATGTCCGGGTGGGGGTCGCAGCGGACCTGGAACCAGATGCGAGTGAGATCGGCAGGAATGATCAAAAAACACAAGACTGGGCTGGTTGCCCTGGCCGCGGTAACGCTGGTGGCCTCGGCAACCCTGGCGTCACCGGGTTTTGCCCAGGATCGCCCCGGGCCCGGCGGCAATGCGACCGTCGACGACAGCGGCAAGGAGGTGTTCGAACAGATCTGCGCCGCCTGCCATATGGCCGATGCCAAGGGCGGGGGCGAGGCGGGTGCCCGCGTGCCTGCGCTGGCGGGCAACAAGAACCTGGCCAACAAGGATTATCCGATCATCATCCTGCTGAAAGGGCGGGGTGGCATGCCGTGGTTTACCGACATTCTGACCAAGCCGCAGATCGCGGCGGTGATCACCTATGTCCGCGGCCATTTCAACGATTACAAGGACCCGGTGACAGTCGCCGATATCGACCGGATCGGTTCGACCAATCCCCCGGTGCCCGATTGCAACTGCGGCCACTGATCCCCCCCATGCATGCAAAGGACATTTGATGACCGATCCGCTGTTTGTTCCGCCGACCCGCCGCCAGTTGCTGACCATGATCGGCAAGGCGGGCGGTGCCGCCGCTTTGTATCAGGCGATGACCGTGTTCGGCCATGCCGCCGAAAGCCAGTTCAACGGCCCGCCCAAACTGTCGGGCGCGCGCAAGGGCAGCACCGTGCTGGTGCTGGGCGCGGGCGTGGCTGGGATGCTGGCCGCCTATGAGCTGACCAAGGCCGGTTACAATGTGCAGATCCTCGAATTTCAGGATCGCACCGGGGGCCGCAACTACAGCGTGCGCGGCGGTGATACCATCAACGAGCTGGGCTCGACCCAGACCGTCCAGTTTGCCCCGGGCAACTATCTCAACCCCGGTCCCTGGCGCATTCCCTATCACCACCGCACCGTGCTGCATTACTGCAAGGAGCTGGGGGTAGAGCTGGAACATTTCGCGCAGCTAAACTTCAACGCGATGACCCATCGCAAGGACGCCTATGGTGGCAAGCCGCAGCGGTTCCGCGACCTCTATGTGGATTACAAGGGCCATGTCGCCGAATTGCTGGGCAAATCGCTCAACGCCGGCGCGCTCGACACCACGGTGACCGCCGAAGACAAGGCCAAATTGCTTGAAGCGATGCGCGACTGGGGCGTGCTCGACAAGAACATGGCCTATACCAAGAGCGTGAAAGTCGGCGAACAGCGCGGCTGGGACCGGCCGCCGGGCGGCGGCGTGAACGGCGCGCCGATCCCCAACGAGGTGGGCACGCTGTCCGACACGCTGTCGACCCAGGTGTGGAAAGAAATCGGCTTCTACACCGAAGAAGTCATGCAGGCGACAATGTTCCAGCCCAAGGGCGGGATGGATCATATCGGCAAGGCCTTCACCGCCAAAGTCGGCCATCTCGTCCGGCTGGGCACGCGGGTGACCAAGATTGCCCAGGATACCAAGGGCGTGACGGTCGACTGGACCGATGCGAAGACCGGCGCCGCCGGGCAAAGCAAGGCCGACTGGCTGGTCTGCACGATCCCCGCGACCATTCTGGGCCAGCTCGATATCCAGGTGTCGACGGCCAAGAAGGCGGCAATCCGCAGCCTGCCTTATGGCAATTCGGTCAAGATCGGGCTCGAAATGAAGCGCCGTTTCTGGGAAACCGACTATGCCATCTATGGCGGGCATTCGTTCACCGATCAGGATATCAGCCTGATTTCCTATCCCACCGGCAATTGGTTCGGCGATGGCCCGGCGGTCCTGCTGGGCGCCTATCCGTTCGGCATCGGCGCCTACCGTCTGGCCGGGATGACGCCGGAAAAGCGCATTGCCGCCGCGCTGGACCAGGGCTCGGTGTTCCACCCGGCCGAATACAAGTCGGAATATCTGTCGGGCGCCTCTGTCGCGTGGAGTCGCATGCCGTGGATTCTGGGCTGCTGTGCCACGTGGACCGAGGAAAGCCGCGCGGCGCATTACCAGGATCTGGTGTCGCTCGACGGGCGTATCGTGCTCGCCGGTGAGCATTGCTCATACTACGGTTGCTGGCAGGAAGGCGCGCTGCTGTCTTCGATCGATGCGATCACGCGCCTGCATCAGGCCGCCAGCGCCGCCTGAGGCGATGGCGGCAGCGTCGGGACGGGGTGTCCCGACGCTGCCTGGTCCGCCTGTCACGGCACCGCGACAGGGCCAGGGTTCACCCGCGCGGCCGTGAACGTGCGGACCGATAATGCTTCGCAAAATACTCCCGAACCCCGATTGCCACAAGCGGCAGTCGGGGTTTTGCGATGCCGGCTGTACGCCGGACTGCGCCGCCCGGGCAAAAAAAGAGCCGCTCGAAAGCGGCTCTGTAAAGTTTGGGAGAGGATGCCTGAAAGGCAGTTTCCGTATGCGTCAGGGGGTGGTTTTGCGCAAGTGCGAAACAGGCAATTACAAATGCGAAAAACGCAACCGTTCAATTGAACTGCTTGACACCGCGTTTACCGCATTCTGCGAGCGCAATAAATTATGTTTTATATCAATAGTTTCACACGTATGCGTAATATGCGCTGACCGGCTTGGTCGTGCGTCTTGTGCAATCGCCTGGTTCGGCAATCCTTTTCCTGATTCCGGCTGGCTGCGTTGCGTCATGGCCTTTGCGGCGCGCGTCGGCCGGCGAAGAGGCGAATCGCGGTCGCAAAGGAGGTTGCCAAGGATCGCGTCAGGCTGCAGCTAACGCGCTTTCCAGGAGACCAGCCCATGAGATCTGCCATGACTCGCATCCGTCCAACCCGCCTGCTTGCCACCGTGGCGACGCTTGGCGCCATCACGCTCGCCCCGGTCGCGCGCGCGCAGACCGTTCCGACCGACGCCGAGGCGGCGCAGGCGCTCGATCTGGCGATGAAGGAAATCGCCATCCGCTCGGTGCAGGGGGAAGGCAATCGCACGGGTGACGTCGCGGCGGTGATCAAGGCGCGGCTGGTGGCATCGGGCTGGGCGCCGGGCGATGTGGTGATCACCCCACGCGGGCAGACCGCGACTTTGGTGGCGACCTGGACCGGGACTGACCCCAAGCTGAAACCACTGGTGCTGTCGGGCCATATGGACGTGGTCGAGGCCAAGCGGGCCGACTGGGTGCGCGATCCGTTCGGCCCGGTGATCGAGGATGGCGTGCTCTATGGGCGGGGCGCCACCGACATGAAATTCGACGGCGCGCTGATGGTGTCGGCGCTGATCGATTTGCGCGCGCATGGCTACAAGCCGCACCGGACGATCGTGGTGGCGTTTTCGGGCGATGAAGAGACCGTGATGGCCACCAGCGACGCGCTGGCGCACGAATTGAAGAATGCCGATCTGGTGATCAATGCCGATGGTGGCGGCGGTACCTTTGCCGACGGCACCGACAAGCCGTTGTACTGGCTGTGGGATGGCGATGAAAAGGCCTATGCCGACTATCAGCTTGAAGTGACCAATCCCGGCGGCCACAGTTCCGAACCGCGCCCCGACAACGCCATCGTGCAATTGGCGCAGGCGCTGGTCAAACTGGGCGTATACCAGTTTCCCGCCGAACAGAACGTGTTGACCAAGGGCTGGTTCGAACGCGCCGCCGCGTTCGAGGCGGACCCGGCCAAGGCGGCGGCGATGCGCGCCTTTGCCGCAAATCCGCACGACACGGCGGCGCTGGCCATTCTGCGCGCCGATCCCGAGATGGTCGGCCGCACCGGCACGACGTGCGTCGCCACCATGCTGTCGGGCGGCCATGCGCTCAACGCGTTGCCGCAGCGTGCCACCGCCAACATCAATTGCCGCATTTTCCCCGGCCACACCCGCGCCGAGATCATGGCGCAATTGCAGGCGGCGGTAGGGGCGGATGTCGTGCACGTGACCGATGTGACCGAAGGGTCGATCACCCCGCCGGTGACCCCGCTGCGCGCCGATTTCGTGGCGGCGGCCGAAAAGGCGATCCACGCGGCCTGGGGCAAACAGATTGCGGTGATCCCCAACCAGGCCTCGGGCGGGTCGGATTCGATGTTCTATCGCGCGCTGGGCATTCCGGCCTACAACGCCAGCCCGGTGTTCACGCGCACCGACGAACAGTTCAGCCACGGGCTGAACGAACGTGTCCGGCTGGTCAACGTGAAGCCCGCACTGACGTATTACTTCACGCTGATTCCGGAACTGACGCGGTAGATAAGGGCGCCAACCTAATCCCCTATCGTCATCCCGGGCTTGACCCGGGATCCCGCTTTCCTGTTCGCGCAATAGAGTCCTCATGGAGCGGCGCCAATCCGGCCTCACGCGCCAAAGGAAAGCTGGATCCCGGGTCAAGCCCGGGATGACGACAAGTGCACGTCAGCGCATTTGGGCATTGTCCCGCGTCATTCGAAGCCGAGAAACTTGACCTGGTCGGCCAGCGCGACGCGTTCGCGCGGGAAATGGTTGACCGGCGCCTCGTCATCGCGCCAGCCGATGGCCAGCCCGCAGAACAGCATGGTGTCGTCCGACAGGCCAAGGTGCGCCTTGATCGTGCGGCCATAAGTGCCCATGTATTCCTGCGGGCAACTGTCGAGCCCTTCGCCGCGCAGCAGCAGCATGATCGTTTGCAGCCACATGCCGACATCCGACCACTGCGGTTCCTTCATGAACTTCGGAAAATGGCACAGCAGCAGCACCGGCGCGCCGAACGAAACCAGGTTGGCCTTCACGAAATCGGTGCGCGCGGCCTTGTCCTCGCGCTTGACTTGCAGGGCGCCGTACATCGCCGCGCCGACTGCCTGCAGCCGCGCCTGATACTGCGGGTACTGGCCCGGCGCCGACCAGTCATATTCCGCCGGATCATCGGGTTGCGCGGCCAACAGCACGTCCTGCAGCGCCTTGAGCGGCGCACCGGTCAGCACAACGGCCTCCCACGGCTGATAGTTGCATCCCGAGGGGGTGAAACGGGCCTGATCGAGCACGCGTTCGATCGTGGCGAGCGGCACCGGCTGGTCAAGGAATTCGCGCACCGAACGGCGCGTGGCAACGGCTTCGGCAATATTCATGGTCTCTCCGGTCGATTTCAATAGCAACTTGCAACCGATACTATGGTGCTCGCGCCACATTGCAATGGCCGGTTTGGTCATTTTGGCGGCGGCATCAGACTGTCGATCTGCGCCCGCGCGATCACCCCGGCCTCTTGCGCGGAGAAACAGCCGGGCGACAGGCACAGTTCCAGCCACAGCCCGTCGACCACTGCCGCCAGCGTGATCGACGCCAGCCGCAGCCGATCTGGCGCGACGCCGCAGGCATCCAGCATTTCGGTCAGGCGCGCGCGATAGGCGGCATATTGGTCATCGTGCTGGCGGGCGATATCGGCGCGCGCGCTCACCAGGCTCCAGAACGCGATCCACGTGGCCAACAGCGCGCGATCGGCAATCGGCGGCGCAAAGCTGGCGGTGACAAAGGCATCGAGCCGCGCGCGCGGGTCGGTCCCGGCGGCGGCCACGGCAACCTCCATCGCGGCGCGCACGGTCTGATCGACATCGGCATAAGTCGCGGCGATCAGCGCCTCGATCCCGGTGAAATAGTGCGTGATCAGCCCCGGCGACACGCCCGCTTCGCGCGCGATCACGCGCACGCTGGTGCCCGCCGCGCCTTCGCGTGCCAGCACGCGCGCACAGGCCGCGATCAGGCTTTGGCGGCGCACATCGGGTTCGGCGCGGCGGGGGATCGGGGCAGTGGTCACTTGCGCTTCCTGTTTATTGTTGTACGATCGTGCAATAACATGATCGGGGTGAGCATTTCCATGGCCGACTTTGCCAGCACGTTCCAGGACATCGCATCGGACAGCGGCGACCCCGATGCGGACTGGAGCCTGCCCGGCTGGATCTACACCGATCCCGAATTCCACCAGTTGGAAATCGAACGGATCATCCGCCCGTCGTGGCAGATCGTGTGCCATGACAGCGATCTGGCGCAGCCCGGCCAGTGGCGGCGTATCGATTATGTCGGGGAAAGCGTGATCGTGGTGCGCGGCGAAGACGGCACGATCCGCGCCTTTGCCAATGTCTGTCGCCACCGCGCGATGCGGTTGGTCGAAGGCGAGGCGGGGTGTGCCCGCAAATTCGTCTGTCCCTATCACGCCTGGACTTATGAAAACGACGGGCGCCTGACCGGGGTGCCGATGAAATCGGACTATCCTTCGCTCGACATGCGCGACCATGGTCTGGCCCCGGTCGCGCTCGAAGTGTGGCACGGGTTCGTGTTCGTGCGGCTGGGCGATGCCGGTTTCCCGTCTGTGGCTGAGATGATGGCGCCGTTCGAGGACGAGATTGCGCCCTATCGGTTTGCGCAGATGCGCTGCGTGTCGGACCTGCGCGTGCGCGATCGCGCCCTCAACTGGAAGAACCTGGGCGACAACTATTCCGACAACCTGCACATTCCGGTGGCGCACGACGGCCTGTCGCGGCTGTTTGGCAAGAGCTATGAAATTGCCGCGCATGGCTGGGCCGACCGGCTGAAAGGCGATCTGGTCGATCGGCCGTCGGACAATTTCTGGGAAGCGTTTTACCAGAAGCATCTGCCCGCTGTGCCGCACTTGCCCGCCGCTGCGCAACGCCGCTGGCTCTATTACAAGCTGTGGCCCAACATGGCGTTCGACATCTATGCCGATCAGATCGATTTCATGCAGTGGATCCCGACCGGGCCGACCACCTGCGTCTTGCGCGAAATGGTCTATGCGCTGCCCGATACGCGGCGCGAAATGAAACTGGCGCGCTATGCCAACTGGCGCATCAACCGGGTGGTCAACCGCGAAGACACCTGGTTGATCGAACGCGTGCAGCAGGGCATGGCCAGCCGGACCTATGGCGCGGGTCCGATCGGGCGCAGCGAAGTGTGCCTGCGCAGCTTTGCGCACAAGATCCGCACGCTGATCCCGCAGGCGCGCCTGCACCATGCCCCGGCCCGCGGCTGGAGCCACACCTGATCCGTCCCGGACGGACCGTACCACTAGATGGAGAGATCGATGACCAACCGCTATGACGCCATCATTATCGGCGGCGGCCATAACGGCCTGACTTGCGCGTTCTACCTCGCCCGGGCGGGGATGCGGGTGCGCGTGCTCGAACGTCGGCATATCGTTGGCGGCGCGGCGGTGACCGAGGAATTCCATCCCGGTTTCCGCAATTCGACCGCCAGTTATACCGTCAGCCTGCTGCGCCCCAAAGTCATTGCCGACATGAAACTGCACGATCGCGGCTATCGCGTGATTGAGCGCACGATCTCGAATTTCTTTCCGTTTGCCGATACGTATCTGAAACTTGGCGGCGGTGCAGACCGCACGCGGGCCGAATTCGCGCGGTTCTCGCAGACCGATGCCGATGCCTATCCGCGCTATGACGCGGCGCTGGAAAAAGTCGCCCAAGTGCTGCGCGATCTGGCGCTGCAGACCCCGCCCAATGTCGGCGGCGGGTTCGGTGCGCTGGCGGCGGCGGCCAAGCAGGGCTGGCCGCTGGCAAAGCTCGACATTGCGACGCAACGCGACGTGCTCGACATCTTTACCAAGTCGGCGCGCGATTTCCTCGATGGCTGGTTCGAGGACGATCATGTCAAATCGGCGTTCGCGTTCGATGCGGTGGTGGGCAATTTTGCCGGGGTGTCGACGCCGGGTTCGGCCTATGTGCTGCTCCATCACGTATTCGGCGAAGTGAACGGCAAATTGGGCGCGTGGGGCCATGCGGTGGGCGGCATGGGCTCGATCACCCAGGCGATGGCGGCGGCCTGCGTCGAACAGGGCGTCGAAATCAGCCTGGAATCGCCGGTCGACAAAGTGCTGGTGAACAACGGCAAGGCGCAAGGCGTGAAACTGGTCGGCGGCGAAGAGCTCTATGCGCCGATCGTGGCGGCCAATGTCGGCCCCGCCATGCTCTATCGCCAGATGGTCGATGCCAGCGATCTCGACGAAGATTTCAACCGCCGCATCAAGGGCTTCAAGACCGGATCGGGTACTTTCCGGATGAATGTCGCGTTGTCGGAATTGCCCGATTTCAGTGTCTTGCCGGGCAAGGCCCAGGCCGAACACCATACCGCCGGGATCATCATCGCGCCGGGGCTGGATTATATGGACAAGGCGTTCGACGATGCCAAAGCGCAGGGCTGGTCGCGCGAACCGATTGTCGAGGTCAAGATTCCCTCGACTGTCGATGACAGCCTGGCCCCGCCGGGCGCGCATGTCGCCAGCCTGTTCTGCCAGCAATTTGCGCCCGAATTGCCCGACGGACAATCGTGGGACGATGTGCGTGAAGACGTTGCCGACCTGATCATCAACACCATCGATGCACATGCGCCGAATTTCAAACAGAGCGTGATCGCGCGCCAGATCCATTCGCCGCTCGATCTTGAACGCAAGTTCGGCCTGATCGGCGGCGACATTTTCCACGGCACAATGGGGCTCGACCAATTGTGGGCGGCGCGCCCTGTGCTCGGCCACGGCGATTACCGGTCGCCCATCAAGGGGCTCTACATGTGCGGATCGGGCACGCATCCGGGCGGCGGCGTGACCGGCGCGCCGGGGCACAATGCCGCGCATGAAATCATCCGCGATCGCTCGATCCTGTGGAAGGCGCTGCATCGCGCACGGTAAGGCTCAGGCGGGGGCGGTGGCGAGCCGTTGCCCCCGCCGCACCGCCCAATAGATCGGCAAGCCGCAGGCCAGCAGCCCCGCGCCATAGGCCATCGCCTCCAGCCCCAGGCCCCAGGTCGCCCAGGCCGAGAACACCGCGCCAAACAGCGCCACCGGCACGATCAGGCGTTCGCCGGGCAGCAGCCGGATCGCCGCGAGCATGGTCATGGCATAAGTCAGCATCCCGGCGGCCAGGCTGACCGAGGCGATGAACTGAAACAGATCGCCCATGCCGCGCCCGAAATTGAGCAAGGTGACCGCGCTGAGCAACAGGCTGGACACCACATGCCCGCGCGCGGGCGTGCCGTTGCGGCTTTCGGCGGCGAACCATTGCGGAAACACGCCGCCGCGCGCCATCGCCCAGGGCATTTCGCCCTGCAGCAGGATAAACCCGTTGAGCGCGCCGAACGCGCTGATCGCGGCGAACACCGCGACGATGCCGCCCACCGCGCCGCCAAAATGCCGGCCCAGAAACGCTGCCACCGGCGCGGGCGAGCCGGCCGCCGCCGCGATCGGCATATAGCCCTGAAATGCCAGCGAAATGCCCAGGAAGATGGCGCCCGACAGCACCGTGCCGACCAGCGTCGCCATGGGCACCACACGCGCGGCATGTTCGACTTTGTCGGCGGGCACAGTCGCCGATTCTATGCCCAGAAAGGCCCAGAAACACAGGCCTGCCGCCGCCGCGATATTCCCCCCGGTGATCGGCACGGGGGTCTGCACGATCGGCGGCGTGCCCGACAGCCACAGCCACCCCGCCAGGCCGATCACGGCCAACAGCGGCACCGATTTGACCAGCGTGGTCACCAGCGTCAGATCGCCCGCACCACGCACGCCGCGAATGTTGACCAGTGTCAGCACCCACACGCAGCCGACCGCCATGATCGCGGGCAGCCCCGGCACATGCCCGATCGCCGGGATCACCCCCGACAAGGCGCTGACCACTGCGACCGCCAGCGCGCCATTGCCCGCCCACAGCAGGATCCAGTAACTCCACGCGGTAACAAACCCGGCGAACGGCCCGAACGCGGCCTGGACATAGCCATAGGGACCGCCCGCCATCGGTGTCTTTGCGCCCAGCCGCGCAAACACCAGCGCCATCGCCAGCGCCGCCGCGCTGGTGACAATCCACCCGATCAACTGGTTTGCGCCCAGCGGGGCCAATGTCGCGGGCAGCAGATAGACGCCCGATCCGATCAGATTGCCCACCACCAGCGCCAGCGCCATCCACGGCCCCAGCCCGCGCGGTTTGTCCGATGTCTGCGCCAACCCGGTCCCTCCCTGCCAATATGGCAGACTAGCACCGGTTTGGCGGGCGTCTATTCCCAACTGCGGTTACGCAGCGCCTCGCTCAGCATCTTGCGCCGGGCGAACTTGCCGGCCAGGTGCGAATGGAAAAACCATGGCATCGCGCGCGCCGGCAACAGGCCATAGGCGATTTTTTCCCACCCGTTCCAACTGACCGCGTTGGAATTGGTGCGGCGGGGCGATGGGAAGCAATAGTGGTGCCGGTCATAGATCGACGGGCCCTTGTCCATCATCCGCACCATGATCTCGTGGTCTTCGAGCACATAGGGCCAGATCGCGCTGTCGAACCCGCCAACGCTGCGGAACAAGTCCAGCCGCCAGGCCTGCGCATAAGTGCCGGCATGGCATTTGCGCGGCATGATCCAGCGGGCGAACAGCACGCGGCGCAACCGCCGCCGGGCCCTGCCGCTGTGGGGCGGGGCATAGATGTCGATCGCCATTGCGCTGGTCGCGGTGGGGTTGGCGTCAAACAGCGCCAGGCAGCGCGACACATAGTGCGGCGGATAGATCGTGTCGGCGTTGAGAAAGCCGATAAATTCGCCCTGCGCCAGCGTGATGCCCTTCATCAGCGCGGGCACGACGCCGGGGGTGTCTTCATCGACATGGGTATAGTCGATGTCGCTGGCGGCCAGAAACTGTTCGACCAGCGCGGGCGAGCTGTCGTTCGACCGGTTGTTGACGATCACCAGCCGGAAATCGCGCGTATCCTGCGCGGCGATCGCGCGCAGCGTCGGCAGGATGTAATTTTCTTCGTTGTAATAAGGCAGGACCAGCGTGATCCGCTTTGGCAGTGACGTCACATCGATCCTTTGCCCAGGCTACGGGTGTCTGTGCCGAAAACCGCCTTTCGGGAGCGGGCCGGTGCCGACTCCCCGCAAAAGATGCAACAAAGACTTTACGGCTTGTCGAGCACGTAGCCGAGCGAGCGCACCGTGCGCAAGGGATAGCCTGCACCGACATCGCGCAGCGCGCGGCGCAACCGGCTGACCCAGGCATCGACCGTGCGCTCGTCGATCGGCTGCCCCTGCTTGCCCAGCGCGGCGATCAGTTGTGCGCGCGAAAAGACATTGCCGGGCTGTTCCATCAGATAGCGCAACAGGCGAAACTCGTTGGGCATCAGCGGCACCGGTTTGTCCTTCCAGCGCGCCTGCAACGCCGCCAGATCGAGCGACAGATCACCCAGGCGCAGCGTGCGCGTGGGCAGATCGGTGTCGGGCAATTGCAGCGACAGCACGCGGTCGAGCACGGTTGATCGGTCGATCGGCCCGACCAGATAGTCATCGGCACCTGCGCGCAAGGCACGGCGCTTGGCCTCTGCCTCGTCTTCTTCGAGCACCATCGTCACATGCGCCGCCTCGGTCTGCGGGTCGCAGCGCAGGCGGCGGCACAGTTCCAGCCCCGACAGATCGGGCAACACCCAATCGACAAAGGCCCACGGCTTGCCATCGAGCAAAGGCAGCGGGGCATCGCCCAGCCACGTGTGGAACACGACGCGCAGATCGCCGTGAAGAAAGTTGTCGTCGCCACCGGACAGGGCGCCGGTGACCAGGATATCAATCTGCCGCATCGGATCCTGTCGTCTGGTTGCAAGGGCGAATGTCATGCGCCACCCATGTCGCGGTAATGTGACCGGTGCATGACGATCGACAAGGACTTGCCTTTACAGGCCGCAACGGCTTTGTTCAGCGCGCGGCGATAGACAGAACAAGCCGCGCATTCTGGAGAGGCGGGCGATGCACGGGGCGATTTTCGGTGAATTTGCAGGGACCATGGTGCTGTTGCTGTTCGGCAACGGGGTGGTCGCCAATGTCGTGCTCGATCGGTCCAAGGGCAAGGATGGCGGGTGGATGGTGATTGCCACCGGCTGGGGTTTTGCGGTGTTCTGCGGCATTGTCACCAGCCTGGCGGTGGGCGGGGTGGCGCACCTGAACCCTGCGGTCACGCTGGCCAGCGCGATCGTGTCGGGCGATTACAGCCATGTCGTGCCCTATATCGGCGCGCAACTGGCAGGCGCAGTGTTGTCCGGGCTGCTGGTCTGGCTGGTCTATCTGCCGCACTGGGCTTCGTCCGATCCCGATAGCAAGCTGGCGGTGTTCTGCACCCAGCCGGCGATCCGTTCGACCGGCAGCAACGCGCTGAGCGAACTGATCGTGACTGCCGTGCTGATCGTGGTGGGCATGGCGCTGGCGTCAAAAGGTTTTGTCGGCACCGGCTTGGCGCCGGGCATGGGGCCGTTTTTCTGGGGCATTCTGGTATGGGGGGTGGGCCTCTCGCTGGGCGGGCAAACCGGCTATGCGATCAATCCCGCGCGCGATCTGGGCCCGCGCATCGCGCACTGGCTGTTGCCGATCGCGGGCAAGCGCGATTCGGACTGGGGCTATGCCTGGGTGCCGGTGCTGGCGCCGATGGCGGGCGCAGGGCTGGGTGCACTGATCGTGCGTGCCACCGGCATCGCCTGAATCCTCCCCGTGCCGGGGAGGGGGACCAGCGAAGCTGGTGGAGGGGGCGTGCCTCCTGGCGCAGGCATCGCGTGGGGCACTGCCCCTCCACCACCCTTCGGGCGGTCCCCCTCCCCGGCACGGGGAGGACAAAAAAGGGGCGGTCGTTGCCGACCGCCCCTTTTTTCGGATTTATGGTACGCCGTATCAGCCGACGCGTTCGGCCAGCACTGTCAGCCCGGTGGTGCTGACTTCGGCGAAACCGCCCTTGACCACGATGTCTTCGGGTGTCGCACCGGCGGTGCGCCAGACGCGGATCACGCCGTCGTTGATCGTCGTGGTGAACGGCGCGTGGCCTTCCAGCACGCCGAATTCGCCTTCGGCGCCCGGCACGTTGACCATATGGACGTGTTCCGACAGCACGAGACGGGCCGGGGTGACGAGTTCAAACAGCAGCGGCATGGTCAATTCCTGGTGGTGCCCACCCCCGTTGCCGGGGGTGAAGGCCGGTCTTGTCAGGCTTCGTCGGCCAGTTTCTTTGCCTTGGCGATCGCTTCTTCGATCCCGCCGACCATGTAGAACGCGGCTTCGGGCAAGTGATCGTATTCGCCGTCGACCACCGCCTTGAACGAACGCACGGTGTCTTCGATCTGCACGAACTTGCCGGGGATGCCGGTGAACACCTCGGCGACGTGGAACGGCTGCGACAGGAAACGCTGGATCTTGCGCGCGCGGGCAACGGTCAGCTTGTCCTCTTCGGACAGTTCGTCCATCCCCAGAATGGCGATGATGTCCTGCAGCGACTTGTACTTCTGCAGGGTTTCCTGAACGCGGCGGGCGGTGGCGTAATGTTCGTCACCCACGATGCGCGGTTCGAGCACGCGGCTGGTCGAATCGAGCGGGTCCACCGCCGGATAGATGCCGAGTTCCGAAATCGCGCGGTTGAGCGTGGTGGTCGCGTCAAGGTGCGCGAACGAGGCGGCCGGCGCAGGGTCGGTCAAGTCGTCGGCCGGCACGTAGATCGCCTGGACCGAGGTGATCGAGCCCTTGTTGGTCGAGGTGATGCGTTCCTGCAACTGGCCCATGTCGGTGGCCAGCGTCGGCTGATAGCCCACCGCCGAAGGAATACGGCCGAGCAGCGCCGACACTTCCGAACCGGCCTGGGTAAAGCGAAAGATGTTGTCGACGAAGAACAGCACGTCCTGGCCTTCGACGTCGCGGAAATATTCCGCCATCGTCAGACCCGACAGCGCAACGCGGGCGCGGGCGCCCGGCGGTTCGTTCATCTGGCCGAACACCAGCGCCACTTTCGACCCTTCGGAGGTCGCCTTGCCGTCGGCATCCTTGGCGATGACCCCGGCGTCGAGGAATTCGTGATAGAGGTCGTTGCCTTCGCGGGTGCGTTCACCCACCCCTGCAAACACCGACACGCCGCCGTGGCCCTTGGCGATGTTGTTGATCAGTTCCTGGATCAGCACGGTCTTGCCCACGCCCGCGCCGCCGAACAGGCCAATCTTGCCGCCGCGCGCATATGGCGCAAGCAAGTCGATGACCTTGATCCCGGTGACCAGGATCGCCGATTCGGTCGACTGGTCGATGAATTCGGGGGCCTTGGCATGGATCGGTGCGAACGTTTCGGCGCCGACCGGGCCGTTGTCGTCGATCGGTTCGCCGATCACGTTGAGAATGCGGCCCAGCGTCTTGGGACCGACCGGCACGGTGATCTGGGCGCCGGTGCTGCGCACCGGCTGGCCACGGGTCAGACCGTCGGTCGAGTCCATGGCGATCGTGCGCACGGTGCCTTCACCAAGGTGCTGTGCCACTTCGAGCACGAGGCGGTTGCCGTTGTTGTCGGTTTCGAGCGCGGTCAGGATCGCGGGCAATTCGCCTTCGAACGCCACGTCAACGACGGCGCCGATGACCTGGCTGATCTTGCCGGTAGAGGAGAGCACGGTGGCCATGGATGTTTCCTTGCGTTCTTATCGTTACGTCAGAGCGCTTTCGCGCCCGTCAATTCAGATGCCGCTACAGCGCTTCCGCGCCCGCGATGATTTCGATCAGTTCGGTGGTGATCGCGGCCTGGCGGCTGCGGTTGTACTGGATGGTCAGCTTCTTGATCAGTTCACCGGCGTTGCGCGTGGCGTTGTCCATCGCGGTCATCGATGCGCCCTGTTCGCTGGCCATATTTTCCAGCAGCGCGCCGAAAATCTGGTTGCGCAGATACCGCGGCAGCAAATCGGCCAGCACGGTTTCCTCATCGGGTTCATAGGTCACCACCGCGCCGTCGGTCACCGCCAGCTTGGGCGTGGGCACCGGCACGATCTGCTGTTCGGTCGGTTCCTGCACCAGCGCGCTCTTGAACTTGCCGAAGAACAAGTGCGCGACATCGAACTTGCCCGCATCGTACAGCGCCAGCAATTCGGCGGAAATCGCCTCGGCCTCGGCAAAGCCGGGCTCGCGCACTTGCGTCGTGTCGAACGCGCCAAGGATCGCGTTGGGATAGTCGCGGCGGATCGGCGCACGGCCCTTGCGCCCGACCAGATAGAACAGCACCGTCTTGCCTTCGGCGGCCAATTCGCGCGCGCGCAGCTTGGCGGCCTTGACGATGTTGGCGTTGAACGCGCCGCACAGCCCGCGATCGGAATTGGCGACGACCAGCAGATGCACCTGATCCTTGCCGGTTCCCGCCAGCAGGCGCGGCGAATTGTCGCTCAGCACCACCCGGCTGGCCAGGCTGCCGACCACGCTGGCCAGACGCAGCGCATAGGGTCGCGCGGCCTCTGCCGAGGCCTGCGCCTTGCGCAGCTTGGCCGCGGCGACCATCTGCTTGGCCTTGGTGATCTTCTGGGTCGATTTGACCGAGTTGATCCGGCCTTTAAGTTCCTTCAGCGAGGCCACTCGTCGGCTCCCTTTTCACCGTCAAAGCGCGCTGACGGTATCAATTCGTGGGCCTGGCCGGGGCCTCCCGCAACAGGGGGCCCCGGCATCGGCGATCAGGCAAACTGCTTGGCAAACGTGTCGAGCGCGGCCTTGACCTTGGCGCGCGTGGCGTCGCCCAGATCCTTGGTGGTGCGGATCTCGGTCAGCACGTCTGCGTGGTTGGCATGCAGATAGCTCAACAATTCGGCTTCGTATTCCACCACGTCGGTCACCTGGATCGCATCGAGATAGCCCTGCGTACCGGCAAAGATCACCACGGTCTGTTCTTCGAACGACAGCGGCGAAAACTGCGGCTGCTTGAGCAGCTCGGTCAGGCGCGAGCCGCGGTTGAGCAGCTTTTGCGTCGAAGCGTCGAGGTCCGACCCGAACTGCGCAAACGCCGCCATTTCGCGGTACTGTGCCAGTTCCAGCTTGATCGAGCCCGAAACCTTCTTCATCGCCTTGGTCTGCGCTGACGAACCGACGCGGCTGACCGACAGGCCGACGTTGATCGCCGGGCGGATGCCCTGGAAGAACAGGCCGGTTTCGAGGAAGATCTGGCCGTCGGTGATCGAGATCACGTTGGTCGGAATATAAGCCGACACGTCACCCGCCTGGGTTTCGATGATCGGCAGCGCGGTCAGCGAACCGGCGCCGTTGTCGTCGTTCATCTTGGCAGCACGTTCCAGCAGACGGCTGTGCAGATAGAACACGTCGCCCGGATAGGCTTCGCGGCCCGGCGGGCGGCGCAGCAGCAGCGACATCTGGCGATAAGCAACTGCCTGCTTGGACAAATCGTCATAGACGATGACCGCATGCATGCCGTTGTCGCGGAAGAATTCGCCCATCGTGCAGCCGGTGTAGGGCGCCAGATACTGCAACGGGGCCGGTTCCGACGCGGTCGCGGCGACCACGATGGTATATTCCAGTGCGCCCGATTCTTCGAGCTGGCGCACGATCTGCGCCACGGTCGAACGCTTCTGGCCGACGGCGACATAGATGCAGTACAGCTTTTTCGATTCATCGTCCCCGGCGTTGGCCGCCTTCTGGTTGATGAACGTGTCGATCGCCACGGCGGTCTTGCCGGTCTGGCGGTCGCCGATGATCAGTTCGCGCTGGCCACGGCCGATCGGCACCAGCGCGTCGATCGCCTTGAGCCCGGTCTGCACCGGTTCGTGTACCGATTTGCGCGGGATGATGCCAGGCGCCTTGATTTCAACGCGGCGGCGTTCGGTCGATTCGATCGGCCCCTTGCCATCGATCGGATTGCCCAGCGCATCGACCACGCGGCCCAGCAGGCCCTTGCCGATCGGCACGTCGACGATCGTGCCGGTGCGGCGCACGATGTCGCCTTCCTTGATTTCGGTGTCGGTGCCAAAGATCACGACGCCGACATTGTCGGCTTCGAGGTTCAGCGCCATGCCCTTGATGCCATTGGCGAATTCGACCATTTCACCGGCCTGGACCTGATCCAGACCGTGAATGCGGGCGATGCCGTCGCCGACCGACAACACGGTGCCGACTTCCGAGACTTGCGCCTCGGTGCCGAAGCTGGCGATCTGGTCCTTGATGACCCGGGAGATTTCAGCAGCGCGGATTTCCATGTTCTGCCTTTCTAGGAAGACGTGTGCAGGCCGTTCAGGCCTTTACAGCCTGGGCAAGCGAATTGAGACGGGTGCGGATGGAGCCATCGATGCGCTGGCTGCCGATCTGGACAACCAGACCGCCAAGCAGGGCGGGATCGATGTGGGTACGAAGCGTCACGGTGCGGCCTTCGCGCTGCGCCAGCTTGGCAGTCAGCGCGGCGATCTGGCCTTCGGTCAGTGCATGCGCGGTGGTGACATCGGCGGTCACTTCGCCGCGCGCATCGGCGGCAATCGCGGCAAACGCGCGGATTACTGCGGGCAATTGCGCCAGACGGCGGTTGCCGGCCAGCACGCCGAGAAAATTGGTGGTCAGCCCATGCAGCGACAGCACCTGGGCCACCGCCTTGATCGCGCGTTCGGCGTCATTGCGCGAAACCTGCGGATCGTGGAGCAGTTGGGCAAGATCGCTCGATTCGCTGATCGCGGCCAAAAGCCGGTCAAGATCGCCCTCGACCACGGCACGCGCATCGTGTTCGCCGGCCAGCGCAAACAAAGCCGAAGCGTAACGCCCTGCCAGGCTGGCCGTAATGCCGCCGGAAATCCCCACGCGCCTCTTTCCCCCTCATCGGATGAGCCAAACGGGCCGCGCCAGGTCCGCAGGGAAGCGGCAGCATCAGCCCGTCTTGGGGGGGCGCCTAGCAACCTCGGTTGCTTATTACAAGATAGCAAATGGCGTGGGTTGCGGGCACCGGGCAAACGCCTGTGCAGACGTATGCGGATTCGCGTGCCGATTCATCGCGCCGGCTGGCAGGTATAGCGCATCCGTTCATTGGGTTCGGCGGGCAACAGCGTCTTGATCGCGGCCTGCGCGCTGCCGAGCTGGCGCGCCAGGTCTTCGCTGGCGCCGCAGGGCGGAAAGGCGATCTTGCTGCGTTCGGCACGCGCGCGGTTCATGTCGTCGATGCCCATCAGGAACCGTTCGACGGTATAGCTGTGCGCGGCGGGGTCGAAATGGGTGACTGCGATGGTGTCTTCGCCATTGGGCACCAGCACGCGTGACCAGCCGTCCTGCGCCAGGCCATACTGGGTCTTGCCATTGACGCAGCCACCCGCGCTCCATTGCAGCGGCACATCGGTGATATCAGACACCGTCACCCGGCTGCGCTGCGGATCGAGCACGCAGATCAGTTTTTGCGGGGCGGCAGCGGCGGCGGTGCTGCCATCGCCGTCGGGCGCGGGCGTGCCGCTGGCATCGACTTCGGCCATGCGATCCTTGGCACGATCATCGATTGCGCTGAGCGAGGGGCGCAAGATCCACGCAAACCCGGCGCCCAGCACCAGCACGATCAGCAGGCCCACCCCGATCCGAGTGCCGCGCACCTGGCCGCGCTGGCGTTGCAGAAAGGCGAACGTCGCCGCGCCGATTGCGGCCACCAGCAGCAGCGCGGCCAGCGCCAGCCCGTTGTCGCGTTCGGACAGCACGTCGAGTTCGGCGTCATGGCGCGCCTTGTCAAAGGCGTGTTCCCTGGCGGCGGTGCGGGCCAGCGCCTCGGCGGCCACGCGCGCCTGATCATCGGCGCTGCGCTGGCTGTCGGCGCGGTCGAGATCGGCGATCGAGGTGCACGGCAGGCTGGCCAGATGGGGGATAACCCCGGCGCTTTTCAGGAACGGCTGCAACTCGCGCATCGAGATCGCGAAGAAAAACGACGAATCGGTGCCGTTGTCGCTGACCGTGCCGAAACTGTTGACCCCCAGCACGCGCCCGCACGTATCGAGCAGCGGCCCGCCCGAATTGCCCGCGCCCAGTTGCGCGGTGTGCAGGATGGTGTCGAACTGCCGGGATGACCGCCCCGACGACACCTGGCCATAGGTCTTCACGGTGTCCTGCGGGGTGACCAAGTCGCCTGCGTTCAACCCCTGGGCGGCATCGACATTGCCGGGATAGCCGACCGCCGCGATCTGCATGCCGTCGGACACCGCGCCGGGAAACAGCGTCAGCGGCTGCAGCGCGGCATGGTTGCCCAGTTGCAGCAGCGCCAGATCGTTGGCGGGCGAATAGGCAACGATATGCGCGGGATAGCTGGCGCTGCCCTGGCTGGGGATCACGCCGATCACCACATTGCCGTCGCCATGCGCGTCCTGCACGACATGGGCATTGGTCACGATCATGTCGGGTGCCACGGCAAAGCCCGAGCCATGGCCCAGCATGCTGGTGCCCAGAAATCCGCTGCGCACCAGCACCACGCGCACCACGCCCCGGCTGGCGGCGGCGATATCGCCGGGATCGGCCAGCGCCGGGCGTGCCCCGCCGATCAGCGCGAGCAGGGGGAGGACCAACAGCAGGGGGCGAACGAGGCGGCGCAACAACATGGAGCCGTTCTTGCCCGCAAGGGGTTTTGATCGCAAGGCGCGGGATGCATTGTCATGCCAATCGCGTCAAATGAGCGCCCGGAGTGATGGAGCGAGATGCATGGTGACCGATGATCAGGCCTGGACCGCCGTACTGGCGCGCGATCGGGCGTTTGACGGGCAGTTTGTCACCGGCGTGCTGACCACTGGCATTTATTGCCGCCCGTCGTGCGCGGCGCGCCATCCCCGGCGTGCAAACGTGCGCTTTTTTGCCAGTGGGCGTGATGCCGTGGCCGCAGGGCTGCGACCGTGCCTGCGCTGTCGGCCCGATGATCTGGCGCGCGATGAGGCCGCGATCCTGCGCGTGATCGATGCGATTCGCACCGCCGGGGATGCCCTGCCGCTGGCCGATCTGGCGAAAACCACCGGGTACAGCCCGGCGCACCTGCAACGCCTGTTCGTGCGCCACACCGGCCTGTCGCCCGCCGCCTATGCCCGCGCCTTGCGCGCCGAACGCATGGCCGACAGCCTGAGCCGCGCCGAAACCGTGACCGAGGCGATCTATGATGCGGGGTTTTCCGGCCCGTCGCGGTTCTATGCCGATGCCGACCGGCTGGGCATGGCGCCCTCGGCGTGGGTCGATGGCGGGCGCGGGGTAACCATCCGCTGGGCGGTGGTGCCGACCAGCCTTGGCGCGATGATGGTCGCCGCGACCGACAAGGGCGTGTGCCGCCTGTCGTTTGCCGAAGACCGCGCCGCGCTGGCCGCGCGGTTTCCCCACGCCACGCTGGTGGAGGGCGGGGCGCCGTTCGCCGATCTGCTGGCGCAGGTGATCGCCGCGGTAGAGGCGCCGGGCACCGGTGAGCATATCCCCATCGATGTGCGCGGCACCGCGTTTCAAGAGGCGGTGTGGCGCGCGCTGCGCACGATCCCGCCGGGTGAAACGCGCAGTTATGGCGATATCGCCGCGCAGATCGGCCATCCACGCGCGGTGCGTGCGCTGGGCAGCGCCAATGGCGCCAACCCTGTCGCGGTGCTGATCCCGTGCCATCGCGTGATCCGCAGCGACGGCAGCGCGGGCGGCTATGCCTATGGTCTGGACATCAAGCGGGCCTTGCTGGCGCGCGAACGGCGCTGACCCATTGCCCCACCGCGCGCGGCACCAGCGCATAGCCGACAAAATACCACGGCAGCATCAGCGCGCCCCAATAGAACGTGTCGGGCCGGGCAAAACACGCCAGCAGCGCGGCATAGCCCAGCACCAGCAACAGGCTGAACCGTCCGGCGCGGCCATCCACCGCCAGCCAGCCGATCACCGGCACGAATGCCGCCAGCAGCGCCAGGTGAAACGGCAGCACGGTCAACATGCTGGTGAACACCACGTCCTTCAGGAACCCCGCCGGCCCTTGCAGCGCGTGCCAGCCCTGGCTCACCTCGTCGCCGGGCTGCCACAAGGGCGCCACCATCTGCGCATGCCACGCCATCAACAGCGCCCATCCGCCGATCAGCCCGGCCCAGGCCAGCGCCTCGCGCCAGCGCCGCTCGATCAGCGCAAACGCCAGCAGCAGCAGCACGAACGGCAGCACCAGTTCGCGCAAGGCCAGCCCGATCGCCAGCGGCGCCATGATCCACCCCCATTGGCGCGGCCAGCCCCATACCCCCGCCAGCGCCAGCGCCATGCACAGCCCGGCGAGGCATTCGTGCAGCGGCAGCACGGCGGGGCTGAGCAGCGGCGCGGCGCCCACTGCAAAGACCAGCGCCAGCGCCACCCGTTCGCCCGCACGCAATCGCCCGGCCGACGCCACGATCCAGCCGATCAGACCGGCCAGCGCCACGATCAGCGCGGTGATCTCCACCCCGCGCCAGCCGACCAGCGCCGCCCACCAGGTCATCGTCGGCGGGCGCACGGTCACAAACGGCCTGAGCGGGTAATGATGCGCGCGCTGGATCGCCGCGGCAGCAGGATAATAGCCACAGCCCGCCGCCACTGCATCGGCGATATCGCGATAGAGCCGCACATCGGTATAATCGCCATGCAACCCGGCCTGCACCCGCGCGGTTGGCACGGTCAGGCACCAGACGCAGCAGGCGGCAACGACGATCGCCAGCAGGATGGCGGCAAAGCGGGGCAGGCGGGCGATCATGCGCCCAACTTGGCCAAAACACGCCGCGTTGCAATCGCCTGTTTCGCCCGCCTGTTTCGCCGCGCGGCGATTGCCTCTTAACCGATCGACTAAATCGCGATACCATGACCGCCAGCAACCAGAGAACCGGAGAGTCCCCATGGCCACCGTCGCGCTCGATCCCGCCCTGCCACAGACCATTCGCGAAGCCTTTGCCCATATCGGCACGGTCTCCGCACCGACGATCGCCGATTTCAAGGTGATGGTGCTGGTCGAGGCGGCCAGCGAAACGCTGTACCGGCGCACCGCCGAGGGCACCGACCATGCCGGCGTGATCGAGCTGCTGCACGCCAACGGGCGCGAGGAAATGCTGCATGCCCGCCGCGTGTCGGACGTGATCGGTCTGCTTGGTGGCGGCGATTTTCCCGCCCCCGCCGCGCCGGACAATCCCTATCTTGCCAACGGCGGCTTTCCCTTTTCGCCGGTCACCCCCGATGCGCTGCGCAAGCTGTCTGTCGGCGAATTCGATGGCGAAGCGTTGTACGAACGCTGGGCCGCCACCATCGACCACCCCGCCGCCGCCGACCTGCTGCGCGCCAACGGGCGCGAAGAAGTCGATCATGGCAACCGCCTGTTGCAGGCCGCCGCCTTGCTGGAGGCATAGACCAATAGCGTGACAATCAGGCAGGCGCCGCTCATCCAGAGCCTGCCGAAGGATGCGCGCCGAGGTCGGCGCTGCGTCAGCTTACCGTGGTTTGCGCCCGTGCCTCGCGCAGGGTGGCGCCGGGCACCGCCGATGCGGCGCCCCGTTTGGGAATGGCGATCCGCTGCGACAGATAAATGCCGCTGTGGCCCGAACAGATATAGGCAACGAAACAGGCCACCGCGATCGGCACCATATGCGTGGCGCCAAACAGTTCCACCCCCATGATGGTGCAGGCCAGCGGGGTGTTGGCCGCGCCTGCAAACACCGCGACAAAGCCCAGGGCGGCAAACAGATCGACCGGCACGCCCAGCGCGCCGCCCAGTGCATTGCCCAGCGCGGCGCCGATAAAGAACAGCGGGGTCACTTCGCCGCCCTTGAACCCCGCGCTTAGCGTCACGATGGTGAACAGCAGTTTCAGCGCCCAGCTCCAGTGATCGACCGGCCCGGTGAAAAACCCGGCGATGGTCGGCGCGGCGGGATCGGGCGACCACACGCCCAGCCCCAGATAGGCGCGCGTGCCCGTCACAAACACCAGCGCGATCACCAGCAGCCCGCCGACAAACGGGCGCGCCGGGCCATAGGGGATCACCCGCTTGAACCAGCCGCCCAGCGTATGGTTGGCCTCTGCAAACACCAGTCCGGCCAGCCCGAAGGCAACGCCGGCCAGTGCCGCCTTGGTCACCAGCACCGGATCGATCGCGGTGGCGCCGCCCGATCCCGCCAGATAGGCAACGCGATAGATGCCGTGATGGATGCCCCAGGCATGGCAGGTCCAATCGCCCACCACGCCCGCCGCCAGGCACGGGATCAGCGCGGTATATTCCACCCGGCCCACCGCCAGCACTTCCAGCGCAAACACCGCGCCGGCCAGCGGCGTGCCGAACACCGCGCCAAACCCGGCGGCAACCCCGGCCATCAGGATGATGCGCAAGCCATCGCCCTGCAGCCCGGCCAGTTTGCCGATCGCACTGGCCAGGCTGCCGCCCAGTTGCACCGCGGTGCCTTCGCGCCCGGCCGAGCCGCCGCACAGATGCGTGACCACCGTGCCCACAAAGATCAGCGGGGCCATGCGCAGCGGCACGCCGCCGCCGGGTTCATGGATCTGTTCGACAATCAGGTTGTTGCCGCCTTCGACGCTCTTGCCCGTCAGATGATACAGCAGGCCGATCGCCGCGCCCGCCACCGGCAGCACAAACAGCAGCCATGGGTGATCGAACCGCGCGTGTGTGGCCACATCGAGGCTCCACAGAAACGCCGCGCACAGCGACCCCACCGCGATCGCCATCGGCACCAGGATCAGCGCCCAGCGCAGCACGGCCATGGCATGATCGTGCCGCGTGCGCACAAACGCCGCCACATCGAACGAGGCACAATAGGTTTGAAACAGCGCGCGCACAGATCCTCCTTGTTGCCGAAACGGCCAAAGGTAGGAATCATCAACCCGAAAAAACGGGTGGTTCGGCATAGCGCCCGGCGGAAATCCATCGCCGGGCGCGCCCATGCATTGTGCAGCGCACCATGTCAAGCCGGGGTCAAGCCGGGGGTTCGCGCGCGCCACGCCGTACAACGGGGGGATTGACGCATCCCCGCCGTCGGCGCAGGCGCCAGCCACCCCGATCGCCCAGACGAAAGCCCAGGCCCATGCTCGACCAGTTTGCCCATGCCATCCAGGTGCTTGGCGGCACCACCGCCGCCGCGCGCCGCCTGAATATCGACGAACGCGCCATCCGCCGCTTTTCCAACGGCGAACGTCCGCTCAACCCCGGCCTGCTGGCCGACACCGCCAAGGCGCTGCGTCAGCTTGCCGATGATGCAACAGCGGCGGAACAGGCGATCATGGCGGCGCTGTCAGGGCAGGGGGG
>NZ_KQ954263.1:127617-135159 GCF_001519065.1 Novosphingobium sp. FSW06-99
TAGTTAAACCCCGTCGAGGCCCTTGCTGACCAGGATATTCACCGAAACGCGGCGGTTCTGCGCCTTGCCCTCGGGGGTGTCGTTGCTGGCCAGCGGGTCCGCCTTGGCCATGCCGGTGGGGGTCAGCATGCGATAGGGCTTCCAATGGCAGACCTGTTGCAGATAGTTGATGACGCTGTTGGCGCGCTTTTCGCTGAGCGTCTGGTTGAAATCATCGCTGCCGGTGGCATCGGTGTAACCCACCACCAGGATCAGCGCGTTGTCGATCCCTTCGGCCTGGCTGGCGGTCGTGCACAGATCGGCCTTGTCCTCGGGCGTCAACACCGCCTTGCCGGTGCTGAAATGCACGTTGGTCGTGCTCTTGATGTTGTATTTGTCGATATCGGCCACGCGGCCGCGCAACGCTTCGGTGGCGGCGGACTGTTCGGCAAAGCGCTGGTCGGTGCCGCGCCGGATCATGTTGGCCATTTTCAGATCGCCGTTGCTGAAACGGATCTGGCTGGCCAGCAGGCCGCCCGGCCCTTGCAGCGTCTTGACCGTCACCGGCAACCCGTTGAGCAGCGAATCCGCATCCAGGTTGGTGCCGCCAAACAGGCCATGGCTGGCCCGGATGCGGGTATGGTCATCAAACGCGATCATCGATTTGGTGCCATCGGCGGCGGTAACTTGCACCGTGCTGGCGGTACGGGCCGAGATAAACCCCTTGATTTCCGGCCCCGGCGACATCTGCGAGGCATCGGGCACGGGCGTGCCGGTTACGGTGATATCGGTCTTGGCCGGTTCCTGCGGCTGTGCCTGGTCCTGGGTCTGTGCTTGCACCGACAGCGGCATGGCCGTCATGGCAAGCAGAACGAAAACGCCTGTCTTTCTGGAAATGACCAACATAACACACCTCCTTCACACCATGGCCGACAGCGTGCCGGTGCGAACCTGTCTCGCAAATGAAAGATTTGCGCCGGGCCCCGGCTGGCCCGGCAAACCGCGCGCTTTTTGCGGCGATCCGTGTGCGGGCCCTTGCACCGACTGCAAACGCAAGTTAAATACTGAACCATATGGTTCAGTATGCAAGCCCTCGACTCGACCTGACGTTCGCGGCGCTGTCCGATGCGACGCGGCGCGGGATCATCGATCGGCTTGGGCAGGGGGACACGTCGATCACCGGTCTGGCCGACACGTTCCAGATGACGCTGACCGGGATGAAAAAGCACGTCCAGGTGCTCGAACGGGCGGGGCTCGTCGTCACGCGCAAGGTCGGACGCGTCAGAACCTGCACGCTTGGCCAGCGCGGCCTGGCGGCAGAGGCCGCATGGATCGAGGCGCATCGCCGGCTGTTCGAGGCCCGCTTTGACGCATTGGATGCCATTATCAGCGAAATGCAGCAGGAGGGACACGATGGATCGGCAAGATGACAGCGCAGGCGGTGCGCACAACCGCACCCAGGTCGAGCGCAAGGGCGATCACGAACTGGTCGTCACGCGGATGTTCAACGCGCCGCCCGCCACGGTTTACCGGGCGTGGAGCGAGGCAGAGCTGTTCCGCCGCTGGTGGATGCCGCAATCGGTAACCGGCGTTGCGCTGGTGGCGTGTGCCATGGATGTCCGCACCGGCGGCACCTATCGCCTGGAATTCGGCACCGACGGCGGGGATACCATGGCCTTCCACGGCAAATACCTCGACGTGGTGCCCAACGCGCGCATCGTGTGGACCAACGACGAAGACGAAGCGGGCGCGATCACCACCGTGACGTTCGAAGACCGGGACGGGATGACACTGCTGCGTTTCCACGAACTCTACCCCTCGCGCGAGGCACTGGAGGAAGCGCTACAGGGTTCGGCGGCCGGACTGCCCGAACAACTGGACCAGCTCGACGCCATGCTTCCCGACATCGGCACGTAACGGCGGCCGTTTCACGCGCCACAAGAACACGTGCCCGTGATCGCCGTTCGTCCGGATTGGCAGGCCTGCGGACCTTTCAACGCAATGCCTGACCGTTCAGTTGGCCGCCCGAACGAAGGCGCAGACAAACGCCGCAAGCACGGCAAAGATCCAAAGGTCGCTAACCATCGCGACCGTTTCGTTGCCGCTGCGGCCACGCTCTGCGATATGGCGAAAACCTGCGATACCGTAGAAGATGCCGGCCGAGATTGCGACCGGCAGCACAAAGCTGGGGGCACGCAGCGACAGAATGCCAACGACACCGGTGGCGAGATTTGCAATGCCAAGTTCGCGCACCAGGGGTAGTGCCTCGCTGCTTTCCATGTGAAAGATTTCGCGCGCGGTGAACTCTGGCTGCATCACCTGCCGCGCACCTGCCAGCGTCAGACGCACGCCCACGCCCCAAAAGACAAACCATTTCCCGGCCAGCCACAACAGCGGCTCGCCCGCATAAAACACATGTTCCGCGGTTACCGAACCAATCGGCAGTATGAACATGGTGAGTGCCACTACTGCTAAATACAACATGCAAGGCCTGCCTTGGTGGCGAGCGCGAGTGGGCGCGATGGGCGTAACTTCGACGATTTCGGCCTTTAAGTCAAAGTGCGCTGCTGGTCGATTTCAGCAAGGCGGTCACACCGCAGTATTGGTCGTTCGAAATTCCTATTCACCACGCTGAAACCTGTCGATTGTTCACCGTCCAAATCTCGACGACGCTTCCCAGTTTTACATACGGCCAGTGATTTCGAAACGATCACGTTCAAGAAGCTAATAGTAAAGCGGACCGAAACTCCGAAATCCAATCGCCCTTATCATATATATCCTGCAATTTGTCTACAAGTCCAAGCATATCTCTTGCTTTTCCTGGAGTCAATGGAGCATCGATCAATTGTCTAAAATTCTGCTCCAAAACCCGAGCACTTTCGGTTGTGTCTCCATAACAAGCGCATGCGCTGACGGCCCATTCTCCTTTTGCCCGAATAGAAATGTTTGTCGCAGCTTGATTTGAAATACCAATTTGATATGCCTTGGTGGCGAGTTCAGGATCTGCCCATCGCCATGCAGCCAGTAACGCCAGCTTTACTGTCATAGTCAAGTTGTCTGGACCGCAACGCTTCAGTAGTGAAAGCACTGCATCGCGTGCGGTTTTTGGATTGTCAGGAAGCTCAAATGCCATAATAATATTCAAAAGTGCATTGTTTGCTTGGGATATATCGTCATTATACAAAACGCTTTCTACGATATCCGCGGGAAACTCCAATGTCATCCAGCTTGAACTAAATTCTTCAAGTGGGCCTGTAACCTGTTCAAAAATATCAGGTTTGGCGTCATCGTGAGCCTTTAGTTCAAGGGTCCATCGCTCCGGCCTCAATTCCTCCGGAACAGCACGGATCAACGCAATCGCCCTTGCGCGAAACTGGGCGGCCATAACTGCGGGGTGCAGCCACTCGCGTACCCACCAACGCCCTTCCTGGCGCTCAACCATACCGCCTAGCTGATTGCTGGGCCCAAGCCACCGCAAAACCGCATCAAGAAATTCCGGCCTCTCATATTCAATTCCGCCGAGGCCACGGATTGTATGGCCGCTGAGTGCCAGAAGTGCGCACCGACGATGAGATAGCGGCAAATCTGCAAGCACCCCTAGTGCATCAGCGCACCCTATAGCGGCCGCCGCAACGGCAGAAAAGTCGTTCGCCGCACTTTGCAGGCGTCCGCCGTCTCCGAGCATTACATCGAGCACCTTAGTGCCGGCTTCCACACATGGCGTCGATTTGTATCGTCCGCTTGCAATCTGAAACGCAGCCAATATCGAAAACAGGTCTCCATCCGATAGCAATTGCTCCGATAGCTGAGTAATTTCAGCGTCGCTCAAAGCGCTCGTGAGCGCGATAATGTCAAAATTGGATGTGACGGTGAGAGGGGCTAGGGCTCGTGCCGACGCGGCAACGTTTGGCCCATGCATCCGCCGACCGACCGCTTGCGTCAACGCATCTGCCAATGACAATTGCGGGTCAAGAGGGAACAATGCTGCAAAATAACGCCGATCTTTCGCGCACAGGTCGGAGAATGCAAGTTTTCCTTGCTTGGCTTTCGTCTGTTCGGCCCAAGCTTCGGGCGTCCACGAAAACTCTGATACTAGCTCATGAAGCTCGTCGGATTCTAAAGCGCGGTCAGTTACCGCACTCCTCCAAAATGAGATCCGCTCGGGTTCAAGGGTTCCATCTGCAAACAAGCGATCAAGATTTAACGTCCTTTCGTTGAAATTCTCATGTAGCAAACCAGAAAAATCGAATGCAACTCGCTTTTGCCCAAAAACTGCTACAGCGTCTCCTGCTTCATTTATCTCACCTGCTTCAGCGACAATGTCGCCGTTGATATCTTCTAGATGGGCAATCCCTCCATTTATAGTTATCTTTAAAAATTCTCTTAGATTACTAAACGGCACTCTGTGATCCAGGATTTTTAAAATTCCTTTTCCAAATCCAAGGGTCGTTTGAATTCTCTCGTCTCCGATGATCATTGCGCGAAATGCTGAAGGAACATGACGCAAGAGCCACATGCATACTTGATACTTCGGTACGACCACCTCACCTTCAAACGAGGCCGGCTCGACATCGCTGACAGCTTGCGCAAGGTTATTGAGGGCAATGGGTTTAATGTCGCGATCTCGGCCAGCCAATTGGGGGGCTACAAGCGATTCATGCCACCCGTCATACTGATCTAGCCGCTCCTCGGGAATTGCGACGGGTTGTGCGAGAAGCGTGTGTATCATAACGCGCGTATTGGCTGCCCACTGCCTTAGCTCTTCTGTGTCGCCTCGCCGTGCTACCCAATGGCTGTCCGGGAGAGCCTTCAGGAGCCAGGTTGCTGCCGGCTCAGCAATCTCATCTGGTAACTCAGCCCAACACCGTCTGATTGCGACGACCATATTGGCCAGAGCGTTGCTGACCCAATGCATTTCACGCGGTAAATCAATTGCATGGCGAATGAGCGGAAGATGAATGGAGTTGACTATTTCCCGTATCGCCCGAGGCGGATCGATCTTCCAGTCACCTTGTTCTGCAGCCTGCACGATCTCGTCCGCATCGACGGGAATGAAGCTCACGCCGCAAGCCCGTAGTTTGGTCCTCGCAGCCAGCCTCCTGCTGGGTTCGATTAGCCCCTTACGTGCCAGTTCATCAATCACGTCCAAAATCGTGAAGATCGGGCGACTTTGCCCCATCCGATCAGTGACGCCCGCCTCTCTCGTAAACATGCGTTCCGCTAACACAAGCGCGTCGTATTTTGATGCATCGGAAAGCAAAGCGATGATTGGGCTTGGCCCTAAACTGTCATCCAGCTCAGCCCCGTCCCGACGGAACCCGCCATGGGTTATTCGACCGGCGGCAGTGGCCGCGACCAGTTTTTCCCGGAAACCTTCGATGGCTTCCAAGGTATTCCGCGACGCTTGCCATTCACGTATTTCGTCATCGATGGCCTTTTCTGTAGCGTCGGTGACGACGAGTTGAGCGCCCGCCATTATCAGCGTCGTCAAAACCCGCGCATTTTCGAGGGCATTCAGAGCGACAATGTTGAGCAGCATGGGCCGCGAAAAATCGACAGTCATTTCCGATGGCCATCGCATCGCACTGCTACCAAGCATGGTCCGGGCCGCATTCGCAGAGGCGGTGTCCAATTCCCCCCCATTTTCCAACACGTCTATGACGCCAGCTGGGGAGACGATCTCAGCGCTAATTTCGGTGAGATCCATCGTCCGCTCGCCGAATGACCCCGGCTCGTGAATGGGGAAGTCATGCACGTAACGCGAATTTGTCTGTGCAGCGAACAATAGCTCACCTCGGTCGCCATCATCACAATCAGGTAGTTTGATCACATTGATTTTGTTGGTCGATATAAGTGCCTTCAACCGATTCGCCTGTTGGAAACGGGATCTTTGGCCGCGATGAGCTCGAAAATAATCATCGAACAGGTACGGCAATGTACCAGACGGTATTACTACCTTGCGAAAGGCTAACAGTGCTTCGTCAAGCAACCCGAGCAACTCCAGCGTCAGCAGCGACGCCAAGTCGAAAGCGACGACGTGAAAACCTGACATGTCGCCAGCAAAACGGTTGCCGGCGATCAGTGGTAGACAATATCTGCGCCGGGCATCGCGTTGCTCTGCATTGCGCGAGAGACGGTCTAGCAACAATTCGCTGACGGTCACACCCAATCGCCGGACAGCCAGTTCAAACGGCACCTGTCCAGCCAGCATCATGCGATCAAGCTCGATGGCCTGCGCCTGCCGGTCTTTGATCATCTCCACGACTTCGCGGAGTTCGCCTTGCTGCACTGGACCATTGGCATCCGAAAGCGCAATTGCAGTCCGGAACCAGCCGCCCGCCTCCGTTCCCCAATCAGTTCCCCTTTCGACTGCCAGTTGGAAGGCAGACAACAGTATCACTGGGTCATCGGGATTCTTATGTGCGGCTGCACGCGCCAAATGCTCAGCGATGGGGTCATTGATTAGCTGTGCGAATTGAGCACCCTGTAGCAGTTGCAGGGCTTCTCGGTGCTCTCGTCGTTCATAGTCCTCGTTTGCAAGCTTCCCAAGGTCGCCCCAGCGCCCACTTTCAAGTGCTATGTTTATCTCAAGCTGACGCAGGCCTCGATCGTGAGGCAGCCGCGCGCGCAATTCAGTGGTCCGCCTCCTGGCCTCGTCAAGCTGGCCGGCACGAAACGCAGCCCATGCCCTGTGCCTCAGGATATCGTCACTGGCTTCGCCAGCATCCCCAATCTCGGTGAGAAGCAGGTCCAGTTCGCGATCCCGCTTTGCGTTGAAAAGAGCGGTGGCAGCACGAATGGTCTCTTCAATACGATGCCGCCTCTGCCAATGCTTGATTGCAAACTCACCGAGATCAGGATGATCTGCAACAATCATTGCTTCAACTAAATTGGAGAGATCCCCATCATTATCAGAAATCTCGAAGGCTTTACGCCACTGGGCTACTGGCAGCGCACCGTTCTCAACCTCGACTAGTATAGCCTCCAGGCGCGCAACAGCCTCCTCTCCGAGGCGAGATTCCCATGCCTTGAGCTCAGAGCGGGCATGTGGCGTGTCGCCCGTCTTTGCGAGCAATTCTATTCGCAATCCGACAACGAATGGCAGCGGCGCTCCAGCGGCAAGCAGTGCGTCATGATAACGGTCTAGAAATAAAATGATCTCAGTCGGCGATCGACGCACTATCAATGGCAGCGCGCCAATCAAATCATGATCAGCGAGTCCATTTAGCAATTCCTTGCGATCCAACTCGCGCTGCGCGATTCCGATATCAAAATTTAATCCAAATGCCACAGCAATTGACGCAAAAAGGATGCTGTTATCTGGCTCTCCACATTTAGCCTGTAGCTCACTTGCCACCTCAACGAACTGATCTTCGTCGGCATTCAGAAGTTCTAAATATAATCGCTGAGCATCAAACCAACAGGTAACCCTTGGTTCAAGGTCAGAAATTCGTTGACGGAATTCGGCCAGAGATGAAAGAGCCGCCATTCGCAATCTCAAACCTTCAGCATCAGAACGCAAATCATGAGGCTTAGGAAGATAGGAGTCTCCGCCAATCTGAA
>NZ_KQ954264.1 GCF_001519065.1 Novosphingobium sp. FSW06-99
CCACGAAAAAGCACCCGCATGATCCGATGACAGGGGCGCCCCAGGGCGCCCCATGCCCCCGCCAACACAAGGGATTGCCCCATGTTGCCCAAGACCATGCAGGCCGCCGTCGTGACGGCGTTCAAACATCCGCTGCAATTGCAGGAATGGGATGTGCCAAGACCCGGCCCCGGCCAGATCCTCGTCAAGACCGAGGCCTGCGGCGTGTGCCACACCGATCTCCACGCCGCCAACGGCGACTGGCCGTTAAAGCCCAAACCGCCGTTCATTCCCGGCCACGAAGCAATCGGCATCGTCGTCGCGCTGGGTGCCGGTGTGACCATCGTCAAGGAAGGCGACCGGGTTGGTGTGCCCTGGCTCTATTCAGCCTGCGGGCATTGCGAATATTGCCTGTCGGCGTGGGAAACCGTGTGCGATCAGGCCGAATTTGGCGGCTATACGCAAAACGGCGGGTTCGCCGAATATCTGTTGGCCGATCCGAACTATGTCGCGCACATTCCCGCCGGGCTGGGCGCCAAAGAGGCCGCGCCGCTGATCTGCGCGGGCATCACCACCTACAAGGGCATCAAGGAAACCGAGGCCAAACCGGGCGAATGGATCGCCATTTCGGGGTGCGGCGGACTGGGCCATCTGGCCATTCAATATGCCAAGGCAATGGGCCTGCTGGTCTGCGCGGTCGATATCGAGGACGGCAAGCTTGACCATGCCAGACGCCTGGGCGCAGACTTGGTGATCAATGCCAAGAACGAAGACCCGGCCGCAGTGTTGAAAAAGGAAACCGGCGGCGGCGCCCACGGCGTGCTGATCACCGCGCCTTCGCTGCCTGCATTCAAACAGGGCGTGGCGATGACGCGCAAGCGCGGCACTTGCGCGCTGGTCGGTCTGCCACCGGGCAGCTTTCCGCTCGATATCTTCAACCTGGTGGCTGGCGCCGTTACCGTGCGCGGATCGTTTGTCGGCACGCGCAAGGATATGGCCGAAGCGCTCGATTTCGCGGCCCGCGGCAAAGTCCATGCCGATATCGAACTGCAACCCCTGTCGGCCATCAACACCGTGTTCGAACGCCTGGCGCACGGCGATGTGCCATCGCGCGTGGTGCTCGATTTTGTCGGTACCGGGCCCGGCACCGCCAAGGCGCATCATGCCGATGGCAAGTTGATCGAGCCGGCTGGCGCCTGACATGACACTGCCCCGCCTCACGCCAGGTGAGGCGGGGTGCTCATTCCCGAAGGACACCCTGACATGACCGACCTTGATCGCGGCAAGCTGCCAGACAGCAAATGGTTCTGGCTGCTCCTGCTGATTGCGCTGCTGGTGGTCGTGGTGATGTGGTTCGCCAACCCGCTGGGCAGCATGCGCGTGCCGCCGACCGGTGGGACAACCAGCCAGTCGACCCCCGTCGATCCGGCAGAGCAGGCTTCGCCGTCGGTGCCACTGACGTTGCCTTCGACGCCGGGCTGACCGACCGGCCGTTTTCAAAAGGCGACAGACAATGCCCCGGATGGAACACATCGAGCTGGAGCGGCACAGTCGCGCAATTGTTGCCGACCTGACCAAACTGATCGAACATTGGCGCGCGGTGTTCGATTGGGATGTGCCGGACATCGACCAGACTTGTGCTGACGCCCTGATCTTCAAGGAAGTGCGCGCCGCGCTCGATCAGATCGAGCGCGATCTGCTCCGATAGCCGGCGCTCAGGGTTCGCCCAGCAGGTCGTCGGCCTTGCTGTCGATGCGCGCCTTGTCTGCCGCGCTCAGCCTGCCCTTGTGCAACTCCTCGGCGGCGCGCGCCTTGGCGTTCCCGGCACGGCTGGCGTCGGGCATCGGATAGACGCGCTGTTCGGGCAAGCCAAAGGCGCTGTCGGGCAAGGCGTTGCGCTGGTGCGTCAACAACCGGGTCATGCTGGTCTCCTGACTGTACGATACTCCTGGTGCAGCCGATCGGCGCACACGGGCAGCCCCGGAAACTACCCGCATTGCGTAGAATCCGACGCTGCCCGGCGATGGTCATGGGCGACCATCATGGTTTTTTCCGGCGGAGGAACATGATCACACAACACACTTTCAAACACAGCGCGCCGGGGCTGGTCGCACAGGATTTGTCCGGCGTGCTGCAAACGCCGAAAAGTGCAAGCCGACAGCCTGCCAACCCAAAGGATACGCCGATGAAGGCCATGGTACTCAACCACCCCGGCACGCCGCTGGTCTGGACCGACTTGCCCGACCGCCAGCCCGGCCCGGACCAGGTGCGGGTCAAAGTGCTGGCCTGCGGAGTCTGTCGCACCGACCTGCACGTCTGTGACGGGCAATTGCCCAACCCTGTGTCACCGATCATTCCCGGCCATGAAATCGTCGGCCGGATCGATGCCATCGGCGCGGGCGTGACCCATCTCAAAATGGGCCAGCGGGTCGGCATTCCATGGCTGGGGCACACCTGCGGGGTATGCCCCTATTGCCATGCCCATCGCGAAAACCTGTGCGATGCGCCGCTGTTCACGGGGTACACGCGCGACGGTGGATTTGCGACCGCGGTCATTGCCGATGCGCGCTTTGCCTTTCCGCTGGGCGAGGCCGGCAGCGATGTCTCGCTCGCGCCGCTGCTGTGCGCGGGACTGATCGGCTGGCGTTCGCTCAGGATTGCGGGCGATGGCAAAAAGCTGGGAATCTATGGCTTTGGCGCCGCCGGGCATATCGTGGCGCAAGTGGCCAAATGGCAGGGCAGACACGTCTATGCGTTTACCCGTCCGGGCGATACCGGCACCCAGGACTTTGCGCGCAGCCTGGGTGTAGTCTGGGCCGGGGGTTCGGATGAACAGCCGCCCGAACCGCTCGACACGGCGATCATCTATGCCACCGTCGGCGATCTGGTGCCAACCGCGCTGCGCGCCGTGCGCAAGGGCGCGCGCGTGGTCTGCGCCGGAATCCACATGAGCGACATCCCGCAATTTCCCTATGATATTCTGTGGGAAGAACGCCAGCTCGTGTCGGTCGCCAATCTTACCCGAAAGGACGGGATCGAATTCCTCGGGCTGGTCCCCAGGATCGGCCTGGTCGTCAAGACGACGACGTATCCGCTGCAACAGGCCAACCAGGCGCTGGCCGATCTGCGGGCGGGCAAATTCGACGGCGCGGCGGTGCTGGTACCATGACCATCAGGACCGAACAGTTTCGCGTGCACGAAGGCGACACCGTCAAGCTGCACAAGCTGCCCACGCGGACCGACCCGATTTACGGATCACCGGCGGACTATCAGGATCGTCTGGCCAGCCACGTGGCCAGATTGAGCGCATTGCAGGAATTGCTCTATGCCTCCGATCGCCATGCCATCCTGCTGATCTTTCAGGCGATGGATTCAGCCGGGAAAGACGGTGCGATCAAGCACGTGATGTCCGGGGTCAATCCGCAAGGGTGCCAGGTGTTCAGTTTCAAGCATCCCAGCGCCGCCGAACTGGAGCATGACTTTCTGTGGCGTACCACGCGCGATCTGCCCGAACGCGGTCAGATCGGGATCTTCAACCGATCCTACTATGAATACGTGCTGATCGTGCGTGTCCATCCGCACCTGCTCGCAGGCGAGGGATTGCCGGACAAGGCGTCCCCGGGCCGTTCGGTGTGGAAAGACCGTTTCCGGTCGATCACCAATCTTGAGCGCCATCTTCACGAAAACGGCACGCGCATCATCAAGATCTTTCTCAACCTGTCGAAGGAAGAACAGCGCAAACGGTTTTTGCAGCGCATCGACCAGCCCGACAAAAACTGGAAATTGAGCCTTGACGACATCGCGGAACGCAAGTGCTGGCACAAATACATGCGGGCCTATGAAGCATGCCTGTCCAACACCAGCACCAAGCAATCGCCGTGGTATATCGTACCGGCCGACGACAAGGACAACGCGCGCCTGATCGTATCGCAGATCCTGGTCGATACGCTCGACGAGCTGAAAATGGCGTTCCCCAAACCTTCACCCGCACGCATCGAGGAACTATTTGAAATCCGCAAGAATCTGGCGAAATGATTGCAATGAAAGCGCCGGTCCACAACGCGGACCGGCGTTCCCTGCAGGCCAGATCTGCAGACGAAATCTATGCGGCGGCGATATCCGATTTCTGTTCGAGATATTGTTCACGGGTCAGCTTTCCGGCGGCATACCGTTCTTTCAGTATCGCCAAGGCATCCTTGTCCGGCCAGTTGTCGAACTTGCGGTGCGCGCGATAGGAATAACCCCAGTTGCCAAAGCTGGAAAACATCAGAATGATGAATCCAAGCCACAAGAACCAGCCCCAGCCGAAATAATATCCATCGTTGTAGTTCATCATAGCGGCCTCGTTGAAATGGGTAAACCAGCGAAGATCGATCGATGACCGAGTATACTTCACCGCCTTTTCAACCATTGCTCTTTGCAAATTTTATGGCGAGCCCCGGAAACTACGCAGTCTGGGGCGGACCGGAGCGGTAGGTCACCCTGCCGCTTGCTTGCGCCACCGCAGCCAGGGAAGCAGGTATGGCCGGAATCTTGCCGACAGCCCGTTGGGCGTTTCCACATCAATGCTGCCGCGATGGAATTGCCAATAGAGCATGATGCTGAGCATCGCGGCGTAGAAACACCACACCGAGGCAAAGGCAAATTCGCGGACGATCTCGACGACGGTCAACCCGATGACGTTGAGCACCCCGTACCACCGGACCACGCGATGCGTGGAAAGCATCAGCGCCCCGCATGTGGCCAGGATGTACAGGCACGAAATCAGGAAATTGCCGGTGACCGGATTGCGATAGGCAATCGAATGACACTGCACGAACGCCCGGCTGGGCCAGGCCACCAGCCCTACGATGTCCCAAACACAGGCTATCGCGCCGATGCAGACCAATGCCAGGATCGCCCGGCGCCGCCAGCCCGCCGGTTCCATCAGCACGACGGCGACCGGCATCAGCAGGGGCAGCACACCTTGCGCATAGATCATGAACAGGAACGCCACATGGTCGAACGCGACTTTGCCAATCCGCCCATCAAGTCCCAGCCAGACAAAGCCTTCGCAAAACTGGTGCACCGCAAACAATAGCGGCACGGCTGCAAACAACAGCGTCCGCGGTTCACGGACATGCCGCAATGTCGCCACGCCGATCGTTCCTATTCCGCCAGATGCAATGAAACTGGCCGTCGGCGAAAAGCACATATGGTTCTCTCTCTCTCCGCGTATTTGTGCCGAAATTCCGGCAAAGCCGGAATTTCGGGAGTCGGCACCGGCTCGCTCCCGAAACGCAGGTTTCGGCCCAGGCATGGAACGCCAGGACACTCCCCTGTGAAGGGTTTGCACCCACATAGCCAGCGCCGCCGCACGCCGCCGGTTGCACAGGGCATAGCTGGGTAAATTCCGACGGTGGTGGGTTGGGATGACGGCGCCCAGCTTTGCCCGTGGCCTGTGCGATGGGCGGCCTGCCCCTCGCCTAACCCGGACCCTGGAGACGAGCGTGACCGAAACATTTTTCCCGGAAAAATTTGCCGACCGTGTCGACACCGCGGGGCCGCTGATCGGCACCGCGCCTGCCGCTGCGGGTCGGACGACGCCTGCGCAAGCCTGGGGCGCTCAGCGCGAAAATGGCCCGATCGCGCCGATGCCTATCCAGCGACGAGCGCTGTTGCCCGACGATGTCGCGATCGATGTGCTCTATTGCGGCGTGTGTCACAGCGACATTCACATGGTTCGTGGCGAATGGGGTGCCCAGCCCTTTCCGATGGTTCCGGGCCACGAATTCGTCGGGCGGGTCACCGCTGTCGGGCGCGACGTGACCCGGTTCGCTCCAGGTGATATCGCAGGCGTTGGCTGCATGGTCGACAGTTGCTGCGCCTGCGACAACTGTATGGCCGGGCTGGAACAATATTGCACCAATGGCGCAACGCTGACTTATGCCTCACCCGATACGCGCGGCCCGGGGCAAACCATGGGCGGCTATAGCGAACGCATCGTGGTGCGCGATCGATTTGCGGTCAAAATTCCCGATGGGGCCGATCTGGCCAAGACGGCACCGCTGCTGTGTTCGGGGATTACCACGTTTTCACCGATGCAGCACTGGCGACTGGGCTCGGGCCAGCGCTTTGCGGTGATCGGGCTTGGCGGCTTGGGGCACATGGCGTTGAAGCTTGCCGTGCATCGAGGGGCCGAAACCACCGTGTTCACCACCAGCGCCGACAAGGCCAAGGACGCGTATGCCATGGGCGCCACCGACGTGGTGGTATGGCATCCGACCGCAAACGACCCGATTCCGCTGGCAAAGGAGCTCGCCAACCGGTTTGATTTCATGCTCTCGACCATCCCCTCACCCTATGATCTGGCCCCGTTCCTGCCCCTGATCCGGCGCGATGGTGCGTTCGTCAATGTTGGCGCGCCGGGTCTGATCGGCGGTGTAACGGGCGGCGCACTGTGGGATCAGCGGCGTTCGCTGGTCGGATCCTGCATCGGCGGCATGCCCGAAACACAGGAACTGGTCGATTACTGCTGCGCAAACGCGATCCGCCCGCAGATCGAACTGATCCACCCGGATGACATCACCCAAGCCTATCTGCGGGTCGAAAACAAGGAGGTGCGATACCGGTTCGTCATCGATCTGGCCGCCGGAAAGACTGCGCAAGCATAGCACGACAGAGGCTGCCAGTTTGCCTGGCAGCCTCCGCCGGTCAGCCCACGCCCGCCGGAACCGGCGCGGCGATGGGCGTCAACGCGGGATAGTCGGTGTAACCGTGCGCGCCGCCGCCATAGATCGTATCGGCGGCCATCATCGGGTTCAACGCGGCGTCCTGTTGCAGGCGCGCGACCAGATCGGGATTGGCGAGAAACGCCCGCCCGAACGCGACCAGATCTGCCCGGCCGCTGGCTACAGCCGCCATCGCCATGGCACGGTCATAGCCGTTGTTGACAATCCATGTCCCGTGAAAGCGGTCGCGCAAGGCGACATAGTCGAACGGCGGCTGGTCGCGCGCACCGCCAGTATCGCCTTCGACCACATGGACATAGGCAAGGCCAAGCTGATCGAGCCGGTCCACCACATGGTCGAACAACGGCTGGGGATTGCTGTCGTGCGAATCCCCGGCGGTGGACACCGGTGAAATGCGCACGCCAAGCCGGTCAGCGCCGATGGCCGTTGCACAAGCCCGGGTGACTTCGATCAGCAACCGCGCCCGATTGTCGATCGATCCGCCATAGCTGTCCTGCCGGTGATTGCTGCCGTCCCGCAAAAAGGCATCGAGCAGGTAGCCATGCGCGCCATGGATCTCGACCCCGTCAAATCCGGCATCGCGGGCCCGCAACGACGCATTGGCAAAATCGGCGACGATCCCTGGAATTTCCGACAATTCCAGCGCGCGCGGCATCGAACAGGGGGCAAAGCCGCCCTCGCCCGATCCGGCACCGACAAACGTGCGGGTGTTCGCGCGGATTGCCGAAGGACCGACCGGAGCCAGCCCGCCAGGCTGAAACGTGGTGTGCGAAACACGCCCGGTATGCCACAACTGCACCACGATGGTGCCGCCGCGGGCATGCACGGCATCGGTAACCTTGCGCCAGCCGATCACTTGCGCTTCGGTATAGCAGCCCGGTGTGTCGGCATAGCCTTGCGCTTGCGCGGACACTTGCGTGGCCTCGGCAATGATCAACCCGGCGCTGGCGCGTTGCGCATAATATTGCGCCGCCAGCGGCCCCGGCACCAGCCCGGGGCCCGCGCGGTTGCGCGTCAGCGGGGCCATGACAATGCGATTTGCGCAGTGAAATGCGCCAACATCGACACGCTCGAACAGCGCCCCGGCGGTGCGCGTGGAATAAAGTCTGGCCAATCTGGTTCTCCTGGCCGAAACCGGCCGATCACTGCGAATTGCAACAGGCCTTGCATGTCGCGTTTCATCCCAGCGTGATCGGGTCGGAATCTACGCAACCAGGCCCCCGGTGACCGAGGCGCAAGGCCGTCTGAACAACCCAAAAAATCGCGAACGGCGCCAGCACAGTCGATATCCGCAGCTCAGATCCCCGCAGCACGGCGCACGCAATGGGCTGTTGAACAGTTTCAAACGCGATCTGGAAAATAAATCTCGCCTGGAATTGAACGTTGGAGCGCTCGCCAGTCATCCACCGCAGGGATGAGGTCGTTTCGGCCCCGACCATTCCGGGAGTTTGCGACAATGAAGAGAACTGGTTTCCGCTTGGCTTGCTTGGCGTTGGGCACAAGCGCCGTCATCTTGTCCGGTTGCGGCGGCGGCAGCGGCTCGACCGCAGGCGGCAGCGCGCCCGCGCCAGCACCGACTTCAACACCAACTGGCTATGCGGTGACCAACCTGGTGTCCGACACCAGTGGCAACCCCAACCAGGACCCCAATCTGGTTGACGGCTGGGGCATCGCTTTCGCGCCGGGCCAGGCTGTGTGGGTGGCTGACAACGGCACCAACAAATCCACTCTCTATGACGGTAACGGCGTGGTGCAGTCGCTCGTCGTGTCAATTCCGCCCGGTTCGGCAGGTTCCTCCAACCCGACCGGGGGCACGGCAAATCCCACTGGCATCGTCTACAATGGCACCAACGGATTCACGGTCAGTCAAGGCGGCAACACGGGGCCTGCCAGTTTCATTTTCGCGGGCGAAGAAGGAACGATCTCTGGCTGGTCGCAAAATGTCAACAATGGCAATGCCATCACGGTGGTCGACAACAGCACCAGTGGCGCTGTCTACAAGGGACTGGCAATATACACGCAAGGCAGCACCAATTTACTTTTCGCCGCCAATTTTCACACCGGCAAAGTCGATGTGTTCGACTCTTCCTTCAACAAAACCACGGTCGCCGGGGGCTTTACAGACTCGTCACTTCCCGCCGGATATGCGCCGTTCGGCATTCAGACCATCGGCAACATGGTCTATGTATCCTACGCCAAACAGGATGCGCAGGGGTTCAACGAGATCGACGGCGCCGGCCAGGGCTATGTGGACGCGTTCGACATCACCGGAACCCTCGTCAAACGTCTGGTCAGCGGAGGCGCCCTGAACGCGCCATGGGGAATGGCGATCGCTCCGGCGAATTTCGGCGCATTCAGCAATGACCTGCTTGTCGGGAATTTCGGTGACGGCAAGATAAATGTCTATGACCCGAACACCGGCGCGATGATCGGCACGCTGAGTGATTCCACCGGCGCGCCAATTGTCATCAGTGGACTTTGGGGCATCGCTTTCGGAAACGGGGCCTTCAACCAACCGACGAATACGCTGTTCTTCGCCGCCGGTCCGAACGGCGAGACCCACGGTCTTTATGGCCGCATCGATCTGCCGGGAACCTACACAGCACCGACGCCGACTCCAACCCCAACTCCCACGCCAACACCGGCACCAACGTCAACTCCGACGTCGTCTTCCGGTGGCTACAGCTACTAAACCCATGACCAGCCGCATCTCCGCCTCGCGCCTGGCACCCGGCACGGCACCGGAGAGAGGTCGGGCCGGGATTCGGTTGTTCCCGATCATGCTGCTGCTTGCCGCCTGTTCCGCCAGTCCAGCCTCGGCCCAAGTGTTCGAGGTTGGATCGGACGGCGTCAAGGAGGTCGGTTCAGCCCCCCGCAAACCGGCATCGCGCCTGCCGCCGCCTGCCGCCTGGGCGGCGGCGGCGGCTGGCGCGGCGGCCCGGCATGGGGTGTCGCCAGCGCTCGTCGACGCTGTCGCCCGCCAGGAGTCCGGGTATCGGGCCGATGCCGTATCGCGCAAGGGCGCGATCGGCGTGATGCAACTGATGCCCGAAACGGCGCGTGCGCTCGGCGTCGATCCGCACGACGCCCTCGCCAACATCGAGGGTGGCGCACTCTATCTGCGGCAACTGCTCGATCGCTTCGGCGGGCGCATCGACCTGACTCTCGCCGCCTACAACGCCGGCCCCGGTGCCGTGGAACGCTATGGCGGCGTGCCGCCCTTTCGCGAAACGCAAGCCTATGTCGCCGCCGGCCTTCGCCGTCTTGCCTCGCAAAGTCTCGTGCCACCCGCCCCTTCAGGAGCAATGCCATGACCCGTTTACGCCGTTCGTTTCTCGCTTCTCCCCTCCTCTTGGCCCTTGCCACGCCAGCCGCCGCTCACGCTGCCGCGCCAAGCGGGTCTGGTCCCATTCTCAACGCCGTAACCTGGATGCAGGATACGCTGCTGGGTGAAGTCGCCAGCGGGGTCGCGGTGATTGCGGTCGCTGCGGTCGGCTTTCTGATGCTGAGCGGCCGGCTCAACTGGCGCTATGGCGCGACGGTCATTGTCGGCTGCTTCGTCCTGTTCGGAGCGGCCACCATCGTTGGCGGCATCCGCGCCGCGGCCGGGTGATCGCGCATGATCGATCTTGTCCGCTCTCCGGTGTTTCGCGCGCTCACCCAGCCGCAAATGTTCGCTGGCGTCACCTACAGCTTCTTTGTGATCAATGGCGTCGTCACGACCGAAGCCTTCCTGATCGCACGCTCCTTTCTGGTGTTCGGGGTCGCCATCGCCGTCCACGCTGTCGGGTATCTTGCCTGCCTGCGCGAGCCGCGCATCTTTGATCTCTGGCTGGTGCGGGTCAGCCGTTGCCCTCGCGGACGTACCTGGCGGCAGCACCGCTGCAACAGTTACTACCCATGACTATCTCGGGCAGGCGCTCGCGTCGTGAGGACAAGGCAGGTGCGCGCCTGCCCTATCTGCGCGTCGAGGACGAGCGCACAGTCGTGCTGCGCGACGGCAGCCTGTTGCAATGCCTGCACCTCGAAGGCTTTGCCTTCGAGACTGCTGAAACTCTCGATCTCAATCATCGCCAGGCCATGCGCGATACCGCGCTAAAGGCCATCGCGAACTCGCGGTTCGTCGTGCATCATCACATCCTGCGCCGCCGCGTGTCGGTCGAGCTTGTCGCGCCCTTCGCTGATCCTGTCTGTGCCGAAGTCGACCGGCGCTGGCACAGCCGCCTGCAGTCGCGGCGGCTGTTCGTCAACAGCCTGTTCATCAGCGTGCTGCGGCGGCCATCGCGCGGCAAGGCGGGGTTTGCCGAACGTCTCACCGCCCCCCTTTCACGCGGGCTCGGATCGGCCGAACGTGCGGCGGTGTTGAAGCGAGATATCCGCGAACTCGATGCTGCACGCGAAGCGCTGCAGGCAGGACTTGCGAGCTACGCGCCCACGCTGCTGGCTGGCTATGACACGCCGCACGGGCGCTGTTCAGAGCCGCTCGAACTGCTCTCTGCCTTGTATAATGGCGAACTGCGGCCGGTGCTCGCGCCCGACGGCGATGCCGGTCATCACCTGCCCTATAAGCGGACCAGCTTCGGCGCGGAGGCACTGGAGCAGAAAGGTGCCGGTGCGGACAGGACCTTTGCTGCCATCCTGTCTCTGAAGGAATATCCACCGCAGGCGCAACCGGGCATGATCGATGCCTTGCTGCGCCTGCCCTATGAGATGGCCCTGTCCGAAAGCCTGTCGTTCGTGGACCGCCAGATCGGTGTCGAACGGGTCGATCTCGCCTTGCGTCGGTTCCGGGCCGCCGACGACGATGCACAGAGTCTGCGGCGTGGCCTGGTTGAGGCGAAGGACGATCTCGCATCGGGCAGATCGGCAATCGGCGACCACAGTTTCAGCGTATTGGTACGCGCGCCTTCGCTGGTTCAGCTCGATCGGGCAGCGGCGGAATGCGCCTCTGCGCTCGCCGATATCGGTGCGGTGCCGGTGCGTGAGACGCTCAACCTCGAGCCAGCTTTTTGGGCACAATTCCCTGGCAATGAGCACTATACGGCGCGCAAATCGCTGATTTCGACCGGAGCCTTCGCTAGCTTCGCCAGCCTTCACGGTTTTCCGATCGGACGGGCAGACGGCAACCACTGGGGCCAGGCGGTCAGCGTGTTCGAAACGACTTCGGCAACGCCCTATTTCTTCAATTTCCATTCCGGCGATCTCGGCAATTTCACCGTCATCGGGCCCTCGGGTTCCGGCAAGACGGTGGTGCTGAACTTCCTGGCCGCGCAGGCCGCACGCTTTGGACCGCGGACCATCTTTTTCGATAAGGATCGCGGTGCCGAGATATTCCTGCGTGGCATCGGCGGCCACTATGCAACGTTGCGACCGGGCCACCCGACCGGCTTCAATCCGCTCCAGAATGATGGCACGCCTGACGACCGGGCCTTCCTGCGATCGCTGATCGCACGTCTGGTGTGCAAACCCGGCGAACGGCCAACCCCCGATGAAGACGCCACCATCGCCTCTGCGGTCGTTGCCAACTACGAACAGGAAACCGGCTTTCGGCGGTTGCGCTATTTCGTCGAGTTGCTGGCGGGTGATCGCCGTCCCCAGCAGGGCGATCTCGCGTCGCGGCTGGCGCCCTGGGTTGGCGATGGCGAGCATGCCTGGCTGTTCGACAATCCGGTCGACCGGCTCGATGCCTCGACCCGCACACTCGGTTTCGACATGACCGCATTGCTTGAAGATCCGGTGCTGCGGACCCCTGCGATGATGTATCTGTTCCACCGGATCGAACAGCGCCTCGATGGTGAGCCCACCATCATCCTGATCGACGAAGGCTGGAAAGCGCTCGACGACGAAGTGTTTGCGGCACGCATTCGCGACTGGATGAAAACACTGCGCAAACGCAACGCGATTTTGGGGTTCGGCACCCAGTCGGCCCGCGATGCGCTGGACAGCAGCATCGCTTCGGCCATCATCGAACAGGCCGCGACCCAGATCTTCATGCCCAACCCGCGCGCCCAGCCTGAAGATTATTGCGAGGGTTTCGGCCTGACCTCGCACGAACTGGACCTGGTGCGGGCGCTGCCCCCGCATTCGCATGGCTTCCTCGTCAAGCATGGCCACCACAGTGTCGTCGCGAGACTCGATCTGTCCGACATGCCCGATCTGCTCGTGCTGCTGTCGGGGCGTGAATCCTCGGTGCGCAAGCTCGATGAACTGCGCGATCGATTTGGCGATGCGCCATCCAAATGGTGGCCCCATCTGATCGGAACACCCTGGCCGGGGCTGGCAGCAGAGGACGACACCCCGCGCCACTTGCGGATCGTACAATAATGGCCGGTCTTGCAGCTTGTCCCGCAGCCGACGCCGGTATGCTCGGCATCAGCAATGCGCTTGGCGCGGTCGATTGCAATGTCGGCTTGCTGGTAACCTCGAGCTATGGTCGGCTGTTCGGTACAGAAGGTGTGTTCGGCACCGTTCTGACCGGACTTCTGACGTTGTACGTCGGCTTTGTCGCGCTCGGTCTGATGACAGGCCGCACCCGGCTGACGCTTTCGGGCATGGTTCCCAAAGTGCTCGCAATCGGCCTGGTACTGACATTTGCGACCTCGTGGCCGGCGTATCATGCCCTGGTCTTTGGTTTGCTCGTGGGTGGCCCGGAACAACTTGCGACCGCGCTGGCCGGTGCGAACGGCGACACGCTCGGATTCGCGAACCGGCTCGACCTTCTGCTCGACGCCTTCGCCACTCTGGCCAAAGTCATTGGTGATAATGTCCCCAGCAGCGATGCAAAGGCGCTGGGACCTTTGGCTGGTCCGCAGATCGCCTCGGCATTGGTGTGGTTGAGCGGGATGATGATCCTGTTGGCGTCCGCCGGCGCCCTGGTGCTGACGCGGATCGTGTTGGCGCTGCTGCTTGCGATTGGACCGGTGTTCATCGTGTTCGGGCTGTTCCGCCAGACGCGCGGATTGCTGGAAGCCTGGCTGCGGACGAGCCTGCTGTTCGCTTTGGCACCGACGCTGACCGTGCTGGCAGGCTCGGCCGCGCTGACGCTGTTGACACCCCTTGTCGACATCATCGCGCAGGACCCCGCCGGTGCGGTCGCCGATTTGCGCCCGATCATCGAACTGTTCCTTGGCTCGCTCGTCTATGTCGGACTGGTCGCGATGCTGATGTGGGCGTCAGCCAGCCTGGTACGCGGCTGGCGGTTCGGCCGATCGGAGGGAGAACCGGCTTCGTTCGACCAGGTCCACCAGGCCGGTCTGCCGCCGACCACCTTGCACGGCGCGGCATCAGCCTCAGCCGCCACGCTCGCCACCGATGCGCGCGTGAACGGGATCGTCGTCGCGCTTTCACGGGCGGGACGCGACGACATGGCCATCCAGACCGCGTCGATCCGTGTCGAACAAGTGGCCGCGAATGGCTCCAACCCGATTTCCGCGCCCGGGACCGGTTCTCCGGCGGGCACGCAACGCCGGACCGAAGGGCTGGCACAGGGTCTGCGCGCTGCGCGCCGGCCTCACTTTGCTGGAGTTGTACAATGATTGGGCGCCTGGCGATTCTCGCCGTTCTGCTTTGCCCGACGGCAGCCATGGCCGGCGACCCCCGGATCCGTGAAACCTCCTATCATGCCCGGTCTGTCACGACCCTGCTGGGTTGCCCCGGCTTCCAGTCGACGGTGGCCTTCGGATCAGGTGAGCACATAGAAAACATTGCACTTGGCAATGCGGCGCTGTGGCAGGCGGTGCCGAACAAGCGCTCCGATCTTCTGTTCCTCAAGCCGGTCGGGCGAAGCGCGCAGACGAATATGACCGTGGTGACAGACCGGCATCGCTATGCCTTCGATCTACGGGCCCAGGCTGCCGCCGCTTGCCGCGCCGGACGGGTCACGTACGATCTGCAGTTCGCCTATCCAGATGAGCCGCCGACCCCTGCGGCTCAGGCGGCGGCGCCAGAGGTCCCGGCGCCGCCGCCACCCCCGGCGCCGGAAAGCGACCTGCCTGCACCAACTGCGCGCAACACCGCCTACAGCTACACCGGTGCTTCGGCGAATGTCCCGATCCGGGTGTTCGACGACGGACATTCAACCTGGCTGCGCTGGTCCGATGGCGTTGCGACACCGGCCATTTATGCGCTCGGATCGGACAAGGGCGAAACCCTGCTCAACTCAAGGATCAAAGGTGACTTCGTTGTGATTGATAGCGTCGGGCCGGCCTTTGTCTTGCGGCGCGGGACGGCCGTGGCCGTCCTCTACAATGACGGCTTTCAGGCACCCAAGCTTGACGCCGATGCGCCCCAGCCGCGGACCGGCAAGGCCCCCCGGCATGGGGGTCTCGCCCGGTTGCTGCACGGGGCCCGGACGGCGAGTAGCGCGCCATGACCGGCCTTGGTGCAAGCGACGGCCGCGCGCCGGCCGAGCCAGGCGTCCATGCCGACGAAAGTGATCTCCACGCTGCCAGCGTGCGCTCGGCGCCCGTCGTCGGCAGGCGCGCAAGCTTGGCCGAAGGCCTTGGCCTCGCGCTTGGCTTGATCGGAGCGACGGCGATCGGGAGCGCCACCATCTTCAGTCTGGCGGCCCATAAACAGCCGGTCGCAGCCAAGGCGGCAATTCCGACGGTGCCGGCGCCTTCTCCGCCGCCCTCGGTCGCAGTCTTGCCGGGTGCTCCGGTGCCACTGCCGACCCCCACCACCCCGCCCGCCCTTGCGGCAACTGCGCCCGCCCCGCCGCCGTTGCTGGTCCTCGACAACAGCACACCGCCCACGCTGTCGGGCGCCTCTGCCCCGAACCGGACCGCGCCCGGATCGTCTGCGTCAGGCCTTGCCAAACCCGAAGCCAATCTGTCGCCCGAAGAGCAGTTTTCCGCGCGTGCGGGTGATGAGCCGGTGCCAACCAGCCATGCCCACAGGCTTGATCATCCCGGCAAAATCGTTCCGCAAGGCACGGTGATACCGGCCGTGCTGGAAACCGCGCTCAATTCCGATCTCCCTGGCTATGCCCGCGCGCTGGTCAGCGGCGACGTCCGCTCGTTCGATGGCTCACACTTGCTGATCCCACGCGGTTCGCGCCTGATCGGCCAGTACAAGAGTGCGCTCCAGTCTGGGCAAAGCCGGGCGCTGATCGTATGGAACCGCTTGCTTCGGCCCGATGGCATTTCGATCCAGCTTGGTTCGCCTGCCACGGACGATCTTGGCCAGACCGGGCTGGCCGGCAAAGTCGACAGCCATTTTTTCCAGCGCTATGGCTCGGCCATTCTTTTGTCCGTGATCGACGGACTGGCCGGCGCGGTCGGCGGTTCGGGCAATACCGTAGTGCTCGGTTCGGTCAGTGGCAGCACGGGCGCAGCCGGCGTTGCGCTCCAGAACCAGATCAAGATCCCACCAACCGTGCGCATCCTCCAGGGGACGCCGATACAGGTCTTTGCCGCGCGCGACCTCGACTTCACCGAGGACGGACGATGACCGCGCTGACACTTGCAACCGCCGAGGCATCCGCCGATCCGGGCGTCTATCTCAACCTCTATCTTCGCCCGTTCGCCGCCTGGCTCGACCAGCCTGATGTCACCGAGGTGATGGTCAACCGGCCAGGGGAAGTCTGGATCGAACGTGTTGGCGAGCCGGTCATGCACTGCCTCAATGCACCTGCCGTGACTGAAGTCCTGCTTGGACGTCTGGCCGCACAGATTGCGCGGGCGACCCACCAAGGCGTGAATCGGGAAAATCCGTTGCTCGCGGCGATCTTGCCCGGCGGTGAGCGCGTGCAGATGGTCGGGCCTCCGGCAACCCGTTCCGGCTGGGGCCTGTCTATTCGCCGTCATCTTACCCTCGATCGCACGATCGCGGACTATGACCAGCCTCTCCCGCCGCCATCGACCGGCACAGACCACACAGCGCCGACGGAAGCCAACATCCGCCAAGCGCCGGGCACCTATCTGCGCGATGCCGTGCTTGCCCGCAAGACCATCCTGATTTCGGGCGGCACGTCATCAGGCAAGACCACCTTCCTCAACGCGCTGTTGAAGCTGGTGCCGGCACATGAACGGATACTTACGGTCGAGGATACGCCCGAGATCGTCGTTGGCCAGCCCAACACGCTGGGCCTTGTTGCGGTCAAAGGTGCGCTTGGCGAGGCGGCAGTCAGCGTCGAGGACTTGCTCCAGGCCTCGCTGCGGCTGAGGCCCGACCGCATTATCGTCGGCGAGATTCGCGGCCGTGAAGCGGCGACTTTTCTGCGCGCGATCAACACCGGCCACCCGGGCTCGTTCACGACTGTCCACGCCAACACGCCTGAAGGTGCGCTCGATCAGATTGCGCTGATGGTGTTGCAATCCGGCCTGTCGCTCTCGCGCGAGGAGACAATCATCTACACGCGGTCTTTGATCGATGTCATCATCCAACTCGGGCGGATCGATGGCGCACGCCGTATCGTCGATATCCGGATACTGTCCTGATCGCACCGCTGGCAAGGGGATGTGTGGCCCAACGGACCTCGCACGGCGGCCAGCAACGGGACGAGGCGCGCTATGCGGACAATCGGCCTTTGTCTTGCCGGTGTTCCTGACATAAAACGAAACCTCTTTTGAGTCTCTGCAACCAGCACATTGAACCTGTCGTGCCAATCTCGGCACCTACCGACACAGCTTTGCCGAGACCTGACCAACCGTGACCACCAACCGCCCCCCCAACTCGATTGCTCCGCTTCCCGCCCGCCTGCCGCTGGATGTGGAATTGCGACTTTTGCAAAGGGTGATCGAAGGGGATCGCCCCGCCTTTGAGCAGTTGTACCGCGTGTACCATCCCCGCTTGACGCGGTTTTTGATGAACCTGATCCGCCGGCCCACGCTGGTGGAAGAAGTGCTCAACGACACAATGATGGTGGTCTGGGAGAAAGGCGCGAATTTCAACGGCACCAGCAAATTGTCGACATGGATTTTCGCCATCGCCTACCGCAAGGCGATGAAGGGATTGCGCCGGCAGGACGAAGCCAGAGAAGACAAACAGGCCGAGAACCGCCCGTGCGACGCTCCGCTGCCGGAAAATGTGGCAGGACAAGAACGGATCCAGCGCCTGTTGCGCCAGGCCATCGACGAACTATCCCCCTCTCATCGGGCAGTTGTCGATCTGGCCTATTTTCACGACATGGGCTATCGCGAGATCGCTGATATTCTCGAATGTCCGGTCGATACAGTGAAAACCCGCATGTTCCATGCACGCCGCCATCTCAAGCGCCACCTAGACGGTGCGCTGGGCGACTGGATCTAGGATACCGCGATGTCACAATCCTCTACGCCCCACCCACAGACCATCCACGACCGGATCGAGGAACTGCTGCCGTGGTACGTCAATGCCACGCTTACGGCCGAAGAAACCGGCGAAGTCGATGCGCATCTCGGACAATGCCAGGCCTGCCGCGACAGTCTGGCGGTTGAAGAAGCGCTGGCCAGGCAGGTCAAGATGCTGCCGCTTGACGCACACCTGGAAGAAACACCCGCAGCCCCCAGATTCCCCGCGCGGGCCCAGCCGTTCTGGCATCGTCGCGTGGGCATTGGCTGGGCCCTTGCCAGCCCCCTGCTGGCCGCTTCGCTCGCTGCCATTGCAGTGCTTGGCCTGCGGCCCGGCGCCCCGTCCCTCGGTCAGGCCGGTCCTTATGTGGCCCTGAGTGCCGCCAGTTCGCCAGGACAGGGCAATCTGCTGGTAAAGCTGCAGCCCGATGCCAGCGAAAATCAGGTGCGCGATTTGCTGCAGAAAGTCGGCGCCCGGGTCGTCGATGGGCCCACTGTTGCCGATGCCTGGGTGCTGCGCGTTCAGCCAGATCAGCGTGACACCGCGCTGCACAGACTGCAGCAAGCCTCGATCGTGACCCTGGCCCAACCTCTCGTACCGGATGCGCAGCAATGATCGCACAAGGATGGTTGCGACGCGGGGCGCGCGTTGCACTGGCATTGGCGTTACTCTGGTTGACGCCCGCGTTGGTCGATGCGGAACCCGTTCGGGCGGAAAATGCGCCCCGGCAAGTGCTGGTGATGATCCGGATCGCACCGCCCCACCGCAAGGCAACGGCCGATTATGCCACCAGCTATGGCGATGGCGAAGATCAGGTTGCCCGGCGTCGCCGCGCGAAAGAGATCGCGGCGCGCAACGGATTTGACCTGCAGGACAACTGGCCGATGCCCCTGCTGGGGGTCGATTGCTTCGTCATGACGCTGCCGGCCGGCACCACCGTCGATCACGCCATTCAAGTGCTCTCCCACGAAGCCAACGTGGCCTGGGCCCAGCCCATGGAAGAATTCAACGGCCTTGCACTGGAGGGAAGGCGTGATCCTTTGCTCGATGCCCAACCGGCACAAACGGCGTGGCACATCAGCGATCTGCACAAGCTGGCGACCGGCCGCGGCGTGAGCGTGGCGGTCATCGACAGTCGCATTGATACCAGCCATCCCGACCTTGCCGGTCAGTTCTCGCACGTGCGCGATTTCGTCACCCCGCATGCCGCCCAGCCCGGCCCTGCCGAACGCCACGGCACCGCTGTTGCCGGAATTATCGCGGCGCGTGCCGACAACGGGATCGGCGTTGCCGGGCTTGCCCCGGAATCGCGCCTGATGGCGTTGCGGGCGTGCTGGCAAAGTCCGGCAACACCTGCAACCACCTGCAACAGCTTCACCCTCGGGCAGGCGCTTGAATTCGCGATCGAGCAGGGCGCGCAGATCATCAATCTCAGCATATCGGGCCCGCCTGATCGCTTGTTGGCCAACCTGGTGCAAGTTGCGCAACATCGCCACATCGCGATCGTCGCGGCAGTCGATCCGCACAATCCGGCGGCAAGCTTTCCGGCATCGCTGGCCGGTGTCATCTCCGTGACCGCCGATGCGCATTCCGGCATGCTCGCCACCTCCTATGTCGCACCCGGTCGCGATGTTCCGACGACTGTACCCGGCGGCGGATGGGGGCTGGTCAATGGCTCTTCGTTTTCGGCCGCGCATGTCAGTGGCCTGTTGGCACTGGTACGACAACGTTCCGGCAGCGCGCAGATCGCGCTGGCGCACAACGATCAGCGCGAGATCAACGCTTGCCTGACGCTGGCCCATCTCGCCGTGGGCTATCGCTGCGGCACCGACAACCGGCTGGCCCTTGTCGCCCAGGCCCACGGCAACAACTAAGGTTGAATGTCAGCTCACCAGCATCAGCCGAGCAGCCGAGCAAAGCGCCACATGCCGGTTCCCAATCGATCACCGGCCTGGCGGCTGGCGGGTGCCTGCGCAACCGTGATCGGTGCTTCCGCCGGACATCCGGCCCATGCCCAACTTGCAGGGTCGATCAGCGTCGAGAGTGACACCTACCTGCGCGGGTATAGCATCAGCGACAACCAGCCCACGATCACCGGCCAGGTCGATTATGACACGCAAGCGGGGGTCTATGTCTCCGGATCGGCAACCAGCACGCTGGTGGACGGCACGGCAAAATTTGTTGGCTGGCAGGGCGACATCGGCTTTGTCCGGCGGCTGAATCGAATGCTGTCAATGGACCTGGGCGTCAGCCGCGTCGATTTTCGTCAGGTCGACGTCTACTCAAAGGGCATAAGCTACAACGAGATCTATACCGGTCTGACCTATCGCCCGGTCACCTTGCGCCTGTCCTATTCGCCAGAATACCAGGCAAGCCATACGCAGACCCTGTACGCCGATCTTGCCATCAGCCAGGCGGTGGCCCGCCATCTCGTGATAAGCGCACATTTTGCAGAATTGCTCTACTTGAACCAACCTGCCCCCGCCAGGACGCGCTATTACGATACCTCTGCGACCGCGTTTCCGTACCAGCCCGACAATTGCGACTGGAGCCTGTCTGCAACCAGACAGCTTGGTCCATTCGAACTGCGCGCAAGCCTGATCGGTGCTGGCAACCGTGGCTCTCCGGTGGCACGTGCCAATCGGCCGGCGAGCGCGACAGTGGGCGCGATCTGGTCCTTCTGACACCCATCCGACACACTGCCGGATGGGTGTCAGCGCAGCGTTTCAAGATAGGCAACCAGGTCGACAGCCTGTGAGCGGTTTTGCAGGCCGGAAAAGGGCATCCGGTTGCCCTTGACCACCGCCTGCGGATTGGTGACATATTTGGCCAGTTGCTCGGCGGTCCAGGCAAAGCCTGCCGACTTCATGGCCGCCGAATAGCTGAAGCCGGGGACCGATCCCGCCTTGCGCCCAACCAGGCCGTGAAGCCCTGGTCCAACGACAGCATTGGTACCGGTCGAGTGGCACACGGCACAATTGGTCCTGAAGACTTTTGCTCCCGTCGCCAGGTCTGCCGCCAATGCCGGTGATGCACAACCGATTGCAACCACGGCGGCGGTGTTGATCAGAATGCGAGCCATGTAAAAAACCTCAGTGTGTTGTTGTCGGACGCATTGGCACCGTTGCCATCGTAATTGCGGACTGCGCCGTTGAAGCGCCCATAGGCGGTGTATTGCACCCCCATGCGCACGTTGAAGAGCGGGCCAAGCGGCGAGTTGCCCGCGCCCCAGGGCGTATAGTCGACCTGAGTGATGATGCCGTTGCTGTCGGGCCGGTTGGTGGGCGCAAACAGGTTAGCGTTGCTCGATCCGGTGATGAGGAACGGGTTCAGTGTCAGCCCGACCTTGCCGTGCCAGTAATAGGAGATATCGCCGCGCACCTCGTCAAGCGTCGTGCGCGCGCAATCCGGCGTGCCGGCATTACCAAAAAGACCAAGGGCGCAACTGGCCTCCAGATTGCTCGCCTCGTGCGCATAGCGCAGGTTGAGCGCCACGGTGTCACCTTTCGAGAGCGCCTTTTGCCATGAGGCATCGAGGCCGACATCGGCGTAGTGGTCGGAAAAGCCAGAGCTGCTATCGCGGCCCGGATAAATCTGCGCCTTGAGCAAAAAGGCGCCTGTCTCAACGGTGCCACCGGCAAAGTCCGTCTGGTACGCGAGCCGCGCATAAGGAGCCAGACCATGAATGGCGCCGGGGCTGGTAGGGTCAACGCCGAGCCACGAGAGCGTGCCGGCCGCCGGACTGGAATAGCCACCTCCCTCCACATAGAGGTGGTGGTTGAACCAGGCATAGGCAGTCAGGCCAACCACGTTTTGCGCCAGCGCTCCGTCGATAAGCGGCGCGGCGGCGGGCACCTGCGGCAATGCGCTGGCCGTATAGGGAAACCCCCAGGCGGGGGTGGTATTCCATGGATCTTGTACCGTGGGCGAGTTGTTGAACGAGAGGCCATAGGTCGCATCGGCCCCCAACAGCCTGCCACTGTTGACCAGCCGCAGGTCAAGGTTGTCCCAATGGAACTGGTGCGCGACACCATCCCAGGTAAACTGGGAAAAACCCCCGATATGCGATCCCAAGCCTCCCGCTACGAACAGGCTCGCCTGGTCGAGTGCAACATTGTCGTTACCGGCAAAATTGGCAGGCGGCGGGCTCTGGTCCCTGGCAGTATGCGTGAACGACGACTGCACCATCGCCGCCAAAGGAATGCTGTCCCTGGTGCGCAGCGTATACCCTCCCAGTTTGAACTCGCGCCCGAACGGGGTAAGCTGCGGGCCAAAGCCGCCAACGTGACACGCGGCGCATGGTTGACCGGTCTGATCAGCGTAAGCCGGTAGCGCGCGAGCAGGTGGCGTGATCAGCGCCGCCAGCAAACCGCAGAGCGCCGGGGCCGCAAGACACAGACCCAACGCTCGGCGACGCGGACCCGACCAAGCCCGCATTGCCAAAGGCAAATCCCCCAAAGCGAGTCCATCCACCGTCATGTTCACTCCCGCCAAGCTGGCAATAAGGCGCGGCCCGCATGTCTGGCCCGCTCTACCGCTAGTGGCTTTGCGGCTGGCTTTGGTTCATCCCGACCAGGCCAATTGCGTCGCGCAGCAATTTGAAGCGGAGGATTTTGCTAGGCCGCAGCGCACGAAAGGGCGACGCCCGAACGGATTGGACAGCCGCATACCAAGCGGCGCTGACGTGCAATCATACCTCCCGCCCCTCCTCGCCGCCCGACCACCATAACCAGCGAGTATCGTTGGTGGTCGGGCGGCGAGGAGGGGCCGGAGGTATGACCAGCGCTTTGCGCGAAAGTGGGCACTTGGTGCCCGTCAGCGCGGAGATGGCTTCGGTGGACGCGCAGCAGCCCGCTCTTCGGGCAAATCCGTTTGATAAACCCAGATCCGGCCTCGGCCTTCTACGGCTTCCACCCGCCCCGGGTTATCAACGTCTGGGAGGACGCATGAACGGCCAAAAGCAACGCAATCGCGCAAATTTCAGCCAGACCGACCGCGAATCGGTCCCGAAATATGACTGTAGATGCCAAAGTGGACCCAGAGGGCCCAGTTTTGCCCTAAGTAACTTATTTTATTATCATTACTGGTCTAAAATGGCGGAGCGGGAGGGATTCGAACCCTCGATACGCTTTTGGCGTATACTCACTTTCCAGGCGAGCGCCTTCGACCACTCGGCCACCGCTCCGCATGCTCTGGATGAGGCACGCGCCCTAGCGGCATGGTGGGGGTTTCGCAAGGGCGCAGGCAGTGGCATGGTGGGGATATGTTGCAAGCATCCGATCGTTTCGCCCGCCCTGCCCTTTCCTTGATCGCTGTTGCGCTGGCCCTGTTGGGCTCGCCTGCCGCATTTGCGCGGGACGATGCGGCGGCTGTGCCCACGCCGCCCGACATCGTGGCCTCCGCACCGGCGGGCGACTGGGTGGCGATTGCACCCGCTGATCTGCTGGTGATCGATCTGGCGCCCGCGGCGGCGGGGCATGCGCGGCGCGTGGTGATCCAGCTTTTGCCAGCGCCGTTTTCGCAAGGGTGGATTGGCAATATCCGCAAACTGGCGGCGGCGCATTGGTGGGACGGCACCAGCATCAACCGCGCGCAGGACAATTATGTGGTGCAATGGGGCGATCCCGATGGCGATGACAAGGCCCATGCCAAACCGCTGCCGGGCGGGCTGATCGAAAATGGCGAAGGCGCTTACGTGGCACCGCGCTTTGCGCTGCCGGCCGGGGCGGACAGCGCGTTGTCGCTGGGCGCGGATGCCTATGCGCCCGAAACGCGGATCATCGCGGGCTGGCCGGTCGGGCTCGACAAGGATCATGCCTGGCCGTTGCATTGCTATGGCATGGTGGGCGTCGGCCGCGACAATCCGCCCGATACCGGCACCGGGGCCGAACTCTACGCCGTGATCGGCCAGGCCCCGCGCCAGCTCGACCGCAATATCGCGCTGGTCGGGCGGGTGATCGAGGGGATCGAATATCTGTCCACGCTGCCGCGCGGAACCGCGGCGCTCGGCTTTTACGCCACGGCCGCCGAGCGCGTGCCGATCACCGCCAGCCGCATCGGCACCGATGTGCCCGGTCTGCCGACATACCAGTATCTGTCGACCACCGGCAGCACGTTTGCCCGTTATGCTGCCGCGCGCGCCAACCGGCGCGACCGGTTCTTTATTCAGCCTGCGGGCGGGGTCGATGCCTGCAACGTGCCTGTGCCGGTGCGCCGCGCGCCGTGACCGGCGAGGAAACCCATCGGTTTACCACCACGCTGGTGCAATGGCGCAGCGAAGGGCATGGTGTGTGGCATTTCATCGGAGTGACCGCCGATGTGGCCGAGGCGCTCGATGGCACGGCGCTGATGCACCGGCTTGAATCCGGGCGGCGCAGCGGGTTTGGCTCGGTGAAACTGACCATCCGCATCGGCGAAACCGAATGGCGCACCTCCGCCTTTCCGATCAAGCACGCGGGCTGGTCGATCCCGGTATCGGCCAAAGTGCGCAAGGCCGAAGGGCTGGTCGTGGGCGATGCGCTGGAGGTTTGCCTGACATTCTGACGCAGCCCGGTTGCACAGCTTTAATCGATCACTTAAGCCCCGGCAGGTCATAACGGGAGATTTGGGCGTGACCGGACAAAAACTGCTCGAAGGCATTCGCATCGTCGATCTGACCAGCGTGGTGTTCGGCCCCTATGCGACCGAAATCATGGCCGATCTGGGCGCCGATGTGATCAAGGTCGAAGGCCCGACCGGCGACCAGTTCCGCCATGCCGGAAAGTTTCGCACCACGCCGGGCATGGGCCCCTGCACGCTCAACCTCAACAAGGGCAAGCGCTCGCTTGCCGTCGATCTCAAAACCGAAGCGGGCAAGACGGCGCTGGCCGCGCAACTGGCCGAGGCGGACGTGTTCATCCACAACGTGCGGGGCAAGGCGATCGAGCGGCTGGGGTTCGGCTATGACGCGGTGCGCGCGATCCGGCCCGATATCGTCTATGTCCATTGCGTCGGGTTCGGTTCGGACGGGCCCTATGCCGATTTGCAGGCCTATGACGATGTGATCCAGGCCGCGACCGGAACGGCGACGCTGTTGCCGCGCGCCGATGGCAACCCGGCCCCGCGCTATATCCCCTCGCTGATCGCCGACAAAGTCGCGGGACTGCACGGCGCCTATGCCATCCTGGCGGCGATCGTGCACTAGCTGCGCTTTGGCGGCGGACAATTCGTGGAAGTGCCGATGTTCGAAACGTTCACCCATTTCATGGCGCAGGAACACCTGTTTGGCGCCACGCTGGTGCCCCCGCTCGAACCCGCAGGCTATCCCCGTCAGATCGACCCGGCGCGCCAGCCCTTCCCCACCGCCGATGGCCATATCAGCCTGGTGCCCTATACCGACGCCGCGCTGATCAAGGTGTTCACCCTGCTCGGCGCGCCCGAGCTGGCGTTGGAAGACCGTTTTGCCACACCGCGTGCGCGCGCCGCCAATATTACCGAGGCCTATCGCGAAATCGCGCGCCGGACGCCCGCGCGCACCACCGCCGAATGGACGCGGATCTTCGCCGAAAACCAGATCCCCGCGATGCCGGTGCGCGATCTGGCCGATATCACCAGCGACCCGCACCTGATCGAAGTTGGCCTGTTCCAGCCGCGCACCCATCCGACCGAGGGCGAATACCTGCACCTGAAGGCACCGGTGCGTTTTTCAGTCGGATCGTGCGCAACCGGGCCGGCGCCGACGATCGGGCAGGACAATGCGGAATTGGGCGCGGCACCCGTTTGATCGCAACCCGGCGAGACTGGCGCCTCAGATCCGTTCCGCCTGCGCCACTGCATCGCTGGCGCGCAGGGCGCTGATGATCCGGGTCAGGTGGGCCAGGTCGCGCACTTCCAGATCGACCACATAAGTATGAAACGGGTTTTCACGCTGGGTCATTTCCAGGTTGACCACGTTGGCGTGGTTCTTGCCGAAAATCCCGGCCATTTCGGCCAGTGTGCCGGGGCGGTTGTAAAGCTCTGCGCGCAGGCGGCCGACCGCGCCGTCGTTGGGGGTTTCCCACGACAGGTCGATCCAGTCGGCATCGACCCCGTTGGCCAGTTGCAGGCAATCGATCGAATGGACTTCGACGCTCTTTTCAGGGCGCCGCAGCCCGACAATGCGGTCGCCCGGCACGGGATGGCAACAGGTCGCCAGCTTGAACGCGGCGCCGGGGCTCAGGCCGCGCACGGCGATCGCGCGTTGCTGGCGCGGCCATGAATCCTGCGGCCATTCCTCGCTTTGCGGCAAGTTGGCGGCACTGCCGGGCACCAGCGCCTCCATCACCTGGCGGTCGCTGATCCGGGCCTGGCCGATCGCCACCATCAGTTCGTCTTCATTGTTGAATTTCAGCCGCTTGATCGCTTCGGTCAGCGCCTTTTTGCCGATCTTGGTGGGCAGGCGGTCGACGATTTCATCATAGAGCTTGCGCCCGATCGCGGCGATATCGGCGCGTTCCTTTTGGCGCACCGCGCGGCGGATGGCGGCACGCGCCTTGCCGGTCACCGCAAACGACAGCCACGACAATTGCGGTTCGGACGTGCGGCTGCGGATAATCTCGACCACGTCGCCATTGGTCAGCGGGGTGCGCAGCGGCACGTGGCGACCGTTGATCTTCGCGCCGACCGCCGCCGCGCCCAGATTGGTGTGCACGGCAAAGGCAAAATCGATCGGCGTCGCGCCCTTGGGCAACTGGAACAGCGCGCCCTTGGGGGTGAACGCAAAGATGCGATCCTGGTACATCGCCATGCGCGTGTTTTCGAGCAGTTCCTCGGGATCATTGCTGGCATCGAGGATTTCGACCAGATCGCGCAGCCAGCCGACTTGTTCGTCGGGCTGGGTCCCGCCCTGTTTGTAGGCCCAGTGCGCGGCCAGCCCATATTCGTTGGTCTGGTGCATTTCCTGCGTTTTGATCTGAACTTCAACACGCATCGCATTGTTATAAATCAATGATGTGTGCAGGCTACGATATCCGTTCAGCTTTGGCGTGGAAATGTAATCCTTGAACCGGCCGGGGATCATCTGCCACGTGCGGTGCAACAGCCCCAACGCGGCATAACAGTCCTCGACCGTGTCGGTGACCACGCGAAACGCCATGATATCGGTGATCTGTTCAAACGAGACATGGCGCTCGGCCATCTTTTTCCAGATCGAATAAGGATGCTTTTCGCGGCCCGCGACTTCGACGCGCATGCCCGTACCGGCCAGCACCTGCTTGATTTCCAGCGCGATTGCATCGACCTGGCCTTCACCCGCAGTGCGGATCGCCTCAAGCCGACCGGTGATCGTGGCATAGGCGTCGGGTTCCAATTGCTGAAACGCCAGCAACTGCATCTCGCGCATATATTCGTACATCCCCACGCGCTGCGCCAGCGGGGCATAGATTTCCATCGTCTCACGCCCGATGCGGCGGCGCTTTTCCTCGCTGCGGATGAAATGCAGCGTGCGCATGTTGTGCAACCGGTCGGCCAGCTTGACCAGCAGGACGCGCAAGTCTTCGCTCATGGCCAGCAGAAACTTGCGCAAGTTTTCCGCCGCGCGCTCGTTTTCCGACATCGTTTCGATTTTCGACAGCTTGGTCACGCCATCGACCATGCGCGCCACATTGGCCCCGAACAGGCGCTCGATTTCCTCAGGGGTCGCCAGCGTATCCTCGACCGTGTCGTGCAACAGCGCGGTCATGATGGTTTCCTGATCGAGCTTCAGCTCGGTCATCAACCCCGCCACTTCGACCGGATGCGAAAAATACGGGTCGCCGCTCGCGCGTTTCTGGGTGCCGTGTTTCTGCACGGTGTAGACATAGGCACGGTTGAGCATCGCCTCGTCCGCATCCGGGGCATAGGCGAGCACGCGCTCGACAAGTTCATACTGACGCAACATGGTCTGCCCAGAATGGGCGCACGATTGCCGCAAGGGCAAGGCAAAACTCCCCCCGCGCATACGATTCGTTCAATATTGCGGGGTTAAGGTGACGCCATCATGGACTGGGTGGCGTTCTTGGGCAGGACCATTTCCAATGGGTGTGCCGGCTGGCTGGCGGCGTTGCGCGCCAATGCCTGGCCCGACCGGCTGCGCGTGCGGGTAATCGCGCTCTATATGCTGATCGCCTATGTGCCGATGATGGGGCATGTCTATCGCGATGCGGTGGGCCATGTCGGCAGCGATTTTCTGGCCTTCTGGGGCGCCGGGCGGATCGTGGCCGCGGGCATTCCGTGGGACGTGTTCGACCTTGCCACCGAACGCGCAGCCCAGGCCGCCAGCCACACCGGCCAGATGGTCGCCTATGTCAATCCGCCGCCATACCTGTTTCTCACCTGGCCGCTGGGGCTGTTGCCCTATGCCCAGGCGTGGCTGATCTGGGCGCTGGGCGGCTGGCTGATATGGTTTGCCGTGGCACGCCGGGTGCTGCCGCACGAGCCCTTGGCGGTGCTGGCCTATCCGGCGGCGTTTCTGGCCGGGTGTCATGCGCAAAACGGGTTCATCACCGGCGCGCTGCTGATCGGCGGGGTCCTGGCGGTGGCGCGCAACACCCGGCGCAGCGACATTGTGGCGGGCCTGCTGTTCGGCGCGCTGGTGATCAAGCCGCATCTGGCGCTGCTGGTGCCGCTGTGGCTGATTGCCGCGCGGCGCTGGCGCGTGCTGGGTGCGGGGGCGGCTTCGGCGGCGCTGCTGTGTCTGGCCTCGCTGGTGGTGTTCGGGCCTGCCACATGGGCCGCCTGGCCGACCGGGCTGCATGTCGATGCAGTGTTGATGGCGCAGACCAGCGGTCCGTTTTTCCTGCGCATGGCAACGCCCTATGCGCTGCTGCGGGTGACGATGGGGCCGTCGGTGGCGCTGGCCGGGCAGGCGGCGATCTCGTTTGCCACGGCGATCCTGCTGTGGCGGATTGCACGTCAACAGGGCGCCACCGCCGCTACCGGAGCGCTGATGCTGGCGGCGACGGCGATCGCCTCACCCTATCTGTTCAGCTATGACTTCCCGTTCCTGATCCAGCCGACATTGTGGCTGGTGGCACAGGCGCAGCGGCTGGGCTGGCGCGCGTGGGAGAAACCCGCGCTGATCATGCTGTGGCTGGCGCCGCTGGCGACGCGCTCGGCGGCGCTGCCGCTCCATGCCAATCTGATGCCGCTGGCGGGGCTGGCGCTGGTCTGCGTGGTGCTGTCGCGCCTGCCCGGCGCTCAGTCGACGATCAGCGGGTGGAGCGGGGCAGTGTCGGCGGGCAACAGCCCCGATGCGCGCGGATCGCTGAATACCTCGACATAGCGCGCGACCGGCGCAAAGCCCTGGGCCCGGTAAAACCCCACTGCGCGCGGATCATCGAGTGTGCAGGTATGCACCCACACCCGCGCCACCGGCGCCCTGGCATCGCCCCCGGCCCAGGCCCGCTGCAGCGCGCGACGCATCAGCCATTTGCCAAAGCCTTGCCCGGCGGCCTTTGGCACAAACCCGAAGAAGGCAATTTCGCAGGCATTAGCATGGCGGAAATCAAGCTCCAGCATGCCGATTTCCACGCGCGCGCGGTCGGTCACGGCATAAAGCTCGACCGCCGGATCATGGATGATCCCGGCCAGCGCCGCATCGTCTAGGGCCAGCCGCGACCACCACAGCCAGGGCGCCCCGATCCGCTGATAGAGCAGGCGATAGCGTTCGGGCGCGCAATCGGCCCAGCGCACCAGTTGCAGCGGCACGTCGGGCTCGATGCCCGGGCGCCGCAGTGCATCGGGCAAGGCGGTCATTTCCAGCGCGGTGACCACCGCCGCCAGATCGCCTGGTGCCACCGCATGAAAGCCCTGCGCCAGCGGGGCGCGCGTGTCGTCGTGGGTGATCGCCATCAGCCGTGTCCTGCACTCACGCCCAGGTCGCTTCGGGCGGCAGGCTCATCAGGATGGCATCGATGTTGCCCCCGGTTTTCAGCCCGAACAGCGTGCCCCGATCATAGACCAGGTTGAATTCGGCATAGCGCCCGCGCCAGGCGAGTTGCTGCGCCTTGTCGACAGGCGTCCAGTCATGCCTCATGCGGCGGCGCACCAGCCGGGGAAACACATCGACAAACGCCTCTCCCACCGCGCGCGTAAAGGCGAAATGGGCGTCGAACGCGGCAGCATCGGCGCATTCGAGGTGATCGTAGAAGATCCCCCCCACGCCGCGATGGACCTGGCGATGGGGAATATAGAAATAGTCATCGGCCCAGGCCTTGAAGCGCGGGTAATAGGCCGGATCATGCGCATCGCAGGCGGCCTTGAACGCGGCGTGGAAATCGGCGGTGTCTTCGTCATAGGGCAAAGGCGGGTTGAGATCGCCGCCGCCGCCGAACCACGCCTTGCGCGTGGTCAGGAACCGCGTGTTGAAATGCACCGCCGGCACATGCGGATTGGCCATATGCGCCACCAGGCTGATGCCGGTTGCGGTAAAGCCGGGGTTTTCGGCATCGGCGCCGTTGATGGTCCTGGCGAATTCGGGGCTGAACGCACCGCCGACGGTCGACACGTTGACGCCGACTTTCTCGAACACTTTGCCCTTCATGAGGCCCTGCACGCCGCCGCCGCCTTCACCGCTGCCATCAGCCTCGCGCGCCCAGGGGGTATAACCGAACGCCGCGTCACTGCCAGCCTCACGCTCGATCGCCTCGAACGCGGCGCAGATCCTGTCGCGCAGGCTTTCAAACCAGGCGCGCGCGCGCGCGGTGGCTTCGGTCCAGTCCGCCGGGGTCGTCTCGGTCATGCGTGCCCTCTTCCCAATCGCCCCCGGCAAAGGGGGTGAAAACGGCTTGCCAAGCTCTGCGCCGTCCCGCAAGAGAAACAAATGGTTCCCGTTTCGTTCGCGTCATTTCCCTTTCATCGCCAGGAATTCTGCCTTGGCACCGGGGCCGATGCGGCGCGGGCGCTCTATTGGGTGGAACAGCGCGCATTGCTGGTGGCCGACCTGCATCTGGAAAAGGCCAGTTTCTTTGCACGCGGCGGGCAGATGCTGCCGCCTTATGACAGCCGCGAAACGCTTGAACGGCTGGCCCATGCCTTGCGGTTGACGGGGGCGCGCCGGGTGTTCTGCCTGGGCGACAACTTTCACGACGCGGGCGGGCCAGACCGGCTCGATCCGCATGCCGCCGGGATGCTGTCGGCACTGACCCGCGCCACCGACTGGGTGTGGATCACCGGCAATCACGATATCAAGGGCGCCGCGCCGCAGAGCCCGGCGCTGCCCGGCACGCATCTCGTCGAGGCGGAACTGGACGGGATCGTGTTGCGGCACGAGGCTTTGGCGGGCGAACTCCGCCCCGAATTGTCGGGCCATTTCCATCCGCGCCTGCGCGTGGTGCAACGCGGCCGCACGATCCGGCGGCCCTGCGTGGTGGCCAGCGACACGCGGCTGGTGCTGCCCGCGTTCGGCACGCTGACCGGGGGCCTCGATGCCGATGCCCCGGCGATCCGCGCCGCGCTCGCCCCCGCCGCGGCGGCCGATGCGCTCGTGCCCGCGGGCGGGCGTCTGGCACGCTTTGCGCTGTGGCGCGACGCGGCCTGAACTTACGCTTTAACTGTTGGCGCGTTGTGGTATGAGCGCGTTTCGAAAACCACAGGAGAACCGAAAATAGCTCCCCCACCTCGGCGCATGATGGCGCCCCCCGTCAAGAGCGGGCCACGCTTCAATCAGATGATCAACGTGCCCAAAGTGCGCGTGATCGATGAGAACGGCGAAAACCTGGGCGTAATGTACACCCGCGAAGCGATCGAGCAGGCAGCCGAGGTCGGTCTTGACCTTGTCGAAGTGTCTCCCAATGCCGATCCGCCCGTGTGCAAATTCCTGGATGTCGGCAAGTTCCGTTACGAAGCCCAGAAAAAGGCCAACCTTGCCCGCAAGAGCCAGAAGACGCAGGAGATCAAGGAGATCAAGATGCGTCCGAATATCGATGACCACGACTATGACGTGAAGATGCGCAACGTGCACCGCTTCATCGAAGATGGCGACAAAGTGAAAATCACCTTGCGCTTTCGCGGTCGCGAACTGTCGCACCAGCAACTGGGCATGAACCTGTTGCGCCGCGTGCAGGACGATGTGGCCGAAATCGCCAAAGTCGAGGCGTTTCCGCGCATGGAAGGCCGCCAGATGCTGATGGTGCTCGCACCGAAGTAACCCGGCGCGATTGCGTCGCCATGCAAAAGGGCGCGGCCGTCGGTCGCGCCCTTTTGCATGGCTGCGGTTTCGCCCGACTGGACAAACCGGTGGCCGATAGGTCATCTGGTCCGCGCAACCATGGCCGGAATTCAACCACCCCACACCCCGATTTTCGGGAACCAGCACGAAACGGGCGGTTTGCTCGCCTCGCCGCTGAAGCTGTTGTCGGGCACGATCGTGTGGATGGCGATCGTGTTCATGGTGTCGACCATCGGCTATGCCATGGCCGGCTGGCCGCTGGGCGATGCGGCCTATATGGTGCTGACCACGGTCTATTCGGTCGGCTATGGCGAAGTGCGCCCGGTCGATACCGCGTTTCTGCGGATGTGGACGATCATGACCATCGTGCTGGGGTGCACCGGCATGATCGTGTTGACCGGCGCGCTGATCCAGGTGTTCAATCTCTACCAATTCCGCCGTTTTCTGGGGCTTGATCGCATGCAGAACGAAATCGAACGGCTCGACACCCATGCCATCATCTGCGGCTATGGCCGCATCGGCGTACAATTGGCCAAGGCGCTGACCGAAGCGCGCCATCCGTTCGTGATCATCGAGCGCGAAGCGGCCAAAGCCGAAGAGGCGCGCACTGCCGGATACCTGACGATTACCGGCGAGGCCACCCACGAAGACGTGCTGATGCAGGGCCGTATCGATCGCGCGCGCGTGCTGGTCTGCGCGCTGCCCAACGATGCCGCCAATGTGTTCATCACGTTGTCGGCGCGCAACCTCAATCCGGCGGTGCAGATCATCGCGCGCGGCGAGGCACCCACCACCGAAAGCAAACTGTTCCACGCCGGGGCCAACAAAGTCGTGCTGCCCACGCACATCGGCGCCGAACGGATCACCGAACTGATCCTGTTTCCCGCCACCGAATCGATGCTGGGCGATATCCGCGAGGTCGGCACGATCAAACGCAACCTCAACGATTTCGGGCTCGATCTCGAAGTGGTGACCGCAGGCGAGCGCGGCGCGCTGACCGGGGTGACCGTGGGTGAGGCGGAACGGCGCGGCGCGGGTGCATTCTTCATCGTGCAGATCGATCGCGACGGCGGCCAGTCGATCCAGCACCCCGGCGAAGACGTGCGCATCGAGCCGGGCGACCTGATCCTGCTGGTGGTGCGCGGCAGCCGCCTGTCGGCCGGCGCCATCTTCAACGCGCCGCAACGCCCGCAACGTCACGGGCGGATGTTCATCGGCTGAAAGTCCCATCAGGGACTACGGCGCTGACACAAGTGCGTTGGGCGACTTTACGCCAATACTATCCGCAAAATCCGCTCGTCCTGAGCTTGTCGAAGGATGCGCGCCGACCTCGACCCCGCACGCCAGCAATACGCCCGTTGGGCAACTGCCGCGCGCATCCTTCGACAAGCTCAGGATGAACGGACTTCGAGAACGCAGGGATGCATGAATCCACCAGATCTGCGCCTCGCGCTACCCGTGCGCGCCGAAATAATTGGCGATGGCCACCGCGATGCGCAGATTGAGCGCATGCGCTCGCTCGATCGGGTCGATGAAGCGGGTGCGGATCGCGCTGTAGTCTTCGGCTTCGTCGTCGGGATAGTCGGTCGGCTCGGTCAGCACGAAATCACCGATGCCCGGTTCGATCACCGGATAGGCCCGCCGCAATTGCGCCAGTGCCTCGTCCACGCGCAGCGACAGCACCATTTCCAGCACGTCTTCGCGGCTGATGTCGTTGGCGCGCGAAAACTGCGGCACTTGCACCGCGCGCAGGAACATATGCATCAGCAGCGTCAGGCGCACCGCCTGCAACAGCCCGATCGTGCGCCGCGCATCGTCGCTGGCCGGATCGCGCCCGGCCGGTGCCCCCGGCACCAGCGACAACAGCCGGTGCAGCTTCATCCAGTCAACACGCAGGCGTGACACCATGCGCCGGAACACGCCCGCGCGGTCATCCTTGGTCAGGTAATCGGCCAGCGCCAGACAGCCGTTTTCCAGGCCGGTTTCGGTGCCGCGATAGGGACGGCTGGCCCAATAGGCCGAATTGAACAGTTCGCCGAACGCGCCGACCGTCTTGATCGAGGCAAGTCCGTTGGCCGATCGCAACAGGCGCACCAACTGGTTGCCCCGGTCCGACGCGCCGAGCAGTTCGGCAATCGATTCGATTTCCTCGCCCGCCGCCGTGCCCGCCCCGGCGATCACGTTCACCGCATAGCCGATCTGTTGCAGGATGGCGTTGTGCGGGATCGCGCGGATCTGCCGCAGGCTCATCGTGCGGTCGGCCTGGATATCCGACTGGCGACGCGACACGCGGCTGCCGGTCACTTTCAGCATGCCCAGGCCAAAGGCAGTCACCGCGCGCGAATAGGTCGTGCTGCCCAGGAAATCGCGCTGAACGCGGCGGATCGAGCGATAGAAATCGAGACTGAGATCGGTGCGGTCGTAAAACGGATCGCGCCCATATTCGCCGGTCAGCGCGGTCTGTGCCTCGGCCACGCGGGTCAGCGTGGCCAGCGCCAGATCGGGATTGCGGAAAAACAGATAACCGTCGCCACCCTGAAAGCTGACTTCGGGTTCCAGTACGATGCCGGTCTTGGCAAACCGGCTGCGCGCCCAGCGACTGAGCGGCCAGGACAACCGGTCGACCATGCCCGAGGGATGCGCACCGCGCCCCATGCTTTCGCCATGGGTGTTGAAGATCAGCGCGGACACCCCGGTCATGTCGTGTGCACGCATCGCTTCGGCCAGCCGGCCCTGCAACCGCTCGATCGCCAGCGCCGCCGGGATCTGGCCGAGGAAGCGCCCGGCATCGGAAAAGCCGGTCTGGATCGCCACCCGGCCACGCGCCCGCGCATAGTCGCGATAGGCGGGTTCGGCCAGCAAGGCGTCGAGAAAGCGCCCGCCATGTTCCAGCGCGGTTTCGGTTTCGAACAAAGGCGAGACATCGACTTTGTCCTCGATCCCGAACAACCGCGCGAAATAGAGCGCGGCCAGCACGGTCTGCGGCTGTTCGCATTCGGCGATCAGCATGCGGATCGGCGTATCCGCATCGATATGGTGCAGGATCTGCGCCATGACGAGAAACTGGCGCATCGCGGTCGAGGTTTCGATTGCCAGCGCGGCGAAATTGACGCGCAGCGGCTTGGCCGCCGCCAGCACTTCGCGCAATCGCGACAATGCGCCCCGGCTGCCCAGATCCAGCGTGCCATCGGGATCGATGCGACGGCGCAAGGCATTGTGCAATTGCGACGAATTGACGCGGAAGTGAATCCACCCCAGCCCCAGACCATCGGCGCGCATCGCCGCCGCCAGCGCGGCATAAGCCACCGCGCTGTCATCCTTTGCGGTGCGGGCATCGGCATCGAGTGCGGCGATGATCGGCGTCAGCGACAGCAGGCGCGCCGGATTGTCGGCGGTCATGCGGTTGGCGACATCGGCCAGCACGGCGGGATCGGTCAGCGGCTGGGCAAACAGCTCTGCCATTTCCGCCGCCTGGTCACGCCCGGCAACCAGCCGGGGCAACAGCGCGTGATCGCCATCGATCGCCGCCAGCGTCGCCACATAGCTCGACAGGCGGCGCGCCTTCTCGCGCAGCCGGAACAGGATCGAGGTGGACCAGCCGATATCGGTGCGCCCATCCATGTCATAGCCGACCCAGGTGGCAAAGCGGAACGGCAACGGCCGGAAATCGAGCCACCGCCCGGGCCAGCGCGCGCGCGCATGGGCCAGCAGGCGGGTATTGATCCGGTCGCGCGCAGTGGCGGCGCGCTCGATCGCGGCCAGCGCTTCGGCGTGTTCGAATTCCAGCGTGATGGCCGGGCCCGGCCCCGGCACCGCACAGACCGTGGCGGCACGCGGATCGTCGGCCAGCGCGGCCGTGGCCACCGCATCGGCATCACCGGGGGTCAGCAGAAACGTCGGATGCGCGGTAAACACCGCATGCAGCAAGGGCCGTTCCCAGCGGCGGCGGAATTCGGAAAAGCCGTCTTCTTCGTGCAGCAGCCCGACAATGCGGTCGAGATTGGCGTCGGGCTCGGTCGGCGCGACCAGCGCGCGCAGCCGCGCGGCGCGGGTTTGCAAGGCCTCGCATTCCAGCTCTGCCACCAGCGCCTCGATCGCATCGAGCCCGATCGTGCCGGCCTCCAACTGGCGCGACAGATCGTGGCTGAGCTGAAACACCGGGTTGAACAGCGGCGTTTCGGTGGTGCGCTCGTGCAAGTCCCGCAACCTGCTGCGCAAAGTATCGACGGTGGTCATCGTCCGTGTCTTTCCTCTGGGTCGGCGCGGTGCGGGACTGGTCATTTATGGTCGCAGAGCGGTTGCCGCGCGCGCCGCCGCCTCGATCGCGGCTTCGTCGGGTGTGCCCTTGCCCACCAGCCAACTGCCGCCGACGCACAGCACCGGGTCGAACGCCAGCCATTCGGGGGCATTTTGCAGGTTGATCCCGCCGGTCGGACAGAATTTCGCCTGATAGAACGGGGCCGCCAGCGCCTTGAGCGCGGGCAGCCCGCCCGACGTCGCCGCCGGGAAGAACTTGAAGTGCGTCAGCCCGAGATCGAGCCCGGTCATGATATCGGCGGCATTGGCGGTGCCGGGCAGGAACGGAATGCCCGCATCGATCGCCGCTTCGCCCAGCCGCCGGGTCAACCCGGGCGACACGATGAATTCCGCGCCCGCGTCGATCGCCAATTTCAGGTCATCGGGATTGGTCACCGTGCCGGCACCGACAATCGCGCCATCAACCCCGCGCATGGCACGGATCGCGTCGAGCGCGGCGGGCGTGCGCAAAGTCACTTCGAGCACGCGCAGCCCCCCCGCGACGAGCGCGCGCGCCACGGGCACCGCGTGCGCGGCGTCCTCGATCACCAGGACCGGAATGACCGGTGCGGTGCGCATGATGGTTTCAATCGGCTTCATGGCAAGGTCTCGCGTATCTATGGACGCGCGAACCTAGCCCGCAACCCTTTCTTGTGCAGCCGCTAACACGACTGCCGCATACTTATTTCCTGTGGCATGCGCGCATCAGAGTCTGATTCAAAATTCGCGAGAGAGCGAATTTTGAAGGCCGCACCGGCCCGCTCCCCGCGACGAAGAGCACGAAAACGTCCGGGGGACGTTTTCGCTGAGGAGCCGACCACCCTACGATAGTACCCTATGGGTGGTCGGGTGGGGGAGCGGGCCGGTGCGGCCTTCGGAAATTTCGGCAAAGCCGGAATTTCCGATCCGACTCTCACACCGCCGAGCTGAAACGGCGCTCGCCGCTGCGATAGGCATCGAACACCGCCGCGATCGACCGCGCATAAGGTTCGCTGCCGCGTTCGAGGATCAACCGGTCGGCATCCCACCGGATCAGGCCGCGCGCGGCAAAGGGTGCAAGCCGGGTCGCGGCGGCCATGGCGAGGTCGGCATCGATATGCGCCGCGCCATGGCACAACAGCGCCTCGATCACCGCCCCCCGACGGCGATCTTCGGCGCTGCGCCGCACCCCGCGCCGTCCGGCAAGCTGCCCGGCCCCGGTCAGCATGCGGTATCGGCCGGTGTTCTTTTCGTTCTGCACATAGGCGGTGTCGAACTGGCTGATCGAGGTGGCGCCCAGCCCGATCAGCACAGCCGCCTGATCCTCGGTAAAGCCCTGGAAATTGCGCCGCAGTCTCCCGGCCAGCGTGGCCTGCGCCAGGCTGTCGCCAGGGCGGGCAAAATGGTCGAAACCGACCGGCTGATACCCCGCATCGACCAGTTGGCGATAACCCAGCGCGGCCATGCGAAACCGCGCCCGCTGATCGGGCAAGGCCGTCGCATCGATCCGCCGCTGGCGCGGGATCATGTGCGGCACATGGGCATAGCCGAACAGCGCAACGCGGTCGGCACCCAGTGCCGCGGTTTCATCAAGCGTTTCGGCCAGCACCGCGTCATCCTGAAACGGCAGGCCATACATCAGGTCGAAATTGATCGATTCCACCCCGCTCTGGCGCAGACCCGCCACCGCGCGGGCAATATCGTCGCGCGGCTGCACCCGGCCGATGGCGGATTGCACGCGCGGATCGAATGTCTGCACGCCAAGGCTGGCCTTGACGACACCGATGCCGCGAATGGCGGTCAGCCACGCCGGGGTCAGGCTGCGCGGATCGATCTCGATCGAGATGACCGGCCACGGCACGCGGAAATTGACCAGCAGCGCATCGACCAGCCGCACCATTTCATGCGGCTGGATCGCGTTGGGGCTGCCCCCGCCAAAGGCGATGCGCGACACCCGTACCGAAGGGTGGAGCAAACGCGCCACCGCAACCATTTCGGCATGGAGCGCATCGAGATAGGCGGCGAGCCGCTCGGCGCGATTGGCCGCCGCCGTGTTGCACCCGCAATACCAGCAGATCTCCTGACAGAACGGGATATGCACATAGAGCGAGACATCGCCACGCACCGCGGCCAGGGCCTCGCGCTGCACCGTCTCCAGACTTTCATCGCCAAATTCGGCGGCGGTTGGATAGCTGGTATAGCGGGGCACCGCCTGCGCCAGCAGGTCCGGGTAATAGGTCCAGTCGGCATGGCGCTCAGGCGGCATCGGCATCATCCTCTCCGTCGCAACAGCTATCGCCGGGCAGCCGCTTGCGCATTGCGCTATGACAAATCTTGCAGCATGGCGCGCCGCCGGGGGCATCATCCTTGCCCGGCAGGCGGATCGGCACGGCGTGGCCGCCATATTCGCCGCAGATCGGCACCAGCATCCAGCCCGCCCTGGCCGGTGCAGGCGCCGTCATCTGCGCCAGCGCGACCAGCGCGGGCCCGCCCGCGATCCATGCCCGCGCCAGTGTCATGGCTGATCCTCGTCTTCCTCGATCAGGATACGCGCCGCCGCGCCATCGAGATCGCTGAATTGCCCGCGCCGCAGCGCCCAGAAAAACGCGATCAGCCCGATCAGCCCCATGAAGAGCGCAATCGGGATCAGCAGCGCGAGCGAGGTCATCGCGGCACCCGCGCCAGCCGCAGCGAATTGGCGATCACCACCAGCGACGACAGGCTCATCGCCACCGCCGCCACCAGCGGTGTGACCAGCCCCGCCATCGCCAACGGCACCGCCAGCAGGTTGTAGCCGATCGCCAGCGCAAAATTCTGCCGCACCACGCGCATCGTGGCCCGCGCGACCGACACCGCGCGCGGCAGCGCCAGCAGCGAATCCCCGGTGAACACCAGATCGGCGGCCTGCCGCCCGACATCGCTCGCTGTGCCCGGCGCAATCGAGGCATCGGCGGCGGCCAGCGCGGGGCCATCGTTCAGCCCGTCCCCAACCATCAGCACGCGGGCCCCGGCGGCTTGCAGATCGGCAATCGCCGCCTGCTTTTCCGCCGGGCTGGCGGTGGCGCGCGCAGGCAGGCCGGTTATGCGCGCGGCCTCTGCCACAGCCGCCCGATTGTCCCCCGACAGGATCGCGCAAGGCACACCCAGCGCCGCCAGCCGCGCCAGCGCCTCGGCCCAATCGGGGCGCAAGGCGTCGGCAAAGCGGATAATCCGCACTGGCTGGCCAGTGATCGACAGCGCGGCAGCCATGCCTTCGGCACCTGCCGGACGCCCCAGCGACACCGCCAGCGCGCCATGGCGCGCCTCGACCCCGCGCCCGGCGATCTCGGCCACATCAGTCAGATCGACGGTGCGCACACCGCGCGCCGCCAGCGCCCGCGTCAGGGCGAGCGACAGCGGATGCCGGCTGTGGCTGGCCAGCGACAGCGCAATCGCCGCGTCGGTCCCATCGAGCGCCGCCAGGCAGGCCGCGTCGGGCACCGGACACCCATGGGTCAGCGTACCGGTTTTGTCGATCAGCGCGTGATCGACCCCGGCCAGCCGTTCGAGCGCCGCCCCGTCCTTGACCAGCACCCCGCGCCGCAGCAACGCGCCCGCCGCCACCACTTGCGCCACCGGCACCGCCAGCCCCAGCGCGCAAGGACAGGTGATGATCAGCACCGCAATCGCGACCACCAGCGCGTGATAGAGCTCCGCCCCCGCGATCAGCCAGCCGACAAAGGCCAGCAGCGCCAGACTGTGCACCGCCGGGGCATAGAGCCGCGCCGCGCGGTCGGCGATCCGCACATAGCGCGATCGCCCCTGCCCCGCGCTGGCCATCAGCCGGGCGATTTCGGCCAGCGAGGTGTCCTCGCCGCTGGCGCCCACGCGCACATCGACCGGATTGTCCAGATTGAGCGTGCCTGCCAGCACCGTATCCCCGGTATCGGCCCGCACCGCCGCGCTTTCGCCGGTCAGCAGCGACTGGTCGAACCGGCTGGCGCCGCGCGCGATCGCGCCGTCGGCGGCCAGCCGTTCGCCCGCCGCCACGCGCATCACCATGCCGGGCACCAGATCGGTCGCCGGCAACCACGCAGGCGTGCCATCGGCGGCCACCACCGTGGCCCCGGCCGGCGCCTGGCGCAGCAGGGCATCGACCCCGGCCCGCGCACGATCGCGCATCATCGCATCGAGCGCGCGGCCCGCCAGCAGGAACAGCAACAGCATCAGCGTGCCGTCAAACCAGGCCTCCTTGCCGCCGGTCATCGTTTCATAGCACGACAGCCCGGTCGCCAGCAGCACGCCGATCGAGATCGGCACGTCCATATTGGTCGCCCCGTGCCGCAGTGCGCCCCACGCCGAGGCAAAGAACGGGCGCCCGGCATAGGCCACCGCCGGCACCGCGATTACCGCCGACAGCCAGTGAAACAGCACGCGCGTGGCCCCATCGGCCCCCGACCACACCGACACCGACAACAACATGACATTCATGCAGGCAAACGCTGCCACCGCCAGCGGGGCCATCAGCGGGCGCACCGCCGACACCGGCTCGGCCCGGTCAAGCCGGGGCTGTGCCTCGAACCCCGCCTGCGCCAGACTGGCCACCAGATCGGGCACCGCGACGGTATCGTGATGATCGACCGCCACCTGCCGCGCGGTCAGATTGACGCGCGCGGTGGCAACCCCTTCGATCCGCCCCAGCGTGCGTTCGACTTTGGCCATGCACCCGGCGCAATGCATGCCGGGCACCGACAGCACGGTGTGCACAGTCTCGCCCGCGATCGTGTGCCCCGCATCGGTGCCGGGCACGGCCAGGCTGGTCACGGACGCGCTCCGCTGGTCACTTCGGCAACATGGTGCCAGGAATGCCCGGCGGCCTGCACGGCCAGGTGGATACGCCAGCGTCCGGCAGGCAGCGTGGCCGTATAAGTACCGGGGGCGGTCTCGACGAAGTCCAGGCCGAGATCGGTCGTCGCGCCCAGCGGATGCGTGGCATCGCCGCTGAGCCGCGCACCGCGCAAGGGCCGTGCCTGACGATCGACCAGCGTGACCGACAGCCGGTCGCCCGCCGTGCCGAACCCGGCGGTCCAGCCCAGCGCGCGTTCGGCCCGCGCCTGATCGATCCAGCCATTGTAGCGCTGGCTGGCGTCATAGGAATTTTCCACCACTTCGCCGCTGAACGTCGACAGCGCCAGCCGCGCCATGGCGACATTGATGACCAGCACCACGCCAAACCCGGCAGTCAGGATCGCCAGCATGTGCCAGCCGGTGAACGGGCGCCACAACCGGTGTGGAACGATAGCTTGGCGGGTCATTGGCCGTTTCCTTCCGCATTGGAAAATGTCGATCGCACCTGATCGTGCCCTTGTTCACGATCGCCCGCTTTGAGCTGGAACAACACCGGGCCGGGTTTTGTGCCGACCGGGCCCAGCATATAGAGCCGCAGGCGCAGCGTGGTGTCGGCAGGGACGCTCATCGCCAGCGTGCCCCGCGCTCCGTGCTCATCCATGTCGTCGGTATAGATCAAGGCGCCGGGCACGCCGCTGGTGGTCAGCGTGACCGGGCGCGGGCGATCTTCCATGTTGCGCACCTTGACGGTGAACCCGTCGCGCGCCGCGCCGCCAGACAATTGCACGAATTCGGGGTTGCGATCCTTGGCCACCGACAGCGTCAACCGCGTGCGCGTGCCCAGCATGAACAGCAGCCCCGCGCCGATCCCCGCCCACACCGCGAAATAGATCAGCGTGCGCGGGCGCAGGATGGTCTTGAGCACCGGAGTATCGGCCTCGCCATGCGCTTCGCGGGTGGCGTCTTCCAGCGTGCAATAATCGATCAACCCGCGCGGGCGGCCCACTTGCGCCATCGCGCTGTCGCAGGCATCGATGCACAGCCCGCAGGTGATGCAGCCGATCTGGGCGCCTTCGCGAATGTCGATCCCGGTCGGGCAGACCGCCGCGCACTGGTGGCAATCGATGCAATCGCCGACCGGCGCCAGCCCGGTTTCAAGATGGCGTTGCGCGGTCTTGAGCGAGCCGCGCGGTTCGCCGCGCCAGTGCTTGTAAGTGACCAGCAGCGATTTTTCATCGAGCATCGCCGACTGGATGCGCGGCCAGGGGCACATATAGACGCACACCTGTTCGCGCATGAACCCGCCCAGCACAAATGTGGTCAGCGTCAGCACGCCGACCGTGGCATAGGCAACCGGATCGGCCGTGCCGGTCCAGAACGCGCGCTGCAGCGTGGGCGCGTCGGCGAAATAGAAGATCCACGCCCCGCCGGTCATGAACGAAATGCCCAGCCAGATCGCCCATTTGAGCAGTCGCCTGGCCAGCTTGCCCGCTGTCCACGGCGCCTTTTGCATCCGCAATTGGGCGTTGCGATCGCCATCGATCAACCGGTCGACATGCTGGAACAGATCGGTCCACACCGTTTGCGGGCAGGCATAGCCGCACCACGCACGGCCGACCACGCTGGTCACCAGAAACAGCCCGATCCCCGCCATGATCAGCAGGCCGGCCACGAAATAGAATTCGTGCGGCCAGATTTCGATGGCAAACATGTAGAACCGCCGGTGCGCCAGATCGATCAGCACGGCCTGGTGCGGAGCCCACTCCCCCCGGTTCCAGCGCAGCCACGGCGTGCCCCAATAGACGATCAGGCACAGCGCCATGACCGCCCATTTGAAACGACGAAACGGTCCGTCAACTTTGCGCGGAAAGACCGGAACCCGCCTGGCATAAAGCTGTACGGGGTCCGGGTCTGTCCTTGCCACGAGCCTGGGATCTGGCGCGTTCATGTCTGGCATGTCCTGTGGTTATCTGGCCGCAACCGGCACAGTGGGGGTCGCTTCACCGCCGCCCAGCGAATGGACATAGGCGGCCAGCATCTTGACCGTGACGGGATCGAGCCGCTGCCCCCAGGCCGGCATCACCCCGGCATGGGCGTTGGTGACGGTGTTGGTGATCGCCGCGCGATCGCCGCCATAAAGCCAGATCGCGTCGTTGAGCCGTGGCGCACCGACCGTGCGTCCGCCTTCACCATTGGCGCCATGGCACACCGCGCAATTCTGGGCGAAGATCACCGCCCCGCGTTGCGAAGAGGCCGAGGCCGGGTCCTGTTTGCTGATCACACGGACATGGCTGACCACATCCTGGACTTGCGCCGGGGTCAGGATGCCGTCGCGGCCGAACGAGGGCATCAGGCTGGTGCGGGTCTGATCATCACCGGGATAGCGGATGCCGTGTTGCAGCGTCTGGTAAATCGCGCCGATATCGCCGCCCCACAGCCAGTCATCGTCGTTGAGGTTGGGATAGCCCTTGCCCCCAGCCGCGCCCGCGCCGTGGCATTGCACGCAGTTCTGCTTGAACGCTGCGCGCCCGCCCTCGATCGCGGCGCGTTGCAGGGTGGGGTTCCTGATCAGATCTTCGACCGGGGTCTGCGCAATCGCGGCGCGCACTGCCGCGTGGCTGGCGTCGGCAGTCTTGATCTCGGTCGCCAGCGCGCCCCGGCTGGTCCACCCAAGCACGCCCGGCGTCGCGCCGCGCAGGCCGGGCAGCGCCGGATAGAGGATCACATAGACCACTGCAAAGGCAATGCAGATATAGAACAGGATCAGCCACCAGCGCGGCAGCGGGGTATCGAGCTCCTCGATCCCGTCCCATTCGTGGCCGACAGTATGCGTGCCGGTGGCCTCGTCAAGGCGGGCACCGTGCTGCTTTGCGTGGCCGGTTTCGGTGCCGGCCGCACCATGATCATGCGCCATCGTTGTCATCCTCGAAAATCGAGTTGGCGGCCTTGTCGGCTTCGCTGCGCGCGCCCGGCCGGAACGGCCACAGGCACAGCACGACAAACACCACGGTCATCGCAGCCAGGCCCCAACTGTCGGCCAGCCCGCGCAGCACCTCATAGGTCGATCCGCTGTTCATCGTCCCTTCTCCTTCGAGAACTGTTCCTGCGCGGCGGGCGCGTTGACATCGACCATCGTGCCCAGCACCTGCAGATAGGCGACCAGCGCATCCATTTCGGTCAGGCGCTTGGGATTGCCGTCAAAGTCGCGCGACTGCGCCTTGGGATAACGCTTCTTCAGGTCGGTGGTGTCGGCGTCGGGATCGGCCTGCGCCTTGAGATCGTCGTTGGCCTTGGCGATGTCGTCCCTGGTATAGGGGACACCGACTTCGGACAGGACTTTGGTCTCGGCGCGCATGTCGCCCGCATCGAGATCGTGCTCGGCCAGGAACTGATAGGTCGGCATGATCGATTCAGGCACGACCGAACGCGGGTCTTTCAGATGCTGGACATGCCATTCATCCGAATATTTGCCGCCCACGCGCGCCAGATCGGGGCCCGTGCGCTTTGACCCCCACTGGAACGGGTGGTCGTACATCGATTCTGCGGCCAGGCTGTAGTGGCCATAGCGTTCGACCTCGTCGCGGAACGGACGGATCATCTGGCTGTGGCACAGATAGCAGCCTTCGCGGACATAGATGTCGCGCCCGGCCTGTTCGAGCGGGGTATAGGGCCGCATGCCCTGTACTTTCTCGATCGTGTTGTCGATCCAGAACAGCGGGGCGATCTCGACGATCCCCCCGATCGTCACCGCGCCGAATGCCAGGACCGCGAGCAGCGTGATATTACGCTCGATGACCTTGTGGCGCTGAAGGAATGAGTTTGCCATTGTCGTTGCTCCTTCAGATCACTGGACGGGTGCCGGGGTGAGCGGCACGTCCCTGGCGGGGTCGAAGGTGATGTCGCCAAACGGGGCTTCATCGCGTTGCGCGTGGCCCAGGATGGTGCGGGTGATGTTCCACGCCATGATGCTGGCGCCCGACAGGTAGAGCAGCCCGCCAAAGCAGCGCAGCACGTACATCGGGTGGACCGCCGCGACGGTTTCGGCGAACGAGTTCACCAGATAGCCGTCAGGACCATATTCGCGCCACATCAGGCCTTCGGTCAGCCCGGCGACCCACATGCTGGCGGCGTAGAAAACGATCCCCAGCGTCGCCAGCCAGAAATGCCAGTTGATCATCCGCACCGAATACATGCGGGTGCGGTTCCACAGGCGCGGCGTCAGGTAATAGAGCGCGCCAAAAGTGACCATGCCGTTCCACCCGAGCGCACCCGAATGCACGTGGCCGATCGTCCAGTCGGTATAATGCGACAGGCTGTTGACCGACTTGATCGACATCATCGGGCCTTCGAACGTGCTCATGCCGTAAAAGGCCAGGCTCATCACGAACAGGCGCAGGATCGGATCGGTGCGCAACTTGTCCCACGCGCCGTTGAGCGTCATCAGCCCGTTGATCATGCCGCCCCAGCTCGGCATCCACAGCATGATCGAAAACACCATGCCCAGCGTCTGCGCCCAGTCGGGCAGCGCCGTATAGTGAAGATGGTGCGGCCCCGCCCAGATGTAGAGGAAGATCAGCGCCCAGAAATGGATGATCGACAGGCGATAGGAATAGACCGGACGATTGGCCTGTTTGGGCACGAAATAGTACATCATGCCAAGGAACCCGGCGGTCAGGAAAAAGCCCACCGCGTTGTGGCCATACCACCACTCGATCAGCGCGCCCTGCACCCCGCCCGCGACCGAAATCGACCGGCTGCCGAACCAACTGACGGGAATGGCCGCGTTGTTGACCAGATGCAGCATCGCCACGGTCAGGATGAACGACAGGTAGAACCAGTTGGCGACATAGATATGCGGTTCGGACCGGCGCAGGATCGTGAACACGAACACCGCCAGATAGCTGACCCACACGATCGTCAGCCAGATGTCGACATACCATTCGGGCTCGGCATATTCCTTGCCCTGGGTGATCCCCATCAGATAGCCGGTGGCGGCCAGCACGATGAACAGTTGATAGCCCCAGAACACGAAACGGGCGAGACCGGGGAAGGCCAGCCTGGCCCGGCACGTACGCTGCACGACGTAAAACGACGTGGCGATCAGCGCATTGCCTCCAAAGGCGAAGATGACAGCCGACGTGTGCAGCGGGCGCAGGCGGCCGAAGTTGATATATTCGATGCCGAAATTGAGCGCCGGAAACGCCATTTCGAGCGCGATGTAGAGCCCGGCCATAAAACCGGCCATGCCCCAGAACACCGTGGCGATAACCGCCCAGCGAATCACTTCGTCATCGTATTTGCCAGGGTCGGGCGACCGCAGGATGCCGCGCGAGATCGCATCGACATCCTTGCCGCGCAGCGTAACGATCAGCGCGATGGCAGCCGCCAGCGCGCAGATCACCATATGCACTGCAAAACCCCAGTCGACCGACAGCGCGCACGCCATCAATGCCAGCACGAGCGCGGCGAACCACACGCCCGCACGTATCACAACCAATTCCATGGAGCCTTCCCTTCCATAGCCAATCTCACCGATCGGCCCTGCGCGAGGGACAGGGGCGGCGCATTGACACCGGTCAATTAAGGAATGGGCGCCAGGGTTCCTTGTTGTGCAATTGCAACATCACCGGATTGGAACATCGAATGCGTCCGCAATTTTGCGCTCCGTCAATGCCGGGGGTCTGGCGATGCCCCATCAGGCTGCCAACGCCACGGCTGAACAGACGGGCCAACGAGGGGTTGGCCAACCGCGGCGGCAGGACATGAGACATGAAGACATTTGTTCGCCGGACCCTGGCAATGTGCCTGGTCGCCCCCGTTCTGGCCGCAGCCGCTCCGGCGTTTGCCGACGACGCAGCGGCAGGTCCCTGGCAGGTCAAACTGTTCTACACGGCAGTGATTCCCGACGGCAAGATCAGCAAAGTCGAACAGACCACGCTGACCGGCCCGCTGGTGTCCGCGCCGCAGACTTATGCCAGCGACAACGCGTTCACCCCGACGCTGGCAGTCGAATATTTCTTCACGCCCAACGTGTCGGTTGAAACCATCGCAGGCGTCACCGCACACCATGTCGGTGGCGCGGGCTCGCTGGCCGGAACCGCCTTGATTGATCACGTGCTGATCGTTCCGGCAACCCTTACGGTGAAATACCACCTGCCGCTTGGGCCGATCAAACCCTATGTCGGCGTTGGCCCGACCTGGTTCATCGTCGGTGGCGAACGGCCCGGTGCCGATGCGCTTGCGCTGGGCGTGACCAGGACGAAGCTGTCGAGCGATGTGGGTGTTGCGGTGCAGGCCGGCGTCGATATCCCGATCGGCAAGAGCCCCTACAGCCTCAGCTTCGACGCCAAAAAGTACTGGGTGGACACCACCGCGAACTTCTATGCGGGCAGCGCCGACGTGCTGACCACCAAGAACAAGCTCGATCCCTGGGTGCTGAGCGCGGGTGTCGCGTACCGCTTCTGATTGAATGCCACGAGATCCCCGGCCTAATCGCCGGGGAAGGTGGGCGGGATGCGCCGGAGTCTGGGATCCTCCGGCAGCGTTCCGCCCGCCGCTTTTTTGGAATGTGCGCTTGTGCGGGTCAGCCCGCCTGCGCAACCAGCGCCCGGCGATCGAGCACTTCGACTTCGCGCCGCGATGGCAGGCCGATAACCCCGTCCTGTTTCAGCCGGGTGAACTGGCGGCTGACCGTTTCGATGGTCAGGCCCAGCAGATCGGCCACTTGCTGGCGCGAAAATGGCAAGGCAAAGCGTTTGGCCGGCATCAGCGTCGGCGCACAGCCGGTCTCGCCAAAGCGATCCGACATATCGAGCAGGAACGTCGCGATCTTTTCCGACGCGGTCTTGCGGCCCAGCAGCATCATCCATGACCGCGTGCGATCAAGCTCTGCCAGCGTACGTTCGAGCAGCTTGTGCTCAAGCCCGGGATGTTCGCGCGCAAAACGGTCGAAATCGTTGCGGGCAAACACACAGACCCGCGCGTCGGTCAGCGCGATCACGCTGGCCCGGCTGGTCTGGCCAAACGGCCGGCCGATGAAATCCGACGGATAGGCGACGCCGACAATCTGTTCGCGCCCGTCTTCGGTGGAGGTGGTCAATTTCAGCACACCGTCGATCACGTTGGCGACCAGCAGCGAATCATCGTCCTCCCAGATCAGCGGTTCGCCCGCAGACACGTTCCTGCGCCGCCCCATCGTATTGAGGGCGACCAGTTCACGACTGTCGAGGCCTGCACAGATCGCTCGGTTGCGTACAACGCATGTTTCGCAAGATGACATAGAGGGCCATCTACCAAATATTTGGTGAAACGACAATTCCACCTTGGTAAATCGGCCTCCCCACAAAAATAAGGGCGACCGGGGTCACCGGCCGCCCAAGTTGGGGAGAAATCGGCGGAAAGACACGCTGTCGAGAGTGGTGACCGTCGCCCTTCCGTCGAAAACCGTTCTCGCAGATGCGAAAGAGGTCGGCGTTGACCAAAGTCAAATTGACGCCAACAAATACGCTCCGAACTCAATAATCCAGCTCGGCCAGGTCGTGATATTGGCCGCTGAAGAACAGCAGCGGCGTGCCCACGTCGCGGCGACCGAGCGATTCGACCGAGCCGACCACCAGAAAATGGTCCCCGACGTCGGTCACCCGTTCGACCACGCAATCGATCCAGGCGATCGCATTTTCCAGCAGCGGCTGGCCCGACGGGGTGTGGCCATGCGCCAGGTCGGCAAACTTGTCCTCGGCACGCGCGGCGAATCGGCGGCACAAGTCGAGCTGGTCCGATCCCAGCACATTGACGCAGAACCGGCCGACCGGGGCAATCTGGGCCCAGGACCGCGATTTGCGATCGGGGAAAAAGCCGACCAGCGGCGGGTCCAGCGAAATCGACGTGAACGAGCCGACCACCAGCCCATGGCGCACGCCATCGTCCGTGACAGCGGTGATCACCGCAACACCGGTGGGATAGGCGCCGAGCACGCTGCGAAACAAAGCTGGATCGATCATCGTTGCCATCCGTGTCGCGAAGCATTGCGCGGGTCAACCGTCTATTGTGCCGTCAGCTTGCGCGGAGCGGTTTCGGGCATCATGATCAGCACTGGCACCACAGCGGCGGCCACCAGCGCGATCATCGCACCGGGCGCCCAGGCCGCGCCGGTTGCCACGATCAGCACATGCGCCACCCACGGCGACAAACCGCCGAACACGGTTGTTGCTGTGGAAAACCCCAGCGCCAGGCCAGACAACCGCGCGCGACCGGAAAACTGTTCGGCCGTGGCCGAAGCGGCCACCGCGCTCCACGCGCCGCCAATCGCGGCCAGCATCATCGCCCCGCCCAGCGCCATGCCCATACCGCCACGCAGCATCAGCGGAAACAGCACGATCGGCAGCACCGATCCGGCCAGGGCAATCCCCACCAGCATCGGCCGCCGCCCCAATCGGTCGGACATCGCGCCCGCAATCGGCGTGATCGCGATCACCATCAACGCCGCCAGGGTCGACAGCCACAGCGCCGCGCCTTCGCCCATCGCGCCCGATCCGACCAGAAAGGCCGGAACATAGTTGATGCCGACGTAGTACGAGATCGACCCCAGCGACGAAATTGAAAAGCCGCGCAACACCCCTGCGCGTTCGGCCCCGATGGCACGCGCCAGCGGCTGGGCGTCGATCGCGCCATGCGCCACGTTGTCAAGAAATTCGGGCGATTCGGCCATGTGCGACCGCCCGATCCAGATCGCCCCGGCCAGCACCGCGCCCACCGCGAACGGCACCCGCCAGCCCCAGGTATCAAGCGCCGCGATCGGCAGGGTCAGCACGACTGCCGCGCTGACCGCCGCGGCCAGCAGGGCGCCGACTTCGCTGGCCGCCGAGGCCAGCGAGGCGATCAGCCCGCGCCGCACGGCGGGGGCGCCTTCGACCAGATAGGCAACCACCCCGGTATATTCGCCGCCCACCGCAAAGGCCATGACACAGCGCAGGGCCAGCAACAGCCACCCCGCCACCGGCCCCGCCACGGCGCGTGTCGGCAGACAGGCGGTGGCCGCCATTGCCAGCGTCATCACCGCCATCGACACCATCATCGCGCGCCGCCGCCCGTGCCGGTCGCCAAACACCCCCAGCACCACCGCGCCCAGCGGCCGCATTACATAGGACACCGCAAATCCGGCCAGCGCGACGCCGACCGACCCGCTGCCGCCGCCGTAAAACACCCGCGCCAGCACCGTGACGAAATAGAGATAGAGTGTGAAATCGTACCATTCGACCACGGTGGAAATCGCGGCAATTCCCATCGAAGCGGGCGATACCGGGGCAAGTGCGGGAGAATGTTCAGCCATCGTCCCATCCCAGCACACCCGGCACCGGTTGTCATGGCCATAGAATGAAATTAACCATGTGCAGGCAACAAGGTGGGAGACAGGACATGCGACACAAATTGGCGGCCGAATTTTTCGGCACGTTCTGGCTGGTGTTTGGCGGATGCGGTGCGGCGGTGCTGGCTGCGGCGTACCCCACGCTCGGCATCGGTTTTGCGGGCGTCGCGCTCGCCTTTGGCCTGACCGTGATGACGATGGCATACGCGGTGGGCGGCATTTCCGGCGGCCATTTCAACCCCGCCGTATCACTCGGGCTGGCGGTGGCTGGCCGGTTCGAATGGCGCTATCTGATCCCCTACTGGATCGCGCAAGTGTTCGGCGCGGTGATCGCCGCCGTCGCGCTCTATGCCGTGGCCAGCGGCAAGCCCGGCTTTGTAGTCGGCGGTTTTGCCTCGAACGGCTATGGCGATCTGTCGCCCGGCCACTATTCGCTGTTTGCTGCTGCCCTGATCGAGGTGATCCTGACCGCCGGGTTTCTGGTCGTTATCCTGGGCTCGACCTCGCGCCTGGTGCCGGCCGGGTTTGCCCCGATCGCGATTGGCCTGGCGCTGACGCTGATCCACCTGATCGCCATCCCGGTCACCAACACCTCGGTCAACCCGGCCCGCTCGACCGGCGTCGCGCTGATCGCGCAGACCGGCGCGCTGGGCCAGTTGTGGCTGTTCTGGGCCGCGCCGCTGGCAGGTGCGGCAATCGGCGCGCTGATCTGGCGCCACCTGCTGGCGCCTTACGACGCGGATTGACGTGCGCAGGAACAACACAGGTGAACAAAGAGCCTATCATCGCCATTCCGGCTGACCTTGACGATCCGGATGATTTCGCGGTGTCCGAAGCCGGGGTTGAACGTGCGCTGATGGGTCGCAACATCCGTAAATTGCGTCATGCGCTTGGCCTCAGCCGGACCGAATTCGCGGACCGCTATGGCATTCCGGTGGCCAATATCCGGCAATACAAGATCGGCCGCACGATGCCGCCGCCTGCAGTGCAGGTCTATCCCAAGGTCATTGCCGCAGAACCGGAACGCTTGCGGCGGCAATCACCGCGTAATGCCACGTTGTCCACCTTGGCAATGATGGCGACCGATTCTCGAACCCGAAGCAGTCTTACTCTTCGCCCATCCGCAGCGCGGCAATGAAGGCTTCCTGCGGGATTTGCACGCTGCCGTATTCGCGCATGCGCTTTTTGCCTTCTTTCTGCTTGTCGAGCAGCTTTTTCTTGCGACTGATGTCGCCGCCATAGCATTTGGCGGTAACGTCCTTGCGCATTGCGGCGATGGTTTCGCGGGCAATCACTTTGGCGCCGATCGCGGCCTGGATCGGGATCTTGAACAAGTGGCGGGGGATCAGATCCTTCAGCCGTTCGACCAGGCCGCGCCCACGCGCATCGGCCTGGCTGCGGTGGACGATCATGCTCAGCGCGTCGACCGGTTCGTTGTTGACCAGGATGTTCATCTTGACCAGATCGCCCTCGCGCAGGCCGATCTGTTCATAATCGAAACTGGCATAGCCCCGGCTGATCGATTTCAGCCGGTCGTAGAAATCGAACACCACTTCATTGAGCGGCAGTTCATAGTTCACCTGGGCCCGGCCACCGACATAAGTCAGCCCGGTCTGGATGCCGCGCCTGTCCTGGCACAGCTTCAGGATCGAGCCGAGATATTCGTCGGGGGTGTAGATCGTCGCCTTGATCCACGGTTCGTACATCGTGTCGATCTTGACCGGGTCGGGCATGTCGGACGGGTTGTGCAGTTCGACGATCGACCCGTCGGTCATCGACAGGCGATAGACCACGCTGGGCGCCGTCGTGATCAGGTCGAGATCATATTCGCGGCTCAGCCGTTCCTGGATGATTTCCAGATGCAACAGCCCGAGAAACCCGCAACGATAGCCAAAGCCGAGCGCCGCGCTGGTTTCCATTTCAAAGCTGAAACTGGCATCGTTCAGCCGCAACTTGCCGATCGAATCGCGCAGCTTTTCGAAATCGGCGGCATCGGTCGGGAACAGCCCGCAGAACACCACCGGCTGCACTTCCTTGAAGCCGGGCAGAGCCTCGGTCGCGCCGCCCTTGACGGTGGTGATGGTGTCACCCACGCGGGCCTGCGCCACTTCCTTGATCTGCGCGGTGATGAAGCCGATCTCGCCCGGCCCCAGTTCGGCCAGTTGCTCGATCTTGGGCCGCATGCAGCCCACGCGGTCGATCAGGTGTTCGGTATCGCCGGCCATGAAGCGGACCTGCAGCCCCTTGCGGATCACGCCATCGATGATGCGCACCAGAATGACCACGCCCAGATAGGGGTCATACCAGCTATCGACCAGCATCGCCTTCAACGGCGCATTTCGATCGCCCGACGGCGGAGGAATGCGCGTGACGATCGCTTCGAGCACTTCGGCAATGCCGATCCCCGATTTGGCGCTGGTCATCACCGCCTGGCTGGCATCGAGCCCGATCACATCCTCGATCTGCGCCTTGACGCGTTCGGGTTCGGCGGCGGGCAAGTCGATCTTGTTGATCACCGGCACGATTTCGTGATCGTGCTCGATCGACTGATAGACATTGGCGAGCGTCTGCGCCTCGACCCCCTGCGCCGCGTCGACCACCAGCAACGCGCCTTCACACGCGGCCAGGCTGCGACTGACTTCATAGGCAAAGTCGACGTGGCCGGGGGTGTCCATCAGGTTGAGCTGATAGGTCTTGCCGTCCTTGGCCGGGTAATCGAGGCGCACGGTCTGCGCCTTGATAGTGATGCCGCGTTCGCGCTCGATATCCATGTTGTCGAGCACCTGGGCCGACATTTCACGTTCAGACAGGCCGCCGGTGAACTGGATCAGGCGGTCGGCCAGCGTCGATTTGCCGTGGTCGATGTGGGCAATGATGGAGAAATTGCGGATCAGCGCGAGGTCGGTCATGCGTGGCCGTTAGCAGCGTGTCCGCGTCCTGTCATCAACCGGTGCGCCGCTGTGCACCATCGACCGTCGTCCCGGCGGGAGAAAGTGGTGCCTGGCGCGCGCGCCGCGTCGAAATCACCGCGATGCGGCCATTTTCGTCGAGTTCCAGCGGCTCGGAAAATTCGATGCCCATGCGTTCCTCTTCCGACCAGCGGGTGGTGCCGTTGACAACTTGCCCATCGGACAGCTGGATGCGGAACACGGTGCCCGCAGGAACATTGCGCAAGCCTTCGACCAGCGCGCCCGACTGGCTGATATTGCGCACATTGGCATCATAGCGCTGGCCGCCATGTTCCAGCACCACGCGGCGCAGGATCGACTGGCGCAACGCACGCGCCGCGCGCGGCCCGCGCGCAATCGCCACCAGCCCGCTGCCCAGCCGGTCGGCAGCGGCCTGCGCCGACAGCGGGCGTTCGTAGATATAGCCCTGCACATGACTGCACCCGAGCAGGCGCACCAGATCGAGCTCGTCGAGCGTTTCCACCCCTTCGGCGGTGGTTTCCATATTGAGCGCTTCGGCCAGGCTGACGATCGAGGCGATGATCGCGCCGTTGCGGCTGCCCGGCTGGGTCGCGCCGCGTACAAACGACTGGTCGATCTTGATCTTGTCGAACGGCGCCTTTTTCAGATAGCCGAGCGAGGAATAGCCGGTGCCGAAATCGTCGAGCGCCAGCCGCACCCCCACCCGTTTCAGCGCGCGGAACATCGCCTCGTTGCCGTCATCGTCGTTGATGAACACGCTTTCGGTAATTTCGAGCTCCAGGCGGTCGGCGGCGACCCCGGACGACGCCAGCGCGCTGGTGACGATGCCCGGCAACGCCGGATTGGCGAATTGCAGTGCCGAAACATTCACCGCCACGCGCACCGACCCCGGCCATTTGGCCAGATCGCTGCAGGCCTGGCGCAGCGCCCATTCGCCGATCTGCGCGATCAGCCCGGCATCTTCGGCAATCGGGATGAACTTGGCCGGCGAAATGCTGCCGTGTTCGGGATGAGTCCAGCGCAGCAGTGCCTCAAACCCGGTGATCTTCTCGGTCGTGGTCTGCACCACCGGCTGATAGAACAGTTCCAACTGCCCGTGCGCCAGCGCATCGCGCAAGTCTTCTTCAAGCTGGCGGCGTTCCTCGGCGTCGCTGTGCAGATCGGGCGCATAGAAATGGAACCGCCCGCGGCCGCCATCCTTGGCGGCATAGAGCGCCAGATCGGCGTTGCGGATCAGCGCTTCGCTGGTCACCCCGTCATCGGGCGCGATGGCGATACCGATCGAGGCGCCGATCATTACCCGGCTGCCATCGAGGTTGTACGATTGCGACAGGCTTTCGATGATATGCGCGGCAATCTGCGCCAGCATCGGCCGTTCGATCCGGCCCGGCAGAATGATCTGGAATTCATCGCCGCCCAGCCGCCCGACGCGCCCAGCCGAGCCGACCCCGCGTTCCAGCCGTTGCGCCACCTGTTTCAGCAACTGGTCGCCCGCCGGGTGGCCCAGCGTATCGTTGACTTGCTTGAACCTGTCGAGATCGATCAGGAACACCGCACAGGCGCGCTGGCGCATCTGCGGCGCGATGAGGATCTTTTCGAGCGACTGCGACATGAAAAACCGGTTCGACAGCCCGGTCAGCGAATCGAAATGGGCCAGCCGCGACACGTGTTCCTGCGTACGCCGCTGTTGCGTCAGATCGGCACCCGACCCGCGAAAGCCCTGAAAATTGTCGAACGTGTCATAGATCGGCCGCCCGGTGATCGCCCACCAGCGTTCCTCGTCGCGCACCGCCGCGCGCACGGTCAGATCGCTGAAGCTGGACCGCGCCGACAGATGAAAGGTCAACGTGCGTTCGCCCCGGTTGCCCGATTGCCCGGCGGCCTGATCCTCGACCTGGAACAAGTCGGTCAGCGGCCGCCCCACCAGGTCTTCGGCTGTACGCCCCAGCAAATCGGCAACCGGCGCCGAAATATACAGGATCATCCCGCGCCGGTCGGTTTCCCAGAACCAGCCCTGCCCGGTTTCTTCGAAATCGGCGAGAATTTCCTGCGCGCGGGTCTGTTCGCGCGCGGCGTCCTGCAACCGGCGGTATTCGGCCAGATCGATCTCGCGCTGGCGGGCATAGGCGATGCTGCCGATCGCCACGCCGATGATCATCGCCAGCATACCGCCCAGCGCCGACACCACACACGTGATCGCCGCCCACATCGCCACTTGCCCGCACAGCAGCCCGGCCAGACGCACCGACTGGATCATGGTTGCGATCAACGCGACGCTGACCAGCACCGCCAGCGCCTGAAGCCAGGGCACAGCGCCGACTTGCGCCCAGTGGGCAATGCCCCAGCCATACCCGAACATCGGCGCAACGATCATCACCGCGACCATCACCATACGATCGCGCGTGCCGTGGGCGGCATGGTCAAGCCGCCCGATCAGCCGTGCCGACAAAGCAACCCCGGCCGAAACCAGCGCAACCACGGGCGACAGCCAATCGGCAAAGGCGCGGTTGGCCAGCAACAGCACGGCAACGCCCAACACCATCGGCAGGGCAATCTGCCACCATTCGGGCGCGACCATCGATCGGTGGTACGATGCGCCAAACAGGAAACCCGCGCCCGGCTGGTCGGGCGTATAGCCCCCGGCCCGTTCGCGACGCGGTCGACTGCGCGCATAGGGTTTGGTGCGGGCCCCTGCCGCATGGATATCGTTGATGCCCGCCTCGCTCATGCAATCGGGCATGGCCCGTCGCGCTTTGAAAAAGCGTTAAGCCGGACCATGAAATTCCATCGATTTCGCGATCATTGGCCCATGCTGCGCAGTAATGTCACGACCCTGGCAATAATGCCGGGCAAACGTCCCGCAGCGGGACAATCGGGCGCCGGCAGCATGCCCGGTGGCATTGCGCGGCAAGGCAGGCTAAAGGCCCGCCATCGCCCAGCCTCGCTGAACACGACCGCAGCGCGCCAAGGGGCAAGACAGGACAGCATGACCGCCACCACCGCAACACGATCGGCCCCCAGAGATTCGACCGGCAGCTTTTCGATGGTCGGCGTCGCCGGGCGGCGGCTGCGCATCGGCCAGTGGCATGTCGGCGCCGGGGGCACACCGCTGGTGCTGTTGAACGGCATCGGCATGAATATGGAAATGCTCGAACCGGTGGCCCGCGAAATGCCCGATCGCCGCCTGATCAGTGTCGACATGCCGGGTATCGGCCAATCGCCCGATCCGATCTTTCCCTATACCATTCCCCAGATGGCGCTGACGCTGGCGGCGCTGCTCGACCGGTTGCATATCGACGTGGTCGACATGCTGGGCATCAGTTGGGGTGGTGCGCTGGCGCAACAGTTCGCCTTTCAGCATCGCGCGCGCACCCGGCGACTGGTGCTGGCCGCAACATCGGCGGGCACCGTGATGGTGCCGGGCAACCCCGCCATGGTGGGGCACATGCTCGACCCGCTGGAATACAGTGTCGAGGCGGCACTGCGCCGCAATCTGGCGACGCTGTACAACGGCGGCGGATCGGGGCGAGTGTCGCTCAACGCGGCGATACCGCCCTCGCCGGTCGGCTGGGCATGCCAGTTGTCGGCCTTTGCGATGTGGAGCAGCGTGGCATTCCTGCCGCTGCTGTCGCTGCCGGTGCTGGTGATGGCCGACAACGAGGATCAGTTGATCCCGGTGTCGAACGCCCATTTCCTGCACAACGCCATTCCCGGCAGCCGTCTTGAACTGTTCGAGGGCGGCGGACACTTGTTCATGCTGTCGCATCCCGCCGGATTTGCCGCAAAACTTGCCGATTTCCTTGCCTGAATCGCGGGTTGACCCCGACGGGACGCTGTGACTTAATCGAGCCATTAACAGGTGACGGCAGCCGTAACGAGTCGGCCGCACCGGGGAGAATGGCCGATGGCACTCTATGACCTGATCATTCGCGGCGGTACGATTGTCGATGGCACCGGCGCCGCGCGCTTTACCGGCGATGTTGCCGTGCGCGACGGGCTGATCTGTGCGGTCGGCGCCGTCGCTGGCAGCGCGACGCGCGAAATCGATGCCACCGGGCTGGTGGTAACCCCCGGCTGGGTCGATATCCACACCCATTACGATGGTCAGGCGACCTGGGATGCCGAAATGGCGCCCTCGTCGTGGCATGGCGTCACCACCGCGATCATGGGCAATTGCGGGGTGGGCTTTGCCCCCGCCGCGCCCGATCGCCACGACTGGCTGATCGGCCTGATGGAAGGCGTCGAGGATATTCCCGGCACAGCGCTGGCCGAAGGGCTGACCTGGGACTGGGAGACCTTCCCCGAATATCTCGATGCGCTGGAACGCCTGCCGCGCGCCATCGATGTTGGCACCCACGTGCCCCACGGCGCGGTGCGCGCCTATGTGCTGGGCGATCGCGAACGCCCGGGCGCAGTCCCCACCGCCGACGACATCGCGCAGATGGCGGCGATTGTCGAACAGGGCATGCGCGCAGGCGCGCTGGGATTTTCCACCAGCCGTACGGTGATCCACAAATCGGTCGAAGGCGAAGTGGTGCCCGGCACCACCGCCACGGCCGAGGAGCTGGTGGCGATCGGCCGCGCGATGGGCCGGGTGGGCCATGGCGTGTTCGAAATGGCCAGCGATCTGCGCCCAGAATGGCGCGAATTCGACTGGATGGGCGCAGTCAGCCGCGAAACCGGGCTGCCGGTGGTGTTCGCCGCGTTGCAATCGATCGCACGCGAAACCACGCTCGATCAACAACTGGCCGAAATGGACCGCCAGAATGCCGATGGTGCGCGCATCGTCGCGGCCATCGCGCTGCGCGGCAATGGCGTGATCATGGGCTGGCGCGGCACGGTCCACCCGTTCCGATTCCGCCCGAGCTGGACCGCCATCGAACACCTGCCCTGGCCAGAGCAACTGGTGCGCCTGCAAGACCCGGCATTTCGCGCCACCCTGCTGGGTGAAGACAATGTCTATCCCGACAGCGACATCATCCACTTGCTGCGCGCACTGGCCGAAGCGTGGGACCAGTTGTTCGAAATGGACGACGATTTCGATTACGAGCCGCCTGCCGGGGCCAGCATCGCTGCCCGCGCCGCCGCGTGCGGGGTCAGCCCGGCGGCCTATGCCTATGACCTGTTGACGGCAGGCGACGGCACCGGGTTCATCTATTTCCCGATCCTCAACTATGCCGACGGCAATCTTGACTTCCTCGAAGCCTTGCAGGCGCGCGACGATTGCGTGAATTCGCTGAGCGACGGCGGCGCGCATTGCGGCACGATCTGCGATGCCGCCTCGCCCACCTTCATGCTGCAACACTGGGTCCGCGATCGTCCACGCGGGCGGCGGATTTCGCTGGAAACCGCGGTCAAGCGCCAAAGCCATGACACGGCCCGCCTCTATGGCCTGGATGATCGCGGGGTGATTGCGCCGGGCACACTGGCCGATCTCAACCTGATCGACATGGACATGCTGCGGCTGGAAAAACCATGGCTGGCGTTCGACCTGCCGGCCGGCGGCAAGCGGCTGCTGCAACGCGCGCAAGGCTATCGCTATACCATCAAGAGCGGCGTGATCACGTTCGAGGATGGCGTGTGGACCGGTGCGACACCGGGCGGCGTGCTGCGCGGGCCGCAACGCGCCGCGCTGCTCGAAGCGGCGGAATAGCGTCAGGCGGCTCGGCGGGCGACCACCGGCATGGTGCCGCCCTCGACGCGAAACGTGCCGACTTGCGCGGTCAACTGATCGGCTGCTGCGGCCAGGCTGCGCGCTGCGGCGGTGGCCTGTTCGACCATCGCGGCGTTGTGCTGGGTCATCACGTCAAGCTCGCTGACGGTTTCGCGCACTTCGCTGATCTGGGTTGCCTGGGTGCGCGCAGTGCTGGCAATCGTGCTGGCCAGTTCCGCGATTTCGCCGACTTTGCCAACGATCCGTTCAAACGTATCGCCGGTCTGCCCGACCAGATCGACCCCGCGCTCGACTTGCGCCGAACTTGCGCCGATCAGCGTCTTGATGTCGAGCGCGGCATCGGCCGAACGTTGCGCCAACGCGCGCACTTCGGTGGCGACCACCGCAAAGCCGCGCCCGGCCTCGCCCGCGCGCGCCGCCTCGACCCCGGCGTTAAGCGCCAGCAGGTTGGTCTGGAACGCGATCCCGTCGATCACCGTGACGATTTTGCCGATTTCGAGCGCCGAGGCATGGATATCGCGCATCGCCGCGACAGTTTCGCCAACGACGGTGCCACCGGCCTGGGCATCGGCATGCGCCTGTTGCACCGATGCGTGCATGGTTGCCGCATCACCTGCGGTTTGCCCGACGCTTGCCGCCAGCGTCGTCATCGCGGCAGAGGCTTCTTCCAGACTGGCGGCCTGGTGCTCGGTGCGCATCGCCAGATCATCCGATGCCTGGCGGATTTCGCGTGCACCGCTGTCGACCTGGCGCGCATTATCGGCAACATGCGCCAGCGCCGCGCTGACTTTGCCGCGCATCGCCTCAAAATCGCGCTGCAAACTTTCGAAACCGGGCGGCAGCGTGTCGAGCCGCGTCGCGAAATCGCCCTCGGTCATCACGTGCAGCGCTTCGCCCAGCGTCGTTATCACTTTCGAGCGGCGTTCGGCCTCTATGTCGAAATAAGTCGACAGCGCTATGTCCATGTCGAACAGCGCCATCTTGACCAGACTGCCGATGGTTTCGCCCAGGCGTCTGCCCAGCGGCCCGAATGCGCCGCGCGTGATGGACTGGATCACATCGTCGAGCACAGCCGAATAGGCACCGATGTACCAGCCCGGTTCGAGCCCGATCCGCGCATGGACACGGCCAATGGTTTGCGCGGATTGCAGATAGGCCTGCTCAGGCGATCCGGCAAACATGCGTTCCCAATGGTCGACCTGTTTGGCGCGCGCATGGTCCATCGCCGCTTGCGAGGAAAACAGCCCGGCGGTTGCCTCAGTCGTGGCGATCCGCCGATAGAGCCGGTCGAGCGCCCGCCCCCCATGTTTGCGCATCGCGGCGGCAATCTTGCCAAACCGCGCAAAATCCCTCTGTTCAAGGCAAAAGAAGGCCGTCTTGGCCGATATGCTGACGTCCGCCATGCCGGTGCCATCCCATTGTCATGGAATTAACCCTAGCAAACGACGATGAAACCGCCCCCTCACGGGATATCAGCAATATCCCCTAAGCGACCACGATCACACGCGCATCGGCATCAGCACATAGAGCGCTGCCGACTGGTCATCCTTGCGGATCAGTGTCGGCGCGCCCGCATCGGCCAGATGCAGTTCGACCAGATCGCCATCGATCTGGCTGAGAATATCCTTGAGATAATTGGCGTTGAAGCCAATTTCAAAGCCATCGGCGCGGTAATCGGCGGCAATCTCTTCGGCCGCCGTGCCGTTGTCGGGGCTGGTCACCGACAGCGTGACACGGTCGGTGTCGAGCGCCATCTTGACCGCACGGGTCTTTTCGGTGGCAATCGTCGCGACGCGGTCGACCCCTTCGAAAAAGGCGCGCGGATCGAGCCGCAGCAGCTTGTCATTGCCGGTCGGGATCACCCGGTTGTAATCGGGGAACGTGCCGTCGATCAGCTTGCTGGTCAGCACCACGCCATATTCGCCGCCCAGCGTAAAGCGCACCTTGCTGGCCGACAGATCGATCAGCACATTGGTGTCGAGCACGTCTTCGAGCAGTTTGCGCAATTCGCCCACGCATTTGCGCGGGATGATCACGTCGGGCATGGCTTCGGCACCTTCGGGCCGGGCCAGCGTATAGCGCGCCAGCCGGTGGCCGTCGGTGGCGGCGGCCTTCAGCACGTCATCGCTGACATGGAAGAAGATGCCGTTGAGGTAATAGCGCGTTTCCTCGGTCGAAATCGCAAAGCGCGTGCGGTCGATCAGTTCGGCCAGGGTACGCGCGGGGATTTCGAAACTGGTCGGCAGATCGCCTTCGACAATCACCGGAAAGTCGTCGCGCGGCAGCGTCGGCAACTGGAACCGGCTGCGCCCGGCCTTGACCACCATACGATTGTCGACGGTTTCCAGGCTGACTTGCGACCCGTCGGGCAGCTTGCGCGCAATGTCGAACAGCAGGTGCGCCGATACGGTGATCGCCCCTGCGGCCTCGACCGATGCCGCGGGCATCGATTCGATCACTTGCAGATCGAGGTCGGTCGCCATCAGCTTGACCGATCCGCTGGCCGATGCATCGATCAGCACGTTTGACAGGATCGGGATGGTGTTGCGCCGCTCGACCACCGATTGCACATGGGACAGACAACGCAACAGCGTCGCGCGTTCGATGGTGGCCTTCATTCTCGTCTCGATCCCTCGGTCATGCCATCCCGGTCGCGATCAGCCCCGTGCGAGGGGATTCGCGCAAGGTGTGTTGCGGTTTCGGACCACCTTCCATAACCACGCCCGGTGCCTTCGCAAGCACCGACCGCACCGGGACAAGCGAAGCTGTGCATAAATCGCCCGAATTCAGCCCGTCATCCGGTTCCCTGCCACGAACGCAGACCTCCCACCCCGCGCGCGAGCGCGGTCAAGCAAAGCCTTAATCCAGATCGCGCAGGCCGTCGAACATGTTTGCGGTGGCCACAATCCACGCGGTGATCAAGGCCCAACCATCACTGGTGACTTTTGCCGGGTCGTGGCCAGCGTCCTTCAACGCATCGGCGACCAGCCGCAGATCGCCCTCGGTCACTTTTTCGGCCGGGTTGTTGGCATTGCCCGGCCCGATGTCGAGCGCCTGGTCGATCAGCGCCGAAGACACCCCTGCCGCCCCCAGCCGGGCATCCAGCGCATCGCGCCCCATCCGGCCCAGCACATACGTGAAATAGGCGTTGCGCTGGCTCTCCGACAGAAACTGGTCGGCGGCGCAGCGATCGGTCAGCACGCGCAATTCATCGAGCACGGGCCGCCCGCGCGCGGTGTCGCGGCTGACGATCACATCGGCCAGCCGCGCATCGAGCCCGGCGGGGGCGGCCTGCAACGCGCAGGCCAGCGCCTCGGGCGGGCGCGCGGCGGCTGGGCTGGCAACCAGCGCCAGCAACGCCCAGCCCGTGCGCAGCATCAGGACAGCATCGCCATGCCGCCATTCACATGCAGCGTCTGGCCGGTCACATAGCCGGCCTCGCGGCTGGCGAGATAGGCCACCGCCGCGCCGATATCGGCGCCTTCGCCCATGCGCCCCATCGGGATGCGCGCATTCAACGCGTCCTTTTGCGCATCGGGCAACACGTCGGTCATCGCCGTGCGGATAAAACCGGGTGCGACGCAATTGACGGTGATGCCCCGGCTGGCCAGTTCCTGGCCCAGCGACTTCGACAGCCCGACCAGCCCGGCCTTGGCCGCGGCATAGTTGACCTGCCCCGGATTGCCGGTGGCGCCGACCACGCTGGTGATCGTGACGATGCGGCCATGGCGCGCCTTCATCATCGGGCGCGCGGCGGCGCGCATCAGACGGAACGCGGCCTCCAGATTGACGCGGATCACCTGATCCCAATCGTCATCCTTCATCCGCATGATCAGATTGTCGCGCGTGATCCCGGCGTTGTTGACCAGGATGTCGATCTTGCCCAGCGTGTCGATCGTCGCGGGCACGAGCTGTTCGACCGAATCCGGGTTCGACAGATCGCAGGTGATCTCGACATGGTCATGGCCATAGGTCTCGTTCAGCTCATCGCGAAAGGCGCGCAATTTGCCCGCGTTGGTGCCCGACAGCGCTAGGCGCGCACCCTGCCGCGCCAGCGCATGGCAGATCGCGGAGCCGATGCCCCCGGCGGCGCCGGTCACCAGGGCAGTCTGCCCGGTCAGATCGAAAAGACGGTGTTCCATGCGATCAGATATCCTTCAGCAAGGCTTCGATGTCGGCCATGGTCACCACGCTGGTGATCGACACGTCGGCCACGGTGCGCGAAATCATCGGGCCGAGCACTTTGCCGCCCAGTTCGACGAATTGTCCCACGCCTGCGGCACCCATCGCAAGCGCGCTTTCGCGCCAGCGCACGCGCCCGGTCACTTGTTCGACCAGCAGCCGGGCAATGTCGGACGGATCGGTCACCGGCGCGGCGGTCACATTGGCATAGAGCGTAACCGCCAGCGAACGCGGCGCCGTTGCGGCCAGCGCCTGCCCCATGGCATCGGCGGCCGGCTGCATCAGCGGGCAATGAAACGGGGCCGACACCGGCAGCAGCACGCCGCGCTTGATGCCATGCTCCTTGACCATGCCGATCGCGCGCTCGATCGCGCCTTTGTGGCCCGACAGCACGACCTGGGTCGGGTCGTTGTCGTTGGCAACCGTGCACACTTCACCCTCGGCCGCCGCTTCGGCCAGTGCGGTGGCCTTGGCAATGTCGGCGCCCAGCAGCGCGGCCATCGCGCCCACGCCCACCGGCACCGCCGCCTGCATCGCCTGCCCGCGCAATTTCAGCAACCGCGCGGTATCGGCCAGCGAAAACGCCCCTGCCGCACACAGCGCGGTATATTCGCCCAGGCTGTGCCCGGCGACGAAGTGGGCCTTGTCGGCGATCGCGATGCCGCCTTCGCGTTCCAGCACGCGCAGCACGGCGATGGCATGGGCCATGATCGCGGGCTGTGCGTTCTCGGTCAGCGTCAACTGGTCTTCGGGCCCTTCGGCCATGATCCGGAACAGCTTTTGCCCCAGCGCGTCATCGACTTCTTCGAATACCTCACGCGCGGCGGGGCTGGCGGCGGCCAGTTCGACGCCCATCCCGACCTTTTGACTGCCCTGCCCCGGAAAAACGAATGCTCGCATTGGAATGTCTCTTTCAGGTTCTTTGGCGGCGCGCTTATTGGCCTTGCGCGCGCTCGGCAAGTCCGAACGGCACGATCTTGTTGGCGGCATCGTGGCCGATATCGGCCCCGCCCAGAAAGGCAATGCCCCGCCTGTCGCACCAATCGCGCACCATGGCATCGATTTCCATGCCGAACGGGCGGTCGTTTTCAGGCACATCGCTGACCCGGCCCAGCCGGATTCCGGCAATTCCCATCGGCGCCAGCGCGGCGGTGACATGGAACAACAGGCGATCGATCGCATAGAGGTATTCGGCGACTTCCTCGATCATCACCACATGCCCGGCCAGATCGGGCATCAGCGGGGTGCCCACCAGCATCGCCAGCGTCATCAGATTGAACGCCGCCACCGGCGCCGGACCGATCGCGCCCTCTTCGCCCGAACGATCGCCCGTCAGCCAGCCGAGCACGCGGCGCACCGCCGCATCACCCCCGACCCGGCGGATATCCGCAGGCATTGGCGCATGGATCGGGCGCCCGACCCCTGCGCGATAGAACGCGCCCAGCAGCGTCCCCGCATCGGAATAGCCCAGATAGAGCTTGTCGCGCGCCGCCGGGGCCAGCCCTGCCAGCGCCGCTTCGGCAATCCGCACCGCGCCATAGCCGCCGCGCGCAAACCACACCGCATCGCAAGCGGGATCATTGGCGCAATCGAGCAGCGCGCTCAGCCGTTCGGCATCGGCCCCGGCAAAATGCCCCTGCACGGCAAAGCATTGCGGATGAAAATCGAGCGTCACGCCCGGATAGTCGACCGCCAGCGCAGCAACGCGCGCCGCGTCGTCGCGGGTGAACGGTGTCGAAGGAGCGCACAGGCGGACACGCATGATCGCTGGCCATAGGCGATTGGCGCCGCGCTGCAAGTCTGGACTGCCGGGGCATATCCTGTAGGAACGCGAAAGCCATGACCCAAACCAAAGCCATGACCCAAACCGACGCTTTCGCCGCCGACCCTGCCGCCCGTCCCTGGTTCTTTTGCGGAATCGGCGGATCGGGAATGTTGCCACTGGCGCTGATCCTGCTGGGCATGGGCGCGCGCGTCGCCGGATCGGACCGCAGCCGCGATCAGGGCCGCACCCCCGAAAAATTCGCCTGGCTGGAAAGCCTGGGCGTGACGCTGCACCCCCAGGATGGCAGCGGGATCGTCTCGGCTGACCAGATCCTGGTGGCCTCTGCCGCGATCGAGGACACCGTGCCCGAAGTGGTCGCCGCGCGCGCACTCGGCGCCACGCGGCTGTCGCGTGCCGACGTGCTGGCGGCGCTGTTCAACCGCGCCCCCCGCCCGATCGCGGTGGCCGGAACCAGCGGCAAATCGACCGTTACCGGCATGATCGGCTGGATTCTGACCGCAACAGGCCGCGACCCGACGATCGTCAACGGCGCGGTGATGAAGAATTTCGTCGCCGACGACGCGCCATTTGCCGCGGCGCGCGTGGGCACGGGCGCCGATTTCGTGGCCGAAGTCGATGAAAGCGATGGCTCGATCGCGCTCTATCGGCCAATCGTGGGCGTGCTCGGCAATGTCAGTCTCGATCACAAGAGTCTGGACGAACTGCGCGAATTGTTTGGCGATTTTCTGGCCCGGTCGGGTGCCGTGGCGATCAACGCCGATGATGCCGAAAGCATGGCGCTGGCGCATCGTGCGCTCGCCGTGCTGCCGTTCGGGATGGGTGCGGCGGCGGTGATTGCCGCCGACCCCGCCTCGATCCGGTACAGCGCCGCCGGCATTGCCGCCACGGTGATCGACCGCCGCACGGGCGCCACCCACGATCTGCACCTTGGCGTGCCGGGCCGGCACAATCTGATGAACGCCTTGGCCGCGCTGGCCGCCGCCGATCTGGCGGGTGTGCCACTGGCCGATGCGGTGGCCGCGCTGGGCAGTTTTGCGGGGCTGGCGCGGCGGTTCGACATTGTCGGCACGTCGGCCAGCGGCGTGACCGTGATCGACGATTTCGGCCACAACCCCGAAAAAGTCGCCGCCACGCTGGCCACCTTGCGCAGCCATCCGGGGCGCGTGATCGCGCTGTTTCAGCCGCACGGCTACGGACCCTTGCGCCAAATGGGCGACGAATTGGCGACTGTGCTGGCCACGCGTCTCGACAGCGCAGATCATGTCATCCTGACCGATCCGGTCTATTTCGGTGGCACCGTCGATCGCACGATCGGCTCGGAACGGATTGTCGATCTGATCAACGCCGCCGGGGGCCATGCGCTGCATATGCCCGCACGCGCCGATGCCGCCGACGCGATCATCGCGATGGCCCGCCCCGGCGACCGGGTGGTGGTGATGGGCGCGCGCGACGACACGCTGGCGGTTTACGCGCGCGATATTCTCGCGCGCGTCTGATCCCGACCGCTCAGAACAAGGCGTGCGGGGCGGCTTCCTTCAGCATTTCGCGCCGGATCAGCGGGATCGGCGGCCCGCCGAACGACAGGAACGTGTCGTGAAACGCCCGCCAGCTTGCCCGCCCGCCATGCGTCGCGGTCCAGTCGGTGCGCAACCGGCGGATCATCAGCTTGCCCAGCGTATAGTTGAGATAGGCCGGGTCATACGTGCCGCGCGCCGCTTGCTGATCGGCATTGCCTTCATCCTGATAGCACTGGTCGCGAAACAGCGCCTTTGATTGTGCCACAGTCATCCCGCCGGTGTGCAGCCCGATCGCCGAAATCAGGCGGCAATCGCGCAACAAGGCATTGGTCAACTGGCCGATGTGGATCTTGGGATCGCCCTTGCCGAGTCCGGCTTCCCACATCATTTCCTCGGCATAGTGCGCCCACCCTTCGGCAAAGGCATAGCCGACAAACAGCCGCCCGACCGGCGAGGCCGCGCGGTTGGAATGGAGGAACTGGACAAAGTGGCCAGGCATGACTTCGTGCACGCTGGTGAACAGCAGATCGGCCTTGCCGGGAATATAGGCATCCTGCTTGGCCTTGGACCACGACGGATCGGGCGGGCTGATGTAATAGATCGACGGCAGCCCTTTATCGAGCGGCCCGGCCGGATCGATATAGGCGCTGTTCTGCGCGTTGTAGGGCGGGCTTGGCCGCACCAGCGCCTGTTCGGTGCCGGGGATGCTGACCAGATCGCGCGCGCGTACAAAGGCCTCCAGCGCGGGAATCTGCCGGGTCGCTTCGGCAACAGGGCCATCGGCGGGCTTGTCAGCGCCAACCTGATCGACACAGGCAGGCACGCTTTGCCCCGGCGCGAACGCGGCGCAGGCATCGACCAACGCGGCGCGGTTGCGATCGAGATCGGCCTTGCCCGCCGCCGCGATGGTGGCCACCGGCGCATCGACCGCCTCGGTCGCGGCCAGCATACGGGCAAACCGGTCGGCCCCCAGCGCATAGTCGCCACCGGGAGCCTGGGCCTTCACCCACCCGGCCAGATCCTGCATTGCCGCGCTGGCGCGTTGCGAAGACGCTTTCAACTGCGCCTGCAAGGCCGCATCGTTCACGCCGGCAAAGGCACGCGGGGCATCGTTGGCATAGGCATCGGCAAACCCGGAAAAGCCTGCGATGGCATAATAGCGAAAGGTATCGGGCAACGGATGGGTCAGATTGGCGCGAATCTGCGCGGCAGCGCGCGGCACCGCGTCGAAAAAGTGGATCAGCGCGCGCATCCGCACCGGCGCCGGGGCATAGTCGCGCGACAGATAGACATTGGGATCGAGCCCGCCGCCGACATAGAACGCCGGATTGCGATGCGGCTGGTCCGCATCGGTCAGCCAGAACAATTGCCCCCTGGCCACCTGCACCAGATAGTCGCGTTCAAACCGCTGCGCCCTGGTGAGGCCGTGAAAGCCCTGCGCACGCGCGATCACACCCTTGAGAAAGGCTGCCTTCCGCGTCAGCCCGGCCTCACTCCAGTCGGGCAATTGCCCGTCGTAGCGGTGCGCACCCTGATAGACGGCCATGGCCGGATCGAGCACGAACCAGCGATCGATCGAGGCCTGGACAAACCCGTCCCAACCCGCCGCAGCGGGCGGGGTCGCGGTCTTGGCCGCACAGGGCGCGATGGACAGCAGGCTGGAGGCCAGCAACACGACAAGACGTTTGGACAATCCGGGCATCACGACCTTCACATGGTTCCAAAAGAAACCACCCTGCCGCGATCCGGGCCAAACGTCCAGCCCGCACCGGAGAACGGGCCGGTGCGGCCTTCAAAATTCGCTCATCTCTCGAATTTTGAATAAAACTCTCAGGCAAACCGTTTTTCAAGCATGATCAGGTGCGGGTCGCCATCGACGCCATGCGCGTCAAAACCCTTTTCCCGTTCAAGCTCGATCGCGGCATGGTTGTCGCGATCCTCGATCGAGATCACGCGTTTCAGCCCGCGCCGCTGCGCCTCGGTGGCCACTACGTCGAGCAACGTCCACCCCAGCCCCTTGCCGCGGTAGTCGCGGTGGATCGAAATGGCGATTTCGCCGGTATCCATCTGCGCGTCGCAGGCCAGCATGGCCGACGCGATCAAGGCGCCGGTGGCCTTGTCGAACGCCACCCAGCTTTCGGTGCGCCAATGGTCGACATGGGTGAGCGAGGCGATCTGGTCGGGCCCGACATGGCGCACCGCGGTCAAAAAGCGAAAGCGCCGGTCATCATCGCTGACCCCGTCAAAAAACGCCTCGAGCGCGTCGGCATCTTCGGCATAGGCTGGCCGCACCGACAGCGTGACGCCGTCGCGCGTGGCAAGGTCGACAGGCTGGGCAAGATCGGCAAGTGTGGCGGGGGTGGTCATGGCGGGATCTCCTGCAATTCGAATGGGGTCGATAGGGCGGTTTTACGGACCAGCGCGCGCCTCGCCTTGATCCAGAGCAACCTGGCACTTGCAATTTGCGCAATCGTGGGTGCGAGCCGCGCGGCAGCTTGCCTTTTTGCGCATGTTCGACTAGGGGCGCGATCATTCCCGACACGAACCGGTTTCCGGCGCCACGCGCCACGGTCGCATTCGGGGGTACCCGCCACGGCATCCGGCCCGGCGGGTGGTTCGGCCCTTTTACCCCGCGGGCGAATGATTCGCCATCAAACCTGATCATGCGCGGACGAAAGACCGGCGGAGACAACCGCCTGGCCGGAAAATACCCACACAGGACCACAACCAACCCATGGCTTCCAACCCCACGCGCGACGATTTTGCCGCGCTGCTCGACGAAACGCTCGGCTCTGCCAGCAATGGCGGCTTTGAAGGCCGCGTCGTCAAGGGCACCGTCACCGCCATCGAAAACGACAAGGCCGTCATCGACGTCGGTCTGAAGAGCGAAGGCCGCGTGCCTTTGCGCGAATTCGCTGCACCCGGCATGCCGCACGGCCTTTCGGTCGGCGATGAAGTCGAAGTCTATGTCGATCGCGTCGAAAACGCCGACGGCGAAGCGATGCTCAGCCGCGACCGCGCCCGCCGCGAAGCCGCCTGGGACAAGCTTGAAAACGAATTCGGCGAAGGCAAGCGCGTCGAAGGCGTGATCTTCGGCCGCGTCAAGGGCGGCTTCACCGTCGATCTCGACGGCGCCGTGGCCTTCCTGCCCGGCAGCCAGGTCGATATCCGCCCGGTGCGCGATGTGCAGCCGCTGATGGATATCCCGCAGCCGTTCCAGATCCTCAAGATGGATCGCCGCCGTGGCAACATCGTCGTGTCGCGCCGTGCGGTGCTGGAAGAAACCCGCGCCGAACAGCGTTCGGGCCTGATCCAGAACCTGAAGGAAGCGCAGATCATCGACGGCGTCGTCAAGAACATCACCGATTACGGTGCGTTCGTTGATCTGGGCGGCATCGACGGCCTGCTGCATGTCACCGACATGAGCTACAAGCGCGTCAACCACCCGTCGGAAGTGATCGCCATCGGCGACACCGTGCGCGTGCAGATCATCCGCATCAACCAGGACACCCAGCGCATCAGCCTGGGCATGAAGCAGCTCGACAGCGATCCGTGGGAAGGCGTCGCCGCCAAGTACCCGGTTGGCGCCAAGCTGTCTGGCACGGTCACGAACATCACCGAATATGGTGCGTTCGTTGAACTCGAAGCCGGCATCGAAGGCCTGGTCCACGTTTCGGAAATGAGCTGGACCAAGAAGAACGTCCACCCCGGCAAGATCGTTTCGACCAGCCAGGAAGTCGATGTCATGGTGCTCGAAGTCGACAGCGACAAGCGCCGCATCTCGCTGGGTCTCAAGCAGGCGCAGCAGAACCCCTGGGAAGGCTTTGCCGAACGTCACCCGGTTGGTTCGGTTGTCGAAGGCGAAGTCAAGAACGCGACCGAATTCGGCCTGTTCATCGGTCTCGACGGCGACGTCGACGGCATGGTGCACATGTCGGACATCGCCTGGGGCATTTCGGGCGAAGACGCGCTGGCGCTTCACCGCAAGGGCGAACAGGTCAAGGCCGTGGTGCTCGACGTCGATGTCGACAAGGAACGCATCAGCCTGGGCATGAAGCAGCTTGAAAAGGGTGCTCCGGCCGCCGCTGTTGCCGGCAGCACCTCGACCGCGTCGAGCAACGCGCTGCGTCGTGGCGAAGTCGTGACCGTGACCGTGCTCGAAGTGCGCGATGGCGGGCTGGAAGTGCAGGCTGGCGAAGACGGTGCAACCGGCTTCATCAAGCGCAGCGACCTTGGCCGCGATCGCGACGAACAGCGCCCCGACCGTTTCCAGGTCGGTCAGAAGATCGACGCGCTGGTCACCGGTTTCGACCGTTCGAAAAAGCCCACGTTCTCGATCAAGGCGCGTCAGCTCGCCGAAGAAAAGGAAGCCGTGGAACAATACGGTTCGTCGGATGCCGGCGCTTCGCTGGGCGACATTCTGGGCGCCGCGCTCAAGGCGCAGCGCTGATCGGATCCGGTCGGGTCTTGGCCCGACCGGTAGACCGGACAAAAAAGCCCGTCGGTGCAAACCGGCGGGCTTTTGCTTTGTCTGGCGCGTTCGGCTAGGAACGCCTGATGACCGTGATCGTTCACCAATTCGCGTGCCTGGCCGACAACTACGGCTATCTCGTCCACGATCCCGCCAGCGGCGAAACCGTGGCGATCGACACCCCCGATGCCGATGCCTATCTGGCGCAGGCCGATCTGCGCGGCTGGCGCATTACGCAGATATGGAACACCCACTGGCACCCCGACCATGCCGGCGGCAACGAGGCGATCAAGGCGCAGACCGGATGCCTGATCGTCGCGCCGGCCGTCGATGCCGCGCGCATCGCCGGGATCGACCGTACCGTCGAACAGGGCGACACGGTCTCGCTGGGCGCGTTCGAGGCGCAGGTGATCGATGTCGGCGGGCACACGCTGGGCCACGTGGCCTATCACTTGCCCGACGCGCAGATCGCCTTTGTCGGCGACAGCCTGTTCGCGCTGGGCTGCGGACGGATGTTCGAAGGCACCGCACCACAGTTCTGGGCCAGCCTGCAACGGCTGAAGGCACTACCACCGCAAACCGCAATCTATTGCGCGCACGAATATACCGCCAGCAACGCGCGCTTTGCGCTGTACGCCGACCCCGACAACCAGGCACTGATCGCCTATGCCGCAGAAATCACCGACAAGCGGGCGAACGGTCTGCCCACCGTGCCGACCCGGCTCGATCGCGAACTGGCGACCAATCCCTTTCTTCGCGCGGACGATCCTGCCATGGAGGCACGCTGGGGCGGCGGTGACGCGGTGGCCACTTTTGCGGCGTTGCGCGCCGCCAAAGACAGCTTTCGCTGAAAAAAGTACGGTCGGGGGATAGCATGGTTGAAAAGCGCATCATCCGGGTCACGTCGTTCGACGTGGCCGAAGCGGCGGGGGTCAGTCAATCGACGGTCAGCCGCGCGCTGGCGGGCGACACCTCGATCAGCGAACCGACGCGCAAGCGCGTGATCGAGGCAGCGGCCCGTCTCAATTACCAGGTCGATGAAAACGCCGCACGGCTGCGCCGCGGCCGCACCGGCACGCTGGCGCTGGTGATGATCTGCCGCCCCGGGCAGGATCGCAAGGATTTGAACCCGTTCTATTTCGCGCTGCTGGGCAGCACGTGCGCCGCCGCCGCCGCGCGCGGCTATGAAGTGCTGGTGGCATTTCAGGACAGCGCGGCCAATTTCTGGGGCCATTATCAGGAACGCCGCAAGGCCGACGGCATGATCGTCATCGGCACCAGCGAAAACACCGAGGCGTGGGACTATTTCGGCCAGTTGCCCGAAGATTCGCACTGGGTGTGCTGGGGCGCGCCAAGCGATGCCTTTCCCTGGGTGCGCAGCGACAACCATGCCGGGGCGATGCTGGCAACGCGCCACATGCTGGTGCGGCAATACCGGAATATCGTCTGCCTGGGATCGGAAACATCGCCGCAACGCCAGTTCAAGGAACGCTTTGACGGCTATGCCGCAGCGATGCGCGATGCCGGGCTCGAACCCTATCTGCAACGCATCGAGCGCGGGCTGGAGCGCGAGGAACAGGGCCGCCGTGCCGCCGCCGCGCTGATCGAAAGCGGACGGCCGTTCGATGCCATATTCGGCGTCAGCGACGAAATCGCGTTGGGCGCGTTGAAGGAATTGACATCGCGCGGGCTGCGCGTGCCCGACGATATCGGCGTGGTCGGGTTTGACGGCGTGCGCGCCGGGGCCTGGTCAAACCCGCAACTGACCACGGTGGAAAGCGATTTCGAAGTCGCCGGATCGCTGCTGGTCGATCGCCTGATCGCCACCATCGGCGGCGAGGCGCCCTCGCCCCGGCGCGTGCCGGTGCGGCTGGTGGTCCGCGGATCGACCCGCCCGTGATCCGCCCTGCAACAGCAGATGATGCCGATGCGATCTGGGGCTTGATCGAACCGGTGATCCGCGCAGGCGAGACTTATGCCCTGCCCCGCGACTGGTCACGCGAAGCGGCGCTGGCCTATTGGCTGGGGCCCGATCGTCAGTCGCTCGTGGCCGACGATGGCGGGGTCGTCGGCAGTTACTTTCTGCGCGCCAACCAGCTTGGCGGCGGCGCGCATGTCGCCAATTGCGGGTACATTTCGGCCCAGCGCGGGACTGGCCGGGCAATGGCGGAGGATTCGCTCGAACGCGCCCGTGTCGCCGGTTTCACCGCGATGCAGTTCAACTTTGTGGTGGCCAGCAACACCGGCGCGGTCGCGCTGTGGCGGTCGCTCGGGTTTGCCGAAATCGGTCGCCAACCCGGCGCCTTCAACCATCCCCGGCTGGGCCTTGTCGATGCCCTGGTCATGCATCGGCATCTATAGCCGCCGAAACGACAAGGGTCCCGACCGTTTCCGGCGGGACCCTCGCTGTTCGGTCATGACGCCTGGTTAGTTGACCAGATGTTCGATCGCGCCATCGACCAGCGCGCGGTCGGCGTCGGCGCTGTGGCGCGCGGCGATCAACTGTGCCGCTGCGTCGGTGGCGGCCGTCACCGCGCGCTGGCGCAGTTCGTCCACAGCGGCGTGTTCGGCTGCGGCGATCTTTTCGGCGGCCATCTTTTCGCGGCGCGCGATCACGTCGGTGGTGGCGACTTCGGCGCGCGCGACAATCGCTTCGGCTTCGTGCCGGGCATGTTCGAGCATGGCCGCGGCGTCCTTTTCGGCGCTGGCGATGCGCGCGGCATAGTCGGCGCGCAACCGTTCGGCCTCGGCCCGCAGCGTGCGCGCTTCATCAAGCTGGGCGCGGATCGCGGCGATCTGCTTGTCGAGGCCGGACGTGACCAGCGACGGCACTTTCTTCCACAGCATGATCACGATCAGCACCGTCATCGCGGCGCTGACGATCATGACCGGTGGAATGTGCCCGAACAGCAGCGGTTCGGCAGCTTCGTGGAGATCAGCCATGGGCAAATGGTCCCTTCACCGCGCCACGCGCGTCATCGCCGCTGACGGCAAGGCCTGCAACGCGCAGGGCAATGTCTTGCGCAAGGTCGGCGGCAACGTGTTCGAATTCATCCAGCGCAGCCGCGCGCGCCGCAACGATGCGGGCCTCGGCGGCGTGGATCTGTGTTTCGAGCCGCGCGGCCGTATCGGCCAGACGGGTCTGGGTGGCAACCGCGGCGGCATGCTTGGCCTCTGCCACCAGATCGTGCGCGCTGGCACGTTGGGCGGCTTCGGTTGCGCTCCACGAGGCGGCGTCTGCTTCGGCCGCATCGCGTGCGGCCTGCGCAGCGGCAAGATCGTTGGCGATCGTCTGGTTGCGGTCGGTCATGGTGGCCATGACCTTTGGCACCATGCCCCGGCCGACAATGACAAATGTCAGGCCGAAAAACACCAGCATCCAGAAGATCTGGCTGAAGTAGGTGCCGGCTAGCTGGCTGATCTGTGGCATGACGGGCTCTTTTCGGGCAGGTACGTCAACAAAACTGGGCGCCGCAACGCGGCAGGCCCGGCAACGGGACCGGGGACAGACGACGCGCCGTAAAACCGGACCGTCGTATCTGTACCCCGGTCAGCCGGGCCTTTGGCTCACTTGAAGATGAGCAGCATCGCAACGACGAACGACAACAGGCCGAGCAGTTCCGCCGCGGCGAAACCGATGAACAGGCGGCCCTGCTGACCGTCGGCGGCGCCGGGGTTGCGCAGCGCGCCTTCAAGGAAATTGCCGAAAACGATGCCCACGCCAATCGCGGCGAGACCAGCGCCGATCGCGGCGAAGCCCGCACCGAGCAGCTTTGCAGCTTCTGCGTCCATTTCAAAACTCCCTTTGGTACCTGAGGTGATGGGTTTGTTAGTGAAGGTTTTCCGCGTCGTTGATATAGACGCAGGTCAACAGCGCAAAGACATAGGCCTGGATGCCCGCTACCAGCAATTCCAGCGCGCAGATACCGACCATAAGGATAAAGCTCGGCACGCTGGCAATCGTGAACAGCAAGGGTCCGCCGTTGCCGCCGGTGATCACAAAGCTCGACAGCACTTCGAGCAGCACGTGCCCGGCCATCATCGCCACGAACAGTCGCAGCCCGAGCGAGAACGGACGCACCAGGAACGAGATCAGCTCAACCACAAAGATCAGCGGGATCATCGGCACGGGCGTGCCGTGCGGCACGAACAGCGAAAAGAAATGCAACCCGTGCTTGGCAAAGCCGACCACCAGGACGATCGAAAACGCCATGATCGACAACACGCCGGTCGCCGAAAAATGGCTGGTGAACGTATAGGGGTGCAGGCCCACCAGGCCCAGCGGCACCAGGCCGAGATAGTTGGCGAACAGGATGAAACTGAACAGCGAGAAGACGTAAGGCACGTATTTCTTGCCATTGGGACCGACCGAGGTCGCCAGCATCGAATCCACAAAGCCGGTCATCGTTTCGACCGCCATCTGCCAGCGGCCGGGCACCAGTTGGCGCCGCAGGCCACCGCTGACAAACAGGATCAGCAATGCCACCGACATCGCCATCCACAGCGCCGAATTGGTGAACGCGATGTTATGCCCGGCAATCGACCAGTTGTCCGAACCGAACAGCGGCTCGATTGTAAACTGGTGCATCGGATCGACTTTTGGCTCGGCTGCCACGTTCAGGTCCCTGCTTGCGTTCGTAACGAATGAAGTGCGCAACTCAGACCATGCCTTCAGATGCAATCGCCGCAGCGATCACCCCCCACCATGGCCCGCATTGCGGACGATGTTCCTGAAAGCGACGAATATTCCGAAGAACATCATCACCAACAGCCCCCACGGCCGCGTCCCGGCAAACTGGTCGATAACCCAGCCGAGAAACAGCCCCCCGGCCAAGCCACCCACCAGATCGGCCAGCACCCGGTTGCCCGCGCGATAGCTCGCGTCTGCACCCGTCTGCGGCGGCGTTCGGGATTGACCTTCCTCGCGCTCGCGGGCTGCTTTCAGCCGGGCGTCGAGCGATTGGACGTCTTTATCCCTACCAATGGATGTCAAGTCGGACCCGTCATCATCCATGCGCTGCGCCTTTTCGAACGGCTTTTAGGGCTCTGGACCCAGGCATGCCCCCCGTAGGACCGCGCACGACCGACACCGTGTCCGCCGAGAGCGCCTGCCCCTTAGGCTGGGGTAACAAGCGAGTCAACCCGACCCAAGTCGGTGTTCACGCATTTGCCCGGCATGTGCCACACCCCTTGCGCAAGCGGCGGAATCGCGTTGGCGATACCTATGCGCAACCTATGCACAACGCCACCCCCCATCCGCCAAATCGGAAGCGTTCGCACCCCCTCGCCCGCTTGCGCGCGGGCCCGGCATCGGCAATGCAGGGCATCGCCATGACCGATGAACCCAGCCTGTTTGCAACACCTGTGACGCGCGGCGCGAAAACCGCAAAAAGCATTCGCGTGCGCGATGAAGGTAACCGCGTGCGCGAGGTGGGCCAGGACACGTCCGGCCACCGCAGCCGGCTGCGCCAGCGCATGCTCGATGGCAGCGATGACGCACTCGCCGATCACGAGGTGATCGAATACCTGCTGATGACCGCAATCCCGCAAAAGGACGTCAAACCGCTGGCGCGCATCCTGCTGGCGCGGTTCGGATCGATCGCCGGGGTGTTCAACGCCGAACCCCACGCTCTGATGCAAGTGTCGGGCATCAAGGAAACCGCCGCCGCCGCGCTCAAGATCGCCGGGATCGCCGCGCGCCGGCTGGCCCTGACGACGATGCGCGACGAATCCGTGCTGTCGAGCTGGCAGGCGCTGATCGACTATCTGCATATCGACATGGCACACCTGACGCACGAACGCGTGCGCGTGCTCTATCTCAATGTGCAGAACCGGCTGTTGCTGGATCAGGTGGTCAGCGACGGCACGCTGGACGAATCGGCGATCTACACGCGCGAGATCATTGCCAAGGCGATGGCGATCGGCGCCGCTGCGCTGATCCTGGTGCACAACCACCCTTCCGGATCGCCCCAGCCCAGCCGCGCCGACATCCAGGTGACGCAAAAGATCATCGAGGCCGGGCGTCATCTGGGCATCACCGTCCACGACCATGTGATCATCGGCCGCGAAGGCCATGTTTCCTTGAAGGCAAAGGGCCTGATCTAGGTTGATCTTGCCTTTCCGCCCCGCAGACCCTAGCGGCGCGATGGAAATTCAGTCCTGGAAGGTTCGCCATGGTCCCCCGTTATGCCCGCCCGCAGATGACCGCGATCTGGGATGCGCAAGCACGCTATTGCATCTGGTTCGAGATCGAGGCCCATGCCACCGACAAGCTGGCCGAACTGGGCGTCGTGCCGCACAGCGCGGCCAAGGCGTTGTGGGACTGGTGGGCGACCAATCCGGTGATCGACGTCGCCGCGATCGATGCGATCGAGGCCGTCACCAAGCATGACGTGATCGCCTTTCTCGACTGGGTGGCCGCGCAAGTCGGCCCCGAGGCGCGCTTCATGCATCAGGGCATGACCAGTTCCGACGTGCTCGACACCACGCTCAGCGTACAACTGGCGCGCGCGGCGGATCTGCTGATTGCCGATGTCGATGCGCTGCTTGCCGCGCTCAAGCGCCGGGCCTTCGAACACCGGCACACCCCGACGATCGGGCGCAGCCACGGCATCCATGCCGAACCGACCACGTTCGGCAAGAAGCTGGCCGAAGCCTATGCCGAATTCGCGCGCAACCGCGCGCGGCTGGTCGCGGCACGCGCCGAAATTGCCACATGCGCGATATCGGGCGCGGTCGGCACATTTGCCAATATCGACCCCAGTGTCGAAGAACACGTTGCCGAACGGCTGGGCCTGGCGGTCGAGCCGGTGTCGACCCAGGTGATCCCGCGCGACCGCCATGCGATGTTCTTTGCCACATTGGGCGTGGTGGCCAGCTCGATCGAGCGGCTGGCGATCGAAGTGCGCCATCTGCAACGCACCGAAGTGCTGGAAGCCGAAGAATACTTTTCGCCCGGCCAGAAAGGCTCGTCGGCGATGCCGCACAAGCGCAACCCGGTGCTGACCGAAAACCTGACCGGGCTGGCCCGCGTGGTGCGCAGCGCGGTGACCCCGGCGCTGGAAAACGTCGCGCTGTGGCACGAACGCGACATTTCGCATTCGTCGGTCGAACGCTTCATCGGCCCCGACGCCACGATCACGCTGGATTTCGCGCTGGGTCGCCTGACCTCTGTGGTCGACAAGCTGGTGGTCTATCCCGAACGCATGCAGAAGAACCTCGACCGCATGGGCGGGCTGGTCCATTCGCAGCGCGTGCTGCTGGCGCTGACCCAGGCCGGGCTGGCGCGCGACGATGCCTATCGGCTGGTCCAGCGCAACGCCATGAAAGTGTGGGAATCCGACGGCGCGCTGTCGCTGCTCGATCTGCTCAAGGCAGACCCCGACGTGGCCGCCGCGCTGACACCCGCGCAGATCGAGGACAAGTTCAACCTCGATTACCATTTCAAGGGTGTCGACACGACTTTTGCCCGGGTGTTCGGCGAACAGACCGGCGCATAAAAACCGCTCTTCACATGGGCGCATGATGGTTTACCTAGGGCACAACGGGCCATTCGCCCGACAGGGGATGCCATGAACGCGCTGAAAACCGTCTACTGGATCGCGGTGGCGACGCTGTTGCTGGCGTTTATCTACGGCAATCCCGATCCGGTCGCGGTGCATATCTGGCCCGGCCTGATCTGGGAAACCAAGTCGTGGGCGTTGGTGGTCGGATCGCTGCTGATCGGCTTTGTGCCGACATCGCTGATGCTGCGCGCCACCCGCTGGCGCCTGACACGGCGGATTGCCACGCTGGAGGCAACGCTGGCCGCACAGGCGCACGCCTTGACCCATGCCGCCGAACAGGCCAGCAGGGCCAGTGACACTTGATGACAAAGGGCACCCCATAATCGTGAGCAACCCGATCTATCTTGCGCTTGATCTGCCCCGGCTCGACAGCGCGGTGGCCCTGGCCCAGAAAGTGCGCCAGCATGTCGGCGGGCTGAAACTGGGCCTGGAATTCTTTTGTGCACACGGACACCACGGCGTGCACGAAATTGCTAAAGTGGGATTGCCGATCTTTCTCGATCTGAAACTGCACGACATTCCCAACACCGTCGCCGCCGCGATGCAATCGATCCACGTGCTGCAACCGGCCATCGTCACGGTGCACGCCAGCGGCGGACGCGCGATGATGGAAGACGCCAAGGCCGCCGCCGGGGAAAGCACCCGCGTCGTGGGCGTGACCGTACTGACCAGCCTCGACGACAACGACCTGGCCCGCACCGGAGTCGGTGGCAGCGCGCATGATCAGGCGTTGAGGCTGGCCGATCTGGCGCAAGAGGCCGGGCTCGACGGTATCGTCTGTTCGGGGCATGAAGTGGGCGCGGTGCACAAGCGCTGGAAAAACGGATACCTGATCGTGCCCGGCCTGCGCCCCGCCGATCATGGCAGCAAGGAAGACCAGAAGCGCACCGTCACCCCGCGTGCGGCGCGCGATGCCGGGGCCAGCGTGCTGGTGATCGGCCGCCCGATCACCCGTGCCGAAGATCCCGCCGCCGCCGCGCGCGCGATCGAAGGCACACTGTAACGCCCACGCGATGACCGACACGCAATTCCGCACGGCCACGCTTGCCGATGTGCTGGCGCTGCGCGCGCTGGTCGAACGCGCCTATCGCGGCGACAGCGCGCGGTTCGGCTGGACCCACGAGGCCGATTTGCTCGATGACGAGCGGACGTCGAACGCCGATTTGGCCCGCGCAGTGGCCGATCCCGGTGCGCGGGTGATCCTGGCCGAACGCGACGGCGCGCTGATCGGCACGGTCACCGTCAGCGATCAGGGGATGGACCGCGACGGACCTGCGCGCGCCTATCTGGGCATGCTGTGCGTCGATCCGGCGTTACAGGCGGGCGGACTTGGCCGCGCGCTGATTGCCCAGGCCGAAGCCGTTGCGCGCGACACCTTTGGCGCGCGGATCATGGAAATGACCGTGATCGACCGGCGCGCCGAACTGATCGCGTGGTACCAGCGTTGTGGCTATGCGCTCAGCGGTGAAACCCGCGCCTTTCCGGTGCCGGGCGATCATCCGTTTGCCATGGTCGTGCTGGAACGGGTATTGACCTGATCATGGCCGCCCCGCTGATCAAGATCTGTGGCATTTCCACCCCCGACGCGCTCGATGCGGCGCTGGCGGCGCGCGCCGATTTCATCGGGCTGGTGTTCTTTGCCAAGAGCCCGCGCCATGTCGAGGCGGCACGCGCCGCCGCGCTGGCCGCGCGCGCAGCGGGCCGCGCGCAGGTGGTCGGGCTGTTCGTCGATGCCGAGCCCGATTTTCTGGACAGCGTGCTGGCGACGGTACGGCTTGACCATCTTCAGTTCCATGGCCGCGAAACCCCCGCACAGATCGCTGCGGCCAGCGCGCGCCATGGTCTGCCGGTGTGGAAGGCGCTGGGCGTGCGCACCCGCGCCGATCTGGCCGCCGCCGACCAGTTCGCCGGGGCCGCCGCGCGCGTGCTGTTCGATGCCAAACCACCCGAAGGCGCCGATCTACCTGGTGGCAACGGGTTGCGCATCGACTGGACCATGCTGCGCGGCCTGCGCCCCGCGCTGCCATGGATGCTGGCCGGCGGGCTGGACCCGGACAATGTCGCCGAAGCGATCGCCATCACCGGAGCCCCGGCCGTCGATGTCTCGTCGGGCGTGGAAAGCGCGCCGGGCGTAAAAGACCCCGCGCGCATCACGGCCTTCTGCGACGCCGTCCGCGCCTGACCACCAAAAGGCAGGGATGGGGTGTGCCGCGTCGCATCGACGCGAATCGCCCGCACGTGGCACACCCCCACCCAACCCTCCCCCTTCAGGTGGAGGGCCTTTCCGTTAGAAATGTGCGCCAAAGCCCACCGTCAGCGCGTCGCGCGACGGGGTGATGCCATTGGCCGACGACGTGTAGTGGCGATATTCCAGCTTGCCATAGAGCCCGGAACCCAGGTTGTGCTGATACCCGGCGCCGAAATCCCAATCGGGATTACCGCCGTGATAGGCCTGGCTGGCCCAGCCGGCCACGGCATAGAGCTTGCCCGACTGGCCCAGATCCGCGCCAACCCGGCCGCCGACACCGACCGAAGTCAGTGTGTCACTGGCCAGTTCCTTGTCGAGCGACACTTCGGGCCCGGCAAACACGCCCGGTGCCAGACTGAAATCATGCCCTGCCGCGATACCGATCGATTGCTGATAATCGCCGCCATAGAAAACGCCCGAAGTGTGGACTTCGACGCGGGTCTCATCGGCGCGTGCGGGGGCAGTGATGGTAAGGGCCAGGCCGAGCCCGGCCAGAACGGGGGCCAATCTGAGGTTGCGCATGGTTGGTTCCTTGTGTCCGATGGTTGCACCAGCCCCATGCAACCCCGCGATCCCCGCGATGCGGGGATGGGCTAGCCACCCGACCGATGGCCTGCCTTGCACCCGGAGCGAATCAACCATCCCGGGGGTGCAAAAGGCGGCCCCGCCGAAACGGGACCGCCTCCACGACGTTGCAAGTCCGACCTAGGGCATCAACCCTTTCAGGCACCTGAACGATCGCCCCCCGCTCCATCTGGACAATTCGGCCCGGCGCTCTAAAGGCACGGTATGACCGCGCAAACCCCCAACAGTTTCCGCAACCAGCCCGACGAACGGGGCCATTTCGGCCAGTTCGGCGGTCGCTATGTCGCCGAAACGCTGATGCCGCTGATCCTCGATCTGGAAACCGAATACCGCAAGGCCAAGGCCGATCCGGAATTTCAGGCGCAATTCGACGATCTGCTCGAACACTATGTCGGGCGTCCCAGCCCGCTCTATTTCGCGCCGCGCCTGACCGAAGAACTGGGCGGTGCGCAAGTCTGGTTCAAACGCGACGAGCTGAACCACACCGGCGCGCACAAGATCAACAATTGCATCGGGCAGATCCTGCTGGCCATGCGCATGGGCAAGACGCGGATCATCGCCGAAACCGGCGCGGGCCAGCACGGCGTCGCCACCGCGACAGTCTGCGCGCGGTTTGGCCTGCCTTGCGTGATCTATATGGGCGCCACCGACGTCGAACGGCAGCAGCCCAACGTGTTCCGCATGAAGCTGCTCGGCGCCGAAGTGATCCCGGTACAGGCGGGCGCCAAAACGCTGAAAGACGCGATGAATGAGGCGCTGCGCGACTGGGTGGCGAATGTGCACGACACGTTCTACATCATCGGCACGGCGGCCGGTCCGCACCCCTATCCCGAGCTGGTTCGCGATTTCCAGAGCGTGATCGGGCGCGAGGCCCGCGCGCAGATGCTGTCGCGCACCGGGCGCCTGCCCGATATCCTGGTCGCCGCGATTGGCGGCGGATCGAACGCGATCGGCCTGTTCCATCCCTTCCTCGATGATCCCACGGTGCGGATGCTCGGGGTCGAGGCGGCGGGCTATGGCCTGGACAAGGACCACGCCGCCAGCCTGGCCGGGGGCCGCCCCGGCATCCTGCACGGCAACAAGACTTATCTGTTGCAGGATGACGACGGCCAGATCATCGAAGGCCATTCGATCAGCGCCGGGCTCGATTATCCCGGCATCGGCCCCGAACACGCCTGGCTCAAGGAAATGGGCCGGGTGGACTATACTTCGGTCACCGATGTCGAAGCACTCGACGCGTTTCAACTGCTGTGCCGGACCGAGGGCATCATCCCCGCACTCGAACCCGCCCACGCGATTGCTGCCGTCAAGAAAATCGCGCCGACTTTGCCAAAGGATACCATCATCCTGGCCAATCTGTGCGGGCGCGGCGACAAGGACATCTTCACCGTTGCCGGTCACCTGGGGGTGACACTGTGAGCGCGCGACTGTCGGCGGCCTTTGCAAAGGGCCATCCCGCGCTGGTGTGCTTTGTGACCGCAGGCGACCCCTCGCCTGCCGCGACCCCGGCGATCCTTGATGCCCTGGTCGCAGGCGGCGCCGATGTGATCGAGCTGGGCATGCCGTTCACCGATCCGATGGCCGATGGCCCGGCGATCCAGGCCGCCAATCTGCGCGCGCTGGGTGCGGGCACGACCACGGCCGACATTCTGGCGATCGCGCGCGATTTCCGCGCACGCCATGCCGATGTGCCGCTGGTGCTGATGGGCTATGCCAATCCGATGATTACGCGCGGCGCCGACTGGTTTGCCGATGCGGCAGCGGCGGCCGGCGTCGATGGCGTGATCTGCGTGGATATTCCGCCAGAGGAAGATGGCGAACTTGGCCCCGCACTGCGCGACAGGGGCATCAGCCCGATCCGGCTGGCCACGCCCACCACCGATGCGGCACGGTTTCCTGCCGTGCTCGATGGCTCGTCAGGCTTTCTCTACTATGTTTCGGTGGCCGGGATCACCGGCAAGCAATCGGCGGCACTGGCCTCGATCGAGGACGCGGTGGCACGGTTCAAGCGGACCACCGACCTGCCGATCGTGGTCGGCTTCGGGGTGCGCACGCCCGAACAGGCCGGGCCGATCGCGCGCGTGGCCGATGGCGTGGTGGTCGGATCGGCGATTGTCGATCTGGTCGCGGCGCATGGCGCACAGGCCGCCGAACCGGTGCGCGCGCTGGTTGCCGCGCTGGCGCAGGCGGTGCATCAGGCAAGGAGCGTGGCGGCATGAGCTGGCTGACCAAAGTCCGCAATTCGCTGACCTTCATTCAAAAGCGCGACACCCCCGATACGTTGTGGATCAAGTGCCCGGGGTGCAGCGAAATGCTGTTCATCAAGGACTATCAGGACAATCTGTCGGTCTGTCCGCGCTGTGACCACCATGGCCGCATCGGCACCGACGCGCGGCTGGCGCAATTGCTCGATCCGGGTTTTGCGTTGCTGCCCGCGCCTGTGGTGCGCGATGATCCGCTGAAATTTCGCGACACCAAGAAATATGCCGACCGGATCAAGGCGGCGCGCGCGGCCAACCCGCACAACGATGCCTTTACCAATGCCCACGGCACGATCGAGGGCAAGCGCGCGGTGGTCGGCGTGCAGGATTTCGGGTTCATGGGCGGATCGATGGGCATGGCCGTGGGCAATGCCTTCATCGCCGGGATCGAACTCGCCATCCGTGAAAAGTGCGCTTATGTGGCGGTGACCGCTGCGGGCGGAGCGCGCATGCAGGAAGGCATCCTGTCGCTGATGCAGATGCCGCGCACGACCGTGGCGATCAGCCGGCTGCACGCGGCGGGCCTGCCCTATATCGTGCTGTTGACCGATCCGACTACCGGCGGGGTGACCGCCAGCTATGCGATGCTCGGCGATATCCAGATTGCCGAGCCGGGCGCGCTGATCGGGTTTGCCGGGCAACGCGTGATCCAGGACACCATTCGCGAAAAGCTGCCGCCCGGGTTTCAGCGTGCCGAATATCTCTATGATCACGGCATGATCGACATGGTGGTGCATCGCCGCGACATGAAGGCGACGCTGGCCAACCTGATCGATTACCTGACCGGCGCGCGCGCCGCATAAGGCCGCACCGCCGATGAAGGACTTTGCCATTTCCGAGCACCCGGCGGTGCAGGCACAGCTTGACCGGCTGGGCCGGCTGTCGGTGCCGCAGGGGCGGCTGGGGCTCGACACCATTCGCGCCCTGCTGGCGCGGCTGGGCAATCCCGAACGCCACCTGCCGCCGGTGTTCCATGTGGCGGGAACCAACGGCAAAGGCTCGACCTGCACGTACTTGCGCTTCATGCTCGAAGCGCAAGGCCTGACCGTGCACACCGCGACCAAGCCGCATCTGGTGCGTTACAACGAGCGCATCCGCGTAGCGGGCACACTGATCGATGACGATCTGCTGGCCGCGCTGCTGGCCGAGGCGCTCGATGCGGGCGAGGATCTGGCACCCAGTTTTTTTGAAGTGACCACCGCCGCGCAGTTTTTGGCGTTTGCGCGGGTACCTGCTGATGCCTGCGTGATCGAAACCGGGCTGGGCGGACGGTTTGACGCCACCAACGTGTTCGAGGCCCCGCTCGCCTGCGGGATCGCCACGCTGGGGATTGATCACGAGGCGTTTCTGCTGATCCCCGAACAGGGCGTGCCGCAGGCGCCGCTGGCCCGGATCGCGTTTGAAAAGGCCTCGATCGCCAAGCCCGGCGTGCCGCTGGTGACGCAATCCTATCCTGATCTGGCCGCGCACAGCGTTGCACAGACGGCCCAGGCGCTGGGCGCACACCTGCGGCGGCGTGGCCACGAATGGCACGCACACGTCAGCGACACGATTGCCTATCGCGATGCGCTGGGCACGCTCGACTTGCCCCTGCCCGCGCTGCCCGGCGCGCACCAGGCCGACAATGTCGCGCTGGCGGTGGCGATGCTGCGCCATCAGGACGTGATCGCGGTGTCGCCGGAAGCCATGGCCACAGGGATTGGCGCCGCGCGCTGGCCCGCGCGACTGCAACGGCTTGCCCCTGGCCCGTTGACCGGGACACGCACGGTCTGGCTCGACGGCGGGCACAACCCCGATGCGGGCGCGGCGATCGCGCGCCATCTGGCCGATCAGCCGCCGGTGCATGTCGTGATCGGCATGCTGGCCAACAAGGACCCGGCGGCGATCCTGGCGCCACTGGGCACCCGCGCGCTGTCGGTGACCATCGTCCCCGCCCCCGGCCACGACGCGCACAGCCCCGACGCGTTTGCCCCGTTCAGCGCCGTGCCCGTCTCAAGCGCACCCGATGTCGCCGCCGCGCTGGCCGCGCTGCCCCCGACCGGCGACGTGCTGATCACCGGATCGCTCTATCTGGCCGGCGACGTGCTACGCCGCAACAACGAGATCCCCGACTAATCCTCCCTGGTACGGGACGGATTGCGCATGGTCACCCATTCCAGCAGGACGAACCCCACCGCGACCAGCCCGGCCACGGTGGTCCAGCGGAACATCGTGGCATAGCCCAGGTGGTCGATCGCATCCCCGGCAATGCCTTTGCCCAGCGATCCGATCAGGAACGTCATCGATGACAGCAGCGCATATTGCACGGCGGTATAGCTGCGGCTGACTTTGCCCGACAGATAGGCCACGAACGCCGCCGCGGCGATGCCGGTGGAGATGTTTTCGGCGCTGATCGACACCAGCAGCCGCAGCATCCGCGCGTCGATCCCGCACAGCGCGCCCAGCGCCGACAACCCGCTGATCCGTGCCACCGCGTCGATATGCACCGCGCCTTCGGCAAGATCGGCATAGACGAAATTGCCCAGCATCGGCAGCACCGCACCGATCAGGATGGTCGGCATGCGGCCCAGCCGGGCAAACAGCACCCCGCCCAGGGTGATCCCGGCCATCGTCATGAAAATACCGAAGATCTTTGACGCGAACGCCACCTCGTCCTTCGTATAGTGCAGATATTCGAGATAGAACGGATAGGCGAAGCTGCTGCTCCACATGTTATAGCACAAAGTATACGTCAGGATCACGCCGATGGTGATCAGCACGCGCCAGCCCAGCCGTGCCGACAGTTCGGCCAAAGGCGCCACCAGTGCCAGCCACAGATGATCGACCGCCGGAACTTTGCCCGGCACGCCCTCACCGCTGCGCGCGCGATTGGTCAGCGCCGCCACCAGCAGCGGCAGGCCGACCGTCGCCAGCACGATCAGCGGCGCATGGCCGCGCGTGAAATCGCCCACCGAGGGCCGCGCCACGCCGGGCATCACCGGGCCCAGCATCGCCACCATGAAAAGGCCGATGCTGCCGATCGCCCAGCCCCAGCCCAGCGCGACCACCACCAGGCCGCCCGCACGCAACAGCGGCGCAGGCTGATCAACCATCGCCGCGGTGTCATCGACAATCGGGCGCGGCGTATCGGGCGCGCCCAGCGTGATCAGCGCGATCAGCGCCAGCAATCCGGCCATCACCCCATAGACCATTGGCCAGGGCATTCGCGCCGCCAGGAACAGCGCAAACGCCCCGCCCACCAACGCCGCCAGACGATAGCCAAACTGGTAGAGCGACGACAGCAATTCGATCGTGATCACATCGTCTGCCACATCGATGCGCCAGGCATCGATTGCCACATCCTGTGTGGCCGAGGCGAGCGCGGCGATCAGCGCGATCAGCGCAAAGCGGCCAAGCGCGGCGCCCGGATCGGTCAGCGCCAGCCCGGCCAGCGCCACCACCAGGACCGCCTGGCAGCCCAGAATCCACCCCTTGCGCCGCCCCAGCGCGCCGATCAGCGGCAAGCTGGACCGATCGACCACCGGCGACCACAGGAACTTGAACGAATATGCCAGGCCGATCCACGCCAGCACGCCGATCGTGGCCATCGCCACGTGCACATCGCCCAGCCAGGCGTTGAGCGTGCCCAGCAACAGCGCATAAGGCAGCCCCGAGGAAAATCCGAGCGCCAGCATGATCCCCGCCTTGCGGCTGACCAACGCCATCCGCAACAGCCGCCAGCCCTTCAATCGTTCCGCCATTGCCACCCTGTTTTTGCCGCGTTGTGCCGATATACAACCCTAGCGGGGAACGCGGCCTTAGCAACAGGGGTGACGCGAAGGCACTGTGCATGTATGGGCGCGCGATGTCTCGTCCCCTGAAACCCGGTAGCAGCCCCCCGCGACGGCCCGCCGCTCACCACGCCCCACGCGCCCGCGTGCCCGCAGCCCCCAACCCCGATGCGCCCCCGCGTGAAGGCGAACGCATTGCCAAGCTGCTCGCCCGCGCAGGCGTGGCCAGCCGCCGCGAGGTTGAACGGATCATCAGCGAGGGCCGCGTCAGCCTGAACGGCGAAGTGATCACCACGCCCGCCACGGTGCTGAAAAACCTCAAAGGTCTGACCGTCGATGGCAAACCGGTGGCGATTGCCGCGCCGCCGCGCCTGTTCCGATTTCACAAACCCGACGGCCTGATCACCGCCGAGCGCGATCCCGCCGGGCGCCCGACCATCTACAACGCGCTGGTCAATGCGCTGCCCGCAGGCACGCCCCGCGTCATGCCGATCGGGCGACTCGATCTCAACACCGAAGGGCTGTTGCTGCTGACCAACGATGGCGAATTGAAACGCGCCATGGAATTGCCCGCCAGCGGCATCCCGCGCACCTATCGCGCGCGCACTTTCGGCGCTATCAGCCAGCCACGGCTGGAAGAATTGATGAACGGGATCGAGATCGATGGCCTGCGCTATGGCCCGATCAATGCCAACATGGAACGCCGCACCGGGCGCAACCAGTGGATCGAACTGACCCTGACCGAGGGCAAGAACCGCGAAGTGCGTCGCGTGCTCGAACATCTGGGCCTGCAGACCTCGCGCCTGATCCGCACTGCCTATGGCCCGTTCCCGCTGGGTGACATCCCGCGCGGCGCGGTAATTGAAGTGCGCCAGGCCGATGTCGAAACATTCCGCAAGGCGCTGATGAAATGAGGATCATTGCCGGCGACTGGCGCGGCCGCAAACTGGTCGCGCCGGTGGGCGATACCACCCGGCCGACTGCCGACCGTACGCGCGAAACGCTGTTTTCGATGCTGACCAGCCGTTTGGGCAGCTTTGACGGACTGGCCGTGGCCGACTTGTTTGCCGGCTCTGGCGCATTGGGGCTGGAGGCGCTGTCGCGCGGCGCCGCTTCGGCACTGTTTGTCGAACAGGATGCGCGCGCGCTCGATGCCATCCGCGCCAATGTGCGCAGCCTGGGCGCCGATGCGCGCGCCACCGTGCGCGCCGGATCGGTGCTGGCGCTGGGCCCCGCGCGCGCGGCGCTCGACGTGGTGCTGATCGATCCGCCCTATCGCACCGGCGCGGGCGTGGTGGCGATCGACAAGCTGACCCGGCTGGGCTGGATCGGACCTGCCACCTGGATCAGCCTGGAAACCGCAGGCAATGAAGATGTCGCAATCAAGGGCTGCGTGATCGATGCCGATCGCAAAGTCGGCAAGGCGCGGATCACGCTGCTTCGGCTTGACGCGGCGCCAGCCGAACCCCCGCCAGAGTGACCGACCCGGCCAGCGTCAGGAACAAGCCGACAAAGGCCACCCCCCCGTTCAGCGCCAGCCAGCTTGCCGCAAACGGCGCCAGCGCGCCACCGATGATCCCGCCGCAATTGAACGCGATGGATATCCCGGTATAGCGCACCGATGTCGGAAACAGCGCCGGCAGCCAGGCGCCGAGCGGGCCATAGACCAACCCCATCACGAACAGCGCGGTCGCCAGCGTGATCAGCACCACCGGCAAGGCGCCAGAGGCAAGCCCGCTGCCATAGACCAGCCCGACCGCCATCGTCAGCGCGGCGCCGATGGTCAGCACGCGCGCCGGATTGGCATGGTCCGACCAGTATCCGGCGGTGACGATACCCACCGCCAGCGCGCAGTTGGCAATCAGTTGCAGCGCCAGAAACCGCTGCATCGCATAGCCCAGATGCGTGGTCGCAAACGACAGCGCGAACGTCGTGCCCAGGTAGAAAATGGCGAAACAGGCCACCACCCCCGCCGTGCCAGCCACCACCGCACCGGGATAGCGACGCAGCAACAGCCCGACCGGCACGCGCGGCGGCGGCGCAGCCTCGCGCGCGGCGCGAAACGCCGCGGTTTCGGTGATCTTCAGCCGCACCCACAACCCCAGCGCGACCAGCACCGCGCTGGCCAGAAAGGGTATGCGCCAACCCCACGCGGCAAAGGCGTCGTGCGGCAGCGTCAGCGACAGGATCAGGAACAGGCCGTTGGCCACCAGAAAGCCCAGCGGTGCGCCCAGTTGCGGTGCTGCGCCAAACCGGCCTTCCCACCCCTTGGGCGCGTTTTCCACCGCCAGCAGGCTGGCCCCGCCCCATTCGCCGCCCAGCCCAAAGCCCTGGCCAAACCGCATCAGGCACAGCAGGGCGGGCGCGATCGGCCCGGCCATCGCATATGTCGGCAAAAACGCGATGCCCAGCGTCGATGCGCCCATCAACAGCAACGAAGCCACCAGCGTCGATTTGCGCCCCACCCGATCACCAAAATGCCCGAACGCCACCGCGCCCACCGGGCGTGCCACAAACGCCAGCCCGAAAGTCATGAACGCCAGCAGCGTCTGCGCCGCCAACGACTGCTTGGGAAAGAACAGCGGACCGATCACCAGCGCCGAGGCAGTCGCATAGATATAGAAATCATAGAATTCGACCGCCGTGCCGACCAGGCTGGCGATCAGGATGCGCGCGTGGCGGCGCACCGGGTGGATGTCGTGTTCGATCATGCTTTCCCCCGTAATCGGGCCACGGCTTTTGCGCAAATTCCGATACGCCATCAGGAAAACTGCGCAAGGGGGCCTTCAGCGGATGCCAACCTGCCAGCGGCTAGGTCTGACCCGAACAAAAGGGCCGGGTGTCGTCCCGGCTCTCCAGGGGCCCGACTATGTTCGAATGGTTTGCCAAGAGCGCGCCGATCCGCGAAAAATTCCGCAGCCTGTTGCTTGTTCACGGCCTGTGGGCAGCGGTTGCGCTGGGCGCCACGGTGTGGGCAGGACTTGGCGGCGGGCTGATCATCCCCGCGCTGATCGCAGGCGTTGCCGCGATCGGCGCGCTGGCGACGGTCAGCATCAGCGGCAGCATAATCTGTGACCCCTATGTCACCACGGTCGAGCGCATGGAGGCGCTGGCGCGGGGCGACCTCGACAGTCCGATCCGCTTTACCGAACACGGCGATTGCGTCGGCAGGATGACCAAGGCGATGGACGTGTTCCGCGCCAACGCAATCGCCGTCGCCAAGATCGGCCACGAACAGGATCAAGTCGTCACCACGCTGGCCGATGCCCTCAAACATCTGTCCGATGCCGATCTGACCATCCGCTGTGACAAGCCTTTGCCCGGCGCCGGCGAAGCCTTGCGCACCCATTTCAACAATGCGGTGACCGCGCTCGAACAGACCATGACGGTCGTGTCGCAATCGTCGCAATCGATCGCCAATGCCTCGGGCGAAATCCGCGCCGCCTCGTCCGATCTGGCCAATCGCACCGAACAGCAGGCCGCATCGATCCAGGATGCCAACCGCGCGATGACCGATGTCACCGCGCTGGTCGAACGCAACACCGCCAGCGTGATCGAGGTCAACCAGTCGATCGCCGATGCGCATCGCGAAGCCAGCCAGGGCGGCCACATCGTCGAACAGGCGGTCGCGGCAATGACCAAGATCCAGAATTCGTCGCAGGAAATCGGCCAGATCATCAACGTGATCGATGCGATCGCGTTTCAGACCAACCTCCTGGCGCTCAATGCCGGGGTCGAGGCCGCGCGGGCCGGCGATGCCGGGCGCGGATTTGCGGTCGTCGCCAACGAAGTGCGCGCCCTCGCCCAGCGCAGCGCCGACGCCGCGCGCGAGATCAAGGATCTGATCAACACCAGCAGCCAGCATGTCGACCAGGGTGTCGATCTGGTCGGCAACACTGGCAAGGCGCTGGGCCAGATCGTCACGCGGGTCGGCGAAGTTTCGGTGCTGGTGCAAGGTATTGCCGATTCGGCGCGAACCCAGGTCGAAATGCTGGCCGGGGTGTCGAACACCGTCGGGCAGATGGACCGCATGACCCAGCAGAACGCGGCCATGGTGGAACAGAGCAACGCCGCCGCGCAAAGCCTGGCCGACGAAGCCGGACGGATGGCGGGCAATGTGTCGCGGTTCCAGATGCATGACAGCAGGGGCCGGTCTGTGCCGACACGCAGTGCCCCTGCCTACAGCCCACCGGTGCAGCGCGCGCGGCCTGCGCCGGTGTCGCACGGCAATCTGGCCATCAAATCGGCCCCGGGGGACGACTGGAGCGAGTTCTAACGGTTGCCTAGCGCGCCCAAGTTCCCTACTTGTTCCGGGTGACGACCACCCCTGCCCCCCCTTCGCGCGACTCCGCCCCGCCTCCCGACTGGCTCGACCGGCTCAACCCGCCGCAACGCGAGGCAGTGCTGACCACCGAGGGCCCGGTGCTGATGCTGGCGGGCGCGGGCACCGGCAAGACCGCTGCGCTGACCGCGCGGCTTGGCTGGCTGTTGCGCCAGCGCCTGGCCTGGCCCAGCGAGATCCTGTGCGTTACCTTTACCAACCGTGCCGCGCGCGAAATGCGCGAACGTGTCGGCACGCTGATCGGCCCGGCGGTCGAGGGCATGCCATGGCTCGGCACATTCCATGCGATCGCGGCGCGGATGCTGCGCCGCCATGCCGAGCTGGTCGGGTTGACCGCGACCTTCACGATCATCGACACCGATGACCAGTTGCGGCTGCTCAAACAGTTGATCCAGGCCGAAGGGCTCGACGACAAACGCTGGCCCGCGCGGCAATTGGCCGGGCTGATCGACAAGTGGAAAAATCGCGGGCTCAATCCGGCCGAACTCGACGCGCTGGAAAACGAGGCCTGGGCCAATGGCAAGGGGCAGCGGTTCTACACGCTTTATCAGGACCGCCTGCGCGCGCTCAACGCCTGCGATTTCGGCGATCTCCTGCTGCATATGCTCAACATCTTCCGGCGCGAGCGCGGGGTGCTGGAATCCTGGCAGCAGCGGTTCAAATATATCATGGTGGACGAATATCAGGACACCAACGCAGTGCAGTACATGTGGCTGCGCCTGCTCGCCCAGCATCGCCGCAACATCTGCGTGGTGGGCGACGATGACCAGTCGATCTATTCCTGGCGTGGCGCAGAAGTCGCCAATATCCTACGGTTTGAAAAGGATTTTCCCGGCGCGCGGGTGATCAAGCTGGAACAGAATTACCGCTCCACCCCGCATATCCTGGGCGCCGCATCGGGGCTGATCGCGGAAAATTCGCAGCGGCTGGGCAAGACTTTGTGGACTGAGGCGAACGGCGGCGACCGCGTGCGCGTGATCGGCGTGTGGGATGGCCCCGAAGAGGCACGACGCGTGGGCGAAGAGATCGAGCGGCTGGAACGCGAAGGTTGTACGCTCGATGCCATTGCCATTCTGGTGCGCGCGCAGTTCCAGACGCGCGAATTCGAAGACCGCTTTTTGCAGATCGGGCTGGCCTATCGCATTGTCGGGGGTTTTCGCTTTTACGAACGGGCCGAAATTCGCGATGCGCTGGCCTATCTGCGACTGATCGCCTCGCCCAGCGACGATCTGGCGTTCGAGCGGATCTGGAACACGCCCAAGCGCGGACTGGGCGACAAGACTTTGGAAAAACTGCACCGGTTTGCCCGCGCACAGGCCCTGCCAATGCTGCGCGCCAGCCACGACATCGCCGATACCGACGAATTGCCGGCCCGCGCGCGCACCACGCTGATCGCGCTGGTGCGCGATTTCGCGCGCTGGCGCGACAGCGCGGCGACACTTTCCCCGGCGGAACTGGCGCGCACCGTGCTCGATGAAAGCGGTTATACCGCCGCGCTGCAGGCCGAACGCAGCACCGAGGCGACCGGGCGGCTGGAAAACCTGTCGGAACTGGTGCGCGCACTCGAAGAGTACGAGACGCTGTCCGACTTTCTCGAACATGTCAGCCTGGTGATGGACAACGAAGCCAACACCGACGATGCCAAAGTCACGCTGATGACGATGCACGCGGCCAAGGGCCTGGAATTCGACCAGGTGTTCCTGCCCGGCTGGGAAGAAGGGGTGTTCCCGTCGCAGCGCGCGATGGACGAAGGGGGCCTGGCCAGTCTGGAAGAGGAGCGCCGCCTGGCCTATGTCGCGATCACCCGCGCGCGGCGGCGTTGCACTGTGCTGCATGCGGCCAACCGGCGCATCTATGGCCAGTGGACCAGTTCGATCCCGTCGCGGTTTGTCGGCGAATTGCCCCACGACCATGTCGAGGACGAAACCACGCTCAGCGGCGGCGCCTCGCTATGGCGCGCGCACTGGTCCGAACACGGCGACCCGTTTGCCGATGCCGCGCGCACCAATCCCTCGCGCGTCGCCAGCCGTGGACCCGGCTGGCAGCGCGCGGCGGCCGCGCCGATCGACATGATCCCCAAACGCGTGGCCGAATCCTCGCGCAGCGCCGCCAGCTTTGCCGCCAAGGCACGTAGCGACCTTGCCGTGGGCACCCGCGTGTTCCACGACAAGTTCGGCTATGGCGCGGTGGCCGAACAGGACGGCAACAAGCTGGAAATCGATTTCGACAGTGCAGGGCGCAAGCGGGTGCTCGACAGTTTTGTCAAACCCGCCTGACGCGTCGGCTCTAGATGCCGGTTTGCGCGCTTGCCATCTGGTTGGACACATAGCTGAACGTGTTGCTCAACGTGTTGCCCAGGCCACCCATGGCGGTGATCGCGGCAACCGATACGAGTGCGGCGATCAGGCCATATTCGATGGCCGTAGCGCCCGCTTCATCGCGCGCAAGTTTGGCCATTACTTCACGGAATACAGTCATGATGCGCTCCCCGCACGCCCCGAAAACGAGGCGGGTCGCAAAAACTATATGCAAATTATATGGACAATTGCTTACCAGCGCCGACCAAAGTTTGAATATGTGCGCGTGCCGAACACGAGGGCAACAAGCGGGTGATCGACAGTTTCGCCAAACCCCGCCTGACCGTCACACCAACCAGCCACAGGGGCGTCAGATCTGCCCGGATGAAGCGTTGGCCATGTCGTTCGCCATCAGCGAATAGGTGTTGACGAGCGTGTTGCCCAACGCCCCCATGGCGGTAAGCGCGGCAATCGATACCAATGCGGCAATCAGGCCGTATTCGATTGCCGTCGCGCCCGCATCATCGCGGGCAATCTGCCCCAGGATTTCATGAAAACCAGTCATATAGTGCTCCCCGCACGCCCCCAAACGAGGCGGGTTGCAGGCACTATAGGTTTTACATACCAAAAACTGCTTAACATCGGCCCGAAGTCTGGCGGCAAAGCCGCAGGCTGGGCCGCCACGCCGCCTCAGGCGGCTTCGGATAGTGCCGAAACGTGCAGAAATCCGGGGATCGGACCGTTCCATGCGCCCAGCGCATCCGCCGGCTCGACCTGCGGTTGGCGCGGCGCCACGACCGCCGGCTGGCGTTCGCGTCGTTCGGCGGGGGCCGGTTTCGGCTCGGTCCGCCGGACAGCGGGTTTTGGCTCGGCCGCGACAGGCTCGGCTCGCGGTTCGGCCTTGCGCGCGGGGCGCGGCGCCTCGCGCTCGGCATCCTTGCCGCGTTTGCGCACCGCACGTTCGCGCGGCGGGGCTTCGGCATCGCCTTCGCCAGTGGCCAGCGTAATCTCGGGGATTGCCATGCCGGTCAGCTTTTCGACATTCGCGATCGCTTCGGCGTCTTCATCGGACACCAGCGTGAACGCCTGGCCGGTTGCGCCGCCGCGACCGGTGCGGCCGATGCGGTGGATATAGTCGTCGGGATGCCAGGGCGTGTCGAAATTGATCACATGGCTGACACCCTTGATGTCGAGCCCGCGCGCCGCCACGTCGGACGCACACAGAATGTTGATCTGCCCATCCTTGAACCGCTGCAATTCGGCGTTGCGGGCCGACTGGTCCATGTCACCGTGGATTTCGCCCGCCGAAAACCCGCTTTGCTTCAGGCTCTTGGCCAGATCGCGCACGGTGGTCTTGCGGTTGGCAAAGATGATCGCGGTGGTCACGTCATCCTTGCGCAGGATCTGGCGCAGTGCATCGCGCTTGGCACGGGCAGGCACGCGCAGCTTGAACTGGGCAATGTTGATGTTGGCGCTCGCCGGACGGGCCACTTCGATATATTTGGGGTTCGACAGGAACCGGTCGGCCAGTTTCTTGATCGGCGGCGGCATCGTTGCCGAAAACAGCAGCGTCTGGCGCGTGGTCGGCAACTTGCTGCAGATCGTTTCGATATCGGGAATGAACCCCATGTCGAGCATGCGATCGGCCTCGTCGATCACCAGCAGTTCGCACCCGGTCAACAAGATCTTGCCGCGTTCGAACAAGTCCATCAGGCGGCCCGGCGTGGCGATCAGCACGTCGACCCCGTCGGACAGCGCCTTGACCTGATCGCCCATCTGCACCCCACCGATCAGCAACGCCATGCGCAGATCGTGGTTCTTGCCGTACTTTTCGAAATTTTCGGCCACTTGCGCAGCCAGTTCGCGGGTCGGTTCGAGGATCAGCGACCGCGGCATCAGCGCCCGGCGGCGGCCATGCGCCAGAATATCGATCATCGGCAGGACAAACCCGGCGGTCTTGCCAGTCCCGGTCTGCGCAATCCCGATGATGTCACGCATCATCAGCACCGACGGAATGGCCTGGGCCTGGATCGGAGTCGGCTCGTCATAGCCGGCATCGATGACCGACTGGAGCAACTGGTCAGACAGGCCGAGATCGGCGAATTTCATGCGGAATGGTTTTCCTGTAGCGGAGAAAGGCAAGAACGGTGCGGTAAAGACGGACTGGAATGTTTGGGGGATGGCGGCACAGGCCCCCGGGAAATCCGGGAAAAACGAGGTCCGCTTGCGACTTTCGCCGCTCCCGCAGTCCGGCCGGATTGAACCTGGTGCAAACACCGGGGATCACGCCTGCCGTAACCTGCCCGCGCTATGCCGATAATCACGCGAAAGTCAACAAATCCCGCATCGCCATCGGGCCACAATCAATTGGTCGGCACCAATTCGTGCACTTCGCTGATCGTGCAGGTCGTGCCCGCACGCGAATGGATGGTGTCGCGGCCCGCGCACAATTGCCCGTCGTCGGTCGAGGTGACGTAAAACCCCAGGTAAAAGTCGCGCGCGGTGCAATTGCGCGACAGGTCGGCTCCGATCAGGCGACGGTCGCGCATGAACAGCAGCAATCGGTTGTTGGCCAGCGGCCGCACCCCCGCGATGCCCGCCACCGGCAGGCACTGCCCGGTCCGACGCTGGCGCAAATGTTCGGGCAGCGGGCGGGGCACGGGCGGCGAGGCGCGCAACAGCGCCGGATTGCCCGGCGTGATGCGGATGATCAGATGCTGTTCGATCTGCACCTGGTACCAGTCATCGTCGGCCAGATCGTGGCCAAGCGCCTGTGCGGTGGGCACCGGTTCGACCACCGGCACAAACCATCCGCCCAGCGCGGTCGCCCCGACCGGCAGTGCGGCCAGTCCCAGCACCACCGCAATCATGAACCGGGCCCGCAAGGTCATGAGCCAGCCGATCGCCCTGGCCCGGCGCCATGCGCCAAACAGTAGACGTCGCCGTGCACCACGGGCCCAATGCCGCCGCGGCTGCGCCGGCGATCGCCTGTCTGGTCTGGTCGGCCCTTCATCAGTGGTCCATTTTCCCATGTCCGTACCGGATGGCGCTCCCCGGCACCCCATTCGTGCCCTCCGGCATGCCCCCGCATGCTTGAACCGCCGCTTAACCCGCGCGGGACCGCTTGCGCAAAAAATAATTGCCCCCGCCCCGGCGCAGCAGTAGCCCGGCCGTCATGACCACCCAAGCCACACTGTCCCCCGACTCCACCGCCGCCGCATTTGTCGCCGCCGCGATCAACTTGCTCGGTGCCAAGGGGTTCACCACCGATCCCGATATCGTCGCGCCCTGGCTGACCGACTGGCGCGGCCGCTATGTCGGCCGCACGCTGGGGCTGGCAACGCCAGCCGACACCGCGCAAGTCGCCGCGCTGGTGCGACTGTGTGGCGAATATGGCGTGCCGATCGTGCCACAGGGCGGCAACAGCGGCATGTGCGGCGGCGCCACCCCCGATGACAGCGGGCATGCCGTGCTGATCAACACCCGCCGGATGGACGCGATCCGCAGCATCGACCGCGCCACGCGGCAGGTCGAATGCGAAGCCGGGGTGATCCTGCAGACCCTGCACGAAGCGGTTGAACGCGAAGGCTTGCGCTTTCCCCTCACCCTGGGCGGCAAGGGATCGGCGACGGTCGGCGGGCTGATTTCGACCAATGCCGGGGGCACGCAAGTTCTGCGTCATGGCTCGATGCGTGCACAAGTGCTTGGGCTGGAAGCGGTTCTGCCCGATGGCTCGGTGCTGAACCAGTTGATACCGTTGAAGAAAGACAATCGCGGGTTCGATCTGAAACAATTGCTGATCGGGTCTGAAGGCACGCTGGGGATCGTCACGGCGGCCACGCTGCGGCTGGAACCGGCGGTCGCCGCGCGCGCCGTGCTGTGGGCCGGGGTGGATTCGATCCAGACCGCCCGAGCGTTGCTGCTCCACGCCCAGCACCACGCCGAGCGCGCGCTCGAAGGATTTGAGGTGATGCCGCGCCATTCGCTCCACGCCGTGCTCGACTATCTGCCGACCGCGCGCGCGCCGCTTGAAGGCGATCATGCCTGGCACGTGCTGATCGAATTGGTGGCCGATGCGGGCAGCGCCGCCGCCTTGCCCGATCTTGCCGAAAGCCTGCTGGTCAGCGCGTTCGAGGCCGGGCTGGTGGCCGATGCGACGATTGCCGCCAACGAGGCGCAGGCCGAAGCGTTCTGGTGGCTGCGCGATTCGGTGGCGCCGGCCGAACGCGCCATCGGCCCGGCGATGCAGCACGATATCAGCGTGCCGGTCGAGCGTATGGCCGATTTCATCGATTTTGCCGCGCCGCTGTTCGAAAGCGAATTTCCCGGCACCACGGCGGTTGGTTTTGGCCACCTGGGCGACGGCAATATCCATTTCCACATTCTTGCCCCTGCCGGGACCGAAGCAGGCGCCTGGGAACACGGTGACGGCAAGGCGATCAGCCGCAAGGTGCATGATCTGGTCACCCAATGGGGCGGCTCGATCTCGGCCGAACATGGCATCGGCCAGTTGAAGCGCGACGAGCTGGCGCGGCTGGGCGATCCGGCGGCGCTGCATATCCTGCGCGCGGTCAAGGCCGCGCTCGACCCGCAAGGCCTGCTCAACCCAGGCAAACTTGTGTGAAAACCGGGCATCCGCGTGACAACGGCGTTGCAGGCGGTCTTGCGCGGCTTTCGCGCCTCCCCTAAACGCCGCGTTCCTGCCGGGGGGCGGTTGCCTTTCCAGTAAATTGGTTTTTTATCGCATCGGCGTTTGCGCGATGCTCTGTACGGAGAGTGACCGATGGCCAGCGCGCCTTCAAACCTGCCCTTGTTCTACAACGATCTGGTTCCGCTCAACACGCGCGACCATGCCACCTGGCGCGCACGCAGCGTGGACAAGGCGCCCTGGCTGGCCAACCAGCACGCCGTGCCGTTGACGGTGGAGGAATTCCCGCAAGCGGGCCGTCATTTCCCGATCGTGTTCGCCAGCGGCGAAAACACCGTTCCCCTGGCGCTGCTGGGGCTGAACGAGGGCGTGAACGTGTTCGTCGAAGCCGATGGCACCGTCACCAACTCGGTCTATCTGCCGGCCTATGCCCGTCGCTATCCGTTCATGCTGGCCAAGCTGCAGCCGACGTCGGAAGACCTGTCGCTGTGCTTTGACCCCCATTCGGGCCTGGTCGGTGAATTCGAGGACGGCCAGCCGCTGTTCGACGGCACCGAGCCCAGCGAAACCACCAAGAGCGTCCTGCAGTTCTGCGAACAGTTCGAACAAGCCGGTCAGCGCACGCAGGCCTTTGTCGAAGAGCTGAAGAAGCACCAGTTGCTGATGGAAGGCGAAGTGTCGATCCAGCGCCAGGAAGGCGGACAGCCGTTTGTCTATCGCGGGTTCCAGATGGTCGACCAGGAAAAGCTGCGCAATGTGCGTGGTGATGTGCTGCGCGGTTGGGCGCAGAGCGGGCTGCTGCCGCTGATCTATGCCCACATGTTCTCACTGGAACTGATCAGCACGGTGTTTTCGATGCAGGTTGCGCAGGGCAAAGGCCCCCAGCCGACGCTTCCCCCGCTGCCGACGTTCTGATCCCCACCAAAAGGGACCAAACAGTTCAAGGGGCTGCCGACCATGTCGGTGGCCCCTTTTTTCTTGGAGTGTCACCCGGTTGCATCAGGTCTGCATCACCCGCGCGACAACCCTTGCGCGGCGATGAATGATGCGTTTTGGCGCGTTCACGCAAAAATTCTTGCGCTGTGGCACGGACTTGCGTATTCTTCACGACGTTACGCTGGCGCTCCCCTCATGGCCCAGCGTGACTGGTGCGCCCTCGGGTGCACCTCCTCCCTGAACCTTGGCCACCTGGAGCTTTGCTCCAGGTGGTTTTTTTATGTTCAAGTGTGGCATTTTTGTTTGCCGCAAACTTTGCGTCAAAAGCCGGTCCCCCGGGCAAGACGCTTATTCTGCCGCAGCCCGCCAGCGCAGCCGGTCGCGTCCGAGCGCGGCGACATCGTCGGCCAGTTGCCGCACCATCGCCACCAGTAGCGCCACTACGCTGTCAAACCCGGGTCCACGTTCGGCCATCGCGCTGTCGAGATAGGCGGTGCGGTCGATCTCGATCTGCACCGCGTGAATGCCGCTGCTGCGCCGCGCATGGCGATCGAGCACGAATCCCCCGGCATACGGCCGATTGTGCGCCACCAGCCGCCGCGCCGCCGCCAGATGCGAAAACAGCGAGGCCACCAGTTCGCCGTCGCAGGCCGTGCCGAACCGGTCGCCGATCACGAATTGCGCCGCCGCGCCGCCAATGGTTGGCAACGGCGGCATCGAATGGAGATCGATCAGCAGCACCGCCCCCCATTGCGCCGCCACGCGTTCGACCAGCGCCTCGACCGCCGCGTGATAGGGCTGATGGATCACCGCAATGCGGCGCTCCAGTTCGGCATAGTCCAGCCGCCCCTTCCACAACTCGCCCACGCCCGGCAAGCGGCGCGGCACCAGGCCCAGCCCGCTACGCGCGCGATGCCCCGCATGCGCCGGCATTCCCGACCCGGGGCGAAAGTGATGGCCACGATGGGCCGCGCCGCGCGGCGCGTTGGCCAGCATGTCCCAGTCAAGATCTTCGACCGCACGGTTGAGATCGATCATCGCGCGCGGCGCCTGGGCGACCAGAAACGGCGCACCGGTCTCCAGCGCGACGGCCTCGGCCAGGTGATCGACCAGCCGGTCTTCCAGCCGCAACAGCACGCTGTCGGGTGCACGTAGCGCCGACAGCACCGCCGAGGGGTAGCACCGCCCGCCGTGCGGCGCGGCCAGCACGATCGGGATCGACGCGGGATCCGACGCAGAACCGCGAAACGCGGCGAGCCCCGGCAGGCCGGGAATCGCCCCGCCACGCAAACCAATTCCGCCTTGCGAATCGGCAACAGGATCGCCGCGATCTGACATGATGCAAAAGCTGCAACCGAACGGCGGCGGAGTCAAAGTGAGCATGCACGTATTTTGCGGCAACTTTTTAACCGGGCCAGCCTATACACCATGCGATCGGTGCCGCGATCATGCCAGGGGCAACCACCGGGCGCCGCGGTAACCAACGAGAAAGCCCCAACCGGCGATACAAACGTCGCGCGAATCAAGAAGGTGATCATGATCCGTATCCTGCTGGCCGAAGACGACGAAGCAATGCGCGCCTATCTGTCGCGCGCGCTGGAAAACGCCGGATTCGAAGTTAGCGCGGTCGACCGGGGCACCGCCGCCGTGCCCCTGCTCGAACGCCAGCGCTTTGACCTGTTGCTGTCCGACATCGTCATGCCCGAAATGGATGGAATCGAGCTCGCGCAGCGCTGTGCCGAGATCAGCCCGGGCACCAAAGTCATGTTCATCACCGGCTTTGCCGCCGTCACGCTCAAGGCCAATCGCGAGGCACCGCAAGCGCGTGTGCTGTCAAAACCGTTTCATCTCAAGGATCTGGTGCTCGAAGTTGAGCGCTTGTTCGAAGATCACCCGTTGGCGGGTAACGGGCGCCCGCCACTCTGAAGAAAGTCTCATAGAATCCCCCTTGCCAGCAACCGGCGGCATGGGTAATGGACCGGTCCCGGTCGCCGCAAGGTGCCGGATCTTACCGATGGTGTCGGGCGTATAGCTCAGTGGTAGAGCACTATGTTGACATCGTAGGGGTCGCAAGTTCAATCCTTGCTACGCCCACCATCGCAAAAAACCCGCCGGGAGCAGTGCTCCGGCGGGTTTTTTCTTGTCCGCTTGTCCAGGCGGCTAACGTTATTTGCCCTGCCAGTTGGGCTTGCGCTTTTCGGCGAAGGCGGCGGCGCCTTCGCGTGCGTCGGACGACGTGAACACCGGCGCGATATAGGCGGCCTGTTTGTCCCACATGTCGGCCTCGGTCCATTCGTGCGAATCGCGCACGATCGCCTTTGATGCGATCAGCGCGAGCGGGCCGTTTTCGGCAACCCGCGCGGCCAGTGCCTTGGCGGCGGCCAGCGACGGGCCTTCGCTGATCTGGTTGATGAAGCCGAGTTCATAGGCGCGCTGCGCGGTGATGAAATCGCCGGTCAATGCCAGTTCCATGGCGATGCGCGGCGGAATCTGGCGCGGCAGCTTGATCAGCCCGCCCGCCGCCGCTGCCAGTCCGCGCTTGGCCTCGGGAATGCCGAATTTCGAGGCCGCGCTGGCCACGATCAGATCGCACGACAACGCCAGTTCCATGCCGCCTGCCAGCGCATAGCCGTCGACCGCCGCAATCACCGGCTTTTTGGGCGTCCACTGCGACAGACCGCCAAACCCGCGCCCCGGAATAGAAGGCGATTCGCCGCGCAGAAACCCCTTGAGGTCCATGCCCGAACAGAACGTGCCGCCGGCCCCGGTCAGGATCGCGCAACGCAAGTCGTCTTCGGCATCAAGCCGGTCCATTGCCGCCGAAATACCTTCGGCCGCGGCCTTGTTCATCGCATTCTTGGCTTCGGGACGGTTGATCGTGACAATCAGGACATTGCCGTCAACTTCAGTCAGGACTTCGGCGGTTTGCGTATCGCTCATGGTACTCTCCCACGGACTTAATCGTTCGATTAAGCTTTTGACGGGCCTGCCGCGCGATGTCCAGCCCTTGCGCATAAAGTCGCAAGAAACCCCGCCCGCCCCCGTCTTGCGCACCACGCCGCACCTGCTAAGGGACGGGGCGAGACTCTGGCTGTTCCGGGCGCCCTTGCGGCACACGACGCGGCTGGCGCCTGCCCCATCTCCTACCCCCGGAAGGCAAGAGCACCGACATGGCGAAGATCAAGGTGAAAAACCCGGTCGTCGAACTCGACGGCGATGAAATGACGCGCATCATCTGGCAATGGATCCGCGAGCGCCTCATTCTGCCGTATCTCGACATCGATCTGAAGTATTACGACCTGTCGGTTGAAAAGCGGGACGAAACCGGTGACCAGATCACCATCGATTCGGCCAACGCGATCAAGCAGTATGGCGTCGGCGTGAAGTGCGCGACGATCACCCCCGACGAAGCCCGCGTCGAGGAATTCGGCCTGAAGAAGATGTGGAAGTCGCCCAACGGCACGATCCGCAACATTCTGGGCGGCGTGGTGTTTCGCGAACCGATCGTGATCAAGAACGTGCCCCGGCTGGTGCCGGGCTGGACCGACCCGATCGTGGTCGGCCGCCATGCCTTTGGCGACCAGTACAAGGCGACCGACACGCTGATCCCCGGCCCCGGCAAGCTGCGCCTGGTGTGGGACGGCGAAAATGGCGAGAAGATCGATCTCGACGTGTTCGATTTCCCGAGCGCGGGTGTCGCCATGGCGATGTACAACCTCGACGATTCGATCCGCGATTTCGCGCGCGCCAGCCTCAACTATGGCCTCAACCTGGGCTGGCCGGTGTATCTGTCGACCAAGAACACCATCCTCAAGGCCTATGACGGGCGCTTCAAGGACTTGTTCCAGGAAGTGTTCGAAACCGAAGGCTTCAAGGAAAAGTTCGCCGCGGCCGGCATCGAATATCAGCACCGCCTGATCGACGACATGGTGGCCTCGGCGCTGAAATGGTCGGGCAAGTTCGTCTGGGCGTGCAAGAACTATGACGGCGACGTGCAGTCGGACACCGTCGCGCAAGGGTTCGGCTCGCTTGGTCTGATGACCAGCGTGCTGATGAGCCCCGACGGCAAGACCATCGAGGCCGAAGCCGCGCACGGCACCGTGACGCGCCACTATCGCCAGCACCAGCAGGGCAAGGCGACTTCGACCAACCCGATCGCCTCGATCTTCGCATGGACGCGCGGGCTGATCTATCGCGGCAAGTTCGACGAAACCCCCGAAGTGGTGGCCTTTGCCGAAACGCTGGAACGCGTGTGCATCGAAACCGTCGAAAGCGGCAAGATGACCAAGGACCTTGCCATCCTGATCGGCCCCGACCAGCCGTGGATGACCACCGAGAAGTTCTTCGAAGCGATCGTCGAAAACCTGGAAAAGGCGATGGCCGCCTGATCGGTCGTCCCTGACCGGACAAACAGGCCCCGGCAGCGATGCCGGGGCCTTTTTTGTGCGGTCAGCCCGCCATGTCGAGCACCACACGGCCCTCGATCCGGCCGTTGCGCATGCGATCGAACACCGCGTTGATATCGTCGAGTACAGCGGTTTCGACCGTAGCGCGCACTTTGCCGGCCGCCGCAAAATCGATCGATTCCTGCAGATCGAGCCGGGTGCCGACGATCGAGCCGCGCACCGTGATCCCTTCGAGCACGACATCGAAGATTGGCAACCCGAATTCGCCCGGCGGAAGGCCGTTGAGCGACACCGTGCCGCCGCGCGCAACCATGTCGATGGCCTGCCGAAACGCCGATGTGCCCACCGCCGTCACCAGCACGCCCTGCGCGCCCCCGCCCAGCGCGCGGCGAATGGCCTGGCCAGGATCTTCGTGCAGCGCATTGACCGTGAACGCCGCGCCCAGCTTGCGCGCGAGATCGAGCTTGGCATCGTCGATATCGACCGCCGCGACATTCAGCCCCATCGCCAGCGCATATTGCACGGCCAGGTGGCCAAGCCCGCCAATCCCGGAAATCACCACCCAGTCGCCCGGTTTTGTATCGGTGACTTTCAGGCCCTTGTAGACCGTCACCCCGGCGCACAGGATCGGCGCGATCTGCTGAAACGAAATATTGGCCGGCAGGTGCCCGACATAGTCAGGATCTGCCACCACATATTCGGCAAAGCCGCCGTTGACCGAATAGCCGGTGTTGAGCTGGCTTTCGCACAGCGTTTCCCACCCGCCGAGGCAATGGCGGCAATGCCCGCAGGCCGAATAGAGCCACGGCACGCCGACCCGGTCGCCTTCCTTGACGTGTTTTACACCCGCCCCGACGCCCGACACAAAACCGACACCTTCGTGGCCGGGAATGAACGGTGGGGCGGGCTTTACCGGCCAGTCACCGTTGGCGGCGTGCAGATCGGTATGGCACACACCCGATGCCTGAATGGCGACCTGAATCTGGCCCGGCCCCGGTTCGGGCACCGGCACGTCCTCTATCACCAGCGGCGCGCCGAACGCGCGTACGACGGCTGCCTTCATAGTCCGGGCCATGGAACATCTCCTGTCGGGCGCGCACCAGCCGCCGCCCGGAGATGATCTAGCCAGAATGCATCCCGGCCTCTTTGCGCTGCATCAAGCGCGCATCAGCCCACGATCACCGCGCGCACCGCATCGATCGCCGCTGCGGCCTTGTCACCATCCGGGCCGCCACCCTGCGCCATGTCGGGCCGTCCGCCCCCGCCTTTGCCGCCCAGCGCGGCAACGCCTGCACGCACCAGATCGACCGCGCTGATCCGCCCGGTCAGGTCGTCGGTTACGGCGGCGGCGATGCTCGCCTTGCCCTCGTTGACCGCCACGATCACCGCCACGCCCGAGCCCAGCCGCGCCTTGGCCTGATCGAGCACGCCGCGCAGTTCCTTGGGATCGAGCCCGTCGAGAACCTGCCCGGCGAACTTGATGCCGCCGACATCCTCATCGGCGCTGGTGGCCGCGGCACTGCCGCCGCCGAGCGCGAGCGCCTTCTTGGCGTCGGCCAGTTCGCGTTCCAGCTTGCGCCGTTCGTCGAGCAGTGCGGCAACGCGCGTTTCGACATCGTCGGGCGTCGTGCGCAACAGCCCGGCGGTTGCTTTCAGCGCTTCCTCGCGCGCGACCAGCCATTGGCGCGCGCCTTCGCCGGTCAGCGCCTCGACGCGGCGGATGCCCGACGAGACCGCCGATTCCGACACCACCCGGAACACCCCGATATCGCCCAGCGCGCGCACATGGGTGCCGCCGCACAGTTCGACCGAATAGCGATCTTCGTCATCGCCGCCCATGCTCAGCACGCGCACTTCATCGCCGTACTTTTCACCGAACAGCGCCATCGCGCCCGCCTCGATCGCTTCGTCGGGGGTCATCAGTCGAGTGATCACCGGCGCGTTGGCCCGCACTTGCGCGTTCACCTCTGCCTCGACCGCTGCGATATCGTCAGGCGTGAGCGCGACCGGCTGCGAAAAGTCGAAGCGCAGCCGCTCGGCCGCCACCAGCGATCCCTTTTGTGTGACATGCCCGCCCAGCCGGTTGCGCAGCGCCTGATGCAGCAAGTGCGTCGCCGAATGGTTGGCGCGCAACGCGTCGCGGCGCGCCACGTCGATCGCCAGCCGCACCACGTCGCCAACACGGATGGTGCCCGTCTCGATGATGCCGATATGCGCGTGCAACTTGCCCAGCGGCTTTTGCGTGTCGGTCACGGTGATCGCCAGGCCATTGCCGACAATCGTGCCCGCATCGCCCTGCTGCCCGCCGGATTCGCCATAGAACGGCGTCTGGTTGGTGATCACCGTCACCGTTTCGCCGGCCTGCGCCTCGGTCGCTTCGCGCCCGCCGACGACCAGCGCGACAACCTGCGCCTCGCCCGTGGTGGCGGTATAGCCGGTAAATTCGGTGGCGCCCGCACGTTCGGCGATGTCGAACCACACTTCGCTGTCGGCAGTCTGGCCCGACCCCTTCCACGCGGCGCGCGCGGCGGCCTTTTGCTGCGCCATCGCCGCATCGAATCCGGCGCGATCGACCGCGATACCGCGAGCGCGCAACGCGTCTTCGGTCAGGTCATAGGGAAACCCGAACGTGTCATACAGCCGGAACGCGGTCTCGCCCGGCAAGGCATCGCCCTGCCCCAGCGTGCGGGTGGCTTCGTCGAGCAGTTTCAGCCCGTTGGCCAGCGTCTGGCGGAACCGGGTTTCCTCACGCTCCAGCACTTCCTCGATCAGCGCGCGCGCCCGGCCCAGTTCGGGATAGGCAGCGCCCATTTCGGTGATCAGCGCGGGCACCAGACGGTGGACCAGCGGTTCCTTCGCGCCAAGCAAGTGCGCATGGCGCATCGCGCGGCGCATGATCCGGCGCAACACATAGCCGCGCCCTTCGTTCGATGGCAGCACGCCATCGGCCAGCAGAAAGCTTGACGAGCGCAGATGGTCGGCAATCACGCGGTGGCTGGCGCGATGGTCGCCCTCGGCCTTTACCCCGGTCAGGTTTTCGCTCGCGGCGATCAGCGCGCGAAAGGTGTCGATGTCGTAATTGTCATGCTGGCCCTGCATCACGGCGGCGATGCGTTCCAGCCCCATGCCGGTGTCGATGCTGGGCCTGGGCAGACTGCCGGTGATTTCACCCGCAGTCTGTTCAAACTGCATGAACACCAGGTTCCATATCTCGATGAAGCGGTCGCCATCCTCGTCGGGCGATCCCGGCGGGCCGCCCCAGATGTGATCGCCATGATCGTAGAACACTTCCGAACAGGGCCCGCACGGGCCATCATCGCCCATCGCCCAGAAATTGTCCTTGGTGGCGATGCGGATGATGCGGTCTTCGGACAGCCCGGCGATTTTCTGCCACAGGCCGAACGCTTCGTCGTCGGTGTGGTACACCGTGACCAGCAGCTTGTCCTTGTCCAGCCCCCATTCGCGGGTCAGCAAAGTCCAGGCGTGGGTGATCGCCTGTTCCTTGAAATAGTCGCCGAACGAGAAATTCCCCAGCATTTCAAAAAACGTGTGATGCCGCGCGGTATAGCCGACATTGTCGAGATCGTTGTGCTTGCCCCCGGCGCGCACACATTTCTGCGATGAGGTCGCGCGCGGCGTGGTGCGCGTTTCCAACCCGGTAAAGACGTTCTTGAACGGGACCATGCCCGCATTGGTGAACATCAGGGTCGGGTCGTTGTACGGCACCAGCGGTGCCGACGGCACCACGTCGTGACCATGCTGGCCGAAATAGTCGAGAAAGGACCGGCGGATTTCGTTCGTCGATGTCATGGTCTGGTCGATTAGGCGAGCACGCCGGGCCAAACAAGCCGATTTGCATGATCAGAGTGTTTGGAAGTTTCTCTGAGGCCCGGCGTTCGCTGCATTCACTGCGTCACGTTCCGTAGTACGGCCCCGTTTTGGCGCGGGCGCGTTGCCAGGCGGGGCGCGCGTGGATGCTGGCGACAAACGCGGCCAGTTTGGGCCAGGTCGGCCCGCCGCCCTGCATCACCGCGATTTCGGCGGGAAAACTCAGCATGACATCGGCGCCGGTCCAGTCATCACCGACAAAGTGGCCCGAGGGTCGTAGAATCGATTCGAGATAGCCCAGATGCGATGCCAGTTGTTCGCGAATGCGCGGTTGCAGCGGCGCGCCCGCATCACCCAGCCGACCGACATAGAGGTTCAGCAGGATCGGCGTCATCGCCGAACCTTCGGCGAAATGCATCAGTTCGAGATGGCGCAGCGCATCATCGGTGCCCGCTGCGGGCAACCACGCACCGTTGCCGTAGCGTTCGCACAGCACTTGCACGATCGCGCCCGATTCCTCGATCACCCGGCCATCGATGTCCAGCAGCGGCGATTTGCCGAGCGGGTGCACTGCCTTGAGTTCGGGTGGAGCCAGATTGGTGACGGGATCGCGGCTGTAGGACCGGATCTCGTAGGGCACGCCCAGCTCTTCGAGCAGCCACACGACACGCTGCGACCGGCTGTTGTTAAGGTGATGAACGATTATACCCATGGCGCAATGCTCTCCCTTGCGATCTGATCGCAAGAGAGACGGCTTGCGCCGCGCGGTCAAGCCTGCGCGGGGGCAGTTTCCGGCTTGGCAGCGGCGGCGGCAACGCGCACGGCCTTTTCGCGGGCGATCTGCGCGGCGAGCGTGCGCTTGTGATTCTTGTTGGCGGTGCGAATGTTGGGCATCGTGGGTCCTGTCTGCAGATCATCAAGCGCGACGTTGGGCCCGTGTGGCTGGCAACAAGGCGGGTGTGTGCAGCCCCTTGGTCATAGTCCGGGGCCGCTGACAAGCGATGATCGGCGTCAACCGGCCTTTTTCGCCTTGTGCGCGGCCAGCAGCTCGTCCAGCTCGTCGATGCGGATGCGTTCGGGTGTGCCTTTGGCAAGGCCCTTCAGACGGCACGCCGCCCACAGGCTCTTGCGTTCGGCTTCAAGCGCCTTGAGATAAAGATCGGCCATCGGTCAGGTCCTTTTTCGCCGCCGCGCCAGCGCGGTGGTGTTCACTTGGTCTTCGGCGGCCAGCTTGCGCCAGCGCGCCAGCCGCTCGGGTTCGAGCGCGCCCTCTAACACCGCGGCCCGAATTGCACATCCCGGCTCGGTGCCGTGCGCGCAATTGGTAAACCGGCATTCGAGCGACAGCGCGACCAGATCATCAAACACTTCGGCCAGACCATCGGCCGCATCGGTGATCTGGAATTCGCGCATGCCCGGCGTATCGAGCAGCCAGCCGCCGCCTTCCAGCCGATACATCGCGCGCACGGTGGTGGTATGGCGGCCCTTGCCGTCGTTTTCCCGCACTGCCCCGGTGGCGATCGCATCCCCCCCGCGCAGCGAATTGACCAGCGTCGATTTGCCCACCCCCGACGAACCGAGCAACGCCACCGTCTCGCCCGGGCCGCACAATGTTGCCAGCCGCGCGACATTGGCGGGGTCACGCGCGTTGACCGGTTCAACCTGCAACCCCGGCTGCAACGCGCGCGCCGCCTGCACAAAAGGTTCGACGCTGTCGGCCAGGTCGATCTTCGTCAACACCACGACCGGCCGCACCCCGACTTCGCGCGCCAGCACCAGATAGCGTTCCAGCCGCGCCACGTTGAAATCCTGATTGCACGAGGCGACGATCAGCAGCGTGTCGATATTGGCCGCCACCAGTTGCAGCCGGTGATCCCCGCCCGGCGCGCGCCGCCGGAACAGGCTGGCGCGGTCAAGCAGGCGCACCGGGGCCAGACTGGTGCGATCAACCAGCAGCCAGTCGCCCACCGTCGCGCGATCCTCCTCGCCCGCAGAGTGCGGCAGGTGCGACGATATCTGCCGCTCGAACCCTGCCCCCGCCACCGCAATTTCGCCCCGGTGCACCGCCATCACGCGCACCGGCACACAGGCCGGTGCCTCGGCGGCAGCGACTTGCGCGGCGAAGAACGGGCGCCAGCCAAGCTCGGCAAGTCGGGGGTCGGTCGGTTGCATCGGTGTCCTGGCTCAATCCCGGAAAAACAGGCGCCGGAACCTTGGGGTGATCGCCAGCCCATACAGCGGATGGGCCGGTTTGCCTATGCGGCGCAGGTGCGGCTTGATCGGCACGCCCTTGCGCGCCTAGACCCGTTGCATGCACGCGTTTCGCCAGATCGGTCTTGTCGGCACCGGCCGCGTGGCAGCCGCGCTGGCGCTGGCGCTGGCGCCCCATTCGCGCCATCCCTTGCTGATCCTCGGCCGCTCCGCATCACGGCGGCAGGCGCTGATCGACCGCACGCCGGGCACGGCTGCTGCCCGCGACACCGCCGATCTGGCGGCACGGTGCGATGCCATTGCGATTGCTGTGGCCGACGATTCGCTGGCGAACGTGGTGGCGGATCTGGCCAAAGCGCGCCCGGCGGGGTTTGTCTTTCATGTCAGCGGGCGCAGCGGCGTGGCTGTGCTTGCACCGATCGCGGCGCATGGCGCAACCGTGGCGGCAATCCATCCGGTGATGACCTTTACCGGCGATGCCGGGAGCGAGGCCGCGCGACTGCGCGGGGCACGATGTGCGATCACCGGTGGGGATGCCGCTGGCGAAGCGGTGGCGCGGCAGATGGTTGCCTGCCTGGGCTCGGTGCCGGTGATCGTCGCCGAACACCATCGCGCGCTGTACCATGCCGCGCTGTGTCACGCGGCCAACCATCTGGTGACATTGCTGGCCGGATCGACGCGCGCGCTGGCCAGTGCAGGAATTGCCGATCCCTCAGCACTGCTGGCGCCGCTGGTGCGCGCGGCGCTCGACAACAGTCTGACACACGGGTTTGCCGCGCTGTCGGGGCCGTTGCTGCGCGGCGATGACGACACCATCGCAGGGCACCTGGCTGCGCTGGCCCACGATGATCCCGACTTGCTGCCCGCCTATCGCGCCATGGCACTGGCCACGCTCGACGAAATGGAACGTGCCGGGCTGACGCCAAAGACAGGCTTGCGCGAAAAATTGCAGGCGCAGTGAGCACTGTTTGCTAGGGGTTCGGACCATGGACCAGCACTTCCCCTCATCGCCCGCCGCCTTGCGCAATCGCGCGCCGATTGCCGCCGTGTTGCGCGATGTCCTGCCCGTGCGCGGGCTGGTGCTTGAACTGGCTAGCGGCACGGGCGAACATGTCCTGCATTTTGCGCAAGCGCTGCCCGATCTGGTGTGGCAGCCCAGCGACCCTTCTGCCGATGCGCGTCAGGCGATCGCCGCGCGGCTGCGGGCCGACCATCGGGACAATGTGCGCGATCCGCTGCCCATCGATGCCGCGCTGTGGCCCTGGCCGGTGGAGCAAGTGGCGGCGATTGTGTGCATCAACATGATCCATATCAGCCCGTGGGCGGCCACCACCGGCCTGATGCGCGCCGCGGGGCAGATGCTGCCGCCGGGCGGCGTGCTCTATCTCTATGGCCCCTATCGCCGCGCCGATCGCCCGCTCGAACCGGGTAATGCCGCGTTCGATGCCGATCTGCAGGCGCGCAATCCGGCCTGGGGCTTGCGCGAACTCGACAGCGTAATTGCCTGCGCCGCCGAACAGGGCCTGATCTTCGAACGCAGCATCGACATGCCCGCCAACAATCTGTCGGTAATCCTGCGACGTCAGTGATGCACGGCCTGCATCAGCCCGGCGACGCCCAGCACGCCGGTCACGATGATCTGCACCCCGACACACAACAGCAGAAACGCCACCAGCCGCGACATCACCCGCGCCCCGCCCTGCCCGAGCAGCGCGGTGATACTGTCGGACGCGCGGTAACAGATCCAGATCATCACCGCGATCGCCACCGCCGCCAGACTGAGCCCGCCGAAAAAACCCAGCGGGGCCAGACCATTGGTGGGCCGTTGCGATGACAGTGCGATGGCCACCGCGATCGTGCCCGGCCCAGTGGTCAACGGCATCGTCAGCGGGAAAAAGGTGATGTCTTCGGCATTGGGCGGGGGCTCTGCCTGATGCGCCTTGCGCTCTTCATGCGCCTCGGCCTGCATCAGCAGCCCCCAGGCCTGCACCGCCACCACCAGCCCCCCGGCAATCCGCAGCGCGCTAAGGCTGACACCGAAGAAATTGAGCACATAGCCGCCCAGCCACAGCGATGCGAGCAGCACGATCATGGCATAAAAGCCGATCCGCACCGCCATCTTCTGCTTTTCGGCGCGCGTCCGTCCGGCCGTTACCGCATCGAAGATCAGCGCCCCGCCCGGGGGATTGACGATCGAAAACAGCGCCGGAAACGCCAGCAGAAACGCCCCGATCGCGGTTTCGACGGGGATCGGGCTGAAATCCAACACGGCGCGGGCGTTCCGATCCAAAGAGGAACTGACCGGTCCGAAATGAGACCGGTCAGATAGCGCTATGCACTACCATCCCCCACCGGTTCAAGCAGGGTCATGCCGCAACCGGCACCTCTTCCGGCGGTAACGGCGCGCGGCCACGGATCGCATCGGCGATTTTTTCGGCAATCATGATGGTCGGCGCATTGGTGTTGCCGCCGATCAGCGTGGGGATCACCGAGGCGTCGACCACGCGCAACCCTTTCAGCCCGATCACCCGGCACTGCGCATCGACCACGGCCAGCGGATCGCTGGCCTGCCCCATGCGGCAAGTGCCGACCGGGTGATAGATCGTTTCACCCCTGGCACGGATAAAGGCATCGATCGCGGCATCGTCGGCCACCGCCGGGCCGGGCATGATCTCTTCACCGCGAAAGGGGTCGAATGCGGGTTGCGCCACCACATCGCGCACGATGCGCACCCCTGCGCGCACCGCCCGGCGGTCTTCCTCGGTCGACAGGAAATTCATCAAGATCGCCGGATCGGCATAAGGATCAGCCGATGCAAGCGACACCTGCCCCCGGCTTTCGGGCCGCAACTGGCAGACATGCATGGTGAAACCGTCGCGCTTTACCTGCACTTTGGCGTGGTCCTGCATGATCGCCAGCACGAAATGAATCTGCAGATCGGGTCGGTCGAGATCGGCGCGCGATTTGAGGAACGCCCCGGTTTCCAGCCCGTTCTGGCGCCCCGGCCCTTTGCCCGTCAGCAGATATTGCAGGCCGACCTTGAGCTGACGCAGCCCTTTGGTGTCATTATAGATGGTGATCGGCTGGGTCGCTGTCCAGTTGAGCGACACGTCGAGATGATCCTGCAAATTGGCGCCCACGCCGCGCCGTTCATGCACCGGTGTGATGCCCTGACCGGCCAGCATGATGGGATCGCCGATGCCCGACAGCATCAGGATCTGCGGCGACTGGAACGCACCGGCACAGACCAGCACTTCGCGCCGCGCGCGCGCCTGCTGCACCGGTTTGCCAGGCCCCGGGCTATATTCGACACCGCAGGCGCGGCCCTGTTCGATCATCACCCGGTGGGTGCGCGCGCCGGTGACGATGGTCAGATTGGCGCGGCGCTCGATCGGCGCCAGATAGGCGCGCGCCACGCTCTGCCGCTGGCCATCGGCAATCGTCAACTGATAGCGGCCAAAGCCTTCCTGATCGAACCCGTTGAAATCCTCGGTCAGCCGGTGCCCTGCCTGCCGCCCCGCCTCAAGACTGGCGCGATAGAGCGGATGATCAGTGCGTTCGCCCCAACCGACGTTGAGCGGCCCGCCCGCGCCGTGGAAATCGGATGCGCCGTCGATGAAATTTTCGGCACGTTTGAAATAGGGCAATGTGTCGGCATAGGACCAGCCGTCGAGGCCCATCTGCCGCCACTGGTCATAATCGCGCGGGTGGCCCCGGATATAGACCATGCCGTTGATCGCCGACGACCCGCCCAGCCCCTTGCCGCGCGGTTGCCACAGGCGGCGGCCATCCATGTGCGGCTCGGGCTCGGTCCAGAATCCCCAGTTGTGCTTGCCCTTTGCCTTGATCAGCGTGCCGACCCCGGCGGGCATGCGCACCAGCACCGAGGTGTTGCGCCCGCCAGCCTCCAGCAACAGCACCCGCACCGCCGGGTCTTCGCTCAACCGCGCGGCCAGGACCGAGCCCGCGCTGCCCGCACCAATGACGATAAAGTCGAATTCGTTGCCCGACATGCCGATCCTGTCCCGATGTTCTGCTTACTGACACTGTTATCAATAAGAACGCAACGCGGCGCAAGACGGTTTGCGGAGCCCCCTCATTGATCGCGCGGCTGCGGCGCGCTGCTATGGTATTTATATGGCCTTCAACGCCGCACCATCCGTATGGGCTGGTAGGCGGGGCATGGGCAAAGCAGGGCTGGACCAGGGGCAATGACAAACAGCGGCATCTCGGAACGCCTGCGTGCGCGATGGTTTGCCCCGCACCCGCTGGCGGTTTCCGCGCTGGTGCTGTTTGTCGCAACCAGCCTGGCGGTGCTGGGCAAACCGGTGCTGGGCGAAGGCTATGCCTCGCTGATCTTCGTGGTCGGCATCATGCTGATAGGCGCCATTTCGGGTGTCGTACGCGCGGTGACCACGGCGATTGTCGGGGCCGCGGCATTCAATTTCTTTGTGGCCGCGCCATTGCTGCAATTCCGGTTCAGCAATGCCACCGATTTTGCGCCGCCACTGACCTTTCTGGTCTGCGCGATCATTTCGGGGGTCTTGTCGGGGCGACTGCGCGACCAGTCAAACCTGTCCCGGCTGGCCAATGCACGGCTGGAAAGCCTGCTCAATGCCAGCCGAGATCTCCAACCGGTGCGATCGCCCGAATCTTTGCGCGATGTGCTGGGCCATCATCTGGCAACGCTGGGGCCGCTGGCAGTCACGCTCGACTGGTTTGCCGAGGGGCAGCCGATCCCCGATCGGCGCGGCTTGCGCAAAGAGGCGATCACCGATGGCCGGACGATGCTCGGCGCGCTGGTCTATCACCCCGGCAAGGCCAGCGGCGAAGACATCGCCTTTGTCGCCGCGCTTGCGCGCCTGAGCAGTCTGGCGCTGACCCGGCTGCGCCTCGACACCGAAGTGGCCGACACGCGCGCGCTGGCCAAGTCCGAAGAGTTGAAAACCGCGCTGCTGTCGGCGGTAAGCCACGATCTGCGCACCCCGATCACCACGATCGGTACAGCCGCCGCCAGTCTCCAGTCATTTGGCACGCTGATCGATGAAACCACCCGCGGCGACTTGCTGACGCGGATCGTCGAGGAATGCGAACGGCTGAACCATCTTACCGAAAACCTGCTGCAGATGAGCCGCCTGCAGGCGGGTGACGCGCACTTGTCGCGCAATGTGCTGTCCGCCCAGGATATGATCCGCCGCGCCATCGCGCGGTTGCGGTCGCAGAATGTGCGGCGCACGTTCGTTGTCGACGTCCCGCGCGAAGACATGCTGGTGGTCGCCGATACCGCGTTGTTCGAACTCGCGCTCGGCAATGTCCTGCAGAATGCCGTGAAATTCAGCGGCGATGGCTCCACCATCACCGCGACATGCCGGGCGCACGATGCCGATTGCACGATCACCATCACCGACCAGGGCATTGGTGTACCCGCCAACGAACAGACCCGGGTGTTCGAACGGTTCTACCGCGCCAAAGGCCGTACCGATCACCGTCCGGGTTCGGGCCTTGGCCTGGCGATTGCCAAAGGCTTCGTCGAAGCATCGGGGGGCAGCATCGCCCTGACGTCCCCGGTGGACGACGGGCGCGGCACCGCGATCACCATCCGCATTCCCCGTGCACAAGAGGAACCCCTGCCATGCATTTAGGCCAGATCCTGCTGGTGGACGACGAGCCCGGCATCATCGCCTCGCTGCGCCCGGCGCTCAAGGCTGCCGGGCATGCGGTGAAAGTGGCCCGCAACGGCGAAGAAGCCATTGCGAGCATGGCACTTGGCGACAACGACCTCGTGCTGCTCGACCTGGGGCTGCCCGATATCGACGGCAAAGAGGTGATCCGGCAGATTCGCACCGGTTCGGCGGCGCCGATTATCGTCATTTCCGCCCGCCATCAGGAAAGTGAAAAGATCGCCGCGCTCGATGCCGGTGCAGACGATTACATCGACAAGCCGTTCGCGCTGGGCGAATTGCTGGCGCGCATCCGGGTCGCGCTGCGCCGGCACGAACGCCGGATCGCGCGGCCGACCTCGTTTGAATCCGCCGACCTGACGATCGATTTTGCCACCCGCGACGTGCGGTTGCGCGGCGAAGTGCTCAAGCTGTCGCCCAAGGAATACAACCTGTTGATCACGCTGGTCGAAAACGTCGGCCAGGTGGTGACGCAGCGGCGTCTGCTGGCCGCCGGCTGGGGCCGGTCCGACACCGACCCGCAATATCTGCGCACATATATCGGGCTGTTGCGCCAAAAGGTCGAACCCAACCCGTCGGACCCGCAGATGATCCAGACCGAACCCGGTGTCGGCTATCGCCTGACGATACCGGAGTGACCGCGGATCATCAGGCATCGATGACCATGCAGCAGTTCGACAGGTGTTGCCCATCGCCCTTTATATAACCTTTATATGCCGCAAAAGGCCCAGCTTTTTACGCTTATGAAACGACCAAGGTGACAATAGCATCCAACAGACGAACCGACGACCGAAGGCAGATAACATCGCAATCTGATCTGCGATCTTCATCTCGTCTACGAAAAAAATGGATCGATGATTGGGGGTTTCAATGCCAAAAGAATCAATCTTGGGACAAATCGCTTCGGATACGAGCGGTGCGACGGCAATTGAATACGGCCTTATTGCTGCACTTATCTCGGTCTCAGCGATTACCGCAATGGGGTCATTGGGCAACACGCTCACCAACACATTCACGTATGTGTCCAACCAGATGGCGACTGCGCAAACCGGCAAGTTGTAAGATCGGCGGTCCTGGGGCACATTACCGGGCGACATGATGGAACAGGGTGGGGCATGAAGCAGGCATTGGTGATCTTCGGCGCAGGGCTGGCGGTGTGGTCGGGCAATGCATTTGCCGCCACCGGCAACACGTCGGCATCGGCGGGCAGCAGCAACGCCACTGTGATTGCGCCCATCGTACTTAGCCATACCGGCGGATCGACGCTCAATTTCGGCAAATTCACGGTCGGCAGTGGCGGCACCGTGGTGGTCAGCCCGGCCGGCGCGGGTTCGACCACCGGCGGCGTGACATTTGTGCCCGGTTCGACCAACACCGCCGACGCCTTTTCGGTGAAGGGCGATCCCAGCCGCAATTTTTCGGTCAGCACGACAGGCGGCAATGTCTCTGCCGGATCGACCAGCATGCCTTTCACCACGTTGCCGTCGGCGACCCAATCCACGCTCGGCACGTCGGGCACCGGCACATTTACCGTGGGCAGCACACTGACCGTGGGCAGCACGATTGTACCGGGCACGTACACCGGCACCTACACCGCCACCGTCACTTACGACTGACCCCTACAGGGGCACGCACCAAGGACTAGGCGCTGCGTCGCGAAAGTGTCATCGTTGCTGCCTAACCGCTCGACGCTTGATCGCTTTTGCCGTGACTGGAGCCTGCACGCGTGGACAGCCGCCTTCGGCAAGCCTTGATGCGAGCCCATCCCGTCGTCCTGTCTGCGGTCGCCGGCAGCGCGGGCTTTGCCGCCTATTTCGCGATGTATGCGTTTCGCAAACCGTTTACCGCCGCGACATTCGAAAACGTACCGGGCTGGCACTTTGCGCTCGATTACAAGATCGCGCTGATCGTCGCGCAAGTGGCCGGGTATGCGCTGTCGAAATTTGTCGGCATCAAGGTCGTTTCGGAAATTCAACCGCGCCATCGCGCGGCGGCAATCCTGGGGTTGATCGGGGTGGCGTGGCTGGCGCTACTCGGGTTCGCGCTGATCCCGGCGCCGTGGAACATCGCCATGCTGTTCATCAACGGCATACCGCTGGGGATGATCTGGGGCCTGGTCTATGGCTTCATGGAAGGGCGGCGAACCTCCGAAGTGCTCGCTTCGATGATGTGTGCCAGCTTCATCCTGTCATCGGGGGTGGTCAAATCGGTGGGCAGTTGGCTGATGACCGACTGGCAAGTCGACCGGTTCTGGATGCCCGCGGCGACCGGTGTGCTGTTCATGCCGCTGCTGCTGCTGTCGGTGTGGGTGCTGCGGCAGTTGCCGCCGCCAAATGCGCGTGACGAGGCCGAACGGGTAAGGCGCGCGCCGATGACGGGTGATGAACGGCGCGAATTCCTGCGCGCCTATGCGCCGGGGCTGATCGCGATCATCTTTGCCTATGTCCTGCTGACCGCGTTTCGCGACTTTCGCGACAATTTCGCTGCCGAGATCTGGCGCGCGCTGGGGTATGGCGGCGAAGCGGGGATTTTTTCGGCGAGCGAACTGCCCGTCGCCGTGATCGCGCTGATCGGCATGGGGGCGGTTACCGTGGTGCGCAACAACCGGCGCGCGCTGATGGTCATCCATGCGATGGTGGCGGCGGGATTCGTGTTGCTGGGGCTGTCGACGCTGGCGTTCCAGATGCACCTGATTTCACCCCTGGTGTGGATGATCCTGACCGGGTCGGGGCTCTATATCGCCTATAATCCGATCAATGCGGTGCTGTTCGACCGGCTGGTAGCCGCCAGTGGCCGCATCGCCAACGCCGGATTTCTGATCTACGTCGCGGATTCGGTGGGCTATCTGGGCAGCGTGGTGCTGCTGCTGTGGCGCAATTTTGGGCAGGCCTCGCTCGACTGGCTGCAATTCTTCACTGCCGGGGCCTATGTCACCAGCGTGGTCGGCACCGCCGCGACGGTGGTGGCGGCGATCTATTTCTATCGCCACGCGGTCGATACCGGTAGACTGGCGCCGACTCCCGCTCTGCCGGTCGTCCCGGCATGATCAAGGACCGGATTGCGATGCTGACCCACACCCAAGCGCGACCACGCCTGCTCGACCAGGGCCAGGCGGTCGAACTCGATCTGGTTGGCGGCGCGCACCGCTTTCACGCGATGTGGTTGCGCGACAACGCGCAGGATGCCGCAACGCGCAGCCCGGGCAACGGCCAGCGCCTGATCACACTGCTCGACATTCCGTCTGACACGCGGATCGCCAGCGCCGAATGGGTGGACGATTGCCTGCAAGTCCGCTTCGCACCTGAAGACAAAGTGGTCGAATTCGCCGCCGACTGGCTGCAGGCGCATTGCTATGACCGGCGTGGCGCGTGCGAGGCGGGCTGGACCAGCGGCATTGTCACCCGATGGGATGCAGACCTGGCAGGCACTCTGGTGGTGGCGCACTATGATGCGGTGCGCGACGATCCTGCCGCGCGTCTGAACTGGTTGCGGACCATCCGCCGCCGTGGCTTTGCCCGGATGACCGGCGTACCTGCGCTCGATGGAGCCCCGGCGGAGATTGCCGCGCTGTTCGGCTATGTGCGCGAAACCAACTATGGCCGGATCTTCGACGTGCGTGCCGAGGTCAATCCCAGCAATCTGGCCTATACCAATCTCGGCCTTCAGGCGCACACCGACAATCCCTATCGCGACCCGGTGCCGGGCCTGCAGATCCTGGTCTGCCTGCAGAACGAAGTCGAAGGCGGGGATTCGATCGTGGTCGACGGCTTTGAAATCGCCGCACGGTTGCAGGCCGAAACGCCCGAAGGGTTTGCGCTGCTGACCAGCCATTGCGCGCGGTTCGAATATGCCGGGGCGCAAGGGGTGCGGCTGCGTGCAAAGAAACCGCTGATCGAATTGGGGCCCGATGGCGAATTGCTGGCGGTGCGCTTCAACAACCGGTCTGCCGCGCCGTTCGTCGACGTGCCCTATGAGGCGATGGCCGATTATTATGTGGCCTATCGCCGGATGGCCGAACTGGTCGAGGACCCAGCGCTGGCCGTGCGGTTCAAACTGGAACCGGGCGATGCGTTCATCGTCGACAATCTGCGCGTGCTGCACGCGCGCAGCGCCATCACCAGCAGCGGCAACCGCCACCTCCAGGGCTGTTATGCCGACAAGGACGGGTTGCGATCGAGCATCGCCGCGCTTGAAGCACAAGGGGCCAGCACATGATCTGCACCGACGATGATATCGTGGCGACGATCGCCGAAATCTTTACGCGGCGGGGTGCCGAAGCCTATCTGGGCGAAGCGGTGACGGTGGCCGAACATATGCTTCAGTGCGGCACGCTGGCGCAACAGGCCGGTGCGCCCGATGCGGTGGTGGCGGCGGCGCTGCTGCACGATATCGGCCACTTCACCAGCGAGTTCGGGACATATTCGCCCGATGACACCATCGACCGGCATCATGAAGCAGCCGGGGCCGCGCTGCTGGCCCGCCACTTCCCGCCGCAAGTCGGGGCGATCGTCGGGCTGCATGTGGCGGCCAAGCGCTATCTCTGCGCGGTCGAGCAGACATATCACGCCGCCCTGTCGAAGGCATCGCAACACAGTCTCGATCTGCAAGGCGGCCCGATGACCGCGGACGAAGTCGCCGCGTTCGAGCATCTGCCTCATTATCGCGACGCCGTGCTCGTGCGCCGCTGGGACGACGCAGGCAAAGTGGCCGGTCTGCCCACCATGACCTTCGACGATTTCCGCCCCCTGCTGGCCCGCGTGATCAACCCGGCATAGCCGATTGGCGGCAACGCTTTTCCCGCTCGGCACAACAAAAGGGTGGGCCGCGAACACCGGGTAAAAAAGGAAAACCGGCGCGTTCCGACCGGGGAACGCGCCGGTTTTTGTTCCGGCGAGGGTGGGAAACCGGGTGGGGTATGCCCTGGTTGCCCGGATGCCAGGGCCTTTGGCCGGTGCCGTGGGGGCACGGGGCAAAGGCCGGGGCGCTCACCTGAAGGTCATGAATCGTCGTCCGCGTCCGGACCGGCCATCATGCCTTCGGCAACCACTTCGGTGCGGCTGCGGATCGCAGCTTCGAGGCGGGTGCTCATTTCGGGATTGCTGCGCAGGAACGTCTTGGCGTTTTCACGGCCCTGGCCGATGCGCACCGAGTCATAGCTGAACCAGGCGCCCGACTTTTCGACAATGCCGGCCTTGACCCCCAGATCGAGCATTTCGCCGATCTTCGAGATGCCTTCGCCATACATGATGTCGAATTCCACCTGCTTGAACGGCGGGGCGACCTTGTTTTTCACGACCTTGACGCGGGTGGTGTTGCCGACGATCTCATCACGATCCTTGATCTGCCCGGTGCGACGGATGTCGAGGCGGACCGAGGCATAAAACTTGAGCGCGTTGCCGCCGGTGGTGGTTTCCGGATTGCCGTACATCACGCCGATCTTCATGCGCACCTGGTTGATGAAGATCACCGTGCAGCGCGAACGGCTGATCGAACCGGTCAGCTTGCGCAGCGCCTGGCTCATCAGACGGGCCTGCAGGCCGACATGGCTGTCGCCCATTTCACCCTCGATTTCGGCGCGGGGCACCAGCGCGGCGACCGAGTCGACCACCAGCACATCGACCGCGTTCGACCGCACCAGCGTGTCGACGATTTCCAGCGCCTGTTCACCGGTGTCGGGCTGCGACACGATCAGGTTGTCGATGTCCACGCCCAGTTTCTTGGCATAGACCGGGTCGAGCGCATGTTCGGCGTCGACGAAGGCGGCAGTGCCACCGATTTTCTGCGCCTCGGCAATGCAGTGCAGCGCCAGTGTGGTCTTGCCCGAGCTTTCCGGGCCATAGATTTCGACAATACGGCCGCGCGGCACGCCGCCGATACCGAGCGCGATATCGAGCCCGAGCGAGCCGGTCGACACCGCCTCTACCTGCATCGTTTCCTTCTGGCCGAGCTTCATCACCGAGCCCTTGCCGAATGCGCGATCAATCTGCGCGAGCGCTGCGTCGAGCGCTTTCTGACGGTCCATTGCCTTGTCTTTGCCTTCCTGAATGAGCTTGAGCTGAGCCGCCATGGCTTTGCACTCCCCTTAGCTAGAGATAGTCGACAAGGACCGTCAACAACCCCTTTGTACTCTGTTCGTTCCGCCAGAACAAGTAGGGAACGAATTTATTTCGCCAAATTGGAAGCAAAGGATCGCAAGCACTTAGCGGCGTTGGCTTTTTGCAGCACGAATGCGTCGGCACAAGCGACGATCACACGCGGAACGGTCGGGTCCGCTGCCGTCACGGCGCCTTGCCGCCCAGGCGGTCATGCGCCCGATCGCGATCGCTGTCACGTGCGATCGGCGCGAATCGCCTGCTCT
>NZ_KQ954265.1:0-71565 GCF_001519065.1 Novosphingobium sp. FSW06-99
TGCCGCCGGGGTGGTAGATGATGCTGCCGACTGGCGTTGGTCAAGCGCGCGCAGCCATATCGCCAACCAACGCGCGAGCGATGACCCGTTGACCGATGTGGCGGCGCTGTCTCGGCACGTTCCCAATTGGCGCGCGATGTTGCGCCATGGCCTCGAGGCGGGCGAATTGACCGCAGCGGGAGAGGACGTTGCGCAGACGATTAAATCGCGACTCAACACAGGACGCCCCCTGGCAACACCCGAATGGATTGCCAATCACGAAGCCCGGATAGGCCGCATCATGAGCCCGCAACGACCCGGCCCAAAGCCGAAGGCGCCCGCTAACCTCGCATAATAGGTATACTGTCCCCGGAACTCACCCTGTCCCCGGAACTCACTGTCCCCGGAACTCAACTGTGTCTCACTGACGGGGTGCACTCCAATTCCGTCACCGTAATCCCACCGTAATCCGGCGGATCTTTCTTATTGGGGGGACTCGTCAGCGGTAATTTTTAATTTATTAGCGCAATTTCTTCGTCGATACCAACAAAATGGCAGCAAAATATATTACCCATACCAAATAAGCCATGATGATCATTGAGTTAATCTGATATATATAGCTCGTTTTTATTTGAGAAAAGAATGACACCAGATCACTAACAGAATTATTTAGCTCGATGAATATCATAGCTAATATCAATAATTGAATATAAATAATCAATAATATCTTTAACTTATTTAATTTCAAAAAATGAAATGTAAGGAAAAGTGAAAATAATATTGGGTAAAAATAAATCGTCCACGGCTTGGACACACTATCTGGAGAGGCTTCGAAATCATATAGATTCCAGATCTCTGCGATAAGCAGAAATATTGTCACAAATTTACTTGCTGACAATGCCCAATTTAGCTTACGATATTCCATATCCGACTCTCGGAGTTCCGGGGACAGTATACTCATTTGCCCCGACAGATGCGACGCTCCGGCACTCGTGAGCGAGCGGTAACTTGATACAGCATATCCCACAGGCAATCCGTCCGGACAGTCCCCATCCGACCCCCTCACCCCAAAGGCCGCCCCGATGCGCGGTTCCGCTTGCGCATCAGGCCCGGCAGGAAGCGGGCGGCGAATTGGGCGGAGTGGGCGGTTTTGCCGACCAGGGTGTGCAGGCGTTGGCCGTGGACGGCGGCCCAGGCGGCTTCGGCGACGGCGGACACGGGGGTGATTTCCAGGCCGGCCTGGTGGACGCGGTTGCGGATGGCGTCGTTGCTTTTGCGGTTGGGGGCGATGTCGAGCAGCGGGGTTTCGATAAAGCCGGGCATCAGGTCGCGCACCGCGATGCCGTCGGCGGCCCATTCGCCATCGAGCGATTCGGTGATCGAGCGCACGCCGAACTTGGTGGCGGAATAGACCGATCCGCCCGGCACGCCATAGATCCCCGCCGCGCTGGCGGTGTTGAGCAGGCACGATCCCGGTGCCCGCGCGCGCAACCAGGGATAGGCGGCCTGCGCGCCGAAGATCACGCCCTTCAGATTGATGTCGAGCGTGCGCTCGATCTCTTCGGGGGTGCAATCGACCAGTGCGCCGCCGATGGGAATGCCGGCGTTGTTGAACAGCACGTCGATCCCGCCCGCCACTTCGGCAAAGGCCGCCAGCGCATCATCCCATTGCCCACGATCGCGCACATCGAGCTGCACGCTGAAACAGCGCGCCGGATCGAGCAGCGCGCGGGTGCCCGCCATGCCGTCTTCGCTGATATCGCCCAGCCCGACGAACCAGCCTTCGGCAGCGAACTTCTGCGCCACCGCGCGGCCAATGCCCGAACCGCCGCCGCTGATGAAAATCGCCCTGATCGTGCCCATCGTGTCCCATCCCGCCTGTTTGTTATGACGGGCAATGTGGCACAGCGCCGGGTGCAATCAAAGCGCCGGATTGTTGTAGCAATGCCAGGTGAATATCGCCACCGCGCCGCGATGCGGGCGCCAGTCTTGCGCCAGATCGCGCGTGGTGCGTTCATCGGGGCGGGCACCCAACGCCAGCAGCTTGCCCAGCCCCACTTGCACCGCCAGATCGCCCGCAGGCCAGATATCGGGGCGCCCTTCGGCAAACAGCAGATAGATTTCCGCCGACCAGCGGCCGATCCCCTTGATCTGCGTCAGTTGCGCGATCGCCGCCTCGTCATCGTCGGGCAGAGCGTCGAACGCGATCGCGCCATCGTCCACCAGTTCGCACAACGACCGCGCATAGCCCTGTTTCTGCCGCGACAGGCCACAAGCGCGCAGATCGTCGAACGAGGCGTTCAGCACGTCGCGCGGCATCATCCCCTCGCCCAGCAAGGCCTCGAGCTTTGTCCAGACCGAGGCGGCGGCGGCCACGCTGACCTGTTGGCCGACGATCGTGCGCAACAGGGTCTGCCAGCCGCGCGCGCGGATGCGCGGTTGCGGATAGCCCAGGCGGGCAATCGCATCGGCCAGCGCCGGGCTGGTGCGCCCGACATGGTCGAGCCCGGCGCGGATCTGTTCCGCCGTCAGGCCCATGGTCGCACCCGCACCGTTTCTGATCGCATTCGGCCATCCTTTTGCCGTCGCACACCGGGCACCCTTGCCAAAGTCGCACGCGGGCGATAGCAGCCCGGGCCAAAGAGGGACAGCCACGCGCGACCCAGGCAGGCGATTTGCCCAAGGCAGCGTGCGCACATTACGGAGACAAGCCATGCCAAAGCTGACTGTCGTGAATCGCGCGGGCGAGGAAAAGACCATCGAAGCCACCACCGGCACCACGGTGATGGAAGCCATCCGCGACAACGGCTTTGACGAGTTGCTGGCGCTGTGCGGCGGGTGCTGTTCGTGCGCCACTTGCCACGTGTTTGTCGATCCGGCGTTTGCCGACAAGCTGGCGCCGCTCAGCGAAGACGAAAACGACCTGCTCGACAGTTCGGAATACCGCAACGAAGCCTCGCGCCTGTCATGCCAGTTGCCCATCACCGATGCGCTCGACGGCCTGAAAGTGACCATCGCGCCCGAAGATTGACCGGTTCGGCCAGCGGCCGCACTCGTGACATTGCAATGGCCCGCTTGCCCCCTTGGCAGGCGGGCCTTTTTGCTGGATGCACCCGATACCAAAGTTGAGGAGAGACTCGCGATGCCGCTTGCCCGTTGGATTGTCCGTGCAATGCTCGCGCTACTTGTCCTGGTGCCGCTGCCCGCGCTGGCGCGGCCGGTGCTGCTGATCTCGATCGATGGCCTGCGCCCAGCCGATGTGATCGATGCCCAGCGGCGCGGACTGACCCTGCCCAACCTGACGGCGTTTCTGACCAATGGCAGCTATGCGCGCGGCGTGGTCGGGGTCCTGCCCACACTGACCTACCCCAGCCACACCACGCTGATCACCGGGGTGTCGCCCGCCCGGCACGGCATCGTCGCCAACGAAACCTTCGATCCGCTGCACATCAACGACGGCGGCTGGTACTGGTATGCCGAAGATGACAAGGCGCAGACGCTGTGGGACGCGGCGTTTCTGGCGCGGCTGACCACCGGCAACGTGCACTGGCCAGTGTCGGTCGGCGCGCGCCACATCACGTGGAACCTGCCGCAGATCTGGCGCACCGGGCATCCCGACGATCGCAAGCTGGTGCGCGCGCTGGCGACGCCCGGCCTGGTTGCCGAACTGGAGGCGGCGCGACGCGAAGGCTATGCCGATGGCAAGGATGAAACGCTGGCGGGCGATACCTTGCGTGCCGGGTTTGCCCAATCGCTGATCCGCCATCACCAGCCGGGATTCCTGACCGTCTATCTCGCCGCGCTCGACCATCAGGAGCACATGACCGGGCCCGGATCGGCCGAAGCGAACAAGACACTGGAAGCGATCGACAAACTGGTTGGCGATATCATGGCGCTGGAACACCAGTTCCACCCCGATGCGGTGGTGGCAGTGGTCAGCGATCACGGCTTTGCCCCGGTCGACACCGCGATCAACCTCTATCGCGCGTTCATCGATGCCGGGCTGGTGACGATCGACCCGGCGGGCAAGATCAATGGCTGGCAGGCCACACCGTGGGCCACTGGCGGATCGTTCGCGATCGTGCTGGCCCATCCCGAAGATGCCGCGTTGCGCGCCAAAGTCGCCGCGCTGCTCAACCGGCTGGCGGCCGATCCGGCCACACGTATTGCCCAGGTGATCACCGAACCCGCGATTGCCACGGCGGGCGGCAATCCGCGCGCGGCATTCTATGTCAACCTGAAGATCGGCGCGGCGGCCGCCCCGTTCCTGGGCAGCAGCCTGCCGCTGGTGCTGCCATCGGGCACCTACAAAGGCATGCACGGCTATTTCCCCGCCGCGCCCGAAATGCGCTCAACATTCCTGATCGCGGGCCCCGGCATCGCCAAGGGCCGCGATCTGGGCGAAATCGACATGCGCGCGATCGCCCCGACGCTGGCCAAAGTGATGGGCGCCACCTTGCCTGAGGCGGAAAAGCCGCCCCTGCCCGTGCAGCCGTGACCATCGCGCGGTGGCGGCGGGGGCGAAATGCCCCTAAGATTATGAAATAGAAAGATTCTCGCTCAGGGTGAGCGGATCTTGCTGATATTATTGGCTTAATCCGTCTTCTCGCGAAACGGGTTGCCCCGCGCCTTCAAGGCATTGCGGTGAGGCCGTGCCCTACAGCGCCAGCCCCGCCGTTTCGGGCAGGCCGCTGATCAGGTTGAGGCATTGCACCGCCGCGCCGCTGGCGCCCTTGCCCAGATTGTCGAGTTCGGCGACCAGGCGCGCCTGGCTGCCGTCGGGGCTGGCGATCACGTGCAGGCGCAGCCCGTCCCATGCCGGGGCGTGTTCGCGCATCAGGATTTCGCCGCCCGCCGCGCCTTCGGCCGCCACGGTGACCACCGGCGATCCGGCATAGAATGTCGCCAGCGCCTGGCGCAGAGTGGCCGGGCTGGGCGCGCCGGGGATGATCGACAGCGCCAGCGGCACTTCGACGACCATGCCGCGATAGGCGGCGACCACCGCGGGCGAAAACAGCGGCGCAATCGCGAGGTGCGCATAGACCTGCATTTCGGGCACATGCTTGTGCCCGAATTCCAGCGCATAGCCGCGCCAGGCGATATCGGGTTCTTGCGCAAAGCGTTCGATCAGCGCCTTGCCCCCGCCCGAATAGCCCGAAACGGCGTTGCAGCTATAGGGCCAGGCCACCGGCAGCAGCCCGGCGCGCACCAGCGGCGCCAACAGGCCGATAAACCCGGTGGGATAGCAGCCGGGATTGGCGATGCGCCGCGCCGCCGCCACCGCATCGCGCCCGATCACTTCGGGAAAGCCGTAAGTCCACCCTTCGGCCACGCGATGCGCGGTCGAAGCATCGATCACCCGCGTGCGGTCGTTGGCGATCAGGCCGACCGCTTCGCGCGCGGCATCGTCGGGCAGACACAGGATCACCACATCGGCATCGTTGAGCGCCTCGGCCCGCGCGCGTGCATCCTTGCGCCGATCGTCGGGCAGCGTGATCAGCGAAAATTCGCTGCGTCCCGCCAGCCGCGCGGCAATCTCCAGCCCGGTGGTGCCCGCCGCGCCATCGATGAAAACACCCGTCGTCACAACGCCACCAGCGCGGTCATCGGCAGATAGCCCACCAGTCCGTCCTCATCCACTTGCCCCCAGGCCCAGCCCCCGGCGATATCGAGCACGTTGAACAGCGTTCCTTGCGCCAGTTCGGCCAGCGCCTCTGCCTCGGCCCGCGCGGCACGCACCAGCGTGGCCGTATCGGTCAGCCGATGCGGCATCGGCACGGCGTAGTGCGGCACGAAAATACGCCCGGCACAGCGGATATGCGCCAGATCGCCGCGCACCGGACGGCGCAGCGGATCGAGCGCCTCTGACGGACGGGCAAGCGGAAAATCCCGCTCGGTCAGGTCTGTGGGCACATCGGAAGGCAAAAGATCAGCGCGCAAGGGTCCATCGTCCGGCAAAAGCAAAGCCGGGCGCCTAGGGGAATTGCCCGATGCGTTCAAGTCAAACGCCGCCATAGCGCGCCTGCAACAGGCCCCATGCAGCGCGCAGGCCCAGTGCCTCGCCCCCTTTGGGCCGTCCGGGCTTGGCCACCGGGCGCCAGGCAAACGTGTCGTAATGCACCCAGTCGATCCCTTCGCCGACAAACCGGTCGAGGAACAGCGCCGCCACGCTGGCCCCGGCAAAACCGTTGGCGTGGCTGTTGACCAGATCGGCCACATCCGATTTGAGGTATTCGCGATAGCCATCGTGGAGCGGCAGGCGCCACACCGGATCATCGCGATCGCGCCCGGCACTGGCCAGCGCCTCTGCAGTCGCATCGTTGCGGGCGAACACGGCGGGCAGATCGGGCCCCAGCGCCACGCGCGCGGCGCCGGTCAACGTGGCGAAATCGATCAGCAGATCGGGCTCGCCCTCGCTTGCGCGGGTCAACGCATCGCCCAGGATCAGCCGCCCTTCGGCATCGGTGTTGGTGATCTCGATCGACAGCCCTTCGCGCGAACGCAACACATCGCCGGGTCGCATGGCATTGCCCGCCACCGCGTTTTCCACCGCCGGAACCAGCAGATGCAACCGTACCGGCAACTTTGCCTCCATCACCAGCCGTGCCAGCGCCAGCGCATGGGCGGCGCCGCCCATGTCCTTTTTCATCAGCGCCATGCCCGATCCCGGTTTCAGGTTCAGCCCGCCGGTGTCGAACGACACCCCTTTGCCCACAATGGCCACGCGCGGATGGCGGGCATCGCCCCATTCCAGCTCGATCAGGCGCGGCGCGTGGTGCCGCGATGCGGCACGGCCGACCGCATGCACCATCGGATAATCGCGTTCGAGCGCGTCGCCCGAAACGACATGGATTTCCCCGCCGAATGTCCTGGCCAGCGCGCGCGCCTCGGCCTCCAGCCCGGCCGGGCCCATGTCTTCGGCAGGCGTGTTGACGAGGTCGCGCACCAGCGCGATCGCGCTCGCCTCGGCCAGCGCAGGGTCGATCGCGCGCACCTCTTGCGATACCAGCACGCGCGGATCGGCACTGGCACCGTCGGTCTTGTACCGGTCAAACCGGTATTGCGCCGCCACCCAGCCGACCAGCGCCGGGCCCATGCGGGGGATGGCGGTCTGCGCGGGATGCGGCACGATGCGATACGTCCCGCCCGGCAAGACTTCGGCCAGCCGCGCCAGGCACCAGGTGGTCAACACCTCGCGCGGTTCGATCCCGGCCAGCGCGAACCAGCCCTGCCCCTCGGGCACGATCACGACTTCGCCCGCCGCCGCCTCGAACTTGTGCGCGGCGATTGTCGCGCGCTGGACTTCGCCCAGCGCGCGTAGCAGCGCATCGAAGCCACCTTTGTCGACCAGGTGGATCGGGATCGCCTTTTGCCCGCGATCGGGCTGGATCAATGCATGGATGTCGCTCATCATGCCGGTCTAGGCGGCGTGGACAAATTCCGCAACGCCACGGTTGCCCTGTAAAAGGCCCCGGCCCAAGTGCGACAAGGGGGAGCGAAGCCGCAGGTGGAGTGGGCCTCCATCAAGGCTGAGCGACGCCGCCGGGGCCTTTTACAGGGCAACCCCAAAGGGGCTGGACCCAAAGCCGCCATTGCAGCGTCGGCTCGGTTCGCAATATAGCCGATATTCCTTCACCTCGCCTCCTCGCACTGGCGGCTTTGGCCTCCAGCCGTGGCGCTGCGGAATTTGTCCACGCCGCCTAGCCCCATCCATGCGCAATGTGCAATCTCCCCCTCTCGCCAGATCGTGCAGGGATCGCTACATTGTACGGCATGACCGACTATGTGATCGCCGACGAAACCGATATCCAGCCGCGTGACGGCACTATCAAACTGCATGGCCCTGCCGGATTTGCGGGCATGCGCAAGGCCGGGCGACTGGCCGCCGAAATTCTCGACGCGCTGGCGCCGCTGGTGGTGCCGGGCGCGGTCACCGCCGATCTGGATGCGGTGGTGCGCGATATGGGCCTGGCGGCGGGCGCCATTCCGGCCACGCTGGGCTATCGCGGCTATACCCATTCGTGCTGCATCTCGATCAACCATGTGGTGTGCCACGGCATCCCGTCGGACCGCACGCTGCGCGACGGCGATATCGTCAATATCGACGTGACCCCGCTGCTCGATGGCTGGCACGGCGATTCCAGCCGGATGTATCTGGTTGGCGATGTGCCGCTCAAGGCCCGGCGGCTGGTCGAAGTGACCTATGAATGCCTGATGATCGGCATCGCCGCCGCGCGGCCTGGCGGACACCTGGGCGATATCGGCGCGGCAATCCAGGCCCATGCCGAACGCCAGCGCTATGGCGTGGTGCGCGATTTCTGCGGCCACGGGGTCGGGCGGCTGTTTCATGATTCCCCCGAAGTGGTCCACGCCGGGCGCGCGGGAACCGGGCCCGAGTTGAAACCCGGCATGATCTTCACGATCGAACCGATGATCAATCTGGGCAAGCCGGCGGTGAAGATCCTCGATGACGGATGGACGGCGGTGACGCGCGACAGGTCGCTGTCGGCACAGTTCGAACACTCTGTCGGCATTACCGAAACCGGCTGCGAGATCTTTACCGAAAGCCCGCTCGGCCGGCACTGCCCGCCTTATGCCTGACTGGCCCCTGCCCAATAATTAGGCACGTCACTGCGCAAATTTTACGCACTATTCGGATAAGTTCACGCAATTTGCGCAATGTCCAACGCCCGCGTTCCGTTCTAATCTTGCCAACACGGTGCATTTTGCGGCTTTCGCGAATGCGGTTGATGGCCTAGGAACCATGACTTGGGTGTGACATGATTCTTGCTATGATGGCCGAGGGCGGCCGTTGTGGCAGCGTGTGAATGGAAAACTGCCGGGATCGCTGGCGTATGGCGCCAGCGGATCGGCTCACAGGGGTCAGATCGAGTGAAAAAGATCGAAGCGATCATCAAACCCTTCAAGCTCGATGAAGTGAAGGAAGCGCTGCACGAAGTCGGTGCCTCGGGCATCACCGTGACCGAAGCCAAGGGTTTCGGGCGGCAAAAAGGCCACACCGAATTGTACCGCGGCGCCGAATATGTCGTCGATTTTCTGCCCAAGGTGAAACTGGAAGTCGTCGTTGCCGACGCGCTGGTCGACCGCGTGGTCGAAGCGATTGCCCAGGCCGCGCAGACCGGCCGGATCGGCGACGGCAAGATCTTTGTCATTCCCGTCGAAAGCGCGCTGCGCATCCGCACCGGCGAACGCGACGACGACGCGATCTGATCCCCCTGCCCCGTGTCGGCCCCTGGCGGGCCAGGCGGGGCGGGAATGGCCGAACCGGTGGCAGGGCGGGGGCCGGCCATCCGGAACAGCGAGCGCAAACAACACCCCGCATCATTCAGCCCCACTCCAGCGGGCAACCAGAAGGACCAGCGATGGCAACAGCTAAGGACATTGTCGCCCGGATCACCGAAGAGGAGATCGAATGGGTCGATCTGCGGTTTACCGATCCCAAGGGCAAGTGGCAGCACCTGACCATGGTGGCGTCGGTGCTTGGCGAAGATGAACTGGAAAACGGCCTGATGTTCGACGGTTCGTCGATCGAAGGCTGGAAGGCCATCAACGAGTCGGACATGATCCTCAAGCCGGATCTCGATTCGGTCTATGTCGATCCGTTCTCGGCCTCGCCGATGCTGATCATCAACTGCGACATCGTCGAACCTTCGACGGGCGAGCTCTATTCGCGCGACCCGCGTTCGACCGCCAAGCGCGCCGAAGCCTATCTGAAATCGACCGGCATCGGCGACACCGTCTATGTCGGCCCCGAAGCCGAATTCTTCGTGTTCGACGACGTGAAGTTCTATGACGGCTATGACGGCAACGGTTTCCGCATCGACGATATCGAACTGCCGACCAACACCAACCGCACGTATGAAGCGGGCAACCTGGGCCACCGTCCGCGCGCCAAGGGCGGCTATTTCCCGGTTGCGCCGGTCGACAGCCTGGTCGACATCCGCGCCGAAATGGTTCGCACGATGCTCGACATGGGCCTGCCCTGCGACAAGCATCACCACGAAGTCGCCGCAGCGCAGCACGAACTGGGCCTAACCTTCGGCACGCTGGTGCAGACCGCCGACCGCATGCAGATCTACAAGTATGTCGTGCACCAGGTCGCTGCCGCCTATGGCAAGACCGCCACGTTCATGCCCAAGCCGATCAAGCAGGACAACGGATCGGGCATGCACACCCACATCTCGATCTGGGAAAACGGCAAGCCGCTGTTTGCGGGCAACGGCTATGCCGGTCTGTCGGACACCTGCCTCTATTTCATCGGCGGCGTGATCAAGCATGCCAAGGCGCTGAACGCCTTCACCAACCCGACCACCAACAGCTACAAGCGGCTGGTGCCGGGCTTTGAAGCACCGGTGCTGCTGGCCTATTCGGCGCGCAACCGTTCGGCTTCGTGCCGCATTCCCTATGGCGCGGGCGCCAAGGCAAAGCGCGTGGAATTCCGGTTCCCCGACGCGATGGCCAACCCCTACCTCGCCTATGCCGCGCTGTTGCAGGCCGGTCTCGACGGGATCAAGAACAAGATCCATCCCGGCGAGGCGATGGACAAGAACCTGTACGACCTGCCGCCCGAAGAGCTGTCGCTGGTGCCGACCGTGTGCGCGTCGCTGCGCGAAGCGCTGGGTGCGCTCGAGGCCGATTATGAATTCCTGTTGGAAGGCGGCGTCTTCACCAAGGACCAGATCGATGCATATATCGAACTGAAGTGGCCCGAAGTGTACCGTTGGGAAACGACCCCGTCCGCGGTCGAGTTCGACATGTACTACAGCGCGTAACACCCGCTGCCAGACCTGATCGGGGCGCCCGGACGACACCGTCCGGGCGCCCTTTTCGTTGCAGCGCACACAGATTTCCACAGGGCGCGGCGATGCGGGATGAACGGTTGGGCGATCGCGATGAAACGAACCGTCCCGGGCTTCGCGAATCTGCGGAATGTACCTATCCCGGTGCTCATGCAGGGTTCATCGCTTCTTCGCACCGCCGCCGGTCTTCTCGCTCTTGCCAGCGCAGTTGCGGTTCCCGTCGCCGCCCAGGCCCGCCTCCAGTGCGTGGCTTATGCGCGGCAGGCTTCGGCGGTACAACTGTCGGGCAATGCGCGCGACTGGTGGGGCCATGCAGAAGGCGTCTATACCCGGGGCAGCGCTCCGCGCGCCGGTGCGGTCCTGGCCTTTCGTGCCACCCACGCGATGCCGATGGGCCATGTCGCGGTCGTCAGCAAAGTCATCGATGCCCGCCACGTGCTGATCAACCATGCCAACTGGTCGCGGCCGGGCATGGTCGAACGCGGTGTGATGGCGGTCGACGTGTCGGATGCCGGTGACTGGTCGCAAGTGCGCGTGTGGTATGCCCACACCAATTCGCTGGGCCTGCGCCCCTCGCCCGCGTTCGGATTTATCTACCCTTCGACTGAAACCGCCAGCGCCGACACCGACAAAGACGCCGGCTGAGTCAGGCGAGACGCAACTGCCGGTTTTGACCGCGCCGGTTCAACAGCGGCCGAACTTCGTTGGCCGACATCGGCTTCCAGAACAAAAAGCCCTGGACCATTTCGCAGCCTGCGGCCTGCACCAGTTGCCGCTGCGTTTCGGTTTCCACCCCTTCGGCCACCACTTTCATGCGCAGGCTGTGGCCGAGCGCGGCGATCGTGCACAAAATGGCGTTGGCGTCGACATCGCTTTCGATGTTGGACACAAACGAGCGGTCGATCTTGATCCGTTCAAACTGGAACATCCGCAGATAGCTAAGGCTGGAATAGCCATTGCCGAAATCGTCGAGCGCGATGCGAAAACCCATGCGACCCAGATCGCGCAGCACGCCCAGCACGTGATCCGACCGGTCGAGCATCACCCCTTCGGTGATTTCCAGCACCACCCGGGTCGGATCGATGCGGGTTTCGGCGACAATTCCCGCCATCGTGGCAAGGAAATTGCTGGCCATGATCTGGATCGGCGACAAGTTGACCGAAATGTCGCACGCGGGCCAGTTGCCGCATTCGGCAAAGACCTCACGCAACATCCACGTGCCCAGCGTGATCATCAACCCGCCCTGTTCGGCAATCGGCACAAACAGGTCGGGCCGGATCGCGCCACGTTCGGGGTGTTGCCAGCGCATCAGCGCCTCCACCCCGACAATCTCGCCCGTGCCGGTGGTCACGATCGGCTGATAGGCCATCGACAGTTCGTTGCGCACGATCGCCCGGCGCAATTCCATCTCCAGCTCCAGCCGCAGTTTTACGCTGGCATCCATGTCGCGGGTAAACCGGCGATAGCGTGACCGGCCCCGCTGTTTGGCGCGATAGAGCGCGATATCGGCGCGGCGCAACAGTTCGCCCGGGTCTTCGCTTTGCGCCGGCCCCCAGCTTATGCCGCATGAACATGTCACATCGATGGTATTGCCCGAAATCACAAAGGCCTCGCGCAGCAGTGCCATGATCTGCCCGCCCAGCAGGTCGGCCATCGCCCGTCCGCCCTCGCCCCGGCGCAGCACCACGAATTCGTCGCCGCCAAACCGCGCGATGAAATCGCTGGCAGGCAAAGTGCGGCGCAATCGCAGCGCGACCTGGCGCACCAGTTCATCGCCGACATGGTGGCCCAGCGTGTCGTTGACGACCTTGAACCCGTCGAGATCGATATAGGCGACAAACACATCGCCACGCAGCTCGCCCGCGATACACGCGGCCAGATCGTGGCGCAGCCGTTGCATGTAATGCACCCGGTTGGGCAGCCCGGACATGGCGTCGTGCAGCGCGTTGTGCCGCGCCTGCGCCTCGCTGGCGAGCAATTCGCGCGAGATCCGCCAACTGCGCCGCAGCACCACGCTGCCGCCGATCAGCACCCCGATGAACAGCGCGATCCAGCCCCACAGCATCGGTGCGGCACGGTGCATGATGGTGGGGCCGGGGCTTTTCGCGGTCCACCGCAGCCAGCCCAGACGGGTGCCATCGACGCTGTCGAGCGCGATCGTGTTGTCCTGCGCCGCCAGGTTTGGTGACAGTGTCAGTGCGATATCGGGCAGCAACAGATCGCGCCGCATCACCCGGGTCGCGGCCTGATCGAGCGGCCGCAACGACACGAAATAGGTTGGTGCGTGGTTGAACAGCCCGGCCGCACGGTCGGGCACCACCGATCCGACGGTCATGATCTCGACGCGTTCGCCCACGCGCACCATCCCGCCCGCCCAGCGCGGCAACGGCATCCCGGTGTGATCGACCGCCCACGACGACCCGTCGCTCAACCGGATCTGCCCGGCGGGTGTGCCCAGCGTTTGCCCCGGCGTACGGCTCTGCGCGATCAAGGCCGCCGCGGGTTGGCGCAACGTCGCGATGGCACCGCCATCCACCGCATGCCCGTCCTGCCAGGCGCGCAACAGCGTGCCATCGGCATGGATGAGAAACGCCTGATCGGCGTTATACGTGCCATAGGCATAGGCGCCGAATTCCCGATCGAGCCACGCCATGTCGGTGCTCGAACGACTGGCATGATCGACATGGCCGATCGCTTCGTCCCAGTTGATGATGCCCAATTGGGCCGCCACGTCGGCCTCCATCGTGCGATGAAGGAACCGCTGCACCAGTTGGCGTTCATCCTCGCGCGACAGTTCGTCGGCGGCCCGGATCGCATGTTGCAGCGCCAGCACTTGCGCCGAAGCCAGCGCAATCAGGCCAAGGAAAGTGGCAAGGGCAATCCATCCGGTGCGAAGCCCGGTCGCGATCTGTCGCTCTGCGTCGTAACGCCTGGCTGCGGCGAGCACCATAACATGCAGCGTTAATGCAGCTTTGCTTACATATCGTTAGCGCCGATGCTGCCTAACCCGATGGAATCTGCGCCGATCCGGTCAATTTTCGGGCAAGACCAGTTGCCCCCTGCTACCCATCTTGCATTTTGCGGCGGGACCGCCAGAGTGCGCGGCGAACGGCGCGACCAGACTCGCAGCCGTCGGAGGTAACATGCGCGAACATCTCAAACATTATATCGACGGGCAGTGGGTCGCCAGCGAAGGCGGCCGCCGCTACGAAGTGATCAATCCCGCGACCGAGGAAGCCTGCACCGCGATCACGCTGGGCACCGAGGCCGACGTTGACAAGGCGGTCGCCGCCGCCAAGCGCGCCTTTGCCAGCTTCAGCCAGACCACGCTGGAAGAACGCGCCGCACTGCTGACCCGGATCATCGCCGAATACAAAAAACGCATCCCCGATTTCGCGGTGGTGATCAGTGAGGAAATGGGCGCCCCGATCAGCTTTGCCGGCACCGCGCAGACCGGCGCGGGCATCGGCTATCTGGCAGGCTCGCTCGAAGCGCTCGACGGTTTCCATTGGGAAGAAGCGGTGCCCGGCGCCAATGCCCGCATCGTTTATGAACCGATCGGCGTGGTCGCGGCGATCACCCCGTGGAACTGGCCGCTGAACCAGATCTGCGCCAAAGTGGCGCCGTGCATCCTGGCCGGCAACACCGTGATCCTGAAACCTTCGGAAGAATGCCCGTCGAACGCGGTGATCTTTGCCGAAGTGCTGGATGCCGCGGGCGTGCCACCGGGTGTGTTCAACCTGGTGCAGGGCGATGGTCTGGGCGTCGGCGTGGCACTGACCAAGCATGTCGATGTCGATATGGTCAGCTTTACCGGATCGACCCGCGCGGGCATCCAGATTGCCAAGAACGCTGCCGACACGGTCAAGCGCGTGCATCAGGAACTGGGCGGCAAGTCGCCGAACCTGGTGCTTGAAGACGCCGACTTTGCCGCCACGCTGCCCGGCACGCTGTCGGGCGTGATCGCCAACACCGGCCAAAGCTGCATCGCGCCGACCCGCATCCTGGTGCCGGCCGCGCGCAAGGCCGAAGCCGAAACCTTTGTCCGCGACTATTTCGCCGCGGTCAAAGTCGCCAGCCCAGCCGAAGAAGGCGGCCATATCGGCCCAGTGGTGAACAAGGCCCAGTGGACCAAGATCCAGGGCCTGATCGAGAAATCGATCGAAGAAGGCGCCAGCCTGCTGCAAGGCGGCCCCGGCCTGCCCGACAGCGTCAACCGTGGATACTATATCCGCCCGACGGTGTTTTCCGACGTGACCCCCGACATGACCATTTTCCACGAGGAAACCTTCGGCCCGGTCGCCACGATCACCACCTATACCGACATCGAAGACGCCATCGAACTGGCCAACCGCACCAGCTATGGCCTGTCGGCCACGATAACCGGCGATCCCGAAGCGGCCAAGAGCGTGGTCGGCAAACTGCGCGCGGGGCTTGTCGCGGTAAACCAGTGGGGCGGCGTGAAAGGCGGCGCCTTTGGCGGCTACAAGCAGTCGGGCAATGGCCGCGAAGGCGGTCGCCACGGCCTGAAAGACTTCATGGAAGTGAAAACCATCGTCAACGCCTGACGGCGCGATGATCCCCAACGGGGCGCGCAACCGCGCGCCCCGTTTTGCGGCGCCGCGTGGGAGACGCACCCGCGTGCGGGCGATTGGGCGCAGGCATCCAGTTTGTCCTTATTGTACCTTGGGTCGACCTGAAGCGGACTTCAGGATTTCACCGCGCGCGCCTGCTAACGGGGGTTTTCCAATGTCGTCGCAACGGCATGGACGATCGGGAACCGGGGGAGCTGACGTGCGAAAGACCGCATTGCTGTTGGGGGTTGCGTTGTATGCGGGCGCTGTACCGGCCCATGCCGAAGACACCGCCCCGGCGCAGATCGTGGTTACAGCGCCAATTGCCGACGACAATGCACTGCTGGCTGACACCCCGGTCAATGCGCAAGTGCTGTCGGGCGATGCCCTGACCCATCAGGATCATGCCAATCTGGCCGACCTGCTCAACGCCAATCTCGGCTCGGTGACGCTCAGCAACGGCACCGGCAGCCCCTACCAGAGCGATGTATCCTATCGCGGATTTGCGGCGACCTCGTTGCTGGGATCGCCCACCGGGCTGTCGGTCTGGCTCGACGGGGTGCGCATGAACGAACCGTTCGGCTCGATCGTCAATTGGGACCTGATCCCGATCTCCGCAATCAGCGCGGTTGAGGTCCTGCCCGGATCAAACCCGGTGTTCGGGCTCAACACGCTGGGCGGCGCGCTGGTGCTGACCACCAAGAACGGTGCCGACAACCGCGGGTTCAGCGTGATGGCCCAGGGCGGATCGTTTTCCCGCCGGGGCGCGCAGGCCGAAGCGGGCGGCACGCTGGCGGGCAGGACGCTCGACTGGTTCGTGGCCGGCAACTATGACGATCAGGCCGGATATCGCTGGTATACCCACACCCGCGTCAGCCAGGCTTATGGCAAACTGCGCTGGCACGGAATCGCCAGCAATGCCGAACTGGGGGTGATCTGGGCCGACAGTTCGCTCAACGGCACGCAGGGCCTGCCGCTGTCGATGCTGGGCACGCCGCAAATGGCCTATACCTGGCCCGACAATGTGTCGAACACCCAGGTGGTGATCAATCTTAAGGCCGACACCCGGCTGTCGCCTGCGCTGAAGCTAAGCGGCAATCTCTATTACCGCCGATCGGACAGCCATTCGAGCAACAGCAACGCCGGCCTGGGCGACCATTGCGACGGCGTGACGTATGATTGCAGCGCGCTGGCGCCCGGCGGAACGGCAGTCGATCTCAACACCAGCAACCCGTTCATGGCCGGAACGGCAGCCAATGCGGCCTATGCGCCCTATACCGGCACTCTGCCAATCCATGACTATACCAGCGGGATCAACACCACGCTGGTCTTGTCCGATGTCTATCAGCACACCTTTGGCGGCAACCTGCTGCTCGATCTCGATGCGCCGCTGGGGCCGCTGACCAACGATGTGAACGTGGGCGGCAGCTTTGAAACCTCTTCGATCCGCTATACGCAGAACACCGATATGGCCTATCTGGTGAACTATCAGACCGTGCTGATGCCGTGGAACTTTCTCTATGGCAGCGATACGGGTTTTCAGGGCAATCCGCTGGTCAACAGCGTGGCGATCACCTCGCGCAATGCCTCGTTCGACGTGTTCGCGCGCGATATCATCAAATTGACGCCCAGGCTCAGCCTGACCGCGGCCCTGGGCTATACGTTCACCCGTGTGTCGTTGGCGGGTACCAACAGCACCTTCCTCGATCCCGGCGGCGCCTACACCTGGACCGGGAACGACGGGAACACCTGGTACAACCCGGCCTATATCGGCGCCAGCTCTTGGAATGAGGCGACCGGATCGCTCGCCACGGCCACGGTGCCGCAGGGTGGCGTGGCCGGGCCGGAAATCGATCCGGTCGATGGCGCGCACACCTACCACCGGCTCAACCCCTCGATCGGGCTGGCGTGGAACCCGCGCAGCGAAGTGGGATTGTTCGCCAGCTACAGCGAGGCGATGCGCGCGCCGACCGCGATCGAACTGGCCTGTGCCGATCCGTCGACGCCCTGTTCGCTGCCCACCGGGTTCAACGGCGATCCCGACTTGAAGGCGGTGGTCGCGCACAGCCTCGAACTGGGCGCGCGCGGGACCGTCGGCAAGCGCCTTGGCTGGAACGCGGCGATCTATCGCACCATGGTCGATAACGATATCCAGTTCATCTATGATCCGTCGGGTCTCGGCTATTTCGCCAATCTGGGCAGGACCGAGCGCAAGGGTTTCGAACTGGGCCTCAATGCCGATCTGCGGCACGTCCATCTGGCCGCCAGCTATGGCTATGTCGCGGCGACCTATCGCGACAGCTTTATCGATGCCGATGGCGACACGGTCGCGCCGGGCAGCCACATCACCGGCATCCCGGCACAGTCGTTCAAGCTGCGCGGCACGTTTCAGCCGACCCGCGCGGTGCTGCTGGGCGCCACGCTGATCACGGTGTCGAGCCAGTATGCCCATGGTGACGAAGCGAATATCGACACTGCCGTGCCCGGCTACACGCTCGTCAATCTCGATGTCCACATCACGCCGGTCCGCCATGTCGAACTGTTCGGCACGGTGACCAACTTGTTCGACGTGCACTATGCCACGTTCGGGGTGATGGGCAGCAACATCTTCAACGGCAACGACGAACAGTTCCGCACCCCGGCCCCCGGACGCGCGTTCGTTGGCGGCATGCGCTACAGCTTTGGCGGGCCGCATTCGTCGGCTGACGCGGACTGAGGGCAACCCACCGGGCAAGATCGGCGGCAGGATGTCGGTCAACAGCAACCGGATCGAGGGCCTGATCCGGTTTCCCTGACTTGCGGTTCAAAGCCGTGAAATGTGCGATTTCAGGCGAAATCACACTTACGGTCCGGATGGGTCCTCCGCCGGCACCAGCCGGGACAGCAGGCGTTCGCCACGATCGCCCAGCACGTCGGCCAGCGAATAGTGTTCCAGCACGGCGAAAAAGGCATTCAGCGCCTGATCGAGCGGATCGGGCAGGCGACAGGCGCCGAACAGCTTGCACTCGGCGCAGCCCGCCAGATCGATGTCGCCTTCGGTATGGCGGATCAGGCGCCCGATGTTGATGTCGGCGGCGACGCGGGCAAGGCGCAGGCCGCCATTGCGGCCACGCAACGCCTCGACATAGCCATTGGCGGCCAGATCGCTGACCACCTTCATCAGGTGATTTTGCGATATTTCATAGGCCTTTGCGATTTCACCGATCGAGCACAACCGGTCGGTGTGCGCGGCAAGATAGAGCATCACGCGCACGGCATAGTCGGAAAATCGGGTGAGGCGCATCAATCGGGTCCTTAAAGATGCATTTTATTTGCATCATTATCGTATGACTTATATGTAGCATTTTAGATGCATGATTACGAGTCGGAACGATGGCCACACGCGCTGGGATGCGGTCCCAACCGGTGGAATGATCATGCCAAACCCCATGATTGAACTCCCTTGCAAGGACATTGCCGATGCTGACCCCCGAACAGACGATGATCGTCAAAGCCACCGTGCCGCTGCTCGAAACCGGCGGTGAGGCGCTGACGTCGCATTTCTACACGATCATGCTGCGTGACTATGCCGAGGTGCGGCCGTTGTTCAACCAGGCACATCAGGCCCATGGCACCCAGCCGCGCGCACTGGCCAATGCGGTGCTGCAATATGCCCGGCATATCGATGCTCCGGACGCCCTGGGCAACCTGCCCGCGCAGATCATCCAGAAGCATGTCGCGCTCCAAATCATGCCCGAGCACTACCCCATTGTCGGCACTTGCCTGCTGCGCGCCATCCGCGAAGTGCTGGGCGACGAGATCGCCACCGAAGCGGTGATTGCCGCGTGGGGCGAAGCCTATTGGCAACTGGCCCATATCCTGATCGGTGCCGAAGCCGCCGAATATGAACGCCTTGCCGCCGCGCCGGGGGGCTGGCGCGGTGCCCGGTCGTTTCGCGTGGCCGACAAAGTGGTGGAAAGCGCCGAGATTACCTCGTTCCACCTCGAACCGGTCGATGGCGGCGCGGTGGTGGCCTATCAACCCGGCCAATATCTGGGGCTGAAGCTGGTGATCGGCGGGCAGGAGGTGCGCCGCAATTACTCGCTGTCCCGGGCTGCCAATGGCCGGAACTTGCGCATCAGCATAAAGCGCGAGGCGGGCGGCGTGGCGTCGAACCATCTGCATGACGATGTCCACGCCGGTGCCATGCTGGACGTGTTTCCGCCCGCCGGTGAATTCGTGCTGCGCCCCGGAACCGCGCCGCTGGCGCTGATCAGTGGCGGCGTCGGCATTACCCCCACGCTTGCCATGGCCGAGGCCGCGCTGGCACAAGGGGACCGCGATGTGATCTTCATCCACTATGCCCGCAATGGCGATGTCCACGCCTTTGGCCGCACCATCGACGCCTGGGCCAGCGATCACCCGCGCTTTGCCGCGCATGTCGTCTATGAACAGGGCGGGCGTGAGGCCCGGCTTTCGGGCCGCCCGACGGTCGACCATCTGCGCGAGTGGGTGCCGGCCGAAGCAGATGCCTATTTCCTTGGCCCCAAGCCCTTCATGGTGTTCATGAACCGCGCGCTTGCGCAAATCGGCGTGCCGTCCGGTCGCCGCCATTTCGAATTCTTCGGACCCGCTGAAGCGCTGCGATGATGGACCCCGGCGTTCGGCTGGCTGGTGCCGGATCAACGCATGCCGTGGACTTCGCGTTCGACGACCGCATGTCGGCCCACATCGTAATGGTGCCGGTTGCCTTCGATCTGTTCGAGATGGGCGCGGGCCCAGCCCCCCAACGCGCGCAAAGGCACCGACAGCGAATGTCCCAGGTCCGTCAGGGCATATTCGACTTGCGGCGGCACCGTGGGATAGACCTTGCGGCTGACCATGCCGTCGCGTTCGAGCGCCTTGAGCGTGCGGGTCAGCATTTGCTGCGAGATCCCGCCGATCGTCCGTTTGATATCGTTGAAACGGCGCGGGCGCTCGATCAGCACCATGACGATCATCACGGTCCATTTGTCGCCGATGATCGTCAGGATGCCGCTCATTTTGCGGCACTGGTCGCTCACGCCGGGCGAGGCAGGCATATCCATGTGACCTGGTCCTAAAAATATGCGTTCTTGGCAGTTTGCCATAGGTCACATACCTGATCCTGGTCACAATTCCAGACCGGAGACACACCGTGAAGATACTTCATATCGATTCCAGCATCATGGGCGACAATTCGGCGAGCCGGGAAATCTCTGCCGCAGTCGTAAACCATCTGAAAGAGGGGCGCCTGGCGCAGGGGCAGACCGACGTCGAAGTCACCTATCGCGATCTGGCGGCGGAACCGCTGCCGCACCTGACGCTCGACATTTTCCTGAAGCTGGATGCAGGCGAGGACGTGCGGGAATTTCTTGCGGCCGATGTCGTCGTGATCGGCGCGGGATTTTACAATTTCTCGATCCCCAGCCAGTTGAAGGCGTGGCTCGATCGCATTGCCGTGCGCGGCAAGACCTTTTCGTATGACGAGAACGGCCCGAAAGGCCTTGCCGCCGGCAAACGCGTGATCGTCGCCCTGGCACGGGGCAACATCTATGGCGAAGGATCGCCCTTTGCGGCGTACGAACATGCCGAAACCCTGCTGCGATCGATCTTCAGCTTCATCGGCATCGCCGACCCCGAATTCATCGTCGCCGAAGGGCTTGGCCGCGGCGAGGAAGCCCGTAACGCAGCCATCAGCGGCGCGCTGGCCCAGGCCGGTCTGATCGCGGCGACCACCCGCGCCCCGTCTGCCGCAATCGTCTGACCGACACGCGTGCGAACACGGCCCGCGCCCCGCGCGTGGTCCGTGTTCGCATTGTCGCACAGCGTGCCGCAGGCGCGGCTACCGCCCGGCGCCGGTGCCGCCCACGATGATCCGGTTGACGAGCAGGTCAATGCGGGCATCCTCGCCTTGTGGCGGAATGCGTCCCCCCCGGCACAGCACTGCCAGACCGTGCAATGCAGCCCAGGTGACTTCGGCCAGTTGGTCCGGCTGCGCATCGAACGGCCGCAGTACGCCGACCAGTTCGGCGAACGCGGCCTGTAACGGCGGCGGCGTTTCCGCACTGGCGAACTTCACGTCGACCGGCAGCGCAAACATCGCCTGATAGAGCGCCGGGCGCGCCGCCGCAAAGGCAATATAGGCGCCGCAGACGGCCCGCAGCGCCGCAGCGGGCGCACCACCTTGTGATCGTGCATGCTGCATGGCCGCGGCAAGTTCGACAAAGCCTTCGATCGCGACGGCGCGCACGATCGCATCCTTGCCATCGAAATGGCTGTAGAGGACCGGCTGACTGTATTCGACAATCTCGGCCAGACGGCGCGTGGTTACCGCATCCCATCCTTCGGCTTCGGCAAGGTTGCGCGCAGCAGCGATGATCAGGTCATGGCGCTGGGCACGTTCGCGGTGGCGGCGTTCGGTGATCGACATGTCCCTTTCCTATGCTCGATCGGAAAAATGTCAACGCTAGATAAAATCGTTGACACTAAATCTAGCACTGATATATTTTCTGCCATCGAAACAGGAGAACACGCCATGTTGACGACCATCGCCTGCACCACGGCAGGCCTCATCGGGGCCGGAATCATCTTTCTGGGCACACGTTTCCTGATTGCGCCCGACACCGCCGCCGCCGGCTTCGGGATTCCTGCGCCTGGCCCTGCGCAGGCGCGCAACGCTTATCCCTGGCACTATACCAAGGGGGTGCGGGACATTGCCTCGGGCATCTTCATGTGGATCTTGCTGGTCAACCATGTGCCCCATCTGCTGGGCGCATTCATGGTGGCCGCCAGCCTCATCCCGGTGGGCGATGGCCTGATTGTCCTGCGCAACGGCGGAACCCGTGCGGCCGCCTTCGGAATTCACGGGGTCACGGCTGTAGTCCTGCTGGCCGCCGGGATCACACTGCTGGTGGTCTGAACGCGACCATAGGGCCAGCGCCGCAACGTTGATCCGCGCCCGTCGTTCCGGCCGGTTTCAGCCCGCGCGCTGGCTCGCCAGCACCGGGTTGACCGGGGCGCGGCGAAACCAGCCCGCCTTGCGCTGGCGGCGCCAGGCGGCGACCATGGCGCGGGGATAGACATCACCAAACAGGTTTTCGAACGTCTGGTCCCACGAAAAACGTTCGGTTACATGGGCGCGGGCGCGGCGACCCATGGCGACATGATCCCCGTGCCACACCGCCTCGACCGCGCGCGCCATCGCTTCGACATCATCAAGCGCGACCAGTTCACCCAGCCCCGGCTGCACCCGCTGCACCATCGCGCCCGAGGCAAAGCCGACCACCGGCAGACCACAGGCCTGTGCTTCGAGCACCGACAGGCCGAACGTTTCGTCGGCCATCGCCGAGACATAGATATCGCTGGAGGCCAGATAACGCGCCAACTGGCCGCGATCTGCGCAATAGCCGGGCAGCACCACCGGCAGCCCGCGCGTCTGTTCGGCCAGGCAGTCGCGCAATTTGCCTTCGCCGATCAGGATCATCGACGCGTTCATCTCGCGCGGCAATTCGCGGAACATCGAAATCAGCCGGTCGGCGCGTTTTTCGTTGTCGAGCCGGCCGGCATAAGTCAGCACCGGGCCGGTCGCGGGCAGGCCAAGTTCGGCGCGCAAGGCAGGATCGCGGCGACCGGGGTGGAAGGTTTCGGCATCGACGCCCAGCGACAGCACATCGACATGTTCCACGCCATAGCCGACCAGCACGCCGCGCATATCCTGCCCCAGCGTATAGACGCGGTCGAATTCGCGATACGTGGTGGTGGCATAGCCCGCCGACAGCCGCCGCAGCCCGCGCGCAACAAAATCGCCGAACAGCGAAGCACCGACGCGATAGACATGGGTGTTGGGAAAATCGGTGTGATAGCCCGCGACCAGCGCGGTATCGGGATTCGCCCGGCGATAGTTGATCGCCGTCCACGGCAGCACCCACGGGCATTGCGATTCGATGATCTGCGGGCGGTATTGTTCGAGCACTTCGCGCACCGCAGAGGTTCGCGTGATGAACCGGTAATTGGGGCTGCCCCGCACTTGTTCGGCGCCGATCTCGACCCAGATGTGCCGCCCGCGCTCGACCACCCGATCGACCGGCCCCGGCACGATCTGCAGCAGGCGATGGTCGCTGTGAGCGAGCACATAGTCGCGTTTCTGGCGCAAATAGGTGCCGATGCCACCGCCGCCGACGGGGGCATAGCTCTGCGTGAGGTCGCAAATGGGGCGGCCAGAGTCGATTGCAATCACCATGACATTACAACCCGCACGCTATGACATCCCCATGACCGTGTGACCCCGCGAAATGTAATTTTTCGTGTCAGCCCCCAAATTTCAGCATGCGCGGCATCGCCAGACCGGTTCCAGGTCTGCGCCCCGGTCGCCCCACCAGCCCCCCACCACAAAAATCGCAGATCGACGCGCGATGCAAGCACGCATCAATAGTCCTTTGTGAATTTGAGGCTGATCGATTCGTCATAGAGCGTCGAAACCGTCCCCAGCAGCGACAGCCAGCGAGTCAGGCGAAACTCGATCGAGGTGGCGTTATAGCCATGCCCGTCGCTGACCAGCTCGACATAGAATTTGCGGCCCAGATATTTGCCCACTGCCAGCGCGGTGCCGCGCCCGATGGTCGGATCGGCGCTGAGCACGCGCAATCGGTCGAGCCCGATCGCCCCGCGCAGCTTGTTGATCGGATCGAGCCCGCCGCCGCCGCGCAGCGCCGCCAGGGCCGAGGCGAGTTGCACCGCCTCCGGCGCGGAAATCTGCGAAATCGAGCTGCCGAACAGAATGCGGCTCAACAATTCCTCTTCGGGCAGGGCGGGTGTCGAGGCAAAGCTGATCTGCGGGCGCTGTGCACTTCCGCCAATGCTGATCGTGGCAGAGATGTCGTTGGCATCGCCGGTGGCGACGATATCGAGCTGGGGATCGATCGGGGTTTCGCCGTTGAAACGGATGCGCCCGCGTGTCAGGTCGAACCGTTTGCCCGCAAAATCATAGGTGCCGCGCAACAGCTCTGCCGTGCCGAAAATCTGTGGGGTGTTGGTGTCGCCGCGCACACGCAGATCGGTCTGCCATTCGCTGGCCAGGCCCATACCGTTCACATCGATGCGGCTGGCACTGGAGGCATCGATCAGCAATGTCCACGGCGGCCCGCGCGCGGGCATTGGCGCAACATCGAGCGGGGTGTTGCGTTCGGTCACCGCGATCGAGGGCAGGATTTGCGTCGCGCTGGCATGGCCCAGCACCCAACGCGCGCGATCAATGTGCAGCCGCCCGGCGATCGTCCCCGCATGGCCATCCGAAAGGATCCGCACCGGTCCGGTGATCGTCGCCGCCATATCGGGCCGGTTGACCAGTTCGGCATTGGTGGCGCCCAGCCGCAAATCGATCTTGGGCCGCTCGGTCGCCACATCGGTGAAATCGATCGAACCGCTGCCCGCGACACGGCCGCCGCCCTTGGTCACGCCAGAAAAATGTACCAGCGACAGATGCGTGCCATTGAAACTGCCCAGCAGCTCGATCGACTGCACATCCGAACCGCTGATCGCGCTTTGCGCACGCAAGGCATGGCTGACCACCGCGCCGGTCAGCACCGGGGCATCGAGCGAACCGCCGATATCGGCGGCCACCCCGACCGGCCCGGTCAGGTCGAAGGCATCGATCGCCGCCAACCGCCATAGCGCATCGGCCGGGCCGGCAAAGCGCAATTGCCCATGCAATTTGGCCGCGCGCAGGCGATCGATCATCGCACCCCCGCGCGGCAGATCGTCGACCAGCGCCTGCAACCGCATGCGCGGCACGGTACCTTCGCGCGCCACCGCGCGCACTTGCAGGGCGCGCGCGTCAAGCTGCCCGACCAATGCCAGATCGAGCGGGCGCGAGGTCAGCACCAGCCCCGATCGCGTCATCCCCAGCACGGTCAGTGCGGCATGGCCTTCGGGCACGCCGGTGTGATCGTTGCGGTAATCGATCAGGCCCGAGGCATAGCCCCCCAGCCCCAGATCGGCATAGGCAATATCGAGCGCCGACAAGGGCATGCGCGACACCGCCAGATGCAGTTCGGTCGCGCCTGCCCCCAGCCTCCCGCTGGCGATCACCGCGCCGCTGCCGAAACTTATCTGGCTTGGCGCAAGCTGCCAGCCATCTTCGCTGCGCGTCAGCACCGCCCGGCGCGGCATGGTAATCGCATTGCCGGCATAATCGCCCGCCAGATAGGCCACCACGCGATCGGGCGAGACCGTCGCCGTGCCTTGCAGCGTGAACCGCGTGCCGCGTCGCCCGGCCAGCGACGCGGTCACCGTTCCCGCCCCGTTGGTGACCGTCGCATCGGCCAGCAGGCGCCCGATGAACAGCCCGCCGACCGCCACCCCTTGCGCCTTGAGCGATCCGTTCAGGCTGGAACTATCGTGGCCGAACAGGCCCTTGAAGGTCAGATTGGCAAGACCGATGGCGATCGGCCGATCACTGCCGAAATGCGCCGCCCGGGCATTGATCGCGGCCTCGACCGCCTGCCCCCCATCGCGTCCGGCCAGGTGGATCACCCCGTCGAGCCCCCCGCCCGCCAGCGCCAGATCACCATCTAGGCCCGCATCGCGCAGCGCCAGCATGCCGGTCAGGCGAGTCTGGGCAAAGTGCACATCGGTCAGCGTCATCCGCACCGGATCTGCGGCGGGTACCGCAAAATCGACTGTCGCGCCCAGCGGACCGATCTGCGAGGTGCCGCTGGCGACCAGCCGATAGCCGCCCGTCGTGCTGTCGAGCGCCAGCGCCACCGTCTTGATCCCGCCCGGCAAGGGCCCGGCCAGATGCGCCTCGGCATGCGTGGCACCATGTTCGATCGCAGCCTGCGCATCGAACGCGCCATAGACTGCGTGATGCCCTTCGCCCGCCAGTGTCAGCCCTGCACCCGGCGCAATCGTCGCACTGCCCGTCAGGGTCAGCTTTTGCGCGGACACCTGCACACCGGGCAATTGCAGCGCACGCCCCGCGCCCCAGTGCAGGCTGCCCGACACATGCGCCGTATCGCCCGCCAGCGTGGTCAGCCCGGCGGTGGTAAAATGGCCGGCCGTGCCCGCATAGTTGACCGCCAGGGTCCACGGCACGCCGCGCCCAAAGGCGAGCACCCCTTTGCCCGTGGCATCGACCGTCCCGATGCGCGGCACGGCGAGCGCATGGGTATCGATCCGTCCGGCCAGCGCATAGGCGCCGCGCCTCACATCGCCACGCAGCACCAGCGCAGCGGTGGCGCCTTGCGCAGTGACATGCCAGCCCTCACCGGTCAGCGCGCGACCATCGAAGCGCAGCATACCGGTCAGTCGCGCCCCCGCCAGCCGCCCGTCGAGCCACGGCGTGCCGGTATCGGCACGCGCCATCGACACCGCCAGCGGTACGTCGAGCCGCCCGCCGTGCCAGTGCGCCACGCCCGCCGTCTGCACAGTGTCAAACCGCATCGAACCGGGCGCCAGCCGCGACACCAGCAGCGTGTGGCGGATCGCCAGATCGGCAAAACGCCCGTCGATCTGCGCGGTCATCCGCGCCGTACCGGGGTGCAGCGTATCGCGCCACGCCACCGGCAGCGCTTCGGGGCGTTGCACTTGTGCGGTCAGCGTTACGCCCTGCGCGCGATTGGCGACCAGATCGACGGCGCCCATGCCATCGACCCGCCCCAGCGCATTGGCCAGATGCAGATGTCCGTCGAGCCGCCCGCCCGCAAACGTCCCGGCATAGACCACGCCCAGCCGGTCACCGCCAAAGTCCGCCGCCAGCCCGCTGGTCACCGTGGCCGGGCGCAACAGCGCCGACAGCCGGTAATGCCCGCCCCGGTTGTCGATCAACCCGCCCGCCAGCCGGTGTCCGTCGGCCTCGGCCAGCACCCAGCCGTGCCATTGCGCAAAATGCCCTGCACCGCCGATCCGTGCCAGCACGGTACGATGCACCCCGGTCAGCGCGGCAAGCAGACCATCGCGCGGGGCGCGATAATCCAGGCCCAGCGCAAAGCGATCCCGATCAGGCTCGCTGTCGAGATGCAGCGACAGCTTGTCATGCCCGCCCAGCCGCCCGTCGCAGGACAGCAGCACCCGCCCGTCGTGGACATGCGCATGCGCGATCAGATCGACGCGCCGCCGCGATCCGGCCAGCCCCGGCGCCACCGTCAGGCTTTCGACCGCCAGACGATCAAGACGGATGTCGAAATCCGGCAGGATCGGCGCGTTGGGATCGGCCGGATTGAGCCGGGGCGCGCGCAGCAGCAGCCCCCGCCGCATGGTCAGATCGCGGATATCGAGCCCGCCGCCCAGCCCGGCGAGCAGCCGCAGCACCGGCATCGGGCGCCAGTCAAGGCCGACTTCGGGCACCGTCATGAAGCGTCCGGATGGATCGGACAGCGCGACATTGTGCAATTGCGCCGCGCCGAACAGCGACCCGTCGATCCGCCCGATGGTGATCACCAGCCCGCTTTGCAGCCGCAGCGCGGCGATCCGGTTGGTCACCAGCCGATGCCCCAGCGGCGAATCGAGCACCAGCAACCCCAGCGCGGCCAGCCCGGCCAGCCCCAGCGCGCAGAGCCCAAGCAACCGTATGGCGCCGATCGCCCATGCGCGCAGCCGCCCGGCCATCAGAACGCCTGCCCCAGCGAGACATAGACGCCGATCCGGCTGTCCCCCGGATAGCGGTTGAGCGGCGTGCCGATGTCAAAGCGGATCGGCCCGAAATTGGTCTTGTAACGCACCCCGATGCCAACCCCGTAGCGCGCGCCGCGCATCGTAGGGGTGGGCGTTTCCCCGACCATACCGGCATCGACGAAGGGCACCACGCTGAACGCCCCGTCGGCCAGCCCAGTGCGGACGCGCGCCTCAAGCGAAAACTCGCTGACCGACAATCCGCCGATCGGCGTGTTGTAGGCATTGCGCGGGCCGACATCCTGATAGCCAAAGCCGCGCACCGAATTGCCGCCACCGGCATAGAGATGCTGCGACGGGGCCAGGGCGTCGATCGACGCGCCATTGATCGAGGCCACCCGCACCCGTTCAGCCAGCACCAGCGCCCCCGATAACGGCTGATAGGCGCTGGCGTCCAATTGCGTGGTGACATACGTCGATCGCGTGTCGTCCAGAATCGAGATCGCCGGGGTCACGGTGATTGCGATGCGCTGGCCCCGGACCGGATCGAGCAGATTGTTGCTGCCGTCGTAGGCCAGCTTCAAAGGCAGCGAGGCAATCACATAAGGGGTATAGGGGACGTCTGCGGGCGAGCCGACCACCAACTGCCTGGTCGCGGTCAATTGCACACCCAGCGAATAGGCCCATTTCTTCTGGAACAGCAGCGTGCTCTGTTTGTCCAGGCTGATCGTGGTCGACGCGAAATAGGCGTTGTAGGCATCGGTGGTCTGGTACTGCACCGACGCATCGACGGTCAGCGACTGGTCGCGTTTCAGGAAATTGGCGCGCCGGAACGTCACCCCGCCCAATTGTTCGCGCGTGCCCAGAATGGCGCGTACCCGCAGCATGCCTTCGGGTGGAAACAGATTGCGATCTTCCCAACTGCCGTCGACTTCGAACCCTTCGCCGCTCGACACGCCGATCTGCGCGCCGATCGTGTGTTCGGGGCCTTTGGTCAGCTTTACATCGAGATCGGCCACACCAGGCGCGGCCGGGGTGGGCGCGATCGCTTCGCGCGGGGTAATCGTCGCGCCGCCGACGATCCCGGTTGCCAGCACCTCGCGGCGGAAATCGTCGATCAGTTTCTGGTCATAGATCTGCCCCGGCCGGAACCGGGCCATCCGCTGCAAATGCCGTGAATTGATGAATTTCGGCAGCGAACTGGTGATCGTGCCGAACTGGTATTTGCCGCTGGTGACCACCGGCAGCGCCAGATCGGCGGTCAGCGCCTCGTGATCGACCGCCAGCGCCGGATCGCCCACTTTGGCAAAGGCATACCCGATGTGCCCCAGCATGTCGGACAGGCGGGCCCGCGCGCTCAGGATGGCCTCGGTGTTTGCCGGATCGCCCGATTTCAAGGCCAGCGCCTTGATCAGCGCGGCGCGGTCGGGGCTGGTCGCCACGCCCCCCAGATCGAGCGCGCCCAGCCGATAGCGCGGACCCGGCACCACTTCGAACCGGGCCGTCGCCTGCGGCGGGGGCGCGCCTCGGCCTTTGGCCACCGGTTTCGGCACGGTATCGGCCAGCGGCGACAGGCCGACCAGGTTCTGGCTGACTTCGGCATCGTAATAGCCATATATCCGCAGGATCTGCACCAGCAGGGCCATGTCGTCGTGCGCGCGGCGCGACAGTTGCGCCAGATTGTCTTCGCCGCGCCCCAGCGCCCGCAGCGATGACAACGCCACGAAACGGTCGGTCAAATCGTCCATCTCGGGCAGCACGGTGCCCTTGGGGAACACCAGGTCGATCCCCGGCGCGACATGATTGACCACCGCATCGGCGCCGAGCGGGCCGCGCCAGCCACCGCGCGGCATCGCCACATCGAGCGCAGCGCCCGCATCGTGCACCACATCGGCCAGGCTGGCGATATCCGGATCGGGCGTCAGCGGGGTGATCGGTGGCAGGGTAAAACTGTCGGGCCAGGCAATGGTCAGCCCCGGCAGCACCGCCAGCGCGGCATCGGTCACCGCCGTGTCGTCGGGCAGGCTTGCGGGATCGGGGGTCTGGTGCGCGGCATCGGTATCGAGCGCCCAGTGCACCGGATCGGCCAGCGCCGCATCGGGGATCAGCGCGCGCAGCGCCGGATCGACCGGCACCGCCTTGGCCGGGGCAGTTGCGGCTTTGGCAGCAGGACCGGTAGCCCGTGCGGCAGGGGCATCGGGTGTGGCCTGCGCATGGCCAGCCACCGGCGCCAGCACCAGCCCGGCCAGCCCCAGGCCCATCCGCATCAGTGCGCGATCAGCCGTGGAACAAGGCAGATCCGGCCATGACCATCGCATCATCGGCAGCCGCTGCAGAATTGCCGACAGCCGCACCAGCCTCTGCGCGCGGCCCGGCTGCTGGCACGGTGGACAGCCGATCGATCGCCACGGCCTGTTCGGCGGGGTCAAACCGTTCCCATCCTTCGCGGCCAAGCCGCTCCATCGGGCGAAAGCGCACTTTGTACTGCATGCACGCCGATCCATCGACCCAATAGCCCAGATAGACATAGGGCAGGCCGATCCGCGTTGCATACCGGATGTGATCAAGAATGATAAACGTGCCAAGCCCGGTCCGCAAAGGATGATGGGGGTCGTAGAAACTGTACACCATCGAAAGTCCATCCCCCTGTTGGTCGGTCAGGCACGCCCCGACCAGCCGCCCGGGAGTGCCATCGGCATTGGGCTCGCGATATTCAACGACATAGCTCTTTACCGGGGTATGTTCCACCATGTCGGCAAAGTCGATTTCGTCCATTGCGGCCATGCCGCCACCGGGGTGGCGCACCGCCAGATAGGACTGCAACAAGGCATATTGTTCGGGGGTTGACCAGGGCTGGCAAACAGTCACGATCAGATCGTCGTTCTGCCGCAACGTGCGCCGCTGGCTGGCCGAAGCGATGAAATCGCGCGCCACCACGCGCACCGACACGCAGGCTGTGCACCCCACGCAACTGGGCCGATAGGCCACTGTCTGGCTGCGGCGAAAGCCAATGCGGCTGAGCGCGTCGTTCAACTCGTCGGAATTGGGGCCCTTCAGCTCGGTGAACACCTTGCGCTCGGTGCGGCCGGGCAAGTAGGGGCACGGCATCGGGCTGGTGACGAAAAAACGGGGAAAGCGGACCGGGGCGCTCACGGGTTGACCTATATCCTTTGCTGCTGCCTGGCGACAATGCCGCAGGGTCCGGCGCGGTTAAAGCAGGTTAACCACGAATTTCCGCAAATGACAGGGTTTGTTGCATGGCATGGACGCAATCCCTGTGCACTGTCCCGGTGCAGGACAGCGCGCAGGGTAAGCGGTTAAGGCCAGGCGGGCTCAGCCGAGTTCGACTTGTTCGATTTCATAGCCGCGCGCGCGCAACGCCTCGACCAGGCGGTCGATCTGTTCGCGATCGCGCGCTTCGCACTCGATCTCGGCGGTCAGGCCCTTGGCCGGCAACGAGGTAAAAATGCGCTGGTGCCACACTTCGAGAATGTTGACCTGATGGCGGTTGAATTCTTCCACCACCTTGAACAGCGCGCCCGGCCGATCCTGCAACGTGATGCGCAGCCGCCCCAGTCGGCCCGACCGCGCCAGATCGCGCAACAGCACATTGGCGAGCAGCCGCGTGTCGATATTGCCACCGCACAGCACGATGCCGACCTTGCGCCCGGCAAAGATCTCGCGATTGGCGATCACCGCGGCCAGACCGGCGGCCCCGGCGCCTTCGACCACGGTCTTTTCGATCTGCAACAGCAGCGAAACAGCCTGTTCCAGATGCGGCTCGTCAACCAGCACGATATCATCGACCAGCCCTGCCAGCGTCGCCGAGGTGAACGCGCCGGGCTCCTTGACCGCGATCCCTTCGGCCAGCGTGTCGCCGCCGCAGGGCAATTCGGCATGTTTCAGCCGGTTGTACATCGACGGGAACAGTTGCGCCTGCACCCCGATCAGACCGATCGCGGGATTGATCCCGCGTGCCGCCGTGCCCATCCCGGTCAACAACCCGCCGCCGCCGATCGGCACCGCCAGCATGTCGAGATCGGGCACATCGGCAAGCATTTCCAGCGCCACCGTGCCCTGCCCCGCCGCAACATGCGGATGGTCGAACGGATGCACGAATGTCAGCCCCAGTTCCGCCTCCATCACGCGGGCATGGGCATAGGCCTCGTCGAAGGTTTCGCCTTCGAGCACGACTTTGCCGCCCACGCTCTCGGTCTGGGTGATCTTTACCGTGGGCGTGGTGCGCGGCATCACGATCGTTACCGGCACGCCCAGCCGCGTGCCGTGATACGACAGCCCCTGCGCATGGTTGCCGGCCGAGGCCGCGATCACCCCACGCGCGCGCTGTTCATCCGACAGCAGCAACAGCGCATTGAGCGCGCCGCGTTCCTTGTAGGCTGCGGTGAATTGCAGGTTTTCGAATTTCAGCCAGATGTCCGCCCCGGTCATCGCGCTCAGCGTCTTGCTATACAGCGTCGGGGTGCGCACGACATGCCCGTCGATGCGCGCAGCGGCGGCGCGGACATCGTCGAGGGTCAGGACAGGGGCGTTGGCGGTCAGGGTACTGGCGGTCATCCGAATGCCCCTAGTCGAAACTGCGCGTCTTGGGAACGGTCTGCCGCCACAGCGCGATCAGCCCGGTGACCACCAGGATCGCGATGGTATCGGCAACCCAGTCGCGGATGTCGCAATCGCGGTGCAGCGCGGGAATCGACTGGGCCACCTCGATCAACGCGCCCAGGAACGACAGACGTTCGGCAATGCGCAGACGCGGCATCGCCGGAAAGGCAAAGTCGGCCAGTAGCGTCAGCGTGCCAAATGCCAGCATATGTTCGAACTTGTCGCCAAACCCGTCGATCGGCAGCGACGGCGGCACCGGCAACAGCGCCATCGTCAGCGCAAAGGCCAGCGCCAGCCAGAACAGCACGCTGGCGATCAGGCGCGGTGCGGGGGATCGTTGGGTCATGGTCATGCCCTGCCCGCTAGAGCATCGCGCGCCTTTGCGAAATCGCGAATCACGATCGTGCAGGCGGCAATTATCCGGCTCCCATCTTTGGGCGCAATGCATTGGGGTCCGGACCCATTACCAGCAAGCCCGAGGTTTGACCCAAAAGGCCCAGCGCAAGGCGGATAGGTGAAGGAATAGTGGTTCTATTTCAAGCCTATCCAACGCAGCGATGGGCCTTTTGGGTCAAATCCCGAAGGGACGGCAAAATGGCTTCCATCTCGAACCGAAATGCGCTTGCAAAGGCAACCAGCCTTCGCGGCGCGCATCTCGGCCCGATATGTTCGCCATTTTGTCGCCTCGGGCTTGCTGGTAATGGGTCCGGACCCTAAACCCCCTTGCCATGACACAACCGCTCAACATTTCGTTTCTCGGCCTTGGCGTGATGGGGTCGCAGATGGCCCGTCATCTGGGTGCCGCAGGCCACCACCTGACCGTCTATAACCGTACCACCGCCCGGGCCGAGGCCTGGGTTGCGGCCCATCCCGGGCTGGCCAGCCGCGTGGCCGCCAACCCGGCCGAAGCGGCCAGCGGCGCCGATGCGGTGATCACCTGCGTTGGCAACGACGATGATCTGGCCGATGTCGTGCTGGGCCCCAACGGGGCGTTTTCCACGCTGCGGCGCGGCGGCCTGTTCATCGATCACACCACGGTTTCGGCGCGGATCGCGCGCCAGATCGCGGTCGAAGGGCGCGACAAGGAAGTGCTGTGCGTCGATGCCCCGGTCACCGGCGGGCAATCGGGGGCAGAGGCCGGCACGCTGTCGATCATGTGCGGCGGCAGCGGCCCGGCGGTCGAGGCGGCGCGGCCGATCCTGGCGGCCTATGCCAAACGCGTGGTCCATGTCGGCAAATCGGGCGCGGGGCAAACCGCCAAGATGGCCAACCAGATGTGCATCGCGGGCACCATCGCGGGCCTGTCGGAAGCGATCCGCTTTGCCCAGACCGCGCACCTCGATCTCGACAAAGTGTTCGAGGCGATCAGCGGCGGCGCCGCGCAATCGTGGCAGATGGACAACCGGTTCCACACGATGGCCGCCGACGAATTCGATTTCGGCTTTGCCGTCGACTGGATGCGCAAGGATCTGGGACTGGCCATCGACGAGGCGCGGGGCCTGGGCGCCAGCGTGCCGGTAACCGCGCTGGTCGACCAGTTCTATGCCGATGTGCAGGCGCTGGGCGGCGCGCGACAGGATACCAGCGCGCTGATTCGCCGCCTGCCCAAACGCGGCGGGCCAAAGCGGACCGACGCGTGATCAAACACTGGATCGCGGCCTGCGCGCTGACCCTGACGCAGCCCGCCCTGATCGCCCAGACCGCCCACGCCGACACGCTGGTCGACAATATCCGCGGCGAAACGATTGCCGCCGGCGGCTCGGTGCAGGCATTCATCGCGCTGATGTTCGATGACAACGGCGTGATCACGGCGGTCTATCACACGGGCGAGCGCCTGCCCCGCCAGGGCAAAAAGGGCTATCAATACCGCATCGACGGCAAGGGCCATGTGCTGTTGCCCGGCATGATCGATGCCCATGCCCATGTCATCGACACCGGATTTGCGCTGTTGCGGCTCGATCTGACCGACACCGCCTCGCTCGACGAGGCGCTGGCGCGGATCGCTGCCTATGCGCGGGCGCATCCCGATCGGCCATGGATCGTGGGCGGTGGGTGGAACCAGGAACGCTGGCATCTGGGCCGGTTTCCCACCGCGGCCGAACTCGATCGCGCGGTGCCCGATCGCCCGGTCTGGCTCGACCGGGTCGATGGCCATGCCGGATGGGCCAACAGCGCCGCGCTGAAACTGGCCGGGGTAACCGCCGCAACGCCCACCCCCGATGGCGGGGCGATCGACCGCCTGCCCGATGGGCGGCCCGCCGGGGTGCTGGTCGACCATGCCACGGCGCTGATGGATCGCGTGGTGCCCACGCCAACCCCGCGCGACCTCGATCTGGCGTTGGCCACGGCCGAGGCTGATTTCGCCAAAATGGGCATTACCGCCGTGGCCGACATGGGCACGTCGATCAACGAATGGCTGGCCTATCGCCGCGCGGGCGATGCCAACCGGCTGTATATCCGCATCATGGCCTATGCCCTGGGCACCGAGGCGATGGCGACGATCGGCGGCACCGGCCCGACGCCGTGGCTCTATGCCGACCGGCTGCACATGGGCGGGGTCAAACTGTTTCTCGACGGCGCGCTGGGATCGCGCGGCGCCTGGCTGAAGGCGGCCTATGCCGATCAGCCCGCCAGCCATGGCACCCCGCTGCTGACCGAAACGCAACTGGGCAATCTGATGAGCCGCGCCGCGATGGACCACTATCAGGTGGCCGTCCACGCCATCGGCGATCAGGCCAATGCCACGCTGCTGACCACGATCGACGATCTTGGCCATACGTATCGCGGCGAACGGCGCTGGCGGATCGAGCACGCGCAGATCGTCGATCCCGCCGACTGGCCGCTGGTCGCCACGATCGCCGCCAAAGGCGGGCTGATCGCATCGATGCAACCGGTCCACCAGACATCCGACCGCGTGATGGCCGAGGCGCGCCTGGGCCCCGACCGGTTGCGCGGCGCCTATGCCTGGGCCAGCCTGAAACGGCAGGGCGCAGTGCTGGCGTTCGGATCGGACACCCCGGTCGAACGCCCCGACCCCTGGACCGGCATCGCCGCCGCACTGTCGCGTCAGGACAAAACCGGCGCGCCCGCAGGCGGCTGGCAACCCCAGGAACGCGTCGACCGCCCAACCGCGCTGGCCGCCTATACCACCAACGCCGCCTGGGCCGGCTTTGCCGAAACCCGCTTCGGCCGCATCGCGCCAGGCCAGCGCGCCGATTTCATCCTGATCGACACCGACCCGATGACCGCCACCCCCGACGCCATCCGCCACACCAAAGTGTTCCAGACCTGGGTCGGCGGCGGCAAGACCTGGGACGCCGACGCGCCTGCGGGGGAAGCGAAGGACAAGCCGGAACGACCGCTGTAGAGCATCGTGCAAAGAAGTGGGCACCTGCTTTTTTTGCAATAAACGATGCGAAAACAAAGACTCCCAAAGCATACTGCGTTTCAGATTAAACGCAGTATGCTTTGGGGCCCACAAATGCGGATGGCAGGCGCTTCCGCCACGCGAGACTTTCGACAGCAAAGCGCATCGCCTGTTCGTCATGCCGGACCCGATCCGGCATCCAGCATGCAGTCACGCGCCGGACCAAGCCATATTGGTGCCGGTTCACCCCGCACACCACCTCCCGAACAGGCTAGGTTTTGCACCCCTGAAGGCCCCGGCGCCTAACCGCCCGCTGGATGCCGGATCAAGTCCGGCATGACGATGGGGAACATGCCGCGCAAATCCGGGCACAGTTTACGCGGGGGCGGGCCGATAGACCAAAGGTCGGTTTTGACAAGCGTATTGAGCAGCAGTTATGTCCGCAATGTCGGCGGGAATTTCGGTCACACGCCCAAGGCCGAGACCGCCTCGAAACCTCACCCCTGCGCGGCCGCAGCCTTTTCGCGCGCGTCCCTGGCTTCGGCGAAGCGCATGACGACCAGCGTGCCTTCGAACAGGATCAGCAGGGGCACGGCCAGCATCAGTTGCGACACCACGTCGGGCGGGGTGATCAGCGCGGCCAGCGCGACGATGCCGACGATCACATAGCGGCGGGCGCGGACGAGTTGATCGCGGGTGACGATGCCTGCGCGGTTGAGCAGCATCAGCAGGACCGGCAGCAGAAAGCTGCCGCCGAACGCCAGAATGAACTGCATCACCAGATTGAGGTATTCTTCCACGCCCGGCAGCGCTTCCAGTTGCAGGCCGCCGTGCATGCCCTGAAACCCGATGAACCAGCGGAACGCGGTGGGCATCACCACGAAATAGGCCAGGCTGGCGCCCATCGCGAACAGCACCGGGGTGGCGATCAGAAAGGGCAGGAAGGCCTTTTTTTCGCGGGCATAGAGCCCCGGCGCGATGAACGCCCACAACTGGTTGGCGATGATCGGAAAACTGACCAGACAGGCGGCGAACAACGCCACCTTGATCTCGACGAAGAACGCGCCGTACAGCTTGGTATAGATCAACCGGCCGGTGCCCGCCGGAAAGGCACGCGCAAGCGGCATGATCAGGATGCCCAGAATGCGGTCGGCAAAATAGAGGCACACGCCGAACGCCACCGCCAGTGCGAAAATCGCGCGCAGCAGGCGCGTGCGCAGTTCCAGCAAGTGGTCGAGCAACGGCGCCTGGGTCTGGTCGATATCGTCGATCATGCCGGGTGATCGCCCTGCGGAGCGGAGGGCGCGGCGGGCGGGTTCAGCGGCGTCATCAGCGGTTCGGTCGGTGCATGGGCGGCGATGACCGGATCGACCGGAACCGGATCAACCACGCCATGATCGCCAGCGGGCAGCGCGGCAGGCTCTGCCACCGGGTTTGCGGCCATGATCGCGGCGTTCTGTTCGCGCCACTTGCGCTCCATCTCTTCCATTTCCGCCTCGCGGATCATCGTCTCGATGCCCGATCGGAAATGGTTGGACACGCGGCGCACTTTCGCGATCCACCGCCCGGCGGTGCGCAGCGCCAGCGGCAGGTCCTTTGGACCGATGACCACGATGGCCACGATCGCGATCAGCAGGAATTCGGAAGGCGCAATATCGAACATCGTTCAACCCGACCGGCGCGAAGCGCGGCTCAGACCTTGGGCCATTGGTTCTCGGTGTTCACAGGCTGCGGCGCAGCGTCCTGGGTCGGCTGGGCGACAGGCGGAATCTGCGACGGCGGAGGCGTAACCGGGCGATTGGTTTCGTCCGCCATACCTTCCTTGAAGCTTTTGATGCCTTTGCCGAAATCGCCCATCATGTCGGAAATCCGGCCACGACCGAACAGAATCAGGACCACCAGCGCCAGAACAATCAGGTGCGGTAGAGACAGGCCACCCATCATAAATCTCCTTCTGGATGCCTAGATAGGCGCATTGCGCGCAAATCGCCAGCCACTAGTGGATTGTTTTTGACATTTGCATCCCGCCATACGGATAGCACGGTCGCAAATGTCAAAAACAGAAAATCCACTAGAATCAAATGCTTCTAGTGGTCCGAAAAGATTCTGACATTTGCGTACCACCTAGCCGATAGCGGTAGCAAATGTCAGAATCGGACCACTAGCACGCACAAATCGATGCGGCTTGTCGATTGGCAAGGGTCAATCGTCGGATTCACCCCCGGTCAGCGCGGCATAGGCCGTGTCGATCGGATCGAGCAGCCCCGCCGCACGCAATTCATCGATGCCCGGCAGATCGCGCCGCGTGGCCAGCCCGAAATGCGCCAGAAACGCCGGGGTGGTGGCATAGATGGTGGGTCGGCCCGGCACTTCGCGGCGCCCGGCGACGCGCACCCAGCCCGCCTCCATCAGCACGTCGAGCGTGCCGCGCGCGGTCTGCACGCCGCGGATCGCCTCGATCTCGGCACGGCTGACCGGTTCGTGATAGGCGATGATCGCCAGCGCCTCGATCGCCGCGCGCGACAGGCGGCGCGGTTCCTCGCGCTCGCGCCGCAACAGATGGCCCAGATCGGGCGCGGTCTGGAAATGCCAGCGCCCGCCACGCTCGACCAGTTCGACCCCGCGCCCGGCATAGTGATCGACCAGCGTGGCCAGCGCCCCTGCCACCGGCGCCCCGCCCAGATGGCGCGCGATCTCTTCCACGCTCAACGGTGCCTCGGCGGCAAACAGCGTGGCCTCGACCGCGCGAAGCAGATCGTCGGGCGGATCGATCATGGCCGCGCGCGCAATCGCAACGGTCCGAACACATCATCCTGCGCCAGCTCCGCACGGCCCTGCTTGGCCAGTTCGAGCGCGGCGGCAAAGCTCGACGCCAGGGCCGACCGGGTCAGGCGCGGATCGGCGCCGGGTTCGGCACGCGGGAGCAACAGGCGCAAGTCGATCCAGTCGCGCGCGACGCCGAGCATCCGCGACAGGCGTTCGAGCGCGGCCTCCAGCGTGATCACAGGGCGTTCGCGCACCACATGCACGACCGGCGCATTGCGCGCCTTGATCACGCCATAGGCCTGGATCAGGTCGAACAAGTTGGCGGTCCAGCGCAGCTTGCGATCGATGGCGATGCCTTCGGGCGCGCCGCGCGTGAACACATCGCGCCCCAGCCGGTCGCGCGCCATCAGCCGCGACGCCGCCTCGCGCATGGCGCCCAGCCGTTGCAGCCGCAATTGCAGCCGCAACGCCAGTTCTTCGGGGCTGGGCTGCATTTCGGGATCGCGCGGCAACAGCAGCAGCGATTTGAGATAGGCCAGCCACGCGGCCATCACCAGATAGTCCGCCGCCAGTTCCAGACGCAGCGCCTGCGCCCGGTTGATATAGCCAAGGTACTGATCGACCAGATCGAGGATCGAAATCGTGCGCAGATCGACCTTTTGCCGCCGCGCCAGATCGAGCAGCAGATCGAGCGGCCCTTCCCAGCCATCGAGTTCGAGATAGAGCGCCCCGTCGCCGCCCGGCGCCGATGCGACCGGCAGCCAGTCGGCATCATCGTCGGACAGCACGGCGCCCTCGGTCATGGCAGCAGCGCGAGCAGCGCATCGCGCCGCGCGGTCAGGTCCGATCGCCTTGCATCGGCGCGGGCCGGAGCAATGTCGGTGTCGGCCAGCGCGCGATCGATCCGCGCTGCCGTGGCCGCGCCCATTGGCGCCAGCGCGGCGGCGATGCCGACCATGTCATCCATCCGCGCCCAGCAATTGAGCGCCAGATCGCACCCCGCCGCCTGCGCGCGCGCGGCACGTTCGGCAATCGACCCGGTCAACGCCGCCATGTCGAGATCATCCGACAGCAACAGCCCGTCAAACCCGATCGCGCCGCGCACCACGTCGGCAATCACCCGCGCCGACAACGTGGCGGGCGCGGTGTCGTCCCATGCGGTATAGCGCACATGCGCGGTCATCGCGATTTTGGCTTGGGAAAGGCTGCGGAACGGGGCCAGATCGGTGGCAAGCTCCGCCGCGCTGGCGGTGACAGTGGGCAGCGCTTTGTGGCTGTCCGCACCGGCGCGGCCATGGCCGGGCACATGTTTGACCACCCCGGTCACCCCGGCGCGTGCCAGCCCGTCGAGCACTGCGCGGCCCAGCGCGGCCACGCGCAACGGTTCGCCGCCCAGCGCGCGATCGCCGATCACGTCGTCGGCGCCGGGCTGGCGCACATCGAGCAGCGGCAGGCAATCGACTGTGATCCCCACCTCGGCCAGATCGAGCCCGAGCGCTTCGGCATTGGCGCGCGCGGCCTCGATCGCGCTGGCGGGGGCCAGGTCATAAAGGCGGTCGAACTGCCCTTGCGGCGGATAGGCGGCCCATACCGGCGGCTTCATCCGCGCCACGCGGCCGCCTTCCTGATCGATGCAGATGAACAGCCGGTCGCGCCCGTGCAGCGCGCGCAAGTCATCGGTCAGCGCGCGCAGGTGCGCGCGATCGACCACGTTGCGGCCAAACAAGATATAGCCGGCCGGATCGGCATCGCGAAAGAAAGCGCGTTCGTCGGCAGTAAGGACGGGGCCGGACAGGCCGAAAATAGCCGCAAGCATGATCGCACGAGTGTGGCGAGGCGTGCCCTCCCCGGCAAGTCGCAGCGCGCAACCAGCCGGGGAAAACGCGGTTCAGCGCATCAGGTTCAGCGCTTGACCTGGCACTTCACGCCATCGGCTTCGAGATGGCTGCACAAGCTGGTCGCGGCACTGCCGTCGGCGGCCAGCGCCTGCAGGCGATAGACCGTGCCGATATCCGCCTTGCCCTCGACCACGCGATGGCCCAGCCCCTTGAGCAGATCGTGCGCGGCGGTCAGCTTGGCCCAGGCCGCCTCGGCCAGCGCATTGTTCGAATAGGCGCCGACCTGGACTGCCACACCGCCACCAGCAGGATGCGCGGGTGCAGGCTTGGGCGCAGCTTGGGCAGCCGGCGTTGCGCCGGCGGCCGGCGTCGGTTCGGCGGTGGCGGGTGGTGGAGTGGTTCCCGCGCTGCCGGCCAGGCTGGCGTCGGGATGTTCGCCCTGGCTCACCTTGAAGCTGGCATCGCCGGTGCCGGCAAATTTCTTGCCGCCCGGATCGCTCGGCGCGACTTTATAGGGGTCTTTGCTCGCCGTGATCACGCTGCCATCGGCTGGCTTGGTCGGGCCGCCGCGATGCGTGACCCAATAGATGCCATCGACCAGCAGCGCCAGCACGATCAGGGCGACCACCGCAAAGGCGATCAGCCGGTGATGCCCGCTGGCCTGGCCTTCGGGTTCGATGTCGTCGGCGCTTTCCAGCCAGGGCAGACGATCGTCCTCGCCCAGATCGAGCGCGGGCGCATGGCCACCGTGCGCGTCACCATGGCCATGGTCGCCCCATTCGTGCCCGTCTTCGCCATGTTCGTCTGCGTGCATCGACCCACACTCCAATTTACGCGCCGCGTCACAATTCCTCGGCCCAATTTTTGCGCCGCGTCACAATTCCTCGGCGGCGGCCACCCCCAGGATGGCAAGACCGTTACGGATCACTTGCCCGACTTGCGCGGCCAGAAACAGCCGCGCCGCCGTCAGCGCCTGATCATCGGCGACGATGAACCGTTTGTCCGGCCGATCGTTGCCAAGATTCCAATATGCATGGAAAGCCCCTGCCAGATCGTAAAGATAGAACGCCACGCGGTGCGGTTCGCGCGCCTGCGCCGCGCCCTCGATCACGCGCGGGAATTGCGCGGCCAGCCGGACCAGCGCCAGTTCCTCGTCACCCAACCGGTCAAGCGCGTCGGCGCCCGGCGCAAACCCCTCGGCGGACGCCTTGCGCAAGGTCGAACAGACCCGCGCGTGGCAGTACTGCACATAGAACACCGGGTTGTCTTTCGAGGCTTCGACCACTTTGGCGAAATCGAAATCCATCTGGGCGTCGGGCTTGCGCGACAACATGGTGAACCGCACCACGTCCTTGCCCACTTCGCGCACCACGTCGGCCAGTGTGACGAACGTGCCCGCACGCTTCGACATCTTGACCGGGACGCCGTCGCGCAACAATTGGACCATCTGCACCAGTTTGACTTCAAACGGTTTTGGATGACCCTCGGCACCGGTCAGCGCGGCCACGGCGGCGCGGATGCGCTTCACCGTGCCGGCATGGTCGGCGCCCCAGATATCGACCAGCGCGTCGGCGGTTTCGGCCTTTTGAAAGTGATAGGCCAGATCCGCACCAAAATAGGTCCAATTGCCGTCGGATTTGCGGATCGGACGGTCCTGATCATCGCCAAACCGGGTCGAGCGGAACAGCGGCATTTCGACCGGTTCCCAGTCTTCGGCCACTTTGCCCTTGGGCGCTTCAAGCAGCCCGTCATAGACCAGATCGTGCGCGCGCAGCCACGCCTCGGCCAGCGCGGGCTTGCCCGTCGCCTGCAATTCGGCCTCGGAACTGAACACGTCGTGGTGAATGCCCAGCAGCGCCAGATCGTCGCGGATCATCGCCATCATCGCCGCCACCGCACGCGTGCGGAACAACGCCAGCCATTCGGATTCGGGCGCCGCGACATAGCGATCGCCAAATTCAGCGGCCAGCGCCTGCCCGGCGGGGATCAGGTAATCGCCGGGGTACAATCCTTCGGGAATAGCACCGACCGCTTCGCCCAGCGCCTCGCGGTACCGCACGTGAGCCGACCGTGCGAGCACGTCGACCTGCCCGCCCGCATCGTTGATGTAATATTCGCGGATCACCCGGTGCCCGGCAAAGGCCAGCAACGTGGCCAGCGCGTCGCCGACCACCGCGCCCCGGCAATGGCCCATATGCATCGGCCCGGTCGGATTGGCCGATACATATTCGACATTGACCACACTGCCGCCGCCCATCGCAGAGCGCCCGTAATCGGCCCCGGCCTGCCCGATCAGGCGCAGTTCACCCAGCCACGCGCCGGGTGTCAGACGCAAGTTCAAGAACCCCGGCCCGGCAATCTCGGTCGCCACCACGCGCGGATCGCGGCCCAGCTCGGCCGCCAGCAGCGTGGCCAGCGCGCGCGGATTGGTGCCCGCCGGCTTGGCCAGCACCATCGCCGCGTTGGTCGACAGATCGCCATGCGCGGGATCGCGCGGCGGCTCGGTGGTGACCGCATGGCGCGGCAGGTCGCCCGGCAGCGTACCCGCCGCGACCAGCGCATCGAGCGCGGCATCGATCACGGCGGCAAATTCGGCAAACAGGGGCCGGGGTGCGGAAAAGGTCATGGTTTCGGTCATCGGTCCGGCATTAGCTGATTATTGTGCAACAAGGAAAGCCTCCGTGCCTGCGCACGGAGGGTGTTTGGTCAGACTCGAAACGCGCGGAAGGGCGCGTTTCGAAGTCGGCACCGGCCCGCTCCCCCACCCGACCACCCATAGGGTACTATGGTAGGGTGGGAGCGGGCCGGTGCCGACTTTCCGAAACGCCAGTTTCGGGTCAGACACTAACGTCGGACGTTGTAGGCCAGTTGCTGATCGGTCAGTTCGAACCCGACCAGCAATTCGAACGTTGCCTTGGCCAGCGCAGCCTTCACATCGGGCAGCGACAGCGGATCGACCGCGGCGTCGGTATCGCCGGGCTTGCGCTTGCGAACCAGCCGCGCGTGGATCGCGGGGGGCAGCGTTGCCTCGGCGCGATCGATCACCGCGCTGGCGGTGCCGTGTGCGCTGGCGCGATCCTGCCCATCGGCGAAATCGAGGCCGATCGTGCTGACATGCTTGGCCACGATCGTCGCGCCGCCACGTTCGACCACCGTGAAATAGGGCAGATCGATATGGCGCGCGCCATGCGTGTCGTTGCGGCGCGCCAGCACGTCGAAATCGACCCGCGCGGTCAATTTCGGCAGATGCAGGCCATTGTCGCACGATTTGCGCAAGTTGGTGATCACCGCGACCGTGTCGATCGCATTGGAATCGAGCCGTCCGGGCGCCAGCAGGGTGACATCGCCGGTCATGTCGGGAATGTCGATCAACGGACACGGCGTGCGCAGCGCGGTCACCCCCACGGTGTCATCGACGACCAGTTCGCCATGGTTTTTCGAACATCCGGCAAGCGCCAGCAGCGAAAGGCTCGCAAGCGCGCCGATCCGGGCAATACGGGGAAAATTGGCTGGCATCGCGGCGCAAGGTCCTTAAGCTTTGGTCTTCAAGACAGGACGGTGCACGCGGCACCGGGCGCCCCTCTCTAGCCAGCCCGACCGGTTTGGGCAATCCGGCGGATCAGGGGTTTGTGGGTTGCGCGCCACGCTGCTAGGGGTTTGAGCCATGACGACTGCTTCTGATCCTTCTACCGGGACCGACCGCCCCGCGTTGCGCGTACTGATTGCTGCGCCGCGCGGATTTTGCGCCGGAGTCGATCGCGCGATCGAAATCGTCGAGCGGACCATCGAACGCTATGGCGCGCCGGTCTATGTGCGCCACGAAATCGTCCACAACCGGTTTGTCGTCGAAGGGCTGAAGGCCAAGGGCGCGGTGTTCGTCGAAGAACTGGACCAGGTGCCCGATGGCGCGCCGGTGGTGTTTTCCGCGCATGGCGTGCCCAAGACCGTGCCGGACGAAGCCACCTCACGCGGGCTCGACTGGCTCGATGCGACGTGTCCGCTGGTCAGCAAAGTGCATCGCCAGGCCGAACGCCACTTCAACGCCGGGCGCCATATCCTGTTCATCGGCCATTGCGGCCATCCCGAAGTGGTCGGCACGATGGGCCAGGTGCCCGAAGGATCGATCACGCTGGTCGAAACCATCGAGGATGTCGCCGCAATCCCGCAAGACCCGGAACGCCCGCTGGCATTCCTGACCCAGACCACGCTGTCGGTCGACGACACCGCCGCGATTGTCGCCGCCTTGCGCGAACGGTTTCCCGGCATTGCCGGTCCGCGCGCCGAAGACATCTGCTATGCCACCTCGAACCGGCAGGAATCGGTCAAGGCGATCGCGGGCGAATGCGATCTGGTGCTGGTGATCGGCGCGCCCAACAGTTCCAATTCGGTGCGGCTGGTCGAAGTGGCCGAACGCAGCGGTGCGCGCGCGCGGCTGATCCAGCGTGCGAGCGAGATCGCGCCCGAATGGCTTGACCAGATTACCACGATCGGCGTCACCGCCGGCGCCTCCGCCCCCGAATTCCTGGTGCGCGAGGTGATCGATCGGCTGCGTGAATGGCGCACGATCGAAACCGAAACGGTGACCACTGCCGAAGAACACATGGTGTTCAAACTGCCGCGCCAACTGGCCGATTGAGACGCAGGACCATGGCTGTCTATACCCACCTCGGCGCAGAGGACATGGCCGATTTGATCGCGGCCTATGATGTCGGCACGCTGGTGTCGGCCAAAGGCATTGCCGAAGGCGTGTCGAACAGCAACTGGCTGATCGACACCACCGGCCACGATGGCGCAGGCGCGCGCTATATCCTGACGATGTACGAGTTTCGCATCGATCTCGACGATCTGCCCTATTTCCTGTCGCTGCTCGACCATCTGGCTGCGCGCGGCTGCCCGGTGCCGCGCACCATTCATGATCGCCAGGGCGCGCTCTATCGCCGGATCGGCGACAAGGCGGTCGCGCTAATCGAGTTTCTGCCCGGCGTTTCGGTCAGCGCGCCGACAGTGGGCCAGGCGCGCGCGGTGGGCGAACAACTGGCGCGGCTGCATCTGGCGGCGGCCGACTTTTCCGCCAGCCGCGCCAATGGCATGGCGCTGGCCGAATGGCAGCGACTGGCCACGGCGTGTGGCCGCGAAGGGCTGGCCACGATCGACCCCTGGCTGGCAGACACGGTGGCCCGCGATCTGCCGCGGATCGCGCGCGACTGGCCGACCGGCCTGCCCACCGGGGTGATCCACGCCGATCTGTTTCCCGACAACGTGCTGGTGCTGGGCGATGCGATCACCGGGCTGATCGATTTCTATTTCGCCTGCAACGACGTGATCGCCTATGATCTGGCGATCACCCATCTGGCGTGGTGCTGGGACGTCGCACAGGGCACCTTCCGCGCCGATCTGTCGCGCGCGCTGATCGACGGGTACGAGGCGGTGCGCCGCCTGGCCGACACCGAACGCGCCGCGCTGCCCCTGCTGGCACAGGGCGCCGCCTTGCGCTTTGCGCTCAGCCGAGCCTATGACTGGATCAACACCCCGGCCGATGCGCTGGTGACGCGCAAGGACCCGCTGCCGATGGCGCGGCGTCTGCAATTCTATCACGACAATCCGGGGATCTTTGCGTGAAATCAGTCGATGTGTTTACCGATGGCGCGTGCAAGGGCAATCCCGGCAAAGGCGGCTGGGGGGTGCTGTTGCGCGCCGGTGCGACTGAAAAGGAACTGTCTGGTTCCGAAGCGCAGACCACCAACAACCGCATGGAAATGACCGCCGTGCTGCGCGCGTTGCAGGCCCTGCGCGAACCTTGCGCGGTGCGGCTGCACACCGACAGCCGCTATGTTATCGACGGCATGACCAAATGGATGTTCGGCTGGATCAAGAAGGGCTGGAAAACCGCCGACAACAAACCGGTCAAGAACGAGGACTTGTGGCGCGCGCTGGTCGATGCCGCCCGCCCGCACAAGATCGAATGGATCTGGGTAAAAGGCCACGACGGCCACATCGAAAACGAACGCGTGGACAAGCTGGCGAGCGACGCGGCTAGAGCGTCCTGCGACAAATCTGTAACACCGTGATTGCTCTGGAAAGCCTCGTGGGGAGGCGCGGCGCGCAGCGCGGGCTGGTTGCCCCGTGCAAGCGACGCAACGCTGCCACGGGGCTTTCCAGAGCAACCCCGAAGGGGCCGGCCGATTTTGGCCCATTGCTACGTCGAGATGGCTTGAAATATTCCCGATATTCCTGCGCCATCCCTCCTCGCACTGGGCCAAAATCGGCTCCGTCACGGTGTTACAGATTTGTCACAGGACGCTCTAGGGCCGCATAAACCGCCCCGGCGCATAGCGGGCGGCATCCAGCGCCTCGGTCATCGCATCGCGCGGGCGGCCCAGCACCAGTTGCGCGGCCAGCCGCGCCGCCGCAGGCGCGGTCTGGATGCCGAAACCGCCCTGCCCGGCAAACCAGAACAGGCCGTCCACCTGCGGATCGAAGCCATAGACCGGCAGCCGATCGGGGGAAAAGCTGCGCAACCCGGCCCAGCGCCGTTCGAGCGCGGCGATACGCCAGTCGAGCGCGTGTTCCATGCGATCGATGGCGATCGCCACGTCCAGCTCTTCGGGTGCAACATCGTGCGCCACATCGGGGGTTTCGTCATGGGGTGATACCAGCAGGCGCCCGCTTTGCGGCTTGAAATAGAAATCCTCGTCGATCCCGAACGTCAACGGCATGTCGGCAGGCGGCACCGGATCGGTGCGCACCTGGACGATCGTGCGGCGCAGCGGGGCAATGCCGAGCTGGGCGGCGCCGAACAGCGCGGCCACCTGGTCGGCCCAAGCCCCGGCAGCATTGACCACCAGCGCCGCGCGAGCCGTGCCGCCAGCCCATTCCAGCAGCCATTCATCCCCCTGGCGCGAGGCCTGCGCAATGCGCGCGCGCACCTTGAGCACGCTCGCGCTGCGCCGCGCCTGCCCCAGATAGAGCTGATGCAACCCGGCCACATCGATATCGGCCCCATTGGGCTCATAGGCGCCATGGCACCATTCTTCGCGCAGTCCCGGGACCAGCGCGGTCATGTCGGCGCGCCCCTTCAGGCGGATATCCACGCCCAGCGCGGCATAACGATCGACGAACGCCTCGATCCGCGCGCGATCCGCCGCGCGCCCGATGGTCAGTCCGGCGCGCGGGCTGAGCAAGCCATGCGTGCCCAGAAAGACCCCCGACGCCAGGGTCAACGGCAGCACGCCTGGCCCGCCATAGCTTTCTTCCCAGAACGCGGCGGAACGCCCGGTGGTGTGATACCCCGGCGTATCCTCCGCTTCGACCACCAGCACGCGCGCGTGCCCGGCGCATTCGGCGGCAAGGCTGGCTCCGGCCATGCCCGCGCCGATGATGGCAATGTCGAAAGACGCGGTCAGATCGTCCGGGGTGGCACTGGCAAGTTCAGTCATGGCTGGGGTCTCAAACGGCTGTTACGCAAACGGCTGTCACACTGTGGCGGCTAGTGCCGTGCGGGCAAGAAAGGCATCGATATGGCCGAGCACGCGGTCGCGCACCCGATCCGCCTCGCGCAGCAGTTCGTGCGCGGCCTCGGGCCCGAACTCGATCAGTTCACCGTAGCGCAACCGCGCCGCGACTCGGGCAATTGCCTGCCACGACACCAGCAGATCCTGCCGCGCGGCGAGCGTCAGCACAGGTACATCGACCGATTCGAGCAAACGGTCGCCGGTCATCGCCCGCATCGATTCACTGGCCTTGCGCACCCAATGCCAGCTCGCCGGGCCCAGATCGAGTTCGGGCCGGGCCTGGCGCCACCACAGTTCATCGGCATAGCGCGCGACGTCGTGTGTCAACGCCGCGCCGCGCGTCTGCGCGCTGTCACCAGGGCGTTCGCCATCGGCCCAGGCCGGGCGATCGGGATCACCAATCTGGCACATCAACCAACCGAACGCGCTTTGCAGCGCAGGCGGGATCGGGGTGACAAAGCCAAGCATCGGCGCACTGAGCACCAGCGCGGTCGGGTGCACGCGGGCCTGCGCGACGGCGCGCAAGGCCAGATGCCCGCCCATCGAATGGCCGATCAGCACGTGGGGGCCGGGCGCACTTACCGTCCAGTCCGCCCAGAAACTGGCCAAATCATTGATCCACGTTGAAAAATTATCGACCCCGCCGATCCTGGTATCAGCGTAATAGCGCCCGGACCCGGCCTGCCAACGCCAATCGAGCGCGGTTACGCGCCAGCCCGCGGCATGCCAACCATCAAGCGTTTCAAGGTATTTTTCATAAAAATCGGCCCGTCCGGGCAGAAACAGCAACGATCCGCGCGGCGCCCGACCGCCATCCCGGCGCCCGTCCCAGTCGATGCGCCGGATGGCAAACCGGTCTGGCGCATGCCACCACGATTCCATGGCATGCGCGGGAATGCCGCGCCGCGGCGCAAGGGCGGTGTCTGCCACGCCTGGTGCCATGGCATCCGCGTCGGAAATGTCTGCCAAAACCAGCCCTCATCGCTAGAAAACTGCGGTCAATGTTGGTTACCGTTTGGTAAGTGATTGTCCTGCATAAGACCGGACATGCAGGGACCATTCATCGTTTACGGACTGGTGGGGGCATTGGCAATCGCGCTGCTGATTGCTGCGTTCACCGATATCCGCCGTCGCCAGATCGACAACTGGCTCAACGCCGCAATCGCGTTGGGTGCGCCGCTGTTCTGGTGGGCAAGCGGGCTGTCGCTATGGCCCGGTGTGGCACTGCAACTGGCACTGGCGGTGGGGGCGTTTGCCGTGCTGGCCGGGCTGTTTGCGCTGCGCGCCATGGGCGGTGGCGATGTCAAGCTGTTGACCGCGCTGGCTTTGTGGATGCCAGCAGTGCTGTTCTTGCGCCTGCTGATCGTGATGGCGCTGGCCGGCGGCGTGCTGACCGTGGTCCTGGGCGTGTGGCATATCACCCGCCGCCGCAAGGAACGGCTGAAGATTCCCTATGGCGTGGCGATCGCGCTGGCCGGGCTGTGGACGATTGCCAGCGCCGATGCGGCGCACTGGCACGATGCCAAAGCCTGGGCCGGCCCCAACCGCGCCTTCAACCACACCGCGCCCGTCACCGTTACGGTCCACGGACCGGCTGCGGTGCCCGGCAAATGACATATTCCACCTCACCCGGAAAAAACGCCACTGGCGTGCCGTGTGAGGTCAATCTTAACCAATTTGGTCGATTGATAGCAGGTTCGGATTAGGGCGGGACATAGAGAGCCATGGACAGGAAGAAGCTGTTGTTGCTGGTCGGGGCCTTGCTCGTGGCGATTGTCACGAGCCTTGCCGCACGCGCCTTGCTGGCCGGAGGGTCTGCGCCGCAGGCCATCGCCGCCACCAAGATTCTCGACGGGCCCAAAGTGCTCGTGTCGCAGCGCGCATTGCCGGTCGGCACGATCATCACCGCCGATGCGGTCGCGTTCCAGCCCTGGCCCAAGGATCTGGTGCAGGACGCCTATTTCCTGCAGGACAAGACCGACATGTCCAAACTGCTGGGCACCGTGGTCAAGAACCCGATCACCGCAGGCCAGCCAGTTACCACCGGTTCGCTGGTGGCGCCGGGCGATCGCGGTTTTCTGGCCGCGGCGCTCGGCCCCGGCATGCGCGCGGTGACCATTCCGGTCAGCCAGCGCGAAGGCGTTGCCGGGTTCGTCTTTCCGGGCGACCATGTCGACCTGCTGCTGACCCAGACGGTCAAGGGCGAAGGCGATTCCGAACCGCTGCGCGCAACCGAAACCATCCTGAAGAACCTGCGCGTGCTCGCCACCGACCAGTCGACCGATCAGGAAACCGTCGATGGCCACACCCGCGTCAAGGGGTTCAGCCTGGTGACGGTCGAGGCCACGCCCAAGATTGCCGAAGAACTCGCGGTGTCCGAAGCGCTCGGCACGATCAGCCTGTCGCTGCGTTCGATCGCCGACAATTCGGCCGAACTTGAACAAGTGGTCGCCTCGGGTCAGGTCAAAGTGCCGCATGGCGCCACCAAGCAGCAGGAAGACAAGCTGCTGCAAACCGCGATGACCCGTCCGATCGATCCCAAGGCGGGCGACAAGGCCAACAGCTTTGTCACCGGTGGCGATGTCTCGCGGTTCCAGCGCAAGACGATCCCGTCGGCCAGTGCGATCAACGGCACCAGCACCCCGGTTGGCGCGGGTCCGGCCCGCCCTGCCGCGCCCGGCGTGCCGTCGACCGGCACCGTGCACCGCGGACCGATGGTGCGCGTGACCCGCGGCAAGGAAACCGTCGAAGTGCCGGTCGCACCGGTCCCGGCAATGCCGACCAATATCCCGGTCGGCCCGATGGGAGTGTTCTGAGATGGACGCTCGCAAACCGTCGCACGCACCAGCAGGCGCGAAAGGCAAGACGATGACACTGCGCATGGTAACATCAACGCTGGCGGCCGTGGCGATCGTCGCCCTGCCGGGGCTGTCCGCCCCGCTCGACGCCGCCAAGCCCAGCCACAAGGCCGGACCACAGCATTCGGCGATGCCGCACCGCCACGTCGGCCTGGTGATGCCCGCGCTGCTCGGCACGCCGGGCGTCAGCGCCCCGGCGCGCTCGCTGGCACTCGGTATCGGGCGCGGCGAGCTGGTCACCCTGCCCGCGGGCATGTCAGATGTCTTCGTTGCCAACGACGCGATTGCCGATGTGCAGGTCAAATCGGCCAACCAGCTCTATGTGTTCGGCAAGACCGGCGGCGAAACCACCGTCTATGCCAGCAATGCGCGCGGCGAAGTCGTGTGGTCGGCCAATGTGCGGGTCGGCACCAATCTCGACAGCATCGACCAGATGCTGCACCTGGCCATGCCCGACGCGCGTATTGCCACTGCGACGATGAACAACACCGTGCTGCTGACCGGCACCGTGGCCGCGCCCGAGGATGCGGCCGAGGCTGAACGCCTGGTCAAGGCGTTCGTGTCGGACAAGACCACCGTGATCAGCCGGCTGAAGATGGCGACCCCGCTGCAGGTCAACCTCAGCGTCAAGATCGCCGAAGTCAGCCGCTCGCTGACGCGCAATATCAGTTCGAACCTGTCGAGCATCAGCACCCAGAGCGGGTTCCAGTACGGCATCGGCCAGGGTACCACCTCGACGTATTACGCACCGGGCCAGCCGCTGGGGGTCAACACCAGTTCGGTGACCAGCAGCTATATCAACCCGGTCACCGGGGCCACGACCACCGTGCAGGGCACCTCTGTGCCCGCCACCTCGGTCGGCACCACGCTCGCCGCGACGGGCAAGCTGTTCGGGATCAACATTCTCGAAGCGCTCAACCTGGGCGAAACGATCGGCCTGGTGACCACGCTGGCCGAACCAAATCTGACCGCGCTGTCAGGCGAAACCGCCGATTTCCTGGCGGGCGGGCAGTTTCCCATCCCGATGAGTTCGGGGCTGGGCACGGTTTCGGTCGAATTCAAGAACTACGGCGTCAGCCTGTCCTATACGCCCACCGTGCTGGCCAACGGACGCATTTCGCTGCGCGTGCGGCCCGAAGTGTCGGAACTGTCGAGCCAGGGCGCGGTGACGGTCAGCGGCTTTTCGATCCCCGCACTGACCGTGCGGCGCGCCGAAACCACTGTTGAACTGGGTTCGGGCCAAAGCTTCATGATCGCCGGGTTGCTCAGCAACAACAGCACCAACACCATCACCAAGATGCCGGGCGCCGGGGATATTCCAGTGCTGGGATCGCTGTTCCGGTCAACCGCCTATCAAAAGGGCGAGACGGAGCTGGTGATCGTGGTCACACCGTACCTGGTCCATCCGGTTGACGCCAACCAGATCAAGCTGCCGACCGACGGGTTCAAGAGCGCGGACGCCGTGCAGCAACTGCTCGGCAATCTGGAAACCGACAACCCCAAGAGCAAAGTGTCGCCCAAGCCGACCGAAAAGCCCGCGACGCAATCATCGGTTCCGGCCGCTCCGGGCACGAGTTCGGCGGCGCCTGCCAGCCCCGGCATCGGTTCGGCAGCACCTGCCGCACCAAGCCTTGGCACCGCTTCGCCCGACCCGGCCGATCGCCCGCGCAAGACCGACAAGCAGGCCAGCGCCGACGCCCAGCCCGGCTTCAGCATCCAGTGAAAGGGAAAACCGTCATGATCTCCAAGACTGATCCCGTTCAGGGCCGCACGATCAGGCTGGCCACCCGCGCGCTGGCGCTCGGGCTGGGGCTGGCGCTGGCCGGTTGCGGCGGAATGCCGACCAACCGCACGCTCGACAACATCCACCAGCCGGTGGTCGAACACACCAATTACACCTTCGACATGATCACCCAGCCCGAAGGCGGGGTCGATCCGGTGCAACAGCACCGACTGGGCGAATGGTTCACCGCGGTGGGGCTTAAATACGGCGATCACGTCGCGCTGGACGACCCGGCACAAACGGCTGCGACCCACGCTGCGGTTGAGGCTCTGGCGGCCAAGTTCGGCCTGATCCTCGATCCCGTGGCCCCCGTCACCGAAGGCGTCATCCGCCCCGGCCAGGCCCGCGTGGTGATCTCACGCGCGTTCGCCAATGTGCCGGGTTGCCCGGACTGGTCGGGACGTTCGGATGCCAACTTCACCAACGGCACCTCGCGCAATTACGGTTGCGCAATCAGTTCGAACCTGGCCGCCATGGTCGCCAACAAGGAAGATCTGGTCCACGGCCAGGATGGCACGGGCAACACCGTAGTGCTGACCAACGCCAAGGCGATCGACGCCTATCGCGCCAAACCGGTAACCGGCGCGCAGGCGCTAAAGCAGACTTCGACCCAAAACGGCCAGTAAGCCATAAAGGACAGCACGCGATGAATGCGCCTTGGAAATCCGGCAACCGCGACATTTTCGCCGCCTTTGTGTGCGACGACGTCACGCTCGACACCTTGCGTTCGGTGGTCATCGATATGGGCTGGCCACCCGAAAAGGTGATGAAGGGCGGCCTGCGCAACGCGATCCAGTCGCTGGCGATCACCGCCAGCCCGGCGATCCTGATGGTCGACCTGTCGGAAAGCGGCGACCCGCTCAACGACATCAACGGACTTGCCGAAGTGTGCGAACCGGGCACGGTGGTGATCGCGGTGGGCCAGGTCAACGATGTACGGCTGTACCGCGATCTGGTCGCGTCGGGCATTCAGGACTATCTGCTCAAACCGCTGTCGATTGCGCATCTGCGCGATACGCTGGTGCAGGCCCAGGCGATCTTTGCCGCGCCGCGCGGGGGTGATGCCTCGGCGGTCAAGAAGCATGTTGCCACGGCCGTGGTCGGCACGCGCGGCGGGGTCGGCGCCTCGATGCTGGCAACCTCGCTGGCCTGGATGCTCAGTGCCGATCACAAGATGCCGACCGCGCTGCTCGATCTGGATGTCCATTTCGGCACTGGCGCGCTGACGCTCGACCTCGAACCGGGGCGCGGGTTGACCGATGCCATCGACAATCCCAGCCGCATCGACGGGCTGTTCATCGAACGCGCGATGATCCGCGCCAACGACAACTTGTCGATCCTGTCGGCCGAAGCCCCGATCAGCGCGCCGCTGCTGACCGACGGCACCGCCTTTATCCAACTGGTCGAGGAATTCCGCCACGCGTTCGAAGCGACGGTGGTCGACCTGCCGCGCAACATGCTGATCAATTTTCCGCAACTGCTCGCCAACATGCAAGTCGTCGTGGTGGTCACCGAATTGACGCTGGCGGGCGCGCGCGACGGCATCCGTATCCTGTCATGGCTCAAATCGAACGCCCCGCACGCGACTGTGATGGTGGTCGCCAACAAGGTGCCGTCGGGCGTGGGGGAAATCAGCCGCGCCGATTTCGAGACGTCGATCGAGCGCAAACTGAATTTCATCATCCACAACGACCACAAGGCCGCGGCCAACGCCGCCAAGCTGGGTCAGACATTCGTCGGCGCCAATCGCACATCGAAGACCGTGCAGCCGCTGCGTGCGATTGCCGATGCGATCATCGCCAGCGACGGCGAGCGCGAGACTGCAAGTTCGGCCAAGGCCGCCAAAGGCAAAGCCGGCAAGGCCGCGCCAAAGACCGATGACGCGGCAGGCGAAAAGGGGTCGAACTCGCTGTTCAATCTTTCGATCAAGAAGCTGCTTTCTCCCAAGTCCAAGACCGGCGCGCCAGCCTGACCCGGCGCGGGGCCCGCAACGGCCTCGCCCGGTCGGACGGTTCGCCTGCAACCACAGGTTTTCGCGATGCAGCCCATGCCCGTCATGATTTTGGTCTTTGGCCTGACTTTGCTGGTCGGGGTGGCGCTGGTCCTGTTTACCGGCCCCAACCCCAATCGCGAAAGCCAGCGCCGGTTGCAGGCAGTCAAGTTGCGGCATTCGGACAATGCGGTCGATAAAGTCGAAGCGCAGTATCGCAAGGCGATCGCCAACCGCAAACCCACCGCCTACAAGACCGCCGGATCGCAATCGCGCAAGGAAGCGCTGCGGCTGCGGCTGGTGCGCACCGGCAAGGGCTGGACCGTTCAGCAATATACCACCGCCAGCCTGGGCCTGATGGTCGGCATCACCCTGCTGGTCTGGCTGAAAAGCGGGTCGCTCGGGTTGGCTCTCGGGGCCGGTGTGCTGGTGGGCGCGGGCCTGCCGCACATGGTGGTCAACTGGTTCATCTCAAAGCGCATCAACGGTTTCATCACCCGCTTTCCCGACGCGCTTGAACTGCTGGTGCGCGGTCTGCGTTCGGGTCTGCCGATCAGCGAGACACTGGGCGTGGTCGCCAACGAGTTGCCCGGCCCGGTGGCCGAGGAATTCAAGCTGGTGAATGATCGCATCCGGCTGGGCCGGACGATGGAAGATTCGCTGCAGGACACCGCCGAACGGCTCAATCTGGCCGAATTCAGCTTTTTCTGCATCACCCTGGCGATCCAGCGCGAAACCGGGGGCAACCTGGCCGAAACGCTGGCCGGGTTGGCCGACGTGCTGCGAAAGCGCGCGCAGATGAAGCTGAAGATCAAGGCGATGAGTTCGGAATCAAAAGCCTCGGCCTATATCATCGGCTCGCTGCCGTTCATCGTGTTTGCGCTGATCTATTCGATCAATCCCAAATACATGGGGCGCTTTTTCGTCGATGAACGCCTGATCGCGGTCGGCATAGGCGCGTTCTGCTGGCTGTCGCTCGGGGCCTTCATCATGTCCCGCATGATCAACTTCGAGATCTGAGAGCGAATCATGAGCGCATATACCGCCGTTCCGGCCGCCGCCCATCCCACCGTGCTGGGGGTCGATGTCATCTGGGCCGGCACATTGCTGACCGGTTTTGCCGCGCTGGCGATGGTCCTGGCCATCTATGCCGCGATCACCGTGCGCGACCCGATGGCCAAGCGGGTCAAGGCGCTCAACGAACGCCGCGAACAGTTGAAGGCCGGGATCGTCGTCGCGGCCAGCCGCAAACGCGCCAGCATCGTCCGGCGCAACGAAACCACCGATCGCATCCGCAGTTTTCTGACGCGGCTGAGCGTATTGCAGGACAGCCAGTTGGCCGTGGCCCAGCGCAAGCTGGCCCAGGCCGGTATCCGCAAAAAGGAATGGGGCGTCGCGATCATTCTGGGCCGCATGGTCGGCCCGATCGCGCTGGGCGGGATGGCCGCGCTGCTGATCTATGGCGCGAACTATTTTCCGACCTGGCCCGATTACAAGCGGTTCGGCGCCTTTGCCGCGATGCTGGTGTTCGGCTACAAGTTGCCCGACATCTGGATCTCCAACCTGGTCGGCAAGCGTACCGCCCAGATCCGCAAGGGCCTGCCCGACGCGCTAGACTTGCTGGTGATCTGCGCCGAGGCCGGGTTGACCGTCGATGCCGCATTTGGCCGCGTCGCGCGCGAACTGGGCCGCGCCTATCCCGAACTGGGTGATGAATTCGCGCTGACCGCGATCGAGCTGTCGTTCCTGACAGAACGGCGCCATGCCTTTGAAAACCTGGCCTATCGCGTCAATCTCGAAGCGATGAAGGGCGTCACCACGACGATGATCCAGACCGAAAAGTACGGCACGCCGCTGGCATCGGCACTGCGCGTGCTGTCGGCCGAATTCCGCAACGAACGCATGATGCGCGCCGAGGAAAAGGCCGCCCGCCTGCCGGCGATCATGACCGTGCCACTGATCTTGTTCATTCTGCCGACGCTGTTTGTGGTCATCATCGGCCCGGCGGCCTGCTCGATCAGCGACAACTTCCTGCACCGCAAGCTGTAAGATCGCGTCAACCCGGCTTGCGGCGCGCGGGGCTATCCTCGATTTGGCGGACCGATAGCAGCAGCTTGTCGAGCAGATCGCGCAAGGCGCTGGCCTCCTTGGCGGTCAGCACCGTAAATATCCGTTCATAGGCGGCATAGGCCTGCGGCCAGATCTGTTCATAGACCGCCCGACCGCCTTCGGTGAGTTCCAGATGGTGCGACCGCCCGTCAGAGGCGTTGGGGCTGCGGCGGACAAAGCCGCGGTCATCGAGCGCCTTGCACGCGCGGTTTACCGCCACTTTGTCCATCAGCGTGGCGCGCACCAGATCACGCTGGGTCAGCGGTCCGGCATCGCCAAGCACCGCCATGATCCGCCATTCGGGAATTTTGAGGCCGAACTGCGCACCGTAGTCGTCGGCGATCAGGCCAGACACGGCGTTGGAGGTGATCGCCATGCGATAAGGCAGAAATCCCGCCAGACGACTGTTCGAACCATGCATGTCGCGACACATAGTGAATGTCAGATCGGTTGCAAGCGAAACAAAGCAACCAAAATGATCCTGCGCTTGGCATAGTTTTGCGTCAAGCCGCCCATCTTATCCTTTTCGCGCCAGAATCCCGGCCATGATGAAATCGACCGTATGTTCGCGATAGCGGTCGCGCAGTTCCTCGGTCAGGGTGTCCTGCCCATAACAGTGGCGCAGCACCAACCGCGCCGAAAAGAACCGGTCCGCCGCCCCGGTGACGGTGAAATAGAACAGTTGCGCATCGACCGGACGGAACGTGCCGGTGGTCACCCCGGCCTGGATCAACCGATCATAGGCGACGCCGAGCGGGGTCAGATACTTGTCGGCAATGCTGCGCGCCTCCGCCTCGTCGCTATCGCGCACCAGCCGCATCAACAGGCGGTTGAGATAGGGATAGGCGTAGTACGTGTCGATGCATTTGCCGATATGGCGGCGCAGCTTTGCCTCGGGCGACATGTCGTCCTTGGCCAGCAGCGCGTCGACCGAACGAATGATCGACACCATGTCGCGATCGAGCAAGGCCCTGAGCATGCCCGCCTTGTTGCCGAAATAGTACTTCACCAGCGCCGAATTCAGCCCCGATCGCAACGACAGTTCCGACAGTGAGATGTCGACCTGATCGCCCTCGCGCATGATCTGCGATGCGGTTGCCAGCAACAAGTCGCGCGCGCCTGGCTGTTCCGCCGTTTCGGCCCCATTTGTGTTGTCGTTCATTCCCAACCCGGTTCTTCCCACCAAGGATAAAACTGCGGCATATCCGAAGAAACGCGCGCAGGGTAGCGGGCTGCGCGTTTTTCCAGAAAACTGGCGATACCTTCGCGCGCATCGGCCCTGCGCGACAGCGTATAGATCGCCCGGCTGTCGATCCGATGCGCCTGTATCGGGTGATCGTACTGCGGGTTGTGCCACAACATCGCGCGCGTCATCGATACCGACACCGCGCTGGTGTTGTCGGCAATTTCGTGCGCCAGCGCGCGCGCGGCAGGCATCAGATCGTCGGGTTCGTGCAACGACCGCACCAATCCGCCGCGCAACGCCTCCCCGGCATCGAACACCCGCCCGGTCATGCACCATTCGAGCGCTTGCGACACACCGACCAGGCGCGGCAGAAACCAGCTCGACGCCGCCTCGGGCACGATGCCGCGCCGCGCAAAGACAAACCCGAAGCGGGCGGTGGTGCTGGCCAGGCGCATGTCCATCGGCAATTGCATGGTCGCCCCGATCCCCACGGCGGCGCCGTTGATCGCGCCGATCAGCGGTTTTTTCGACCGGAACATGCGAAGGGTCAGCAATCCGCCGCTGTCGCGCACGCGCGGATCGGACAGATCATCGACCTGATCGCCGCTGGCAAACACCTGTTTTCCATCGTCGGGGGTCAGATCGGCGCCCGCGCAAAATGCGCGGCCGCCGTGCCCCGTGATGATCACCGCGCGCACGGCATCATCGGCGTCGGTGTGATCGAGCGCATCGCACATTTCCTGCATCATCGTGCCGGTAAATGCGTTCATCTTGTCCGGACGATGCAGTGTGATCGTGGCCACGCCGTCGGCCACGTCAAACAGGATCTGGCTGTACTGTGCCATGGCTCGCTCTCTCCCCAAAAACGGGGGCCGCCTTGTGGCGTGCCCCCTTGCCCGTGGTTACCGGGGCGCCATACGGATCGCGCCGTCGAGCCGCACGTCTTCGCCGTTGAAATAGCCGGTTTCGATCATGCACAGTGCCAGCGCGGCATATTCGTCGGGAATGCCCAGCCGCTTGGGAAACGGCACCGACGCGGCCAGCGCAGCTTTGACGTTGTCGGGCGCCCCTTGCAGCAGCGGGGTGTTGAAAATGCCCGGCAGGATGGTGTTGACGCGAATGCCCTCGCTCATCAAATCGCGCGCGATCGGCAGGGTCATGCCGACCACACCGCCCTTCGACGCCGAATAGGCGGCCTGGCCCATCTGCCCGTCTTCGGCCGCGACCGAGGCGGTGTTGACGATCGCGCCGCGTTCACCGAATTCGTCGACCGGATCGAGCGTCAGCATCCCCGCCGCCGACTTGGCGATGCAGCGGAACGTGCCGACCAGATTGATCTGGATGATCGCGTTGAAGGCATCGAGCGGGAAATGCTTGATTTCGCCGGTTTCCTTGGCGCGGCTGGCGGTCTTGATGGCGTTGCCGGTGCCTGCACAATTGACCAGGATGCGTTCCTGTCCATTGGCCGCGCGCGCCTTGACGAAACCGGCATCGACGCTGTCGTCGCTGGTCACGTTGACTTCGCAGAACACCCCGCCGATTTCGGCCGCAAGCGCTTCACCCTTGTCCTTGTTCAGGTCGAAGATGGCGACTTTCACGCCCTTGGCGGCCAGTGCGCGCGCCGTGGCCGCGCCCAGACCCGATGCGCCGCCGGTTACGACGGCGGAAATGCCGGTTTCAAGTTTCATCAGTCAGTCCTCTTCCCAGAAATCCTAGACCAGTTCGACAATCGTCACGTTGGCGACACCGCCGCCTTCGCACATCGTCTGCAAGCCATATTTGAGCCCCCGCGCCTTCAGCGCATGAAGCAAAGTCGCCATCAGCTTGGTGCCCGATGCGCCGAGCGGATGGCCCAGCGCGATCGCCCCGCCATTGACATTGAGCCGGTCGGGATCGGCACCGGTGTGCTTCAGCCAGGCCAGCGGCACCGACGCGAACGCCTCGTTGACTTCATAAAGGTCGATGTCGCCGATCGACAACCCTGCGCGCGCGAGCGCCTTGTCGGTGGCGAACAGCGGTTCTTCGAGCATGATCACCGGATCGCCTGCGGTCACCGTCAACGTGTGGATGCGCGCCAGGGGGGTCAGGCCATAGCGCTTGAGCGCGGCCTCTGACACCACCAGCGCGGCGCTCGCGCCGTCGCAGATCTGGCTCGAACTCGCGGCGGTCAACGTGCCCTCGGGGCTCAGCAGCTTCACCCCGGCAATGCTTTCGAGCGAGGCATCAAAGCGGATGCCTTCATCGACGGTGTGCAGTGCAGGGCCATCTGCGGTGTCGATCTCGACCGGCACGATTTCGTCGGCAAAGGCGTTGACCTGGGTCGCGGCAATCGCCTTGCGATGGCTCGACAGCGCAAACGCATCGAGCTGATCCTTGGTAAAGCCATGCTTTTTCACGATCATTTCGGCGCCCACGAACTGCGACCAGTTCACACCGGGATATTTTGCTTCAAGCCCCGGCGACTTGTAGTTGCCCAGGCCCTCTTTCATGTGAAAAATCGCCGTGCTGCCCATCGGCACGCGGGTCATGCTTTCCACCCCGGCGGCGATCACCACATCCTGCACGCCCGACATCACCGCCTGCGCGGCAAACTGGATCGCCTGCTGCGACGATCCGCACTGGCGGTCGATGGTCACGGCCGGGGTCGATTGCGGCAGCAGTTTGCTGGCCAGCACTGCGTTGCGGCCGACTTGCCCGGCCTGTTGCCCGCCCTGGCTGACACAGCCCATGATCACATCGTCGATTACCGCAGGATCGATGCCGGTGCGGCGGACCAGCGCATCGAGCGTCAGCGCCGCCAGATCGACCGGGTGCACCCCGGCCAGCCGACCGTTGCGCCGCCCACCGGCCGTGCGCACCGCGTCCACGATATAGGCTGTCCCCATTTCCCTTACGACTCCTGCTTGCGATCGTTATTTAATTGAACGATTAAAGAGCGGCGATGGTTCGGTCAAGCCGATCATTTGCGCGACGCGCGCGGCTGTGGCACCGCACCGTCGAGACCCGCCTCCGCCACGAAGGACATACCATGGCCGCATCCCCGTTTCTGACTGTCGAGCGCCAGGGCCGCATCGCCGTGCTGACCATGAACCGGCCCGAAGCCTTGAACGCGATCGGCACGCTCGACGATTGCGACTGCATCGTCGACACGCTGTTCGCACTGGGCAACGATCGTACCGTCTCGGCGATCGTGCTGACCGGATCGGGCCGCGCCTTTTCGAGCGGCGGCAATATCAAGGGGATGCAGCAACGCACCGGCATCGGCGTGCTCGACCAGCCGGATTCGACCCGCGCCAACTACCGGCGCGGGGTGCAGCGCGCGGTGCGCGCGCTGCTCGATTGCGAGATCCCGATGATCGCCGCGATCAACGGCCACGCCATCGGACTGGGGCTTGATCTGGCCTGCCTGTGCGACATCCGCATTGCCGCCGACACCGCGAAAATGGCCGCCAGTTTCATCAAGGTGGGGATTGTTCCCGGCGACGGCGGCGCGTGGACGCTGCAACGCATTGTCGGCTATTCGCTGGCCGCGGAACTGTTCCTGACCGGGCGCAGCTTCGATGCCGCCTATGCGCGCCAGATCGGGCTGGTCGGCCAGGTGGTGGCGCCCGATGACCTGTTGCCGACCGCACTGGGCATCGCACAGGAGATCGCCGCCAACCCGCCGCGCGCACTGCGGCTGACCAAAAAGCTGTTGCGCGAGGCACAGCATGGCCGCGCGCACGACGTGCTCGAACTGTCGGCGGCATTTCAGGCAATCGCGCACGAAACGCAGGACCACGCCGAAGCGGTGTCGGCCATTCTCGACAAACGTCCGCCGCATTTCACGGGCGCGTGATGGCATCGCGCGAGGCCGCCTTCATTGCGATGATGCGCGCTTTGGCGCCCGATCCGGCGGCCCGCGCGCTGGGCGATGATGTCGCGGTGCTGCCGTTCGGCGACACCTGCCTGATCCTGACGCACGACATGATGGCCGAAGGGGTGCACTGGCTGGCTGGCCAGGACGAAGCCGATGTGGCGTGGAAACTGGTGGCGACCAACATGTCGGATCTGGCCGCCAAGGGTGCGGTGCCGGTCGGGGTCCTGCTGGGCTATGCGCTGGGGGCCGATGATGCGCGCTTTGCCGTGGGTCTGGGCGAGGCCTTGCGCGCGTTCGACGTGGCGCTGCTGGGCGGCGACACGATTGCCGCGCCGGCCGGGGGCCGCAGCCATGGCCTGACCGCGATCGGGCGCGCCACGCATGTGCCGGTGCCGGGGCGCAACGGCGCCCGGCCCGGCGATACGCTGTGGCTTAGCGGCCCGGTCGGCGCCGCTATGCTGGGGTTCGAAGCGCTGCGCGACGGACGATCGGATATCGATTCGCGCGCGTTCCGGCGCCCGCAACCGCGTCTGGCCGAAGGGATCGCACTGGCGCCGCTGGTCAGCGCGATGATGGACGTGTCCGACGGCTTGCTGATCGATGCGGGGCGACTGGGCGCAGCCAGCGGCGTGACGCTGGCCATCGAATCCGGGGCAGTGCCTTTCCCCGAATCCCTGCCCCCCGCGCGACAGCACGAGGCAATGACCTGGGGTGATGACTACGAATTGCTGTTCACTTTGCCGCCAAATCAATCCCCGCCATTCTTCGCATATGCAATAGGTCGGGTGGATGAATACATTGGCAACAATGTGTTGATTGATGGTGCAGTGCCAAAAGGCCGCCTCGGATACTGGCACGATTAGCCACCTCGTTGATTTTACGCAAGGAAAGGCTTGCCGCACGCGCATAAATGCCTAGCCTCGGGTTCTCTCCACACAAAGGGGACCCGCACCCGCGTTGCCGCCCGGACGCCGGAATGGTCGACGCAAGGTCGGACATAAAGGGGGATGCCAACGTGAATCTTGTTGAGATATCAATTGGATTGGCCTTGCTGGCCATCGTTTACGGGATTGTCGTCGGGCGCTGGGTGCTGCAGTCAGAGCCCGGCAACCAGACCATGCAGGACATCGCGGGCGCCATTCAGGAAGGCGCCCAGGCCTATCTGAAGCGGCAATACACCGCCATCGCCGTGGTCGGCGTGGTGGTTGCGGTGATCGTCTTCGCCTTCCTCGGCCAGATCGCCGCCGCCGGGTTCGTGATCGGCGCAACATTGTCGGGCGCGGCGGGCTTTATCGGCATGAACGTGTCGGTGCGCGCCAATGTGCGCACCGCCGCCGCCGCACAGCACGGGTTGCAGGCCGGGCTCACCATGGCGTTTCGCGCGGGCGCGATCACCGGCCTGCTGGTGGCCGGGCTGGCGCTGCTGGCGATTGCGGGCTTCTTCGGATACCTGACCGGGCCGGGCGGTTTTGCCCCCGACACGCGCGTGGTGGTCACCGCGTTGACCGCGCTGGCGCTGGGTGCCTCGCTGGTGTCGATCTTTGCGCGGCTGGGCGGCGGGATTTTTACCAAGGCTGCCGATGTCGGCGCCGATCTGGTCGGCAAAGTCGAGGCCGGCATTCCCGAGGACGACCCGCGCAACCCGGCGGTGATTGCCGACAACGTGGGCGACAACGTCGGCGATTGCGCCGGGATGGCCGCCGACTTGTTCGAGACTTATGTCGTGACCATCGGCGCCACCATGGTTTTGACCGCGTTGCTGGTCAAAGGGCTGGGCCATCTGCTGCTGCCGCTGATGAGCTTGCCGCTGCTGATCGGCGGGGTGTGCATCGTCACCTCGATCATCGGCACGGTGTTTGTCCGGTTGGGCAGTTCGAACAACATCATGGGCGCGATGTACAAGGGGTTTCTGGTCACCACCGGGCTGTCGATCCCGGCCATCTGGTTCGCCATCGCCTATACGCTGGGCGATATGGAAACGCCGATCGGCAGCGCCGGATTCACCGGGCGCACGCTGTTCTATTGCACACTGGTCGGGCTGGTGATCACCGGGCTGATCATTTGGATCACCGAATATTACACCGGCACCAATTATCGCCCGGTGCGCTCGATTGCCAAGGCCTCGGTCACCGGGCACGGCACCAATGTCATCCAGGGGCTGGCGATCAGCCTTGAGGCGACCGCCTTGCCGACGCTGGTGATCTGCGCCGGGATCGTGGTGTCCTATCAGCTCGCCGGGCTGATCGGCATTGCCTATGCCGCCACCGCGATGCTGGCGCTGGCCGGGATGGTGGTCGCGCTCGACGCCTATGGTCCGGTCACCGACAACGCGGGCGGGATTGCCGAAATGGCCCATCTCGACGACAGCGTGCGCGAAAAGACCGATGCGCTCGATGCGGTGGGCAACACCACCAAGGCGGTGACCAAGGGGTATGCGATCGGGTCGGCGGGGCTGGCCGCGCTTGTCCTGTTTGGCGCCTATACCACCGACCTGAGGGAATTTTTCCCCGCGCTGACGGTCAATTTCAGCCTGGAAAATCCCTATGTCATCGTCGGGCTGCTGCTCGGCGCGCTGTTGCCCTATCTGTTCGGGGCGATGGGCATGACCGCGGTGGGCCGCGCCGCGGGTGACGTGGTGGTCGATGTGCGCGACCAGTTCGCCAACAACCCCGGCATCATGGCCGGAACCAGCCGACCCGACTATGCCCGCACCGTCGATCTGGTGACCAAGGCGGCGATCAAGGAAATGATCGTGCCCTCGCTGTTGCCGGTGCTGGCCCCGGTGGCGGTCTATTTCGTGATCACCTGGGTCGCGGGCCGGGCCAACGGCTTTGCCGCGCTGGGCGCGCTGTTGCTGGGGGTGATCGTCAGCGGGCTGTTCGTCGCGCTGTCGATGACATCGGGCGGCGGGGCGTGGGACAACGCCAAGAAATACATCGAGGACGGCCATCACGGCGGCAAAGGCTCCGACGCGCACAAGGCGGCGGTGACCGGCGACACCGTGGGCGATCCCTACAAGGACACCGCCGGGCCGGCGGTCAACCCGATGATCAAGATCACCAATATCGTGGCCTTGCTGCTGCTTGCCGCACTGGCCGGGTCGGCCCACGCGAGCTGACCCCCCGCACAAACCCCGCTGGCGGTGCCAGCGGGGTTTTACGTTGACGTTAACGGCATGGCCCGCCAGAACGCCTGGGTCATGACCGCAGACCCCAGCCCCGCCGCCCGTGTTGCCAGCCTTTTGCGCCTGCTCGATCTCGACGAGACGGGCCCCGACAGCTTTGTCGGGCACAACCGTCCCGATGGGGTGGGCCGCATGTTTGGCGGGCAAGTGATCGCCCAGGCGCTGGTCGCCGCCGAACGCACCGTGGCGCCCGATCGCCCGGTCCATTCGCTGCACGCCTATTTCCTGCGTGGTGGCAACGAGGCGCAGGATCTGGCGCTGAACGTGTTGCGCGATCTTGACGGGGGCAGTTTTGCCAACCGGCGCGTGGTCGCCAGCCAGGCGGACACGCCGATCCTCACCCTGGTCGCCTCGTTCCACCGCCGCGAAACCGGGCCGCACCACGCCGCGCCAATCCCCGCCGTGCCCGCGCCCGAAGACCTGCCCGACGAGGCCGAACTGCGCGCCGAACATGCCCATCTGTTACCGCCCGAACGGCGCGCGATGGTGCTGCGCCCGCGCCCGATCGAATTGCGCCCGGTCGAGGCACGCCACTGGATGAACCCGGCCCCGCGTGAGGCGAAATCGCACACCTGGTTCCGCACCGCCGGGCCACTGCCCGACGATCCGCGCGTGCATCGCGCCGTGCTGGCCTATGCCAGCGACATGAGCCTGCTCGGCACGTGCACCCTGCCCCACGGGCTGAGCTGGATTCTCGGCAATGTGATGGGTGTCAGCCTGGACCACGCAGTGTGGTTCCACGACGATTTCCGCGCCGACGAATGGCTGCTTTATGTCTGCGACAGCCCCTGGGCGGGAGGCGCGCGCGGGTTCAACCGGGGCCAGATCTTCACCCGCGACGGGCGCCATGTCGCCAGCGTCGCACAGGAAGGACTGATCCGGCCGATCGGGGCCGCCCGGGCCACCTGAGGCGGTGATCTTGCGCCCTTCCCACAGCTTGGTTCGGCGCGCGATTCGCCCAACATACAAGGCCAATCGGCATCGACTTGCGAGACGGGACCGATCGGTATGAAGAATGAACTAATATATTGATATTAATAGTATTCTGTTCATCCTGAGCCTGTCGAAGGATGCGCACGACCCTTGCCCAAAGGGCGTACTTCTGGCGCCCAGAGCGGACGTCTGCGCGCATCCTTCGACAGGCTCAGGATGAGTGGATTTTGCTGATGTTATTGATTTAAATTCAAACAGATGCTCTTGTGTGAATCCCGCAGGATGCGGTGACGCGGATCAACCAGCAGGGTGGTAGAAGTCGTAAACCACCTGGGCCACCGCCGCGCTGACCCCCGGCGCGCGCTGCAGATCGTCCAGACTGGCCGCGCGGACTTTGCCCGCCGTGCCGAAATGCAGCAGCAGCGCGCGTTTGCGCGCGGGGCCGATGCCCGGCACTTCGTCGAGCGGGCTGGCGGTGATCGCGCGGCTGCGCTTGGCGCGATGCGCGCCGATCGCAAAGCGGTGTGCCTCGTCGCGCAATTGCTGCAAGTGGAACAGCAACGGCGAATTGAGCGGCAACAGCTTTTCGCGCCCGTCGGGCCAGTGGAAATGTTCGCGCCCGGCGTTGCGATCGGGGCCCTTTGACACCGCGATCAGCGCGACATCCTCGATCCCCAGTTCCTCCAGCGTTTCGCGCACGGCGGTCATCTGCCCCTTGCCGCCATCGATCAGCACCAGATCGGGCCACATCCCCCGATCGCGATCGGGGTCTTCGTCCTGCGCCCGGGCAAACCGCCGGCTCATCACTTCGCGCATCATGGCAAAGTCATCGCCCGGTTCGGTTTCGGGGCGCCTGATGTTGAACTTGCGATATTGCCCCTTGCGGAACCCTTCGGGCCCGGCAACCACCATCGCGCCCACCGCATTGGTGCCCATGATATGGCTGTTGTCATAGATTTCGATGCGATCGGGCGCTTCGCCCAATTCGAAGAATTCGGCCATGTCGCGAAAGATTTTCGCCCGCGTACCGGTTTCGGCCTGGCGCCGTTCGAGCGCTTCGTCGGCGTTGCGCTGCGCCTGTTCCATCAGGCGGCGGCGATCGCCGCGCTGCGGCACCGAAATCTCGACTTTGCCACCCGCCGCGCCGTGCAGCGCCTCGGCCAGCAGATCCGCCTCGGGCAGATCGCGATCGACCAGGATCAGCCGGGGCGGCGGCACGTCTTCATAGAATTGCGCCAGAAACTGCGTCATCACTTCGGCTTCGTCATGGCCTTCGGTGTGGCTGGGGAAAAACGCGCGATGGCCCCAGTTCTGCCCGCCGCGAATGAAGAACGCCTGAATCGCCACGTGCCCGCCCTTGACGGCGATGGCAAACACATCGGCATTGCCCACCCCTTCAGCGTTGATCGCCTGGCTGCCCTGGATGAACGTGGCGGCGCGCAGCCGGTCGCGCAGCACCGCCGCGCGTTCATAGTCCAGCGCCTCGGCCGCCTGTTCCATCTGCGCCTCGATCTCGCGCTGCACCGCGCCCGACCGGCCACCCAGAAAATCGCGCGCCTGGCGCGTCAGTTCGGCATAGGCGGTCTCGTCGATTCGCCCGACGCACGGCGCGCTGCACCGCTTGATCTGGTACAACAGGCAGGGCCGGTCGCGCCGGGCCATGAAACCGTCGTTGCAACTGCGCAGCAGAAACAGTTTCTGCAGCGCATTGATGGTGGTGTTGACCGAACCGGCACTGGCGAACGGCCCGTAATAGTTGCCCTTGGCCCGCCGCGCGCCGCGATGCTTCATGATCCGTGGAAAGGCGTGATCAGACCGCAGCAGAATGAAAGGAAACGATTTGTCGTCACGCAACAGCACGTTGTAGGCGGGGCGATAGCGCTTGATCAGTTGCGCTTCGAGCAGCAGCGCCTCAGCCTCGGAATTGGTGGTGACAATCGTCATCGTGCGCGTCAGGCTGACCATCCGGCGCAACCGGTTGGGCAGGCGATCGACCTGGACATAGTTGGCGACGCGGTTTTTCAGCGCGCGCGCCTTGCCCACATACAGTGTCTCGCCGCGCGCATCGTTCATGCGATAGACGCCGGGCACGGGTTTGAGCGTGGCCACCACTTCGCGGATCACCGCCACCCCGTGATCGAGATCGGGCTGATCCGCGCCGCGCACCGCATAAGTCGCCTTGTCCTCGTTGAAGCGCTCGGCACCATGGGGCGAATCCATGCTGCCCGCAGGCGTGCGACCCGCCGGGGCATCGTCGGGCGTGGGGGTGGCGGCTGGGGGTCGGGTACGGGCCATGGGATGGTCCAGATAGGCACTCGCGCGCCGCTTGGCCAGCGTCCCCGCCAGGGTGTGTGGGGATTTGGCTCAGGGTGGAGCGAGAATGGCTGATTTCGAGAACCGGAGCGGAGCGTGCTGCCAGTACGTGAGCACCGGAAGCGCAACAAAGCGGTCGTTCGCAGCCCGCCCCGGGCCAAATCCCCACACACCCTATGCATTGATCCTGATCGCACCATCGCGCTGTGCTTAACCGTGATAGGGATAGCCTGATGCCATGCCCATGCAGCGTCTTCAGTTTGGTCGCGCCAACGCACCGGCCGGGCGGCGCCAGGCGGCGCGCGTGCGGCTGGCGCTGCCGGGCAAAGTCATCCTGATCACCGGCCACGAAGCATGCCAGCTCGACGATCTGTCGCAGACCGGGGCCTGTGTGACGGTGGGCGGCGACCCGCCGCCGCTGGGCGATGACGTGGTGCTGATGGTGCAAGGGGTTGAGGCGTTCGGCACCGTGGTCTGGCGACGCGGCGGCAGTTTCGGCGTGGCGTTCGATGCATTGCTGCCAAAAGACGACGTGATCCGCCTGCGCGCGGTGCACGACCATTTCCAGACGCTGGAACAGGAACAGAACCGGCGCCGCGCCCGCGAATTCGTCCAGGGCCGGCGGGTCTTTTGACCGCCATCGGCGTCAAGGTTCAGAACTGTTTGCGCAGTTCCAGCTTGAACAGCCTTCCGACCGGATCGACATAGCCCGCCTGATAGGCAAGCGGGGTGGCCCCGGTCGAATCGGTCACTTTCTGGATGCCGTTGAACACGTTGTTCACCGCAAACGACAAGCGGGTGCCTTTCAGGAACGCAAATTTCTTCACCACACTGGGCATGCGGCCCAGATCGGCGAACAGGCGAAAATTGACCGTGGCCAGCGCGCCGAAATCGAGCGGCAGATCGCCGGGCTGCCCGCTGGAATTGACATGCGTCGCACTGGCATAAGTCGCTGCCAGCCGCACGCCAATCCCGCGATAGGCCCCACCCGCATCAAGATTGGCGGTATGGCGCGCCACCCCGCTGCCGGTCAGCGCATCGCCGCCCAACTGGTTGAGCACGGTCCCGTTCGGCAATTGCGCGGTGTTGTAGATTTCATAGCTATAGGCCAGCGACAGGTTCCACCGCCCGCGCCCGTCCGACGGCGGAGGTCCACCGCCGCCAGGGCCACCGCCGCGTCCGCCGCCGCCGCGACCAAATCCGCCGCCCCCGCCCGGACCGCCGCCGGGGCCACCTGGACCGCCGGGTCCGCCCCGACCGCCGCCAAACCCGCCACCAAAGCCGCGCCGGTGCGCCAATGCCGGATCGGGTTTGCCGAAATTGCCCGACAGGTTGAGGCTGGTGCGCACACGCGAACTGCGCGTCATCGCCAGTGTGACCGGGGTTTCGTCGATCGACACGATCTGATCTTGCGCATTACGCAGCACGCGGTCGGGAAACGCCGATTCCACCGCCGCCGTCACCAGCGGAAACGCACTGGTCGGATCGGTCGAATGGTTGCGGAAATATTCGACCACCAGCGTGTTGTTGCCATTGCCGAACGGCAGGGTCCAGTTGCTGGCGACCTTCCAGTCGCGCTGATCCTCGCGCAACAAACCGGCATTGCCGCCGGTGATGACGGTGGCCAGCACGGTCTGCCCACGCACAAAGTCAAACACCGAGACATTCGGGGTGATCACGTCGGGCGCGGCGAGATTGGCCAGCGTCGGCGCGACTTCGGTGCCGATATAGGTCGCCGACAGCGTCCACCTGTCGGTCGGTTTCCACGTCAGCCCGCCGCCCAGATCGAACAGCCCGCCAAAGTCGGACAGATGATGCGCCTCGACATTCAGGTTGGCCGACAGATCGCCGATCGCTTCGAGCACGTGATTCTTGCGGCTGGTCAGCGGCAGGTCGAGGCTGAAACCGATCTGCGCATCGCCCTGGCGATAGGCATCGCTGATGCCGGTACGCGTGTCGCTGCCCGCTTCGGCCGACCAGACATAGCCGGTCTTGAGCGTCAACGCGACATCGCCAGATGGCAGTTTGAGCGGCGATCCCGACAGCGTGAACAGTGTGGTATAGCTGTCGGTGGTGGTGTCGGCGATTTCCGGGTTGATCGCGCTGGCCGAATCGATCGACTGCACCTGATAGGCATGGGTGCCATCAAGCGTGCCCGAAAACAGCCAGGTCCCGACCGGCGCGTTGAGCCCCAGCCCGACCGAGCCGGTGGTGGTGCGCGACGATGTCAGCAGCGCGAGCAGCGGCTCGGTCGATTTGATGCCGTTGAGCGCATCGCTCGAACTGCGTTCGACCAACCCGTTGATGGTCAGCCCCGCGCCGGGCCACAGCGGCCGCGCCACCGTGGCGTTGAGCGTGGCGTTGGTGCTGCCTGCCTGCAGCGTGCGATAATCGGCCAGATCGGGTTGTCCAGCCACCTCGGGCGTCGATTCGATGATGTTGCGCGACGCGGCCAGTTCGGGCGAGATCGTTTCATAGGTGCCGGTCACATTGACGCGCGCGCCCTTGTTGATCCGCACCAGCGTGGCGTCGTTGCGCGTATCGGTATACCCTGCGCTCGACGGCTCGCTGAACTCCAACTCGTCGAACTGGCTGCTGAAATGGTCTTTCAGCACGAAATTGACCACGCGCTGGTCCGGACGGAACCCGTATTTCAGCGCGACTTCCTCGGGCAGGATTTCCACCAGCTTGATCGCTTCGGGCGGCAGGCCACGGATCTCGCGGAAATTCGACACGCGCATGCCGTTGAGCAGGAATACCGGCGATGACGCACCCCGGCCCCGCCCGGTGCCGGTCTGCGGCACCAGCGCTTCGACCAGTTCCTCGATCGAGGACACGCCATAGGCGGCGATGTCTTCTTCATCATAGGTCACGATCGGCGGCTGTTCGGCCTCCACCTGGCCCTTGATGCGGTGCGCGACGACCAGAATTTCGCCCTTTTTGTCGAGCCCGCGCGCATCACGCTTATAGATCGGGTCGCCGTTGACCGAAATTTCGCCGGTGGTGTCGGCTTCTCCGGGCGTCGGCTGCGGCTTGTCAGCAGGTGTTTCCGGCGGGGGGGCCGACGTTGCCGGTGCAGCGGGCGTTGCCGTGGCCGATGGCGGCGGATCGCCCGCGACCTGGGCATGCGCCAACGCAGCGCCCAGCGTAACGCCGGCGGCCAGAGCAGGAAACAGGATGGCGGCGGCCACCGGGTGCGAAAGGCGATTCACGGTTGCTGGTCGTCTTCTCGGGTTGGCTGTGCCCACAGCACCGGGGGGGGGGGGGGG
>NZ_KQ954265.1:71826-88400 GCF_001519065.1 Novosphingobium sp. FSW06-99
GGGGGGGGGGGGGGGAAGGCTCGGCAAACCGGGGCGTTAGGCGCAGCATGCCCCTTGCGAAAAGCACCCCTGATGGGCAACGGACAAATAGTATCATTTTGTCGCCCAGCGACATTTCTGTGCCGAGACGGTTCGGTACTGGCCGGTTCGGCGCCGCGCACATGCGCAGTGGGCTTTTCTTTTCGCCACTTTCCCGTTATGGGCGCGACGCGCAGGCGTTGCCCAGACACTGCGCAACCGATACGCAACCCTCTTTCGACTCTCGCCAATGGGGCGAGTACACGCAACACAACAAGGCAACCGAATCCGTCGATGGCGAAAGAAGAACTCCTGGAAATGCGCGGCTCGGTTGTCGAACTGCTGCCGAACGCGATGTTCCGCGTGCGCCTTGAAAACGATCACGAAATCCTCGGCCACACGGCGGGGAAGATGCGCAAGAACCGCATCCGCGTGCTGGTCGGCGATGAAGTGCTGGTCGAATTGACTCCCTATGATCTGACCAAGGGCCGCATCACCTATCGCTTCATGCCCGGTCGCGGCGGCCCCGGCCAGTTCTGATCAATCCGGTAAAACCCCGCGTGCGTCATGTCTGACGCTCCGCATGTGCCCCTGGTGCTGGCCTCTGCCAGCCCGCGTCGCCGCGAACTGCTGGCCCGCATCGGCATCGCGCCCGACGCGATTGCCCCCGCCGACATCGACGAAACCCCGCATCGCGGCGAACGTCCGCGCGCGCATGCCGTGCGCCTGGCCGCTGAAAAGGCGCGCGCCGCTGCCACGCTGCGCCCCGATGCGGTCGTGCTGGCGGGTGATACGGTGGTCGGCGTGGGCGCGCGCATCCTGCCCAAGGCCGAAGATGCGGCAACCGCGCGCTCCTGCCTGACGCTGCTGTCGGGACGGCGTCACCGGGTGTGGTCGGCGATCGCGGTGATCACCCCCGATGGCCGCCTGCGCGAGGCGCTGAGCGAAACCGTGGTGCGGTTCAAGCGCCTGACGCACGCCGAAATCGAGGCCTATCTGGCCGGGGGAGAATGGCACGGCAAGGCCGGGGGCTATGCCATCCAGGGCAGCGCCGAAGGGTTCTGCCAGTGGCTGGCGGGCAGCCATTCGGGCGTGGTCGGCCTGCCCTTGTACGAAACGCGCAAGCTGTTGCTGGCCGCAGGGGTCGCGCTTGGCTGAATGGATCGTCGAGGCCGGGATCGGCGAAGATCGCGCGGCCCTGATCGAGGATGAGGCAATCCTGGCCGCGCGGCTGTGCTGGCACGAACCTTGGCGCGCGGGTGCGGTCACCCCGGCGCGGCTCGATCATCGCCATCGCGGCACGCGGCGCGGTGCGGTGCAATTGCCCGATGGCACCATCGCGCAGATTGACGCCTTGCCCACCGACCTGACCGAAGGCGCCACACTGACCGTGCGCATCACCCGCGCCGCACTGGCCGAACGGGGCCGCTTCAAGCTGGCGCAGTGCCGCCCCGCCCCCGATACCGTCCCTGCCCCCGCGCCGACGCTGGCACAGGCACTCGCCCACACTGGGCTGCCGGTGCGCCTGGCAGGCGCCACCGACCGCGGCCTCGATCGCGCCGGATGGCACGATCTGATCGAACAGGCCGTCACCGGCGTGATCGATTTTCCCGGCGGGCGGCTGACCATCAGCCCGACTCCGGCGATGACGCTGATCGACATCGACGGGCCGCCACCGCTGGCACCGCTGGCGATGGCGGCGGTTCCGGCCTTGGCCGGAGCGCTCGCCAGGCTCGACATCGGCGGATCGGTCGGCATCGATTTTCCGGGGCTGGAATCGCGTGCGGACCGCCAGGCCGTCGATCGCGCACTCGACAACGCCCTGGCCCAGACCGGCTGGCGCGGCGAACGCACCGGCATGAACGGGTTTGGCCTGGTCCAGGTGATCAGCCGCCTCGAACGCCCCTCGCTGATCGCGCGCATGGCGTTCCACCCCGCGCGCGCCGCCGCCCATGCCCTGTTGCGCCAGGCAGAGCGCATCGATGACCCCGGCGCGCTGCTGCTCGTCGCACATCCGGCAGTGCTGGCACAGATCGACGCCCCCCTGGAAGCCGATCTAGCGCGTCGCAGCGGTCGGCTGATTCGCCGCGACCCACGCCCGGCCCTTGCCCTTCACGCCGGTTTCGCGCAGGCCATCGCCCCATGACCAGCCCCGTTGCCACCCCCCGCCCCTGCCCGATGTGCGGCAAACCCCGCAGCACCGATTACGCCCCGTTCTGCTCCGCCCGCTGCCGCGACCGCGACCTGCTGCGGTGGCTCGACGACGGCTATGCCATCCCCGGCAAGCCCGCCGACCGCCCCGACGACGACGACGCCGCAAACTGACAAAAACTGTCATGATGGGGCTGGACAAGCCCCCCGCGCTTCGCCATAGGCGCGCTTCCAACGCGTCGGCACTGCCAACGCAAGGCCATGCCCGGGTAGCTCAGTTGGTAGAGCACGTGACTGAAAATCACGGTGTCGGCGGTTCGATTCCGTCCCCGGGCACCATCACCGCAATTAATCATCTGAAATACCTTCATTTTTCTGAGGTTGGGAACCTTCCGAAATTGCAGGTTGGGAATCGAAGGCCTCAAAAGCAGCGTTTATGCCCTTTGCGGCCAGCGTCGATCGATTGGCCTTCGCGCGGTAATAGGCGAACGTTTCCGCCTTTTTGTGGCCAGTGATGGCCTGCCCCTCGGCGTCGGTACCACCACTCTCTGCCACTCGGCGCGCAACGGCTTTGCGGATGCCGTGCAACGAGTGATCCGGCAGACCAGCTGCATCGCACCACTTGCGCACGCGGTTGCCGAATCCGTCGACCGTGAACCGCTTTCCGAATTGCGTCGTGACCAGGTGTTTGATCGGTGCGGCGGGAAGCGCCTCGAGCGCGGCCCGCGTGGTCGGCAATAAGGGCACGGTGCTCTCGTTATTGCCCTTCACGTGCGCCGTCACGATTTCATTGCCGCGAATGTTGTCTCTGGTCAGCCCGGCGACGTTGCAGCGCCTGCCCGACGTGTTGAGCGCAAGTTCCAATACCAGCCGGGCCATCGTTCCGAGCGGATGCGCGGCGCGGTACTGCGCAATATCGAGTTCGGTCCACATGACCGAACCTTCGCCTTCCTTGAAAGTATCGGTCAGCCGGGCAGGATTGGTGTCGCGCCAGCCGATCTTGATCGCAGTGTCCATCAGCCCAGACAGCACCTTACGCAGCACGTTCGCGGCCGCTGGCGTCTCGGCCATGCCTGCAAGGATGTTTTCGAGCCATGTGACCGTGACTGCATCGGTCGGACGTTCGCCATAGCGGCGACCCTTCTGGTCGCACCGGTCGAGGAAGCGCTCGATGATCCGACTTTGCACCAGGCGGGTGCGCGCGGCCTTCTTGCTCCACTTGACCTGCTTCTTATGCTTGGCGAACAGATCATCGAGCGATCGTGGTGTCACCATCATGGGCGATCTGGCCGATATCTTCTCCTTCGGCCCCCGCTCGATGATCTCGGCGTAAGCGCGGTGGAATTCAGCACTGCCGGGATCGCCATGCAAATAGGAACTTGGCCAGCCCTTGCGCTGGAACCGATAGCGGATCTTGCCGTGGCGATCCGGCTGAGCATAGACGCCTTTTGGAAGGTCAGACATCGTCATCACCCCATACATGCGGCAGAACTGGCACAGGTACCGGTTCGGGCTCGCCAAGGATGATGTCAATGCAGGCGTTTGCATAGTCCAGACGTACGCGCGCGCGCCCGGCACCAGCCTTCATCGCAACTTTCACAGCGCGATCAATCTCAGCCTGGGGGATGCGCGCCGGGACGGTCATGACACGTCACCAACTTTGGCATCGCAAAGCACCGCATCGGGCTTGGGCTCTTCCAGTTCCACGATCCTGTCTGGCCACAATCCCCTAATCAGTTTGACAAATGGGACATAGAACGCGGCACTGTCTGGATATCGGGTCACAGATGAGCCCTCGTAAGTGGGTTCAATATCCGCCTCGCCGTCCTCATTTAACCATGCAAGCCAAAATGATTCGTCAGATCGCTCAAAATCCAATATATTTGGATTGAATAGATCCGAGCAAATATACAGCCAACGCATGTCGTACACATTCAATGATTTTGCAATTTTTATTAAAAAATCTTTCCTTTCATCGTGAGCGATTTGGTTAAATTTACGCCAGTAATCAATTATTTCATCTTCATAATAAGTTAGGTTATATTCAATAAATTTACCATGTTGATCAAAAACAGGTATTTCGACATCTTTTGTCCTTCTAAAGAGCAATTTATGAAGGTCTTCGATATCGATAACGTCATTATATGCGATATTCCTCTGCCGCATAATTCGAATACCGTGCTGCAATCCTTGCGCAAAAGCTCTCAGAACACCGATGTTGGCACCAAGAGAACGCATTGCATTCAGAATCACTGCAACATTAAGTTGCTCATAGCTGAAGCGTCGGTGCTCTCGCGGCGCGGCAGGCAGCGGAATCAGCAATTCCTCTTTGATCCAGAAGCCCACGACATCATCGGGTATAGCGGTCTGTTCCCGCAGTTGCTGCCGGCTGAACACCTGATCCACGGGAAAGGGATTTTGGCCGTCGTGTCTCATTTGGGTTTGATACACCTATGTCTTCGATGGCACAACAGGGTTGAAACACCTAATTTAAACATAACAAGAACGTGGGCCGATGTCGGCCGCTACGCGCCCAGCCGCGCCGACATGGCTTGCAGATCGCGCAGAATATCGACGAACAGCCGCTTTTCACAATCAAGCCCCGCTGCGTTGAGCCGGTCAAAGTCGCCGTTGATCAATGCAGCGTTTTCGTCCCTGTCGCCAAATGAAGCATCGAGCGCCAGGCGCAGCTTGATCGAAATGCCTTCAGGCGTCGTCGCTTTGGCATCCAAGATCTGCTGTTCGACGGCATCGACGGCGGCCCAATGCGGCGCCTCTATCCGTTCCAGTTCCTCTTGACTGCAATCCAGAGGCAGTGACCCTTCGTAACCATTGCGGATTGCAAGCCACAGCGCCCACGCTGCGCGCAGGGGCGCATCCTGATCGACTGGCAAAGATCGCGCCGGCTGTTCGGCTTGGGGACCCTCGGTCGCCAGGGCTCCGCCGACGGGGCCAGCCGCAAGCAAGCGGTCGAGGTCCGCGAAAATCTGTTCGATCTCGCCAGCCGGTGGGTGGGGCATGACCTTTTCCACCAAGAACTGCTCGAGCTTCCAGCGCAGGGCCTGCCCATCGGGGGCTGGTGTCCGCAGGGCCACGCGGCGAGCCTGGTCAGTGACATCGTTCACCTGGTCCATTGCGCGATCCGCCGCTTCGCCGAGCGGGTCGCCGATAGGCAGATCAGCTTCTAACGGATTGAACACTGTTTCGCGAAACAACGCCTCAAATCGGTCGGCCCGCTCGAATGTCGCCATCGCCGATTCCCACGCGGCGCGCGCACCCGTATCGGGTTTGGCCAGCTCATCGAATGCGATCTTTCGCTGGCCAGTGGCAGCCAGGTAGAGCGACTGCCCGGTGTATGTGGCAGGCAGGCCTACAGGCAGACCCTGGGCGCCTGCCAACAACAAACGCTCCAGCGCCTTGCGCTTTCCCGGGTTGGCCTCGATCTCGCGCCACAGGGCCCTTGCGGCGACGGTCTCGATCGTTTCACGGGCGCGCGGCGTCCAGCCGATCGATATCCTGTCATCGGCGCCGACAACCCACCAGCCGCCGACTTCACTGAAGCGCTTGAGCCAGGCGGCGGGGTCAAAATCGGCAGCGTTCCCAATCACGCCGGGTTGTGGGTTTGCGCTGGGCGCACGGGTGCGTATGCTGGTTTCAGCCATGGTCGATCCCTTCATGATCGGTTGCGGTTAGAGCCGGACGGTCGTTGGTAGCTTCCGTTCGGCTCGAACTTCTGATATCAGATGATTATGAGCACTGCAAGTTCTGATATCAAAAGCCCCAAGCGACCAGGTCAATCTGGCGTACCAGTGCTTGTCCGCCTTCAACCCGCTGATCTTGATCAACTCGATCAATGGATTGCAGCCAATGCGCCGAGCACCAGCCGACCGGAAGCGGTCCGGCGCATCATTCGCTCTGTTGTGGCGGATTTGCCTGGATCGGTCATAAGCGGCTACGCAAAGTGATTTACGATGCTGCCGCGCGGGTCGAACTCCGCGACAATGCCAATTTGAGCTGCATTCACACCACACTTGGCCATGCTCTCGATCTGGTCCGCACTTGGGACGGCGATCGCATTCGTGCTGCCGAAATTCGGTTTGAAAATCGCCCGGCCACTTCTGCCGAAGACAACGCAATATCGGGAGGGTCGATTATCGCGCTTTTGAGCGCGCCGACGGGGATCGAAGCGGGAAAATGACCGACACTGGCAATCGTATCTCGAATGCGCGGGTGCCCGCATCCACGTCGGATACAGCCCGACCAATGTCCGTACCCCAACTTGCCACGCGCTGGGGATGCTCCGATGGCCTGATCTACAAGCTGATCAAGGAAGGCCGTCTGCAATGCTTTCGGCCTGGTACACTCATTCGTATTTCGGTCGCCGAAGTGGAGCGGTTCGAGGGGCAGCCAGCCGCTGTTGTGCATCACGATGTCGCCACAGTGTCGGTTGCTGACCCATATAACAGCGCGTTGCGGGATGAAGTCGAACCGGCGGTGCGCCATTCGGCTTTGCCCCGGATCGCACGCAAGCGGCGACGGAGACCTCTGCTTGAGCGGGGCTCCCTGTGAGCGCGGCCGATAACCGCTGCGAACGCACGCGCGACAACCCTCGCGGGGACTGGACGATCCAAATTTGGACGCTCCAAGTTGGTACGACGCGTGCGGGGTGGATATTCGAGTGAGCACGCCTGGCAGATACCATGCAGTCACATTCGGCCCTCTCGCGATCGACAAAATAAACCGGGCGCTGGGCACCAGCCGACCGGAAGCGGGCCGGCGTATCATCCGCTCTGCTGTGACGCGCGAACCTTTATGACCGACGATTGCCCTGAGCGATTGCATTCAGAACGCTTGAACAAGCTGACCCTTGTTGGGTTCGGTTTCAAACTCGCTTGATTCTGTCGGCTTTTTCCAACAAGACGTTTGTAGAGCGTTGAAAGCTTGCAGGGAGTGCTTATATTTCCGTGGAAATCCGGTGGTTTGGTGTTCGTCAGCGCGCTTATGCGGACGAATCGTTAACCCGAAATTCAAACACGGAGTGCGATAAGCTATGCCGATCGGCATTCGACCATTTATGAACATCAACCACACAGAGAGCATGGCCATGTCCGCAGACAAGCACAACAGGCCCGCTAACCATCATCGGACCCCTGCACCCCAGCCGGACTACAACGACGAGATTTCCGACGTCCAGATAGAGGCGATCCGGCGCCTCGCTGATCCGGAAGCAAAGCGTTCGAGCAAGCGTGTGGTACTGTATCCGCACGTCGCATGAGCCTGACTTTTTTCCCGATATCGACTCTCCCGGCACCATACGACGTCGTATGGTGCCGGTTTCCGTTTGATGACAGCCTCGGCACTCCTGGTCCGAAACCTCGGCCTGCCATCGTGCTGAACATCGCGGCAGACGTGGACGCTGGCGAAGGCGAGGTGCAACTGGTTTACGGCACGACCAAGTTAAAAACATTGCATCGCCCACGTGATTTTTTCGTCACTAAGCTCCTCGAAATGGATGCATGCGGTCTCAATAAGGCCACACGATTCGACCTCGATAAGGTCGCCTGGATTCCGTGGGCTGGCGAATGGTTTGCGGCCTTGCCCGGATATAACACGCCAGTAATTGGCCGGCTGACCCAGCATGGCCAAACTCTACTTCAAATCGAATTGAGTTATCGCCAAGCTCAGAATCTTCGACAAGTTGAAGCGGACGAATCATGAGCGCGTACGACTATGAGGTTGGCGTGCGCCACGTTGGCGCACGTGGTGCGCGGCAATCCGATCATTAGCCAACCGTGGGCATTTGCCCATTGTTGCCGTCCGCGCCACGTGTGACGATATCGTCACGCACGACAGTTCGGGGCGATCCGTTCGTTGGCCAGTTGTTCCCATATGGGAACAACTGCCGTGGCGCCCCCAAATTTGGGGCCGCGTCGGTTTCACGAGAAGGTCGTAAAACCGGCAGCGGGCCCGGCGCCAGCCGCATCGATGCTCTTGCCCATGACAGCATCAAGCATGTCGATCGTCGTTTGCAGCTGTTCGCGCGCATGGGCGAACACCTTGGGCAAGCTGCCGGATTGCGGGGCGCCCCTCTCGAGGCCCAGCAGCACGATGTCGATATTCTCGCGCAGTTCGGCCGCACCGATCGCACCGCGCTGCAGCAGCGTGACCACGATCGCGCTGATCATCAAGCTGTTGGCGGTGTCCGTTCCGGCCAGGCGGGTGAAGTTGGCCTCGATGGCTGATTCGTTGTCGTTCATGTGGTCCCTCAACTGAATGCGCCGACGCGCGCCTTGTTGCGCATCATGCGGTGGAAGTCCGAGAAGTTGCTTTCGATTGCTTTGACGATGGCTTTGCCGTCCGCGCCATGGGCGTGGATCGTCGGCGAAAAGTGATTGTGCGTGTCACCGCCCCTGCCACCGCCGCTGTCCGCACCGCTGGCTGCGCCGCGCGAGGTCATTTGCATCAGTGCGGCATTGTCAGCCTTGGGAATGATGCGTTCGCCCGCGTGGATCTGGGCGACCATGTCAGTCGGCACAAAGTTGGTACCGACCGCGAACGAGCCCAGCGCCAAGGCGGCGGATTCCATTGCGCCGCCGAACTCCGGGGCGCCAATGTCGAGTGGCCAGGGTGCGGCAGCCATCGACGCGACACCAGCCGCGCCCGCCTGCGCCGCCAGCGCGACGACTGAGGTCTTGGCTGCGGCGACGGTCGCGGCAGCGCCCGCAGGTGCAGCTGCTGCACTCGACTGCCCCAAGAGCTTTGACGCTGCCGCCATCAGCACGTGTTTCACGATCCAGTCGGTGGCCATCTTGGCGACCTGCTGTTCGACTTCACGAACGATGGAACTGTAAATGCCGATTCCGAGCTGTTTGAAGGATTCCTGTCCGGCGATCATCTTGCTAAAGCCCGTGACAGTCGCGTTGACCGTGCCGCTAATGTAGCTGGCGTACGCTGCTTTCTGCGCCGCGATGCTTGCCTGTTGCTCTTCGCGGAGACGATCCTGCAGTGCCTTTTGCTTTGCGGCCCATTCCGCGTCCAACGCTTCCTTGGCGGCGACTGCTTTCTTGTAGTCCTGTACACCGATGTCGCCAGCCGCGCGGGCGGCTTCGACATTCTTTTGCAATTGTGCATCCTGGGTCGCCTGCAGGGTCGTGGTCGCGGCGATTTCATCCTGTATCGCCTTGATTTTGACCGCAGCTTCCTGCTTCGCAGCGGCGGCGCCGCCGAAGAAGCTGCCTGCCTCCTTATCCTTGATCGCAGATGTCGCGATCTTGGCTTCCTCGTCCGAGATCTGCTTGCGGGTTGCAACCTGCTGGCGAAGGTTCTCGATCACCTTGGCGCCCGCCTCCTGATCCTGCCGGAGCTGGGTCAGAATATGCTCTTGCTGCGCGCGCTCCTGTTCCTTGAGCGCATCCTGAAAGGCGCGGGACTCTTCATGCTGTTTGCTGTCAATATAGGCGACCTTCTCGGCGATGATCGCCTTTTGCTTGTCCCAGTTGCCTTTGGCCGCCTCGATCTGGTCGTTGTAGTCGGCGATCTGTGCCTCGTACGCCTGCCGCGCGAGGGTCTTGTTGGCCTCGTGAATATGGGCCTCTACCTCGCGCAGCGCGGTGGCGCTGCTGCGTGCGGCGGCCAGTTTGCCTTGCCAGAACGACAGATCCATTGCCGCCTCGTCGGCGAAGTAATCCTTGCTGGCGTCTTTCATTTCGCGAAGCTGTTCGGTCCATTGCTGGACCCGATCATCCTTGGCCTTCGGCGCGCGGGTCTTGTCGGCTGCGGTGGCGGCGGCATCATTGGCGCGCTGCGCTGCGTCCTGGGGGCTCATAACCTCCCCGGCGGTGTCGAGCGCGGTCTTTTGCCGGGTCAGATCGGCGATGCGCCCGCTATCCTTCCCTTTTCGCGCCTCCGCCAGTTGCTGATCGAGTTCGGCCAGCCGGTGCGCCTTTTCTGCCGATGGCAGATAGGTATCGATGGCGCGCTTGTAATCGGCAAGCGCTGCCTGGTCGGCCCTGACGGCATCACTGTTCGCGCCGTGCAGTTTCGTGTCAGCGGCCAGCGCGGCTTGCAGTATCTTCATTGATCCCGCGAGCTTTTCACGCTGTTCGGCATCGCGCGCTTCTGGTGTCGTGCCGACGATCGCCGCCCCTTGGCCGCTGGCCTCTTTGAGTTGCGCCAGGTTCTGCAACGATTGTGCTGCTGCAGCCTGGGCCTGGGCCTGTTTGACCTGGTTGCCGGTGGCGAGGTTATAGATGTTCACCCGCTCGGCAAGCCCTACATAAGCGGCACTGACCCGCCCGAGCCATTCATAGTCGTCCGATAGAACGGTGACGGATTTGGAAAAAATCGTGTTGAATTCGGCACCGGCCGATTTTGCCTGATCAACGCGCTGGCGCAGCGCCTCCGCGATAACGGCCACGGCACCGGCCTTGTCGCCAGCATCGCTCATGGTCCGGATCTGTTTGATCTGGGTACTGTCGAGGATGCCCAGTTCGGCGTTTAGCTCCTCTGCACCGCGCACCGGGTCGTGCATGGCCTCGGCCAGCTTTTTCTGCGCGTCTGCCGCATCCTGCCCGGTCAGGGCAGCATACCCCTTCATCGACCCCACCAGGCTGCTCACAACCGCCTGTGACCGCGCGCCCGCACCAGCGAATGCCGATGCCGCCTCGGTCGCCGCGCGAATCGACACGCCCGAATATTGTGCGGCCGATGCCGCCGCCCCCATCAGTTGCGAGGCCGTGAGCTGTGACGCCGCGCCAAGCCCGACTGTGGATATAAGCAGATCGTTCTGGGCTTGGTCGAACTGGTATGCTGCCACACTGGCCAACGCGATCGGCGCGACGATGCTGGCAATTGCTGCGGCTGTTCCGACCACGCTTGGCGTCAGGATGCCCAGCCGGCCGGCCAGGATCGTGGCACTTCCCGCCATGCGGTTGAAGTTGCCGCGCGATAGCTCGCGCCCCATGACCAGCAATTCGCGGGTGACCCCGGCCGATCCATGGGAGGTGTCGGCCATCGCCGCAATCAGCGGTTTCGCATCGTTGGCCACACCCAACTGTTCCGCGCGATATGCTAGCATCTGTTTTTGAGACATGCCCGCCGTGGCGGCCTGTTCCCGGAGCTGGGCAAGGAACGCGGCGCCGGCGTTTGTGCTCAGTTTTTGCGCTTCGGTCAGTGTCTTGTATTCGTTAGAAAGGCCGCGAAATGCTGATTTTGCGTCAACCAGCGATTGTGTGAGGGCCAGGTTCTTGGCCGCCGCCTCCTTGCTGGTATCGCCCATCGCGATGGCCTTGGCAGCATTATTGGCCTCAATGGCGGTCTTTTTCATCACCGCTTCGGCGGCCGCCATCTGCACCCGCAAATCGGCGATATCACCGGTGACTTTTACTTGGACATTCGAGGTCATGGCCTGCCCTTTCGGCGGTCAGTCAAAAGTGATTGTCGTGATCAGGCAGCCTTCGCCAAGTTGAACTGCCAGCCACCGGTCTGGTTTGCGATCGCAAGAAACGCGTCGAACAATTCGAGCGGTCGGATCGGAAGGTCGTCGAAAAACTCGCGCGTCAAGGATGGATCCGCTGCGCTTGCGCCAAGGAAGGCCAGTTCTGCCAGATTATCGATGTCGTCACCGGTCAGATTGAGCATGCCATCGGCGCCAAGTCGGTCGAACAGACCGCCGCTGATCAGTTTTGCGGACAAGGGGTACGCCTCGCGGTTCCACCGGATCGGCAGAGGTGGCACGGCAAAGGTCTGCCCACCCAGCGTGATCTCGACCGGCGCGCGGGGACGGTCATTTGACGAGTTGGCCTCGGGCACGGTCTTGGTCTTTCGGCGGTTGGTCATTCGGTTCACTCCTGATTGGCGGCATCTGCCGCACGGGTAACGACGGCTTCGAGCCGTTCAAAGATATTGCCTTGCATGGCCGCCATCGGACCGCGCACGAAGAAATCGGGCGCCAGGTTGGGGGTGCGCTCATAGGCCTCGACTATCGCTATCTCCGGGGCAGCGAGCATCCTGTCGAACACATGATCGAGCATGAACGCGTGTTCTTTGACCTGTTGGCGCTTGCCGCTGCTGCCGTATTCAAGCGCCCCGGCTTTCTTGAAGTCATTCTGATCAGCGCCATCGCCTTCGAAATTTACGACTGCGCCGACGACGTTGGGCTCATTTACGATCAGGAGCTGCTCCTCGCTGGCCAGCCGCCCGGTGCGGTGGGGAACCGCAGCGGCGACCAGCTCGAAAGCCTCGCGCCCGAGCGCGTTCATCTCCTTCAGCAGCTCATCGCGGAGCTGGTCGGGGAATTCCTTGAAGCGCAAGGCAGCCTTGACGGTGCCACGAACTTCAAAGCGGATCATATCGTCCATGGTGGTCTATCGCCTCTTCGAGATTTCACCGGCCGCGCGGGTCACTAATCCGCCGCCGGGTTTCGGGGTTTGGTAGATGACGCCTAACGGGCACTCGCCGAATGACCCCGGACCGGACGGTGGAACTGGAACACCTGGGCCGGCCGCCCAATTCATCACAAACCCAGCCGCCGCCGCAGCGCCGCGACATCGCGTTGCCGCTGGGTCAAATCAAATTCGCGCAACGCAATCGCGCCCGGCGACAATTCGATTGCCACGAGATGCCGCTGTCGCCGCTCATAATCTTCACCCATCGGCGGGTGGGCCAGCTCCAATGCTGCGCGCGCGCGTTGGCGTCGCTCAAAATCTGCCGTTTGCGTGTCGCCTTCGCCGCACACGGCACCCCCTGCACCCGCCACCACCCCCGCAATTGCGGCGCGGCATCGCTCGGCATCGTCGTGCGCTTGTTTCAGGATAGCGGCATTTGCGCTGGAAATGGCCTTGCCCTCGCGCGCCGCGCGGGCCGTCACGACCGCGCCGGTATCGGCCGGAACGCTGACAAAGCTCAATTCCAGCAATTCCCACGCCGTGATGCGTTGACCGCCGCGCGGTTTTTTCGGATCGAGCGGCACCATGTCGATCGGGTCAAACCCGACCGAAACAGCGCGGATGATGCCCGCTTTTGTAAGCCCCCTGATTTCGTCTGCCTTGTGGCTGATGCCGGTCGGCGCAAACCGGATCCGGGCACCAATCTGATTGCTACCAACCGAGATGTTTTCGGCATTGCCAATCGGGTGATCGGGAGAATGAGACCACAACACGATCGGGTTGGCACGATAGTTGGCGAGCTGGCATCCCTGTGGCACCAGCACATGGCCGTCTCGTGCCAAGGCAGATGTGGACATCACAACCTCGACCTCATCCGGGCCCAGGTTGGAGATCTGCGCGGCGATCAGCTTGCGGATCATGGCCATATTGGTCCTCTCAGTCCGCCGTCGCGGCACCCGCCGCGATAAGTGCGGTGGCGATACATGCGAACGTCGTGATCACGCTGCCCGACGGGATCGTGCGCGGGCACCACGGGTTGGTACCGCCGGTGCCCGTTTCGCTGGGCGGGCTGGGCCAGCCAGGCGGACAAATCTGCGCGAAATCTTCTGTCAGCTGCACCCGGATCGGTGCGGCGGTAAACGGTGGATTCTGCGCGTCGGCATAGATCGGCGTAGCTGCGCCGGCGGGGGCAGCCGTGCCAACAAGGGTGAGGCCCGCAGGCGTCATAGCAATGTCTCCTCGGGAGGCGCAACGGTCGCTGGGTTCTCCTGCATCGGCGTGGGAGCGGCCAACTCGGCCGCACCATTGCGCATCAAGATCACAGCGTGATCATGGTCGACCGCGATAACGTCACCGCTCTGCAGGTTGCCCCGGTGCTGTCCATCAACTCCGCTTCGCAGCATCACGACCAATCGCTGGCCTTCGCGGGCGACCTCTCGCAAGGGATCCCGGTGCCGGGCGAACATTGAGGAATTATTGGGTTGCGGTGCGGTTTTCGCCTTCGCCTCACTTGGCCCAGCCGCCGCCGACCGACCGACCTCTTTCGGAGGCAAGCCGGTGGTGGCGGGCGTCTGCCGTTGTGCCGACTTCCGCTGGCTCGAGCTCCTGCTGCGCTGGAGATTGGCTGCAAAGGTTTCGAGCAAATCGGCGGCCAGCACTGGCATTGCGCCGATCATGGGTGGGATCGGCGTTAAGGAATATTCGTGCCCGAAGCCCTCCGACCTTATCGCTTCACGCCCGGCGATCATCTTTTCAGCCGCCAATCGGGCATCGTGTGCCTTGGCCAAAAATTCGTCCGCTGCCTCAAAGAACTCGGCGCGGACACTGTCAAGCCGCGCGGCGCGCGCCGCATCGCGAGCGATATCGAGGCGCTGTTTCACCTCAATGATTTCCGCATCAATTTTTCGGATGCGGTTTTGTGCGGCTTTGATCCCGGCCATTGAGGTCAGGAGATCATCAGTCTCGGTCAATTCATCCTGTTGCGCCGTCAGGTCCTCGATCCGCGAATACAGTTTGCTACCCTCACCATTGAGGATACGGAGCTGATCTTCGAGCACCGCGATCGTGCTCGCGAGATCAGCCGGCGGGCTACGTCTGACTATTTTCATCACGCCCTTCATCGCAGATCCTTATTCAGGCATTCGCCTCTTGCCGTATGATCTTGACGCTAAAGCGTGGCCATTGCCGCCGGTTTGTTTGGCCACGGTCGGATCGCCTAAAATGCGGCGTAACGTCCTCACAGAAAGGACTTTTCCGCCGCACGACTTGAGCACGTGATATAGCGCCAGGTTGCGCCGATGAGCTGGCTCAGCGCGATCTTGGTCATACCGCCAGGAGCCGTCCGCGTAGCGCGACAGTCGCTGGTGAATTGTTTCGGCGATGCCTACAAAGTCCCCGGTCAAGCCTTCGGCCAGCCTAAAAATTCGCTCATCACGCTCGGCCTTTGCCGCGTGATTGAGCAAGCTGGGCGTGAACAAGTGTGCAAGGGCGGCGCGCGTCGCGACCGGCAGAGCTTCGATCGCTTCGTGCCAGGCAGCCATATCTGCAGATGGTGGCGGGATCATCATAGGGGGGGATGGTGACGGTCGGGGCATTCAATTCCCCCCGTCCGATTTTCTTTCCGGAAAAAAATTCGTCTCGAAAATAATTCGGGCGCTCTCGATCGTCCAAAAACGCCTGAAATCCCCCATTTTACCCCTGACCAAAATCGCTCGATTATTTTTCCTACCCCCTGCAAAATGCTCTTCGAATTCTTTGGTTAGAAAAAAAATATCTGCGTAACCCCCACGTTGGTGCGCCGCAACGGGCCGCCCCCATCCTAAACCCCCTAGGGGGTCAGGGGTGGGGATGCATCGGGACTGCCCCGCTATCATCATGTGAACCGGCGCGCGGCGCGGGCGCGTGCTGTCTTGGCCGCGTGGTGAGCGCCGCACAGGCACTGGCCATTGGCAATGTCGTGCAGAGGACCGCCGTCCTTTATCTCTACCATATGATCAGCGAATAGGCGATGATAAGGCGCTGATTTTTTGCACCTTTCCCCATTCTCATCCACGAATTCACAACGTGCACCGGCACGCGCGATCACTTGGTCGCGCCAGGCCCGGTGCTCCCGCGTTTGGTAGACAGGCGCGACAGTCTTCGGCGGCAATGCGACACTGCGCCCCGATGCGGTGGCCATGCCTCGTTTGAATGTCGTGATCTTGGCACGCTTCATCATTTCGACTCCTGGTCATCAGTGATCACCGCCGCCCGGATCTCATCGAGCTCAGCCCTTGTCGGTTTCCATCGCTCATGCACCAGCTGCAAGACCTGCTGTCCGCCGCTATCGCGAAGTGAAGCCACACGTTGTCGAGCGGCCAATCGCTCGTCGGCGTGCTTGACGATAATCGGCACGATCTTGCCATGATGCGTGGCGTTGCGTCGGGCTTCTCGGCAAGCCTCTGCCAGAATATCGGGTGGGTAATGTCCAACCTCGCCGGCCGCGACCGTCAACCAATCATCGGCCTCTCGACGGGTCATGCCAACAGCGCGGACAAGCACCAGGCACGATGCCACCAGTGCGAAAACCTCATCCACCGATGCCGGTTCGAGCGTAGCCAAAGCTTGGGCTTGCCCGCCCAGCAGCGAGCCGTTTGGCGGTGTCCTGTGTGGTTTCCCGCTGATCGCCAGCCCGCCATGCGGCGATGCCAGCGTCAAGCTTGTCGAGTGCTCGTCCGAAGGCGTCTCCGCCAGATTGAGGCCCGGAAGCACGTCCGCGATTGCTCGAGCTTCGGTCATTGCGATGCCTTTCGTCGTGTACCCGGCGAACCCAGTTTCGCCACGTCGCCTGCCAGTCCAGTTTCACGCCCTTCTGGCCAGGCGCTGCCTTTGCCCAATCTCGAAATCTCGCCATCTCCCGCTGGAGCTCGCCATCGGGCCATGTCGCGATGTCCGATGCGAGTTCACCGTCGAACGGTTCAGGCTGCCAATCAGGTGAAAGCCGAGTGCCCTTACGCGCGCGGGGTTGAATATCCGGGTGGG
>NZ_KQ954266.1 GCF_001519065.1 Novosphingobium sp. FSW06-99
AATGCTGTCCCCGGAATTCACGCTGTCCCCGGAATTCACGGCAGGGTTTGCCTCACGAACAACGCCGCAGAACGGGCGCTGCGCTGTGTGCCTCTGGGCAGGAAGGCGTGGCTATTTTGCGGCTCGGATCGTGGCGGGCAGCGGGCCGCCATCGTCTATTCGCTGATCCAGACCTGCAAGCTCAATGACGTCGACCCACAGGCATGGCTGGCCGATGTGCTGGCCCGCATCGCCGAATGGCCGGTCAGCAGGCTGGCGGACCTGCTTCCATGGAACTGGCAACATCGATAGATCGGAACTTTCGACACAGGCCCGAGGTGACGTCAAAGCCCTGGAAATTCGTTGATGGGCTCACCTCGGACAATCATGCGACCAAGCTGTTTACGGGGGTCCGCAAGCTGCAGACCCGTTAAGCTCCGCTCTACCGCAATCCGCCCCAACTCATCGCTTGCAAAGGTCGTTGAAGGCGTCCCTGGATCTTTGAAAAGCACTGGCAGATGATCGACGTCGCTTCTCAGGGCATATCCACCACGAAGGATGCCGGCATCAGCAGAGCAAGCTGGCCAATCGATAATGGCCATTTGCCGAAGCACGTTCACCGCGAAAAGTTCGGTGCGTTTGACGGTCGCAAACGGCAAGAACTCAACATCATCGCCGCATAATTCTCTGATGGCGTCCATGGCCCTCCTGCTGACAAGGAAGGCTCTACCGCCGATTTGCCAGCTGGTGAAGTCGGCAACCTTCTTACTCTTGTTCAGCAGGTCAAATGGGGGCGTGATCCAATCCACGGCCATCTTCGCCCCCTCAAAGCGACCATCGAAGAACCGAAGATCTGCTTGCTGAACGCAAAGGTAATTGTTTGCTTTGGAGCAGACTTCCCAGATATTTGGCATGCCGCCCTCTATTTCGGGTTCGCGACAAGATACACGGTTTGCGGCCTACAACAACGCCCACCTTTCCCTGACACGCACACCATTCTAATGAACCCCACACGTATAGATCGCGGCCTTCACCGGATGGCTACCGATCATCGGCCACAGGCTGATTGCGATGCCGATATAAGAGAGCGCAAACCGCCCCATGGTCAGGAAGAAGGGACCGAGCCGTGACCTCGGGTTACGCGTTCCGCAATTTCACGTGGCAACGGGCACCTGCAATTGCGCGCCTTTGTTACAATTTTTCTTGCGGTCAATGGTGCACGGCTTGGTCACAACAAGATGCCCGAAAGATAGGGCATCAACGCAAGCCTGACACGACTTTCGGCAATGTGACGTCTGACGTTCCCGGCGACAAACCCGCCCCGCGTCGGCAATCGGCGGGGCCATCAGAAGGAAAGCCACCATGATTTCAATTTCCAACGTGATTTTGGTACATGGCGCATGGGCCGATGGTTCGAGCTGGGCAAAAGTCATCCCTTTGCTGACGAAAAAGGGGCTCGCAGTGACCGCTGTCCAGCTTCCTCTCACAAGTTTCGAGGCGGACGTGGCAGCCGTTCGTCGCGCCATCGCGGCCATAGACGGAGAAGTCGTGCTGGTCGGGCACAGCTACGCAGGCGCGGTGATTGGCGAAGCGGGCAATGATCCGAAGGTGGTACGGCTGGTTTACGTCGACGCTTTCGCGCCCGATGCCGGGGAGTCTGCCGGTTCCCTGTTCGCCCAGTTCGAATCGGCGCCGCTCAGCGCCGAACTGCGTCCCGACGCCGAAGGCTTTCTCAAAATAACGCGCGAAGGCGTCGACACGCTGTTCGCCCAGGATCTCGATGATGCGGAAAAGGCGCTTGTCCACGCTGCCCAGGGGCCCATCAATGGCGGCGCACTTGGCGGCGTCCTTACCAGGGCTGCATGGCGCGGCCGGCCGACCTTTTATCTGATTGGCGACCAGGACCAGGCCATCTTGCGCGCCGAACAGGAAAAGATGGCCGCGCGGATGAACGCCACCGTTGCCCATGTAAACACCAGCCACGTGCCGATGCTGTCTCAACCCGACGCGGTGGCCAGCTTCATCCTCAAAGCCGCCGCCTGAAGGAATGCTGGTCGGATCAGAGGATAGGGACGGGTCGATGCTTGCAAGCCATCACAGACCTGGCCCGGACATACGGGCGCATCACATCATCGGCACCATGACCGGTGGCGCGGACGAGATCTCCAGCGCGCTCAACGCATTGCTGGCGGACCTGTTCGCGATCTACGTGAAGACCAGGAATTTTCACCGGCACGTTTCAGGCATGTATTGCCGCGATTATCCTCGGCTCTTTGCTGAACAAGGCGACCAGGTGCTGGCAACGATAGATCCTGTAGCCGAGCGGGTCCGCAACCTTGGGCAGACAACGCTACGGTCAGTGGTGCACATTACCCGCCTGCAACACGCCGTCGACAATGCAGCCATGAACGTCACAACAGCGGAGATGCTGGCCGAACTGGCCAGTGACAACTGCCGCCTGGCGAGTTCGCTGCGCGAAATCCATGGCCTGTGCGAATATCACAGTGACGTCGTGACGGCGGGTAGCATCGAAAGCTGGATCGACGAAGCCGAAGGCCGGATCTGGTCTTTGACAGAGACCTTTGAATAGCTCTCTGTCCGACCCATTCATCAACATTGTTTCAGCCAACGGCGCAAATGCCCGGCCTGATCCCAACGAAGAGATCGCCATGACCACAATTCAAAACTTGCTGGCCGGCACGGCCATGTTCTGCACCGCCGCGGCTGCGATCCCGGCGCACGCTGCGCCTTCGGGTGCGGCAAAAAATATCGTGCTGGTGCACGGCGCCTTCGCCGATGGTTCCGGATGGCAAGCCGTCTACACGATCCTGACCAGGGACGGCTACAAGGTCAGCATGGTTCAGCCACCGGAAACTTCGCTGGACGACGACATCGCGGCGACGAAGCGGGTGTTGGATGCCCAGGACGGACCGACAGTGCTGGTCGGCCACAGCTATGGTGGTATCGTCATTACAGGGGCCGGCAATCACGTCCATGTGAAAAGCCTTGTGTACATTGCCGCCTTCCAGCCCGACGCAGGTGAGAGCCTGGCCTCACTGGAAACGGCCACACCGTCCCCTGCCGCGCCATTGAAACCTTCGGCTGACGGATTTCTGTATGTCGATCCAGCCGTCTTCCATGCTGATTTCGCTGCGGATATTCCATCGGCACAGGCCGATTTCATGGCCGCATCGCAAGTCGGCATATCGGTCAAAGCCGTGACGGGCACCGTCACGGTGCCGGCCTGGAAGGCAAAGCCCAGCTTTGCCGTCGTCGCGACACAGGACCATATGATCAGTCCCGCGCTGGAACGCTCAATGTACAAGCGATCCAATTCCGTGGTTGTCGAGCTGCCGTCGAGCCATGCTGTCTATATTTCCCATCCCGCTGAAGTCGCTGCGCTTATAGAAAGAGCGGCTCAATAATCCCGCAAGCCAGTCGCCCGGGCATTGACCGGATCGCGCGAGGCCGTCGTGCGAGCGCGCGCATTGGCGCGGCGCGGATCCCTGCACCTGATGCAGCAGTGTCTTGCGCCGAAGCGGGGTCGCAACACCGGCTGCAACCCACCATTCATAGGCATCGTCGCACTTCGAGGAAAACAGACATGCCAAGGAAAATCGAATTCAAGACCGCAGGTTCGCCCACCGTCCTGCAAGCCGTGGCGTTTGATCGGCCAAGGCTTGGACCCGGTGAAGTATGGCTTGAGCATGCCGCGATCGGCGTGAATTACCTCGACGTGACCCAACGTAGCGGAGCGATCCCGATTCCCCTGCCGGGTGGTCTTGGCCTTGAAGCGGCCGGGGTTGTTGCAGAAATCGGCGAAGGTGTTGAAAACGTCAAAGTGGGTGACCGGGTCGTCTACGCTCTGGGGCCGATCGGCGCTTATGCCGATGCGCGCGTCTACCCTGCGGAACGCCTGATAAAACTGCCAGACGACCTGTCGTTCGCAGACGCTGCCGCCGTGTTCTTCAAAGGGCTGACCGCGCAGTATCTGATCAAGAGCACATATCCCGTCACGCGCGGCACGACTATCCTGCTCTATGGCGCGGCGGGGGCCTTGGGGCAGATCCTTGCGGGGTGGGCGAACAGTATCGGCGCCCGGGTCATCGGGGTCGTGTCGAGCAGCGAGAGCATCGAGCGAGCGCGCAAGGCTGGCAGTGCCGAAGTGCTGATCTGGAATGACGAATTGCCGCGCGCGGTGCATGACCTGACCGGTCGCGGGGTCGACGTCGTGTACGATGGAGTAGGCAAGATGACCTTCGCTGCCTCGCTGGATTCGTTGCGGCCACGCGGCACAATGGTGTCGATCGGTGCTTCGAGCGGTGCCCCTGACCCAGTGTCGCCGGGACTGCTGAATGCGAAAGGCTCGCTCTTTCTCACCCGGCCTGGCCTCGCGGCGCACATCGGCGATATCGACGAATATCGCGAGCGGGCCGCAGACCTGTTCGCTGCTGTCAGTTTGGCATCGATTACCCCCAGAATCTGGAAGAGCTATCCGCTGGCTGACGTCGCGTCGGCACATGCTGATATCGAATCCCGCCGCGCCCAGGGCGCCATCGTGCTTGCCACGCGATGACCCCGGGGCATGTTTGTGAGATGCGGTGTTTGGCTGATCGCCTTGTCAAAATGGTGGCGCCGACACTGCGGCCGATCGGACCAGGCGGGCTCGGTCTGCTTGCCATGCTGCAGGCGCGCGCGCGCCATCGATCAGACTTTGACCGTCACCTGGCGGCCGGGCCATCAGGGTCTATGACTTGCTGATCACATTTGTGCCATAGCGGCCCGTTGCCAAACACCTGCATCAGCCAGGCGGCGAATGCGGCAACGGGGGCAGCTTCGTATCGCCCCGAAGGCCTGACAAGATAGATGCCGCCGCCGTCGTCGAGCGCCCAGCCGGGTAACACGCGAACCAGGCGACCGGCGGCGATATCTTGCCCAAGAAACCATTCCCCGGCAGCGATGATACCAAGTCCGGCGCGCGCAGCCTCCAACAGGATTGTGGTGTCATCCGATCGCAATTGTCCGGTGACAGCGGTCTTGTGATGCTCACGCCCGTTCGATAACTGCCACTGCGGGAAAGTGGCAAGGCCCGTGAACTCCAGGCAATCATGCTGTGACAAGTCGGAAGGATGGCGAAGTGCGCCGCGTCGGTGCAGATAGTCCGGCGCGGCGCACAAGATCCGGCGGTGATCGGTCAGGCGCCGCGCAACGAGCGTGCTGTCGGGCAAGGTGCCAATGCGGATGGCCGCGTCATAGCCTTCCGCCAGGAGATCGATAAACCGGTCTGTCAGGTCGATCTGAACGTGCAAGCCCGGGTGATCTTCAAGAAAGCGCGGCAACCGGGGCGCGATCCAGAGGCGCCCAAACGTTGCCGGAATGGCAATCCGCAAGCGACCGTGCAACGCGCGCGCTTCGCTTGCGACACGCGCCTGCGCCTCGTTCAACATCTCCAGGGCGCGCCGGGTCTCTGCCGCCAGGTGTGCGCCCGCCACGGTCATGTGCACTTGCCGTGTGGTCCGCTCGACCAGGCGGACGCCCAGGCGAGCCTCCAGAGCGCTGATCCGCTTTGAGATGACTGTGGGATGCTTGAACAGCACCTTTGCCGCAGACGTGAAGTTCTGATGATCGGCCACTGCCAGCAGCGCCTTGAGTTCTTCGACATGCAGCAAGGCCAGATCATCCATCCGATAACTCTAGCATGACGCCGCGCATTGCTGAACCTCGGGTTGTGCAGGCAGCTTCGATGTAACCGCACCTGGGGGATCAGGGGGACGTCACGTCAACAGCTATACCCCGTCGCGTTATCGTGCTTATCTGGCGGCGTCGAACAGGATCGGTGGCAATCCGGTCAAGCTGCAGAGAAACCACGATGAACCAGCCACAGCCCATGCTGACCAATCTGGCCGCGCACTATTACGCGGACCCCGGGATATTCGAGGCCGAGCGCCAGGCAATTTTCAGGCGGCAGTGGCAGATGCTGGGTCCGGTCGCGCGGCTGGCGCGCCCCGGCGATTATCTGGCGGTCGATGTGGCCGGTTGGAAACTGTTTGCCCTGCGCGGCGACGACGGTGTGCTGCGGGGGTTTCACAACGTGTGTCGCCATCGCGGCGCGCGGCTGTTGGAGGAAGGCGCCGGTATCTGCAAAACCTTGCGCTGCCCCTATCACAATTGGGTCTATGCCAGCGACGGCAGCCTGAAGCACGCACCATGGTTTGGCGAAGACCCTGGCTTTGTCCTGTCGCAATGGCCGCTGCAGGGGGCGCAATTGGCGCAATGGCGCGGTCTGCTGTTTATTGCGATCGATCCTGAAACAGACCTTGTCGACCAGCTCGGCGATCTGCCCGACGAAGTGGTCGAATTTCCGCTGGAGACCTATACGGCAGTTGAAGAGCATCGTTTCAATGCGTGCAGCAATTGGAAAGTCTATACCGACAACTTTGTCGAAGGGTATCATATCCCGGGCATCCATCCGGGGTTTTACAAAGTCATCGATTTCCCGAAATTTGAAACGGTTGCGCGCAATGGCCTGGTGCGCATGACCTCGCCGCAAAAGGATGGGTCGATCTATGGCGGAAAATGGCTGTGGATGTGGCCGAACTGGACGCTGTCGATATTTCCGGGCGGCATGAATACCAGCCGGATCAACCCGGTGTCGTTCGATCGCACTGAAATTATCTACGACTTCTATTTTGCGGACACGTCCGATACGACCGAGGCTGAACGCAGGCGGACGATCGACACGACCTGCGCGATTGTAAGGGAAGATTTCGAAATCTGCGAACACACGCAAAAAAACTATCAATCGGGCGCCTACAGTCCCGGCCCGCTAAGCCCCCGGCACGAACAGTCCGTTGCGTATTTCCAGTCGAAGATACTGGCCGCATTGCGGGCCTGACAGGCAGGGCGGCGCGAAGGGCGTGCACGGATCTGGGAGTTCTGGGGTCAGTATCCTCGGCTGGACACACCTGCTGAATCAACGCTGTGGAATTTGCGTTGGTATCTGCGGAACAGGGCACGATGCGGTCAGTTGTTTGCCAGAAAGGCATCGAGTTCGCTCGTCAGTCTGACTGGCGCTTCGACCCAGGCGAAATGACCGCAGTTCTCTATTACCGTCAGCTTTGCGCCCGGAATGGCCGTCTGCGTCTTTGCCGCCATGGCGGGATCGAGCGGGTCGGCCGATCCCTGGATGATCAGCGTGGGGACGCGCAGTTTGGCCAGATCCGCGACAAGGTCATAGTCGCCGACCGACCGATTGATCAGTTGCGCGGTCTGCGCGTTCATCCCAGCCGATTGAGTCACCGCAACAAAGCCCACCGCTTTTGATGGATCCTGGAAATAGGCCGGCAGCAACAGGCCATTTATCTGCCCGGCAAGGTCGTTGCGTTCCGCATCGGTCCGGGCTTGTTTCATTTTGACAAACAGGTCGTGAAATGCCGGGCCCGCCGTGGGGGGCAGGCGTTTTTGCAGGTTGGCATCCAGTGTGTCGTCCACCCGCCGGGGCGCCATGGTTGCCAGCAAGACCAGCGCCTGCACATGATCGGGGTGCGCAATGGCGTATTTCATCGCGGTGAACGTTCCGAACGAATGCCCCAGCACGGTCCAGCGCGCATAGCCAAGCGTGTGCCGCAAACCTTCCAGATCGGACACCGCCAGGTCTTCGTTGACGTTGTCGGGCGTTTCCACGGCAGGAACCGACCGGCCGGTCCCTCGCTGTTCGAGAAGAATGGCGGTGTGGTTGCGCGCCACGATGGCGACAACCGGTTGCATATAGCTGGCGCCAAAACCGGGCCCGCCGGCCAGGATGACGACCGGGCTGCCCTGCCCGCTGATTTGGTAGTGCAGCACCAAACCAGCGCTTTCGAATGTGTCCTGCGTTGGCGCTGCAAGAGCCTGACCCGACAGGCATGAAACAATCGCCAGCGATATGGCGGCAAGGACCTGTCCGTAAATCATGTACCCTACTCCCCAACAGCGCAGGCCGTCATCATCGCTGGATAGCGATGCCTGTGCAACCGTGACGCCAACCGGTCAGATATCGCGGCGGATCACAAGATTGCGGATTTCCGTCATGTCTTCCATGGCAAAGCGCACGCCTTCGCGGCCCAGGCCTGAATCCTTGACCCCGCCATAGGGCATGTTGTCGACGCGAAACGACGACACGTCGTTGACCACCACACCGCCCACTTCGAGCCGGTCCCACGCCGCCAGCACTTTGTGCAGATCGCGCGTGAACAGCCCGGCCTGCAGGCCAAAGCGGCTGTCATTGACTTCATCGAGCGCCGCGTCCCAATCGGTAAAGCGTGACAGGATCACCACCGGGCCAAACGCTTCCTCGCGATAGAGCGTGCTGGCGCGGTCGCAATCTTCCAGCAGCGTGGCCTCCAGCATTGCGCCCTGGCACCCCCCTCCTGCGAGCAGGTGCGCACCCCCGGCCACTGCCTGGTCGATCCAGTCCTTCAGCCGCGCGGCCTCCTTGGTTGAAATCATCGGGCCGATGAACGTGGTGCGCACTTTGGGGTCGCCTGCCACCAAAGTCTGCACTTTGGCGGCCAGCATGTCGCGAAACCGGTCATAGATGCTGTCATGCACGATCACCCGCTGCACATGGATGCAGCTTTGGCCCGACTGGTAATAGCCGCCGAACACGATACGTGCGAGCGCATGATCGAGATCGGCATCGGCGTCGACCACCACCGCCGCGTTGCCGCCCAGTTCGAGCACGACTTTCTTCTTGCCCGCGCGCGCCTTCAGATCCCAGCCGACGCCAGGCGAGCCGGTGAATGACAGCAGTTTCAACCGTTCGTCGGTGGTGAACTGGTCGGCCCCGTCGCGGCTGGCGGGCAGGATCGAGAACGCGCCCGGCGGCAGGTCGGTTTCGGCCAGCACTTCGCCGATGATGATCGCGCCAAGCGGGGTCAGGCTGGCCGGTTTCATCACGAACGGGCACCCCACCGCGATCGCCGGGGCGATCTTGTGCGCGGCCAGGTTCAGCGGAAAGTTGAACGGCGAGATAAAGCTGCACGGCCCGATCGGCACGCGTTTCCACATGCCCATATAACCACGCGCGCGCGGGCTGATGTCGAGCGGCTGAACTTCGCCATAATTGCGCGTCGCCTCTTCGCTGGCCAGGCGGAATGTGTCGATCAGGCGGGTCACTTCGCCTTCGGCATCGGCGATCGGTTTGCCGGCCTCGACACACAAGGCATAGGCCAGTTCATCGAAGCGTTCGCGAAATCGCGTCACGCAATGATCAAGCACGCCCTGGCGCGCATAGGCGGGCATTTCGGCACAGGGCCGCGCGGCCTCCACCGCCCCGGCAATCGCCTGATCGATCACGTCGGGCGTGGCGAGCGCGGTGTGAAAGGCGACTTCGCCGGTGAACTTGTCGGTCACCGCCAGGGTCGCGTTGGGCTGTGCCGCGCGGTTGTTGAGATAGAGCGGATAAACATCCTTCAACTGCGTCATCGCTCGATTCCCTTGCCTTACAATGCCTTCGACAGCGCCTTGATATCATGATTGAGGATCTGGTCGTTCTCGGAATAATCGACCGGGCAATCGATCAGGTGCACGCCGGGCGTATCACGGCAATGCGCCAGCAGGTGTTCAAAATGCGCGGCGCTTTCAACGCGATGGCCTTGCGCGCCAAAGCTTTCGGCAAAGCGGACGAAATCGGGATTGCCATAGGTCAGGCCGAAATCGGTGAACCCCATGTTCGCCTGTTTCCAGCGGATCATGCCATAGGCGCCGTCGTTGAGCACGATCACCGTCAGGTTCAGGCCCAGCCGCACCGCGGTTTCCATTTCCTGGCAGTTCATCATGAACCCGCCATCGCCGCACACCGCCATCACCTTGCGATCGGGATAGAGCATCGCGCTCATCATCGCGCTGGGCAGTCCCGCGCCCATCGACGCCAGCGCGTTGTCGAGCAGCACCGTGTTGGGGCGATGCGCGGCATAGCCCCGCGCAAACCAGATCTTGTAGACCCCGTTGTCGAGGCAGACGATCCCGTCATCGGGCAAGGCCTCGCGCACTTTGGCGACCAGAAACGGCGGAAAGATCGGAAACCGTGCATCGGCGGCCAGCGGTGCATTGTGGGCCAGTTCGGCCCGGCGATAGACCAGCATGGCATCCGATTGCCACGCGCCCGATGGCACGATGTCCTCCTTCATCTGCCAGATGGCGTTGGCGATATCGCCGATCACCTCGATATGCGGGAAATAGACAGGATCGACTTCGGCCGTGCGCGACGACACGTGGATCACCGTCGGGCCACCGTCATGCATGAAGAACGGCGGTTTTTCGATCACATCATGGCCGATGTTGACGATGCAATCCGACGATTCGATCGCGCGGTGGACAAAATCGCCCGACGACAGCGCCGCACAACCCAGGAATTTGGGATGGCGTTCATCGATCACGCCTTTGCCCAGTTGCGTGGTCAGATAAGGAATGCCGGTCTTTTCGATGAATTGCAGCAGCATGCGGCTGGTGCTGGTGCGGTTGGCGCCCGCCCCGATCACCAGCAGCGGCGCGCGTGCATTTTCCAGCGCTTCGACCGCGCGGCGCACCGATTTGGGATCGGCGCTGGGCCGCCGCGCCTGGCTGCGGTGCAAGGGCGTCATGTCGGTGTGTTCGTCGGCGATGTCTTCGGGCAATTCCAGATGGGTGGCGCCGGGCTTTTCCTCTTCGGCAATGCGAAACGCCTCGCGCACTCGGCTCGGGATCAGGTCGGCCGAGACGAGTTGCTGCGCATATTTGGTGATCGGCCCCATCATCGCCACGACGTCAAGGATCTGGAATCGGCCCTGTTTGGATGTCTTGATCGGCTTTTGCCCGGTGATCATCAGGATCGGCATGCCGCCCAGCGTGGCATAGGCTGCCGCCGTCACCAGATTGGTCGCACCCGGCCCGAGCGTCGACAGGCACACCCCGGTCCGCCCGGTATGGCGGCCATACGTCGCGGCCATAAACCCGGCGCCCTGTTCGTGGCGGGTGAGGATCAGCTTGATCTGCGTCGAACGCGACAGCGAATCCAGAAAATCCAGGTTTTCTTCACCGGGCACGCCGAACACATATTCGCAGCCTTCTTCCTCAAGGCAGCGCACGAACAAGTCAGAGGCTTTCAACACCTGGTGGTCGGATTGCGCGTGATCGGTCATCGTAGGCTCCGCATTGCGAGAAAGGCTGGCGTGATGGTCCCGAAGGACCATCACGATGCACGCAGACCATTCCGAAAGCCAGCGGATGCTTGCCCGATCTTCGCGGGGGGTCGGCAACCCCTTCAACACGCCGCGTGTGACCGGTCGATGACCGGCCAGCGCGATCAGCCGCGACGACCCATCACCCAGCGATCAAGCGACCAGTCGCCCGGCCCCATGACCACCACGGTCAGCAACAGACCCAGCCACAGGCTGTGTTCTGTCCACCACGCATCGGGATAGATAAACACCTGGATCACCAGCGCCATCGCCGTCATGCCCAGCGCGGCAAACCGTCCGAACAGGCCGAGCACGAGCAGGATCGGCAGCGCATGTTCCAGCGCCATTGTCAGCGGCGCCATGATTGCGGGAAACGGGGTGTGAAATTCATCGCGGAACAGATCGATCTGGCCGTCTTTCAAACCAAACCAGGTGCCTTCGGCACGGCGCGTTTCGCCCGCCGCCCAGAACACGTGCCCGGCCACCACGCGCACAAACAGCAACAGCGCCGCCTGCGGAATGCGGGCGAATTGCCGGTCGGTCCAGCGGATCAGGGTCAGCAGCGGGCCTGTGCCAGCGGGTGCAGTGTAAGCGGTCATCGGGTGTCCTCCGGTCGATCAGGCACGGCCCATGATCGGGCCACGACTACCATTCGCGAAGGACGCGCCCGGCGTTACACCGCGGCGCACTTTTCGTGCGCAATCAGGTCAGGCGAAACACCTGGATCAGGCGGCCGTTGGCCTTGGGGCCGAAATCCGGTGCCTTGATTTCCGGGGGAATCGGATAGGTCAGCGTGGCCACAAACGCGGATTCGCGCAGCCAGGCGTATTTCCTGCCCGGCACGTTGAATGTCGGCAGCAAACGGAACTTGTCTTCGCCATAACCCAGCCCCGTGTTGTGGATGACGATTTCCTGCCCGTCATCGGTGCGCAGCCGATACAGCGCATCGACGATCATCACCCCATCGGGCCGCACCACCGGAAAATCGCCGCCTCCGGGGATCACCGTGCCTGCGATTCCGCGACCGTAGAACGTTCCCCCGATGATCGGCCAGACGTCATGGCGATCCCCGTCCGCAGCCGTCTGGTCAGCCTTGTCGCCCATGAATTCGGGTTCCGAACAGAACGGCAGGATGTCCATGACCCATTCCAGGCCAACCGGGTCATAGATTTTCGGAGCGCCCCCTGCAGGCAGTGACGGAGCCGACGGCGCATGCGCGAGCGGTGCGGCGGCGGCCAGACCGGTCGCCGTCGTGACCAGCGGCAATCCCGCTCCGATCAGGCCAAGCGCATTGCGGCGAGAGAGTGTCATGACGGGTTCCTTCGATTGCGATCTGCACGGCCGCGCATCAGCGCACGGGCCCTTTCCATTCGTCAAGCGTCTTGAAATAGGCCAGCGTGTCCTCCAGCGCGGTGTCGCCCTGCGGCGTGCCTTCCTCGGGAAAAAAGCTCAGTTTCACGATTACCGTGCGCGTCGCGGGATGGACATAGATGAACTGCCCTTGCAGGCCCAGCGCGGTATAGGCGCCGGTGTCGTCCAACTTCCAGATCTGAAAGCCATAACCGGATCGCGCGAAGGGGTTGGTCACGCCCGCTGGCGGGGGCGGCGTGCCGGGATCGGCGTTGGGGATCATCGCGGTGGCCTGTTGGACCCAGCCCGCCGGAATGATCTGGTGCCCGTTGAACCGCCCCTGATCCAGCAGCATCTGCCCGAACCGGGCAAAATCGCGCAGCGTTGCGTTATAGCCCATGCCGTTCAGTTCGCGCCCCACGCCCGGCGCCCCGTCGGCCAGCCAGTAGCCATAGGATTCTGTGCCCAGCAATTGCCACAGGTTCTGCGTCATAAAGTCTGCCAGCGGCTTTTTGGTGGCCCGTTCCAGCACCCAGCCGAGCACCGAAGTATCTAGCGTAGAATAGTTGAAATGGCTGCCCGGTGCCCATTTGCGACCCAGACGCGGCGCCATGTCGGCAAAGCGTTCCTTGTTGGCGACAATGGCGTTGAGAAATATCTGCGCGGCAATGCTCGGCTTTGCGCCAAAGTCATAGCGTTCCTCGTAATCGACACCCGACCGCATCTCCAGCAACTGGCGGATGGTCACCCCGTCATAGCCCGATCCTTTCAGTTCGGGCACATAGAGCACGGCGGGATCGTCGATCGACCGGATCGCGCCCTGCCCCACCGCGATGCCGATCAGCATCGACGTGAACGTCTTGGCCATCGAGAACGAGATGTAATGGGTGCCAGCATCGGTGTTGTTGCGATAGCTTTCATGCAGGATCTTGCCATCGCGCATGACCAGAAAGGCCGAGGTATAGGTGCGATCTTCCCACTGGTCCTCGGTCATCGTCTTGCCGCCGATCACCGCTTCGGGCAGCGCGACATCGGCACGGGCCAGCGGCGCGACAGGGCCCGAACGCGGCACCGGGCGGGTCTGGAACAACTGGTCCATGTTGTGGAACGTCAGCATGTTTTCGGGCGCTTCGAGCAAGTGCTTGCGCGCCTCGATCAATGCGGGCGGCACACTGCCATCGGGCAGCACATGCGGCGGCGCGGTCTGCGCCAGCGCGGCGGCGGGCACCAGCAGCGCCAACGCCAGCGCGAAACGGGATTTGGTCAAACGGGTCATGATGGTATCCTTGCAAGCAAAATCGGTGGTTCACTGGCGCAGCAGCAGGGTCAGGCCGACCGTGCGCGGGCGCAACGTGATGTCCTGATAGCTGCCGACCCCCACAACATTGATCGAGCGCGACAGCACCGGGTGGGTGTTGCCCACGTTGTCGACAAACAGCGACAGATCCATCACCCCCTCGCGCCAGCCCAGCCGCGCAGAGGCAAAATGCAGCGCCTGCGTGCGCAGCGCACCGGGGTCATAGGAATTGGTTGCCGGGTCGGTCACCGTGGTGGTCGGCCCGGTGCTCTTGTACTGGTAATCGCCGCGCAGATAGACCGACCCCGGCCCAACCGGGTGCTCGTAGTCGCCGCCCAGAGTTGCCGTCCACGGGTGGGTTTCCAGATGGTCGGCCGTCGTGGCCAGTGCACCACCGGCGATATCCTGGGTAAAGTGCGCGTCGGTATAGCTGACCGTGCCCTCGATCGACAGCCCGCGTGCCGGGCGCACGGTGGCCTGCAAGTCAAACCCTTCGCTGCGCGCCTTGCCCAGATTGTCGGTAAACTGCGCGCCGCAATGCTGCAGATAGATATTCTGCTGGATATTGTTCCAATCGACGCGGAAGGCACTCGCGGCAAATGTCAGCGCTTTGCCAACGCGCCCCTTGGCCCCGGCTTCATAGCTCCACAGACTGTCCGACTTGTAAGTATCGGGCACATTGGCAAAGCCATACCCCGCCAGATCGGCGCCGCATACCGACAGCGGCACGGGGGCATTGGTGCCCCCGATGCGATAGCCCTTGGCCGCGCTGGCATAGAGCAGCAACGAAGGCGATGTTTGCCAGTCGATGCCGAATTTCGGCGTGACCGGGGTTTCCGACACCGACTGCGGCGTCTGCAACTGATAGCCTGAGACCGGCCCCTGAAACAGCGAATTGCCCTCAAACCGGGTATGTGCAACCCGCAGGCCCGCGCTGGCCTTCAATTGCGGGGTCATCGCAAAAGTGCCGTCGGCAAACCCGGCGATCTGTTCATCTGCACCCCGGCCATAACCAGATAGCGAATAGACCCCGTCGACCAGCGGCGTACCGAACACCACTTCGGGCGGGGCGCCGCCGAACATGTCGGCAAAGTTCGGATCGTAGACGTTTTCCGAAAAGTGCTGGACCGATTTCGAATAGAACGCGCCGACCACCCAGGTCAGCCGTGCGTCACGACTGGTCGATTGCAGGCGCATTTCCTCGGTAAAGGTGCGCTGCGAATTGGCCATATAGGCCAGCGAATTGTAATCGGGGGTGACCCACGGCGTACCGTCGAACACGGCGGGCCACAGCGTGGAATAATCGATCTGCGCGCTTTGATCGCGGATATAGTACGAGGTGTTGTTGATCAGTTGCACCGCGCCGAAATCATCGGTGACGTTCAGCGCGGGCAGCAGGAACCGGTCATGATCGGGCGAGCCATTGGGTTGCCCGCTGAGAAACCGGTTCTGCGACGGCGAGGACAGCGATTCCCAGTAATTGCTGCTGTCGTTGATCGTCTTGCGCTGGTAAAACAACGACGGCGTGATTGTCAGCCCGTCGAGCGGCGCCCATTTCAGCGCCACCCGGCCAACCTGGGTGTCGCTGAAATTGACGTTCTTCAACAGGGGCTGGTCGGTCAGATACGGGTTGGCATTCTGCCGGTCGACCCAGCCGCCATCGTGGCGATCCCAGAAGCTGGCGGCAAAGCCCAGCTTGTCCTGAATCAGCGGACCGGTAATCGACACCCCGAACTCGCCCGAGGCGGCGCCGCCCTGGGTTGCCGAAACTTCGCCGCGCGCATAGATGTGCACTGCATCGAGGCTGGGCTGGGTGGTGATGAAGCGCACCGTGCCGCCTTCGGAACCGGCACCGAACAGCGTGCCTTGCGGCCCGCGCAAGACTTCGACGCGTGTCAGATCGAACACGGCGGGAAATTCGTTGGTGGTGGAATAGCCGACCACCCGGCTCTGGATCGGGGTGTCGTCGATATAGACCCCGGTCGTCGCCGCGCCGACGGTCGAACTGACCCCGCGAATGGCGATGTTGGTCTGGTTGCCGAAACCGTTGGGATCGAACTGGATGCCCGGCGTTTCGCGGACCAGATCGCCGATGTCCTTGATCCCGCGCCGATCGAGCGCCTCCTGGCCCAGCGCGGTGATCGACAGCGGCACTTTGTTGAGCGTTTCGGCGCGGCGCGTGGCTGTCACCACGATTTCGCCCGGCGCAGCGGCAGAGGTGTCGGGTGTCGTGCCGGTCTGGTCGGCCTGGGCGGGCGTCGCCAGGCCAAGCGCAAGCGCCAGCCCGCCTGCCGACAGGACCAGCGCGTTGGTATGCTTGATCATGGGTTTCCCTCATCGTTCCCGCTTGTGCGGTTGCTTGCCCGGATCAATCGGTCTTCCCGGGATTCGCCATCGATGCGCCACGGCAGCCGGCCGCGCGTCCCCCAAATGGTATATGCTATAGGAAATAACGAAAAAGATGCGCGTTGCGGCGCGTCAGGCCGGGCGCCCTGCCACCGACAGGCATATCCGCCGTACCAGTTCGGACTGGCGCCCTGCCCCCGTCTTGGCCAGCACGCGCTTAAGATGCAGCCGCGCGGTGCCTTCGGCCACGCCGCGCGCCTCGGCAAAATCGCATACGCTGGCCCCGGCAGCCAGGCTGGCGGCGAGCGCGGCCTCGGTGGTGGTCAGCCCGAACAATTGCGCGATATCCTGCGGATCATAGCGCAAGGCACGGTCTGGCCGGGTGATCGCCAACAGCACCGTGTCGCGATGCAGGGCAAAGCGCCCGGCGACCGCAGACGGTGCCTGGACGCGAAGATGGACAATCGGCAAGTCTCCGCCGCCCAGCGCAACCACCGGGCGGTCAGACCGGCCTTCAACCAGCGCCGCCAGCCGTTCCTGATCGGCACGCAGCGCACAGGCCAGCCGCCCGCGGTGGAGACCCAGCACATCCCCGTTATCGAGCAAGTGGCGCGCGTGGGCATTCAGCCAATGCGTGCGCAGGCCACCATCACAGGCAACCAGCGCGGTCATCATGCCCTCACCCGCCTGTTCGACCAGACGCGTGTGCGCTTCGGCGGCGGCCAGCCGTTCCCACAGCCGCACCACCTGGCCAAAATGCGGCGCCATCGCCTGCAACAGGGTATGTTCGGAGGCCTCCATGTCGCGCGCATCGCCAGGCGCGCGGTGAAAGATCAGGGTGAAATGCCGTTCGGGATCGATCTGCTGGCTGATCCAGAACGCCGGGCCCAGCCCGCACCGGGCCAACCCGTCAAACAAGGCGCGGCGATCCTGCGGCGAATAGTCCACGCTGCGGTGGTCGCTGTCGATCTCCATGTCGCGGGCGGGCCCGATCGGGCGGCGGAAGCGCGGATTGGCCAGGCTGTTGGCCCAGGAATCATGCAGCGCCGCGCGGCTTTGCGACACGCTGTCGCGGCTGCACCACAGCGGCATCAGATCGTTGTGCGTCGCCACCAGATATTGCGCCGCCACGCTTTCGACCCCGAACCGCTGACGCAGCATGTTCATCAGGTCTACCCAGCGCTGATCGCAATCGACCGCACCGTAGAGCATTGCGATCAACTGGTCATCGAGCGTGGCCATGATCCCCCGATCCAGCGCACCGGACGGCGCGCTGGAGGGGACCATACCGCTTTGTCAAATCCGGGCAAATCCTTTGCCGAATACAGGGTCAGATCTGTAACGGGCCGTGCGCGATGTGCGGCAGGACATGGCGCGCGAACAGATCGGCCTCCTGCGCGTGGGGATAGCCCGACAGGATGAAAGCCTCGATCCCTTCTGCCTGATAAGCGCGCAATTTGGCCAGCACCTGATCGGGGGTGCCGACGATCGCCGCGCCACAGCCCGACCGCGCCCGGCCGATACCGGTCCACAGGTTTTCCTCGACAAACCCGTCGCCACCGGCGGCGCCGCGCAATTCGGCCTGCCGTTGCACGCCATAGTTCTTCGCATCGAGCGACTGTTCGCGGATGGCGCGCCCCGTCGCATCGTCGAGTTTCGACAGCAGGCGGTCGGCATAGGCACGCGCCTCGTCCTCGGTTTCGCGCACCACCACATGCACGCGATAGCCGAATTTGAGCGTGCGCCCATGGCGCGCCGCACGCGTGGTCATGTCGGCGATGATCGCGCGCACATTGGGCATCGTGTCGGGCCACATCAGATAGACATCGGCGCCCTGTGCCGCGCATTCGCGCGCATCCTCGCTCAATCCGCCGAAATAGAACGCCGGACAGCGGCCCGAAATCGTCGTCACGCGCGGTGGATCGAGCTTCAGCCGATAGAATTCGCCCTGATGATCGAGCGGATCGCCGTTGAGCAGCGTGCGCACGATCTGCATCACTTCGGTGGCACGGGCATAGCGCGCGGCCGAGGTGATCACTTCGCCCGGCATGTCAGACGAGATCACGTTGACATTCAGCCGCCCGGCCTTGCCCGACGCATCGGGCCCCAGAATGCGGTCGAGCGTGGCGATGCGCCGCGCCAGTTGCGGCGGCCAGTCCTCGCCGATGCGGGTCGCCCACAACAGCTTCATCTGTCGCACTTGCGTGGCCACGGCGGCGGCAAAGGCGGTGGTATCGAGCCCCAGGCTATAGCCCGAGGGCAGCAGGATATTGTCGAACCCGCCCTCTTCGGCGCGCAGCACGATATTGCGACAGTGCTCCCAACTCGATTTCAGGTGGGGATCATGCACGCCGAGAAATTCGTAATCATCGTCGCACAATGCCGAAAACCAGGCAATTTCGCATGTCATGGCAGCTTCTCCCCACGTGCGGCGACCAGCACCGCATACCAATCCTGACGCGACCACTGCACGGTCAACGCGATCGCACCTTCGGCAATGCGCGCCGGATTTTGCGACCCGATGATCGGGATGATCCCTGCCGGATGCGCCATCAGCCAGCTATAGGCCGCGATGCTGCGGCCAATTCCGCGTGGCGCGGCAAAGGCATCGAGCGCAGCGGCAACTGCGATGTCGCGCGCGGTTTCGGGCGCGGCCAGCCGCCCGCCGCCAAGCGGCGACCAGGCGAGCGGTGTCAGCCCCAGCATCATCGCCTGATCCATCTCGCCATTTTCAAGGCAGGCAATGCGCAACGGGCTGATTTCGGGCTGGGTGGTGGCCAGCTTGTGCCCCAGGAAATGGTTGAGCGCGGCGACCTGCGGCATCGTGAAATTCGACACACCCAGCGCGCGGATCTTGCCCGCCGCCACCGCATCGTCGAGCGCGCGCGCCACTTCGTGCGGATGCGCCAGGATATCGGGGCGATGGATCTGCCACAGATCGATGCAATCGACCCCCAGCCGCCGCAAAGAGGCATCGATCGCGTGCGCCAGATAGGCCGCGCTCTGGTCATAGGGCAGTGGCGGCGCAATGCCGCCCTTGGTGGCCAGCACCATGCGATCGCGCAAGGCCGGTTGCGCGCGAAGGACTTCGCCCAGCAATGCCTCGGCATCGCCGAAACCCGACGAACCGTCAAAGCCATAGATATCGGCAGTGTCGAACAGCGTGATTCCGGCATCGAGCGCGGCATGGAGCAGCGCCGCCGCCTCGCGCGCGCTGCGCCCGTGTTCGGCAAAGCGCCACATGCCCCAGGCAATCGGCGATACGGTCAGTGATGATCCGCCCAGCGGACGGGTAACAGGCGGAAGCGGCAACTCACTCATGGGTTCATCCTGGCGGGAGGGGCAACAGAAGCGCGTTCGATCAGCCGGTGCGGCAATCGGCGATGGGTGATATCGCCACCGGCGATCAGGATTTCGGTGGCGGTGCGCGCCAGATCGGCCATCGGCTGATGGATCGTGGTCAGCGCGGGCCAGACCGTGCGGGCCAGCGTGGTGTCGTCAAATCCCGCCACCGACAATTGATCGGGCAGCGACAGACCCCGGTCGTGCGCCACCGCCAGCACGCCGGCGGCCATGTCATCGTTGGCGGCGAACACCGCCGTGGGCGGATGGCGCATATCGAGCAAGGCCGCGCCGGCCGCCATGCCGCTTTCGAAATCGAACGCGCCGGGCATCACCAGTTGCGGTTCGAACGCAATGCCGGCGCGATCGAGCGCGCGGCGATAGCCGAACTGGCGGTCGTCGCTGCCCGGATGGTTGGGATGGCCCTTGATAAAACCGATGCGGCGATGGCCCAGATTGATCAGGTGCGTGGTCATATCGTCGGCGGCCTGCGCATCGTCGATGAATACCGAGGATGTCATCGCATGATTGGTGCCCGGCGATATCCGCACGAAGGGAATATCGAGCGCATCGAGCGCGCGCAGCACGGCGGGACAATCGGTAACGGGCGAGGACAGCACGATGCCATCGACATGGGTTTCGCCCACCAGCCCGCGCACCTGATCACCGACATCGGGATCGGTCACATCGACCGGTTGCGCCAGCAGGCGAATGCCATGCACCTTGCAGCAATCCCAGCAACCCGACTGGATCTGAAACATGTAATAAGGGCTGTGGTTGTCATAGATCAGCGCGATCTGGTTCGATTTCGATCCCGACAGGATGCGCGCGGCCACGCTGGGGCGGAAATCGAGTTCCTGCATCGCGCGTTCGACTTTTTCACGCATCGGCGCGCTGACATAGGGATGGCCGTTGAGCACGCGGCTGACTGTCTTGACCGCAACGCCCGCGCGCGCGGCCACGTCGCGAATATTCGCTCTTTCGCTCATGGTGCCATGATCTCCCGCAATCCCGCAAACAGCGCCGCATAGACGCTGTCGGGGCGATAGAAAACCGGGGGCTGGCCGATCGGCGCGGCAATGGTCACAGTGCCCGGCGCATGGTCCTGCCCAGTCCAGACATGGCGCCAGGGCCGATCACCCGGCAGCACCACGCACCGCGTGGTGCTGCCCGCTTCGATCACCGGCGCGACCAGCAGATCGGCGCCATAGAGATACTGGTCCTGGATCGCGTAAAGTTCGCGATCGGCAGGATAGTGCACAAACAGCGGGCGTTGCACGGGCAACCCGGTCGCCACCGCATCGTCGCACAGATGCCGTACATAGGGCGCCAGATGCGCATGAACCCGGCTCCATGCCGCAAAGCAGGCCAGCAGTTCGGGCGTGCTGTCATATTGCAAGTTGTCATCGGGCCGGTTGCCTTCGTGGCTGCGCATGACCGGGGCAAACGCGGCCAGTTCGCACCAGCGCTGCATCAGTTCCACGCTGCGCACATTGCCGTGCAGCGAGGTATAGCCGCCGCAATCGGAATGGCTGTAGGCATTGCCCACCAGCCCCGCCGAAAGCGCCGCCGTAATCACCGTGCCGATGCCGTCGTGGCGCGTGAAATCAACCGACTGGTCGCCCGCCCACAGCAGCGGGCAGTGGCGCGACACCCCGGAAAATCCGGCCCGCATGAAAAACAGCGCATCACCGGTGCGCCCGCGCGCGGCCAGCGCGGCCGCATTGACCTGTGCCCACAGCACCGGCCACAGATTGTGCGCCGCCATCGCATCGATCCCGCTCGCCAGCCGCACATCGGTGGGCAGATATTCGCCGAAATCGGCCATCCAGCCATCGATGCCGATATCGAGCATTTCACGCCCGAGCACGCGTTCGGCAAACCAGTCGCACGTTTCGGCCCGCGTGAAATCAAGCACACCGCAATCGAATTCGCCGAAATCGACCAGATAGACCGCATCGCTGTCCTGCCGCAGGCACAAGTGCCCACCCGCCTGGGCTTCCCGGTACAAGGCCCCGTCGACGGCCAGATAGGGGTTGGCATAAGCCATGAAGCGGATGCCCCGCGCATGCAGAGCATCAATCCGTGCGGGCAAATCGGGATAGCGCGCCGCGCTGTAGCGCCAGTCCCAGAACAGGCGGCGACCAAAGCTGGTTTCACGCACCCCGGCCCAGTCTTCACACCACAGCGCCGCGACCGACGTGCCTGCATCAACGAAGCGCTCAAGCCGGTCAAAGCTGGCAAAGCCGGCTTTCAGCCCGACAATCGCCCCCCCGATGGCCCAGTCTGGCAAAGCCGGTGGCCGACCGAAATACGATGCCAGCCGGGCAATCAGATGGTGCGGATCATCCTGCGCAAACAGCACAAACCGCGCGCTGCTGGCCCAGATTTCGACACCGTGATGCGCCGGATCGGTGAAATCGAGCACGCTGTAGCAGGTGGTGTCACAATGCACCGCCAGCCAGCGAGAGGTCATAAAGGTCGGCTGCGGGTAATTGGTGTTCCAGTAATCGCCACCGGCCATGCCGGTCTGGTCCATCACTTGCGTCAGCGCGGTCGATTTGTCGCGCCCCACCCCCGGCTCGCTGGTCCACATCGGAAACCGCCGTCCGTTGAGCGCGAAATAGCTCATCTGCTCGCCGCCACCCCACACGTATTCGTGCGGATCGGCGTAAAGCCGGACGTGGATGCGATCATTGGCGGGGTCGCACGCCGTGACCGTCAGGTCGGCATCGGTCCAGGCGATCCGCACCACCGGCACCGTATCGTCGCACAGAACGACAGCATCGCCATCGCGGTGCCAGTCGCGCGGCGTTGTCTGGCCCTGGGGCGCATCCTCGATTCGGAAATTGCCGCGCAGCATCGTCACCGTGGGGTGCCCGCGCGCCACTGTCACCGATGGACAATCGGCGCTGTGACGCAGCACCGTACGTCCCGCCAGGACCAGCGAAAATCCCGTTTGTTCGATTTCGAGGCGCAATTTCATGGCTATCCCACACCCGGCCCATCCATATCCAGGCCGCCGTCGCGGCGCACCTGGAAAAATGCCAAGCCCTTATGACACCGATTGACATATCGAGCACAGATCGGCAAATCAACCGGGAATAGCAGGCCGGAACACGATTCCGCGACATTGCAAACAGTCACGATCGACCGGCGCACCGGTCGGCGGGCAGAGAGGACGAATGGCATGAAATCAGCATCTTTGCGGAATTCGGTCGTGTTTTTGCGCGGCGTGCGTTGGCGTGCGTCGCGCTGAAATCGGCGCCCTGCAACAATCTCTACAAATGTAATTGACATAACATCGGCGTCGTCTACCAGCCACCGCCACAGCGGTGACCTGCACGAACACACCAGTACAGGCGCCACACGCGCCGTGCCTTTCAGGGGAGAATGACATGAGACCGACATATTGTGCCTTGGCCGCGTTGCCACTGGTCGCGCTGATCGCATCGCCGGCGCTGGCCGCCGATGCGCAGCCCACCGCCACGCCCGGCGCCACGACCGACGCCCCGCCCGCCGAAATCATCGTCACCGCACAAAAACGTGCCGAACCGCTGCAAAAAGTGCCCGTCGCGATCACCGTCGTGTCGGGCGATGCGATGACGCGGCTGTCGACCAACAATATCGAGGATACCCAGCGACTGGTCCCCGCGCTGACTTTCGTCAAGGGCGACACCAGCCTCAATTCGGCGCTGTTCCTGCGCGGTCTCGGCACGGTCAGCTTTTCGATCGCCGCCGAACCCAGCGTGACCAGCGTGCTCGACGGCGTGGTGCTGGCACGTGCGGGCGAAAGCTTTGGCGATCTTTACGACCTCGACCGCGTCGAAGTGCTGCGCGGCCCGCAAGGCACGCTGTTCGGCAAGAATGCCTCGGCCGGGGTGATCAACATCGTCACCAAGGAACCCGGCAAGGAACTCGGCGGCTATATGGACGTCGGCGTGTTCGAGGGCGGCGAGTACAAGCTCAAGGCCAATCTGAGCGGCCCGATTGGTGACAACTGGCGCGCCGGAGTCACCGGATTTTATAGCGATTACAAAGGCAACATCTGGGACGAAACGACCCACAGCAAGATCAACGGCTATCAGCACTATGGTGTGCGCGGCCAGTTGATCGGCGATGTTACGCCCAACCTGCACGTCAAGCTGATTGCCGATTACCGCAAGGCCGACGACCAGTGCTGCGCCTTTGTGATCGGCGCGCTCAATCCCACGCCCTCGGCGAGCCAGGCGGCCTTGCAAAGCATCCTGCCCCCGGCCTTGGGCGGCGATACGCGCCAAAGCATCCAGAGCATGCCCAACCGCACCGAGGAAGAAACCTATGGCGCGTCGTTGCAGGCCGATCTGGCGCTGGGCACGCACACGCTGACCTCGATCACCGCATGGCGCAAATGGAACAACGAGGAAGTGCGCGATGGCGACTGGGTCGACCAGCTCTATCTCGGCAACCCGCTGATCCATGATATCGGCCCCGAACGGTCACACACATTTACCCAGGAACTGCGCCTGACATCGCCGACCGGCGGCTTTGTCGATTACGTCGTCGGCGCGTTCTATTATCAGGCGGTGGCCGAACGGACTTATACCCGCAACGATACCTATTGCCTGGCCACGACCGCAGCCAGGCAGGCCAATGGCCTGATCCCCTGCCCCGCCGACCTTTCGACGATCGTCAACGCGGTCGGGGTGGGCGTGTTCGGATCGACCTTCGACAACGTTGCCGCCTATGGCCAGGCGACCTGGCACTTTGCGCCGACGTTCCGGTTGGTGACCGGCCTGCGCTATACCCACGACAAAGTCACCGCCTATGACACGCGCACCGATGCCTTGAACGGCGTGAGCGGCCCGGCCGGGATTGCGGGCAATTTCGACGCCAATGTGGCGGCGGGCGGCACCTTCAACGGCACGCCGTGGACGGGTGAAACCAGCGCAAACAACGTTTCGGGCAAGGCCGCGCTGGAATATGATCTGGCGCCGCACCACATGTTCTATGCCAGCTATTCGCGCGGGTACAAAGGCCCGGCGTTCAACGTGTTCTTCAACATGACCGCTGCCAACACCGCCCCGATTTCGGCGGAAACCTCCAACGCGTTCGAAGCCGGGTTAAAAAACAGCTTTGCCAATGGCCGGTTGATCTTCAACATCGACGGGTTCTACACCAAGGTCTACAACTATCAGGCCAATTACCCCACCACCGTCAACGGCACGGTGACCACCACGATCATCAATGCGGGCAATGTTTCGACCCGCGGCGGCGAGCTTGAACTGCTGTTCCGTCCCAACCGTCACCTGACGATCAACGGCGGCTACAGCTATACCGACGCGCGCGTGGACCAGTTCCTCGAACCGCCGGCCGCACAGGCGATCAACTATATCGCGTCGGGTACCCCGCTGGCCTTTGCGCCCAAGAACAAGGGCAATCTGGGCGCGACATATACGCAGGAACCCACGGGCCTGCCCTTTGCGCTCGAATTCAACGCTTTGGCCGCCTATACCGACAAGCAGGTGTCGACACTGGCCCCGACCAACACGGCGGCGCAGGAACTGGCGTTCCAGGAACAGATCCTCAAGGCCTATACCCAGGTCGATATCAGCCTGGCCGCCGTCGACCTTGCCAAGCACTATCGTCTGGCAGTCGTGGTCAAGAACCTGTTCAACGACCACTATGCCTCGACCATCGGCACCGGCGGCCCGGGTGGTTCGTATCTCTATCAGATCCCCCGCGATTCCGACCGTTATTGGGGGGTCACGCTGCACTACAATTTCTGATCACGCGCGAGCAGGGTCACGACGGCGGGGCCGGTGCACAGCACCGGCCCCGTTTTGTTATTGGGTGGGTGTCAGACGCGGCATGGCCAGACTGATCCATCCCAGCGCAATCAGATACGCCACCCCGCAAAAGGCAAACATCGGCGCATAGCCAAACCCGTGCCCCAGCGACCAACCGGCCAGTTCGATCACCGCCATGCCCGCCAGATTGCCCGCCACCGCGCCCAGCGCGATCACGCTGGCCATATGCTGGGTCGGCACGATATCGGCGGCCATGCCGAAAATGCTGGTCGAAAATCCCTGGTGCGCAAACAGCCCCAGCCCGATCAGCAACGCCGCCAGCCAAACGCTGTGCACCAGCAGCGCCATCGGCATTGCCAGAACCACCAGCGCGAACAGCAGCATCGACCGCTTGCGCGCACGATCGGCATCCATGCCGCGCCTGATCAGCCAGGGGTAAAGCGATCCCGCCGTCAGCGCCCCGGTCGCCGCCAGCGCAAAAGTCAGTGCGATCGGTCGGCCCAGCTCGGCCTGGTTCATCGCGAACACCCGATGGAAATAGTCGGGCATCCAGAACAGCACGAACCACCACACCCCGTCGGTCCAGAATTTCGCCCCGATCACCGCCCAGGTGCTGTGTTCGCGCAACATCGCGCGCCATTCGACCGGCGCGCGTTCGGCCAGCGCACCCACCGGTTCCAGCCCACGCGTGCCCCACCACCACGCCGCCAGCCACACCAGCCCCAACCCGCCCGTCACCACAAATGCCGCCTGCCAGCCGAACGCCACGGCAAACGGCGGGATGATCAGCGGGGTGATGATCGCACCGATATTGGGCGCGGTGTTGATCACGCCCAGTGCCTGGTTACGCTGTTTCGGCGTCAGATAGAGTGTCGCCGCCTTGACCCCGGCGGGTGTGCTGACCGTCTCGCCAATCCCCAGCACGATCCGCGCGGCGACGAATTGCTGCACATTGGCGGCGACCGCATGGGCCATGCCCGCCAGGCTCCACACCAAGACCGCCAGGCCATAGCCCAGCCGTACGCCCAGCCGATCGATGAACCAGCCCACGAAAACCAGCGCGCTGGCCGCGGCAAACTGGAACGCCGCGCCAAGATGCGCAAAGTCGCCGTCGGACCAGTGGAACGTGGCCTGCAAGGTCGGTTTCAGCAACGCGACGACCTGCCGGTCGACATAGTTGAGCGCATTGCCCGCAAACAGCAGCGCGATCAGCGCCATGGCCAATTTGGGCGAGACAGGTGTCCTGGCTCTGGTCACGATATCGCGTCTCCCGGCATGATTTGCGATGCATCCTAGCGAATGTACGGCACAAGCAAAGCAACTTATGACACCGTGAGCCATACGCCGCTGTCGGCGGCACTGCGCAGCGTTCCCTAGTCCATGGGTGAACCCGGATTAACCATCCGCGGGCTAGACCTTCCACAGCGCGAAACCATGCCACGGGGGCCACACGTGAAACAGACCGATCGAACCCGATCCCGGCGACAGGCGGCGCGATGAGCGCGCCGGTTCCCGCAGGCGCATTTGTCACCGGCGCCGACGACAGTTGCCTGCCGCACGAATTGCCGTTCGTGCTCGATCGCTACGCCGGGCTCAAGATTCTCAGCCTCGACTGTTTTGACACGCTGCTGTGGCGCGATTGCCATCTGCCGCAGGATCTGTTTGCCGCCCTGCCCGGTGTCACCGCCTGGCAACGCGCCACCGGCGAAGGGCGCGCGCGCGCGATTGCCCACGCGACGCGCGGCGCAAAAGACGTACCGATCGAGGCGATCTATGCCGAAGTGATGCCGCGTGCCGACCGCCGTACGCGCTTGGCCGCGATCGACGCCGAACTGGCCACCGAGGCGCGCCATTGCCACGCCTTTGCCCCCACCGTGGCGCTGATGCACGAGGCGCGGCGGCGCGGGTTGAAGGTGATCATCGTCTCCGACACTTACCTCGATCAGCGGCAATTGCTGCACCTGATCGCCCAGGCGGCGGGCGATGACGTGGCCGCGCTGATCGACCAGGTGTTCTGTTCGTCGCGCTTTGCCAGGCCAAAGGGCGACGGGCTCTACGGCGAAGTGCTGGCGCGGGTAAAGGCCCACGCCGACCAGATCCTGCACATCGGCGACAACCACCATGCCGATGTGCTGGGGGTGCGCCCGTTCGGGGTGCACACGCTCCATCTCAAACAGTTCACGCCCGAGGCGGCTGAGCAATTGCGGCTGGAAAGCACGGTTGCCGGGATGTTGCAGGGCGATGCACCCGAGCGGCTGGCCCGCCCGCAACCGCATCGCGCCGCGCTGGCCCTGGGTGTGCCGCAACAGCCTGATCCGGCACACCGGTTGGGCTATGGCGTGTTGGGGCCGCTGTTCTGCGGGTTCGATGCGTGGTTGCACAAAGAAGCAGAGGCGCTCGCGAGCAGCGGTGGACGCGTGCACTGGCTGTTCATGCTGCGCGATGGCCATCTGCCGTTGCGCGTGCATCAAGCTCGGGGCGACAGCGGGCACGCGGTCGAGATCAGCCGGATGACCGCGACCTTTGCCGCGCTGAACAGCGATGTCGCATTTTCACGCTTTCTTGCCGAACAGGCCACCACCCCTGCGCCCACCCTGGGCCGGATGCTGCGGCTGGACCAGACCACGCTCAATCGTATCTGCCAGGGCCGTGATCCGGTGGCCGCGCGCCGCGCACTGGGCAAATGGTGCGACGATCCCGGCAATCGCCGCGCCATCCTGGCTGATGCCCGCGCACTGGCCGACCGTATGGTCGGGCATGTGCGCAACGCGATCGATCCCCGCCCCGGCGACACACTGATGCTGATCGACCTTGGCTATAACGGTTCGGTGCAGAACCAGGCCGGGCCGCTGCTGGCGCGCGCGCTCGATGTGCATGTCGCCGGGCGCTATCTGCTGCTGCGCGAAACCGAACTGTCGGGCCTCGACAAGCGCGGCTGGTTCGATCCGCGCCATTTCGACCCCACCGCACTGGCGACCATGATCGGCAATGTCGCGGTGCTCGAACAATTGGCGACCACCGCAATCGGATCGGTAATCGATTATACCCCCGACGGCACGCCGATCCGCGCCGCCAACGCCATCAAGGACAACCAGAGCGCGGTGCGCGATGCGGTTCAGGCCGGGTGCGTCGAATTTGCCCGGCAAGTGGCGGGCGCCACCATCCGGCGTGCCCTGCCCGATGATCATGACCGGCTGTGGCGCGAGGCGTGCGCAGCGGGGCTGACCCGGCTGATGTTCCTGCCACTGCCGCACGAGATCGCGACGATCGCCGCATTCGAACACGACGTGAACCTTGGCACCGACGAAACGATCGACTTGTTCGATACGGCGGCGGCGCGGCGTGGCCTGCGCCAAAAGGGGTTGTTCTACCAGAAAAGCACGCGGCGCATGTTTGTACCTGCCGAACTGGCCGACGCGGGCATGCCGTTGCGGCTGGCCAACTTTGCCGCGACGCGGTTTTCCGCGCCGCTGACATTCGCGGATTCGGTCAGCGGGGGCACTGCCGTGCCGGTGATCCTGGTCAAGCCGCAGGGCGAAGTGCCGGGTTTGTGCCCCGCACGCCCGACCCATGACGGGTTTTTTGCGCTGTGCATTCCCCTGGGCGCAGACCGCTATCCAGTGGTGGTGCAAATCGGCGCGGTGGCCCGCCATGTCGAGATCGAGACGATCCTGGCGGTGCCGACCTGCGACTATATCCAGACCCGCAACGGCGCCGACCCGCGCGAGGTGCCGGTCAAGCCGGTGCTGGACGGCATCGTCGAATTTGCACCCGGGCTGTGGCACTGCCGGTCGAACTATGCCTTTGCCATGCTGAACCCTCCGGCGATGGAAGGGATTGCCGATCTGTTGCTGGTGATGGTGTTCCGCCCGATCGGTCAGCCGGAATGACAAAATAAAATACAAAAAAGTGGCGGCGTGATGGCCGTCACGCGTAAGCCGGATCGCCCCGGCGTAATCATCTCCTTGTCAGGCAAGAAGCCTGAACGAAAATTCAGGAGATGACCCATGACCAAGACTTTCTCGATCGTTCGCACTGCCGCTGCCACCCTGATCGCGTCGAGCCTGTTTGTGCTGGCCCCCGTCGCCCAGGCCGCCGAAGCGGATCAGGCCCCGCAAGCCGAACTCAACATCGCCGCCACCGATTTCACCTCGCAAAAGGCGGTCGACCACCTGATTGCCCGGTTGCACCGCGTCGCACTCGATATCTGCGCCCCCAATCTCGATCCCAAGGTCGGGCTGAACGATGACGAGCGCGCTTGCCTCAACAAGGCGCTGAAGAGCGGCCTCGCCCAGATCGACAGCAAGCGCGAAGAAGCCATGCGCGAAACCTCGGTCCATGTCGCCACCGCACTGCCGGTCGAAACCCCGGTGCATTGAGCTACCGCATGACCCGAAGCGACCCTGGCTGTCTTGTCCGTCCATGACAGCCAGGTCGGACATGCGGAAGGGGCCCGCTGGCAGAGCCGCCGGCGGGCCCCTTTTGCATCACCGGGCTTTCGCCAAGCAAGCCTCGACCGTGACCGCAGACCGCAAGAGATCGCTCATGATCAAGACGTTTTCCTATGTCCGCCTGGCCACGTTCGCGTTGATCGCCGCCGGTTTCATCGCCGCGATCGTTGCCGCCCAGAGCACCCCCGACCGCCGCGCGCACTCGATCGACTGCCCCTTGACGCAAACGCACCAGCGGCTGATCGACCCGGTCCATACGTTTGCCCGCGATGTCTGTCTCGCCGCTCGCTTCATGGCGGCGGTCGATCACGACGATCGCGCCGGTTGACGCGCGCCAGATCGGCCCGGATTTGCTCGGCCAATCATGACCCCGGGCTTGACCGCGTGCGGCAAACCACGGCTAATCGTCCCCGAGATGCCGTTGAGAGCCACAAGACCATGACTTCCGCGCCGACGACCAGCCTGGCCGCCATTATCACCGCCGCCCGCGCCGGCAGCATCGATTATGCCAAAGGGCTGTTCGAAGCCGGCGGCTGGGCCGAACGCGATGCCGACCCCGCCGCACTGGCGATCCGCGCGCGCCTGCTGAAAGATGCAGGCATGCGCGCCGCCGGGCCCGACCGGCAATCGCTGCTGGCCGCCGCCGCCGCAGCCTATGGCACCGCCGATCGTCTGCGTCCGCAGCCTTATACGCGCATCAACCAGGCCTCGCTGCTGTTGCTGGCGGGCGATCGCGCAGGCGCCCAAGCGGTTGCGCAAGATGTGCTCGACTGGATGGCGGGCACACAGGACTTCGCCGAAACACCCTATTTCATCGCCGCCACGCGGGCCGAAGCCCATTTGCTGCGCGGCGAAAGCGAAGCTGCTGCCGAGGCCATGCACCAGGCGATCGCCGCCGATCCCGACGGTTGGGCCGATCGCGCCACAACGCTAAGGCAATTCGCGCTGATCCTCGCCGCGCTGGGCGCAGACCCGCGCTGGCTCGATCCGTTTCGTCCGCCGCGTTCGCTCAATTTCGCCGGGCATCTGGGCGTCGCGCCCGCCCAGGCCGAGGCCTTGCGCAGCACGGTCGATGCATGGCTGGCCGCGCACGACGTGGGGTTCGGCTTTGGCGCGCTGGCGGCGGGCGCCGATATCGTGATTGCCGAGGCGCTGATTGCACGCGGTGCCGAATTGCATGTCGTGCTGCCGACGCGGCTCGACGAATTTGTCGCGCAATCGGTCGCCCCTTATGATCCGGCGTGGCGCGCGCGGTTTGACGCCTGTCTGGCCGCGGCGCATTCGCTGCAATGCGTCACTTCGGTGACCGGCGCCTATGAACCGCTGGCCACGCAACTGGCCGCCGATGTGGCGATGGGGGCCTGTGTGCTCAACGCGCGCCGGCTGGAAAGCACGGCGTGGCAGTTGCTGGTGATCGACGATATGCCCGGCCCTTATGGCGGTGGCGATGGAACGCGCCGGATCGGCGAACGCTGGCGCGACCGCGACCGGCAACAGTGCCTGATCGCACCACGCACCGCGCCGGTGGCGGCATCGGGCCTGCGCCCTGCCCCCGAAGGGCGCCACGACCGGCGGCTGGCGGCCATGCTGATGATCAGTTTCGACGGCCTCGACCGCTGTGACGAAGGCCGCTTTGCCGAGGCGATCGACAGCGTGATCACCCCGTTTCGCGCCGCCAGCGCGGCATTGCCGGTGCAGCCCGAGCTGACCCTGCCGATGGGCAATGCCCGGATGGTGGTGTTTGCCGATGCCGACGCAGCATGGACCTATGCCCGCGCGCTGCTGGCGTTGCCGCCGCTGGCGCTGCCCTTGCGGGTGGCGGGCCATTACGGGCTGGCGCACTGGTTCGACGATCCGGCGGCGCTCGTCGGCCGCGCCACGGCAGATCTGGCGGCGATTGCGCAGGCCGCGCTGCCCGGCGTGCTAACCGCCAGCGAAACGCTGGCCAGCGCGGTGTCGGTCAACCTGTCGGCCGACATTCATGCCGAACACGTTGGCGAAGCGGGCGAAATCAGGCTGTTTGCGCTGACGCCCGCTCAGTAGATCAATTCTTCGATGCGATGCGGTGCAACCACGCGCAGACCGTGATCGTCGCGCGTGATGATCCCGCGCTTTTCCAGCGCGTTGATTGCGCGTGACACGGTTTCACGGGTACTTTGCACTTGCAGGGCAAACTGGCTGAGCACGGGCGGGGGGCGGATAGTCAGGTCTTCGCTGGCCTGCGCCCGGCGCAACAGTTCTGCGTGGATGCGGCCATTGGCCGACAATGTGGCACCTTCGACCATGCGCTGGGTGATGCGCGACAACCGCGCCACCAGTCGCCGCGACACCGCCAGCGCAACGCAACTGTAATTCGTCATCAGGTCGAGAAACACCGCCTGGCCAAATGCTGCCGAGGTGCTGGCGATCACCGCCGCAATATCGTGCGCGGGCTGGTCCTTTTCAAACAGCGCCGTCTCGCCGAGCAGATCGCCGCGCAGATAGTCCTCGATCGCCACCAGCCGCCCATCGACCGCAAAGGCCATCATGCGCGCATGGCCGTCGACCATCACATGCACGTGCGCGCCGTCGCGGTCTGCGGCGATGATCACGCTATGCGCGGGGTGGTCGCGCAACCGCGCCCGCGCCGCCAGGGTTTCGGCCGTGGCCGCGTTGCAGGCGAAGGTTTCGGCAAGGACCATGTGCGCCATTTCGTTCATGCCATGGTGATAGCACGGATCTGGTGGCACATGCCATTGCCGGTTGACCACCCGCATCGCCGACCGCTAGCGTTACCGGCAATGGACGATCTGCCCGCCAGCAGCGTGGTCGGCGAAACGCTGGACGCGGTACGCGCAAACCCCCGCCCGGTGCTGGCGATCGGGGTAACCGGGCATCGCGCGGCCCGGCTCGATACCGCTGCCTTGCCCGCCCTGACCGCGACGATTGACGCCACGCTGGCGCAGATTGAACAGATCGCGCGCGCGCAGGCTGGCACGGCCGAATTGCGCGCGGTGACGGCGCTTGCCGACGGTGCAGACAGTCTGGTGTCCGCGGCGGCCCTGGCACGCGGCTGGCCGCTGTTCAGCGTGCTGCCCTTTACGCGTGCGATCTATGCCGCCGATTTCACCACCGGGCACACGCGCGCCGTGTTCGACCGGTTGCTGGCCGCCTCTGCACGGGTGTTCGAACTGGCCGACGACTGCCACCGCGACACCGCCCCCGCTGCCTATGAGCGCGCGGGCCGCATCGTGCTGGCGCAGTGCGACATGCTGATCGCGGTGTGGGATGGCCAGCCCGCGCTGGGACGGGGTGGCACCGGCGATATCGTGGCCGAGGCGATTGCGAGCGGCATTCCGGTAATCCGCATCGATCCCTCGGGAAAGACCGAGCCACTGATGCTTGCGCCCGGTCAGGCGACGACCCTGTCGACAGGGTTGCCCGACCTGATCCGCGCCGTGTTGCGCGCGCCCACAGGCCACGGCAATGCCGGGTTGGCGGTTGGTCTGGATTGTCTGGCCATCGCGGCACGCATAGGCCTGGGCGTGGTGAGGGATGAGGGGGATCAGTCCCGACTGCGCCAGGCCGCGCGGCGCATCGCCCTGCCCGCTGCAGTGGTCGACCGGGCCTATCTGGCCGATGTGTACGCCGCGCTGCTGCGCCTGATCGACGCGCGGATCGCGCGCCAGCCTGACCTGCGCGGTCCGCTGACCGCGCTGCGGCAGGTCACTGCCTGCGACGATCCGGCGTTCGATACGCTGCAAAGCCGGATCGCGGAACTGGCCAAACTGCTGATGCCCTAATAGGCGAAATAGGGCCCAGTGGCAGAGGCTGCCGTACGCCCGGCAATTGCGGTATAGACATGGCGCCCGAAAAAGAACGGCAGGCCAAAATCGAAACTGCTGGAGATCGGCTGCGAAAAGTTCAGCGCGTTGGGGTTGGCGCCGATGCCGGGTACTGCATTCGATGTCGCCGCCGGTTCGCTATAGGCGTTGTACAAGGTGAACGCCGCGCTGGCCGTTCCGCTGCGATAGCCTGACAGAGTCGGGGTCAGCGACAGCGCCGATGACGGGCAATAGAAACCGGTGTAATTGGTCTGCGTGCACTGGGTAATGCTGTTGTCGACGAAATAGTAATAGTTGCTGCCGCTGTCGAGAAAGCTGTTGGTCAGGCTGGTGCCGTTGTACGTCGCGGTGACATTGCCCTGGTCATTGGTGGGCAGCACGGTGGCCGACCCCAGCGCGTTGTTGGTCTCGGTGCCGATGCCGAAATAGACCGTGCCGGTCAGCGTCGCCACCCCGCTGGCCGCGACGCTCGGCAATTCGAGGATCGTGCCGTTGTTGTCGGTGGCAAACGCCGCCACCGGATTGGGCAATTGCTGGAACGGTGCAGTGGTGGTGTCAGTCCGGGTCGTCACGCCGGAACAGCCCGATGACGGGCAATCGTAATAGATCGCCCCGCCAGAGGCTGCGGTCGATGTTGACGTGCACGTGCTGCCGCAATCGACCGCCGACAGACCCACGCCGATGATGCCGTTGGCACCCAGCGCCTGGACCGTGTTCATGTTGCTGCCACCGCTCGACGAACAGGAATTGGGCACCGTACCAAAGCCGCCGGTGGTATCGCCGATCACTTGCAACGGCATCGACGAAACGGATTCCCCGCCAATCGTGAAATCACCCAGCCGCACCGATCCGAACACATAATTGTCCACATATTCATAGCATTCGCCAATGCCGTTGCCCGCCGCATCGGTTTCGCCGGTCAATCCGGTCAACAAGGCGGAATTGAGCACCGAAGCCTCCAGCCGCAACCCGGTCGATCCGGTGTCGAGCAGGACATGGTCGATCGTCTGGCAATTGGTGGTCGATCCCGGCGCACAGACCGTGACCGAGACATAGGGCACATTGGTCGACGTATAGGCATCCGCCCCGGTGTTGAGCGCCGCAGGGCCCGCATCGACGGTGACTGTGGTGAAATTGGTCAGTGTCACGGTTCCGCCGGACGACGTCGACGATGAACTCGACGATGATGACCCTGACCCGCTCGATGCGTCCGACCCGCCGCCGCACGCGGCCAGCGCCAACAGCATCATGGCCGCGACGATTTGCCGCAAACCCGGTGTTTTCAGCATCATCGGCCCTTTCACAGCGAAGTCGGATCAAAACCGGCGGGCGCACTTTGCGGCAACCAGGCATAGCCCCAGAACGCCCCGGTATGTCCCCCGGTGACGACTTTCAGATCGGACCGGTTGACCAGCGGCGCGCGCCGCTGGCCGTGGCGATGATTGATCGCGTTGTCGCCCTGGAATGTGGCGAAATGCGCGCCGAGCAGCGCATCAAGCGCGGGTTTGCCGGGCCCTGCCCAGCGCACCGCATAGATCACCCCTGCGGCATTGGCATATTCGCGCACTTCGCCGCCGTTGTTCAGGCTGAGTGTGTGCAAGGTACCGCTGCCCGATTGGGCGACGACATGCGATCGCACGCTCATCCGCGCCTGATCGCCATTCACCGTGGCCGTATTGCCGCCCAGGCTGGCCATCGCGACATGCGGCACCAGCACGGCGCAGGCCGCCATCAACACTCGCACCGTTGCGCCCCGCATGTCCGTCCTCCCGCTCGCCAGAACCGCAGCTTGGAAAGCCCGCGCGCCCGCGTCAACTGCACTTGCGGTGAAATGCCCCGAAGCGGTGGATATTCGTCGCCAGCGCCCTCGGCGACGCCCGGCCGGGTTTCGTCCAATGCCCCAGTCAGACTATCCGGTTGTAGACGCTGTAGCGTTCCCGGCAGGCGTTGACCGGGCGCAGATCGACAACCTGGCCGGCGACTTCTGTCGTGAAATGCAACGGCTGCCCGCTGACGGGCACCAGCCGAACCACCGCATCGCGGGGCAAGGCGGCGGGCGCCACCGGGGCGGCCACTTTGTCGACCATCGGCCCATGCTCATGCATCAGATCGGCAGGGATCATGCCCAGCGGCAAATGCTGCGCCAGCACCACCGGTCCATGGACCAACGCGCCCACATCGGGCCGATCCGGAAACACCTCCCACCGCGTCTGCATCGGCATCGTCATCTCCACCCGGTCGCCCGCTTGCCAGCGGCGGCGGATTTCCAGATAGCTGCCGGGCGCGGACAGTGCCTCCAGCAGCTTGCCGTTGACCCGCACTTGCGCTCCGTCGGCCAGCCATGACGGCATGCGCAGGCGCAGCGTCCAGGGCGCTGGGCCACTCGCCTCGATGGTGATCCGCGTATGCGCCTCGGCTGGAAAATTGGTGGTCTGGCGCAATCGCACTCCGTGCTCTGCCCAATCGAGCTGCGATGCGATGAACAGGTTGACCCACACCCCGGTGTCGTCGTGCGCATAGATCATCCGGTTGAACGTGGAAAAATCCTCGAGCGCGGAGCCATTGCAGCACCAGAAGGTGCTGTCTTCGGTGCCCCAGGTCTTCCACGCGGCGGGCGCCAGCGACAGGAAATAGGTGGTCAGCCCGGTTTCGGGCTGCATCGTGCCGAGTCGATGGTTGATCAGGTTGCGCTCGTAGTAGTCGGCAATGGCGGGGTCGGGCGCCCGGGCAAACAGGTGCGTGCCCAGTTTCAGCATGTTGTAGGAACAGCAACATTCCTGATGATCATGCCCGCTGTCCCATTCGCGGGCCAGGTGGTTGGGCTCGGTCAGCCAGTGTTCGTTGTTGCTGGCCCCGCCGGTGGCATAGCTGCGCGCGGTGGTCACGGTCTGCCAGAAAAATGACGCGACATCGCCAAAACGCTGATCCCCCGTCATCGCATGGCGCCGGGCTGCCCCGATCACTTGCGGCACATGGGTGTTCATGTGCAGCCCGCGCAATTGATCCTTGCGCGACGCCAGGGGCTCGAACACGCGTTTCTTGGTGAAACGGTCGCCTACCGTGATCCAGTGGGCATCGCCGGTGACCGCCGCCAGCCGGTACAGCGCGTCGTTCATGCCGCCGAATTCGATTTCCAACACGACGGCCTGCATGTCCTGTTCGCCACGCTCGGCGGTCCAATGGTCCGACCATTGTGCCATGCCGCGCGCCACTGCGAGCGCCTGTGCGTTATCGGCCAATTCGTGCATGTCGAGCATGCCGTTGAATATCTTGTGATAGGTATAGAACGGCGCCCACACTTGGGCCCCCACCGCAAGACGATCGAACAGGCTGACCGGAAATGCCGCCAGATACCCGTCCAGCTTCAGCGCCTGCTGGCATTCGGCGAGCGCGGACACCAGCCGGTTGCCCCGCGTCAGTGTGTCGGCATCGCCGGTTGCTGCCCAGGCCAGTGCGCAGGCCGACAGATAGTGTCCGGTGAAATGGCCACGCAGTTCGCAAGTCGGATCTTCCCACCCGCCCAATGGTTTGGCCGCACTTGGCAAGCCAGCGGTCAGGCGAAAGGTGTGGAGCAGACGATCGGGGTCGATCCGCTTGATATAACCGGCATTCCACCGTTGCGCCTGAAGAAACGGGCCTTCGTCCAGGCGTACTTGCGCGGTGGGAAAGGTGTGCGCGCGGGGTGCCAGCGGAGCGATGCGGGCGGCGTCGATGTGCTGGAAGACCGGCGGTGTCTCGACATTGTTCCACGCCGCACCCGCACGCCCGGACAAGGCCATGGCCAGCGGAGAGGCCACCAGTCCTGCCGAAAACCGTCGCCGCGAAAACCCCTTGCGCATCACCATTCCCACCACCGCCCTTGCGATTTGTCTGAGTTTATAATTTGTCTGATTTTATCCGCGGATGCAAGATCAGACTATACGGGGCGCAGTCCGCGTCCGGCACCTGGGCTCGCACTCGACTTGACGCAATCCGAACGAGACTGCACCGCCCCGTTCGGTGATTCCCGCTGTTTGGAGAATGTTGCGCGTGACCGAACAAACCGGCCTGGCCATCCGCCCCCTGCCCGGCCCGCCATTTGCGGGGCGTCTCGATCCGATCACCACGGGGGAATGGGCGGGTTGGTACAAATGGGCCGGAATCGATCCGTTCGAGGACGCGACGGGACCGTTTTATGTCACGCGCGACGAACAGGGCGTGGTGTGCGGATTTCGCCCCGGTCCCGGCCATCGCAATGGCCACGGCATCATCCACGGGGGCTGCCTGATGACGTTTGCCGATTTCAGCCTGTTCATGCTCGGCGCCACGCAGGATGAAGACGTGAGCGGGGTGACCGTCACCATGAATTGCGAATTTCTGGCCCCGGCGCAGGCGGGCCAAGTGCTGCTGGCGCGCGGCGAGCGCACTGGCGGCGGGCGCAGTCTGGTCATGGCGCGCGGCCAGATCAGCGCCGACGGGCGCCCGGTGCTGGCTTTTTCAGGCGTGATCAAACGGATCAAGCCAGCCTGAACCGGGCGCGAAGTCTTATGCCTTGCGCGTGCCGCTCATCGGAAAACTGCCGAACATGCCGGCCGTCACGGTGCCCGAAATCGCATCGCCGTCGACCGTCGCCCGGCAATCGAGCTTCATCGGCATTGGTACGGTGATCTGGCTCGACCAGGTGATGGTCTGCCCGTCGACGCTGCCGTCGGTGATCTCCAGCGACCCCATCGGACCGACATTGCTGCCGGTAAAGCTGTCGCCGCTGACAGCGACGGTCAGGATCGAAGTCTGATCCCCCATCGGGGTCTTGGTGACGACTTCATAAGTGCCTGCAACCGACATCGTGTTCTCCCATTCAGCGTTGGCTGAGTGCCTGCTTCGCCTTTGCCTACAACGATGTCAATAGTGTGACGGGCGGGGTCGATGCACCTGCATCAAGCGCGTTGATGCAGGTGCATCGACCGCCATCCTTGCGCAATGGTAAACCGATGCATCGGCATCGACCCGGAATTGCCGCACGCCCGCCAAACGCGCACTCTGCACCGTATGAGCACACCAGCCGCCATCACCCTGCTCGCCTGGGACCGCCTGCTTGGCGCAGGCGCGCGCGCCTTGCGCATCGCCCGCGCCGAACTGCGCCGCGCCGGGCTGCCCCCGCTCGAATGGTACGATATCCTTGCCGCGCTCGAACGGCGCGGCGCATCGCGTCCGCGCGATCTTCAGCGCGTCGTGGGGATCGAACAATACAACCTGTCGCGCCTGCTGACGCGGATGGAGGCCGCCGGGCTGGTCGATATGACGCACTGTCCTGAAGACGGACGCGGGCAGATCGTCGCATTGACCGAGGCAGGCGCGGCGCAACGCGCGGCGATGTGGCCCGCCTATGCCGGCGCGATCCACGGCGCGATCGAAACCCGGCTGGGGCCCGACGAACGCATCCAACTGGCCGGGATGCTCGACAAAGTGGCCCCGACCCCGGCGCAATAGCCCCTTGCGCAAAGCGCCAATACCGGCTTTGAATGCGATTTAAGCGATCACTTAAATCGAGATTCCCTATGAGCACCGCAACACCGCCTGCCAACGCCATCGATCCGCGCACCCCGGTCATTGTCGGGGTCGGCCAGGCGGTCGAACGCCTCGATGGTGCGGACTATCGCGGGCTGTCTGCCGCCGATCTGGCGGCGCTCGCTGGCGAGGCAGCGTTGAGCGATTGCGGCGCGGGCAGCACCGTGCGCGGGTTGATCGGTGTGATCGGCGCGGTGCGTACATTCGAGGATTCGAACGCCGCGCCGTCACCGTTCGGCAAACCCGACAAGTTTCCGCTGGCCGTCGCCCGGCGTCTGGGCATCGCGCCTGCGCGCGCGGTGCTGGAAAACGTCGGCGGGCAATCGCCAGTGACCATCCTGATGGACATGGGCAACCGTATCCACGCGGGCGAAACCGAGGCGGCGCTGGTGTTTGGCGCCGAGGCCATTTCCAGCACGCGGCATCTGGCGGCCAAAGGCGAAACGCGCGATTGGGGCGAAAGCGATGCTGGCCCGGTCGACGATCGCGGGTTCGGCATGAAGGGGCTGCTGTCACCGCTGGCTATCGCGCATGGCGTGGTGTCTCCGCCGGTTGCCTATGCGCTGATGGAAAACGCCCGGCGGCAACGGCTGGGGCTCGATCGTGACCATTATGCACAGGTGATGGGCGACCTGTTCGCGCCGTTTTCGCAGATCGCCGCCGCCAATCGCTACAGCAGCGCGGCGTCTGAACCGCTGTCGGCCGCGCAGATCGCCACGCCTTCGCCGCGCAACCGGCTGGTCACCGATCCCTATACGATCAAGCTGGTGTCGCGCGATCAGGTCAACCAGGGCGCTGCCGTGCTGGTAATGAGCGTGGCCGCCGCGCGCGCCGCAGGCATTCCCGAAACGCGCTGGACTTATATCCACGCCGCCACGCTGGCGCAGGAAAAGGAAGTGCTGGCACGCCCCGATATCGATGCATATCCGGCCGCCAATGCCGCGATTGCCGAGGCGCTGGCGCTGGCCGGGATCACCCCGGACGATTGCACCGCGTTCGATTTCTACAGCTGCTTTCCGATCCCGGTGTTCAATGCCGCGATCGAGGGACTGGGCCTGTCGCCCGATGATCCGCGCGGGCTGACCGTGACCGGCGGGCTGCCCTATTTCGGCGGGGCGGGAAACAACTATTCGATGCACGCGATTGCAGGCGTCGTCGAGCGCCTGCGCGCGGGGTCCGGGGCGCAATGGGGCCTGATCGGCGCCAATGGCGGATATCAGTCGAAATATGCCGCGCTGGTGCTGTCACCACAGCCCGCGCCGTGGCGTGCGCTGGTGCACGATCCGATCCAGGCGCGTCTGAACGCCGTCGCCGGTGTCGTGCCGGTGGCCCAGGCGAGTGGCACCGGCACGGTCGAAACCTACACCGTGTGGCGCAACAAGGGTGAACCTGCCAATGCCATCGCCATCGGGCGGCTGGCCGATGGCGGGCGATTTATCGCCAATGCCGCCGATGCGGCAACATTGGCGCATGCGGCGGATCATGACCTGATCGGCGCAACGGTCGCGCTGGCCTTTGACGGCACGCGCAACCGTTTCACCGTTTAGTCGGCGAACGCCGGTTTCTTGCGGCGCACCAGCGTTTGCGCGTTGGTATATTCCAGCAGACCTTCCAGCCCGCCTTCGACCCCGACGCCTGATTGCTTGACCCCGCCAAAGGCCGCCAGTGGCGACAAGTGCTGCGTCTCGTTCACCCACACCGTGCCAGACTGGATCTTCTGCGCCAGATCCCAGGCCTTTTCCTCGTCCTTTGACCAGACCGATCCGCCCAGCCCGTAATCGGTGGCGTTGGTGCGCGCGATCACATCGTCGAGATCTTCGAACTTGATCAGCGGCAGCACCGGGCCGAACTGTTCTTCCTGGACGATGCGGCTGTCTTCGGGCGGATTGTCAAGGATCGTGATCGGCACGAAATAGCCCGGCACGTCGGCCTTTTCGCCGCCGAGCAGGAACGTATAGCCCTTGTCGCGGGCATCCTCGATCAGGCCGAGAACGCGTTCGTATTGCGGGCGGTTGTTGATCGGGCCGATTTGCGTGCCCTGTTCCGACCCGTCGCCGACTTTGACCGTGCGCGCATAAGCAACGATCGCATCGCGCAGCGGTTCATAGATATCCTTGTGGATATACATACGCTTGGTGGCGATACAGATCTGCCCGTTGTTGGTGAATGCGGCCCAGAACAGCGTTTCGGCGATCTTTTCGACATCGACGTCGGGCAGCACGATCGCCGCATCGTTGCCGCCCAGTTCGAGCGTAACCCGCTTGAGCGTGGGTGCGGCCGAGGCCATCACGCGCCGCCCGGTGGCGGTCGATCCGGTAAAGCTGATCTTGTCAAAACCCGGATGGCTGGTCATCCATGGCCCCAGCGCATCGCCGCCACTGATCACGTTGAGCACGCCCGGCGGCAGGATATCCTTGGCCAGTTCGCCGAATTTCAGCGTCGTCAGCGGGGTGAACGGCGAGGGTTTGAGCACCATGGTGTTGCCCGCCAGCAGCGCCGGGGCAACCTTGAACATCGCCAGGATCAGCGGGAAATTCCACGGCGCGATGGCGCCAACCACGCCCAGCGGAATATGCCGGGTCACGCTGAACCGGTCGTCGCTGTCTTCGTTGACCGTTTCGGGCAAGTCGAGCGCGGTGTTCGCCTGCAGCCAATAGCCTGCGCCCATCACTTCGCCGCCCGCCTCGGCATGCGGCTTGCCCTGTTCGAGCGTCAGCAGGCGCTTGAAATCGTCTGCATTGGCCCAGATCGCGTTGGCGAGCGCCGACAGCGCGGCCTTGCGCTCGGCAATCGGCGTGGCGGCCCAGCCCGGAAAGGCGGCCCGCGCCGCCGCCACCGCCCGGTCCAGGTCTGCGGGCGTGGCATCGGGGGCCTGTGCCAGCACCGTTTCGGTGGCCGGGTTGATCACATCGAACGTGGCCGAGCCCGCTTCGAGCGCGCCGCCGATAAGCATGCGATAAGTGGTGTCGAAAGCCATGGTTCTCTCTCCGGTAAGGGCACCGTGTTTTGCCGGAACAAACTAACTGCTCCATGCCGCGAGTCCAGAGATTTTAAGCAAACGATTAAATCACCGCAGGCGGCTGACCGGATACCCTTCCATCCGCTTGATCCGGCGCAGCGAAAACGAGGTGCGCATGGCCGACACGCCGGGCAGGCGCGCCAGGCAATCGCGATGGATGGTGTCGTAATCCGCCAGATCCGCCGCTGCCACGCGCAACAGGTAATCGGCGCTGCCGCTCATCAGGTGGCATTCGAGAATATCGTCGAAATCGCCCACCGCGCGTTCGAACCGGTCCATTGCCTCGCGGCTCTGGCTCGTCAGGGTGATTTCGACGAACACTTCGACGGTCAGGCCCAACCGCCGTGAATCCACCCTGGCGGCATAGCCGGCGATCAGGCCCTGTTCTTCCAGTGCCTTGATCCGCCGATGGCACGCCGATGGCGACAACGAGACCAGTTCCGCCAAATCGGCAACCGAACGCGACGAATCGCGCTGAAGCGCCTCAAGCAGATTGCGATCGGTACGATCCACGCGATATTTTCCCGAATTGTTCAGTGCTTGCGCAATATCATCCCGGCGTGACCAACAACAAGGCCAAAATCGGGGAAGATTTTGCGCCACCGAGCGACTATCCTGCCCCGGCACAATCGGCAGGAGAGAAACCCATGCGCGTCGGCACCGTTACCGAAATCAAGAACCACGAATACCGCGTCGGCCTGACCCCGGAATCGGCCCGCGAACTGGTCGCGCATGGTCACGACGTGTGGGTTCAGGCAGGCGCCGGGCTTGGCATCGGGGCCAGCGATGCGGCCTATGAAGCTGCCGGCGCGGTGATCAAGCCCGATGCCGCGACGATTTTTGCCGGGTGCGAAATGATCGTCAAGGTCAAGGAGCCGCAGGCTGTCGAGCGGGCGCAACTGCGCCAGGGCCAGGTGCTCTATACCTATCTGCACCTTGCGCCCGATCCCGAACAGACCGCCGATCTGGTCAAATCGGGCGTCACCGCAATCGCCTATGAAACTGTCACCGGCCCCGGTCGCAGCCTGCCCCTGCTCAAGCCGATGAGCCAGGTCGCCGGACGCATGGCGATCCAGGCCGGCGCGATCGCGCTGGAAAAGGCGCACGGCGGGCGCGGTGTGCTGCTGGGCGGTGTGCCGGGCGTGGCGCCAGGCAAAGTCGTGGTGATCGGCGGCGGCGTGGTCGGGTTGAACGCGGCGCAGATGGCGGTGGGGCTTGGCGCCGACGTGACCATTCTCGACCGCGACATCGATACGCTCGAACGGCTGGACAACCACTTTCAGGGCCGCGCCCGCACCATCTATTCGAGCACGGCGTCGCTGAGCGCGCTGGTCGGTAATGCCGATCTGGTGATCGGCGCGGTGCTGATCCCCGGCGCCGCCGCGCCCAAACTGGTAACGCGCGAAATGCTGGCCACCATGCGCCCCGGCGCGGTGCTGGTCGACGTCGCGATCGATCAGGGCGGCTGCTTTGAAACCAGTCATGCCACCACCCACGACAAGCCGACGTATATGGTCGACGGCGTGGTCCACTATTGCGTCGCCAACATGCCCGGCGGCGTGGCGCGCACCAGCACTTATGCGCTCAACAACGCCACCCTGCCCCACGCGATCCGCATCGCCGATCTGGGTTGGAAGGCCGCCTTGCGCGCCGACGAACACCTGGCCGCAGGGCTCAACGTGCACGAAGGCAAAGTGACATACGCCGCTGTCGCGCGCGAACTGGGTTATGATTACACCCCCACGATCGACATTCTGCGAAAGACCGAAACGTTTTTCTGAGACGGCCACAGGCCTTCGATTGAGATACCAAGGGGGATGATCGCGCGGTCGATCACCCCCATCAGCTTGACAAATCATGATGCATCTCGATGACCGCTCTGCGGCTCAGCGAGGTGCATCACGCGCATTCGGCCAAGCCAAAAATTCGCAACACGGGCCGGACCGCAGGATTTTGAAGTGCAATGAATTATCGCCATTCCTTCCATGCCGGCAACAGCGCCGATGTCGTGAAGCACAGCCTGCTGATCGCCCTCGTGCGCGCGTTGCAGCAAAAAGAGGGCGCGCTGACGCTGATCGACACCCATGCCGGATGCGGACTGTACGACCTTGATGGCGATCCGGCTCAACGCACCGGCGAGGCGACGCAGGGCGTGCTGCGGGCTTTTGCCGACGCGAATCCCCTGCTCAACGACTATCGCGCCGCCGTACAGGCGGTGAACCCCGGCGCCGAGCCGCGCCTGTACCCCGGCTCGCCGCGAATTCTGGCCCAGCTTCTGCGCCCGCAGGATGTGCTGATCCTCAACGAAAAACATCCCGAGGACGCCGTGGCCCTGCGCAGCGCGATGCGCGACACGTCGGCCGCAGTGCACCAGCGCGATGCCTACGAGCTTTGGCTGGCGATGCTGCCGCCGCGCACCGCACGCGGTGTGGTGGTGGTCGACCCGCCCTACGAACAACTGGATGAACGCGCGCGTATCACAACCACGCTTGCCGCCGCTTGCCGCAAATGGGCGCACGGCGTAACGGTGATCTGGTATCCGCTGAAAGACCGCGCGACGCATTCACGGTGGAAAGAGCAATTGCGCAAGCTCGGCATCCCCAAATTGCTGGGGGTGGAACACTGGTTGTACGATGCCGATCAGCCCGGCATCTACAACGGCGCTGGCCTTTTCATCGTCAACCCGCCCTACGCCTTCACCCAGGCACTGCCGCCGCTTCTGGACGCCCTGCGCGCCGCGCTGGCACCCGATGGCCACAAAGGCGAGATCGCGGCCGCCTGGCTGGCCGATTGACCGCCGGCTAAAGCATACTGCGTTTAATCTGAAACGCTGTATGCTTTAGGAGTCTTTGTTTTCGCATCGTTTATTGCAAAAAAGCAGGTGCCCACTTTTTTGCACAACGCTCTAGCCCTGACCTTCGGCCATCGCCGTATCGTACACTTCGCTCGCCGCCATCCACACCGCTTCGACCTCTTCCATCTTTGCGGCGGACAGACCGCGACGGCGGGACAATTCGCCCATCGACAGTTTGGCCAGTTCGCCCGAGGCGCTGGCCGGTTCGAACATCGCACGGTCGAGCGCGTTGATTTCGGTTTGCAGCTTGCCCATCTGCGCTTCGGCGTCGATCACCTTCTTTTTCAGGCTGCGTAACTGTTCGCGCAACTGGGCGCTGGCCTTGCGGTCGGCTTTCGATCCCGATTTGGCCTTGTCACCTTCGCTCTTGGGCTGATTGCGGCCCAGCACGAAGTCGATGTAATCGTCCATCGCGCCGTCGAAAGTCCGCGCGGTGCCGTTGTCGACCAGCACCAGGCGGTCGGCGGTCAATTCGACCATGTGGCGGTCGTGGCTGATCAGGATCACCGCGCCCTTGTAGGTGTTGAGCGCCTGCACCAACGCCTCACGCGCATCGACGTCGAGGTGGTTGGTCGGCTCGTCGAGGATCAGCAGGTGCGGCGCGTGGCGGGTGACCAGCGCCAGCGCCAGCCGCGCGCGTTCACCGCCCGACAGCGTGCGGATTTCGGCGGTCGCACGTCCGCCTGAAAAGCCGAACCGACCCAACTGGCCGCGCACCGCCTGCGGGGTGGCATTGGGCATGGCGCGCTGCATGTGCATCAACGGGGTGGCATCGCCTGCCAGTTCCTCGACCTGGTACTGGGTGAAATAGCCCACGCGCATCTTGGCGCTGGTGCTCATGTCACCATCCATCGGCGGCAATTGGGCCGCCAGCAGCCGCGCCAGCGTGGTCTTGCCGTTGCCGTTGCGGCCCAGCAGCGCGATGCGGTCATCGGGATCGATGCGCAAGTTCAACCGGCGCAGGATCGGCGTTTCGCCATAGCCGACGCTGGCCAGATCGAGCGTGATCAATGGCGGGCGCAATTCGTCGGGATCGGGAAAGACGAAGCTGAGCGAGGGGTCTTCGCTGAGCGCGGCGATCGGCTGCATCTTGGCCAGCATCTTGGCGCGGGCCTGCGCCTGCCGCGCGGTCGAGGCGCGGGCGCTGTTGCGCGCGACATAGTCGGCCAGCTTGGCCCGCTGGGTTTCCTGCGCCGCCGCGAACGAGGCGGCCTGCGCCGCGCGTTCGGCGCGCTGGCGCTCGAACGCGTCATAGGCGCCGGGATAGAGCGTCAGCTTGCCGCCCTGCAGATGCAGGATATGATCGACTACGGTGTTGAGCAGGTCGCGCTCGTGGCTGATGATCAGCAGCGTGGCGGGATAGGACTTCAGAAAGTTTTCCAGCCACAGCGTCGCTTCGAGGTCGAGGTGGTTCGACGGTTCGTCGAGCAGCAGCACATCGGGGCTGGAAAACAGCAGCGAGGCCAGCGCCACGCGCATTTTCCACCCGCCCGAAAACGAATCGAGCGGTTGCCCTTGCGCCGCCTCGTCAAACCCCAGCCCCGACAGGATGCGCGCCGCGCGCGCCGGGGCGGTATAGGCATCGATCGCGATCAGGCGTTCGTGGATATCGCCCAGCAGGTGCGGATCATGTTCGACTTCGGATTGCGCGAGCAGGCGCGTGCGTTCCTCGTCGGCGGCCAGCACGGTTTCAAACGGGGTGGCGGTACCATTGGGCGCTTCCTGCGCGATATAGCCCAACCGGCAACCGCGCGGCATGTCGACCGAACCCGCATCGGGGTCGATCTCGCCGATCAGGGTTTTTACCAGCGTCGATTTGCCGGCGCCATTGCGCCCGACCAGCCCGACTTTGCCACGCGGCGGAATGGCGGCACTGGCGCCAGAAATGATGTCGCGCCCGCCGAGGCGCACGGTAAGGTTTGAAATCGTCAGCATGGCTGGGCGCCTAGCAGGCTTCGCGCCGATTCCCAAATCCCTCCAAAAGGCTTGACCCTGCCCGCAAAAATGCAATGGATCAGGCAAATCTTCTCATAAAACAGAGCAACCCAGATGCCTGCCTTTTCGCGTTTCCTGCGTTATTTCGTGGTGGTCGGCCGATCGGGCTCGATCCGTCGCGCTGCTGAAGAGCTGAATGTTTCGGCCTCGGCGATCGACCGGCAGATTCTCAATGTCGAGGCGGACCTGGGCATGCCGCTGTTCGAGCGCCTGCCGACCGGGCTGCGGCTGACCGCGGCGGGCGAAGTGCTGATGGCGGCGGGCACGCGGTGGCAGAAAAACCTGGCCGATGTGCGCGCCCAGATCGAGGATCTGCGCGGGCTGAAACGCGGGCATGTCGAGATTGCGGTGATCGATGCCTTGTCAAAGGGCCACGTTCCCGGCGTGATCCACGCCATCCAGACCCGCTATCCGGGCATTACCGTGGGTATCAAGGTGCAGGGCAACGACATCGTGCGGCGGATGGTTGCCGATGGCGAAGTCGATCTTGGCATCATGTTCGAACCGCAATCCTACCGCGATCTGACCGTGCGCGCGTTTGTCGATGTCGTGCTGGGCCTGATCGCGCCGCCCGGCCACGCGCTGGCCCGCCATCGCGAAACGCGCTTTTCCACGTGCGCCGGGATGCCGGTGATCGTACCGTCGCGGCCGCTTGCGGTCAGCCAGCAGATCGAAGTGCTGGAGGCAACCAACGGCATCGCGCTCGATCGCCGCGCGACATCGGACAATATCCAGATGATCGTCTCGCTGGTCCTGCAAGGCATCGGCATCGGCGTGCTGACCTCGCTCGATGTCGCCACCGAAGTGCAGCGCGGGTTGCTGTCGTTCAGCCGCCTGTCTGATCCCGTGCTGCGCCCGATGACGCTGGCGCTCTGCACCGCCGCCGCGCGCACCCCGTCACACGCGGCAGGGATCGTGCTGGGCGAGCTCGAAGCCGGGTTTGCGCAGTTGGGTTATCCGGCGGCGCATAATGTGCCAGAGGCGTGATCAGGCTCTTTCGCGCGACTGACGGATCAGGAATGCGATAACAAACGCGATCCCCCCGCACGCGAAAAAACCGACCACCGGAATGGGAAGCACGTAAGTCCCGGCAACCAGGCCCCGGACCAGATTGGCGGCGACAATACTGAAAGCCATGGTCGCGAACATGAGTTGGGGCCGAAGAGTGGCCAGAAATTGCCGCCAGCACCCTTGACCAAATATCCGGTCGATCGCCATTTCAACCCGTCCGCGCGGAGGCGGCACCGGCCGGAACCAGGCCCCTGCGACAACCACCAGCGGCAGGGCACAAAACCACCAAGGAAATAGGACAAACTCTTTGAAATTTTGCGCATTCTGAAAGGATATCGACAGGATATTGGCCCCGATGACCCATATCCAGCAGATTGCGGCCGCGATCCTGACTGATTTCATGCGCCCATATCCAGCCCCGAATTCTCCGGCCACAACGCTATCGGGCTCGCCGGTTATTCTGCAAGCACAAACGCATCCAGCCGCGCGCAATGCGCTGCGATGGCCTCGGGCGGCAGGAACGATCCGGTCAGGCTGTTGCGTGCCAGGCGCGCCAGATCGGCGCGCGACAACCCGCGTGCCGCTGCCACGGCGCGATAGTTGTCGGCCACATAGCCGCCGAAATAGGCCGGATCGTCCGAATTGATCGTCGCCTTGAGGCCCAGCGCCAGCATGCGATCAATCGGATGGTCGGCCAGCGTGTCGACCACACACAGTTTCAGGTTGGACAGCGGGCACACCGTCAGCGTGATGCCACTGGCCGCCAGCCGTTCGACCAGCGCGGTATCTTCGAGCGCACGGTTGCCATGGTCGATGCGATCGACCTGCAAGGTATCAAGCGCGCCAGTCACATAGGCGGGCGGGCCTTCCTCTCCGGCATGGGCAACCAGTTTCAGCCCGGCGGCGCGCGCGGCGGCAAACACCCCGGCAAACTTTTCGGGCGGATGGCCAAGTTCCGACGAATCGAGCCCGACGGCGGTGATCCGGTGCAGCCAGGGCCCGGCCTCGGCAAGCGTGGCAAAAGCATCGGCTTCGCTCAGATGGCGCAGAAAACTCATGATCAGGCACGATGTCAAACCATGGCGAGCCTCGGCCTCGGCCATTGCCGACAGCAGGCCCTCGATCACTTCGGAAAACGGGATGCCGCGCGCGGTGTGGGTTTGAGGATCGAACATCAGCTCGGCATGGACCACGCCATCGGCCGCCGCGCGGTCGAAATAGGCCATGGCCAGATCGTGGAAATCGGCCGCCGTCTGCAACACCGCCGCGCCCGCATAATAGATGTCGAGAAAATCCTGCAAATTGGAAAAGGCATAGGCCGCGCGCACCGCCTCGACCGAATCATAGGCCAGCGCTACGCCGTTGCGCTGCGCCAGCGCGAACATCAGTTCGGGTTCCAGGCTGCCTTCGATATGCAGATGCAATTCCGCCTTGGGCAAGCCCGTGATGAACGTGTCGAGGTCGGTCATTGCGCAAAGTCTCCAAACCGGGATCGATCGCGATCCCACAGGCATCGGCCCATCACATAAGTCCGTGACACCGCGCGGTCATCCCCCAGCACTTGCAACGCAAACAGCCGGTCGGCCAGCGATGCCCCGCGCGTGCGCCGCGCCAGCAGAGGCGTGGCAGCGGGATCGAGCACGACAAAATCCGCCTCTTGCCCCTCGCCCAGCGCGCCGACTTTATCATCCACGTGCAACAGCGCCGCGCCCCCCGCCGTCGCCAGCCACAGCGCCCGCATCGGATCGAGCCGGTACCCGCCCGCCAGGGCGGCCTGATACGCCAGCCCGGCGGTGTGCAGCATCGAAAACGAGGTGCCCGCGCCAATATCGCTGCCCAGCCCCAGCCGCACCCCATGGTCGGCAGCGCGGGTAAAGTCGAAAAAGCCCGAACCCAGAAACAGGTTTGACGAAGGGCACACCGCGATCCCCGCCCCGCTTTGCGCCAGCCTTGCGGATTCGCGCGGGGCCAGGTGAATGCCATGCGCAAACACCGACCGCCGGCCGACCAGCCCGAACCGGTCATAGACATCGACATAATCGCGCAAATCCGTAAACCGCGCCGCCACCTCGACACATTCGCGGGTGTTTTCCGCCAGATGGGTGTGCAGCAGGACATCATGATGGCGCGCCAGCAGTTCGCCTGCGACCGCCAGTTGCGCATCCGAACAACTCAGCGCGAACCGGGGCGTGACCGCATAGCCCAGCCGTCCGCGCCCGCGCCAGGCCGCGATCAGCGCCTCGGTCTCTGCGCGCGCAATATCCGGGGTGTCGGACAGGCCCTTGGGCCCCAGATCCATCAGCACTTTGCCACAGGTCACGCGCATGGTGCGCGCCAGCGCCGCCTCGAACAGGGCATCGACCGAATGCGCATGGACCGTGGCGAACACCAGCGCGCTGGTCGTGCCATGGCGCAGCAATTCATCGCAGAACGCCCCCGCCACCGCGCGCGCATGCAACGGGTCGGCAAACGCCATTTCGGCGGGAAAGATATGCCGGTCGAGCCAGTCGAGCAACTGTTCGCCATGCGCCGCCATGCTGTCCATCTGCGGATAGTGGACATGCGCGTCGACAAAACCCGGCACGATCAGGCCCGCCAGTGGCTCGACCGGCACCCCGGCAAAGCGGTCGGCCAGATCGCGCCAGGCCCCGCGCGCCACGATCAGCCCATCCTCGACCACCAGCAGCCCATCGGCATCGTGCCGCACCGCATCGGGTACCAACGCCGGATCGTGCGCCACCGACAGGATTTCACCGCGAAAGGCCCTCATCATCGCCGCTCAATCCGGCAGGGCGGCAAGAAAGGCGCGCACCACGCGCGCCGAATTGACCGAGGCGAGATGTTCGAAGGTAACCATGCGATTGGCATCGGCATCGCCGCCCGCCAGGTCAGACAGGCTGCGGAACACGATCGCGGGCACATCGTTGGTATAGGCCACCTGGATCACGCTGGCGCTTTCCATATCGAGCACGCGCGCATGCCAGGCGGTGAACAGATATTCGCGAAATTCGGCGTTGTCGGCAAAGATCCCCGCCGTGACCCCGGTACCACCGACATCTATGCGCGGCGCGCGCGGCAGGCATTGCGGGTGGCCCGATATATCGACGCAGGCCGACAGTGTCAGCCCCGGCACGACTTTGCGCGCCAGCGCAACCAGCGCCGGATCGGCCGGAATGGTGAACAGCCGCCGCACCGTGCCATCGGCACGCGTGACTTTGGTGCCGCGCGGATAGATGAAGCGCCAGGGCGGCGGCGCGCCGACGATGCCTTCGGGCGGTTGCCACCCGTTCGGCGTGGCGCGCGCAAACGAGGCTTCGAGATATTGCCCCCAGGCGTCGGGCACCACCACGTCGCCGATCGCCAGCGCCGGATCGACGCCCCCGGCAATCCCTGAAAACACGATCCGCCGCACCGCAAACCGGTCGAGCACCAATTGCGTGGTCATCGCCGCGTTGACCACGCTGACCCCGCTTTTCATCAGCAGGATGGGTTTGCCCTCCAGCGTTCCGGCTACGAACTGCGTGCCGTTGACGGCATAGGCATGCGGATCGGCAACCGCGCCGACCAATGCATCGAATTCGGGGTCGAACGCAGTCATCACCACCGTGCGCGGCGTGGCGTCGAGCCGCTGTGCCAAGGCCGCGCCGGGGCTAGCGATGGCGCAGGCGCAGGCCAGCGCCCACCCCGCCAGCATCATCACACGGTCACCGAACGTCATGCAAAGCCTGCCCTTTCACGATACTTCGCATGTCCCTGCCCGCACTTGGGCGTTTGATCCACCACAATGAAGTGCATGGCGCGTTGCCTAAACTCGCGCATGGTATCGTCGCGCCCTGCCGCCAGATCTGCGCACTTTATGGTTCCTTAATGGCCAGACTTGCCTTTGCCGTGGAACCTTAACGGGCGCATGCGACATGGCGCAATCCATCACCCGTGCTGTTTCCCCGAAAAAACAGACAGTAAAGGATTGCATCTGCCGTGACCGATCTTGCCTGGCTGGCGGTACTCGCCGGCCTGACTCTGCTCACTTTGGCCTTTCTGCGTCTGTGCGACGCGTCATGACAGGAGCGCTGCGGCGATGACATTCTCACTCGTGCTGGCGGGGCTGACCGCGCTTGGCCTGCTGGCCTATCTCGTGGCCGTGCTGCTGCGGCCTGAAAAATTCTGACCGGAAAAGGAAGCGCTGCCATGATCTCGGCTGCGGTCGGTACCAGCCTCGTCGGCTGGGCCATGATCCTCTTATTCGTCGGCCTGTGCATTGCACTGGCCAAACCCGTGGGCCTGTGGCTGTTTGCGCTGTACGAAGGGCGTGACACCCCGCTGACGCGCGTGCTTGGCCCGGTGGAACGGGGGTTCTATCGCCTGTCCGGTATTGATCCGGCGCGCGAACAGACCTGGCGGCAATATGCGCTGGCCATGCTGATGTTTCAGCTCGCCACCGCGCTGGTGACGTATGTGCTGTTGCGCCTGCAGGGCGTGCTGCCATTCAATCCGCGCGGCCTGCCGGGCCTGTCGTCCGACCTGGCAATGAACACCACCATCAGCTTTGTCACCAACACCAACTGGCAGGCCTATGCGGGCGAAGGCGCGCTGTCGAACCTGTCGCAGATGCTGGCGCTGGTGCCGCACAATTTCCTGTCGGCAGCCACCGGGATCGCGGTCGCGTTTGCGCTGTTCCGCGGGTTTGCCCGGCGCCAGACGCAATACATCGGCAATTTCTGGGCCGACATGACCCGCGTCACACTCTATCTGCTGCTGCCTTGCGCGGTGGTCTATGCGCTGGTGCTGGTGGCGGGCGGCGTGCCGCAGACATTTGCCAGCACGATCGATGCCACCACACTCGAAGGCGCGCACCAGACGCTGGTGGTCGGGCCGATTGCCAGCCAGGAAGCGATCAAGATGCTCGGCACCAATGGTGGCGGGTTCTTCAACGCCAATTCGGCGCATCCGTTCGAAAACCCGACCGCATTGGTCAATTTCCTGCAGATGCTGTCGATCTTTGCCATCGGCGTCGGGCTGACCTGGTGCTTTGGCAAAGCCGTGGGCGACACGCGCCAGGGCTGGGCCGTGCTGGCGGCGATGCTGATCCTGTTCTCTGCCGGTGCCGCCGTGGTCTATTGGGCCGAAGCCAATGGCAACCCCCTGCTCCACCATGCGGGGCTGGCCGGGGCCAACATGGAAGGCAAGGAGGTGCGCTTTGGCGCCGCCGCCAGCGCACTGTTTGCCGCGGTGACCACTGCCGCCAGTTGCGGCGCGGTCAATGCCATGCACGACAGCTTTACCCCGCTGGGCGGTATGATCCCGATGTTCAACATCGAACTGGGTGAAGTGGTCGTTGGCGGCGTCGGCTCGGGCATCTATGGCTTTTTGCTGTTCGCGCTGCTGGCGGTGTTCATCGCCGGGCTGATGGTCGGGCGCACCCCCGAATATGTCGGCAAAAAGATCGAATCGCGCGAGGTAAAGCTGGCCGTGCTGGCGATCGTCGTGCTGCCGCTGTGCATTCTGGGTGGCACCGCGCTGTCGAGCGTGCTGGCCGATGGCCTGGCCGGGCCTGCCAACAAGGGGCCGCATGGCTTTTCCGAGATCCTCTATGCCTTTACCTCGGCCACCGGCAACAACGGGTCGGCGTTTGGCGGGCTCAGCGCCAACACGCCCTATTACAACGGCGCGCTGGCGGTGGCGATGTGGATCGGGCGGTTTTTCGTGATGGTGCCGGTGCTGGCCATCGCCGGATCGCTCGCCCAAAAGAAATATACCCCTGAATCGGCGGGATCGTTCCCCACCACCGGCCCGCTGTGGATCGGATTGCTGGTGGCGATCGTGCTGATTGTCGGCGGGCTGACATTCCTGCCCGCGCTCGCGCTGGGGCCCATCGCCGAACATATGGCGATGCTGGCCGGTTCGACCTTCTGATCCGGACACACATCACATGTCTACGCACACCCCCACCTCGATGTTTTCACCGGCGCTGGTCGTACCCGCGATCGGGGAATCGTTTCGCAAACTCGATCCGCGCCAGTTGATCCGCAATCCGGTGATGTTCACCACGGCGGTCGTCTCGGTCCTGCTGACCGTGCTGCTGGTGCTCGGCCAGACCCCGCTCGCCATCGGCTTTCAACTGCAACTGATCGTCTGGCTGTGGCTGACCGTGCTGTTCGGCACGTTTGCCGAAGCGCTGGCCGAAGGGCGTGGCCGCGCCCAGGCCGCCAGTTTGCGCGCCACGCGCAGCGAACTGAGCGGCAAGCGGCTGAAGGGCAATGGCGATGCCTTTGACCTGGTGCCCGCCAGCACGCTGGCCAAGGACGATCTGGTGCTGGTCGAAACCGGCGACCTGATCCCCGCCGATGGCGAAGTCGTGGCCGGGGTCGCCTCGGTCAACGAAGCGGCGATCACCGGCGAATCCGCGCCCGTGATCCGCGAGGCAGGCGGCGATCGCAGCGCCGTCACCGCCGGAACGCGGGTGATTTCCGACCATATCCGCGTGCGCATCACGCAAGAGCCCGGCCAGGGCTTTCTCGACCGCATGATCGCACTGGTCGAAGGTGCGCAGCGCCAGAAAACCCCCAATGAAATCGCGCTGACCATCCTGCTGGTCGGGCTGACGATCATCTTTCTGATCGCAGTGTCGACGATCCCCGCGCTGTCGGCCTATGCCAACGGGCACATCACGGTGGCGGTGCTTGCCGCGCTGCTGATCACGCTGATCCCGACCACGATTGCCGCGCTGCTGTCGGCCATCGGCATCGCCGGGATGGACCGGCTGGTGCGTTTCAACGTGCTGGCCAAATCGGGCCGCGCGGTCGAAGCGGCGGGCGATATCGACGTGTTGCTGCTCGACAAGACCGGCACGATCACCGTGGGCGACCGCGCCGCATCGGAATTCCGTCCCTTGCTGGGCGTTTCGGGCGAAGAGCTCGCCAATGCCGCGCTCTATGCCAGCCTGGCCGATGAAACTCCCGAAGGGCGCAGCGTGGTCATCCTGGCGCGCGAACGCCATGCGATGACCGCAGACCTGCCCGCCGATGCCGAGATCATCCCGTTCACCGCGCAGACGCGGCTGTCGGGGATCAATACCGGCCAGCGGCAGATCCAGAAAGGCGCGATCGATTCGATCATCCGTGCCAACCCGTTGGCCAGCGAGGCCGCCCGCGCCGAACTGGTGCGCAATGCCGAAGAGATCGCCCGGCTGGGCCAGACCCCGCTGGGCGTGGCCGAAAACGGCCGCCTGCTCGGGGTGATCGCGCTCAAGGACGTGATCAAGGCCGGGGTGCGCGAACGGTTCGTCGAATTGCGCCGCATGGGCATCCGCACGGTGATGATCACCGGCGACAACCCGCTGACCGCCGCCGCGATCGCCGCCGAAGCCGGGGTCGACGATTTCCTGGCCGAGGCCACCCCAGAAGACAAGCTGGCGCTGATCCGCAAGGAACAGCAAGGCGGGCGTCTGGTGGCGATGTGCGGCGATGGCACCAACGATGCGCCCGCCCTGGCGCAGGCCGATGTCGGCGTGGCGATGAACACCGGCACGCAGGCCGCGCGCGAGGCGGGCAACATGGTCGATCTCGACAGCGATCCGACCAAGCTGATCGAGATCGTCGGGCTGGGCAAGCAGTTGCTGATGACACGCGGCGCGCTGACCACGTTTTCGGTGGCCAACGACGTGGCCAAGTATTTCGCGATCATCCCGGCGATGTTCATCGTGGTCTATCCGGGTCTGCGCGCGCTCAACGTGATGCATCTGGCCAGCCCGCAATCGGCAATCCTGTCGGCGATCATCTTCAACGCGCTGATCATCCCGATGCTGGTGCCGCTGGCGCTGCGCGGGGTAACCTATCGCCCAGCAGGCGCCGGACAATTGCTCGCGCGCAACCTGGCCATCTATGGCGCGGGTGGGCTGATCGCACCATTCATCGGCATCAAGGCGATCGACATCGCCGTTTCCGCCCTGCATCTGGCCTGAGGACCAAGCGCCATGTTCAACGATTTCATCCAGGCCACCCGCCCTGCCCTCGTGCTGACCACGGCGCTGTTCGCGCTCACCGGGCTGGCCTATCCGGCGGCGATCACCGGGGTTGCCCAACTGGCCTTTCCGCACCAGGCCAATGGTTCGCTGATCACGCGGGGTGACCATGTGATCGGGTCCGAGCTGATCGCGCAAGGCTTTGCCGGGCCCGGCTATTTCCACCCGCGCCCGTCGGCGGCGGGCAAAGGCTATGACCCGACACAGTCGGGCGGATCGAACCTGGGCCCGACATCCAAACCGCTGGTCGACCGGGTAACCGCCGATGTGAAAGCCAATCCCGGCGCGCCGGTCGATCTGCTGACCACGTCGGGATCGGGGCTCGATCCCGATATCAGCCCCGAAGCCGCCGAATGGCAGGTGGGCCGTGTGGCCCTCGCGCGCCATCTGCCCGAACCCAAAGTGGTCATGCTGGTCGAACAAAACGTTGAATTGCCGCTGTTCGGCATTATCGGCGAACCGCGCGTCAATGTGTTGAAGCTCAATCTCGCGCTCGACAAGCTGACCGGTGAAGGCGCACATAGCACCCCATGAACGAACCGCCCCGTCCCGATCCCGATGCCCTGTTGCGAACACTGGCGCTGGGCAGCGGTGCGACCACCGGGCACGGCAAGGCGGGGGCGGGCGAAACCGCGCGCGGCCGGCTGAAAGTCTTCCTCGGCGCCGCGCCGGGCGTCGGCAAGACTTGCGAAATGCTCGACGATGCGGCGGCCCGCGCCAGGGCGGGCATCGATGTGGTGATCGGCCTGGTCGAAACGCATGGCCGGCTTGAAACCATTGCGCGCACCACCGGGTTTGAAACGGTCGCGCGCAAGGCGATCGAACACCATGGCCGCGTGCTTGAAGAACTGGATATCGACGCGGTGCTGGCGCGGCGGCCCGCGCTGGTGCTGGTCGACGAACTGGCGCACACCAACGCGCCGGGCTGCCGCCATGACAAACGGTATCAGGATGTCGAGGAAATCCTGGATGCCGGGATCGATGTCTATTCGACGCTCAACATCCAGCACCTGGAAAGCCTGAACGATGTGGTCGCCTCGTTCACCCGCGTGCGGGTGCGCGAAACCCTGCCCGATCGCGTGCTCGAACAGGCCGAACTGGAAATCGTCGACCTGCCGCCCGACGAACTGATCGAGCGGCTGCGCGATGGCAAAGTCTATGTGCCCGAAGAAGCCAGCCGCGCGCTGGCGCATTTCTTTTCCAAATCGAACCTGTCGGCGTTGCGTGAACTGGTGCTGCGCCGCGCCGCGCAGGCGATCGACGCGCAAATGCTCGACCATGTGCGCGCCCATGCGCTGGGCGGAAAATGGGCGGCGGGCGAACGGCTGGTGGTCGCGGTGTCGGAACACCCCGGCACCGTGTCGCTGGTGCGTTCGGCCAAGCGCATGGCCGATGCGCTGGGCGCGCCGTGGACCGCGCTGCATGTCGAAACCACGCGCGACCTCGCGCTGTCCGACGCCGAGGCGCAACAGTTGGCGACCACGCTCGAACTGGCGCAGCATCTGGGCGGGCAGACCGCGACAATTCCCGCTGAATCGGTAACCGAGGGGCTGTCGACGTTTCTCGACGAAGCACGCGCGACGCAGTTGATCCTGGGCAAGGCGCGGCGCTCGCACTGGCACGAATGGCGCCATGGCTCGGTGGTCGATCGCATGGTGCGCCACGCATCCGGCGTGGCCGTGCATGTGCTGACACTCGATGACGAGCCCACGCCGCGACGCACATCGATCGCGCAGCGGATCGCGCCCAACCGCTGGGGTTCGCTGTTCGGCTATGGCGTGTCGCTGCTGCTGGTGGTGCTGGTCACGCTGATCGGCCATTCGATCGCGGGGCTGGGCAATGTCACCAACATCGCGTTGCTCTTTTTGCTGCCGGTGCTGGTCGCGGCGACGCGGTACGGCCTGCGGACCGGGCTCGCGACCGGGCTGGCGTCGTCGCTCGCTTACAATTTCTTTTTCATTCCACCGGTCTACACCTTCACGATTGCCGATCCGCAAAACCTGATCACGGTGATGGTGCTGCTCGGCGTTGCCGTGCTGGTCAGCCAGATGGCCTCACGCGTGCGCGATCATGCCATGCTGGCGCGCCAGAGCGCGGCGCAGAACAGCGCGCTGGCCGGCTTTGCCCGACACCTGACCGCGATCACCAGCGAGACCGAACTGGGCCAGGTGCTCTGCGCCGAGGTGGCGCGTCTGCTCGATGTGCGCGCGGTGCTGCTGTTGCCCGAAGACGGCCAGTTGGCGGTGCGCGCGGCAATCCCGCCCGAAGACCGCATGGAAACACTTGAACATGCCGCTGCGCGCTGGGCGTTTGACAACGACCGCCGCGCCGGGCGTGGTTCGGAAACGCTGAGCGCGTGCGAATGGCTGTTCACTCCGGTCAATGCCGGCGGACGCGTGCTCGGCGTGCTGGGCATCGCGCGTGCCGACACCGCAACGCCGCTGCGCACCGATCAGATGCCGCTCCTGTCCAGCCTGCTCGATCAGGCCGGGCTGGCGCTCGAACGCATCCTGCTCGAAGGCGAAATGACCAGCGTGGTCAAACTGCGCGAACAGGACCGGTTGCGCACTGCACTGCTGTCGTCGGTCAGCCACGACTTGCGCACGCCGTTGACGTCAATCATCGGCAATCTGGATGCGATCACGCCCGCTGATCCGGTGCAGGCGGAACAGTTGGCCAGCGCACGCGCCGAGGCCGGTCGCCTGCGCGGGTTTGTCGCCAATCTGCTCGACATGGCGCGGATCGAGGCGGGCGTACTGACCCGCACCAGCGAACCGGTCGATCTGGCCGATGCCATCGCCAGCGCGGTGCACGATCTGCGCGGGCGCCTGGCCGACAATCCGATCCGCATGGATGTCTCGCCCGATCTGCCGTTTGTCCATGTCGATCCGCAACTGTTTCACCAGAGCCTGATCAACCTGATCGACAACGCCGCCAAATATGGCGAGCCGGGCACGCCCATCACGATTGCCGCACAGCGCGAGCGCGGCGCGCTGACGCTGATGGTCGAAGACCAGGGCCCGGGCCTGCCGCCGGGCGAGGAGGACCGCATTTTCGAGACTTTCGCCCGCATCGAAGGGTCCGATCGCAAGGGCGGTACCGGACTGGGCCTGGCCATCGTGCGCGGGTTCTGCACCGCCATGGGTCTGACGGTAACCGCCAGCAATCGCAGCGATGGCAAACAGGGCGCCTGTTTTACCATTCGCTTTGACGAAGCCCACCTCACCAATGCCGAAGCCGTGCGGGCCGAAGGGGATCAGACATGAAACCGGTGCGCGTGCTGGTGGTCGAAGACGATGCGGCGATCCGCCGCCTGTTGCACACCGCGCTGACCCGATCGGGTTATCAGGTGATCGAGGCCGCCGACGCGCGCGCCGCGCTGGCCTCGCTATCTATCGACAAGCCCGAGGCGGTGCTGCTCGATCTGGGCCTGCCCGATCGCGACGGGCTGGAACTGGTGCCGCTGATCAAGGCCGCGGGCGTCGCGCTGATCGTGGTGTCGGCGCGTGGCGAGACCGACCAGAAAGTGGCCGCGCTGGACCTGGGCGCCGATGACTATGTGATCAAGCCGTTCGACAGCGAGGAACTGCATGCGCGGCTGCGCACCGCGCTGCGCCACCGGCTGGCGGCAACCAGCCAGTCGTCGCGGGTCGTGCTGGGCGATGTGGCGATCGACCTGTCGGCGCGGCTGGTCACGCGCGGCGGCGAGGAAGTGCACCTGACCCCCAAGGAATACGGCATGATCGCCGAACTCGCGCGCCACCCCGGTCGCGTGATCACCCATGCGCAACTGCTGCGCGCGGTATGGGGCCCGGGCCACGAACACGACGTCGAATACTTGCGCGTCGCCGCACGCGGCATCCGCCGCAAGCTGGAGGCCGATCCGGCAACGCCGATGCTGCTGCGCAACGAGCCCGGCGTGGGGTATCGGCTCGCGGGATAAAACGATAAGTGCGGGCATCCATTCAGAATGGAGACCTTCAATGAGCCGATTCTTACTGTTAGCTTCGCTGGCACTGATACCGAATTCGGCATTTGCACAAGAGGCTGGCAATCGACTCTACCTGTTATGCGATGGTGGCGGCACTGCAAACAAAGCAGATGGTTCATTTGCACAAGGCTGGAACAACCACGGGGGTACCAGCAGCGCACTGGCGATTGGTCACGCTACCGTTGGTTTTGAAGATCAATTGCAGATTTGGATCGAAGGGAATGCAGGCAAGGCAAGAATGCCGCGAAGCATGCTGCCGAAGCTTCATGGCGGTGAAGGCGGCTGGTTTGAAATCAGCGATGTCGTGGTCGCAGACAGAGAAATAACTGGCACAGTTCGAGTGAATTTTGCAAACCACCCAAAGTTGATACTCGATAGATTAGCTGGGACGATAACTCTTTCTGGAAAGGTGGGCAATTTCAACGGTCGCTGTCGAAAATTTGATCCAGCGACCGCTGAAAAAGCTTTCTGAAAAAACCGGTCAGTGCTGGTCTTCCAGGCTGAAGCGGTCGTCGTCTTCGTCATAGGCGAACACTTCGGCATAGCGGCCCCACAAGGTGACCGTGCGCAGCGTTTCGTCGGCGTAGTCTTCGCTCATATAGTCTTCCAGCTCGTCGCGGAAGCGGCGCGCCGGGGCTTCGTGGCTGGCGCGTTCGTCGAGCACGCGGCGAATGTGCTGGACCAGCGGCACATGCTGGCTCAACGCCTGGGCAAACAGCGCCTTGCGCTGGTCGACATCGCCCTGGGCATAGCGCCGCGCCGATGGGGTAAGCACCAGTTCGGCGCCGCGCAGTTCGGCAAAGCGCAGCAATTGCAGCGTTTCGGCCATCGGGAACAGTTCGTCGGCTTCCAGTTGCAGCGAATCCGCCAGTTCCGACATGCTGGCCTTGCCATCGAACGGCGTGCCGTCGACTTCCTCGATCAACCCGGCGATCGAGTTGGTCGATACGCGCGGCAGCACCATGGCGATGCCGGTGCCGGGGAACACGCCGTCGCGCATCGGTGCGGTCATTTCGGTGCGTGCGGTCATGCGCGCATAGATATCGTCGACCAGCGCGCGGAACGCCGGATCGAGCCGGTCGCGCGGCTGCGGCAGATCGACCTTGATTTCGGCCACCACCCGCCCGGGATTGGACGAGAACACCAGGATGCGGTCGCACATCAGCACCGCTTCCTCGATATTGTGGGTGACGATCAGGATTGACTTGATCGGCACGCGCCCTTCCGACCACAGATCGAGCAGATCGGTGCGCAGCGTTTCGGCGGTCAGCACGTCGAGCGCGGAAAACGGCTCATCCATCAGCAGCAGCGAAGGATTGACCACCAGCGCGCGCGCCAGCCCGACGCGCTGGCGCATGCCGCCTGACAGTTCCTTGGGATACGCGTTTTCAAACCCGTCGAGCCCGATCAGGTCGATCGCCGCGATGGCGCGCGCGCGCGCTTCTGCGGCGGGCACTTTTTGCGCCTCCAACCCCAGTTCGACGTTTTCGAGCACGGTCAGCCACGGAAACAGCGCAAACGTCTGGAACACCATCGCCACCGACGGATCGGCCACATCGGGCCCCGGCACCAGCCGCGCAATGCCCTTGCTCGGACGGATCAGCCCGGCAATCGAGCGCAAAAGGGTCGATTTGCCCGAGCCGGAACGGCCTAGCAGCCCGACGATCTCACCCTGCGTCAGCTCAAGATTGACGTCATCCAGCACGAGGTGTTCCTCGCCGGTATAAAAATGCTTCAGGCCTTTGACTTCGACCAGCAGCGGCTTTGCGTCAGTTGCAACGGTGGCCATGGGCGGTGCTTCCTATCGTGAAAATCGGGGAGATCGGATCAGGTCAGGCGCATGCGGCGTTCGCCATAGGCGTAGAGCGGGCGCCACAGGAACCGGTTGAACCCGATCACGAACAGGCTCATGACCCCGATCCCCAGCGCGACGCGCGCATAGTCACCGGCAATCGTCGCCTCTTCGATATAGCTGCCCAAACCGTGTGCCACCACTTTGTGATCGCCCCAGGTCACCAGTTCAGAGAGCACCGAGGCGTTCCACGAACCGCCGCTCGCGGTCAAGGCACCAGTGATGTAGAACGGAAAGATGCCGGGCAAGGCAACCTGGCGCCACCATTGCCATCCCCGCACATGGAACATGTCGGCCGCCTCGCGCAAGTCGGTCGGGATCGCGCTGGCCCCGGCGATGACGTTGAACAGGATATACCACTGCGTGCCCAAAATCATCAGCGGCGACAGCCACAGATCGGGCGCCAGATTCCACCGCACGATCGCGATCACCACGAAGGGAAACAGCACGTTGGCCGGAAACGCGGCCAGAAATTGCGCCACCGGCTGCAACCGTTCGGCCCAGACCGGGCGCAGGCCGATCCATACCCCGATCGGCACCCAGATCATGCTGGCCAGCACGATCAGCACCAGCACGCGGGTCATCGTGTAGCATCCCAGCACCACCGCGGTCAGCACTTCGTGCCACACCAGATAGCGCATGACATAGCGCACGGTCAGGAACAGCGCGACCAGCACCGCCACCGCAACAAACGCCTGCCACAGCCATTCAACCATCGCGGGCGTGCGCCGCTCGCCGACAATCCGGCGACGGGTGACGCGCGGCTCGAACGCCAGCAACATCCGCCCGATCGCGCCGAGTGGTGCCAGCACCACCGGCAGCAGCCGCGTGCGACGCAGCATGTCGAACACCCATGATCGCGGGCGTTCGGTCGAGGCGGTCATTTCAAAGCGGAACCGATCGGCCCAGGCCACGATCGGGCGGAAGAACAACTGGTCATAGGCCAGGATGACCAGCGCCATCACGCCGACCGCTTCGCCCACCGCGCCCAGATCCTGCTTGATGATCGCCTGCGCCAGGAACGAGCCGATACCGGGCAGCGTGACCGAGGTGTTGCCCACGGTGATCGCTTCGGACGCGACGACAAAGAACCACCCGCCCGACATCGACATCATCGCGTTCCACACCAGTGCAGGCGTGCCGAACGGCAGATCGAGTTTCAAAAACCGGCGGATCGGCGACAGGCGATAGATCATCGTCGCCTCTTCCAGATCGCTGGGGATCGACCGCAGCGACTGGTAGAAACTGAACGCCATGTTCCACGCCTGGCTGGTAAAGATCGTGAAGATCGAGGCGCATTCGACCCCCAGCACGCTGCCCGGAAACAGCCCCATGAAGAACGTCACGGTGAATGTCAGAAACCCGAAGATCGGCAGCGACTGCAGGATGTCGAGCGCGGGCACGATCAACTGCCCGGCATGGCGGCTGCGGGCGGCCAGCGTTGCCACCACCAGCGTGAACACGGTCGAGGCAAACAGCGCGGCAAACATGCGCAGCGTCGTGCGCAGCGCATAGTAAGGCAGAAACCACGGATCGAGCACCACCGGTTCGAGCCGCAGCGTCGACAGCGGCGCGACGGCGCCCTGTGCGGCGCGGAAGAACAGCACGCCCAGCCCCGCCAGGATGACAAAGGCAATGGCATCTTCGCGGCTCGGGCGCGTCAGCCGCAACATCCGCGAAAAGGCGGGAAGCGGGCGGGCGCTGTTGCGGTCTGGGCTCATCGCGATAGCTCCCTCAACTCGTGGTGCTGACTGTCCAGGTGGCGGAAATCACCTCGTCATGGCGAGCGAGATGATCGACAATGGCATCGAGATCGGCTTCGTTGGCGCGCGACGGCACGAGCACGGCGGCCAGTTCCACCGAGTCCTTGCCTTGCGCCAGCGTTTCGATCTCGCGGATCGGGTAATGGTGGCGTTCGAGTTCGTCGAACAACAGGTCGCGCGCAAATGCAACCTGTTCTGCGGGCACCGTCACATGCACGCGATAAAGGGCTTCGGTTTCGCCCGGCCGCATCGGGCGCCGGTCGACGAATTCGACCAGCGGCCGCAACAGCGTGTTGCCCGCCAGCACAAACAGCGTGACCAGCGCCGCCTCGGCCGGCAAGCGCGCGCCGGCAAACGCACCAACCGCCGCAGAGGCCCACAGCGTGGCGGCGGTGTTCAGCCCGCGCACTTGCGTGCCGTCCTTCATGATCACCCCGGCCCCCAGAAAGCCGATGCCCGAAACGACATAGGAAATCACCCGCACGCTGCCTTCGGCACCCGCGCTGCGCAGTCCCAGATCGACGAACGCGGCCGCGCCCACCGCCACCAGCACATTGGTGCGCAGCCCGGCGCTGCGCTGGCGCCATTGGCGTTCAAGCCCGATCGCCACGCCCAGCACAAACGCCGTCGCCAGACAGATCAGCGACGTGAACAGCGCGTTGGGCTCGATCACAAACGCAGCAAAGGGACTGGTCACACCGGCCATCGCGATCAGAACCCGCCGTGCAACCGCAGGCCGAACACGTGCACCGGGCCGCGATCACGGTTGTAGGCGGGGTTGACGATGAACTGGTAATCGAAACTCGCGGTAAAATGCCCCAGAATGCCGAACTGGTACCAGCCTTCGGTGATCCATTCGTCGCCGGGATGCGGCAATTGGCCATCGCCGACCAGCGTGCCCAGCCCGCCATCGTTGAAAAAGATCTGCCGCGCGCGCGAAATGCCGTTGGCCACTTCGGCGATGCCGATGCGATCGTCGCCGCGATGCCACAAGGCGCCGCCCAGCGTGCCGCCGACTGACACACTGCGGTCAATATCGCTGAAATCGTCGGTTTCGGTCACCCCGTCGGTGGCCGATGCGCGGGCAAACACACCCACATTGGCAGCCACTTCCTGCTCGACGTTCAGATAGCCGCCGCCGTGATCGTTCATGTGCCGGAACAGCAGGTTGACCGGGGCGATGCCGGTGGCGTTATACGAAGCGATCATGTCACGCAGCAGCGCCAGATTGCCGCGCGTGAAAAACCCGCCCAGCCGGATCGCGCCGGGATGGCCACTGATGGTGTGGCGATGTTCGACTTCGCTGACGATCTGGTACTGTTGCAAGCCGACTTCGAGCGAAGGCTCGTTGGGCTGTTTCGACAAGTCGAACAACCCCGACCGTACCGTCCAGGCGCCATCGTACAATTCGAACGCACCGCCAAAGGTAAAGCCCCAGGAATTGGCCGCATAGTCGAACGCCCCCGCATCGATCAGCGACCAGTTGAGGAAATCGCCGCGCGGATCATGGGCATAGCTGTTGGTGTCGAACACGTCGACCACGCTGAACTTGCCGAACCACAGCACCAGCCGGTTGGTATCCTGCCTGCCCGCCAACTGGTTGGCCTGCGCCGCAACCGGCGCGGCCTCGCCGCCAAGGTTGATGGTCTGGCGCAGGAACAGCCGGGGCAGTTTGAAATAGGGGTCGGATTTGCCGACTTTGTAGGCTTCACCGCTGGTGAACCCGGCCACGCCCAGCGTATCGGACAGCCCGAAACCCTGATCGATTTCCGGATTGATCCAGATTTCCGCGCCTCGCCAGGGCCGCACCCCGGCATAGAGCGTGACGTCGAAGGTTTCGCGTGTCTGATTGGGGACCAGGCTGTTGGCCCCGACATAAGGCGAGGGAAAGCCGGGCGTCGTCTGAACGGTAAACGTGCTTTGCCCATGCACGGCAAATGTCTGCGGCGCAGCATCGGGCGCAGCGACGGGCGGCGTATCGTCGGCGTGCGCGACCATTGGCGCGGCCAACAGCGCCAGCGCCAGCATGCCGCGCGGTACGGAAAAACGATCAAAAATCATTATTTGGGCCCCCGGGGATGCAACGCCACGCCCACCCCTGCGCCCGATCACCCCATGGCGCGATGCGCAGGGCTGTCCGACAAGGGGGCAAACACCCGCCACGACGCGTGCCAGCCACCGGGACACAGGGGGGCATGCGTACCGCAACTGTCGCCCTCACAGGACGTCGGGGTGGATGCTTGCGTCATGTCGGGCGTCTTGATCTCGGTCATAAGGCGGCGTGATGCCGGTCGTTTATCGTCTGACACGCCATCGCAACAAAACATGACGATTGCGTGTCAGTCGCATATCGACTCGACAGGGCCGCGCCTATACCCTAGGGGGGTATCCCACAACCCCAAAACGACCGCGCGCCGCCCTTTTCGCCGCGATTGCGCATGCTCTGCGGGGAACCGGACACCACGATGAGCCACGTCGCGCGCGAGAAACAGAAATTGCTGAACCGGATCAAGCGGATGCGTGGTCAGCTTGAGGCGATCGAACGCGCTGTCGAGGCCGATACCGAATGCACCCGCGTGTTGCAGCAGGCCACTGCCGCGCGTGGCGCGCTCGACGGTTTCATCGCCGAAGTGATCGAGGATCATATCCGCGATACCCTGGTCGATCCGCAAGCCGATGAGCAAGACCCGCGTCGGATTGCCGCCGAAGACCTGGTCAGGATCGTGCATACCTATCTGACCTGAACGCCCGTGTGGCCCCTAGAGGCAGGTTGTGTGCGCCTGGTTCTGCGCACAGACCCCGCGCGACAGGCTGGCGCGGTCCCTCCGCCGTCAGGCCCGCCGTGTTCTTTGGCCCGGATCGCCACCCCCCTTTTTCCAGCGGCGGTCCGCGTCCCTCTGTCGTCAGTCCCTGGTTGGAAGGTTGCCGCGCGTGCCAGATCGATCGTTACCGCTGCTGGCCAACGATCATCCGGTTACGCGCGACGCGGCGCTGGCGCGTCTCGATGAATTCGTCCCGCGTGCGGGCCCGGCCTATGCGGGCGGGCGCAATCACGACCATGGACCGGGGCGCCATGACGCGGTGTCGCGGCTGTCCGCGGCGTTGGCCCGGCGCACGCTGACCGAGGCCGAAGTGTTGTCCCCGGTCGTCGCGCTCCACGCATCGGGCGCCGATGCGTTTGTGCGTGAAGTCTTCTGGCGCGGCTATTTTCGCGGCTGGATCGAGGCGCGCCCGGTAATCTGGCAGGGCTGGCTCGGTGCACTCGATCGCATCGACGCCCGGTTGGCACAGGACGACGCACTGGCCGCGCGCCATCTGGCGGCGGTGCGCGGCGCAACCGGGATCGCCTGTTTCGACCACTGGATGCACGAACTTGCCCAGACCGGCTATCTCCACAACTGGGCGCGGATGCAGGTCGCCTCGATCTGGATTTTCACGCTCGGCCTGCCGTGGGAACTGGGTGCGCGGCATTTTCTCGACCATCTGGTCGACGCCGATGCCGCATCGAACACGCTGTCGTGGCGCTGGGTCGCGGGCCTGCATACGCCCGGCAAGGCCTATCTCGCCGATGCGACGCGCATTGCGCGGATGACCGCCGGCCGCTTTGTGCCCATCGGCCTTGCCGCGCATGCGCGCATCCCCGACGCCCCCCCTCACCCGCCTGCCGCGCCGCCGCGTCAACCAACCGCCATTGCCGAAGGCGTGCCCACTTTGCTGTGGATCACGCCGGCGGACTGTTCGCTCGAACGGGAACCCGCGCTCGCTGCGCTGCTGGTGCGGGCGGTGGCGATCATCGATCCAGATGGCGCGGCGGCCGGGCATGGTGCACAGGCCGATCGCATTGCGCTGGATGATGCACTGGCGCGTGCCGCCGCGCGCTGGCGGGTGCCCGCGTGCCGCGTCGCCGGTATCGAGGCACTCGCCGCGCTCGCCGAAGAAATCGGAGCGCGCCAGGTGGTCACCGGGCGCATCGGCGTGGGGCCGGGAATGGGCACCCTGATCGCGGCGCGCGGTGCATTGCGTCGTGCGGGAATTGCGCTTGCCGAACACGTGCGCGCGTGGGACCGCGCGGTCTGGCCGCACGCGACGCGCGGCTTTTTCGCCTTGCGCGACCATATCCCGCACGTGCTGGCCGAAATGGTTGGCTGAAGGAACCCGCGATGACTGCCGATGCCCGCAAAGTCCCGTCCGGACGGCTCGCCCGCCTGGGGGCGTTTGGCCAGATCGCCGCCGGGGTGGCGGGCAGCGTGGTGACCCAGGGGGCACGGGCCTTGGCCAATGGCGAACGGCCCAACCTGTCTGACCTGCTGCTGACCCCGGCCAATGCCACACGCGTCACCGACCAGTTGTCGCGATTGCGCGGCGCGGCGATGAAACTGGGGCAGATGATCTCGCTCGACGCGGGCGACATGCTGCCCCCCGAATTGACCGTGATCCTGGCGCGTCTGCGCGATTCAGCGCATGTGATGCCCCCGGCACAGCTCGAAAAAGTGCTCGCCGCGTCATGGGGCGCCGGATGGCGACGGCGGTTTCGCCGGTTCGATGCGCGCCCGGTGGCCGCCGCGTCGATCGGCCAGGTCCATCGCGCCGAATTGCCCGATGGCCGCGTGCTGGCCATCAAAGTGCAATATCCCGGCGTTGCGCGCAGCATCGATGCCGATGTCGACAATGTGGCCACGCTGCTAAAACTGTCGGGTCTGCTGCCCGCCAGTCTCGATGTTGCGCCGCTGCTGACCGAGGCCAAGCGGCAATTGCACGAAGAGGCCGATTACCAGCGCGAGGCGGCACAGATGACGCGCTATGCCGATCTGCTGGCCGATGATCCGCGCTTTGTCGTGCCGCGCCCCGCGCTCGATCTGACCGGGCCGAGCGTGCTGGCAATGGATTACATCGCCGCGCGTCCGATTGAATCACTGGAAACCGCGCCCGAGGTGCAGCGCAACCAGGTGATGGAGGCCCTGCTGGGGCTGGTCCTGCGCGAACTGTTCGAATTCGGCTTCATGCAGACCGATCCCAACTTTGCCAATTACCGCTGGCAGGATGCCAGCGGGCGGATTGTGGTGCTTGATTTCGGTGCGGCGCGCGCGGTGGACCCGGCGGTCACGCGCGACTATGCCGCGTTGATGGCGGCGGGCTTGCGCGGCGACAGCGCGGCGGTGCGCGCCGCGCTGATCCGCGTCGGCTTTATCTCGCAGGCGCAATTCGAACACCATGGCGCGGTGCTCGACCGGATCATCGCGGTCATCCTCGACCAGTTGCAGCGGATCGAACGGTTCGATTTTGCCGACCGCGCGTTTGTCGAAAAAATCCGTGCCGAAGTGCCCACCATCGCCGCCGACCGCGCCAACTGGCATATTCCCCCCGCCGAAGCGCTGTTCGTACAGCGCAAGATCAGCGGCACCGTACTGCTGGCGGTGCGCATGAAGGCGCAGTTGCCGTTGCAGGCGATGCTGGCGCCTTATGCCGACCTCTGATCAGGCGCGCCAATCGTCCAGCGCATCGCCCAGCCCCGTGGCCAGCGGCACCAGATGCGCCTCGAACGCGCGCCACTGGTCCAGCCCGCTGCGATAGATCGGCTGACGCACTTGTTCGGAACTGACCGTGCGCACCGCCCGGTCGTTTTCGAAAAAGCGCAAGGTGGCCGGATCGAACGGCAGATCCAGCCAGTCAAGCAGTTGCCGCACCTGACCTTCGGTATCGTCGACCAGATCTTCATAGATCATGGTGCGCACCGCGGCCGGCGCCACGGCATGAAAATGGCGCATCATGCCCAGGTAATGGCGATAATATCGGGCCAGATCACCCAGGTCATAGGTGAAATCCTGCCCTTGCGCGAACAGTTGCTTGAAACAGGAAAAACACGATGCCATCGGAAAACGCCGGGCATCGATGATCCGCGCCTGCGGCAAAATCAGACGAATGAGCCCGATATGGCGAAAGTTGTTGGGCATCTTGTCAATGAAACGTGCCCGGCCAAGCCTGCGGTGAATGGCGGTTTGCGCCAGATAGTGCGCGCCCCATGCACGAACCGTATCGGGCGAAACATCGGCCAGCGTGCCTAGGCCCCCGGCCCGTTCGATCCGGCTGGCCAGCGCAGGAATGAACGGCAATTCCATCGTTCCCTCGATTTGGGCATGGCTTGCCAGGATCTGTTCAACCAGCGTGGAGCCTGACCGGGGCAGACCGACGATGAATATCGGGGCGGGATCGGAATTGCCCCAGTCGCTTCGTTCGGCAAAAAATTCCGGCGTGAACAGCGCTTTGTTGATTTCGAGTTCGGCGGCATAGTCCGGCAAGGCTACGCTCTGGCGCTGCCGCATCAGCCCGGCCCCCACTTGATAGTGGGCAAAGGCGGTGGCCACATCCCCGGCATCCTCGGCGCGCCGACCCAGCGCATAGGCGACATGCAACCGGTCCTCATCAGGCAATGTCCCTGCCAGCAGGCCGCGCATCGCCGCTTCATCATCCCCGGTCAGCGCCCCGACTTTCAGGTTGGCCAGGCTCCACCACGCCTCGCCCGTTTGCGGGCGCAAGGCCAATGCCCGGCGATAGGCCGCAATCGCCGCGTCGCGCATACCCGCAGTGCGCAAGGCATGGCCATGATTGATCGCCACGTTCGGATTGTCGGGAAACTGCTTTGCCAGTCCGGATTGCAGCGCCTCGGCACCGCGATCGTCACCGACCAGGCCAAGGCAGCCAGCCTGCAGATTGCGATAGGCCGGATTTGCGGGTGCGGTGGCGATCAGGGGTGCAAGCTCGACCAACGCCGCTTCACCCTCGCGCCGCAAGAACAAGGTGCGCGCCAGATCAAATCGGGCCAGCGCGAAATCGGGCCGGAGCGACAGAACATGGCGCAGCAAGACCTCGGCATCGTCGAGCGCGTTGGCCACGATATAGCAACACGCCAGCAGTCGCACGGCATCCGGGTCATTCGGGCGCTGCCGGCATATGCCCTGCAACACCGCCTCGGCACGATCATGCTGGCCCAGCACAATCCATTCGGCGGCCTGTCCCACCGCCGGATCGGCCTGTTCCAGGCGCGCCAAGGCGGCCTTGGCGCGGGATTCCCTTGCCGTGTCGCCCAGCGCAAACGCGATATCTTCCAGCGCGGTCCACGCCTCGCGCAACGACGGATCGATGCCGACCGCCGTTTCCAGTTGCGCCACGGCATCGGCGACTTGTCCCAGTTCGGCAAGGCAAGCGCCAAGCTCATAGCGGGTCCGCGCCGCGCGCGGCCAGGCTTTTGCCAGATCGCGCAACATCGGCATGGCTTCGGCTGGCCGACCGAGGCGTCGCAGCGCGGATGCCAGGATCAGGCGCGGGCGCGGATCGCCGGGAGCCCGCGCGCACAAGGCCCGCGCCTGGCGTTCGGCCAGCGCAGGATTGGTGGCAAGTGCAGTCGCGGCGGTGTCGATCGGGTCTGGCATCGCAAGGGGTTTAGGCAAGACCGCTTCGCATGAAAAGGGCGGGTCGGAATGCCATGGCATTCCGACCCGGAATTGGTCGTCCGCCAGCCCCACGGGGGCCGACGGACGTGCGCCATGTCACTCTCAGAAAGAGAAAGTGGCCTTGGCGTAGTAGTAACCGCCGTTGATGCCCCAGGGCGTGAACGATGCCGGTGCATTGTAGACGTTGCCATTAAGCGGACGGCTCAGCCCCGGTGCCAGCGGCAGGGTCGGGGCCTGTTTGTTGAACACGTTGTTCGCACCGACGTCAAAGCGGACCGAATGGGTCAACTTGAAGCCGATGTCGATATCGGTGATCGCGGTCGCCCCAATCTTGAACAGCTCAGAGTTGGGGCCTTCACCCGAACCGCTGGGGCTGAGGTGCTGGCTCGTCGTCCCATAGAGCGTTTCGCGCAGGTTGATCGACAGCGAACCGAGCGTCCACAGCGCGTCGGCAATCACCTTCACGCGCGGCGTAGCCGTGGTAAGCCCGTCGATGGCAGTCTGGGTCAACAGCGAAGTCTGCCCCGCGCTGGCATTGTAGACCGAGGCTGGCAGACCGACGATGTTGGTCAGGTCGGTCTTGTTGTAGTTGAAGCCAAGGCTCCAGTCGACTTTGCCGGCGCTGTCGAAATCGCTGGCATAGTTGGCAGTGGCTTCAACACCGCGAGTGCGGGTATCGGCGCCGTTGCTGAAGATGTTGATGCCCGAATAGCTGGTTGCATCGGCCAGCGACACCCCGCGTGACGTCAAAGCATTCAGGATTGACTGCGAAACCACGTTGGCGGGCGTGATGGCCCCGCCGACACTGCCTTCAGAGCCGAACAGCGCGCCCGATGCAACGATCCGGTTGGTGATCTTGATCTGATAGGCATCGACGGTGATCTGCAGCTTTGGCGCGGGGTGCGCGACAAAGCCAAACGACAGGTTGGTCGACTTTTCAGGCTTCAGCTTGGGAAAACCGAGCAATTGCGCGGCCGAAGAGTTTGGCGGCAACTGACCGAACGTGGTGCCCGGACCGACGTTGACCGACGAGTAGTATTCTTCGGCCAGGGTCGGCGCGCGGAACCCGTTGGAGAACGTGCCGCGAATACCCAACGCCGGCGAGAAATCGTACCGGGCGTTGAACTTGCCGGTTCCGACGCTGCCGAAATCGGAATAATGTTCATACCGACCGGCAACGTCGATATGCAATCCGGTAATCGGATCGACCGCAAGATCGCCGTACCCGGCATAACCGGTGCGGCTGTACGAACCGGCATCGGTGGGCGCAAAGCCCGGATAGGATTGCGCGCCACCATCGATATAGGACGAAAATTCGCCCTGTCCGATTGCATAGCTGTCGCGGCGCCATTCACCGCCAAAGGCCAGCGTGATCGGCTTGGCCAGGCCCGCATCGAATTCGCGGGTGATGTCGAGATTGCCCGACCATTCGGCGTTGACCAACTGGCCGTCATAGAAATTGCGCTGCAGATCGGTCAACACCGTTGGCGTGGCAGCCTGAAGTTCGGAAAACAGCGCCGGGTTGGCCGAATTGAGCGTCGACAGACTGACCGAGTCACGGCCATACGTCAGCGACAGGTCATAGTGCCACTTGGACATATCGCCCTTGAGACCGGTGGTCATCGAAAAGTCTTCTTCGCGCAGACTTTCCTGCGGCTGGAAACCGGCGGGCAACGGATAGTTGACGGTGGTGCTGCCTTCGGGCGTGCCCGACACCTTGGTGGCCGGGCGGTAGTTTTCGTAGGATTTGGCAAAGCGGTTGCCATAGCTGCCGAACGCATAGAGCTGCATGTCGTCGGTCAGATCGTACCCGGCATTGAACGCGAAATTGTACAGCGAATACCGCGCATCCCCGTTGATGGTGTTCACGTTGGGATAGTCGGAATTCATCTGCAACCCGGCCAGGTTCACACCCGTGGCGGTGGGCGTGCAGGTGCTGGTGAAATAGCGACGGTCGCAATCGCCATGCTGGGTGAAATTGTGGAACTTGTATTCACCGGTCACGTTGACAAAACCGCGATCGCCCAACTTGAAACCAAAGTTGGCGCTGACCCCGGCGGTTTCGCCGCCATGCTCGTAATTGCTGCCGCCGGTCGCCGAAATCGTACCGCCGTGATCGGCATTTTTGGTGATGATGTTGATCACACCTGCGATGGCATCCGAACCATACTGCGCCGCTGCGCCGTCGGTCAGCACTTCGATATGCGCAATTTCACCGACCGGCACGAACGAAAGATCGGTGGTGGCGCTGCCCGAATAAGGGCTGCCGCCCAGCACCGCCAGGTTGGCGGTGGTATGACGCCGTTTGCCGTTGATCAGCACCAGCGTGTCGTTGGGGCTGATCCCGCGCAGCGCGGCCGACAAGGTAAGATTGGCCGTGTCGCCACCAAATGCGTTGAAATTGAGCGAAGGCAACGATTGCGCGAGGACTTGGGTCAGATCCTGCTGGCCGACATTGGCAATGGTGGACGCGCCGACGATTTCGATCGGGGCGGCGCTGTCGGCGGCCCGTGTGCCGGTGGTGCGGGTGCCGGTGACGATGATGTCGGGCGCGGTGGCAGGGGCTTCGACGGCAGGCGCCGGTGCATCGGCGGCAAATGCCGTCATCGGCGCGACAATGGCCAGCGCCGTCGTCGTGAACAAAAGTGTCTTCATGCAGTTTTCCCTCATCGTTCGTGCTTTGACCCGGTTGGAGCCCGTTTGGCCGCATGTGTTTTGCAGCTCGTTCACCATGGCTACGCACGCGGGGGGAGGATCGAATATACTGCGAATGACGTATGGACTTATCGAGCGGGACCGGTTTTCTAGCCCTACGCTTGAGAATTCGGCCATTTTTGTCGCAATGCAAAAAAGTCACACTGCGATGCATAATGGTATCGATTGCAAACCGGACCGGATCGCGGCCCGAAAGGGCAGGTTTTGCGTCGAAATTGGATGAGATTCCGACCCTCGGACGCTGCCCCGCCGGATCATCATCGTGATCAATCTGCCACACCGGCTAAGCGTCGATCGACACCGCTGACCGGTCGTTGCCGATTGACGGCCGATCACTAGCGCCTAGGCGGCGTGGACAAGTTCCGCAACGCCACGGCTGGAGGCCAAAGCCGCCAGTGCGAGGAGGCGCGGTGAAGGAATATCGGCTATATTTTAAGCCGAGCCGACGCTGCAATGGCGGCTTTGGGTCCAGCCCCTTCGGGGTTGCCCTGTAAAAGGCCCCCGCGGCGTCGCTCAGCCTTGATGGAGGCCCACTCCACCTGCGGCTTCGCTCCCCCTTGTCGCACTTGGGCCGGGGCCTTTTACAGGGCAACCGTGGCGTTGCGGAACTTGTCCACGCCGCCTAGACTTGGGGTCCCCGACCATCAGGCCGCGAAAGATCGTCCCATGTCCACACGCCCGCTGCTTGCCATCACCGCTGCCCTGCTGTTCCCGGTCGCCGCGCAGGCCGCCACGCCGCAATCGGCGATCGATGCGGTGATCGATCGCAACTGGTCGGATCTCGATGCGCTCTATGTCGATCTGCACAGCCATCCCGAACTGGGCTTTCAGGAAGAGCGTACCGCCGCGCTGCTGGCCGAACGCATGCGCAAGCTGGGCTTTGTGGTGACCGAACATGTCGGCAAGACCGGGATCGTGGCGGTCTATCGCAACGGCACGGGGCCGGTGGTACTGGTACGCACAGAACTTGACGCCCTGCCGATGGAGGAAAAGACCGGCCTTTCTTATGCCAGCCGCGTCCAGGCCAGTGGCGAGGACGGGCGACCGACATTCGTCGCGCATTCATGCGGGCACGACAATCACATGGCGGCATGGATCGGCACGGCCGAGGCACTCCTGGCGCTGAAGGATCGCTGGCACGGGACGCTGGTGTTTGTCGGGCAACCGGCCGAGGAACTGGTGTCGGGCGGCAAGGCCATGCTGGATGACGGGCTGTTCACCCGCTTTCCCAGGCCCGATTATGGCTTTGCCGCGCATGTCGGCCCTGGCCTGGCCGGAACGGTCACTGTCAAGCAGGGACCGATGACATCGGCGGTCGACACCATCCTGATCACGTTCAAGGGAGTGGGCGCGCATGGATCGATGCCCGACAAGGGCATCGATCCGATTGTCGAGGGCGCCCACTTCGTCACCGACGTGCAAAGCGTGATCGCGCGCGAAAAGGACCCGTTCAAATTCGGTGTCGTAACGGTCGGATCGTTCCACGCCGGATCGGTGTCGAACATCATTCCCGATCACGCCGATCTGCAACTGACCTTGCGGTCATACGATCCCGACGTGCGCCGCGTGATCAACGCGGGCGTAGAGCGCACCGCGCGTGCCGAGGCGGACATGGCGCGCGCGCCTGCGCCCGACATCCGCCATACTTTCACCGCCAGCCCGGTGATCAACGATCCTGCGCTGGCCAGCCGCACCGCCACCCTGCTCAAGGCCGCGCTGGGTGATGCACGCGTGCAATTCGTGCCCGAAAATGCCCCTGGCTGGACCGCCAGCGAGGACTATTCCGAATTCGTCAACGCGGGCATGGTGCATTCGGTCTATTTCGCGATCGGCGGCTATACCAAGGACACGCTCGACCGCTACGCGGCGCAGGGCAAACCGGTGCCGGTCAACCACTCGCCGCTGTTCGCCCCCGACCACACCAGCGCCATCCGCACCGGCATCGAAGTGCTGACGCTGGCCGTGCTGGGCGTGGCGGGCGATGGCTGAACCCCGCCCACCGCGCGTCACACCAGACTGAGCCGGTCGCCATCGACGCGGCGGAACGAATCCGGGCTGGCCGCGTTCCACCAGCGGGCCAGGTTCGCATGGCCGGTGCCCGCGATCAGTTCGCCCGGCTGCACAAACGGATAGATTTCGTCGAGCGCGCGCATTTCGGCGGTGTTGACTCGCTGACGCATGTGGAACGGGCGCAAATCCGACGGACTGTCGAGCCCGGTCGAGACGATGATTTCATGCAGCGCCTTGATCGTCGCGGCATGAAAGCGGGCCACGCGTTCGGCCTTTTCGGGCACCACCAGCCCGCGCTGGCGCGCCAGCGATTGCGTGGCGATGCCGGTGGGGCAGCGATCGGTGTGGCATTTGAGCGACTGGATACACCCGATCGAGAACATGAACGCGCGCGCCGCATTGCTCCAGTCGGCGCCCAGCGCGGCGTTGATCGCCAACCCTGCGCCCGAAGTGACTTTGCCGCTCGCGGCCAGCCGCACTTCGCCTTTCAGCCCCGCGCCGACCAGCGCGTTGCGGGCAATCATCAGCCCTTCGCGCAAGGGCATGCCCACCCGGTCCGACAGTTCCTGCGGCGCGGCGCCGGTGCCGCCCTCGCCCCCGTCGATCACGATGAAATCCAGTCGCACGCCGGTCTTGAGCATCGCCTTGGCCAGCGCAAAGACTTCGTGCGGCATGCCCACGCACAGTTTCAGCCCGACCGGTTTCCCCCCTGACAGTTCGCGCAGCCGTGCGGCAAATTCCATCAGTTCAACCGGCGTGCCGAACGCGCTGTGGCGCGGCGGCGAAACGCAATCCTCGCCCAGCGGCACCCCGCGCGTCATGGCAATTTCGGGGGTGACTTTGGCGGCGGGCAACACCCCGCCATGGCCGGGTTTGGCGCCCTGGCTCAGCTTGATCTCGATCATCTTGACCGCCGGATTGGCGGCATGGTCGGCAAACATCGCCGGATCGAAATGCCCGGTGCGGTCGCGACAACCGAAATAGCCCGAGGCCACCTGCCACACCACATCGCCACCGTGTTTCAGGTGATAGGGCGACATCGACCCCTCGCCGGTGTCGTGATAACACCCGGCCAGCTTGGCCCCCAGGTTGAGCGCCTCGATCGCGCGGCCACCCAGCGCGCCAAAGCTCATCGCCGAAACATTGAGCCGCGATGCCGAATAGGGCCGCGTGCACTGGCTCGATCCGACCAGCACGCGCATCGCGACGTCGGCATCGGGGTTGGGCAGCATCGAATGCGACAGCCATTCATATTCGCTGGAATAGACATCGAGTTCGGTGCCGAACGGATGGGCATCGGCGCTGCCATGCGCGCGGGCATAGACCAGATCGCGGTCTTCATGGCTGAACGGGCTGCCATCGAGATCGCCTTCGACCAGATAGGACCGCGAAAACGGACGCAGGCTTTCAAAAAACCACCGCGCCCGTGCAGCGCCGGGAAAATTGCGCCGCAGGCTGTGTTCGGTCTGGGTCAGATCGATCACTGCCACCAGCAGCAACGGCACCGCCACCACCAGGGCCAGGCCCCAGGCCAGCGCGCCGGTGATCACGATCCCCGCCACGCCGGCAATCGCCAGCGCGAGCCCGATCCAGATCAACAGGTTGCGGCGAACCGGGTTGTCGCGAAACAGCGCCCTGACCAGACTGGCCATGGTATCCCGATTGTCTGCCACCGGTGCCTTTTGCATGCCCGTCTCCATCTGCCCGGCCCGCACCGCTGCAGGCCCTGCCCTGCCTCGCCTGCGTCGCCGCCAAAGTAAAGGGGGTGTTCGTACAGCAAAAACCTTGGTCACATGGCGACCGGCCCGATCATGGTTAAGCCTTGGCCATGGCCCGCTATGCAGTGATCCGCGCTGCCCGATTAAGCCCGCCGCGACGCTAATCCGTGCATAGCGGACACCATGCCCGATTGCCGGGTCAACGGATCATGCGCCGCTATGAAGGGCATTGTTTTCAACCTGCTGGAAGACGTCGTCACGGCCCGGCACGGACCTGACGCGTGGCCGGACCTGATCGATGCGGCGGGCGTCGGCGGGGCCTATACCTCGCTCGGGTCCTATCCCGATGACGATATGGTGGCACTGGTCAACACCGCCGCCGCCGTGCTGGTGCAATCTCCGGCGGATGTGCTGCGCTGGTTTGGCCGCAGCGCAATGCCGTTGCTGGCCACCCGTTTTGCCCACCTGTTTGCCTCTCACACCCATGCGCGCAGTTTTGTCGGCAGCGTCAACGCCATCATCCATCCCGAAGTGCGCAAGCTCTATTCGGGTGCGGGGTGCCCGCATTTCCATTTCAGCGATCGCGAGGATGGTGCGCTGATCATCGGCTATCATTCGCCCCGTCGTCTGTGCGCACTGGCCGAAGGGTTCGTGCTCGGTGCTTCGGACCACTATGGCGAAACGGTTGCCATCGACCACCTGGCCTGCATGTCGCAGGGCCAGCCGCTGTGTCGCCTTGCGGTGCGCTGGCCGGCATGAAGGCCGGCCGGATCACGCTCGAACAACCACCCACGGCGCGCATCGACCAGTTGCAGCGCCAGTTGCAGCGCGAGCGCAAGGCGCGTCAGGCCGCCGAGGCGATTGCCGAAAGCGGGCTGCGCGCGCTTTATGAAAGCAAGCGCTTTCTGGCCTTGCTACAACGCATTACAGAGCGCGCCAACAAGGCCGACACGCTGACCGAGGCGCTGTCCTATGCGCTGGGCGAAATCTGCGCGGAAATGGGCTGGGATTTCGGCAATGCCTATCTGGTGAACGCGCGGCAGGAGGCGGTGTCCTGCAATTGCTGGCATGTCGCCAACCCCGACCATCTGATGCCATTTGTTCAGGCTTCGCGCGACATCACCTTTGCACGCGGCCAGGGCTTGCCCGGGCGCGTGCTGGCCGAATCCCGCGCGCACTGGATCAACGATGTGCGCACTGATGAAAATTTCGTCCGTCGGGATACCGCGATAGCCTGCCGCGTCGTCGCAGGCTGCGCTTTTCCGGTCATGGCCGGCAACGATGTCGTGGCAGTTTACGAATTCTTTTCCCGCAAGGCGATCGAATCGAGCGAACTGGTGGTGGAAACCATCGCCCAGATCGGGGTACAACTGGGCCGTGTGGCAGAACGCGAACAATCGCGCGAAGCGCTGTTGCGCGATGCCTTGCACGATCCGCTGACCACGCTGCCCAACCGGGTGCTGCTGCGCGAACGCGCCACCAGCGCCTTTGCGCGCCTTTCACCCCGACGCCGGGGCCTGGCGGTGATGGTGATCGATCTCGACGGGTTCAAGGCGGTCAATGACAAGCTGGGCCATCACGCGGGCGATTGCCTGCTGGTCGCAACGGCGGCGCGACTGCGCGATGCCGTCGATGAAACCGTTGGCGGCGAAAGTGTGTGGCGATCAACGGTCATGCTGGGCGACGGCGGACGCACCCGCGCCACACTGGCGCGCACCGGCGGCGATGAATTCGTGGTCCTGATCGAAAACATCTCGCACCCACGTCTGCCCCAGCGCGTCGCCGACGCCATCCAGGCCGAACTGGCGCTGCCGTTTTCGGTCGGCCGCGACGAAGTGGCCATCGGTGCCTCGATCGGGATTGCCCGCAGCCACGCGCGCTATGCAGACTATGACCAGATCCAGCGCGATGCCGATCTGGCCATGTATGAGGCCAAGGCCGCCGGGCGCGGCAAGACCGTCACGTTCACCAATTCGCTCGGCACCGTGGTGCGCGATCGCATGGCGCTGGAACGGGACTTGCGCGACGCGATCCGCGAAGACCAGTTCATCCTGCACTATCAGGCCATTCTCGACCTCGATGCGGGCACGATCGAAGGGTACGAGGCGCTGGTGCGGTGGAACCATCCCACCCGCGGACTGATCCCGCCGGGCGATTTCATTCCCACTGCCGAGGCCACCGGATTGATCGTGTTTATCGGCGACTGGGTGCTGCGCGAGGCGTGCCGCGCAATCTCGCGGTTGCACGAACAACTGGCCCGGCAGCCCTTGCAAAGCGCCGGTCTGCCGTGGGTTGCTGTCAATATAGCGCCGCAACAGTTCCTGCAGCCCGATTTCGTCCCCTATCTGCGTGCGGTCATCATGGAAACCGGGGTGCCGTCGCATTGCCTGAAACTGGAAGTGACCGAAGGCGTGGCGATCCTCGATGCAGAGCGCACCCGGCGCGTGCTCGAACAGTGTCGCGAGATCGGCATTCGCGTCGGCCTCGATGATTTCGGCACCGGCTATTCCTCGCTGTCCTATCTCCATTCGTTGCCGTTCGACACGATCAAGATCGACCGCGCCTTTGTTGCCGCGCTCGATCAGCCCAAAAGCCGCAAGATCGTCCGCACCATTCTCGAACTCGCGGGCAATCTCGATTTGTCGGTGGTGGCCGAAGGCATCGAAACCGCCGACCAGCAGGCGGCGCTGACTGCGATGGGTTGCGGCATGGGACAAGGTTTTCTGCTCAGCCTGCCGCTCGGAGAAATCGCCGCGTTCGATCTGCTCGCAGATCAATCAACCTATGCCAACGCAGGGCGCCGCAAACTGGCCGAATCGCCCAAGGCCCCGCTGCGCGCGCTGCCCGCACGCGCGTTCATGCGCTGATCATCACCACAAGTCGCCCGCGACCGACTTGAGCAGTTCTGCCGATTGGCGCAGCGCGGCGGTTTCGTCGTCCGTGAGGTCGGGCAGCAAAGTCGCCATCACGCCCGCCGCGCCGATCACACGGGGCAGGCTGAGCGTGACATCGGCAATTCCCGCTACAACGGGGGTCAGCACCGATACGGTGAGCACCGCGCGCTGATCGTCGCGGATCGCCTCGACGATCCGCGCCAGCCCCGCGCCGATCCCGTACCAGGTCGCGCCCTTGCCCGCGATGATGCGATAGGCGGCGCGGCGTACCCCGTCGTCGATGGCGGCGCGCACGCTTTCGTCAAGCCCGACACCCAGTTTGGCCGCTGCCGACAGCAGCGGCTCGCCGCCCACTTGCGCGGTCGACCAGGCCAGCACTTCGCTGTCACCATGTTCGCCCAGCACCGCCGCATGGACCGATTGCGGCGCGATACCCAGATGCGAGGCCAGCAACGTGCGAAACCGCGCGGTATCCAGCACCGTGCCCGAACCGATCACCCGCCCCGACGCCAATCCCGAGGCCTTGCGCGCGATACCGGTCATGACGTCGACCGGGTTGGACGCCACCACCAGCAGCGCGTCGGGCGCGGCGGCGAGCACACGCGCAATCACATCGGCAAACACATCGGCATTGCGCGACAGCAGGCTGAGCCGGGTTTCACCGGGCTTTTGCGGCACCCCGGCGGCCAGGATCACCACCCCGCACCCCGCCAGTGCGCCATAATCCCCTGCACTGACCCGCGTCGCGCCAACGAACGGCACCGCATGCGCGATATCTTCAGCCTGTGCCACCGCCAGATCGGGGCGCGCATCGACAAACACGATTTCCGCCGCCGTACCCAGCAGCGCAAGCGCATAACCCGCCGCCGACCCGACCATTCCCGCACCGACAATCCCGACTTTCATAGATGGCTCCATTCCCGATCCCGGCAGGGTAGCACAGCGCCCCGCTTGACTCGCGACGCTTTAATGCCGAGCCTCGGTCTGACCTTTGGGAGGGGTCAAGACATGTCTTTGCGTCCATTCACCGCGATCGCCGTTGCCGCAATCTGGGCCATGCCTGTCTGTGCCTGGGCAGCGCCCTGCGCGCCCGCCACGGCACCGCGCCCGATCGAAACGGTACGCGCGTTCTATGCAGCGGCGATGGCTGGCGACAAGGCTGCGCTGAACAGCACGTTCGGCCAGGATTTTCACGCCATCGATGGCGGCAGGCCCTATACAGCAGCCGAATTCGGCGGACTGCTCGACTATCTGAAGGCCAATCATCTGACGATGACATGGACCGTGAACGCCCCGCAGGAAACCGTCGCCTGCGATGTGGCATGGGCCAATTGGGACAACCACGGAACGGTCACCGATGCCAACGGCACCAAACCGCTGGAATGGCTGGAATCCGCCGTCCTGCGCTGGCAGGACGGCGCATGGAAAATGGCCTTTTTCCATTCAAGCAAGCTCACCCCACCAAAGCCCTGATCCTCCCCGGCACGGGGAGGGGGACCGCCCGAAGGGTGGTGGAGGGGGCTGGCGGCCTGGTGGAACTTTGGAGGGGTCGCTGCCCAAGGCAAGGCCCCTCCACCACGCTGCGCGTGGTCCCCCTCCTCGTTGCCGGGAGGATTACGCTACAGCTTGCTCACCAGTTCGGGCACGGCGGTGAACAAGTCGGCCACCAGGCCCAGGTCGGCGACCTGGAAGATCGGGGCGTCTTCGTCCTTGTTGATGGCGATGATGGTCTTTGAATCCTTCATCCCCGCCAGATGCTGGATCGCGCCA
>NZ_KQ954267.1 GCF_001519065.1 Novosphingobium sp. FSW06-99
AGTCCATTTTTTGATTTATTAGTACAAATTGATCGATTCATATAATTGTTTGACGTACCACAGGGCATGCGGTTCGGGTGGCAATGAGCACCCCAGAAGCCTCCATACCAGTTCGAAATATTCTCACATTTATATTTATTACAATATCTTACTTTACACCCACACTAGTGCGCCAGGCAAATCCAAGGCCCGACGCCGGGCCACCCCTGTAGCCATTCAATCATTTATAACGATTGAAACAATCGCCCTAATCCGTTGGATCGATCGGACCCGCGCGTTTACGCCTCGCAGACACGAGGACAACGCCATGACATCTTTCGCCGCTCAGCCCCCCGCCGCCGCCATCACCCGGATCATTCCCGGCCTGGCGCTGTGCGTCGCCGTGACTGCCGCCGCCTTTGTGCTGCAACAGGGCGAACAGGCGCTGTTTGGCCGCGCCTGGCTCGAAGCGCTGGTGCTGGCAATCATGATCGGCACAACCGTGCGCACGCTGTGGACACCGTCCGCACGTTGGTTTCCCGGCATCGGCTTCAGCGCCAAGATCCTGCTCGAACTTGCAGTCGTCTTGCTGGGCGCCTCGATCAGCGCGGCCACGATCATGGCGGCGGGCCCGTGGTTGCTGATCGGCATTGCCGCAACCGTTGCGGCGGCGATCATCTGCAGCTTTGCCATCGGCAAGCTGTTGCGGCTGCCCACGCGCATGGCGCTGCTGATCGCCTGCGGCAATTCGATCTGCGGCAATTCGGCGATCGCGGCGGTCGCTCCGGTGATCGGTGCCGATGGCGACGATGTTGCCGCTTCGATCGGGTTTACCGCCGTGCTGGGCGTGGCGGTCGTGCTGGGCCTGCCGGTGCTGGGCGTCGCCCTGCACATGAGCGGCCTGCAATATGGCGCGTTGGCGGGATTGACCGTCTATGCCGTGCCGCAAGTGATCGCCGCCGCCGCCCCGCTTGGCGCGACGGCGGTGCAGATGGGCACGCTGGTCAAGCTGGTGCGCGTGCTGATGCTCGGCCCAGTCTGCGTGATCCTGTCGCTGACCACCGCCGGTCTGCGCGACGAAACTGGCGACACCACGACTGACCAACGCCCGGCGCGTGGCCATCCGCCGCTGCACCACCTGGTGCCGTGGTTCATCCTGGGATTTCTGGCCCTCGTCGCGCTGCGTTCATGCAACCTGATCCCCCATGCCGCGCTGGCGCCGATGGGCACGGCGGCCACGCTGCTGACCGTGGTGTCGATGGCCGCACTGGGGCTGGGTGTCGATGTGCGCACCGTCGCACAGGCCGGTGGCCGGGTAACCACGGCGGTGGTGCTGTCGCTGGCCGTGCTCGGCACGATCAGCCTGACGCTGATCCACATGCTGCACCTGGCCTGACCTCAGAGTCTGACCCGAAACGCGCGTTTCCGGTCAGACACTCAGCCAAACACCGCCTCGCGCACCCAATCGAGCGTCGATACGCCCGAACCCAGCCGCGCGGCGCCCAGCACGCCTGACCAATAGCCTTCGGACCCGTCGGCCAGCCGCCATTCGTGCAGGCGCCGGGTCAGCAATTGCACATCGCCCGCCGCGCTGATCCCGATTGCGCCGTGGACCGCGTGCGCGCTGTTGGCGACTCGCGCGGCGGCGATCGAGGTGGTTATTTTGGCGCTGGCGGCAGGCAACACCGGCACCGGCAATCCGTGTGAGGCGCCCAGCCGCGCCGCGATACGGCAGGCCACCATGTCTTCGGCCATCACCGCCAGCATCTGTTGCAGCGCCTGCTGGCGGCCGATCGGTTTGCCGAACTGGACGCGGGTCTGCGCATAATCCGTGCTGATGTGCGTCAACCGCGCCACCGCACCTGCGATCTGGCACGCGCGCAGCAGGGCCGCCGTGGCGCGCAATCCGCCCGCCGGTCGATCGAGCGCGGGCCCCTGCGCGGTGCCGGTCAGCCGCGCCGCCAGCGATCCATGCACCCCGGTCGGTTCCGCCCCCAGCGCGGCCAGCGGCGACAGCACCAGGTGATCGCCGGTATCGACCAGTGCATGATCGGCCAGCAAGGCGCCCTGTACCGGTTGGGCCAGCGACGATGCCAGCACGATCGGCCCGTCGGGCGGCACGATCCCGGCGCCGGCCAGCAAGGCGCGCGCGACCATCGTATCGGCCACCGGCAGCGGCAGCGCATGCGCGCCCAACGCCTCGATCAACTGCGCGACCTGGCCCAGCGTCAGCCCTGCCCCGCCCGCACTTTCGGCCACCAGCGCATCGAGATAGCCGGTTTCGACCAGGCTTTGCCACAGCGGATGGACCGGCCCACCCGCTTCGAGCGCGCGCACCGCGTCGAACGGCGCCACGGCATCGAGCGCGCGCACGAACGGATCGATCAGATCGCTGTCCATCCCGCTCACCGCAAACCCATCCCGCGTGCGATAATCCCGCGCAGGATCTCGCGCGTCCCGCCACGCAGCGAAAAGCTGGGCGCGACATGGGTGACATAGAGCAAGGTACGATAGAGTTCGGCACCGACCGGTTCATCGGGATGCGCAGCCAGATCATCGCCGATCGCCAGCGGCAGCTCCTGTTCGAACCCGGTGCCGCGGTCCTTGATAATGCTCGCCTCGACCACCGGGCTTTCCCCGACGGCCAGTCGCGCGGTGCAGGCGATCGACATCGCGCGCAAAGTGGCGAGTTCGGCCGTCAGCCGCCCGACCAGTGCGGCGCAATCGGTGCGTCCCGCCGCTTGCAGATGCGCGATCCACGCATCGAGCAGCACCACGCTCGAATAGATGCGTTCGGGCCCCGACCGCTCGAACGCCAGTTCGGCGCCAACTTGTTTCCACCCTTCGCCTTCCGCGCCGATCAGCGCGTCTTCGCCCAGCGCGACATTGTCGAAGAACACTTCGGCAAAATGTGCATCACCGGTCAGATCGACGATCGGGCGGATCGTCACCCCCGGCGCCTTGAGATCGATGATCAGTTGCGACAGCCCGGCCTGGCGATCGGCGGCGGTGCCCGATGTGCGCACCAGCGCGATCATGTAATCCGAATGCATCGCGTTGCTGGTCCACAGCTTCTGCCCGTTGACCAGCCATCCCGTGGCGGTCCGCTCTGCCCGCGTGCGCACGCTGGCCAGGTCCGATCCCGATCCGGGCTCGCTCATGCCGATGCAGAACAGCGATTCGCCCCGGCAGATGCGCGGGACATGCAACTGGCGCTGCGCTTCGGTGCCATAGGCGCAGATCAGCGGCGCCGATTGCCGATCGGCAATCCAGTGCGCCGCAACCGGGGCCCCGGCGGTCAGCAATTCCTCAACCACCACAAAGCGCGCGAACGGGCCGCGATCCTGCCCGCCATAGGCCCTGGGCAGGGTCAACCCGAGCAGCCCCGCCTGGCCCAGCGCGCGGCTGAAGGCGGGATCGAACCCCTGCCAGGACCGCGCGCGCCGGTCGGCCGGAATGCCCGCAACATGGCGCGCCACCAGATCACGCACCGTGGCGCGCAAGGCTTCGTCGGCATCGGGCAATCGTGCCAGCGTCAGTCCATCGAACACGCCCGTTCGCTCCCTCTCGTGCCCCGTTGCGAGCTTCACCTTTAACCGAACACTTAAATGACGCAAGCAGGTCCGATGGGGCAGTCGGCAAACAGGCCGCCATATCGCAGTGCCGCCCGCCCGCGTTGTCCACGCAAAAATCGCGCTGTGCCCAAATTTGCATTGCATCCCTGCGCGGCACCTGTGGCATGCAGACACAATGCGTGCGGCAATCAAAATTCCCGTGGGTGCGCTGATCACCGCCGGTGTGGCCCTGGCGGTGCCTGCGCGCGCAGACGTGATGGTGATCAACGATGGCGATGCGCATTGGGTCACTGGCGGCCCTGCCGCCCCGCGCGCGGTGCATCGCGCCATGCCGCGCCCGGCCACGATGCCGACCGCCTGGCACGATACGATCGCACAATTGGCCGAACGCTATGACTTGTCGCCTGCCGTGATCGAGGCGTTGATCTGGCAGGAAAGCCGCTGGCAGACGGGCGCGGTGTCGCCAAAAGGCGCGCGCGGACTGGCGCAACTGATGCCGCAGACCGCACGCGCGCTGGGCGCCGATGCCGACAACCCGGTGGAAAACGTCGCCGCCGGGGCGCGCTATCTGCACGCGCTGATGATCAGTTTTCACGGCAATCTGGAACAGGCGCTGGCCGCCTATAACGCCGGGCCGGCGCGGGTGGTGCGTGCCGGTGGTGTGCCGCATATCGCCGAAACGCGTGGCTATGTGACGGCGATCATCAACCGGCTGGCCGCGCAAACCCACGACAGGAGATGACCTGCATGCCCCGTATTACCCCCGCCCTGATCGTGGCACTGGCCTTCGCGCCAGGCCATGCGCTGGCGCAGGCCGCCGCCGATCCGCAAGGGTCGGGCCCGATCCTGGCCGCGCTGTTGTGGTTGCAGGGCACTTTGCTGGGCAATGTCGCGACCGCCGTGGCGGTGATGGCGGTGGCGGCCTGCGGGTTGATGATGCTGACCGGGCGGCTGAACTGGCGCATGGGGATCACCGTCATCCTGGGCTGTTTCATCCTGTTCGGCGCGGCGGCGATCGTGTCGGGCATCCGCCAGGCTGCCGGTTGACGCCGCCGGTTGACATGGAACTGGTGCGCCCCCGCCTGTGCAAGCCGCTGACCCGGCCACAGATGTTTGCCGGGGTCACCTACAGTTTCTTCATCATCAACCTGATGATCACCACCGAAGTGTTTCTGATCACGCGCACATTCTGGGCGTTGGGGGTGGCGCTGCTGGTGCATGGCGCGGGCTATCTGGCGTGTTTGCGCGAACCGCGCGTGTTCGATCTGTGGCTGACGAAAGTGCGCCATTGTCCGCGCGTACCCAACTGGCGCCGCTGGGGTTGCAATTCCTATGCCCCGTGAAGATGGCCCCATGGCGCGCTGGCGCAGGCGCGAGGCGCGCGCGGGCGACCGGCTGCCTTATGCCCGGCTGGAGGGCAGCCATGTCCTCGCCTTGCGCGACGGGTCGCTGCTGGTGGCCTTGCACGTGCCCGGCTGGCCCTCGGAAACGGCGCAGGCGAGCGAAATCAACGCCCATGCGGCGCAGCGCGATCTGTGGCTGCGCGCCGGGCTCGATGCGCGGTTCGTGCTGTATCACCATGTCGTGCGGCGACGCGTGGCGGTCGATTTTACCGGCACGTTCGACGATCCGCTGTCGGCGCATATCGACGCGCGCTGGCGCGAACGGCTGGCGGGCGGATCGATCTATGTCAACGACCAGTTCATTACGCTGGTGCGCCGCCCGGCGCGCGGCAAGACCGGCTGGATCGAACATCTGCGCCGTCGCCTGCGCGACCGCGAGGCGGGCATCGATGCGGGCGAGGTGCGCGCGCTGATGGCCGCCGCCGCCGGGCTGGCCACCACGCTGGCCCCGGCGGGCGCGCGCATCCTGGGCGATTACGCGGGCGCGGGCGGCACGTGCAACGAAGTGCTGGAACTGCTGTCGTGCCTCTACAATGGCGAAATGCGCCCCGTGCGGCGCCCCGCCGAAGGCACCGATGTGGGGCACATGCTGGCCTATGTGCGCGCCAGTTTCGGGCTCGATGCGATCGAATTGCGCGGGGCCACGGGCGCGCAGTTTGCCGCACTGGTCAGCCTGAAGGACTATCCCGAGGCGACCGCGCCGGGTCTGCTCGATCCGCTGCTGGCGGTCGATGCCGAAATGGTACTGACCGAAACCTGGGCGCCCGGCGATCGCCAGATCGCGCGCGAACGCATCGATCTGGCGCTGCGCCGGTTACGCGCCGCCGACGAAGACGCGCTGGCCGAACGCGCCGAATTGCACGCCGCACGCGATGCGCTGGGGATGGGCGCGGCGACCTATGGCGATCACCATCTGTCGGTCTTGGTGCGCGGCGCCACATTGCCCGCGCTCGATGCCGGGGTTACCGCTGTGGCGGGCGCGCTGGCCGATGCAGGCGCGATCGCGGTGCGCGAGGATGTCAATCTGGAGCCCGGTTTCTGGGCCCAGTTCCCCGGCAACGAGGATTGCATCGTGCGCCGCGCGCTGATTTCCAGCGCCAACATGGCCTGTTTCGCCGCGTGCCACGGCCCCGCGATGGGACGCGCCACCGGGCACCACTGGGGCGATGCGGTGACCGTGCTGGCAACCACGGCGGCGACGCCGTTTTTCCTCAGCCTGCACCAGGGCGATCTGGGCAATTTCACGCTTATCGGCCCGTCGGGCAGCGGCAAGACCGTGGTGCTGAACTTTCTCGCCGCGCAGGCGCAGCGATTTGCCCCGCGCACCGTGCTGTTCGACAAGGATCGCGGCGCGGAAATGTTCATCCGCGCGATCGGCGGCCGCTATGAACAGATCGTGCCCGGCGCGCCGACCGGGTTCAATCCGCTGGCCCTGCCCGACAGCGCCGACACGCGCGCATTCCTGCGCGACTGGCTGGCAGTGCTGCTCGATGCGCATGGGCCCGATGAAGCAGCGATCATCGCGGGCGCGATCGAGGCCGCCTATGCGCACGATCCCGGCCTGCGGCGGCTGACCCATTTTCGCGAATTGCTGGCGGGCACGCGGCGACCAGTGCCCGGCGATCTGGCCAGTCGGCTCGATCCGTGGATCGTGGGCGGCCCGCATGGCTGGCTGTTCGACAATCCCGCCGACCGGCTGGACCTGTCGCAGCGTGTGCTGGGGTTCGATATGACCGCGTTGCTCGATGCGCCGCGCCTGCGCACGGCGGCGATGATGTATCTGTTCCACCGCATCGAGGAACGGCTCGATGGGGCGCCGACGATGATCCTGATCGACGAGGGATGGAAGGCGCTGGATGATCCGGTGTTTGCCATGCGCATCCGCGACTGGTTGAAAACGCTGCGCAAACGCAATGCGCTGGTCGGTTTTGCCACCCAGTCGGCGCGCGATGCGCTCGACAGTTCGATCGCCGCCGCGCTGGTCGAACAGACCGCCACGATGATCTTTACCCCCAACCCGCGCGCCCGTGCCGAAGACTATTGCGGCGGGTTCGGCCTGTCCGAACACGAACTCGACGTGATCCGCACCCTGCCGCAGGCGGGGCGCTGTTTCCTGCTGCGCCAGGGCGAACAGTCGAGCGTGCTGCGGCTCGATCTGGGCGGGATGGACGATCTGATCACCGTGCTGTCGGGGCGCGAAAGCACGGTGCGGCGGCTCGATGGCCTGCGCGCCGATCTGGGCGACGATCCGGCGGCGTGGTATCCCGCGCTGACCGGCGAACCCTGGCCCGATCAGGCGACCGGCCTGACCGAGGCGGCGGAATGAGCGACTGCGCCGCCACCCTTGCCGAGGCGGGCAACGGGGTTGCAACGACCCTGCGCGCGGTCGATTGCATGACCGCGAGCGCCGGGGCGGGCAGTTTTGCGCATATGTTCGGCCCGCAAGGTGCGTTGGCCCCGGCACTGACCGCGGCGCTGACGATCTATGTCGCGCTCTATGGCCTGGCGCTGATCACCGGGCGCGCGCGGCTGGCGCTGGGCGGGCTGTCGGGGCGCATGCTGGCAGTGGGCGCGGTGCTGGCCTTTGCGACCAGTTGGCTAGTCTATGGCCCATTGGTCTATGGGCTGGCGACGCGTGGCCCCGATGCCGTTGCCGGGGCGATCCTGGGCGGTCAGGGTTCGGCCACCGCCACGTTTGCGCGGCGCATCGACACGGTGTTTTCCGCCGTGGGAGAGGCCACACACCAAGCCGCCGAACAGGATGCCGCGCGCGCCGCGCAGGCCGTTGCGCAACAACCGGGCCCCGGCGCCGCGCCCGCTGCGCAGCCGCATGCCAACACCAGCCAGACCGCGGGGTTTGCCCCCGCCACCGTGGCGCAGGCTGGCGCGATCGTGCTGTTGCTGTCGACCGTCGGCGTGCTGGTCACCGCGCGCATCGTGCTGGCCGCGCTGTTGCTGGTCGGGCCGCTGTTTGTGGTGATGGCGCTGTTCGGCCCGGCGCGTGGGCTGTTCGGCGGCTGGTTGCGCACGGTCGCGCTGGCCGCCTTTGCGCCACTGCTGGTGGTGCTGGGCGGGGCCTTTTCGCTTGAACTGGCCGTGCCCACAGTGGGCCGCCTGCTGGGCCCCGATGGCATCGACGAAAGCGCGGCGACCGGCTTTTTCCTGGTCGCGGTGGTCCATGCCGCGCTGATGACAATGGCCCTGCGCGCCGCATCGAGCATGGTGGCCGGCTGGCAACCCTGGACCCGCGAGCCTTTGCCCACACTTGCACCGGGGCAACGCGCCGATGTGGCCGCGATGGTGATCGCAGCGCCTGCAACCGCACGGCCACGCGCACTGGCGATGCTGACCGGCGAACGGGGCATGGACCGGTCGATCGGCATCGACCGCACCCAGACCAGCGCGACCTTTGCCACACGCGACATGCGCGCCACCGCCACCGGCTTCACCGCCGCCGCCGCCAGTCCCGGCCAGACCCCGCGCCGCGCCGCCGGGATCGGCAGCCGCTTTCGCCCCGCCCAGACCCGACCGGTGATGAAATGACAGTCGCGCTTGCCCTGATGCTGGCCCAGGCCACCCCCGGCGATCCGCGCCTGATCACGCTGCCCTGGCACGACAACGCGGTGGTGCGGCTGAACGGGCGCGCCGGGGTCGAAGCGACGGTGATGCTGGGCAGCGACGAACATATCGAAAATGTCGCGATCGGCGATGCCAATGCCTGGCAGGTCACCCCCAACCGCCGCGCCAACATGCTGTTTCTCAAACCGCTGAGCCCGCGCGCGCGCACCAATCTGACGGTGGTGACCGATCGGCACACCTATTTCTTCGATCTGGTCGCCGCGCCCGGCGCCCAGGCGGTCTATGGCCTGCGTCTGACGTATCCCGACACCCCCAAACCGGCCCCACCACCGCAACTTGCCCCGCCCCCAGCGCTGACCGGCGAAGAGGCTGCGCTGGCGCATGGCGCGGCGGTGGCGCCGGTCGATCCCGCCACGCTCGACACCGCCTTTGCGTTCGGCGGCGCAAAAGACCTGTTGCCCGCCAAAGTGTTTGCCGACGGGCAGGCGACCTATCTGGCCTGGCCCAAGGGCACACCGTTGCCCGCCATTCTGGGCCGCAACGATCGCGGGGTCGAAGGCCCGATCAACTATGCCATGCATGACGACATGATCGTCGTTGATGGGGTGCCCGATACGATCGTGTTGCGCATCGACAAACAGGTCGCCACCATCGAACATCAGCACCACCGCGCCCCGCAGGTCACCACGCCATGAATTCCAGCCCGCTGCGCCCGCCCCCGCGCCCCGATCCGGCCCGTGATGACGATCCGCGCCTGTCCGGCGCCGATCTCGATCTGGCGATGCGCCACGTACTGCCGGTGGTCGGGCGGCAACAGCGCGGGTCCGACACGCTGGCACTGCTGGTCGGCGTGGCGGTGATCGGCGGGCTCGGGCTGGTCACGTTCTGGTCGATGAGCCACACCCGCACCGACCATGTCGCGGCGCCCACCCCCACCCAGGCGCCGCCGCTGCGCCCGGCGCCCGCCGCCATGCCGGTGCTGCCCCCGGCGGCAATCACCCCGATTGGCGCCGGGTCGCCATTGCCCCCGCCCGTACTCGATACCGGACGCGCGACCGGTGGCGCCAATCCGCTGGCAACCCCGGCGCTGGTCTATAACGCCGCGCCGGTGATCGAGCCCGTCGCGCCGCCGGTCGCCGAGGTTCCGGCCGGTGCGAAATCGACCGGCCCGGCGCCTGCCGCCAATGGCGGCGATGATTTCGCATCGCGGCTGGGCGCCACCGGCAGCGGCGGCGCCAGCGCGACGCAGGCGTTGAACCCGCGCACCACCGTGGCCCAGGGCACGCTGATCCCGGCGGTGCTGGAAACCGCCATCGACACCGATGTGCCCGGCTATGCCCGCGCCATCGTCGCGGTCGATGTGCGCTCGTTCGATGGCACCCGCGTGCTCGTGCCGCGCAGTTCGCGGCTGGTGGGTCAGTACAAGAGCGGGCTGCAGGCGGGCCAGCGCCGTGTCTATGTGATCTGGACCCGGCTGATCAGGCCCGATGGCGTGGCGGTGGCGCTGGGATCGCCCGGCACCGACTATGCCGGGGAATCCGGGCTGGGCGGCAAAGTCGATACCCATTTCTTCGAACGCTTCGGTTCGGCCATGCTGTTGACGGTGTTGAGCGGGCTGAGCACGATCGGCAGCGGCACCACCAATGTGGTGATCGCCGGTGGCGGCCAGTCGGCCGCGGCGGCGGCGGTCGGCCAGACCGGGCAGATCGGTCCGACCATCCATGTCCATCCGGGCGAACCGATCCGCGTGTTCACCGCGCGCGATCTCGATTTCGCCAAAGTCGAAAGCCCCTGATCCTGGCCGGTCCCACGCCCTTTCCGGCCCCGGCGACGGCCGCCGGCAGCGTCTATCTCGATGCCTATCTGGCGCCGTTCCGCCCCTGGCTGGCGCGCGACGGGGTGACCGAAGTGCTGGTCAACCGCCCCGGCGAGATCTGGGTGGAAGACGCCGACTGGCCGACCATGCGGCGCTTTGCGGTGCCTGAAGTGACCGATGCGGCGATGGCCCGGCTGGCCGAACAGATCGCGCGGGTCACGCATCAGGCGATCAACCGCGAAAACCCGCTGCTGGCCGCCACGCTGCCCGCCGCGCTGGTGCCCGGCGGCGCGCGCATCCAGGTGTGCGGGCCGCCCGCCACTCGCGCGCACTGGGCCATCGCGATCCGGCGCCAGCGGCTGCTCGATCTGCCGCTCGATGCCTATGACCACGGGCCGCTGGTGCCGGTGCCCGCGCCCGATCTGCCCGATCCCGATGCCCGGCCGATTGCCGCGCTGCGCGCCGCCATCGCCGCGCGGCGCACGATCCTGATTTCAGGAGGCACGTCGACCGGCAAGACCACCTTTCTCAACGCCATGTTGCGCGAAATTCCCGAAACCCAGCGCATCGTGCTGGTCGAGGACACGCCCGAACTGACTTTGCCCGATCAGGCCGGACATCCGGGCAACGGGGTCGGGCTGATCGCGGTCAAAGGCGATCAGGGCGAGGCGCGCGTGACCACCGACGATCTGGTGCAGGCCGCGCTGCGGCTGCGCCCCGATCGCATCGTGGTGGGCGAATTGCGCGGGCGCGAGGCGGTCAGTTTCCTGCGCGCGATCAACACCGGGCATCCTGGTTCGTTTTCCACCGTGCACGCCAATTCGCCGATTGGCGCGCTCGAACAGATCGGCCTGATGGTGATGCAGGCGGGCCTTGGCCTGTCGCGGCGCGAAACGCTGGCCTATGCCGCCAGCGTGATCGATCTGGTGGTGCAATTGGACCGCAACGGTGGCCAGCGGCGGATTTCCGCAATTGCCGATACGCGCACGCTGGTGGCGCAGGCGCTGGCCTGACTCACAAAGTTACCCGCGCCCCTTGCGCCACGATCCGCGTGCGCCCGCCGATCCAGATCGCCTCGGCTTCGATGGTGACCGCAATCCGCCCGTCGGCGCCGATGCACTGGCCCTGCCCGGCGATATAGCCCGGTGCCCCGGCATGGCCCGCCGCCACCAGATATTGCGCGACCGAGGCGTTGAGGCTGCCGGTCACCGGATCTTCGACCAGCCGCCCGCCGGCATTGGTGAAAAAGGCGCGCAGTTCGAACTGGCGGTCGTGGTCGGCGCCCCATGCACCGACCAGCCCGATATCGCTTGGCACCGGCGCACTGGGCACGGGCCGCGCGTCGAGCACGGCCCGCGCACTGTCAAGGTGCAGAAGGCGCCAGCCGGGTCCGTTGTCGGCATGGACGGCGGCGATCACGCGCGCGGGATCGACCCCGGCGATGCGGATCGCCTCGGCCCGGTCGGCGGCATCGAGCGGGCCCGACCGGCGCAGTGACGGCGCGCGGAACGCCAGCACATCGCCATCGATCCGCACTTCGATCAGCCCCGCGCCGCATTGCTGCACCACCACGCCATCGCGTTGCGGCACACCGCCAGCGGCCAGCCAGGCCGCCGCGCTGCCGAGCGTGGGATGACCGGCAAACGGCAGTTCGCCCGCCGGATAAAAGATGCGCACGGCATAATCCGCCCCCGGTTCGTCGGGCGGTAACAAGAAGGTGGTTTCGGAAAAGCCCAGCCAGCGGGTCAGCGCCAGCATCTGCGCCGGATCGAGCGCGGCGCCCCCGCGCACCACCGCCAACGGGTTGCCTGACAGTGCACCAGTGGCAAACACGTCGATCAGATCCAGGTTCATCGCATAGTCATAGCAACGGGTGTCTCATCTTGCAAAGCTTCACCAAGTAACGCAACGTAATCGCTAGGATTCTACCACAAGGACCCGCCACAAAGATGTCGATGTTCCTGCTTGATACCGCGCTCAAACGTCTGATTCACCACGGCACGCTGACCTTGACCGAAGCCGGCGGGCGCCAGCGCATTTATGGCACGCCCACTCCCGGCTGGCCCGATCTGGGACTGGTGCTCCACGACAAGGGTGTGCCGGGCAAGATCGCGCGCAACCCCAGTCTGGGCTTTGCCGAGGCTTATATGGATTGCCGTCTGGATGTGACCGGCGGCGACATCATGGATTTCGTCAGCTTTGTGCGTCGCAACAACCCGTGGGACAGCGGGCGCGACCTCGACAATCCCGGTCTGTTCGGCAAATTGCGGCTGGCGGTGATCGGGCGGCTCAACCGCATCAACGCCCGCGCCGCCTCGTTGCGCAATGTGGCGCACCACTACGATATCGACGACCGGCTGTATGACTTGTTCCTCGATGCCAACCGGCAATATTCCTGCGCCTATTGGGCCGACGGGATCACCTCGCTCGAAGACGCGCAAATCGCCAAGATGAACCATATCGCCGCCAAGCTGGCGCTGCGGCCGGGTCAGAGCGTGCTCGATATCGGCTGCGGCTGGGGCGGCCTGGCGATACACCTGCACAAAGTGTCGGGCGCGCGGGTCCACGGCATTTCGCTCAGCAAGGAACAGATCGGCTATGCCAAAGCCTGGGCCGAACGCGAAGGCGTGGCCGACGCGGTAACCTTCAGCCTGACCGATTTTCGCGATGTTACGGGCAAATATAACCGGATCGTTTCGGTCGGCATGTTCGAACATGTCGGAACCCGCAATTTTCCGGCGTTTTTCCGTCAGGTGCACAACCGGCTCGAACCGCACGGGGTCATGCTGCTGCACACCATCGGTCGCGCTGCGCCGCCATCGGTGACCGACGATTTCACCCGTAAATATATCTTCCCCGGCGGCTATATCCCCTCGTTGTCGGAAACGGTGGCGGCGATCGAGCCGTGCAAGCTGATGCTGGCCGATTGCGAAGTGCTGCGCCGCCACTATGCGCCGACCTTGCGCGCCTGGTTCGATCGCTGCGTGGCCAACCATGAACGCATTGTCGAACTGTTCGACGAAAAGTTCTATCGCATGTGGCTGTTCTATCTGGCGGGCGCGGCAACCGGCTTCGAACATGCCAGCCTGGTCAATTTCCAGTTGCAACTGGTGCGCGATCGCGACGCCGTGCCGATCACCCGCGACTATATCCAGGCGACCGAAACCCGCCTCAACGCCGAACAGTTCAACGGCAATGTCGTGCCCCTGCACCGCGATTCGGCCCCCGGACACAGCTAGTCCCTGTTGCACCGCATCACAATTGCATCCGATTCCGAGGTGCGTTGGATGTAATGCAATAATCCATCGTTTTCAGGCCATTGCGATGTAACTTAGGCATTACACCTAGGCCCAATGTGAAAAGGTCAATCCGATCTCCAGCGTTCTGGAGATGCCCTTAGGCAAAGTCCCTGTTTCACTGTGTCCTGTCACCACGACGGGGCCGCACTTCACCATGGTTCCCGCCGGTGCACAGACAGGAATGCGACAGGCGGATTGGCCATAGCTCCGGAGGGTTGCACAGGGCTCGGGCGGTCCTGGCTTCTGCTATCCGTCGGGATGTACCCCGGTACGGTCCCGACCCGCCGACCCGAACAGGCAATGGCGCCACGCCGCAAGGAAGGTGGTTCCACTGTCGTCGCTGAGATTGCCGGTGCATCCATCGGGGGCGATGGAAGAGGAACGAAGATATCGACGCATACCCTCCCCGGGCCATTCGCGGTGGCCTGGGGAGTGCTACCGGTCCGGCAGAGCTATCTATCGAGCAGGATCGCGTGCAACCGGTCGGCGAGTGCCAGGTAATAGGCGGCGATCACCGCCAGCGTGCCATGGCCCAGCGTGAACGCCGCGCCTTCCGCCTGGTCCGCCGGATCGTGCCCCATTGTCGCCAGCGCCAGATCGGCCATCGGCCGACAGCCCGCCTCGGCAGGCGCATCGCCCAGCGACAACGCCCGGATGCGCCCGATCGCGCGCAGGCGCGGAATGTCGCGCGCAAAGGCATCGTGCAGCGCCCGGTTGCGGCGCAATCGCCCGGCCGCATCGCCCTCGCGCACATAGACCGCACGGCTGCCATGGGGGGCACTGTCTGCGGCGACACAGGCATCGATCATCACGATCAGGAACCGGTCGAGTTCCTTCAGGCAATTGCACGCCTGGCGGATGCCGATCACTGGCGGCGGCACAAAGGCGCGTCGGTCGGCCCCGCGCGCGATCAGAAACCGGCAACCGGCCTGCATCGCCGCACGGGCCTCGTCAAACGCCACCAGATCGGCCGCCGCAAAGGCATGCGCGCGGTCCCGGCGCTCAAGCGCCGCCAGCGCTGCGGCGCGATCAGGCAAGACGACCGTCCGCTGCACCGGGCAAATTCGTGGACTTCATGCAACATGCTCCGGCGTAACCAGGAGCATGCGATGTCTCCTGCCATGCGTGCCCGATCGGGCCGACCCATGGTTTGATCCCACTACACAGCCAATGCCGGGCCGTCCAACACCTTGTTGCGGTGCGGCATGGGGATCTGCCGCTTGCGTCGCAACCGGGGTTGCCTATCATGGACGGATGAACCGCACCTGCCTGTTGGCCCTTTCGCTGCTGGCGATCCCCGCACCCGCCCATGCGCGGCTGTCGCCGCCCGAACAGACCATCGCCGCCGTCGCCGATCGGGACATTCCCGCCGATATCGCGCTGCTGGAAAAGCTGGTTGCGCAAAACAGCGGCACCCGCAACGTCGAAGGCGTCAGGAAAGTGCGCGACATGGTCGCCCCCGAACTGGCCACGCTGGGTTTTGCGATCCGCTGGGTGCCGATGGATGCGGTGCATCGCGCCGGGCACCTGATCGCCACGCACACCGGGCGCCCGGGCACCACGCGCATGCTGCTGATCGGGCACCTCGACACGGTGTTCGAGCCGGAATCGCCGTTCCAGACCGCCACCCGCGAAGGCGACAAGCTGCACGGCCCCGGTGCGTCGGACGACAAGGGCGGGGTGGTGGTGATGATCGCCGCCCTGCGCGCGATGCAGGCCGCCGGAACGTTGAAGGACGCCAATGTCAGCGTGGTGCTGACCGGCGACGAGGAAGCGGCGGGCGAACCGGTGGAGATCGCGCGGGCCGATCTGGTCGAAGCGGCACGCCACGCCGATGTCGCGCTCGATTTCGAAAGCATGGTCGCGACCGGCGGGCAGGACTATGGATCGATCGCGCGGCGCTCGGCGGCCAGCTACACGATCACCGCGACGGGTGTATCGTCACATTCGGGGCAGATCTTTTCGCCCGAGGTGGGCGATGGCGCAGTGTTTGAACTGGCGCGGATCATCACCGCGTTTCGCGAACAGTTGCCCGAACCCGATCTGACCTTCAACATCGGGCTGATCGCGGGCGGCGCGACAGTCACGCTGTCGGCCGACGAGGCGCAGATGTCCGCCACCGGCAAGACCAATATCGTGCCCCCGCTGGCCATCGCGAATGGCGATTTCCGCGCGCTGACGCAGGGCCAGATCGACCGGGTAAAGGCCAGGATGACAGCGATCGTCGCGCGCCACCTGCCCCACACCGATGCGCAGATCGTGTTTCGCGAAGGCTATCCCCCGATGGCACCGACGCCGGGCAACCGCGCGCTGCTCGACCGGCTGAACGCTATCAACGCCGATCTTGGCCTGGCGCCGATGCCGGTGCTCGATCCGCTGAAACGCGGCGCGGGCGATATCAGCTTTGTCGCCAATCAGGTCGATGGACTGGTCGGCATGGGCCCCGCCAGCCGGGGCGAACACACCCCCGAAGAACGCGTCGATCTGTCCAGCTTTCCCCGCCAGATCAAGCGCGCGGCGATCCTGATGACACGGCTCTCCCGCGAAAAGGCGCGCGACTGACGATTTGGTCGCTTATCGACGATCTTCGTGCTAGGCGCCGCCCTGCGCCATCACCGGCCATACGGTGATCGATTGCAGAAGGGTATCAACGAACTAGCATGGCAGGATACAAGGAACCGGGTTTTCAGGATCGCGTCGCGGCGGCCGCCAAGGCGCGCGAGGCCGCGCTGGCCCGTCTGAAGGCAAAGCCGCCGATCGATCCCGAAGTGGTCGCGGCGCGCATCGAAAAGGAACGTGAACGCGAAGCGGCACTGGCCGAACGCGCTGCGCAACGCGCGGCAGAGCGCGCCGCGCGCGCCGAAGCGGCAGAGCAGGAAAAGGCCCGCAAACTGGCCGCGATCGTCGCCCCGCCGACCGAAGCCGAGAAAAAGGCCGCGCGTGACGCCCGCTATGCCGCACGCAAGGCGCGCAAGTCATCAAACTAGAAGCGGCACCCCCGCCCACCCCATCCGCCAGCACCGCGCCAGAACGCATCACGATCGACGGTCATGCCGAAATCGCCAGCGCGCGCGTGCCCGATGGGGCGCTGTTGCGGCTGGTCCAGCGGGGTGATGATTTCACCATCCTGCTCGACCGCACCGAACTGATGAGCACCCGCGCCAGCGCTTCGGAAGAGGCGCTGGCCACGCTGACCTATGAACGGCTGGTCGGGCGCGCCGCGCCCGATCTGCTGATCGGCGGTTATGGCATGGGCTATACCTTGCGCGCGGCGCTGGCCGTGCTGCCCGCCGATGCGCATGTCACGCTGGCCGAACTGGTGCCCGAAGTGATCGAGTGGGCACGCGGCCCGATGGGCAAGCTGACTGCCGGCTGCCTTGATGATCCGCGCGTGCTGCTGGTGGCCGACGATGTGGCGATGCTGATCGATGCGGCGCGTGATGGCTATGATGCGATCCTGCTCGATGTCGACAACGGGCCCGAAGGGATCACCCGGCGCATCAACGACCATCTCTATACCGATGACGGTGTGATGGCGGCCAAACTTGCGCTCAAACCCGGCGGCGTGCTGGCGGTGTGGTCGGCCTGGCCAGACCCCGACTTCACCACGCGGCTGGTCGAGGCGGGTTTCCACGTGACCGAAACGGTGGTGATGGAACAGGCCGATGGCGAGGGCGACAAGCATCTGATCTGGTTTGCCCAAAGGCCCTATCCCACCCGCACCTGATGGGGTCGGCACTAGGCGCCAGCCGCAGCACCGTGCTAGACGCGACGCGAACACCCTGATTGTGAAAGGATCTGCCATGCGCCTGTCTGGTCTTGCCTTGCTTGGCACGGTTGCCCTGTCGACCGCTGCTGTAGCAGCTCCCGCCGATCTGCCCGCAATCAGCGCAGCAGTCGCCGATGGACACCGCGCCAGCGCCGAGGTCCAGCGCGACAAATATCGTCACCCGGTTGAAACACTGGGATTTTTCGGGCTGCGCGGCGATCAGACGGTGGTCGAATACAACCCCGGCGGCGGCTGGTACACTGCAATCCTGGCCCCCATGCTGAGCGCCCATGGCCATTACATCGGGCTGGTCGTCCATGGCGAAAAGGCCGAGGCTTCGCTGGCCAAACTGATCGCATCGGGCGGCGATCGCTATCACGGGGCGACCGCGGCAACGCTCGATCTGGCCACCGCGACAGCCAGCGTGCCCGACAATTCGGTCGATGAAGTGCTGACATTTCGCAATGTGCACAATCTGATCATGGCCGGTGATGACAAGGCAAGCGGCGCGTTCAAGGCGTTTTATCGCATGCTCCGCCCCGGCGGCGTGCTCGGTGTGGTCGACCATCACTTGCCCGAAAGCTTTGACAGCGCGGCCGAACGCAAGAGCGGCTATCTGAAGCGTTCGACCGTGATCGCTCTGGCCGAAGCGGCGGGTTTCCGTCTGGCCGGGGAAAGCCCGGTCAACGCCAACCCCGCCGACACCCATGGCTGGCCCGAAGGGGTATGGACATTGCCGCCCACGCTGCAACTGGGCGACAAGGATCGCGACAAATATCTTGCCATCGGGGAAAGCGATCGCATGACACTGAAATTCATCAAACCGGACTAAGAAAGCACGTCTCCATGTTTACCAGCCAGCAAGTCCTGCGCGTCACCCACTGGACACCGGACCTGTTCAGCTTTGCGCTCGCCCGTCCCGACGGGTTCAAGTTCCATTCGGGCCAGTTCGTCATGCTCAACCTGCCCGAGCGTGACGGGTATCGGCCCAAACCGCGCGCCTATTCGATCACTTCGCCCGACTATGCCGAAGAGCTGGAATTCCTGTCGATCGTCGCGCCCGAGGGGCAGTTGACATCGCATTTGCAGCACATTCAGCCCGGCGACGACGTGCTGTTGGGCAGCAAGCCGACCGGCACGCTGGTGCACGCCGCGCTGACGCCGGGGCGCAACCTGTTCCTGTTCGGCACCGGCACGGGCATTGCGCCCTGGCTGAGCATTGCCCGCGACATCAACACTTATGGCGATGAAGAGCTTGGCATCGAACGCAAATTCGACCGCGTGTTCCTGTGCCACGGGGTGCGCCACGTGCGCGAACTGGTCTATCGCGACTATCTTGAACGCGGCATTTTCGAAGAGGAAATCCTGGGCGATTTCGTGCGCGACCGGTTCCACTATTACCCCTCGGTCACGCGCGAGCCATTCGTGCGCAACGGCCGCCTGACCGACCTGATCACCACCGGCCAGGTGTTCCGCGATCTGGGGTTCGACCGTGAACAGTTCGATCCGGAAGTCGACCGGGTGATGATCTGCGGCAATATCCCGGTCAACCACGCGCTGAAGGATATCTGCCTGGCGCAGGGCCTGATCGAAGGATCGACGCATCGGCCCGGCAGCTTTGTCGCCGAACGCGCCTTTGTCGAGGCCACAACCTGATTCAGGCCCCCTGATCAGGCCAGCGTCAGGTAGATTTCCCCCTCGATCACCCAGCGATCGCCGACCTGCCGCCATTTCGCCGAATAGAGGCCACTGGCCAGTAGCGCGCCGTCAGACGCGCGACTGCCCTGCCAGTGGCCCTGTTCCAGCGCGATCGGTTCGACTGGGGATAGCGTGATGCGGTCGGCGCTGCGCAGATAGACCGTGCGATCGGGCGCGGCGAATTCGCGCCGCCATGCCAGCAACTGCGCCTTGCGCCCGGCAATCACCGCGCTGTCGGTGCCGGTGATCAGCACCACGTCGGGTGCCAGCAACGGCCCGATCGCGGCGAGATCGGCCTGCGCCAGCGCGGTGTTGAAGGCGGCGCGGGCCAGCCGGATGGCCAGTTCCGCACTCATAACGGCGGGATATCGAACATGCCAAAGCCGCTGAGCCCCATCCACGCGATCATCACAGCCATGACGCCGATCGAAAGGATCAGCGACGCGAACACAATCGCAAACTGTTGTGGGCCCTTCAAAGCCGGTTCCGATCGCATAACCATGGACGCGTCGGCTTATGCGCAAAGGCCCCGCCATGCACAAGCAGGCGCGGCCTTGGCGGAACACCCCGACGGCGGGTCAGGGCTGCGGCGCCAGCACCAGCACGACAAAGCTGCCCGGAACCGGCTTGCCACGCCGTTGACCCGGTGCCGGTGCCTCGAATTTCGCGGCCGGCAGATAAATGCGCCCGTCACGCGGATCGAGGGCACCGGTGCGGGCGCCGACCTGGGTGGGAACGCGGCCCGTCACCCGGATCTGAGCGGGGTTGGCCGTGTCGATGGCCACCAGCGTACCCGACGCGCCGCAAGGGATGAACGCGGCGTGGCGTACGTCATCGGCCAACACCGCATCGGGCCCCTTGTCGATGGCCAGTGTCGCCACGACTTTGCCGCTGCGCGTGTCGGTGACGGGAGCCACGCCGTTGGCACAGGCGGAAATGACCCGCTGGCCGGCCGCCACAAGGGCCAGACCGGTCGGGCCTTCGCACCCGGGCAGCGCGATGGTGCGCAGCACTTTGCCAGCCACGGCATCGATTTCGGCAACCGCCCCGGCATCTTCCAGATTGACCCACACGTGGCCCTTGCCATCGGCATCCGCCGCTTCCAACCCACCTGCCAGCGTGAACTGGGCGACCACCTTGCGGGTGCGGGCGTCGATTTCGGTCACCGTGTTGCTGGCGGGGCTCATCACCACGACACGGCCCGAAACCGGCTCGAAAATCGCCGCGTCAGGCTTCTGCCCGGTGGCGATGGTGTCCTCGATGGCGCCGCTCGCCGCGTCGATAAATCGGGTCGTGCCGGAACGCCCGTCGGTTTCCACCACGGTGCGGCCGCCGTCGATGGCAAACGCGCTGTGCGCACCATTGGCCGGAGCCAGCGCATCGATCACTTTGTGCGAGGCAAGGTCAACCGCCATGATCGCGTTGGTGCGCGACACATAGAGCCGGTTGCCGGCGGTATCGAGCGAAGCATAGTCCCACCCCGCATCGGCACCCGCAATACGATCGACAACGGCATACGTGTGTACCGGCGCAGCGGTGTCGGCCAGCGCGACCGGGCAGGCTGCGACCACGGCCAGAACGGCGGTGGCGCAACGCAGAGATGTCAGCATGGAGGCTCTTTCTGTGAAGGATCGGCAATCGAACGTTGAAATCACGCAAGATCATATGACCGCAGGTATGTGACAATCGCGAGTATAGCGATCGCGCGGCGTTACCCAAGGGGCTTGCCTTGATGGCAACATGCCTTGATGGACAGGGACATGTCCAAGTCCCTCGCCGCTGCCGCCAGCCCGCTCACCCGCCGCGCGGTCATCGCCCAGGCCTGGCCGATCATGGTCGGGCAGGCGTCGGTGCCGCTGGTCGGCGTGGTCGATACCCTGGTGATCGGGCGCAGCGGCACGGCGTCGGCGCTGGCAGGCGTGGCGCTGGGCGCGGCGATCATCGATCTGGTGTTCTGGAGCTTCGGCTTTCTGCGCATGGGCATGTCGGGGCTGGTCGCGCAAGCGGCGGGCGCCGGGGATCGCGACGAAGTCGATGCGCTGTTGCTGCGCGGGATGGTGCTGGGGCTGGCGATCGGCGCGCTGTTGTGGGTGCTGACCGGGCCGATCATGGCGGCGGGCTTTTTCGCGCTGCCGCCCGGCGGCGCGGTGGCGGGGCCCGCGCGGGCGTTTGTCGCGGCGCGGTTCTATGGCGCTCCGGCGGCGCTCGGGGTGTTTGCGGTCAACGGCTGGCTGATCGGGCGGCGCCAGACGCGGCTGGCGCTGGTGCTGCAACTGATCATGAACGTTATCAACGTCGTGCTCGATGTCACGCTGGTGTGGCATTTCGGGCTGGGTGCGCGCGGCGTCGGGCTGGGCACGGCCATGGCCGAATGGGCCGCGCTGATCGTCGGCCTTGCGTTGGCGCTGGGGCCCGGCGGCGCGCAGCCGCTGGCGCTGATCCGGCGCGCGGGCTGGCACGTGCTGGTGGCGCGCGACAAACTGGCGCGGCTGGTGGCGGTCAACCGCGATGTGATGATCCGCACCGTCGCGCTGCTGATCCTGTTCACCTGGTTTGCCAATGCCGGGGCGCGGCTGGGCGCGGTGACGCTGGCGGCCAACCATGTGCTGATGCAATTTGTCGCGATTGCCGCGTTTGTGCTCGATGCCTTTGCGCTGACTGCCGAGGAACGCATCGGCCATGCCATTGGCGCGGGCGCGCGCGACCGGTTTGACCGGGCGCTGCGGCTGACCGGCGAATTTGCGCTGGGCGGCGGCGCGCTGCTGGCGGCGCTGTTCATCGCGGGCGGGGCCTGGGGCGTGGTGGCGATCACCACTGATCCGCATGTGCGCGCGACAGCGCTCGCCTATCTGCCGTTTGCCGCGGTGGTGCCGCTCGTCGGTGCGCCAAGCTGGCTGCTCGACGGGGTGTTCATCGGCGCCACCGATGGCCGCGCGTTGCGCAATGCGGCGGTCGTATCGACACTGGGCTATCTCGCCTGCGACTATGCGCTGCGTCCGCTGGGCGACACCGGTGTGTGGCTGGCGCTGCTGCTCAGCTATGGCTTTCGCGCGGGGACTTTGGCCTGGCGCCTGCCCGCATTGCGCGCTCGCCTTGCGTCGGCGGTCCACCCCTGATACCCGCGCGCCCTGAAATCCCTCGTTGCGCATAGCGGAGTCGTCCATGTCCGATATCAAGCGGGTCGTCCTTGCCTATTCCGGCGGGCTCGACACCTCTGTCATCCTCAAGTGGTTGCAGGTCACCTACAATTGCGAAGTGGTGACATTCACCGCCGATCTCGGCCAGGGCGAAGAGCTGGCACCTGCGCGCGCCAAGGCGGAACTGCTGGGGATCAAGCCCGAACACATCTATATCGACGACTTGCGCGAAGAATTCGTGCGCGATTTCGTGTTTCCGATGATGCGCGCCAATGCCCGTTATGAAGGCGATTACCTGCTCGGCACCTCGATCGCGCGGCCGCTGATTTCCAAGCGACTAATCGAGATCGCGCGCGAAACCGGCGCCGATGCGGTCGCCCACGGCGCCACCGGCAAGGGCAACGACCAGGTGCGGTTCGAACTGTCGGCCTATGCGCTCGATCCCGGCATCAAGGTGATCGCCCCCTGGCGCGAATGGGACCTGACCAGCCGCACCGCCCTCATCGCCTGGGCCGAGAAGCACCAGGTGCCGGTGCCCAAGGACAAGCGCGGCGAAAGCCCGTTTTCGACCGACGCCAACCTGCTGCACACCTCGTCCGAAGGCAAAGTGCTGGAAGACCCGTGGGCCGAAGTGCCCGACTATGTCTTTTCGCGCACGGTCAACCCCGAGGATGCGCCCGATCAGGCCGAATATATCACCATCGATTTCGCCCATGGCGACGGCGTGGCGATCAATGGCGAGCCGATGAGCCCGGCCACACTGCTGACCACGCTCAACGACTATGGCCGCAAGCACGGCATCGGGCGGCTCGATCTGGTGGAAAACCGCTTTGTCGGCATGAAGAGCCGGGGGATGTACGAAACGCCGGGCGGCACGATCTATGCGATCGCGCATCGCGGCATCGAATCGATCACGCTCGATCGCGGCGCAGCGCACCTCAAGGATGAGCTGATGCCCAAGTATGCCGAGCTGATCTACAACGGCTTCTGGTTTGCGCCCGAACGCGAAATGCTGCAGGCGGCGATCGACCACAGCCAGGCCAAAGTGAACGGCACGGTGCGGCTGAAGCTGTACAAGGGCCAGGCCTATGTGGTCGGCCGCAAGTCGCCCGACAGCCTGTATTCCGAACGCCACGTCACGTTTGAAGACGATGCCGGCGCCTATGACCAGAAGGACGCGGCCGGCTTCATCAAACTGAACGCGCTGCGCCTGCGCCTGCTCGCCCAACGCGACCGCTGAACCAAATCCTCCCCGGCACGGGGAGGATTTGCTGTCGTGGGAATTTCACACCACCGTCAAACACTTGCAAAGTTGTCCACTACCGAGATAACGGGCTGTGGATAACTTTGCAAAAATGGCCTTGAACGACTCGCCCATCGAGCGCAGTTTTTGTCCATCGAAGGGGCGAAATGACGCCGAGTAATCAGGCCAACTACCTGATTATAAAGCGAAAGATAAACCTTCGACCCGGTCATTCAACGCATGTTTGCAAACCAACCCGGCACGAGCGCTCGCGGCTGCTCGGGCATCAGGGAAGGCGCGCCTCTGCATCGAAAACCGGGAGGGTATCAACCGAATTGCAAAGGTCAGGGCTGCCTGCAGCATCTGTGCCGCGGGGGAGTGATTCCCGGCGAGTGGGATGATGCATCTTGATCGCGCCGTTCCGGGCGATGTCCGCCCCTTTACTCGCGTCGCGCGGGATTTCGTCTGGTCAGGCGTGCCTGAACAGGAGCGATGCCACGCGACAGTCCTGGCCCGGCACAACCGGGTCGGGGAAACGAGCAAAGGTTACATCTGTCGGCGCAGCGCCATGGCTCAACCTCTGTGCAAACAGACAAGACCCCGGCGAAACCCGGCGCCCGGTGTGGAAGGCCCGACCCTGCGGGGCGGATCGGCCAACCGGTTGCGCAACCCACCTGCCTTGCGCAGGCAGTTCGTTTCGGCGCGCTGAAACCGGCCGCAAGGCCGCGCCTGGGTGTCAACCGCAAGGGTGACGGACCGCAAAGATGGATGACAGTGGGGGTCGGCGGCAACGCCGACCCCCATTTTACGTTCACCCGAACTTGTTATCGCGCGGGAATCCGCTGGGCGGCAGGCGGCCTGCCGCGCCGCGCGCGACTTTCCATGGCAGCAGGTCCTTTTCGGTGCGCGTGCGGCCGCTGTCGCCGCCCATTGGCCAGGACATGCCGTCTTCGAGCCGCAGGGTTATCGCATCGGCCATGCCGCCGTCGCGATAGCGTTGCAGCGTGACGCCCTGCCCTTTGGCCAGCACCGGCACTTCGTTCAGCGCAAACACCACCAGCTTGCGGTTGTCGCCGATCACCGCGACATGATCGTGTTCGGGGGCGATTTCGCGCACGACGGTCAGTTTCACGCCGGGCTTGGTCGATACCACCGTGCGGCCTTTGCGCGTTTCGGCCAGCAATTCGTCCATCTCGGCGGCAAAGCCGCGCCCGGTGTTGGCCGCCAGCAGCAACTGGCCGCCTGCGCGGTGCGGCACCACCGCGATAATCTGCGCATCGGGATCGATATCGAGCATCGTGCGGATCGGTTCGCCAAACCCGCGCGCGCCCGGCAACTTGTCGGCGCCGATCGTGTAGAACCGGCCATTGTCGAGTGCGATCAACAGCTTGTCTGTGGTCTGCGCATGCAGGGCAAAGGCCGGGCCGTCGCCTTCCTTGAACTTGAAATCGCCATCGAGCGGCACGTGGCCCTTGGCAGCGCGAATCCAGCTGCGCTGCGACACGATCACCGTCACCGGCTCTTTCTCGATCATCGCATCCATGTTGAATTCGCGCGTCGGCGCGGCTTCGGCCAGGGTGGTGCGGCGGCGGCCGAGCGGCGTATCCGGGCCATAATCCTTGCGCAGCGCGACCAGATCGCGTTTCAGCCGGGTGCGCTGGCGCGCCGGGCTTTCCAGCAGCTTGTTCAGATCGTCCTGTTCGGCCAGCAACGCATCGCGTTCGCGCCGCAGTTCCATTTCCTCCAGCTTGCGCAACGAGCGCAGCCGCATGTTGAGGATCGCCTCGGCCTGGCGGTCGGTCAGCTCGAATTCGGCGATCATCACCGGCTTTGGCTCATCCTCGGTGCGGATGATCTCGATGATGCGGTCGAGATTGAGATAGGCGATGATATAGCCGCCCAGCAGTTCCAGCCGGTTGGCGATCTTGTCCAGCCGGTGCGTGGCGCGGCGCACCAGAATATCGATCTGCGCGATCACCCATTCCTGCAACAGCAGTTTCAGCCCCAGCACACCGGGGGTACGCCGCGCATCGAGCACGTTGAGATTGAGCGAAAAGCGCGATTCGAGCTCGGTCAGGCGATAGAGCGATTCTTTCAGCAAGTCGGGATCGACATTGCGGGACTTGGGCACCAGCACGATGCGGATCGCGGTGTCGGATTCATCGCGCACATCTTCGAGGATCGGCAGCTTCTTGTCCGCGATCAACGCGGCGATCTGTTCGATCAGCTTGCCCTTGGCCACCATGTAGGGGATTTCGGAAATGACCAGTTGCCATTGCCCGCCGCCCAGCCGTTCGATCCCGCTGTCTTCCCAGTTGCCCGCTTCGTCGCGCCCGGTGGAAAAGCGCCCGCGCACGCGGATCGCACCTTTTCCTGTTGCATAGGCCTGGCTGAGCGCGGCCGCGCTGTCGACCACCACGCCGCCGGTGGCGAAATCGGGGCCGTGGAACACCTCCATCAACTGGTGATGTTCGACATGCGGATTGTCGATCAGCATCAGCGTCGCATCGACGATTTCGGCGACATTGTGGCTGGGGATCGAGGTCGCCATGCCCACCGCAATGCCGGTGGAACCGTTGGCCAGCAGATTGGGGAACATGCCGGGGAAAATTTCCGGCTCTTCCTCTTCACCGTTGTACGTCGGGTGGAAATCGACCGTACCTTCTTCGAGCCCGGCCATCAGCCGTGCCGCCGTCGCGGTCAGTCGCGCCTCGGTATAGCGGTAGGCCGCCGCGTTATCGCCATCGATATTGCCGAAATTGCCCTGCCCCTCGACCAGCGGGTAACGCAGCGCGAAATCCTGCGCGAGCCGGACCATCGCGTCATAGACCGAGGCATCGCCGTGCGGGTGGTATTTGCCGATCACGTCGCCAACCACGCGCGCCGATTTCTTGAACGCGTCGGTAGGGTTCAGCTTCAACTGGCGCATCGCCCACAACAGGCGGCGATGCACCGGTTTCAGCCCGTCGCGCAGATCGGGCAGACTGCGCGCGGTGATTGTCGACAGCGCATAGACGAGATAGCGTTCCGACAGAGCCGCATCGAACGGCGCATCGACGATTGAATCGAAGGGATCGGGCTCATCCCGGGTCGGGGTATCATTGGCCATGGTGGCTGGACCCTATCACCCGCCCCGGCGATGACAACCGGCGCAACCGCGTAGAACGCGGCTTATCCTGCAAAAAAAGATCATCGTCCCTGCATGTCGCGCGCTTCTTCGGGGACACGCACTTCCAGACCGTCGAGTGCCTCGCTCAGCACGATCTGGCACGACAGGCGGCTGGTGCGGGTGACCCCGGCGGCCAGGTCGAGCATGTCTTCTTCATCGTCGCTTGCCGCAGCCAGGCGATCAAACCACTCGGCGGTCACGATCACATGGCAGGTGGAACAGGCCATCTGGCCCTCGCAGGTGCCTTCCAGCGGCAAGCCTGCCGCCTGCCCCACTTCGAGCAGACTCCGGCCGGGCTGCCCCTCGGCCTCGACCTTGCGGCCGTCAGATGTAACGAAGCTGACTTTGACCATCCGTCGCTGTTCTCCCCCGTGGACGCATGCCTGTCACACCGACAGACCTTGCGCCCGCGCAGCGGCTGAAATTGCCGCGATCGCCTCGTCCAGCTCCTCTTCCCCCGTATAGCGCCCGAACCCTATCCGCAGCGCGGTTTTTGCATCCCTGTCCGAAAGTCCCAGCGCACGCAAGACATGGCTGGGTCGGCCCGATCCACTGGCGCAGGCAGAACCGGCAGAAATGGCCACAGTGCGACATTCCGACAACACTCGCGCGGCATCGAGCCCATCGAGCCGCACATTGAGATTGCCGTGCCAGCGCGCCGAGGCACTGCCGTTCAGATGCCAGCGCGCCAATCCGGCACGCGCCTTTTTCCACAGCGTGTCCACATGCGCCGCATCGCTTTTCCACAAGGTTGTGCACAGGCGCGCCGCTTCGCCAAACCCGGCTATCAGCGCGGGGCTCAGCGTGCCCGGGCGCAAGCCGCCTTCCTGCCCGCCCCCGTGGAACAATGGATCGATCGCCACCCCGTCGCGCACCCACAGCGCGCCGATCCCCTTGGGCCCGTACAATTTGTGCGCCGACACTGCGATCAGGTCGGCGCCATCGGGTGCGGCCAGCTTGCCCGCGCCCTGCACCGCATCGCACAGCATCAGCGCGCCAATGGCATGCGCGCGTTCGGCGATCGTGGCCACCGGCTGCACCGTGCCGATCTCGTTGTTCACCTGCATCACCGCGACCAGCCCGGTGCCCGGCGGCAGTGGCACATCCGGATCGACCAGCCCCTCGCCATCGACCGGCAGGATGGTCAGCGCCGGATCGTGCGCCCGCGCGGTGTCAAGCACGGCCGCATGTTCGATCGCCGAAACCGCCAGCCGCGCCGCACCGGTGCCGCGCAAGGCCATGTTGAGCGCCTCGGTCGCGCCAGAGGTAAAGATCACCCGACCCCCCGGCGGCAACAGCGCGGCGACATGCCCGCGCGCCACCTCGATCGCCGCCGCCGCCGCGCGCCCGGCACGGTTCGGGCTGTGCGGATTGGCAAACCCCTCGCTATCCGGCCCGCCCAGCCAGGGCAGCATCGCCGCACGCGCCTCGGGCGCCAGCGGGGTGGTGGCCTGATAATCGAGGTAGATCACGCCCGCACCGCCATCGCCGACCAGGCGGCGGCAAAGCGGTCGATCTGGTCCACGCCGGTTTCGCGCCCGATCGACACGCGGATCACGTCCTGCGCCCCGTCCAGGCCCATCGCGGTCAGCACATGACTGGTGCGCAGCGATCCCGACGAGCAGGCACTGCCCGCCGAAACCGCGATGCCCTGCGCATCGAGCCGGATCAGTTGCGCATTGGCCGACAGGCCCGGCAGGCGATAGGCACCGATCGTCGCCAGCCGCGGTGCCGTTGCCGCCACCACTTCGCCGCCGCCCGCAACAATCGCCGCATCGAGCCGCGCGCGCAGCACGTGCGCCTGCGCCATCCAGTCGCGCCCCGCCTCCAGCGCGGCGGCCATCGCCAGCGCGCCGGGCAGGTTTTCGGTGCCCCCGCGATAGCCGCGTTCCTGCCCGCCGGTGGGCCGCAGCAAGCCCCAGTCGCGCACCAGCAAGGCGCCGATCCCGACCGGCCCGCCGAACTTGTGCGCCGAAATAGCGATCAGATCGGCCTCGGGCAGCGGCAACTTGCCCGCGCTTTGCGCGCAATCGGCCAGCAACATGCCGCCGCGATCGCGCACCTGCGCGGTCAGATCGGCAATCGGCTGGATCACCCCGGTCTCGTTGTTGACATGCTGGATGGCGACCAGACCGCCCGGCGGCACGTCATCGCCCGACACCAGCCCGGCACGATCGACCGGCAGGCGCAGCGCATCGCCCGCATGGCGCAAGACCGCCTCGTGCTCGACCGCCGACACTGCCACCAGCGGCGCATGGGCGCGCGTCAGCGCGATCGTCAGCGCCTCGCTTGCCCCGCTGGTCAGGATCACTTCGCCGGTCCACCCCAGCGCCGCCGCGATCCGCGCGCGCGCATCCTCCAGCGCGGCGCGCGCCGCACGGCCGGCGCGATGCGGGCTCGACGGGTTGGCCCAGATCGCAAAACCGTGCGCCATCGCCTCAGCAGCGACCGGCAGCAAGGGGGTCGTCGCGGCATGGTCGAGATAGATCCGGGGCTCGGGCAAGGCGTGTCCTGCTAGAAAGATTGCTTTCGCGTAAGTGCTTTCTATATAGCCTTGGCTCCAATTCCAGCGCGTTCAATTTTTTGGACCGCAACGGCCCCCCCGTTTCGCGGGTGCGGTGCCGCAACCCGCCGCGTCAGGAACAGCAATGCCCGCAGTCATTTTTCCCGGTCCCGAAGGTCGCCTCGAAGGCCGGTTTCAGCCCGCCACGCGCAGCCGCGCGCCGATCGCCATGATCCTGCATCCGCATCCCCAGGCGGGCGGCACGATGAACGACCGCATCACCCAGGCGCTCTATCGCGCGTTCGTGGCGCGCGGGTTTGCCACCTTGCGCTTCAACTTTCGCGGCGTGGGGCGCAGCCAGGGCAGCTTTGACAACGGCATCGGCGAACTGTCCGACGCGGCCGCCGCGCTCGACTGGGTGCAGCAGATCCATCCCGAAGCATCGAGCACGTGGATCGCGGGCTATTCGTTCGGCGCGCTGATCGGCATGCAATTGCTGATGCGCCGCCCCGAAGTGCGCGGGTTCATTTCGGTTTCGCCGCCCGCCAACATGTACGATTTCAGCTTTCTGGCGCCCTGCCCCGCGTCGGGCATCATCATCCAGGGTGTCGCCGACACCGTGGTCACGCCCAACGCCGTGCAAAAGCTGGTGGACAAGCTTCGCACGCAAAAGCACATCACCATCCACCACGATGAAATCCCGCGCGCCAACCATTTCTATGAAAACGAACTGGATGATCTGATGCGCGCGGTCGACACGTATCTCGACATGCGCCTCTCGCCCGACTGCCCGATCAAATAGGCACGGCCCAGATCGCCACATTGCCCGCGATCACCAGCGCGGCGATCGCCATCAGCACCGCCCGCTGACGATCGCCGCGCCGCCACACGACCCGCGCCCCCAGCAACAGCGCAAAGATCGCCAGCACCACCAGCGACATGACCACCGGGAGCACGCGCTCAGCCCTGGCGCAGCGCGCGCAACCGCGCCGCGCCGCGTTCGCCCAGCAACGCGGGGATATCCCGCCCGCTGTAGAACCCCTCGAACGTGGGGATGGCTGGATCGAGCACGACCCACGGCATCTTGCTGCGGGTCCAGATCTGCGCGGTCGGCGGGCACTGCGCAGGATCGTCGAGCGTGCCCGCGCGCACGAACGCCGCCTTGTCGCCCAGCGCGCCATAGTGGCTCCACAGCGCGGTCAGGCATTGCGGACAGCGGAACACGGCCTGCCCCGCCCCGCTCGCGCTGGCCAGATGGACGACTTGCGGCGTGGGGCCTTCGACATGCAGCAGGGTGGTTTCGATCGCCGCGTTGACGGCAAAGGCGCTGCCGACTTCGCGCTGGCAATCGGTGCAGTGGCAGCAATTCACCGCATAAGGCGAATCATCGAGCCGGTAACGGATCGCGCCGCAAGCGCAGCCACCCGTGGCGAAAGGTGTGGGGCCGGTATCCATGCGCAAAGCATGCGCGCGCCGCCCGGCAGCGTCAACCGCGCTGCGTCACTGCTGTTGCTGTCCGCCCTGGTCGCGGCGCGCGGGGGCGGCGGGGCGCCCCGGCATCTCTTCGCGTGGCGGCAGTTCGCGGCGTACGGGTCTGGGTTCGTCGGTCATCACCCGCCACAATGACCCTGCCGAACCCGCCCGACAAGCCCCCACTTGCCTATTTGGGCGGCGATTTGGCAACGAAGAGCATTGCAGCCGGGCGCGGGCGCGTATAGTCGAACTTGTGATGACTGACACGACCACTTCCGCCGGCACGGTGCTTGCCGCCCCCGACATCCAGATCGACGTGCGTACGACGTTCGGGATCGATATCGACCTGAAAGTCCCCGCGTTCAGCGCGGCCGACGAACGCGTGCCCGATCTCGACACCAACTATGTGTTCGATCCGGACACCACGCTGGCGATTCTGGCAGGCTTTGCCTACAATCGTCGGGTGATGGTGCAGGGCTATCACGGCACCGGCAAATCGACCCACATCGAACAAGTCGCCGCGCGGCTGAACTGGCCTTGCGTGCGAATCAACCTCGACGCGCATATCAGCCGGATCGACCTGATCGGGCGCGACGCGATCGTGCTGCGCGATGGGTTGCAGGTGACCGAATTTCGCGAAGGGCTGTTGCCCTGGGCCCTGCAGACGCCGACCGCGCTGGTGTTCGACGAATATGACGCGGGCCGCCCCGACGTGATGTTCGTGATCCAGCGCGTGCTGGAAACCGAGGGCAAGCTGACGCTGCTCGACCAGAACCGGGTGATCCGGCCCAACCCGTGGTTCCGCCTGTTCGCCACCGCCAACACGGTCGGCCTGGGCGACACTTCGGGGCTCTATCACGGCACGCAGGCGATCAACCAGGGCCAGATGGACCGCTGGAACATGGTCGTTGCGCTCAACTATCTGCCGCCCGCCACCGAAATCCAGATCGTCACCAGCAAAGTGCCCGGGCTCGACGAAAAGACCGCAGGGGACATGGTGCGGGTCGCCGATCTGACGCGCAAGGGCTTTATCGGTGGCGATATCTCCACCGTGATGAGCCCGCGCACGGTGATCGGCTGGGCACAGAACACAGCGATCTTCAAGGATGTCGGCTTTGCCTTCCGCCTGACGTTCCTCAACAAGTGCGACGAGACCGAGCGCGTGCTGGTGGCTGAATATTACCAGCGTGTGTTCGGCAAGGACTTGCCCGAAAGCATCGCCCACAAGGCATGACGGTCGGGCGCGGGGGACTTCCCCCCGCGCCCCGCCGCTCAGCCGTGCGGCACGATCAGGTATTTCTCGCCCGTCGCACGCGCGTTGTAGGCCAATGCCACGTCGCGGGTCAGCGCCTGTTCCAGCGAAATGCGCGCCTTGTAATGGCTGGCAAATGTGGTGGTCAGTTCGTCCCGCACCCGCTGACGCAGTTTTTCGGCGGCTTCGGCGCCAATCTGCACCAGAAACGGGGTGAGCAAAAAGCCCGAGACGCCCCACGAAAAGCCGAAACTGCGGTTGATCACGATCGGCCCCAGATCGAGCGCGCCGTAGACATAGACTTTCTTGAACGTGTCCGATCCATAGCGGCTGAACGCGGCGCCCTTGCTGGCGACCTGTTCCATCGCGCCCAGGATCTGCGAGGCCTGCTTGCCACCGCCGATCGCGTCAAAACCCAGCGTTGCGCCGGTCGCCTCGATCGCGGCGACCAGATCTTCGTGGTAGGTCGCGCTCGACGAATTGACCACATGTTCGGCGCCGATCCCCTTCAACAGCGCAACTTGCGCTTCGGAGCGGACAATGTTGACAAGCGGCACGCCGTCGGCCTGGCAGATCTTCACCAGCATCTGGCCCAGGTTCGACGCGGCGGCGGTGTGCACCAGCGCCTTGTGCCCTTCGCGCCGCATCGCCTCGACAAAGCTGAGCGCGGTCAGCGGGTTGACGAACGCGCTGGCGCCTTGCTCGGCAGTCGTGCCATCGGGCAGGACCAGCGCGCTGCGCGCATCGACCAGCCGGTATTGCGCGTACATCGCGCCGGGAATCACCGCGACCACTTTGCCCAGCAACGCCTGCGCCTCGGGCGCATCACCCGCCGCGATTACCGTGCCTGCGCCTTCGTTGCCGACCGGCAGCGCCTGCCCCAGCCGCGCCTGCATCGCGCGCACCGCGCCTTCCGGCATGGTCGCAACGATGCGTCCCGGGGCATATTCGGCATGATCGAGATCGGCCGGGCCGAACAGCAGGCCAAGGTCCGACGGGTTGATTGGCGAGGCCTCGATGCGCACCAGCACCTGATGCCCGGTGGGTTCGGGCAGGACTTCATCGCGCAACGCAACGATCAGCCGACCGTCTGCTTCAAGCGTCGATACGAGCTGCGTGTTCGAAACCATGATCGTGTTCTCCCGGATAAGTCGCACTTATGAAGTAGAGCCCTTCGGGTGGCGCATTAAGTCCCAGTTTGCAACGGTCTTTGGCATCGAGCGCGGCGACCAGATCGTCATGCGTCCATTGGCCGTGCCCGACCAGGCTCAGACAACCGACCATCGAGCGCACCTGATGGTGCAGGAAACTGCGCGCGGCGGCGGCAATCCGCACTTCATCGCCCACCCGCCACACATCGAGCCGGTCGAGCGTCTTGACCGGGCTGACCGACTGGCAATGCACCGACCGGAACGTGGTGAAATCGTGCAGGCCGACCAGACTCTGCGCCGCCACATGCATTGCCTCGGCATCGAGCGGCCGCACGATCCGCCAGGCGCGCCCAACTTCAAGCGTCAGCGGCGCGCGCCGGTTGATGATGCGATATTCATAAGCGCGACCAATACACGAAAAGCGCGCGTGCCAGTCATCCGCCACCACTCGCGCATCGAGCACCGCAATCGGCTGCGGCTTTAACCGGGCGTTGATCGCCTGCCCCAGCCGGAACGGATCGAACGGACGAACCAGATCGAAATGCGCGCGCATCGCGCGGGCATGAACCCCGGTGTCGGTGCGCCCGGCGGCATGCAGCGACACCGTCTCGCCGGTGATCGCAAAGATCGCCGCCTCGATCGCGGCCTGTACCGAGGGACCATGGGGCTGGCGCTGAAACCCCATATAGGGGGTGCCATCCCATTCGAGCGTAAGGGCAAAGCGCGCCATCAGCCGACCCGCGTGCCCACGGCGATCGCCCGCCCGCGCAACAGCGCCGCACTGTCCATCGCCGGACGCCCGGCGCGCTGCACCAGCGTGGGGCGCAAGGCCTGGCTGCCACAGGCGATCGTCAGCGCATCGTCGATCACCGTGCCGGGCAAGCCCGTGCCCGCCACCACGTGCGCCGCCAGCACGCGATACCGTTCGCCATCCAGTTCGAAAAACGCGCCCGGTGCCGGGGCAAACGCCCGCACGCAGCGTTCGCAGGCATCGGCGGACAAGGCAAAATCGAGCCGGCTTTCCGCCTTGTCGATCTTGGCCGCATACGTCACGCCCGCGTCCGGTTGCGCGACGGGCGGATGGCCGGGCAGATCGGCCAGCACCGCAACCATTGCCGCCGCGCCCAGTTCGGCCAGTTCGGCGGTCAGTACGCCCGCCGTCTTGCCCGCCACCGGGGTGCGCACCATGGCCAGCATCGGCCCGGTGTCGAGCCCGCGCTCCATCTGCATGATGGTCACCCCGGTTTCATCGTCGCCCGCCAGGATCGCACGCTGCACCGGCGCCGCACCGCGCCAGCGCGGCAGCAGCGAGCCATGGACATTGAGGCACCCGTGCACCGGCGCGGCCAGCACCGGCGGTGGCAGGATCAGGCCATAGGCGGCGACCACCGCGACATCGGCGCGATGCGCGGCAAATGCCGCCTGGTCTTCCGCACCTTTCAGACTGATGGGGGTATGAACCGCTATGCCCGCCGCCTGTGCGGCCAGATGCACCGGGGACGGCTGCAACCGCTTGCCTCGCCCTGCGGGACGCGGCGGCTGGCTGTAGACCGCCACGACCTCGTGCCCAGCCGCGATCAGCGCGCGCAGGCTTGGCACGGCGAAATCCGGTGTGCCCATGAAGACAATGCGCATTGGCGCCAGTGATCCCTTTTTACACTTTCGTTTTGAGCGTTCCGCCCTATCTGTGCGGCCATGGCATCGCAAGAGATCGAGGCATTGGCCAATGCGCTGGCCCGCCTGCCCGGACTGGGCCCGCGTTCGGCGCGGCGCGCGGTGCTGTGGCTGATCAAGCGGCGCGAAACCGCATTTGCCGGGCTGGTCGACGCGCTGGCCACGGTGCGCGAAAATCTGGTCGAATGTCCGATCTGCGGCAATGTCGATACCACCAGCCCCTGCGGCATCTGCGCCGACCCGCGCCGCGATGCGCGCGCGCTGTGCGTGGTCGAGGATGTGGCCGATTTGTGGGCGCTCGATCGCGCGCGGCTGTTCACCGGGCGCTATCACGTGCTGGGCGGGCGGCTGTCGGCGCTCGACGGTGTGCGGCCCGAAGATCTCAACATCGCCGGTCTGCTGACGCGGGTGGCGGCAGGCGGCATCGATGAAGTGGTGCTGGCAATGAACGCCACGCTCGAAGGCCAGACCACCGCGCACTATCTGGCCGAACGGCTGGAGGCCTATCCGCTGCGCCTGACCCAACTGGCGCATGGCCTGCCGGTGGGGGGCGAACTCGATTACCTGGACGAAGGCACTTTGGCACAGGCGCTGCGCGCCCGTCGCCCCGTAAGCTAATTCCTCCCCGGCACGGGGAGGATCGAAGGCATCCGCGAAACGGCGTTTGTCTCAAAGTACGGCACCGGCCCGCTCCCCGCCTCTTGCGAGTCGGGCCCGGGCTGACTATCTTACCGCGATGGCTATCCGCGAAATCATCGAAGTCCCCGATCCCCGGCTCAAGCAGGTATCGAAACCCGTCGAAGTGTTCGACGATGCGCTGCGTACGCTCGTCGCCGACATGTTCGACACCATGTACGATGCCCCCGGCATCGGCCTTGCGGCGATCCAGATCGGCGTGCCGCTGCGCGTGCTGGTGATCGATCTGCAACCCGATGACCCGGATGCCGAACCCGAAGTGTGCACATCGCACGGCGACCATCACCACACCCACCAGCCGACCAAAAAAGAACCGCGCGTGTTCATCAACCCGGTGCTCAGCCCGGTCACCGAAGAACTGGCAGTCTATAACGAAGGCTGCCTGTCGGTGCCCGACATCTATGCCGAAGTGACCCGCCCGGCCCGGATCCACGCCCGTTGGCAGGATCTGGACGGCACCGTGCACGAAGAGGACATCGACGATCTGCTGGCCACGTGCCTGCAGCACGAGATGGATCACCTCGAAGGCATCCTGTTCATCGACCACCTTTCGCGGCTGAAGCGGTCGATGGTGCTCAAGAAACTAGAAAAGATCCGCCGCGCGGCTTGATCGCGCGCGTCACGCCCTGTAAGTTCACGGTTCGTTCCGTACTGCAAGGGGTGCCCGCATGGATTCGCTGATCGTCGCCGGGGCGGCGTTGCTGGTTGGGCTTGGCCTGGGCTGGTTTTTCGGCTCGCGCCCGGTGGCCGACTGGCGCCGCCGCGCCGATGCCGGCGAGGCGGCGTTGAAGGCGATGACCGTCGATCTGGCAGGCCTGACCGAACGCGTGCGGCAGATCGATGCGCTGGCCGCCGAACTGGCCGATGTGCGGCGCGATCGCGATGCGCTGGCCCCGCGTCTGGCCAGTGCCGAAGCGCGCGCTGCGGAGGCCGAACGCCTGCGTGCCGAATTGGCCGACGCCCGCGCCAGGGGCGAGGCGCAGGCCGCCGACCTGGCGCGGATGAAGGCCGATGCGGTCCATTTCGACGAACAGAAACGCCTGCTGATCGCCGCGCAGGCCGAATTGCGCAAGGAATTCGAAAACGCCGGCAGCAAAGTCCTGGCGCAAGCGCAGGAAGCCTTTCTGACCCGCGCACATGCCCGGTTTGAAGAAAGCGAAAAGGCGCAATCCGAACGGCTGAAAACACTGCTCGCCCCGGTCGGTGAACGGCTCAAGGCCTATGAGGATCAGGTCGGCAAACTGGAAAAAGACCGCGTCGATGCCTTTGGCAATCTGACCGGGCTGATCCATGCCATGCGTGACGGGCAGGAAGCGGTGCGCGCCGCTGCGGCGCAATTGGGCAATTCGCTGCGCAACGGGCCCAAGACCCGCGGTCGGTGGGGCGAATTGCAATTGCGCAACGTGCTCGAACAATGCGGCCTATCCGAACACACCGATTTCGTCACCGAACACTCGATCGAAACCGACGAAGGCCGCCTGCGCCCCGATGCGATCGTCCGCATTCCCGGCAACAAACTGCTGGTGATCGACGCCAAAGTGTCGCTGAACGCCTATCAGGACGCATTCGAGGCCGACAATGACGAGGCGCGCGCGGCCTCGCTGTCGCTCCACGTGCAATCGATGCGCAACCATATCCAGACTTTGGGCAGCAAGGCCTATCAAAGCCAGTTTGAGGACGCGCCCGACTATGTGCTGATGTTCGTGCCGGGCGAACATTTCATTGCCGCCGCGCTGGAACACGATCCCAACTTGTGGGATTTCGCGTTCGAACGCCGCGTGCTGCTGGCCAGCCCGACCAATCTGGTGGCCATCGCGCGCACCATCGCGCAAGTCTGGCGCCAGGATGGCCTGGCCCGCGAAGCGCGCGAAATCGGCCGGATGGGCGGCGAACTCTACGACCGCCTGTCGGTCGCCGCCGACCACCTGAAACGCGTGGGCAGCGGGCTGGAAACCGCCGTCACCAACTACAACAAGTTCGTCGGCAGCTTTGAACGCAACGTGCTGTCCGCCGGCCGCCGCCTGCGCGACAAGCATATCGAGATCGGCAAGCGCGAAATCGAGGACGTGCCGCTGATCGAAAGCGCCCCGCGCTATGGCGCCGCCGATACCGCGCCCGATACGCCTGCGCTGGCGGATGAGCCCGCCCTTGCCGCTCAGCCAATCGTTGCCAGCACTTCGTAGGCCAGCACCGCCGCCGCGACCGCCGCGTTCAGGCTGTCGGCGCGGCCCTTCATCGGCATGGTGACGCGCAAGTCACAGGCCATTTCATAGTCTTCGGGCAGGCCGCGCGATTCGTTGCCGACCATCACGAAGCAGGGCGCGGCATAGGCCGCGCCGCGATAGGGTACCGCTTCGCGTAGCGATGCGGCGACAAGTTGCCCCTCGCCCGCGCGCAGCCAGGCGAGAAAGTCGGCCCAGCGTGCCTGCGCCAGTTTCTGGGTAAAGACCGCGCCCATGCTGGCGCGTACCGCTTCGACACTGAACGGATCGACGCAATCGTCGATCAGGATCACCCCGCCGGCGCCCACCGCGTCGGCAGTGCGCAGCATCGTGCCCAGATTGCCCGGATCGCGCATCGCCTGCGCCACCAGCCAGATCGGCGCGGCGGCGCGATCGATTGTGGCCAGAGCGGTGTCCCATTCGGCATAGACCCCGCACACCGCCTGCGGATTGTCCTTGCCGGTCACTTTGGCCAGGATGTCGATCGGTACCTCGATCACCTCGCCCCCGGCGGAAATCGTTGCCGCCTCCAGGTCATCGAGCAGCGGGTGCGGATCACGCACGGTGGCCATCAGCAACAGTTCGGGCAAGCGCCCGCTTTCGCGCGCATCGGTCAGCAGGCGCAAGCCCTCGGCCAGAAAACGCCCTTCGCGCCGCCGGTGCTTCTTGTCGCGCAGACTGCGCACGAACTTGATCGTGGGGTTGGAAAAACCGGTAATGCTCTTGCGCGTCATGCAAAAATCCAAAAGCCCTCCCCCTGCAGGGGGAGGGTTGGGTGGGGGTGTGCCACGTCCATGGGGCGCGCGCCATTCGTGCCGCAGCAGGCCCCTCCCCAACCCCTCCCCGCACGGGGAGGGGCCTTCAGGTCAGTCTTCGCCAAAGCCGTCCTTGATCAGCCCGACTAGCTTCATCAGGATCGCGTCGGCTTCGCCCGGTTCGCCCGCCACCGCAATATCCACGCTGTCGCCCATCGCCGCGCCCAGCATCATCAGCCCCAGGATCGATCCGCCATTGGCATCGGTGCCGTCCTTGGTCACGGTCACGTCGAACCCGGCGGGCAGCTTGGCCACGGCATTGACAAACTTGGCACTGGCCCGCGCGTGCAGTCCGCGCTGGTTGACAATGGTTACCCGTTCACGCGCAACGTACACTTGTTCGCTCATCAATCACGCATCCTGCCCGAGAAATTCGGAAGCGATCGTTATATAGTTGCGCCCGGCATCGCGGGCAGCGGCGGTCGCTTCGCGCACCCCCATGCAATTGCGCGCTTTTGCCAGGCGGATCAGCATGGGCAGATTGATGCCCGCGATCACTTCGACTTTGCCCGCCTGCATCAGCGATATGGCCAGATTCGAGGGCGTGCCGCCGAACAGGTCGGTCAGCACGATCACGCCTTCACCGCTGTCGACGCGTTTGATTGCGTCGGCAATTTCGCGGCGGCGTTTTTCCATGTCGTCATTGGGCCCGATACAGACCCCGATGACATCCGACTGACGCCCGACGACGTGTTCCATCGCGTGGATGAATTCGTCGGCAAGTGCCCCGTGCGTGACGATAATAAGACCGATCATGAACTGCTTTGGCTCCGAAGGGCTGGTCTCCCAGCGCGGCGCAACGATCGTCGGTGCCCAAGGCCAGGCGTTTTGCACGTCCTGCCCTTCCCCCGGGTACCGGCACCACGCGCGACAACGCCGGCCAGCGAATCTCTATGCTTCAGGATCGATCCTTCCCCGATCGGCATGTTATCTTCATTTTCGACCAAAACGTTTAAAAAACAATCTGCAACTCGTTATCTCGGGCCCCACGCCCCGCTGCGTTCGACCAGGTCGGCGGCACGCGATCCCAGGTTGCGATGCAACAATGTGGGAGAAAAACCCGCTTCGCGCAAGGCAGAAGCGATTTGTTCGGCCATGAACACCGACCGATGCTTCCCCCCGGTACATCCGAATGCGATGTTCACATAGGCCTTGCCCTGCTGCTCGAACCGGCCAAGCAGCAGCAACAGCAGATCGCGAATGCGTTCAAACGCTTCGGCATAGGCGGGGTCGCGGCGGATATAGTCCCCCACCGGGGCATCGCGCCCGGTCATCGGGCGCAAGTTCTCGACCCAATAGGGATTGGCCAGAAAGCGCATGTCGAACACCATGTCCGACAACGGCGGCGTGCCCCGCGAAAATCCGAAACTGCTGATCGTCAGCAGCGAACGCGGCGGCGGCCCCTGGAGAAATTGCGCGCGGATCGCCTGTTGCAGATCCTGCGTGGTGAAATCGGTGGTGGTGATCACGACGTCGGCCCAGCGCCGCAGGGGTTCCAGCAATTCGCGTTCGGCGGCAATCCCGCCCTCGGCCGGTTTGTCATCGGCCATCGGGTGCGGGCGGCGCGTTTCGTTGTAACGCCGCTGCAATTCGGCGCCCCCGCAATCGAGAAACAGCGTGGTGATCGACAAGTCCGCGCGCAGCGACAGGCTTTTCACGCGTTCGATGATGGCACCGGGATCAAACCCGCGCGTGCGCGTATCGAACCCGATCGCCACCGGCGCCCCGGCATCGATCCGCGCCGTGCCCGGCCCGGTTTCCAGCAGACGGTCGAGCAGGCGGATGGGAAAATTGTCGATCGCCTCCCACCCCAAATCCTCCAGCGCGCGCATCGCCGTGGTCTTGCCGGCGCCCAGCATGCCGGTCACCAGCAGAATTCGTTGCGCGGCCGTGGCGCCCCCGTCGGTCACAGACGATTCGTCAATCATGGCACAGGTTTGCGCCACCCATCGGACGAAGGGAAGGCCCTAGCCCCAATGCCTGTTGCGAATTGGGTGAAATGCGGCAGTGTTGCATGATGTCGCATTGGCGCCCCCAGTTTGAAGCCGCATTGGCAAAGCTAGCACGGATCAGTTCTGCACTCGACGAGCGCGGGATCAGGCCGCCGATCCTCGTCGGCGGTGGCGCGGTCGAACTCTATACGCAAGGCGCCGTGAACACCGGCGATTTTGATCTGGTCACGGCACGTCAGGAAGATCTGGAAGTGATGCTCGTTGCGCATGGCTTCGTTCGCCCATCGGGCCCGGGCACGGCGTTGCGCGGATGGATACATCCTGATCTGATGCTCGGGTTTGAGGTCGTAGGCAGCCGCCTGCTCGATGGCCTCGGCAATCCAGACCTTATCCGCATCGTGGATATCGCAGACCATGGCTCGATTGCGGTTATCGCGGTCGAAGACCTGATCGCCGACCGCATGGGGCAATATGCGTCGGGCTCTGCGCCAGAGATGCTTGGTCAGGCGCGCGCACTGTTCAAGCTTTCGAAAGGTCTGGATGTCGATTATATGGACCAACGCATACGCACGGAAACGGCGCTGACTTATGGCATTCAAGACCTTGAAGACCCGGCATGATGCCATAAGCCTCGACGCTCTGGGCAAAGACATCGCCGCGCGCCGCGCAGTGGCAGGCACGATCGATGTGCCCCGCAACGCCGGTACGCGCCGCACGCCCGCAAAGCGGGCGCTCCTCGCGCAGATCTCCAAAACGGGCGGTTCCTGGTAGCGTTCAGCGGGAACCTGCGCCGCCGCAACCGGCCATTGATCCGGATGGGAAGCCCCCAGCCCCATGGTGATCGAGCGCGATCCGTGCGCGCAGGGCCAGCACGGGGCTGTCGGGCCACAGGCGCACCATCGGCAGCGCCACGCCTGCGCGCACCACGATGTCCGCCGCCTCGATATGGCGCGGTGCCTGGGGGTCGAGCACCAGCACCAGCGCCACCGGCACGGCGTGCGTAACGGGCATCGTCACCAACCCGACATTGCGCACCTCGATCAGGCCGGTGACATTGGGGTGCGGATGCGCCAGCACATGCTCGCCCATCGGTTCCAGCAGCACCGCATCATCACCGATCAGCACCGCGCCGCGATCGATCAGCGCCAGCGCCAGGCTCGATTTGCCGCTGCCCGGCGCGCCTTCGATCAGCACCGCGCGGCCATCGATGGCCACCGCGCTGGCCTGGTGCGCCACGGTCATTCCTCGTCCTCGTCGTTGATCGAGGGCAGCGACAGCATCAGGCAGGCGCCGGGCGTGCCGTCGGGCTTGTCGACAATCGCCAGCGTGCCGTCGTGCGCCAGGGCAATCGTGCGGGCGATCGCCAGGCCCAGCCCGCTGTGCGCGCCGAACGCTTCTTCATCGGGGCGCACCGAGTGGAACCGGTCGAACACCTTTTCGCGCTCGGCCAGCGCAATGCCCGGCCCATCATCGCTGACCGACAGATGCACGCGGCCCGCGTCGGCCCAGATACGCACTTCGACTTCGCCGCCCGCCGGGGAAAACGACACCGCGTTGTCGAGCAGGTTGTCGAGCACGCGTTCCAGTTGCAGGGCATCGCCGGCGACTTGTGTATCGCCCTCACCCCGGCGGAAACGGATCGGGCATCCGGCCAGACCCGGCCGCACCCCGCGCGCACCCACCACATTGGCCGCCAGCAGCGCCAGATCGATCGGCGCAAAGGTGGCCCGGCTGAGCGCGGCATCGATCCGGCTGGCCTCGGCAATTTCGCTGATCAGCCGGTCGAGCCGTTGCACATCGTGCGTCGCGATCGCGGCCAGTTGCCGCCGCAGATCGGCATCATCGACTTTGTCCATCGCCTCGACCGCGCTGGCGAGCGAGGCCAGCGGGTTCTTCAATTCGTGCGCGACATCGGCGGCAAAGCTTTCCACCGCGTCGATCTGTTGGCGCAGGGCATGGGTCATGTCGGAAAAGGCACGCGCCAACAGGCCGATTTCATCGCCCCGGTCGGGCAGGCGCGGCACCACCACCGCGCGGTCGCGCCCCAGCCGCACGCGCACCGCGGCGCGCACCAGCGCGCGCAACGGCTGCACGATCGTGCGCGCCAGAAACAGCGACAATTGCACCGACAGCAACAGCGCCAGCCCGATGATGATCACCAGCGTCTGGCGCGCATCGCGCACCGCCTGCGTCACATCCAGCGCATTGCGCATCGACAGCAGCATTTCGCCCCGATCGCCCACCGGCGTGGCGGCGGTGATCACCGGGGTGCGATCGGGGGCATAGCGCAGGAACACTTCGGTCCGCCCCGACTGGCGCGCGCGGCCGATCTCTGGCCAGCTTGCCGCCCGCGCCAGTGCCGGTTCGCGATAGCGTTCGATCGCCGGCGCGCCGACAATCGCATCGACCCCGCGATCGAGCGCGCGCGCTGCGCTTTGAAACCATGGCTCGTTGGCCGGATCGACAAATGCGAACGACGGCTGGGCCAGCCGAAAGCTGTCGGCCTCCAGCGCGCCACGGCTATCGAACAGCCGCAGTTGCAGCACTTGCGACTGGCCGATTTCGACCATCAGCCGTCGGCGTTCGCCAGGCGGCGCATGCGCCAGCGCGGTCGCGGCGATTTCCACTTCGGCACGGGCCAGGCGAAACCGTTCGTTGATCAACTGCGTGCGATAGGAATCGAGATAGAAGAACCCGCCCGCCAGCAGCGCCAGCGCGATCACGTTGACCGCCAGAATGCGCGAGGTCAGCGACAGGCCGCGCGTGCGCCACAGCCGCCGCCGCGTCGGGCGCAGCCGCTCTTCCGCCCGCACACCGGGCGCGCGGTCAGGGGTCGGCAAAGCTGTAGCCTGCGCCATAGAGCGTTTCGATCGCGCCGAAATGCGGATCGACCAACCGGAACTTGCGCCGCAAGCGCTTGATATGGCTGTCGATCGTGCGATCATCGATAAACACGTCATCCTGATAGGCGGCATCCATCAGGCTGCTGCGCGAACGCACCACACCGGGGCGCAGCGCCAGCGCCTCCAGAATCAGGAATTCGGTCACGGTCAGCGATACCGGTTGCCCGGCCCATTCGACCATGTGCCGCGCCGGGTCCATCGCCAGCCGCCCGCGCCGGATCAGATCGGGCAGCGGCGCGTCCTCTTCGCCCTGCGGCCGCGCCGCCGCGCGCCGCGCCAGTTCGCCCCGGCGCAGGATCGCCCGGATGCGCGCGATCAGCAGCCGCTGGCTGAACGGTTTGGCGATGTAATCGTCGGCCCCCATCGCCAGGCCAGTCGCCTCGTCGGCTTCGTCATCCTTGCTCGTCAGGAAAATCACCGGCAAGTCGCTCTTTTCGCGCAAGCGGCGCAGCAGATCGAACCCGTCCATGCGCGGCATCTTGATGTCGCAGACCAGCAGATCGGGCGCATTGTCGAGCAGTGCGGGCAAAGCGGCGGCGCCGTCGTAATAGACCCGGGTGGCGAACCCTTCGGCCTGCAACGCGATCGATACGGTGGTCAGAATATTGCGATCGTCATCGACCAGCGCGATGACTTGGCGGCCCTGCGACGCGGGCTCTTGGTGTGGCCCGCCGGCTTCGGGCCTGCCGGCTTCGGGCTTGGTCGTCATGATCGCCTTGTTTGAGCCTGTGTGGGCAGGGATTACCCGCTATCGGCGGGGCTGGCAACCATGCCGGATGCGCCGTGCCCCGGCGCGCGCGGGCGCAGTTGCAGATTTTGCAATTCATCGCGCAAATTTCTTGTTTGCCGTCGCCCGACGATTTGTGCATTCGTATTCGAAAGATTGACACAATCCGTGCGGTCGCAACGCGGCCGCCCTTCGAGAGGACTGCCCCGTGCCTGTCAACCAGCCAGCTTCCAGCCTGAACGTATCGCTTGCCGCGCAGGGTTTTCCCGAGCCTGCGGCGATCCATGCGAACCTGGGCACCGCCCCGCTGATCGAACACGCGGTGCGCAATGGCGAAGGCCTGCTGGCCAAGGACGGCCCCTTTGTGGTCGCCACCGGCAAGCACACCGGCCGTTCGGCCAAGGACAAGTTCTTCGTACGCGATGCGCAGACCGAAGACACCATCTGGTGGGGCAAGACCAATGTCCCGATGACCCCGGCACAGTTTGCCACGCTGAAGGCCGATTTTCTGCAGGCGCTGGCCGATCAGGACCAGATCTATGTGGCCGACCTGTTCGGCGGCAGCCAGAGCGATTACCGTGTCAACGTGCGCGTGATCACGCAATTCGCCTGGCACAGCCTGTTTGTACGCACGCTGCTGGTGCGCCCGACCGAGGACCAACTGGCCAATTTCGCGCCCGAATACACCATTATCGATTTGCCCGGTTTTCGCGCCGATCCGGAACGCCACGGCTGCCGCAGCGAAACCGTGATCGCAGTCAATTTCACCGAAAAACTGATCCTGATCGGCGGCACATCCTATGCCGGTGAAATGAAGAAATCGGTGTTCGGCATCCTCAACTATCTGCTGCCCGCGCAAGGCGTGATGCCGATGCACTGTTCGGCCAACATCGGCCCCGATGGCGACACGGCGGTGTTTTTCGGCCTGTCGGGCACCGGCAAGACCACTCTGTCGGCCGATGCCAGCCGCACGCTGATCGGCGATGACGAACATGGCTGGTCCGACACCGCGGTGTTCAATTTCGAAGGCGGCTGCTATGCCAAGATGATCCGCCTGTCGGCCGAGGCGGAACCGGAAATCTATGCCACCACCAAACGGTTCGGCACGATCCTGGAAAACGTGGTGATCGATCCGGTCACCCGCGAGATCTATCTCGACGATGCCACCCTCGCCGAAAACAGCCGTGGTTCCTATCCGATCGATTTCATTCCCAATGCCAGCGCCGAAAACCTTGGCCCGGTGCCGCAGAACATCATCTTTCTGACTGCCGATGCCTATGGCGTCCTGCCCCCGATCGCGCGGCTGACCCCCGAACAGGCGATGTACCATTTCCTGTCGGGCTATACCGCGCGCGTGGCCGGCACCGAAATCGGCGTGACCGAGCCCGAAGCGACCTTTTCCACCTGTTTCGGCGCGCCGTTCATGCCGCGTCACCCGTCGGTCTATGGCAACCTGCTGAAAGAACGCATCAACAAGGGTGGGGTGAAGTGCTGGCTGGTCAACACCGGCTGGTCGGGCGGCAAGGCCACCGATCCGGGCATCAAGCGCATGCCGATCAAGGCGACCCGCGCGCTGCTCAACGCCGCGCTCGACGGCAGCCTGAACAATGCCGAATTCCGCGAAGACCCCAATTTCGGGTTTGACGTGCCGGTGGCGGTGCCGGGGGTAGACAGCAAGCTGCTGGACCCGCGCGGCGCCTGGGCCGATGCGCAGGCCTATGACAAGACCGCGCAAGACCTGGTGCGCAAGTTCATCGACAATTTCGAACAATTCGTCGACCATGTCGATGAAAGCGTGCGCAAATCGGCCCCTGTCGCCGCCTGAACGCCCGCCCCTGCCGATCCTGCAACGCCGTCCGGCTGGTTCGGGCGGCGTTTTGCATGGGGCAGCGCCGACTGCGCCTATTGATCCGAAGTGAAGCCAACAGGCGTTGCCCGTTACGCGACTATCGCGTCAAACCCGGGTGGGATCATCGCGCAAACGGGTTGGAACATGGCAAAGACAGTCGATCTGGGCAGTCTGGATGCACTCGTCGGGGTGGTGTTCGGCCCCAATGCCATGGTCAACGCCACGGCCTCGCTGATCAACGGATCGATCACCAACAGCTCCGCCTCGACCAGCGAGGTGCTGACCTATGGTGGGTTGACCGGCACGATCGGCAGCGACTTCATCGCGGTAAAGGGCATCACGTTCGTGGTGAACAGCGTCAACGACACCGACAACACCCTGACGATGAATGCCTATGTCGGCTCCACGCTGGTCGCCGAACTCGATTTTTCGGTGGCCGGGTTCAGCGGCGCGGGAATCGTGCTGGCGGCCATGCCGCTCGCCTCGCTGGTGACGCAGGCGAACAATCTGTCGGGATTGGCGGGATCGCTGTTCGTGCTGGGGCTCGGTGCCGAAGGGGCCAAGGGACAGTCGCTCAATTTCGGCATCAGCAACGACTACTCGTTCTTCCCCCATGCATCGGTGCACTATGCCACGGCGGCCAATCCTGTGTTGCAAGGCAGCACCGGGGCCCAGATGCTGATCGCGTTGACAGGCAACGACACCGTCACCGCCGGGCCGGGCGAGACGATCATCTATGGCGGAACGGGCACCGACGTGCTGCGCGCCGGTGCGGGCGCCGACACCATCTATGGCGGATCGGGCACCGATACGATCATCGGCGGATCGGGCGCCGACACGCTGGAGGCCGGATCGGGTATCGACACGATCTATGCGGGAACCGGCCGATCGGTGCTGATCGGCGGCCTGGGCACCGATACGTTTGTGTTTGCCCCCGGCCATACCGGCGGCCTGACCACGGCCACCGCCGATGTGATCCGCCATTTTCACCCGCATCTGGGCGATGTGATCAACCTGACGGCGTTTGATGCCCTGTTGCCACCGGGCGGGACCGGCCATCTCAGCTTTATCGGCACGGCGGCGTTCGACGGACGGGCGGGCGAAGTGCGCTATGACGTGACCAGCAGCGGCGTCACGGTCGAATGCGACATGACCGGCGCAGGCACCGCCGATATGATGTTCATGATCCGAAGCGTGACCACCCTTGCCGCCGGCGACTTTGTCTTGTGATGGCTCGCGCACTGGCCGTGGCATAATTGTAACAGTTTGTCGCTCGTACACAGGATTTCGAAAAATCAGCGTGCGTTCACTTTTGTTGCGCTAATCCGTTTGGCAGATGTCGTTGCGGGGGCTTTTTTCCACTGCACCGACCGGTTGCTGAAAAGGGATTCACGAAACATGGTAAAGATGGCTCGCATCCGCCACCACACCGGGCTTGCCGCACTGGCCGCCCTGTCGATGGTCGTGGGATCGGTCGCGGCAAGCGCGCAATCCGCGCCGCCGCCCGGATATGACCCCAACCAGCCCCCGCCTCCGGGCTATGACCAGAACCAGCCACCGCCTCCTGGCTATGACCAGAGCCAGCCGCCGCCCGAGCCGACGGCGCCTCCGGGCTATGCCCCCGGCCAACAGCCGCCGCCGCCGCCGGGCTATGCGCCGCCGCCCGATTACAGCGCGCAGGCCGCGATCGACGCGCGCTATGCCGCCGATGCGCAACGCTGGGCCGCAGACTATTGCGTCAAATCGCACGGCGATGTTGCCGCTGGCGCGGTGATCGGCGGCGTGCTGGGCGCGATCGTCGGCGGTGCGGCGGGTGGCCGCCACGCCGGTGGCTCGGCCGCGTTTGGCGCGGTGGTTGGCGCCGGCACGGGCGCGGCGATCGCCTCGTCCGAAAACAACGCCACCAGCCCCGGCTGCCCCCCCGGCTATGTCGTCCGCGCAGGCGCCCCGGCCTATCCCTACACCTATCCCGGCTATGCCTATGCCGCGCCGGGCTGGTATCAACCCTGGGTGTTCGTCGGCGGCGTCTGGGCCTATCGCCCCTACCCGTACCACGCGTGGTATTACCACACCTATCGCGGCCCCTATCACGGCGGCTATTACCGCGGCCACCCCGGCTATCGCGGCGGCTATCACCACCCCTGATCAGGGCGCAAAACCCACTTGGAACAGGCCCCTGCAGCACCCGCTGCGGGGGCCTTTTCTTTGGTGGTTTGGTGTGTAGGGAGGGGGGATTTGAGAGGGGCCGGGATTGCGGACTGAGCGGTTAGTCTCCTATCAGGAACGCCAATCGGGATCGCCGACCTTCCGGGCAGCGTGCCGGCATGTCAGCTATGCGCCCCAATTTCGGTCGTAGAAGCGCCTAAGCGCTTATCCTGGAAGCTGTCATTCACGCCAAGCAATGTGCGATTTCACCCGACACTGGTGGGTAAATGTCAGCCATTGACGATTCTTCGTTATCTCCATATTTCGATAATCATCGAATCGTGGAGATCGAGATGGATGCACCGGCAGTCATTCGCGCGCTGGGCGCGCTCGCCCAGGAACATCGCCTGGCGGCGTTCCGCCTCCTGGTACAGGCAGGCGACGAAGGCATGCACGCTGGAGCGATTGCCGAGAGGCTGGGCATAGTATCATCCTCAATGAGCTTTCACCTTGCTGCGCTGGCCCATGCCGGGCTGGTGAGCCAGCGGCGCCAAAGCCGCTTGATCATCTACACCGTCAACTATCCCGCAATGAACGGGCTGATGGGCTATCTCACCGAGAACTGTTGCGGCGGCGTTCCCTGCCTGGATGACGCAGTGTGTTGCCCACCACAGACCAACATTGCCAATCCCCACCCAGCGGAGAACGTCGCATGACCGCGCGCACCTATAATGTCCTGTTCCTGTGTACTGGCAATTCCGCGCGATCAATCATCGGCGAGGTGCTGATGAACTACTACGGCGCTGGCCGGTTTCGTGCCTTCAGTGCCGGCAGCCATCCCAAAGGTGAAGTTCATCCGATGGCACTTGAAGCGTTGCACGGCCTGGGTTTCGATACTTCGGGGTTGCGGTCAAAGAGCTGGAGCGAGTTCTCCGGGGCGGGCGCGCCGGAGTTCGACTTCATCTTTACGGTCTGCGACAATGCCGCAGGCGAAGTCTGCCCGGTGTGGATCGGCCATCCGATGACTGCGCACTGGGGCATTGAAGATCCTGCTGCATTTGAAGGCGAAGGCCAGCGCCAGGCCTTTATCGACGCGATCCGGTATCTGCGTCGGCGCATCGAACTGTTTCTGGAGCTGCCACTGGCCAACCTTGATGCCTTGGCGACCGCGCGCAAACTCAAGGATATCGGCCAGATCGAAGGCACGACCAACAAAGCCGAGGCGGAACAATGATCACCGACATCGTGATCTATCATAACCCGGAGTGCGGCACCTCTCGCAACGCTCTTGCCATGATCCGCAACGCCGGGATTGAACCGCATGTGGTGGAATATCTCAAAACGCCGCCATCGCGCGCCTTGCTGGAAAGCCTCATCGCGCGTGCCGGCATATCGCCCCGCGCACTGCTGCGCGAGAAGTGTACGCCGTTTGCCGAACTCGGGCTGGACAATCCCAACCTGACCGATGCCCAATTGATCGATGCGATGATGGCGCATCCCATCCTGATCAACCGCCCGCTCGTGGTCTCACCGCTGGGCGTGAAGCTGTGCCGCCCGTCCGAAGCGGTACTCGATCTGATCCCGGCAGACCAGCGCGGAGCCTTCGTCAAGGAAGATGGCGAGCAGGTCGTCGATGCTGACGGCAACCGGGTTGCGGCGGGCTGATTTGTGCCTGAGGTGACAATCCGGACGGCAGTTGAAGGCGACGCCGACGCTATCGCGGCGATCTATGCTCACCACGTGCGCCACGGCACCGCGACGTTCGACACGATCGCGCGCACCCCTGCCGAGACAGCAGCCAAGATCGTCGATTGTGCCAACCGGGGCTGGCCGTTTCTGGTGGTGGCGCGCGCTGACGTGGTCATCGGCTACGCTTACGCCACACAGTTTCGCGACCGTCCGGCCTATGTCGCTACGTGTGAGAACTCGATCTACCTGCACCCGGACCATCTGGGGCAAGGTGTAGGCAAGGCTTTGCTCGCGGCGCTGCTGGTGGCGGCAGAGCAGGCGGGTTTTCGGCAGATGATTGCGGTGGCCGGCGGCGGCGAGCCCGCGTCGGTCGCGCTGCACGCCAGTCTTGGCTTTACCCATGCCGGCACGATGCGCTCGGTCGGACGCAAGTTCGGCCGATGGCTCGACACCATCTACCTGCAAATAGCGCTGGGCGATGGCGACGCCACGCCGCCGGCCA
>NZ_KQ954268.1 GCF_001519065.1 Novosphingobium sp. FSW06-99
AAACCGGGCTGACTTGTGTCGCGTTGATCGTGCCGGTATTCCTGTGGCGCCAATATGTCACCGACAAGGGCCGCTTCCTCGAAGACACGCTCGACGATTTGCACTTGCGCCCCGAACCGTGTGCCCGCACGGACGCGGGCTATTTGCCGCACCTGACCGTGGTGGCCGGGATTGCGGTGATCGCGGTCAGCCATTGGCTGGCCATGCTGCCCGCTTGAAGGGTGTGAACTGCGGCGCGATTTTACCGGTCTGTTTCACTTCTTGAGTTTCTTGTTGGCCCCCTTTTTCGGTGCCGATGCGGCCGATTTCGCCTTTGCGGGGGGAGCCGGTTCCAACGCGAGCATGGCGGCCTCGAAGCTGTTGCGATGGGCTTGCGACATTTTCATCGCAGCCATCTTTGCAAGAACGTTCCGGCGTTGATCGGCGGCGATGTTCGTCACCAAAGTTGCCCAATCCGGATGTGCCCCTCCGATCGCGCCCTTGATCAGTTTCAGCGCGGCATGCTCGGGTTGGGACAAAGTGACGGTATCGCTGCCGCCAATCGGAAATATGTGCGGTTCCTGTTGGGTCAGATGCTCGATCTGGTATTGCCGCGAAGGAACCGGGCTGAATTGAAAATCCGCGGTCTTGTTTGCGTTCATCAGGGCTCGATAGCGCTCTCCGATCAGGGCCATATCCGCCTGAACGTCCCGCGCTTCGACGGTCGAGACGAGCATGGTGTTCAACGCATTGCTGACAATGCCAGGTCCAAGATTGTTCCACAGATGCCGGTCGAGGCTTACTTTGGGCTTTTTGGGAACTGGCCGCGGGTCCGTGCCCCTCGGGTTGAGTGCAACAAGCGCAGCAATGGCCACGCCATGATATTCAACCCGGACCGGATTGCCGACCGTGCGCACGGCATTGACCTTCCAGCTCAGAATAGCGTTGACGGCCCCCGCGTTGCAGATCAAATTGGTGTATTTGGTAATCTCGCCGACCAATTCGGTTGCTTCGGCTTCTGCCGCCGCGTCGTTACCCGCGATCGCATCTATACGCGCTTTGAAGCGGTAAAGTTCGCGACGCCAATTATCGACTCTGGCTTCTTCACCGGCATTGGGGTCAATTTCCCACAGCGCAGTTTCGATCTCTCGCGCGACGGTTTGGCCCGAATTCGTCATCGTCGCATCCGCCAAGAAGCGCCGCACGCGATCGGCGACCGTGTCCACCGGTGCTACCACAGGCGCGACTGCGGGTGCGACTACGGGGCCTGCCGCGACCAGGGCAGGGGCCATCGGAACGGTCGCGGGCGGCAGCGCGGCGGCGGCGTTGATGGTCCGTTGCGCAACTGTGCCTGGCCGGATTGACGTGTTTGCGCGTGGTTCGGCGGGCTTCGGTGAAGTGGCCTGTGCCGCCCGGCCCATCACATCCGATTCACGCTCCAGCGCGGCATCGTCGTTGATGGCCGTACCACCTTTTGATTGCATGGTCGGCTTCACCCGGCCTTGCGCCTGCTGGACCACGTGCCATGCTTCGTGCGGCAAATGCCTGTCCTGCCCCGGCGCCAAATGGATTTCACTGCCTTGCGCATAAGCGTGCGCTTGCAATTGCGCGGGTTTGGGCGAATTGCGATGGACCCGCACGTGGTCCATTGCGATGCCCGACAAAGCCTCGATCCCGGCCTTGAGCCGATCGGGCAGGCCGGTCCGGTTCGCCACGGTGTGGAGGGGCGGCGGGGTTATTGCCAACAGCCGCTGAACCACCGGCGCCGCGTCCAGCGCGGCGCGCATGTTCGTTAATCGGGTATCGTGTGGGCCTGCGATGGCGGCTGCTTTGGTCACAGGCTGCGGGCGCGTTTCTGCTTGCCGTTGCGCGGTTTGGTGATCCATTCGCAATGCCCCTCGATGTTCCAACATCCTACGCGATGGAGGTCCGCTGTCAAAGCAAATGGGCCGGGAATAGGCCGATTTCACGTTGGTCTGGTGTTGTCTCGGCACGGCGGCTAGCGTCAGGGCCATGGCTTGCAGTGCGCTCCCCATCGATGTCCGACTCGCGGGTTGCCGGGTGGGCGATGCCGCGCGGTAGGGTGGGCGCGCAATCGCACCGCATCGGCAAGCTCGACGTGTCGGTCGCGGTTGCCGATCTGGATCGGGCGATGGCCCTGCGCCCGCAACTGGAAACGTTGGCCCGTCGCGTTTTTCCGCAAGTGCTTGAACGGGTGTTCGACCGGTTGGGGCCGATCGATGGTTGCTTGCAGATCGCGACGCTCGATCTTGATCTCGGTCGCTTGCGCCCGGACTTTCTGGAAACCGATGCGGTAGCCGCGCTGGAGAATGCCTTGGCGGAGGCGCTGGCGCGCGCGCTGCATGCGGCGCGCGCGGGCGGCGACGGCGATCGTGAGGGCGATGTGCGGCTGGTGGCGGAAGGGCCCTGGCACCTGCAACAGCTTGGCGAATTTCTCGAACGCGGCACGCTCGCGCGCATCCATGGCGATGACCTCTTCAATCTGTCGAGCCGGATCAAGGCGTCGATCATGCGCGATGGTGCGGCGCTGGCGGCGATGCTGCGGCGGCTGTCGCGGCGGCCGTGGGCGATCGAGCGGCTGGTCCGGCAACTCGACGATGCGGGGCTGCGATCTGTGCTGCGGTTGATGCTGCGCGATGATCGGTTCGTCATCCACGCGTTGATCGCCGCGCTGTTGCGCCTTCACGTACAGACTGCGCGGGATGAATGGCGCGTGCGGGTCTGGACGGCTGTACTCGATCCGGTGCTGGCGGCGGGTTCGCCCTTCGACCTGCGTCGGTTGGTCGATGCCGTGCTGGCGGCACTGGCCGACCTGGCGGGCGTCAGCCCGGCTGGTTTGCGCGCTATGCTGAACGAGTCTGTCGCAGCGGGGCGTTCGGCATCGCATGCCGCACTGCTGGCCGCATTGCGCCGGCGGCCGGACCATGGCGCATGGTTCGATCCGGCTATGTCGCGCGATCAGGCGCTTCAGCTTGGCGAGCAGGACTTTCGCCTGCTCGTCGCGCATCTGGCGGGCGCGCGCGCGCCCGCGCTGATTGCGGCGTTCGAACGCAGTCTGGCGCGCACAACGCCGGGTGCGCGTGCCGTGCGAATGGCAACGCTACGCGCAAGGCTGCTGCGCGCATTGCCGGTGGTAGGGGCAGACGCGGCCGACCGCGCGGATGACAGCAATCAGAGACCGCTTGAAAGGGTAGGTGGGATAGCGGCGGGTTCGACTGTAATTGACCGCACGGCCATCGCCGCCTTTCTTCAATCGGGTTCACCCGCCGGGGCCGGCGCGCAATTGCCCGCGCTGGTGGCGTCTGACCCCGACTGGCTGGCGGCCGAGGCGCGGCGCGGCGCCGGATCACCAGCTGCGGCCGCAGCGATCGCGACCCGGCTGCTGGGCTGGCTGCTGCCGGACGAGATCATCGCGGTGCTGGGTCCGGGCAAACGTGTTGACGCTGGCAAAGGCGCGGATTTCTCGTGGTGGCGCGCCACGATCGTCGCGCTGCTGCTGGATAGCGACCCGCCGTTGCCGCCGGCGGGGCGAGGTGTCGGCCAGCATTTTGACAGGCTGGAGGCGCTGGCGGCCTGGCTCGACGGACGCGCGCCGCTTGCCGATAGTGCCTCGGCGTTGATGGCGATCGGTCCGGCCGAGCGGATCAGCCTGTTTTCGGCCGATCGCGAAGACATCGTGCTGGCGCGACTGCAGCGCGCGGCGCAAACTTTGCCCCCGGCCGCGCTGGACAGCTTGATCGCGCAATGTGCGCCTTGGGCAAAATCCGATCGCGGTGTGTTGGCGCCGGTGCTGGCGGGGCGCAGCGCGGCGGAACGTCGGGCGATCCGGTTGCGCGCGGCGGCGTCCGCACTGATCGGCGACAGCGTTGGGTTGGACCGGCTGGGCGATCCGTTGCCGTCGCCCGACGATCCCGCCGTTGCGCCGATGCCGCCTGGTGGTCGGACCATGCCGACCATGCCCGCGCTGCTCGACTGGCTCGACGGGGCGACGGCGCCGGCCGCCGATGCGGGTGCGCTGGGCGCCTTGTTTGTCAGCCGCCTCGATGCGGGTGACCGGCACCTGATCAACTGGCTGCTGGCACGCCGTGCGCGGGCGACTGATCGCGCGCGCTGGGCGGCGATCCTGCCGGTTCCGGGGCTGGGGCGGTTGTTGCATCTGCTGGCGCCTGCGGTGGCGGCTACGCTGCACGACGCGATCATGCTGGTGACGACGGCGGCGCGCCACGGCGCGCCGTTCGGCGCGCGCACGCCCGATCCGCGCGTGCTCTGGGCCGCCGCGTTCGATGCGGCAACCGCGTCGGTACGCGTCGATGTGGCAATCGTCGTGGCGCGCCTGATCCGCACCATGGCGGGCGAGAATTCCGATCGGGCCGCACGGATACGCGCCCGCGCGCTGCGGCTGGCCGACACGGGCGGCCATTTTGCGCTGGTGGCGGTGCTGCGCAGGCCCGTTCCGCCGGTCGCCTCGGCGCGTGCACCCAGGGCTTCCCCACTGCCCGTGCCGGAACCTGCCGACGGCAAACCCGACCAATCGCTCTATGTCGCCAATGCCGGACTGGTGCTGGTGCATCCGTTTTTGCCCAGACTGTTCGACGAACTTGGCCTGCTTGGCACCGATGCGGAAGGCCGAACGCGCGTGCTGCCGGGCGAGGCGCTGTCGCGCGCCTGCCATCTGTTGCAGTTTCTGGTCGATGGCCGGCTCGATCGGCCCGAACCGCACCTGGTGCTCAACAAACTGCTGTGCGGCGTTCCACCCGCGATGCCGGTGGCGCGCGCAATCGACCCGCGATCCGGCGATCTGGCCACGTGCGATGCGATGCTTAAGGCAGTGCTGGCCAATTGGCCGCCACTGAACCGCACATCGATCGATGCCTTGCAGGAGACATTTTTCCAACGCGAAGGCCGCTTGCAGTGCTCCGGCGGCAAATGGACGCTGCAGGTGCAGCGCAAGACGCTGGACGTGCTGATGGATCAGATCCCATGGGGTCTGTCGGTGGTTTATCACCACTGGATGCCCGAACCGATTTATGTGACGTGGTAACGATGAGAACAGAGCAGGCCGCCACGGCCGACAATCTTCGCTTCATCGCGGCCGAATTCGACTGGCTCGATGCCGCGATTGCGGCCCGGTTCGCCGCCTTTGGCCAGGACAAGCCGCTGCGCCGCGCGGTGGAACTGCCGCCGCCGCCGCCATTGATCGATCGATCGGCGGCGTATCCCGCGCTGATCCATGCACTGGGCTTGAACGATGTCGATCGGCTGGTGCTGGCGCTGGCCGCCGCGCCCAGCCTGGCCCCCGAACGGCTCGATCCGTTCCTGCTGACCAATGCGGCGACCGGTCGTGGCTTTACCGAATTCGGTGGCGCGACGGGGCAGGCGCATCGCGGTTTTCTGCCGACCCTGGCCACGGCCCAGTTCCTGGCATTTGGTGGCGCGCTGTCGGCGCCCGATCCGTTGGCTTTGTTGCATCATGCGCTGCTCGCGCGCGGCGTGCTGACGGTCGATCCCGGCGATCCGCGCGATCCTGCGCTGTCCGGGGTGCTGCGGCTGTCGCTGCGGGGGCTGCAAACGCTGGTCTATGGCGAACAGGTCGAACATCAGCCGAACGTCGATTTTCCCGCCAGCGCGATCACCACGCCGCTCGACTGGTCCGACCTGATCCTCGATGCGCCGACCATGCGCCAAATCGAAATGGTCGGGCGCTGGCTGGAACACGGCGACACGCTGATGCGCGAATGGGGTTTGGCCAGACGGCTGAAGCCCGGCTATCGTTGTCTGTTCCATGGTCCCCCCGGCACCGGCAAAACGCTGACCGCCTGCCTGCTGGGCAAACACTATGGCCTGCCGGTTTATCGCGTCGATCTGTCGCGGGTGGTTTCGAAATGGATTGGCGAGACCGAAAAGAACCTTGCCGCGTTGTTTGACGAAGCGACCGATCGCAACTGGATCCTGTTTTTCGACGAAGCCGACGCGCTGTTCGGTAAACGCACCGAATCGCGGTCCGCCAACGATCGCGCGGCCAACCAGCAGATCGCATATCTGTTGCAACGGCTGGAAACGCACCCCGGCGTGGCGATACTGGCAACCAACCAGAGCGCGCATCTCGACGAAGCCTTTGCCCGCCGTTTCCAGACCACGATCCAGTTTGCCATGCCCGATGCCCCGGCCCGTTTGCGGCTGTGGCAGGAAAGCTTTGCCAATCCGGGGTTTGCGCTGGCCGCCGATGTCGATTTCGCGTCATTGGCGCGCGCGCACGAATTGGCGGGCGGGGCGATCATCAACGTGCTGCGCCATGCCGCGCTGCTGGCGGTCGGCCGCCAACCCGCAACCGTAATCCAGGCCGATCTGATCGATGGAATCAGGCTGGAGCTGTTGAAGAACGGACGCTATTTTGGCTGACAACTGGATTTTTGTTGTCGCATCGTTATGCGTAAAAAATCGGTTCCCACTCTTTTGCACGATGCTCTGGTTTTGAAAGTGCGCCGCCATGTCCACGCCTGAAGTAACTTCGGCCGCCATTCTGACATGCAGTTTCGGCGCCTTGCCGGTGCCGTTCAATGTGCTGCCGGTCAACCGGGTTACCGCCTGCGGCCTGCCGTGCGGCACGATCCTCGACAATCAGCCGATGGTCAACGTGGCAAGTTTCGGCCTGTGCACCGCGCCCACCAACCCCGAAGTCATTGCCTTGACCGCCGCCGCACTCGGCACGCCCACCCCGGCACCATGCATCCCGGCACTGGCCGCGCCATGGATTCCCGGCACGCCAACGGTTACCGTCGGAGGCATCCCCGCGCTCGATACCGGGTGCACGTTGCTGTGCACCTGGCTGGGCGAAATCACTGTCGAAATGCCCGCGCAAATGACGGTAACAGTGCCCTGATACGAAGCTGTACCGGCTTGTGGCCATACCTCCGCACCCGACCCACCAACGGTACCAGCGGGTTACGGTGGCGGGCAGCAGGGCGGAAGATATGAATCGGTTAACGCGCGAACTGGCCGCGTAGCGGATCGAGCCAGCGGCGCGCGCGGTCGGTGGGCCACACAGTCCACGATCGCGGCGGTTGCAGCGCCGGGACCGCGCGCTCGATCACCAGTTCACCACCGGGCATTGCCGCCAGTCTGGCCAGTTCGCCCGCATCCGCGTCCAGCCGGGCCACTTCGGCGCCGTCGTTGTCGTGAAACGCCACATACCAGAATGCCGGGCGATCGATCGCCGCGTGGGGCAGGCTGGCGCGATCGAGCGCGATCCGCACCGGCCACAGCTTTGGCGATGCCGGGCTGTCGGGAAAATGGGTCAGCACCGCGCGGGCGAGCAGATTGTAGGTGGTGTCGGCGCGCGCAATCGCTTCGGGGGTGATGGCGGCAATATAGTGCCACGACACCGATTCCCACAAATGGATCGAATAGCTGCTGCGGACATCGACGCTGCGCGCAAACAAGTTGTGCAGTGATCGTGCGTCGTTGTGCGGATAGCAGAACGCCAGCCGCGACATGATCCGCACGCCCGGTTCCCCTGCCATAGCCAGTGCATGGGGCAGCTTCACCGAATGACCGACATAGTCGCGGGCGTCAAAATCGCGATAGCCATCGAACCACCGGCGCAGGAACGGCGCACCCGGCGGCGCGGCGATGAATGCATTGCTAAGCCCGACCGCACTATGTTCGCTGCCCGCATCGAGGCCCATCACCACCACGTCGGTGGGCAGATCGGCGATCGGGCGGCACACCATCGTATCGGTATCGAAATAGATCCCGCCGTGTTCGATCAGCAGTTGCAGCCGCAATACGTCGGCGGCATGGGCAAAATGCCGGACCGGACAGCCAAACACCGCAGTTGGCGCGACCGTTGGGACTTCGGTCACGAAGCGGCGCGCGTAATCCCACCATATCCCGCTCGGTTCGTGTTCATAATACACGAAAATCTCGTGATCAGGGTATGTAATCCGTGCCGACAGGATGGCCAGCATGTGCACGATGTTGAACGGCATGCCGCCAAAGTCGGGCCGCAACCCGGTGATGAAATGGATCTTTGCGGGCCGCATGGCGATATCCTTGCCGGTCATGACGTGATCAGGTTTTCGGGCTCGATCGCGCCGCCCAGCGGTGGCAACCAGTGGCGACGACGATCGGTGGGATGAATGGTCCAGCGAACCGGCGGGCGCGCGGCGATGAACCGACGTTCCAGCGCGATCATCGCATCGCCGGTACCGCACAAGCGCCGGATTTCATCGGCCTCCGCATCGACGCGCGCGACTTCGACTCCGGCCACGTCGTGGAACCCGACATACCAGAACGGCGCGCGATCGAGCGCTGCGGCCGGGACCGCAGACCGGGGCACGGCAATGCGCACATGCCAGGGTCTTGGCGCACGCACATCCCGGCCCGGCGGCGGCGGCGGGCCGGGTTCGTCGCCGCGCCGCGCGGCGGGGGTGGCGCGCCGGGCCGCAAAATCGACCCCAGCATATGTCTCGTATTCGGCCAGGCTGCGCGCGGGGCCCAGCCCGAACCGGCCGGTTATCCTGCCCGCCAGGAATTGCTGCACTTTGTCGAGACTTGCCGTGTCGCGCGCGGCGGCCTGATGGTCCTGCCAGTGCATCACGCGTTGGCGGCGCGAATATTCGTGCCACATGACATGCGCCGACGGGTGCAGCAGGTCATAGCCGTGGGTAAAGGCGCGGATCGCCAGGCTGATCTCTTCGCCGATGAAATAGAGGTCGGGGTCATATGGCACGTCGCCGACAAAACGCCCGAGCGTGAAAATCAGATGCGCGGATAGAAACCGGGCGCGCCGGGGCGGCCCACCTACCCATTGCGGCCGGGCAACTTGCGCGAAATGGGCAATGCCCTGATCGGTAAAGCCATGCAGCATCATCGCGGTCGGCTGCCCGCCCGCGGGTGGCGGCGCTTCGGGATCGAAACCCTGGGCATATGTTGTCAACAACGGGCGATCGGTGCCGCTCGCTTCGATCTGGTCGATCAGCAGCGCATCCCATCCGGCGACAAACCGGTGATGCGAATCGATCTGAAACAGAAATGTCTCGCCATCCCACAACGATAGCGCACGGTCGCGGGCCCAGCACGCCCCCTGGCTGTGTTGCCAGGGCACGTCGATACGCCGGATCGGGGCCGGTCCCGCATCGGGTGGGGGCACATCGCCGGGCGCAAACTGCCAACACACGCCAAACCGCAAATCGCCCGGCCAGCGTGCTTTGGCCAGGCAGTCGGCCATGGTAAGCGCCAGATCTGCATCGCGGTAAGCGGCGATCGCCACGAAAATGGTCATGGCGTGGTGCCCGCGACGGCCCAGAACGGCGTCGCGCCTCTCGCGTCGGGCTCGATAACGTTGAGGTCGTAAGCGATCGTGTCCAGCACAAAACGCTTGTCGATGGTCTGCACCATGCAATAGCCATGGACCGCGACATCGGGCACCTGGCTGCCTGATCGCCAGAAGAATTCGCAATCCAGCGCGGTGCCCAGAGCATTGGCATCGAGCCCGCAATCGGCGCCGACATAGAGCGCGGGACGAAATCCACCGGCGCGCACGGCAGCGAACCATGCGTTGCAATAGCCCACGATATCGGTTTGCGCCGTGCCACGCGCCACACTTTCAAGATCGAGCCACAGGCACACGCCTTGCGGCAGGCCACAGGCCCGGGCCTGGCGTACCGCCGATGCGCCATAGGCGTTGCCAAGCGGCGGCGTTGGGTGCCAGACGCCGGGCGTGACGTGTTGCACCGCCATCAACGCCAGCCCTGCATCGAGGATGGCGGTCGCTTCAGCGGCGCTCAGATCGTCGACGCCGGGGGTTTCGCGCGCCAGATAGCGAACCGCAAAAGTGAAACCCTGTGCCTTGAACGCCGCCGCGCGACCACTGACCGCCAGGACGCTATCGCAATCGAAACCGCGCGCGCCCGGTGGTGCCGCGACGGCATGGCGTGCGGGGTGTGACGGCTGCACCGGTTTGGGCGCGGCGGGTTGGGGCGCGGCAAGCAGCGCGGTGGGGGCCGCGCCGGGTTGTAGGCCCGGCCTCAACGATCCGATCAGCCGGAGAACGGGGCTGATAAGGCGTTGGGCCAGCCCTTCCAACCTTTGCAAAAGCGACATTTCCGCAGGGGCGTCAGTCGGTATTTCGTCGGGATCGGTCCGGTCGGGAATCGCCAGCGTCACCGGCACCGGTAGCGCGTTTTGCGGTGGCGGTGCTGGCGGTGGCGCCGGATCGGGCGGAGGCGGCGGCGCGGGCGGCGGGTCGGGATCGTGTTTGGCGACGGGCGGCAAGTGCTTTGCCAGAAACCGGTCAAGCCGGCGGCTGGCACGGGCCAGACGGCTTTGACCGCGACAGCCCAGGGCCAGTCGCCATGCGGCATAGAGCAATTCGAACTCGGCCATGGCGGCACGGCCGAGAAACAGGCAATCGAGCGCGATATGTGCTGGCGTGTTGGCCCGCAGGACCGTCGTCGCGCGCATTTCCCACGCGGCATCGCCGTCGCCCGGTTCCGGCAGGGGATGCATGGGCAGGACAGCGGTCACATGCATGCCAAAGCGGCCGGCGTCGCCATTCACCCCGGCGCCGTGGCGCAACAGGATCCAGTCGACCAGATGCAGCCGGTCGCGCCACTGGCGATCGGCCGCCAGCCGCAAGGCGCGCAACAGCCGCAGCGCAGTTTCCATACGATCGACCCGTGCGACCAACCACCATTGCCCGTCGGGGTCGCGGCAGGCGAGCGAATGTTTCCCTAAATCGTCGCGATAGCCGATCCGATAGGCATCGGCATGGTGCGTCACCAGCAACAGTTCGGGCACGATCCGCCGACCGGCCAGAAAGCTCAGATCATCGGCATCTTGCGCGCCGCCTTCGATCGCCAAATCTTCCGCCGTGACGAGCACGAACAGCACTTCGGCAGGTTCCCACAGGTGCGGCGGATAACGAAAGTCGATGATGGCATCCGGCGCGCCCTGCGCGAACGGCCAGACCTCGCCCACCTCATGTTCGCGGTCGATCAGGCCGAGTTCGATGCGGCTGGCCCATTCGGTTCCGGCGACGGCCCGGTGGCGGTGGCGCAGATAATCGAGCCCCCGCCCGCGATCGCGCGTTGCGGGCACCGCGCGGCGCAACATTGCCTGCTGCGCCGCGATCTGCGCCCAAGTGTGGTCCCGGGCATGCAGATTTGTCGGGGATGCGGTTGACAGCGGCATGACCCAATCGAGCCCGAGCATGCCCATCAACAGATCGAGCACTTCGCCCCGCCGCCGTTCCACCGGATCGGTCTTGCCGACGAGTTCGGCCATGTGCAGTTCATAGTTGCGGCTGATCAGCGGCGCCACATCGGGGACGATCGGTCGCAACGATTGCCAGGCATAAGTGGGGCCGGATGGGCCCCCCGCCTCGATCGAAACCAGCGTGCGCAGCAGCGCCAATTGCGCGAAATAGTCAGCTAGCAACTGGTCAAACGCCATTAGATAGCCTTTGAGCTGCTTGGCCGCGCCGCTTCGCGCCGCGCCGACGCCATCGGCCAGCGCGTTCTCACCAATGCCGTAAATCAGCGGGAACTGGGTCTGGACTGAAGTATAGGCGGCCAGATCGACATGGTCGCCGATCGGGCCGGGATAAGCCGCGATATAATCGCCGCGCAGCGCCCAGGTCTTGCGATGGACCGTCCACAAGCCCTCGAGCTTTCGCTCCACGCGCGCCGCATCGGGCACAATGCGCGCGCCCATACGCGTGATCGTGATCGAAAATCGGCCATGCGCGAGCGGCCGTGTCCACAAATGCAGGAACGCGCCATCGGGCACCGGGATCGGCGCGGCCCCGGCAAACGCGTCCGCCTGCCCGTCCAGCCGGACAGTCAGCGCATCAACCGCCAGAATGCCCGGCGCCGCGCCCAGCACTTCGGCCAGGAATTCGACGGTGAAGCCTGTGGGCGCCGGCTTCAACTGATCGTCTTCGATAAACCCGCGCAGCATCAGCGGGCCGGAAAACACCGCCGTCGTTTCCTGGTGCCGCGCCCGCCAGTCGGCCAACCCAATTCGGGTGGGTTCAGGGGCCAATGTCAGCGTGAGCGCGAACAGGCCTTGCGCCAGGGCTTCATCGGGATCGGTGTCGTGGGCGATCTCTATTGCGGCCTCGACTACGGTATCGATCGGAGTGAGCACATCGATGCGTTCGACATCTTCGGCCAGCCCGCGGTGGGCGACGAAACAGCGCCGCACGCGTTCGATCAGCGCTGCCTCCTCACCGCCTTCGCGCTTGGCCAGGACGCGGATGGCATAGAGCCCCTGCGGCGCCGGATCGTCGTCGGTCGTGCCCAGCGGGACCAGCCAGATATTCGCGAGCCCGGGCACCCGGTCGATCAGCAGGCGGCGCCAGTCGGACAGCGTGACCGGGTTGCACGGCAGAATCGACCACGCGGGGTACATCGCATGCCGGCGCAGAGCCAGGCGCGCGCTATCGGGCCCTGCCAGCAGATCCTCCACAGGCAGCAGCGCGCGATAGGGCAATTCGGTCAAGGCATAAGCGAGCTGTTCAAGGATCGTCACGCCGGGATCGGAATAGTTGTAATCAGTCCAGACATCGCCCGCCAAAGTCTGGATCATCGCTATCGCATCGGCCACCAGCGCGTGATAGGCGGCCCCCGGCTCGGTCTGCGTGGCGCGGTCGATGGTGCCTGCCGGATCGGTCATGATGCGCTCGCCGGCGTTCGGGCATCGACCGGCGGCGTGAAGGCACAAAGTTCGTGCGCCCGCGCCGAAGTGAAATAGTGCCAGCCTTGCCCCGGATCGCGGTCGTGATGCAGCGACAGATGGACAATCGCCTGTACATATGGGCGATTGCGGATGAATTCGGCGATGGCCTGGCGCGTCCAATACGCCGCATCGCGCGGGGGCAACTGCGGATCGGGCCAGGGCGACAGCCAGCGCACCAGTTCGTCTTGCAGCCGCGCTTCCCATGCAAAGGCCGTATCGTCGTCGGTGAACGTCAGCGTCGCGGTGACCGAAATGCGGGTCCACGGCGGATTGGTCACTTGCAAACGCGCAAACGGCGAAGCGATGGTCCCGACGATCCGGCCGATGTTCTGCAACGTGGCGGCATCGACTTCGGGTGTCGTCGGGTCGGCGATGTTGGGGGTCTGCGGCCCGGCGACCGCGGCCAGCCACACTCGCCCCGGCGCGGGTCGGCCGGTGGCTTCGTCGGTGGCGGGGATCACGGCCAGTTGCCACAGTGCGGGGATTGCGGCCAGCGCGATGCGGGCATAATCGTGGCAGGCAATCGCGCGGCCCTTGTGGCGCAACTGTTCGGCCATCCACGCGTCAAAGGCAACCCCGACATTCGGAGGCGTCCCGCCAAACCCCGCCATCGGCTGCTGGATCGATCCGATGCCGGGTATCGCGCGTTCGCTTTTGGCAATCGTTCCGGCGGGCATCTGCGTGCCCAGCCCATCTGCGCCGCCCGGCCCGACCCAGTCGGCGATGGTAACATTGGTGGTCACGCTTTTGATGCAGGCGCTGTTGGTGCAGCGGGCATCCAGCACCGCGCGCAGCCGCGATGCCGGGCCGCTATCCCCCGGTTGCGCATTGGCCACTTGCAAGCGCACGATCCCGGTGTTGCGCAAGCCGTCGGTGGTATCGCCGACCAGTTCGACCGGTAGCCAATGGCCGCCGCTCTGTTTTTGCCAGGTCAGGTCGGATCGTCCGGTCGACCACCCGTCGGGGCCGGCTTCTAGCACGAACAGCAGCGTTACCGCATCGACTGCGTGCGACAAGTCGATGTAGAGTGCGGCCGCGCCGCTGACTTCGGGCAAGAGCCAGATACCGGCCACTGCGCTGTCCGGCGGAGCTTTGGCCGGGACCGCCTGACCAAACGCGTTGAGGTGGATCAGCGTGCCGTTGGTGCCCAGCGTCGCCGCATCTACCGCATCGCTGCGTTCGCCGGCAGCATAGTTGATTTGCACCGCCGAGGCCATCGGCAGCCAAGGCGGATTGGGCAGAACCGTTGTCGCGGTGGCGGTTTGTACCGTTTTCTGCCCCGATTGCAGCGCCGTGCCGATCAGCCCGCGCGCTATCGGCACCGGGTCGCCCGATGCCGCCGCCCATACGTCGCCGAGCGCAGACGCGGTCTGCAACAGGCGCTCGCCCACCTGGAGCGCGCGGTTGCCTGATGGTGGCGTCAGCCGATCGCGCCAGCTTTCCAGCCAGTTCGACAGGCCCCCGGTTACGCCTGCGGGATCGATGGCCGGAATGTTGCCGCGCAGGCGTTGCCACAGCCCCGGCGGCGTAACCCCTGTCAGCGCGGCTTTCAGCGCGTCGAGCGAGTGGCCTTGCGTGTCGCCATCGGCCGCGCTTGCCGATATCGCGCTGTGGAATGCGGTGAACGCGTGTGTTTGCAGACCCGCAACCGTTGACGAGAGGGTTTTTTGCGTGGTCGCGGGAAATGCAGCGTCGGGCGCTGCGGCAATCGCATCGCCGGCGTTCGCCATCAGCGTGGTCGGCGTGTTGCCCTTGCTGTTACGGATGGTTTCGGCATTGGCGGCAGACGCGGCCATCAGGTTGCGCGCGTAGAGCGTGTTGCCAAAGGCATAAGCGGGCGCAGCCAGCACGAGTTGCAGCGTGTTGGCGGCCGGATCGGCATAGAGCGGGGGCGGATCGGCCGGGGCAATGCCCGACAGCGCCAGCACTGATTGCGCGCAAAGCGGCGCCACCGCTGCAGGCCCCGCGCCATCGGCGGCGGTGCTGCTGCCGTCGGTCTGAAACAGGAACAGCGGCTGGGATTGTGCCGTGGTCCACGGGCCCGGCTGCGCCGGGGCGAGGCCGGCGCGAAATGTGGTGTTGTCGAACAGCGGCAGGCCGGGGTTTCCCCCGTCGAGATTGACGGTGTAGTCGCTGTACCAGCCCGCAAAACCGGTGCTGTTCATCGGGCGGCCCGCCCAATCGATCACCAGTTCGAGGCTGGTGGGCACTTTCACGAACAATTCGGTCGCCGAGATCGCCAGCGATGAGGATTGGACCGGCGTGATGCCGAATATCGGAAAATTCTGCGCCGGATCGATCGCGCCGCCCGAACTCGCCAGTTTTTCGGGCAAGAGTCCCGCGACCGCGACATTGATGCTGATCGTTGCAATGCGGATCTGGCTGAGCACTTGATAGACGCTGGGCGCACCCGCGGCGCCGGTCGATGGGGCAAGCAACTGAACGATCAGCGTCGGGGCGTCGGTCAGGCCGGGGAACGCATTGGCGGGTTGATCGGGCGTAGGGGCGCCGGGGGCGGGCTTTGTCGTCACGGCCACCAGTGGCGGAGCGACAGGCGGCAAGCGGAACGTCAACTGCAAGGTTTCCTGACCGGTGCCCAGCCCGGCGGCGGCGAATTGCAACGCTTCAACCTGCATCCAGCCGCCCGCGGTCGAATATTGCATTGCGAACCACTGGCCTTCGACGGGGGCGACGACGGCGGTTGCGGTCCCGGGCAAAGCCGCCGAGGCCAGCGTGACCACAACATCGCGCTGGCCGCCGGCCAGCATCAGCACGTCGCTCGACAGCGAAAATCCCAGTCCCGATGCCTGCATGCTGATCGCGCCGAAACTGCCAGGTTGATCGCCGCCGAAAACCGGGAACGACGCGGGATCGTCAGGATCTGCGGTACCGACCAGAACGCCGGTCTGGCCGGTATCGTCGGACGATACGCGGTGCACGCTCAATCCGGTGACCACCGCCGGCGTAACGGCAAGCGATTCACGCACGGCATAGCCGATCGTCCGACCCGCGCTGTCGGTTCCGGCAAGAAACCGCGTGCCTTTGGGAACCGAGGCCTCGGTCACACCTTTGGCCAGACCGAACGCGAGATAAGTCTGCGCCGGGACCGCATCGCGGTGGTTTTGGCGCAGGACATCGCGGTAATAGAATTCAAGGAGGCGCCGGGGAAACCGGTTCAGCGCGCCGCGCGCCTTGGCATAGAGTTGGACAAATGCGATCCACAGCGCGGCCTGCGGGGCATGGCCGCGCTGGTCAAGCTGGCGTTCGAGCCGGGCTTGCGCCGCCGCCGCGCGCCCGGTCAATTCGGTCAGCAGTGCCTCCGCCAGGGCTTCGAGCAGTTCGATATCACGCCGCCGCCAGTCTTCGTCACCGCCGCGACGGTGCCGGTGGTGGTGCAAGTTGTGCAGCGGCAGCGCCAGCCCGTCGCGCCGCATGCGCCGGACTTGCGCGGTAAGGAACCCGTCAAAATCGGCATCATCGTCCAGAGGTTGCGCATCGGCGATAACGATCAACCCGTGGATGACCAGTTGCGCGCGCACGACATGGCGCTGATACCCGCTGGCCATGGCCCGCGCCTCGGCCAGCAGCGCGCGCAAGGCGGTCGCGATCTCGGGCAGATCGAGTGCGGCCTCCATCGCCGCGGCCACCGCCGGATCGTCGCCAAAAAACAGCGACCAATCGCCGTGTGGCGTATCGGTCAAATCATAAAACCGGATCAGGCAGCCGTAGTGCGCACCGAATGCCAGCAATTGCGCGAGGCTGCGTCCATCGATGGCCAGCGCTTCGGGCCGGGGCGCGGTCGCCGCCCGGTCCTGCTGGCTGAGCGCCGGGTTGAGACAACGCGAGGCCGGACCGATCGTCATCCCGCCGGTGCCGACAGCGTGGCTTCGCGCGTGTAATAGTTGAACACCAGATTGTTGCGCGTGTTGGTTTGGATGACCCGGTAATCGATTGTGATGGCCAGCAGGCCTTCCTCTTCCGGGGCGCCCGTCACCGCAATGTTTCCGACCGTGATCCGGGGTTCCCATTCGATGATCGCGTTTCCGATCATGCGGGCGATGGCGTTGGCGGTGGTTGTGGTCAGCGCGGTGAACACCATCGATTGCAGATCGCATCCGTAAGATGCCAGCATGATCCGCTCGGTCAGCCCGGTGGACAGCAGGATCCACAAGCTTTGCTGGATATCGACATCGCCTTGCGCCATCACCACCGTTGCGTTGGGGCGCACGAACGTCGGCGGAAACGACCAGCCGCACCCCAGAAACGCGGGGTAGGACGCGCTCGGTCCGGGTTGGTCACGCCCGCCCGCCGCTGGTCGGCGCAAAGTCGGGCCCCCGCTCATGGATTGAGCGCCACGGTTGCGCCGCTGACCGTGACGACCCCGGTGGATTTGAGCTGCGCCGAGGCGGTGCCACTGGCGCTCAGCGCGCTGTCGGCGCCGATGGTGATCGATCCGGTTGCCGATATGGTGATGTCGCTGGCGCTCTTGATGGCGATGCCGGTCATGCCCATGACAATCGAATTTCCGTTCATATCTTTGATTGTAATAGATTTGTCTGTGTCATTAACGACGATGGTCTGGTTTCCCGGGGTGACGATTTGCACGGTCTGGCTGTCTTCCAGAAAATCGAGGTGCAGGTTCGCGCGGGTCCTGATGCTTTTGGTGTTGTTGGCCGCCTCGGGCGTCAGGGCGGGGGGCCTGGCCTTGCTGTACAGCGCGCCCAGCACCACCGGAAAACGTGGATCTCCGGCCAGAAACCCGACAATCACTTCATCGCCGATTTCGGGGTAGAAAAATGCGCCGAACCCGCTCGATGCGTAGAACGAGCCGAGCCGCGCCCAGATCCCATCGGTAGATTTCAGCAAGGGTAGCGACACTTGCACGCGAAATTCGCCGGCCGGGTCGGCGTCGATCTGCATGACCGTTGCCGCCTGAAGACCGTGAACCGGCGGCAACAGCCCCGCCGCACCCGGCGCGGCGACATTGGGCGCGACCGTCGCGAACCAGTTGGGCGACAGGCCCAGTTCGAGCGTGGTGCGCCACAACCCTTCGGCCAATCGGTGGTGTACGCCTGCGACCCAGCCATTGCCGTTGAAGCGGTCGCCCAATCCCGCCAGTGTCACTATCGACCCCGGTTCGGTGAGCGCGCTGCCCTGGAACCGCACTGATCCCCGTATTTTCGACAAGTGTGACATCATCAGTTCGGCCGATGCCCACTGCGTCAATTCCCCTGTGGCGAGCGGGCCAGGGGTCTGTTGGACAAATTCCGATACGCCGAATACCCCCGCCAATGTCGCCGACGAGATGTTGCCGGGCACGCTGACCGATGCCTGCGCGGTCGATGACGTCGCCAGCGTCTGCGTTGCCGGGTCCCACGCTATGCTCTGGATCGCGTTTCCATCGAACTGGGTCGATGCGTCCATCTCGGTCCGGAAATCGAGGATCGAGCTTCCAAACGTGAGCGTCAGCACCGGATCGCGCCCGGTGTCCGGCGGCGCCACAGTCACCGTGCCCGCCTTGGCGATCACCACCATGCCGTTTGCCTGCGCCCGCATGATCACCAGGTCCCATGGCGAAGCGTAATATTGCACGTTGGTCTGGACGCTGTCGGTTGCGGTTACGGCGGGGGTCAGACCGGCATCGCCGATCAATTTTTCGCACACCTCGCTGTCGGTCATGTCGGAAAAGACCGCGTTGCCGCGCGCCAGCGTCATCACCATCGCTTTGTCGGTCGCCTCGACGATCAGGCGTGGCGGGCCGTTGTTGGATGCCTCAATCGCCTGGCGGTAGACGATGCCCGAAAAGACCGTGGTTTCGCTGCCGCCATAGCCGAACGCGATCGTGATCGTCACGCCGGGCACCAGCAATCCGGAATCGCTGGTGGAAAAGTTCTCTTCGCCCGCCGATCCGTCTGAAATCACCATCCGCGCCTTGGGCAGCCGGTTTACCCCGGTCCACACATCGATCGATACGATCTGGATCGACGGTGGCAAAGCGGTGCCCCCGCATGTCACCGAAAAACCCACCACGGTGGTGGCAAGATCGACGGGTGATGGCGCGGTCATGACGCCGACCCCGATAACGGCGGGAACAGCAGTTCCGTTCCCGGGGGAACATCGCGGAAATTTACCAGCCGGTTGAACCGCGCGACTTTGGCGTAGTAGCCGCTGTCGCCATAAATGCGGTAGCACAGCGCGGGCAGCGTATCGCCCGCGACGACCGTGACGACGTGGGTCAGATCGGGGGAACTGAATCCGGTCGCCTGGGCAAGCATTGCCTCGCTGGCATAATATTTGAAGGCCACCGACAGTTTGGCGCGCAGCGGCGTGCCATCGGGGCGAAACAGCGAATAATCGATTTTCAGGCTGGTGAGCACGCCCTGAAACTGCAACCCGGCCCACCCCACAACCAGATAGTTGGGGGTGTGGATTTCACCGTTGATGGTCGACAGCAGCGCGATGAACGTATTCACCACATCGGACACGCCGTTTTCGTAGCTCTGCCCGGTGGGCACGGGGATGACCCCGGTCGCATCGAATGTCAGATCGAAACTCAGGTCGGCATCGCCAATGCGGTTGAATTCGGGCGAGCCGCCTGCTGCGCCCTGCGCCTGGCGGTCGTTGTACTGAACAGTGCGGTTATAGCTATAGCTTGCCGGATTGATCCAGACCGTGAACGGGTTGCTGTCGCTGGCGACTTTGGTCTTGAATTGGGGATCGGCATAGGCCGTGATCACCATCTTGGTCGGCTGGCTGCCGATGGCGCTGGTCGATGCCATTTCAACGCTCCCCGCTCAGCCGCAGGGTGGCGAGCACGTCGTTCACGCAGCGGCGCACGAGTTCGTCGATCTCGTGCGGGGAGAGCCCGGCCGCCGGGGCGGCCTGCGCATCCGGCACAGCCGAAGTCCCCGCCAATGATCCGCGCGCGGGATCGCCCACGACCAGCCGGATGGCGATTTCACTGATTTCCAGAGGCATTTTTACGCGTTCCCGCTCGCACTGCTGTCGTTGCACCGCTTGTCACGATGATGACCCCTGCAATGTGCTGTAAACCTTCGAATAGGCGATCTCCAACGACTGGGTCAGGACTTTCGAGGAATTGGTCGAATCAAACGGTCCCACTTCCCACTTCACTGGCCAGGCATTGAGAAACGTCCATGTAACCAGCGCATTGCCATTGGCGTCGAGCAGGAACACGCTGATCGTCTGCGTTACGATGGGCGATCCGAGTGTCGAACCGACGGATTGTTCGGCCCAGTCGGCCAAAGCCGACTTTTGCGTCACATAGCCGCGTTTAAGCACCAGATTGGAATGCTTGGTAACACCCGGCAACTGGTGGACGTGGGTATTCAGGCCGCCTTCGACCAGTTCGACAATCTCCACACTGGAATCGATTCCGGAAACGTCCTGAAAGCCCGCGTCGATGCTACCCGACAACACTGGCGATGATGCTGACGATACCCCCACGGAAAATGCAAATGCCGGGGGCGGATAATATTTGGTCGCCGGCATTGTCTCGTCATCCGCCGATGCTGATACTCATGGTTTCATAGGCCACTTCAATGCTTTCGACGGCGACTTCGTTGCCATCCGATTTCATATCGGTCCCGGTTAGCTTGACGGGGAAGGCATTGTTGAGTTGCCATTTGTATTGCGCGGTGCCGTTCTGATCGAGCAAGTTGATGACGATCGTCGAACGCGCGACGGTGTTCATGGTGATCGATTTGAACCAGGTCCACAAGAGCTGATCGGTGACGAATATTCCCTTCTTCATCGTGATATTGCCGACTTTGGCCAGGCCTGGCATCTTGATCGGTGCGAAAATGCCGCTGTTGCCTGCGCGGTATTCGATCACCTGAACTTCGGTTTCCAGCCCGGTTACTTCCTGAAACACCGGATTGCCCGGCATGCCGGTAACCGTGAAATAGAATTTTGGCAAAGGCCAGGTGGTGTTCTGGGTCTCTCCGGTCATGCTCGTATCCTTGTATGCAATGGGGTGCGGTCAGAATTGGAGGCGGTTCAACTGCCCATCTGCTGCGTGAAAGTCAGTTCGATGAATTCGGCGGGGTGGATCAGTTGCAGCGAAACCGCGACGATCATGTAGCCGTCCAGCACGTTCTGCGCCGTCATCGTGGTGCCAAGCCCGACCGCCACGCTGAACGCATTGCTCGGCTTGTTGCCCATCAACCCGCCGCGCTGCCACAAGTCTGTCAAAAAGCTGGAAATTTCCGCGCTCACAGTCGACCAGGTAAGCGAGTCATTGGCCGCAAAGACATAAGGCGCCAACGCCTGCTTGATCGACTGCTCAATGAAAACGAGCGTGCGACGCACCTGAATATAGCGGAAATCGTTGCTGTTGCCGTCGAGCGTGCGCGCGCCCCAGACCACATTGCCGCGGCCCGGCTGCGCGCGGATGATATTGATGGCCTGACCGTTCAGCGGCACGTTGAACCCGGCCTGTTGCGCGTCGGTCATCACGTAAAGCGGCGAAATGGCCGAAGCGAGCGCGATGTTCGCGGGCGCGTTCCACACCCCGTTGCGTCCATCGCTGGCGGACCAGACCCCTGCTGCAAACGGGCTGGCGGGCAGCACATTCATGCGCGTGGCGATCAACGTTTCGATCTGTTTGAACACCGGCAAAGTGTTGAGCAGGAAATTGTCCAGCCCCTGTTGCCAATCGGCCAGCGATTGCGTGGCTGCCTGGACCGGATAGCCGGTGCCGCTGGTCGAATATTGACTGCCCGTCGCGGTCACCGGGAATGCCGTGGCAATGGCGGCCTGCACACTGGTCAGTGCGGCGCCCTTGTACAACTGGGTAGCCTGGCTGGTCAGGATATTGTTGATCACTGTGTTGTCGGTCGCCGCCAGGTTGGTGTAATTTATGGTATCGACCGAAACGATCGACGAATTGATCGCTGGTGCATAGACCGCGCCAAAGCTGGCCGATGCAATCGCCGGGGCGATCGCATTGGCCAGCGTTGTCTGTGCGGTGGTTAGCAAGTCGATCGTGTTTGCCGCCAGAATGCCGGGGGGATCGATGATGGCAACCCGGTCCTGCAACACTTGCGCCTGGCTCAGCATCATCGTCACCACGTCGCCGTAATCGGTCGATGTTGAACTGAACGGCAATAGGCATGCTTCGGGTACGACTGTCATGGTTGGGCCGGTCTGCATCCCGGCGGCCTGAATCCCCACCTTGAGATCGTTGGCATCGATGCTGGTCAGAAACCAACTGGCATCGGGGTTGGGCGTGCTGGTTGGCGCTTTGTTCAGCCAATAGCTTCCGACCGAAACGACATAGGCCTGGCTGCCACCATTGGCGAAGAACGCCTGGAGTGCCCAATAGAGATTGAACTGGGTGATCTCGTCCGGGGTCGCGGTGGATTGCAGGCTGAAGCCCGTGGTGCTGATCGCGCCGGTCGCGTCGGCAAAGGGCGCGTTGAAATCGGGCACCGCCGCAACCGCAAGCGCGCCCGAAGACGATGATGCTGACGAACCGCTGGCGCTCGACACGGCCCCGCTGCCCGAACCACTACCTGATCCGCTGCCAGATCCACTGGACGGGGGATTGCCGTTGCCGATTGGCGAAATCGCAAATCCGGCCGGGGCCGGGCCGCCAAAACGTGTGGTATAGTCGAGCAGCGACGTGATCGGCACCAGCGTCTGATAAAGTGGAGTCCCGGTGACCGGATCGCCGGCAAATTCTGTATAGCCCACAAACACCGGCACGGCGGTGGCAACACCGACAATGCTGTCCCCGAATGCCGGGATTTCGGTCACATATACGCCCGGCGTCTTGCGCGCGAGGTAAGTGCTGGTAACGGGCACAATTGATGCGATTGGTACGGGCATCGTGGTCATCCTCGTCCGCTGGAATCAGTTAAAGATTTAAATATAAACGAAAATTTCGGAAATCCCGCCGTCCGGTTGCTGGCCGTTCGGCCAGACCGGAGCGCTGGGTGCATTGGGCAATCGGGCAATGGCGATATCGGCGCGATGCCCCGGTCCGCCGTCGCGCTGGCCTGACAGGGCGTATTGCGCGGTCGGCACGGCGCGCATCAGTATCGCCGCGTCGGCCGTGAACAGCACCGCGGCATCACCGTTGGGCAGTACTTCGGGCGATTTTGTAAAAGTCATCGGCTTTCCGGTATCGATGTTCGTACCGGTGATCGTCAGGCCGGGGGCAAAGCCGACGTCGCTGCCGCGCGACACGATGTAATATTTCCACACTGTGGCGCGGGGCGCGAATGCCAGCGTCAGCGTAACCGGATTGACCGCAAGCTGCCCGTTGTCGATTGTCAGTGCAAAGGCGGCGGCGGGCGCGGTGCTGCCCGTCGGCTGTGCCAGCACAAGGTCGATCAGGCCGATCGCACGCGAAGTCTGCGGGGTATAGACCAGCGTTTTCGGCGATCCGAACGGATCGCCAGAAATCGTATAAGCGCCGTAAGCCTGACCCGCCAGCGACAGCGTTGTCGGGCCAGGCGCGGTGACAGTGCACGACGCTGCGGGCGCGCCGCACAGATCGACCGCCGACACCGTTCCGGCGGCTGTTGCAACGAACGCCACATCCGCGTCGGTCACATCCAGCGGCGCAAATACGCCGACCGCATCGGCCCTGCCGAATTCGCGAGTCTGGCCCTGTCTGTGGGTTGCCAGATTGCTGACATGGATCGCGTGGCGCATTGGGGACATGTCGATCGGCAAGTCGGTTATGCCGACGAAAGCAGAATTTCCGGCGCGCAGCAGAAAACTCAGCCGGGCACCGGGCTGGCGGGCGAGCATCGCCGTCAGCGCCGGGGCCCGATCGCCGGGCAGAAACACCCCAAAGCCATCGTCCATGGCGCGGAAAATCAGGCCCGACGCCTGCAGCAGCGTTGCGCAGGCCGGGGTGGGGATCGCTTCCAGATCGGTGCAGCGCTGGTCGCTGGCGTTGTAGAAGCCATGGCGAAACGCCACGCGAAACAGCGTTTGCAACAGCTGCGTGGTACATGGCGAAGGCGCAGACGTCACGCCGGCCCTACATTGCTGGTAATCGACTGGACGGGATAACGGCGTTCGAGCATCGCCGAAGACGCAAACGGGATCATCCGCAAAGTGTAGAACACGCTGGGCAGATATCGCGTGCCCAGCATGCTCATGACATAGTTGACTTCGACCGGGGCGAGGTTTTCGATATCCAGTGTCAGGTTGGTCAATTCTGGGGCGAGATCGGGCGTGTTTTGCGGAGTAAACACCCGATTTTGCTGAAAGAAACTGATCAGGCGCGACAGTGCGGCCAATCCGTCGGGGTAACTGCGTTCGGTGAAATTGGCCATGAACATGACATGGACGTCAAGATAGAGTGGCGGCGCAACGACAGACAGTCCGCGCGTCGCATCCCGATCAGCGGGCACGCCTGCGACGGGCGTATAGCTGCTGGCAAATGCTTCGCGGGTGATGTTGTATACGCCCATCACAATTTTTCCCCGGGTCAATTGATTGATTGACCCGTCATGATCAGTAATACTGGTAAGTACTACCCAAGAGTCGGCGCGTTTATCAATATTGTTTAGATAGATGTTGACTGAGTTGCAAATGACCTCAAGGGCATTTTTTAGAACATCCATTTATAAGAGGGTCTATTACGAATCGGTCGATGTCAAGGTGCAATTTTTGTAAATGCTGCCATTGTCGAGCGAAGAATTATTTACGTCAGATTGATGACAGTTAACTATGGGTAATGCCACGTTGACGATGCATCTTAGCCATCCCTGTCGTCCCATAGCCCTGAATGGCCATGCAAATGAAACGGCGATCTTGTCGGTGCGGGCCGTCTTTGTGCATCGTCCTTCACCGTGTCGAGATATGACGGTGCGTGGTGCAGTCCGGGCGCGGCGGGTGCCCCGAAAAGAATGTGTTTTCCGGTCGTTTGTGCGTTGCCAGGCAGGCCTGATTGTCCAATCCTTAACCAGCGGTATCTAGGCTGGTAACGAACGCAGCACTCGGGTGAATAATGTCCCCTTATGACGAATAGCGGTAGAATTCGAACTCGCTCGGCCTGTTGATTCGGGTGCAGTCATCTATCATAGCTTCAAGAACAATCCGGATTGTCCGTTGATTGCAGTGATCGATGACTACGGAAAACCTATCGGTCTGGTTGACCGCAATTCACTTTTCATCTGAATTGCCAGGTCATATGGCCGATCCGTCTACGGCAAGCGGTCGATACCTTGGTGTCGGTTCTATTCTTGATCTTCTGAAGGCGACCGTGGCGGAACGCGCGGACAATGACGCCGACTGCAATGTCTTGCTGAAAATCTCCACAAATCGAACATCGATCGTGAACGCCAGCGCCGCTTTGCCGAAACGGTGATCGAACGCATTCCGTCGCTGGTAGGGGTGCGGTCGGAAAAAACCGACATATATGTGCTGGCCAACAAGGCGCGCGAGGCGATTTTGGGCATCGATTGGCACGACATCGTCGGCAAGGCCGTCGCCAAAATCCTTCCCGCCGCGCTGGGGGCAAATGCGCGAAGCCGATACAATCCTGCGCTGCTATCCACTCGCGACTAATCGTTGATCCTGACCGTCGCCGAAGATTGAAGGGCCAATGATGCAGGGACGGAATCGAATATGCCAACTAAGTTGATGTTACATATTCATATAAAAATGAAAATGCAGGGGCGAGCCAGCAAAAATACCATCAGAAAAGAATTTAAACCGGGTTCGATTCCGATTTGCGGCCAAATGGCGTTTTTTAACGGTGAATGGTATGCCTTTGGCTCTTTCTCGCGAGTTTGACCAAATTCAAAAGGAATCGGGCTCTGATTGATGGGTTCGTCTCTTGAGGTGACGGAGGCAAATTAAAATCTAGCGTAAGCTCGCGAATAAAGATCGGGAAATTTATAGGAGTGGAGGAGGGATATCTGAGTACAATTATCGATATGAAAAAGAGGTGATAAATTCCAATACCCCAATCAAAATACCCAATCTAATACCCCAAATTTAGGTCATGCGACGGTCCGTATCTAAAATGGGATGAAGTGATTTTCGCGGCGCCAACTGCACCCTGCCGTGTGACGCCATCCGCAATAGCGTCGTAAACACGAGTCCGAAGATCAGTCGAATGCGCTTTGCCCATGATCCACCTCCAATGAGGGTGAATCACAAATCAAGCCCCGCGGGAATCGATTCAGGTTTTCCGCAGGACGCTCTAGCCTTCAGGTTGCTGCCGACTCGACGCTCAGTATGTCCTCGACAAATTCGGCAAAGGCGCGCGCCTTTGCGCTGGCAAGCCTGCCCGTCGGGAAAACGGCCCATAAATCGATGGTCGGGAGGGTCCAGTCCGGCAGCACGCGCCGAACAGCGCCGCTCGCTAATTCGGGTGCGAACATCCAGTCCGAGGTCACGGCCAGCCCCATGTCCGCGAGCACTCCTGCTCGGATGCCTTCCGCCGCGCTGAGGCGAACGCGCCCGCGCACGGCCGCTGTTGTCTTGACGTCGCCTTTTCGAAAAGACCAGGTGTCGTCGAGCTGGCTGTATACCAAGGCGTGATGGTGGGCCAGATCGGCCGGCGTCTTGGGTAGGCCGGTCCGGGCAAGATAAGCGGCTGTGGCGACAACGGACCTGCCGCCTGTGGCGAGCTTTCGGGCGATCGCGGTTGAGTCACTCAGCGTGCCCATGCGCAGAGCGATGTCGATCCCTTCAGCAACGAGGTCGATGACCCGATCATCGAGAAGCACGTCAATGTCGAGCGACGGATGTTTGGCGAGGAATTCAGGCAGGCGCGGAATGATCATAAGTCGGGCAAAGGTTGTCGCCGCCGAAACCCTGAGCCGACCCGATAGGCCCGCGCCGGCGCCGCGCGCCTCCTGCTCTGCTTCGTCGACCTCCTGAATGGCGAGCCGGGCACGCTCGTAAAATCGCAGGCCCGCGTTCGTCGGCGAAAGGGCGTGCGATGAGCGTACCAGAAGGCGCACCTGCAAGCGATCCTCGAGCTGCGCGATGGCTTTCGATACCGCAGGCTGACCGATGCGGAGCTGTCGTGCGGCGGCCGAGAAGGAGCCGGTATCGACCACACGAATGAAGGTGGTCATGGCCTGAAGGCGGTCCACCATTCCTCCCAAGAATAGACACTATCGCTTCGGGCAGTCTGAGCAGACCCCGCTGAGAATGGCAATACTCCCCTCATCGGCGGCGATCAGGGTGCCCGGCAGGGTCATCGTCCCGCTCAGACCCGATCGGACGCCTTGCGCCGATCACATGAAGGAGCATGTTATGACCAATCTCGAAGGAAAAGTTGCCGTCATCACCGGCGGATCAAGCGGCATCGGATTGGCGACCGCGAAGCGGTTCGTCCGTGAAGGCGCTTATGTGTTCATTACAGGGCGCCGCGAGGCCGAACTACAAAAGGCCAAGGCCGACATTGGCAGAAACGTCACGGTGGTGCAGGGGGATGTGGCGAACCTGGCCGACCTCGATCGGCTCTACGACACCGTCAAAGCGGAAAAGGGCAAGGTCGATATCGTCGTCGCCAACGCCGGATTCATCGAGCACGCCAAGATCTTCGATCTGTCGGAAGCCCATTACGACAAGACCATGGACATCAATGTGAAGGGCGTTGTGTTCACTGTGCAGAAGGCCCTGCCGCTGATGTCACGTGGCGGCTCTATCGTGGTCGTGTCCTCGATCATCAACGTGAAGGGGGTTCCCGCTCACGGCACCTACGCCGCCGCGAAGGCTGGCGTCCGGGCCTTGGTGCGCGTCTGGGCGCAGGAACTCAAGGACAAGGGGATCCGTGTCAATGCGCTCAGTCCCGGCGCGACGGAAACCCCGATCATCCGGGGTCAGTTCGACAGCGACGAAGCCTCCGATGCCGCCAAGGGCGCCTTCGCCTCGATGACGCCGCTCGGCCGTCTCGGCCTCCCGGAGGAGCTGGCGGCTGGCGCCTATTTCCTGGCTTCCGACGAGTCGAGCTACGTCACCGGCATCGATCTTCCGATCGACGGCGGCCTGGCTCAGGTCTGACGCCGCTGCCGGCGAGCGGGGGCTGCAATCGATCCGGTCCGCAAGCCTCTGCCTGGGCAATCATTCCAACTCGAAAGGATGACCACTATGAGCGCCTACTTTGTCATGATCCGTGAGCAGACCCTCGATCCGGGGGGCCTCGCAGAATACGGCCCGCGTGCCTCCCTTGCGGCTCAAGGCCACACTTTGAAGCCGCTCGCCGCCTATGGCGCTCTCGATCAGCTCGAAGGAGACCCGATCGAAGGCGCCGTGATCCTCGAATTCCCCGACATGGCGGCCGCCAGGGCCTGGTACGACAGCCCATCCTATCAGGCTGCCGTAAAGTTTCGCCATGCCGGCTCGAAGTCGAAGGCGTTCTTTATCGAAGGGGTATGAGAACCCGACTGGCCGCCACACCAGCCTTAGGTTCTGGTTGCAGCATCTGCCGGGCGACGCCGGCGGGCGCTGCAATTCGGAATCGCGCCAACCAGGCGATGGCTACTTCGTAACGTCTTCGGGAATTTCCTGCCGCAGCTTCGGTCCTTCGTTGAGTCGTCGACCCAGCGTGGCCACGAATTTGTCGTAGCATGCACGAGAGTGCGCGCCTGCTCAACACTCTCGCCGCTTGCCACAGCCAAGTCATCGACAACACTGCCGGTGATATGGATTCGCCGTCCGAATAAGGGCGATCGGGCCATCATCGATCCTCCAGGACCGGCGAGGGCTTGAGCGCCTCGGCGGTGGTCATGAGATGCTCAAACCGCAAGGGGCCGTCGGGATAGACGTTGGCTAGCGCCGACGGGTAAGCCCAAGGGCCGGGTACTGATCCACCCACTGCCTCACGGATGGCGGTGATCTCTGCGTTCTCGGTCAGCATGGGTATGGTCCGGCTTGAAGAAAGTGCGATTATGCGGGGATGGCGTTGAATGGCACGCCTTTGTAGGGACGGTGATCCTGCGGCAGGCCCAAGATACGCTCTGCAATCGTATTGAGCAGCATTTCGTCGGCGCCGCCGGCGATCCGTCCGGTCGGCGCGTTGATCCATCTGGTCGACCAGTCTTCGCGCACCGAGGCATGCTCATCGAACGGGACGCCATCGGTTCCGAGCAAATCGATCGCCAGTTCTACCAGCTTCTGCCGCGAACGCACCGATACCAGTTTGTTGAGCGATCCTTCGGGGCCGGGTTCCATTCCCGCCTGCATCATCAGCATGGCGCGCGCAGTGATGGCATCGAGCGCGTTGCGCATGGCATAGTTGCGCGCAAGTGCTGAACGCACCCGGCCGTCGCGGATTGCCGGCTGGCCGTTCACCTGCACGGTCTGCGCCAGACTGGTGAACATGTCGAGATGTGGGCCGAACCCGCTGCTGTCGGTCGCAACATAGCGTTCGATCATCAGCGTCGCCATCGCCACGCCAAACCCGCCACCGACGGGTGACAGGCGCTGGCTGTCGTCCAGCCGGACATCGTCAAAGAACACCTCGTTGACATGGCTGTCACCACCCGCCAGCCGCACCTGGCGCACTTCGACACCCGGCGCATGCATGTTGACCCAGTAATACGTCAGCCCTTTGTGCTTGGCCACTGTCGGGTCGGTGCGCGCGACGATCACACCGTAATCGCTAAGGTGCGCATAGCTGGTCCACAGCTTTTGCCCGTTCAGCTTCCACCCGTTGCCGTCGGGTTCGGCGCGCAACCTCAGTCCGGCCAAATCGGACCCGGCGGCGGGTTCGGAAAACAGTTGGCACCAGATTTCCTCGCCACTCAGCGCCTTGGCACGCCGCCCAGCACCCGGAATGCCTCCGTCAGCGCATCGAACAGCATCTCGTGTGTCTGGAGCGGATAAGCGCGCACAACGAAAGCCCGGCTGTGAGCCAGCTTGGTATGGGCAACCTGCAGCATGGTCTGCTTGCCGGCGACAAGCGCGTAATCCTCGCTCCAGTCGAACTGGAAGGCTTCACCAGGCTGAAATGCCAGCGGCACGAATGTTCCGCGCCCAGTGGTTTGCTGCTTGTACTGCCGCTCACGCCTCCAGGCCCGCGCAAAAGCCGCAACCCGGGCGTATGATCCCTCGTACCCGAGCGCCGCCAGATCGGAATACAGTTGCTTGGCTGTCCGCTTCTGCTTGCGCGATTTGCCGGATTCTATGCGCAGCCATGCCGCCAGTTTCTCGGCAAATGCGTCCAGTTTGCTGGGCCGCTTGGGAACCTTGAATATCGGCTCCACCATGTCAGCGCGCACGTATTTGCGGATCGTGTTGCGCGACAAACCTGTCCGCCGGCTGATATCTCGGATCGGAATCTTGTCGCGATAATACCAGCGTCGGATCACACTGAGCAGCGCAGGCGACGGGCCTGCCGGGGGCAGGCCCCAAAGCCGAGCCATGTCGATCACTCCAATGCCCCCCGCCTGAAAGCCAGGGGTGAGGAAAGCATGGGTCAATTCTCAGTGAAAATTTATGGACCTCCCGGGTCAATTCTCAACGCAACTCAACATCAAATGCTCAGTGAGTTTTTCGTGGCGGACATGACGCGCGCGCGCATCCTTGCCTTTCTCAAATCCAAGGGTATCACGAACTAATATGGCATATGTATCGCACAACATTTGGCCACACGAATTCCAATGGTAGGCTTGGGAATTTAATGTAGATAGGGTGAGCCCCATCATAAAACAGCAAAGATTAGGCCGCACTTGCCGTGCTCTCCTGAAATGTGACCGCTTTTTGGTAGAGTCCGACACGAAGGAGGCGGACGGCAATGAAGCGCAGCCGGTTCAGCGAAGAGCAGATCATCGCAATGTTGAAGGAGCAGGAGTCCGGGATGGCGACGGTAGAGGTATGTCGCCGCCACGGGATCAGCTCGGCGACGCTTTACAAATGGAAAGCGAAGTTCGGCGGGCTGGAGGCGTCCGAGGCCCGGCGTCTGCGCGCGCTCGAAGATGAGAACGCACGCAACCGTTTGGACGCCGATTGACACACGCACGGCATCGATCTGACCTGGCATATGTGAATTGTCGCGGGGGGGGGGGGCGCAGAAACCGGTTCCGTTTCCCCGCCGGGGGAGGCTAGGATCGGCCGATGGAGCAACCCGTGACACTCGCCGCCGACATTGCCTGGCAGGCGCGGCTGGTGGCCGCGCAGCCGGGCGATCCCGGGGCGCTGCTGACACTCGGGCTGATGCTCTACCGCGCAGGGCGGCTGGCCGAAGCGGCTTGGGTTTGCGACCGGCTGGCAGGGCTCGCGCCCGATCATCCCGGCGGGCTGTGGCTGTCGGCGCGACTGGCGGGTGACGCGGGTGACTGGGCCCGTGCGCACAGGCTGCTCGAACGGGTGTTGCAGGCGCCCGGCCTGTCGCCCGACCAGCGCGCGGAAAGCCTGTTGCTGATCGGCGACGCGCGCGATGCGCTGGGCGATCATGCCGGGGCGCTGGCCGCGGCGATTGCGGGCAAGGCGATCCAGCGCGCACACTTTGCCGCGCTGGCCGCCGCGCACGAGCCTGAGGCCGCGCGCTATCGGCGGATCACGGCGTGGTTCGGCAATCATGACCTGCCGCCGACCGATCCGCGCAGCGTGTCGCCCGCGCCCGCGCGACATGTGTTTCTGCTCGGTTTTCCACGTTCGGGCACGACCCTGCTCGAACAGATCCTGGTCGGGCATGGCGATGTGCGCACGCTGGAAGAAGCGCCGACACTGATCGCGGCGCAGCGCGCATTTCTGGACGATGCGGCGGGATGCGCGCAGTTGTGCGCGCTCGATGCGCGGGCGATCGCCGCGTGGCGCGAACGCTATTGGCGCGATGTCGCCGCGCTGGGCGGACTGCGGCCCGGCGACGATCCGGCGACGACACTGTTCATCGACAAGGCGCCCGCAGGCACGCAATGGTTGCCGATCATCGCGCGGCTGTTTCCCGAGGCGCGCGTGCTGTTTGCCTTGCGCGACCCGCGCAGCGTCGTGCTCGGTTGCCTGCGTAGCGCCTTTGCGATGAACGCGCTGACATATGCGTTCACCACGCTGGCCGATGCGGCGGACTGTTATGCGGCGTCGATGGCCATGGCGGCGCAGTTGCGCGCACGCGTCTCGCTGGCGATCCACGATGTGCGGCACGAGGCGCTGGTGGCCGATCCGCACGCCGGGCTGGCCGATGTGGCGGCGTTTGTGGGGCTGGTGCCCGATCCGGCGATGCTCGATGTGGCCGCGACGATGGCCCGGCGCGTGGTGCTGACCCCCAGCGCGCCGCAATTGCGCGGCGGCATTTCGACACGCGGCCTCGATCGCTGGCGCCACTACGAAACAGGGCTGCAGCCGGTGTTGCCCGTGCTGCAGCCATGGATCGACCGCCTTGGCTATGGTGGGCCTGGGGCGGGGCTCGAAATCAGAACTTGAAGCGGGCGCCAAAGAACAAGTTGGTGCCGTTGAGATAGACCGCGCGCGGTTGCTGCGGGATCTGGGCATAATATTTCAGCTTGTTGTTGGTGATGTTCACCGCGTCGAGGTTGAAGCTGAGATAAGGTGTGACCTTGACGTTGATCGAGGCATCGAGCGTGCCGTAATTGTCCTGATTTTCCGCCGAGCTGCGGTCGAGCCCGACATAGTAATGCGACCGGTAGGTATAGGCCATGCGCGCGCTGAGCGGACCCTTGTCGTAATACCCGACCAGATTGTAGGTGAACTTCGAGGTGCCGACGAGCGGGTTGCCGTCGGAATCATGGCCGGTCACCCAGGTGCCGTTGGCCTGAAAGCCGAAGCCATAGGCGACCGGTTGCTGCACTTGCAGTTCGACGCCCGACAATTGCCCGCTGGTGTTGTAGGGCGATGAAATCGCGTACGTTTCGTTGCTCTTGTAGAATTCGCTGTAATAGACCGCATTGGTCACGCCATAGGTGACATAGGATTGCAGATCGTCGTGGAACAGGCTGATCCCGGCAAGAGCGCCCTTGGCATAATACCAGTCGAGCGCGCTGTCGAACACGGTGGCCTTGACCGGCTGCAGGTTGGGATTGCCGCCATTGCCGGTCAGGTTGGCGTCGGTCAGCGAAACCGTGCCGCTCAGCGCGCTGAAATCGGGGCGCGACATCGTTTCGGCGGCAGACAGGCGCAGTTGCAGCGATTTGGCGACATCGAATGTCAGGTTGATGCTGGGCAGAATGTCGAAATAGTTGTGATGGATATGGTCGATGTAATAATTGCCATAGGCCGAGGTGGTGACCAGCACCGGATCGTTGCCGATCGGGTTTGAATCGTTGGCAAAGACGTTTTCGCTGGTGTTGGCAAAACGCACGCCGACATTGCCGCGCCAGCCTTCGCCGCCGATATGCGCCATGACAAACGCTTCGGCATCGGTTTCGCGCACTTTCATCGATCCCGGCCAGTAATAGTTCTGCGGCTGGACGATCGACGAGATCGGGCCATGCACCCCGTCGGTGATGCCGTTGAGGATGTTGGTGATGGTCGCCGGATCGCCCGCGATCGGCACCAGCAGGCCGGGAATGCCCAGCGTGTTGGCATTGTATGCGGCAGGATAGGCGGTGGGGTTGGTCGCCGCAAACGGCATCGCCGGGCTGCCCCAGCACTGGCCGTTGGCGCCAAGGCTGCACCCGCGATCCCAGCCATCGACCTGGCGCTGGTGGCGTGCCAAGCGCGCGCCGAAATCGATCGAGCGGAACGGCCCGCTGTCCACGCGCAAAGTGCCATCGACTTTGCCGTAGACTTCCTGATCGACCGACTTGAACGTTTCGTTCCAGGCCCAGTCGTTGGCCAGACCGTTGGCGCTGGCCGGATTGACGCTGGTCGGCGTGACCGCCCAGCCGTTGCCCGACGGCGCATAGGAAATGCCGGGGCCGCCATCGCTTTCGAACGCGGGTTCGGTGGGGGTGTCGCCCACCCCGTGGGTATAGCCCACTTGCGCGCGGATCGTCAGGTGATCGCTGGTTTCGAACGTGCCGTCGAGATTGACATACCAGCTTTCCGCCGAAGCGTCGGGGCGGATGATATTGTCGATCACCAGCCCGTCGACCGATTTGCCGGCGGAATTGAGCGCGGGCCAGGTCGCCGATGTCAGGGTGTTGTTGGCAACGGTATAGCTGGTCGGCAGGTTGTTGTTGAGCTCGTTCGAGCCCCAGTACATGTAATTGTCATTGCTGTTCGTCGCGTTGAGGTGCGAATAGAACCCGGTCAGCTTGAACTTGGCTTTTTCCGATGGCGCCCATTCCAGCGCGCCAAAGCCGCCCGCACGCTTCTTTTCCTGTTCGAACAGGCTCGATCCGATCAGGGTCGGGGCCTGCACCCCGATCAGCGACGGATTGGCCGCGCCAAGCGGCATGGCCGACGTAATCGGGGTATAGCCCAGCGTTTCCTGGCCATAACGGCGCACGCTGCGGTCTTCGTAAAAACCCTGGATGATAAAGCCGAACGTGTCGTCGTTGTTGTGCCAGCCCAGCATGCCGTTGAATTGCGGCTTGGTTTCCTTGGTGTTGGAATTCCACGCGCCCTGGATCGATCCTTCCATGGTCAACCCGTGCAGCGCCAGCGGGCTGCGCGTCTGGATATCGATCGACCCGGCCACCCCGCCTTCGAGCAGGCCGGCGTTCTGCGTCTTGCTGACAACCGCGGTTTCGACGATTTCCGAAGGCAGCAGGTCGAAGCTGACGCTGCGACCAACGGTCGAAAACTGGTCGAGGATGAACCAGTCGCCGGTCGAAACCGAATGGCCATCGACCGTCACCGAGGTCAGGCTGGGCGATGTGCCGCGAATCGACACGCGGTCGTTTTCGTCGAACCCGCCCTCGCCGCTGGCTGCCGACGAGGTGTTGATGCCGGGCAGGCGCTGCAACGCGTCGGCGACATTCTTGTCGGGCAATTTGCCGATATCGGTGGCCGAGATCGCGTCGATGTTCTGTTCGCTGATCTTCTTGATCTCGATCGCGCGTTCAAGCGAGGCGCGAATGCCGGTGATGATGATCGGATCATCGGGTTTGGCCGCATCCTCGGCCAGCGCGGGCGAGGCGATCAGCGCGAACACGCTTGCCGATGCGATCAGTGCAGTTTTGCGGACGCTCATCGAGATACCCCCATGTTTTGGATCTGGGGACAGATCGGCCGCAAAGCTGGCGCGTCCGCCCGGATCAGATCAATATAATACCACGGCCCACCCAAATTTGACCCAAAGGCGCAGCCTTGGACTCCATTGGTAAAGCCAATGTCACATGATTTGCATACCTCTGCAAGGGGTAATGTATACCAATAAGATACCATTGTGCTTGCCGTTGCCGAATTTTGCGGTTAGGGCAGTACAGGCGCAGGATTTGACCGCGAAACTGGAGCGCAAGCGTTGAAGATCTCGGATATCATCGGCGACCTGGAGGGGCAGGCCAGCGGGCCGCTCTATCAAAAGCTGCACCGCGCGCTGCGCCAGGCGATTGTCGACAAGCGGCTGGCGGCCGACGATGCCCTGCCGGCCGAGCGCGACATTGCCACCGATATCAATGTGTCGCGCATTACCGTGCGCAAGGCGATCCAGGCGCTGGTCGATGAAGGGCTGGTGTCGCGCCGCCATGGTGCGGGCACGTTCATCACGGCGCGCGTCGAAAAGAGCTTTTCCAAGCTGTCGTCGTTTACCGAAGACATGGCCGCGCGCGGCTGGCTGGCGCGCAGCGCGTGGCTGCGCCGGTCCGAGGGCACGGTAACGCCCGAGGAATCGCTGGTGCTGGGGCTCAGTCCAGGCAGCTCGGTCTATCGCTTTCACCGTATCCGTTATGCCGACGATCAACCGATGGCGGTCGAAACCTCGACGGTTCCGGCCTATTGCCTGCCATCGAAAGAAGCAGTCGGATCATCGCTCTATGAAGCGCTCGAGGCCAGCGGGCATCGCCCGGTCCGCGCGCTGCAACGCCTGCGCGCGGTGCTGTTCGATGACAGCCAGTGCGAATTGCTGGGGGTCGAACCGGGCGCGCCGGGGCTGTTGATCGAACGGCGCGGGTTTCTGCCCGACGGGCGCTCGGTCGAACTGACCCAGTCGTGGTATCGCGGCGACATGTACGACTTTGTCGCCGAACTCAACGCCGGGGCGGCATGACGGCGATGGTTGCCGAACGGGGCACGGTGATGGCGCGCGAAGCGGCCGAGGCGCCTGCGCGCGTGGCGCAGCAATGGCGCGACGGCGGCGCGGCGATCCGCGCGCTGGCCGCGCGGTTGCGCGCCGATCCGCCGCGCGCGGTGGTGACGATCGCGCGCGGCAGTTCGGACAACGCGGCGACATATGCGCGCTATCTGATCGAAACCCGGCTCGAGGTGCTGACCGCCTCGCTCGCGCCATCGACCGCATCGGTGTTCACCGCGCAGCCCGACATGGCCGGGGTGCTGGCGCTGGCGATTTCGCAATCGGGTCGCAGCCCCGATCTGATCGCGGCGGCGCGCGCCGCGCGCGATGGCGGGGCCTTGCTGGTGGTGTTGGTCAACGACACCGCCTCGCCGCTGGCGGCGATGGCCGACGTGGTGATTCCGCTCGATGCCGGGCCCGAACTGGCGGTCGCGGCGACCAAGTCGTTCATCACCGCGCTGTCGGCGATTGCCGCGCTGGTGGCCTGCTGGTCGGGGGATGACGCCATGCTGGCGGCGGTCGAGGCGTTGCCGCAACAGCTTGAAGCGGCGTGGCACAGCGACTGGCAGCACTTTGTCGATGCGCTGGCCGATGCGGTCGGGCTCTATGTGCTGGGGCGCGGGCCGGGCTTTGCCGCCGCGCAGGAGGCGGCGCTGAAGCTCAAGGAAACCTGCGGCCTGCATGCCGAAGCGTTCAGCGCTGCCGAAGTGCGCCACGGGCCGATGGCGCTGATCCATTCCGGATTTCCGGTGATCGCGTTCGTGCCCGACGATGCCGGGCGCGAAGGGGTCGATGCCGCGATTGCCGCCGCGCGCGCACAAGGCGCGACGATGCTCGAAGTGGGCGGGGTCGATCCATCGGGCCCGGCCATCCCGCGCACGCATCCGGCGCTGACGCCGATTGTCCAGATCCAGGGTTTTTATCGCCTGGTCGATGCGCTCGCCGCGCGGCGGGGCTATGATCCCGACAGCCCGCCCCATCTTGCCAAGGTTACTTCGACGCGATGACCCCGATTTCGACTGCGCGTGCGCTGATCAATGCCCGGGTCATGTTGCGCGATGGCCTGCACGACGGATTGGCCGTGGTGATCGACGGCGCGCGGATTGCCGCGCTGGTGCCGGCCGGCGATCTGCCTGCCGCCCTGCCGCGTGTCGATTGCGCGGGGCAAAGGCTGCTGCCGGGGTTCATCGATGTGCAAGTCAACGGCGGCGGCGGGGTGCTGTTCAACGATGCGCCGAATGTCGAAACGATCGCCGCGATCGGCGCGGCCCATCGCCGGTTCGGCACCACCGGGTTTCTGCCGACGCTGATCAGCGATGATCTGGGCACGATCGCGCGCGCGCTGGCGGCCACCCGCGCGGCGATTGCGGCGGGCGTGCCCGGCGTGCTGGGCATCCATGTCGAAGGGCCGTTCATCAGCATGGAGCGGCGCGGCATTCACGACCCCGCACGGCTGCGCACGCTCGATGCCGAGGCGCTGACACTGCTGACCGCGCCGGGGGCGGGCAAAGTGCTGCTGACGCTGGCGCCCGAACTGGTCGATGATGCGATCATCCGCTCGCTGGCGGCGGCAGGCGTGATCGTTTCGGCGGGGCACACCAATGCCGGGTTCGCGCGCATGCAGGCCGCGCTGGACGCCGGGGTGACGGGGATCACCCATCTGTTCAACGCGATGTCGCCGCTCACCAGCCGCGAACCCGGCGTTGTCGGCGCGGCGCTGGCGGGCGATCCGTGGTGCGGGATCATCGTTGACGGGCGCCATGTCGATCCGGTCACCTTGCGCATCGCGCTGGCCGCACGGGCCAATGCGCGGTTCATGCTGGTGACCGACGCGATGCCCTGTGTCGGGCAGGCGGCCACGACGTTCGACTTGCAGGGCAAGACGATCACCGTGCGCGATGGCGCGTGCTATGACGACGAAGGGCGGCTGGCGGGATCGAACCTCGACATGGCCGGGGCCTTGCGCAACGCGGTCGATCTGCTGGGGCTCGATCTTGCCACCGCATCGGCGCTCGCCAGCGGCGAACCCGCCGATTTTCTGGGCCTTGGCGGCGAACGTGGCCGCATTGCGGTGGGTGCACGCGCCGATCTGGTGCTGCTCGATGCCGGGCTGCAAGTGGTCGAAAGCTGGATCGACGGGGCTGGTACCGGGGCCGTTGACCATGGCGGTTGACTGGCGCGCCGGGCTGGCCGCGCTGGCGTTGATCGCGGCGCCGGCGCGGGCGGTGGCGCTGCCGGTCATTCCCTTGCCGCAAGTGGTGCAAACGGTCGATGGTGCGGCGGGTGCCGCGCTGGGCGATGGCACGCCGATCGTGGTGCCGCGCGGCGATCGCGAAGCGGCGGACGTGGCGCAATGGCTCGATGCGGCGGTGCGCGACCATCTCGGGCGGCATTTTGTGCGCGACGGGGCGGCGCGCGATGGCGCGATCCGGTTGCGGCGCGTGCCGGGGTTGGGCGCAGAGGCCTATCGGCTCGATATCGACAGCCACGGCGCGACGATTGCGGCGACCACGCGGCAGGGCCTGTTCTATGGCGCGACGACTTTGTGGCAATTGCTGGCGGCCAAAGGCGACGCGCCGCTGGCGGCGGTGCATATCGAGGATGCGCCGCGCTATCCGTGGCGCGGGCTGCTGCTCGACAGCGCGCGCCATGTCCAGAGCGTGGCGACGATCGAACGCCTGATCGACGTGATGGCGCTGCACAAGCTCAACCGGCTGCAATGGCATCTGACCGACGATCAGGGCTGGCGTCTGCAGATCCGCGCCTATCCGCGCCTGACCGCGATCGGCGGCTGGCGCCTCGATCCTTATGGCCAGCGCTATGGCGGGTTCTATAGCCAGGACGAAGTGCGGCAGGTCGTTGCCTATGCCGCCGCGCGCAATGTGACGATCGTGCCCGAAATCGAGATGCCGGGGCACGCGCTGGCGGCGCTGCGCGCCTATCCCGACTGGGGGTTTGCGGGCGTGCCCGCTTCGGCCCAATCGGACTGGGGGGTGTTCCCGTCGATCTTTGCGGTCGATCCGCCGACGCTGAAGGCGCTCGAAACCGTGCTCGATGAGGTCATGGCGCTGTTTCCCTCGCACACCATCGCGATCGGCGGGGATGAGGCGCAGCATGGCCAGTGGCGCGCCGCGCCCGCCGTGCAGGCACGGATGAAGGCGCTCGACCTGCCCGACGAGGCCGCGTTGCAGGGCTGGTTCACCGCGCAGATCGCGGGCTATCTGGCGGCGCACGGGCGGCAGGCGATCGGCTGGGACGACATGCTGTCGGCGGGCGGCATCCCGCGCGATGCGGCGATCCTGTCGTGGCACAGCGCGCACGATGCGACACGCGCGCTGCAGGCCGGGCACGATGTCGTGCTGGCGACCGATCCGGTGTTCTATTTCGACCATATCCAGGCTGCCGTACCCGATGCCCCGCCGGGACGCTGGGCCGTGGTCAGCCCAAGCGATGTCTATCGCGTCGAGCCGGGCCAGGTCGATGGCACAGGCGGCGGGCATCTGCTGGGAGTGCAGGGCGAACTGTGGAGCGAATATCTGCGCACCGATGCGCAGATGCTGGCGATGGCCTGGCCACGTGCCGCCGCGCTGGCAGAGCTGGGCTGGACGCAGCCCGCACGACGCGACTGGGACGGGTTTGCCGCGCGCCTGCCCGATGAATATCGTCTGCTCGATCGCTGGCAGGTGCCGCTTGCGCCGGGCCTGCGCGGTCAGCGGGTGGAACCGGTTGCGCTGCGCGGTGTCAAGACCAGCCAGATTCTGGTGTCCTGTTCGAACCGGTTGCTGCTCAATCTGCCCGCGCGCGACGGTCATCCCTTGCTGGTCGATATCATGGATCGCTGCTGGAAGACCTATGCCGAACTTGGGCATGGGCCGATCACCGTGCAGATCGCCGCGCTGGCGTTCAACTATCAGCTTGCCGACGATGCAAAGGCGATCGTGCTGCGCGCCCCGGCCGGTACGCAGGACGAACTGGTGGTCAGGCAGGACAGGTGCGACGGGCCCGAACTGGCGCGCGTCGCGCTGGGCGCGGTGCCGCATGATGGCGTGCCGGTCGCGCTGCGCGTGCCGCTGGCAGGCGATCCGAAGGGTGCGCATTGGCTGTGCCTCTATACCGCAACGCATGGACCTGCGCCGCTGTGGGCGATCGATCGGCTGGTGCTGCCATGACCGCGCCGATCATGCTGGTCGCGCCGTTTTCCGGCTGGTTGACCGCGCTGGCCGAGGTGCCCGATGCGGTGTTTGCCGAGGGCATGATGGGCCCCGGCGTGGCGCTCGATCCGCTCGACGGGGTGTTGTGCGCGCCGTGCGATGCCACGGTCGTCGCCTTGGCATCGACCGGGCATGCGATCACGCTCGGCCTCGACAACGGGGCGCAAGTCCTGCTGCATATCGGCATCGACACGGTGGCGCTGCGCGGCAACGGGTTTGACGGAGCGGTGATGGTGGGCGAGTGGGTGCGGACGGGGCAGCCGCTGATCCGCTTTGATCTCGATCGGGTGGCCGCGGGCGCCCGCAGCCTGATTACCCCGATCGTGATCGCCAGCCCCGGCTTTGCGCTGGTCGATGCGGCGCCGACCGGTGCGGTCGCGACGGGTTCGCCACTGTTTGCGGTCATACCCGAAGCCGCCACCGTGGCCGAAGACCCCGAACCGGCTGGCGATATCTGTGAGCGCTCGGTCGTGGTCGGGCTGGAGCACGGCATTCATGCGCGCCCGGCGGCGCGGATCGCGGCGGTGCTGGCGACGTTGTCGGCCGATGTGGAGGTTTTCAAGGCGGCGCGGCAGGCCGCCGCGCGCAGCCCGGTGGCACTCATGACACTCGATGCGCGCGGTGGCGATACGCTGGTGCTGCGCGCGCAGGGCCCCGATGCGGCGCGTGCGCTCGATGCGGTGGCGGCGCTGGTCGTCGGCGCCGATCCCGATGCGCATGAGGTGGCGGCGCCCGTCGCGGTGGCGGCGGGGCCGGTCTGTGCCAGCCCGGGGCTGGCAGTCGGGCCGATCGCGCATTTGCGCGTGACCGAGGGCACCGTGCCACCCGATGGCGAGGGGCCTGACCACGAACACCAGCGGCTGGCCCTGGCGCGCCGGGCCGCCGCCGCGCGGCTGGGCGCGGGCGGCATTGCCGAGGCGCATCGCGCGCTGATCGAAGATCCCGATATTGGCCGGATCGCCGCGCAGGCGATCGATCAGGGCCGCAGCGCGCCCTGGGCCTGGCGTGCGGCAACCCGCAGCCATGCCGAGGCCTGGAGCGCGACGGGCAATCCGCGCCTGATCGAACGCGTGGCCGATCTGGCCGATGTGGCGGGCCAGGTGCTGGCCGAACTGGGCCATGGCGCCACGCTGGCGCCGGTTGCGGCGGGGGCGATCGTGGTGGCGCAGGATGTGTTGCCATCGCAATTCGGCGCGTTGTGCCGCGATGGCGCGCCGGGCGGGCTGTGCCTGGCGGGCGGCGGCCCCACCTCGCATGTGGCGATCCTGGCTGCGGCGGCGGGGATACCGATGCTGGTTGCCGCAGGGCCCGATGTGCTGGCGGCCACAGAGGGCGCGCTGGCCGTGCTCGACGCCGGGGCTGGGCAGATCGATCTGGCCCCAGATGCCGCGCGCATCGCAGCGGCGCGCGCGGCAATTGCCGATCAGGCGGCGCGGCGCGCGGCGCAGCGGGCGATGGCGGGCGCTTTGGCGCAGACCGCCTGCGGCACGCGGATCGAGGTCTTTGCCAATTGCGGATCGGTCGAGGATGCGCACGCGGCGGTCGCCGCCGGGGCCGAAGGGTGTGGCCTGTTGCGCAGCGAATTCCTGTTTCTCGACCGCGCCGATGCGCCGGGCGAGGACGAACAGCGCGCCATGTATCAGGCGATTGCCGATGCCATGGCGGGGCGTCCGCTGATCGTGCGCACGCTCGATGTGGGCGCGGACAAGCCGCTCGCCTATGTGCCGATGGCGGCGGAGGACAACCCCGCGCTGGGCCAGCGCGGCATCCGCCTGTCGCTGGCGCGGCCTGTGCTGATGGCCACGCAACTGGCGGCGCTGGTGGCGGTGCAACCCGCCGGGCAGTTGCGGATCATGGCGCCGATGGTGGTCGATCGCGGCGAATTGCGGCGCCTGCGCGCCATGGTCGATCAGGCCGCGGGCAAGGCCGGGATTGCCGATGCGGTGCGCGTGGGGGTGATGATCGAAACCCCGGCGGCGGCATTGCTGGCCGATCAACTGGCGGCAGAGGCCGATTTCCTGTCGATCGGCACCAACGATCTTACCCAATATGCGCTGGCCGCCGATCGCGGCAATCCTGCCACGGCGGCGATGATCGATGCGTTGCATCCTGCGGTGCTGCGGCTGATTGCGCATTGCACCGCAGGCGCCGCCGCGCATGGCTGCCCGGTCGGGGTGTGCGGATCGGCCGCAGGCGATCTGCTGGCGGTGCCGCTGCTGATCGGGCTGGGGGTGGGCGAACTGTCGGTCACGGCTGGGCGCATCGCGGCGGTCAAGGCGCTGTTGCGTACAGTCACACTGGTCGAGGCGCGCGCCCTCGCGCAGGCGGCGCTTGCCGCCGACAGCGCGGCGGCGGTGCGGGCGCTGGTGCGGGCGAAACTCGGCGACCGGTTGCAGGAAAGTTGAACGGCATGGGCATGGCGCACCACGGGTACCGCATACTCGCCACGTTGCAGCCGCTGGGCCGCGCGCTGATGCTGCCGATCGCGGTGCTGCCGGTGGCGGGGCTGTTGCTACGGCTGGGTCAGCCCGATATCCTCGGGCTGGCCTTTGTGGCGGGTGCGGGCAGCGCCATTTTCACCAATCTGGGGCTGCTGTTCGCGATCGGCGTGGCCGTCGGGCTGGCTCGCGAAAACCATGGCGCGGCGGGTCTGGCCGGCGCGGTCGCGTTTCTGGTAACGGTTGAAGGGGCCAAGGCGCTGCTGATTGCGCCGACCGATCTGGCCGGGATCGCGGTGGCGCACGATGCCGTCGTCGGCGCCTGGCGCGCGCATGAAGTGGGCAAGCTGACGGTTCCGGCGGGGATCCTGTCGGGGCTGGCGGGCGGGCTGCTGTACAACCGGTTTCATGCCATTCGCCTGCCCGAATATCTGGCATTCTTTGGCGGACGACGGTTCGTGCCGATTGCCGCGGGCGGGTTTGGCGTGGTGCTGGCAGGGCTGCTGGGCTGGGGCTATCCCGCGCTGTCGGCGGGGATCGACGCGATCAGCCGGTGGGTGGTGGGCGCGGGCTGGTTCGGGCTGTTTCTCTATGGCATGCTCAATCGCCTGCTGCTGATCACCGGGTTGCACCACATCCTCAACAATGTGGTGTGGTTCATCGTCGGCGACTATCACGGGGCCAGCGGCGATCTGAACCGGTTTTTCGCGGGCGATCCATCGGCCGGCGCGTTCATGAGCGGGTTTTTCCCGGTGATGATGTTCGGGCTGCCGGCGGCGTGCCTGGCGATGTACCGCACCGCGCTGCCCGAACGCCGCGCCGAAGTCGCGGGGCTGTTCGCCTCATTGGCGGCAACGTCGTTTCTGACTGGGGTCACCGAACCGATCGAATTCACCTTCATCTTTGTCGCTCCTTTGCTGTTTGCGGTGCATGCGGTGCTGACCGGGGTGGCAATGGCGGTGATGAACCTGATCGGGGTGCGACTGGGTTTCGGGTTTTCGGCGGGTCTGCTCGACTATCTGATCAATTTCCGGCTGGCCACGCGGCCCCTGCTGCTGCTGCCGGTCGGCGCGGTCTATTTCGCGCTCTATTATGGCGTGTTCCGGTTCTGCATCGTGCGGTTCGATCTGGCGACGCCGGGGCGGCGGAGCGAGACGGCGGCCGATGGCGCGCCGACCGGCGCGGATGACCGCGTGGCGGCATTCGTGGCGGCGCTGGGCGGGGCGGGCAATCTGGTCAAGATCGATGCCTGCACCACGCGGCTGCGGCTGGTGATGGCCGACCCCGCCGCGATCAACGAAGCCGCGCTGCGCCGTCTGGGCGCACGCGGGGTGGTCCGACCCGGCGGCGGCGCGCTGCAAGTGGTGATTGGCCCGACCGCCGACGCGCTGGCATCGGATATCCGCCGGTTCCGAGGTCTGCCCGCCGTCGCTGCGCCCCCGCCACCGGCGCCGGACGTGGCATCGGTGCCTCTGGCCGACTTTGTCACGCAGGAACGCGCCGGGGCGCTGGTCCGCGCCTGTGGCGGGGCGGCCAATCTCGATCGGACGATCGCCTGCGGATCGCGGTTGGTACTGGCGGTGCACGATCAGTCGCAGATCGACCATGCCGCACTGGCGCGCCTGTCGCCGCACGGCGTGGCGCAGACCGGCGCGGGGGTGCATCTGCTGCTCGATGACGCCGACAATCTGGCTCGCTTGATGACAGGTTAGCAGGCCGTCGAGACAGCCCGGCGGATCAGCCGGAGGTTTTGCCCGGGGTGTCGGCTTGCGCGGTGCGGAGGAGGGATTTTGGATGTTTTATAAGGCTATGAATTTTCAAAATAAACAATCCGATACCCCATCGCGGTACCCCCAAGGATACCCCCAATTTAGGTCCTGCGACGAGGAGCTCTGGATATGCGGCCAACCGATTCTTGGGGTCATTTTTGAGAACCATTTTACGCGCAACTCGACCGTCGCGCACTTCCATTTGATGCCATTGCAGCTCTCGCATATTGACGCTATATATCGTCAATAATCTTGAGAGCGAGGCCACAATGAGCATGGAAGCATATGTCAGCGAAGGGATGTTCGACCCCCGGCGGATTGCGACTACGCTGCTGACCAATGCCGATGACCTTGCCCGAACGGCGGGTCTGGGCAAAGACGCAATCCAACGTGCCGTGCGCGTTCGCCAACCCCGCACCCAAAAGCGCCTGCGTGAACTGGTCGAGGTGCTCAACAAGGTCGAACCGCGCTTCGGCTCGGCGCTAGTGGCTTATGGCTGGTTTCGCTCGGAGCCGTTGCCGGGCTTCTCCGGACAGACCGCAATGCAACTGGTGCAGGCGGGGCGTGCCAGCGATGTCCTGGAGTACATCGATGCGGTCGATGCCGGCGTTTACGCCTGATCGATCCACCACGATGGATTACAGCGGATTTCTCTACCGGGCGCTGAACCCGCTTTGGGCATCATCGCCCCTTTCCGGTGAGGGAGCCGCGCGCTTTGGCGGCCGGTTCAACCCGAAAGGCATGCCAGCGCTTTACACAAGCCTCAGGCCTGAAACCGCCATGCGTGAGGCCAACCAGGTTGGCGCCTTTCAGCCGATCACACTCGTCGCCTACAGAGCAGAGATCGTTCGTGTCTTTGACGGGACCGACCCAGTAGCATTGAGCAAGTTGGGTATTTCAGTGGCAACGCTTGCAGACTGTCGCTGGCGCGACACGATGTTGGCCGGCAGCATACCCGCGACGCAGCAACTCGCGATTGATCTCAAGGTTCAAAGGTACGCAGGCATTCTCGTCCCAAGCTTCGCGCCTCATGCCCAGGCAGATGACCGCAATCTGGTGCTTTGGACGTGGGGCCAGCAGCCCCCTGCCGTCCTGCAACTGATCGACGATCAAGGGCGCTTGTCATCGCCTCCCCAAGCTTAAATCTGCCAAAGTCGGCGATGCAATTCAATCGGCCTGCCGTGATCGCGTGGAGGACTCGTGGACCAACGCAGCGTCAAGGCCCTCCGACATCTACCTTTTCGGACAATCCATTGAATAGAAATGAAGTGATACAATTTGATCGAAGTAATTAATCCAATTGCAGAATATCGCGCATTTCCTGAACAAGGCTTGCCTGAAAATCAGTGACCCTCTGGTCGGGCTGCTGCGCCATGAAAAAATCCAGTTCCGGATCGATGACTGCGCTGCGCTTTCCGGCAAGGGCTTCAAGGATCGCCAGGCCACAAAACGGCACATAGGCTTCGGCATAACCGCCTTCGTGAATGACCGCGAGACGTCCGCCGTACAGGTCATCGGCCAGATCGACCATTCGTGTGGTCATGGCTCGAAAACTGTCGGAATGCAGCAATTGCCGTGCGAGCGGATCAACAGCATTGGCATCGAGGCCGCTGGCAACGATGATCATGTCCGGCCGGTATCGCCGCAGCGCAGGGACGACGATGGTGTCTATCGCGTGGAGATAGGTTGTGTGGCCGCTGCCGGCGGGCAGGGGAATGTTGAGGTTGCAGCCAAGGCCCGTCCCGGCGCCGCAATTTCGAACCCGCCCTTGCTGAAGGGGGCAAACAGCCCCAATTCGCCGCCGCCAGCATCGCTCAGCCGCATGAATTCATCGATGTAGCCTTGGGCATGGACCCGGGTCAGGTCGGCAAGGCTGGCCGGAGCGGCGCTGCGGATCGCCAGTTCGCTGTCAAAGCCCGAGGCACGGACCAGATTGAGCAGCCGTCGCTTTGAACCTGGGGTGTCTGCACCATAGCTGCCGGCAGGCGGTTCGACCCAGTCCCCGATCGGCAGGAACAGCGCCTGAACCCCGGTGCTGTGCCAGAAAGTGCGCTCATCGGTCAGAAAATGCGTTGTGGCAGTCATGGCTTGGCATCCTTCAAGGCAAAGACCTGTTCGCCGGCGATGTAGGTGGCAAGCACGCGGGTGGCGTGGATCTGGCCAATCGGCGCGGTCAGCGGATTGCGATCGACCACGATCACATCCGCCAGCTTGCCCGGCTCGATCGTGCCGCCTCGGTCTAGCCGCCCCATTTCGCGTGCGCCGTTCACGGTCAGCAGGCGCAGAGCCTCGGCCCGCGTGATTGCCTCGTTCGGCGCCGCTGCCGGGCCGGTTGCGCCGGGCGCCTGACGTGTGACCAGCGTTTCCAGCGCCAGCCACGGATTGACATCGGCAATCACTGGCCAGTCCGACCCGACCACCACATTGGCCCCGGTCGTGACGACTTCTTGCACCGGCCACAGCCGCTGCATGCGCTCTGGGCCCACGGCTTGCGTGGGTTGCCCCTCATAATTCTCAACCGCTCTGAGCAGGGCGCCGAGCATTTTCGGGTCGAGAATGGCTGCATGGTGCTTGGTCTTCGGCGTGATCAATGCACCCTTGAGATCGGCTGAGATATCACGCTGGGCGCGCGCCGTCGCAATGGCATAGCGAAAGATCGTGCCGAAGGTGCTGCGCAGCCTGTTTGCGGTTTCATAACGCCCACGAACTTCAACCGTCCGCAGGATATCAAGGAGATCGCGAGCGGTGAGATCGGTTATCGGGCGCTCGCCGATATGCGGGATGGCAAAGTCGACCAGCCACCGCAGCTTGCTCATCGTCGATGCGCTGCGTCCTTCGCATTCCAGCTTCTCCAGCCATTCGCGACTGATTGCCTGGAAAGTGTCTTCTGAGCGCGACTTGATTTCGCGCTCCTGCAACCGTTTGGTTTCAATGGGATCTTTGCCGTCGGCTAGCGCTTCACGGGCCTGCGTACGCCTTTCGCGCGCCTTGGCGAGCGAGAGGTCGGGGTAGTTCCCAAAGGCTATCGTGCGCTGTTTGCCGCCAAACCGATAGTTCATCCGCCAGAGGCGCCCGCCGGTGGGCGTAACGAGGAGATATAGCCCCATGCCGTCAGTCAGCTTGTATGCCTTATCCTTTGGTTTTGCAGCATTTATTGCAGTGACGGTCAGGGGCATGATGGTATCTCGCCGGACGCTGAATCTCGATACCAACAAGAATACCATAAGGGGGGCCGGCTGCAACTGGACAGCACTGGACATAGCTGTCCAAACGATTTGCAAAAACCGCAGAATTCCGCGGTTTTTTCGACGCTGCTGGATCTCGGTGGATGTCGCTGGAAGGGCCAATGGTGCCCGGGGACGGAATAGCGCCGAGCCTGATTTTCAAGCTATTAGCGGTCCCCAACCATACCGCTTGACCTATGGAAACGCTGCGATTCCCGTGCGTTCGGTTCCCAACCTTGGAACCACGTTCATCGCTCCTGTTTCGGTCGATATCTCATGTCCGCAGCGCCAACCATGCCGATAAAACAAAACGCCCCCGCCCGGCTGGGCGAAGGCGTCGGTTGTCTGCTTGGCGGCGACACTGACGATACTAGCACCAACAGCATGCGCCGCCAAGCCGTGCTACGCCGTGGTGTGCCGTCGCATCGTGCAGATCTGATCGCCGGGCTGGCGTTCGGGGGTGTGGTATGAGCGATTTGCTAGCCCGCCTCATAGCCGACGGTCTGTCACCGGATCTTGTGGCCGAAGTCGCAATGATCCTGGCTGAAAAGAAATTGGCTGAAAGATCCCTCGAGGACCGTCGGGCAAAGGATCGGGAGCGCCAAAACCGTCGCCGATCACGTGATGTCACGGATTGTCACGTGACAGACCGTGACAGCGCGACCGAACCCTCCCTTTCCCGCC
>NZ_KQ954269.1 GCF_001519065.1 Novosphingobium sp. FSW06-99
CGATGAAGGGATCAGCGGCGCAAAGGGACGGGAACAACGCCCAGCCTTCGACCGATTGATGCAGATGGTCACCCGCCGTGAGATCGACCTGATCGCAGTTTGGTCAGTGGATCGTCTCGGACGTTCACTGCAAAATCTCATTGGCTTCCTCAATGAGATCAATGAGCGCGGCGTCGATCTATATTTGCATACGCAGGGGCTCGACACATCGACCAGCGCGGGCCGCGCGATGTTCTCAATGCTCTCTGTGTTCGCCGAGTTCGAACGCGCGATATTGCGCGAACGCATCATGGCTGGCTTGGCCCGTTCGATCAAGAAACCCGGGCGTCCGCCCATCGATCCCGACAAGGCTGAGAAAATCCGCCGCGAACTCGGCAGGGGGACTTCGATCAACGCAACGGCAAAAAAGCTCAAATGCGGCGTCGGCACCGTCCACCGCATCAAGCAGAAGATGGCCGCCTAAATCGCAGAAAACCGTCGATGCGCCTAGAGACTATCGAGCCACGCAGAAAACTCTTCTCGGGTATAAACCGTCCCCGGCTGTTCCGCAGCCGCATTGAGCATTGCGACGAACTCAGGCGAAAGCTCCGCTCCATCGCAGATTGGGCAAGCCTCATCCTCACAATCGTCATGCTCGTCCGGCTCATCCATCTCAATCGGTCTCCCGTGTTGGTCGTCCAGCTTGCCCATAAATAATGGAGAAAACCTTGTTGCCTCATCCTGACCAAGGTTCAACTGGCCGTTTGCAGATCGTCAACGCGACCGTCTGGTTGATGATCGAGATCGGCGGCGAACGCGTGGAAATCGACATCAACCGCCTCATGCGCGAGCCGTTCTGGTCCATCAGTCTGCACAGCAAGCACGAGGGTGAGGTCATCCTGACACGTAATCCAGAGATCGAGGAAGAGTTCGCCAAGTTCAGCCTCACCATCGGAAAGACGGTCGATGGCTGACGATGAGGTCACAGCGGGGACAATAGGTTCGGGTGCTCTTCTGGCACTCGAACTCACCACCATTGAAAAAGCAGGACTTATCTCGGAAATCGATGAGGACTCCAATCACAGTCCTTCTCTGAGTCCTCTTCTGGGCACCACCGCTTTTCAAAGCGTTGAAAACACTGGGGGATCGTCGTCAAGACGGTCCTCTCAGCGTGTCTTCTACGGTTCCATGCTACGGTCTGGTGCCGATAGTTCGCTCGGAAAGTCGCAGAACTCTGCGGGAAGCCTCCAAATGAGCGCGCGCGACGGGCGGCAGCGACGTGATCAGCGCCGCGAATGTGAATGTCTATCTCGGCAAACCTCGGGGTGTGTTTGGATACCTCAGGCGGTATTGAGTGCGTCGATGATCGGACAGCCCGGCCGCTCGTCGCCTTGGCATTGTTCAGCGAGATCGAGCAGCGCCTTTCGCATCGCCTCCAGCGCAAGGGCCTTGCGATGAAGTTCATCGGCACGCGCCAGGGCGAGTCGCTTCACATCCATGCTCTGGCGGTCGCGATCATTCCATAGTCCCAGCAGCGAGCGGATTTCGTCGATGGGGAAGCCTAGATCGCGTGCATTTGCGATAAAGCGAAGGCGGTGTAGATCGGCATCGGCATAATCGCGATAGCCGCTGTCCCGGCGGGCAGGCGGCGGGATCAAACCGATCGTTTCATAGTGGCGGATCATCCGCTGAGAGACGCCGCTCGTCCGCGATGCCTGTCCGATATTCATAGCTTTGCCCTATTCAGCCGCAACGCATTGGTCACGACGGTGAAGCTTGACAGCGCCATGGCCACCCCCGCGATCATCGGTGACAGGAGCAAGCCCGTGACCGGATAGAGCACGCCTGCCGCTATCGGGACACCGATTCCGTTGAACACGAAGGAAAAGAAGAGGTTCTGCCGAATGTTGCGCATTGTCGCGCATGCCAGACGGCGCGCCCGCACCATCGCAGCCAGATCGCCATTGGTCAGGGTCATCCCGGCGCTTTCGATTGCGACATCCGTGCCTGTGCCCATTGCTACACCGACATCTGCGGCTGCGAGCGCAGGCGCGTCATTGATGCCATCGCCGGCCATCGCGACTTTGGCACCCTTTGACTTCAACTCGCCGATGATCCGCGCCTTGTCTTCGGGCTTGAGCCCGGCATGGACCTCGTCGATCCCGCCGATTGCCTTGGCCACCGCCTGCGCGGTTCCTTCGGCGTCGCCGGTTAGCATGACGATCCGCAATCCTTCCGCCTTGAGTGCGGCAATCGCGTCGCGCGCGGATTCACGGAGTGGATCGGCTACCGCGAGCAGTCCGGCGAGCTTGCCCTCGATTGCGACCAGCATCACGCCCGCGCCGTCGTGGCGATAGCGCTCGGCGGCTTCGGCCAAGGGCCTCGGATCGACACCAATCCGGCGCATCTGGGCGGCATTGCCGATGACCACATGCTTGCCATCGACCTGCCCGCAAACGCCCAACCCGGTTTGTGATTCAAACTGCTCAAGCGAACCCACCTCGAGCTTTGCTTCCTGTGCGGCACCCACAATGGCGTGCGCCAGCGGATGCTCGGATTGGCTCTCCACGGCAGCGGCCGCCGAGAGAACTATATCTTTGTTAAAGCCGTCACAGGGCTCAATCGCCGTTACCTTCGGGCGCCCCTCGGTCAGCGTACCGGTCTTGTCGATCACCAGAGTGTCGACGCAGGCCATCATCTGAAGCGCCTCGGCATCCTTGATCAGCACCCCGGCCCGCGCGCCGCGCCCAGTGCCGACCATGATCGACATCGGCGTGGCAAGCCCCAGCGCACAGGGACATGCAATAATCAGCACTGCAATGGCGTTGAGCAACGCATGACCGAAGCGCGGCTGTGGCCCGACCAGATTCCAGACAATGAAGGTTAGGATCGCGGTTCCAACCACCAGGGGCACAAACCAGCCCGACACACGGTCGGCGATCGCCTGGATCGGCGCGCGGCTGCGCTGTGCCTCGGCCACCATCTTGACGATCCGTGCCAGCACGGTGTTGGCGCCCACTGCACGGGCCTCGATCACCAGCGAGCCGGTGCCGTTGATCGTCCCACCGGTCACGACAGCATCGTGCTCTTTGAGCACTGGTGCCGGTTCGCCGGTCAGCATCGCTTCATCGACCGACGATCGGCCGTCGACCACCACACCATCGACCGGCAAAGCTTCACCGGGACGCACGCGCAGCTTATCGCCGGTCGCAACTTCGGAAAGGGGAACTTCTTCCTCGCTGCCATCTCCGCGCAGCCGACGCGCCGTCTTTGGCGCGAGATCCATCAGCGCGCGGATCGCTCGACCGGTCGCCGCGCGCGCGCGCAGTTCGAGCACCTGCCCAAGCAGCACCAGCGTCACGACCACGCCGGCCGCCTCGTAATAGACTGGCATGACCCCGTGCACGCGAAAAGAGGTCGGGAACAATCCAGGCGTTATCGTGGCCAGAAGACTATAGGCGAATGCAGCCCCGACGCCGAGCGAGACCAACGTAAACATGTTGAGGTTACGCGTGCGAATCGACGTCCAGCCGCGCTGAAAGAATGGCGCACCAGCCCACAGGACGATGGGTGCGGTGAGCGCAAGTTGGATCCAGGGCGAATAGGTCGGTGGCACGAACCTCATGCCGAGCATCTCGGCCACCATCGAAATCGCAAGCAACGGCACGCTTAGCGCCCCCGCCACCCAGACGCGCCTGGTAAAATTGGTGAGTTCTGGGTTCGGGCCGGTGTCGAGCGTCGGGTCTTCCGGCTCAAGTGCCATGCCGCAGATTGGGCAAGTTCCCGGACCGCCTTCCCGAATGCCGGGATGCATGGGGCATGTCCAAACTACTCCTGGTGTTGCTTTCGGCTCGGACAAACGCTGGTCGCTGAGGTAGGTTTCGGGGGCCGCGACAAATTTGCTCCGGCAGCCTGCGCTGCAAAAATGATAGCTGTGGCCAGCATGATCGGCGTGATGTGCGGTCTTCGTCGGATCGACGGTCATGCCGCAGACCGGATCCTTGACGGTGCCATTTTCTCGGTCGACATGCTGATTGTCGTCGCTTTGATGCTGCGCGTGAACGTTGCTGGTCATACGGGACTCCATGCGAATCATGATGGGGTCTGACATCATGTTAAGGTCAAGCCCGAAGTCAGTCGGGTCCATAATTAACCCATCCGTCGGCCACCGGCCGGCCATTCCCGTCGCGGTCATTCGTTCACGGACAACAGGAATGTCCGGTGTTTGGCTGGAACCGACGTTCTCGAGCCGGTCAGCGAACGGCGGTTAAGTCTCGGATCAGGACCTTCCGCCCGATCAGCTTGGATGTGAAAAGACTATGGTTTTTGACGAAGCCATGCCGTCTGCCAAACGATAAGACTTCCTGTTGGTTCGCCCCCCCCGTTGGGGGTTGGCTCAAGGCCGCCATACGAGCGGGGCATTCTTCATCTGAATGGTGGGCGATAAAAATTATCCCACAATTTGATTGCGGCTGGATTTGCGGGATAAAAAGCATCGCTTCCACCAAGCAGGTCTGCCAGTCGGCCACTGGTGATTTCGAGGCCTCCCATGGGCCGTTCGGGGTTGCTTTGCGGATGGTGGCCGGTGTCGACAACGCCCGATGGCAAATGGAGCCTCCGGGAGCGCCATCTAACCCGGCAGCAGCCCTGCCGCGCGATAGCTCGCAATCAGCGTATCGAACAGGGCGATGGCCGCACGGCTCCTGGCGATCACCTGCGCGCCCGCCACGGCCGCATAGATCGCGAAGGCGCGGTCCGCGCTCTCTTCGGCGCTGACAATGCCCGCCGCCGTGAGCTGCCGGCTCAGCCACGCGACATTAACGTCGGCAAAGCTCTGGACTTCCTTGAGCACGGCCTCGGGCAATTCGTCATGCTCGGCGGCCATGAAGCTGCTGAGGCACATGCGGTTTTCGCGCGCCAGCGACGCCCGAAAAATGTCCGGATAACGGCGCAACGCCTCCAGCGGATCGGATGCCGCCGCCGCGATCGCCTCGAGATCGGCGGCGATGTCCTGCCAATAACGCCGCGCCACCGCCGCGCCGAGCGCCGCCTTGTTGGCGAAATGGTAGTTGATGCTGGCCGCCTTGATGCCGACGGTCTCCGCCAGATCGCGGAAATTGAGGCCGCCATAGCCATAGGCCATCGCGGCTTCGCGCGCTGCCGTGAGGATCGCCTCTTTCGCGTTTTCTTTCATCGTATCCTGCTTGCTCATGATTCACCTGCCATATGACAGATAGGGGTTGACCAGGCAAGATTCGAGTCGTAAACGACACCTACCATCTGGCAGGCAGGTGGTGCTCAAACCAAGCGAGACACCCCATGACCGACAAGCTCACCCTCTTCACCTCTCCTTCGGCATTCCCCAATCCGCAGCGTCTGCGCATCTTCATGCACGAGAAAGGCATCGCCGATGCCTTCGCCGAGACGGTCTACGACATGACACCCGGCGGTCAACAGCGCGGCTGGCAGCACCTCAAGATGAACCCCTGGGGCGAAACCCCGACGCTGGCTCTGGCCGACGGCTCGTTTCTGAGTGAGACCGCCGCCATCGCGCGCTACCTCGACGACACGTTCGAGGGCCGCAAGATCATGGGCGCCACCGCCCTTGAGCGCGGCCTCGACCAGATGTGGGACAACCGGATCTGGGTGCACATCCTCTATCCGATCGTCACCGCCTTCCACGTGCTGCACCAGGGCCTGGGCCCCAAGCTGGAGTTGACCAGCAACCCTGCCTGGGGTGAGCATTCGCGCAAGGTGGCGCTGGCGCATGCGGGGCTGGTCGACCGGCATCTGGCGGATGGGCGCGCCTGGCTGCTGGGCGGCGATGCGCCGACGTTCTCGGACATCACGCTGGCCACGGCGATCGCGTTCTCCAAGTTCCCGGTCAATGCCACGCCGCTCGACGAGCGCTTCGAGCATATCGACGCCTTCTGGCAGCGCTGGCTGGGTCGGCCGACCTTCCTGGCCGCCTATGCCGATCGCAACAGCGGCGTCCCCGAACTGGACAACCGCGCCTGACCCGCGCCGCCAGCATCAACCGATGCTCAACCCGCACTGCAAATCCCCCGCACTGCAAATCCAAGGAGGCTATCATGCCGTTTGCCCGTATCGATCTCGTCCAGGGGAAACCCGCCAGTTACCGCTCCGCCATTGCCGATATCGTCTATCGCGGCATCGTCGATGTCCTGAAGGCGCCTGACGGCGACCGCTTCGTCGTCGTCGGCGAGCATCAGGCCGACAACCTGATCTACGATCCCGACTTCCTGGGCTTCAGCCGATCCCCCGACTTCATCCTGATCCAGGTGACCAGCACGGTCGGCAATGCGCGGGAGACGAAGTTCGCGTTCTACCGGTTCATCGCCGACGAACTGAAGCGCAAGCTCTCGGTCCGACCCGACGACATCATGATCAACATGGTCTTCGTTGCCCGCGAGGACTGGTCGTTCGGCAACGGCGAACCGTGGTGAGCCATCGGACGGCGAGCCATTGTTGCCGTCCATCGTCCGGAAAGACCGCGGGCCGGGAATGACTCACCCGGCCCCACCCCCATCGACAGAAGGAACAATCGCATGGATATCCTCGCAACGCTGAAAGCCGAGGGATGGCTTCGCGAACAGAACGCCATCGGCGGCGCATGGCGCGATGCCGACGACGGGCGTCGTTATGACGTTGCCGACCCGGCGACCGGCCGGCAGATCGGCACGATCGCATGGTCCGGCGCCGCCGAGACAACGGCGGCCATCCAAACGGCACAGGCTGCCTTCAAAAGCTGGTCCGCGTTGCTGGCGGGCGAGCGGGCCAACGCCCTACACCGCATGGCATCAATCATCCGCGACAACGCCGACCTCCTCGCAGCCATGCTGACGCTGGAACAAGGCAAGCCATTGGCCGAAGCGCGCGGCGAAATCCTGCTTGGCGCGAACTATGTGCAATGGTTTGCCGAAGAAGCGCGGCGGATCAACGGCGAGATCGTGCCATCGCCGTGGCAAGGGCGCCAGATCCTGGTGCTGCGCGAGCCCGTCGGGGTCGTCGCGGCGATCTCACCTTGGAACTTCCCGTTTTCGATGCTCTCGCGCAAGATCGCACCGGCTTTGGCGGCTGGGTGCACTGTGGTGGTAAAGCCGTCCGAGTTCACGCCTTATTGCGGGGTGGTGTGGGCGGTGCTGGCCGAAAAGGCCGGTATCCCCGGTGGCGTGATCAATGTGGTGACGGGTGACGCCGTCGCGATCGGCGGCGAGCTGACCGCCAACCCCCTGGTGCGCAAGCTGACCTTCACCGGCTCCACGCGCGTCGGCAAGTTGCTCTACCAGCAGTCGGGCGCGACGATGAAGAAGCTGTCGATGGAACTGGGCGGCAATGCGCCGTTCCTCGTCTTCGATGACGCCGATCTCGATCAGGCGGTCGAAGGCGCGATTGCCGCGAAGTACCGCAACAGCGGCCAGACTTGCGTGTGCGTGAACCGCTTCTACGTCCAGGACGGCATTTACGAGGCCTTCGCGGAACGCTTCACCCAGCGGGTCAAGCAACTCAAGGTCGGCAACGGCTTTGACGATGGGGTGACCCAGGGTCCGCTGATTAACGCCGCGGCGGTGCGCAAGGTCGAGGCGCATGTCGATGATGCCTTGGCCAAAGGTGGCGTGTTGCTCGCCGGCGGACAACGCGATGCGCTGGGCGGCACCTTCTTCGCACCGACCGTCATCCGCGATGCGACGCAGGACATGCTGATCGCCGATGAGGAGACCTTCGGCCCGGTCGCCGCGCTGTTTCGCTTCAGCGACGAGCAAGCCGCGATCGACGCCGCAAACGGATCGGAATTCGGCCTTGCCGCCTATTTCTATACGCGTGATCTGGCGCGCACCTTCCGCGTCGCCAGCGCGCTTGAAAGCGGCATGGTCGGCATCAACGCCGGGATCATCACCACCGAAGTCGCCCCTTTCGGCGGCGTGAAGGACAGCGGCATCGGCCGTGAAGGTTCTACCCACGGGATCGCGGAGTTCATGCAGACCAAGTATCTGAGCCTTGGCGGACTGTGACCATGGCGGGAGGCTGGTTCGCTGGCTTCCCGTCGGTCGGTCGGTGGGACAAATGTGTCGGGGTTGCACTGGCGCCGAGCCCTCACTATATGCAGACCGTTCTGTATATTTGGAGTGTCTGCTTGTGACCCAATCCCCCCGCGAACGGCTCGTGGAGACCGCGTTGCGGCTGTTTTATACGCAAGGTTTTCACGCGACCGGGATCGACAAAGTGCTGGCCGAGGCGGGCGTTGCCAAGATGACGCTCTACAAGCATTTCCGGTCCAAGGACGAGTTGATCCTGGCGGTCATCGACCTGCGCGACGAACGGTTCCGCGCCTGGCTGACCGCCGCCATGGACCAGCCCGGCCGTGACCCGCGCGACCAGATGCTGGGGATGTTCGACGCGCTGGACGATTGGTTCAACGGCCGCGCGATGGCGGCGCTTGGCTTTCACGGTTGTGCGTTTATCAAGGCCGCCGGGGAATTCGATGATCCTGATCACCCCATTCACTGCGCCGCGGCCGAACACAAGAAGCGGATTGTTGATCATCTGGCGCAATTGGCGCGGGCGGCGGGCGCGGCAAAGCCTGACGAACTGGCCGAACAGCTCGCGCTGTTGAAGGAAGGCGCCATCGTCACCGCGCAAGTTCGCGGACTGAGCGATGCGGCTCAACAAGCCAAGACCATCGCCCGGTGCTTGATCGAGAGCGCCTGCCCGCAATAGGCGCTTCACGCTGCGATGGGCCCGCGCGATCAGGGTCCCCCCCAGTTGCTGCTCGAGCCGCAGCGCCCAGGCGCGCCATGCGGTCCTGTCCGCGGCGGAGCGTCCGATCCGGCATGGTCTGGTGGATGGGTGAGGGGGAATAAGCCGGTCCGGGGCACAAAGATTCATGGCCTGCAAAAAAAGGCCATTGACCTAGACAGACTAGTCTGTATATCTCTACTCACGCCACGGGGAAGGCACATCCCGAACGCCTCCCACGCACGGCGCAAGCCATTGAGCAGGAGGTGTAACCATGATCAAGCCAACCGATATTCGCCCTCCCTTCACGCGCGAGACCGCGCTGAAGAAGGTGCAAGCCGCCGAAGATGCCTGGAACAGCCGCGACCCCGAACGCATTGCGCTGGCCTATTCCGAAGACACCGTCTGGCGCAACCGCAGCGAATTCCTGACCGGCCGTGAAGCCGTGAAGGCCTTCCTGCGCGCCAAGTTCGCCAGGGAAGGCGACTATCGCCTGCGCAAGGATCTGTGGTCGTTCCATGACAACCGCATCTCGGTGCGCTTCGAATATGAATCCTGCGATGCCGGCGGCCAATGGTGGCGCAGCCACGGCAACGAACAGTGGGAATTCGGCGACGACGGGCTGATGCGCATCCGCGAAGCCAGCATCAACGATGTTGCCATCGCTGCGGATGAGCGGCGGATCGCGGTCTAACCCCGCCTTACGGGGGCATCCGCGCGCACATCGCCCGCTGATCACCCCCGCCGAGATGAGGCCGGTGTCCACAGGACACCGGCCTCGATCGGCCGTTGCACTGGCGCCAAAAGCGCTGGCTGGTCCGTCTGTGCGACAAACGAAATCTGGCCCACGCAACCGTGTCAAGGATGGTGGGGCCGAGAGGCTCTGCTTGCTGTAGGAGTCTTTGTTTTCGCATCGTTTATCGCACAATGCTTTAGGCCGCCGGGCGGATCAGGGGTGATCGCGATGATTTGTTCCTGACGCGGCGCATGGGCAGGTTGCGGCAGTGCCGTTTGAAATAGACGATTTCGAGCAGTGTCGGCCAGATTTCGAGCGAGGAGCGGATCAGGCCGACTTCGTCATCGACCATGCGGCTGACATTCTGCTGAAAGAAATCGGGTTCGAAATCATAGAATGTCCGCGACAGTCCGGCCGCGAAATGGCCGAGCGCGTCGCGTCGCTCGGTCGACCGGGCATCGGCCATGCGTTGCAGCACACGGGCGTGCAGGGCGCGGGCGCTGTCGAGGATCTGTTCGCTGTCTTCCAGCGAGACCGAACCGTCGTAGTCGAACGTGATCGACCATTCGTCGGTCTTTTTCAGGCTGGTGCGGATCTTGCGCTTCAGCAGGCCGCAGATCGCCTCGTTGAACACTTCGGATGCCAGCGGGTTGCGCATGTAGCTGTTCTTGATGTGGGTCTGAGCGGAATCGACATGCGCGGCGACGATGTTGGGCTGTTGCACCCACAGGCGATAGATATAGTCCTCAAACCGTAGCCGGGTCGGGAAAAACGGTGGCAGGCCCGTGCGGTTGTCATAGCCGGCCACGCCGCAATCCATCCGCCAGTTGAGGTTGGTCAGGCAGGGGCGGAAATTCACCAGCACATATGTATCGTTCAGCCGCTCGGCGTCGACTTCGTCCGGGGCGTCGAGGAACATGTCGACGTAGTCGACCGCATCGATGTCGTTGGTGCCGGTGCGATACGTCTGCGCCATCTTCACCACCGCCCCGCGCGGCAGGCGCCCGTCCTGCAGGGTCAGCGCGTTTTCGCGCGCGAAACCGAGCGAGGTGTTGGATTCCAGATCCATCGCGCTGTCGATCACCAGTTCGCCCTGGTCATAATTGGCGGGGGCCTCTGCCACTGTCTTGCCCAGGATATCGCGGAACGATTCGAGGATGTCATAGGATTTTCGGGTGTGCCCGTTGGCACCGCGCGGGATCAGCTTGCCCCGGCTGATCTCGTTCTGGCCCAGCGCCTCGGGGCTGTCCTCGATCAGGGCATAGGGCCGCATGTCGTCATCGGCGCTGACCATCAGATCGCCCAGCGTGTACATCAGCGTAAAATTGCGGTTGCCGCCATAGCTCGGCCGGAACAAGTTGCGCACCAGCACGTCGAGCTTGCGGTCGCGCAGGCGCTTGCAGATGTACGAGACGAACTGTTCCTTTTCCGCAGGCCCGACATACCACAGCTCGTTGGTGGTGCGGGTTGCCTCCAGCGATCCGAAATATTTGTCGTGATTGGCGACCGAGCTGTCATCGAACACGATGATCGGCGCGGTCTGCCCACTGCGGGCGAAATTCTCGTCATAGGCTTCGACCGTTTCCCCGACATCGCGCAGGCGATAAGTCGGGATCACGAAATGTAGATCGGGTTCGGTCACAGCAGCGCTCCGGGTTCGGGGTGTCGGTGCGGGATGCTGTCCGGAAGGCTCTGCCCGGATCGCGGCCTGACGCGTTCGCAAGAGGGCAAGGACGTGCCACATGGCATCATGCCACACCGCCCCGATCCCAAATCTGCCATTCCGTCGTGGTGCCAGCGGCACATTGCCACATCCCTTGATGAGGCAATCCCTCTATTGGCGAGGGTATAAAGATACGAGATTGAACGTGGTGTTCGCCGTAATGTCCGCGTAAACATGGTGCCCGGTCATCACCGGGGCTGGTCACAGGTGCGCCTGCGCGGTGCAGACCCTCTGCCAATGCACCTTGGCTTCATCTGGATCACCGATGTCGAATGCTTGCGCATCGAAGGGCTGAACATCCCCGACTTTGCCGCCGGGGCACTCCCGGCGGCATGCGCGGCGATCGATCGCCTTTCAGTCTGATCCAGCCTGAACCAGCGCGTCGAGCGCGGCCTTAACGCTATCCGGCAGGGCAAGCTGCGCCGCAGCGAGGTTTTCCGCCAGATGGGCCGTGCTGGATGTTCCTGGGATCAGCAGCAGGTTGGGCGCGCGCGCCAGCAGCCAGGCCAGCGCCACTTGCAGCGCGCTCGCGCCCAGGCCGCTGGCGATGTCGGACAGCGCATCGGACTGGATCGGGCTGAACCCGCCAAGCGGAAAGAACGGCACATAGGCGATGCCCTGCCCGGCCAGCACATCGATCAGCGCGTCATCGTGCCGATGGACCAGGTTGTAGTGGTTCTGGACACAGACGACCGGCGCAATGGCCTGCGCCTCGGCCACCTGGCTGGCAGTGACGTTGCTGAGCCCGAGGTGCCGGATCAGGCCTTGTTCGCGCAGCGCGGCCAGCGCTGAAAACGGCGCTTCCAGCGATCCCTCGCTGGGGGCGTGGATATCGCCCATCAGGCGCAAGTTCACCACATCGAGCCGGTCGAGCCCGAGATTGCGCAAATTGTCGTGCACCGCCTGGGCCAGGGCATCCGGGCTTTGCGCAGGCAGCCACGATCCATCCGTGCCCCGCACCGCGCCGACTTTGGTGACGATCACCAGATCACCGGCGTAAGGATGGAGCGCCTCACGGATGATCTGGTTGGTGACATGCGGGCCGTAGAAATCGCTGGTATCGATGTGGTTGACCCCGGCGGCGACGGCGGCGCGCAGCACGGCAAGGGCAGCATCGCGGTCCCGCGGCGGACCGAACACGCCCGGCCCGGCCAGTTGCATCGCGCCATAGCCCATGCGGTGCACCACCTGGTCGGCAAGGGGGAAGGTTCCGGCTGCGGCAAGATTGGTCATCGTGGGTCTCCTTGAAGGGCAGGTCCGTATGATGGACTTTCCGGCCGTGATCGATAATCCATTCCATTCGGCACAGGCTGTACGGAATTTTGCACAATGCCCATCGAACTCGATGATCTGTCCGCGTTTGTCGCGGTGGCGCGCGCTGGCGGTTTTCGCGAGGCCGCGCGCATTTCAGGCACATCGCCCTCGGGCCTGAGCGAAGCGCTGCGGCGGCTCGAAACGCGGCTTGGCGTCAGGCTGCTCCACCGCAGCACGCGCAGCATTTCGCCGACGCAGGCGGGTGCGCAATTGCTGGCGCGGCTGTCGCCCGCGCTGGCAGAGATCGGTGCCGCGCTTGATGCCATACACGCCGACAGCAACGCACCGGCGGGCACCTTGCGGCTGAATGTCCCGGCCAATGTTGCGCGAACCGTGCTGCCGGACATCGTGCCGCCATTCCTGCGCGCCCATCCGCACATTCGCGTCGAGGTGGTGGTAGAGGACAGCTTTGTCGACATCCTCGCCTCGGGCGCCGATGCCGGCATCCGCTATGAGGAACGGCTGGAGCAGGACATGATCGCGGTGCCGATCGGGCCACGCACACAGCGCCTGGTCACTGCCGCCGCGCCGTCCTACCTCGCCGCGCGCGGGCGCCCGTTGCACCCGCGCGACTTGCTTGGCCATGCCTGCCTGCGCCTGCGCTTTTCCAGCGGCGCGACGGCGATCTGGGAGTTCGAGAAAGGCGACGAAACACTGCGCCTCGATCCACCCGGGCCGCTGCTGGTTCAGCCCGGATCGGCCTGCGACTTGCTGCTTGATGCGGCCCTGGCGGGGCTCGGGGTGATCTGTCTGTTCGAGGACTGGCTGGCCCCGCATTTGCGCAGCGGCGCGCTGGAGGTGCTGCTGGATGACTGGACCACCCCCTTCACCGGCCCAAAGTTGTACTATTCCGGTCGTCGGCAGGTGCCCCCGCCGCTGCGGGCCTTTATCGATTTCACGCGAGCCGCGTAATTGTTCCTGTCGCGCAAACGAGAAATCCGCCCATCTTGCGCATTTGCCCTCATTGCGCGGCAAAACCGATCTTAAAGCGCGGCGGATAAGCCTGGATGGGCAGAATATCCCAACGAATGGCCGATCCACCATGATTTCAAGCAACATTACGGCTCGGTTGATGGCACCGCTGGCACTGTCCATGCTGCTGCTTTGCGCGCTGGCCGGTGTGGTGCTGTGGACCCAGATCGATGTTGCACAGGCCAATACCTCGGCGATGGCGGCCCAGACCGATGCAATAGCCCTGGCCGAATTGCGCTCGACCAGTCGATCGCTGCAACGCGACGCGCTCAACCTGATTACCGAGACCGACAGCGACGAACGCACAAAGATCGCCACCAAGTTCGACCAGCGCATCGAGGCCATGGCATCGGGTCTGGAACGCCTGTCAACGCAGCCCGATCACAGCTTTGTGCCACCCGAATTCTTTACCGGGCAGCACCAGGTGGTCGATGCGTTGAAAACCACCGCCGCCAAGGCGCTGAGCGGGGATACCGGCGGAGCGCTCGACGATTTCCATCACGTCGTGCGCCCGGCGGAACGAGCCGCATCAAAGATTGCCGATCAGAGCATCGAGGCACTCGACCACAAAGTGGCCGACTTGCGCGCCTCTGCAGCGCAATCAACGCGGTTTGCCCAGATTCTGTTGCTGGTGGCGACCGCGCTGACCGGGTTGGCCGGGGCAAGTGCCGGGTTCGTGATGATCCGGCGCAGCGTGGTGATGCCGCTGCACGATCTGCGCAACGCGATGGAGCGGCTGGCCGCCGGGCAGACCGGCCATGCCATCCCGCATATCGACCGCACCGACGAAGTGGGGCAAATGGCGATATCGATGGCCATGTTCCGCGATCAACTGGCCAGTGCCGAACAGGCCATGGAAGCCCAGGCGGAACTGATCGTGTCGAGCATCGGCCAGGCGCTCGGTGCCCTGGCCCGTGGGGATCTGGCGGCGCGTGTCGAGGCCGATCTGGTGGGGCGCTTTGCCAATCTCAAGCGCGATTTCAACAATGCCATGGTGGCCATCGGGCGGGCCATGGCGTCGGTCAATGCCGCCAGCGCGGGGATCACCGGCGGGGCGGCGGAAATTCGCCAGGCCTCCGACGATCTGGCCCAGCGCACCGAGCAACAGGCAGCCAATATCGAGGAAACCTCTGCCGCGCTGGACCAGGTTACCAGCGGCGTGCGCCAAACCGCCGATGGTGCCAGTGCGGCCAACACCGCGATCGGCCAGGCCGAAGCGCAGGCCAGCGAAGGCCGCGATGTGGTGACACAAGCGGTCGAAGCGATGGCCGGCATCGAACGATCGGCGCAAGAGATTGCCCAGATCCTGACGGTGATCGATGCCATCGCATTTCAGACCAATCTGCTGGCGCTCAACGCCGGGGTCGAAGCCGCCCGTGCCGGTGATTCGGGCAAGGGCTTTGCCGTGGTGGCCAACGAAGTACGCGCGCTGGCGCAACGTTCTGCCGAAGCAGCCGCAGACATCAAACGCCTGATCACCGCCAGCGGGCAGGAAGTCGTGCACGGGGTGCAACTGGTCGGTCGCACCGGCGCGGTGTTCGAACGCATTTCCGCGCAAGTGACCGAAGTGTCCGGGCTGGTCGCGGGCATTTCCAATCTGGCCGGGGTGCAGGCCTCCAGCCTACAGCAAGTCAACAGCACCGTGCGCACGATGAACATGGCCACCCAGCAAAACGCCGCGATGGTCGAACAGGCCAACGCCGCCGCGCGCAGCCTGGCCGACGAAGCCAACCGGCTCGACAGCCTGGTCGCGCAGTTCAACTTGCCGCAGGACCACGGCGCAGACGCCGTGGTGCCGATGCGTCGCCGCGCCTGACCCGAACGGCTAGGCCAATTGCCCCGCGATGGGCAGATGGCGGATACGCTTGCCCGTGGCGACGAACAGCGCGTTGGCCAGCGCGGGTGCCGCAGGCGGCAGGCCGGGTTCGCCAATGCCGCCGATCGGGGCATCGCTTTCGATGAAATGGACATCGATCGGGGGAGCATCGGCAAGTTTGAGGACCGGATAGTCGGGAAAACTGCTCTGATCGACCGCGCCGCCGGTCAGCGTGATGGCTTCGCCAAGCGCGGTGGACAGGCCCATCAGCACCGCGCCCTGCACCTGGGCCTGCGCATTGCGCGGGTTTACCGTGGTGCCACAGTCAACCACGGCCCAGACGTGATGCACTTTGGGCGTGCCGTCGGGTGTGACGCTCGCCTCGATCACATGTGCGCAGATCGTGCCAAAGCTTTCCACCAGCGCGATGCCCCGGCCGGTGCCCGATGGCAACGGCGTGCCCCACCCACTGCGCTGGGCCACAGCATCGAGCACGGCCAGATGGCGCCCGCCCGCAGGCAGATGCGCGCGGCGGAACCGGTAGGGATCGGCGCCCGCCAGATGGGCCAGTTCGTCGATGAAGCTTTCGTTATAGAATCCGTGCTGGGTGGAATTGACCGAGCGCCAGTACGCATCGACCTGGTTGGAGATATATTTGAAATGGCGCCGCGCGGTGGCCGGGACGCGATAGGGAAACACCACTTCGCTTTCGGCATCGGCAAACTGGGCATAGTCGGTCTGCCAGCCGGTGATCGTGCCGTCGTGGCCCAGCGCGGCCTGCAACTGGCCCAGCGATTGCGGGCGATAGGCGCCCTGTTTGACATCTTCCTCGCGCGACCAGATCAATTTGACCGGATGATCGACCTGCATCGCCACGCGCGCGATCTGTTCGATGATCTGGGTATAGGGCGGAAAGCGCCGCCCGAAACCGCCGCCCATGATCATCGGGTGAAAGGTCACATTGTCGATCGACAGCCCGGAAAACTGCGCCAGCAGATTGCGCGTCTGAAGCGGGTCCTGCGTTGCGCCCCACACCTCCAGCTTGCCATCGGCGTGGTGCCCGGTCATCGCGAAGGGCTCCATCGCTGCCTGATGCAGAAACGGCACGCGATATTCCGCATGCAGCACCCGCGCGCCCGGCGCATGGAGCGCAGCGGCAACATCGCCCGCGCCATAATGGTTGTCGGGCTTGGCTTGCGCGATCAGTTGCGCCTGCGCCGCATAGATACCGGCCGTATCGAGATGGCCATGGCCACCATCGCTGAATTTCGGCGCAAGCGCGCGCACGCCCTTGAGCGCGGGCCAATAGCCACTGGCCACGACCACCACCGCATCGTCGAGCGCGATGACCTTTTCGACGCCTTTGACTGCCATCGCCGGGCCATGATCGACCGACAGCAATTTGCCGCCGCGCACGGGCGCGGCGATCACGGTGGCCACGCGCATGTCGGGCCGGATGACATCCATGCCGTATTGCGCGCTGCCGTTGACTTTGCCCGGAATGTCGAAGCGATCGATCGGCTTGCCGATGAAGGTATACTGGTCGCGCGTTTTCAGCGCTGGCGCATCGCGCAAGTCGCGCCGCGCCGCCGCCTCGGCCAATTCGCCATAACGCAGCACTTTGCCTGTGCGGGTATGGGTGATCCGACCTTTCGCTGCGGTCAGTTCGGTTTCGGGCACGCCCAGCCGGTCTGCCGCGGTTGCCAGCAGCGCGCGCCGCGCCGCTGCGCCAACCACGCGCATGCCGTATTGCCCGGTACCGCGAATCGCCGAGGACCCGCCGGTGATCTGCAACGGCACATTGCGCGCCAGCAGCGAAAACACCGGATCGGGCAGACGCTTCATCACATCGGGATGCCCCGACATCGTCGGCACGAACAGCTTGGCGATCGACGTGTTGCCAAAGGCATAGTCGGCGGGTGCCTGTTCGACGCGCACCGTGCCCCAATCGGCATCGAGTTCGTCGGCCAGCATCTGCGCCAGCGCGGTGTGCGAGCCCTGGCCGAAATCGATGTGCGGCGAATAGATCGTGACCGTGTCGTCGTTGGCGATCTTCAGCCAGCCGGCAAACGAGCTCTGGCCCGGCCCGGTGGTCAGGCGCTCGGCGCGCGCGGTGGCCGCCTTGTCGCTCCACCACACCGAAAACACCCCGGCGCCGACCAGGGCCGCGCCACCGATCAGGAAATATCTGCGTTGCAGTTTCATGCGCCTGCTCCTGCAACGGCATGGATCGCCTCGCGAATGCGCGGATACGTGGCGCAGCGGCAGATGTTGGTCATCGCCGCGTCGATCTGATCGTCGCTGGGATGGGGCGTGGTCGCCAGCAGCGCGGCCGCCGCCATCAACTGGCCCGATTGGCAATAGCCGCATTGGGGAACCTGGTGCGCGATCCATGCCACCTGCAACGGATGCGGCGCGTCGGCGCTGCCCAGCGCTTCGATGGTGGTGATCGATTTGCCTGCGATGGTGCCGACCGGCACGCTGCACGATCGCATGACCGCGCCATCGACATGCACGCTGCATGCCCCGCAGGCGGCGATGCCACAGCCGAACTTGGTGCCGGTCAGCCCCAGCTCCTCGCGCAGGGCCCACAACAGCGGCGTATCGTCATCGACGTGAAAAGTGACCGGCTTCCCATTCACCTGGGCTTCGATCGCCATTGGCATGCTCCTGTGTCCCGCATCGTTGACAAGTAGCATATAAGGACTGGTCGTGCACACAAGTGGATTGGCGTCAGCCGCGCTCCGCCTGCGCCGGAAGCACCGCCGCGCGCGCCGGCGTGCCGGTGGTATGGCCGATGACCACACGATTGCGGCCCTGGTGCTTGGCCACATAGAGCGCGGCATCGGCCGCGCGGTATAGCGTGGCAAACGTGTCGCCGGGGCGCGCCATGACCAGACCGATACTGACAGTGATGTCATTCTGGCCGATCGCTGCGCCGTGATCGCACGCGGCAATCGCCTGGCGCATGCTTTCCGCCAGCGCGCGCGCGGCAAACAGGCCCATGCCCGACACCATCACCGCGAATTCCTCACCCCCCAGCCGCGCCACCACTTGCGCCGGTGCGTCCCAGCGTTGCAGGCGTTGGCCGATGGTGACCAGCACGTGATCGCCGACATCGTGGCCATATCTGTCGTTGACCGTCTTGAACTGGTCGATGTCGAGCAGCAGCAGCGCCAGCGTGCTGTCGCCATCGGCGATCTGCGCGCGGTCGGCATGCGCGCGCAGCAGCGGCGCGATCCGTTCGACAAACCCGCGCCGGTTGGTAAGGCCGGTCAGCGAATCGCGTCGCGCCTGTTCCTGCGCCAGCGCCTCTGCCGCCAGCGCGGCATCGCGTTCGTGACGCATCAGGTTGAACCGGCGCGTCGCGGCCACCGACAGCCAGATCGTCTGCCAGGCGCCCGACAGCAGCACCAGCATCTGTTCCCCGCCGCCCCACAGCACGTCGCCCAGATCGAAAAATCCGGTCAGGCTCATCACCAGCAGCGGCACCAGCCAGGCACCGGCAAAGGCGCGTGCCGCCGTGCTGCCGCGCCGCCAGGCGATTGCCAGACAGGCCAGGATCACCACCACCAGCACGGCGAACAGCACTGCCACCGCCATCGCCAGTTGATCGATCGCGCCCGATCGCATCAACCCCAGCGGCAGGCCCAACAGGCCGACCATGACCGCCAGCACCACCGCCAGCCGGTTCATCCAGCGCGGCACTTTGCCCGGCTCCAGCGCGCTGATCAGGCTGAGCGCGGTGAGCATCAGCAGTGCCAGTGCCAGCATCGTGTCGACTTGCGACGACAGCGTCCCGGCCATCCACGGCAGCACGAACAAGTGCAGTTGCGACCAGATCACACCCCACAGCGCCAGGACCGCCGACCACATGCCCTGCAGCATCGGGAACACCCGGCGCGCGGCGACCGCCAGCGCAAAGTTGTAGATCGCGCCGATCACCAGCAACATCAACGCCGCGCCGATCAGGCTGGCCAGCGCGATGGTCTGCAGATCCGACACGTCGGACCGGACCAGGCGCATGCGCAGGACTTCGGCGCTGGCCAGCCGATCGAACCGCAGTACTACCCCGGTCAGCCGCGCATCGCGCATCGGTGCCTCAAATCCGACCTGCCCGCCCAGCCGCCAATGGCCGGAATAATCGCCGCTGCGCACGCCCTGCCAGGCCATCGCCCCATCGGCATAGCGGAACCCGACCAGCAAGCGGTCATACCGCGAGGAATGGACCATCAGTACCGGGGTACGCCCGCTGCCGGACACCGCGCGCATGCCGGCCTCAAGCCACAGGCTGCCGTGCTGATAGCCCTCGGGCCGGCCCCCGCAGAAAAACCCGCCGGGCACGTCGTGGTCGTGCGCGGGTGCGGGCAGCGCGGTCGAGGTATGGCATAACGCGGTCAGCGGCAAACTGCCGTCTGCCGATCCATCGGATGCAAACAGCGCTGCGGGAAAGACCAGCAACAGGCCAAGCAGGCCCGAGGCAAACGCCAATCGCGCCTGGACTACCATCTGCCTGGCGGCAGTGGTCAGCCAGTGAAGATTCCCGAACATGCCCCGTTTTTGTCACAAACCCCTGAGAAATGTATTAAAAACCCAAGTATTTGAACCATAATGGGGGTGATCCCCGATCACCCCTCGGCAAAGGGATCGGTCACCGCGCCGGTCACGACCAGGCCCTGCCGCACGATCCACAATTGCCACCAGGCCAGCCCCGCAATCAGCCACACCATGCCCAGCACCAGCGCGGCATGGTTCATCCCCGCCAGGATCGCCAGCACCACCATAATCCCGAGCAGCGGCGACACCACGTGCATCAACACATTGCGCCGCTGTGTGCGGGCAAAATGCACCATCACGCAGACATGGATCAGCGCGAAACCGAACAGCGCGCCAAAATTGACGAATGCGGCAAGCTGATCCATCGCTTCACGCAACCACAGCGCCACCACCAGCGAAACCGCGGTAGAGGCCAGCATCGCCACATGCGGGGTGTTGTGGCGCGGGTGCAGGCGGGCCAGACCAGACGGCAATTGCCGGTCGCGCGCCATGGCATAGAGCACGCGCGCCACCCCCACCTGCATCGGCAGCGCATTGCTGAACCCGACCAGGATGGCATAGGCCCAGGCCAGCGCGATCCCCGCCCAGACCCCGCCCATCTGCCCGGCCAATTCATAGGCGGCGGCATCCAGGCTGCGAAAATGGGCGCCCATCATGGCATTGCCCAGCACCCAGGCGCTGACCACGAACAGCCCGGTGGCAAGCGCCAGCACCAGCACGATCGCGCGCCCCAGCGTGCGCCCGCTGCGATCGGCGGTGTCTTCGGCCAGCGTCGACACCGCGTCAAAGCCAAGAAACGACATCACACAGATCGATGTTCCCGCCAGCACCGCGCCAAGCGAAAACGGCGCATGCCAGAACGGCGCCAGACCCAGCCCGGCCGCACCGAAGTGGTGCAGTTGCACGAATACCGCCAGCGCCAGCAGCGCCAGCATCACCACGATCTGGGCAATCACCGCGCCGAACGACACTTTGGCGGTGGACCCGATGCCGAACCAGTTGACCGCTGTGGTGAACCCCGCCAGCAGCACGATCCACACCCCGCGATCGATCCCCGGCATCAGTTCGCCCAGCGCCACGGCCATCACCACATAGACGAAGGCCGGGATCAGCAGATAGTCGAGCAGGATCATCCACCCGGCGACAAACCCTGCAAACGGCCCCAGTACGGCGCGGGCAAAGCCATAGACCGACCCGGCGCTGTGCACTTCGCGCACCATCGCGGCATAGCTGAATGCGGTGAACGCCATGCACACCCCGCCCAGCAGATAGGCCAGCGCCAGCATCCCGTGCGAGGCCGACCACACCAGCCCGAGCGTCGACAGCGGCGCAATCGGCGCAATATAGGCCAGCCCATAGGCAACCAGATCGCCCAGTTGCAATTGGCGGCGAAACCGGTCCGGCGCAGCGGCATGGTCCATGTCAGGCGTCCTTGAAGGCGGTCAGCACGGCCGCCACATTGCCGCCGATATCGGCCACCGCATAGCCGCCCTCCATCACGAACAGGCTCGGCGCACCCAGCGCGGCAATCCGCCGGCCGATCGCGCCAAAATCGGATGACTCCAGCTTGAAATGGCTGATCGGGTCTTCGACAAACGTATCGACCCCCAGCGATACGACCACGCTGTCGGGCGCAAAGGCGGCAATATCGGCAATCGCGGCATCGAGCGCGGCCAGATATTGCGTGCCTGTCGTGCCCCACGGCAGGGGATAGTTGCGATTGGCGCCCAGCCCGTCGCCGCTGCCGCGCTCGTCGGCATAGCCCAGAAAGAACGGATATTCCTGACGCGGATCGCCGTGCAGCGAAACGAACAGCACATCGCCCCGGTCATAAAAGATGCTCTGCGTGCCATTGCCGTGGTGATAATCGACGTCGAGCACCGCGACGCGGGCATGACCCTGATCGCGCAAGTGCTGCGCCGCAATCGCCGCGTTGTTGAGATAGCAGAACCCGCCCATCGCGCGCGCACCGGCGTGATGGCCGGGCGGGCGGCACAAGGCGAACGCCGCATCGCCGCCTTGCGCCAGATGGCGCGCGCCGGTCAGCGCACAATCGGCGCTCGACCGCACCGCCGCCCAGGTTCCGGCGGTGATCGGCACTGCCGCATCGATCGAATAGAACCCCAGTTTGCCATCGATATGATCAGGCGGCACATCCTGCCGCAACCCCGTGGCGGGCCAGGCATAAGGCAGTGCATCGCCGGTTTCGCCCAGTGCAGACCATTCGTCCCACACGGTTTCGAGAAAGGCGACATAATCGTCGGCATGGACCCGGGTCAGCGCCGCGCGATCGAACCGGTCGGGCGCGACAATCGCCCCCAGCCCGGCGCTGCGCACCCGGTCGAGCACCTGATCGGCGCGCGCGGGCATTTCGAAACAGGGCACCAGCCGCCCGCGATAGAATTCGGCGGCGCCATGATGCAGCCGATGGTCGTCGCTATAGATGGTCAGCATGGCCCGCCTGTCGCTAAAGTCGTTGTGGAATGCGTGATCACAGAAACTGCCCGCTGCGTGGCGGCGATGCAAGCCGGGCGTTGGCAGACGATGCGGCGCGGATCACTTGTAGCGGCCAAACGCCTCTGCCCCCACGCCTTCAAGCCGCCGCACGCGACAGGTCAGTCGCCCGCGATCGAGCATCAGGTCGTTGAACGTGGGCGGCGTGGTGCGCAGCCGCTGCGACAGCGTGCCCGCGCCGATCATCCGCACCGGCCCGGCAGGCGTCTGCTGGATCAGATCAAACGCATCGTGGACATGGCCCGACAGCACCGCCAGCACGCCGCGCCGGGCCAGTTCGGCCAGCGCGCGATTGCCCCCGTGGGTCAGCGCACGGCCCTTGGTGCCCGCTTCGACCAGTGGATGGTGGCAGGTCACCAGCACCGCGCGATCGAGACCGATGGCATCGATCTGCGCCAGCGTCCGCCGCAAGGCGCCCACGCCCACCGTGCCGCGCGACCAGTTGAACCGCCATTGCGCCGCCGCCGTGGTCGGCAGGCGCACGATCGCCAGCGGGCCCAGTTGCAACGGGCGTTCGATCGAGGCTTCGAGCGCGCGGAACCGCCGATAGGGATCGGCAAAGCGTTCGATCGGGTTGAAATAGGGCAGATCGTGATTGCCCGGGTCGATCTGCACCGGCACGCCCAGCGTCGCGATCCAGCGCGCGGCGGCGGCAAATTCGCCTGGCCGTGCGCGCATGGTGAAATCGCCGGTGATCACCACCCCGTCGGGCACTTCATCGCGCACCGCCCTGGCCACCCAGTCGAGCGCGCGCGTGTCCTCCAGCCCGAAATGGAGATCGCTGATATGGAACAGGCGGATCATCGCGCCCGACTTGCCGTTGCCCGCGCGCACAGGTCAAGCGGGTTGTTGCCAGGGCATGTCGTTCGGCGGCGATTCCAGGCAGTTGGTCCGGCGGTCGCCCCGCCTGTGCCATCGGTCGAGCCGGTGCTGCGCCCGGCGCGAGGATCGGTCACACCACGATCAAGCGATGCGCGGCACTCTCCCCCGGAAAGAGCGAGTGCCGCAATCGCCACCGGCGGGGGCTCGTTGGAGGCGCGCCCCCGCCGGTTCCCCGCCGCGCCTTCGCCCGTTCACTTCGCAACCAGAGGATACCCGACATGCAACATGCATTCGCATGGCGTCGCGCCATGTTCGCCAGCCTCGCGCTGGTCCCCGCGCTGGCCCTGACCACCGCGCCCGCCCGTGCCGCCGACAGCGATATCGCCGTGCACAAGCTGGAGGTGCACTTCAGCAACGCCGACCTGTCGACGGCAAAGGGTCGCGCACGCTTGGAACACCGGCTGCAACATGCCGCCGAAATCGTCTGCAGCCCGTCAGGTGAAAATGGATTCTGGCGCGGCGACGACCAGCAACTGGCCTGTTACAACCAGGCGATGACGCAAGCGCACACCGCGCTGGCCCTCGCCCAAAAACCGCAGGAAATGGTCAGGCGCTGATCCGCTCTGGCGCTGCAGGCTCAGGTGCTGCAGACAGGGCCCGGTCGGCCATGCCGAGATCGACCGTGTCGCGCCAGACGAGTTCGCCCGGCCCCACCACGCGCCCGTCGTGCGCGCGGATGGTGATCGGGGCGATCGGCAACCCGTCACGCGCATCGCACAGCACCGGATTGCAGGGCACGCCCAGCGACCACTTTTCACCCCACTGCCGCAACGCGAGCATGGCCGGCAGGAGATCGTTGCCTTTCTCTGTCAGGCGATATTCGATCCGGCGCCGGTCATCCGCGCAATGTTCGCGCATCAGAATACCGGATTCGACCAGTCGCCCCAGCCGATTTGACAGGATATTGCGCGCAATGCCCAACTGATCGAGAAAATCCTCGAAATGGCGCACGCCGTTGAACGCGGCGCGCAGGATCATGAACGACCAGCGTTCGCCCATGGCTTCCAGAGCCGACGGCAGGCCGCAGCCTTCAAGGCACGACAGAGGTTCACGCAGCTTGTCCATGGCTGCATTGCATAGACCACAATCGGGGCAAATATAAGCACCGATATGACAGCCGTGCGACGGGCCGCGTCGACGCGGGAAATTTCAGTTGCATTCCGCAACGGACAAACTTAAGTCTTGATTCGCAACCGAACACCCCCCTCTCCAGCGGACGCCCTTACCAACCACCTTTTTGGGCACGCTGATCCTGGCCCCCGGATGATCCCTGGTTCATCCGGGGGCCTTTTCGTCGGCGCGCAGCACGGGTATGGCGCCGCATGATGCGCAATATGTTCTCATCGATCGTGCCGCTGTTGATGGGCCTGTTGCTGTGCGCCGAAACCCGGCCGGCCGTGCCGGTTGTGCCCGCGCTGACCGAACGCCACCATCACGATCTGCGCTGCGCGGCGGCGTTTGCGGTGGTTGCCGTGGCACAGACGCGGGGCGATGCGGCTGCGCTGGCGCTGCCGCCGCTGGGGATTCGCGGCAAGCACTACATGGGCCAGGTGGGCGAACGCGTGGCCGCCGAAACCGGGTTGAGCGGCGAAGCGGTGCACGATCTGCTGATCGAGGCCGCCCGGATCGTGACGCACGATGGCGCAACGACGGTGGCGGTGGCCTGTCTGGGCGATCTGGATGGCGCAGTGCCGCCACGCCCCGCGCCCGATGCGGTGGCCTGCCTGGGCTTGCTGGGGGTCTATGCCGATGTGCTGGCCACGCGCGATGGCGACAGCGCGCTGGCGCGCACGCTGGCGCGTGAATCCGCGCGGCTTGGCCCGGCGGCACACGGGCTGCTGGTCGCGCGCGGACTTGACGATGCCGGACAAGCTGCCGCGATCGATCGCCAGCGCGCATTGGCGCGCGAGGCGCTGAACGGTGGCCCCGCCAGCATCGATGCCGACGATTTTGCGCTGTGTCGCAAGCTGGCCGAGGCCGCGCCTGGTTGAACCGCGTACCCGGCAGACCCAGATAACACGCAGATCCCAACGAAAGACCCCGACCATGACCGACAAGATCACCCTGACCGATCGTGAATGGCGCGAACGGCTGACCCCTGAACAGTACCATGTCCTGCGCGAAGCGGGGACCGAGCGCGCGTTCACCGGCAAGTACGACAAGAACAAGGCGCCAGGCGATTATTTCTGTGCCGGATGCGGCGCGCCGCTGTTCGAATCCGACACCAAGTTCGACAGCGGCTGCGGCTGGCCCAGCTTTACCGCGCCCGCGCAAGACCAGGCGGTGACCGAATTGACCGACACTACGCACGGAATGATCCGCACCGAAGTGCGCTGCGCCCGGTGTGACGGCCATCTCGGCCACGTCTTTCCCGACGGCCCGGCGCCGACCGGCCTGCGCTATTGCATGAACAGCGCGGCGCTGGATTTCACGCCCAAGGATTGAACTTTGCCCACGGCTTTCGCACGGGGCGCCAAAACTTGGCCATTAACCCTGCGTTACACTTGGTCTATGCATGGCGCGCTGCGGCGCGCGCCTGCGCCCGGAATTTAAGGGAACGATACCAGTCTGATGGCCCCAAGGGACAATTCCCGTCGCCGCAAATCCGGTGGCGAAGGCCCGCGCAGCGGCTCGTTTCTGGGCCGGCTGGTAAAAGGGCTGGTGATCTGGAGCTGTGCGGTGGTCCTGCTCGCCGCGATCGGGCTGACCGCTGCCGTGCTGGTCACCGCGCGCTCGTTGCCCAGCTATGACCGGCTGAAATCGAGCCAGACCGGGCACATGATCGTGGTGCGCGCGGACGACGGGTCGGAAATCGTCACGTTGGGGCCCAGCTACGGCAAGTGGATCCCGATCAGCCGCATGCCCAGGGTCATGCAGGATGCGATGATTTCGGTCGAAGACCGCCGGTTTCACGACCATTGGGGCGTCGATCCGATCGGCATCGCCCGATCGGTGATGGTGCGCGTGCAAAAAGGCCACTGGCGCCAGGGCGGTTCGACCATCACCCAGCAATTGGCGCGCAACACGTTCCTCAATTCCAGCCGCACGTTCGATCGCAAGATCCGCGAGATCGTGATCGCGCTGGCGCTCGAGACCAAGTTCAGCAAGGACCAGATCCTCGAGCTCTATCTCAACAAAGTCTATTTCGGCGGCGGTGCCTATGGCGTCGATTCGGCCGCACGCAAGTTCTTTGGCCATTCGGGCGAACAGTTGAGCCTGGGCGAAGCCTCGATCATCGCCGGGCTGGTCAAGGCCCCGTCGCACTATTCGCCCACCGCCGACGCCAAGGCCGCGGTCGATCGCGCGCAAGTCGTGCTGGAAACCATGGAAGACGCCGGCGCGATCACCCCCGCCGAGGAAAAGGCGGTCGATCTCAAGAGCGTGAAGATGGCCGAAGAAGCGGGCCAGAATTCGGCGCGCTATTTCACCGACTGGGTGCTGCCGCAGCTCGACCAGATCCTGCCCGACAACGATCAGCAGATCGAGGTGTGGACCACGCTCGACCCCGCCGCGCAACGCGCCGCGACCGAGGCGATCCAGACCAATGCGCCCAAGGGCGCGCAAGGCGCGCTGGTCAGCGTCGATCGCGATGGCGCGGTGCTGGCGATGGTCGGCGGCACCGACTACGTGACCTCGAACTACAACCGCGCCACCAACGCCGTGCGCCAGCCGGGTTCGTCGTGGAAACTGTTTGTCTATCTGGCCGCGCTGGAGGCGGGGTACAAACCCGATGACAAAGTGGTCGACGAACCGGTGACCATCGATGGCTGGACCCCGCGCGATTCGGGCGGGAAATATGCCGGGCAGATCGACGTGCGCACCGCCTTTGCCTATTCAAAGAACACCGTCGCGGCGCAATTGGGCAACGAAGTCGGGTTTGGCGCAGTGGCCAATATGGCACGCCGGTTCGGCATCAGCACGCCGATCAACACGCTGCCCTCGATGGTGCTGGGCACCAACGACGTGCGCATGCTCGACATGGTCCGCGCGTTTTCCGAAATTTCAGCCAAGGGCGCCACGGTGATCCCCTATGGCATCCGCAAGGTGACCACGACCGAGGGCGAAGTGTTGTACAGCCATCGCCCCGATCCCGCCCAGCAACTCGTGCCCGACTATGTTGCGGCGGGCATCACCGACTTGTTGCAGACCGCTGTCGCCATCGGCACCGGGCGCGCCGCACAGATCGGCCGCCCGGTGGCGGGCAAGACCGGCACCACGTCATCGAACAAGGACGGCTGGTTCCTGGGCTTTTCGAGCGGAATCACCACCGGCGTGTGGATGGGCCGCGATGACGCAAAGCCGGTTCCCGGCCTGCAAGGCGGCACCGCGCCTGCGCGCGCGTTTGCCGCCTATATGCGCGTGGCGACCGCCAAGCGTCCGCCCGAAAAGTTCCAGACCGAGCTGAAACTGCCGACCCAGCAGCTCGAACCCGATGACGAAACGCTGCAGAACAATCCCGACAGCTATTTCTACGTCGATCCCAACGGCAACATCGCCAATCACCAGGGCGCCGACGGCACGGCGGTGGCGCCCGCCCCGGCGCGTCCGCGCGACGATACCACGCCAGTGCAGGAAGACGGGGGCGCCGCCGCCAACGATGATTTCCTCGACCGCGCGACCGGGCGCCCCGCCGGTTCGGCGCATCGCCCGCCCCCCACGGGCCGGGCGACACCGCATCCGAACTGAGGCGCGTTACGCCCAGCCGAGCTGCTTCAGCGCCCAGCCATCGTTCCATACTTTGGTCATGTGGCTGACTTTGCCGTCGGTGAAGCGGATCACATAGACATAGTCCGACTGCGCCGCCTGTCCGGTGGCGGGCACCGGCCCGCCAGATGCGGTGTGCGTTCCGGTAAATACCGCCGCGGCAACCACCGTCTGACGCGGCAGGTCTTCGGCAAAGGCGGTCAGTTCATAGGCTCCGTCGGGCAGGATACCCAACAGCGCCTTCATCCATTCGGCATAGTCGGCCAGCGTCGCGATCTCGGCAATCGCGCCCGCCTGCGCGCTGAACGTCGCATCGGCGTGGGCAAACGGGGCAATCCCCGCCGCACCCTGCCCCGTCTCGCATGCCTCGAAAAACGCCTGCGCCGCCACGATATTGCTCGTCATGCCATGCCTCCCCTGGCCAGTCGCGGCCCGGTTGGCAGGCTATGCGCGGCACACCGGGCCGACAAGGTGCACACTCGGGCCGATGCCAACAAGGAAAGGGCGGTGCCGGATTGTCCGGCACCGCCCTTTCCTTGTCATCCAACCGGACCTGCCGCTCAGTGCAGGCGGATCGGGAAGTAGAACGGGGGCTGGCCGCGACGCTGGATGCGCAGCAGGACTGCCTCGCGGTTTTCGGCCTTGGCCTGTTTGACCACCGCATCAAGTTCGGCGCTGGTGGTGATCGGCTTGTAATTGGCCGACAGCACGATGTCGCCACGCTGCAGGCCCTTGGCCGCGGCGTCGCTCGATTCATCGACTTCGGTGATGACCACGCCATGCACTTCCTCGCCCACGCCCAACTGGCGTGCGATCTGCGGGGTCACCGGGATAACCGCAACGCCCAGCGCCTGCTGGATCGACGGACCCGCATGGTGCGCATTGCCGTTGCTGTTGGGACCAAAGTCTTCGTCGCCGTTCTGGTCGGGATCGAAGCTCTGTTTGGCCAGTTCCTCTTCGCTCGGCCGTTTCCCGACCAGCGCGCTCAAGGTCATCTGCTGGCTGTTGCGAATGATCACGATCGCCACGTGCTTGCCCGGCGCGGTGTTGGCGACGATATAGGACAGCGACTGTTCGGGGGTCACATCCTTCCCATCGACGCTCAGCACGACGTCACCCGCCTGCAACCCGGCCTTGGCCGCGCCCTGGCCCGGTTCGACAGCCTGGATGAATTCGCCGCGCTTTTTGGCAAGACCCAGCGATGCCGCCAGATCGTCAGACAGCGGCTGGATGCGCACACCCAGATAACCGCGTTCGATCGCCACACCCTTGATCAGCTTGTCGACGATCGGCGCGGCGGTGTCGGCGGGGATCGCAAAGCCGATCCCCACGCTGCCGCCGGTCGGCGAAAAGATCGCGTTGTTGATGCCGATCACGTTGCCGTGCATGTCGAACATCGGCCCGCCCGAATTGCCGCGGTTGATCGACGCATCGGTCTGCAGATAACGGTCATAGGCCGATCCGGTGCCGGTGTTGCGATAGACCGCCGAAATGATCCCCTGCGTCACCGTGCCGCCCAGGCCGAACGGATTGCCGATGGCGATCACCCAATCACCCACCCGCGCATGACGCGAATCGCCGAACTTCACGAACGGAAACGGCTTGGTTCCGGTGATCTTGAGCACCGCCAGGTCCGACGCGGCATCCTTGCCGACCAGCTTGGCCGGATAATCGGTGCCGTCGGTCATCGTCACGGTGATCGATTCGACTTCACCCTGCCCTTCGGCGGTGATCACGTGGTTGTTGGTGACGATATAGCCGTCCGACGAAATCAGAAAGCCCGACCCCAGCGACTGCGCCTCGCGCGTCTGCGATCCGCCGCCACCGCCCTGGCCACCGAACATGTCGCCAAACGGCGTTCCGGCAAACGGGTTCTGGGCCTGCACCTTGACTCGCTGGCGCGTGGAAATGTTGACCACCGCCGGTTGCAGCAACTGGGTCAGATCGGCAAAGCTGGCCGGGGCACCGGCGCGGGGCACCACGGCCTCGATGGCTGCACTGTCGTTCTGGGCAACCTGCGCGCCGGCGGGAAAACCGGTCGCCAGGGTCAGCGCGCTGCCGGCGAGGAGCAGCGCCGTTGTAACTCCATAAGCGTATCGCACGTGGCCAAGTCCTCTTTTCATCATTCCGACCGGGTCGGGTTATCGAATCCGCCCCCGTCGAAGCCTTCAAATCACTTCTCCCGCATGAACGGGATTTGAATGCTATTTGCCGCGGAACTGTCGTAAATAGGCATTGTCGGGCGACAGGACGATTGTCGTCTTGCTGCCTTTTTGTGCAAAAGTTGCATCATAGCTTTGCATGGCGCGGTAAAAATCATGGAATTGCGGGTCTTTGCCGAAACTGGCGGCATAGATTTGCCCGGCACGTGCTTCAGCATCGGCGCGGATCAACTGCGCGTTGCGATGGCCTTGCGCGGCCACGGTGGCGGCATCGGCGTCGGCACTGGCGGTCATCCGCGCATAGGCTGCATCGAGCGGGGCCCCGTCGGGCAGCGCCACGCGCGCCAGCCGCAGATCGACCACGCCGATGCCATACCCCGCCAGTTCGCGCTCGAACGCCGTACGCAAGGCCGCCAGGTTCTGCCCGCGCGCCAGCGCCAGCGTGTCGGTCAGGCTGGCCTGGCCGATATTCTGCCGCACCACGGCGGACAGGATCGCGCGCAAGGCGTCCCCCGCATGATCGGGCGTGCCCAGCGCCTGATAGAACCGCACCGGGTCGGTCACCCGCCAGGTGACATAGGCATCGATCGCCAGCGGTTGACCGTCACGCGTGGTGATCCGGTCATCCTCGGCAGTCACCGTCATCAACCGGCGGTCGAGCCAGACCACGTGTTCGACCAGCGGCAGCCGCCAGGCCAGCCCGGCGCCGCCCGCCGCCGCGCCCCAGCCGTTGATGACCCGCACCGGCTGACCAAACCGCAGCACCAGCGCGGCACGACTATCGGGCACCGGCATGGCCACAGCCAGAGCCAGCGCGATCGCCGCACCGGCCCCGCAAGCCAGCGCGATCAGGCGGCGCCAATCGGCGGACAGACGCTCAGCGACCATTGCCCGCCCTTGCTGCGCCAGACGCCGCCTCACCGGGCGGTGCGGACAACGGCGGCAGCGTGGTGACCGTGCCCGGCGCATCGACGATCACCTTGTCGCTTTGCCCCAGCACGCGCTCCATCGTGGCGTAATACATCTCGCGCCGGGTCACATCGGGTGCCTGGCGATATTGCGCATAGAGCCGGTCGAACGCGCCCGCTTCGCCCTCTGCATGCACGATCAACTGCTGCGACCAGCTATGCGCCTCGGTCGCTTCGTTGGCGGCATCGTTGCGCGCGCTTGCCACCGCGCGCAAGGCATCGGCCACCCGCGCGGGCGGATCGGCGCGGCGGATGTCGATACCATCGATGGCAATCCCGGCCCGGTCACGATCGAGCAGCGCCTGCAACCGGCGCGCCGCCTCATGCCCCAATGCATCGTGCCCGCCGCCCATCAGTGTGGCGAAATCCACCCCCGCCACCGCCGCACGCATGGCGGTTTCGGCGCCCAGCCGCAAAGTCGCGTCGGGATCGGCCAGATCGAGATCGTGGCGGCGCAGATCGCCGATCCGCCAGCGCACGTCATAGGCCACATCGATCACACTGCCATCGCGTGTCAGCATCAGGTGCTCGCCATCGCCGTCGGGCATGGCAAGATGGCGCACACTGGTCACATCGGTGACATGCGCAGCGCCGATCGGCCAGGGCCAACTGAGCGCCAGACCGGGCCCGAGCGTGGGGCCGGAGGCACCGAATGTTGCCACGATCGCCTGGTCGTGCGGCCCGACCGGATGGAGCGTGGTGGTGCCCAGCCACGCCAGCACCAGCGCCCCGCCCAGCCAGCGCAGCCACACCCTGGGCGGCGGCGGGCTGACCTGCGGCAGAACGGTGCGACCCAACTGACCCAACCGGCCCAGCGCGGCGATGCCCGACCCCGGTGTCACTGCCGGGCGGGCAGGGCGCCGCGCGGCCCGCTTGGGCCGGGAATGGTGCCAGGGATTGTCGGCGCGGGGTTCCGGTTTGGCCGGTACAGCAGGCTCGGTGGCAGGCGGTTCCTCGCCCGTGGCGGCAGGCTCTGCCTCGCGCGCAGCAGACGCGGCTTCGGGCCCTGTCCAAGGGCTGTCCTGTCTGGCCACACCAACCCGCCCGTCATTCGCCGGGCCGGTGGTCGCCTCACCCCTGTCAAGACCACTCATGCATGGGGTTATAGGATCGTTCGTTCAGAAAAACAGGTCTCGTTCCCATTTTTCCTTTGCTAGGGAGGCTCCCCAACGGGCGGATGTGCCACAACAGGACCGGAACAAGACAATGACCGAGACGACAGCGCTGGAACTGGCCTTGCGTGCCGTGGCCGGCGCGCGCGTGCAGGCGGTGCGGATGGCCGCCGATGGATCTGCAAGCGTGGTGGTCGATGCCGAAGGGCTCGACGATGCCGCGCGCAAGACGCTGGAAACCCGCCTGACCGAGGCCGCCACCGGCGCGGGCGCATACCCGCTGCGCGTGGCGATGTCGGCATCGCGACGGCGGCGGCGGATCATCGCGGTGGGCTCGGGCAAGGGCGGCGTGGGCAAATCGACGCTGTCGGCCAATCTGGCGATCGCGCTGCATCGGCTGGGACGTCCGACCGGGCTGGTCGATGCCGATATCTATGGCCCGTCGCAGGCGCGGCTGTTTGCCACCGAGGACCAGCGTCCCGAAGCAAAGGACAAGCAACTGATCCCGGTGATGAGCCGGTTTGGCGTGCCGATGCTGTCGATGGCGCATCTCGTGCGCCCCGGTCAGCCGATTGCCTGGCGCGGGCCGATGGCGGGCAATGCGCTGGGCCAGTTGATCGAGGCCGATTGGGGCGCCACCGACCTGATCGTGGTCGATCTGCCCCCCGGCACCGGCGATGTGCAACTGACCATGCTGCAGAAATACAAACCGGCGGGCGCGGTGATCGTGTCGACCCCGCAGGATCTGGCGCTGATCGACGCCACGCGCGCGGTCGGCCTGTTCGAACAGGGGCAGGTGCCGCTGATCGGCATGGTAGAAAACATGGCCGGCTATCTGTGCCCGCATTGCGGCCAGACCAGCGAACCGTTTGGCCATGGCGGGGCCGAAGCGGCGGGGCAGGACATGGGCCTGCCGTTCCTCGGGCGCATTCCGCTGGCGCTCGCGATCCGGCAGGGCAGCGATGCGGGCGAACCCCCGGCGGCCGGCGAAGGCCCGCTGGCCGAGGCCTATCTGGCGATCGCGCGGCAGATCGGCGCCTGGCTGGACCGCACCGCCTGATGGCACTGACCGACCGGCTTGCCCCGTTGAGCCGCCGCGCCGTGCTGATCGGCGCGGGCGGTGCGGGTGCGCTGGTGGTCGGGCTGGCGGTGGTGCCACGCCATTTTCGTGCGCCGTTGGTGGCAGGCGACCACGAACAGGTGTTTGACGGGCTGATTCGCCTGGCGCGCGACGGCACGGTCAGCGTGGCGGTTCCGGCAACCGAGCTGGGCCAGGGCGTGACCACGCTGGCCGCGCAGATCGTCGCGGTCGAACTGGGCGCGGACTGGCGCAAGGTCGGGGTCGAACCCGCCCCGCTCAGCCCGTTCTATGCCGATCCGGTGATCGCTGCAGAATGGGCAGCGATGTGGATGCCGCGCATGGTGGCCGGGGCGCCGTGGATCGGCGGCGCGCTTGACGACCTGCTCGCCGGATCGCCGCGCGACGCGCTGACGCGGTATCAGGCCGATCGCGTGCCGGTGCTGATGACCGCCTGCGGCACCACGCTGGCGGTGTTCGAACCGCGCCTGCGGCTGGCCGCCGCCGCCTTGCGCCAGGCGCTGATTGCGGCAGGCGCGGCGGCACTGGGGGTGGACCCGGCACAATGCGACACGCATGGCCACTTTGTCGTGTGCGGGCGCCAACGGATCGCCTTCAACCGGCTGATCGACGACGCGCTGGGCCCGGTGAGCCCGGTGCTGCGCTCCGCCCCGGCGCGCGAGGATGGCGACGCCACGGGGGGCCACACGGTTGCACCCGATTTCCCGCGTCTGGATCTGCCCGCCAAAGTCGATGGCAGTCTGGTGTTTGCCGCCGATGTGCGGTTGCCCGGCATGGTCCACGCCGCCATCGCGCAGGGGCCGCAGGGGCATTGCCGTCTGTCGAGCCACGATGCCGATGCCGCGCGCAACATTCCCGGCATGATCGCGGTGGTGACCGCCGATCGCTGGCTGGCCGCCGTGGCCACCCACTGGCACGCCGCCGACCGCGCGCTGACGGCAATGGAGCCGCGCTTTCGCATCGATCCGCACCATGGCCACGTGGTCGACAGCACGGCGTGCGAGGCGGCGCTCGACGCCGCCCTGCACCACGGCAGCGCCAGCCGGATTGGCGCAGCGGGCGATCCCGATGCCGTGCTGATCCACCCCGCGCTGACCGCGCGCTACGAAGCCGAACCCGCGCTCCACGCCCCGCTCGAACCGGCCAGCGCGACCGCGCGGCTGACCAACGGGCGGCTGGAACTGTGGATCGCAACGCAGGCCCCCGAAGCCGCCGCCCATGCTGCCGCGCGCGGCGCCGCGGTCGCGCGCGGCGCGGTCACGGTCTATCCGCTGCCCGCCGGGGGCAGCTTTGACGCGCGGCTCGACACGCGAATTGCCGAACAGGTCGCGGTGATCGCGCGGCAGGTTGCCCGGCCGGTACAATTGACATGGTCCCGCTGGCAGGAAACGCTAGGCGCTTATCCCCGCGCCCCGGTCAGCGCCACCATGAGCGCCGCGTTCGATCCGGCGAAGGCGCGGCTGATCGGCTGGCGCGCGCGCATCGCCACACCATCGAGCGGGATCGAAACCGGCGCACGGCTGTTCGGCGGCCAGGATGCCCAGAGCGCGCAGGACCATGCGGCGGGCGCCGCCGATCCGCTGGCGCTGGCGGGCGCGCTGCCGGTCTATGCCATTCCCGAGCGCGCAGCCGACCATGTGCCGGTGGCGATCAGCCTGCCGACCGGACGGATGCGCGGCGGGGCGCATGGCTATACGGCGTTCTTTACCGAAAGCTTCCTCGACGAATGCGCGCATTTTGCAGGCGCCGAACCCTTGTCATTCCGGGTGGCGATGCTCGGCGATCAACCGCGCCTGGTCGCCTGCCTGGAAGGGGCGGCGCATCTGGCAATGTGGGGCGGCGGGGGCGGTGGATCGGGGCAGGGCATTGCCTGCCACACCATGACACTGGCCGCGCCCGAAGGCGCGCGCGCGGGCCATATCGCGGTGGTCGCCACCGCCCGCGCGGCGGCGGGCGCGATTCGCGTCGAAAGCCTGTCGGCCTATTGCGACATCGGACGAATCATCAATCGCGACATCGCGCGCCAGCAGATCGAAGGCGGACTGCTGTTCGGACTGGCTTATGCGGTGGGGGGAAGCACGCGCTGGAACGCGGGCCTGCCGCTCGCCGGACGACTGGCCGGGCTCGGCCTGCCCGTGCTGGCCGATTGCCCCAAAATCGCGGTTGCCTTTGCACCCAGCGACGCCGAACCGTTCGACCCAGGCGAACTGGGAATGGTTGCCGTCGCGCCAGCAATCGGCAATGCACTGTTTTCTGCCAGCGGCATGCGATTTCGTCGCCTGCCACTCCTGTCTGAAGGTCTCTAACGCGTGATGCCACAAAGTGGGTACCGGTGTTTGACCAAGATCACGCGACAACAAGGATTCTGATGCCCGATCCCAATCCACCGCACTGGCCGCTCGATCATCCCCCGGTCGCCACCGGGCGCGTGGGTGTGCTGCTGGTCAATCTGGGCACTCCCGATGCCCCGGATACGCTGTCGGTCAAACGCTATCTCAAGCAGTTCCTGTCCGACCGGCGCGTGGTGGAGATTTCTCCGCTGGTGTGGCAGCCGATCCTGCGCGGGATCATCCTGAACACCCGCCCGCAGAAATCGGCCCATGCCTATGGTCAGGTGTGGACCGCCGAAGGATCACCGCTGGCCGCGATCACCAAGGCGCAGACCCGCGCGCTGGACGAACGGCTGGGCGGAGTCGCAGTGGTTCGCCATGCCATGCGCTATGGCAAACCGGCGATTGCCGAACAGCTCGACGCGCTGGTTGGCGAAGGGTGCGAACGCGTGCTGATCGCGCCGCTCTATCCACACTATTCCGCCGCCACCACCGCCAGTGTGCTCGACGATGCGGCGCGCTGGATCTTGCGCACGCGCCGCCTGCCTGCGCTGCGCACGTTGCCCGCCTATCACGATGATCCCGGCTATATCACCGCGCTGCACCGCGACTTGTCGCGGCAGATCGGCGCGCTGGAATTTGTGCCCGAACTGCTGATGCTGAGCTATCACGGCATGCCCGAACGCACGCTGCATCTGGGCGATCCCTATCACTGCCATTGCCGCAAGACGTCGCGCCTGCTGGGTGAAGCGTTTGCCGTCAGCCACCCAGACTTGCGCCTGAGCACCACGTTCCAGTCGCGGTTCGGCCGCGCCAAATGGCTCGAACCCGCAACCGATGTCACGCTGATGGCCGAAGCAAAGGCCGGAACCCGCCGCGTGGCGATCGCCGCGCCCGGTTTTTCCGCCGATTGCCTGGAAACGCTGGAGGAACTGGCAATTCGCGGCCGCGAGGAATTTCTGGGCTCGGGCGGCAGCGAATTTGCCGCACTCGATTGCCTGAACGCGGGCGAAGTGGGCATGGACTTGCTCGAAGCGCTGGTCCGGCGCGAACTGGCGGGCTGGATCTAGACCCGAAATCGACCACATTTGCACGCCGTGATTGCCTTCAGAAGCTCCGTGGCGAGAAGCAGTGCGCAGCGCGGGCGGTTGCCCCGTGCAAGCGCTGCGACGCTGCCACGGAGCTTCTGAAGGCAACCCCTTCGGGGCGGGCCGCTTTTGGCCCATCGCAGCGTCCTTCGTCGGGCACAATGTCCCCGCATTGCACCCCCCTCTATCCCGACAAGGAACGCTTTGCGTTCCGCAAAGCTTGGGGCGCTGGGCCAAAATCGGCTCCGTCACGGTGTGCAAATGTGGTTGATTTCGGGTCTAAACGGGCTCGTAGGCCAGCCGCACCGTTTCCGGCCCGATCCGGTCGCTGCCGATCACGCGCAGCGGCGGCGGCGATCCGGCGAAGAACGGTGTGCCGTGCCCCATCACGACAGGATGATAATAGAGCCGGTATTCATCGATCAGGCCCAGATCGCCCAGGCTCTGCGCAATAGCCGGCCCGGAAACCGACAATTCGCCGTCATTCCCGGCCTTCAGCGCGCGGATCGCGGTCTCCAGATCCCCGGTCAGCAGGGTCGCATTGGGGCCGACCGCGGCGAGCGTGCGCGACACCACCCATTTGCGCTGACGCCGCCACACCGCGGCATAGGCCCGTTCCTGATCGCCCCAGCCGGGCTGATCCTCGTCCCAATATTGCATGATCTGGTAGACGTGGCGGCCATAGATACAGCCGGCAAGGCTGGCGACATAGTCGGTCCAATGCGCAAACAGCGCGGCATCGGGCCGCATGCGCAGATGATCGACATAGCCGTCGAGCGACAGGTTCATGGCGTAGACGAGCATTGCCATCCGGCAGCCTTCCGCTTCGCGTGCGGATCAGATTACCGCGAACCGGTCCAGGGTTGCAACTGGCATCCCCAGCCATCGTGGAATGTTGCGGTCTGGCTGGCCAGCAGAGGATAGCTGGCGGTAACGCTGCGCGTGGCGGGGTCTTCGCTCAGGCTGGCCCAGGCGGTCTGGCGTTCGAGGTCCTTGTGGCAATCGGCCAGGCTGCGCCCGCCGATATAGCGGCACGAACAGGCGACCCGCGCGCCATAGGCTGCGCCGGTCACCGCATAGCGCCGGGCCGGGGCCCACACCCACGCCAGCGCGGCGATCACCACCACCGCCAGCAGCAGTGCCAGCGCCTGCGGCCAGCGGCGGGGACGCGGTTGCCGCGAAGAAGCTTGGTCGGTGGTTGTATTTGTCATTGCCCGCCGGATCGATCTGCCTGAAAGGTCGGCAACGATGATTCCCGACCGTCTTGCCTTTATCGCCCCGCTCGCGCTCGTGCCAGCGTTGATCGGTTGCCATCCCGCACCGGTGGCCACCCCGTTGTCGGCCGCCGCGCTGTCGGCGGTGGTGGCCGATCCCGGCGACACCACGCGTGCCGATCTGGCGCAGGCGATCGACCCGCTGTTCACCGCGCCCGATGCGGGCGAAACCCGCGCGGTGGTGGTGTGGCACGACGGCAAACTGGTCGCTGAACGCTATGCCCCCGGCTATGACCGCAACACCCGCTTCATCAGTTGGTCGATGGCCAAATCGGTGACCGGGGTGCTGATCGGCATGCTGGTGTCCGACGGCCGGCTGCGGCTCGACGATTCGGTGCCGATCCCGCTGTGGCAGCGCCCCGGCGACCCGCGTGGCGAAATCACCCTGCGACAACTGTTGCAGATGCGTTCAGGCCTGCACCATGTCGAAGGCGGCGATCCGCCGTACCAGTCGGACGAAGTGCGCATGCTGTTCCTCGACGGGCGCGACGACATGGCGCGCTATGCCGAGGCGCAGCCCCTGGAATATGACGCCGGCAGCAAATGGGTCTATTCGACCAACACCGCGGTGATCCTGGCCGATCTGGCCGCGCGCGTGCTGGCGCCGGGCGGCACGCCCGACATGCGACGGCGCGCGGTGCTCGAATATCTGCACACGCGGCTGTTCGATCCGGTCGGCATGCGGTCGGCCACGCCCGAATTCGACGCCGCCGGGACGATGGTCGGGGGCAGCGCGATCCACGCCACCGCGCGCGAATGGGCGCTGTTCGGCGAATTCCTGCGCCATCGCGGCGAAGCGGGCGGGGTGCAATTGGTGCCACGCCAGTGGATCGAATTCATGACCACGCCCTCTCCGCGCGAGGCGCAATATGGCGCGCAGATCTGGCTCAATCGCCGCCCGACCACCGGTGGCGCCTCGCTGTTCCCCGAACGCGGCCCCGCCGACTTGTTCGCCTGCGAAGGCCATCTCGGCCAATATGTGCTGGTGTCCCCCTCGCGCAAGCTGGTGGTGGTGCGCCTGGGCATGACGCCCGAGGATCACCTCGACAAAGTGACGGCGAAGCTGGGCGATATTGTGGGGTTGTTCGGATAGCGGCCTACCCCCTGGGACGTCCCTGTGCCAGCACGGCGGTGCTTTCGGTCAACAGGTCGGGCGCGCCCAGCAGGGCCTGATCGACGTGGCCTTCGGGATCGGGGTGGATCAGGATTTCGGTGTCGGGAAACTCGCGCGCCAGCAGCGCCTCGATCTCGTCCATCACGTTGTGTGCCGCCGTCACCGTCATCGCGCCATCGACCCACACGTGGAACTGCACGAAATCGCGGTTGCCGCTGGTGCGCGTGCGCAGATCGTGAATGCCCTTCAGCGCGGGATGGCATGCCGCGACGGCCAGAAACCGCTCGCGCTTTTCCAGCGGCCATTCGTGATCCATCAACTGTTCGATCGCGTCCTGCGAAGCGCCCCACGCGCCCCAGCCCAGCCATCCGGCAATCGCCAGCGCAAACCCGGCATCGACCCCGCGCACATGCCCCCAGTGATCAAGCGCCAGCGCGGCGATCACCGCCAGGTTGAGCACCAGATCGGCGCGGTAATGCACATGGTCGGTGCTGATCGCCAGACTGCCGGTGCGGCGGATCACGTGGGTCTGATAGGTCACCAGCGCCAGCGTGGCGATGATCGCAATCGCCGACACCACGATGCCATCACCCGGATCGGCCACGCCGCCGGGCGTGAACAATTGCCCGATCGCGCGAATCGCCAGGCCAAACGCCGATAGCGAGATCAGCACGACCTGGAACATCGCCGCCAGCGCTTCGGCCTTGCCGTGGCCGAAGCGGTGGTTGTCGTCATCGGGGATCGCCGCGATCCACACCCCCAGCAGCGTCATCAGGCTGGCAATCAGATCGAGCGCCGTGTCGGCCAGACTGCCCAGCATGGCCAGCGAGCCGGTCGACAGCACCGCCCAGCCCTTTAACGCAAACAGCAGCGTCGCCACGCCGATCGAGGCCAGCGCGGCGCGACGGTTGAGCGCGCCCCGGTCCAGGCTGGTTTCCGTATTGGCGGCGTGAATCACGGTCATCATCGACCCGACGTTTACGGATAGAGCAGGGTGCTGGTCCAGTCCTGATCGCCGACACGCACAAACTGGCGCCGTTCGTGCAGCCGGAACGCGCGGTCCTGCCAGAATTCGATCCGTTCGGGCCGCACGCGATAGCCCGACCAGTGCGCCGGACGCGGCACCGCGCCATCGGGATATTGCGCGCGCAGCGCGGCCACCCGGTCGAGATAGGTTTCACGGGCATCGAGCGGACGTGACTGGTCGGACCCTGCCGAACCCAGCCGCGATTCGGGATGGCGGCTGGCGAAATAGGCGTCGGCTTCGGCCGGGGTCACTTCGCGGATCGGCCCTTCGATGCGGATCTGGCGATGCAGGCTTTTCCAGTGGAACAGCAGCGCTACGTGCGGGTTGGCCGCCAGTTCGCCGCCCTTGCGGCTGTGGAAATTGGTGTAGAACACGAAACCGTCGGGCCCGTGGCCTTTCAGCAGCACCATCCGCACCGACGGCAACCCGTCGGGTGTCGCCGTCGCCAGCGCCATCGCGTTGGGATCGCTGGGTTCGCTGACGCGCGCCGCATCAAACCAGGTCTGGAACAGGGCGAACGGATCGCCATCGGAGATGGTGTCGGCATCGGACTGGGTTTGGGACATCGGGCTGGCTTTCACTGGTTCGTTGCGGGATCGTTGTGCTGACAGACCGGGCCGGGATCGGCCATGATCGCGATCAAGTCGGGCTGTTAGCCACCTGGTAGTGCCATGCCCAGCAGGACAAGAGTGCGATCGGCCCAAGAAAAGCGCAGTCTATTCCTTGCAGGAAACGGGGTGGGGGCCTAGCTAGCAGCTTATGGCAGACCCTTATACCATCCTTGGCGTCAGTCGCAGTGCCAGCGAAAAGGACATCAAAGCGGCCTATCGGCGGCTGGCCAAAGACCTTCACCCCGATCGCAATCAGGGCAAGCCCGACGCATCCGAACGGTTTGGCGAGGTTACCCGCGCCTATGACCTGTTGTCCGACAAGGACAAGCGCGCGCAATTCGACCGTGGCGAAATCGATGGCGACGGCAACCCCGCCGCCCCGTTCGGCTTTGGCGGCGGCGGTGGTCAGGGCGGTTACCGGCACGACGGCTTCGAAGGCTTTGCCGCGCGACCCGGCGATGGCGCGGGCCCCGATCTGGGTGACTTGTTCGAAGGGCTGTTCGGCGGGCGCGGCGGCGCGGCGGGCGGGTTTGGCGGTCGGCGCGGCGCACCGCCACGCGGGGCCAACGTGGCCTATCGGCTGGTGGTACCGTTTGTCGATGCGGCCACCCGCGCACCGCAACGGATCACGCTCAAAGATGGCAAGACCATCGACCTGAAACTGCCCGCAGGGGTCGAACATGGCCAGCAGGTGCGCCTGCCCGGCAAGGGCGATGCGGGCCCGGGCGGGGCCGGTGATGCCACGGTGACCATCGAGATCGCCGCGCACGCGGTATTCGAACGCGATGGCGACAATATCCGCATCGAAGTGCCGATCACGCTCGACGAAGCGGTTGGCGGCGCGCGGATCAAGGTGCCGACGGTCGATGGGGCGGTCATACTGACGGTTGCGCCCGGCACCACCGGGGGCAAGACGCTGCGGCTCAAGGGCAAGGGTTTTTCGCGCAAGGACGGCGAACGCGGCGACCAGCTTGTAACGCTGCAGATCGATCTGCCCCCCGATGACGAAGACTTGCGCCGCCGGCTCGAAGGCTGGCACGACACGCGCAATCCACGCGCCCGCCTCGGGGTCTGAGCGATGGCGCCCGGTGACCACGCGGCCACCGGGCCCACCAGCGACATGGCAGACAATTCCTCCGGACTGTTCGGCCCGCCGGTACCCGACGTGCCCGTCACCAGCCTGTCGCCAGAGGCGCGTCGGCAACTGGCACTGCGCCTGCTCGACCAGTTCGATGCCACGCGGTTGCGCGCGCGATCGCGGCGCCGGGTGGTGCGGGTAGTGCGCCGGGTATGGGCCGGGGTGATCAACGACGGCACCATCCATGCCGGCAACTTTGCCTATATGGTTCTGATTTCGCTGTTCCCGTTCTGCATCACCGCCGCCGCGCTGTTTTCGCTGGTGGGCGAAGCAAGCGAGCGCGGCGCCGCGATCGGCACGGTGCTGGCAGCCCTGCCCCCCGATGTCGCCAGCGTGCTGGGCCCGGTGGCGCGCAAAGTGCTGGCCGCGCGTACCGGATCGCTGCTGTGGATCGGTGGCGCGGTCGGGTTGTGGACCGTGGGCAGCCTGGTTGAAACCATCCGCGACATGCTGCGCCGTGCCTATGGCACGCCGATCACCAGGGCCTATTGGGTGCGGCGGCTCGGCTCGACCGGGCTGATCATCGCCTCGGTCGTGCTGATCCTGCTGGCGATCACCGTGCAAGTCGCGCTGGGCGCCACGCTGGAGGCGCTGTTTGCGCTGGCGCCCGAATTGCACGGGTGGATTGCCGGGCTGACGCTGTCGCGATTTGCGCCCGCGCCTTTGCTGTTTGGTGCCTTGTGGGTGCTGTTTGTCAGCCTCAGCCCCGGCGCCTATGGCGCCGCGCGCTATCCCAAATGGCCGGGCGCGCTGTTTGTGACCGCATGGTGGCAAGGGATCGCCATCCTCTTGCCAAAGCTGTTGCGCTATCTTTTTACCTACGATCTGACGTACGGCAGCATGGCTGGCGTGATGATCGCGCTTTTCTTTTTCTGGCTGGTCGGCTTAGGGATGGTGATAGGAGCCGAACTTAACGCCGCGCTGGCCGAAACGCCGGAAGAGCACGATGTGGTAAGCCAGGCCGATACAATGTTGACTGATTTCAAGCGAACCGAGGGCGCATGACCGGACTGATGGAGGGAAAGCGAGGCCTGATCATGGGCCTGGCCAATGACAAGTCGCTGGCCTGGGGAATTGCCAAGCGACTGCACGAAGCAGGAGCGGAACTGGCGTTTTCGTACCAGGGCGAAGCGTTGGAAAAGCGCGTGCGTCCTCTGGCGGCAAGCCTGGGCAGCGATTTCCTGATCCCGTGCGACGTGTCCGATATGGACGCGCTGGATGCCACATTCGCCACGCTGGCCGAACGCTGGCCGACGATCGATTTCATCGTCCACGCCATCGGCTATTCGGACAAGAACCAGTTGCGCGGGCGCTATTACGACACCACGCTCGACAACTTTCTGATGACGATGAACATTTCCGCCTACAGCCTGGTGGCGGTGACCAAGCGCGCGCTGCCGCTGATGACGCAGGGCGGATCGATCCTGACGCTGACGTATTACGGCTCGGAAAAGGTCGTGCCGCATTACAACGTGATGGGCGTCGCCAAGGCCGCGCTGGAGGCCAGCGTGCGCTATCTGGCCAACGACTGCGGCCCGGCGGGCGTGCGCGTCAATGCTATTTCGGCGGGGCCGATCAAAACCCTGGCAGCCAGCGGGATCGGCGATTTCCGCTATATCCTCAAATGGAACGAGCTCAATTCGCCGCTGCGCCGCAATGTCACGATCGAGGATGTTGGCGGGTCCGGGCTCTATTTTCTGTCAGACCTGTCGTCGGGCGTGACCGGCGAAGTGCACCATGTCGATGGCGGGTATCACACCGTCGGCATGAAGCAGGAAGACGCGCCCGACATCGCGCTGGGCT
>NZ_KQ954270.1 GCF_001519065.1 Novosphingobium sp. FSW06-99
AGCGTGACTCGAAACTCGCGAAAGAACGCGTTTCGAGTCAGACTCTATGATAGCCCTGCCAGCGATAGACGATGAACGAAGTGATCCAGCAGGCCACGAACAGGCCGATCACCGCAAAGCCGAGATAGCCAAGGTCTGCGTTGAGGGCGCCTGCCACTGCCCAAAGCGGGCCATGCAGTGCCATCCGGTCGCCCATCAGCCCCAGCAATTCGACCGAGCCGATCAACACGGCCACCAGCACCGAGGCTGCGGTGATGGTCAGATTGTACCACAGTTTGCGCAGCGGGTTGATTATCGCCCAGCCATAGGCATGCACCATCAGCACGCTGTCTATGGTATCGACCAGCGCCATGCCTGCGGTGAACAGCGCCGGAAACACCATGACTTGCCACCGGCTCATGCCCTGCGATGCCTGCGTTGCCGACAGGCCCAGCACGCCGATTTCGGTGGCGGTGTCAAAACCGAGCCCGAACAGGAATCCGAGTGGGTACATGTGCCAGCTTTTGGTGATCCCGCGCAGCAAAGGCCGCAACAGGCGTGCCATCAGGCCCGGCCCCATCAGGTCTGCGCCCGGTGCATAAGCGTCGATCGCATCGCCCTTACGGACCGCCGCAAAACTGCGCCAGACGCCGTGCAGGACAACCAGGTTGGCGATGGCGATGCCCAGCAGGAACGTTGCCGATACCAGCGTTCCGGCAACTCCGCCGATCTGCCGCGCGATACCCAGCCAGTGCTCGATCCCCAGCGCAGACACGGTGACCACCACCGTGGCCAGCACCACCACGGTCGAATGGCCCAGCGAAAACCACAGCCCGGCGGTTTGCGCGCGGCGCCCGGATTGCACCAGTTTGCGCACGACATTGTCGATGGCCGCGATGTGATCGGCATCGACCGCATGGCGCAGGCCAAACATCCACGCCAGCAAGGCCGCGCCCAACAGGGCAGGGGCGCGATGGAACGCGCCAAGCGCCCAACCCCACGCGGCCAGATTGCACAGGATCAGCGGGCCGAGCAGCCTGGCGCCGAACCGCCTGTTCAACATATGCGTGGCAATTGCTCGCCGGTCAGCCAGTCGACGATCCGGTCGCCGCCAAATGCGGTGGTCATCTGGACAAAGCCCTGATCGTCCTCGGTCACCGTGCCGATGATCGAGGCCTCGCGCCCCAGCGGATGCGCCTGCATCGCTGCCAGCAGGCGGTCGGCAGCGGCCGGGTCGACGATGGCAACCAGCTTGCCCTCGTTGGCCACGTTGAGCGGGTCCAGGCCCAGCAGTTCGCAAGCCGCGGCAACGTCGGGGCGTACGACAAGGGCGGATTCATGGATGTGAAAACCACAGCGCGATTGCCGGGCAATCTCGTTCAGCGTGGCGGCCAGGCCACCACGCGTCGGGTCGCGCATCACCCGCAAGCCCGCGCCCACTGCGCCGACCATCGCGGCGACCAGCCCGTTGAGCGCGGCGCTGTCGGACACGATTTCGGTCTCGAACCCCAGGTTGGCGCGTCTGGACATCACCGCAACCCCATGATCACCGATCGAGCCGGACGCGATCACCCGGTCGCCCGGCCGTGCCCGATCGCCCGAGATGACAATGCCGGGCGGGACCACGCCGATGCCGGTGGTGGTGATGAACAGTCCGTCGGCCTTGCCGCGTTCGACCACTTTGGTGTCGCCCGTGACAATCGCCACGCCGGCCGCGCGGGCGGCACGCCCCATGCTGATCGCGATGCGTTGCAGGTCGGCCAGGGGAAAGCCTTCTTCAAGGATATAGCTTGCCGCAAGGTGAAGCGGCTGCGCGCCGGCCATCGCCAGATCGTTGATCGTGCCATGGACCGACAACGACCCGATGTCGCCGCCCGGAAAGAACAGCGGCCAGATCACATGGCCATCGGTCGACATCACCATGCGGCCCGCCGCAACATCGAACGCGGCCTGATCATTGCCCAGATCGAGCAGTGCGTTGTCGAACGCCGGGCGAAAGATGTCATCGACCAGTTGCGCCGAGGCCCGTCCGCCCGCGCCATGCGACAGGTCGACCAGACCGGTCTTGATGTCGAGCTTGCGGCGACGCAGCCGGGGCGCGGTCATGCTGCGGCCCGCGCCGGAATCCGGTCGCGAAAACGGCCATACGTCCAGTGCGCGGCGCAGGCGCCTTCGGGCGACACCATGCACGATCCCATCGGCGCCTCGGGCGAACAGGTGGTGCCGAACAGCTTGCAGTCGGCGGGTTTTTTCAGCCCGCGCAGCACGTCTGCGCACTCGCAGGCCGGATTGTCGGCGGCGGCGACCGGCACCACGCAAAACCGCCGTTCGGCATCGAATGCGGCAAAGGCATCGCTCAGGCGCAAGGCACTGTGGGGCAATTGGCCCAGGCCCCGCCATTCGAACGTGTCGCGCATGGCAAAGACCTCGGTCATGGCGCTTTGGGCAAGGCGATTGCCCGTGGCTGTCACCGCGCGGATATACTGGTTTTCGACCCGGTAATGCCCGGCGTTCATCTGCCGCACCAGCATCAGGATCGCCTGCAGCACATCGAGCGGTTCAAACCCGGCGACAACCACCGGTTTGGCAAATTGGGCGCACAGCGCGCGATAGGGCTCGGTGCCGATCACCGTGCTGACATGCGCGGGGCCGATGAACCCGTCGATCTGCACGCGTTCGTCCGGCGGCAGATGCGCGGTGTCGAGGATCGCGCGGATCGCCGGCGGGGTCAGCACATGGTTGCAGAACACGCTGAAATTGCCGAGCCGTTTCTTGTGCGCAAGGTCGATCGACAGGGCGGTGGAGGGCGTCGTCGTTTCGAACCCGATGGCCAGAAACACCACTTCGCGCGCCGGTTCTGCCTCGGCCATCAGCACCGCGTCCAGCGGGGAGGTGATCATGCGGATATCGGCGCCCGCGGCCTTGGCCTTGAGCAGGCTGGTGCCGCCCGAGGCCGGTACGCGCAGCAGATCGGCATAAGTACACAAAGTCACCTCCGGCCGCATCGCCAGCCGGATTGCATCGTCGATACGCCCGACCGGCAGCACGCAGACCGGACAGCCCGGCCCATGCACCATGGTTACATTGGCGGGCAGCAGATCCTCCAGCCCATAGCGCGAGATGGCATGGGTGTGGCCGCCACAAAACTCCATGAACCGATACCGGCGGTCGATGGCCGCCTCTGCCGCGATAGTTGCGGCGATCGACCGGGCGAGCGTTCCGTCGCGGTATTCGTCGATATATTTCATCGGATCGCTCCTGCCATTGCGGGCATGCCGGGCACCGCGGCCTGATGCATCATCGCCAGCGTCAGTTCCGCTTCGGCGGGATCGAGCCGGGTCAAGGCATAACCGACATGCAGCAGGACATAATCGCCCACACAGACATCCTCGACCAATGCGATCGACACGCGTTTGGACACACCACCAAGCGTAACGCGTGCCATCTGATCGGGCAGCAGGGCCTCAACGCGGACGGGAATGGCCAGGCACATCGCTTCAGCTCCTGTTCGATTGCATCAGATGCGCGCGCGCGATGGCCGCCTGGCCCAGCGCAATGCCCCCGTCGTTGGCCGGGGCCAGCCTGGGCAGCCAGGGTTCGAGGCCGCGCCGGCGCAAGGCGAGGGCCAGCCCTTCGGCCAGAACCCGGTTCATGAAACATCCGCCGCCCAGCACCACGCGGGTCTGGCCCTGTGCCAGCGCCACTGCACCGATCCATTCGGCCAGCCCGGCGATCACCGTGCCGTGAAACAGCCCGGCCCCGGTCTGCGCATCGATGCCGGGTTGCAGCAGGGTGCCCAGCAAAGGTGTGAAATCGAGCATGCCGTCGATGATGTGATAGCCGCCGGGCTGGATCTGTGTCCGGTCGACCAGCGCTTCGAGTTCCATCGCCGCCTGGCCGTCATAACTTTGGTCTTCGCACACTCCGAGCAGCGCGGCGGCGGCATCGAACAGACGGCCCATGCTGGTGGTAACGGGGCCATCGGCTGTCATCGTCCGCGTGAGCGGGGCGGCCAGCGGGTGCCTGGAAAACCGGCGCTCCGCCTCGGCCCCGCGCCCCATTGCGACCATCGCCGCCATACCCATGCGCCAGGGTTCGCGGGCGGCGCGATCACCGCCGGGCAGGGGCAGCGGGCGCAGATGGCCGTGCCGGTGCCAGATTCCGCCGGTGCGGATCAGCAGTTCGCCGCCCCAGGCCATGCCGTCGCTGCCATGACCATGGCCATCGAGCGCCAGGCCGACGAGCGGGCCGTGCAACCGATGTTCGGCCGCGACGGCGGCCAGGTGGGCGGCATGGTGCTGTACGCGCAACACCGGCAGATCCAGTGTCTGCGCGACGACCGTCGAGCCATAGTCCGGGTGCAGATCACAGGCGACGCATTCGGGCCTGATGCCAAGCTCGGCCAGCAAACGTTGCACGGTTTCGTGATGAAAGCGCCGTGTCTGCGCGCTGTCGAGATCGCCCACATGCTGCGACACAAAGGCTTCGCGCCCGTGCGTGACGCAAACCGTCGCCTTGAGATGTGCGCCCAGCGCAATCACCGTCGGACCGTCCTCGCCCAGATCGATCGGGTCGGGCACATACCCGCGCGCGCGGCGCACAAACGCCGGTTCCCCGGCGATGACCGCCATGACCGAATCATCGGCGCGGATCAGGATGGGGCGGTTGTGGGTGACCACAAGATCCGCGATCGGCGACAAGTCCTGCGCGGCCGCCGCGCCGGCGATGACCAGCGGGTCACCCGCCAGATTGGCGCTGGTGACCACCAGCGCGCAAGTGCCGTCGGCGCCGTTGCGTTCGAGCGCATGAAAGATCAGGTGATGCACCGGCGCCGAGGGCAGCATCACGCCGACGGTTCGCAGGCGCGGGCAGACCGACGGCGCAAGGCCGGTGCCCTTGCGCACAATCACGATCGGGCGCGCGGATCGGTTGAGCAGATCGCGTTCGGCCGCAGTCGGGCTGGCGAACGGGCGGGATGCACCATCGCTGGCCAGCATGATGGCAAACGGACGTGCTGGGCGCCGCTTGCGCAGCCGCAGACGCGCAACGGCGGTTTCATTGGTGGCATCGCACAGCAAGTGGAACCCGCCGATCCCTTTGAGCGCGACGATCCCGCCCACGCGCAGGATCGCGGCAATTTCCTGCACCGTATGGCTGAACTGCGGGCCACAATCCGGGCAGGCCAGTGTCTCGGCATGAAAACGGCGGTTGCCCGGATCGGCATAGTCGGCGGCGCATTGCCCGCAGAACGCAAAGTCCGCCATGGCCGTGTTGGCGCGATCATAAGGCTGGCGCCGGGTGATGGTGAAACGCGGCCCGCAATCGGTGCAGGTGACAAACGGATAGTGGTAAAACCGGCTGGCCGGATCGAACAGGTCGGCAAGGCAGGCGGAACAAGTGGCCGCGTCGGGGATGGCGCGGCTGGTCGCCGCCCCGGCGGCCAGACTGGCGCGGATGGCAAAGCCGGTGCTGCCCAGCGCAGGCAGGCTGGTCACGTCGACCCGGTCGATGCGCGCCAGCGGCGGGTGTTCGCTGCGCAGGGCCCACAGGAACGCCCGGTGCGTGTCGCCTTCAAGTTCGGCCAGCACGCCCCTGGCGTCGTTGCACACGAAACCCGACAGGGCATAGCGCTGCGCAAGTGCAAACACGAAAGGGCGAAATCCCACCCCTTGCACCGCGCCGCTGACGTGAACCCGCAGGCGTCGCCTGGTCATCGTCGCTTGCCGACCAGCGCGGCGCGCGCCTCGATCCATGCCGCAAACGCGTCGATGCCCGCCCCGGTGCGGGCCGAAACGATCAGGATCGGCAGATCGGGATTGACGCGCAGGGCCGCCGCCCGACAGGCCTCCACGTCGAAATCGAGATGGGGCAGCAAATCCGACTTGTTCAGCACCATCAGGTCTGCGGCGGCAAACATGTCGGGATATTTGAGTGGTTTGTCTTCGCCCTCGGTGACCGACAACACCACAACTCTGGCATCTTCGCCCAGATCGAACGCGGCAGGACAGACCAGGTTCCCGACATTTTCAATGAACACCAGGCCTCCTGCATCGAGTGGCACCTGGTCCAGCGCGTGGCCAACCATATGGGCATCGAGGTGGCAGCCCTTGCCGGTGTTGATCTGCACCGCCGGAACGCCGGTCTGGCGAATACGCTCTGCGTCGAGCGAGGTTTGCTGATCGCCTTCGATCACGGCGAGGGACCAGCGGTCTTGCAATGCGGCGATGGTGCGCACCAGCAAGGTGGTCTTGCCCGACCCGGGGCTGGACAACAGATTGAGCGCAAAGGCACCTGACGCGTCCAGCAGGTCGCGATTGGCCTGCGCATGGATCGCGTTCCTGGCCAGAATGTCGCGTTCGATGGTGATCGTGCGCTCCTGGCTCATGCCCGGAACGGTCACCCCGGCAAGGCCCTCGCCAAAATCGATCGCGTGATCCCGATGGTCGTGGCCATGGCCGTTCCCATGTAAATGGGCGTGCCCATCGCCATGGCGCGCTGTGGCGCAACCGCAAACCGTGCACATCACGCAACCTCCATTTCAACCACGCGCAGATCATCGCCAGCGGTCATCTTGACCTGGTTGCCCTGGCACACCGGGCAGGCGTCGAACCGCTGAGCCAGCGCAACCGTGTTCCCGCAATCCGGGCACCAGCCTTCGCCGGGGACGATCTCGATTTCCAGACCCGAGCCTTCGGCAATGGTGCCCGCTGTGACCGCTGCGAAGCAAAAGCGCAGGGCATCGGGTTCGGCATGGCCCAGCGCGCCCAGCCTGAGCCTGATCATGGACACGCGGGCAAATGCCGACTTGGTGCGTTCGTGTTCGACCAGTGCGATCACGTTCTCGATCAACGAAACTTCATGCATGGTTCGCCGCCTTGCTGCCGACGCCCAAGTGCGTGCGCAGCGTCTGGATAACCAGCGCGGTGTCGACCGGTTTGAGGAACACCCCCGACACGCCCAGTTCATGCAGCCCGGTGCTGCCGACCAGCGCCTCGGCGGCGGAACTGACGATATAGCATGGGATGGCGCTGCCGCTGGCGCGCAGCCATTCGGAAATCGTCGGCGCATTCGGCGACGGATCGGCCAGCAGGTCGGCCAGCACCGCATCGGGTCTGACTCGCGCGATCGTGCGTTCGCCCTCGGTGTTGTTCGCGGCCTCTCCCACCGAAAAACCCACTGACTCCAGCGCCAGTCGCAATATGGCGCGCGCATGCGGATCGCTGTCGATCAGCAGGACGGTCCTGCGCCGGGAACCCAGACCAATGTTCATCGGGAAACCCCTGACTGGACGGCATGGATCTGGTGGGCGAGGGCATGGACGGCCAACCGCAGATTGTCGCTCGCACGCGGGGTCAGCGCTTCGATGAATTCGAACTCGTATCCGCGGATCGCCAGCAGGTACGCACAGGGCGTGCTGTTGTAATACTGTTCGGCCATGGCCAGGATGGCCTCCGGGCGGACCAGATGGCTGGTGAATTCGACACTGGTGGCACGCGACAGCTCAGTCACCGCAAATGGTGAGGCGCCCACCCGCGAGGCATCGACGAACCAGACGACATCGTGTTCGGCAACGTCGATCGCATCCTCGATGCACAGTTGGTAGTTGTCATAGGCGGTGACGTTGGGCCAGTTCAACGTCTCGATTTCGGCGACGGCCGCTGCCCCCAGCCCGTCATCCTGACGTCCCGGATTGCCGTACCCGAGCACGAGCACGCGCACCGGGTCGGCGTTCCCCGCTTCGAAGCGACCGGACCCTGCGGTCAGAGCGATCCCGGGCAGCGTCATTCCTTCACCCGTGTCGCCACGATGGCGCCATCTGCATCTTCGAGCGTGACAATCAGCGGCATGTCACCCAGCGCGTGGGTGGCGCACGACAGGCAGGGGTCATAGGCGCGAATGGCGACTTCGACGTGGTTGAGCAGGCCTTCGGTGATTTCGCGTCCGGTGAGGTAGTCCTTGGCCACTTTGGTCACCGACCGGTTCATCGCCTCGTTGTTGTTGGTGGTCGATACGATCAGATTGGCGCTGGTCACCTGGCCATTGTCATCGACGGTATAGTGATGCAGCAGCGTCCCGCGTGGCGCCTCGATCACGGCCACGCCTTCGGGCCGCCGCTTGCCGGTTACGACCAGGTCGGTGCCTTGCAGATCGTCGTCGTACAACAGCCGTTCGATCACTTCGGCGCAGTGGATCATCACGATCATCCGCGCCCAGTGATATCCCAGCGTTGCATGAACCAGTCCGCCATGACCCAACGCCATGAAATCCTTGCGTGCCGCCTCGGCCAGCGGCGTGTCGATAAAGGCGCAAGCATTGACCTGCGCCAGCGGCCCGACCCGGTACCACCCGTTGTCGCGACCGAGCGAGCGGATATGCGGGAACTTCATATAGCTCCACGACCGCACTTCCTCGATCATATAGTCGCGATAGTCTGCCGCCTTCACATCTTCAAAGATCGTGCTGCCGTCGGCGTGAAGGGCGCGCAGCGTACCGTCGTATAGCTCCATGCGCTTGTCTGCGCCGACCAGGCTCATGTAACTGGAAGGGAAACTGGCGAACGTTGCGTGCAGTTCCTGATGCGCGTGGACAAAGCTCTTGTGCAATTCCAGCGCCAGCCCGCACCAGGCGATGATCTGGCCGATATCCTTGCGCAAGGCATCGCGATGGTCGACGGTCAGGTTCTGGTTGACCCCGCCGGGCACGCACAGGCGCGGATGGATGCGCCGACCACCGGTCGCGGCGATCACCTGTTGTCCGAACTTGCGGATAAAAATGCCCCATTTGCCGACTTCGGGAAAGGCCTCGATCACCCCGACGATGTTGCGCGTGGCCACCGGCGCATCAAAGCCGAGCAACAAGTCGGGCGAGGCCAGATGAAAGAAATTGAGTGCGTTGGATTGCAGCACCTGGCCATAATGCATCAGCCGCCGCATCTTGTCGGCGGTGGGTGTCACCTGATCGACGCCCGCGACCACATCCATCGCCTTGCCCGCGCATAGATGATGGCTGACCGGACAGATCCCGCACAACCGCTGCACAATGACCGGAACTTCGTCGAACATGCGCCCCTGAATGAAGCGTTCGAACCCGCGAAATTCGACGATGTGGAACCGGGCCTGTTCGACTTCGCCCGCTTCGTTCAACCGGATGGTGACTTTGCCGTGGCCTTCGACCCGCGTAACCGGATCGATCACGATTTTTCGCGCGCCCAGACTTGCCTGAATTTCGGTCATGATGTCAGGCCCTCATTCATATTTCAGCAGGGCATAGGGCAGCGCGGGGGGCTGTCCGGTCAGCAGCGCGGTCAACGTTGCCCAGATCGCGTCCGCGCTGGGCGGACAGCCCGGCAGGAAATAGTCGATCTTGACGATCTCGTGCGAGGGATAGACGCGGTCGAGCAGCAGCGGCAGATCCTCGTCGTTGGGGATCATGCCGCCGCCTTCCAGGGAAGGGCCATGCAGATAGACCGCCTCCAGGCATTCGCGCAGGCCAATGGTGTTGCGCATCGCAGGGACACCGCCGTTGATCGCGCAGGCGCCAACCGAGATCAGGATGCGGCAATGCTGCCTGAATTCGCGCAGTTCGCGCACATTGGCCTCGTTCGAGCAGCCGCCCTCGATAAATCCGACATCGACCGGTCCATCAAAGCTCTTCTTGTCATCAAATGGCGACTTGTCGAAATCGACCAGATCGACCAGTTCGAGAATGCGCTCGTCGATATCGAGCAACGACATGTGACATCCGAAACAGCCGGTCAGCGCGGCGGTCGCCAGCGTCGGTTTGGTGCCGGTCATGATCTGTGCCCGCCTGAACCGGATGGGCGTCGCCTGGCCTCTATGTCACTGCCGATCGGCGCCTTGTCGAACCTGCGTTCGCCATTGGGCACGCGATAGCTGTCGCGCTTGATGACGATGCACGCCACCGGACAGACGCTGGCGGCCTTGTCGATCGCGGCCATCTGGGTTTCGCCCAGCCCGCCTTGCGCATCGACATTCAGGCGCATGGCGATGCCGCGCCCTTCAAAGCCGAACACCGTCTTGCCGTCTTCCATCCGCGAGGCGCGAATGCAGCGCGAACACAGGATGCAGCGATCATGATCGAGCGTGATGTCGGGATGGGTGGCGTCCAGTTTGCGCCTGGGCCACAGATAGGCCTCGGTCGGCGCAGTCATGCCCAGCCGGTAGCCCAGCGCCTGAAGCTCGCAATCGCCGCTGGCCACGCAATAAGGGCAGGGGTGGATACCTTCGACGAACAGCATTTCGATGATCGTGCGGCGGTCGTCGGTCAGGCGCGGGGTGTCGTTTTCGACGACCATGCCGTGCGCCGCCGGGGTGACGCAGGCCGCGCTCTGACGGCCATTGACGGTGCAGGTGCATACCCGACAATTGCCCGATGGCGTCAGGTCGGGGTGATGGCACAGCCGCGGAATGTAGATGCCGGCATCATCGCAAGCCTCGATCAGCGATTGTCCGGCGGTTGCTGCAACAGCAATGCCGTCGACGGTAAACTGGATCGCCTTTGCGGTCATGCCGACGCCTCCATGACGGGCTGGCGGCCCTGGACCACGACCGCGTCTTGCAGTGCCTGTTCCAGCGTTACCCGCGGCACGAATGCCTCGGGCCGCAATCTGGCCTCGAACGCTTCGGGAAAGCTTTTCATCGACGACAGGATCGGGTTGGGCGCCATCTGCCCCAGTCCGCACCGGCTCATCCGCATGACCGTGTGCGACAGTGCCTCCATCGCAGTCAGATCGGCGCGTGTCGCCCGCCCGGCCACCACCTTTGCCATGGCCAGGCTGAGCTGGGTCGTGCCGATCCGGCACGGCGCGCACCACCCGCATGATTCATCGACGAAGAAATCGGCGAATTGCAGGATGATCCCAAGCACGTCGCGCTGGCGGCCAAACACCATGGTCGATCCGCCGGTCGATAGATCCTCGAAGGCGATCTGGCGGCCAAAGTCGCGGGGTGAAACCGACTGGCCCGAGGGCCCGCTGATCTGCACGAATTCGGCGTCGGAACCGCCCACCAGATCCAGCAGGGCGTTGACGGTGATGCCGAAGGGCACTTCATAGACCCCGGGATAGGTGCAGTCACCGGCCACGCTCATCAGCTTGGTCCCGGTTGACAGCGCGGTTCCCATCCCGGCAAACCAGGCGGCGCCCCTTTCCATGATGCGCGCCGCGCACACGAAGGTTTCGACGTTGTCGATGGCGGTTGGCTGACCCAGATAGCCGTGCTCGGTCGGGAATGGCGGACGGTCGCGCGGTGCGCCGCGTTTGCCTTCGAGCGATTCCAGCAGCGAGGATTCCTCGCCACACATATAGGCCCCGGCACCAAGCTGGATGCGGATGTCGAAATCGAACCCGCGGCGCCCGCCGACAGCCTTGCCTAGCAGGCCGCTCTTGCGCCGCGCATCGAGCACGCCCTGCAGATGGTCCCACAGATAGGCATATTCGCCGCGCAGATAGAGCAGACCCTGGCTCGATCCGAGTGCAAAGGCGGCGACCGTCATGCCGTCGAACACCAGATCGGGAAATTCTGACAGCAGCACGCGGTCCTTGAACGTACCGGGTTCACCCTCATCGGCGTTGCACACGACATAGTGCTGCTTGCCTTTGGACTTGCGGGTCAGCCGCCATTTCATTCCGGTGGGAAATCCCGCTCCACCCCGACCGCGCAGCTTTGATGCGGTGATCTGTGCGATCACCGCATCAGGTGTCATCGCCAGCGCGGCGCCGATCACCGCGCCCGGCGCGGGCAGGGCGGACAGCAGCGGACCGGCCTTGACCAGGCCCGGTTGGACGCTGGCCTTCGGCAGGGCGGCCCCCTGGGTGCGATGCGGCGGGTATTGTGGCAGGCCACCTTCATGGCCCGACTGGCGCAACGCCGCGACGATATGGGCCACATCGGACGGGGTAAGAGCGGTGAGCACCACCCCGTTCACCAAGGCCGAAGGTTCCTGATCGGCCATGCCGATGTCGCTTGTCCATTCCAGTGTGAATTCGCCGTCTGCCGTCGTTTCGCCCATGGCGATGCCGAGTTCATGCTCGAACGCTTCGGCCACCGCCTGCGCGCCCTTGATGTGCGAAATCGCGGTCTTTGCCAGACGGATGCGAAAGCGGCCGCGCGGAACCCGGTCGAAGAACGAATAGAACGAGACCATGTCTTCGATTTCGACCGGCTCGATGCCTAGCCCTTTGGCCAGCAACCCGACCGACGCATCACTGACATGCCCAAGCCGATGCTGGACGGCCATGACAATATCCATCAACCGGGTGCGGTCTGACCCGAATTGCGCAAGAATGTCTTCCACTTCGGCCATGGTCCGGTCTTCTTCCATTCAAAGCGGGGTGGTCGCGGGTCAATCTGCCGTCGATAACCGGTTTAGGAGCGCGGCGGGGCGAGACCAGCGTCGGAAGATACTCAGAGTCTGGCTCGAAATGCGCATTTCGGGTCAGACACTCAGACACCTGCGCGCGGCACGGGCGCGCGGTCGGTCAGTGCGCCGCCGAATACTTTGTACAGCGTGACGATATTGGCGGCCCGGACCAGTTCGACTGCGATCAGCGACTGCCGGGCACTGTACAAGGTCCGCTGGGCGTTGAGCACATCGAGATAGCTGTCCGATCCACGCGCGTAGAGCGCCTGGGCCAGGCCAAGACCGTGCGTGGCGGTGGCAACCAGCGCGCGCTGCGCGCGCACACGTTCGGTTATCGTGCCGCGCTGGGCAAGCGCGTCGGCCACTTCGCGAAAGGCCGTCTGGATCGTCTTTTCGTACAAGGCGATATCGATCCGCTCCTGCGTTCGGGCATAGTCCAGGTTGGCCTTGTTGGCCCCGCCCGTGAAAATCGGCAGGGTCACGGTGGGGGCGAAATTCCACACTGCCGCGGCGCCGGAAAACAGGCTGCCGATCGACGCGCCCTGTGTTCCGGCAGAGCCCGTCAGCGTAATCGACGGAAAGAATGCCGCGCGCGCCGCGCCGATATTCGCGTTGGCGCTGCGCAAGGTATGTTCGGCCGCAACCACGTCGGGGCGCTGCAGCAGGATGCGCGAATCGAGTGCGCCGGGGATATCGCCCAGACGTGCGGCGGGATCGTCGATCGCGCCCGGCAGAGTGTCCGCGCCGACCGGTGCGCCGACATCCAGATTGAGCGCGTTGCGGTCCTGCGCAACCACAGTGATCAGGCGCGCGACATCATCGCTGGCCTGCTCCACCACGGTCTGCGCATTGTCGACATCAAGCTGCGAGGCGATCCCGCCGCCCAGACGCCGGCTTGCCAACTGCAGGCTGGCTGTGGCGCTGGCAACCGTCGCCTGCGCCACAGCCAACTGCGCGGCGTCGGACGCACAAGTCAGCCAATCGGTCGCGACTTGCGCGATCAGGCTGATCTGCGTGCTGTTCGTTGCCTCCTGGGTCGCGAGATAGGCTTCGAGCGCGGCCTTGGTCAGGCTGTGTACCCGCCCAAACAAATCCAGTTCATAGGACGTTGTGGCAACGTTGGCGGAATAAGTTGTCGCGTTGGCATAGGGCGGCGCGAGCGCGGGGGGAAAGCCGGTGTATTCGCGGCCGGTGCTGGCCCCCGCAGAGGCTGCGACGGTGGGCAGAAGCGTGGCATGCTGGATGCGATATTGCGCCCGGGAGGCTTCGATCCGCGCGATGGCGACACGCAAGTCACGGTTGTTGGCCAGCGCCTGTTCGATGACTTTGCGCAAGTTCGGATCGGCAAAGACCTGGCGCCAGTCGGCGACGGTTGCCTCGCCCGGCGGGCCATAGGCCGGTCCTGCGGGCCAGGCCACCGGCACGGGCGGTGCGGGCCGATGGTAGGCAGGGTCCAGCGAACAGCCCGCCAGCACCACGGTGCATGACAGTGCTGCGGCAAGGTTGCGGGTCATGCCGGGGCCTGCGTTGCAGGCGCATCGGGTCTTGCGCTGCGCAGTCCGCCCCGAACCGCCACGAAGAAGAACGGCACCAGAAATATCGCGAGCACGGTCGCCGTGAACATCCCGCCGATCACACCGGTGCCGATGTCGTTCTGTCCGCCCGCCCCGGCACCGGTGGAAATTGCCAGCGGCGCGACCCCGGCGATGAACGCGATCGAGGTCATCAGGATAGGCCGCAATCGCTGGCGCGAGGCGATGATCGCCGCCTCCAGCGGGGTCTTGCCAGCCAGTTCGGCATCGCGGGCGAAACCGACAATCAGAATAGCATTCTTGGCCGATAGCCCGATCGTGGTCAGCAGTCCGACCTGAAAATAGACGTCGTTGTTAAACGACCGCAGGGTCGCGGCCAGTAACGCGCCGACCACACCCAGCGGGATCACCAGCAGAATGGCAATCGGAATGGACATGCTTTCGTACAGGGCCGCAAGGCACATGAACACCACCAGGATCGACAACCCGTAGAGCAGCGGTGCTTCGCCGCCAGAGAGTTTTTCCTGGTAGGATTGCCCGGTCCAGGCATAACCGATCCCGGTGGGCAACTTGCCGATCAGCAGCTGCATTTCATCCATCGCCGCGCCAGAGCTTTTGCCCGGCGCGGCCTCACCCTGGATTTCCAGCGAGGCGACGCCGTTGTAGTGTTGCAATTGCGACGGGCCATCGGCCCAGCGGATCGATGCGAACGCCCCGATCGGCGCCATTTCGCCATTGGCAGACCGCACGTAGAAACGGCCCAGATCCGCAGGCGACATGCGAAACGGCGCGTCGGCCTGCATATAGACGTGCTTCACCCGGCCCCGGTCGGTGAAATCGTTGATATAGCTGGCAGCGGTTGCGGCGGTGATGGTCGCGTTGACATCGGCCAGCGACAGGCCGAGCGCACCGGCCTTGGCCCGATCGATATCGAGGCTGATCTGTGGGGTATCGGCCTGGCTGTTGGGGCGCACCCCGGCAAGAATGGGGTCGTGCGCGGCCATCTCCAGCAACTGGCGCTGCGCCTGCACCAGCCTGTCATGGCCGAGCCCGGCCTGATCCTGCAGTTCGAGATCGAACCCCGATGCAGTGCCGAGGTCACGCACGGCGGGCGGCACGATCGCGAAAACCTGGCCGTCGGGCAACGATCGGAACGCCGCCATTGCGCGGTTGACGATGGCGGGTGCGCGGTTGGCCGCGCCGCTGCGGTTTTTCCAGTCATTCAGCCGGACGAACGAAATGCCGACGTTTTGCCCATAGCCGGCAAAGCTGAACCCGGTGGCCGAGAAAATGGCCGAGACATTGGCCTTTTCGATGGTCAGATAATGCTGTTCGATCATGCGGGCGGTGGCTTCGGTGCGCGCTTGCACCGCGCCCGCCGGCAACGTGAACAAATTGATGATCTCGCCCTGGTCTTCGTCGGGCAGAAATCCCGTTGGCAGGCGCACGAACAGCAGTGCCATGACCAGCACGATGCCCAGATAGACCAGCCCCGCCGCGACCGGGGCTTTGACAATCGCGCGAACGGCCCGGTCATAGCGATCGACATTGCGATCGAACATCGTGTTGAACCAACCGAAGAAGCGGCCCGGTAATCCCGGGCGATGCGTCTCTGCAACCGGCGTGGCGGGACGCAGGAACGTCACGCACAGCGCCGGGGTCAGCACCAGGGCAACCGTTACGCTCAGCAGCACCGCCGCGACAATGGTGACCGAAAACTGGCGATAGATCGCCCCGGTCGAGCCACCGAAAAACGCCATCGGCAACAGCACCGCCGCCAGCACCGTGCCGATGCCCATCAGGGCGCCGGTAATTTCGTCCATCGATTTGACCGTGGCGTCGTGCGGGGAAAGCCCCTCTGTATCCATGATCCGCTGCACGTTTTCGACCACCACGATCGCGTCATCGACCAGCAGGCCGATGGCAAGGACCATCGCAAACAAGGTAAGCACATTGATCGAATATCCGGCGATCGACAGCACCGCGAATGTGCCCAGCAGCACGACGGGTACGGCGATGGCGGGGATCAGCGTGGCGCGCCAGTTTTGCAGGAACACGAACATCACCGCCACGACCAGCGCGATCGCGATCAGCAGGGTGCGTTCGACGTCCGAGATCGAAATCTTGATAAAGCTGCTGTTGTCGACGGGAAAGCCCACCGCAATTCCGGACGGGAACTGGCTGGACAATTCGGTGATGCGCGTCTTCACCAGGGCCACGGTCTTCAACGCATTGGCACCGGGGGCCAGCTTGATCGCGACGCCCGCAGCCGGATGGCCGTTGAGTTGCGATGTCTGGGTATAGGTATCTCCGCCCAGTTCGACCCGGGCCACATCGCCCAGCCGGATCAGCGAGCCATCGCTGGCGGTCTTGATGATGATCGCCCTGAACTGGTCGGCAGAGGTCAGCCGCGACTGGCCGTTGACCGTAACGTCCAGTTCCTGCCCTGCGCTGGCCGGGCGCGCACCCAGCTCGCCAGCCGGCACCTGAACATTCTGGGCCAGCACGGCGGAGCCGATGTCCGACGGCATCAGTTTGTAATTGTTCAGCTTGTACGGGTCGAGCCAGATCCGCATGGCATATTGCGCGCCGAACACCTGGGTGTCGCCAACCCCCGGCAAGCGGGATACCGGGTCGACCAGCTTGCTGGTCAGATAATCGCCCAGATCGGTGGTGTCGTGGCGTCCGTCGGTGTCGTAGAGCGCGATCACCAAGATGCTGTCGGCCTCGGCCTTGGCCACGATCAGGCCTTGCGCCTGAACTTCCACGGGCAGCAGCGGGGTCGCCTGAGTCAGCTTGTTCTGGACCTGGACTTGCGCGATGTCAGGGCTGGTTCCGGCATCGAACGTGACGGTGATGGTCGCAACCCCGTTCGACCCGCCGGTCGACGACAGATACAACAGATGATCAAGCCCCTTGAGCTGTTGTTCGATCACCTGGGTGACCGAACTTTCCAGCGTGTCGGCAGATGCGCCGGGATAGATCGCGGTGATCGTCACCGCCGGGGGGGCGATCGTGGGATATTGCGCGATCGGCAAAGTCAGGATCGCCAGCACCCCGGCAAGCATGATCCCCAGCGCCAGCATCCAGGCGAATATCGGACGATCGATGAAAAAGCGGGACACGTTATGCAGTCGGCACGGCAGGAGAAGGGTGTCGCGCCACAATCCTGACCGGGCTGCCCGGTCTGGCATTGGCCCCGCCTGCCACGATCAGACGGTCGCCGCGCAGCAAGCCCTGAGTCACGCGCCACTGATTGCCGACCGTTCCGGCCACAACCAGAATGCGCGCCTGCGCGTTGCCGTGGCCATCCACCACCAGCGCGGTCGGGCGGCCCTTCTCGTCATGGGTGACTGCCTCTTGCGGCACAAGGATGCCGGTCGGATCGACGCCTTCGGTAACCAGTGCGCGGACGTACATGCCGGGCAAGAGCAGCGCCCCGGGGTTGGCAAAGATCGCGCGCAGGGTCACCGAGCCGGTGTTCTGGTCGACGGTCACGTCGGTGAATTGCAGGTGCCCGCCCTGTGGATAGATCCGCCCGTCGCCAAGTTGCAGCCGCACTGCCAGGCGAGAGAGATGGCCGGTCCTGCCTGCGGCCTTGGTCATGTCATCCTTAAGCGCCAGCAGTTCGACGGCGGTCTGCGAGACATCGACATAGATCGGATCCAGTTTCTGGATCGTGGTCAGCGCGCCTGCCTGGCCATTGGTGACGAGCGCGCCCTGGGTAAAGCTGGATGCGCCGATCCGGCCACCGATCGGCGCGGTTACGCGGGTATAGCCCAGATTGATGCGCGCGCTTTCGACGGCGGCGGTCTGTTGCTGGACATTGGCCGATGCGGTGTCCGCCGCGGCTTTGGCATCGTCGGCGTCCTGATGGCTGACGGCGTTGATCCTGACCATGTCGGCATAGCGATCGGCCTTTAGCCGGGCGCTGAACAGCGTGGCGCGCGCGCTGGCCAATTGGGCCCGTGCCTGATCATAGAGCGCGCGATAAGGTGCCGGGTCGATGCGATAGAGCACTTGCCCGGCGCGCACATTGGTGCCTTCGACAAACAGGCGCGCCTGGATGATGCCGCTGACCTGGGGGCGGACATCGGACACTTGCAGCGGACTGGTGCGGCCCGGCAGGTCGGCCTGCAGCGGTACCGGTCCGGGCTCGATCGTGATGATGCTGACGGCCGGAGGGGCTGGCGGCGGTGGCGCCTTTGGCGCCGCATGGCATCCCGATAGTGAAACGCCGATCAACAGCGCCGTCCAAGCTTGCGCCGACGGCGGCGCAAGGCCCGGGGCGATAACGACCACCTTACCAGCCGGCAAGCGAGGGATAGGCACCCGGCACATAGGCATAGGGGTAGAGGTAATTGGTGGCGGGGCTGAATTCGTTGCCGGGATTTTCATCGTGGTGCAGGTCGGCGCTCGACCGGCGGTGCACCACACCCCCCAATTCGCGCATGCCCAGATCGAGATGCTCTTCCCAGTCTTCGCTGACATCGGCAATGACGGCGGCCTGGCCGCGCGACAACAGGGCCCCGGTTTCGATTTGCGCCTGGGCGCGCGTGTCGGACCGGTCCAGATCGACCGCACCGCCAACCACGGCCCCCGTGGCTGCACCGATCGCGGCACCCCCCGCGATACCAACCGCAACGCCCACCGGGCCCGCAATTGCCCCCAGCAGCGCGCCTATGCCCACGCCGACCGCCGTGGCAAACACCGGATGGGTGGCTTTGGTATCGACCGCGATGTGGCCAAGCCGGTCGCGGTGCACCACGGTGGTGCCATGGACCGTGATTTCTCCGGCGAAATCGAGCTGCCACAGGGCGTGCAGGCCCTGATAGGCGTGATCCTTGTCGTCAAACACGACAGCGACAAAATTGCGCATCGAATGCTCCTTATTTCGCGGCGCTGGACCGGCGCGCGGCAACCGCTTCGCTGATCGACTGAACCGAGGCGCGGGCGTCGACCACGGCCTGTTGAAGCGCGTCTTCGGCGGCACGTCCCTGGGCATGCAGGGCCTTGGCAATGTGCGTTGCGGTGGCTTCGAGGTAAGTCGCAGCCTCGGCCACGCCCTGCCTGGTCACCACGTTTTGCGCGGCGGCAGAACGGCTTACCGAATCAACAATGGCTCTGGCCTTGGCCGGCAAGGCAACCAGATCATCCCTGATCGCCCCGCCGCGCTTGGCGACCGCATCGGTCAGCGCCGCATGCAACTCCTGCGCTGCGCTGCGCGCATGGTCGAGTGCGTCCTTCAGATTGGTCTGCGTGTCAGCCTGACCGGCCATGTCGTGTCTCCTGTTCCCGCAATCGGGTGCGAACAGGGGGGTATGGTCTGTCTGGAATGAGCGATAGGCGCGGAATATACGCACACGCTTTGGGAACGTGGATCGACCGAACCGGGCCGCGCCGGGCATCACCGATGGCGTTGGTGCAGGGTGCCAGACGTGCGATTGCCGGTTCTGTCGGGCTGCGGCCAGATGCCGGTTGACGTGTAATGATATATCATGTTTAAACAGTCGAGGATCAACCGAGTGGCACGGCTGGATCCGTGCGGCTTGGACAAAGGCGTGGCAAGGCCCTCGGTCCGATCGCGCACCCGGCGTTCGCGCCGCGTTTTGAAAATGTAACGTAATAACGTACCATTCAGGGGTTACCATGAGAACACTCTACCAATCTGCCAGTATCATCGCCCTGGCCTTGTCCGCAGTTCCGGCCCATGCCGCCGATGCTGCGCCCGCCGATCCGCCACGGGCCGATGCGTCGGTCGAACCGTCGCAGATCGTGGTCACCGCCAAGCGCCTCGATGAAGCACGCGAGAGCATCAAACCCAGCCTTGGCGCGTCAACCTACACGCTCGACAGCGCGGCGATCCAGAACCTGCCGGGCAGCGACAACCAGCCGATCCAGGACATCATCCTGCAAATGCCCGGCGTCAGCCAGGACCAGTTCGGCCAGTTCCACGTGCGCGATGAACACAACGGCGTGCAATATCGCATCAACGGGGTGATCATTCCCGAAAGCATCGCGGTGTTTGGCCAGACGCTGTCGCCGCGCCTGATCGACACGATGTCGCTGGTCACCGGCACGCTGCCCGCACAATATGGCCTGCGCACGGCGGGCATTCTCGACATCACTACCAAGTCGGGATTGAAGGATACGACCACGGTCAGCATGTATGGTGGCAGTCATGACACGCTTGAGCCAAGCGTGCAGTTGACCGGCAGTTCGGGCGCGACGACGTGGTTCCTGTCGGGCGATTACAAGCATAGCGATCTGGGCATCGAGAACGTCAACAGCACTTATACCGCGGTGCACGACAACACCAATCAGTTCAGCGGTTTCGGCTATATCGATCATATTATCAGCGATAGCGACCGCATCGCATTCACCGGCGGCTATTCCAACCAGCACTACCAGATCCCCAATCCCGCCGGTCCGACCGACATTACCGGGTCGCAGACCGACCTCAACGGCAATCCGGTGGCGGTCAACGGCGTGACCAGCTTTGACAGCGCCAATCTCAACGAGCAGCAGTTGCAGACATTCGGGTTCGGCGCGCTAAGCTGGTTGCACAGCGCTGGGGCGTTCTCGTTCCAGGTCTCGGCCTTTGCGCGCCTGGCAACGCTCGACTATCGGCCCGACTATGTCGGCGAATTGCTGTTCAATGGTCTGGCGCAATATGCCAGCAAGAAAGACACCGTGTTCGGCGGGCAGGCAGACGGCGCCTATAAATTGGGTGACCACAATACGCTGCGGTTCGGGGTGCTGTTCGAACATGACCAGTCGAAAAGCATCGCCAACACCAACGTCTTTCAGACCACTGGCGACACGTACTATCCTTATGATCCCACCCAACCGCAGCCCCAGGCCAATCTGGGCTGGCAACAAGGCCCGATCGTGGCCAACGGGACGCCGGGCCAGATCGAATCGCTGGTCTATGTCACCGACGTCAGCCAGCGGACGTACAGCGCCTATGTGCAGGACGAATGGCATCCGGCAGAATACCTGGTGGTCAACTATGGCCTGCGCTTCGATGAAAACGATTCTGCTCGCAACGAGCGGCAGTTGAGCCCGCGCATCAATCTGGTCTGGACGCCGCCATCGGGCACCACGATCCACACCGGCTATGCACGCTATTTCGCGCCGTCACCGTTCGAACTGGTGGCGAGCAGCAATATTGCCCAGGTCGCCGGCACCACGGTTTCGCCCAATGTGCGCACCGATGATCCGGCCTATGCCCAGCGTGAGAATTACTGGGATGTCGGCATTCAGCAGGTCATCGTCAAAGGTCTGACCCTTGGTCTGGATGCCTATTTGCGGCGCGATACGCACCTGGTCGATGAAGGCCAGTTTGGTGCCCCGATCATCCTGACACCGTTCAACTATGCCAAGGGCCGCCTGATGGGCGCCGAACTGACCGCCAGCTACCGCACGGGCGGGTTCAGCGCCTATGGCAACTTTGCCGCGCAGAAGGGGCAGGGGACCCAGATCGATTCCAACCAGTACAATTTTTCGCAGGCTGACCTGAACTATATCAACACGCACTATATCTATCTCGACCACGACCAGACCTGGACCGGTTCGGGCGGGCTGGCGTACAACTGGCATTCGGGTCCGCTGGATGGCACGCACGCGAGTGCCGACATGGTCTATGGTTCGGGGCTGCGCAGCGATCTGACGCTGGCCGATGGCACCAACATCCCCAATGGTGCGCATTTGCCGCACTATGCCACCGTCAACATGTCGGTCGGACACACGTTCGCGGCGAGCGGAGTGGACATGCGGGTCGTGGTCCAGAACCTGTTCGACAAGATCTACGAGATCCGCGACGGCACCGGCGTGGGTGTCGGCGCACCATCCTATGGTCCCCGGCGCGGGCTGTTTTTCGGGGTAACCAAGACGTTCTGACGACACCGTTCATCACCCCGGCAACCGATCGGTTGTCCGGGTGATGGGCCGCTGCACGAGGCGGCAATCGCGGCTTGCGACCTGCGGCGGCGGCCGATAGACCCGGATATAGTGTATCGTGGAGAACGCAATGAAACGGGTCGGTCTGCTGCTTGCCGGGTGCGCGACGCTGATGGTGACGGCTGTCGCTCATGGCCAAAGCTATCAGCCGCGTGAGACTTTTGCCCCCTTCGACATGGGCCAACCGGTCAATCGCTATCGCAGCGGCAGCGGGCGTCCCGGGCCGGACTATTGGCAAAATCGCGCCGATTACGAGATCCACGCGACGCTCGACACCGCAACCCAGACGATCAGCGGCACCACGACGATCACTTATACCAACAACAGTCCGGACACCCTTGCCGTGCTGTGGCTGCAACTCGATCAGAACCTCTATGCGCCGAATTCACGCGGTCGGCTGGCCAACGGCGGCAGCCGTCCGACCGGGACCACCGACGGGATGACGCTTGATTCGGTCGCGTTCCTGGATCCGGCCGGCAAGCCGGTTTCGGCAATCCCGCTGGTGACCGACACCCGCGCGCAATTGGCTCTGCCGAAACCGCTCGCGCCCGGAGGCAAGGCGACGGTTACCTTGCGCTATCATTACACCGTGCCCGGCGCATTCGGTGGACGCACATCCTGGGGCCGGTCGCGCGACGCCGAAATATACGACATTGCCCAGTGGTATCCCCGCATGGCGGTCTATGACGATATCCGTGGCTGGGACACCGCGCCCTATCTGGCCCAGGAATTCTACCTCGAATACGGCAATTTCGACTATTGGATCACCGTGCCCTCGAACATGCTTGTTGCGGGCTCGGGCGCGCTGGTGAACCCGGCGGACGTGTTATCCACGGTCGAACAGGAACGGCTTGCCAGGGCGCGGACCAGCGATGCGACCGTAATGATCCGCTCGCCGGCCGAGGTTGCCGAACAGCAGGCGCACGCCAAGACCGGCGGCGTTGCGACATGGCACTTCCGCATGGAAAACACGCGCGACGTCGCCTTTTCCGCGTCGAGCGGCTTCGTTTGGGACGCTGCCCGGATCAACCTGCCTGACGGCAAGACCGCGCTCGCCCAATCGGTCTATCCCGCGGAAAGCCAGGGGGCCGACAAATGGGGGCGCTCGACCGAATATCTCAAGGATTCCGTCGAGCGTTTCTCCGCGCGCTGGTTTTCCTATCCCTGGCCCAATGCGATCAATGTGGCCGGGCCGACCAGCGGGATGGAATATCCCGGCATCATCTTCGACGGGCCCGATGATGCGGGCAAGACGCTGTTCTGGATTACCGCGCATGAAATCGGGCACGGCTGGTTTCCCATGATCGTGGGTTTCGACGAACGGCGCAATGCGTGGATGGATGAAGGTTTCAACACGTTCATCGACGTCTACCAGTCCGACGATTTCAACCATGGCGAATACGCGCCCAAGCGCGATTCCGAATTTGCAGAGGCCGGGGGCAATCCGGTCGATGCGATCCTGCCACTGCTGGCGGACAAGGACGCGCCGCCAATCCTGAGCCGATCCGACACGGTGACCGAAGCGTATCGACACCCGGTGACCTATTTCAAATCCGCGCTGGGGCTGGTCCTGCTGCGCGAACAGATCCTCGGTCCGGCGCGTTTCGATCCGGCATTTCGCCACTTCATCGCAGACTGGGCGTTCCGGCACCCCAAGCCCGCCGATTTTTTCCGCGCGATGGAAAGCGAGGCGGGCGAGGACCTGTCATGGTGGTGGCGTGGCTGGTACGCCAACACCTGGCAACTCGATCTCGCCATTGTCGGGGTCGATCAGGGCAGCGCAAACCCGGCGCATGCGGCAGTGGTCCAGGTTGCGTCGCTCGACAAACTGCTACTGCCGGCAACGTTGCGGATCACCTATTCCGACGGCAAAGTCGTCGACATGCGGCTGCCGGCAGAAACCTGGATCCGTCAGGGCAAAACCGGCGTCGCCATCCCCGGTTCGGGCAAGATCGTCCGTGCCGAGATCGACCCGGACCACAAAATTCCCGATCGCGACCGCACCAACAACGTTTGGACCAGTCCGTCTGACCAAGCGAGGTGATGCCCGGATCGGGCCCTGCTCTTGAGCTTAGGCGGGATGGATTTTCAGCCAGTCGCGCTTCACTTTCTTGGCGAGGCTCCATTTGTGGACTTCGGTGGGGCCATCATAGATGCGGAATGCGCGCACTTCGCGAAAGATCTGTTCGACGACCGTGTCGCCTGAAACCCCCATGCCGCCCATCACCTGAACACAGCGATCGGCGATCCGCATCAGCGCCTCGCTGACCGCGACTTTGGCCATCGAGCTTTCGGCGGTCCCCAGCGAGCCGGTGTCGAGCACGCCCGCGCACCAGTCGATCATCAACTGGCATTGCTGGATATCGATCAGGTTGTCGGCCAGCATGAATCCGACACCTTCATGATCGACCAGCAGCTTGCCAAACGCCTTGCGCCGGCAGGCATAATCGGTGGCGATCTCGTTGGCGCGGATGCACCCGCCCAGCCAGCGCATGCAATGCGACAGGCGGGCAGGGGACAGACGGATCTGCGCATAAGTGAAGCCTTCGCCGCTTTCGCCCAGCATCTGGTCTGACGGCACGCGCAGATTGTCGATAGTGATCACCGCATGGCCGCCGGGCATCGAACTGTCGATGGTGTCGAGCACGCGGTCGATGCGGATCGCCGGATCGGGCAAGTCGACCACGAACATGCAGGCGCCTTGGGCCGATCTGGCCATGACGATACCGACTTTTGCACCCTGCGCGCCGGTGATGAAGGCCTTTTGGCCGTTGATCAGCCAATGGTTGCCATCGGGTATGGCGGTCGTCAGCATCATCGACGGGTCCGATCCCGCCCCGCCATCGAGCGCCGGTTCGGTCATGAAAAATGCCGATCGTGCTTCGCCGGCCAGCATCGGCGCCAGAAAGCGCTGCTTCAGTTCAGGCGATCCGACTTTGCCGAGCAGGTACATGTTGCCCTCGTCCGGGGCCATCGTGTTGACCGCCAGCGGGCCCAGCGGCGACAGGCCCGATCTGATCAACACGATCGCCGTTTCGCGCTGGGTCAGGTGGCTGCCATCGGGCAGCACATGCGGGGTCAGCACGCCCGCGTCGCGCGCCCTGGCCCGCATTTCCTGCACCAGATCATCGGGCGGACCATGGCCGTGCACCGCGATACGAGGGTCGCGCTCATAAGGAATGACCACCTCGCGAACGAAACGCTCGACGCGATTGGCAATGGCATGGGCGCGTTCGGTCATCTCGGGTTCCTCGGCTGGGGCAGGCTGTGCCACATTATGGAACAAGATTGTGGAACAATAAAGCGGAACTTGATGCGGCGGGCGCAAACGCGCATAGCCGTTGCCATGTGCGCGATGCCGTCATCCCCGGCGGGGGACCCTGAAATGTCTTCGGCCCGCGTGTTTCGCGGTATCATGCGCGATCTGGAAGAGGGGCGCCTGGTCCCCGGCCAGATCCTGGCCGAAACCAGCCTGGCCGCACAGTATGGCGTTGGCCGGAACGCGGTGCGCGAGGCGATGCAGCACTTGGCCGCGCGCGGCGTGGTCGATCTCAGCCGCAACCGGTCGCCCACCATTCGGCGGCTGGACCTGGCCGAAACCCACGAAATCCTGGCGGTGGCCAGCGCCATGACGGCGCTTGCGGCGCAGGCCGCCGCGCGTGGCTATGACCCGGTGCAGCACGCCGATCTGATCGCAACCACGCTTGATGCACTGGCGCAGGCCGACCTGATCGACGAACCGGGCATGTTCAGCCGGGCGCGCCGCCATTTCTATCGCGTGTTGTTGCGCATCGGGGCCAACCGCGAACTGCAACGGCTCTATCCCGCCGTCAGCATGCATATCATCTATGCCCAGTATCAGAGCCGCAGGCTGCGCGGGATCAGGCTGGCCGACTATCGCGCGATCATGGATGCGGTGACGCGTGGCGATGTCGCTGGCGCCGAAGTCGCCGCGCGTACGCATGTCGAGCATGTGCGCACCGCGATCGAACAGATGCATGCCGCTGCGCCGGACCGCGCGGTCCTGAAGGACGGAACGACAGCACCACCGTCATAGCGCCCGTCGGCTGCCCGCGCAGAAATCGATCAGCCGATCGACATCGGCGTCGCTGTTGAAATAGTGCGGCGACGCGCGAAGAATATAGCCCAGTCCGCGTGCATCGGAATCGAGCCGCGTGCTTGCAGGTGGCGAGGCGCCGATCACGATCCCAGCCGCTGCGGTGTCGGCCAGCGCGGCGGCGACGGGATAGTCGCGGATGATGAAGCTGACGATGGCGCATGGATCGCGACCCAGGTCGAGCACAGTGACGTTGCCCAGCGTCCGCAACCTCTCGCGCAGACGATGCGCCAGCATACGGCACCGTGTTTCGATCGCGTCGAGGCCGATCGCGCGAGCATAGTCGACCGCCGCACCCAGACCAAGGCGGGCCGCATAATTGTTCTCCCAGGTTTCGAACCGGCGCGCATCCGGGCGCAGCGTATAGCCGCCCTTCGATGTCCAGGGGGCTGCAAAGTGGTCGATCATCGCCGGCTCAAGGTGCTGCAGCAGGCCGCGCCGCACGTAGAGAAAGCCGGTTCCACGCGGTCCGCGCAGGAACTTGCGGCCGGAACCGGTCAGCATGTCGCAACCCAGCGCAGCCACGTCGATCGGCATTTGTCCGACTGCCTGGCACGCGTCCACCAGGTACGGAATTCCGGCTTGGCGGGCGACTTTGCCGATCGCCGCCGCCGGATTGGTCAGGCCGCCGTTGGTGGGTATCCAGGTGATCGCGATCAGACGCGTCCGCGCCTTGATCATGGCGCGCAGAGCGTCCGGATCGATCGCCCCGAAGGCATCGTTGGGGGCGACGTCGATCACCACGCCATAGCGCTGCGCCACCTGCAGAAAGGCCACGTAGTTGGCGGCATATTCGGATTGCCCGGTGACAATCCGGTCGCCCGGCTGCCAGTCGAAGGCGTAGAACGCCATCTGCCACCCCACTGTGGCGTTCTCGACCAGCGCAATCTCGTCGCGGTCGGCGTTGAGCAGCGCGGCCAGGCTGTCATAGACGGCGTCGAGGCGATGCTGTTCCCGTTCTGCCGCCGCGTAACCGCCGACACGCTGTTCCAGCCGCAAGTATTCGAGCATCGCCTCGAACACCGGGGCTGGCATCAGCGATGACCCGGCGCTGTGCAGAAAGCATCGGTCTCGCGCTGCCGGGGTGTCGGCCCAAACCTGTTGCAGGTCCATTGCGGGCCCTTCAGCGGGACCGACCGCGAGCGGTCACCGGCCAGAGCGCCCGCAAGGTGTCGCCCTGCACCACGTGGTAGGTGTCATACAGATTGACCGTCGGATCGCAGTGCGGTGCGCCGAGCGTGACCCGGTGCGCCAGGGGCAGCGTGCCTCTATCGGGCAGGATCACCATGCCATGTTCGTCGCCGGTGAACCGGTAGCTTGTCCCCTGCGGCGCACCGGCCAGGATGAGCGGCGCGTCGGCGTCGGTGGCGAACGCCTTCAGCCCCGCATCGATGGTGGCAAGGCCCGGCGTGTTGGCGCTCACTACGCGGGCGTCGATCATCAGCGCAGTCTCGAACGGCACCGGTGTGCCGTCGCCGGTCAGGTCGCAGGCAAGATACTGGCCGTCCATGAATACATAAGACCCGACTTGCAGTTCGGTGAACAGGTCCAGTTCGACATCGATGCGATGGGTGCCGGTGCCGCCACCGGTGACGATGTCCGGTTGCCCGCCCGCGTCGGTCAGCGCCGCGATCACGGTGCGGACAAAGGCGGCGCGGTCCAGCATGGTCTGGCGGCGCTCGGCAAAATCCTCGATGTGCTGCTGGGCGCCGCAATAGCACTGGATACCCGCGTAGCGCAGGCCGGTTTGCGCACGAATGGCGTCGAACAGCGCGACTGCCGCCTCTGGCGTGCCGACGCCGGTGCGTCGCATGCCCGGGTCGATGTCGATAATCACGCGCAGCGGCCGGGCGTCATCTGCCGCCGCGCCCAGCGCTGCGACATTGGCGGGATTGTCGGCCACGCACATCAGCCCCTCGGTGCGCGCATTCAGCGCGATCAGCCGCGCGATGGCCGGGGCGGATACCACCGGCGAAGTGATGTGCAGCCCATGCGCCACGCCGTTGTCGGCCAACGCTTCGGCTTCGCCCAGTTTGGCGCAGCAGATCCCGATGGCGCCCGCCGCAATCTGCAGCCGCGCGATCTCGGCGCTCTTGTGGGTCTTGGCATGGGGGCGCAAGTGCAGGCCGTGGCCGCGCGCGAATTCGGCCATAAGGGCGATATTGCGCGTCAGCGCGTCGAGTTCGATGACCAGCGCCGGGGTGTTCAGGCTTTGTCGCGATCCCTGCTGGTTGACCAGATGGCCATGAAGCTCTTCGTCGGTCATGGTGCTGCCTCTTGTGGTGTGGTCGCTTGCGCGCGGTCGTTCGGCGGACCCAGTCTGGCGCGGCCATAGGCGACCGTCCAGGTGACCAGCACGCTATCGCTGATCAGATCCCATAAGGGGGAACCGATCAGGAAGCCCCTGGTCGACAGATGTGCGGCCAGCAGATAGCCGCCGGCCGCCTTGATCAGCAGCGCGACGATCCAGCCCCAGGTCAGCACCCGGTACGCGGCCATGGCATCAGGTTGCGAGGCGGCGAGGTCGAATGCCTCTCGCCCCGCAGGGTCGTTGCCTGTCGAAAGCTGACGCGACATGTGGAACATCAGCGGTCTGGCAAAGGCCAGCGAGCCAAGGAACAGTGCGGCGAGCACGACATTCTGCATGGCCCGACCGACCAGCGCCTCGCGCTCGGTGTGGGCCAGCACCAGCGCGGTCATGCTGACAGCCACGTTTTCGGCCGCGAACAAGCCCAGAAAATCGACTGCGCGCAGCCTGATCACGCCATAGCCCAGCCACAGGATTGGCGGCACGCCCGAGATGGCCAGCGGCAGCAGGCTGTTGGCCGCGAAGTGCGGCACGGCCAGTTTGTACAGCACGGCAGGCGCGGCCATGTTGATCAGCACGCTTTTGAACAGCGCCCGCGTGGCGACATGCCCGGTGATCGTGCGCCAGCGAGAGGATTGCGATCGGTCAGTCATGGGTCAGGTCCTGCGGTTTGCGAGATTGCGCGGGCGCGCTCGCTGCGACCAGATCGATCAGGGCGACAAGCGCCGCAGTGGTCCGTTCGCGGTCCCCGGTCGACAGGAATTCCTGCAACAACCCGGCAAAGGCACCCTGGATCAGGGTCGAATGGGCGGCGAACACTGCGCCGTCGATCGGCAACGTGGCCGCGGCCTGTTCGATGCGGGTGATCCAGGTGGCGCTACCGGCTTGCTTGACCGCGTCCGACAGGCTGATCCGATCGAACATGGCCAGGCCATCGACTTCGAACAGCAGCCGGAAATAGGGCTGGTAGGTTGCATCCGTTGCCCATTCCCAAACCATCATCAGCAACGCGCGCAAGCTTTGGGGCCGTTCGCGACGGCTCTGTTCGGCCAGCGAAGTCTGAATGCGACTGCGCACCGTGGCCAGCGCTGCGGTGATCAGGTTTTCCTTGGATTCGAAGTGATAGATCAGCAGCCTTGCGCTGCTGTCCACGCGTTCGGCCAGCGGGCGCAGCGACAGGTCGCCCACACCGCTGGTCAACAGGGCGGCAACAATCTTGTCCAGCAATTCGGTGCGGCGGTCGGCGGGCATATCCATGAAACAGTCGTTACATGTAACGACTGTTTCATGCAAGGGCATTTGCAACAGGCCCCGATCGCAGCGCGATGGGGTCGAATACCGGCGAAAGTGGTGATCAGGTCGAAACGCCCTGCACGATCGGTGGGGTTACGTAGCAGGTGTCTCCGACCCCCGGATCGCCGTCAGCGCCTTGTGCCTGGTGGCAAAGATCCTGTCTGCGCCGACGGCTTCGGTAACATGGTGGCGGTCCAGATCCGCGCGTAGCGAGGCGCTGACGCGCGCAAAGGCAATGTCGACTTTGCGCTGGGCCAGGTCTTCGATCAGCGCAACGACAACCCGGGCCGCGGTATAATCGAGATTGGTGGTCGCATCGGCCTCGATGATCAGCCAGCGGACGGGATGGGCGGCGCCATCGACCAGCGCGCGCACTTCGTCGGCAAAGCGGGTGGCATTGGCAAAGAACAAGTCGGCGCCAAAGCGATAGAGAATGAGGCCCGGTGCGGTTTCATTACCGGGTGTCGCCGGAACTGTAATCCAGCCTTGCACCGCATCGTGCTGCAACACCTCGGTGTGTGGTCGGTAACTTTGGCGGACATGGCGGAACAGCGAGAGGGCGAGCGCCAGCAGCACGCCCTGTTCGACCCCGACCACCGCGACCGCCACGGCAGTGACCAGCGCCAGATTGAATTCACCCGGGCTTTCGGGCCGGATCGCGCGCAAGGTGGCGATGTCGATCATCCTGATGGCGATGGTGAACACGATCGCGGCCAGGACACAGCGGGGCAAGTATTGCAGGGGGCCCGTCAACGCGAGCAGCACCGCGAGCACGCATGCCGAAAAGACGATCTGCGCAAGCTGGCTGCGCGCGCCGGCCTGTTCGGCCATGGCGGTCTGGGTCGGGCTGCCATTGACGACAAACGCGCCGCTGAGCGCGGCAGCACCATTGGCAAACGCCAGACCCAGAATATCGGCGTCGAGATCGGTGCGATCCTGGTAACGCGCGGCGGCGGCCCGGGCGGTGGCGGCGCTCTGCGCAATGATCACGACAAAGCATGAACCTGCCACCGGAATGAGTTGCAGCGTCTGGCTCCAGCCGGGCAACGTCACGCCGAAGGTCGGCAGTCCGCCGGGCACCGTCCCGAGCGTTGCCACCCCGAAAGTGCCGGGATGCCAGGTGCGACAGGCCAGGATCGCGCCCGCGACCAGCAGCATCGACACAGGAATGGTCGGGGCGATCTGGCGCCCGCCAACAATGGCGGCCACCACTGCGGCAGAAATCACCATCGTGGGGCCGCCCGCATGAGCCAGGCCCGTGGCGATCTGCGCGACCTGCTGAAGGGTCCCGTGGGCGGTAACCGCGATCCCCAGCATATCGCCCAGCATGGCAATTGCCACCTGCACGCCAACCCCGGCAAGAAAACCGACCAGCACCGTGCGCGACAGGAAATCCGCCAGAAATCCAAGCCTGAACAACCAGGCGACCAGCAACATACCCCCCGTCAGCAGCGCAGTCGTTGCCGCCAGCGATGCATATTGCGGACTGCCCACGTCGGCCATGCGACCCAGGGAACCGGCCAGAATGGCCGCCGTGCCCGAATCCGCTGCGACCACCAGATTTCGTGATGCCCCCAATGCGGCAAAGGCCAGCGGTGCCAGCAGGGCGGTGTACAGTCCGGTCGTCAAAGGCATCCCGGCAATGCGCGCGTAACCCAGCAATTGGGGAATATTCATCGACGCGAGCGTGACCCCGGCCAGAACATCGCGCACGGCCCCGCGTTGCCCATCGCGGGGCCGTGCTCCCTTGAACAGCGTAAATGGCATCGACCAGCGTACTCCCGACTCCGTTCCATGGAACGCAGCGCGACCGCGTTCAAGGTCCCGGTATGGTCAGGACGGGCAGTTTTCTGGTGATCGGTTCGATTTTTCGCGGCGTGTTCAGGCGGCGGCGGCACCAAGGCCGCGAATGGCCTCGATCATCTGCACCAGCACGGCTTGGGCATCGCCATAGACCATGTTGCAATTGGGGGCGTAGAACAGCGCGTTGACGATGCCCGAATAGCCTTTGCCCTGGCCACGCTTGATCACGTAGACTTGGGCCGCCTTGTCGGCATTGAGTATCGGCATGCCATAGATCGGCGATGCCTTGTCGCTGCGCGCGGCGGGGTTGACCACGTCGTTGGCGCCGATCACCAGCGCCACGTCGGTGCCGGCGAAATCGTCGTTGATGTCGTCGAGCTGGAAAATCATGTCATAGGGCACGCCCGCCTCGGCCAGCAGCACGTCCATCTGGCCCGGCATGCGGCCCGCGACCGGGTGGATCGCGAACCTGACCATCACCTTTGCCGCCACCAGCAGCTTGACGAATTCAAACAGCTTTTGCTGTGCATGCGCTGCCGCCAGCCCATAGCCGGGCACGATGATGACCTTGCCGGCATAGCGCATCTTGATCGCCGCGTCGGACGCGTCGGTCGCTCGTTCGGTGCCCGTGATGGCGCCGGGCCTGGCTTTGGCCACGGTGCCGAAATTGGTGAACAGCACATTGGCAATCGATCGGTTCATCGCCTTGGCCATGATCATCGTCAGCAGCAGACCGGCCGCGCCGACCACCATGCCCGCGATCATCAGCGCCGGGTTTTGCAGCACAAAGCCTTCGAGACCGACCGCCAGCCCGGTGAACGCATTGTAGATCGAGATCACCACCGGCATGTCGGCACCGCCGATCGGCAATGTCATCAACACGCCGAACAGCAGCGCACAGGCAAAGAACACCCAGATCCATTGCGGCGTTGTCAACAGCAGGCCATCGACACCCAGCACCGAGGCGACGACCAGCCCGGCGACCGCGATGGCCGCAAGGAACACCGCTCCATTGACATATTGCTGGCCGCGCACGCGCAACGGCACTTTGAGCACGCCGTCAAGCTTTGCCCAGGCGATCACCGACCCCGACAGCGAAATTGCGCCGATCAATCCGCCCAACAATGTCACCACCAATTGGGTCGCGCCCTGGGTGTGCCCGCCGAACAGTTCGACCGCCGCGATCGAACCCGCCGCACCGCCGCCCATGCCGTTATAGATCGCGACCATCTGCGGCATGGCCGTCATCGTGACCCTGCGCCCGACAAACCATGCCCCCGCGCCGCCAATCGCCAGCGCGACCAGGGCCAGCGCCAGATTGACCATCACATGCGGCTGCGCGGCAGGACTGACCGAGGCCAGATAGAAAAAGCTGGCCAGCACGGCGGCCACCATGCCCAGCCCCGCGACGCGGATGCCCGATGGCGCGGTGGCGGGCGAAGACATCCGTTGCAGTCCGAACAGGAACAGGAAGGCGGCGGCCAGGTCGGCGGTGCCGATGACGATTTGCGAGATGGTGACGAGCATGGCAGCCCTCAGCCTTTCTTGATGGTATGGACCGAGGCTCGGTGGTGAGCCGGTTTGGCGTCGCTGGACTTGAACATTGCGAGCATGCGGTCGGTCACGGCATAGCCGCCGGCGGCGTTGCCCGCGCCCAGCAGCACGGCGAAAAATCCGATCGTCTGTTCCTGCGGCGTCACCGCATTGAACAGCGCGTAAAGCCCGCCGACCACGACGATGCCGTGGACGAAATTCGATCCCGACATCAACGGCGTGTGCAGGATCGCGGGCACGTTGCCGATGATCACCCACCCGGCGAAACCCGCCAGAACAAAGATATACAGCGCGACAAACCCGGTCATGATGATGGCGAAAGACATCTTGGTGTTCCGTTCGTGGTCAGGCGGCGGTGGCCGCAGGCTTTTTCACCGGCGCGTCGTCACACAGCTTGCCATCGTGGGTCAGGGCGGTCCGGGCGATCACTTCGTCGGTCCAGTCGATCGTGATGACATTGTCGGCCAGCATCAGCGCAAGCAGTGCGACCTGATTTTTGGCATAGAGTTCGCTCGCATCGCGCCCGAGCAACGATGGCACATTGAGCGGGGCGACGATGGTCACCGCGCCAACCACAGTGGTCTGGCCCGGCACGGTATCGACGCAATTGCCGCCGCCTTCGGCGGACAAGTCGACAATCACCGCGCCCGCTTTCATCCCGGCGACTTGCGCCGCGCTGATCAGTTTGGGCGAGGGCTTGCCGGGGATCGCGGCGGTGGTGATGATCAGGTCGCTGGCCTGGATATGGCGGGTCAGCGCGGCATCGACTTTGACCTGTTCTTCGCTGGTCAGCGCGCGGGCATAGCCGCCCTTGCCGGTGGCATCGACGCCGGTATCGACAAAGCTGGCCCCCAGCGACAGCGCCTGCTCGCGCGTGGCGGGGCGCACGTCATAGCCTTCGACCACCGCGCCAAGCCGCTGCGCGGTGGCAATCGCTTCGAGCCCGGCAACGCCAAGCCCCATCACCAGCACTTTGGCCGGGCCGATCACGCCTGCGGCCGAGGTAATCTTGGGCAGGACGCCGGTCATGTGGGTCATCCCCAGCGCAACGGCGTAATATCCCGCCAGGGCCGATTGGCTCGACAGGGCATCCATCGACTGTGCGCGCGAAATGCGCGGCACGCGTTCCATCGCAAAACAGGTGATCCGCCGCGCCAGCAGGTGCTTGACCAGGTCCGGCTGGTTGGCGGCATAGATGAAACTGATCAGGATCGCACCGGGCTGCATGGCGTCGATCACCTCGAGCGCGGGCGGCTGCACCGCCAGCACCACATCGGCGCTGCGCACCATGGCCAACCGGTCGGCGCTGATCGCGACATCGTTGAACGCGGCATCGGGCAGCCGGATGCCCAGTCCGGCTCCGGCCTGCATGTGCAGCCGCGCGCCCAGCTTGATCAGCTTGGGGATGACCGAGGGGATCAGCGCGACGCGCCGTTCATGCGGCTGTGTCTCGCGCAGCACCGCGACGTTGACGTACATGGCTTGTGTCCTGGTTTCGAGCAAAGCGCGGGGGCGCCCTGGGGCGCCCCTGTCATCGGATCATGCGGGTGCTTTTTCGTGT
>NZ_KQ954271.1 GCF_001519065.1 Novosphingobium sp. FSW06-99
AGAGCATCGTGCAAAAAGCAGGCACCGGTTTTTTGCAATAAACGATGTGAAAACAAATACTTCTAAAGCATACTGCGTCTCACATTAAACGCATTGTGCTTTAGCCTCAGGATTGCCGGACGCGGCGCTGCAAGTCTTGCAGCGCGGCCAGTTGCGCCTCCATCGCGCGCATGCGCGCCTCTGCCTTGGCCAGCTTTTCCTTCATGTCGTCCGCACGGCGCTTGGCCGAGGACCAGCGCGACAGCCGTCGCCCGCTGTCGCGCAGCATGAAGGCCAGCACATCAACGAATCCCTGCCGCCGGGGCACGAGGGCACGCGCGGAGGGCAAGGGCACCTCGGGACTGGGTGCAACCTCAACCGGGGATGGTCGGTGCGCGTGCGGTTCGGGCTCTGGCGGCAGGGCGAGTGCGGGGGCGCACTCAGGCTCGATCCGGACAATGGGCAGAGTACTGTCCGGCGGCGAGATCGGTTCGGCAAGGCCTGGTTCGGCTGGCGTGGCCAGGATCAACAAGTCTTCGGCAGCGCGGCTGGCATGGTGCTGCGCAGGACTGGCATGGTGCTTTGCACGTTCGCGGGCAGCGGCAAGTCGCGCGGCCTTTTTCGCCGCCTTTCGGCTGATCGGACGGACCGGCGGCGGCGCATGATCTGCGGGCACGACCAGCGCCGTGGCTGGCCAAGACGCGGCGGTGATCACCGCACCACGATGGGCCGGCACGATCTGGTCGGCGGGAAAGCCGGGTGGGGCTGCCGCCCCCTGACGCAGCATCAGGGCAACATCCTCTCGCGCGTGGCGGGGCGAGGGCGGCGGGGCATCCTGGCGCGAAGCCCGACCTTTGCGGGCGGAGCGACCGTTGGATGCGGACTGGGCGAGGCGATTACGCGTAGGTTGCATCGCGTGAACCCCTTCGGGTCTGGGTGGATGCAAGGGACTGTCTCACAGCCCGATTCGCAGCGGCAATCCGCAAGAACGCTAAGGATCAACCCCATGGCAAAAGGGCGACCCTTGCGGATCGCCCTCATGAAATTCAACCTGTTGAATAAAAGGCTTATTCGCCTTCTGGTGTGGCCGCCGCAGGCTTCTTCTTCGGTGCAGCCTTCTTCTTCGGTGCGGGCGCTTCTTCGGCCACGGCCTCTGCAGCCGGGGCTTCATCGCTCACCGGTGCTTCGGCAGCAGCCTTCTTCTTGGGCGCGGCCTTCTTCTTGGGCGCCGGTGCGGCTTCGGCCTCGACGGCAGGCGGGTTGCCGTTTTCGTCGGCTTCGATCGCTGCCTGCAGCGCTTCGCGGGTCACTTCGCGTTCGGTCACTTCGGCCTTGTCGAACAGGAAATCGACCACTTTGTCTTCATACAGCGGCGCGCGCAGTTGCGCGGCGGCCAGCGGTTCGGACCGGATGTAGTCGAGGAAACGCTGGCGATCCTGTTCGCGATACTGCTGCGCCGCCTGGCGGATCAGCATGTCCATTTCCTGGTTGGTGATCGCCACGCCGTTGCTCTGGCCGATTTCCGACAGCAGCAGGCCCAGACGCACGCGGCGTTCGGCGATGCGGCGATAGTCGTCCTTTTCCGCCTCGATTTCCTTGAGCGCGGCTTCGGCGTCTTCTTCCTTGGCGGCTTCCTGGGTCAGTTGCTGCCAGATCTGTTCGAACTCGGCCTCGACCATCGACGGCGGCACCGCGAAATCGTGCCCGGCGGCCAGCGTGTCGAGCAACTGGCGCTTCATCTGGGTGCGGGTAAGCCCGGCGTTTTCCTGTTCAAGCTGGCCACGCAGCAGACCGCGCAACTGTTCGATGCTTTCCAGCCCAAGCTGCTTGGCAAAATCGTCGTTGGCGACGAATTCGCCCGGAACCTTGACCGCCTTGACGGTGATGTCGAAGGTCGCGGCCTGGCCCTTGAGGTTGTCCGCCGGATAGTCTTCGGGGAAGGTGACCGTGATGGTCTTTTCATCGCCCGCCTTGACGCCCACCAGTTGTTCTTCAAAGCCGGGGATGAAGCGACCGGCGCCGAGTTCGAGCGGGGCATCTTCGGCGGTGCCGCCATCGAACGCCACGCCGTCAAGCTTGCCAACGAAATCGATCAGGATCTGGTCGCCATCGCGCGCCACAGCGCCTTCTTCGGCATCCGAAAAGGTCTTCTGGCCTTGCGCGATGCGGGCAACCGCTTCTTCGACTTCGGCGTCAGACACCGGCACGATCAGCTTTTCCAGCTTCAGCCCGTCGGTCGACGGCGCTTCGATCACCGGCAGCACTTCGAGCGAGACCGCCAGTTCGGCGTCTTTGCCCTGGTCATAGCCATCGGCCAGCAACACTTCGGGCTGGGTCGCGGGGCGCAGGCCATGGTCGGCGACCACTTTGTCGATCGCTTCGCGAATCGAAGTCTGCAGCGCTTCCTGATGCAATGCCGGCCCGTGCAGCTTGCGCACCAGGTTGGCGGGCACTTTGCCGGGGCGGAAGCCCGGCATGCGCACTTGCGGCGCAATCTTGGCAACTTCACCTTCAACCCGCGCGGCGATGGCCGACGCCGGAATGGTCACGGAATAGGCGCGCTTCAGGCCCTCGTTGCTGGTTTCGACGATCTGCATCTCGGTTAGATCCAACTCTTTTATCGACGTCGTGTCATGTTCGAAAAGACGGAGCCGGCCGACGGCTCTGGTGCGGGCGAAGGGACTCGAACCCCCACATCTTGCGATACTGGAACCTAAATCCAGCGCGTCTACCAGTTCCGCCACGCCCGCGTCCGGCGAAAGGCGAGCGACGCCCCTATATCAGCGCCGATGAAAGCACAAGCGGCTGCTTCAGTGCGCCGGACCAAACAGCACCGCCAGCCAGGTGGCCCGCGTTGCCGCCGTATCGGGCGCGGGCGTGGTTGGCGTGACCAACCCTGCACATTCCAGGCAATAGGCCTGCGCCCCATGCCCGCCCAGCAACCGTTCGAGATCGCCCGCCAGTTGCCCGGCCAACGCCGAGCGCGCCAGCGTGACACGGCCGATCAGATCGCGGCCACTGGCGTGCGAGCTGTCATCGGCGCTGTCGTCATCGTCGTCATCGTTCAGCACCGACTGGACAAAGCCGCTGAACGTGTCGCTGCTGTCCTCCAGATAGACCGGGTGCCACTTGGCAGTGCCCGCGCGATGCGCCGCCCAGGCCAGCGCCTGATCCAGATCGCCGAATTCATCGACGAGCCCCAGTTGCCGCGCGGTTCCGCCATCCCACACGCGCCCTTGCGCGATCTTGTCGACCGCTTCTGGCGTCTTGTGGCGCGATGCGGCAACCAGCCCGACAAAGCGGTGATAACCCACCTCGATTTCCGACTGGATCACCCCTTCGACCGTGGGATTGAGCCCGCCCAGCACATCGGGCTGGCCCGACAGCGCGGTCGTGCGCACCCCGTCGGTGCCGATGCCAAAGCGCCCGAGCGCGTCTTCGAACGAGGGGATGATCGCAAAGATGCCGATCGACCCGGTGATCGTCGCCGGTTCGGCAAAGATCCGGTCGGCCGGGGTGGACACCCAATAACCGCCGCTGGCCGCCAGATTGCCCATCGACACCGCGACCGGCAGCCCGGTCGCCTTGAACCGGGCGATCGCGCTGCGGATGCGTTCGGCTGCCAGCACCGATCCACCCGGCGAATCGACCCGCACCACCAGCGCGGAATAGTCCCCGCTGGCAGTCGCCTTGTCGATCAGCCCGGCAATGCGGTCGCCGCCGGCCGCGCCCGGCCCTGCCGTGCCATCGACGATTTCGCCCGCCACGGTCACCACCGCAATCGCCTTGCCCGCCTTGGGCGTGCCCAGATCGGCCAGATAAGTGCCCAGATGCGTCGCCTTGTAGGCGCCGATCCCGCCATCCTTGTCGGCGCCGACCAGTTCGCTCACGCGTTTGCCGAATGCCACTTTGTCACCGATGCGGTCGGCCAGACCCGCCGCCACGGCCGCCTTGGCCGCGTCGTTGCCCGATGCGGCCAGCCATTTGACCGGATCGCCCGTCGCCAGCGCGATATTGGCCCGTGGCCGCGCCGCCTTCACATCATCCTGCCAGTCGTGCCACAACGCGCCATAGACGGCGTTTTCGGCCTCCTTGGCTTCGGGCGAGAAGTTCTGCCGCACATAGGGTTCGACCGCGCTCTTGTAGGTGCCCACCTTGAACACGTGCGCCCTGATCTTCAGGCGGTCGAGCAAGTCGTGATAGAACAGCGCCGTACCGCCAGGGCCACGCACCATCACCCCGCCCAGCGGATCGACCCAGATCTCGCTGGCATGCGCGGCCAGTTGCAGCGTGGCATCGTCATAGAGCACCGCGCGTGCCAGCACCGGCTTGCCCGCGTGGCGCACTTTGTCGAGCGCCGCGCCGATGCGGGTCAGCGTGACCTGGCTGCCGCCGCCGAAATCCTCAAGATCGAGCGTGACCGCGCGAATGCGGCCATCGCCCGCCGCCGCCTCGATCGCGCGGACCAGATCGCGTTCCAGATACTGGTGCCGGGTCTTGCCGCCGGACAGCAGCAGCGCGCTGGCTTCGACTTTGGCGCGTTCCTCGACGATCGGGCCATCGAGCGTGATCGCCAGCGCACCTTCGCGCACATGGCCGGCCATCGGCTTCATCGACAGGGCTACCGACAACCCCCCGAAAAACAGAAGGAGCAGCACGAGCACGAGCCCGTCCTTGATGGCGACGAGGATCTTCCAGACAGTGCGGGCAAATTTCATGGGGGATATCTAGGTGGCTATGTGCCATTGCGCCAGTCGAAACACTTGGCAGATGGGGCAAGCGTGCCTAGGGGATCAACTTCGATGCAACCATCGATCCCCACCTCGCCCCAGATCGCGCCCACCTTGCGCGAATACCCCGCTGGCGGGCTCGCCTTTCCTCATCGCGACCTCACCGGTATCGGCCAGTTGGCCCGGCACGAGATCCTTTATCTGCTCGACGAGGCGGAACAGTGGGTCGAACTGAACCGGCAATCGCAAAAGCGCGCGGGGCTGTTGTCGGGGCTGACCATCATCAACGCCTTTTTCGAGAATTCGACACGCACCCTGCTGTCCTTCGAAATCGCGGGCAAACGGCTGGGTGCCGATGTCGTCAACATGCATGCGGCGACCTCCAGCGTCAAAAAGGGCGAAACGCTGATCGACACCGCGATGACGCTCAACGCCATGCGCGCCGATGCGATCGTCATCCGCCATGCGAGTTCGGGCGCGGTGCGGCTGATCGCGGGCAAAGTCGATTGCCCGGTGCTCAACGCCGGGGATGGCCAGCACGAACACCCGACCCAGGCGCTGCTCGACGCGCTGACCATCCGCCATGCGTTGAACCTTTCGCGCGGCAGCGATCTCAATGGGCTGAACGTGACGATCTGCGGCGATATCCTGCACAGCCGGGTGGCGCGTTCCAACATCCTGGCGCTGACCGCGCTGGGCGCCAATGTGCGGGTCTGCGCGCCGCCTGCGCTGATGCCTGCCGAGATCGAGGCGATGGGCGTGCAGGTGTTCCACGATTTCGATGCCGCGCTCAAAGGGGCCAACATCATCATGATGCTGCGCCTGCAACAGGAACGCATGCAGGGCCAGTTCATCCCCTCGCCGCGCGAATACCGCCATCTCTACGGACTGACGCTCGAACGACTGGCGCGCGCCGAGCCCGATGCGCTGGTGATGCACCCCGGCCCGATGAACCGGGGGATCGAAATCGACAGCCAGGTGGCCGATCATCCCACCCGCAGCCTGATCACGCATCAGGTCGAACGCGGCGTCGCCATCCGCATGGCCTGCCTCGATGTGTTGACCCGGCGCGCGCGCGCGCTGCCCGGCTGGGACGCGCTGACGGGAGGTGCAGCATGATCCCGCGGCCCATCACCATCACCGGCGGTCGGCTGGTCCTGGCCGAAGGCGCACCCGTGGCAGCCGCGATACGGCTGGTCGGCGGGCGGATTGCCGCGCTGGGCCCGATCGTGCCCGAACCGGGTGACACCGTGGTCGATGCCAGGGGCCAGTTGATCGCGCCCGGCCTGGTCGATCTGGGCGTCTTCGCGGTCGACAAGCCGGCGTTCCATTTCGGCGGGATCACCCGCGCCGCGTTGATGCCCGATCAGGGCCCGCCGCTCGATCACCCGGCGCGCGTGCGGTTTGCCGCGCTGTCGGGCAAACCCGACATGTGGATCCATCCGCTGGCCGCCGCAACGCGCGGGCTGAACGGCGTGGAACTGGCCGAACTGGCGCTGATGCGCGATGCAGGGGCCCGCGCGGTGGCGACCGGGCGACGCTGGATCGATGATTCGGGGGTGATGGCGCGGCTGCTGTCTTATTGCGCAATGCTTGGCCTGGTGGTCGTAACCCATGCCGAAGATGCGGGCATGGCGGGCCAAGCTGTGGCCACGGCGGGCGAAATGGCCACCCGGCTGGGCCTGCCGAGCGCCCCGGCCGAGGCCGAGGCGCTGGCCGTCGGGCGCGATATCGCTCTGGCCGAGATGACCGGTGCGCATGTCCATTTCCGCCAGGTGACCACCGCGCGCGCGCTCGATCTGGTGCGCGCGGCCAAGCGGCGCGGGCTGCGCGTGACCGCCGGCGTAACCCCGGCGCATTTCATGCTGTCGGATCTGGAACTGGCCAATTTCCGCACGTTTTCGCGCATGTCGCCGCCGCTGCGGCAGGATGCCGATCGGCGCGCGGTGGTCGATGCGATTGCCGATGGCACGATTGACGTGATCGCATCGGGCCACGACCCGCGCGGCCCCGAAGACAAACGGCTGCCGTTTGCCGATGCCGAACCGGGCATGGCCGGGGCCGAAACGCTGCTGCCGCTGACGCTGACGCTGGTGCGCGATGGCCGGATCGATCTGGCACGCGCGTTCGATCTGGTTGCCGGGGCGCCCGCGCGACTGCTGGGGGTCGAGGCCGGGGTGCTGCGCGTCGGCGCCGAAGCCGACATCGCGCTGATCGATCCCGAACGCCCGTGGGTGGTGTCATCCGACAAGATGGCGGCAAGCGCGGGCAACACCCCGTTCGACCGCAGGCCGGTCGAAGGCCGGGTAACCGCCCTGTTCAAGGGCGGCACGCGAATCGATTAGCGTGCAGCGTTGATCTTGCCCGGACGCGTCGGCGCCGCGTGACTTGCCACCGGACGCACCGCCGGGGCGGTGTGGACGGGCACCACGTGCACCGGGGCCGGGCGGGCATCGGCGGATTGGACGCCATTTACCCGCGCCGCGGCGTTGACCGCCATCACCAGGCAGGCGCCGCCATGCGCGCGCAGCGATCCGCACAGCGAGGCCGCCGAGGCCTGGCCGACAAAGCCCGCTGCCTGCAACCGCCAGAAGTCGCGCCCATGCACGTTGACTTTGGTGATCAGGTTGGGATGGCCCTGCAGGCTGGGGTTGCGGGCGGTGAAATGCAGCCAGGCGCGGTGCGCCGAATCCGCGCTGTTGAACGCGCCCAGTTGCACCAGATGCGTGCCAAGCGCGTGGCCGGGCGCCACGGTCGGCGCGGCCCGGTGCGGGGCGGTGGGGTGCAGTTCGGTGGGGTGCGGCTCGGCGCGGGCAACACGCACCGGCGCGCGCTGCTGGATGGGCAGCGGCTCGACCACCGGGATCGAAACGGTTGCAGGTTTCGCGGCAGGCACTGCGGCGGGCGGCGCAGACGGCGCCAGATCGATCCGCGCCAGCGCGCCCGAGGCATAAGGTGCAGGGGCCGGTGCGGCGGGCAGTTCGGCAGCGGCAACCGCCTTTTCCGGCGCGGCCGGCTGGTTCGGCGCGGCGCCGGGGAAATGGGCCAGCGCCAGTGCCTCGGGCTGGCCGGTGTCGCCGATCAAGGGCGCGCGCACCAGGCTGGCCACGCGGCGGCGCGCGTCTTCGGGGCGCGCCATCGCTGCCCACGACTGAATCCGGGCATCGACCTGATCGGCGGGAATGTCCTGCCCGGCCATGATCTTGGCCTCGGCCCACATGCCCGACAGGGCATAGGCCAGCGCCAGGTTCTGGCGCACCTTGGGCTCGTTCTGACCGTGGCGGATGGCATTGGTCAGCACGTCGATGCCGCGCTGGTTCTGCCCGGCCATGGCCAGCGCCAGCCCCAGATCGGCAGCGGGCAGCACATCGCCATACGTGTTGATGGCATCGAGCGCGGCGCCGTTCTGGCCCAGCGCCAGTTCGCACAGCACCAGACCGATCGCCGCCTTGCTGCTGTCATCACCCAGTTCGATCGCATCGGCATAGGCCTGCCGCGCGGATTCGAAGCGACCGGCACGCAGATAAGTGTTGGCGAGCAGCAGCCGCAGCCCGGCGTTGCGGCCATCGGCCTGCACCGCCTGTTCGGCCAGCGCGATCGCGCGTGGAGTTTCGCCACGGTTCAGCGCGTCGCGCGACTGTTGCGCCATCTTGTCGGGACGCGGCGCCTGATTGGAACACCCGGCCAGCAGCGCCACCCCGGCCATCCCTGCGCAAAGCAGGGCCATGCGGCGGCGCGTTGATGCCGGGCGATCTGAAAGGACGCGAAAGACTGCGGTCATGGCTGGTTTCCGGTCGGAGCTGGACAGGGCGACGGCAAAGTCACCGAACTGGTGGCAGTACCGGGTGCCCCGGCGCTGTAACGATCGAACGCTTCGGTCAGGACTTGCTGTGCGCTGCGCCGCTCGGCGGCAGCGATCTGGCGCAGGCGACGATGGCGTTCGCCATCGAGCCGCAAGGTAAACGCCACCCGCGCCCGCACCGGGCCATCGGCCTGATCCTGCGCGGCGACGATCTCGCCCGGCGCCTCGATCCCCAGCGCCTGGGCCAGCCGCGCGACTTGCAGCACGACTTCGGGCAAATCTGTCGAACCGTCGGTGTTGGCGGCGATCTCTTCGATCGGCGCGAAAGTCAGCGGCGCACGCCGCACGGGCGCGCGCTTGCCCAGCAGGGCCGACCCGAGCGAGGCCATCGGCTTGATCCCTTCGCTGCCCATGCCCACCCCTATGACCCGATCACGCGGCGGCCAAAGCCCCCGCCTGCCGGCCGCGCGATCGCACCCGACGTGACCGCCGGGCCCTGCGGCACGGCAAACACCGTGCGGCGAAAATTCTTTTCCAGCCGTTCGGACACATAAGTCCACAAGGCGGCAACTTCTGCGGCGGATTTGCCGGTCGGGTCGACTTCCATCACCGTGCGGCCATCGATCATCGATGCGGCAAAATCGGTGCGGTGGTGCAAGGTGACCGGTGCCACCGTGCCGTGCTGGCTGAGCGCGACGGCGGCTTCGGCGGTGATCCGTGCGCCCTGCGTGGCGGCGTTGACGACAAAAATCAGCGGTTTGCCCGCGCGTTCGCACAGTTCGACGGTTGCCCCCACCGCGCGCAGATCGTGCGGGCTGGGCCGGGTCGGCACGACCACCAGTTCGGACACGTGGATCACCGACTGGATCGCCATGGTGATTGCCGGCGGCGTGTCGATCACCGCCAGCTTGAAACCCTGCTGGCGCAGCAGCACCAGATCGGTGGCCAGCCGCGCCACGCTGGTCTGGGCCAGCGCGGGATAGTCCGCCTCGCGTTCGTTCCACCATTCGGTGGTCGAACCTTGCGGGTCGATATCGATCAGAACGACCGGACCTGCGCCCGCACGCTGCGCCTGCACGGCGAGATGCCCCGACAAGGTCGTCTTGCCGGACCCCCCCTTTTGCGATGCCAGTGCAAGTACGCGCAACGCTGTTCCCCGTGAAATCCAGTTTCAGTCAGGTACGAGCGATTCCAGATTTGCCTCAAATTTTGGTTAACAAACGCCCGGATCGTCCCTTTACCCACGAAAAAGCCGTGTTTTCGTCAATTTTGGCACAGCTTTCGGGGATTTTGCGGCGCACCTCGCGGCGTATTTGTCATAAGGCGCTGATGGAGATTCGCAGATTCGTTTACCAGACGGACAGGCAATTGCAGGGCATGATCGCGATGGTGAAGATGGGCAGTTGGTGGGGACGGACGACGCTGGGGCTTGGCGCGGGGCTGGCGCTGGCATGCGTGGGCGCGATTCCGGCGCGGGCCGATGTGAAGGACGGCGTCGATGCCTGGGCGCGGGGTGATTACGATGCCGCCGTGGCGCAGTGGCAGGGGCCTGCCGCCAATGGCGATCCCGATGCCATGTTCAACATGGGCCAGGCCTATAAACTGGGCCGGGGCGTGCCCAGGGACGTGGCCCGGGCCGAGGATTTCTATGCCCGCGCCGCGCGCAAGGGGCATATCCGGGCTGCCGACAACTATGGCATCCTGCTGTTCCAGACCAACCGCCAGACCGAGGCGATGCCGTGGATCACGGCCGCCGCCGATCGCGGCGAACCGCGCGCGATGTATATCCTGGGCATTGCCGCCTACAACGGCGACTATGCGCCAAAGGACATGGTGCGCGCCTATGCGCTGATGACCCGCGCGGCGCAGGCCGGGCTGCAACAGGCGATCAACAGCCTGGCCGCGATGAACGAGGCCATTCCGCTCGAACAGCGCCAGCAAGGCGTCGCGCTGGCCGAAGAGCTTGATCGCAAGGCCGTGGCCGCGCGCTCCAGCGAGATGGGTTCGGCCGACCTTGGCGGCACAAAGCCCGCCCCCGCCGCAGGCCGCGCGGTGCCGATCCGGCCCGTCGATCTGGCGCCGGCCCAGGCGGTCGCCACCGAGGATAGCCAGAGCGCCGCACCGGCCAGAATGCCGGTGGCCGTGGCGCACCCCGCCCCGCGCCCGGCCGCCACCACGCCCGCGCATGCACCATCGGGCGGATCGTGGCGCGTGCAGCTTGGCGCGTTCGGGCAAAAGGCCAATGCCGACGCGTTGTGGACCAAAGTACGCAACCGCCCCGAAATCGCCGGGCATCCGCGCCTCGATGTGGGCAGCGGCGTCGCGCGATTGCTGGCAGGCGGCTATTCCGAAGCCGAGGCCAACCGTGCCTGCGCCGCGCTGAAGGCGGCCGGGGTGAGCTGTCTTGTCACCAGCCACTGACGGGCGAATTGCCGCGATCGATTTCGTGCGCGGCGTGGCGCTGCTGGGTATCCTGACCATCAACGTGACCGGATTCTGGGGACCGACGCTCGCCAGTTTCAGCCCGCACCTGCCCCGTGCAGAACCGGGCGGCGATGCCTGGTTCTTGATCGCCTTCGTGCTGTTCGAGGGCAAGATGCGCGCGCTGTTCACGCTGTTGTTCGGGGCCAGCATGCTGCTGTTCATCGATGCGGCAGACCGGCGCGGCCACTGGGGGCCGGGGATGCAAGCGCGCCGGCTGATGTGGCTGGCACTGTTCGGGTATGCCCATTACCTGTTGCTGTGGTGGGGCGATATCCTGTTCCCCTATGCCCTGTGCGGGCTGTGCGCGCTGCTGCTGTGCCGCCTGCCTGCGGCGGGGTTGTTCGCGATGGGTCTGGGGCTGTTTGTGCTGAGCCACGGGCTCGATACGATCGGCGTGATCCAGGGGATCGGCGCCGAACAGGCGGTGCTGGCGGGGCACGGTCTGGCCGCCGATCGCGCCGACGAGGCGACCATGCTGGCAAAGATCGCCGCCTCGCTCGGTGATGACCGGCGCATTCTGGCAGCGCCGTTCGTGGCGGCGATCCGCCTGCGGCTGGTCCAGGCACCGTGGCTGCCGTTCCAGACCACCGGATCGACGTTTACCGAGACATTGCCCCTGATGCTAATCGGCATGGCGCTGCACCGCACCGGGCTGTGGCAGGGCGCATGGAGCAGGCGCGCGCTGGTGTGGACAGCGGGTCTGGGCATCGGCGCGGGCGGCGCGATCAGCGTCGCACTGGCGTGGTGGATGCGCGCGCACGGCTTTGCACCACGGGCGATGTTCGGCGTGATGGAAACCTTGACCGCGCTGCCGCATCTGGCGATGGGGTTGGGCTATGGCGCGGGGCTGATGCTGGTATGGCCCAGGCTGGCGCCAACCGCGATGGGGCGCCGGCTGGCGGCAACCGGGCGGACCGCCTTTACCAATTACCTGGGCACCACCATGCTTATGACCGCGCTGTTTTCGGGCTGGGGACTGGCGCTTGCGCAGACCATGCCGCGCGGGTTTCTGCCACTGTTTGTCCCGTTTGGCTGGGCGGCGATGCTGTGCTGGCCGGTGTGGTGGCTGGATCGGCACGCGCAGGGACCGTTCGAGGCGCTTTGGCGAAAATTGACCTGGTTAGGCATTCGCTAACCAGACTTGGAAACCACTGTGCACGGGGTTTTCGCCTATGTGCGGTGGCTGGACTGGTGAAGGGATACGCACGCGATGTGGGCCTTACCGCCGCACTGGCGCAAGATGACAAAACGACGGTTGCCGCTGATTCTGGTTGGCGGCGCGGTGGTCGTGTTGTCCGCCGATCTGGCGTTCCACGTGCTGAAGGATGTGGTCGGCCTGGTGCGCAGCGAACCCGTGCAGGCGCACGTGCCGACACCGCGCGCCGCACCACCCGCACCCCGTGCGGCGCCACCGCCACAGCCATCGCATCCCGTCGCCGACGGCCCGTTCGTGGTGAAATCGATCCTGCCCATTTCCGGCCCGATCAAGTTCGGTCAGTATTTCTGGGATGAAAGCCAGGGTCGGCCGGGCCCGCTGGTAATCACCGTCGATCTGACCGCCCGCGTGCTGTCGGTGTTTGAAGATGGCCATGAAATCGGCGCGACCGCGATCCTGAAAGGGTATGGCGAGAAACAGACGCCGGTCGGAGTGTTCCCGATCACGCAAAAGGACGCGCACCACATCTCCACCATCTTCGACGTGCCGATGCCCTATATGTTGCGGTTGACCAACGACGGGGTGTCGATCCACGGCAGCAAAGTCGAACGCGGCTATGCCACCAACGGCTGTGTCGGCGTGCCCGAACCGTTTGCCGCCAAGCTGTTCCAGGTCGCGCATCTGGGCGACAAAGTGATCATCACCGACGGCAAACGGCTGAACCTGGGCGATCCGATCATCGCCCGGCCCAAGGGCTGACACCCGGTCGCCCAAAGCGCTGTTCATACCTCCTGCCCCGCCGCCCCGCCCGATCACCATAACCTGTTGGTATCGTTGGTGGTCAGGTGGGGTGGCGGGGCGGGAGGTATGACTGCACGCCAGTGCAGCCGGATACGCCTCAGCGCGGCGCCATGCGTATGCCGCCATCGAGCCGGATCGCCTGCCCGTTGAAATAGCTGTTGCGCACCAGTTCGAGCGCCAGGCTGGCATATTCTTCGGGCCGCCCCAGCCGTTTGGGAAACGGCACCGAGGCATTGAGCCCGTCGAGCACTTTTTGCGGCAGGCGCCCCAGCAGGGGCGTGCCGAAAATGCCGGGCAGGATCGCATTCACGCGAATACCGAAATCCATCAGATCGCGCGCCATCGGCAGCACCAGCCCGCACACCCCGGCCTTTAGCGACCCATAGGCGACCTGCCCCACTTGCGCATCCTGCGCCGCGACCGATGCGGTCAGCACGATCGTGCCGCGTTCGCCATCGTCCAGCGGATCGGTCGCGGCCATGCCCAGCGCCGCCAGCGACGCCACGCGATAACTCGATATCAGGATGCCTTGCGCGGCGAATTCATAATCTTCGGTCGACAGCCGGGTCAGGGCGCCGGTTTCCTTGTTGCGCCCCACGGTCTTGCCCTTGCGATTGGCCATCGCGCAATGGACCAGCACGCGTTCCTGCCCATGCGCGGCGCGCGCGGCGGCAAAACCGTCGATCACGGACTGTTCGCTCATGATATCGACATGGACAAACCGGCCGCCGATCGCCGCGGCAACGTCGTGCCCCAGATCGTCGTTGATATCGAATATCGTCACCCGCGCCCCGGCAGCAGCCAGCGCCTCGGCCGTGGCCCGCCCCAGCCCTGATGCGCCGCCCGTAACGACGGCGGCGGTTGATGAATCAATCTGCATGGCACCCTCTCCTTTAATCGAACGATTAAAGAACGAGGTGGCTTGATGCAACCTTACAGGATATCGAACCCGTCCCCCAGCGTGGCGCGCAGCTTGTCGAGCGCCTGGGCCTTCAACTGGTGGACGCGCGGCACGCTGACTTCGAGCACCCCGGCGATTTCGGCCAAGTTCAGTTCCTCGACGAAATAGAGCTGGATGACCATCTGCAGGCGTTCGGGCAAAGTCGCGATCGCCTCGACCACCAGGTGGCGCGTTTCCTCGTCGGCGATCAGGGAAAAACTGTCGGGGCGATCGTCGGCAAACGCCATCGAGCTGTCCGAATAGGCATCGTCGATTGGTTCGAACCGCAAAGGTTCAGACGCGGCGCGCAAATCGCCCAGATCCGACAGGGTCACCCCCATCGCCTCGGCCAGTTCGCTCTCGGTCGGCTGGCGGCCCAGGATCGCGGCCAGGCTTTCGGTCTGGTCGCGCAAGGTGCGGCGCCGGTCGGAGGCCGCGCGCGACAAGGGCGCGCTGCGGCGGATCAGATCGACCATCGCCCCGCGCACGCGCAACTTGGCATAGGCGGCAAAGCCGTCTTCGGTCTGTCCGGTGTGTTTCTGCGCGCATTCGGTCAACGCGACCAGCCCGGCCTGGATCAGGTCATCGACCTCGATCCCGGCGCGGCCCGACCCGTGGGCATGCCACGCCAGGCGCCGCACCATCGGCAGAAAACGGCGGATACGGTCGGCGGTATCGTCGCGATAGGCGCGCGCGGCGGCAAAGCTGCGGTGGTGAAAATTCATGCGGCAAGTCCTTGGGGTTGCGGCCGAGCGGTTGATTGCGGATCAGGAGCCTTGGTGGCGGCACGCGCCGTGGCGGATTGGTCGGTCAGTTGCGGGGGGGCGGCGGCAGCCTCGCCACCGATCACCGCGATCACCTCGATCGGCTGGCTTTGCGGCAGTTCGGATATCGACAGCACCAGACAGGCCGGGGCGCGGAACCGCAGCGCCGCCGACAGCGTGCGCCGCGCGCGCGGTTGCACGATCAGCGCGGGGGGAATCGCGCCCGGCCCGCGCGCCGTAATCAGCGCGGCGACCCGTTCGCCCAGGCCGCGCGCCAGATCGGGCTCGATCACCGGCAATCCGCTGACCGGATCGACCATCCCTTGCAGGATCATCGCCTCCAGCCCGGCATCCAGCGTGATGACCGGCAAACGGTCGTGCGGGCTGCACACCCGCCCGACGATCATCGTGCCCAGTTCCGCGCGCAAGATATCGATCAGCCGGTCGTGTTCGGTGGTCTGCTGCACCGCCTGGCCCAGCGCGGCCAGGATCGGCAGCGGATGGCCGATGCCGATGCCGTCTTCGAGCAGCGCGCGCAGGACACGGGTGATCGCGCCCAGCGACAGCGGGTTGGGATGGATCGTCTCGACCAGCCCCGCCGATTTCTGCCGCACGCCTTCGAGAATGGCGCGCACTTCGTCGGGCCCGAGCAGCGCCTGCGGGCGTTCGCCCAGCACCTGGTTGAGGTGGGTGGCGATCACCGTGCCGGCATCGACGGTCAGGTACCCTTCGGCAATCGCGGTGTCGCGCGCCGCCGGATCGATCCAGATTGCGGGACAGCCGAAACTGGGATCGGTGGTCGCCTCGCCCTTCAAGGCATTGGTGGTACGCGCCTCGCCCGCGTTGATCGCCAGAATGCGGTCGGGGCGCACGGTCGAGCCGCCGATCTTCACCCCGCCCAGCAAGATGGCATATTCGTTGGGCGACAGTTCGAGCGAATCGCGCACGCGGAACTGCGGCACGATAAAGCCGCAGGCCTGGCTCAACTGTTTGCGCACCCCGGTAATGCGCGCCACCAGCGGCGATCCGCGCTTGACATCGACCAGGTGCACCAGCCCATAGCCCAGCTCAATCGTCACCAGCGTATGGTCCGACACTTCGTCGAGCACGATGCGCGATGGATCCGGCGGCGCCGGGGCGGGCTCTGCGCTGGCGACGCGGTGACGTTCGGCACGCTTTTTCAGATTCCACCACAGCCACCCGGCAATCCCCGCGGCGGGCAGGAATATGGATTGCGGCATGGCCGGGATCACGCCGATCGCACCCAGGATCACCGCCACCGGCAACCAGGTGGACGGACTGGCAAACTGCCCGCCGATCTGCCCGGCCAGATCGCGGCTGTCGGCCACGCGGGTCACGATCACCGCCGCCGCGATCGACAGCAACAGCGACGGCACTTGCGCAACCAGCGCGTCGCCGACCGCCAGCGTGACATATTTCTGCGCCGCATCCGCCGCGGTCAGCCCGTGGCTGAGCATGCCGAGGCAAAACCCCGCCACGATGTTGACCCCCAGGATCAGCACCGCGGCAATCGCATCGCCTTTGACGAACTTGCTGGCGCCATCCATCGAACCGTAGAAATCGGCCTCGGTCGAGATTTCGCGGCGGCGCGCCTTGGCTTCCTGCGCGTTGATCAGCCCGGCGGCCAGATCGGCGTCGATCGCCATCTGCTTGCCGGGCAAGGCATCGAGGGTGAACCGCGCCGACACTTCGGACACGCGGCCCGCGCCCTTGGTCACCACCACCATGTTGATGATCATCAGGATCATGAACACGAACAGCCCGACCGCGAAATTGCCGCCGATCAGGAAGGCGCCAAAGCTTTCGATGACATGGCCCGCCGCCGCGCCGCCGTTGTGGCCATGCACCAGCACGACGCGGGTCGAGGCGACATTGAGCGACAGCCGCAACAGCGTGGCAAACAGCAGGACCGAGGGGAAAGACGAGAAATCGAGCGGCTTTTCGGCGTTCATCGCCGCCATCAGCACCGCCACCGACAGCGCGATGTTGAACACGAAGAACACATCGAGCATCACCGCCGGGATCGGCACGACCATCAGCGCGATCAGCGTCAGGATCCCCGCCGGCAGCGCCAGCGCGCCCACATTGGATACGCGTTTCCACATGGCCTACAGCCCCAGTGCGCGGATGCGGCCATAGGCCTGGCGCACATTGGCGGTGACCCCGCCCTCGCCCTGGCCAAAGGCGCTCATCAGCGTATCGGCCATCGAGGCTTGCGCAGGTGCGGGCATGGCATCTGCCGCAGCGGCGAATTCGCGCGCAATCGGTCCGCCGGTGGGCGTGGCCGCCACCGGACCGGCAGCAAGCGTGGCCATGGGCGGCATGACACCCGGCGTGGCGGTGCCGAACCCTTCGGCCGAGGCGGCATCAAGCCGGTTGCGCAGCAGATCCATCACCTGCCCCACGCTGCGCGGGCTGGCGCCGGCAAAAAAGATCGCGCGATTGGCCGCCGCGGCCTTGGGCACCAGCGCAGCCGCGCTCTGGTCGGGATCGTTCGACAGCGCCGACAGGAACCGCCCGGCGGCGTCGGGACCGAGGAAATGCGCCAGATAGAGTTCGGCATTGTCGGGATCGCGCCCCAGCACGGCATTAAGCGCTGTGCGATTGTCGTTGGCCAATTCGCCCGCCATGAGCGCAGAGGCCTGCGGGTCCTGGCGCAGCGCCAGCAATTGCGCGCGGGTGGCGGGATCATGCGCAGAGGCACCGGCCAGGCCAAGATCGGCGCCATGCCGGTCAAGCGTGCTCAGCCAGGTCGATCCGGTGAACTGGTAGAGCCCGCGTGCGCTCGACGTGCGCGCCCGGGCCTGCGGATCGAGCCCGGATTCGAGCCGGGCCTGGGCGAGGAGATAGGTGAAATCGACCCCGGTGGCGGCCGCCGCGCGGGCGATCGCGGTCTGTACCGGCATTTGCGGGGCGACCGGCGCGGTGACACCCGGCAGGCCGGGGGGCGCGGCAAACGAATCCGAAGAGCTCACTGAACAACCTTTCCCGACCGCGACAGGCGCGGCTCCGGTCCTTGTTCAGCAAGAGGCGTGCCAATCTGGCACCACTGGGGATGCCGGGCGGCGCCTGGCGCGCCATGGGCCCGGTGTGGGCGTCCATGGGCGTGAACGGTGCGGCCCGGGCTTCAGCGCAAGCGGCGGACGCGCGCGGCATCGACGTTGGCGCGATACAACGCCGGCTGGCCGGTCAGCGCATCGAGCCGGGCCGCCACATTGGCGGCGATCAGGTTGCGCACCCGCCGGTTGGTCTCGTTGAGCCGCCGGGCGGCGTCGAGCAGGCCTAGGCATTCCTCGTCGACCGCGTCCCGGGTGGTGTCTTCCAGGCGACCGCACAGCACCGACTTGCGCACCGCGCAGCCGACGATCGAATCGACGTCGAGCCCGGCAAGCGCGTGCCGCTCGGTTTCCAGCACGGCCAGCATCTGCCGCAGCAGCTCGCGCAGTTCGAACGGGTGCATCGGACCGGCCAGGGTCCCGGCCAGTGTCTTTGCCTCTTCAACGGTCGCAGTCACCATCACGAAGCCTTTTGCAGCATGACACCGGCCGCGATCATGGCATCGCCGATCTTGGTCGGAATCACGGGGTAAGTTCCATTTTGGACGGCGCTGCGAATCTGGGAAACGCGGTCCTGATCGACCGGGGCAGAGCCCGCATCGATCGTCAGGCTGGTCGCAACCTCAGGGACGGCGCTGGTGGCCGACGCGTCGGACGAAGTGTCCGCAGCGGGCGCGCCATTGCTGGCCGGTGTGGTGGCGTTGACCTGAACCGCGCCAACCGGGCGCGACGCTCCGATTTCAAACGATGACATGGCACGCTCCTGACAATAGCATCACAGCCAAGAACGGCGGTCCGGCAGCCCGTTTAAGGGGCGCGGAAATTTTTTGCCGGTAGGACGATCTATTCGATGCGCACGACGACCAGCCCGGGGCGGACCACTTGCGCCTGGACAGGGTCGGCCTTGGGCTGCGTGCGCACCCTGATCCATGCGCCAACCGCGCCGGATTCCAACGCTTCGGCGGATTGCGAGACCGAAAACCCGTCGCCGGTCACCGCCACCGTGACCCCTTGGCCGCGTTCGATCACCGGGGCGGCAGGGGCTTGCCGGGCCGCGCTTGCCGGTTGGGCGGCGGTGGCCACATAGATGTGCCAGCCGCCGGCATCCGGGCATTCGACCAGGATGCTGGCATGGGCATCACCGCGCCACGACAACGCCAGCGGCGCCGAGCAGGCGGCCAGCCGCAGCCGGCGATCCACCACCCGCGCCGCGCCGCCCGGTGCGCCGATCGGCTGCCCGGTAAAGGCGGCGACATCGCGGTCGATCGCGGCAGGGTCCTCGATACCTTGCGCGTGGACGCCGGGCGCCAGCGCAACGGCCGGAAACAGCATGGCGGCGAAAAACCGCAGACGGGACGGATGAACGGGGGGCATGATCATGCGCCATGCACAGCAAGTTGCGTGCCAGACATGCCCCCGCCATCGACGGCGCCGTCGAAACCGACCACGGCATTGGCCCCGGCCGGCAACCCCGGTTCGATCACGATCCGCGCGGTGTCGGCGCGCGCGCCGGCGGCGCGATCAAGCATCGCCGCCTGATCCAGCGCAGCCGCCCGCCCGCCCGGGGCATAGTGCACCGTGATGGTCAGCCGCAGACGCGGATCGCGCGCCACTTCGGCAAGCCAGCGTCCCAGCGGCGGCGCACCGGGCGCCGGACGCCACACCCCCACCGCGTCGGCGCGCGCCGACGGCACGATCGGCGAGGGTGCCGGGGCGGGTGGACGTGGCGGCGGGGGCTGTGCTGCGTGACGGGGCGCGTCAGGATCATCGTGATCGTTGCCGAGCGGGCCATCCGAGGTGTTGGCCAGCGCCGAAGCGGTGACCATGAACAGGATCAGCGACAGATCGGCGAGAATCGTCTGCCAGCTCGATCGGACGGTGTGCGCAATCATCTCAGGCCGCCTCGGTGTGTCCCCGCCGCAAACGCGGGGTCACAGCGGAAAATTGCGATGCGATCCAGTCGATCAAATTCTGCCGCGCGATTTCCTCGCGTTCGGCGCGGCGCTCGATCGCACGGGCGAGCGGGGCCAGCAGGATATTGGCGAGCAGCAGGCCATAGAGCGTGGCCAGCACCGACATCGAGATCGCGTTCATGAATTGCGCGCGGGCGATCCCGCGCCCCGACAGTTGCGCCAGCGACACCAGCGTCCCGGCCAGGCCGAACACCGGCGCCAGGTCGGACGCCTGCGCCAATGTAACCGCCGCGCGTTGCGCACGGGCCAGGCGTTGCTTGCGGCTGGCAGAATGGTGCATCATCAGCATCGAGGCCGAATGGCCTTCGAGCATCGCCCTGATCGCCTCATCGAGCGCGGCATCGCCGCTGGGCCGTGCGCGCGCGCGATAGACCCCGTCCTTGCGGATATCGTTGGCCAGCGGCGCCAGATCGCCGCGCACGCCATCGGCATCGAACGGGCGTTTGAACAGCGCGGCCACTTCACGTGCGGTGGTACGGCAGTCGGCCCGCCCCGCGCGCAGCGCGGTCGCCACCAGTGTCCCGCCGATCACGATCGCGGCCGGCATTGGGTCGAACAGGTGGGCAAGCTCCATGTGCGCGCAAGGCCCCTCTATCAGGCGTGGCGATCAGGCCGGGCGTTTGCGGGAACGACCCGACCGGGGGAAGGGCACCGGATCGCTCCCGCAGGCACAAGGACGACCGGAGCGCGCGCATTTTCAGCCCCGGTGCAGAACTTTGCCGCCGCAGCGGTGATCCGGCAACGCCTTGCCGTCCGCGGAGCGCCACAGCGCGCCATTCGCCGCGATTGCGCCGTTTGGCACGGGCCTTGCTGTTCAAGCTGACGCATCGACACGCACACAGGAGCAGCGAGGATATCATGGGCGACAGCCTGTTCGGCATTCACGGCATGGCGCTGGAATTGCGCGCGCAACGGCTGGGCGTGCTGACGTCCAACATCGCCAATGCCGCAACCCCCGGCTACAAGGCGCGCGACATCGATTTCGGCTCTGCGCTCAAGGCGATGAGCCAGGGCGCCAGCACGTCGGCCGCGGTCGGCGCGGCCACCCAGTACCGTGTTCCGGTGATGCCCAGCCTTGATGGCAACACCGTCGAGATGTCGACCGAACAGACCGCGTTCGGCGAAAACGCCATCCAGTACGAAGCCACACTCAACATGCTGCAAGACCGGGTCCAGACCGTGACCCGCGCGCTGAAGGGGGAATAGACCGATGTCCGGTTCCGGCCCTTCGCATCCGATGACGCTGTTCGATGCCGCCAGCCGTGCGATGTCGGCACAACTGGTGCGGATGAACGCGGCGACATCGAACCTGGCCAATGCCGGCACTGTCGCGGGCAGTGCGGCCGCCGCTTATCGCCCGTTGCGCCCGGTGTTTGCCACCGTGCTCGACGGCACCACCGGGATCGCCTCGGTCAAAGTGCAGGGCGTCTACCAATCGGGCGCCGCGCCCGTGCGCACGCACGATCCCGACAATCCGCTGGCCGATGCCAACGGCGATGTGTGGGGTTCGGGTGTCGATGAAAATGCCGAGATGATCGAGATCACCGATGCATCGCGGCAATACCAGAACATGGTCGAGGCCATGCAGACCGCCAAACAGCTCACCCTTGATACGATGAGGATGAAAACGACATGACCAGCGTTTCCGGCACCAATTCGGCCAATTCGGCCAGCAGCAGCAGTTCATCGAATTCGATGAGCGCCTACAACAACCTGACCGAAGGCGATTTCATGACGCTGCTGACGACGCAGCTCGCCAACCAGGACCCGACCAATCCGGTCGACGATACGCAGATGCTCGCCCAGTTGGCGCAGTTTTCGACGCTGGCCGCCGCCGACACGACCAATTCCGACCTGTCGACGATTTCCGGCCAGATCAGCAGCGCGACCGGAACCTCCGGGGTGGACAGTTCAAGCGGCACTTCGGGCACCGGCAGCACAGGCACGGGCAGCTCCGGTACGAACACGCCGTCATCGGGCGTGATGGCCTGATCCACGGTTTCATTTTCCCGCATTCAACGGAGTCTTATGCGTCATGGGCTATACAATTTCCCTCTCGGGCCTGCAGAACGCGCAGACCGATCTCAACGTGATCGGCAACAACATCGCCAATGCCGACACCAACGGTTTCAAGAGCAGCAGCGTCGCGTTTTCCAACCTGGTCGCCGCCAGCGCCTATACCAATCCCAAGGACACGGTCGGGATCGGTTCCACAGTCGCGTCGATCGATCAGAATTTCAGCCAGGGCGCGATCCAGCAGACCGGCTCCGCGCTGAACCTGGCGGTCAGCGGCGATGGCTTCTTCACCGTCAAATCGACCTCCACCGGTCAGCTTTCCTATACCCGCAATGGCGATTTTTCGCTCGATTCGACCAATTCGGCGACCACCGGCGATAGCTATATCGTCGACGCGAACGGCAACCACCTGCAAGTGATGAACACCAGCGGCAATGGCGTCACCGATGCCCTGGTGCCCACCACCGACAGCGCGAATGCGGCATTTTCGGGCGTTACGGTGGCCGCCAACGGCCAAGTCAGTGCCTCCTATACCGACGGCACGAGCACGGTCATCGGCACGATCGCGCTGGCCAATTTCAATTCGCCGGAGGGCCTGCAACAGACCGGTGCTGCCGATTACACCGCCACCGGCATTTCGGGCGCGGCGATCTATGGTCAACCCGGCACCGGCACCAACGGCAGCCTGGAATCGGGTGCGCTCGAAGCCTCGAACGTCGATCTGTCGTCGCAGATGGTCAACCTGATCACCGCGCAGCAGTATTTCCAGGCCAATGCCAAGGCGATCGATACCAACACGACCATCTCCGAAGCCATCATCAACCTGCATAGCTGATCGGTGATCGCACCATGGATCGCCTGATCTACACCGCCTACACCGGCCTGTCGGCATCGATGATCCAGCAACGGGTGATCGCCAACAACATGGCCAATGCGCAGACCACCGGGTTTCGCGCCGAACTGCTGGTGGCCACCCCGACCACGGTCAAGGGCACCGGGCTGGAGGCGCGCGCCATGACCGATGCCCAGGTGCGCGGCGCCAACATGCAGCAGGGCGACCTGGAACAGACCGGCAATCCGCTCGACGTGGCGCTGACCGGGGATTCGATGCTGGCGCTCCAGGCCGGAGACGGCACCGAAGTCTATACCCGGCGCGGCGATCTGGCGGTTGATGCCAACGGCACGCTGGTCAATGGCGACGGGCTGCCGGTGCTGTCGGAAACCGGCCCGATCACCGTTCCTGCGGGCACCAAACTGGCGATCAACCCCGACGGCACCGTGCTGGCCACCGATCCGGCACTGGCCAACGCCCCGGCCGAGGCCATCGGCCGGCTCAAACTGGCCTCGACCACCGGCAGCGTGGTCGAAAAAGGCCTCGACGGGTTGTTCCGGGTGGTCGGCGGCGGGGTTCTGCCCGGCGACGATGCGGCCAGACTGGTCAGCGGATCGCTGGAAAAATCCAATGTCAACGCAACCCAGGTGCTGGTCGACATGGTGTCATCGCAACGCCTGTTCGAAATGCGCGCCAAAGTGGTCGCCAGCGCCAAGGACAACGATGAAAAATCGACCGAGCTGATGTCGCTGCCGACATGACCAAGCCCTGACCCCCTGCGGAGCATCCCACCATGCCATCATCTGCCCTCTATGTCGCGCGCACCGGTCTCCAGGCCCAGGACACGCGCATGCAAGTCATCTCGAACAACCTCGCCAACGTCAGCACCACCGCGTTCAAGCGCGAGCGCGCCAATTTTTCGACGCTCGCCTATCAGGATGCGCGCGTTGCCGGGCAACAGTCCTCGAACGAGACGACTTATGCCACCGGCATCAATCTGGGCACCGGGGTCACGGTTCAGGCCACCAGCACCGACATGACCCAGGGCACGCTGACCTCGACCGGCGGCGCGCTCGATCTGGGGATCAGCGGCGATGGCTATTTCCAGGTCACGCTGCCCAGCGGCCAGACCGGTTATACCCGCGCAGGCAATTTCACCACGTCGTCCGAAGGACAACTGGTGACCGCGCAAGGCTATGTCGTGCAGCCGCAGATCACCATTCCCCAGGGTGCCGGATCGATCACCGTGGCCCAGGACGGCACCGTGTCGGCCACCCTGCAGGGCGCCAGCGCGCCCACCACGCTGGGCCAGATCACCACCGCGACATTCGCCAATCCGGCGGCGCTGCAGGCCACCAACGACAACTTCTACCTTGAAACCGGCGGCAGCGGCACGCCGCAGGTCGGCGCGGCGGGTCTCGTCGGCCATGGCATCATCCAGCAGGGCTATCTCGAATCCTCGAATGTCAGCGTGGTCACCGAACTGGTCGACATGATCGAATGCCAGCGCGCCTACGAGATCAATTCCAAGATGATCAGCTCGGTCGACGACATGCTCAAGAACGCCAACCAGAGCCTGACATGATCACCGACACCCCGTTTGACCGGCGCCGCACCGCCCCCCTTGTGCCCCCGCGCGCAAGCGGCGGGTTGTGGCCGCTGGTGCTCGTGCCGGTGGTGTTCGTTGTGCTCGTGCTGGCCTTTCCCGACCATGCCCATGCCACCAAACCGCAAAAGGGGTTTGATGCATCGTTGCCCACCGCCGATCCGACGCCGCCGTCGGCGGGTGCGATCTTCAATGTCCATGCCGGTTACGCCGGATTGGTCGAAGGCACGCGCGCGCATGCCGTGGGCGATTTGCTGACCATCACGCTGGTGGAAAATCTTTCCACATCAAAGGCTGCGACCGGCACGATCCAGAAAAGCGGCAACTTTAGCGTGACTCCACCTACGGCCGGTCCGTTCGCCATAAACCCCAATACCCTTAATGCATCGGGTGCTTCGGCGTTCAGTGGTCAAGGCAGTGCGACGGAAAACAGCCAACTGGGTGGCCAGATCTCCGTCACGATTGCCGAAGTGCGCCGCAACGGAACCGTTTTTGTCAAAGGAACCAAGCGTCTGCTGCTGAGTCAGGGTGAAGAATGGATACAGATTTCGGGCATCGTGCGAATAGCCGACATCGATCAGACCAACACCGTCCAGTCGGGTCAGGTCGCCGATGCGCATATCGTCTACACCGGCAACGGTTCGATCGGCCGCGCCAGCCGACCCGGCTGGCTGTCGCGATTCTTCAGCGTCATCAACCCTTTCTAGGCCAAGCCACCGGAACCCCGTCATGACCGCGCCCAACCTCCCCTTGCCCATCGCGCTTGCCCGCCGGATCAGCCCGGGCGCCATGATGCGCCTTGCCTTGCTGATGTTCGGCCTGGCCATTGCCGTGCTGATGGCGCCGCCCGCCCATGCCGACCGCGTGCGCGATCTGGGCACCTTTCAGGGGGTCCGGTCGAACCAGTTGACCGGATACGGGATTGTCGTCGGCCTGCCCGGCACCGGCGACGACACGCTGGAATATGTTACCCAGGCGATGCGCGGCGTGTCGGGGCGGCTGGGGCTGCAATTGCCGCCCGGCGTGCAACCCGGACTGAAAAATGCCGCTGCCGTGCTGGTTACCGCCGATCTGCCCGCCTTTGCCAAGCCGGGGCAACGCATCGATGTGACCGTCAGCACGATCGGCAAGGCCAAGTCGCTGCGCGGCGGGGCACTGATCATGACCCCGCTCTATGGCGCCGACGGACAGATCTATGCCATGTCGCAGGGCAATCTGGCGGTGGGCGGGCTGGGCATCACCGCCAAGGACGGCTCGCAACTGACCGTCAATGTGCCCACCGTCGGCCGCATCGCCGACGGGGCGACGGTCGAACGTGCGGTCGACACCGGGTTCGACCATGGCGACGTGCTGCGCTGGAACCTGTTTCAGGCCGATTTCCTGACCGTTTCGCGCGTGCGCGACGCCATCAACACCCGCTATCCGCAGACCGCCACGGTCGAAGACGGCATCACGCTGGCGCTGCGGCTGCCTACGGGCGCCGACACCCGCGCCAGCCTGATGGCCGCGATCGAGATGATCGAAGTGACGCCGGGCGAATCCCCGGCCAAAGTGATCGTCAACAGCCGCACCGGCACGGTGGTGATCAACAGCGCCGTGCGGCTGACCGCCGCGGCGATCAGCCACGGCAAGTTGGTGGTGCGGATCGATGAAAAACCCCAGGTGTCGCAGCCCAATGCGCTGAGCCAGGGACGCACCGCGATCACCCCCAGCAGCAAGATCACGGTCAGCGAAGGCGATGCCCATGTCGCGCTGTTCAAACCCGGCGCCTCGCTATCCTCGCTGGTCGATGCGCTCAACAAGCTGGGGGTCAGCCCGTCGGACCTGGTCGCCATCCTCGAAGCATTGAAACAGGCCGGATCGCTCAAGGCCGAAATGGAGGTGCTATGACACCCGTTCCATCCACCACCGGTGCCATCGGCGGCACCACGGCATCGGCAACCACGCCCGATGCCGCCCGCCTGCACAAGGCGTCGCAGTCGTTTGAGGCGATCTTTACCCGGCAGATGCTCGCTGCCGCGCATCAGACCAATTTCGGCGATACGCTGTGGGGCGACGACAAAGGCGAAGACACCTTCAAGACCATGCGCGACGAACGCTTTGCCGACATCGCCGCGCAAAGCGGCGCACTGGGTCTTGGCAAACAGATCGAAGCCCAATTGTCGGCGCATTTGCCCATTGTCCTGGCTGCGACGCCCGGATCGAAGGGGTAGGCGCCGATGACCAGCAGTCTTCTCGCCATCGCCGCCAGCGGGGCCGCCGCCGCCGAAGTCGCGCTCGACGTCACGGGCCAGAACATCGCCAATGCCAACACGCAAGGCTATGTCGAAGAAGGCGTCGACGATGTCGAGGTGTCCTCTTCAAGCACGTGGAGCACGGCCAACGACGTTTCGCTTTCGGGGGTGACGGTATCGGGAATCGTGCGCAATGCCGACACGTTCCTGCAGACCAATGCGCGCGACACCGCCAGCAACACGGCCGGGGCAACCGCAACCGTATCGGGGCTGACCGATGTGGAGACGGCGGTCGAGGATTCGGGCGTGTTCAACGCGATTGGCACATTCCAGAACGCGCTGACGTCGCTGGCCCAGAACCCGACCGACAGTTCGACCCGCGCAACCGTCATTCAGGACGGCCAGTCGATGAGCAGCGCCTTTCAGATTGCGGCGCAAAGCCTGAGTTCGGCGCAGACCGGGTTGCAGAGCGAAGTGAGCAACGGGGTCAACCAGATCAACACGCTGGCGACCCAGTTGGCGACGATCAACACCCAGTTGTCGGCAACATCGGGCGGGATCTCGGCCAACAGCAACATCACCACCAGCGATCGCGCCAGCCTGCTCGATCAGCGCGACAGCCTGCTCGACCAGATCAGCCAGTTTGGCAACATCGCCACCACGCTGAACAGCGACGGGGCGGCCAACGTCACGCTGGGCGGGGTCAGCGGCCCGCCGCTGGTCACCGGCGGATCGACCAACACGCTGAGCGCCACGGTCAACAGCGATGGCACGGAATCGCTGACCGTCGGCAACGCCGCCGTCAGCCTGAGCGGGGGATCGATCGCGGGCAACCAGTCCGCGCTGACCACGCTGGGCCAGATCAGCGGCAATCTCGACAGCCTGGCCGGATCGATTGCGACCACCGTCAACACCCAGCAGGGTAACGGCACCGATCTTGCCGGCAAACCCGGTGCGGCGCTGTTTTCAGGCTCTACGGCGGCGACACTGACCATGGCCACCACCAATGGCAGTGCGATCGCCGCCGCCGCCGTCGGCTCTGCCGCCGGCAGCAGCGATGCCACCAACCTGAACGCGATGAACACCGCGCTCGGCACGCTGGCCCCTGCCAGCACGATGAACAACATCCTGACCAGCATTTCGGGGGCCGTGCAGAACGCGACCACCACGCAGACCACGCTGCAAACGCTGTCGAGCGCGGCCGCAGCCAGCCTGTCGGCTGAAAGCGGCGTCAATCTCAACAACGAAGCGGTCAACCTGGTCCAGTTTCAACAGGCCTTTCAGGCGTCGAGCAAGATGATCCAGACCGCCAGCGACACGTTCACCGCCATCTACAACCTGACCAGTTCCTGATCCGACCACCCGGCAAGATAGGCATCCGCCATGACGACTATCAGTTCGACCAGCACCGCATCGTTTTACACTTCGGCTTCGGAGCAGTTGTCTTCGCTGCAGGCCGAGGTCAATGCGGTCGACAATTCGATCAGCACCGGCAGTCAGTACACCTCGGCCTCGCAGGATCCCGAGGCGGCGGCGCAGATGCGCATGCTGCAATTGCAGGACAGCGAGGCGAGCGCCGACAAGGCCTCGTCAAATCTGGCCTCGACCAATCTGGGGCTGGCGGATTCGACGATGACCTCGATGATCAACGACATCAACGAGGCCACGCAACTGACCAACCAGGCCGCCACCGGCACCCTGACCGACACCCAGCGCGCCTCGATCGGCACGCAGATCGCGCAGATCCAGCAAAACCTGGTCAGCCTGGCCAACACCCACGACGCGAATGGCAATGCGCTGTTCGGTGGCGGAGTGTCGGGCAACGCCTATACCCTGAACGCCAGCGGCACCGCGACCTATGTCGGCGCCGCCACCTCGCAGACGGTGCCGATCGGCGGCGGGCAAAGCGTGCAAGTCAGCCTGACCGGGCCCGAAATTCTGGGCATGACCGATGTCAACGGCAACCAGACCGACGTGATCAACACGCTGGGCGCGCTGTCCACCGCGCTGAAGGCCGGGGGCAGTGCGGCGCAGACCGCCGCATCGAGCGCACTGACGTCATTGCAGAACGGGCTCGATGCGGTGACCACCGCGCAGACCGTGATCGGATCGCGCGAATCCTGGGTGTCGCTCAACGCGCAGAACCAGACCGCAGCGACGACCGCGCGCGCCACCGAGGAATCGCAGATCGGCGACACCGACGTATCGACCGCGGCGATCAAGCTGCAGGACCTCACCACCGCGCTGCAGGCCAGCCAGGCATGTTTCGTGCGGCTGTCATCGCTGTCGCTGTTCAGCGAACTCGGCAACTGAGCCGACCGCAAGCCAAGGATCACCCACGCTCATGTTTGCTGGTATCGGCATCGTCGTTCTGCTGGTCATGGTGTTTGGCGGCTTTGCCATCACCGGTGGTGCGCTTGGCCCCGTCATGGAATCGATCCCGCACGAAATGCTGATTATCGGCGGCGCCGCGCTTGGCGCCACGATCACCGGCAATTCGATGCACGAATTGAAGGGCATCGGGGCGGGCATCGGCAAAGTGTTCAAAGGACCCAAGCATTCCAAACAGGACCATGTCGATGCCATCGTGCTGTGCACCCGGCTGATGAAGATCCTGCGCAGCGATGGTCCGGTGGCGCTTGAAAGCCATGTCACTGACCCGCAGAATTCGCCGATGTTTGCCGAATTTCCCAAGATCCTGGGCAACAAACCACTGGTCGCGCTGATCTGCGACACGCTGACGCTGATCGTGGTATCGTCGGGCACGCTCGAAGTGCACGCGGTCGAAGATGTCATGGATCACGGCATGAAAACGCATTTCCACGAAGAATCCGAGGCGCAACACGCGTTGCAGGGACTGGCCGACGCCTTGCCCGCGCTCGGTATTGTCGCGGCGGTGCTCGGGGTGGTCAAGACGATGGGGTCGATCGACAAGCCGCCGTCGATCCTGGGGGCGATGATCGGTTCGGCGTTGGTCGGCACGTTCATGGGCGTGCTGCTGGCCTATGGCATCGTCGCCCCGCTGGCCGGGCGATTGAAGCAAGTGCTCGATCAGGACGAGATGATCTTTCAGGCGGTCAAGCAAGTGATCGTCGCCTCGCTCCACGGCTGGCCGCAACCGCTGGTGGTGGAATCGGCCAGATCCGGGCTCGGTCATGCGTTCCGTCCGGGCTTGTCCGAACTGCTCGACGCCTTGCGCGGGCGCTGACGATGGCCAAGCCCAAGGGAAAGGAGCTGCCCCCGCCGATCATCGTCAAGAAGATCACCGTGGTTGCCGGCGGCCATCATGGCGGGGCCTGGAAAGTTGCCTATGCGGACTTTGTCACCGCGATGATGGCGTTCTTCCTGCTGATGTGGCTGCTGGGCGCGACCACCGAAAAACAGCGCAAGGGCATTGCCGACTATTTCACCCCCACCCTCGTCAAGACGCGCCAGGGCAGCGCGGGGTCCTATGGCCTGCTGGGCGGATCGTCGCTGACCGATGTCGACAGTTACCAGTTCCGCGCGGGCCAGACCGGAACGAAGACGCTCACCATCCCGCGTGATGCGACCGGCGGGCCCAAGGATGGCGGATCAAAAGCCAAGCGCACCGCCGCTCTACAGCAGAAATTGCAGCAAAAACTGCAGGCCAGCCCGACGCTCGCCAAGCTGGCCAAGCAAGTGCATATGACGATGACCCCCGACGGCATCCGGCTCGATCTGATGGACGACGCCGATTTCTCGATGTTCCGGCTGGGCACCACGCTCCTGACCCCGCAGGCAACCCAGTTGATCCAGGTCATCGCGCAGGCGATCATGACCGAGCCCAACGGGCTGACCGTGCGCGGCCATACCGACAGCCTGCAATGGCGGCCGGGCGATCCGGCCAACAACTGGTCGCTGTCGGCGGGCCGCGCCGAATCCACCCGCCAGGCGCTGATGCGGTTTGGCGTGAATGAAAAACGCTTTCGCCGGATCGAAGGCGTTGCAGACCAGGAACCGCTGGTTGCCGGCGACCCCACCGACCCCCGCAACCGGCGCATGTCGATCCTGCTGATGGATT
>NZ_KQ954272.1:0-800 GCF_001519065.1 Novosphingobium sp. FSW06-99
CGGAGCCGATTTTGGCCCAGTGCCCCTAGCTTTGCGGAACGCAAAGCGTTCCTTGTCTGGAGGGATGGCGCAGGAATATCGGGAATACTTAGCTGCGCTGGCCTTTGGCTCAAGCCATCTCGACGTAGCAATGGGCCAAAAGGGGCCCGCCCCTTCGGGGTTGCTCTGGAAAGCCCCGTGGCAGCGTTGCGTCGCTTGCACGGGGCTAGAGCGGCGCCTGCACACGAAAAGGGCCGCCCGGGCGGCCCTTTTTTTGCGCCCGCGGCCGATGCAATTGCGCCCGGCGATCTGCCGATCGCCGGGCGCAATTTGTCCTGCCGGGCGTCGTGACACCCGGCAGGATCGGCTCGTGACACTTAACCCTTGAGCAGTGACAGCACGTTCTGCTGGCTCTGGTTGGCCTGGGCAAGCATCGCGGTAGAGGCCTGCGACAGGATCTGCGACTTGGCCAACTGGGTGGTGGACGCCGAATAGTCAGTGTCCTGGATCTGGCTGCGTGCCGACGACAGGTTGGTGATGTTGGTATTCAGGTTGTTCACCACCGAGGTCAGCCGGTTCTGTGCCGCCCCCAGTGACGCTTCGGTCGTGTTGACCTCGGCCACGGCGGAATCGACGTTGGTGATGGTCGTCGCAGCCTTGGCCTGTGTCGTCACGTCCAGCGACTGGGTCGCCCCCGATGCGCTGGAATAGTTGGTGTTGCCGGTGCCGCCGGTCGTGCCGAACAGCGTCGAGCCGTTGAACGCGTTCGAATCGATCACCACCGTATCGCCATTGTTGGCCCCGGTCTGGATGGTGAACTT
>NZ_KQ954272.1:1635-2539 GCF_001519065.1 Novosphingobium sp. FSW06-99
CTTTCGAGGTCATCGACTGCGCAGAGTTCGACGCGTTGGCCGCCTCCATCGCAGAAATGTTGGTGTTGATAACGGTCATCTTTGGTCTCCAGGATAGATTTTTCTACCAAATCGACGTCCACCCCGGTTCGAAACAGGGCGGCTGCCATACGATAAAGCGGCAAATTATTGCCGCATTTAAGCGCTGGAGCGGCAAAATATTGCCTGACCGTTCGAATTAATTTCTTTGTATTTCAGATTTTTATAACGAAATATTAGGTTTCGCCCGGCGCCCTTCGGCGCCAATCGCCGGGCAGGACCGACGCACGAAAAATGCCCTGTCGCCCGGTGGAGACGGGCGACAGGACAAGAAAGTACCCGATGTGCCGCTGCCCAGGTGGAGACTGGTCGCGGCGTGGTCTGGGCAAGGCCCGATCCTGCCCTGCGGTGGAGACGCAGGCACAGGACCGGATTATGGGGTTTAGCCCTTGAGCAGTGACAGCACGTTCTGCTGGCTCTGGTTGGCCTGGGCAAGCATCGCGGTAGAGGCCTGCGACAGGATCTGCGACTTGGCCAACCGGGTGGTGGACGCCGAATAGTCGGTGTCCTGGATCTGGCTGCGTGCCGACGACAGGTTGGTGATGTTGGAGTTGAGGTTGTTCACCACCGAGGTCAGCCGGTTCTGTGCCGCCCCCAGCGACGCTTCGGTCGTGTTGACCTCGGCCACGGCGGAATCGACGTTGGTGATGGTCGTCGCCGCCTTGGCCTGTGTCGTCACGTCCAGCGACTGGGTCGCCCCCGATGCGCTGGAATAGTTGGTGTTGCCGGTGCCGCCGGTCGTGCCGAACAGCGTCGAGCCGTTGAACGCGTTCGAATCGATCACCACCGAATCACCATTGTTGGCCCCGGTCTGGATGGTGAATTT
>NZ_KQ954272.1:3314-28745 GCF_001519065.1 Novosphingobium sp. FSW06-99
CCTGCGAGGTCATCGACTGCGCAGAATCGGACGCGTTGGCCGCCTCCATGGCAGAAATGTTGGTGTTGATAACGGTCATGGCAGTTCTCCATGTGAGTCGGGGTTCGGGTGAAACGCAATTGGCTTGGGAAGAAACGTGAAGGTCGGGGCCGGGCGAATTGGGGAATGCCAAGCTCTCACGGCAAAGACCGGCAAATCGCTGCCGGGTTTAAGTCCCCCCCCGGCGAGCGATTGCCGCATATGAGGGCTGCCCCTTAGGGCTGGCACGGGCCTTAAATTACCGGACCCTTTGTCGTTTTCGCGCGAAAACCTGCCCTGTGTGATGGTTAAGACGGGGCAGCAATTGTGATGAAGCGCGAACAGACCGGATTGCAGATTTCCGATGCCGCCCGCGCGGCGCATGGGGGCCTGGTTCAGCGTGCGGCCACCGTGATGGGCACACCGGGCACGCTGGTGCCGGTGTTCGTGCTCGATCAGGACGAAGTCACGCAGATCCCAATCCCGCTGGCCCGCTCGGTGCGGCTGGCCCGCGCCGGGGATACGCCGCCGCTGATCCGGCGCGGACCGGGCGACCGGTTCCGGCTGACCTATCGCGATGGCGCCAGCGAGGCTGCGCTCGCCGCGCTGATCGCCTGCGCCACCCCGACGGGCAGCGCGGTTGCCGCCGATCCGGAAAGCCTGTCGATCCTGGCTCTGGCCGAACGGATTGCCGCCAGCGACATTCCCGTGCTGATCAACGGCCCGACCGGCACCGGCAAGGAAGTGCTGAGCCGGTTTATCCATGACCGTTCGGCCCGCGCGGACAAGCCGTTCATCGCCATCAATTGCGCGGCCATGCCCGAAACCATGCTCGAAGCCATGCTGTTCGGCCACCAGAAGGGTGCGTTCACCGGGGCCAATTCGGCCAGCGAGGGATTTTTCCGCGCTGCCGATGGCGGCACGCTGCTGCTCGACGAAATTGCCGAAATGCCGCTATCGCTCCAGGCCAAGCTGTTGCGCGCGTTGCAGGAACGCGAAGTCGTGCCGCTGGGCGCGACCCAGCCGGTCAAAATCGACGTGCGGGTGATTGCCTGCGCCAACCGCGATTTGCCGGCCGAAGTTGACGAAGGACGGTTCCGCGCAGACCTCTATTACCGGCTCAACGTGTTTCCGCTGCTGCTACGCCCGCTGTGCGAACGCCCCGACGATATCGCACCACTGGCCTTTGCGATGATGTTGCGCCATGTGCCCCAGGGTTTTGATGTGCCGTGGATCAGCGATGCGGCGCTGGGCATGCTGGCCAGCCACTCCTGGCCGGGCAATGTGCGCGAACTGGAAAATGTCGTGCGCCGCGCGCTGTTGCTGTGTGGCAACGTGCTGGGCAACGGGGCGACCGAAATCGGCCCCCAACATGTGGTGTTCGACCGCGCGGTGCGCGTGGCGGGGGAACCGGCGACCAGCGATCCGGTGATGACCATGGCGGGCGGCGGGCAAGGTGCGGGCGCGCGCCTGTCGAACATCGTGCAATTGTCCGAAGCGCGCGCGATCCTTGCCACGCTCGAAGCTTGCGGCGGCAGCCGCGTGGCCGCCGCGCGCCAGTTGGGCATCAGCGAACGCACCTTGCGCTATCGCCTTGCCTCGTTGCGCGAAGCCGGCATCAAAGTGGCAGGAGGCCGACGGTGAGTGGCGTATCCGGCATCGGATCCGGCGCCGGGCTGAACGAGATCATGGCGCTGCGCCAACAGATCATCGATCGCAGCCAGGTTCTCCAGCAAGTCCGCACCGGCGATACCAGCGCCACTGCCGGCCCGACACAGGGCGCCGGATCATCGTTTACCGGCGCGCTCAAGTCTGCGCTCGATCAGGTCAACCAGACCCAGAGCAATGCCGACACGGCGACCGCAGGCTATGAAACCGGCCAGGTCACCGACATCGCGCAAGTCATGCTGGCGCGTCAGCAATCAAGCGTTGCCTTCGAAGCCACGCTGCAAGTCCGCAACAAGCTGCTGTCCGCCTATCAGGACATCATGAAGCTGGGGATCTAACACCTCATGGCCGATCTGGTCCCCGCCGGGGGTGAACCCGGCCGATCGTTGCTTGCTCCGCTGACCGATGCCGCAGGCGGCTCGCTGCCCGCGCGGCTGGGTCAGTTCGTCAGCCAGGGCCCGGTGCGCCGCGCGCTGCCTTGGTTTGCCGGGGTGGCCGCCGCCGGGATGGCCGGGCTGTTGTGGCTGGAAATGGCGCCCGCACCACAGCGCATGCTCTATACCGATCTCAACGACAGCGAGCGCGCGCAAGTCAGCGCCGCGCTCGACAAGGCAGCGATCCGTTATACCATCGACAACCGCACCGGCGCGATCACCGTCGGCGAAGACGACTTGTACAAGGCGCGGATGCTGGCCGCGGCCGATGGCGCGCTGGCCACCCCCGAAACCGGCGAACAGATGATCGACAAGCTGCCGCTGGGCGCCAGCCGCACGGTCGAAGGGCAGCGGTTGCAGGCCGCGCGCGAGCGCGAGCTGGAACTGACGATCATGCAGATCGAAGGCGTCGAGGCGGTGCGCATCCATCTCGCCGAGCCGGAAAAGTCAGCCTTCGTGCGCGACAACGCACCGCCGACCGCGTCGGTCATGGTCAAACTGGCCAAAGGGCGGCAATTGTCGGCCGGCCAGGTGACCGCGATCATCAATCTGGTGGCGGGTTCGGTGCCGGGATTGACCGTCGATGCCATCAAGGTGATCGACCAGCAGGGCCATCTGCTGTCGAGCGGCCAGCCGGGCGATTCCGACCGGCTGGAGATGGAGGCGCGGCTGGAAGACAAGCTGCGTGACCAGGTCGAGGCCCTGCTGACGCCGATGCTGGGCGCGGGCAACTTTTCGAGCGAGATCCAGGTCGATCTCGACATGGATCAGCAGACCAGCGCGCGCGAGTCCTATGACAAGCAGGGCGCGGTGCGGACCGAGACACAATCCGCCTCGCAGACCAGCGCGGGCAGTGCCACTGCCGGGGTGCCGGGGGTACTGTCCAACACCCCGCCGCCGCAGCCGACCCCCTCGCCCGGTGCCCCCACCGCCAACAGCTCGTCCGCCGCGCCCGCGCCCAGCCCGACCAACACCGACAGTTCCTCGACCAAGACCTATGAACTGGGCCGCGAAGTCGCGGTGACCAACGCCGGGCCGGGCAAGATCCGCCGCCTGTCGGTGGCCGTGGCCCTGAGCGCGGCGGCGATGGCCAAGGCCAAGCCGGGCGAGATCGACCAGATCAAGCAACTGGTCAGTGCCACGGTCGGCGCCGATACCACGCGTGGCGACCAGATCGCGGTGGTCGTGCGCAATTTTCAGCCGACCACCATCGAACAGCCCAAATTCTGGGAAACCCCGTGGTTTGCCATGGCTGTGCGCAATGGTGTGGCGCTGCTGGCGGTGCTCCTGACACTGTTGCTGGGGGTCAGGCCGCTGATCAAGGCGCTCAAGCGCGAAGCGGTGGCGCCCGACGATGCCGGGGCCGACGCCGACGACACCGATGAAGACGGCGATGCCGCCAGCCCTGCCGCAATCACCGACAAATCCACGGCCCGCGAACCGGTCGATCCCGAAATGCTGGGCAAGCAAGTCGGCCTGGCCCAGCGGCTGGTCCGCGAAAAGCCCGACACTGCTGTCGCCGCCTTGCGACAGATGCTCACCGATCCCGAAACGGAGCCCGCGCGATGACCGAACTGTCCCACGAAGGCCTCGACACCTCCGACGCCGAACGCGCCGCGGTGATGATCATGCTGCTGGAGGACGAACAGGCCTCCGCCCTGCTCGGCCAGCTCGACCCGACCGAATTGCGACTGCTGGGCGAACGCATGTGCGCGCTCGGTGAAATCAGCCCGGCGGCGATCGAGGATGCCATCGCCCGGTTTGTCGAAAAGACCGAACGCATGGGGCTGATCGTGCCCGACCGCGTCGGCCAGGTGCGCGACATGATGACCCGCGCGATCGGCGAAGTGAAAACCGAAAGCCTGATGCAGCGGATCGCGCCCGAAGAGCGCACCAATTCGCTGGAACTGGCGCGCTGGCTGACCCCGCAAGTGCTGGTGCCGCTGGTGCGCGACGAACACCCGCAGGCGATCGCGGTGCTGCTGGTGCAACTCGATCCCGAAGTGGCCGCCGGTGTGCTGCACGGCCTGCCCGAAACCAGCCAGACGCAAGTGGTGCATCGCGTCGCCACGCTCGGCCCGGTCTCGCCCGAAGCGATCGCCATGCTCGAAGACATGCTGGCGCGCAGGATTACCGAATCGCATGGCCGCGCCGCGCTGACGATGGGTGGCCCGCGCGAGGCGGCCGATATCATCAACGCCGCCGCGCGCACCGTCGAACGCCGGGTGATGCCCGAAATCGCCAAGCAGGACAAAGCGCTGGCGCGGGCGATCGAAAACGAGATGTTCAAGTTCGAACATCTGTTCGTGCTCGACGACAAGTCGATGGGCACGTTGCTGCGCGAAGTCGACAGCGACACGCTGATCGCCGCGCTGAAAGGCACGCCCGAAGCCAATCGCGAGGTGTTTTTCCGGGCCATGTCGTCGCGCGCCGCCGATGGCGTGCGCGACGAGATCGGCGCGCGCGGCCGCATGAAGATGGCCGAAGTGCTTGAAGCGCAAAAGGCCATGATCACCGCTGCGCGGCGTCTGGCCGCCGAAGGGGTGATCGTGTTCGGCGCGGGCGACGACGACTATGTCTGACCGCGCACGCAGTGTGGCGCTGGTTGCGCTGTCGGGCCGGGACGGCGGGTTTGCCCGCGACACGCGCTATGTCCCTGCGGACGAACGCGCCCAGGGTGCCGACGACGCGCCGTTCGACCCGCTCGCCGATGCCTATGCGCGCGGCTATGCCGAAGGGGCCCAGGCCGGCGAAGCCGTCGCCCGCACGCAGGCCGCCGCCGACGATGCCGCGCGCCACCGCATCGAAACCGCGCTGACACGCATCGATCGCGATGAAACCGACCGTTTTGCCGCGCGGCTGAAGGACACCGTGCTGGCGCTGTGCGAAGCGGTGCTGGCCGAGGCCGCGCTGGCGCCCGATGCGCTCGCCCGCCGCGTTGCGGTTGCCGCCGCGATGTTTGCGCGGGCCAGCGACGAACGCGTGATCCGGCTGCATCCCGAAGACCTGGCGCTGGTGCAGGGCCGCCTGCCCGATGCCTGGCATTGCGAACCTGACGCCGCGCTGGAACGCGGCGCGGTGCGCGTCGAAACCGCCACTGGCGGGGTCGAGGACGGCCCGGCGCAATGGCGCGCCGCGCTGACCGAGGCGCTGAGATGACCCCTGCAATGACCCCGGCGCTGTCCCTGCTCGACCGCATGGCTAATGCGCGGCCCGACCTGGCGCCGCGCCGCTATGGCGTGGTGACGGCCTGCGATGGCGGCTTGCTCGAAGTCAGCGGGTTGGCGCTGCCGATCGGCGCGCAGTGCCGTATCGCCCATGGGCGCGGCACGCTGTCGGCCGAAGCGATCGGATTTCGCAACGGGCATGCGCTGATGATGTTGCTGGGCGATCCGGTGCTGTTGCGCCCCGGCGCACGCGTGCGGCCCGAAGGGCGCCCCGGCATGTTGCCGGTCGGGCCCGCATTCCTGGGCCGCGCGGTCGATGGCGAAGGCCATCCGATCGATGGCGGGCCACCGATCGCATCGATCCATGACTGGCCAGCGGGCGGGGTCCGGGCCGGTGCGCTCGACCGCGCGCCGGTACGCCATACGTTCGATGTGGGGGTGCGCGCACTCAACGCGTTGACCACGTTCGGCGTGGGTCAGCGCATCGGCATCATGGCCGGATCGGGGGTGGGCAAATCGGTGCTGCTCGACATGATCGCGCATGGGGCCGAGGCCGAAGTGGTGGTGGTCGGCCTGATCGGCGAACGCGCTCGCGAAGTGTCGGATTTTGTCGAGCGCCACATGCAGGGCGCCAAGCGCGCGCGCAGCGTGATTGTCGCAGTGCCCGCCGACCACGCGCCCAATTTGCGCATTCGCGGCGCGATGCTGGCCACTGCGCTGGCCGAACAGTTTCGTGCGCAAGGCCGCCGCGTGCTGCTGATCATGGACAGCCTGACGCGGGTGGCGCATGCCGCGCGCGAAATCGGGCTGTTGCTGGGCGAACCCGGCGCGGCGCGCGGCTATCCCCCTTCGGCGCTGGCGACCGTGACCAAACTGGTCGAACGCGCGGGCAATTCGGCCGCCAGCGGCGGATCGATCACCGGGCTCTACACCGTGCTGGCCGATGGCGACAACCAGGACGATCCGGTGGTCGACACCGCGCGCGCGATCCTCGACGGGCATGTCGTGCTGTCGCGCGATCTGGCCCAGCGCGGGCAATATCCCGCGATCGATATCGCCGCCTCGCTCAGCCGGGTGATGAACGACATCGTCGATCCCGCGCATGCCGTGCTGGCCCGCAAGTTCCGCGCGCTGGTGGCCAATTACGAGGCCAACCGCGATCTGGTGCTGATGGGGGCCTATCGCCAGGGCACCGATGCGGTGCTCGACCGGGCGATCGCCATGCACGACCGGCTGGTCTCGTTCCTGACCCAGGCCCAGGCCGAGATCGTGCCTTTACCCGAATGCGTCGCCCAACTGGCGCAGTTGCTGTCGCATGAAGGTTGAACGCGCGCGCCTGGTCAGGCTGAAACGGCTGGAAAAGCTGCGCGCCATCGCGCGCCACAATGCGCTGGCCGAATCCGGCCGCGCCGAGGCACGACTGGCGCAGCTTGAACAATTGGGCGAACGCACCGCCGCGCTGATCGGCACCTATGCCGCGCGCACCGACGCGGCCTGCGGCGGCGATCTGACCAGCCAGCGCGTCTATATGGGCGAATTGCAACGCGTGGTCGGGCGCAACCAGGCGGATATCGCCCGTGCGCGCGAACAGGCCGATGCACGCGCGATCGAGGCCGCCGCCGCCGAACGGCGCCGTGCCGCGGTCGAAGACCGCGCCAGCGCCACGCAACAGCGCATCGATGCGCACAAATCCGCCGCCGCCGTTCCGCTCGGTGCACGCCCGCCGCGCCCGACCTGAGCCGGACGCCCCGATTTGGCACGATTTTCGCTTAACCATATCTGCCCACCCGCCAGGAGCCACCAGCCGATGACCGTCGCCATTGCCGCCCACGCCTCTTCTCATGAGGCCCCTGCAGTGGCCACGCCTGCCTCGGCCAACCCCGGTCAGGCATCATTTGCGGGCGCTGCGGGCAACTTTGCCTCGGCGCTGGCGACGCAACAAGGCGCCTCCACGTCCGTCACGCCGACCGTCCCTCCGGCGGCAACACCCGGCAATACGTTGCCCCCGGTCAGCCTGTTGCTTGCCGCCCCTGCCGCTTCGACCGCCCCCTCGACCCCGGTGGCCAGCCCGACCACGAACAATCCGACGACGACCGGACCAACCACCGCGACCGTCGCGCGCGAAAAATCCGCCAAGACAGACACCGACACGGCCTCGACCGAAACCGCGACGGCCCCCGACGCCATCGCGCCACCGCCGCCAATGCCGGAATGGAACACGTTGCAACCCGACATCAGGACTGCCGCCACACCGCAAGCGCCCACCGACGATCAGGACAGCGGGGCGGCCACGCCCGCGCGCGCCGCCCGCACCGCAAGTGCCGTCACGACAGGCCCGGCCACGACCGCGACGGTTGCCGCGCGCACTGCCGCACCCGCGCTCGGCATGCCGAACATTGCAGTGCAGGCCGCATCCATCGCGGCGCCAACACCCGTTGCGGCCGGTCGCACCGCCCCCCCTGCCAACACCCGTAGTGGCAATGCCATTCCCGCGCAGGCCACCGCCGCCACGCCAGCCAGCGCCGCCACCCCACACACCAGCCAGCCTGCTGCACCGGCGACCCAACCGGCAACCGCAGCGCGCAGCACGGAGACCGCATCCGGGCAGGCCGGCGACACCCCCGAAGCATCCCCCGCAGCCGGGCTCGCACCGGCGGCCACGGCGATCCCGCTGATCGCCACGGCAACGCTGACCAACCCGGCGGTGCCCACCATCGCGGCAACCGCACCGCCCGAAACGCCGACCGATTTTGCCACGCTGGTCGATTCGATCGCCCGCGCGCGAACCGAGGCGAGCGACACGGCATCCGGCCCGGTCGGCGTCACGCTGAGCCATGCCGATTTCGGGCGCGTGTCGCTGCAATTCACCCAGCGCGACGAAGGCCTGTCGGTGACCATGCGCAGCGCCGACCCCGGCTTTGCCCCGGCAGTCGCCGCTGCCACCGCGGCCAGCCCCGGCGGCAACGCCGGACATCACGGCGACGCGCAATCGGGGCAACAGCCGCCCGACACGCCGAACCCGTCCGCCACATCGCAGAACACCGGAACCGGCGGCGGTTCGGCCCACACCGCGCAAGGCGACCAGACCCGGCAAGGCACGCGACAGGGCGCGGCGGGCAACCCAGCAACCGCCCGGCAGGCCGCCAGCGATACCGCCGATGAAGACGACATCTTCGCCTGACCATGACACACAACAAGGGGGCGCATGACGCGCTATGAGCGACAAGAAAGACAAGGACGCCAAGACCGCCAAAAAGGGCCGCGGCGGCATGATCATCAAGATCGGCGCGGCGGTGGCCCTGCTCGGTGCGGGGGGCGGCGGTGTCTATGCCCTGGTCGCCACCGGCGTGATCGGCGGGGGGTCGAAACTCGCGATCAAGGAAGACAAGAACCCCAAACTGATCAGGAAGGGCCAGGCCGACCCCTTTGCCCCGGTCGCCAAGGAAGGCGACGGCGACGCCGGCAAAGCCGTCGATGGCGACGGCGGCAGCGAATATCGCACCTTGTACTTCAGCTTTTCCGAGGATTTCACATCGAACCTCAAGGGCTCGGGATCACTCGTCCAGGTGTCGATCGCCTGTTCGACCCACCGCGATTACCGGGTGCTGTTGTGGCTGAAAAAGCATGAGCTGGCGATCCGTTCGGCGATGCTGGCGGTGCTGGCCGACACCGACGAAACCGAAGTGCAGACCCCCCAGGGCAAGGAAGCGCTGCAACGCCGCCTGACCCAGGCGATCAACAAAGTGCTGACCGATGCCGAAGGGTTTGGCGGGGTCGATGCGGTCTATTTCAAGAACTTCATCATCCAATGAAGCAGGATTTCGCCTTTGTCGCCGAACGCGCGCTGGCTTGTCATTCGCCCGCGCTGATGCGGCCGGGTCCGGCCGATACCGACCTGATCGAAGCGTTGCGCCAGGCCGCCGCGCGCCTGGCGCGCAGTCTGCGCGGCGGCCTGGCCCGGTTGTGCGGGGGCGATCCGCCCGATGTCGCGATCGCGGTGCCCTATGAACAGGCCTTTGCCGATTTCGCACGCGAAGGGCTTTACGCCTACAGCCTCTATGGCGCCGCGCCCTCGGGCGCGCGCCTGCTCAGCGCGATCGATGCCGAGGCGGTGCTGCGGCTGGTCGATCGCGCGTTTGGCGGCCCCGGCGAGGCGCAGCATCCACTGCCGCGCGAACTGCCGCTGTCGGCCGATCTGATGGTGCAGCGGATCGAGGCCATTCTTGCGGTGCAACTCGGCCTTGCGCTGGGCAGCGCGAGTGCCGGGCGCCCGGTTATCGATGTGCTGCGCCGCGACAGCGACCTGGCCCAATTGCAACCGTTCGCCCCGGCCACGCGCATCGCGGTGCTCGACATCGCGGTGTCCGAAGGGGTGCGCGCGCCCTGGCCGATCCGCATCGCCCTGCCGCTGGCGGCACTGGCGGTGCTGACCGGGATTGCCCCCGCGCCCGGCCCGGGCCCGCGCGACCTGGCCCCCGCCGATCCCGCCAGCGAACCGTTTGCCGCGATGCCGCTGACGCTGACCGCCGTGCTGGTCGACGCCCGCCTGCCGCTGCAGGCGGTGTCCCGGCTGGAGGCGGGGCAAGTGCTCAATCTGCCGATTGCCCGACAAGTGCCGCTGGTGATCGGCAAGCGCACGATCGCCCACGGCACCATCGGCGCGGTCGATGACCGGGTGGCCATCCAGATCACCAAGCCCGCCTGACCCTGTTCCAATAGACCCGTTCAAGAGGCACCCATGACATTCACCACCCGCGGCTTTGACCTCATCAAGGATGTCGACGTGCGCCTGACCGTCGAACTCGGCCGCACCGACATGAAACTCAAGGACGTGCTCAACCTGGCCGCCGACAGCGTCGTCGTGCTCGACCGCATGACCGACGAACTGCTCGACGTGATGGTCAACGGCAAACTGATCGCGCGCGGCGAAGTGGTCACCCAGGGTGAACGCTTTGGCCTGCGCATCGTCGAACTGATCGGCCAGGAAGCCGCCGTCGAAGAACCCCGCCGACGCACCAAGGGAGCCGACCAGTGATGATCTGGTATATTGCCAAGCTGGCGATTTTCCTGCCGCTGATCGGCCTGTTCGCGTGGGGCTCGCTGCGGCTGGCCAAACGCTTCGAGGGACGGTTTGCCGGCTCGCCGGGATCTTCGCGGTTGCGCATCGTCGAAACACGCATGCTGTCGCCGACACTGCGACTGGCGGTGATCGCGTTTCATGATCGCGAAATTCTGGTCTCTGCCTCGAAACAGGGGCTGGTCCGGCTGGCCGAAGCACCGGCCCGGCCCGGCGAGGACGCAGGCCAATGACGGCGACACCCGGTTTCCCGGCGCGGCAGGTCGCGTGGATCGTGCTTGCCGTGATCATCGCGTTGGTGCTGGCGATGCCCGCGCATGCCCAGGCCGCGCCCGCGTCGGGCGCGATCCCCGGCGCGCTCGACCGCGCATTTGGCGAACTGTCGGGCGCGCAAAGCAAGGGCAGCCTGGCGCTGTCGCTGCAATTGCTGCTGATCATGGGTCTGTTGACGATCCTGCCCAGCCTGTTGTTGATGATGACCAGTTTCACCCGCATCCTGATCGTGCTGTCGCTGCTGCGTCAGGCGATGGGGTTGCAACAGAGCCCGCCCAACCCGGTACTGATCGGCCTGTCGCTGTTCCTGTCGCTGTTCGTCATGGCACCGACGCTCGACCGCGTGAACGCCAACGCGATCCAGCCTTATTCGGCCGGGACCATCAACGCCGAACAGGCATTTGTCGCAGGCGGGCGCGAATTCCATGGCTTCATGATCCGCCAGACCCGCCAGCACGATCTGCTGATGTTTGCCGACATGGCCCGCGCACCGCGCTTTGCCAGCCCCGCCGACGTGCCCTTTTCGATCCTGCTGCCGGCCTTTGTGACGAGCGAGCTGAAGACCGCGTTCGAGATCGGCTTCATGCTGTTTCTGCCGTTCCTGGTGATCGATATCGTGGTGTCGTCGGTGCTGATGTCGCTGGGCATGATGATGATGAGCCCGACCGTGGTGTCGCTGCCGTTCAAGATGCTGCTGTTCGTGCTGGTCGATGGCTGGTCGCTGCTGATGGGCAGCCTGGCCGCCAGTTTCAATTGAGGGACCTGCCACGATGGACGACACTGCAACGCTGCTCGCGCTCGCCGACCGCATGTTGTGGACCGCCGGGCTGGCCGCCGTGCCGGTGCTGCTGGCCAATCTGGCGGTAGGGCTGGTGGTCGGGATCATTCAGGCGGCCACTTCGGTCAACGAACAGACCCTGACGTTCGTGCCCAAACTGGCCACCACCGCGCTCGTGCTGGTGCTGCTGGGCGGGGCGATGATGGGGCTGGCAAGCGATTTTCTGAAGGACGTGATGGCCCAGATCGCGATAAGCGGGCGATGATCGGGCTCGATTTCGGGTTTGGCGCGCTGGAAGCCGAATTCTGGCGTTTTCTGTTCGTGATGACGCGGATCGGCGCCGCGCTGTTTGCCGCGCCGCTGTTCGGCGCCAGCGCGGTCGCCCCGCAAGTGCGCGTGATCGTGACCGGCGCGCTGGCGGTGTTCGTGTGCTGCTGGACCCAGGTCGCCGCGCCGCCCGCCATGATGTCACTGACCGGGCTGGTGATGCTGGCCGGTGAAGTGGTGATCGGGCTGGCCATCGGGTTTGTCATGCAGCTTGCCTTTGCCGCGCCGATGATCGGCGCCGAAATGATCGGTGCCGGCATGGGCATGGCAATCGCCGCCTCGGTCGATCCGATCAACGGCGCGCATTCGGCGATGTTCGGGCAATATTTCAACGTCGTGCTGACAGTGCTGTTCTTTGCGATCGGCGCCCATCTCGACTGGATCAGCCTGCTGGTCGAAAGTTATCGCACATTCCCGCCCGGCGCGGCGTGGCTGGCGCCGGACCGGTTGCACCTGATCGACCAGTTTGCAGGCGACATGTTCCTGGCCGGGCTGTCGATCGCGCTGCCGGTGGTCGTGCTGTTACTGGTGGTGCATATCGTCACCGGAGTGATCGGACGGTCCGCACCTGCGCTCAACCTGTTTGCGCTCGGCCTGCCCGCAGGCGTGCTGGCGGGACTTGCCGCGCTGATCGCCTCGGCCCCGCTGATCAGCGAACGGCTGGCCCAGGTCGCCCATACCGCCGTGGCGCAAAGCGCGGCGATCATGGCGCGATAAGGGGCATGGCGCGCTAAGATGGCCGACGACAGCGGCGAAAAAACATTCGATCCAACCGCCAAGCGCAAGCGCGAGGCGGTGGAGGGCGGCGATGTCCTGCGCAGCCGCGAACTGACCATCGCCACCGGGACTGCCGTTGGCATCACCTGGATGATCGTGGCGGGGCCCTGGCTGATGCGCGGCCTGATGCGCGCGATGCGGCTGGGGTTCAGTTGGGATCGCGCCAGCCTTGACCGGTTCGAGCCCGGCGCGCTGCTGCGCGATGCGCTGGGCGCAGTGCTGCCGCCGGTGTTCCTGCTGGGCGTGCTGGTGCTGGCGGCATCGCTGTTTGTGCAACTGGGTCTGGGCGACGGCGCCTTCGTCGCGGCCAACCTGGCGCCAAAGCCATCGCGCCTCAACCCCGCCAAAGGGCTGTCGCGGATGTTCGGGGTGCACGGGCTGATCGAGATCGGCAAGGGCCTGGCCAAGCTTGCGCTGCTGGGCGGGCTGTCGTGGGGCTGGGCACGATCACGACTGGCGCCGCTGATCGGGCTGGGCGCAGGGCAATTGCACGCCCAGCTCGGCTTTGCTTGGAACGCGATCAGCATGTTGCTGGTCTATCTGGCGGTCGGGCTGATGCTGATCGCGATGAGCGATTATCCGATCCAGTGGGTGCGTCGCCGCAACCGCCTGCGCATGAGCCGCCAGGACGTGCGCGACGAACAGAAGCAGACCGACGGCAACCCGCAGAACAAGGCGGCGGTCCGTCGCCGCCAGCGCGCGATTGCCAGGGGTTCGGCGCGCAAGGCTGTGCAAAAGGCACAACTCGTGATCACCAACCCCACGCATTTCGCCATCGCCATGAGCTATGACCCCGACATCGCCCCGGCCCCGGTAGTCACTGCCAAGGGGCGCGGCGAAACCGCGCTGGCGATCCGCGAACTGGCGGCCGAATTCGGCGTGCCGGTGCTCGAATATCCGGCGCTCGCCCGCTCGGTCTATTATACCACGCGCGAAAATCAGGTGATCCGCGAAGAGCTCTATGTGGCGGTGGCGGCCGTGCTGGCCTTTGTGATGAGCCTGCGGCGTGGGGAAAGCCCGCCTGCGCCGCGCGTGGACGTGCCGTTGTCGGTGCGCTTCGATGCCGACGGCAACCCCGAAATCACCGCCGAAGATCGTACCGCGGCACCTTAACCGGCGCAAAAAACGGTCGTTCTTTGCGGTATGACCTCGATCTCTTCAACCAGCTCGTCCACCAGCACGGCCAGTTCGTCGACGTCTTCGGCGACGACAGCACAGGGCAGCGCCACCGAGGCGCTGCTGACCGAGCTGGGCGTGAGCGGCAATATCGACGCCAGCAGCCTGGCCGACGAATTGTCGGCGGCGCAATATTCGAACCAGGTCGATCAGCTCAATACGCAGACTTCGACGCTGACCACGCAGATCTCGGATTCGTCGACGCTGATGAACATGATGTCGTCGCTGTCCAGTTCGCTCGACACGCTGATCAGCAATGGCCAGCTTGCCGCGACCCCGGTGATCGCCAACACTTCGATCGCCACGGTCAGCGCAGGCACCACCACGGGCAGCGGCACCGCCACGCTCGAAGTCGATACGCTGGCACAAGCGCAGACGCTCGCCAGCCCGACCATCTCGTCAAGCGCCACCGATGTCGGATCGGGCAGCCTGACCATCACTTTCGGCACGATTTCGGGATCGACGTTTACGGCCGGCAGCAGCAGCCCGACCACGATCGCGATCGCTGCGGGATCGAGCCTGTCGGACGTGGCCACCGACATCAACAATGCCGGTTCCGGGGTGACTGCCTATGTCACCACCAATGCCACCGGCCAGCAGCTTGTGCTGACCGGGCAGCAGGGCGCCGAAAACGCCTTTACGGTCAGCGCAACCCAGGATTCTTCCGACCCCGGCCTGTCCCAGTTCGCGTGGAGCCCGGGCAGCAGCAGTTCGAGCAGCAGTGGAGCAACGCTCGCCCAAGCGGCGACCAATGCGAGCTATGTCCTGAACGGTGTTGCGCGAACATCGACCACCAATTCGATCACCGATGCGGCGCCCGGTATCTCGCTCAATCTGACCGGGACCAACCAGGGCAATCCCACCACGATCAGCTTCAGCGACCCGACGCAGGCGATCACCACGGGCATGACCAATCTGGTCACTGCGCTGAATTCGATCGTCAGCACGCTCAACACCGATACCGCGATCGGCGGCCCTTTGGCCGACAGCCCGGGCGCGCAGGAACTGCAACGGGCGCTGTCATCGCTCAGTTCGACGACGGTCATGCCCGATGCTGCCTCGGGCCAGCCCGCGACGCTGGGAGATCTGGGCCTGACCACCAACAACGATGGCACCTTCACGCTCGACAACACGGTCCTCGCCAGCGCGCTGCAAAGCAACGCCTCGGCCGTGGCGGCAATGTTCACCACCGGAGCCAATGGTGTCTATGCCACGATCGACACGCTGTCGCTGAATGCCAACAACAGTTCAGACGGCAATTCGCTGGCCGGACAAGTGTCCGACATGCAAACCCAGCAGAGCACCATCGCCAGCCAGTTGAGCACAATCACGACCGAACAATCGACGCTCCGCACGCAGTTGCTCACGCAATATGCCGCGCTCAACGCCACAGTCACCGCCGACAAGTCCACCCAGTCGTTCCTGACACAACAGGTCGATCTGTGGACCAACAGCTCGTCGTCGAGTTGAGCCGATGCTGTTGAACCGCGATCCTTCGGAAGCCTATCGCCGCGTCGATTTCGACGCCCGGGTCAAAGGCGCGGATTCGCGCCAACTGGTCGATCTGTGCCTCGAACAAGTGGCAGGATCGCTCAGCCGTGCGATCCATGCCGCCGGAACCGGCGACAACGGCTCCAAAAGCCGGGCGCTGACGCGCGCGGTATCGGCGCTGACCGCGCTTGAAATGGGCGTCGACCCCAACGCACCGACCGGCACCGCGCTGATCCAGCTCTATCAGTCGGCACGCACGACGATCCTCGACAACGTGCTGACGTTCAATCCCACCCAATTGGCGCAGATCCGCGCCGATTTCATCGAGATCCGGCAGGCGATGATGGGCGCACCACCACCCTGATCCGGGGCCGAGGCAAGTGCGGCCCACAAAAAGGGGCCCGGAGCATAGCGCTCCGGGCCCCTTTTTGTGTGTGGCAGGCAAACCCGGTCAGCCGATCGAACAGCCGCCCAGCAGCACCGTGCCAAGTTCGGCCAGCGGCACTTCGCGTGTCGCGGCATCGAGCGCGATCACCGCTTCGGGCGCTTCGCTTACCAGCGCAGTCTTGCGGTCCTGGACAAACGTCTCGCAACCGCCGTCGCGCAACAGTTTCAGTCCGCGTGCGCCATCGCTGCCCATGCCGGTCAGCACCGCGCCGACTGCCGGCATGGCCCCGCGCGCGATCGAACCGAACAGCAGGTTGGCCGAAGGCCGCGCGCCATCGATCGGATCGCGTTCCATCAGTCGCAGGCGTGGCGGCTGGCCCGGCTCTACGACGACGTGGCGTTCGGGATTGGCGGCGATATAGATCGTGCCCTGGGTCAGTGTGGCGCCTTCGCTGGCAGCGCGGACATGGCATTTGAGCATGTCGTCAAGCCGTTTGATAAACGTGTCGACGACCATCGGTTCGGCCTGGAGACAGACCAGCGTGGGCGGGCAGTTGGCGGGAAACTGCGCCAGGATCGTGGTCAGCGCATCGATCCCGCCCATCGAGGCACTGATTACCGCGAGATGGCCATTCCATTGAAAGGCGACATCGCTGGCTTTGTGTTCGCTGCGGGGTTTGCGGTCGCGCACGTTGGAATTGGCGGCGGCCAGCACGATCTTGCCCAGTTTGCCGACCGATTTGGAAAACTGTTCGGGCGTCGCCTTGAGCGGTTTGGGAAAACATTCGACCGCGCCCAGTTCGAACGCACGCAGCGAGGTTTCGGTGCCCGCCTGGGTCAGCGATGACAGCATGACCACCGGCAGCGGATCGTTTTCCATGATTTCCTCAAGGAATTCGATCCCGCTCATGCCGGGCATTTCCACATCGAGCGTGATGACGTTGGGTTTGAGTTCGGCGATCTGTTCGCGGGCATCGTCGGCGCTGCGCGCAGTCCCGACGACGGTAACGTTCTTTGCCTGGTCCAGAATGTCAGAAAACAGAGCGCGCATCGCCGCAGAATCGTCGACAACCAGAACGCGTGCTTCGTGCATGGGACCCATACCTTGGTTGAACCGCGCCGCGCTTGCCGCGACGCCTCGTTCGCAAAGGGTTAACCCACAAGCCGCCAGCAAATCCTGAGGCGGGGGGTAGGTATCTCACCCTAAGCGCATGGCAAGCCGACCTTTGCCGCTTGGCGTCTAAGCCATGCCATCGGACCCGTGGCACCAGCCCGGCCCGACCGATCAGACGCCGACTGAATAGACGCCGACTGAATAGACGCAGACTGAATAGCCAAGGATGCCCCCTGCCATGTCCACGATCAGTCTGCCCCCCCGATGCGACCGGGCCGCGGCCGAAGCGCTGTTGCCGGAGATGATCGCTGCGCTCGGGGCCGGACCGCTGGCCATCGACGCGCGGGCCTGCAGCCAGATCGGCCAGGTCATGCTGCAGATCCTGGTCAGCGCGCGACGCACCGGCGAAGGCGCGGTGATCGACGCGTCGCCCGTGCTGCGCGACACCGCGCGGCGCCTGGGGCTTGAGGCAGAACTGTTTGACGATGCGCCGCTGGTCGGCTCGCAAGGGGCGCGCGCATGAACGCCGAAGAAATCCAGGCCATCTTCTTCGCCGAATGCGAAGAATCACTCGCCGCCGCCGAACAGGGGCTGGCCGCATGCAAGGAAGGAACCCAGGACGACGACACCGTCAACGCGGTGTTTCGCGGGGTCCATTCGATCAAGGGCGGCGCCGGGGCGTTCGGCTATATCGCGCTGCAAGGTTATACCCATACGTTCGAAACGCTGTTGTCGGATGTCCGCGACGGCACCGTGCCGATCACCGAAACGCTGATCGACCTGCTGCTGCGCGCGCTCGACACGCTGAGCGACCATGTCGCGGCCGCGCGCGGACTGGGCGAAACCCCCGACGATGCCGCGCTGCAGGCTGAAATGACCGCCTCCATGGCGGCCAATGCAGGCGCTGCGCCACCCCCGCCCGCCGCAGCGCCCCAGCCGGCCCAGGCCAGTGCCGCGCCGGTCGTGGTCGATGACGACGACGCGCCCGAGCTGAGCGATTTCGATTTCGCCGCCATGCTCGACGATATCACCGGCGCCATCGGCCAGGGCAGCGCGGACGCCGATGGCGACAAGACCTGGACCGTCAAAGTGCGTCCGCACGCCGACGCCATGCGCAATGGCAGCGAGCCGCTGCTGATGCTGCGCGAAATCATCGACCTGGGCGGGACTTGCGCCACCTGCGATGTCACCCTGGTGCCGCCGCTCGACACGATCGATGCCGGTATCGGCTATCTCGGCTGGAGCTTTGCGCTGCCCGCCGATGTGAACGAAGCGGCGGTCAGAGAGATTTTCGATTTCCTTGGCGACGAATGTGGCCTGGCCTTTGGCGACGACGCGGCCATGCCTCCGGCGCGGTTGGCTGCCGCGCCCGCCGCCGCACCAGTGGCCACGCCGCCTGCCGCCCCCGCCGCCCCGGTGGCTGTAGCGCCCGCCGCCACTGCCGAAAGCACCCCGGCGGCCGCACATGCAGCGGTGCCCGCCGCCCCGCCGCCGCCCCCGGCACCGCCGGCGATGGGCCAGTCGATCCGCATCGAACTGGGCAAGCTCGACAAGCTGATCGACGCGGTGGGCGAACTGGTGATTGCCCAGGCGATGATGGCGCAACGGTTGACCGGTGATGGTCTGGCGGTGACCGAAGAGCTGGCGCTGCTCGAAGGGCTGACACGCGATATCCAGGAATCGGCGATGGCGATCCGCGCCCAGCCGATCGGATCGGTGTTCAGCCGGGTGCCGCGGATCTTGCGCGAACTGACCACCAGCACAGGCAAGCACGTGCGGCTGGAAGTGTCGGGCGAAAGCACCGAACTGGACAAGACCGTGATCGAACGGCTGGGCGAACCTTTGACCCACCTGATTCGCAACGCGGTCGATCATGGCATCGAAACGCCCGAAGCCCGGATCGCCGCCGGAAAACCCGCCGAAGGCACGTTGAAGCTGTCGGCCGAACACAAATCGGGCCGCATCCTGATCCGCATCGGCGACGACGGGCGCGGCATCGATCGCGAACGTGTGCTGTCCAAGGCCATCGAAAAGGGCCTGGTCGCGCCCGATGCCACATTGTCGAAGGAAGAGATCGACCTGTTGATCTTTGCCCCCGGCTTTTCGACCGCACAAACGATCACCAATGTGTCGGGGCGCGGCGTCGGCATGGATGTGGTGCGCCAGAACGTGAAAGATCTGGGCGGGCGCATCACCATCGAATCCGAGCCCGGCAGCGGCACCACGTTCACCCTGACACTGCCGCTGACACTGGCGATTTCCGATGGGATGGTGGTCAATGTCGGGGACCAGACGCTGGTCGTGCCGCTGGCCAATGTGGTCGAAAGCCTGCGCCCCGATCCGCGCGAAGTGCAGGGGCTGGGGGCGCACCGTTCGATGATCAACGTGCGCGGCCGGTTCATCCCGGTGCTGCCGCTCTATGAAGCGGTGGGCGCTTCGGGCGCGGTCGAACGCCCGGAACACGGCGTGCTGATCGTGGTCGAAACCGAAGGCGCCGGGCGCGCCGCATTGCTGGTCGATGCGATCGTCGACCAGCGCCAGGTCGTGATCAAGAGCCTCGACACACATTATCGCTCGGTCGAGGGCGTCGCGGGGGCAACCATCCTGGGCGACGGACGGGTCGCGCTGATCGTCGATGTCGATGGTCTGGTCGCGCACAGTCTGGCCGATAGCGGCCTGTTCGAGGCCGCATGAACATCGCCACCGCCTTTGCCGATTCGCTGCCGGGCATCAGCCCCGACGTCTATGGCGCCGAAGACTTTCGCGCGATCAGCGACATCGCCTATCGCGAGGCGGGGATCGTGTTGCCCGAAGGCAAGGCGATGCTGGTCTATTCGCGATTGGCCCCACTGGTGCGCGATTCGGGCTGCGCAACCTTTGGCGCCTATGTGCTGCGCATCCGCGAAGTGGGCGAAGAGCGGCAGAAGGCGATTTGCGCGCTGACCACCAACCACACCTTTTTCTATCGCGAATCGCATCACTTCGACCATTTTCGCGACAGTTTGCGCCCGCAACTGATCCGACGGCTCGAACAGGGCGGCGCGGTGCGGATGTGGTCGGCGGGGTGCTCCAGCGGTGAAGAGACCTGGTCGCTGGCGATGACGCTGCTCGGCCCGGATCGCACCGCGGGTCTGGCACTGGCCAAACGCGATGTGCGCATTCTGGCCAGCGACATCGCCACCCATGCGCTGAACAAGGCGACGGCCGCACGCTATCGTGCCGAAGATCTCAAGCCCGTGCCCGATGCCTTGAGCCGGGCATGGACCACCACCCATGGCGAAGAGGCGGAAATCGCCCCGGAAGTGCGCGCAATGGCGCGTTTTCGCACGCTCAACCTGTTGGGCGAATGGCCGATGCAGGGGCGGTTCGACGTGATCTTTTGCCGCAACGTGATGATCTATTTCGACACCCCCACCAAAGAGCGGCTCGTCGCGCGCTTTGCCGGGATGCTGCAACCCGACGGCACGCTTTACGTCGGGCACAGCGAACGGGTCACCGGCCCCGCGCTCGACCTGCTCGTGCCGACCGGCCCCACCGTCTATCGCAGGAGAGCCGCCGCATGAATGCTGTCAAACCCGCCATTCGGGTGGTCATCGTCGAAGATTCGCCGACGATGCGTGCGATCCTCAAGACCCGCCTGGAACGTGAAGGCGATATCGTGGTGGTCGGCGCGGCCGCCGATGCGGCCCAGGGCCGCATGATGATCCGCGAACTCGATCCCGACGTGATCACGCTCGATGTCGAAATGCCCGGCATGAACGGGCTCGATTTCCTTGAAAAGATCATGGCCCTGCGCCCCACCCCGGTGATCGTGGTGTCGGGTTCGACGCAGAAGGGCACCGAAACGACGGCCCGCGCGCTCGCGCTGGGGGCGGTCAGTTGCTATGCCAAATCGGAACGGTCGGGGTCGTTGCCGTTTGACGACGGCGGGATGCTGGCCGGGCTGATCCGCGACGCCGCCAGGATCCAGTTCGGTGCGCGTGCGCCCGCCCCGCACATTGTTCCCAGCGAACCCCGCAACGCCGTGCGCGAACGGCCCCGGCTGATTGCGATCGGGTCTTCCACCGGCGGGGTTGAAGCCTTGCAGATCCTGCTCGGTGGATTTCCCGCCGATTGCCCGCCGACGCTGATCGTCCAGCATATCGCGGCCCGCTTTGCCCCGGCGGTCGCGCGCACGCTTGATCAGTCGTGCAGCCCGCATATCGTGCTGGCCGAACCCGATCTGCCATTGCGCGACGGACACGTCTATCTGGCCCCCGGCGATGATCGCCATCTGACCGTGGGCGGCCACGCGCTGAGCTGCCGCCTGCGCGAAGGCGAACGCGTTTCGGGCCATATGCCGTCGGTCGACGTGCTGTTCGAATCGGTGGCCAAGGCCGTCGGCGGACACGCCATCGGCATCCTGTTGACCGGGATGGGCAGCGATGGCGCCCAGGGTCTGCTGACCATGGCGCAAGCCGGCGCCTATACGATCGCGCAGGACGAGGCCACGTCGACCGTGTTCGGCATGCCGCGCGCGGCGATTTCGCTGGGTGCGGCGGGCCTGGTCGCGCCGATCGGCCAGATCGCCCGCCACGCGTTCAGCAAGGCGGCCTGAGCGATGTTCGAAACCCGCATCCTGGCCGATGGCGCGCTGACCCCGGATCGCATCACCGTCATGCAGGGGCAGGCCGTGGTCAGCGCCGAGGCGCGCGCCGAGCTGTCGACCGTGCTGGGCAGTTGTGTCGCGCTGTGCCTGTTCGATCCGGAGGCACGGCTGGGCGGCATGAACCATTTCCTGCTGGCCGAACCGCCGGTCAATGCCAGCGGCGACACCGTCGATGAATTCTACGGCACATATCTGATGGAACTGCTGGTCAACCAGATGCTGGGCAAAGGCGCGCGCAAAAGCCGCCTGAAAGCCCATCTCTACGGCGGCGCCAACGTCAATCGCAACATGATGCGGATCGGCAGCGCCAACGCCGATTTTGCGCGCAGCTTTGTCCAGCGCGAGGGCATCGAACTGGTGCGATCGGATCTGGGCGGCAACAATGCCCGGCGTATCGATTTTCGCCCCGCATCGGGCCAGGTGCGCTGCCGCACGGTCGAAGACCGCTTTGCACCGCCTGTCCAGCCCACGACCAGACCAGAAAAGGCCACCGGCGATGTCGAACTGTTCTGACCCTTCTGCCCAAGACATTCCACGACCAGCGGCACCGCATCCCGGCGTCACTGGCCACCCCTGCACCACCCCAACGAGCGAGCTTGCCAGCATGACCACTGCTACCCGCGTTCTGACCGTTGACGACAGCCCGTCGATGCGGGCGCTGCTCAACCATGCGCTATCCACCCAGGGATTTGACGTATCCCAGGCCGAAGACGGCATGGCCGCGCTCGACTGGCTGGCGCTCAACGAAGTCGATGTCGTTATCACCGACATCAACATGCCCCGGCTCGACGGCTTTGGCCTGATCGAACGCCTGCGCGAGGGCAGTCGGCACCGCGATCGACCGATCCTGGTGCTGACCACCGAAAGCAGCGAGGAAAAGAAGGCCCGCGCCCGCGCAGCCGGGGCCACCGGCTGGATCGTGAAGCCGTTCGACCCGGCCAAGCTGGTCGCCGCCGTACGCCGCGTCGCGCACTGACCGGCGTGTGATCAAACAACTGGAGAACGACCATGCTTCGCGAACTGATCACCTTTGAAGTCGAAGGTCAGGTGTTCGGGCTCGACATCATGTCGATCCGCGAAATCCGCGCCTGGAGCCCGACCACGCGGCTGCCGCGTGTGCCGCACTATGTCGCCGGCGTCGTCAATCTGCGCGGCACCGTGCTACCGGTCATCGACCTGGCCGCACGGCTGGGCTGGCGCGCCACCGAACCGACCCCGCGTCACGCGATCATCGTCACCCAGTTGGGCGCACAAGTCGGCGGCTGGATCGTCGATTCGGTCAGCGACATCGTCACCGTACCCGACAACACGTTGCAACCGCCCCCGCCCACTGCCGGTCACGATACGGTGGTGCCGTTTCTCGACGGGCTGGCCGCGATCGATGACAACATGGTGATGGTGCTCAATCTTGCCGCGCTCAGCGATGGTGCCCAAGTCGCAGAGGCGGCCTGACACCCGCGCCGGGCTGCCCAACGGATCAGGAGGCCGCATATGGCCAATGTCGCCACCCACCGCCAGATCGCGGTGGTGCTGGAAGAACTTTCGCAGGACGTCGAGGCGCTTGGCGCCGCGCTGTGCCTCGACATGGATATCGCCTTGCGGCACATGGACGCGCTGCAGGCCATCGACCTGATCGCGCAAAAGCAACGCTCGCTCGCGTCGTTGCTGACTTCCGACTGTCCCGAAGCCGGCATCGAACAGATCGCCATCGACGCCTTGCGCGAACGCATGCGCCTGTCGCGCTGATCCCGCGGGACCGGCGGCCCGTCGTTGCGCACGTGGTTTTTGTCGCGGCGGACTTGGCTTTATGCCGTCGTCCACTATGGCAAGGGACATGTGGTATCTCTACCAATTCCCGATCTGTCCGTTCAGCCGCAAAGTCCGCCTGCTGCTCAGCGAAAAAGGCGTCGGTTATGAGCTGGTGCGCGAAAACCCGTGGGAACACCGCGAGGAATTCCAGATGCTCAACCCGGCGCTGCGCACGCCGGTCCTTACCAATCCCGAACGTGGCCTGGTCCTGGTCGACAGCCGGGCGATTGCCGAATATTTCGAGGAAACCGTCGACAAGGCGCCGATGATCAACGGCACCGCGGCCAATCGCGCCGAAATCCGCCGTCTGATCGCGCTGTTCGATGAGAATTTCTATGCCGGGGTGACCGGACCGCTGCTCGACGAACGCATGAAAAAGCGCCTCATCACGCGCCAGCCGCCCGATGCGCGGACTTTGCGCGAAACCATCCGGCTGGCCAACGACTACCTCGACTATGTCGATTTTCTGATCGACAATCGCCCCTGGCTGGCGGGCGCGACGGTGAGCCTGGCCGATCTGGCCGCCGCCGCCCAGATTTCGGTCGCCGACTATCTCGGCGGCATAGACTGGTCACAGCATGAACAGGCACGCGGCTGGTATTCCGCGCTGAAAAGCCGCCCCAGCTTCCGCCCGCTGCTCACCGAGCGAATGGACGTGATCAAGCCCCCCGAACACTACGGCGACGTCAACGCCTGACCATTTGGGCCAGGCCAGGCGTTGAAACGCGGGAACCGGCCAGTGCCGTCTGTGTGTCAGGACACCGCGCGTGCGCCAAAACGGCCGTGTTTGCGATAGGTTACCAGCCAGCGATCGAGGAACAGCGACAGCGGACGCGGCTGCACGCCCAGTTCACGAATTCCGGGCAACGTCGAGGATGCGACATTGCCCTGGCGCAGCAGCGCAAGCTGGTCACGGCTGATCGGGGTCAGCGGCAGCGCGGCGATCAGCCCGGCCAGTCCGTCGGACAGCGGCACGATCAGCGGCGCCCGCCCGGTTGCCCGCGCGATTCGCTGATTGAGTTCCAGCACGGTCAGCACTTCGGCACCGCCCAGTTCATACGTCTGCCCGGCAAACGCGCCCGGATTGGCCAGCACATTGCCGACCGCCTGCGATGCGTCATCGACATCGAGCGGCTGCAACCGGGCTGACGGCGCAAACACCGGCAACACCGGCAAGGCGGTGAAACCGGCAAACAAGTTGAGAAAGCGGTCGTCGATGCCGAACAGCACCGACGGACGCAACACCACCGCACCGGGAAACGCGGCCAGCACGGCGGTTTCGCCCTCGGCCTTGGTGCGCGCATAGGCCACCGGCGAGGCGGCATCGGCACCGATCGCGGAAATATGCACAAAGCTGGTCACACCGCGCGCACGCGCAATCGCCGCCACCTGCCCCGCGCCCGATCCCTGCACCGCGTCGAGATTGCCGGCAAAGGCACCGACCAGATTGACCACGGCATCGACCCCGGTCAGCGCAACTTCCAGCGTATGCGGCTTGGTCACATCAACCGCGACCACCTGCACTTGCCCCAGATTGCCCAGCGGCTTGACCTTGAACGCCTTTTCCGGATGCCGCGCGGCGATCCGCAGCCGCGCCCCGCGCGCCAGCAATTCCTGCGCCAGATGGCGCCCGAAAAAGCCGGTCCCGCCCACCAGTGCCACAAGCTTGCCGTCGAGATCGCGCACCCTGCCGATGGTCATGCCCTGTCCTTGCCTAAAGTGTTGCCGATTCGCGCCGGACCCAATGCCCACCGCGCCGCGTCATGCGGCCCAATTGCACAGCCTTGCCCGCGGATTCAATGCCGAACCGCACGCAATTGCATTCTTTCGCCAAACCCGTGTTGACAGCCCCGCCATCACCGCTTATCGGCGCCCTCCTACCCGGCAGAAGGCCACCGCGCCCGATGCCCCGTGCCCAGATGGCGGAATTGGTAGACGCACCAGCTTCAGGTGCTGGCGCTCGCAAGGGCGTGGAGGTTCGAGTCCTCTTCTGGGCACCAGCACTTCGCAAGTGCTTGAAATCTCTCGGGGATCGTCGAAAAAACGGTCCCCAGAGAGCATCTGCTACGATTTGCTGTTACGATTTGGTTCGAGTGTCGAGCACGGAAAGTCGCGGAAATCAGCCATAAATGGTCCGCGCGGCTGTTACGGTTTCAGTCCCGAGAATCTCCCAAAGGGGATGTGCATCCGGGGCGGTCAGTTCTACTATCGCTGCAATGTTCCCAAGGATGTGCAGGGGCTGATCGGTCGGGCAGAGATTTGGCGGTCGTTGAGGACTGACAGTCTC
>NZ_KQ954273.1 GCF_001519065.1 Novosphingobium sp. FSW06-99
ACAGCAGCACGCCGTCCACCGGATCGAGCGGTGCGGGCAGATCGGTGTGCCCTGCGGCAGACAGCATTTCCCGCTCTATCGTGCGAACCATGGCATCGAGCGGAAGATCGTTGGGTTCGCGCCCGAACGGTTCCTCCAACTGGTCACCCAGCGCATCGAGCCCGAAAAAGGTATAGCCAACTAGCAGCGACGGCACCAGCGCCCACCACCCCATCGTGCCTGCCAGCGCCAGCGGCAAAGTCAGGCAGAACACGTGCGCCGTGCGGTGCAGCAGGAGCGAATAGGCAAACGGCACCGGCGTCGCGGCGATGCGTTCACACCCCGCCTGCACCTGGCTGAGCGCGACCAACTGGTCTTCCAGCCGTGACCAGACCAATGCATCGATCCGCCCCGCGTGCAACGCATCGAGGGCGACCCGCCCCATGGTCGCCAGCACGCGGTCGGTCGGATTGGCACCGATGGCCCAGCCCGGCGCCGCCGCCGATCCATCCAGCCGCGTCGCAATCGCCGCCACCTCGTCACCCCCGCGCAACCGCGCGGCCAGCCCGGCGGCAAAGGCCGCCATGCCAGCCAACACCATATCGCGCTCCGCCCGATCGAGCGCCTGGGCCTGCCGCGCCACCGACCGGGCCGCGATAATCAGGCTGCCCCACAACTTTCGCCCTTCCCACCAACGGTCGTAACAGGCGTTGTTGCGAAAGCTCATGAAGATCGACAGCGCCAGCCCGATCAGCGTAAACGGCATCGCGCCGATCCGCGTAAAAATGCCCGCGCGCGCATCGGCCACCATCACCGCGACAATGCCGACCAGCGCGATCACCACCAGCCGCCAGATGATGCGCGGCAGGATCGAGCCGCGAAAGGCAAACAGCACTTCGAACAGGCCGGGTTTTCCGCGAACAATCATTCTCTGGCGCCTATCCGGCTTCGCCACGCAGCACGGTTTCGACCGCGCTGACGATCTGTTGCACCGAAAACGGTTTGGGCAGGAAATGCATGTTGGGAATGTCGATTTCGCGGCGCAGCGTCTCTTCGGCATAGCCCGACATGAACAGCAGCGGCATCTCGGGCCGCCGCGTGCGGATTTCGCGCGCCATGGTCGGCCCGTCCATCGTTGGCATCACCACGTCCGACACGATCAGGTCGAAACTTCCGCCTTCTTCATAGGTCCGCACAAAAGTTTCCAGGCCTTCTTCACCATCCGCCGCGGTGGTCACCTCAAAGCCCTGACGCACCAGCGCGCGTTCGGCCACGGCGCGCACGGTGTCCTCGTCTTCCACCAGCAGCACGCGGCCCCCGTGCGACCATTGGCGGCGGCGGGTATCGGCCACCTTTTCGCGCGGCGCCTCGATCGCATCAGCGGGGTCGGGCACGTGCACCGGAAAATAGATCGTGAACCGCGTCCATTTGCCGAATTCGCTGGCCGCAAAGATGAACCCGCCCGATTGCTTGACGATGCCATAGACCGTCGACAGGCCCAGCCCGGTGCCCTTGCCGCGATCCTTGGTGGTGAAAAACGGCTCGAAGATCTTGTCGATCTGGTCGGGGCGGATGCCGTGGCCGTTATCTTCCACCACCAGCGCTGTGTAATCGCCGATCGGCAGCACATCGTTCTTCATCGTGCGCACCATCTCGGCGGTCACCCGCCGGGTCATCAGCTTGACCGTGCCGGGGGTCTTGTTGCCCGCCAGCGCGTCGCGCGCATTCACGGCCAGATTGAGCAGCACTTGTTCCAGTTGCACCGGATCGGCGCGCACCGCGCCCAGCCCACGATCATGCGTGACCTCCAGCGTGATGCGTTCACCGATCAGGCGTTTGAGCAGGGTCGAGACTTCGGCCACCACATCGGGCAATTGCAGCACTTGCGGGCGCAAGGTCTGTTGCCGCGAAAAGGCCAGCAATTGCCGGGTCAGGCTGGCGGCGCGGTTGGAATTGGCCTTGATCTGCTGAATGTCGTCATAATCGCTGTCGCCCGGCGTGTGGCGCATCAGCATCAGGTCGCAATAGCCGATGATCGCGGTCAGCACGTTGTTGAAATCGTGCGCCACGCCGCCCGCCAGTTGGCCGACCGCCTGCATTTTCGAGGCTTGCGCGATCTGGTGTTTGAGGCGGGTTTCCTCGCTCGAATCCTTCAGGCTGAGCAGCACCGCGCATTCGCCGATGCCACGCACCGCAGCCAGCCCCATCAGCACCGGCTCGTCGGGCGTGGCGCGCAGGCGCACCGCCACATCGCCCGATGTGGTCGCGCCCTGGGTATGGCGGCGCACCGCATCCGACAGCGCGCCCTTGTCTTCGCGGATGACCAGATCGGCGGGATAGAGCGGCGGAAGCGGATCGTCGTGCCCGGCCACGCGCAAAAAGGCCGAATTGGCAAACAGGAACCGCCCGTCGCGATCGACCATCGCCAGCCCCAGCGGCAGCCGCGCCAGCAGCGCCTCGATCTGCGGCAGCCCGGCGCGCGCATCGCCCACCCCGGCATGGGTATCGACCACCAGAAACAGCGAAGGCACCAGCGTGGGATCGACCGGATCATTGGCGTCGGGATCGGCAATCGGCACGTGGAGAAACCGCACCGGCATGCCGCGCCCGCGTTCCTGGGTAAAATAGATGTCCTGGCCCGGATCGGATTCGAAATGGCTGACAAAATCGCTGCCGGTCAGGTCGGTCGTGTCGGAGCCGGTGGCGCGCGCGGCAAAGGCGCGGTTGGCGGTCAGAATGCGGCCATCGGGGGCGACCACGGCGGCCTGGATGCTTTCGCGGCCCAGCGCGGCGCCCGGTTTGCCCGCCACCGCCGCCACCGTTTCCGACACCGGATCATGGCGCACCACCGGGGCCAACCGCCAGATCAGATGATCTTCACCGCGTCCCGCGCGATCGACCGACAGCGTATACGTGCCGCTGGCAGCGGACACTTCACCGACGAGCGCATGACCATCGCGCCAGGCCGCCCGCCCTGCCTCTTCGGCACGCGCGGGGTCCGCTGCACCGAGCGGCAGACGCGGCGGTGCGGCGGTGCCGAACCACTGTGTAAAGGATGCATTGGCACAGACCAGGCGCCCGGCGCGATCGGTGATCGCCACCGCCTCGGCCAGCCCATCGATCGCGGCATGGGTGACCGACCAGTCGGGCGCGGCAAATTCGGGCGCGGCCGGCACCGGGCGCAAGGCCAGCGCGCCATGGATGATCACCGCGAACACCACCACGCCAGCAGCAAAGGCCGCCGCCACCAGCACATTGCCAGTCAGCCAGACGAGCGCGGCCACGCTGGCCAGCAGCGCCAGCCCGATCAGCACGGTTTCGCCCCAGCCGCGCGCGGCGGGCGCGGCATCGCCGATGCGTTCGGTCATGCCCCGCCCCGCACGTGCAGCCGACGTCGGCGCCGCGCCATCACGCGCCAGCGCCAGACGCACGCCGCCACCGCATAGCCAAGTGCCGCCACCACGATCGCCATCAGCGTCAACCCGATGGCCAGCGCCGGCGCCGCATCGCTGCGCACCCAGGCCAGCCATTCCGCCGTCGACGCGCCGCGTTCGACCATCGCGGTGATCACCGACAGATCTGCGTGATAACCGAACCGGTTACCGATCGCCGCCGCGCCGGGCAGGATCACCAACAGGATGGTCGGCGGAATGGCGATGAACGTGCTGACCGCCGCGATCGGGATATTGGCGCGCAGCGGCACGCAGACGAGCACCGCGCCGATCACCTGCAACCCCGGCACCATCAGGAAAATGCCGATGAACAGACCGATCGCCACCCCGCGCGGCACCGTGCGGCGCGTAAACCGCCACAGTTCGGGCCGCGCGGCCAGCGGCGCGATCAGACGATTGCGCGCCAGGCTTTCGCGCGTGGGCATGCGGGCATGGGCCCAGGCAAGGAGTCGGTTCATCATTCCAGAGCCCGGTTAAGCCAATTGCGCGCCACAGGTATAGTGTTTTGCGAAAGGCTGCCCCTGATAACTGCCTAGGCGGCGTGGACAAGTTCCGCAACGCCACGGTTGCCCTGTAAAAGGCCCTGGCAAGGAGCGAAGCCGCAGGTGGAGTGGGCCTCCATCAAGGCTGAGCGACGCCGCCGGGGCCTTTTACAGGGCAACCCCGAAGGGGCTGGACCCAAAGCCGCCATTGCAGCGTCGGCTCGGCTTGAAATATAGCCGATATTCCTTCACCTCGCCTCCTCGCACTGGCGGCTTTGGCCTCCAGCCGTGGCGTTGCGGAATTTGTCCACGCCGCCTAGTGTGCCGCCCCGGGCTCGATGGTTCGTGCCGGGCGGGGTGCCAGCCAGATCGACAGCGCGGCCACTACGAACACCAGCGCCGAGGTCAGGAATATCTGGTCGGTCGCCAGGGCAAAGCTTTCCTTGGTCATCAATTGTTCGATGGTGCCGCGAATCTGGCCGAGCGACCAGCCCTGTGCCGACAGCGATTGGGTCACCGCCGCGCTGTGCATTTGCCCGACCAGTTCGCTGCGCATCGCGCGACTGTCGTTTTCCCAGGCGCTGGTCGCGATAGAGGTTCCGACCGCCCCCGCCATTGTCCGCATAAAGCTCATCAGACCCGCCGCCGATGCCGTCTCGGCCGGATCGACTGCGGCCAGCCCAATGGTCGTCACCGGCACAAAGAAGAACAGCATCCCGGCGCCCTGCAACAATTGCGGCAGCGCCAATGACCAGAAATCGGTCCCGCTGGTCCAATGCGTGCGCAACAGGCTGGTCAATCCAAGCCAGGCAATGCCGGAAAACACCAGAAGGCGCGGGTCTGTCCTGGCCGAAAAATACGCCACCAGCGGCGCGCTCAACAGCGCCGAAACGCCGGTGAAGGCTGTGGCATAGCCTGCCCAACTGGCGGTGTAGCCCATGTTCGCCTGCAGCCACTGCGGAATGATCACCGAGGACACGAAGAACGCGCCAAATGCCAGCGACAGCGCCACCACGCTGGCCGAAAAGCCGCGATGGCGGAACACCCGCAAATCAACCGCCGGAAACGGATCGGTGATTTCCCAGGCGCAAAACACCGCAAAGCCGATCGCCGCGACAATCCCCAGCGTACGGATCAACGTGTCGTTGAACCAGTCGCGGTCCTGGCCCAGATCGAGCATGACTTGCAGCGATGCCACCCAGATCACCAGCAGGACCAGTCCGACCACGTCGACCCGCGCCGAGCCAAGCTCGGTTTCCGCCCTGCGCAACAGCGACAGGCTGACGGTCGCGCAAAACGCGGCAACCGGCAGGTTGATGAAAAAGATCCAGTGCCAACTGGCATTGTCGCTAAGCACGCCGCCCAGGATCGGCCCCAGCACCGGGGCGACCACCGTCGTCATCGACCACAACGACAGCGCCAGCCCCTGTTGCCTGCGCGGAAAGATGCGCAGCAGCAGCGTCTGGGTTAGCGGCATGATCGGCCCGCCACAAAACCCCTGCCCCACCCGGCACAGCACCAGCATGGTCAGGGTGGTCGACAGTCCGCACAGCAGCGAAAACACCGCAAAGCCGATCATCCCGGCGACAAACGTACGCACTGCACCGAACCGCGCGGTCAGAAATCCGGTCAACGGCACGCAGATCGCCTCTGCCACCGAATAAGACGTGATGATCCAGGTGCCCTGCGACGACGTGATCGCCAGGCTGCCGGAAATGTGCGCCACCGACACGTTGGCGATCGTGGTGTCGAGCACCACCATGAAATTGCTCAATCCCAGCGCCAGCCCGGCCAGCATCAGGACAGGGCCGGACAGGCCCGGAATGCCGTCGGTTTTCATGAATCATGTCCTGTGCTGGCGATGTCGATATCGGCATCCATCGACAGCCCGACGCGCAAGGGGTGCGCCGCGAGTTCGCGGGCATCCAGCGTGATGCGCACCGGCAGGCGCTGGACCACCTTGATCCAGTTGCCGGTGGCATTCTGTGCCGGGATCAGCGCAAAGGCCGCCCCGGTGCCCCCCGACAGCCCGGCCACGCGCCCATGAAACACCACGTTCGATCCATAGATGTCCGATGTCAGCGCCACGGCCTGCCCCGGCCTGACATCGGTCAACTGGCCTTCCTTGAAATTGGCATCGACATAGAGCCGGTTTACCGGAACCACCTGCATCACCGTAACACCGGGCGCCACGCGCTGGCCGACCTGCACCGAACGAGCCGTCACCACGCCGTCCATCGGCGCGCGGATCACCGTGCGTTCCAGATCCAGCCGCGCCGCATCGACTTTGGCCTGTGCGGCCAGCACGTCGGGCGCGGTGGCGACCGTCGTCCCCGTGATCAGCGCGCGGTTCGCGGCCAGATCGCCGGTCGCCGCGCCACGGTTCGACCGCGCCTGGGCCACGCCGGCACTCGCCTGATCAAGATTGGCCTTGGCGGCGGCATAGGAATTGAGCGCACTGGTCAGTTCGTCGGCCGAAACCGCGCCGCCGGGCGCCAGCTTGCGGCGCCGCTGCAGATCGACATCGGCTTTGGCGAAGGCGGCCCTGGCATTGGCCAGTTGCGCTTCGGCGCTGGCGATGGCGGCCACGCGCGCCTCGGCCTGCGCGGCAAGCGCGGTGCCGGTGGCGCTGGTCTGATAGAACTGGCGCTGCGCCTTGGCCAGTTCCGCCTCGGCCTGGGCCAGGGCGATGCGCGCGTCGCGATCGTCGATCCGCAACAGGGTATCGCCCCGGTGCACCAATTGGGTGTCGGACACGTTCACTTGTGCGACCTGGCCCGAAACCATTGGCGTGACCTGGGCCGAATCGACACCGACATAGGCGTTGTCGGTGGTCACATGGTGGCTGGCCACCAGCACATACCAGGCCGAGACCCCGGCAGCGGCCAGCGCGACGGCACCCGCAATACCGGCCAGCAGGCGTGTGCGCCGGGTCGACAGCCCAGTTTGGTCTTGCCCGGCGACAGCTTCGATTACAGCTTGGTTCATCATCAATATCCTTGAGAAAATCGGTCGGTCGGAACAGTCCGCCGATCAGGACCGGGGGGAATCCGCACCGGCAAAGCCGCCGCCGAGCGCACGCACCAGCGCGACATCGAGCGTAAAGGCCCGCGCCTGAAGATCGGCCACCGTGCGGCGATCCTGCAGCATGGTGTCTTCGGCGGTGAGCACGGTGAGATACGTCGACAGGCCGCCCTCGTAGCGTTGGCGCGCCACGGCATAGGCTTCTTGCGCATCGGCCAGCGCCTGGCGCGACTGGTCGAGGCGGACCGTCAGCATCGACTGGCTGGTCGCGGCATCGGCAACATCGTGAAAGGCGGTGACCACGCTGTTGTCATAATCGGCGACCGCTTCGTCATAGCTGGCCCGGGCCTGGCGATAGGCCCCGGCGATCCGGCCGCCGTGAAAGATCGGCAGCGATACGGCGGGGCCGACATTGCCATAGCTCGAACTGCCCTTGATCAATTGCGACAGGCCAAGCGATTCATAGCCGGCCAGCGCCGACAGGCTGATGGCGGGGTAGAAATCGGCGCGGGCGACCTTGATCTGCTGGGCGGCGGCTTCGACCCGCGCCCGCGCGGCGGCGACATCGGGCCGCTGGCCGATCAAGTTGGTGCTGGCATCGCGCGGAATGCCGCGCGGCGCGACCATGGCCACGGGCCGCGTGATGGCCAGACCGCGGTCGGGACCCGCCCCCAGCAATGCGGCCAGCCGATTGCGCGTCAGCCCGATCTGTTCATCGATTTCGGCCAGATCGGCACGGGCAGCGGGAACGGCTGCATCGGCCTGCTTCAACTCGGCCCGCGTGTCGAGCCCGGTGGTATAGCGCCGCGCGACCAGATCGCGGGTGGCGCCGCGCTCGGCGATGGTATCTACCGCGACATCGCGTTCGGCATAGAGCCGCGCCAGATCGGCATAGGCGTTGGCAATGTTGGTCGACAGCGTCAGTCGCGCCTGATCGACATCGAGCCGCGCGGCCAGTTCGTCGGCGCGGGCCGCGCGCAGAGCCGCCTTGGCCTTGCCCCACACATCGAGATCGAAATCGAGCGACAGATTGGCCGTACCCGTGCTGTGGACGCCATGCGGCACAAATGCGGGCGGAATGCCCTCGTTATAGCTTTCGCGCATCGCGCCTGCACTGACATTGCCGTCAAGCGTCGGCAGCCGCGCGGCATTGGCCTGCTGGCGATAGGCCTCGGCGGCTTTGAGGCGCGCCTGGGCCGCGGCCATGTCGGGCGCGCCACGCAGACCTTCGGCCATCAGCGCGTCAAGCTGCGCGTCGCCATAGGCACGCCACCAGGCCGATTGCGGCCATGTCCCGTTCGCCGGACTTTGACCAAAACTGGCATCGGCCTTGAAGCTGTCGGGTGCGCGCACCGCCGGTGCCGCACCCAGCGGTGGTGTCGGCGCACAGGCCGCCAGGGGAAGTGCGCAAAGCAGCGCGGCCATCGCCGCACGAGAGGTCTTGGACATGGTCATCGAATCACCGTACTATGTGGTACGGGTTTTAATGCGTCGACACATCAGGCTTGTCAATGAGAAATGATACTGTATGGTACGGTAATTATGGAGACCGTCGAAACCGTCCGATTGAGCAAGCGCGAGGAAAACCGCCTGGAACGCCGCAAGGCGATCATCGCGGTTGCCGGGCAAAGCTTTCTGGAACGCGGCTATGCCGGCACGACCATGTCAGGCGTATCGGCGGCGATCGGCGGCTCCAAGGGCACGCTGTGGAGCTATTTCGCGTCGAAGGAAGAACTGTTCAGCGCGTTCATCGGCGAAAGCGTCAGCGAATTTCAGGCCTTGCTGACCCAGGTGCTCGACCAGTCGGCATCGCTGGACACCACGCTCGAAACGCTGTGCTGCGAAGTCCTGATCAAGCTTACCGCGCCTGATGCGCTGGCGCTCTATCGGCTGGTCGCAGGCGAGAGCGGGCGATCGCCGGAAATCGGCCGCATTTTCTACGAACACGGACCGCAAGTGCTCGACGCGCTGCTGTCGCGGTTTCTGACCGATCAGATCGCCAAGGGCCAGCTTTGCGAAGGCGATGGCGCAGCGATGGCCGAAACGCTGATCTCGATGTGCCTTGGCCGCTATCACACGCGCGTGCTGCTGGGCGTGCAAAGCGCCGATCGCGCGATCGCGCAGAACGAGGCGCGCCGGATCTGCGCCGATTTCTTTGCCCTCTATGCACCCCGTGGCACCCTGCCCGCAACCGGATAACACGCTCTTGACGCAGGTCATTTTGCGATGCGGCGCGGCAGCTTATTCCGAAGGGCAATTGAAAATCTGTCCTGGCTTGCCATGTTTGTGCCGCGAATGGGCTCTATGGACCAAGCCCCAAACTGGAGAATGTGATCGTGCAGCCCGCGCCCTTCGTGCCCACCGCCAGCGAGCCCGCCACCGCGCCGCGCGCCCGCGTCCTGCTGTCGGGCATGGCCGATGATCGCGAACTGTTGCGCGCGGCGGCCGAACTGACGCGCGACCTGCAACGGCCCAATCGGTGGATCTATTGGCCCGATGCGTTCGGTTCGGCGGCGGTCGGCTATGGCGCGGTGGCAGGTGCGATCCTGGCGCATTCGCCGTGGGTGGCGCTGGCCTGGGCAGTGCTGGCGGTGCTGGCGCTGTACCGCGCGATGCTGTTCATCCATGAGATTACCCACCTCAACCACGCGCTGCTGCCGGGATTCCGCTTCATGTGGAACCTGCTGATCGGGGTGCCGATGATGCTGCCTTCGTTCATGTACGAGGGCATTCATGTTCAGCATCACACCCGTGTCAAATATGGCACCGCCGAAGACCCGGAATATCTGCCCCTGGCACTGATGAAGCCGTGGAGCCTGCCGCTGTTCTTTTTCGCCGCGGTGCTGATGCCGGTCGGGCTGATCCTGCGGTTTGGCGTACTGGGCCCGCTGTCGATCGTCATCCCGCCGCTGCGCCGGGTGGTGATCGAGCGCTTTTCAGGGCTCCAGATGAACCCCGGTTATCGCCGTCGCCCGCCCGAAGGCGAATTCGCGCGGCAGTGGTTCTGGGAAGAACTCGGCGCTTCGCTGGTGGCGGTCGCAATCATTGCCACCACCGCGACCGGGTTGCTGCCGCTGCACGCGCTGCTGATCTATCTGGCGGTGATCGCGGGGGTGGCCCTGCTCAACCAGGCGCGCACGCTGGTGGCGCATCGCTGGGAAAACGAAGGCGATCCGTTGACCGTGACCGCGCAGTTCCTCGACAGCACGAATGTGCCCGACGGCATTCTGCCCCGGCTGTGGGCGCCGGTCGGCCTGCGCTTTCACGCGCTGCACCATCTGCTGCCCAGCCTGCCCTATCACGCGCTGGCCACCGCGCATGAACGCATTTCGGGCGCATTCGGCGATGATTCGACCTATGCCAAGGCGAACTATCCCACCTTGCGCGGACTGCTTGGCCGCCTGTTCAGCAGCACGATGACGCGGAACACCGCAAACTGACCCATCGCCTGATCCGGCCCGACCAGCCCTCTGCCGCCGATCGCGAGACGGTGCTGGCCCCCTTGCGCGCCTATAACATCGCGCAGGCGGGCGATCCGCGCATCCAGCAGGTGGCGATCCTGATCGACGGCGCCGAGGGCGGGCTGTGGGGCCGGATCAGCTATGACTGGCTGTTTGTCGAGCTGCTCGCAGTGCCCGAGGCGGCGCGCGGCACGGGCCTGGGTCGGCAATTGATGGACCAGGCCGAAACGATCGCGCGCGAGGCGGGTTGCACCGGCATCTGGCTGGACACCTACGAATTTCAGGCGCGCGGGTTCTACGAGAAACTGGGCTTCACCCTGTTTGGCACATTGCCCGACCATCCGGTTGGGCAAAGCCGGTTTTTCATGATGAAGCGCCTAGTATAGTCGACTAATGCCTAACGAAAAGGCGTACCCCGACAAATAGCATAATTGGAATGAGTGGAATTACCGCTATTGCTATCCAAATCATCGAATTTTTTGACATGGGTGCTGGATGCCATTCACGCGAAGAAACCAGCCGCCCACAACGGGCATGAGCGATTATGTCGGCGATTTCTCGGCCCTTACAACCATAGTCATCCGCCGAAAACAGCAAGCTTTTGCCGTTGGCAATGATCTTCATGACGATATCGCGCTGACCGCGCCCCGCGCTAATCGGCCTTGCTTCACCAAGCTCCGCCCAAGTGTAGGCTTTCCGTCCGCCAAACCGGGTAAGCGCTATGCCGCTGGTGGTGATCTCCAATTCGTTGGGCCTGAGGACTTTCAAGACGCAATAGTAAAATCCGGCACATAGCGACATGATCGCAACCAGCCCCAATGCGGCCACGATTCCCAAATCGGCAAACGAATAATCACGCGTTCCGTCGAAGCACACGCAGAAGAACAGCGGCAACCCCATTGGCAGCCCCAGCGCCATCGTCCCGAGGCCCTTGAGCACCATACGCCAGCGCTGCGTTGTACCACGTATCGCGCTGCCCTGCCGTTCCAACATGCCGGCATCTGTCGCACACCGGCGTTAAACAGCCGTAAATCAGCCGTGTTCGCGCATGATCCGCGCCTTGTCGCGTTGCCAGTCGCGTTCTTTGGTGGTGGCGCGCTTGTCGGCGGCATTCTTGCCACGGGCCAGCGCCAGTTCCACCTTCGCGCGGCCGCGACCGTTGAAATAGACCGATAGCGGCACCAGCGTCATGCCCTTGCGTTCGACCGCGCCGTGAAATTTGGCAATCTCGCGCTCTTTCAGCAGCAGTTTGCGCACGCGCTTGGGTTCGTGGTTATACCGGTTGCCGTGGCTGAATTCGGGGATGTTCGAATTGATCAGCCAGACTTCGCCGCCTTTGACTTCGGCATAGCTTTCCGCGATCGAACCCTGGCCAAAGCGCAAGGATTTGACTTCGGTGCCGGTCAGCGCGATCCCCGCCTCGTAGACATCGTCGATGAAATATTCGAACCGCGCACGGCGATTTTCCGCGACGATCTTTTTCTTGTCGAATTCGGGAGGGGTCGGACGCGCCATGGTCCGCCGCATGTAGGGTGATGCGGTGCGAATTGCAAAGGCAGATGGAAGCGGGCCGGTGCCGCCTGCCGAAACGCGGTTTCGGCCCGACCAAAAACATGTCATGCCCCGTTCATCTTGTGCAGCGCAACAGGCCTATCGAAACAGGAGTTTGCCGGGCATGACTATCACTGACCACGGCGAAACCTGCGTGCTGGTGCTGCAGGGCGGCGGCGCGCTGGGCGCCTATCAGGGCGGGGTGTTCGAAGCCCTGGCGGCGGCGGATTTCTGCCCCGACTGGGTGGCGGGCATCTCGATCGGGGCGATCAACGCCGCGCTGATCGCAGGAAATCCGCCCGAACACCGTGTCGAGGCCGTGCGCACATTCTGGCAACGCACCTCGGCGCGCGTGCCGTTCCCCTCGCCGTTCGAAAACGGCATGGGGCGCAAACTGTTCAACGAGGCGGCGGCGGCAACCGTGGCGATGGCCGGGGTGCCCGGCTTTTTCACCCCGCGCTGGCAGATGCCGGGCATGGCCCTGCCCGGATCGCCCGAATCGATCAGCCTCTATGACACGACTCCGCTGCGCGACACGCTGCTCGAACTGGTCGATTTCGACTTGCTGAACGACGGGCCGATGCGGTTCAGCGTGGGCGCGGTCAACGTGCTGACCGGCAACTTCACCTATTTCGACAATCGCGACCGCCGCATCGGTCCCGAACACGTGATGGCCAGCGGCGCGCTGCCCCCCGGATTTCCCCCGGTGGTGATCGATGGAGAGCCCTATTGGGACGGCGGCATCGTGTCGAACACGCCGCTGCAATATGTGCTCGACGAACGCGAACCCGAACCGTTGCTGGTGTTTCAGGTCGATCTGTTCAGCGCGCGCGGAATGATGCCACGCACGCTGGCCGAGGCGATGCAGCGCGAAAAGGACATCCGCTATTCCAGCCGCACCCGGCTCAACACCGATGTCCATACGCAGATCGCCGAGCTGGCAGCGGCGGTGGCGCGGCTGGCGGCAAAAATGCCTGACAGCATGAAAGACGATCCCGATTATCGCATGCTGGTTGAACGGTCATCTGCCGGGCCGGTCACCATCATGCATCTGATCAACCGCCCCGAAGACTATGAATCGCAGGGCAAGGACTATGAATTCTCGCTCGGCACACTGAAAGGGCACTGGCAGGCGGGCAAGGACGACGTGACCCGTTCGCTGGCCAGCCCGCGCTGGCGCAAGCGCGTGCCGCCGGTGCGCGGGATTGTCACATTCGATCTGGAATAAGTCGTTTTCCCATGCAGATATGGAGCCAATCCGATGCAACTTGACAACAAGGTTTCGCTTATCACCGGTGCCGCCAGCGGGATAGGCCTCGCCATTGCCCGGCGCTTTGCGCTGGCCGGGGGCCGCGTCGCGATCGCCGATCTGCGGCTCGATGCCGCACAGGCCGCCGCCGATGCCATCAACGCCGACCATCCGGGCAAGGCGATCGCGGTGGCGATGGATGTCAGCAACGAAGACCAGGTGAACGCCGGCGTCGCGCAGGTTGTCGCGGCCTGGGGCACGGTTGACGTGCTGCTGTCCAACGCCGGAATCCAGATCGTCAATCCGATCGAATCGTTTGCCTTTTCCGACTGGAAAAAGCTGCTGGCGATCCATCTCGACGGCGCGTTCCTGACCAGCAAGGCGGTCCTGCCGCACATGTATGCGCAAGGCAGCGGCACGATCCTGTTCATGGGCTCGGTCCATTCCAAGGAAGCCTCGCCACTGAAAAGCGCCTATGTCACCGCCAAGCACGGGCTGCTGGGCCTGTCGCGCGTGATCGCCAAGGAAGGCGGGCCCAAGGGTGTGCGCAGCAATGTGATCTGCCCCGGCTTTGTCCGCACGCCGCTGGTCGACAAGCAGATCCCCGAACAGGCCAAGGAACTGGGCATCAGCGAAGACGCAGTGATCAAGAACGTCATGCTGGGCCAGACTGTCGACGGAGAATTCACCACGGTCGAGGACATTGCCGAAGTCGCGCTGTTCTTTGCCGCGTTCCCGTCCAACGCGCTGACCGGTCAGTCATTGATCGCCAGCCACGGCTGGTGCATGTCCTGAATGCCTTGCGCGCCCGGGCATGGTCCGGGCGCGCCTTCAAAAAAAGAGAGGTGGACCGCGTTGCGGTCATGAACCGGGCACATATGGGGGGGACGCCCGATCCAAGCGACCACGAACCAGCGGGGACAGGGTCGATACGATCGTCCCGACATCCCCGGCACCGTGATCACCACCTCCAATTCCCGGCCGGAGGCGGGCGGGAAAACAACCACTTCACATCAATACTTCAGCGCGTTCAGCAAACCGCGACAACCGGTTTTGCGGCAAGAGCTTTGGCGACACATGCGTCGCGCGCCTAATAGTTTTCCCATCAAATCGATAGGAACATAGCAAGCTCGTGATGACAACACAATTGGCGCGCATAACTTTTGTTATGCGCGCACCCGACAACACCACCATGATCAGTTGAAAACAACGAATTGGCCGAACGATCAAATCCGATCAATCCGAGTCAATTCGAGAACATATGCCAGAATTTCAATGATATTTATGCGGCATTAACCATAAATGCGCGCTGGTCGACGTTATACTATAACAACTCTGCACAGCTATTGCCAAAATCGTTTGCAAGCCGGGTTTGGTCAAACCAGTCCTGCGTGCACCAGCGCGGCGTCGACCGCGGCCCGCGCAGGTTCGCTGCACGCCACCAGCGGCAAGCGCAATTCGTCGGTAATCCAGTCATGTACGCGGGTCAGTGCATACTTGAGCGGCGCGGGCGAAGCATCTTCGAACATGGCATAGTGCAGCGGATAGAGCCGGTCGTTCAATTCGCGCGCGCGCACGAAATCGTTTGCGGCGCAGGCCTGCTGGAATTCGGCGCAGAGCCCGGGCGCGACGTTGGCGGTAACCGAAATGCACCCCACTGCGCCGGCCGCATTGGCGGGCAGTGCCAGTTCATCGTCGCCCGACAACTGGCAGAACGGGGTGTCGATGCCCATGCGATGGTCGGTCACGCGCGACAGATCGCCACTGGCATCCTTGATGCCGATGATCCGGTCGGGAAAGCGGCGCGCCAGTTCCACCACGGTTTCGGGCAGGATATCGGTCACTGTGCGGCCGGGCACATTGTAAAGGATGATCGGCAGATCGATCTTTTCGGCCAGATAGCTGAAATGCGCCAGCAACCCGGCCTGGCTTGGCCGGTTGTAATACGGCGCCACGCAAAGCGCCGCCGCCGCGCCGCTCTTCTTGGAAAAGGTCATGTGCAACAAGGCGTTCATCGTGTCGTTGCTGCCGCACCCGGCAATCACCGGCACCCGGCCCGCCGCCTGTTCGACGCAGACTTCGATCACGCGGTGGTGCTCGGCGTTCGACAAAGTGGAATTTTCGCCGGTCGTGCCACACGGCACCAGCGCGGACGATCCGTTGTCAATCTGCCAGTCGACCAGGCGGCGAAAGGCTTTCTCGTCCAGGGCCCCATCGCGAAAAGGTGTTACCAGAGCCGGAATGGAGCCGGAAAACATGGACTTTGTTCCTCATCTTGGGGCATGATCGCGCCCGGTCATGAATTCGCCTGATAGGGAGACGCCCCCCCCGATGTCCAGCACGGACATGCACAGCCCCCGCACCGCCCGCCTGGCGTGGCACAAGCGGCTGCGCGCGCCGCGCTGGCAGGCTCTGGCGCTGATCCCGGCCGTGGCAATCTCGTTCGCGGGACATGCCACCGATGGCGACTTTGACGGTTCGGCCTGGGACCGCGCACGCGCACAATTGCTCAGCCAGTCGCAAGGGCCGATGGCGCAGGCGATCGCGCAGTGGAAAATGCTGACCAGCGGCACGCGTTTCGGATTTGCCGCAACCTCCAGCTTTATCCTCAGCTATCCCGGTTTCCCCGAAGAAGACCGCTTGCGCCGCGCCGCCGAGGCCGCGCTCGATCATGAAAGTGCCGAGCCTGCGACCATCGTCGGCTTTTTCGACCGGTTTCCCCCGCTGACCAACCCCGGCCGGGCACAGTACGCGCTGGCCCTGCGCGCGATGGCCCGCCCCGAGGCCGCCGATGTGGCCCGCGCGGCATGGCGCGGCGGGGTGATGAGCGATGCGAGCGAAGGCGCCATCCTGGCCACCTGGGGCACGCAGTTCACCACCGCAGACCACGACGCGCGGATCGATGCGCTGTTGTGGGCGGGCGACACGCCCCCGGCCCTGCGTCTGCTGGCTTCGACTTCGCCCACCGTGCACGCCATCGCGCAGGGGCGGCTGGCGGCGCTGGCGGGGGGCGATCCTTACGCCGCCGCCGCCGTGCCTGCGGCACAACTCGATGCCGATCCGGGCTTCGTGTTCAACCGCGCGCGCGAATTGCACCGGCTGGGCCGGATCGAGGCCGAGGGCAGCTATCTCGCCAATCGTCCGCCGCTGTCGGCGCTGCCGTTCGATCGGCCACACTGGATCGGCGAACTGTTGGCGGCGGCGCGGGGCGCGGTCGAATATGGCGATGCCACCAATGCCAAGCGCATCGCGCTCGGTGCCGCCGATGCCTTTGCCCCCGGCGAAGAAGTCAGCCAGCAAAGCTATGCCGTGCGCGATGATTACACCTCGCTCACCTGGCTGGGCGGCACGCGTGCCCTGTGGGTCGATCACGACGGGATCAGCGCGGCAACCCTGTTCCGCCGCTATGCCGAGGCCGGGCGCGGCCCCGGCGTCAAGGCCAAGGGCCTGTATTGGGCCGGGCTGTCGCTGATCCGCAGTGGCCACCCGGCCGAGGCCACCGATGCGTTTGCCGCCGCCGCGCGCCATCCCGACCAGTTCTATGGCATGCTCGCGCTCGAACGGCTGGGCCAGCCGGTGCCCCGGCTCGGCGTAGCGGCCGTGCCCACCCCCACCCCCGAAGAACGCGCGCGCTTTGCCGCTGCGCCGATCACCGCGGCGGTGCGCGAAGTGGCGCGGGCGGGCGACTGGCAGACCACGATCCGCTTTTTCAAGGAGATCGCCGAACAACAGCGCACCCCGGGCCAGCACCAGTTGGTGGCCGAACTGGCGCAAAGCCTGGGACGGCGCGATCTGGGCGTGATCGTCGGGCAGGCGGCGGGATCGCACGGGCTCGACCAGTTTGCCGCCGTGTCGTTCCCGCTGATCCCGGTCCCGCCGGGGCAGGCCAGGTCGTGGACGATGATCCATGCGATCATCCGCCAGGAAAGCCAGTTTGCCCAGAACGCGATCAGCCATGCGGGCGCGCGCGGACTGATGCAGATGATGCCGCGCACGGCGGGCGAACAGGCGGGCAAGCTGGGGTTGTCCTATTCCGAAGGCTCGCTGATCGGCGATCCGCAATTCAACATGGCGGTGGGCGGCGCCTATTTCGATCACTTGTTGCAGGTGTTCGGCGGCAGCTATCCGCTGGCGGTGGCGGCCTATAACGCGGGCGCGGGCAATGTCGGCAAATGGCTGCGCGCCAATGGCGATCCGCGCACCGGGCAGATTGAATGGGTCGACTGGATCGAGCGCATTCCGATCTCGGAAACGCGCAGCTATGTCGAACACGTGCTGGAAAACGCGGTCGTCTATGAAACGATGAACCCCGACAAGGCCAGCTATGGCGGGCCCAACCCGCTCAGCCATTTCCTGGGCAAATCGAACCCCGGCTGATCATCATGAAACCCGACGGCAATCCCATCACGCCCGCCGGCATGGCCGCGTTGCGCGCGCGCTATGACCATCTGCTCGGCACCGAGCGGCCGCAGATCGTCGAAATCGTCAGTTGGGCGGCGGGCAATGGCGACCGTTCGGAAAACGGCGACTATCTCTATGGCCGCAAGCGCATGCGCGAAATCGACCGCGAACTGACCTTTCTGGCCCGCCGGATGAAGGCGGCGCGGGTGATCGATCCGCATGGCGCACAGGATCGCAGCCGGGTGCTGTTTGGCGCGACCGTGGAAATCGCCGACGAAGACGACAATCGCCGCGTGCTGACGCTGGTCGGCGACGATGAACAGGATGCCGGCAAAGGCCTGATCGGATGGAGCGCACCGATCGCGCGCGCCTTGCGCGGCAGCCGGTTGGGTGATCTGCGCCGGGTGCATCTGCCCGGCGGCGAAAAGGAATGGGAAGTGGTCGCGATCAGTTACCCCGAGGCGCCGCACGCATGACTGCGTCCCGCCATTTCATCATGCGCCACGGCGAAACGGTCTACAATCTGGCCCGCGTGCTGCAATCCAACACCATCCACACCCCGTTGACCCGGCTCGGCTGCGATCAGGCAACGCGCATGGGCGAGGCACTGCGCGGTACACTGGGCGCGCACCCTGTGGCACACGTGCATGTTTCGGACACCGGGCGCGCCTTGCAGACTTTGGCGCTGATCGCCGAAGTGGTGGGGATCGACTGGTTCGCCGCACAGCGCAGCGCCGACTTGCGCGAGATCGACATGGGTTCGTGGTGCATGCGCGGCTATGACGCGGTCGAGGCCGAAGTCGGCCCGATCCGCCTGCCCGACCACCTGTTGCGCCCAGCCCCCGATGGCGAGGACTATCCGGCGATTGCCGCACGCCTGTCGCGCTGGCTGGCGGGGCCCGGCGCCGCACCGGGCACGCATATCGTGGTCATGCACGGGATTTCCAGCCGTGTGCTGCGCGGGATCATGGGCGGCTATCCGGTGCATGCCGATGCCGGGGTGCCGATTGCCCCGTCGCTGGCGCAAGGATCGATCTCGCTGATCGAACAGGGCAAGGAACGTGTGCTGTACGGCAGCGAACAGGGCACGGAGCACGCCTGATGGGCGATGTGATCAACTTGCGCCTGGCGCGCAAGGCCCGCGCGCGGCGCAGTGCCGCCACATTGGCCGCCGAAAACCGGGCCCGTCATGGCCAGAGCAGTGCGGAACGCGCCGCGCACCGCACCGAAGCCGAGCGCGCCGCGCGCGCCCTCGAAGGCCGTCGGCGCGATGATGGCGAGGACCACACCTGATGCGCACGACGCAGGATGAAGCCAGCGTGCGGCTCTATTATCTGGCCGACGGCCCCGATGGTGGCCAGGCCGAAACGCTGATGTATGGCCCGCTGTCGCAGGCGCTGGCGATGGCAGCGCAGGCGGATGCCACGGTGCAGGACGGGCTGTGGATCGCCACGTCCAACGATGTGATCGCCTATCGCGATCTGATCGACGAATGAGACGCACAGCGCTTGCACTCGCCATGCTCGGCCTGATCGGCGCGGGCACCGCCCATGCGCGCGACCGCCTGGGGGTGTGGAACGATTGGGGCGCATTTCGCGATGCCGGTGTGCCGCGCTGCTATGCCATTGCGATGGCCGCCGACCAGCCCGGCCAGCGCCGCGCGACACAGCCCTTTTTTACCGTGGCCAATTGGCCCCGGCGCAACATCCATGGCGAAGTGCACATCCGCCTGTCGCGCGAGAGCGCGCCGGGCAAGCCGGTGGCGATCACCATCGGCACACAGAAATTCACCGCGCTGGCCAATGGTATCGATGCCTGGGCGATCGATCGCCGCACTGATGCTGCGTTGATCGCGGCGCTGCGCGGCAATGGCGACATGATCATCTATGCCCATGGCCACGATGGCCGCGCAATGCGCGAGGTCTATCATCTGGCAGGGGCAGCTTCTGCCATCGACGCGGCCAGCCTGGGTTGCGCCGCGTCGTAACGCCTGTGCCGCATCATAGAAGTCCGCGCCGCCTTTCCGGCGCGGACTTTACCCTGTTTTCAGAACCGCAGCCCGATGCTGGTCACCAACTGGTCCCGCGAATCGCGCAGCACGAACGTGCTCGCGTCGGGGGTGGTCTTGACATAGTTGTACGGACCGCTGCCATATTGCGAGCGGTCGTATTCGATCTTCACATAGATCGCGCGGGTCAAGTGATGTTCGATGCCGATACCCAGACGCGCGCCGTTGGCCGAAATCCCCTCATAGAGCACTTCGCTGCCGTCAGTCCCGCTCACCCCGAAATGGGTGTTGGTATAGGCCAGCTTGGCAAACACCTGGGTCTTCATGTTGAACGCATAGCCCAGCCGCGCGCCGAACGAGATATCGTGCCCGGCGTTGACTTGCGCCACGTTGAAGTTGCCTTTGGTCAGGCCGGAGTTGGTATATTTGTTGGTGGTGGTCGACACCCCGAATTCGGCGCCCAGCGTGATATGTTCGGTCAGCGGGAAGTCATAGCCGATCGCCCCGCCATAGCTGAGCCCGGTCTTGTGCGCGTTGATGGTCTGGGTGGCGTCGATATCCTTGTAGTCCTTGAACCCCAGGTGATCGAGACCCACGCCCAGTTCGATATGCGGGCCGCTGAAGACATCGGCCGGGGTATCCGGCAATGGGCCGTCATTGTCATAATCCTGCGCAAAGGCCGGGCTGGCAAACAGCAGCGCCGTGCCGCAAACGAGTAGCGCAACAGGTGTTTTCATGGTCGGTCTCCAACGATCGTCGCGCCCAGATATCGTCAAACGGCCCCGACCGCCACGCCCCTTGCCGGCAAATCGGCCAAAACCTGCGCGTGTGACAATCTGTTACAACTCGCGCCAATCCTGGTCGGTGGTGCTGGTGCGATGTCGGTCAAGGCCCGGTCTGCCCCAATTGCCACGATTGCCGGCACCTGTAACACATTGTGCCAAATGCCCTTTTCATCGCTACAGGACAAAGGCTGGGCAAAATCGGCGGCGTTAGACCGGTCAAGGGGGCGCCCTTTGAACGGAGACGACCGATGAAAACGATTTATGCTCTTCTTGCGGCCGGCATTGCGGTGATCGCCGCGAATCCGGCATTTGCGCAAGACGCCGGTCAGCAAACACCGGCGCAGGCCTTCAGCGGCGCCCATGTCGAAGCGACGTTCGGCTGGGATCACTTCAACACCAAATCGCTCAAAGACATCGACCCGACCGCCGAAACCGAAGCGGGCGCCGATGGCGTGACCTATGGCGGCGCGATCGGCTATGACATTCCACTGGGCACCAATCTGACCGCAGGTGGCGAAGTCGGCCTTTATGGCAGCTCGATCAAGTGGATGAACACCACAAACCTCAATCCCGGCACGTTCAACACCGCGCAAGTCAACGCCGGTCGCGACATCTATGTCGGCGCGCGCCTGGGCTATGCACTCAACGCGAAAACGCAGATCTATGCCAAGGCCGGATATACCAACCAGTTGTTCGGCGTGTTCGGCACCGATGGCAACAACACGCTCTATCAGGGTATCGATGCCAGCGGCTTCCGCCTGGGCACCGGGATCGAACAGAAGCTGACCAAGGCCACCTATGTAAAGCTCGAATACGACTATTCACACTATGGCAGCGGTCAGTTCAACTATGCCGGAACCTCGCCCGACGGCAGCACTTTCGACCTGCACAACGATCAGCACCAGATCCTCGCCAGCGTAGGCCTGCGCTTCTGAGGAGGCGTGCCGGGATGCCGCGCGGCTGCGCGGCATCCCGTTTGCGAAAACCGGCCGGGCCCTGTATAGGCGGCGCCATGCCCACACCGCTAATGCCTATTCCGGGTCATATCGACCCGGTACCCCTGCCCCGTGAAGTGACCCCGCGTGAAGACGGACGGGTCGATCTGATCGGCCTGTCGCGCGCCGCGATTACCGAGGTGTTCGCCGCCGCCGGGCTGGACCCGCGCGCGGCCAAATTACGCGCAAAGCAGGTGTTCCACTGGATCTACCACCGCGGCGTCATCGAATTCGACGCGATGACCGACATTGCCAAGACGATGCGCCCGTGGCTGACCGAACGCTTCGTGATCGGCCGCCCCGCGATTGTCGAGGCGCAGGCGTCGACCGACGGCACGCGCAAATGGCTGTTGCGCACCGCCGACAACCACGATTTCGAAATGGTGTTCATCCCCGATGCCGACCGGGGTACGCTGTGCGTGTCGAGCCAGGTCGGCTGCACGCTCAATTGCCGGTTCTGCCACACCGGCACGATGCGGCTGGTGCGCAACCTGACGCCGGGTGAAATCGTCGGCCAGGTCATGCTCGCGCGTGACGCGCTGGGCGAATGGCCCAAGGCGGGCGGCACGATGGCCGGGCTCGACGATGATGTGGAGGATGAAACCGACGACGCGGCGCAAGCCTATAGCGCCGATGGCCGCCTGTTGACCAACATCGTGATGATGGGCATGGGCGAGCCGCTGTACAATTTCGACAATGTGCGCGACGCGCTGAAAGTCGTGATGGATGGCGACGGGCTGGCGCTGTCAAAGCGGCGGATCACGCTGTCGACCAGCGGGGTGGTGCCGCTGATGGCGCGCGCGGGCGACGAAATCGGCGTCAACCTGGCGGTTTCACTGCACGCCGTGTCCAAGGATGTGCGCGACGAGATCGTGCCGATCAACCGCAAGTTCGGCATCGAGGAATTGCTCGAAGCCTGCGCCGCCTATCCCGGCGCATCGAACGCGCGGCGCATCACGTTCGAATATGTCATGCTGAAGGACAAGAACGACAGCGATGCCGATGCGCGCGAACTCGTCCGCCTGCTCAAGCATTACAAGCTGCCCGCCAAGGTCAACCTGATCCCGTTCAACCCCTGGCCCGGTGCGCCTTACGAGTGTTCCACCCCCGAACGCATCCGCCGCTTTTCCGACATCGTGTTCGAGGCCGGGATTTCGGCCCCGGTGCGCACGCCGCGCGGGCGCGACATCGATGCCGCCTGCGGCCAGTTGAAAACCGCTGCCGAACGCAAGTCGCGCGCCGAACTTGACCGCCTGGCCGAGGAAAAACAAGCCGCGCTGGGCTGAGCCAACAGCGCTTGACCAATCCATATCGCGTTATATACCTCACTATATAACGCGATATGGGAGAGCCCTGTGCCGAACGATATTCTGTTTGAAATGGGTCCGGTGTTTCTGGGCAGCCGCATCAAGCGGCTGGGCGAACGCTTGCAGGTCGGCGCCGCCAAAGTGCTGGCCGATGCCGGATTGCCGGTTCAGCCCACGCATATGCCGCTGCTCGCCGCGCTCGATCGCGAACCGCTGACGATCGGGCAGTTGGTGCAGGCCGTGGGCACCAGCCAGCCCGGGGTGACACGCGGCGTCAGCCAGTTGGTCGATCTGGGGCTGGTCCGGTCCGCAGCATGCGCTGATCAGCGCCAACGGCTGATCAGCCTGACTCCTGCGGGCGTGGCGGCGATGGCGCGGGCCAAATTGCACATATGGCCGCGCATCGAGAGCGCCGTCGATGTGCTGTGCCAGGGCGAGGCAGCGGCGCTGCTCGACCGGATCAGCGCGATCGAGGCGATGCTGGAAACAAGCCCGCTCGATGTGCTGGCCGCGCAGGCCACGCCCGATCTGCTGACCATCCATGATTACAGCGACGATCTGGCCGCAGCATTTCACGATATCAATGTCGAATGGATCGAGGCGATGTTCCGCCTGGAGGCCACCGACCGCGACGTGCTGGAAAACCCGCGCGAACGGATTATCGCGCCAGGTGGCGCGATCCTGTTTGTCGAGGCCCGGGGGCTGGGCATTGTCGGCACCTGTGCCTTGCAAAAGACCGGGCCGACCAGTTTCGAGCTGACCAAGATGGGTGTGCGGACCAGTGCGCGCGGGCTCAAGGCGGGCGAGTTCCTGCTGGCCGCGACGATTGCCCGGGCGGAGGCGATGCAGGCCGATCCGCTCTATCTGTTGACCAATGCACGGTGCGAGGCGGCCATCCACCTCTATGAAAAGCTGGGCTTTCGCCACGATGCGCAGATCATGGCACAGTATGGCGCCCGTTACGCGCGGTGCGATGTGGCCATGCTTTATGGCGGTGCGCAAGTGTAACCGTTCGGCGGTCCGCCACGAACTGGGGATGCACACCGGCTGACCTGGCCGGTCAGACAAGGATCAGCCGATGCCCCGACCCGGACCCATTGCAACGCTCGCCCTGACCGGCAGCGCCCTGTTGGCACTCGTCACGATCGCTGGCGCAACGCCGGTGCGACCCGCCGCCGTTCAGGCCACACCGGCCAGCCCGACCGTGGTCGAACTGTACCACAGCCAGGGCTGTTCATCGTGCCCCCCGGCCGAGGCCGATCTCAACGTGCTGGCGCAGCGCCCCGATGTGCTCGCGCTGTCGTTCGGGGTTACTTATTGGGATCGGCTGGGGTGGAAGGATACCTTCGGGTCCGAACGGTTCACCCAGCGCCAGATCGCCTATGCGCGCGCCGGGCAAGGTGAAGTCGCCACGCCCGAATTCATTGTCAACGGCGCCTATGCGGTGGTCGGTGCCGATCGCGCAGCGCTAAAGGCAACGATCGCCCGCGCAGGCGCGCCCGCCGGTGGCCCGTCCATCGCCGCCGATCGCGGCACGGTGCATCTGGCGGCGGGAATGGTCAGCGCCCCGGACACTGTCTGGCTGGTGCGCTATGACCCGCGCACGCTGCAAGTGCCGGTGAACGCGGGCGAAAACAGCGGACGCACGCTGTCGCACCGCAATGTCGTGCGTGAACTGGTCGATCTGGGCCGCTGGACCGGCCCGGCCGCAACATTCACCCTGCCCGCCCCACACGAAGCCGGGCTGATCAGCGCGGTGCTGGTCCAACGCGGCAATGGCGGCCCGATCGTGGCCGTGCGCCGCATCTAGAGCGTCCTGCGATAAATCTGTAGCACCGTGACGGAGCCGATTTTGGCCCAGTGCGAGGAGGGATGGCGCAGGAATATCGGGAATATTTCTAGCCATCTCGACGTAGCAATGGGCCAAAAGCGGCCCGCCCCGAAGGGGTTGCTCTGGAAAGCCCCGTGGCAGCGTTGCGTCGCTTGCACGGGGCAAACCAGCCCGCGCTGCGCGCCGCGCCTCCCCACGAGGCTTTCCAGAGCAA
>NZ_KQ954274.1 GCF_001519065.1 Novosphingobium sp. FSW06-99
AGTTGACCGGCCGTTCGCGCCAGGGTGCATACGTGGGGGTGGCCAGCGGGACCGTCCGCGCACGTTCATAGGCCGCACCTGCCGCCAGGACGCGCGCATCATCCCACGCCGTGCCGATGAACGACAATCCCACCGGCAAGCCCTCGATTGCGCCCATCGGCACGGTCAGGTGTGGATAGCCCGCGATGGCCGGCAGATTGCCTGCACCGATCTCCATCCCGTGGTCCCCGGTCACCAGATCGATCGGCCAGGCCGGGCCTGTGGTGGGCGCAATCAGCAGGCTGACATGGTGTTCGGCCATCAACCGGTCGATCCCGTCCTGGCCCGCCATTCGCAGTGAATCGGCGCGCGCTTTGCGATAGGCGGCCTCGTCGGTCATCTTTGCGGCGGTTTCGAACAAGTCCTGCCCGAACCAGCGCATTTCGCTGTCGCCATGCGCGCGGTTGAACGCGATCACGTCGTCCAGGCTGCGCACCGGCACCGGGCCCGGCAGCCCGGCCAGATAGTGGCCCAGATCGACACGCAATTCGTACAACAGCACGGTCAGTTCATCGCGGCCAATGGCGGGGTCTGCCTGAAAATCGATCTCCACCGGCTCTGCCCCGGCGGCGCGCAGATCGGCCAGCGCGCGATCGAACAGCGCGCGGACTTTGGGATCATCGCCCACCGCCTTGCGCAGCACGCCGATGCGCATGCCTTTCAGCGAGGCACCCGCCAGCCCCGCGACATAGTCTGTCTTGTGCCTGTCGGCTTCGGCGGTGGCGGGATCGGCCGGGTCGCTGCCCGCCATCGCGGTCAGCAACAGCGCGGCATCGTGCACGCTGTTGGCCATCGGCCCGGCGGTGTCCTGGCTGTGGCTGATCGGCACGACATGGGTGCGGCTGACCAGTCCAACCGTCGGCTTGAACCCGACAACCCCGTTCATCGAGGCGGGGCAGGTGATCGAGCCATCGGTTTCGGTGCCGATCGCTGCCCAGGCCATCCCAGCCGCGACCGCGGCCCCGCTGCCCGACGACGACCCGCACGGACTGCGATCGGTGGCATGGGGATTGCGGGTCTGCCCGCCCACCGCGCTCCACCCGCTGGACGAATGGCCCGAGCGGATGTTGGCCCATTCCGACAGGTTGGTCTTGCCCAGGATCACCACGCCTGCCCGGCGCAACCGCGCGATCAGCGGGGCATCGCGCCCGGTCACATTGGCGGCCAGCGCCAGACTGCCCGCCGTGGTGGCGATCGGTTCGGCGGTTTCGATGTTGTCTTTGACCAGTATCGGCCTGCCTGCCAGCGGGCCGACAATGGCGCGCGCCGCCTCGGCGGCCTGCGCTGCCTCGGGATTGATCGCGATCACCGCGTTGAGCGCGGGACCGGTGTGGTTCAGTGCGGCGATGCGCGCCAGATAGGTGTCGACTGGGCTATCGGCATGGGCGGAGGTGCCGGCCAGGGCGGCGGCAATCAGCAGACTGGTGGTGGTCGGGCGGTTCATGGCTGGTATCCCCTGATATTCATGCCTGTGTGCTGTCCCAAAACGGGGATCGCAAGGGCTGAAAAAGGGCATACCCCCCGCAATCGTGCGGGTGATCGGTTAATGCCCTTGAACATCGCGCTCTGGCACGCGACATAGGCGCGTACTTCCATAGAACGAGGACACCCATGCTCGACCTGTTCGGCGCACCATCCGGCGCCCTTGGCAAATTTACCCACGATCCCGTCACCGGGGCGCTGATCCCGGTCGTCGTCGAGCAATCGAGCCGGGGCGAACGCAGCTTTGACATCTATTCGCGGCTGTTGCGCGAACGGATCATCTTTGTGACCGGCGAAGTCGAGGACCACATGGCCTCGGTGATCATTGCGCAGTTGCTGTTCCTCGAATCGGAAAATCCGTCGAAGGACATCGCCATGTACATCAACTCGCCCGGCGGCGTGGTGACGGCGGGCATGGCGATCCACGACACGATGAAATATATCCGGCCCAAGGTTTCGACGATCTGCATCGGGCAGGCCTGCTCGATGGGCAGCTTTCTGCTGGCGGCGGGCGAACCCGGCCAGCGCATGGCGCTGCCCAATGCGCGAATCATGATCCACCAGCCTTCGGGCGGGGCACGCGGCATGGCGTCCGACATCGAGATCCAGGCGCGCGAGATCCTGCGCATTCGCAAGCGGATGAACGATCTCTATGTGAAGTATACCGGGCGCGAGCTGGAGGAAATCGAGCGGGCGCTGGATCGCGACACGTTCCTCGAAGCCGACGAGGCGCAGGCCTTCGGACTCGTTGACAAAGTGATCGAATCACGTCCCGCTTCGGATCAGACCGGTGTGGCCGAAGGTTCGGGCGCTTCGCCTGACGCGTAATTGTCTTTTGCAATCGGGGTGTTAACCCTGGGTCAAGACCCCGGTTGCTAGGGACTTTGCTTTGTGTTTCGTGTCCGGTTGATTAATGCCCTTGGGGTAGTAGGATAAACGGACCCGCCTCTCGTGGAGAGGCGCCTGGGATCGAAGAATGACGAAACTTTCCGGATCGGATACCAAGAGCACGCTCTACTGCAGTTTCTGCGGGAAATCGCAGCACGAAGTGCGCAAACTGATCGCCGGGCCAACCGTGTTCATCTGTGATGAATGCGTTGAACTGTGCAATGACATCATCCGTGAAGAGACCAAGGCCGGCATCGCCGGCAAGAAGGACGGCGGCGTACCCACGCCGCGTGACATCTTCGAGACCCTCAACGATTATGTCATTGGCCAGGATCGCGCCAAGCGCGTGCTGTCGGTGGCGGTGCACAACCACTACAAGCGGTTGAAGCACAGCGGCAAGGGCGGCGAAGTCGAACTGTCGAAATCGAACATCCTGCTGGTCGGTCCGACCGGTTCGGGCAAGACGCTGCTGGCGCAGACCCTGGCCAAGACGTTCGATGTGCCGTTCACGATGGCCGATGCCACCACGCTGACCGAGGCCGGTTATGTCGGCGAAGATGTCGAAAACATCATCCTGAAGCTGTTGCAGGCCAGCGACTACAATGTCGAAAAAGCCCAGCACGGCATCGTCTACATCGACGAGATCGACAAGATCAGCCGCAAGGCGGAAAACCCCTCGATCACCCGCGACGTATCGGGCGAAGGCGTGCAGCAGGCGCTGCTCAAGCTGATGGAAGGCACCACCGCCAGCGTGCCGCCGCAGGGCGGGCGCAAGCATCCGCAGCAGGAATTCCTGCAAGTCGACACGACGAACATCCTGTTCATCTGCGGCGGCGCGTTTGCCGGGCTGGAACGGATCATTTCCGACCGCCTGCAAAAGCGTTCGATCGGGTTTGGTGCGCATGTCGCTGATCCCGACAAGCGCAAAGTCGGCGAACTGCTGCAAAAGGCCGAACCCGAAGACTTGCTCAAGTTCGGGCTGATCCCCGAATTCGTCGGTCGTCTGCCGGTGATCGCCACGCTCAACGACCTCGATATCGAGGCGCTGGTGCTGATCCTGCGCGAACCCAAGAACGCGCTGGTCAAGCAGTATCAGAAGCTGTTCGAGCTGGAAGACGTGGCGCTGACCTTCACCGAAGAAGCGCTCGAAGCAATCGCCAAGCGCGCGATCGAGCGCAAGACCGGCGCGCGCGGGCTGCGTTCGATCGTTGAAAGCCTGCTGCTCGATACCATGTTCGATTTGCCCACGCTCGATGGCGTGGTCGAAGTGGTGGTCGATCGCGATGTGGTCGAAGGCCGCAAGGAACCGGTCCAGGTCCACAAGGGCAAGGAAGCCGCCTGAGTGCTGACGCCTTCCCGGTGATCCGGGAGGCGTCAGACAGGCGCATCCGCTTCAATTTAAGCCAGTAATATCAGCGAGATCCGCTCACCCTGAGCCTGTCGAAGGGTGCGCGCGACGGTTGCCCAACGGGCGTATTGCCAGCGCCCCGGGCGGACGTCGGCGCGCATCCTTCGACAGGCTCAGGATGAGCGATATTCCTTTTATATCAATCTATTGAACGATCGACAGCGCGGCGGTGATCCGGGAGGCGTTACACCACCGCTTCGCTGACCAGCGCGCAATCGTGCGCGTGTTCATCGATCTCGATCTGCACGGTGGCATGGCCAATGCCGAAATCGGCGGCCAGACGGTCGGCCAGCGTGTGCAGAAAGGCATCGCCGGGATGGCCGGCAGGGATCACCAGATGCGCGGTCAGCGCGGTTTCGGTGGTGCTCATCGGCCAGATGTGCAGATCGTGCACGGCAATCACCCCGGTCTGCGTGCCCAGAAATGCGCGCACTTTTTCCTCGCTGATCCCGGGCGGCACCGCCAGCAGGCTCATGTGCAGGGCATCGCGCGCCAGGCCCCAGGTGCTCCAGCCGATCAGCGCAACGATCGCCAGACTGACCACCGGATCGATCCACCAGTTCTGCGTAAAACCAATCACCAGCGCGGCCACGACCACCCCGGCCGACACCGCCGCATCGCCCGCCATGTGCAGAAACGCGCCGCGCAAGTTGATATCGTCATGCCGCCCACGCATGAACATCAGCGCGGTGGCGGTGTTGATCACGATGCCGATCGCGGCCACCACCATCACTGGCCCGGTGGCGATCGGTTGCGGATCGAGCAGGCGGCGCACCGATTCGATGGTGATCGCGCCCAGCGCCACCAGCAACAGGGCGGCATTGGCCAGCGCAGCCAGGATCGAGCTGGATTTCAAACCATAAGTAAATCGTGCCGAGGGAGGCCGCGCGGCCAGCACGCTGGCGCTCCAGGCGATCACCAGGCCCAGCACGTCTGACAGGTTATGCCCGGCATCGGCGACCAGCGCCATCGATCCGGACACGACGCCATAGACCGCCTCTACCCCCACAAACAGGCTGTTGAGCGCAATGCCGATGGCAAAGGCGCGGCCAAAGCTGGCGGGGGCATGGCTGTGTCCGTGGCCATGATGATGCCCGTGCCCATGGTGACCGTGATCATGACCGTGGTGGTGATCATGGTCACCGTGATGATCGTGGTGGTGGTGATGCGTGTCGGCCATGGCCGGGCTTGTAGCGAACCGTGGCGCCGGAGGGAATCGATTTGGCCAACAGGATGCCAGGGGGCCTGTAAGCCGGGTTCTGTCGTGCCGACGGTATCCGATATCGGACCGTATCGGCACGGGCAGCCATTCCTCTAGGCCAGGCATTGCTGCGTGGCTCAAGCAACCAACCCGGACTGCGCTGGGCCGAAACCCATGGCGTGAAACCCGCCTGCCGGATATCCGGCGCGAAGTCCCTATTCGGTCTTGCTCCGGGTGGGGTTTACCGTGCCGCGGCCGTTACCGGCGCGCGCGGTGCGCTTTTACCGCACCGTTTCACCCTTGCCGCCGGATCGCTCCGGTGTGGCGGTCTGTTCTCTGTGGCACTGTCCCTGGAGTTGCCCCCGGCGGGCGTTACCCGCCACCCTTGTTTCATGGAGCCCGGACTTTCCTCGGCATCGATGAAACGATGACGCGGCTGCCCGGCCCCCTGGCGCATCGCCCGTACCATCGCCGCGGCGGTTAAACAATCCTGCCGCAATGTTGCAAAATTCGCAGATGAGCGAATTTTGAAGTCGGCACCGGCCCGCTCCCCCGCCCGACCACCCACAGGGTCCTGTCGCAGGGCGCTCGGGCGGGGGAGCGGGCCGGTGCCGACTTCAGCAATCCTGCCCCAGATCGCGCGCGATCAGCAGTTCGAACAGCAGGGCGCCGATCTGCCCGTCGATCGCGCCGGTGATACGGTGCGGGCGCCAGCGGCGTTCGAACGCGCGGATCGCCGCCGGGCCATCGGCAATGTCATAGCCATAACGTTCGAGCGCCAGGTAGAACGCGCCGTCGTTGTCATAGATCAGCCGCATGCGCGGTTTGGGTTTGGCCAGCGCCAGCCGGTATCGCGCCAGCAGGTCCCAGTCGAACAGTTCGCCCGGATCGGTCTTGCGCGCGGGCGCAATGTCGGAATGGCCGACCACGTTGGCGGGCGCAATGCCGTGGCGGCGCACGATATCGGCCAACAGCGGGATCAGCGCATCCATCTGCGCATCGGTAAACGGGCGATAGCCGAATTCGTGGCCGGGATTGACCAGTTCGATCCCCACGCTCGCCGAATTGATATCGGTCACCCCGCGCCAATACGATCGCCCGGCGTGCCAGGCGCGCTTGTCCTCGTCGACCAGCCGGATCACCGTGCCGTCTTCGTCGATCAGGTAATGCGCCGAAACTTCCGCCGCCGGATCACACAGCCGTTCGATCGCCTCGGCCCCGCTGGCCATCCCGGTATAGTGCAGCACCACCATCGAAACCGGCAACTTGCGCGCGTTCCAATTGGGCGAAGGCACTTCGCGATGGATCAGCCACCGGTCCATTGGGCTCCTGTCAGACGGCGGGCAACACGGCGCCAAGCACCAATGTGTCGGCCGCGACATGGTATTGCAAGCCCCCGCCCAGCGCCGCCGCCAGTTGCTGGATCATATAGGCAGGCGCGGTCTTGCTCGACAGCGCGTCGGGCGCGATCGTGCCGTCGAGCGCGTGGCCGACCGCCGGGTCGAACGCGATCCGCGCGCCGGCCGCGCGCACCACGATCTCGCTGGCCAGGCCTTCGCCGGCGTCGCGCGTTTCGGCGGCGATATCCAGCGTGCCGCCGCGCACCAGCGCCTCGATCCCGATCATCGCCAGATTGAGCAGCGCCTTGACCGCAGGTTTTGGCATGGCATCGCCCGCCAGCGCCCAGTTGACCGTAATCCGCCCGTTGCCGCCCGCCAGTGCATCGATCACCGCGCGCGGTTCGGCCAGCGGAACAGTCTCGCCAAACCCGCTGCCCGCGCCGAACGCCAGGCGGAAAAAGCGCAATTTGTCGGCCGAGGCCCGCGCGCTCTGTTCCAGCAATTCGAAACAGCGCTGGCGCATTTCGGGGTCTTTTTCTTCGGCAAGCAGCTCCAGCCCGTTGGACAGCGCGCCCACCGGGCTCAACAAATCGTGGCACAGGCGCGAGCAGAGCAGGCTGGCCAAGTTCAGCGAATCAATGTCTGGCGAAGCAATGGTCATGATCCGGGTTCGGGCCCTTTTGTGGTGTCTGGCAGAAAGGTTGCGCGGGCTTACGCCTTAACCGGCAACCACGGCATAGGAAAGCGGTTCGAACCCTGATGGTTGGTCGCGCCACAACGTGACGGTTCCGGCACCAATGATCGCCCAGATCCGCCCGTCGTGCGCGGCCATCGCGGCGTCGGTGGGCGAAGGGGCGGCCACGCCATTGGGATGCGAATGGAAATAGCCCAGGATCTGCGGCCCGCCCGCGCGTGCCGCACGGTGCGCAGCGATCAGCGCGGCGGGGTCGATATCGAACATGCGCGCCGGATCGGCGGCCAGATTGGCCGCTTGCTGCGCTGTGATCACCCGGTCGTGCGCGCCCAGCAACAGCCCGCAGGCTTCGTGCGGATGCGCCCGGCGCGCGGCCTCGATCATCGCGGCATGGGCAGAGGCGCAGATGCAGACCGGCATCCTTTGGCGATAGCGTGCCATGGCGCACTTGTCAGGCCGCGCAATGGCCCCATATCGCAAGGCATGGGGGATAGCGTTCAGATCCTGTCCGGCACGATTGCCGATCCCGCCCAGCGGCTTGACAAGGCGCTGGCCGATGCGTCGGGCCTGTCGCGCGAACGCGTCAAGGCGCTGATCGGCGAAGGCGCGGTCACGCTCGACGGGCGCGTGGTGGCGCAAGTGTCGCTGAAAGTCGGCGCGGGCACGGCCTGGGCCATCCGCGTGCCGCCCGCCACCGCCGCCGAGGCCGTGGCGCAGGACATTCCGCTGGCGGTAACGTATGAAGACGACGCGCTGATCGTGATCGACAAGCCCGCCGGGCTGGTGGTGCATCCCGCAGCGGGCAATCTGGACGGCACGCTGGTCAACGCGCTGTTGCACCATTGCCGGGGGCAGTTGTCGGGCATTGGCGGGGTGGCGCGGCCAGGCATCGTGCACCGTATCGACAAGGACACCTCGGGCCTGCTGGTGGTGGCCAAGACCGATGCCGCGCACGAAGGGCTGGCACGCCAGTTTGCCGACCATTCGATCACCCGCGCCTATCGCGCGATCACCGCGGGCGTGCCCGTGCCCACGGCGGGCACCATTCGCGGCAGCATCGCGCGGTCGAGCCATGATCGCAAGAAAATGGCGCTGGTCGAAGACGGGCGCGGCAAACATGCGGTGACGCATTACCGCGTGCTGGCCACGCTCGACAGCGCGGCGCTGGTCGAATGCCGGCTGGAAACCGGGCGAACCCACCAGGTGCGCGTTCACCTTGCGTCAATCGGTCATTCGCTATTGGGGGATCCTGTCTATGGTCGATGCCCGCCGCGATTGCGCCCCGTCCTGTCCGCCCTCGGTTTCCGGCGGCAGGCGCTGCATGCCGCAGAGCTGGGCTTTATCCACCCGATCGATGGCCGCCCGCTCCATTTCACCAGCCCGACGCCGGTCGATATGGAAACGCTGCTGGTCGAACTCGGCATCTGATCTTGGCCAGGCTACACCTAGGTGTGTATTGCCCCCGCGCCGAGTCGCATGGCAAAGGTGCGCCAAGTGAATTGAGTTGTCGTTTGAAACTGAGTAGAAATCCTCTGTGGTCCCATCGCACGATGCCCATTAGGGGTCGATGCATATCGGGAACCGACGCTCTCGAAAGGAAAGTCTGGTGGTACAAACGAATAAGGCACTGAGCGTTCCTGCCCTTGGCGGTGAAGCCAGCCTCAACCGCTATCTGTCGGAAATTCGCAAGTTTCCGGTGTTGAAGCCGGATCAGGAATATATGCTGGCCAAGCGCTATCAGGAACATGGCGATCCCGAGGCGGCGGCCCAACTGGTGACCAGCCACTTGCGCCTGGTGGCCAAGATCGCGATGGGCTATCGCGGCTATGGCCTGCCCGTTTCGGAACTGATTTCCGAAGGCAACATCGGATTGATGCAGGGGGTGAAGAAATTCGACCCCGAACGCGGTTTCCGCCTGGCGACATATGCCATGTGGTGGATCAAGGCGTCGATCCAGGAATTCATCCTGCGCAGTTGGTCGCTGGTCAAGATGGGCACGACCGCCTCGCAGAAAAAGCTGTTTTTCAACTTGCGCCGGATGAAGAAGAACCTCGAAGCGTTCGAGGACAGCGATCTGCATCCCGACGACGTGAAAAAGATCGCCACCGATCTGGGCGTGCCCGAAGCCGACGTGGTGTCGATGAACCGGCGCATGATGATGGGCGGCGATGCCAGCCTGAACGTCTCGCTGCGCGAAGACGGCGAAGGCACCTGGCAGGACTGGCTGGTCGATGATCGCCCGTTGCAGGATTCGGCGGTGGCCGATGCCGAAGAGGCGCAGATGCGCCACGCCCTGCTGGTGGAGGCAATGGACAGCCTGAACGAGCGCGAACGGCACATCCTGACCGACCGCCGCCTGGTTGACGATCCGCGCACGCTCGAAGAGCTGAGCCAGGTCTACAACGTCAGCCGCGAACGCGTGCGCCAGATCGAAGTGCGCGCGTTTGAAAAGCTGCAGGCGGCGATCCAGCGGATCGCCGGAGAACGCCACCTGCTGCCCGCGCTGTGACTTGAAGGCCTTCTTTGACTTGAAGACGGCACCGGCCCGGCGCCGTCTTCAACCACCGGTTGCATGGCGCCCACTTATCGGTTTTAGTGCCGTGATGGTGGCGGCGGGTATTTCATGAACCGGGAATGGGACGGATTGCGCAATCCGCCGCGCGCCAAGGGCGCGGCGCCTGCGCGCAAACGCGGGCCGTTGGGCCGGATCGGGTCGATCATCGTGCGGCTGGTGCTGGCGTTCATCGCGCTCAGCGTGGCGCAAGTGGTGATCTACAAGTTCGTGCCGGTGCCGTTTACCTATACCATGCTGTTCGACACACATGGGGCAAAGCGCACCTGGGTGCCGATCGGGCGGATCAGCCGCCCGATGGTCGATGCCGCGATCGCGGGCGAGGATGCCAAATTCTGCAGCCATCTCGGGTTTGACCAGGATGCCATCCGCAACGCCTGGCACCGCAACGAGGAAGGCGGGCGCATCCGGGGCGGCTCGACGATCAGCCAGCAGACCGCCAAAAACGCCTTTCTGTGGCAGAACGGCGGCTATCTGCGCAAAGCGGTCGAGGCCTGGTACACGCTGCTGATCGAGGCGATCTGGGGCAAGCGGCGGATCATGGAAGTCTACCTCAACCTGGCCGAAACCGGCATCGGCACATATGGCGTCGAGGCGGCGGCCCAACGCTATTACGACAAACCCGCCTCAGCCCTGAGCACCGTCGAGGCCGCACGCATCGCCGCCGCATTCCCCCAACCCAAAGTGCGCGCAGTGGTCGGCGCCACCGGCCGCATCCGCCACCACGGCAATGTCATCGCCGCCCGCGAAAGCGTGGTGCGTGGGGATTATGATACGTGTGTTTATCAGTGATGGAGGGGCGGCTGGAACCGACCAGATCCGGCCGTTCAACTCCTCCCTGGTGAACGTCTCATCCTGACCGAACCTGCCGATAGGGCTTACCGAAGCAGACGATCAGCAACCGCGCCCAGGAAATGGCGAGTGATATCACAAATCAAAAATCGGCGCGATTGAATGGTTTGAGATCCTTTCACATCTCGACTTCGTGAGCTATATCACAGCGATGTTTTCGCTTGATTATCCACAAGCCCTGCCGCAGATTAGAACGGTTGCATACGGCTATCAACCGATGCAGTTTTCCGATGGTGGCTATTGCCTGATAATCAAGGCGAGCAAAGAAGTTATCCTGACCGCGCGTGCGAACAATAGCTTCAAAATCTACATCATTCCTGATGTGGAAGCACCGGACCGGGCGCTTGGTTTCGTCTCAGCATTTTTCGATGACCATGATGAACCACTGGCTCTGTTCACGCCGCTTTTTTCAGATGACGATATGTTGCGTGATCTAGGCAGCGCGCTCAGCCAAGATAATTTCGAGCTGTATTTTTTTGATGAACACAGTCGTGAGCTGATGGGAGTATGCGCACAAGTTGCTGACGTTGGACGCTTCCGCAAAACATTATCCTCAACCTCCTTTCCTAATTTCGAAGAGGATGAAATCCACGCAACGTTGGAGGCGATGACAGGCTGGTACGGGCTACGAGGCAATGATCATGAGGCACTAGCCTTCGAGGTTTGCCTCGGAAAGCGGTTGTATCCAGATGACTTGGTTATCATGGATTTTCGGAACCTAGAACGCCAGAACGTAGATCTCGATGGGGGATCTGACTTCGCTGCCTTGGAGGATTTGCTCAACCCGACGAGCTTAGAGCGCAAGGAGCCCGGCGCTTTTCAGGAGCGGGACATTTTTACCCTCCTTCGCCGTTGCTTTTCCGGCGATGAGGTTTTCCTCAATCCGGTGCGTGAGGACACAGGCAAAGAACTTTGCGACCTCCTAGTCATCAGTGAGGGTATCGTACTGCTGGTTCAAGCAAAGGACAGCCCGAACACTGAGGCTTCGCTCCGTCGTTCGATTGCGCGAAAGAAGATCATTATCCGAGATCATATCAAGAAAGCATCACGCCAGCTTCGCGGTGCAATTAGGCATGTGCATATCAACGATAAGGTTGCAATTCTGACTACTTCTGGACCAAAGGACATTGATATTCGTGCTCGAGATGTATTCGGGCTGGTTGTTGTGAACGAGATGTTCGACGATGACTTTCGATCTTGCAGCACCCCCGTACTTGCCGTAGCAAAGGAAACGAAGCGGCCCTGCGTGTTGGTCGACTACGCCGCGCTTCACACAATGGCTCTTCACCTTCCCTCAGAAGGAATGTTTCTAGGCGGACTCATTCAAATTTTTGAAGTCGCTCTGAAACATGGCGAATATCCGAAGCCTCGATTTACGAAAAAGCCGCCCGAGCGAGGAGCCGAAACCTGAGAGGCGCGTTTCGGCCCAGTCACCCCTCTGGCGAGCCTTTCATGCATGAGCGGCTTAAATGTCCGGTGTTCGGTATGATCCGCGAGTTCCGGGTGGCAGTATACTGATTTCCGGTGACAGTATACTGAGTACCCGTTGAGCATCAGTTTCTTTGTCGCTCCGCAGAAGCCAGGGGAAAAGCCGAATTTTGTGAATTGCTGAGTTGCGTATACTGTCCCCGGAATTCCCTGTCCCCGGAATTCCGGCGTA
>NZ_KQ954275.1 GCF_001519065.1 Novosphingobium sp. FSW06-99
CTGAGTTCGGCGACAACGCTCCAGCCAAGCCTCGTGGCCACGGCCTTGAGTTCAAGTTGCTGGTTCTCGACGGTCTGGCTGTCGGTCGAGACCCGGGTGTAAAGGGCTACGCGTTTGATCATGATGTCACCTCATAAGCGATACCGCTTATATATACGGTATCGCTTATTCGTCAATCATATGGTTTTGGCGGTTAGCTCATCCACAGAACTGAGCCGTTGGCATCGACCAACCGGACCTTATCTCGCCTGCGTTCGCGGGCCACAGACCTCGCGCTATTGATCATCATCGCTTGGTCGTTGCCATCAGCGGCAAGGGTCCAGTGAGCGTCTTGAGGGCGCAGGTATTCAACGCGATAGATCATTCATCTTCCTCCTTGGCGTCCCGTTTTGGTGATCGACGGATCGTCGGAGCCGAAGTCCTTGAACCCATATGCGATACCGCTTAAATGCATAAGTGATACCGCTTATGCGGTCAATGATCGATGCGACATCTCGCCATCAGGGGACTGGATGAAAGAAAGCGATACCGCTATCCGTGGACGCGTGACCAAACCACGCATCTTTGACGAAGCCTTCCACTTCCGCGCTCGCGAGGGCACGAAGGATCGTATCGACGCTTTGCGTGGATCGATGAGGCAAGGCGACTTCATTCGCCTGCTGATCGAGGAAGCACTGGATCGGCGTGAAGCTGATGTCTCGGTAACGGGTGCTGATCAGGCCAAGCCTGACTGAGGCCAAGTCCTCACCCGATCACATCGCCGCGATCTCATCGGCCTTTGATGCCGGGATCAGGTAAACGCTCAACAGATCGCCACTTCCACGATTGAGCCACTCTACACGATGGAGCCGTGGCAGGATTACACCGCCTCGGCTTCGTCATCCCTGTAACCGATGACGGTAACCTCCCAGTTTCCCTCTTCGCTGCAAGGTTCGTCGTGTCCTGAGATACACACGACTTCGACTTCATATCTCTCAAACTCAAAATCGTAGCGAATTTGCTCGCCGATTTTCTCTATCGCTTCCTCGTCCCAAAACTTCCATTCGATGCTGTCTGTGCGCCACATCACGTGAAAGGTGTCAGAAACGCTCAGATGAGACGCCACGATTGTATCGTGTAGATCGACCTTCTCACCGTTGAAGCGTAGGGGAAGAGCGCGTGTGCCCACCAAGACCCTGATCGTGCTTTCAGGCGGATACCCTGCGATGTCGTAGAGCAAAGCTATTCCCCCCAGTGCGACCGCAAGGTCTTCACCATAGCATCCGATCTCACCGTTCTTCCATCAGGCATAACAAAACGAACTGACCCAGTAGGCAGCCCCATCATGCTCTCGATGGTCGCTTGAACACCCGCCAAACGGGCTGTCGATTTTACCTTGCGGAATCGACTGGGCACTTCCTTGCGCTTTGTAGGTTCAACCGCATCATCTGCCGTTTCCATCTGCCGCCTCCGTTGCCGCACTGACTATCACCGATCTGCCCTTCCATTTTCAACTGGTTTGCGAACACCAGTTTCCGACTATCTCAAATGACGGTTTTCTGGGGCTTTCTGCGGGCCGATTTCCATGATGGTTCTGGAATGGCCGTCCACCCGCCGATCTGAGAGGTCGGGGGCTCCGCCCCCTTGAGCTTGGACGGGAAAGTGAATCTTGCGAAGGGGAAGCAGATTGATCCCTTCTCCATCGACATCACCAGAGCCAACACGGAGTAGCCAAGGCATCGCTTGCGATGACGCGGGCTACGAACGGGTTGCGACCGACGGTCTGGTGAAGCGGAGCGCAGCCAGACCGTCTGGCTCGTGTCATAATATCGCACCATGATCCAAAGATTGCACAGCGGGCCAAAGGCCCGCGATCCAATCTCAAGATCACGAAGGAGGGGCCTTGGCATCTCCCGCCATCTCCCTCGATCCGATGCTGCGCACCGAATCAAGGCAGATGCCACTCGATACCTGCCCCCTTGAGTTCCTCGCAAGATAAAACCCGTCCGTCCTATTTCACTAAATACTATAAGAGAAATAGCGTGGACGCTCGACTAGATCGGCGCACGGACAATATAATAATGCTCGGACGTGATGGCCGTGGTAGTTAATAACATTTCAAAGTGATGATGGCTTGGTCGTAGTCATCGAGTTCCCACTCGGCTTTTTGCTGTTCTAGGCAGTAGCGCTTGGTGGCTGAAGATCGGCGCAAACGGGCACCCATTTCCGGTGAATAAGCGTCTTTCACAATATCGTCCGCGTTTTTTTGCGCTAAGTTCGACTATTTTCATGAGATAATTATTGAACTCTTGCGGTGGAGCCCCGAGCAACGCACGGATCGCATCAAGCTGGTTCTTGTATTGATCCCGCTCGGTTTCGAGACGCGTATGCTCAGCGCTTACCTCCTCGCGGCCATCGTCCCAGTTATGGGCTACTTTGCGATCGGTGCTCATACCGCGTCTCCGATATTTTCAAGAAGTTCGGCAACGGTCAGATCGGGTGTGTCGAACAATCCATTCTGGATTTTCGCGAACCCGACAGTCCGGCTTGCGCGGAAGAACACTACCATAGCTTTCACCAACCGGCTTTCGTCCGCGATGTCCAAACGAAGCTGATCACCGCTGTCTTCCAATGCCGCGACCATGATGTCTGCGAGGCGACGACGCACATCGCGCAGGCGAGCCGGTCGAGGGCCAAAGTTCGGGTTGTCACCACCAGTGAGATGGTCACCCCCCAAGACTTCGAGAATCATATCTTCCTCATCCGAGATGGTCTCGACGAAGCCGGTATCGGTATTGACCAAGATGTATGGCGCATTTTGGACAAGCTCACGTTGGCTCGGTTTGGGCGCGATCTGGCCGTTAGCGAGCGCGCGCATTGTCGGCTTGCTGACGCGAGTCCACTGGGGGTTTTTCACCTCCGTGCGGTCAAACACGCTCGCGGGCATCTGCCAGAGCGTCATGCCATCCAGTTCGTGACCCGCGTCCTTCTTGCCCACCTTCACGCCGTTGGCGTCGTGCGCGCCCCACTGCTTGAAGAAGAACGGCGTTCCCGCGAAGGCGCAACGATCCCGCAGATCACGGACCCAATCGGGATCGAGCGGCATGATCGGACGACGACCGGACGAAACCCCGCTTTCGCCGCCAGCGATCACCCAGTCGACTGCTGCCACATCAAGGTCAGGCAACGCTTCCAGCAACGGCTCAGCCGAAATAAAGCGGACGCTGGCGGGGACTTTGAGAAGCTCGCGGACAAAGGGCTTGGCAAACTTGTTTTCCGCCACGCTTGCGCCGAACCAGATGTTCGGCGTCCACTTCAACCCAAGTTCGCGGGTGAGCTTCACTGCCCGGGCAGGGCGCTTGGTCAAAACCTGAAAGCTGTGATGTGGGCACGCG
>NZ_KQ954276.1 GCF_001519065.1 Novosphingobium sp. FSW06-99
ATGTGACGATAGAGCCAAAATTATATGTTACGTATGAGTTGAAACATACAAATATAGAAAAAGTCATTTTCGACTTTCGGTCTGCCATCGATCAAAATAATCTGACTTATAATCATTTATCATCTTATTTGCGGCAGATTTTGAAAATAAGTAGTTTCCACCGCCACCCAAAAATGCTCCGACAAACGGAACCAACTTCGCGGCCTGTTCTTTTGTGATCTTAGGCCCAAGAAGTTTAACTACCTCCATGATCAAGCGAATGGTAACATTTGATGATGGGCCTCGCTTGGCCGTATTCTCCGCAGCCGCCTTGATAACTTGCGCGCGAATTGATGCTTGCGCGGCGGCTTCAAAGCCGAGAGCTTTCAAGTAAATCATCTGTGATTTTTCTTGATGAATCATATTATTGGGATCGAATCCATTTAGGACCGAAAGTCTTTGATTTAATCTATATAACTGCGCCGCCATATTCGCAATATCAACACCAGCCAAGGCAGTCGAGGTGAATACTCCGCCAATCCCTGTCGAAAAACCACTGGCTACACAGTAAAACTGTGCGATATTCGCGTATTTTATCATAAGTTTTTCTATAAAAACATGATTATGCGCTTGATTTGCAAAATCCTCTATCGTGTTTACTTTCAGTCCGTATGACCTAGCGTCACTGAATACATGTTCAATATTTATGTCTATAATGACATTTTTTATCCTTGAAATCGCGCCGCTATAATCAACCATGACAACTCCAAAAGTTTTGTCGCTATATGAATTACGTCGCGAACAGCTTTTTTGCAGAAATATCAGTGAATTTTAGCGCGTCAACAGCGCCTTTGAGCGCTTGAACTTGATGGCCGAAGCCATAATTCTCGGAAGCACCTCCTCGCCCGCCTGTGCCGGCGGTCCACCCGCCGAGGGCCATCGCAATGTCATGATCGATACGTGCCGCCCGCAGTTCGTCGCGAAAATTGTGTCGGAAGGAATGGTAGCAGGTGCGCTCCCGATAGGCCCCACACGCCCGCAGGAACTGCGTGAACCATTTTGAAAAGGCCACTGCGCGAATGCCTTTGGTGCCGGGATCGATTTCCTCGAACAGCTTGGTCTTACCGGCGCGGCGCTGCTCATCAACATATTGAAGTAGACCACCTTCAAGCAGGTTTTGATGAAGTGGGATGATCCGCTGACTCGCGCCTGTCTTGAGGATTTTGTCGATGCTGCCGATTTTTGACGCCTCGCTCACCACGATGCACTGGATTCCTTCGATCGGGCAAATATCGGTTGTATCCAACTGGCAAATTTCGTTGAGCCGCATGCCTGTGTGCAGGCCAATCAACGGCACCCAAAATCGGGCATTGCGGGGACGTTCCATACCGGGTGTGGCGTAACCCCGCTCGCCATCGACGCAACCCCGATACAGCGGCGCGTTGAAGATCGTCCGCAACTGCTCTGGTGAAAATGGGAAACGTTTGTCCTTCTTGGCAGTCTCATCATGCAGCCGAAGGCCGCGTGCTGGATTTCGAACGAGAAGCTCCTCATTGACGGCCCAGTTCAAGAAGCTCGACAGGTTGCCGAGATACACGTTCACGTTGGCAGCGCTGATCACCTCGTGCTCACCAGCTTCTCGGGCTCGATCTGATGCCTGCCGAGGAGTCAGCTTTGGAAAGCGCTTGGTGGCGTTGCGAGGCAGGGAGCGCAGCACTTCGATGTAATCGCGGCAATGAGCCCTTGAGAGCGTCATGACGGGTGTTTCGGCGCCGATCACCGCAACCGCCATCCTGCGGCTTGTTTCGAATGCCTCGCGTGTCCTCGCCGACCACGAGTGAGTGGGGTCGGTCAGGTATTGCTCGTATGCTTCACTCAGCGTCATAGTCGCGCTGACCGGATGGTTTGCTGACGATTGGTCGAGCGTGGGGTCCGCTTGCCTTGCTGGGCTGGTGGCTGATTTGGATCGCAGGCCGGGATCGTCCCGAAGCGGTCTAAGCAGCGTCTCATCAACAGTCAGGCCAGCATCAAAACGAGCGCGCTCAATGACGGCCTCGATCTCACCCGCGACACTCGGCATGCGGCGAACTGCTGCTTT
>NZ_KQ954277.1 GCF_001519065.1 Novosphingobium sp. FSW06-99
ACGCAGCGGACCAGTTTTTTGTTGACGAATTGCTGGATGCCCATGTCGCCCAGTTCGCGACCGTAGCCTGAATCCTTGATCCCGCCGAACGGCAGTTCCGGGTCTGACCAGTCGATGTTGTTGACGAACATCATGCCGGTTTCGACTTTGCTGGCGACTTTGTGGCCGCGATCGTGGTCTTTGGTCCAGACCGAGCCACCCAGCCCGAAATCGGAATCATTGGCCAGCGCGATCGCCGCCGCTTCGTCCTTGACGCGGAAGAACAGCGCGACCGGTCCGAAGAATTCGTCGCGGAAGGCGGGATTGTCGGGCTTGATATCGGTCAGGATCGACGGTTCCATGTAGGATCCGGGCCGATCGATGCGATTGCCGCCCAGCAGCAGACGCGCGCCCTTGGCGACCGCCTGTTTGACCTGGCCGAGCAGTTGCACCAGTGCGGCTTCGCTCGACAAGGGGCCCAGCGTGGTCTTTTCGTCGAGCGGATCACCGGGCTTGAGCGCGCCCAGCGCGGCCTGGAAGCGCTTGATGAATTCGTCGGCGATGCTCTCGACCACGATGAAGCGCTTGGCCGCGCAACAGGTCTGGCCGGTGTTGTACATCCGGCCCCACACCGCCCACGGGATGGTCAGGTCGAGATCGGCGTCTTCGAGCACGATGAAGGCGTCGCTGCCGCCCAGTTCCATCGACGATGGCTTGAGGTTCTGCCCGGCGCGTGCGGCAATCGTGCGGCCCGCCGCGACGCTGCCGGTCAGGCACACGCCCTTGATGCGCGGATCGTCGACCAGTTGGTTCGACTGTTCGTGCGACAGGAACAAGTTGGTATAGAGCCCTTCGGGCGCGCCCGCTTCAAGCAACAGGTGTTCGAACGCCAGTGCGCATTGCGGCACGATCCCGGCGTGTTTCACCACCAGCGTGTTGCCCGCCATCAGGTGCGGCCCGGCAACGCGTGCGAGTTGATAATAGGGGAAATTCCATGGCTCGACGGCGAAAATGACGCCGATCGGGCTGCTTTCCATATGCGCCTTGCCGTTGACCGGGTGCAGATGCACCGGGGCAAGGAAGCGTTCGGCATGTTTGGCGTAATAGTCCAGGATGCGCGCGCTGAATTCGACTTCGCCGCGCGCTTCGGAAATGCGCTTGCCCATTTCCAGGGTCATCGTGTGGGCAAAGGCATCGGCCTGTTCGTGCAGCAGTTTCGACGCCTTGTGGATGATCGCGGCACGATCGGCATAGCTGGTGTGTCGCCATGTTTCATAGCACGCCTGCGCTTTGGCCAGCTTGGTCTCGTATTCGCCCTGGGTAATATCGGGAAAACCCTTGATAAGTTTGCCATCAAACGGGCTGAGGCTTTGATAGGTCATGACAGATCCTTTGGGCGTGTCGCTACGCCAGATCGAAAACACCGCGGGTTGGCGCTGAATATTCAACGCCACCAAGACTGTTCTGGAAGTAAGGGCACGGCGTCCTCTGGCTGACCAATTGGCCCGACACGCATGGAAGAATACGATTGCCGTCCCGCATTGATAGCTACGGGATTTACTCAG
>NZ_KQ954278.1 GCF_001519065.1 Novosphingobium sp. FSW06-99
GAAATGCCCACCGCGACATAGATTTCCGGGGCCACGATCTTGCCCGTCTGCCCAACCTGATAATCGTTGGGCACATAGCCCGCATCGACCGCCGCGCGGCTGGCGCCGATCGCCGCCCCCAGCTTGTCGGCCAAGGGCGTGATCGTCGCGGCAAACGTGTCGGCATCCTTCAGCGCGCGGCCACCCGACACGATGATCTTTGCGCTGGTCAGTTCGGGGCGTTCCAGCTTGGCGATTTCCGAACCCACCCAGCTCGACAGGCCGGAATCCGCACCCGCCGCAACCGTTTCGACAGCGGCGCTGCCGCCGGTCGCATCGGCCTTGGCAAAGGCGGTGCCGCGCACGGTGATCACCAGTTTGGCATCCGTGCTTTCAACCGTGGCGATCGCGTTGCCCGCATAGATCGGCCGCGTGAACGTCCTGGGCCCTTCGACGCTCAGGATATCCGACACTTGCGCCACATCGATCAGCGCGGCAACGCGCGGCGCGACATTCTTGCCGGTGGTGGTGGCGGGCGCCACAAACGCATCGTGATCGACCAGCAACCCGGCGATCAGCGGCGCGACGTTTTCCGCCAGCGCATGGGCATAGGCCGCATCGTCGGCCACCAGCACTTTGGTCACGCCCGCAATCTGCGCGGCCGCGGCGGCAACGCCCGCGACATTGCTGCCCGCGACCAGCGCGACCACTTCGCCCAGTTGCGCCGCAGCGGTCACCGCCGACAGCGTGGCATCCTTGACGGCACTGCCGTCGTGTTCGACCCAAACGAGAACCTTGGTCATGTCAGGCTACTCCCAGTTCCTTGAGCTTGGCCACTAGCGCATCGACATCGGCCACCTTGATCCCGGCACTGCGCACCGGCGGTTCGCTCACTTTCAGCGTTTTCAGGCGCGGCGCGGTGTCCACGCCGTAATCGGCGGGCGTCTTGGTCGCCAGCGGCTTCGACTTGGCCTTCATGATGTTGGGCAGCGAGGCGTAGCGCGGCTCGTTCAGCCGCAGATCGGCGGTGATCACCGCCGGCAGCGGCAGCGACACCGTTTCCAGCCCGCCGTCGATTTCGCGCTTAACCGTCACCGCATCGCCTTCGACCGTGATCTGGTTGGCAAACGTGCCCTGCCCGCGACCCAGCAGCGCGGCAATCATCTGGCCGGTCTGGTTGCTGTCGTCATCGATCGCCTGCTTGCCGGTGATGATCAGGCCGGGTTGTTCCTCATCCGCGATCGCCTTGACGATCTTGGCCACCGCCAACGGTTCGACTTCGTCATCGGTCGACACCAGAATGGCCCGGTCCGCGCCCATCGCCAGCGCCGTGCGCAGCGTTTCGGTCGCCTTGGCCGGACCCACCGACACCACCACAACCTCGCTCACCGCGCCCTTTTCGCGCAGACGCAGCGCCTCTTCCACCGCAATCTCGTCGAACGGGTTCATGCTCATCTTGACGTTGGCAAGGTCAACGCCCGTGCCATCCGCCTTTACACGCGGCTTCACGTTGTAATCGATCACACGCTTTACCGT
>NZ_KQ954279.1 GCF_001519065.1 Novosphingobium sp. FSW06-99
TGTCCCCGGAATTCCTAAACTGTCCCCGGAATTCCAAACTGGAGTGCACCCCGTCAGTGAGACACAGTTAATTGAGTGACACGCTGATATTGCCACATTTTGGCAGGTTGGTGGAGTGGTGAAGTTCGGCTTCGAACTCGACCGGCGGTTTGTACCCGAGCGCGGAGTGGAGGCGCTGGGTATTGTAGATGGTATCGATGAACTGGCCGATGTCGCGGCGCGCATGATCGATGGTGGCATAGGCCTTGCCGTTGACCTCTTCGGCTTTGAGCGTCTTCATGAAGCTCTCGGCCTTGGCGTTGTCATACGGGTTGGCAACCCTGCTCATGCTGATGGCGATGGCGCGGGTGTCGAGGCGCTGGCGATAATCGAGGCTGGCATATTGCACGCCCCGGTCGCTGTGGTGGATCAGCGTTTCGGGTGCGGGGTTGCGGGCCGCGATCGCCATGTCGAGTGCTTCGACGGCGAGCCGTGCTTCGAGATGGTCGTCAAGCGCCCAGCCGATCACTTTGCGGCTGAACGCATCGAGCACGACCGCGAGATAAACGAATGCCTCGCCCAGCCGGACATAGGTAATGTCTGCGACCCAGATTTGATCGAGCCCTGTCGGTACGAGGCCACGGGTCAGGTTGGCGACGATCGCAAAACCATGCCTGCTGTCGGTGGTGCGCGGCACGAACGGGCGTGCGCGAAGGCTCAGCAGATTGTCCTCGCGCATCAGCCGCAGCACGCGCTTGGCGTTGGCAACCCGCCCTTCGCGGCGCAATTGCGCGGTAATCCGCCGATAGCCGTAATGCCGATGCGCCAGGCTGAGCCGCTGGATCGCATCGCGCAAATCGGCATCGGCGCAGGCCGGTGCATGCGCGTCGAAGTGCCGGTAATAGCCGGCGCGCGATACGCCGCCGAGCTGGCACAATCGCTGGATTGTCGTGTGTGGATCGCCTTGCGTCCCGGCAGCGGTCATGGCCTGGATGACCGCGTAGATGTGGGCGCGGTGGCGTTCGCCTTGTCTGCCACTTTGTCCGCGTCCGTGAGCCGCAAGGCTCTGCGAAAAAAATCAAGATCAACCTGCTGGCGGCCGACCAACCGTTCCAACTCGGCAATCCGGAGTTGCGCCTGCGTCAGTGGGTTGGCCGGGCGCTGCAGCCCCTGCCGATCCGCCGGCCCATCCACAAGCAGCGGCGGACCGGCAGGGGCCGCAGCGCCCGGCGGATCGCCCGATCGCAACAGGCCCGGCTTCGGTCCGCGCTTGCGGTTCAGCCCCGCAACGCCAAGCCGACGCCACGCCTTGCGCCAATCGTACAGCAGCTTGCGACGCACGCCCAACTCGGCTGCAAGCGCAGTGCCCTGCTCGCCAGCTTCCAGCCGCAGCACCGCTTGCTCTTTGAACTCGGTCGTGAACACTCGGTTCGTTCGGTCTGACACGATCCCTCCTCGGATACCGTGTCACTCAATTACGCTGTCTCACGCAAGGGGCGCAGTCC
>NZ_KQ954280.1 GCF_001519065.1 Novosphingobium sp. FSW06-99
AAAACTGTCCCCGGAATTCCAACCAACCTGCAAACTGTGGCAATATGGCCGTGTCACTTAATTAGCTGTGTCTCACTTTGGAGGTCCACTCCAATACTGTCCCCGGAATTTCTCTCGCAAGCTATTTACCCCGATTCTTAACTATAAATAGTCGCTTTATGTCGATAACTCTTGCATCATCACGAGCAATTTTTATTATCACGCACCCTTCCCCTTCGCGCCCTTCCCCTGCATTTTTGGATCCTACTATAGTCCAAATTCCGTTGTCCTCGCTCACACTAAATGGCCTCTGTAACTTTAATTCGTCGTTTCCATAAATATCACTAATTATTGCCTCGCCTAGACGCAAAGCCAAATTCTTATTTTTAACAATACCACCGAACAACAATTGTTGAATTTCCAGTCTTGGCGCTTTCATCTCATTAGCCCCTTTGCCATATGCGGATTCCATGACGACCAATAGCCATAGACTGAAAATCATTGCGCTTTTCATTTGACTAGAATCCAAGTGTATCGAGAGTTGCGGGAGTATTTGGTCCAGTTTGGTGATGTATATCGACGTCCATCAGCGAGTTCCGGGGACAGGAGTTCCGGGGACAGGGAGTTCCGGGGACAGGGGAGTTCCGGGGACAGGGGAGTTCCGGGGACAGTATACCCAATTGACCCGGGCAGGGAGTTCCGGGGACAGGGGAGTTCCGGGGACAGTATACCCAATTGACCCGGATTGATAACTTCGGCATGGATTGGTGCATGGCGCGTTTGGCAAGAATTGTGATCCCCCATGTGGCTCACCATGTAACACAGCGCGGAAACCGGCGCCTGCCGGTTTTCTTTTCGGACGATGACCG
>NZ_KQ954281.1 GCF_001519065.1 Novosphingobium sp. FSW06-99
CGCCGCCGGGTTGGTAGATGATGCCGCCGACTGGCGTTGGTCAAGCGCGCGCAGCCATATCGCCAACCAACGCGCGAGCGATGACCCGTTGACCGATGTGGCGGCACTGTCTCGGCACGTTCCCAATTGGCGCGCGATGTTACGCCATGGCCTCGAGGCGGGCGAATTGACGGCGGCGGGACAGGACGTTGCGCAGACGATTGAATCGCGACTCAACACAGGACGCCCCCTGGCAACACCCGAATGGATTGCCAATCACGAAGCCCGGATGGGCCGCATCATGAGCCCGCAACGACCCGGCCCCAAGCCGAAGCCGCCAGCTAGCTTCGCCTAATAGGTATACTGCCCCCGGAACTCCCTAATAGGTATACTGTCCCCGGAACTCCCCTGTCCCCGGAACTCCCCCAAGTCTTAATTTACATCACTCGTTAATGTGCAAAGGGATTGGAGGTTCCCTTCAGACATTCCAGAACGGCATCAAACACTGTGTGAAGCTCAAACTCGTAGGTTTGTCTGAAAACGACCTTCCCATCCCTCAGGAATGACACGTTACGACCGGCCACATTGACAACATCATCGCCCTTGAGGAAGAACATGATACCATGCCTGTTCTCGTAGC
>NZ_KQ954282.1 GCF_001519065.1 Novosphingobium sp. FSW06-99
TTGAATAGCCCCTAGTTTTCTAGACGCCTTCCGCTTTCAAAATCTGCTGCCGTTCGAACTCGGCGGGCGACAGCATACCGTTCCTGACGTGCTTGCGCACCGGGTTGTAGAACATCTCGATGTAATCGAACACATCCTGCCGGGCTTCCTCGCGGGTTTTGTAGGTCCGCCTGCGGATGCGCTCGCGTTTGAGGCATGAGAAGAAGCTTTCCGCCACGGCATTGTCGTGGCAGTTACCGCGTCGGCTCATCGAGTGCTCAAGATTGTGGGCTCGGATGAACGCTGCCCAGTCCATGCTGGTGAACTGTGAACCCTGATCCGAATGGATCAGCACACGGCCTTTGGGCTTGCGGCGCCAGACGGCCATGTGCAGTGCCTGCAAAACCACATCGGTGGTCTGCCTGCTTTGCATCGACCAGCCCACCACCCGACGCGAAAACAGATCGAGCACGACAGCCAGATAGGCAAAGCCTTCCATGGTTCGGATGTAGGTGATGTCTGTCACCCACGCCCGGTCAGGTGCTGCAACATCGAATTGGCGCGCCAGCGTGTTGTCGACCACCAGCAACGGCTTGCCGCCATAGCTGCCAGGCCGCCGTTTATAGCCGATCTGCGCCTTGATGCCGGCCAGTCTGGTTAGCCGGGCAACCCGGTTCGGGCAGCAGGTCTCGCCCTGGTCGGCAAGGTCGTCATGCAACTTGCGGTAGCCATAGACCTTGCCGCTGTCGTTCCACGCCTGCCGCAGCAACTCGGTTTGCCGCACATCTTCCTGGGCTCGCTGGCTCAACGGGTTCTTGGCCCAGGCATAGTAGCCGCTGGGCTGCACCGCCAGGCATCGGCACATCGCCCGAACCCCGAAACGGTCGCGATGCTCGGCAATGAACGCGTATCTCACTTGGCATCTCTGGCGAAATACGCGGTGGCTTTTTTTAGGATGTCGCGCTCCTCGGTCACCCGGGCCAGTTCGCGCTTCAACTGGCGGATCTCGGCATCCTTGCCCGCATCACCAGATACCTGCCGAGTAAATTGCCGCTTCCATGCATACAACGAATGCGCGCTCACCCCGAGCCGCTGCGATACCTCTGCCACCGGATAGCCTCGCTCGGTAATCTGGGCCACCGCGTCACGTTTGAACTCATCGCTGAAATTGGGCTTCCCCATCATCGCCTCCTGTCCTCAAAATTAGGATCAAAGGCGTCCAGAAATCTAGGGGCTA
>NZ_KQ954283.1 GCF_001519065.1 Novosphingobium sp. FSW06-99
AGGGCTTGTGGGGATTCATCGTGAATTGATGACGGCTGCTGCGAGGTAGATCATAGCCTCGAAACTCCGGTCTGATTTGCAGGCGCGCATGGCGATGCGCTTGAACTCTTTGAGTTTGCAAAAGAAGTTTTCAATGAGGTGCCGCCACTTGTACATTTCCTCGTCGAGCGGGATGGGTTTGGTGCGTCGTGGATGTTGGGAAATCACGATTTTGGCGCCCCGTTCATTGAGGTCGGCGACGATATTGTTGCTGTCGAAGGCCTTGTCGGCGAGCAATGCCCCGAACGCGATGCCCTCGATCAGAGGGGCGACACCAATGCTGTCGTAACGATTGCCGGGCATCAGGTGAAAGCGGACGAGATTGCCCAGCGCATCGGTCAGAGCCAGTATCTTTGTTGTCATGCCGCCTTTGGAGCGACCAATGGCCTGGCTCTGAGTCCCCCTTTTGCGCCCTGTCCGTGACGGTGAACCTTGACGATAGTGGCATCGACCATCGCGTATTCCATGTCGGGCTCATCTGACAGCGCGTCGAAAATCGATTTGAAAACATCGGCTTCGCGCCAGTCTCTGAACCGTCGAAAGGCTGTGCTCCAGTTGCCGAACACCGCAGGCAGATCACGCCAAGGACTGCCCGTTCGAACAATCCAGAGCACCGCCTCCAGAAAAAGCCGATTGTTCCTGCCGCTGCGCCCGGGGTCCGCTGGCTTGCCCAAACAGTGCGGTTCCATCTTTGCCCATTGGGCATCGGTCAGTACGAAGCGTTCCATCCGAAGTGTGAATCACATCTCCGAACAAATGGGAATCCTAAATCCCCACAAGCCCT
>NZ_KQ954284.1 GCF_001519065.1 Novosphingobium sp. FSW06-99
GGGAACCACAATGAGCGATACCAATCGGGCCTTGTGGGCCGAGGCCGTGGGCAGCTTTCTGCTGTTCGCGACCGTCATCGGCTCGGGCGTCATGGGCGAACATCTGTCCGGCGGCAATGTCGCGGTGGCCTTGCTTGCCAACACCCTGGCAACCGGGGCCATCCTGTTCGTGCTGATCACCATGCTGGGACCGCTATCGGGCGCACATTTCAACCCGGCGGTGACCCTGGTCATGCGACTGCGCGGCGCGATCGGCACACCTGCGGCGCTGGGCTATTTAGTGGCGCAATTGGTCGGCGGCATCGCTGGCGTTTGGGTAGCCCATGCCATGTTCGACCTGCCGGTCTTGCAGGTCTCGCATCACTTGCGCAGCGGTCCCGGGCAGTGGCTGGGCGAAGGTGTCGCGACGTTCGGGCTGGTGCTCACCATATTGGGCACCGTGCAGTCGCGTCCGCCGTGGGTGCCGGCCAGCGTCGCGCTTTATATCACCGCAGCCTACTGGTTCACCTCATCGACCAGCTTTGCCAATCCGGCGATCACCATCGCCCGCTCGCTGAGCGACACCTTTGCCGGTATCGCACCCGTCAGTGTGCCGGGCTTCATTGTCGCCCAGATCGCCGGGGCGCTGATCGCGCTTGGAGCTGCTA